>OY970223.1:0-3562638 GCA_963714015.1 Vulcanimicrobiota bacterium | reverse complement strand
GTACTGCATGTTCAACGGCAGCGACGACCGTTTCGACGCGCGCACGTATTACTTCAACACGGAAGGCAAAGCGCTGCGCGGCCTGTTGCGCAACGGCAAACCGGCGCATCTTTCTTGAGCGACGTCACCCGGGCTTGGCTTGCTCGGGCCGCCGTCTGCGTCCCAGGGCCTGGGGGCAAGCGGGGGGATGAACGCCAGCGAGGCCGCCCCGGCCTCGAGGACCAAGCTTTAAAAAGATAGCGGGCCGGTCATGCGCTTGCGCGCGGGGAGGTGGCCGGTCCGCTATCTAGAGCAATAGGCGGTTCCTGTACTGCACGCCCATTACTAATCAATATAGTAGCGTACGGGCAAGCTATTTCTCAACAGACGAGCGTGAAAGATTTGTGACGACGGGGCTGCGCAAACCGGCCGCGTCTACGGCGCGAACACCGATTATGTCGTCGTCCTTACTAACGGGAACCGTAGCTTCGGTAACGTTGCCCACGTCGGCGGCGTGTTCCCAAACGGGCGAGGTTGACGCGCGCCATACGATCTCATAATGTGTCGCGCCGCGGCGCCGGCTGCCACTGCAGGGTCGTTCCGTTCGTCAGACGGGTGGTAAGCATTCTGACCGATAGCGGTCGATCGGGTCCCAGCGCAAGCGCCGCAAGCGCGGCGACGTTCGCCTTCGTCACTGCGGCGAGATAGTCGAGGTCCAGGTATTGCGGTAAATCGCCGTAGGCAATGCCGCCTCGCGTGCCGACGTCCTGATGCTGGTGGCGGAAGTCTTCGCGACCTTCGACATAGCGAATCGCCGGATAGCCGCGCGCGGTGAACGACTCCTGATCGCCGCCGCGCAGATACCGATCGGCCCGGTTTATCAGCGTGACGGCGATAGCCGGAACGTAGCTCTGCGCGGTCTCGGCCGCAAAGCGCGCCAGTTCGCGCGAGGGCGAGTCGTTCTCGGAGCCGGCGGCGTTCACGTCTTCTACGCTGCTTCCCGCAGGGATGGCCTCGCTGAAGATGCGTACGCCGGGACGGCCTCCGGCGCGCCGTCGATCCGTTCGGCGTTCCGACGATGTCGTCGTTGAGATCCGCCGCAACGTGCACGCCTTGCGCTCGAAGCTCGGCCGCGAAATGGTTTGACCCCCATAGTCCAAGCTCTTCACCGTCGAAGCACGCAAACAGAATCGTACCGCGAAAGTGCGTCGCCGCCATAACGCGGGCCGCCTCGAGAACGAGCGCCGTTCCGGAACCGTTGTCGTCCGCGCCCGGCGCGGCGCCGCTTCCGTCGGTACACTTCCCGTTACAGTCGTCGAAGTGACTGGAGATTACGTAAACCGGTTCTCCCGGATCGCCGCGCAGCGTGGCGATGACGCTCGATTCTAAAACCGAACGCGGCGTGCGTGGTGTTTTCGGCTGTGTATAGGTGTCCAGTGCGACGGTCATCCGGCCGCCGGTACCGGCGGCTATCTGTTCGAACTGCTCCCGAATCCAGTCGCGCGCGGAAAAGACGCTCGCCGAGAAATCGTTGCGCGTCCCGAAGGCGACGAGCCGCGTGTCCGTGCTGCCTAACTGAGCCGCCGAAACTTCGGAAACCATTGCCGCGATCCGCGGATCGGGTCTCTGCTGGGCTGCCGGTGAACCTTCTGCCGCCAGCAGGAGTGCCAGAACGGCAGCGGTCACGACGCGACGTTGTCGTCGATGTTCTCGGCCCGGCGACGGCGTTGCAGATACCGCCCCAAAACGACGGCGGTGCCGCGCCCGGGGACAGGACGGACGGCAAAAATATCCGTATAGCGGCGCATGATGGGCACTCCGCGCCCGCGCTCGGCCAAGGGATCCGGAAGTGAAGCGTCGGCCGCGCTTGCCTCCAAGCCGCGCCCGGAATCGATAACCGTCGCAAGTATTCGATCATCGTCGACTTGGCAGCGCACTTCAATCACGCCGGTCGAGGGCGAATGCTCGATAGCATTTGCGAGCGCTTCGCCGAGGGCGAAAATGAACTCTTCGAGTTCTCGGCCGCCAATGTCGAATTGAGCGGCGAATGCGGCGACGTCCCGGCGCACGTTCCGGCTGAAGCGCGGTTCCGGGGGAATCCGCACGTTCAAATCGCGGGCACGGTCGCTCATATCGGGACTTTACCGCCGCCTGCGAGAAGCCCAAACCCGCAAGTGATCAATCTTGACAAAAAGCCGCTCGTCTATCTCCTCGAGTGCGCCGACGGCAGCCTGTACACGGGCTGGACGGATGACTTGGCCGCTCGCATAAAGGCGCACGGCGCCGGCAGGGCTTCGAAATATACGCGTTCCAGGCGCCCGGTTCGACTGGTTGCGTGGGCGTTCGCTCGGGACGCCGCGCACGCGCGCAGCATCGAAGCGCGCTTCAAACTGCTCAGCCGAGCCGAGAAATTGCGTGCGCTCGCCCGAAGCCAGGCCTTCGGAGTGCTGATGCGCAAGGCTCCGGTCTCGGCACCGTCCCAAGTTACGAGCGGAGGATTCATGGAACACACGGCTCCCGCCGGCGATGAGTTGAAAACGATCGCGGAGCGGGCGAACGATAGCCAAGCTCGGATTAGTACGCCCAAGGGAGACATCGTGTTCACGTTCTACGCTCGCGAGGCGCCGCAGCACTCCGCGGCGTTCGTGAAGCTTGCCGACGCGGGCTTTTATGACGGCCTGAAATTCCACCGGGTGGAACCGGGGTTCGTAATACAGGGCGGCGACCCGGCCGGCAACGGTACCGGCGGTCCCGGATATAATCTGAAGGCGGAGTTCAACGAACGGCCACATGTGCGCGGCACCGTAGCGATGGCGCGCGCGTCCAATCCGGATTCTGCCGGTTCGCAGTTCTATATTTGCCTGGACGATGCGCGATTTTTGGATCGTCAGTACACGGTGTTCGGTCAGATGATTGACGGCTTCGACGCGCTCGACGCAATTCGCATGGGCGACGTGATGACCAAGGTGACGATCGAGCCGAAGTCATCAGCTCCCGTTCCGGCCACCCGGCCGTAGATGACCCGCGATATGCGAGCAATTCCGCTGTACGACTCACCCGGCGCATCCAATCCATTAGTGTAGACGCAAAGCACGTACGGTGAGTCTCCGTACGGTTCCACGATGGCGACGTCGCTGCGCGAGGTGCTGAGCTCTCCCGTCTTGTTAGCCACCGCTACGCCGGACGGAAGTCCGGCAGGAATCGTGTCGCGATCCGTCTGTCCGAGCATAATGGCGATCATCCGGCGGCACGAACGCTCGGAAGCGACGGTATCCATACCTTCGCGGACCGCGCGCTCTATTTCGAACAACAAGTGCGCCATATCCGCCGGAGTGGTCCGATTGTCCATATGGTGACCGATTGCGGCAAAATCCATGAAGTGCCGGCGCAAGTGCGTGTCGTGCAGACCCGCTTTGCGCGTCGCTGCATCGATCGCGTCAAAGCCGAAGTGCGTGATCAGCAGATTGCTTGCGGTGTTGTCGCTCACCTGAATCATCGGAACGATCAGCTCGTGCACCGTGAAACGGGCGCCGTCCGGCTGACTGGCCAAGAAGTCGGAGCCGCCGATCAGGTCGTCACTATTGTAGGTAATGCGCTGCTGCATCACCGCCGGATCGCGTTCGGCTGCTTTGAAGGCGGTGAGCATGATGAGCATCTTGATCGTCGACGCGCTGGGGAACGAGACGTTTGCGTTGTACGAAACGAGCGGCCCGCCGAAGGCCATCGTTCGCGCGTAAATGCCGACTCTTCCCGGAATGCTCTCGATGGCCGGGCGAAGCAGCGCGGCGAGCGGCTCTTGTGCGTTTGCCGTTGCGGCGGCTGCAGCTGCAGCCAGCGTTCCGGTGAGAAATACGGCGCGGTTCATTAAGATCCGGTCCCTTGATAATGCTGCAGCCCCACCCGCCAAAATCCGTAAGAGACGGCGAACCATGCAAGACCGACGACCGGCGTGAGCAATCCTACCTGGGGTGAGAGCGAGAGCCCCGACTCGGCTTTGTGCAGGAGAAACGTCGCCGGAAAGTAGTTCATGAACGCAAAAGGAAGCACGAAGGCCAAGATGATTCGTACCCCGCGCGTGTAGATGCTTATCGGATAGCGAGTGAACTCTTGTTCGAGCGACATCACGACCCAGCGCAGCGTGTCGACGCGCACGAACCAGAAGGCAGCCGTGGCCACCGCCAGCGAGATCCCCAAATCTATCAATGCTCCGCCGGCGACGACGAAGGGAACGAAGACGACGAACGCCCAGTTCACGTCAACACCGCAAAAACGAGTAACGATCGCGAAGGTGATTATCGCCAGCATCAAACCGTCGGGAAAGAGCTGCGAGGGTACCGTGAGAGTTTGGAACAGCGCGTCCTGGGGGCGGACGAGGAAGCGATCGAAGCGGCCTTCACGGACGTATTCGGGAACGTTGACGACCGTGAAGAAGAACGTGTTGTGAAACTCGTGGGCCAGCATCCACAGCGCGTACAAGAACGCCATTTGCTTGAAGTCCCAGCCGTTCATCGAGGGAAACTGACGCAGCGTCACCCAGAGCGCCGCCAGAGCCGTACCGTGATACACGATGGTGAACGCAAACCACATGAAGAAGTTTGCGCGGTATTCGAGCATCGTCAGAAAGTTGATGCGCCAGTATTGGTAGTATGTCGCGAGCATCGCTGATCCGGAAGTTCACGCTCGAACGGCGCGTTTCCGTTTCGCCGCCGTATCGTTTGGATCTCACCGCCGAAGCGCTGCGGCGGCTCGCGGCAAACGTCGTGGACGTGTTTGACGGGAATGTCTATCGCCGGGCACTCTCCGACTCTCGCGGCGTCTCGCTGATCGAAGTAACGCAGCCCGCCGAGCGGTCGCTGAGCGTGCGCATTTCGGGCGCCGAACCGGAGCGCTGGGTTCCCGTCGTGCACCGCATGCTGGCCACGCGCGTAAATCTTGACCGCTGGTACGAACGCGCGCAGGCGTATCCGTGGCTCGCGTACTTGTCGCGCGAATTGACGGGATTGCGTCCGCCGCGGTATCCGTCACTGTGGGAAGCGCTCGTCCATTCCATCGTCTTTCAGCAGATCAGCATTCACGCAGCGGCCGCGATCATGCGCCGAGTGGTAGAAACGCTGGCCGAACCGGTCGAGTATAACGGCGATCGTTACTACCCCTTTCCTGCGCCCCAAGCGCTGGAACGAGCTTCCGATGCGGTATTGCGGTCAGCCGGATTGAGCGCCAACAAGGCCGCTCACCTGCGCAACGCCGCAGATGCCGTGACCTCGGGCTCTATTGACGCGGACGAAATCGAGCGGCTTCCGAGTGCACAAGCAGCAGACAAATTATGTGCGGTGCGCGGAATCGGTCCATGGAGCGCCGCCGTGGTCTTGCTGCGCGGTTTTGGACGCCTGGACGTCTTTCCGATGAAAGACTCAGGCGTCGCTCGCAGCATTCGATTGCTTTCGGGCGGCGCCGAGGTCGACGCGGAAGCGCTGCTCTGCGCGCTCGGCCCGTTCCGCGGGATGCTGTACTTTCATCTGCTGCTCGGACGCATGCGCAACCTTACCGCCGCGCCCTCCGATTCTGAGCTACCGTGAGCTTTGAGATTCAGCGCTCCGGCCGGCGCTATTTTGCGGACCACGGTTGGCTCAAGACATACCATTCCTTCAGCTTTGCCGACTACTACGATCCGAGCAACGTCAATTGGGGCGCGCTGCGCGTACTCAACGAGGACCGCATCGCGGGCGGCACGGGCTTTCCGCCGCATCCGCATCGCGACATGGAGATTCTGACTTACGTGCTGTCGGGCGAGCTCGAGCATCAGGACAGCATGGGTAATCACGGAATCGTCGGCCCCGGCGGCGTGCAATTTATGAGCGCCGGGACGGGTGTGCGGCATTCGGAGTTCAACGCGCGCAAGGACAACGAACTCCACCTCGTGCAGATGTGGGTTCTTCCCGGCAAAATCGGGACATCGCCGACGTACGGACAAAAAGACTTCACCGGCCGCGATCGCGAGAACCGCTGGCTCAACGTCGCAAGCGGCCGTGCATCGATCGCAGCGCCGATTGCGTTGACTGCCGATGCAGCACTGCTGGTCGCGCAACTCGATTCTTCGGAACTTGCGCACCGTTTCGAGGTCGGCCGTTACGGCTTTCTGTTCGTGCCGGCCGGCACCGTTCAAGCCAACGGCGAAACGCTCGAGGCCGGCGATGCAGTACGCATGAAAGACGTCGAAGCGCTGAGCCTTGGGGGCAGCGGCGAGGTTATACTCTGGGATCTGCCGCAGGCGTAACCGTTCGAACCAGGTTATCCCCCTTGGATTACGACGCGGCGGGCCGCCGCACGCCAGACGATCCATGCAAGTGCCGCGAAGAGCACGAGCCACAGGATCTGGATCAGCAGGTACCGTCCGTAGTCGGCCGGTTTAATCATACCGACGTAGATCAGCAGCGGCGTCGAGTAGATTGCCGCGAACGGTAGAGAAAAGACGATTCGGCCGAGGATTCCCGGAAAAAACGTCAGCGGAATGATCTGCCCGCTCAGCAGGTCGGAGACCCAACGAACGATGAGCTGCGCCGCGAACGTTTCGAGCGTCCAAAACGCGATGGCGTTCATCAGGAAATTCAAAAAGAAATTGACCAAGTAGCCCAGACTGAAGGTCACGAAGAACATGCCCAGCGCCGGCAGAGGCGGCACGTCGACGTGCACCAGCAACAGCGCGAAGAGGATCGAAGGAATGACGAGCAGAGCGTGCAGCACCGTCTGTCCGGCGCCGTCGCTGAAGAAGTAGAACGGCACGATGATCGGCTTCATCAGGTCCGTCGCGATGGTTCCTTCGCGAATCCGCTCGCGGATCAAACGCGTGCCGTCCACTTCCAGGATGAGGGACATGAGGAGCGCGACTGTCGCATAGGTTATCATCGAGTGCAGCGGAAGGTTCATCGGCGCGGCGTTCTGCGCGTAGAGCGCCGTCCAGATCGACCGCATCAGATAGACGCGCACGATCAGCGAGCCGACCTCGGTGAAAACCTCCATCCGGTACGTCGCTTCGCGCGCAAACGCTTTTCGGGCGAACTCGACGTACGGCTCCAGAACCATGCGGCAGCCCCTATGCCGGCGGAACGATCAAATCGTGGACTTCATACGTGCCGTCCGGATGCTCGAAGCGCAGCTGCAGATTCTCCGTTTCCCGCGTGCTGAACGTCGCGCTGAAGTAACCGGAGTCTTTGGGCGCTATCGCCGGCACGTCGCAGTACTGCGAGATGGGCGAGACGGCGTTGCCGTGCGCGTCCACGATCAGAAACGCGATGGCGTTACATTTCAGGGATTTACCGCCGCCGTTCGTGATCGTTCCCGTAACGGTTATGCCGCGCGTCGGCGCCGTGCTCGAGCTCCCCGGGAGTTGCGTGACCAGCGCCTGCACCGCCGAGAGGTCGTCGTGTGCGGCGACTCGCGAGCGCTGGGCGTGGCCGCCGCAAGCCGAAAGCACAATTGCGGCCAGAACGGCAGCCGTGAACCGCATCAATGCTTTCCTTTTTTCTCGCGGGCGATCGCCGCTTCACGGCGCAGCCGCGCTTCCTCCAGCTCGACGAACATGACGTCGACGACTTTTTCGACCTCCACGTTTTGAGCCGGAGGAGGCTCGTCCGCGCTCTTGCGCGGAGGCGAAGGCTTGACCGCCGCCTTTTTGGCCGGTTCGCCGGCCACTGCGTCCTGCGCGTGAACCTTGCGCAGAAACTTAGAGTACGTTTCTGCAGCCTTTGACCGAACGTCAGGCGTCTGCGGCAGATTGAAGACGTCTTCGAAGAAGTTCATCTTGGCGTGCACCTCTTCGGCGCGATGAGGCGGGTAGATCGTGGCCGGATCGCCCAGAGCGATGTGCTGCATTGCGACGTGCTGGCCCGTTCGAACCCGGGTGTTTACATGCACGATGCCGCCGATCGCAACGCTGACGCCTTCCTCGATTGTAGCGCCGTTGAAGACCCGGGCGCCGCTCGCAATGAACGCTCCCGGTTCGATGGTCGCTCCCACGACGTAGGCGCCGGGGCCGATGATGCAACTTTCGCCGACCGTCAAAGGGAAGCGCAGCGCGCTTCCGCCGCTTGATTTCAAGACGGCGTTCTCCATGACGACGGAGTTGGCTCCCAGAACGATCGGTGCTCCCTCTGCCGTAATGACGGCGCCGAAGAGCACGGCGCAGCCTTCCTCGATCGTGACCTCGCCGCTCACGACGGCGTTCGGGGCGACATAGGCGGATGCGTGCACGTTCGGCTTTTTCGTACCGCTCGAAACGATCATGGCGTAACTTTCTCCGTGTGATAGCCTTCGAGATAGATTCTTCGGATAATGGATTCCAAATCCGGCTCCTCGATCGTGACGTCACGCAGCTCGTAGCGTTCCGTCGCCTGGCGGATCAACTGATCGGCGCGGACCAGCCGCCGATCGAACCGGTAGCTCGACCAGGCCGTGTTCGTTGGAGACGATCTCCGCGCCGTCCAGCACGGGGCCGGAGTGGGGCGCCGTCAGCGTGACAATCAACGTCCGGTGCGTGCCGTACTGCTCCTTGATGCGCTCGATGCCGCCGTCGTACAAAATCGTGCCGTTGTCGATGATGATGATCCGGCGGCATAGGCGCTCTACGTCCGCCAGATCGTGGGTCGTCAGCACGATCGTCGCTCCGCGCTCGTTGTTGATGTGCGCGATGAAGTCGCGGATCGCGCCTTTCGCGATGACGTCCAGGCCGATCGTGGGTTCGTCCAGGTAGACGATTTGCGGATCGTGCAGAAGCGCAGCTGCGAAATCGCCGCGCATGCGCTGTCCTAACGAGAGCTGGCGCACCGGCGTGTTGAGAAACGGCTCCATCTCCAGTATCTCGACGAACGTGCGCAGGTTCTTTTTGTAACGATCCGGCGGGACGCTGTAGATCGCGCGCAGCAGTTCGAAAGATTCTACGAGCGGAAGATCCCAGTACAACTGGCTGCGCTGCCCGAAGACGACGCCGATATTTCGCGCGTTTTGGCGGCGATGCGCGTAAGGAACGATGCCCGCGACCTCAATAGTGCCGGACGTCGGCACGAGTATGCCGGTCAACATTTTGATGGTCGTCGATTTGCCGGCTCCGTTCGGCCCGATATAGCCGACGAGTTCGCCCGGTTCCAGGTCCATGTTGACGTCCGAGACGGCAATTTTCTCCTCATATTCGCGCGAGAAGAGCGTACGCAGCGCGCCCACGGGACCCGACTGACGCTTCACCGTTCGAAAAACTTTACGCAGCTCGCGCGTGCGCACAATCGAGCCTACCGACATCCCGGGCCTTTTTCACCCAGGCACGAGCGGCCCCTCGGGGAATAGTGGCGGCGTGGTCATCACGATTTCGAATCGCTACGGGTGCGGAGCGGTGACCGTCGCGCGGGACGCGGCGCAGCGCCTCGGCTGCGAGTTCGTCGACGAGCAGCTCCCGGTAGTCGTCGCCAAGCGGCTGCAGACCACGCCGCAAGCGGTCGAATCGGCGGAGAACGTGGGTCGCACCGTGAGCGAACGGATGCTCCGCGCGCTGGAATCGGGCACTCCCGAATTGGGGAACGCGCAGGCCGCGTCGGAAGACTTCGACGAGCGCTGCCTGCGCGAGGTTCAGGAGGCGGTGCGTGAATACGCCGCGCGCGGCAATGCGATAATCCTCGGGCGGGGAGCGCACGCCATTTTGGGCCGAAGGCCGGATGTACTAAGGATATTCATGCACGCGCCGCGCGACTGGCGCATTCGTCATATTGCGGAGACGCACCATGTCGACGAACGTCTTGCGGCCGCGGAAGTGGATCGCGTCGATCGCGCGCGTACGGAATACATGCGCGTTTATTACGGTATCGATTGGGCAAACAGCGACAACTACGATCTCTCCGTCGACACTGCCCATTTCGGACTGGAAGGTAGCGCCGATCTCATCACTCGAGCCGCCGGCGAGCGATGATCGAGCGCGGCGTCGAACGGCGTCAAATCTCGACCTTCGCGTCGCTCCGCTTCCACGATTTCCGGCTGCTGTGGCTTGGCCTCATGATCTCGAACCTGGGAACGTGGATGCAGCTGACCGCGACGGGATACTTCATTGCCGAACTGGCGCAGACGCCGCATCGCGCTTCGCTCTATCTGGGCTTTCAAGGCCTGGGCCGCGCCATACCCGTGCTTCTGCTCGGCCCGATTGGCGGACACGTCGCCGATACGCTCCCGCGTAAACGCATTCTCTACTTCACCAATACCATCATGGCGCTGCTCGCGCTCGTTTTGGCGGTGTTTACAACGCTCGGCTGGATGAACATTGCCGGGCTGATCCTGATCAATGCGATGAACGCCGCGGCGATGTCGTTCGATTCACCCGCGCGGCAGAGCTGGGTCCCCCTCATGGTCCCGCGAGAGTACGTCGGCAATGCGATAGGCTTGAATTCCGTGGCGCTCAACGCGCCGGCCGTCATCGGACCGGCAGTCGCGGGCGTTCTGATAGCCACGATCGGCATCGCAGGATCGTTTTACGTCAATGCAATTGCAACGATGGCCGTCGTGGTCGCGCTGTTCTTTATGCACTCCGCCCCCGCCAGCACTTCGAGGCGGGAGTCCATGCTCCACTCGATCGCGTACGGTTTGCGGTTCCTGGTGCGGCACGCCATCCTGCGTTGGATCATCATCATTTACGTCGTCACCGCAATTTTGGTCCGCCCGTACAGCACGCTGCTTCCGGCATTCATCGTGAACACGCTGCATTACAACGCGCAGGATCTCGGCCTTGCGATCGCCGCGACCGGAGTCGGCGGGTTTGCCGGAGCGCTGGTAACCGCGTATTTGGGCTCGCGCGAACGGCGCGGCGTGATTTGGGTGGGCTCCTCACTGCTGATGGCCGTGGGAGTCTGCCTGCTGGGTTTCGTCTGGAACCTTTGGCTCGCGCTTCCGCTGCTCTTCACCATCGGCATGGGCACGATGACGTTCATGGGAGCGTCGAACACGCTCATTCAAACGCTTTCGCCCGACGACGTTCGCGGCCGAGCGATCTCGGTCTACTCGATGGTCGCGCTGGGCGTCGTCCCCGGCGGTGCACTCATCCTGGGCAGCATCGCCTCCGTAACCGGCCTGCACACGGCGTACCTTGGCGCCGGCGCGGCTTGCGCTTTGGCGACGATCTGCGTTTGGTTCGCGCGTCCGATATTACGAACCGTTTGAACGCTCGAGGCTCACAGTTGCCCGGCCGCTTTCAAAAAAAAGCGCGCCGCCCGCGGCGACGCGCATAAAAAAACCGGAACGAATGTTAGGCTGCTGCAGCCTTCTTCCGGCGAGTGGTCTTGCGACGACGGGTCGTAGCTTTGCGGGCGGTCTTGCGAGCGGCTTTCTTGCGTCCACCGGTCTTTTTGCGTCCTGCGGTCTTTTTGCGTCCTGCGGTTTTTTTACGTCCGCCGGTCTTTTTGCGTCCGCCGGCCTTTTTACGGCCGCCGGTCTTCTTACGTCCGCTGCTCTTCTTGCGTCCGCCGCTCTTCTTGCGGGTTGACGCCGATGCTTTGCGAGCGGTGCGCTTGCGCGCTCCCGTTTTCTTTGCAGTGCCTTTACGAGCAGCTGCCTTTTTTCTAGCACGTTTGACTGCCATCTGTGACGTAGTCATCCTTTCTCTGGCCGGCAAGGCGACCAGGGTTGTTGCCTATGTTATACACAATTACGGGCGGCAACGCAAATTTTGGAGCTCGCGGAGCGATTCGAGGACATGCGCGTAACGATTGACGATGCGGTGATTGACGCCGAGATCGACGGAAAAGGCGAAGCGGTTGTGCTGATTCACGGCTTCCCGCTCGCGCGGGACATTTGGGAATCGCAAGCCGCCGAGCTCGCGCGATCCGCGCTAGTAATCCGTCCGGATTTGCGCGGTATGGGACGATCGAGTGTTCCCGAGGGGCCGTATCTGATGGAGACGCTGGCCGCCGATATCGCGGCGCTTCTCGATGCGCTGCAGATCCAGGGCGCGACCATCGTCGGTCATTCACTGGGCGGATACGTCGCCATGGCGTTCGCGCGGATGTACGTCGAACGCGTGCACCGGCTGGCCCTCGTGTGCAGCAGATTAGCCGCCGACACGCCGGAAATTGCACGTTCTCGCGAAATTCTGGCCGATCGAACCGAACGCGACAATAGCATGGAGCCTATCGTCGATGCGTACGTGCCGCGCCTTTTTTCAGCCGAAACGCTCGAAGCGAGATCGCCGATCGTCACTCGCGCGCGAGAGATCGCCGCTGCGAACGACCCGCGAGGAGCGGCTGCGATGCTGCGCGGGATGGCGCAGCGCGCCGCGTCCTACGACATAGCCGAGGATATCTTCACGCCGGTGCTGATCGCCGCCGGCGGCTCGGATCAGATCGTTCCGCCGGCAGAAGCGCAAGCGGTGCGCCGCGCGTTCCCGCGCGGCCGCCTGGAGTTGCTGAGCGGCAGTGGACACCTGCCCATGTTGGAAGAGCCCGCCGCGCTTACGGACCTGCTGAAGGGGTTTGTTTCCGGAACAGGTTGACCACAAAGATCCCGCCGACGATGATTGCGGCGACGATCGCGGCCGTGATCAGCAGCGGCAGAACGAAGTGCAGGACCGCGAGTGCGACCAGCACGACGACGACCAGGACGACCAGGCGAAGGTAGGTGTTCATCATTATATAGGGGCTCCTCGGCGTGTAAAGTTTCTACCCCGTAGTACCGATATATTCAGTACCGGTTTCGGCCGGAGTCACGAAGGAGACCCGAGTGGACGTCGGTTCCATAAGTACCGGACTAGAACAAACGGCGACTGCAGACCAGGTGAACATCAGCGTGCTCAAATCGCTGCAGAACCTGGAAGGTGCGCTCGCAGGCGAACTCTTCGGCTCCATAGGCGTAGGGAAGAGCGTAGACGCCTACGCCTAGCATAACCTAACCCTTCACGATTGCAGCAGCGAGCCAAAGACGCCTCAAATGGGCGTCTTTGGTTTTTTCGAACGTTCGTTCGCCTTGCCGCGCCCTTAGCGCGCGTCGATCGCGTCGAGAGCGACGTAGATGGCGGCAACCTGGGGCATCACCTCGATGCTGCCGTCCTTCAAGAGCGAGCGCAGTCCGTCCAGCGTTACGAGCTCCACAGTGATGTCCTCGGTAACGTCCAAATCCTGCGGACCGGCGGGATGCGCGTTGCGAGCTGAGATAGAGGTGTGCGACCGAATCGGAGTTCGTAGGATCGGTAATGAACGAACGCACGAACTCCATCGACTCAGTTTGGTACCCGGTCTCTTCGGCGAGTTCGCGAGTTGCAGTCTGCAGCGGCTCTTCACCGGGATCTACGGCGCCGGCCGGCAATTCGAGCAGGCTGCGCCCCGCACCATGTTTGTACTGACGAACCAATATCACGCGATCGTCATGCGTGAGAGCAAACACCACGACGAAGCCGCGGCTCTCGCGCACGAAGTAATCGTCAATGATGGTTCCGTCGGGAAGCTCGATCGTGTCCTTGCGTAGACGAAGGAAGCGCGTGTCGATGACGTAGGAGGAGGCGATCACTCGCCACCGCGGCGTGTCCATGCGGGGCGACCGTTTCCCCGCGCGGAGCGGCGGGTCCCCGGTGATGCCGAGCGAATGATGGGCGCGATGGACAGAGTCGTCGTGGCCGGCGGTGGAACGATGGGTGCCGGCATCGCATTCGTCGCGGCGAAGGCGGGCTTCGAAGTCGATTTGATCGAGCCCGATCCGGCGGCCCAGGATCGGGCCAAGCAAAGAATCGCGCGCGCGGCGCAGCGAGCCGATGAGCCCGACGCTCCCGGACGCGTCAACTATTACTCGACGATACAGGCGACGACCGCATTCTTAGCGATCGAAGCGGTACCCGAGCGAATGGATCTCAAGCAGCAGACATTGCGCGCGTTCGCGGCTTCACTCGACAAGGAAGCGTTGCTGGCAACGAATACCTCCTCGCTCTCGGTGGCGGCGATTGCGCAATCCGTCGAAGACCCTTCGCGCGTGCTCGGACTGCATTTCTTCAATCCGCCCGAGTTGATGAAGCTGGTCGAAATCATCTATACGGACGAAACGAGCGATGGCGTTCTCGATAGGGCGCGATCGTTCGTAGCGCGACTGCAAAAGACTGCCGTACTTGCCGCCGACACGCCGGGATTTATCGTGAATCGAATTGCGCGCCCGTACTACCTTCAGGCAATGCGCGCTTACGAAGACGGCGTCGCCCCAATCGAAGATCTCGATCGGCTGGCTCGCGGCGCAGGCTTTCGCATGGGGCCGTTCGAGCTCGTGGATCTGATCGGGCTCGACGTCAATCTCGCTACCTCTGAATCGGTATTCGAACGGCTGGAGGCGGAACGCTTGCGGCCGCTGCAGCTGCAGCGAGAGTTGGTAGCGCAGGGGCGCCTGGGCCGCAAGACGCAAGCGGGATTCTACGATTATTCCGGCGGGCCGCCCGTCCATGACGACGAATTGCCCGAGCCCTCCGCCCAGCGCAATGCGCAAGAGCGTATCGTAGTCATCGGATTCGGCGGCTTGGCGCAGGATCTTGCGCAGATGCTCTCGCGGGCATTCGCGAACGTGCAGATTTGGGAGAACGAAGAGACAATCGACCAGATTCCGCTCGACTCGACGATCGCGATCGACGTCGGTGACGGCGCTACGGATCGCTCGTCGTTATTAGAAATACTGGATTCCGTGCTGCCGCCCGAGAGCGCAATCTTTGCCGACGCTTATGCAACCGATCTCCATGCTGCCGCAAAACGTTTGAGTGCGCCGCAGCGCCTGCTCGGGTACGGAATCCTCAGTTCTCTCGAACGCCAGAACGTCGTGGAGATCGTCGATTCGGACGAGGTGAGCGACGATACCCTCGAGCTCGGTCAGGAGGTCTTCGAGTCCATCGGCAAACGTGTGGCGCTGGTCGAAGATCGCCCGGGGCTCTTTCTCGGACGGACGATCGGTTCGATGGTCAACGAAGCAATGTACGTGGTCGACGACCGGATCGCGACTGCGGACGACGTCGACCTCGCGATGCGCCTCGGAACGAACTATCCGCTGGGTCCAATCGCATGGGGACGTGAAATCGGCGGCGACCGCGTGCGGCGGATTCTGCAGCGGGTCGCTTTGGCCGAGGGCGCCGAATTTGCGCCGCATCGGGCGCTTTGGGTTTTGGATGTGGAAGAGCCGGAAGATGCAGAGCAGACGGCGGAGCAAGAAGGCGCCGTTACGGGAAAGCCGATGAGCGGAAACCGTCATATCCTGGGAGGCCTGTTTGGCGGTTGATCGCGATGTGGTCGTAGTCGACGCCGTTCGCACGCCTATCGGGCGTTACGGCGGTGCGCTCGCATCCGTGCGTCCCGACGATCTGGCTGCACTGGTCCTGCGCGCGCTCGTCGACCGCAACGAAATCGATCCGGCGCGAATCGACGACGTTTTTTTAGGCGCAGCCAACCAAAGCGGTGAGGATAACCGCAACGTCGCCCGAATGGCGGCGCTGCTTGCCGGTTTTCCGGTAGAAGTGCCGGGCGCTACGATGAATCGCCTGTGCGGCAGCAGCCTGCAGGCAGTAAACTCCGCAACGCACGCGATCGCGTGGGGCGAGTCCGACGTGGTAATTGCCGGAGGCGTCGAGTCGATGACGCGCGCGCCGTTCGTTCAGCTGAAGGCGGAGAAGGCGTTCGATCGGGCGCCGGAGATTTTCGATACGACGATCGGATGGCGGATGATCAATCCGCGAATGCAGAAGCTCTATCCGCCGATATCGCTGGGCGAGACTGCCGAAAAAGTTGCCGGCGATTACGGTATTACGCGCGAACAGCAAGACCGTTTTGCTTACGAATCGCAGATGCGCGCAAAAGCTGCGCTCGAGCGGGGCGCTTTCGATGAGGAAATCGTCGCCGTGAACGTACGGCGCGGCAAAGAAATCGTCCAGGTGAAGGCGGACGAGCATCCGCGTCCCGATACGAGTCTCGAGAGTTTGGGCTGCCTCAAACCGGCCTTCAGACCGGGCGGAACGGTAACGGCCGGCAACTCTTCCGGCATCAACGACGGCGCTTCTGCGATCTTGCTGGCCGAGCGCGGAGCAGCCGGCAAGCTCGGCCTCAAACCGATTGCCCGCGTCGTCGCTTCGGCAAGCGCGGGCGTGCATCCGGACGTGATGGGCCTTGGTCCGATCCCGTCGACGCGCAAGGCGCTGCAACGAGCCGGTCTGAGCGTAAGCGACATCGATCTGTTCGAGATCAACGAAGCTTTTGCGGCTCAAGCGATTGCGTGTCTTCGTGACCTGGAGATTCCGCCGGAGAAGGCGAACGTCAACGGCGGTGCGATTGCTCTCGGGCATCCGCTGGGCGCCAGCGGCGCTCGAATCGCGACCACGCTGCTGCACGAGCTTCGCCGGCGCGGCGGCCGGTATGCAGTGGCGACGATGTGCATCGGCGTCGGGCAAGGCATCACGACGATCTTCGAAAGGATAGAGTCTCAATGACGGCAACCGCTTCGCCGGCGAAAACGCAGTCTGCTGATCGGTAAGGAATGGGTCGACGCACAGAACGGAACGTCGTATTCGGACGTCAATCCTGCGACGGGTCAAGAGCTGGCGCAGGTGGCCAGTGCTTCCGCTGCCGACGTCGACCGCGCGGTAAAAGCGGCACGCGGCGCTTTCGAGAACGGCAAATGGGCTACCATGCCCGCCTCCCGGCGGGCGAAGATCGTTTACAAGATTGCGCAGCTCGTCGCTGAGCGCGCAAACGAATTGGCGCTGCTCGAAGTGCGGGACAACGGCAAAACAATCGGCACCGCGAAAGGCGAAATGAGCGCGATCGTGGATTGCTTCGAATTCTACGCAGGGGCTGCGACGAAGAACTACGGCAGCACGCTGCCGGCACCGATGAGCGGTTACGTTGCGTATACCGTTCGCGAGCCGGTGGGTGTCGTAGGCGCAATCGTTCCGTGGAATTTCCCGCTCCTGCTTGCGTCCTGGAAAGTTGCGCCGGCGCTGGCCGCCGGCTGCACCGTCGTGCTCAAACCGGCGCCTTCTACTCCGCTTACCGCAATAGAACTCGGTAAAATTGCGCTGGAAGCCGGTTTGCCGGAAGGTGTTTTAAATGTCGTTACCGGCCCGGGAACGGATCTGGGGCAAGCGCTCGTCGAGCACCCGGGCATCGACAAGATTGCGTTTACCGGAAGCACCGCAACGGGAAAGCGCGTTGCAGCGACAGCCGCACAGACGCTCAAACGCGTCACGCTCGAACTGGGCGGAAAGTCGCCGTCCGTCGTTTTCGACGACGCCGACCTTCCCGCGGCGGTCAATGGCGCGTTGTACGGCATCTTTTACAATGCCGGACAAACCTGCGAGGCGCGCTCGCGCGTACTGCTGCACGAGAGTGTTGCCGATCGCTTCATCGAGCTCTTCAGCGAGAAGGCCGAAAGACTGCGAGTCGGCAATCCGGAGGATCCGCAGACGCAGGTCGGGGCAATCACGATGCGCGAGCAACTCGAGAAGATTCGTGCCTATTGCGAAATCGGTGAGGCCGAGGGAGCCTCAAAACTCTTCGGCGGGTCGGCTCCGCCGGCGGCCGAACCGGCACCGGGCTGGTTTTGGCCGGCGACGGCATTCGAAGCGCGTCCCGAACACCGCATTGCCCGTGAAGAGATCTTCGGGCCGGTCGTGACGTTCTTGCGCTTCACCGATGAAGCGCACGCGATTGCGCTTGCCAACGATTCCGACTACGGGCTTTCGGCGAGCGTCTGGTCGCAGAACGTCGGCCGCGTGAATCGCGTCGCACGAGCTCTGCGTTCGGGGACCGTGGCGATCAACACGCCGTATGCGGTATTCCCCGGCGTCCCGTTCGGGGGTTACAAGCAATCCGGTTACGGGCGCGAATTAGGGTTTGAAACGTTGGCGCTCTATTCGGAGACGAAGAGTGTGCTGACGTACGCCGGAGAGCGGGCTATCGATCCGTTTGGAGTGTAGACATCGAGCAATTGAAGATCGGCGAGTTCTATCAGACGACATACGGTACGCTGTGGAAGGACGGAACCTATTTTCCGCGCGGAACCCGGGTCGGTGTGGTCGGGCTGCATTTGGAAGAAGGCTTCTGCGTTCGTTTTCCGGCGCAGGCGGACGGCGAGCCGCTGGAGACGTGGGAAGACTGGAGCGAATCGGACTTTCTTGCAGAGGACGGCAGCATCGATTCAGCCGCGCCGCTTTCCCAAGCCATGCTGGCTGAAGCGCGAGAGGTCTTACGCGATGCCGAAGACGGCTGCCATCTGCACCTCCACGAAGGTGAAGATTAGCGGCCGGTTTGACGGCCGTCGATAGGTCCGGTTCCTATCTGGGAAACCATGTTATCGCCGCCGCACCGGCGGCGCCGTAAGAGAGGTAGCTGCGATGTATCGAGAGACACACACGGTAGTCGCCGAGATCAATCCGGAAGAAGATCCGGACGAACTCGAGGACGACGAGGACGACGACGAAGACGACGAAGACGAGGAGATCAGCCGGAGGCCCGCAGAGTTCTGCGGGCCTCAATCTTTGGGTTCGAGCGAGGCGTGGAAAAAGCGCTCGGCTTTCGTTGAAATGAGTGTGTAGTACTCGCGAAACACCGCTGCTGCCGCCGTCCCCGGCCAATGCGCCGGAAGCAGCGTGCTCGGGAGACCGGGATCGACGTAGGTGAATTTCCGGTAATCGTGGACCAGCCACATGCGCTCGACGAACGCCCGATCGTCCGGCAGCGACCCGCGCAGGCGTTCGGCCCGCAGCTTGGGTTCGTACGCAGCGACGAACGCCTTGTATTGCGCAGCGATAGCCGGCAGATTCCAACACTTCTCGAGCAAGTCCCGATCGGTCTGCGGCCCCGCATACTCGCCGGCGAACAAATCCACGTTTTCGATGACGCCGTTTGCATCGGCCGCAGCGCGCGCTGCTGCCAGCGCGTCATGGGGCGAAATCCAAGTCGACGCCGAGAGCGGTGCCCATCCCAAAACCGTCAAATCCTTACGCAAGCCGTCCCGTCCCTCGCGCTTGATCTCGGCCACCGAATAGGTCAACATCCGCCAGCGTCCGTCCCACTCGACGACCGGGCCATAGATGCGCGGGCTCAGGGCCTCGACTCGAGCGCGTCCCCGCTCAGTGAGCGCGTAGTACGATCGGGCGCGGCGCCTGCTCGCGGCCAGCCATCCTTGCCGGGACATCCGGGAAACCGCCTGCCTGATCGCAGCATCGGAAAGCCCGAATTCGCTCATCAGGACGATCAGGCTGCCGACCCACAGGTCGCGGCGCGCGGAGCCGTCGCGGTGCACGAAATCACCGAACAGCGTATAGATAAAGGATGTCGGCCGGGTTACCGGGCGCATGGCCCTCCTTGACAGTGGGGTGGTCGTATGACACTATTCTCACGGTAACGCAAAAATCCGTCATACGAGGCATCATGGCGCGCATTTCCACCTTCGACGACTGGATCGACCTCCTCAAACAATGGCAGGAGGACATCGGTCTCAACCAAGAGCTGATCGACCGGTACATGCCGGGATACGAGTTCGAGGCCAAGTACGGCGAGCTGTCGACTCCGGAAATCTATTTCGGCGACTTCAAGGGCGAGCGCCGCTGGAGCAAGGTGATGGAAATCCCCGACCAGCGCATGCGGGACGCCGTGCTGAACATGATCGTGTATCAGGGAGATACGGAATTCGCCTCCAACGAGCAGCAGCGGTTCCTCGTAAACAATGCGCCGTCCGAGTACGACCTCGCCTCGCTCGTGCGGATCATGGTCGAAGAGACGCGCCACGGCTATCAAATGTGCCACCTGCTCGTCAGTCATTTCGGACACGACGGCAAAATCGAGGCGCAAAAAATGCTCGAGCGCCGCGCCTTCGGCAAGAAGAACCGCTTGCTCAATGCGTTCAACAACGACGTGACTCATTGGATGGACTTCTTTGCGTACACCAATTTCATGGATCGCGACGGAAAATTTCAGTTGACCATGCTCTCGCACTCGGGGTTCGCGCCGCTCGCGCAGTCGATGGGACCGATGCTGCGCGAAGAGTCGTACCATATGGGAACCGGCATATCGGGGCTGCGGCGCATCGCGCAAGCGAACGTCATCCCGGTGGAGCTGCAGCAGAAGTACTACAATAAATGGATATCCGGATCGCTCGATCTCTTCGGGACCGATCACTCCGGCTCGGCGCAATGGGCCTTTACCTGGGGCATCAAGGGCCGCGTCGACGAAGAAAAGCTGGCCAGCGAAAGCGTAGACAAAGAACGCCTGAACGAGCGTTCGCGCGATCAGTTTTACGAAGAGTGCCTCAAGACGATCGAACGCGTCAACGCCGTCAATCCTTCGGAAACGAAGATGTACATGCCCGATATGCGCTTCAACCGCAGCATCGGGAAGCACGCGGGCGAATATTGGAGCGTTGACGGGCGGCAGATGACGCGCGAAGAATGGGAAGCGTATGCGCCAACCGTTCTACCGTCGGCGCAGGACGAGGAGCGGCTGAAAGATTACTTCAAAGATCCGTCTTGGATCGCACCGAAAGGCAAGAGCGAGGCAGCATAGATGAGCACTACAGTGAACGCCCTTCCGCAGGCCGGGCATGACAACGCGCAGACGCCGTTCGGACGCGAGCAGCGTGCATTCGACGGCAAACGGGTCATCAATTATTCAAAGGAAGCGCATGTCGGCGTCATCGAGATCGACGATCCTCCGGCGAACACGTACACGCACGAGATGATGCGTCAGCTCGACGAAGCGATTTTGGACGCGCGCTTCGACCAGGACGTGGAAGTCATCCTCATCACCGGAAAGGGCGAAAAGTTTTTTTCGGCCGGTGCCAACATCGGGATGCTCAACAGCGTCACGCCGGAGTTCAAGTACAACTTCTGCCTGCACGCCAACGAGACGCTCTGTCGTCTGGAGCAAACGCCGAAGCTCGTGATCGCGGCATTGAACGGGCACTGCGTGGGCGGCGGACTGGAGATTGCGATGGCGGCGGATATTCGCATCGCGCGTCAGGACGCCGGAAAGATCGGATTGCCCGAGGTTGCTCTCGGCGTGCTTCCCGGAACGGGCGGCACTCAGCGGCTGGCGCGTTTGGTCGGCAAATCGCGCGCGATCGAATTGATGTGCATGGGCCGGACTTTCAGCTTCGAACAAGCGCTGGAGTGGGGCATCGTCAACGACATCTATGAGGGCGACGCTCAAGAATTCCGCAATCAGATCCTCACCTACGCCAAGCAGTTCACGACGCCGAACAAGGCGCCGATGGCGGTCGGACACATCAAGCGCAGCGTTCAGACCGGCATGGAGTTGCCGCTGAACGACGCATTGGCGCTGGAACGCGAGCTGCAATCGCTGCTTTTCAAGAGCGAGGATGCTAAAGAAGGCATCGCCGCGTACAACGAAAAGCGCATGGCCAAGTTCAAGTACAAGTAACGGAAGGATTATCCCGGCATGAGACGCTGGGAGACTTACGCTTCGCTCGCTGCAGTCGTGCTGGCGAGTCTTTCCACCATCGATCTCGGCGGACGGCCGCGGCCCGTTTTGGCGTTCGCTGCCGTCGGGATCTTAGTGCTCGTTTGCTATGCACGGTTGCGCGCTCGGATTTTTCGAAAAACGGGACGGGAGCTGCCCGATGCTTACGAACGGGCGCTGCGCATTCAGGAAGAACGCGATCGCCGGTACCTTCGCTAAGTAAGCGGGCGGCGGCAACCTGAGCAGTGCCGATTCAGGGAAGAACGCTGTAAGCACCATGGAATTCAAGGAACATCGAATCGACCTGAAGGTCGGACAACTCTACACCCATCGTCTGCAGGGACGAGGCTCCGCGGGGTACTCCTGGGAGTACACCCTCGAAGGCTCGCCTGCAGTCGTCGAAATTTCCCGCGGCCCCGGTATGACGGCCGAGACCATTGACTTGCCCCAACCGGGCTCTTTGCCGCCCGGAAGTGCAAGCGTGGACGAGCTCGTGCGCATCCAATCGCTTGCACCCGGACGGGCCCGCTTACGCTGCGCTCAGCGGCGCATTTGGGAAGTGGGGCGTCCGCCGCTGCGGGAAGAGATCATCGACATCGCAATCAGCGCCTGAGACTGCTCAAGGCTTTCCGATAACGACGCCGTCGTGCCATCCGGCGCCGTCGCGCCAGAAGTGCTGCAGCGATCCGTCGGCGAGCAGAACGACGGCCTCG
The DNA here is from genome assembly GCA_963714015.1 of Vulcanimicrobiota bacterium. Classification (GTDB taxonomy): domain Bacteria; phylum Vulcanimicrobiota; class Vulcanimicrobiia; order Vulcanimicrobiales; family Vulcanimicrobiaceae; genus DASRDE01. The sequence goes on along the minus strand of OY970223.1, from coordinate 3,540,497 downwards.
AGATTGAATCCGAAACTGCTCTCGACGAGCGAGACGACGCGCTGAACGTTCTGGCCGAAGCTCGTGCTGTAGTTCCAGTTCATTCCGCCGCCGCCGTTGTCGCGCCACCAGTGGTCGACTCGGCCGCCCTTGGCGATGATCAGTTCGAAGTTGCCGTTCCCGAGCTCGGTCGGCATTCCGTATTGCCCTTGGATCATGTACGGATTGCTGTCGTAGCCGGACCCGAACGTCGGGCCGGCGCGCCATACCAGTCCGTGGTCGTCGTCGCGCCAGAAGTGCTGCATCTGTCCGCTTGAGTTGACGGCTACCAGTTCCAAATTGCCCTGCATGCCGTACGTCGTCTGGACGAGCGTGGGACCGCTGCAGATGATGTTGCTGCCGAAGGTGGCGCTTTGACTCCACGTCCAGGGCGGTCCGTTCGTTCTCCACCAATGCGTCAGCTGCTGTCCGGCCGTCAAAACGACGACTTCGAAATTACCGGGCGCGCCGTAGTCGCCTTGGAAGAATCCCGGTTCGTCCAGCATGTTTGAACCGAACGTACCCCCGTCATTCCACTTCTTCGAATTTTGATCGAAGAAGAAGTGGTGCAACGTGTTGGACTTCGTGCGATAGATCAGTTCGAAGTTGCGGTTGTAAGTGGTTCCGGTAAGCGTCGGCATTCCCAGTGAATCGCCCGCACCGAACGTCTCCGCGAGGGCCCAAGGGAAACCGCCGGTTCCGTTGTCGCGCCATCGGTGAGCGAGTTGCCCGCCGGCCGTCGACGTGACCAATTCGAAATTGCGGTTTCCGGCGCCGTCGCCGCTCTCGTACATCGAGCCGCTGTGAATGCGCCGTTTCGTCCACGGATCGGGATTGGTGTCGTTGATGCCGACTTTCGCCCACGTGTCGATGTCGGCTTCACCGTAACCGATATAGCCGAAGCCATTTTCGCCCCAGCCGGTTCCCCAGCTGTTCTTGATGATCCACGCGTTCTGCGTGTCGTCATAGCCGACGATCAGCACGCAGTGATAGCCTGCGAGGGTGTTGCTGGGGTCGTTGAGCCGGTGGTAAACGCCGCTGCTGTACGCGAAGAAATCATTGTACACGGCAAAGCAGACGGCGAGCGGACCGACCTGATCGATCCAGTCTTTCTGTTGATTGATGTCACCGATCTGCTGATAGCCTTCGATCTTGACCGTGCGTCCGTCGCGATCGGCAGTCGGTGTATAAGCCGAATCGTTCGTCTTGTATGGATAACAGGCGGGATCGCAGATGCCGTTGGTGACGATCCAGTCCAGTGCTGCGGGCACGTTGCCGGTGTTCGAGCACTTGGAGCCCATGCCGTCGTGCACGTCGCCTTCGGATCGTTTGCTCCAAACGGCGTGTTCGATACGCGTCATGGACGACACGAGTGCCGTCGCGGCAAATGCCCAGCACGACTCACAAGGACCTTGATCTTGAATGGTCGTGATCCAGGTCCACCCGAACCGGTTGCGCCAGTCGACCACGGCCGAACGTACGCCGGCTGCGGGCGGCTGCGCCATCGGCGGCGCAATCGGGAGAAGATTTGACAATTCTTTGGCCTGCAGGAAGCCGCGCTGAACGCGACGCTGCGCGAGCTGCGGATTTGCAGGCACGGTAGTCAGAACTTTTTGGAGGTCGATGGGACCGACTTCTTTAGCAGGTTTGAGATTTTCGATGACCCCGCCCGTAGGGTGTGTGGGCAGAACTTGGTCGTCCCGGAGACGCGCGTCTATGCGCCAAGTAGAGTGGCTGTCTGCGAGCAGCTTTCGCAGATCGCCGATTGTGAGATTTGCCATCGCCCAGCTTCCTAACAACTTGTAAGGAAAAATCCGTACAACGTACGGCAGAATACCGTACGGCTTTAGTATAGTGCGTCCGGTCGCAATAATAAAGGCGCCGCTTTCTTGGCTGGATAACTAATAACAGAACGCCCGGCCGCTACAAAACTCCCTTGACTCTTTGCGCCAAACCCGGTCACTTATGAACGCCTTCGCGCGCGAGCATTTCACGATAGATCTCGCGGACGCGTCCAATGGTATCGATTTCAGCGGCGGGTTTATCGTCGCGAATGCGCACGATGCGCGGAAAGCGCAGCGCGAAGCCGCTTTCATGAAGATCGCTCGGCTGAATGATATCGAAGGCCACTTCCAGTACGATTTTGGGTTCGACGGCGATGGCATAGCCCCGAGTTCCGATTTGATGGTCCAGGAACCACTGCGTGAGCTGGGCGATTTCCGCGTCGGTCAGGCCCGAATACGCCTTCCCGATCGTCAGCAACTCGCCGTCCTCGCCGCGCACCGCGAACGTATAATCGGAGAGGACCTTCGCGCGTTTTCCGTGGCCCCATTCCACCGCCACGACGACGACGTCGAGGGTCGAGAGCTCGCGCTTGAGCTTGAGCCACCACTTTCCGCGCCGCCCCGGATGGTACGAAGAATCCGTGCGCTTGATCATCACGCCTTCGTGCCCCGCCTCACGCGCAGCCTCAAAGCGGTCGTGCAAATCGCGAGCGTACGGCGGTTCGCCGAGCGGCACGAACGAAGCGATGCGCAATTGCCGTGATGGAAGAATGTGCTGCGCCAATCGTTCGCGCCGAACGAGCAGCGGCTCGTCGATCAGGAACTCTTCGCCGTCGGCCAGCATGTCGAACGCGACGTAGGCAACCGGCACCTCTTCGATGAGTGCCGCCTCCACTATTTTCCGCTGCAGGCGCGCCTGAAGATAGCGAAACGGCAGTACCCGATCCTCGCGCATCGCAACGAGCTCCCCGTCGAGCATGAAGTCACCCGGCACGGCGGCGATCGCCGCTTCCACTTCCGGATAAGTGCGCGTTACATCGTTCAAAGTTCGTGAAAAGATGCGCACGTTATCGCCGGACTTATGCACCTGCGCTCGAATCCCGTCGAATTTCTCCTCAACTATCCACGTTTCACCGTTGAGATCTTTGTAGCCGGTTCCGTACGTCATCGGCGAGGCAAGCATGAATCCGATAGCGGAACCGTACGTGACGCGCAGATCTTCCAGCGTGCCGGCGCGCGCTGCCGATGCGACTACGCCGATGTCCCCGGCCGCCATGACTGCGCGCCGCACTTCATGTGCGTCCGCTCCAAAGGCTGCGGCGATCGCATCGGCGACCAGCCCTTCGCGCAGTCCGATGCGCAGGTCGCCCGTCACAATCTTGATGACGTAGGTGGCTTCGACCGGATCGGTGCACGCCCGGAAAATATGCTCGCAGAGCGCTTCCCGTTTTTTCCCCGCCGCCTTGCCCGAGGCTGAGGCGATCTCTTCGAAGATTGCGTAGAGCCTGGAAGGCGTAAGCACCTCTTCGAACAGCGCCAAATGCATCGGCGCGCGCACGAACGGTCCAAGCGCCGCGCCCAAGTCGCCGTGCTCGCGATAGGCCGCGCCGAGCTGCGTCTCAGGCACGTCCCAAACGTTCTTTGCAGCCGAGACGATCGTCCGCCATCCGATGCCGAGGCTGCGCTCGTCACGGCCCGCAAACGGGTTCCCGGTGAAGAACCGCGCCGCGCATTGCAGATCGGCGTTGCCCAGCGAACGAAGATACTCCGCTACAATAGCGACCTTCTCGAGCTTGCCGGCCCGCGCGGCGATCGCGGCGCAGGTTTGGCCGAACCGGACCATGGAATGGGATTACCCATGGTCACCGCCTTTATCCTTATCAACGTGGAGCGCCCCCGGCTGCGCAGCATTGCGGACGATCTGCTTGCGATCGAGGGAATCGCGGAAGTGTACAGCGTCGCCGGTCCTTACGACATCGTCGCGGTCGCGCGCGTCAAGCAGCACGAACAGCTCAGCGATCTCGTAACCGAAGGTATCGGCGGCCTCGAAGGTATCCGTCATACGGAAACGCTCATCGCATTCCGCTCGTTTGCCAAAAAGGATCTCGGCATGCTTTGGGACATCGGCGTCGATTAAGTCAAACTAGAACAGCGCCAGTTGTTCGTACTCCTCCAGGTATTCAGCGTCAACGCCAAGCGCTCGGAGACGATAGACGAAGTCACGTCGGCCGTGGTTGAGCAGCACTTTACGCGGCTGCGCGAGCTCGACGTAACGCAGCAAAGACGGGTAGTCGGCGTGATCGCTCAGCGCGAAGCCGTGTTCCGCGCCGTAACGGACGGCCACGCCCGGATCGAGCATCCAGCCGGTCAGCACCGCAGTGCGCAACTTCTTACCGAAAGGCGCCTCGGGAAGACGGCGACGGGAAGGAGGCCAAATCAGGACGCCTTCCTGAAACCCGGCCGCATCGTACCGTTCATAGCGGGGCAGCGCGACGCCGCACTCTTCGTAGACTCTGCACATCCGATGAATCGCGCCGTGAACGGTAATCCGCAGGCCGCTGCGCCCGAGAATCGCCAAAGCTTCCTGCGCTTTACCCAGCGAGTAAGCTAGGAATACCGGCACAGCGCCGGATTCGATCGCTTCGCGGGCAAAAGCGACCATTTCCATTTCGATGTGTTCCCGCGGCGGAAACGCGTAGTGCGGGCGGCCGTACGTGCACTCCATCAACAAAACGTCGCAGCGTTTCACCTCGGGAGACTCGGCCGTTAACGACTCGCCGAGTTTGAAGTCGCCCGTGTACACGAAACGCCCCTTTTCCCCCTCGATCAACAGCTGCGAGCTGCCCAGCACGTGGCCCGCGGAGAAGAGCGTCAACCGGTGGCTGCCGTCGTCCCACGGTTCATTGAACCGGTGCTCTTCGAACGAGGGAACGGGCTGTACGTCTTTGCGGAACCGCTCCCGGCAGATGCGCGCGGTATTGGGCGTGGCGACGATCCTCGCATGCTCGCGCGCATGATCGCTATGTCCGTGCGAGACGTAGCAACGGTGGCGTGACCGCATCGAGTCGATCCATAGACCGAGCGCTTCTACGTAGAGCGATCTATCGCTCAGAGAGAACATGCGGCGTCATGGTACGACTTGGATGCGTGCCATCATTCCGTTGTCTTCGTGCTCCAGGAAGTGGCAGTGATAGACGAACGTGCCCACGATGTTCTTTTCGCGGAAATCCATGAGCACCACGACTTTGGTGGGAATGAACTGTCCGCCGCTCCAGCCGCCCACCGGTATGGGAACCGTATCGACCATCTGACCCAAGCCTTGGCCCTTGGTCACCCCGGAGACCGGCATGAAGTGGATCTGGTGAATGTGGAACGCGTGCATCTCGTTGGTGAAGTTGTAGAACGTCCATTCTTCAACGGTGCCGTCCTTGACGATCGTGTCGGGCGGACCGGTCATGCGATACGGATGTTCGATCGCGTTAGGGTTCGACGTCTCGGTCAGATAGAAATCCGGCTCGGACTCGTCGTTGCGAATGTACTCGGTAAAGATGAACGTGCGCCGGCGCATGGGCGCTCGAGCGGCCAAGCCGGAGAAACGCTCCGGAACCGGATCGGTCTGCGGCGGAACGACGACGTTTTGCACCACCTGCTTGGTGCCGACCTTGACGTCGAAGAGGTTGCGCGCCATGTCCGTGTCGCCGACGCAGCCCGTGGCTATGGCGAGGGTGCGCACGACCATGTTTGCGCCGGGAACTTTGCCGGTCATGTAAAACTCGACGCGTCCCGCGGGGGGAATGAATAGATCGTTCATCGCGACCGGCTGGTACGTCGGTTTGCCGTTCTTGAGGATGAGCGGTACGCCGTCGCGGGCGGTAACCATGAACGGTTCGCGTTTGCCGTCTACCGTCAAAATCAGATCCAGCGTCGTCTGCGCGTCGGTGTTGGCCAGACGGTAATATTGCGTTTCACCAAGTCCGATATGCGCGAGAGGCAGACCAGTTATCTGATTCGGTCCCACCGGCAGCGGAATGCGATTCACGGTCAGATTCGTACTGTTATAAGGTATTTTCGGTCCCGGACAGCGATCGGGGATTTGGAAAGGATCCAGGCCGCGACGGCGCGTGATGCGCGCGGCTGCTGCGGCCGGACGCATCGTCATGGGTCCCAGCGTCAGGGCTCGTACGGCAGTGGTATTCCCCGCCCGAGCCGGCAGCGTTTTCGTCTGCCGCTGCAGCGGATTTGCAGAGCGTAAGCGGTGGTATTTGGAGATGCCTTGCAGCGCGGGCGTGTCGCGCACGACGATGAGGTGTCCGGGCAGTTCGTCCGGAATCGAGGGCCGGATCGTGTGCACGACGATCGCCCCCGTCAGTCCCATGAAGACTTGGTACTGACTCTCGCCGTGCGCATGCGGGTGATACCAGTACAACCCCGGCGGTTCGTTGCGCGGAATGTCCACGACGTAATGGTACGTGTTCAGCGCGCTGCCTTGCATCACCGGACAGAGCAGTACGTTCACGACGTCGTCCGAGGGCTGATTGGGCGAGGTATTGAGGCCGTGGAAGTGCAGGTTGGCTTCGTTCCAAGGCGATCGATGATAGCCGTAGATGCGCCCGGTAACCGGATCCGGTGTCGGCGTGGGCGCGAGTTGCGGCTGCTTGCACATCAGCTGCCAGGGATTGGCACCGCCGGAACCGCCGCCCGTGCCGCCGGCCATTCCCATTGCGTCCGGCTCGCGATCGACTTTGAGCGGCGGGGGAGTCTGAAGGTTCCCGTTCGGCGGCGGAAGCGTGTTGACTAGCGTGATCGACATGCGTTCGCCTTGCTTGACGTTCAACGTGGGCGGCACGCTCAGCTGCGTCATCTTGCCGTTTACCAGCGTTGCATACGTCCAGCAGAGGGCCAACGTTGGACCAGGAAAGTATTGTTGCGTAAGCGTGAGGCGCAAATTCAGCACGCCGTTCAACGCGTAGATGTTCGGGGGATCGACGATCTCGCTGCTCGACGGCGGAAGCGTGCAGGGTCCGGGGTTGTTCATCGCTCTAGCCGGCGCCGCTCCAAAGCCGTTGTGGGTCCACCCCGCAGCAACAGCCCCGACGCCGATGAGCGCCCCGAGAAAAATCAACACGAAGCGCATGGATAAACCCCTCCGCCGGATCGTTGCTTTTGTAGCCGCCCTTACTTAGGCGCCGCAGGCGCGTCTCCCGCCGAACGTATCCTCCAGTGCGGCGTATGCAGGCCGCAAATACGAACGTCGCGGAAGTGCTTCACGTGGCTTCGGCGTTGCGGCGCGTTTCACATAAAGCGCTTGGAATTATTATGATTTCCGTGGCCATGCTGCTTTCTGCTCCGGCAGGCGCGCTGGCCGCCTCGGAGCTTTCCGCCGTTCGAGTCGAAGCCTCGGGTGCGGGCAACACGATTGTATCGCTCACATTCGCCGGCGGCATTCCTGCCGGATGGCATTTGGAGGGCATCGGAAGCCGCAACGTCGTTATCGTGCTGCCCGGTACGATCGCTCGCCGCGACGGTTGGGCGCCTGACGTATCGCGGCGTGAACGCGGTCCAGTCCGTTACGGTTCGACCGGTGCCGAACGCGGTCGAAGTCGTCGTAGTCGTTCCCTCGCCGGCGACTCCGGTGTTCTCTTCCAGCGCTTCGGACACCATATCGATCGTCGCCGGAACGCCGATTTGGCAGCAGGGGCCGCAACAAGGATCGCCGGCGAAGGCGCCCCCGGCGATTTCCGGAAGCCGCATCGAAGTGGTTCCGCTCAAGTACGCGGACGTCAGCGAGGTCGTGGGCATCCTCGTTCCCGGACAGTCCATAGCGCCGAACGACACGTTTCAGCCGGCGGGATCCATCTTCAGCCTGCCCACCTCGCCCGGGGTCAATCAACCCGAACCGTATCAACCGCCGCAAGGCGAATCAGGCGAACCGCAGAGCGTCGGCGAGCGCATCAACGAGAACATCGCCGTCGATCGGCGTCTGAACGCGATCGTTCTCTCAGGCACGCCGCAAGAGATCGCGGCGCTGAAAGCAGAGATTGCAAAGATCGACGTTCCCCTCGCGAGCGTGATGCTCTCGTGCCAGGTCGTCGAACTGAGTCAAACGGCGGCGCACGATTTGGGTCTGGACTTTACCGGCGGAGCGGGAACGCCCGTCGGCAGCGCGGGTGGGACGCTCACGTCCGGCTCGTTGCCGGCGTTTCACGCCGGTTTCCAAGCAAATCTCTTCGCGACGATCTCAAAAGGGGAAGGACGGATTCTCGCCACTCCGCGGATACTGGCGCTGAATGGAACTCCGGCGCAGATCCTTACCGGCGACGCGCTGCCGATCGTCTCGACGACGATCTATCCCGGGCCGCCCACGATCACCCAGCAAACCGTCAACTATATCGCCGTCGGCGTCAACTTGCAGATTTCACCGCGCATTACGAGCGATCGTTTCATTACATCGCACATTTTTGCCGAAGTCTCCAGCGTGACGGCGTTCGTTCCGACGCAGCAGGGCAACGTGCCGCAGATCAGCTTGCGCCAAGCTACGACGATGGCGACGGTTGCGGACGGTCAGCCGTTCGTCATCGGCGGCCTTTTGCAAGACGAAGAGATCGTGAATCTGGCGAAAATCCCGGGAATCGGCGATCTGCCGCTGATCGGCGCACTCTTCCGGGTTCGGCACGACACGGAATCGCACACGAATCTCTACATCTTGATCACGCCGCACATCATTCAGCCCGGATCTGCGCGGACGTTGCCGGCGCTTCCCAAGCCGTCGGTTCCGGGGGCGACGCCGGTTCCTTGACGCAGCCGCGGTCGTCCGCCATCGTTTCTGAGGATTGCAACTTTTGAGGGCAACCCTGGTTTTTGGCGATACCGGTGAATCACCGCAGCGGCAAAGGAGCATCATGGCGCGGATCTATGAAAATTTGGCGGACACCTTCGGCAATACGCCGCTCGTCAAAATCCCCCGCTTGAGCAAAAGTCTTCCGGGCACGGTCGCCGTGAAGATGGAGTCTTTCAATCCCGCCGGTTCCGTCAAGGATCGCATCGGCGTTTCGATGATCGAGGCAGCCGAACGGGATGGGCGCCTTCGCCCCGGCATGGTCATCGTCGAACCGACCAGCGGCAACACCGGCATTGCGCTGGCATTCGTTGCCGCTGCAAAAGGGTATTCCGCCGTGCTGATCATGCCGGACACGATGACGATAGAGCGGCGCAACTTGCTCAAGGCCTATGGCGCTCAAGTGATTCTCACACCCGGCAGCGAGGGCATGAGAAGCGCGATTGCCAAAGCCGACGAGATCGTGCAGACCGATCCTTCGAAATACTTCATGCCTCAGCAGTTCGAAAATCCGGCAAACCCGGAGATTCACCGGCGCACCACGGCCGAAGAGATTTGGCGCGACACGGACGGAACGATCGACGTTTTCGTAGCCGCCATAGGTACCGGCGGCACGATGACGGGCGTCGGTGAAGTTTTGAAGCAGCGCAAACCCGGCGTGCGAATGATTGCGGTCGAGCCCGACGCCTCTGCGGTCCTTTCCGGAGGGCAGCCGGGCCCGCACAAGATCCAAGGAACCGGCACGGGGTTCATTCCGAAGGTTCTCAACACGAGCATATACGACGAAGTCATCCGGGTCACCGACGCAGATGCCGTTGCAACCGCGCGGCGGGCTGCGCGTGAGGAGGGCATGCTCGTCGGAATCTCCTCCGGAGCCAACATCTGGGCCGCGCTGCAAGTCGCGGCGCGTCCGGAGTCGAAGGGCAAGTTGATCGTTACCGTGGGTTGCGATACCGGAGAACGGTATCTCTCCAATCCGGTCTTTGCCGAACAGGAAGCAAATATTGTCGAACCCGCTCTCGCATGAGCAACGCATCCCGTCCGGAGAGCCTTTTGTAGAAATTACGCGCGGCGGGTTGGTGGAGTCCGTTCACCACGTCGCCGCGTGCGCGATGGACGCTTCGGGGGAAGTGATCTTCGCGCTCGGCGCGATCGACGTTCCGGTCTATTTGCGTTCGAGCGCGAAGCCGTTCATTGCAGCGGCGGCAATCGCCGCAGGCGCTCGGGAACGTTTCGGCTTGGAGATGCGAGAGATCGCCGTGATGGCGGCTTCGCACACCGGACAGCAATTTCACGTCGATGCCGTGCGATCGATTCTGCGCAAGATCGGCATGGACGAAAGCGCGCTGCAATGCGGCGCGCATGCACCCTACAATGCCGCGTCGGCTGCCCAGATGCAGCGCGCGGGCACCGAGCCTTCCGCAATCTGCAACAACTGCTCGGGTAAGCACGCGGGCATTCTGGCGCTGTGCAAGATTTTGGGATGCGATCCGGCGACGTACATGGACCCGCAGAATCCCGCCGAGCGCGAGATCTTAGCATTTTGCGCGCGCATGTCGGACGAAAAGGCCGCCGATCTCCCGCTAGGTGTGGACGGATGCGGAATTCCGGTGTATGCCACGCCGCTGCGGACCGCGGCACTGTCGTTCATGCGCTTTGCGACGCTGGAAGGCATCCCTCCGGCAGACGGGCGAGCACTGCGAATCGTCCGAGACGCGATGATCGCCCATCCCGATTACGTCTCGGGTACCGGCGAATTCGATACGCGCCTCATGCAGGCCGCAGGCGGAAGCCTCGTCTGCAAAGGCGGCGCCGAAGGCGTTCATGCAAGCTCGGCTATCGGTTCGGGCGTGGGCCTGACGGTGAAGGTTCTGGACGGCTCCTCACGCGGCCGCGGGCCGTCGGTTCTGGGAATCTTACGCCGATTGGGTCTCCTTCCCCAAGCGGCGCTGACCGAACTCGCCGACCTGGAACGCCCGGTCGTGTATAATCGAGCCGGACGCGCGGTCGGAGAAGTCCGGGCGAGCGCCGATTTGCCAAGTACCGTCGCCATCGAAAAAGCGAGTACGAAATAAAAATTGTCTGATTATTTGCGCCTGCTGGACGAGCGCGTCCTGGTCTTTGACGGCGCCATGGGCACGCAACTCATGGCTCTGGAGTTGACGAACGAAGACTTCGGCGGAGAGCGTTATCACGGCTGCAACGAAGGGCTCGTGCTGACCCGTCCCGACGTCGTTCGCAGCATTCACGAGTCCTATCTGGAAGCCGGAGCCGACGTCGTAGAAACCGATACGTTCACCGCTTCCCGTTTGAAGCTGTCCGAATACGGCCTCGGCGATCGCGTCGCCGAGATCAATCGCGACGCCGCAAAACTCGCGCGGCAAGCATGCGCGAAATATTCGACCGCTGCGCGTCCGCGTTTTGTGGCTGGTTCGATGGGACCGACCGGAATGCTGATCTCGTCGTCGGACCCGGCGCTCTCGAAGATCAGCTTCAGCGAATTGGCGGACATCTACGCAGAGCAAGCACGATTCCTGGTCGAGGGCGGCGCGGATCTGCTGCTGCTCGAAACGATGCAAGATCTGCTCGAACTCAAGGCCGCGATTGCCGGAATTACGCGCGAGTTCACGCGGGGGCTGCGGCGCGTTCCCATTCAAGCGCAACCCACGCTGATCACCGAAGGCCGCATGCTGCTCGGGACGGACATTCGCGCAATTTGTGCGACGCTTGGCGCTTTGCCGGTCGACGTCATTGGGTTGAACTGCTCGACGGGCCCTGCGCAGATGCGCGACTCCGTTCGCTATCTCTGCGAAACGTCCGATCGGTACGTGAGCGTGATCCCCAACGCCGGCTTGCCGATCATGGGGCCGCAAGGCGAAACCATTTATCCCGAGACTCCGGACGAACTTGCGGGCGAACTGGTGGACTTCGTCCGGGAATTCGGCGTGAACGCCGTCGGGGGCTGCTGTGGGACGACGCCGGCGCATATCGCGGCGATTCAGAGCGGGCTCGAAGCGTTGCGCCGCGAGCGCGGCGCGGGCGTGCGCAAGCCGCAACCCAAGCCGGTTCAATACGCGGCTTCGGCAATGACGGCGGTATCGCTCGAACAAGAGCCTCGTCCGCTGCTGGTCGGCGAACGAATCAACGCCCAGGGATCTCGCAAGCTCAAGCGTTTACTGCTCGAGGAACGCTACGACGACATTGCGATCGTCGCTCGCGAGCAGGTCGAGGTCGGCGCTCACACGCTCGACATTTGCTGCGCCCTGACGGAGCGCACCGACGAAGACGAGCAGATGCGCGCGGTCGTGCGAAAACTCGCCCAGTCGGTTGAAGCGCCGCTGATGATCGATTCGACCGAGCCGCGCGTTATCCAAGCCGCCCTCGAAAATTACCCCGGCCGCGCAATCGTGAACTCCGTGCACTTGGAGAGCGGAAGATCCAAGATCGACGCCGTTCTGCCGCTTGCCATCGAACACGGCGCCGCCGTCGTTGCGCTGACAATCGACGAGAGCGGCATGGCGAAAACCGCCCCGCGCAAACTCGAAGTTGCGCAGCGCATTCATGATATCGTCGTGGGCGACTACGGCTTGCCGCCGGGGGCGCTGATTTTCGACGCGCTGACGTTTACGCTGGCCACCGGTGACGAGGAGTACGTCAACTCCGCCCTTGAGACGATCGAAGGTATTCGCGCAATCAAGAAATCGCTGCCGGGCGTTCTGACCTCGCTGGGGGTGAGTAACGTTTCCTTCGGCCTCAAAGCTCATGCTCGCGCGGCTCTCAACTCCGTCTTTCTGCATCATTGCGTCGAAGCCGGGCTCGACATGGCGCTCGTGCACCCGAAGGAGATCACGCCGTATGCCGAACTGGACGCAACTGAGCGCGCGCTCTGCGACGATCTGGTCTTCAACCGCCGGTCTGATGCGCTTGCGCGGCTGATCGATCGCTACGAATCGGTCTCCGTTTCGGCCAAGATGGAGCAAACGAAAGACGACGACGCCGATGCGCCGCCCGAGATACGCATCCACAACGCGATCCTGCGGCGCCGAAAGGACGGCATCGAGGAGAAACTCGATCGGGCGCTCCTTACTCGCGATGCAGTCGGCGTGCTGAACGACATTCTGCTGCCTGCAATGAAGGAGGTCGGTGACAAATTCGGCGCCGGCGAATTGATTCTGCCCTTCGTGCTGCAGTCGGCGGAAGTGATGAAGAAGGCCGTCGCGCACCTCGAGCAGTTCTTGGAAAAGAAAGAAGGCTCGAGCAAAGGTAAGGTCGTGCTCGCCACCGTCTTCGGCGACGTTCACGACATCGGCAAGAACCTGGTGAACACGATCCTTACGAATAACGGCTACACCGTGTTCGATCTCGGCAAACAAGTCCCGATGAACACGATCCTCGAGAAAGCCGTGGAAGTCAAGGCCGATGCGATCGGTCTTTCGGCGCTTCTCGTTTCGACCAGCAAACAGATGCCGATCTGCGTGCAGGAGCAAGATTCCCGCGGCCTCCAATTTCCGGTGCTCGTAGGAGGCGCGGCAATTAACCGGGACTTCGGGCGCCGAATCTCGCTGCTCGACGAAGGCGCGCGTTACTTCGAACCGGGACTCTTCTACGCGAAGGACGCGTTCGAAGGGCTGCAGATCATGGAAGCGCTGACCGGCGAACGGCAGGGGCGAGAATCGCTCGTCGCGCGAGCCAAGGCGGAGGCTTTCAATTTGCGCGAGAGCCAACGCCGCAGACCCGCTTCGACGAACGGCGAGATCGTGTACTCGCAAGTGCGCAGCGAGCCGGCGCCGATTCCTTTGCCGCCGTTTTGGGGCACTCGCGTGGTCGACGTCATCGATCCGGCCGAGCTTTGGCAATGCTTCGATCTGCGCAGCTTGTACCGGCTTTCCTGGGGAGCTTCCAATACGAAAGGCGAGGCGTTCGACCGGCTCCTGCGCGAGGAATTCGAGCCGCGCCTGCACCGGTACGAGCGGCTGGCAATCGAAGAAAATCTGCTCGCTCCGCGTTTCGTGTACGGATACTTTCCCGCAGCGGGCAGCGGCAATGACGTCGTCATTTACGATCCGGAGGATCGTTCGCGCGAGATCGCGCGCTTCCCATTTGCGCGGCAAGCCGGCGGAGAACACCTCTCACTCGCGGATTACGTCGCTGGGCTCCGCGACGGTAAGGCCGTGGACGTCGTTGCGCTGCAAGTCGTGACCGTTGGAACTGCTGCCGCGCAGCGTACGGAAGAGCTGCATCACGCGGGCGAATACAGCGAGTCGTATTTTCTGCATGGTTTTTCCGTACAGAGCGCCGAGGCGCTGGCGGAGTACGCGCACCGCCTGATTCGCCGGGAATTGGATCTGGACGATCAGCGCGGCAAGCGGTACTCCTGGGGCTATGGCGCATGCCCGGATCTCTCCCAGCACGAGACTGCGTTCGCCTTGCTGGACGCCACGAATGCGATAGGCGTCACGCTCACGCAGGCGTATCAGATGGTTCCGGAACAATCGACGGCAGCGATTGTGATGCATCATCCCCGCGCGTCATACTTCAACGCAGCCGCCGCTCGCGAACTGGATGCCGTATCCTAACGTCATCCTGAGCCTTTACGCTCAGCCTGGTTAGGCTGTTGGCCTCGGCTTGCGCGCGGGGCGGGTGACGGGCGCAGGGTTAAGCGGCCGAGCCGGTGGACTAATCGCCGATGAGCGTGATCTCCGTTCTCCTCGTTCTTCTTGGCCTCATAGCGATCTCGTTCGTGGTCTTTTGGGGCGTAGAGATAGCGCGATCGGGTCTGAAGACGCCGGCTCCGCTGCAGCTTCTCGTCGGATTCATCACGGACTTCCTCGATACGTTGGGAATCGGCTCGTTCGCGGTCACGACGTCGATGTTCAAATTCTGGAAACTGGTTCCAGACGAAAGTATTCCCGGAACGTTGAACGTCGGACACACGCTTCCGACGATTGCCGAAGCGCTCATTTACATCGGAATCGTGAGAGTCGATCCGTTGACGCTCGTCTCGCTGATCGCATCGGCGATCGCGGGATCGTGGCTTGGCGCCGGCGTCGTCGCCCGCTGGCCGCGACGATACATTCAAGTGGGCATGGGTGCAGCGTTGCTTGCGGCGGCTGGATTGTTCATCGTCAACTTTCATCCCGCGAACGGCGCCGTTCTTGGATTGCACGGCACGCTCTTCTGGATCGCTATCTTGGGAAATTTCGTTCTCGGCGCGCTCATGACGCTTGGGATCGGGCTTTATGCGCCGTGCATGATCATGCTCAGTCTGCTCGGCATGAATCCCAAAGCGGCGTTTCCCATCATGATGGGTTCCTGCGCGTTTTTGATGCCGGTCGCGAGCGCGCGTTTCATCCGCTTCGATGCATACTCTCTTAAAGCCGCTCTGGGGCTTGCTGTCGGCGGTATTCCCGGCGTGCTGGCCGCCGCGTTCATCGTGAAAAGCCTTGACCTCACGTGGGTTCGCTGGCTCGTCGTCGTCGTCGTAATTTACGCAGCGGTGATGATGCTCCGATCGGCGTTTTTGGAAAGACGCCTCCAAGCCGCGGTGGGAGGCGGAGCGATCGTTCGAGAGTAGTCTATCGCGAGCGCCGGGCCGCCCAGTATTCCAGCGCGACGCGTGAGAGCAAGTTCGTCACGAATACGAAGAGCATCAGCAGCGCCGCGGCGGCATACGCAAGCGCGTGCGATTCCGCAAACGGCTGACTGATGAATGTCCAGACGACGTACGTGAGATAACCGACCGGCGAGTGCGTCGGCGCAAGCGACGGCATATAGTTCGACCAGCCGGCGGTATAGATCAGCGGAGCGGTCTCTCCGAGCGCGATGCCCATTGCCACGAGCACGCCGGTCAGCACGCCGGGCAGCGCCCAAGGCATCGTGATGCTGAACAAAACCATGCCGCGCCGCGCACCCAGTGCGACGGCCCCTTCCCGCAAATCCGGCGGCACCGCAGAAAGCGCCAAGTCGGCGCTGCGGATGATGTACGGCAGCATGATGATGGCCAGTGCGAATGCGCCTGCGATCAGCGAGAATCCCCAGCCGAGATCTTCGACGAGCGCCACGTAGAGAAAATATCCGACTACGATTGAGGGGACGCCGGCGAGCACGTCGATCCAAAAACGGACGAACCACTTCGCTCGGACTCCGCCGAATTCGACGATCCACACGGCAGTGCCGACACCGATTACCGTAGCCAGCACAACGCTGATCGCAACCAGCAGCAGCGTTCCGCTGATCGCGTTCGCCAAACCGCCGGCGACGCCGTTCGTGATTGTAACGAACGTCTGCGGGCGCAACGCCGGGACACCCCGTACGAGCACGAAGAAGAAGATGAAGAGCAGCGCGCCGATGGCGCCTGCCAGTGCGGCCAAGCTCAGTCCCCACATCGACGTGGACACGAAGCGGCGCACGTTCCAACTGCTCAGAGCGCCGGCACGCATCATCCCTCTGCGGCCCCCCGATCGCCGCCGCGCAGCGCAGCGCGCGCGATCATGTTGACGGTAAGCGTGATGATGAACAGCAGCAGCGCCAATTCGGCTAGTGACTTTTGCGCGATGCCGCTGGAGTCGGTAAGCGCCGAGTCCAGTTGGGAGACGATTACCGCGGCGATCGTGTTAACGGGCTGAAAGACGTTCGAGGGAAACGTGTTTATTGCGGCGCCGCAAACCATCAGCACCGCCATGGTTTCGCCCAGCGCGCGCCCGAGCGCGACGAGTACCGAAGCAACCATGCCGGTCCTTACGCTCGGAATGACCGCGCGCGTGACGGCCTGCCACGAGGAACTTCCCAGCGCCATGCTGGCTTCAAAGATCGCCGGCGTCTGCGCGGTGATGACGTCGCGCATCGTGGCGGCCATAATCGGAAGGATCATGAGCAGCAGCACGACTGCGGCAGCGAGCAAACCGTATCCGCTTCCGGCGGAAGGCGCGAAGGTTTTCGCGATCCAGGGGACCAGCACGACGACACCCCAAAGCCCGTACACGACGCTGGGAACTCCCGCCATCAATTCGACCAGCGAGTTCGCTGCAGGACGGATCTTGCGCGGAATCCGGTAGACGAGGGCGAGAGCGACCAAAATTGCAAGCGGAACGGCGCCGGCAAGAGCAAGCGCGGACGACGCGATCGTTCCGAGGATAAAGACAAGTCCGCCGAACTGGGCACCGGGTTCGGCCGTTACCCCGTTGTGCGTGATGGTTCCCGAGGCGTATTGGTTTCCGATATTCCACGTACCCGACGTAATGATCCCCAGGCCGTTGAACTTGATTGCTTGGAACGAAAAGTGGATGAGAAATATCAGAATCAGTGCGACGATCGCCACGCTGATCGCCGCCATCGAGCCGAACGCAAATCGAAGCAGGCCCTGGCTGCGTTCGGATTGCACGGAGAAAACCGGGTCGCGAGGAGGGGCGAAGGGCCGCCCCTTGCGCGCATTCACTGCTTGCAATGCTATTGAATCTGCGAGATTTGGTTCAAACTCAGTCTTGCGAATGGCGCCGGGCAGCGGCAGGAAGTGCACGCTATTGAGGAAGTGCATGCTGTTGCCGCCCCCGGAACTGACCGCCCATCGGAGGAAGGCTTGGAGCGCCGCTTTCGTCGCGCCGTCGCTTTGACGCGGGTTCACGATAGCGTATTCGTAATTGACGATCGGATACGAACTTGGGCCCGGGGCAAAGACGAGCGAGATACGTTCGTCGCCGGGCGTCTTACTGCTGAGCGCGTTGGCCGCAGAGGAGATATTGCTCGGCGCCGGCAGCACGAACTTACCGGAACGATTTTGAAGCTGAGCGTAGCCCAGATGCGCCGCGTTGGTCTGGTTGAGAAAACTTACACCGATGTAAGCGATGGAGTACTGCGTGCCCTGACAGGCTTGCACCATGCCGGGGTTTCCCGTAGCGCCCACCCCGCCGGAAACCGAAGGCCAGCTGACCGTCGTGCCGTAGCCGGGCCCCCTGTTCCATGAGGGTGTCGAAAACGAGAGATACTGCGTAAAGATAAACGTGTCGCCCGAACCGTCCGCGCGGTGAATCGGAATGATGTGCTGGTGGGGCAATTTAGACGCGTACTGCCGATTGATCGCTTCGATCTTGGAATCGTCCCAATACTGGATGCCGCCGTTATAGATTCCGGCCAGTACCGGGCCGGAAAAGTTTAAATGAACGTTATTGAGGCCGGGGATATTGTAGTTGATCTGCTGCGCGCTGATTGCAAGCGGAATGTTGAGCATTTTCAACTGTCTCTCTTGCGAGTCGGACATGTAGGCGTCCGAAGCCCCAATCTGCGCAACGCCGGAGATCGCCTGGGAGATGCCCGCCCCACTGCCCGTGCCTTGCGTCGTGATCTGTACGCCGGCGTGGTGCTGCTGGTAGGCCGAGACCCACAGATTCGTCAGCGGATAAAGCAGTGTGGACCCGGTCTCTACCAATTTAGTGGCGGCAAACGCCGAAGCGCCGCAAGCCGAAATCAGGCCCGTCAATACTACTGCGGTGAACTTGCGCACGTACACTCCTAAAGCTCGTCGTCATCGATGCGAAGATAAAGCATCAGCAGCACTACTTTACTGAAACACGATTAACGATACATTATGCCGGCGGCAGGAGCGGCCTTTTTCGAGGTGTCCTGGGTTGCGGGAAAGAGGTTCCTATGCGGCGGCGCGGGAGCCGATGGCGCCGTAAACGCTCAAGCCGCCGACCATGGTTCCGATGACCGAGAATTCATTGTCCCAAAACGACAAATCGGCGCGCAGTCCCGGGGCGATACGCCCGATCTCGCGCTCGAGGCCGATTAACTTGGCCGGTGCGTATGTCGCGGCTTGCACCGCTCGCGCGAACGGAAGCTCGGTGTAGGCCATGAAGTTGCGCAGGCCCTCATCCATGCGCAGCGCGCTGCCCGCGATCGTCCCGTCCTCGGAACGCATGACGCCGCCCTCGATGTGGTATCCCGGTCCCGCGGGCGGCATGTTGTCGGTCGTCAGCACGATGCGATCGTGCAGCGTGCGATGCAGAATGTCGACCATGACCGGCGCTACGTGATGGCCGTCGCAGATCAGTTGAACGCTCGTGCGCGTGTCTTGAATGAACGCTGCTAAAATCGACGGGTCGCGATGATCGAGCGGCGGCATCGCGTTGAACGCGTGCGTGAGCGAGCGGAATCCCAAACCGATGGCGAGCATTCCTTCGCGATAGCGCGCGCCGGTGTGACCCGCAGAGCACACGATGCCGTTTTCAAGAAATACGCGGGCGGCGTCCGTCGCGCCCTCGATCTCGGGCGCTAACGTTACCATGACGCAAGCGCCTTTGCACGCCTCGAGCAGCGCCTTCGCGTGCCCGGTGCTCGCCGGAATGATCCATGCTTGCTGGTGAACTCGCCGGAACTTTGGATTGAGGAACGGCCCCTCGAAATGGATTCCCAAGCAGCGCGCGCCCATGGGCGTGTTCTCTTCGAGTTGATGCGCCGCTTCGGCGACTTCCGCCGCCGCGTGCAGCATCGATTCCCACGGCGCGGTCATGATGCCGGCGACGAAACCGGTCGTTCCCTGACGCGCGTATTCCGTTGCGGCGACCGGAACGGCGTATCCCTGATCGCGGTTGAACAAAAACTCGCCGGCGCCGTTCGTATGCACGTCGATGAGGCCTGGTGCAATGTGCGTTCCGGCCGGGAGCGGAAAGTCTCCGGCTCCGTCACCCGGTAAGATCTCGCGGATGCGCCCGCGCTCGACGGCAACCCGACCGTATGTGGACTGGCCGTCGCCAAGCGCAATCGCGGCTGGGCCGAGTATAAAACGGTCGAGTGCGGGACGAGACTCCATCTTAGCGTTTACCGAAATTCGACAGCCGTGCCAAGAGTCCGCGCGGTTTGGAGGCGGCCGCTTGTTCCGCCGGAGTCGAGGCGGACGGCTCGGACTGCGCCGCGGCGCGCTCCAAGCGCTCGAGGCGGACCATGTGTTCTTCGGCATGAGCCGTCACGGTGGAAATTAAAGCGTCGAGCTCGTTCCATCCGGCGGCAGCGCGGTGCTCCCGCTTGGCTTGCGCATACTCAAGGGTGGAGACCGTAAAGATTCGCTGAGCCGGAATCGTTCGTTCTCGCAGATACTCCCCGGCAAGGTCGACGACGTGACGCCGTTCGGCGGGCGACTCGTTGTCGGCAAGGGTGTGCGCGAACATCATCGGCTTACCGAGTTCCGCTACGCGTTGATAGAGTGCGAGTTCTCGATCGGAGAGCTGACGTGAAAAAAGGCAGAGCACTTCGCTCGACGCGCGCGCCGCAACCACGCAGACGTCTTCGAGCGTCTCGTCTCCTGCGTCGAAGGCCGGGGCGTGCACCAAGACGAGTTCGCGCGGCAGCTTCCACGGCGTGAGAATCAGTACGGGGTTGCGCGTCGCCTCGTCCAGGGCCGATTCGATCTCGATCTCTTGCCAAGCACCGTCCGGGCTTAGGGCGAAGGCGCTTTCTTCATCACCGTAGCGTACGTGAACGGGATAGGATATCTCTCCGGCGATCTCGTCCGCGAGCACGCGCCGGCCGGCGAATGCGTTGATGAGGCTGGACTTTCCGCGTCGAAGTGCACCGAGCACCGTAACGCGCCACCGTTGCGGACGAAGCCCGCGCTGGTAGGCTTCGCGGTCGAACTCTTCGGCGGCATGCGCGCGCCGCACGGCTTCAGCTCCCGGATCGGCCACGCCGATCTCCTCCGTGCGCGAAAAGAACGGTTCGAGACGTTCTTCCAGACGCTGGGCTGCGCGTTCGATCGCTTCCTTCTGCACGAGTAACGAACTCGTGCAAGCAGCGGAATCGCCTCCGCGTTCCAGGATATCCAAAGCGCGATCGATACTCCCCAGCGCCTTGTCGCGCTCGTGTTCGAGCGCGTTTTGCAAAGCGGCGGCGTAAGCGTGCGCGATCTCGCAGATGCGGCCGGCGACCCCTTCGGCGAACGCTTCCATCTCCGTCTGAAACCGCGGCCAGATCGTCGCGCGCAGATCCGCCACGAGCTCGCGCTTCATGTACGCGCCTTGCGCTTTTCCGGCAAATCCGGCGGAAACGAGCTCGACCAGCGATATCGCCGGGCCGCCGATGGCGTCCAGTACGATGGTCGCCGCCAGCGCCTGCTGCGGATTTTCCGACCAGAGGTTGCTCTGTCCGCTGCTTCCGAAAGCCTGAGCAGCGGCGTGTCCGAACGAGAATCGAATCGGCAACCGTTCTTTGGCCTCCGAAATTGCGCGCGAATAGTCTGCAGCCACGGCGGCGGAAACCTCTTGCGCAAACTGCTCGACCGATTCGCCCAGTCGCCGGTCGACCAGAATATGCAGGCGAGGCCGGTCGCGAAGACGCGCCACGTCGGTTACGTCGAAAGCTTGAGAAAGGGCGCGCTGGGCGTCGGCTGCGAGCAGCGTTCCGCGTTCTTTCAAAGCCTCCAGGGTGCGATCGGCGGCGTCGATCGCCTGCGTCTTTGCCTGCGCGACGAACGACTCCAAGCCGGCGATTCCCGCTTGCGCTTGCGACCGCCGTTCGCGCAGCGTCTGAACGCCCAGCGCGAGCATTTCGACGTCGCGCTGCAAGCGGCTCACGGTGTCCGATGCTGCCTGGGCTACCTGATCGCGCGCCCGCCGCAGCCGCGCGCGACCGGTATTGCGCACGAGCGATGCATCGAGCGCACTGAGGAACTTGTCAAAGCGCGATTCTTCGACGGCGGCCCGATCCTCGCGCAGAATGCCTTCGACATAGCGCCGGGCGGAGATGGCGTAGACGTATGTTTGGGGCGCGTGAATCGCCGCGAGCTGCTCGATCCGGTGCCGCGCCGCCTGCCACTGGGGAATACCGCTCGCGGTCGGGCTTTCCCACAGATCGATCTTGGTCTGAACGATGAAGATCGTGTCCAGATGCTGCCGGATGATTCCCAGAAACGAAGCGTCCCCTTCCGAGAAAGGCTGCTGGGTATCGATCAGGTAGAGCACGGCGTCCGCGCCGGGCAGAAACTGCAGGGTCGCGCGGCGGTGCGCGGGGTTTATCGACGCAAGACCAGGCGTGTCCGCCACCGTGAAGCCGCGGCGTAAAAACGGCGAGTCGACTTCGACTACCACGCGGGTCGGAGCGCCCTCATCCGAAGCGACGAAGTGCGAAAGACGATCGAGCGGGACGCGTTCTACGCGACCATCCGGGTGATAGGCGTGCGCTTGCGGCTGGTCCGCGTATTGCAGCTCCGTAATGGTCGCCGTCGAGGGATTGATGTCCGTGGCCAGCAGCCCGACGATCTCCTCGCGGCTCCCCTCGCGTTCCAAGCGAAACTGTCCCAGCAGCGCGTTGAGCAGAAAGGATTTTCCGCTCGAGAATTCACCGACGACCGCAAGCGTGAACGTTGCGCGTTCCAACCGTTCGCGCGCCGAAGTGACCGCGGGCCGGTCGTCTTCGGCGAGGAGTCCTTCGAGGGAACGAACCGCCTCGAGCACTGCGACGCGCGTCTCTTCGTAACGCGCGATCGCCGACTGATCGATCAGGTTTGAATCAGCTCCAGCGCCTCGTCGCGGTGGCGCTCCATCAGTTCCTTCGTGTCGCCCTCGACGTTCAAGCGCAGCAGCGGTTCAGTGTTGGACGGCCGGATGTTCATCCACCAATCCGGATAGGCGATCGTGACGCCGTCGAGATGATCGATGCTCGCGTCCTTGTAGTGCGATTCGATCTGCTCGAGCTTTGCGGGGATGTCTTTGACGGTGCTGTTGATTTCGCCCGAGCGAAAGCGAGTGTCGATCGGAGTGATTACGTCGCTCACGCGCTTACCCGATTCGCTGAAAAGCTCCAAACATTCCATGAGGGCGATCATGCCCGAGTCGGCATACCAGTTGTCGCGAAAATAGAAATGGCCGCTGTGCTCGCCGCCAAAAACGACGTCCTGCTCGCGCATCGTCTTCTTGATAAGCGAATGCCCGACTTGCGATCGAATGGGAATCCCGCCGTTTTTACTAATCAGCTCGGGCACGCTGCGGCTGCAGATCAAGTTGTAGAGAATCTTGCTTCCGGGATAACGCTTGAGCGTATTGAGCGCGACCAGAGCCGTCACGGTGCTGCCGTCTATGAGATCGCCCTTTTCGTCCACGATGAACATGCGATCGGCGTCGCCGTCGAAGGCGGCGCCCAAGTCGCAGCCGTGTTTGCGGACAGCCGCCTGAAGGTCGACCATGTTCTCGGGCTCAATGGGGCTGGCCGGGTGGTTTGGAAAGGTTCCGTTAAGTTCGAAATACAGCGGCACGACTTCGCAAGGAAGGTGTTTGAACACGTGGGGAACGGTTTCCCCGGCCATCCCGTTTCCGGCATCGATAGCGATCTTGAACGGCTTGATCTTTTTCGGGTCGATAAAAGAGAGGCAATGCTGCGCGAATTCGTCCAGAACGTTGCGCCGAACGATCGTACCCGGCTTTTCCGCTTTGGGCGGAAGGATTCCGGAAGCGATCCGGTCGCGAATCTCAGAGAGCCCGGTGTCGAGCGAGATTGCTTGAGCTTCGCTGCGAGTGAACTTCATGCCGTTGTATTGTGCGGGGTTGTGAGAGGCCGTAATCATGACGCCGCCGTCGAAACCGAATTTTCCGACGGCAAAGTAGAGCGCGTCGGTCGAAAGCATGCCGACGTCCGTGACGTCCGCGCCCGCGTCGGTCGCGCCGCGCGCGAATGCCTCAAAGAGGCGTTCGCCCGACGGACGCATGTCGCGTCCGGCTACGACGGTCTTGGCGCCGAGCATCGAAACGAAACAGCGTCCGATGCCGTAAGCGACCTCTTCGTTCAGTTCGGCCGGATATATACCTCGAACGTCGTAACTCTTGAAAATCGCCGAATTCAACCGCGTCTGCATAGCGAGCCACGCTTCGGAGGTTTGGTTGTCCGGACCTAGGAAGCGGGGGCGCTCCGTGGCCGATGCGCCAAATGTCGCAAAGCGGAAGGCGCTTGCCGCTTGATTCGCGTTCCTCGGCTCCCCGCCCGGATTTTGCGCGGTGCCGGCACGCTTGCTGCCACGGTCATCTTGGTATTTGCGCTCGTCGTTGCCATCGAAGGCGCATGGAGCACCGGCGCGGCGATCGACGTCTCATTTGCCCAGCAGCAAGCGATTCAAGCCGGTCAACTCGATCTGGCTCGCACGGTCGAACTTCAACTCGACGAGCAGAACTACTTGAATGCGTACGTCATCACTCGCGATCCGTCGTACATCGACTCGTTCAACTACACCAGCGCGCAGTTTTACGGCGCGCTGAACGGCCTTCAGCGTACGCTCAAGAACGAGGGGCTTACCGATGCACAGAACGCGCTCGCAGACTACAAATCGTATCACGAACAGTGGCATGCGGAAATCGCCGACGTCCTTCTGGCGCATCCGGGCACGCCGCCTCGCGACTTCGACGCGCGCAGCAAGGAGCTCATCGGTTCGCAGGACGAGGCCGCCCACTACCTGGGCAAGGTGCTGAGCGACAAGAACGTGAGCGTGCGTCAATCCACCCAATCGCAGATCAGCCGTTCGCTCTTCGATCGGGTGCTGTGGCTGGGCGTTTTCGGCGTGCTCACGATCTTGTTCTACGGTTTGCGGTCGCGTCTGACGAGCGAACTGGAAGAGGAACGCACGACCACGCAAACACTGCAGCGCGCGTTCCGCAGCGAGCACGTGCCCTTGCCGAACTGCACCATCGGAAGCGCGTACGGCGCGGCGAGCAGCCACTTGGCGGTCGGCGGCGACGTATTCGACGTGCATCGGCTCTCGGATCGTTTAGGCCTGATACTCATTGCGGACGTCAGCGGAAAAGGCGTCGACGCTGCGGTGCTGACCGCATTCATCAAATTCACCATACGCGGAATTGCGCTGCGCCGCCGCGACCCCGGTTTCATTCTCCAGGAGTTTAACCGGGCGTTTCCTCAAACCGTTGAAAACCCGTATCTGTTCGTCTCCATGCTCGTGGGAATTCTCGATACGGAAACTTTGCGTTTCGACTACGCGAGCGCAGGGCACGACGTAGCCTTTATCCGTCGTTCTCATGAGGTGGAGCAACTCGCGGTCACCGGTCCGGTCCTCGGCGTCATGGAGGAGCCGTTTCAAGTCAAGACGCTGTACTTGGAGGACGGAGACGAGATCGTGCTCTCGACGGACGGTCTCTCAGAGTCGCGCGATACGAACGGCGTCATGCTGGAAGCGGCAGGCGCAATGGAGTGGATTGGACAGGAAAGCGGAGAGCCCGACGTCCTGGCAAACCGGCTCATCGAACGAGCGCGAAAGCGCTCGGGCAAGGCGATGCGCGATGACGTCGCGGTCTTGGTGATTCGCGTCAATCTGTCCACGCCGGTGGAGCAAACTCAACCGGAGCCGCCCGATGCGTAGGCTGCTGCTGATCGCCGCACTCGCCGCACTCGCAGGCGGCGTAAGTTCCGCAGCCGTTTCGCCTTGCCGGGCAACGCACGGCATGCGGATTACGCTCTTCGGCGGCGTAGACGATCCCGACGTGCTGGTTTGGGACAATCGCGACCGGCTGGTCTCGTTTGCCTCCGGCTCCTCCGACACACGCAAGTTCTTGCTCCCGCACGCGCTCCTCGTGCGGCCCGGAACGGTAGCGCTGGTCCAGAGTTGCGTCGGCGGCGCGGTACATTCCAAATTCCGTATGGCGCCCGAAGACGCGGTGGGTGTGCAGCTCGTCAGCGGCAAAGATCGAGGACGTTACGGTTGGGTCAGCTCGTCCGACATTCACGGCCCCGGTATTCCGGAGCCGGAACCGCAATGGTAGACGCGGCCGTAAGGCAGCGAATGCAAAAAGGGCGGCCGCAAGACGACCGCCCGTAAGAGCGCGGATCGCAAAACCTCGAGCCGCAAGAAAGCGCGCAAAGCGCGCAGCTAGTCCAGTTCCGTAGCGTAAAAGACGCCGTTGCTCCAGTAGCCGCGAGCCGTAACGAAGCGGCCGACGGCAACGCGTCCCGACATCCGGCGATCGAGCGCAGGCCGATCGTCGATCGTTATCGTGCGGCTGTTTTGGGTCTGCAAGGTAACCTGGGTCCCGTTGATCCCGACGATCGATCCGCTTACCGTCGCGTTGGAATCGGCGCACCGATTGTTTGCGCCGGAGTATCCCGTGCCGTTTCGGTAATACGGCTGACCGCCGTTGTTATACTGATTGTTCCCGTTGTAATACGGATTGCCGGCGTTGTAGGACGTGTTGCCTCCGTAGTATTCGTTACCATTGTCGTTGTTGTTGTAGTTTCCGCGTTCTCGGCGATCGCGGCGCTGCTGCCTCGTTTCGTACCGGCATTGCGCGTTATCGCCGTTATTAGCGGATCCGTACTGGTTTCCGTAATTGCCGTATTGCTGAGCGCCTGCGGCTGAGACGGCCGAACCGAATGCGAGTAGAGCCGCCATTGCCGTAACGATAGTTTTCATTCGAGCAACTCCCTTCGAGCGATCTGTAAACGAAGGGCGCGCGCACTACGGCTCGGTTGAGCTGCTTTCTGCGGCGGGAAAAACGCGTAAGCGTCCGGACGGGGTGCGAACTCTTTCCAAGGCCGTTCCATAAGCACGGTCCAGCAACGGCGAGGTGAGCACGTTCGATGCGCTGTCGAATGCGAGCATGCTGCGGCCGTCGAGCAAGATGATTCGATCGGCGAACTCGGCCGCCTCGTTGACGTCGTGCAGAACGCAGACGACGCTTTTTTCTCGGCGAACCTGCGAACGCAGCAACTGCAGCATCTCTTGAGCGGTTCGCACGTCGAGATGACTCGTGGGCTCGTCAAGCAGCAGCAGCGGAGCTTCCTGCGCGAGCGCCATCGCAAGCCAAACGCGCTGGCGTTCGCCGCTCGAGAGCGTCGAAAAACGCCGCTCTTCGAACGCGCGCATTCCCACGGACTGCAGCGCAGATGCTATCGTTCGATCGTCCCGCTCGTCCTCGCGCCATTGATACCAGCGGTGATGCGGATATCGTCCGGCAGAAACGACGTCCCGAACGGCCAGCTGATCGACGAAGATCTCTTCGCTGGCGAGATATGCTATTGCTTGTGCGCGCAAAGACGGCGGCATCGTCCGCACGTCGTCCGGTTCCCAGCAGCACGCTGCCTGCGGCCGGAGGAACCACCCCGGCGAGCGTGCGGAGCAGCGTCGTCTTTCCGGCGCCGTTGGGACCGAGGACGGCGGTGAATTCGCCGCGCGCTATTTCAAATGAAGTATCCGAGAGCAGCGTGCGCGTGCCGGCGCGCAGTTCCAAGTTGCGGGCTGCGATCATACCGATGGAGCGCGTTCCGCGTGCAGGTAGAGGTACAAGAATGCAGGCACGCCGACGAACGCCAGCAGTACGCCGATGGGAATCTCCGTCGGAGCGGCGATTGTCCGGCAGAGCGCATCCGCGAGTACTGTCAGGGCAGCGCCGAGCAGCGCCGAGGCCGGAATGACGAAGCGAGTGTCCGAGCCGGTTGCGCGACGGGCGATGTGCGGAACGATAAGCCCGACGAATCCGACCGTGCCTGCGAGCGTGACCGAGGACGCCGTGAGGAGCGCGCTCGCCGCGAGGATCAGCCATTGTGCTCGATTCACGTCCACGCCGACGGAGGCGGCGCGCACGTCGCCCAGGCGCATCGCATTGAGCGCCGGAACGCACGCGAGTGCAAGGACACGCCCCGCAGGCGGCATAGGGTAATGCGAACGCGAGATCGCTCCAACCGCGTCCGGCAAGCGAACCCGCGAGCCAGCCGATGATCGCCGGCGCCGAGTCGGCGCTCTGCAGACGCGTCAGTATCAGCGCGATCATGGCAGAGAAGAGCGAGGAGAGCGAGACTCCGGCTAGGATGAGCCGCGCCGAATCGATGCCGCTGCCGCGGCGAGCGAGGACGGCGACGAAGAGTGCCGTCCCCATGCCCGCGGCAAATCCGAGGGCCGGTAATGCAGCGGCGGCCACGCCGGCTGCCATGCCCGCGACGATCGCCACCGCCGCGCCCGCGCTTACGCCGGTCAAGAACGGATCGACGAGCGGATTTCGCAGCATTCCCTGCAGCAGCGCGCCGGCGATTCCCAGCGACGCGCCGACCGTCGCGCCGATGACGACGCGCGGAAGCCGCAGTTGCCACACGATGATTGCGGCATCGCCGCCATGCGGGTGTTGGAGCGCGAGGACGACTTGCGCCGGCGCGAGCCATGTACCGCCGGCGAGCAACGCGCCCAGCAACGCCGCAAGCGTCAGTGCCGCCAAGCCTGCCAGGCGCGCGATCATGCTACTTCGCCGAAACCTCCACCATGAACGAACGCCCGGGCATCGGATAGCCGGAAACCGTCGCATACCGCTCGTTTCCGATGTTGAACCCGCGCAGCGTCACGAGCGCGGCATTTCCGGCGCGCACTCGCAGATACGCGTTCGAGCGTTGCGTATTCGACCGGCTGATCGTACGCCGGCAGCGACGTATCGACGCTTGCCGCGTTGACCGCTCGTTCGCAGCACAATCCCCCAGCCGTCGAGAGGGCCGGTGGAATGCGCCGTGTAGTCCAAGCGAAGATTCGAGGCGATAACCGGATCGTTTGCCAGACGCGTCTGCGTATCGACGTTCTGCGCGCGGTAAAGATCCGTCAAATTGAACGACATCGCATAACCGTTGTAGACCGGTGTACGCATATCGAACGTGAGGCCTTGCAAAAACGCACGATCGATCTGCTCGTCGGTGTTCGTCGTGAAATCGTACGCAATGAGATCGTTCGTGCGGTTGGAGAACCAGCCCAGCGATGCGCCGCCGGCAAAATGCGAATCGCTCACCGCGAGATCCAACACTTTGGCGCGCTCCGGTTGAAGCGCGGGATTGCCGAAGCCGGGAAAGTAAAGTTCGCCTGCGTTCGGCGCCCGGAATGCCGTCGCCGCGTTGCCCTTGATCGCCGCTTCGTTCGAAAGCCGGTACACGAAGCCGGCGGACGGGGAGAACTCGCCGCCCAAACCGCCGTCGCGTTCGCCCCGAATTCCGGCGTACGCGTCTCCCCACGACTGATCGAACCGCTGCTGCACGTATGCAGCGGCTTGGGCAAGTGCATCCGTCGAAACCGGCGCCGTGGGCGGCGTAACCTCCCCGCCGCTGTCGCTGCGCACGACCCCGCGCGAGAGATCGATCCCGTACAGCGTCTGTTCGTCTGCGCCCGTAATCGTGTTGCGCGCGCCGAAGTCAAAGCGGTTTTCCGTATCGAGTGCAGGATTGGCGAAGCCGCAGTTCGGATCGACGGCCGCCTCGCAGAGAAACTCAATCTGCTGTCGCGTGACACCCAGCTGCAGCGCGCTTTGCGCTTGCGCCGTACGCCGCGTCAGCGTGAAATCGGCGTTCTCGTTCAGGTCACTCTCGCGTGAGGTTGGGGAGAGAAACGAATCGCTTCCGGGAGCGCCCAAGCGGTCCGACTCGATTCCTGCGCGTATTGCGGCATCGAAGGAGCCCATCGACCACGCTTCGTTTCCATGAATGGACGAAGAAGCGTAGTCGCTGTCGGGTCGCGTCGATCCGCCCGGCAAACCGAAGTCGTTGGCCGCGACCACGCGTGAGACTTGCACGTGTTCGGTGTTGAGATACAGTTCTTGATCGCCGAAGGATCCGTAACGCGCCGTCGCGCTCGTGTTTGCCGAGCGCTGCGTGATCACGTTGATGATCCCGCCCATGGCGCCCGTGCCGTAGAGCGTCGATCCGCCGCCTTCGACGACTTCGATTCGATCGACGCCGGTCGTCGGCAGGTTCCCGAGCTCGACGGTGTTCGAAAACATACCCGGCGCGGGCAGTCCGTCGATCAGCACGAGCACTTCGGACGATGCGCTTCCGCGCACGCCGAACTCCACGTTCGATCCGATAGGTCCGAGTTCGGAGAGTTCGACACCGGGGACGTCTTGGAGCGCCTGCGCAACGGTTCGATAACCGTTGCGGGCAATCTCTTCACTCGTGACGACGTAGGTGCTCCGCGCTGCGTTGTTCAGCGTTTCATCGGAGCGATCGGAGGTATAGACGTGCGCTATTTCCGCAGCTGGTGACGGGGATGGTGAGGGCGAAGGTGCAAGCGCAAGCAGCGCGCCGAGCACGTATGCAAAGATGAGTCATTCGAACCTTTCCTTTGCGCGAGGCGGTTGTCAGCGGCGCTTGCGGTGGTATCCTGACTCGCGGATCGTAGCCCCGTGCCCGTGCCTTCCCCCCAGTGCGGGAGTGACGTTCGGGCGGCTCCCCGCCTACAGTGGCGCGACCGTGCCGGCCTTGGACCGGCTTCCCTCGCGCAAGCGTGAACGAACTGCTATACCGCGGGGAGGCGGGCGTTCCTGGTCGGGGAATGGCGCGTTGCGATGAAAGCCTGTGCCGCCGTCTTGCTGGCCGCGTCGTGCTGCGCGTGCGCCGGCTCGCCGCAGCGTGCGGCG
The DNA here is from genome assembly GCA_963714015.1 of Vulcanimicrobiota bacterium. Classification (GTDB taxonomy): domain Bacteria; phylum Vulcanimicrobiota; class Vulcanimicrobiia; order Vulcanimicrobiales; family Vulcanimicrobiaceae; genus DASRDE01. Next base: position 3,510,504 of record OY970223.1, on the reverse strand, counting down.
TCGGGCCCGGCGCATCGCATCGTTTCGCTGATGCCTTCCCTCACCGAAGACCTCTGCGCGCTCGGCGCGCGACCGCAGATCGTCGGCGTCTCCGAATACAGTCAAGACATACCTTGCGTCAAGGGCGTTCCGCAGGTGGGCAACGCCTCGAGCATCGACACGGAACGGATTCTCAGTTTGCACGCGGACGCGGTCGCCGGCATTCCGGCGCAGCGGCTCTTGACGGAACCCGTGCGCCGTGCCGGCATTCCGGTGCGGTTTTTCCCCGACGACACCTACGCCGAGATCTTCAGCGACATCGTTGGACTGGGAAGGCTCAGCGGACGGAGCGCGCAAGCCTCGCGCCTCGTTGCCGATTTGCAAGCTCGAACCGGCGCTTTGCGGCGCGCCGAGCACTTTAGGCGCCGACTCTCGGTGTTCGTTGTGGTGCAGGCGCAGCCGATTTGGACGGTGGGGCCGCACTCCTATATTGCGCAGCTGATCGCTTTGGCCGGCGGAAGCAACGCGGTGCAGTCGCTGCCGCGGCCGTATGCGCAGTACAGCGCCGAAGCGCTGGTGCGGCTGCAGCCCGACGTCGTCATTGCGCCCTCGGACTCCGGTTTGCGCCTGGCATTGGATCGCGAGCCGTGGCGCTCGCTTCGAGCGGTCGAGACAAAGCGGGTCTACTTTCCTGCGGACGACTCGATTCTGGTGCGTCCCGGACCTCGTTATAATGAAGGACTCCAATGGCTAATCGAACGCTTGCAGCAGGCACAGACGGGACCGGCTCCCGCGCGCTGATCGTCGCCGTGGACACGCGCGACGAACGCCGGCCAATCGAACCGGAGCTTGCCGAACTCGAAGCGCTGGCAGCGGCTTCGGGAGCCGCAATCGTGGAACGGATCGTGCAACGGCGCGAGCAGGTCGATCCCGCGACGCTCGTCGGAACGGGAAAGGCTCGGGAGATCGCCGAGGTCGCAAAGGCTTTGGGCGTCGATTTGCTGCTGGTGCTCAACGATTTGCGTCCCCGTCAGCGCAGAAACTTGGAGAAGATCGTTCCGTTGCCCATCGTCGACCGGACAATGCTCATATTGGACGTGTTTGCCCGGCATGCGCGCAGCCGCGAAGGCAAGCTTCAAGTCGAACTCGCGCAGCTGCGGTACCGGCAGTCCAATTTGATCGGTGTGGGAGCGGATCTCTCGCGGCTCGGCGGCGGCATCGGCACGCGCGGACCCGGCGAAACCAGACTCGAGGTCGACCGGCGGCGCATTCAGCAACGCATCAGCGTGCTCAATCGTCAGCTGGAGGAAGTGCGCCGGCAGCGCGCCACCCGGCGAGCAGCTCCCCATCGCGAGCCGCTGGCAGCCCTGGTGGGATACACCAACGTGGGCAAGAGTTCGCTGCTCAACCGGCTCGCCCGCGCCAACGCGCTCGTCGCCGATCAGCCTTTTGCGACCCTCGATCCGACGATGCGGCGGGTCTGGCTGACGGGCGAGCGATACGTGCGGGTCGTCGACACGGTCGGCTTCATCACGGACCTGCCGAAAGACTTGATCAACGCATTTCGCGCGACGCTGGAGGAGCTGAACGAGGCGGATCTTCTCGTGCACGTCGTGGACGCTTCGAACGCGGATTGGCCTCGTCAAATGCAAGCGGTCGATTCGACGCTGCACGGTCTCGGTCTCGAGCACAAGCCGAGAGTCATCGTCTTGAATAAGTGTGACGCCGTTGCGGGGGAATTGCCGCACCTGCGCGGCGCGCTGCAGATCAGCGCTCGCCTGGGCAGCGGTTTAGATGATCTGAAAGAGGCGCTGGCGGCGGCGGTGCCGCATTCATAGGCGCTCCCATGCGTTCTCCCATTATTCTTTCTTTCGCCGTGGCGATTTTTGCGTTTTTCGGCTGCGCCGGGCGTAGCCCGGACGACGACTTCGTTCATTCCGCCGATAAGTTGCGTCCTGCCGTCGTGTTATTGTCGATGAAGGTGCCGGGCGATACGAGAAAATCTCCTCCGGACGACGAGTACGCAACGGGAACGATCGTCGCAAGCGGTGCGTGGGGCACTGATATTCTCACCGTTCAGCACGCGATCGATCAGGCGTGGAACCTGCAGGCAACGATCGGGAACAAACAAAAAGTGCCGGCGCGCGTCGTAGCTGCGGACAAGGATTTGGACATCGCGCTCGTTCGCACGCGCCGGGGAAATCTTCCCACGGCGTCGCTGGGTTCGTCGGCCGACGCGCAGCCCGGCAGAATGATTGGACTGCTCGGGTATCCGATTCCGGATCAATTCGACGACGAAGGGCTCGGCCTGGCCACCTCGCTCGATTCGGGCCGCATCTCTTCTTTGCGCGAAGATGCGATGGAGGTGACGCTGCAGATCGTACCGGGCGAGAGCGGCGCTCCCGTGTTTTTGAGCGACAACGGCGAGATCGTCGGAATGGCGGAATCACGTTTTGACGAGGAGCACTCGATCGGCTTCGCGCTGCCGATTGAAGACGCGAAGAAGTTTCTGCACCGGTACGACGCGCGCCACGGACTCTAAGCCGCACGAAGACTTTGTGCCGCCTCGGTCCGCGGCTGAGCGCTTGAGCCTATGCCGAGCCGAACTGTTCGGCTCATTCCCCCGTGATACGCAGGCACGTGTGCCGCGGGGCTCTGCTTCCGTATGCTGGAGGAAATGCCGAATTTCCAAGAGCTCGGGGAGCAGGTAGCGCGCGCCTGGCAAGCGTGCGGGAACGACGCGGACCGATTCCCCGAGATCGCGACGGCGGCTCTGCGTGACTCCGGGATTCTGAAAACGACCACGCTCGATCAAATCGCCGAATGGACGTTGTATTCGAACGCCCTGCCGGCACAACGCCTCAACGGCTTCGGCCAACCGCCGGTCAAAGTCTACGAAGGGCGCGGATTTTACATCGAGGTTCTGTTGTGGATTGACCGTCCGACGTCGATCCATCAGCACGGCTTCGCGGGAGCTTTCGGCGTATTGCAAGGCTCCAGCTTTCACAGCGAGTATCGTTTCGAGTGCGCCGAGCGCGTGTGCCCTCACTTGTTGCTCGGGAATCTCGGCTTTCTCGCGGGTGAGTTGCTCGAGCGCGGCGACGTCCGGACGATTTATCCTGGTGAGCGGTTCATTCATTCGCTGCTCCATCTGGAGCCGCCGTCGATCAGTTTGGTCGTGCGAACGGTTTCGCTTCCGGCTTACGCGCCGCAGTACCGGTACTATCACCCCGGCCTTGCGATAGATCCGTTCCATCATCCCGAACCACTGGAAACGCAGCTCGCGCTTGTGCAAGCTCTCCAGGTCGCCGATCACCGGCTCTTTCTCGATCTCGCCGGGAATCTGGTCGCAAACGCCGACTTTTGGACGGCATTCAAAGTCGTCGAGTCTGCGTCCAAGGACACCGGACACTGGGAAACCTTTGCGGTCCTCATGGAGACTTTGCGGCAGCGCCACTCGGATTTGGTGAGCGTCGCCACAGACGCGTTCGACGGAAAACGACGAAGAGCCGCGATCAAAAATGCCATGAAAAAGACCCGCAATCCGGAGCATCGGTTTTTTCTCGCGATGCTGACCAGTATCCCAAGCCGAACGGCGATGCAACACTTGATTGCGGCGCACTTCCCCGGCTTCGATCCCGAGCAGAAAATGAGCGCCTGGACGCAGGAGCTTTCAGACCTTGGCGCTTCAGGGTTGCTGAACGTTCCGCCGATTCTTGCCGGCTAGGAGACTGACGATATGTACGTCGTGGGCGTCTTTGTAATTGTAGTCGGCTCCACGTTCGTTGCGCTGGGCGCCGCGCAGGTGATCGCCGACATGGTGCTCTCGTTTCATCTCTTGGCGATCGGCCAGCGTCTCATGGCCGGCTTGCAAATCCTCTCGTACTAGCGTATTCCGGCGATCCGCCGCGGGGCCACTGCGTAGCCGGTCTCTTCGAAGCGCTACAACCCCAATCCATCAGTGATTGAGTGGCTCCGGACCAATGCAGAAGGCTACTGGTGAACGTGGATGAGCGATCGATCGCCGACCCATTGCACGGGCGGGATCTCGAGCCATCTGGCAAGCGCGTTGAGCGGTTCCGCATACGCCGAACGCAGTCGCGCGAACTCGGTCCAAGCGGCGTCTCGCGCGCAAATACGGTAGCCTTTTTGCTCGAGATGATCGCAGGCCGCATCGAATTCGCCGCGTTCCACGCCTACCGAACGATCGGGGGCGGCGAGATCGAACGATCCGAAGTACGTTGAAAAATCTACCACGAGATGGCGGCCGAGCTCGTATAGAATCTGCGCTTGGCCCTGCGTCTGAGCATCTTCCATCGATTGCGTGTCCAACGTGCTCATGACGAGCGCCGCTGCATCGAGCAACGTTCCGAGCGTCCCGACCCATGATTCGTAATCGTGACTCGACCGGAAATAGATCAGGATTGGATACGCGAGATGGCTTTCCATCACTTCGGCGGTCCAGGTCTGGCCTTGCCTGAAGACCTGCCCCAAATCGCCGAGAATTCCGGCTCGCGCGTGCACCGCCAACAGACCCACGCCGCTCGGGGGGACGCCGGCGCGAGCGCCAATCGTCACGACGAACGTCTCACGGCGCTGGAACGATCCGAAGACCGCAAACAAAAATGAGATGACGATGGCGACCACGCCTAAACCCGACCCTGCCGCGAGTATGGCGAGCATGCGCGTCAGAGTGGTCGTCGGAACGATGTCGCCGTACCCAATCGTCATCAGCGAAGTTCCCGCAAAATAGACCGCCGATCCGAAGGACGGATTCGACGGATGCAACTGAGCGCGCAAACCGTAAAAAAGAAGTCCCCACCCGAGCAGCAGCATCGCGACCCAGAGCCCCAGTTCGAGCATGAGCGCGAACGGCGCGAACGTCCCAAGCCAGTCTTCGCGGGCGCGATCGTTTGCAGGATGCAGCGTGCGCCCCAGCGGCGGCCAGAGCCGCCAAACCATGCGCGTCAGGTAGCGGCTGACGCGAAAGAACGTATCCTCGGCGCGCGGGACGATAACCGTTTGAAAGACGTCTACCAGCGCGACGCCGAGAATCACGATGCCGCCGGCGACCGCGCAGACGTCGCCTATCGCGGCCATCGCGTTACGGCGTGGAAGCGGCGGCCGGCGCCCCCGATCCGTGGGGGCTCGGTCCCGGAGTCAGTGCGGGAATCGGCGTCGCTATGCCTGGTGTCGGGCTCGGCGTAGGCGGCGGCGGCGCGGTCGGCCCGCCGGTAAGCGGCATGATCCGCAGGTATCCTACGCTGACTGCTTGCTTTTCCCGAATCCGGGTACGCACCGAATTTCGTTCGTATCCCGGTGCGGTCGCGGTGACGTCCTGCGGTCCGATCGGAACGTTCGGCACCTGGAACGCGCCCGTCGCGTCGGCGTACGCGGTATAGATCGATCCGACCGAAACGAGCGCATTCGGGACCGGGCGGTTGTTCGTTGCGTCGAGGATTCGTCCGACGACCGTTCCGTACTGCTGAACGCCGATCGCATTGGGATTGCTGCACCCGCCGCCGTTGGCTCCCAAGCAAAGAAAAACGAATCCGAGCACCCAGAATTTGCGCATGCGGTTCCTTTCTTGCGGCTGCTGCGTTCCCCCGTCAGCATACGAGGGTGAGGCAAGTGCCACAATAGTAGCATCTCAATAGTTTCTTAACGCAGAGTAGGGGATGAGCGTCGCTTGTGAATAATTTCACAGCGATGACTCCGTATGCTCCAGTAGCGATTTTTGTGGCCGTCGCGTTCGCTGCCGCACTTGGTTTCAGTTTGTTGCCCGGGCTGCTCGCGCAGCGCAAGCCGAATCCCGAAAAGGAGCAGGCGTACGAGTGCGGGGTCGAACCGACCTCGAGCATATCCGGCCGGTTTCCCGTCAAATTTTATTTGATCGCCATGCTCTTCGTCGTCCTCGACGTCGAAGCGGCCTCCTTTTATCCGTGGGCAGTGGAGATGCACGGATTGCGCGTCTTCGGCTTGGTCGAGATGGTCATCTTCGTCCTCGTTTTGGCTATCGGGTATGCCTATGTGTGGAAGAAGCGAGGCTTTGAATGGAGATAGGACCGGGGCAATTTTTTCTGGCCAAGCTCGACGAGGTGGCGCGTTGGGCACAGAGTTCCAGCGTGTGGCCCCTCACGATGGGCCTGGCTTGCTGCGCGATTGAGATGATGTCCGTAACGTCCTCGGAATACGACATCGCGCGGTTGGGATCCGAAGTCTTTCGTCCCTCGCCGCGGCAAGCGGATCTGATGATCGTTTCGGGCCGCGTTGCGCAGAAGATGGCGCCGGTCGTCAAGCGGCTCTACGATCAAATGGCGGATCCGAAGTGGGTCATATCGATGGGCGCTTGCGCCAGCTCCGGCGGAGTCTTCGACAACTACGCGGTCGTCCAAGGCGTCGACACGATCATTCCGGTCGACGTCTACGTTCCCGGTTGTCCGCCCACGCCCGATGGTCTGCTTTACGCGGTAAATCTGATTCAGCAGCAAATCCGCGAAGGCGGCCGCGGCGGTATCCTAGCCCGAGCCTAGTGCACGAGACCAGCTCACCAGCCAGAAACGAGAGAGGTTCATGCCAAGCACGCAATCACCGCCGCTGTTGGGCGGCGCGATTGACCCGACTGCCGTGCGTCCGGCTATCGACGACGCTCAGATCGAGCGCATCCAGCCCGAGCAGCTTCATTCGCGGCTTAAAGCGCTCAAGGCCGAGGGTTACTCGCTTTTGCTGGATATCGGCGGTGCCGATTACCCCGAGCGCGCGCCGCGCTTCGACGTCGTTTACCATCTGCTGAAGATGCCGCTGCGCAAATCGAACGTTGCCGAAGTGGGTGCTCCCCAACGCTTGCGGCTGCTTTGCGGCGTTCCGGACGAACGTCCGTTACTTCCCACCTCAACGGACTTGTGGAAGTCTGCGGACTGGGCTGAGCGCGAGATCTACGATCTGTTCGGGATCGCGTTCGAAGGGCATCCCGATATGCGCCGCATTCAAATGCCCAACGATTGGGAAGGCTATCCGCTGCGCAAGGACTACCCGCTGCGCGGCCCGGCGCGCGAGCATTCGCCGCGCCCGGCGTTCGCTCTGAAGAGCAACGTGAATGCCGGCACGCCGCCGTCCGGACGCACGCTGGAAGCGCTGCAAGCGCAGATCGCCAAAGCTCGCGAAGGCCGCTGATGTCGTTTACCGCGCTCACTCCCGAGATCGTCTCCAAAGACGGGAACTCGATGGTCCTCTCGATGGGACCGCAGCATCCCTCGACGCACGGCGTTCTGCAGATCATGCTGGAGATCGAAGGCGAGAACATCGTCAAAGCCGAGCCGGAGATCGGTTATCTCCACACGGGCATCGAAAAGAATTGCGAAAATCAGTTCTGGTCGACGGCACAGACGAACGTCGAGCGCATGGACTATCTTGCGCCCAGCAGCAACGCGCTGTGTTATGCGCTCGCAGTCGAGAAACTGCTCGGCATCACGAACGACATTCCGCAGCGCGCGCAGCAGATTCGCGTGCTGAGCGCCGAACTCACGCGCATCGCTTCGCACTGCGTCTGGCTCGGAACGGGCGGGATCGATCTGGGCGCGCTTTCGGTGTTTTTCTACACGTTCGATCTGCGCGAGAATATCCTCGACATGCAAGAGGCCGCCGGCGGCGCGCGCATGCATCCCAATTACATGCGCGTCGGCGGCGTGAACGGCGATCTGCCGGAGGGATATCTCGACCGCCTGGACGCGCTCATCGAAAAGTTTCCCGGACGCATGCGCGATCTGCGGGCGCTGCTCCAGGCCAATCCCATTCTGCAAGATCGCATGATCGACGTGGGAATCATGACGCCGGAAGAAGCGGTCCAGTGGAGCGTCACCGGTCCGAGCCTGCGCGCAAGCGGCGTCGCATACGACGTCCGTAAAGCCTATCCTTATTGCGGCTACGAAAACTATCAGTTCGACATTCCTACGCGGGAGGAAGGCGACTCTTACGCACGTTTCCTGGTGCGTCTGGACGAGATGGAAGAGTCGATGCGCATCATCGAGCAGATCCGGCGCACGCTCCAACCCGGTCCCGTAACGATCGACGACGCCAAGATCGTCGCTCCGCCCAAAGAAACGATCGCGCTCTCAATGGAAGCGCTGATCCATCACTTCAAAATCATGACCGAAGGCTTCCGCGTCCCGCCCGGCGACGTCTACCAAGCCGTCGAAGGCCCCCGCGGCGAACTCGGCTTCTATCTGGTCTCCGACGGAGGAAACCGCCCTTATCGCATTCGCACGCGGCCGCCGTCGATGTACAACCTGCAATCGCTCAAAGGTCTCGCGCCCGGCAATCTGATCGCCGACCTCGTCGTGATGATCGGCTCTCTGGATCCCGTTTTCGGCGAGGTGGATCGCTGATGCGAGGAATGCGTGAGGTTGGGCGGGATCACCGGTTCCGGGGACACGCTCGAAAATTGCCCTCCATGGCAATTTTCTGCTACCTGAAATTTCGCGAGAACGAAGTTTTGAAGAAACCCTCCGGGTTTGCGCGAAATTATCAGAGTGTCCCCCGAACCGGTGATCCCGCCCAACCTCACGCATTCCTCGCATCAGCTTGTGGAATAAAGCGCGTGCCGCAAATCGGCGCCTTGACGCACGCTTGATACGACGAATTTCGTAACGCATCGCGGCCGGCGACACGGCTGCGTGCACGGCGCGCTCCGACATTTTTCGCCCTGCCGGGATGGCAGCTTCAAAACTTGTTTTGCGAAAAATGCGGCGCGAGCAGAAAATTTCCACGGATGGAAATTTTCTAGCGGCGACATGCACGGATGCCGGTCGCCGGCCGCGATGCGCTGCGCAATACGGAGCAGGCATGAGCAGAGTCGATGATTTTGCGGCGCTGCGAGAGCGATTAAAGCCGCAGTGTGAGGCGATTATTGCGCAGTACGAGCAGCCGCGTTCGGCGCTGCTGCCGCTGGTGCACTTGTTCCAGGAACATGAGGGATTTGCAAGTCCGGAGGCGATGCGCGCGGTTAGCGAGATGCTCGACCTTTCGCTCGCCGTGGTGGAGTCGACGGTTTCGTTTTACACGCTGTTCTTTCGTAGGCCGGTCGGCAAGTACGTGCTTCAGGTGTGCCGCGGATTGGCGTGCACGATCGACGGCGCGGAAGACGTCATGGCGTACTTTCGGGAGAAGCTCGGCATCGGCCATCTGCAGACGACGGCCGACGGGTTGTTTTCGTACGAAGAGGTCGAGTGTCTTGCGGCTTGCGACCGCGCGACGTGCATGCAGGTGAATCTCGAGTTCGTGTACGATCTTGAGCCGCGGATGATCGACGAGATGATCGCGGCCATGCGCGCGGGCACGTATCCCGTGGCGCCCATGGCGCAAACCGAAGCGCCGGCACGCACTTGGACGGTAAATCAAGGCACGCAGGTCTCGACCGGTGAGAAGTCCGCGGGCGCGATCGACCAGCCGAATCCGGACAACGCCGGCGGTTTGGATAAAGACGGGATCATCATGCTCGATCGCATCATCATGCAGGAAGCGCGTTTTAAGGGGCGGACGAAAGAGCGTCTAGCCAACGTGGAACCGGCGATTGCAGCGGTACTCGAAGACGGAGCGGCGCACTGATGCCGGTGGTCAAAGTGCTCACCGAAGGAATCGGCGAGGCGAATCTGCGCGACATCGCGGTCTACAAAGACCGGGGCGGCTACAAACAGTTGCAGCGCGCGTTCAAGACGCTGAAGCCCGCCGACGTATTGGAGGCGGCGGACAAATCGGGCCTTCGCGGACGCGGCGGCGCCGGATTTCCGACCGGGCGCAAATGGTCGTTCCTGCCCGGTAACGATAAGCCGCGTTATTTGGTCTGCAACTGCGACGAAGCCGAGCCCGGCACGTTCAAAGATCACATGCTGCTCGAAGAGACGCCGCATCTGGTTCTCGAGGGGATTCTGCTGGGCGCCTACGGCATCGGATCGCACCACGCATATATGTATATTCGCGGCGAGTTCAAACGGGGCTACCAAATCTTCATGGACGCGGTGGCGCAAGCGCGCGCGGCCGGATTCATCGGCAAGAACCTTTTCGGAACCGGTTACGATCTCGAGGTCACCGTGCATCGCGGGGCGGGCGCGTACATCTGCGGTGAAGAGACCGCGCTGCTCAATTCGCTGGAAGGCAAGCGCGGCGAACCGCGCCTGAAGCCGCCTTTTCCGGCGGTAGCCGGATTGTACGGCATGCCGACGGTCGTGAACAACGTCGAAACGCTCGCGTATTTGGTGCCGATTCTCGAAAAAGGCGCCGAGTGGTTTGCCGCCGCCGGTACCGAGCGCAGCAAGGGCTACAAGATCATCTCCATCAGCGGGCACGTCAAAAAGCCCGGGAACTACGAGGTGCCGCTGGGCATTCCGGTGCGCGAACTCATCGAGATCGCCGGCGGATTGCGCGACGGACGCAAGCTCATGGCGATTCAGCCGGGCGGCGGTTCGTCGGCGTGCATCTTCGAGGAGCATCTCGATCTTCCGTACGACTACGAGTCGCTCGCGAAAGCCGGCACGATGCTCGGCTCCGGCGCGATGGTCGTAATGGACGACACGACCGATTTCGTCAAAGCCGCCTTTAATTTGGTGCGCTTCTTCGCGCACGAATCGTGCGGACAGTGCACGCCGTGCCGCGAGGGCGGCGATTGGCTCGAAACCGTGCTCCACCGTTTCGTGGAGGGCCGCGCGCTTCGGTCCGACATCGATATGCTGCTCAAAGTGGGGCATCAGATCACCGGAATCAACTTGTGTCCGCTCGGCGATTCCATCGAGCCTTTCTTGCTTTCGGTGCTCAAGCGCTTCCCCGAGCAATTCCAAGCTCGCGCGATCCAAGAGAAGGCTTTGCCCGCATGAGGCTCATGCCGCACGCCCGGAAGGTGAACCATGCCGGATAGTCCGCAGCCGCAACTCGTTACTCTGACGATCGACGGGGTCCAGTTGAGCGTGCCGAAAGGCACGCTGCTGGTCGAGGCCGCGAAAAAAATAAAGCGCGAGATTCCGGTGTACTGCTACCACACGAAGATGGGACCGGCGGGATTGTGCCGGATCTGTTTGGTCGAGGTCGAGGGACTGCCGAAGCTGCAGATCGGCTGCAATACGGCTGCGGCCGAAGGCATGGTCGTGCACACTCAAAGCACGAACGCCGCCGAGGGACGCCGTTCGGTGCTCGAGTTTTATTTGAAGAATCATCCGCTGGACTGCCCGATCTGCGACAAGGGCGGGGAATGCGATCTTCAGGATTACGCGATGGCCTATGGACAGGATTACTCGCGCAGCGTCGATCCCAAAGTTCCCAAACCCAAGGCGGTCGATCTGGGCCCGACGATCGTGCTCGACGAAGAGCGATGCGTCGTCTGCCAGCGGTGCGTGCGTTTTGACGACATGCTCGTGGGCGAACGGCAACTCGTGCTCAAGGATCGCGGCGTCCGGAACATCATCGCGACGGCCACGGGAGAGCCCTACCGCCACAACTTTACCGGAAACGTCACGGAGCTTTGTCCGGTCGGTGCACTGACGTCCAAGACGTATCGCTTCAAGTCGCGGCCTTGGGATTTGCGACGCACGACGACGACGTGCACGCAGTGCTCCGTCGGATGTCAGATGCACGTCGACGTGCGCGTCGGCAAAGTGATGCGCACGATGTCCGTGGAGAGCGACGACGCCATCTCCGACACCTGGCTGTGCGACCGGGGGCGTTACAACGTCGGCTTTTACGAGAACGGCGCGCGTCTCACGCAGCCGCTCTACAAACAGAACGGCGCGTGGATTCAGATCGACTGGGACGACGCGCTGCTGATCTGGGCGACGGCGCTCCAAGAAGCGATCAAGGCGAATCCACAAACCGTGGGGGCGATCGGCGGCGGACGGCTGACGAACGAAGAAGCGTATCTGCTCCAATATATTTTCCGCGCCAAAGGCGTGAAGAATCTCGACTGGCGCGCAGGCCGGCAGCGGCAAGCCTCGCCCGGACGCGACGGCGGCAAGCTCGAAGATCTGGAAACGGCCGATGCGATCTTCATCATCGGCGAGTCGCCGGCCGAGCGCGCGCCCATCATGGATCTGCGCGTCCGCAAAGCGGCCTTCCAGAAACGCGCCAAGCTGATTCGCGTCGGATCGATGGAGCGCGCGTATCCGAGCCCAATTCCCTGCGCGGACGTTAAGAGCGTTCGCGACGCGCTCGCGGCGCTTCCGGCCGGCGCAAAGCGGATAGCGGTCATTTGGGACGGCGCGGATTTGGCGTTGGGCCGCGCGATGCTGGACGAACTTCCCAAGGACGCCCGGATCCTCACCTACATCACGGGCGAGCAGCCCAACGCGCGCGGTGCGGAAGCGATGGGCATGCTGCCCTCAGACGGTGGACTCGATACCAGTGCAATGCTCGCCGCCGCGCACGACGGCAATATGTCGGTCCTGTCGATCTTCGGAGCGAATCCGGCACTGCATTGCTGCGGCGCAGCGTACGTGCGTGAAGCGCTGCGGAACGTTCCATTCGTCGTCGTAACCGAGCTCTTCATGACGGAGACCGCAAAACTTGCAACGCTCGTGCTGCCCGTAAAGGCCGGATTCGAAAAGACGGGTACGACGACGAATCTGGCCGGCGATGTGCTGCCGGTGAACGCAGCCCACGCACTCGAGGCGCCGTCCGGCGTGCTCAGCGACTTCGAGTTGCTGATCGGTTTGTGCGAGAAACTCGGCGTCGCGCTCCCCATGGCGGACGAATTGGAGTCGACGGTGATCTCGCGGCTCGCGCAGACGCCGGCGTTTACCTTCGGCGACGATCGCTACGCGCGCATCGCGACCGCCGCGCCCGCTACCCGGCCCGAAGGCGCGCTCCGCGTCGCGCTTCAATCGCACATCTTTGCCGGCGGCGGCACCAGCGCGCACGACGATCGCATGACCGAACTTTGTCCGCTTCCGCAAGCGGCGATCTCTGCGTCCACGGCGGCGGTGCTGGGAGTCTCGACCGGCGACTATGCCGACATTGCGTCAGCCGATGAAGACGGCGCGGCAAACGTGAAGACGATGCGCGACGTGCTTGTCGAAGTGCGTCCGGCAATGCCCGACGGCATCGTTGCGCTCATCGGCGGCCTATCCGACGATCCCGCCAACATCTTCGACGAAGCGAGCTTCGTCCGCATCGCCAATGTTCGGCCCTCTGCCGAGGTACCGGAATCCGTGGGAAGCGCGCGATGAGCGGCGCATGGTGGACGCCGGCCGCGACGGTATGGTGGGTGATCGTGGTCAAGTGCGCGGTGTTGCTCCTGGTCGTCATTACGACGTTTGCGTACGCGATGCTGGCGGAGCGCAAAGTCATGGGTTGGATGCAGATGCGGCCGGGACCGAACCGCGTCGGGCCTTGGGGATTGCTGCAACCGGCCGTCGACGCGGTGAAGCTGATCCTCAAAGAAGATCTCACCCCAAAGACGGCGGACCCGTTGATCTACCGGCTGGCGCCGTTCATCTCGCTCGTGACGGCACTCTCGGTATACGCGGTTATTCCGTTTTCCGAACCCGCGCCGGGCAACATTTGGGCCATCGGCGACGTGAATGCCGGGATTCTTTTTATCTTGGCGCTGACTTCGATCGGCGTCTACGGCATTTCGCTGGGCGGGTGGGCCTCGGGCTCGAAGTATCCGCTCCTCGGCAGCGTGCGCGCGACGGCGCAGATGATCAGCTACGAACTGGCGATGTCGATGTCGCTGATCGGCGTGCTGATCCTTGCCGGAACGACCTCGCTCGTCGGCATCGTCAACGCGCAGGCGCAATGGTGGTTCATCCTGCCGCAAATCGTGGGCTTCCTCATTTACATCATTACCGCCATCGCCGAGACGAACCGCGCGCCGTTCGATCTCGTCGAAGCGGACGCCGAACTCGTCGGCGGCTTCAACACGGAGTATTCGGGGCTGCGTTTCGGATTGTTCTTCATCGCCGAATACATCAACATGCTGACCGTTTCGTGCATCGCAACACTGCTGTTCCTGGGCGGCTGGAACGCGCCGCTCCACCTCACCTTCATTCCCGGAATCGTCTGGTTCTTGCTCAAAGTCGGGTTGTTCATGTTCGTTTATATTTGGCTTCGCTCGACCTTTCCGCGTTTCCGGTACGACCGGCTCATGGCGTTCGGCTGGAAAGTGCTGCTTCCGGTCGCAACGTTGAACCTCGTCGTAACGGCCGTCGTGGTCGCGGTCAGAGGATAGGACGCGATGGCGAAAACCTCTCGCAAGAAACTTTACAATGTCGGCGCGCTCATCGCGGGGCTGAGCGTAACCTTCAAGTACATGTTCCATAAGAAGCCGACGATCCAATATCCGTCGGAGAAGAAGAAGCACGCGCCGCGGTTCCACGGATTGCACGAACTGCGCCGCTATGCGGACGGTAAAGAGCGGTGCATCGGCTGCGAACTTTGTTCGAGCGTCTGTCCCGCGAACGCCATCACGGTCATCGGTGCCGAAAACACGCCCGAACTGCGAATTTCACCGGGCGAGCGCCACGCGCAGCGCTACGAGATCGACGAGCTGCGCTGCATCTTTTGCGGAATGTGCGAAGAGGCGTGTCCGACCGACGCCATCGTGCTCACGCCGCGCTTCGAGATGTCGGATCTGCGCCGGGGATCGTTGATCTACGCAAAGGAGCGTCTCTTGGTTCCGCCGGATGCGGGCGTCGGCGCGGCACCCGACGACCGCCCCAACGGCATTCCTTCGGACTTGGGACGAGTCGCTGAAATCAAATCGACGGCCGAGTGGCAGTCCGGCTACGACGCTACGTGGCGCGGCCAAGTGCTGAAGACGGAAAACAAGGGCCTCGCAGAATGATCCTTTTCGCAATTCTGGCCCTGATTCTGATCCTCAGTGCTGTTTTCGTTGTGACGGCGCCAAAGCCGATTTACAGCGTCGTAGGGCTGCTGATCAATTTTGCGGCGCTCGCGATCATGTATTTTTCGCTTGCGGCGGAGTTTTTGGCCGTCATCCAAATCATCGTGTACAGCGGCGCGATTTTGATGCTGTTCTTGTTCGTCATCGCGCTGCTCTCGAGCGGCGTGGCGCCGCTCACCCAAGGGCCCGACCGTCTGCCGAAGATTGCAATCCCCGCCGCACTTTGCGTAGCCGTGATTTTGGCGTTTCTGGTCTACGCCGCGGCGCGAATGCCCGTACCGGTTCCGGCTGCGGCAGCGCCGGCGTCTTTGGCGGGACCCGTAGGTGCGGCGAACGTCTTCGGTTCGGTCGCCGATTTCGGCCGCGCGCTGTTCACGACCAATTTGCTCCCATTCGAGATCACCGCTTTCATCCTGATGGTCGCCGTCATCGGCGTCATCCTGCTCGCCGGAGACGCGACGCCGTACGTTCCGACCAGAAAGCGAGCGCGAATCGTCGAGCAAGACATGCGCGAGGCAATCCTCCGGGCCGGCGAGGAGTAGCGCATGCATGCATCCTTGCTTCCCGTGCCGCTCCTAAACTACATCAGCCTTTCCTTTGTGATTTTCGCAATCGGCGTTGCCGGCGTACTGCTCAAACGGAATCCGCTCATCATGCTGATGAGCATCGAGCTGATGTGGAATGCCGCAAACCTGCTCTTCCTCGCGTTCGCGCGCGCGTGGCTGAACAACGCCGGCCACATTTTTGCTTTCCTCGTGATCACTGTCGCCGCCGCGGAGGCCGCTATCGGTCTTGCCATCGTCGTCGTCGTGTTCCGCAACCGCGTCAATGTCGATGTTGATGAAGTGGCATTGTTGAAAGGATGAAAGCCTTGCCACGGTATGAACGAATGGGTGAGACGGGATGACTCATCAGATGGGAATCGACGGTACGTATCCGGTGCTGTTCATCATCTGGCTGTTGCCGCTTGCCGGAGCGATCGCAAATTGGGCCTTTGGGCCGCAGCTCAAGCGCGGGAGCGCTTGGCTCGGAACCGCCGTGCTCGGCGCGTCCTTTATCGCGACGCTGGCTGCATGGGGAAGCGCCGTGCAGAGCAGCGACTCGCAGCTTGGCGCGCATCAACAACTCTTCACTTGGATGCCCGGATTCAACTTCGGGCTGCTGTTCGATCCGCTCTCGCTGATCTGGGCGCTGATCATCACGGGCGTCGGGTTTTTGATCCATGCGTACTCGATCGGCTACATGTGGTCCGACAGCGCGATTGCGCGCTTCTTCGCGTACATGAATTTCTTCGTCTTCGCGATGCTCACGCTGGTCCTCTCCGACAACTTCGTCGGACTGCTCGTCGGCTGGGGTCTGGTTGGACTTGCTTCGTATTTTCTGATCGGCTTCTGGTTCTTCAAGCCCTCGGCCGTCGCGGCGGCGCGAAAGGCGTTCGTCATCAACGTGGTCGGCGACGTCGGCATTATGTTCGCGATCTTCATCATCGTCGCGCGCGTCGGATCGATTTCGTTCGCGGACGTTTTTGCCAATCCGCACGCGCTGGATCCGTGGTTGTTCTGGACGTGCGCGTTCCTCTTCGTCGGCGCGGCCGCCAAGTCGGCGCAGCTTCCGCTCCATACGTGGCTTCCCGATGCGATGGAAGGTCCGACCCCCGTTTCCGCGTTGATTCACGCGGCTACTATGGTTACGGCCGGCGTGTATTTGATTGCCCGCTGCGCTCCGCTCTGGAGCGCCTCGCACGACGCGCAGACGCTCGCCGGAGCGGTCGGCGCCTTGACCGCGCTCGCCGGCGCGCTTCTCGGCACCGCGCAATGGGACATCAAACGGATTCTGGCCTATTCGACGATGTCGCAGATCGGCTATATGATCATGGGCGTCGGCGTAGGCGCATACACCGCCGGCGTCGCGCATTTCTTTACGCACGCGTTCTTCAAAGCGTGCTTGTTCCTCGGATCGGGCATCATCATTCACGAGCTGGCCGACGAGCAAGACATCCGGCTCATGGGCGGTATGCGCAAGCGCACGCCCGTTGCGTTTTGGGCGATGTTTGCGGCAGTGCTGGCAATCAGCGGTTTCCCCGGATTTGCCGGCTACTTCAGCAAGGATCAAGTCATCTACGGCGCGCTCGAACACGGGTACACGTGGATGTGGGCCGTCGGCCTGATCACGGCCGGCATCACCGCGTATTACATGTTCCGCCTGTTCTTCGTCACGTTCTACGGAACGTACCGCGGCGAGATGAATCCTGCGGACTTGGGGATTACGTCCGGAACAGCCACGCCGGGCGCCATGAGTTCGAGCGGCGCCGCGAAGCAGCACAGAGTCGATCCGCACGCCGCGGGCGGACCCGAGCACCGAGATGATGCGCACGCGCCGGCCTGGATCATGGCCCTGCCCGTTGCAATCTTGGGGTTCTTCTCGTTCGCGGCGGGCTACATTATGATCGGTCCGAGCTCGCCTTGGGCGCAATTCTTCGCCCGCTCCTTTCCGAATGAACCGTTGCCGCACATGGCGCCCAGCGAAGCCATGACGACCGCCATCGCGATCGTCATGCTCCTCATTGGGTTAGGCGTTGCTTTCGCGCGTTACATGACGCCCGAAGCGCTCCGAGACGCGCCTGCACGGCTGCGTCGCGAAACCCAGACCCTGCCTCGCATACTGGTTCGGCTTTACTACTTCGACGATTTGCTCGGGGTGCTGTTCGTCCGGCCGGCGCAGGCCGTTGGACGTTGGTTCGGCGATTGGTTCGATCCGCATCTCGTCGACGGCGCCGTGCGCGAAGTCGTGATCACCAATCGTTTCCTCTCGGCGCTGGTCCGCAGCTTTCAAACCGGACTTCTGCGCGCGTACGCGTTCATCGTGGTAGCGGGAGCTGCATGCTTTGCGGTCTATTACGCGCTTGCCGGAGGTTCGCGCTGATGTCGCTGGTCCTCATCGTATTGCCGATCCTCGCGGGCGCAGCGCTGTTTTTCCTGCCGCGCGACGAGAAGCGCATCTGCCGCGCCGCGGGGTGCATCGTTGCGGCAATTACGTTTTTGCTCCCGCTCGCCGCTGGTTCGGATGGAAGTTTCGCCGTTCGCTGGCTCTCGCGACCCTTCGCGGCTTCGTTCCATTTCGCATGGAGCGGCCTGGCGTTCTGGATCGCACTCCTGCTTGCGCTTTGCACTTTCTGTGCAATTCTCGCAACGAGCATGCCGCGCCCCAGGACGATGATCGCGCTGCTGCTCATGCTGGAAGGATCGATGATGGGCGTATTTCTCGCCCGCGACGTTCTGGCTTTTGCGCTCTTCTGGGACCTGATGCTGCTTCCGCCGTTCTTTGCGCTCGTGGGCTGGGGCGGACACCGCGAAACCGCGTGGCGCTACCTGATTTACAATTTTTCGGGCGGCTTGCTGTTGCTGCTCGCGACGGCCGCGTTCGGCGTTCTCTACGGAACGACGGACGTCATCGGAAGCACTCATCAACTTGCGGGTTCGTGGGCTCCCTGGATCTTTGCGGCTTTCGCGTTTGCCTTCGCCGTGAAAACTCCGGTCTTTCCGCTGCACACTTGGATGCCGGCAACGTACGCCGACTCGCCTCCACCGATGGTGAGCGTTGTCAGCGCCGTGCAGTCCAAGGCCGGCTTGTACGGTTTCTTGGTTATTTGCTTGCCGTTCTTACAGAGCGCCATGCGGGAGTCGCGGTGGGTTTTCATCGCGCTCGCGCTCGCGTCGCTGTTCTACGGCGCATACATCGCGCTCGTTCAGAGCGACTCCAAGCGCGTCGTGGCGTACTCCTCGCTCTCGCATCTTGGGTTGATTCTTTTGGGTATCTTCAGCTTCGATCCGGCGGCGATGGCGGGTGTGGCGGTGTATATCGTCGCGCATGGACTGTTCAGCGCGGCGCTCTTCCTTATATTAGGATTTATCGAGCAGCGTGAAGGAACTCGTTCGCTCAAGCGTCTCGGGGGCATGGGGGCTGGGAATCCGCGGCTGGCAGGAGCCTTTACAATCGCCGCCCTTGCGGCTCTGGGACTCCCGGGCCTCGCCGGATTCGTCGGCGAGCTGATCATATTGACCGGAGTCTTTCGCGCCGGCTTGTTCTGGCCGGCTCTCGTCGCCCTAATACCAATCATCTTGGCCTCGGCGTACATGCTGCGTCTGCTTCAAGACGTCATCAACGGACCGGTCATCGAAGACATTCCGCAGCGTGCCGACCTGACTTGGACCGAAGGTCTGGCGATCGCGCCGTTGCTGGCGGCACTCCTCATCCTGGGGTGCTATCCGCACGCGGTTCTCTCGAGTCTTGCGCGGGCAAGGACGATAGCGCAAATCTCACCGGCGACGTCGGGGAGATATTCGTTAGGCAGAATCGTTGCGCGCCATGCGGCATTGGGGGCCCCACGGCTCAGCGTGGGGGGCGCGGAGCCGGGATCGGAGCGCCGTTCACAATGATCGCTTATCCGTACGGCAATCTCGATCTCAACGCGGTGGCGCCGCTCTTCATCGCGGGCGGGGCAGCGCTCATCGTACTGCTTGCCGATTTGATCGCGCGTTCTCACGCCAAGCGCTACGTTTCGATTTCGATTGCCGTGGCCGGTTTGATTGCCGCCGGCATTTGGGCCGCGACGAGTTACGGTCAAAATTACAACGCGTTCGTCGGCGGTTTCGTGCTCGGCGGTTTCGCGGTAGTCTTTGAAGAGATCATCATCATCGCGGCTATCTTTTCACTGGTCCTCTACGGTGCGATCGGGCGCGAAGATCGCGTCGCCGGCGCCGTCGCGCTGATGCTGTGGAGCACGTCGGGTGCGATGCTCATGGCCGGCGCCGCGAATTTGATGACGATCTTCCTGGGCCTGGAGCTGCTCTCGCTAGCACTGTACTGTCTGTGCGGACTGGCCGATCGTCCGGCTTCGCGGGAATCTGCGCTCAAGTATTTGATTCTCAGCTCGACCGCTTCCGGATTCTTGCTTTTCGGCATGGCGCTGCTCTTCGGCGCCACGGGCAGCGTGGCGCTGGCCGCCCTCACCGCTCCGGCTTTGAACTACAATCCGCTTTTCTGGATCGGCGGCGGCTTGTTTTTGATCGGGCTGGCGTTCAAATTGAGTTTGGTTCCGTTCCACGTCTGGGCGCCGGACGTCTACGAAGGCGCGCCCCTTCCCGTTACCGCCTTCATGAGCGTCGTTACGAAAGCCGGGACGCTCGCAGTCTTCGCGCGTTTTGCTTATGCCGTTCCGGGGGCATCGGCGCACGGACTGCTCATTCCGTTCTTCATCGTTGCCGGCATATCGATGGTCGCCGGTAATCTGGGCATGCTCGCGCAGACCGACATGAAACGTCTGCTTGCGTATTCCGGCATCGCGCAGATCGGCTACGTCGTCGCCGCACTCGCCGGGAGCAGTGCGCTGGGCGTTCGCTACGCGATATATTATCTCGTTGCGTACACGTTCATGAATTTAGGCGCATTTGCGGTCGTAGCGCTTTGTTCGACCGATAACGAAGAAGGTTCGCGCATCGTATCGTTCACCGGCCTCGGCCACCGTCGCCCCTTCCTTGCCGCGGCAATGACGTTTTTCTTGCTCGCGCTTGCGGGCTTTCCGCCGACCGCCGGATTTCTCGGGAAGATCCTGATTCTCTCGACGAACGTCGGCACCGGTTACGCGTGGCTTGCGGGGCTGCTCGTAGCGGGTACGGCGATCTCGCTCTACGCTTATTTCAAAGTCATTCGACTCATGTATGAACCGCATGCCAAGCCGCACTCCGGCGTTTACGGGAAAGCCCCGCTGGCCTACGTTACGCTTGGGATCTGCCTCGTTTTCGTTATCGTGATGACGTTCTATCCGTTTACCCCGAGCAACGTTCTGCCGTTAGTCAAGTAGCGGAAACGTCAAGAAGCGTAAACAGACAAAGAGCCCATGTGGGCTCTTTTGTTTAGGCGGCGTTAAGTGTTTGTATAAAGTATTCGTATGGAGCTCTGGTCGAACGAAACGCTATCCGATACTAGATTGAGTTAACGACGCCCGGGTGTGCTGTCCGTCGGATGAAAAGGATAGTGTATGGTTCTCGGACGCCCGCTTTTATTGACGTCGGCTTTTTTGCTGTCTGCTGCTTCACCGGTATTCGCAAGCTCCGCAAAGCGCACCACCGCGCCCTGCGGTAAAACTGCAGCTCAGCGGCGACTTACTGGCGATATCGGACGGAAAAACCGTCGCCACGCCGGTGCAAAAGGCGGTTCTCAAGAAAGGCGACCTCGTTCGTTATACGATCGTCGCTTCCAACGCGGGGGCAAAGCCCGCGGTAGCATTGAGCACGGTCGGCCCCGTACCGCAACGCACCGAATACGTCGGGGGAACTGCCTTCGGGCAGGGAGCGCTCGTGGAATTTTCGCTCGACGGCAAGCGCTTTTCGACGCACCCGACGATCGTCGTCAACACGAGCCGCGGACCGGTTGAGAAACCGGCGCCGCCGGAACAATACGTCGCCATACGCTGGACGGCGCAGCGCGCGCTCGCGCCCAAGCACGCGACTCGCTACAGCTACGAGGTGCGCGTCAAGTGAAGCGCGCGCTCCTCTCGATAGTGTTTTTTGCGGCGCTGGCATCGCCGGCGCTATACGCGCACGCTTCGGAGACGCCTCCGAACACCAGCATTCAAAATACCGCGAGCGCGACGTACAAAGACGCGAACGGAAACTCCTACACGACGGAGTCCAACACGGTCACGACGATCGTCCAGAATGCCCCGTCGCTCACCGTTACGACCAACAACGGCTCCTCGGCAGGCTCGCAAACGATTGCTCCGGGTCAGGTCGTAACCGACACCTACACCCTTACCAATACCGGCAATGCGGCCGGCAATTTTGGGCTCACGACCGGCGCGTCGGACAACGGCGTTGAGGGCAGCGGTAACGACAACGGCAATACGAGCAGCGTTCAGTTCGTTTACAACAGTACGACGTACTCGACCGTCGCGGCGCTCAATACAGCCTTGGCTTCAGCATCCGCGACTGCCAGCGGCAGCTCGATTACGGTTCAAGTGCAGTACACGTTGTCGTCGAGCCCGGCAAACGTCCCCGGCACGGTCACGACGCAGCTGAAGGCCACCGTCGCGTACGCCGCCGCAGGTTCCGCCGGCGCCGTAACGTCCGCAGCGATTTCGAACACTTACAATGATACCGTACAAAGCGATGCCCGCATGGACGTGCAGAAGACGTCTTCTCAGGGCGGGATCGTCGCCGTACAACATCACCTATACCGTCAATGCGAACAACGGCGGCGCGTTCTCCTCGCAGCAGCTCAACTCCGTAACGGCGATGGGCTTCCCGACTAAAGGCTGCTTGGCAATCGTCGACAAGCTGCCGGTGTTCGGTGCAACCCCGCCGAGTTTGGTGGGAACGCCGACGCATTACCTATACGGCCGGCACGAACGGCTTCCCGTCCAGCGGAGTCAGCGCGACGATCTATTACACGACGTCGGCGAACGGCAGCAGCGGATGGACGACAAGCGCCCCGTCGAATCCGGCATACATTGCGGTCTTCTTGAGCGTGACGTTCCGGAACGGCGTGCCTGAATTCGCATTCCGGCACGAGCGCCGGAAACGTTTCCAACGCGCAAGCCGCGATTCAGCTGCAGTTCGCGATGCCGCAGCCTACCGGTTCCGGTTCCGCCAATCCGAACGCTTATCAAAACGTCGCGACGTCGATTTTCGGCGACAACCAACCCACCGAACACATCGACGGCGGCAACATCCCGGCCGGCACTGCCGACAGCGGCGGCGCGGCGCCAATCTACGCAGCCAACCAGGGCATCAACTACCCGCCCGTGGTACCGCCCGGATCGGGAAGCAGCGGCGGAAACGGCTGGTCCAACACGACGGTGAACTACGGCGCATTTGGCCGCCGGCGTTTTCAACGGACCGTCGAGCTCGACGCCCACGCACCATGTCGACGCTGATCACCAACTCGCAGGCGACCGGTTCGTATGACGGCAGCGTCGGAGTCAACGCCAACGACGACTTCACGCAAGTCTCGTTCACGCCGATCGCGCTTCACGTCGATCAATTCGAGCACCGTTATAGGCGCGCCGAGCGGAAATACGTACACCTCCGCAGTCAACGGCATCGAACGTTGCCAACGCGCTCTACAACTCGGGAAACAAAGACGACTCGTATACCGTCGTTGCAGCCGCCCCGTCGGGCGGATGGACCGTGCAACTGTTCCCGGACAACGGTTCCGGAACCGGGCCCGGCAGCGAGCCCGTACGCGGGGTGTACGAGTCCTGCCGCGACCTGTACCGCCACCATTGCAGTCGGATCGGGGCAAGCGATCCAGTACTGGGCGGTCTACAATTCGCCGTCCGGCATCGCCACGTTCTCGCGCTTCGATGCGTCGATCGCCGCCACGTCGGTGAATGACAACACGCAAGCCAATACGACGCACAACGAGCTGTATAGCGGGTTCATCGCCTTGACGAAGAGCGTAACGGTCACTTCGTCCGGATGTCCCGCGGGCACTTCTCCGGGTTACGCCGCCGGTTCGCTCTGCCCGGGCGGAACGCTCACGTACTCGATCGACTATCGCAACGTCGCAGTAACCGGGCGGCAGCGGCAACACCGAGCCTGCGAATGCCTTCGTCGCAACCAAAGCCGGGACAACTCACCCTTACCGATGACGGCACGACGATCGGCAACACTTGGGCGGCCAATACGAACGGCCTCTCCGCGGCTGCAACCGATATGCCGGGCGGCGGCGGAACCTGGAACAGCGGCGACGTTTGGACGACCAACAACATCGGTTCTGCAGCATTCTCAGTAACCATCGGCGGTGCCGGCTTCTCGCTCGGCGCAGGCCAATTCGGGACGATCGCTTTCTCCGTCGTGGTGAAGTAGATCGCGGTCTAACGGAGAGTCGTGAATCGCCTTCGCCGCAGAGGGCCATCGACAGCGTGCGCCGTGTTCTTGTTCGTGCTTGCAGCGAGCGGACACGGCGCAGCGTCTTCTACGCCGGGCGGAACGGTGCTGATTAACGCTGCCACGGCCACGTTTCAGGACCGCGAAGGCCGCACGTACGTGACCGAATCGAACCGATATCGACAGTACCGTCGCACAAGTCGGCTCGATCGTCGTCTCGCCGAAGGAAAGCAAAGCCGCGCCCGCGGACGCAGTGCCGCAGGGACAGAGCGCCGTACGCACGTTCACGATTTCCAATACGAGCAACATCACGGATGCGTACCGCATTACTGCGGCAAACG
Source organism: Vulcanimicrobiota bacterium (assembly GCA_963714015.1). Lineage (GTDB taxonomy): Bacteria > Vulcanimicrobiota > Vulcanimicrobiia > Vulcanimicrobiales > Vulcanimicrobiaceae > DASRDE01. The sequence continues at coordinate 3,486,412 of OY970223.1, read as the reverse complement.
TCTCGGCGGGAAAGATCGCATCTCTGGTCTTCATCACCCCCGGCGGACCGCTCCCGATCGCCGTGGGATCCTCCATTTCGCCGATGGTGCCGGCCGGCGGAACGATCGCGGTTCGGGTGACGGTCGTCACAAACGGACTGGCGATCGGGCAATCGCTATCGAAGTGACGCTTAGCGCCCAAACCACCGCAAGCGGTACGTCGAACGGGCTGCAGAGCGACACGGGAGAGGCGTGGATCGCGATCGCCGCAGGCGCATCGCTCAACGGCCCGGGCGGCGCCGACACGAAGGTTACAAAGACGGTCGACCACCAGGTCAGCGTGCAGTCCGGCGGCGGATCGACCGTGACGTTTGACGTGACGGCCGAAAACTCGGGCGGATCGGCGGCAACCGGCGTGATCGTCAGCGACGCCGTGCCGCAAGGTCTTGCGCCGGTACTCTCCAGCGCCGAAGTCAACGGCCAGCCTGCCGGATCGGAAGCGTCCCTTTCCGGCCAGACCATCAACGCTGAAAGTCCCGTCAGTCGGCCCCGGCGCGCAGTTGGATTTTTCGTTCAACGCCGTCGTGCAGAATGAACAGTCCCTTGGAGCGACGTTCGTGAACGTCGCCACGATCGCCGCGGACGGCATCACGCCGATTACGACGACGCCCGCGTCCGTGCTGCTCGGTTCGACCAACGTGGTATTCGACGGCTACGGCGGCGCCGGGATGCCGGTCTCCGGAGCGGTCGTGACGCTGCTCGACTCCGCGGGGAGTCCCGTGAATCTGAACTCGGGAGAATCGGGATCTTCAAAGACGCAATCCGGCGGCTCGCAGACGCCGGGGACGCAGAACCCGGTCGTCACGGGGACGAACGGCACGTACGGTTTTGCGCTGCAGCCTGCGCAAATCGCATCGGCCGGTTCGCGCTTTTACCTGCTCATCAACGCGCCGGGATATCTGAACCGGCGCATTCAGCTCGACATCAGGCTCGACGAACAGAGCCTGCTTTACGACGTGCGCGCTACCGCGCTGGACGGCCAACCGCTCGCGATTGCCGGAGGTTATGCGCTTACCAGCAACTCCGTGCAGCTTCAGAACGTCTTCGGCTTGTTCGGCAATCTGCCGCTTTTCTCGACGCGCACGATTCAGGTGCAGAAGACCGTCGATCGCCAAGTCGTGGAAGCGGGCGATCGGGTTGGATACACGGTAGGTTTCTCCAATCAATCGCACGCGCCGCTGGGGGCCGTGAAGATTGTCGACGTGATGCCGCCGGGATTGGTGTACGCTTCCGGAACGGCAAAACTCGACGGCGCGCCGCTCGAACCGAGCGTTCAAGGAAATACGCTGATATGGACGCGTTCGGGACTTGCAGCCGGCGAGAGTCATACGATAACCTATTACGCCGTCGTCTATCCCAGCGTTTCCGCGAACACGTCACTTGCCAATACGGTGACGGTTGAAGCCGGTGTGCCTGCCACGCAGGCGCAGACCACGGCAAGTGCGACCGCAACGGTTCAGGTGATCTCCGGTGCCTTCACCGATCGCTCCATCATCACGGGCCGCGTCTTTTTGGACGAACGCAAGACCGGGCATTTCACTTACGGCGACCGCGGCGTTGAGAACGTCCGGATCTATCTCGAAGACGGATCGTCCGTCACTACGGATCGTCAAGGGCGCTTTTCGTTCCCGGGCGTGCGCCCCGGCGAACACGTGCTGCGGCTGGACCTCACAACGCTGCCGGGAATCGTTCACCCCGTCCAAGCCCAGCAGTTGGTGCATGGCATTTTTGACGACGGGTTGATGCAGGACGTGAATTTCGCAGTGGAGAGCGGACCATGATGCGTCTTGCCTCTGCGCTGCGGCATGCGGGGCTCGTGTTGGTCGGAGCGACGTTTGTGCTTTGCGGCGTGCTTTTCACGCGCGCCGATTCAGGCGTCAACAAGACGGTCTACGGCGATCTCTCGCACCTGACGTACACTGCAACCGGGGCGCTGCACGCAGCGTTCGTTTTTCCCAGCGACGGATTCGCAAGCCCGACCATCGCCGTTCGCTTCGTGCTCTCGACGGTGCGAGACGCGGGCGTGGAACTGAAGATTGACGGCGAAGTCGTGCCGTCGAGCAAGATCGGCAAACGCGTCGTCGCGGTGAAATCGGGAGCGACGCAGTACGAGTATTACGGCGTCGTGCTCAAACCGGGCCCGAACGACGTGACGATTACGCCGGTGGGATTGAACGGCGCGCGCGGCCCCCAGGTGCGAGCCACGATCTACGGCCCAGGCGTTCCGGCGAGTTTGCGCGCGCAGCTCGATAGCCCGCTCGTCGCGGACGGACGCACGCCGCGCTCGCTCTCGATCACCGCGCTCGATCGCTGGGGGCACCCCGCGCAGCCCGGTTCCGACATTCACATTGCAATCACCGAGGGAGAAGCGCACTTCTCCAATCCCGCGACGACTATCGTCGCCACGTCTCAAAAGCCGCTGCTTCCGACGCCCGAACCTTTCAGCAGCGCATCGCCCCCGCCTGACGGCACGCCGGGGGCTCAGCCGGATCCCTCGCACCTTTCCGACATCTCGCTCGACGTTGGCGGAGGCGCAACCGTTCCAATCGTTCCCGGCATGCTCGCCGGCGACGTCCGGGTTCAGCTTACGTGCGGCGACATCGAGCAGAGTCAGACGTTTTTCGTGCAGCCGTATTTGCGCAAGCCGTTCGTGAATGGAATCGTTGCGGCCGGTGCGGGCGCCGTGCCGATTACGGTGGACGGCGACGGCGTGGCGGACGAGGGCGGCGCCCGGCGTGGACGCATCGGGCTATTTGCGCAAGGACGCGTCGGCAAACAGAGCAGTTTGACGCTCGCGTACGAGTCGCAGAATCGTCTCTCGCCCGTGTCTTCGTATGGGCCGTTCGTCGACGATCCGAACGAGCGCCCTTATCTCACTTACGGCGATTCCTCGACGCTCTCCAGCGACTTCCACTCCGACACGCGCCTGTTTGCGCGTCTAGATTCCGGACGCAGCAATCTGACGCTGGGACAGTTCAACGAAGACATACCGGATGCGTCGGGCGTGGGATCGTTTCACGAGCTGCTCGGGGGCGCCAAAGCGGGATATACGATGCCGGGCGGCGCGGCAAAAGCGGAACTTTTTACGGCCAAGAATACGACGGCTTATGTTTCACTCGTCTTTCCCGCGAGCGGGCTCTCGATGCTCGCGCAGCCGCTGCACGCCGGCATCGTCGTAGGTTCCGACTATCTGACGCTGGTTGCGCTCGATCGCCGCACCGGAGGCGTCGTTTCCCAAACGCCGCTGGAGCGCAACGTCGACTACACCATCGACTACGCGACGGGCGTACTGCGCTTCATCAACGTGCCGTTGCCGTTCGACGATAATTTCAATCCGCAATCGGTGCTCGTGCAGTACGCTTACCAGGGGCCTTCGACCGCTTCGCAAACGACGGGCGCGGTAGTGCATGCAGATTTCGGGCCGCAGCAAAGCATGCGGCTCCAAGCCGGCTACGTGAACGACGCAACGGGATCGAACAATTTTGCGCTCTTCTCCCAAACGCTCAGCGGTCAAGTGAACGGCGGCGGCTGGACGCTCTCGCACTCTTCGAGCAGCGGTGTTGCGCCTGGAATCGTTACCTCGCAACTGACGCCCGGAAACGGCGGTGATGCACTCGCGTTTCAGTACAACCAAAAGACCGGTTCGGATCAGACGGCGCTCAACTTTACCGACACCTCTGCGGGCTTTGCCAATCCGTTCGGCGGCCTCTCGGTACCCGGCTTCACCTCGTACCGTGCCGCGTGGGCGCACAGCGATCCCAAGAACGACAACCTGGCGGTTGAGTTCGACGGACAGATGAACCATGGCTTGGGCATCTCCGATGCGCAGCGCTCCGAATCGGTCAATTGGCGGCACGCGATCGGCTCGGCGGCGACCGTTCTGCTTGGGCTGAGCTTCGCACACGCAGAGCAACGTCTCGCTTGCACAAGCCGGGCAGTCCTCCCCGGCGCCCACACTTGGTACGGCGAGCGGAACGAATACGCAGGCCGTCGCGGGCGTCGACGTCAAAGCCGGTTCGCGCGTTTCACTGACGGTGCAGCGATCGATGACCGTCACCGGCAACGATCAGGACACCACGCAGCCGGACGAAACAACGGCGCAGACTGAACTACGACATGGACGCCCGGGGACGTCTCTTCATCCGGGAATTGATCAGCGGAGCGCCGGTGGCGAGCTTTGCGCAGTCTTCCTCCGATCTGACGGTCGGCGCAATGGCGACGCGATCGACCGCGATCGGCGTCGAACGCGCCATCGGCAGCGACACCACGGTTAGTTCCGAGTATTTGCTCGATCAGACCGGCAGCGGCGAGAACATCTATTCCGCACTCGGAGTGCAGCAGAAGATCAAACTTTCATCGCACTTGGCGGGAAATTTCTTCGTGCAGTCGGCCAACGCGACCGGCCCGGGCGCCGGCGGTTTCTCGGTTTCCGGATTCTCGCTGGCCTACTCGAACTCGGACAAACTGCGCGGTGGACTGGCATTTCAAACGCGCGGCGGTCTCGGCGGCGGCAGCACGATCGACGCCGGCCTAGCAGGATCGGTATCGCCCAACGTCTCCGCCGTCGCGGCAATTCAGCAAGCAACGGCAGGCGGCGTCACGTCCGCCGACGATCGATTCTCGCTCGCATTTCGCCCCGATGAAAACGATCGTTTCATCTCACTCTTCGGATGGGACCGTATGAGCGGAACCGGCGCGATCTCCGCCGGCACGCAGACGGACGTGCTTTCCTTCGAACAGTTCTGGCGTCCGGGATGGGGCATCGAGGTTGCAGGACGCGCCGCATACAAATTGGACGGCGATGGAACCTACGTCGCGCATACGTCGCTTTTCGGACTGCGCGTGCGCAAGAACGTTTCCCGCCGCGCGGACTTGGGCGCCGAGTTTCGAACCCTCGCCGTTCCCGGCGTTGCGGGCAGCTCAATCGTCGGACTTGGCGGCCGAAGCGGGCTACGCCATCGGTCAAGGCACCCGCGCCGCGGTCGGATACTCCTTCCGGGGAAGCGTCGATCCAACGCTCACGGGTCAGGCCGTGCATCGAGGCTTTTACGTGATCGTGACCACTCTGGTCGATCGCATTTTCGGCTGGGGAAATAAATAGTGCGCCGCCTCGCGGCGGCCGGGATTTTTGGCGCCGCCCTCTTCTGTGCCTGTGCGCTCGGACGTTCGCCGTTCGGCAGCATGCCCGCGATCGCGGCGACGCCGGCGCCAACCTCGCCGCCGCAGATCTTTCAAACGAGTTTTCATGACCGGCGCGGCGCCCGGATTCATTTACGGTACGACCGGAAGCAGCGCGTTTCCGTGTTTGACTGCGGCCACGCCGCCTCCGTCGCCACAGCCGGGGATAATTCCGGGATGTCAGAGCCCCGCGATCGACACGTCGGGAAGCGGCGCGCTGCGCCTGACGAACAACAGCGGCAATCAGTCGGGTTTCGTGATCTACAATACGTCGCTCAACGAATTGCAGGGCCTCGAAGTCATCTTCGACATGTTCATGTACAACGGGACGGGCGCCGACGGCATCTCGTTCTTTTTGATCGACGGATCGTACTCACCCACGGTCGCCGGCGCAAACGGCGGATCGCTGGGCTACGCGCAAAAATCCGGAACGGGCTGCTGCGACGCGCCGGGGTTGGTCGGCGGGTTCGTCGGCGTCGGCTTCGATTCGTACGGCAACTACTCCAATCCCACCGAGGGACGAGTTGGCGGCCCCGGGCAAGTCTCCGAAACCGTCGCGCTGCGCGGCGCGGCTTCGACGTCGTACGACTACGTTACCGGATATTTGAGCGGCGGAGTCGCATCATCGCTCCCCTTCACCATGACGAACAACTCGAGCACTTCGCGTCCGACGGCAGTTCGCGTGCGGATCATTCTTTCCACCTCGAACGTGCTTACCGTCGACATGGATCCCAACGGCACGGGGGCGACTTATCAAAACGTCATTCCCGCGACGAATTTGAGCGCGATCGCCGGTCAACCCGCATTCCCTCCGACGTTCAAATTCGGCTGGGCCGCGTCCACCGGAGGCGCAAACGACATTCACGAAGTCCGCAACTTCGTGGCGAATAACGCCCCGCCGGATCTCACGATTACCAAACAGCACGACGGGCCGTTCACCCGGAACACTAACGAGGCGTACACGATCCAAGCGGGCGTGAACAACAGCGGCGGAAACGCGGATCAGACGATCTACGTGACCGATACGCTGCCGGCGAAAGAGACCTTCGTAAGCGTCTCGGGGAGCGGCTGGACGTGCAATTCCGCCTCACCGGTGCAATGCACGTACCCTGCCGGCGTCTCGAGCGGAACCGCGCTTCCGGCGATCACCTTGACCGTCAAACCGACCTCGAACGGCGTCATTGCCAATACCGCCTGCGTCTATTCCGCGGACATGTATAGCGCGACCGGCGCAACTTACACCGACTGTTCGACCGACAGCGTCGACGTGGGCGCCGCCTCGCCCTTCATGTCGATTTGGAAACGCATCACGCAGATCGTCCGTTCCTACGGCAACTCCACGCCGCAGACGATTACGCCGACGCCCGATCCGGGAAGCTCGCCCGGCCTGAGCGGCACCGCGTCCACGACCAACATCGATCCGGGCGATCTGGTTACGTACACTGTCTATTTTTCGAATACCGGCACGCAAACGCGTGCGGTTCGGCGAGCGGCGGCGGAACATGCTCGGGCGGACCCGCTCTTGAAGATCTCCTTTCGCCGAACTATATATATCAAAGCGGCACGCAAGCGTTCACGTGCTGCTCCAATCCAACGTCGGCAAATAGCGCGGCCTTTGCTTCCTCGCTCCAAGGTCAAGGGACGCTGCTGGACTGGACGCTGAAGAACGCAGTCGCTCCCGCGAGTTCAACGAACGCGATCGAAGGCGACTTCTCGTACCAGGTAAAGGTTCCTTAGCCCGAACACTGCTGCCGCGGGCGCGGGGGCGCATAATAGAATCGCTACCGCGTCTTCCAATCGCGGGGCCGTTTGCGGCGGACAGATCTGCTGAATGCAGATCAGCAGCATCGCGGCGAGCGGAACGAATGCCAGTATCCTTGCGTCCGCCGCCGTTTCACGAGCGCGAACTATTTGCACGCAGGCCATCGTCAGAAACAGCGCCGCAAGGATCGTAAGCGGCTCGACGTTCGGAAAGCCGCGCTGCGCAGCGAAGAAGACGCCGCCCGTAACGATCTCCGGGAACGGCAGTCCGGTAATGCGGCGGCGTCCGAAGAAGACGGCGGCGAGATTTCCCGCATAGGCGCCGGCGGATGTACCGGCAAACGCGACCACGAGCCAACTCTGCGAGCTCATTTGGGCTCACCCATGACCGGGGCCAACGCCCGATCCAGAAGACTGCGAATGCGGGGATCCTGCTCCTCGGAAACGGCTTGCCGCAGCATCGGAATGTCGGCCGGGTCTTGCCGCGCCGCCAACTCCAGCGCTATGCGCAAGCGCGCGTCCAGCCCCAGCATCGCAGGCCACGTTATCGCGGGCTCGCTCGCCTGGGGCGGACGGGCTGACGGCGCTTTCCTGGGAAATGCCGAAATAAACGCAAAAATGGCACCGAAAACGAACGACGCCAGCAAAGCAGCCAGTTCCGCAGTGTTCATGCGGATGGCTTCGCGAGTTTGCGCCGCGCTCATTCGGTCACGACGCTATCGTCCTAAGCGCTTTCGCGATAGAATGGACCTGAAAGGATGATCTTCATGCGCCGTTTGACGGGCCTTGCGGCCGGCGCACTTCTGTGGGTTATCGTAGCGGCTCCGGGAATTTGTGCCGCCGGGCCGGCTCAAACGACGGTTTCCGATCAGTCGGCGATGGACTCCGCTCGCGAGCGCGTGGCCGCGGGCGATTTGGACGGGGCACTCAAGCAGCTCGGCTGCATTCGTCGCGGCGCACCCGACGGATACCGAACCCGAACGGCTCTTGGGCGATCTCTATTTTCGTCACGGCGACCTTCAACAGGCGCAAGCGTCGTATCAACGCATCCTGCAGTACGCGCCGAACGACAAAGTGACGCACAGCCGCCTCGGATCCGTGTACGCAACCGAGAACAAAATCGATCTCGCCATTCAAGAGTTCAATCGCAGCCTGCCGGGCACCGATTCCGTTCCTAATCTGGTGGAACTGCATCTGCGTAAGGGCGACTTTCCCGAATACAAACGCGAACGCCAACAAATGGTGCGCGACTATCCTGGGGACGACGAGGCCATCCTGGAATTGGCGCAGCTGTACGAGTCGATCAATCAGCCGGATCTGGCCATGCAGTACTTCCAGCGCGTGCTCGACTACGAACCGCGCTCGCTCTTCGCGCTCAACGGTCTGGGAATGTCGCTCGAGGACAAGCACGCCGACGACGAAGCGATTACCGAGTTCAAGCTGTGCGTGCTGTACGACTCTTACAACTACGACTGCTGGACGAACATGGGAGCGACGTACCTGGATATGCACCAGGACGTGGATGCCGCAAAGGCGCTGTCCGTCGCGCGCAACTTGGAACCCGAGCGCGCGGAAGCTCTCGTGAACATGGGGAACGTCATAGACGACGGCGGTGATTGGAAGAAGGCGATTGCGTATTACGTCCAGGCGATGACCGTCGACCCGTATCAACCGGAAGCGTACATCGATCTGGGCACGACGTACGACGACCACGGGTTGTACCAACTCGCGCAGGCCGCCCTAGTCAAGGGACTTGCCGTCGCACCGCAAGACGGGCGACTCCATTTCGTGCTCGGTGAAACGTACCGCCGCCTGGGACAGAACGCGCAAGCGCAGGACCAGTATCGCCAGGCCGAAGCCCAAGACATTTGGCCGACGTTCCGCGACCTCGCGCGCGAATCGCTCGCAACGCTCGGACGGATTGCGTCGCCGCCCGCGAAACCCTGATCGCGCGTACCGTTACGCTAGCGCTTTGCGATCGCGTCGATCTCGACGCGGGCTCCTTTCGGCAATCCCGCGACTGCTACGGTCGACCTTGCCGGTTTAACGGCGTCGAAACATTCGGCGTAGACCTCGTTCACGGCGGCGAAGTCGTGCATATCGACTAAGAAGATCGTCGTTTTGACGACGTCGGCGTAGCCGAAACCGCCCGCTTCCAGAACCGCGCCAAGGTTGCGCAGCGCCTGACGCGCTTGGGAGGCGGCATCGCTGCCGACCAGTTCGCCGCTCTGCGGATCGAGGGCGACCTGACCGCTGCAAAAGAGCTCGTCGCCCGTCTTGACGGCTTGGCTGTAGGGCCCGATTGGCTCGGGCGCCTGCTGCGAACGTACGGCTTGCGCCATGAACTCTGCACTCCTCCGTTGTATGGATAGGCGTGACTTATACGGACGAGTTCGCCGCCGTCAACGCCTGGATCGACCGCTACCTCTCCGGAGAGATAGCGTACCCGGTGCTTGCGCAGACGCAGCCCGGCGAAATCGCCGCGCAGCTTCCGCAAACGGCTCCGGAGGGGGCCGAATCCTTCGACGGACTGATGGCGGATTTCGAACGCGTTATCCTGCCGGGAATCACGCATTGGAACAGTCCGCGCTTTTTTGCCTACTTTGCCACCAGCGCGGCGCCGGTGGGCGTGGCTGCGGAAGCGCTCGCTGCTGCATTGGACGTCAAGGCGATGCTCTGGCGCACTTCGCCGGCGGCGACGGAATTGGAAGAAGTGGTCATGACTTGGCTGCGGCGGCTAATGGGACTGCCCGAAACGTTTACCGGAATCATTTACGACACGGCGTCCATCGGCGGGTTCACCGCGCTGGCAGCCGCGCGAGAAGCGCTGGACCTTGGAATTCGCGCGCATGGAATGACCGGCCGCGATCTTCCCGAGCTCCGCGTATATATCACCGAGCACACGCATTCGCATATCGAAAAGGCGTGCATCGCCCTTGGAATCGGACGGGAAAACGTCGTCCCGATCGCATGTGATGCAGAGTTCCGGATGCGTCCGGACGACCTGCGCGCGCGGATCGACGCGGACGCCGGCGCGGGGATGCGCCCCATGTGCATCGTCGCAACCGCCGGAACGACGTCCACGACTTCGCGCGATCCGCTTGAATCGATCGGCGAGATCGCTCGGGAACGGGGAGTTTGGTTTCACGTCGACGCCGCATACGCCGGCGTCGCGGCGATCATGCCCGAGTTTCGCTGGGTGCTGGCGGGCGCCGAGGCTGCGGATTCGCTGGTGGTCAATCCGCACAAGTGGCTTTTCGTTCCGATGGACTGCTCGGCGCTCTACGTGCGGGATCCCGAGCTGCTGCGCCGCACCTTCAGCCTGGTGCCCGAGTATCTGCGCACGCCCGAAGAGTCCGTGCGCAACTACATGGATTACGGCTTGCAGCTCGGCAGGCGCTTTCGCGCGCTGAAACTGTGGTTCGTGCTGCGGTATTTCGGCGCCGAGGGACTGCGCGAGCATCTTCGCGGCCATATCCGGCTCGCGCAGGAATTTGCGTCGTGGGTTGCGTCGGAGCCGGATTGGGAGATCCTCGCGCCGCACCCGTTCTCCGTCGTGTGTTTTCGTTATGCGCCGGCGGGGATTGCGCAAGCGGCGCTGGATGCGATGAACCAGCGAATCATGGAAAGCGCGAACGCGAGCGGCGAGATCTTCCTCTCGCACACGAAGGTTGACGGACGCTTCGCGCTGCGTTTGGCCATCGGAAACCTGCGCACGACTCGTGCCGACGTAGCCCGGGCATGGGAAATCCTGCGCACAGCCGAAGTGCGAGCCGAATGCGCGTCCTGATCGTTGAGGACAGCTCGACCGACGCACGCATCGTGGCGCAATATTTGCGTCACGGAGACGATGCTCCCCAAACCGTAGTTGCGAAGCGGCTCCATGAAGCGCTTTCGCTTGCGCAGGAGTCGCCGTTCGACGCGGTGCTGCTCGACATCACGCTGCCCGATGCCGAAGGCGCGGAAGGCGTCAAACGCGTCCGCGAGGCGCTTCCACGCGTTCCGATCGTCGTTTTGAGCGGCCGTGACGACGAGGAGACGGCGCTGGCGGCGATGCAGGCGGGCGCTCAAGATTATTTGATCAAGGGCCGCGTGGACGATGCCGGACTTCGCCGAGCGCTGCGCTACGCAATCGAACGGCAGCAGCTGCTGGATCGTCTCGAAGCGGGTGAGGCTCGTCTGCAGGAAGAGAACAAGATTCTGCGGCGCCTTGCGGATGCGGCCGGGCGGGTCTTCGCGACGCTCGACGTGCGCGCGGTCGTGGGTCTGCTGGCGGCGGAAGCGCGCCGCTTGTGGGGCGGAAACGTCTCGCTGTACGCGCTTCGCGGCTCGGGCGAACTGGTTTGCACGGAATCTTCCGGAGGCTCGCGCAGCGCCGCAGATGCTTTTCTGCTCGACGCATTCAAATCGCGCAAGCCCAAGCTCGCCAAAGACCGGCGCCGGCTCGCGCTGCCGATCCCGGGCACGAGCGGCCGCAACGAATGGATTCTCGATATCAGCAACGTCGAAGAACCGTTCGGAGAAAACGACGTCTTCGCGTTGGAACTGCTGCGTCAGTACGTCGGAATCGCCGTACAGAACGTCGCGCTCTTCGGCGAACTCCAGTCTCAGCGCGCCAGCGTCATCCAATTGAATCAACTCAAGGACGATCTGATTGCGGTGCTCGCGCACGATTTCAAGGGACCGCTCACGACGATCATCGGCTTCACGGAACTGCTCGAGCAGCACGCGCTCGAAGGCAACGAGGCCGACGGTGCACTGCGGACGATACGGCAGTCGGCGATGCGCTTGGCGAACATGGCGAACGACACCCTTGCGCTCTCGCGCGTGGAGCAAGGTGAACTGAATCTGGCGGCCGATCCGGTGAACGTCGCCGAAATCGTGAAGGATACCGTCGACTCACTCTTGCCCCAACGCCAGATTCGAGCTGGCGGTTCAGGCCGCCGACCCCGTCGTCCGGGGGGATCCCGCCAGACTGCGGCAAGTGTTCGAGAACGTCATCGGCAACGCAATCAAGTATTCCGCTGAAGATGCGCCCATCGAAGTGCGCGTGACGGAGACCGATTCCACCGTGCGCGTAGCGGTGCACGACCGCGGTATGGGAATTCCGCCGGACGAGATGAAGTTCTTGTTCGAACGTTTTTCGCGCGCGTCCAACGCTAAGCGATCTCCCGTCAAAGGCACTGGCCTGGGACTCTACTTGTCCAAGACGCTGGTCGAGCGTCATGGCGGAAACATTCAGGTGCAAAGCAATCTGGGAGAAGGCAGCACGTTCACGATCGTGCTTCCGCGGATGCGCGACGGACGCGGCGGCGTTCTGCGGGTGCTCGCCATAACCGCGGACGACACGTTGGGCCAGTATCTCTCCCACGAACTTCGCACGCACGGGTATGCCTCGCGGCGCGACAAGACGCTTACGGCCGCACTCGAGCGTTTGGACGTGGAACAGGCGGACATCGTCATCGTCGACCGCGACACTATTACCGCCGACGCCTCGCCGCTCGTCAAACGCGCCGCCTCGGCTACGCCGGCCATCGGGCTCATCGCCATCGGCGGCAACTCGGACGGCGGAGCGGCGTGGAACGCATGCTTGACCAATCCGTTCCTTGGGACTGACTTGCAGGCGGCGATTCACGAAGCGGATGCCGCCCGTATTCCAAGGGGCGCTTAGTACAAACGCAGGTAAGCCCGGTGCTCCCACGGATGCACGGCACGACGGTACCGTTCGTACTCCGCAAGCTTGGCGTCGCGAAAGGCATGATAGATGTGATCGCCCAGTGCCGATCGCATGACCGGATCGCCGTCGAGCTCCGCGATGGCCTGGCGCAGCGACTTGGGCAGCGTGCCGATTCCCCGTTCGCGGCGATCGCGTTCGCTCAATTCGTACGTCGAACCGGCGAGCGGATCTCCGGGGAGCGCGCGGTTCGTGACGCCGTCCGCGATTGCACCGATCAGCACGGCCAGCGCGAGGTACGGATTGCACGCGGGATCCGGGCTGCGCATCTCGACGAGCTGTGCGCCTTCGGTGCTCGGAACGCGAACCAAAGCGTTGGCGCTGCGCGCTGACCAGACCGTGTAGATCGGCGCGTCCCACGCGGCGACCAAACGCTTGTAGGAGTTGACCGTGGGATTGCACACCGCGGTGGCGGCAGGCGCATGTGCGAGCAAACCCCCGATGGCGTAGAGCACCGTATCGCGATCTTCGCCGGCCGGAAATTCAAAGCCGGCGTGCAGACCGTTTCCGGCGCGATCTTCGATGGGCTTGGGCATGAACGTCGCTTCCAAACCGTATCGCGCCGCGATGTGTTTAGCGATCGTCCTCAACGTCAGCAGTGCGTCCGCAGCTTCCAAAATACCCACGGGCTGAAGGTCGATCTCGTGCTGCGCGGCACCATGTTCGTGATGCGCGCTTGCCACCCGCGCGCCCATCGATTGCAGTGCGCTGACGATCGCGCTGCGGGCGTCCTCGCCGCGGTCGCTGGCAGAGTAGTCGAAATACGACCCGACGTCGGCGGTCGCCGTCGACCCGAACTCGCTCTCGCGCGCATCGAAGAGATAGAATTCTACTTCCAGTCCGACGCTCAGCGAACCCAGTGTCGAATCCGTTCGATCGACCGCACGGCGCAGCGTCGTGCGGGGACACCCTTCGAACGGCGACCCGTCGGGCATGGCGATGTCGCACAGAAGACGCGCTTCGCCGGCTTGCGGCGTAGACCACGGATAAAGCGCGAACGTCGACGGATCGGGCCGCAGCACCATGTCCAGCTCTTCTCCCCGAACGAATCCGTCGATGGAGCCGCCGTCGAAGGTCACCTTTCCGTCGAGCGCCGCGTCGAGCTGCGCGACGGGAATGGAGACGTTTTTTCCCACGCCGAGAACGTCCGCGAACGAAAGACGGACGAACTGCACGTTCGATTCCTTCGCAAGCCGCAAGACTTCGCGTTTAGTTGGTGAGTGCATCGATAGCCATTGCCGTTCTCAGCGTAAGCTGGTCATGCGGATCGCCGAGTCTTGCAACCGCAAAGCTCGCCGATCTGCCGCAGTCGATAAAACACCGTGTGCCGGTGCACGTTGAGTTTCGCGGCGGCCGTTTTAACGTTCTCGCCGGCCTCGAAGTACAGACGTAAGGTTCTTTCCAGTTCGGTTTGGTGCTTTTCGTCGTAGGATCGCAGCGGTGCAAGCGTTCGCGCGGCAAACTCCCGCAGACTGCTGCTGCGCCGCGCCCTGCAGAAGCAGCGGATAGACGCCGAGATCGTCGTAAATCCCGGCTTGTCCCGTGCCGTGGAGCCTTCGCGCAATCGTCAGTGCGGCCAGCGCCTCGTCGATCGACTGCGGCAGATCGATCATCGCCACGCGAGTGCCGGCGCCGGCTCCGACGATCAGGTCCGGATGTTTCTTCGTCAATCCTCGCGGCATCAACGATGCGGCGGTCCGCGCGTTCGCTGCATCGATTTCACGCGACGCCGGAACCAACACCAAAATGGTCCCGCCTCGTTCGAGCATTCCGGGCTGCGCGTGGCCTGATCGAAACGTCTGCAGAGTCTGCGCTGCGCACGATCTCTTGCGCGGGCGAGCCGGCCGCACCGCTTTGCGATTCGGGCTCGATCGCGACCGCGACGTAATGGGAAGCGAGCGCGATCCCGTGTGCCGCAGCATCGTCGCGCGCGGCCGCCGCATCGACGTATGCGCGATCGGCCAACCGCTCCCAAAAGGCGCGGCGCCCGGCGGGCTGACCGGTCGCCTCGCGCGCCAGTTCGACGCCTATTGCGCCGGCCGTAAGGCGCACGAAGTATTCGAAGCGATCGAGATTCCCTTCGCCGAAAATCGAGAGCCGGCCGAGCCGCAGCTCTCCGCCGATTATTGCAATCGTTCGGCCCGCGCGTCCGTCGAGCAGCGGCGAGAACTCCGGATCGTCGCTGCGGGTCATCGATCGGACGCTGTTCGGCACGGGCCCGCCGCAGGCGGCGACGTGCCGCCACTGCGCGTCCTCGACCAGAACGGCGGCTTGAATACGCCTTGCAAGGTGGTCGGCTAGCGCCTTTGCGCCGCCTCCCGAGCCGGCAATTCCGGCAAGACCCTCCGCAAACGCGACGATCTCGTCTGCAGTCATCCGAGCTACTTCGGTCGAATGAGTAGCCGGACATTCTGATGCAAACGGAGCCTTTGCTCGAAGCCCTGCTGTCCTCGTTTTACCAGGACAACCCCGATGCCGTCGCCGTCTACGACCGCAATGGTTTGCTCGTGTCGTGCAACCGCGGCACGTGCGAGCTTGCCGGATATCCGCTGGAGCAGATGCGCGGCACGCCGTATTGGGAGCACGTGTACGGGCGCGATCGAGAGATCGTCGCGAACGCCTTCCAAACGGCGCTCGCCGGATTTACCGAGCACTTTGAAACGACGATCCGCGATCGTCACGGTACGATCGTACCCGTCGAGGTGTACCTATTTCCGGCGCGCGCGCAAAACGGTATCGCCGGCGTGTTCGCTCAAGCCCGGGACATCGTTGCGCTTCGATCGGCGGAGCACTCGCTGGGGATCAATCAAGAGCGCGCGCGATCGCTCTTCGAATACCATCCGGACGCGATCATGGCGCTCAAGTCGAGCGGCGAGATTTCGCGGGTGAACGTCGCTTTGGAAGCGGCGACCGGATTCTACGGCGAGCAGATCATCGGCAAGCCCTGGACGATCATCGTCTCGCCCGAATGCCGAGAAGCGGCGGACGAGGCTTTCCAGCTCGTCAGCAGGGGCGAAGCGACCGAATTCGACTCGCTGTTGCTGGATCGGCTGGGCAATCGAAGCGACGTGCAGCTCAAATTAGTGCCGCTCCGCGTCGGCGAAGAGATCGAAGGCGCCTACGCCATTGCGAAAAACGTTGATGCCCAGCGCAGTGCCGAACGCGCCATCGCGCTTCAAGGGGAACGCATCCGCGAACTCTACCTCGTAGCTGCGGCTCGCGGCGACTCGCCGGAGGACCAGCTCAACAACACGCTGGCGATCGGCTGCCGGATGTTCGGTTTCGACTACGGGTACGTCGCGCGCTTCGACGAAGCGACGCTGACCGTGCTGAATGCCGCAGGTGAAGGGTCGACCGTAAAGCCGGGCAGCGTTTTCCCCACCGAGACGGCGATCTCGCGATTCCTGGTGGGAGAGCGGCAGACGCTGTTCGTTCCGAATTTGGACGAACCGCCGTGGGACGAAGATCCGGCGCGCAGCAGCGTCCCATGGCGCTCCTATTTCGGTACCAAATTGGTCGTGAACAATCGCGAATTCGGCGCTTTGGTCTTCGCCGGCCGCATGCCGCACAGCGGCGCGCTTCAGGAACTCGACCGGGACCTGCTGCAGCTGATGGCCCTGTTCGTCGCCGCCGCCATCGAACGCGTGCAGCACGCGGATCGTATCGAACAGCTCGCGTTCTACGATTCGCTCACGGGTCTGCCCAATCGCGTGCTCTTCAGCGACCGGATACGCCAAACGATGGGGGCCGCGAAACGCTACAACCGCGGCTTTGCCGTCATGTATTTGGACCTCGACAACTTCAAAGAGATCAACGACCGCGACGGGCACGGCGCGGGTGACCTCGTTCTCAAGGCCGTGGCGGATCGTCTGCTTTCAACGCTGCGCGAAAGCGATACGGTGGCGCGGTTCGGAGGCGACGAATTCGTCATTCTTCAACCGGTCGTGAACGGGGCGAACGATGCAGCGGATCTGGCGCGCAAGATCGTCTCCACGATGCAGGCGCCGCTCGATATCGAAGGCGCGAGCCGCGCGGTGCACACGAGCATCGGCATCGCGCTTTATCCCCACGACGGGACTTCTCCGGACGAACTGATGGATCGGGCCGACCGCGCGCTGTATCGCGCCAAACATGCCGGGCGCAACCGCTGGCTGTTCTTCAACGACGAGGCGCCTCGTCTGGACTGGCCTAAGAACCCGCAGAGGGGAAGATCAACTGAACGGTAGAGACGAGCGTCAGAATTCCGACGATGACTACGGTCGTCCAAGCAATCACGTTGAATGCGACCCCATTCGTCCAACGGCCCATTAGGCGCTTGTTGTTGATCAAAAGCAGCATGAGCACGAGCACGATGGGCAGCAGCATCCCGTTGAGGACCTGCGATCCGAAGATGATGAAGAGCAGCGGAGATCCCGGGACGATGACTGCGACCGCCCCAATAAAAATGAGGGCGGCGTAGAGTATGTAGAAAACGCGCGCGTCTTTGAAGCGGTGATCGACCCCGCGCTCGAATCCGAACGCTTCGCAGACGTAGTATGCCGTCGAAAGCGGCAGTATGGAGGCGGTAAAGATCGCCGCGTTCAGCAAACCGAGCGCGAAGAGCAGCGCCGAGAACTTGCCGGCCAAGGGCGCGAGCGCCGCGGCCACGTCCGCGACGGTATTGATCATCAGCGGATGGGCCGCGTGGAGATTATGAAAGAAAATCGTGGCGGCGCTCGACACGATAATGAAATAGGCGATGATATCCGTGACGAACGAGCCCACTACGACGTCGGTCCGTGAGTACGCGTACTCCTCCTCGCCCACGCCCTTGTCGACGACCGCGGCCTGAATGTAGAACTGCATCCACGGGGAGATCGTCGTTCCAATCACGCCGACTGCCATCAGGACGTAGGCCTTGGTCGGCGTGAAGTGCGGGACGATCGTTTGGCGGAATACCTGCCCCCAGTCGGGGTGCACCAGAATGCCGCTGACGACATAGCTGACGTAAACGAAGCAGAAAAAGAAAAAGACCCGCTCGACGGTCTTGTAATTCCCGCGCGTAACGGCGGAGAAGACGCCGGCCGCGGCCAGCGCCACGAGCAGATCGGTGAAGACGTCCTTGCTGAGCACGTGCGGAATGTAACTGTGAAAAATGGGTGCCGACGTTGCGATGCCGGCGAACTCCGCCGCCGTGTTCCCGAGATCGCCGAACACGAAGAGCAGAAGAACCCAGAACGTCACCTTTACGCCGAAGTTCTCCCGGATCAAATCCGCAAGCCCCTTACCGGTAATCGCTCCCATGCGGGCGCACATCTCCTGCGTCACGATCAGCGCGATCGTCACCGGTATCAGCAACCAGAGCAGCTCGTACCCGAACTGCGCGCCGGCGAGCGAGTACGTCGCTATGCCGCCGACGTCGTTGTCGGCGTTCGCGGTAATGATGCCGGGACCGACGATGGAGAAAAACATCGCCAGCGTGCGCATGGACCGGCGCAGCGAGAGCCGCCGGCCCTTGGCGAGCGTCATCCCCGGGCGCTCGCCCTGGCTTCGCGCTTCCTGTGCGTCAGGCGCGGCAGATTCCTCACCAGGCGCTCCGGCACGATGGCATCGATAGCATCGTCGACAGTGACGATGCCGAGCATTTTGCCCGCTTCGTCCACGACCGGAACGGCGAGAAGATCGTACCGCGCGATCGTTGCGACGACGTCGCTCGCGGGCGTTTCGGTGCCGACCGTGACCAGCTCACCGCGCATGATCTTGTCGATCGAAGCGTTCGGTTCGGCCAGCAGCAAGTCGCGCAGCGTAAGGACGCCGAGCAGCTCGTCCTGCTTGTCCACGACGTAAAGGTAGTAAATGAACTCGGACTCAGGAGCGATCTCCCGGATCTTGCGAATCGTCTGCTCGGCGGTCCGATGCTGATAGATCCACACGTAGTCCGTCGTCATGAGGCCGCCCGCCGTGTCGTCTTCGTACTTGACGAGTGCCCGCAGCTCGCCGGCGGTGTATTCGTTCATCTCGGCGAGCAGCTCGGATTGGCGTTCTTCCGGAAGCTCTGCGAGCAGATCCGCAGCGTCGTCCGAGTCCATCTCTTCGATGATGTCGGCGGCGCGTTCCGTTCCGATGTCGTCGATCAGCGAACGCTGTTTTTCCGCGTCCAGATGTTCGAAGGCGTCCGCCGCGGTCTCGTCGTCCAATTGCTGGATCACGGCTACTGCTTCCGGCGCGGAGAGATCGGTGATGATGTCGGCAAGTTCGCTGGGATGCAGACGCGAGAGTTTGCTCTCTTTGACGGAGAGCTGCACTTGCGAGGGGTTGGTGTCGCGGATGGGGGCGACCGAGCTCCAGGCGATCATCGTGCGCGGGACGTTTTCGTAGATCCACGGCGTGAAGCGCTTGCCGAACGACTTTAGGCCAAGGCGGCGCAGCAGTCCGCTCACGCCGACGTCGGCTGCGACGACCCGCAGCTTGCCGCCGGTCTTGGCAAGCTCGATGTCGTTGATGCGCACCACCTTGCGTCCGTCCACGTCGACGATCTGCTTGTCGAGCAAGTCGCTGACGAGATAGAGCGCTTCTTCGTCGGGAGGTGCGGCGGTCTTCGGCGCGGCGGTGAGCGCCACGGTCCCGCGATCGTCGACGTCCGCCACAGTGTACATCGGAGCAAAGCGCTGCCCTTGCGCCGTCTTGATGATGAGACCGTCGATCTGCGGGAAAGTATCGTCCGGTTTGTTCACGAGAAAGTCCGCAACTTTGCCGATCGGCAAGTCGTTCACCGTGGCCCGGCGTCCAACCAACTCGGAGACGAAGCCTTCCTGGAACATTGCCATCACCTCCCTCGAAATCCGCGCTGCAGCGCAGACAAAAGAAAAACCGATCCCGCAAGGCGGCGATCGGTCGTGGTGCGGCGGCGGAGCATGCTCGGCCGATACCCCAGTCGCGATTGCTTTGGCACCACGCACCGTAAAACCCATCGGGTTTAGCCGCGTTAGACATCGCCTTGTCTCGGCGCAGTCTGGTCTACCCGGTTGGCGTCTCTCGACGTTTCTGGGCAGCGGCCTGTGTATTGCGTGGACGCCTCACCTAGCGAGGTATCCTTCTTCAGTATAGGCGGACGCGTCAACCCCGCGGTGCCGCGGAGCGCGGCAGGGGCCGCGCGTCGGGGCGGAGCCTTCCGTTTTAGCTCAGGGGTCTGCACAAGCGCGGGGCCGTTCAGTAGAAGAACTGCTGCAGCTGGCTCACCTTCGGGCCGAATACCCAGCCCATGCGCTTGGACGGATTGAGCACCGGCGCGGGCTCTCCCACGTAGAACGAAAATCCGGTAATCGTTTCCTTCAACGCGCCGGTTTCGTCGTATACCGCGATCGCGCTTCCGGAGCCGCACGCGTAGTACTCTTCGGTGACGAGGAACAACTTGTGCACGGGGTCCACGGCGATGCCGGAACCGCTGTTCAGTTGGTCGGCGTCGTTCGTGCACGGCAGTTGCACGGCGATAACCCCCAATTTCTTGTTGTCGTCGTAGAATTCGACCTGTGCATTGAGCTCGGTGTCGGTCGCTTCTATGCCGGTGTTGGGGTCGACGGCTGCGCCGTTGACGTCTCCGGCGTGAAACGGGCCGTTGTTGTAACCGCCGAACTGCGTCGATTTGCCGGTCTGAAGATCGAAGAGAAAATTGAGCGGAGGCTTTCCTCCGGCCGCGCCGCCGTCCGGCGAAAGCGCCATGACGGCTTCGTTCTTCGAGATAAATTGCGCCAGCTGCGGGGCATCGGCTAACCCGAACAGATTCGGATCGAGATGGATGACTTTGCCGAAGGTGTTTGCCGCGATATCGGTGACGAAGAGATCCGGCGCATCCTGATTGCGCAGTTCGATGGCGAAGAGTACGCTCTGCGGCGTCGATTGATTCACGCCGGCCTGCTGCACGTCGACGTCCTCGATCGGCGGCGTCCACTTACCGGTGATCGAGTTTCCGGTCACCGGATCCATGACTTGGTAAAATCGTTTAGCGTAGATGCCGCCTTTCGGTATGACGTAGTGCGTGAGCAGCGCGGTGTCGCTATTGAAGATGCCGTCCGCCCCGTACGAGCTGCCGTCCGCGGTGTCGACCTTGACCAAGCTGACGATCCGGCCCGAATCCTCATCGAACGTCTGCACGGAGACCTTCGGCCTGCTGCTTGACGTGGCGGAGGCCAGAACGCCGTCGCTGCCGCTCCGATCGATGTCGAATCCGTAGATTTGGCCGCCGTCTTTCGCGCTCAGCACTTTTCCGAGTCCCACGCGCGCCGGTACCGCGGCGTGCCGCGCGTCGGTCTGCGGTATGGTGGACGTGCCGCCGGACGGCGGGCCTGCGCCGTGACAGCCGGCGATCGCAGCGACGGCAATAAAAACCGGTAATAACGGCAGTTTGGGGATTGCAGACGCATTCATACGCTAAAGTCCTCTCCACAGAGTAACTAATCGTAAACTCTGAAGAAAGGCTGAAACGTGCCGCCGCGTTCCGCTCTTAGATTTGGCCCGCTCCGCCGATCGCCGATCCCGTCACGAGCCGAATGACCAATTTCGCGCTGCTCTGCATCTGTGCGAGCACGCTCGTTCCAACTTGGGAGAGTACCTGATCTTTGGTGAGCTGCGTCGTGGATTGCGCCACGTCGTCGTCGCGGATCGCGCTCTCGCTGGCGACCTGGTTGACGATCTGCTGCGAAGCGCCGTCCGCTTCTTCCTGCATGGCGACGTTTTGCGCTCCCACCTGCGCGAGGGCCTGATCGATCAAGTTGATTGCATTGTTCACGCGCGCCTCGGCGTCGTCGACGGCCTGCGTGTTGTCGCCGGTTCCGATGACGTTGTTGTTTCCGTCGACGTAGACCGGCTGCAAAACGCTGATGCCGGCGATGTCGAGCGCGCTCGTGTTCACGTTCGGCAGACTGATGGAGATTTGATCGCCTTCCGATCCGCCGGTGTTGACGGTCAGCGGCGTCCCCGTGCCGGCCGGCGCCCCATAGAACGTTTCGACCGCCATTGCGACACCGACGTCTTGCGCCGAAAGATTCGCGAGATCCGGCGTCAGCATCGGCGCCGAACCGCTCGCGTTATTGATGTTCAGTCCAGGCGGCGAGCCCGGTCCGACCTGTCCGGCGTCGACCGCGTATGCGCCGTAGGAAACCTGTTCTTGCGCGCCGTTCGTGCCGCCGAAGTTGGGATCGGTGCTGAACTGCGTGAATTTGATCACGACGCCGGGCACTCCCAGCGGCGATCCGCCGGGGGGCGTCGGATTGTCGCTGTAGCTGACCACCTGCATCTCGGTGTAACCCGAGACGTAGTGCGCGTTCGTGTCGAACATCGGGTAGTTCGGATCCTGAAAAATGAGCGGACCGGGCTGCGCTTGTCCCGGGTTTTGCGAATCGGAGACGTCCTGACTAGGAACCGAGCCGTCCGGATTGCTGTCCGGATTGATGATTTCAAAGTAGCCGGGCTGTGCCGGCGCGTCGCTCAGGGAGCCGTCCAGAAGGCTGATGCCGTTGAACTTGGTCCCGGAAGAAATCTTGTTGACTTCCTGAAGCAGCTCGTCGATCTCGTCCTGGACCGATTGCAGCTGCTGGGGCGAGTTGAGCGTGGAAGCCGCTTCGACGACGAGTGAGTGGACGCGCTGAAGGATGAGCTGTACGTTGCTCAGCGTCGAGTCCGCCACATTGAGCAGGTTGCCGGTTTCCTGGACGTTTTGCACGCCTTGCTGCAGTCCGCTGACCTTGGACTGGATGGTTTCGGCGATGGCGTAGCCGGAAGGATCGTCAGAAGCATTATTAACGCGTAGGCCGCTGGCCAGCGCGTTAATCTGCGTCCGTTCATCCATTTGGGTGCGAAACAGGTTTAGCTGTACCTGATTCGCGCCTCCGAGCACATCCATGAAGAGGCGGTTTCCTCCGTGAAACTATCTCTGTATTCTCAACTATCGGCCGCCAGCCGAAAAAATTGCGTCAATATTAAGAACCGGGGCTTAACCGCCGTTCGTCCTCCTCCGAACACGTAAAGGACCACAGATGAGGGGACGGGACTTCCAACGGCGCCTCGCCCGCGGGCTGCGCTTTACCGGATTGACGATGATGGCCGGCTCGCTTACAGCGGCCGGGCTTCGCTCCGACATCCCCGCCGCAATTGCGGCCCCGATTCAGGCGCTCGCCCAGATTGCGGCGCAGGCGCTCCCGGCTGCGCCCATCGCTGCAAGCGCGGGCTCCACGCCCGCCCCCATTCTTCCGTCTACTCCCAAGCCTTCAGAGAAGGCTGCCTCGCGGGGCGGGCCGTTGACCTTCGCAATGAGCGGCAACCTCGCGCTGGGAGAGCACATGCTGAGCAGCAGTTTCGCGGGGTCCGACACGGGCGCCACCGGTCAGAGTCAAACTGAAGGCAATGCCGGCATCCTGCTGCAGCTTTCCCGGCGGACCGGCTCGACGATGACGCAGTTGAACGTCCCTCTCGGTGTGACGAGCTCGGGTCCCACTCGATTGGGCTTTCCTCAGATCACGTATGCCACGCCGAAGGTCGGCCTGACCTATCAGGCGCAGCCGCTGGGACTGCTCGGACAGATCCCGCTCGGCTCCACGCTGTCGGGATTCGGAGTCATCGTACCGTTTGCCGGCGGCGATCTGACGACGTTCCAAGGCCCGATTGCGATTGAGGACGGGCTTACGGCGCGGCTCGCCGGTATTCGCGCCCGCAAGACGACCGGCTCGACGATCTACGAGGCCGGCTATATGCAAGCCGCGTCGGAGTCCACGCCGGAGCGCGAAGGCTTGGCGCTTTTCGGTTTTTCGCATGCGTCGGGGCCCCTGGACGAAACGCTCGAGGCAGCGTTCGAAAATCGGAAGAACGCCGGCGCGGACGCTCCGGCATCCGGTTCGGCTTACCAGTTCCGCAGCGACTTCGGATCGGCGCTCACGTACGGCAGCTTGACGCTGCGGCATCAAAGCGACGGCTTCGTGGCGCTCGGCGGCGGCGTGGTCAGTGCCGACGACTTTGCCGACACGTCGTTCCGAAAGACGCTTTCGAATTCCTCACTCTCCTTCGACGGATCGATGGACAAAGCGGGAGAGGGCGCCGACCAAATCCTGACCCGCCGCGATTCTTTAACGTTTACGGGCTCGCGCGGCACTGTCGATTACAGCTTGGCTCTGCAAGACGAGCATCAGTTGCAAGCAGGTGCGCCGGCGCAGTGGACCGGCGGAGTCTCGGGTCAACTTCAGACCGAATTGTTCGGCACGAACGCGCTGTTTCAGGGGCAGCTGCAGCGGCTGACCGGCCTTGCGCCCGGATCGAACTCGCAGTACGGCGTCTCACTGCAGCGGCAGCTCGGCAGACTCGCGTTTACGTACAACGGCCAGGTGCTGAACAGCACGTCGTCGGGCGCCGGGTCCGTGATCCTTTCGAACAGCATCAACACCTCGACGCAGATCGGACTGCGCAATACGGTCTCGTTCGGTACGTCGTTTACGCACACGCGCACGGCCGCGAGCGATGCGCTGCAGATTACGCCGCTGGTAAATTTCAGCCGCGCAATATCCCCGGCCCTGACGCTCGGATTAAACGTCGGCGAACAGTTCACGCACGATCCGATCAACCCTTCGGTCGACGGACATTCGCGCATCATCAATTTGGAGGTAGATGCGCCCTTCTCGTTCGGAACCGGCGCCGTCAGCGGAA
The DNA here is from genome assembly GCA_963714015.1 of Vulcanimicrobiota bacterium. Taxonomy (GTDB): domain Bacteria; phylum Vulcanimicrobiota; class Vulcanimicrobiia; order Vulcanimicrobiales; family Vulcanimicrobiaceae; genus DASRDE01. Next base: position 3,462,033 of record OY970223.1, on the reverse strand, counting down.
GGCCCAATCCGCATCTTCCGGCGACGATCGCGGGCAGTGTCGTCAGCGTCGCCGGAGCCACCAACTTCGTCGGATCCGCAGCTTCTTCGAACGGCATCTCAAACGTCGAAGTGGTGCTCGACGAGTCGCAAGTGCAACGAACCGATCTGCTCGGCCATTTTCAATTCAACTTGGTTTCGCCCGGGCACCACGAAGTCCGAATCGAGACGGCGTCCCTTCCGCGCGGTGTGACGGCGGATCAACCGTATGCGCCAATCGACGTGCAAGGCGGTCAGAGCGCGCAGGTGCTCTTCCAAATCGGCAGTTTCGGCGGAATCGAAGGGCACGTGATGGGCCGCACGCCGAGCGGCGATCTCTACCCCATTTCGGGTGCGCAGATCAAACTGGATCAGATAACGACGGTAACGACGACTGCGCTCGGCACATTCGGGTTCGGCCGCCTCGCGCCCGGAAAGCACACCGTCGCTATCGACATGGCCTCGCTGCCTGCGGACGCGTCATTTCCGTCATCGGATGCAGTCAAGGACGTGATCGTGCAAAACGGTCAATACACGCCCGTTGATTTCACCGCGAGCGCGCTCGGGTCCATTGCCGGAAAACTCGTGTACGATCCCGCTCTGGGCAAAGATCTCGCAAATCAAGGCGTCACCAACGCTTACGTCGTCGCCGAGCCGGGCGAACACGCGGTGATCACGAACGACGACGGCAGCTTCCTCATCGACGATCTCCCGGCCGGAACGTACAACGTCAACGTCGATCCGGAAACCCTTCCGGACGGAACGGGCAACGAATCGCCGCCTGTGAGCGTCGAGCTGGAGCCCGGTGAACGCCATGACGGCCTGCTCTTCACGATCGGCAAGGAGCAGAAGAACATCGTGTTCTCGTTCAAAGCCACCGAAGACTCGGAAGCGGCGATGATGGAGATCGCGCACGATCGCCTGCCGCCCGGCGGTGAAACGCTCGTTTCGGTGACGGCCGGCGAGGAAGCGACGTCGGTCGCCGCAATTGCATTCGGCGAAACGCATCCGCTGAATTACTCTCGCTTAACGTCGCGTTGGGAAGGTGAGATCGACGTTCCCGCGGCAGCGAAAAGCGGATCGTACAAGATAGCGGCCACGATTCACGGCAAACGACTTTTGTCGGCGTCCGCTACGCTGGTGGTCGATCCCGATGCGCCGGCCGGATACTTTCGAGCTCATCCCCGGAGCATCCCATCAAAGGCCAATACGTCGTGGTGCACGCGCGCTTTCTGGCCGCCGCGCACGAAGGCGATCGCATCGTTTGGCAGGACGGTCAGACGACGACTTTACCCAAGCCGAACGCGCCGCATATATTCGTATTCACTGTAAAGATATCTGAACAGCCTTACCACGGTCTCTTACTAACTAGGCTATCGAAGGTGCCGATAACGTTGAGGTAACGCTTTTCGCATTTGCCATGGACGGCATTTAAATTGCGCATTGTGAAAGGATCTCAAAAGTGAAAAAGCTCTTAACGCTCGCAACGGCACTCGTGGCAATCTCCGCCTGTCTGCCGGCCCCCGCATCCGCAGCGGCGGCAGCAACGGGCACCGTGAAAATTCAATGGAACATCTCCGCAGTCGCGACGATGGTTCTCGAAGGTAACTACAACAACGCCGGCGCCGGCGGCAGCGACAACCTTGCGCCGCTCACCGTTCCCGGCGGCGGCACCTGCAACGTGAGCCCCGGCGCGGGCGGCGCCGGCAACGGCACGCAGGCCTTGACGCTGGACTTCGGCGGCATCACGCCGAGCGCGTCGGCCCCGACCGTTTGCGTCGGTCTCAACGCGGCGGAAGCACAAATCAATACGAACGACACCTCCGGCGTCGTGGTTCAAGAGCAGCTGACGGCTGCACCGGCTCAAGCCGGAGCGGCGATCTGCGGCATCGCGATCAAATCGAACGCGCCGGTTGCATGGGCTGCAGCGGGCGTCTCCTCTTCGAACTACACGGCTGCTAAAGCCACCGACACCACGGACACGACCGCTGCGAACTGGTCGGGAGCGACGTGTGCCGGTCTGCAGTACGGCGGTTCCGGCGTGAACGCGCAAACCGTTCCCGGCGGTGCGGCCACGACTGTGTTCGACACGAGCGACAACACGACCAACCCGGCATACTTCGGCGAGGATTACGCGGTCGTGCTTCCGGCCAACGCCGGCAAGACGGCCAACGACTCCGGAACCGTTACTTACACGGTCGTTACAAACTAAATCTGAACGAAGGAAAGCTCGAAAGGCTGCGGGGTCGGGTGTCCCTGCGACCGAAACGATCTCATATGAAGCATTCTCGCGTCATTATCTCAGCGATAGCGTTACTGTTTGCGACACTTCTTATGGGATCCGGAGCACCTGCTCAAACTGCCGGTGTCTTAGGAATCTCGGTCTCGCCCGCAAAACTGGATCTTTCGGCGCCTACCGGTACGAGTTACAACATACCGGTTACCGTGTCGAATCAATCGGGGGCGGCGACCCACATTCAAGCCTCGATGGTCGACTTCACGGTCGATCGAAGCGGCGGATACAAGATCGCGGCAGTCGGAAGCCGACTTAACTCGCTGATGCGTTGGGCCTTCATCAACCCTCGCGAGTTCGACCTTCCGGCGGGAACGTCGCAGCAAGTTCAGCTCAGTCTGCACTTGCCGGACGACAAAACGCTCAGCGGTGAGTATTCGGGCATCGTCTTCTTTCAAACGCGAGCAGTTCGCCGGGCGGGAGCGGTAGCGTTCTCGGCTCGAATCGCCACCAAGATTTACTTGACGATCGCAGGCACCGAAAAAATCGATGGTGCGATTGCCAAGATGAACGTGGTGAGCGAACCGAGCGACGAGAACTACCGGGTCGTTTTCAAGAATACCGGCAACATGCACGTCTATCTGAACGGACAACTGGAGGTCCAGAAGGATGGCGCAACGGTCGATCGGATCTCGCTTCCGAACAACGAGTTGGTCGAACGCGGCGGAGAACGTCTGATCGAGGTTTCGGGCAAACCGCTGCCTCCCGGAAAGTATCAAGTAATCGCGATGGTGGATTACGGCGGGAAATCGATGACGGGCGGCGAGGTCGCTTTCGAAACGCACTAGTTCAGACCAAGCAGTACAACTAACAAAGGAGTGTGCGCGTTGCGAGCCTGGATTGGCTCCTGTGTGGTGGCGCTGGCTGCGGTTTTGACAATCGCGCCGGCCTCGGCAGCCGGTAGCGTGAAAGTTGCGTGGTATACCAACGCGATTATCACGATGACGCTGACGCCCAACTATAACGCAGGTTACGGAACAGTTAAGGCCGCGCTCGGCACCCAGCCGACGCCCGCGCCCGGACCCGGATCGTGCGCGAACAGTTGCGCGGTCGACTTCGGCGCGATCGAAGCCGGCGTGGACTACCTCTACAAGTACGCCGCTCACGTGAACGTCAGCAGCAACGACAGCTCGGGATTCAACCTCTACGGCGAAGGCGCCGCAAACTTTTCGGACGGCGGCGCCAACACCATGAATCTGAATCAAACATTATATTGGGTCCCCTCCGTCGCCAGCGGCGACGGCAATACCGGTTTCAGCGCAGGTTTTCCGTTTAACGTCACGGGTGGAGCGGTCAATCCCGCGCAGCCCGAATCCGGAGTTCCGCCGACGATCACCTACGGGACGTATCCGGCTCCGATCGACAGCTCGTCTTCGGAGAGCGGCGACATCTATCAGGATTACGAGCTCAAAGTTCCCAATGCGGCCGCTACGTCCGGCACCGTGAATTACTACGTTTGGATCGTCTACACGGTGGTGGCGTCGTGAACCGGCCGCTCAAGCGAGGAGCTTTCGCAGCACTGGCGGTGGCAGCGATCTTCGCGGCGTTCGGCGGTCATTCGCAAGCCGGCGTCGGGCAGACTCAGCGCGACCAGATCCAAGTCACGATTCTCATGAACATCACCGGCGTCGCAAAGGCGCCCGCTCCGGCAGACGCAGGGCCGCCCGTATCGGCTCCGCAGATCGCCGCGCACATCGCGCTGCGCGCGAAGGGGTCGGCCGGCTACGTCGACGGCAACGCATTCGAACGCGGCAGCGTGCTCGTTGCGCAGCAGACGCAGTCGGCGCTCAAAGTCGAAGCGGAAGTCTCCCCCAATCCAATGGGGACCCTGCTCTATACCAACAACCCGATCGTCACGCTGAACGGCACCGCGGGCACGACGCTCAAGCAGTCGTGCGCGTATCAAGTCACTGTCGACAGCGCGCAGACCTCATGGACTCTGAAGGACGGGCTAGCGCAGAATCCGTCTTCGTCGGCAACGAGCTTTCCCGGGAAGAACGTGAGCCGCGATAATTACGCCGGCGCGACGCCGCAGCCGACGGCTTCGCCCTTCACCGTATATCCTACGGCGTGGCAGAACGTCGCGACCGCCGGCGGCATGAAGACCTACTGCGTCGATCTCAGCATCGTGATTCCCGCCTCCGTTCCGACCGGATCTTACAGCACGACCGCTACTTACACGGTGTACTGGTGATGTTCAGTAACGTGCGCGCAGCGCTCATCGCGGGATTCCTGGCGCTCGTCGGCGGCGCAGTCGCTGTGGCCGCCGTCGGCCCCACGCTGCACGTTATCGCGCATCCTAGTCCCGCCCCCGTAAGGCCGGTTGCGACCCTTGCCCCGCTCCAAGGCCTTTCGGGAACGAACGTTCCCAGTGCGGTGCGCATGCAGCGAACGGTGGTCGCGCGGCTTCCGCGTTGGCAACTCGCACCGCTGCCTAAGCAAACGCGCGCCAACACCTTCAGCGCAGCGGACATTCTTTCCGGACACCGGCATCCGATGTCCGCGACCGGCAGTACCGTCAACATCAACACGGGCTGTCTGGAATACGGAAACTACATCTTCGGCAATCCTTGTACGATCCAATGGTGGTCGACGTTCGGCAACGGCGCGCTCAACGGTAACGACTCCGTCGAAGACGTCTATCTGCCGCCGAACGACCCGACGGCGTTCAATGCCTATGCGGCTTACTTGGTCAAGAACGGCGACGGCGGCAACATTCAAACGCTGAACGTCGACGGCACGTATGTGCTCGGGACATACGACAAGACGGGAAGTTTCTGGATCGACGTCGCGTACATTCAGGTCGGAAACACGAATACGCTGCAGACGTTCTCCGATCAGTACGACACCGTGCCGGAGACGAATTTCACCGGCGGACAGACGGTGTACTTCAGCGACAGCGGCTTGCAAGGCGCCGACGACTACGCGTATTACATCGAATCGACGTCGACCTCGCCGACCTGCGTTTTCCTGTTCCCCTCGCCGGGCGGCAACCCGCCGGCAGGGCTGTGTAATCCGGACTCCGCCGTTGCGCGTCTGCCGGCGCTCGGGACCTTCAACGGCTCCTGGACGATTCCGGCGGCGGAGGCTACGGGCACGTATTCGCTCGTGCTTTACGACACGACCGCAAATCAGCGCGTCGCGCAAATTCAGTTTTCCGTCGTCAAGAACGGCGCATCGGGCGCGATAAGCATGACCGGCGTAGCGGGTGCGAGCGGTACGGCAGCGCCGTCCCCGGCACCGGCTGCACCGACGCCTTCCGCCATATTTGCCTTCGACTCGACGACCGAAAACTCGGACTCCGGTTTTGCCGCGAAGGTAACCGGTCTCACGAACGGGCACAGCTACCGCGAGATCATCAGCGATCCGAACGGATTGGTCGTCTACAGCAACGACGTAAATAATCTGGCCGGAACGACGACCAACGTCAACTGGACGTTCACGAACAATCAGACGCCCACGAATTATCCCAACGACGCTTATACCCTGACGCTCTACGACAAGGCCGGCATCACCGGGGCCGCCGGAACGGCGCCGAACGCCGGGGACGTCGCGGCATCCAAAGCTTTTCAGATCGTGGGCTACAACGTCTCGACGATATTTACCAATCCCAACGGTACGGCAATTACACTCAGCGCAGGCGGAACCGCAACGTCGGGTTTGGAGTTCCAAAACGACGGCGGCAGCGTCAATTGGAATACGCAGAACGCGGATGCGATCGCCGAGATCGACTTCAACACCGGCACGTCCGGCGTCACGATGGCGCTTGGCGCGGGCAGCTCTTCGTGCGGAGCAAACTGCCAAACGCAGACGGTCGTCGATTCGAGCGGCGTCTCTTGGACGTTTACGGTAAAGTGCGCGGGAGCCGGCAACGCGGCCGGCTGCAACGTGCTGGGCCTTCCGACCACTGCCGGCAACAGCTTGGCGCCGAACAACACGTACGTCACGATCCCCAACATCACATGGAGCGTTCCGGTCGCCGACACCAACTGTAAGACGGGCTGTAATGGAACGACGACGGTGCTACCCGTCGACGGCGCCGACTGGTCGGCCGCCAATCAGACACAGGCGACGAATTACGTCAGCGTCAACTTCGGCAACGCGACCACGTGGTCCGGGACCGGACACGTCTACTTCGTCGGCAACCAAAACGGCGGACTCACGCTGGGTCCGGACATTCACGGCTTTACGCCGCGCAGCGTCGTAGCAGGTACGATGCAGGGCATGTACGCGCAGAACGAGCCGCAGGGTTCGGCATCAGCCGGAAGCGACGTTTGGGATATCCACATCAAGAACACGTCCACCGCCGGTTCGGCGAATATCACCGAATTCGAGCTGGGCGAACCGCCGCCGATGTCGGGCGGCAACGTGACCATCAACATCGACGGTAATTCGCCGACGAAGTGGAACATCGTCAATTGTCCCAACGGTCTGCCGGCGGACGTGAACTGCTTCCAAGTGGGGAACGGTAACGCCGGAATCGCACCCGGCGCATCGCAGGACCTGTACTTCGACCTCAATCCGGGTGCGGAGTCGGCCTTCGCCTACGTGGACTTTACGCTCGAGACGGTGCAGACCGGCGGAGCGAACAACATCTTCACGATTGCTCCGGACGGAACCAATACCGTGTTCGTCGGACAGACGAATCCGCAATCGATCGACAGCACGGCGATCGGTTCTTATTCGCTCGACAACTCGCTGATGACCGGATCGTTCGCACCGAATTCGGTGGGCTCGCCGTCCGACAACAACGTAACCGTGGCGCTTTCTAATGCGTCAACCAGCGGAACGTTCCCGGACGAGATCGACGCCATCGCGGTCGATATTCCCAGCAACGAGGCATGGAGCAATCCGGCAGTCAGCGCGCCGTCCGCCGGATGGAGCTATCTCGGATCGACGACGCCGGTTGCGGGAACCACGCGTTACTGGTTCGGATTGTGCGCGGCGCAGAAACCCGGCAACACGGGAACCTGGAACCCGCCGACCGGCAACAATATGACGGCGTGCGCAACGGCGACCGAGCAGGCGCACGCGCTGCAGCCCAGTGAGACGTTCAATGCAACGGGCGCTCTGAACGTTCCGAACGGAGTTGCGGGTCCGATTACCGGCACCATCTGGACGCACGGCGCGAACGGCGACGGCTGGAACGGCAACGGCAAGACGATCACCCTGAGCATCAGCGCCACCGGTGCAACGGCGGGATTCTCTGCAGTCTATCCCTATAGCGGCTCGATAGTCCCGGTGACGGCGCCGAACATACCGACGGTCGGCGCGGACAGTGACACGACGTACGGCAACACGTTTCAGTACACGATTACGAACACCGGTGCAAGCGCGGGCAACTGCGCGGGCGGCATCCCGTGCAACAGCCTCACGAAGGTCCAAGTGACGATTCCGTACCAGGACATCAACGGCGTCACCGGTACGGACACGACGGGTATCGATTGGCAAATTACGCCGAAGGCAGCACCGACGGCAACCGTTACGATCAACGGCAGCCAAGCCGGCGGCAAGGCGTGCACTGCAACCGTCACCAATCCCGTGCCGCTGGGCGCACCCACGTCGAACGGAAACATTACCGTTACGGGCGGCGCCGGCTGCTATATTGCTCCGGGCGATTCGATGACGATCACGTTCAACGCGCAAGCACCGTACAAAGTGAACGACATCTTCAACTTCCCGGCGACGTTCAGCGTCCTGGCGGCGGGCGGCACGACGAACGGCGTGAGCGCCGCCTCGGCTTGGCCCAACGATACGGACGTCGAGGTTGTTCCGAACGCGAGTTTGGTCATCGTCGTCGATCCCGGCACGGGACCCGGTGCGAATCCGTCGCATCCCTCGCCCAATTGTCCGGGCTGTGCCTTCGCCGCCTCGAGTATCAATATGGGCGGCGTCGCCAACAATCAATCAGTAACCGGCAGCGATATCGCAACGGTAAGCGTCTACACGGACGTCGGCAACCCCGCCGGATGGGGCCTGTACGTTTCGACGGACAACAACCCGGTGAACAGCACCGGAAGCCCGACGAACGAGATGCTGACCGAAGTGGACTCCGCCAACTCTTCGCAGGCCATGGGCCTGGGCTGGGATACGACTTCGTTCACCGTGATCCCGACGAGCGGAAACGGCATCCTGCTATCGCACGCGCCCACTACCGTCAATCCGACGCGCAATCCGTTCGATATCGTCCAGAGCTGCAAGATCAGCGTCGGAGCGGAACCGGTTACACCCGAGACGTCGATTGTGACCTACACCTGGATCGAAAACTAGCGGTTAGCCGAGACGTGCTGCTGCACGCGAGGCCGGAGCGGCGCTAATGACGCCTCTCCGGCCTTTTTTTCGCGCGCTAAACCGCAATCAAGCTGCGGCGCGTCCACGATTCGCCGCGCAACTTGAACAGCGTAAGCACCGAACGCGCAAGCCAAGCGAAGATCCAGCCCACCGGAACGCCGTAAAGCCCGATGCGCAGCACGTAGATGCAGACGTACGCCGCCGGGATCACCAGCGCGCTGCTCACGATACCCACCGTCATGGAGAAGCGCGTGTCGCCCGATGCGCGGATCGGCGCCATTGAAACCATCGCCCATCCCTTGATCGGCAGCGTGGCCATGTGGAGCGCGAGCGGAAGCGCCGCTACGGAAGCCACCGGCCCATTGAGCGTGAACAGATATGCCAAGGGCCATGCGAGCGAAGCGCAGACGACGCCGGTTGCAGCGGTGATGCGGAACGCCAATACGCGTGCGCGACGAAAGAACCACTGCGCCCCTTCAACGTCGCCTGCGCCTAAACGCTGGCCGATGACCGTCTGCACCGCGGCTTGCAGCGGACTGGGAACGACGAAGGTGAGGTCCGAGACGACGTTGAGCGCGCGGAATGCGGAGATTGCGGTGGGACCGAACGGCGCGAGCATTGCCACGATGAACGCGTCCGGCGCGATGACGCAGAACAGAAAGACGGCTTCCGGAAGTCCCAAACGCGCGCACTCGAATGCCAAGCGCAAATCCACGCTCAGACTCGAGAGTACCCGGTAGATCGGGCGCCGTATCACGTAGACGATCGCGTAGATTGCGGCGGTGCACTCAGAGAGCAGCGAGGATATCCCCGCTCCGACGATGCCGAGCGGATGATGCGTGAACCATCCGAGCGCCAGAATCAGCAGCAGCGGAATATGCACGAGGTTGACGATCGCCAAGATGATGACGGCGATTTTGCGGTTGCCGGCAGCACTCAAGCCGTTGATGACAGTCACGGAAACGACGATCGGCAGCAGCGAGAAGCAACGCAAGATCAAATAGGTGCCGCTTGCGTGCGAAGAAGCCAAGTGGCCGACCATCGCGCCTACGATCGGGCGGCCGAAAAAGATGCTCACCGCAGCCGTCAGCACCGCCGCAGCAAACGGGATCACGAACCCGGCGCGCACCGTCCGCGCAAACCCTTCGACGTCTCCTGCACCGATGCGCTGAGCCGCGACGATTCCCAGGCCGTTGCTGAACCCAAACGCTCCGAAAGCGACCGCGACGAATACGGTCGTGGCGCCGGTAACGCCGGCGAGCGCGACCGTACCGAGCGTTCCTATCGCGATCGTGTCGACGATTCCAAGCAGCTGATCGCCGAGCATCGCCACGGCGTTGGGAAGAGAAAGGCGCCGGAATGCGGCGCCTATGTTTCGATGGTCGACGATCATTGCGGACGTCGCCATCATCCCGCTCCGAGCGCATCGAAGAACGCCGAGACTTCGTCGTCAGTGGTGTAAAAATGCGGACTCACGCGGATGCCGCATCCCGGGCGATAGTCGACGAATACGCGGCGCGCAATCAATTTTTCGTACGCAAGCCGCGAGTCCGGAAAATCGATGCCGATCCACCCGGTGCGTTTCTGCGGATCGAGCGGCGTATTGACGGTGAACCCGCTCTCGAGCGCCTTCTGCGCAATGACGGTCGTCAAGCGAACGTTGTGTTCGCGGATCTTTGCCACGCCGACTTGCTTGACCAAATCGTGTCCAGGCTTGGCCGCCACATACCCGGGAATGGTCGGCGTGCCCGTGCCGAAACGATACATGCTCGGCGCCCACGTCATAGGTGCCGGCTCGAACGAGAACGGACGCGCATGCGCCATCCAGCCGGTGACGGCAGGTTCCAACTTTGCCCGCAGCTCGGGCTTGACGTAAATCCAAGCGCAGCCCGGACCGCCGCAGAGCCATTTGTGGCTGCCGCCCGTCACCATGTCGAGATCCCACTCGACCACGTCATACGGAAAGACGCCCGTCGTTTGATAAGCGTCGACGCACAGCAGCGTGCCGGTCTTGCGGCAATGCTGTTGAACCGCGCGAACGTCGCAGAGCGCACCGGAAACGTAGTACGCGTGAGAGAGCACCGCAATGAGCGTACGCTCGGTGATCGCTTCGATGAGGCGTTCGGTTTGAATCGTGCGCCCATCGTCCGAAGGCACGATGCGCGGCACCGCGCCGAAACGCTGCCATTCGCTCCAGACGTACGTCAACGACGGAAATTGCAGCGCTTCGTACACGACTTCGTTCCGGCCGGCGGTAAACTTCAGCGAACTCGCAAGCGCCGCTTGCAGCACGGAAACGTTCGGCCCCAGGAAGATCGAGCCGGACGGCGCGCCGATCAGCTCTCCGATGCCGTCCGCAATGCTGCCGATGCCGGGCAGCCATTCCTCCCACGCTTCGGCGCCTTGCTCGGCCCATAGATCGAAGTACTTTTCCAGCGCCGTTTTGGCCCCAATCGGAGCCGCGCCCATCGAATGGCTCACCAAGAACGTGGAATTGCTTAGAATCGGAAATCGATCCCGCAGGACCGCTTGCGTCGTCGTTTGCATCAGCCGTAGTCCTTGCCTAGAAGCGTGCGCATCTCCCACAGTTCCGGGAACATGCGGTTTTCCAGAGTGGTTGCCAGGTATTGGGCTCCGAGCGATCCGCCTGTGCCGCGTTTGGCGCCGATCATCCGTTCGACCATACGAACGTGCCGGCCGCGCCAGAGCAGCAGCCGTTCGTCGAACTCAATCAAGTCCTCGAGCAGCAGGTAAAGATCGTAGTTTTCGTACGGATTCTCGTAGATGCTCTTGAACGTCAGGACGAGTTGCTCGGAAGAGTCCGCCGCGAATTTACGCTTGCGCAGCAGATCTTTGACGTAATCATAGAGCGACGGATCGGCAAGGCGCTGCTCGAGCCGGGCGCGCTGCTCGCCAGTCAATTGGAGATATTTGAGCGTTTCGGTGCGCCGGACACCTACAGCGAACTCCATCTCGCGGAACTGGATTGATTGGAATCCGCTAGCCGGATTGAGATGTTCGCGAAAAGCATTGAATTCTTGCGGCGTCATCGTTTCCAGGACGTCGACCTGCTGCTCCAGCAAGCGCTGAATCGTGTGGATGCGCCGAAAATGTTTCGCCACGAGAAGCAGCTCGGAACGTTCCAATGCGCGCACGACCGCATCTAATTCATGGAGCAGCTGCTTGAACCACAGTTCGTACACTTGGTGAATGACGATGAAAAGCATCTCGTCGTGATGCGCCGGCGACGAGAGCGGCTGCTGCAGCGCGAGCAGGTCGTCGATGTGCAGATACGATCCGTAGGAAAGCGGTTCGCGTTGCAGAGTCTACTCCTCCCGTTGACCGGCAAGCTGTTGATCGATAGTGCCTCGAAGAACGTGCCAAGCCATCACAAAGTCCGCGCCGAGCGAGGCGAACGGCGCGCGAAACGTTTCGGGCCTGTTTCGTTCGAAGAATGCATGCGAAAACCACGCGGGGCCGTATCCCGCGGCGAGCGCCGCAGCCGCAAGCCATGGTTTGCGGGCTGCGAGCGCCGCGACCATCAGTCCGGCAGCGGCCAGAGTCCCCGTTACGTGGAACATCCGCGTGCGCGGATCGCGATGCGCGTTGAGGTAGTGCGGCCAAAATTCGTCGAACGGCATACGAAGATCTCCCCCTCGGCAGCCTTACGGGGCCGCAGGCGGTTCTCCTCGAACAACAGCGCGGTATGCTCAGAAGGATCATTGGGGCGGTCCTGGCGGCCGCGGCGGTGGCGGCGTGTTCGTCGGGGCAAAACGGGCAGCAAAGCGGGTCCTCGTCCAGCGCGCTGCACAATCCGATAGATTTTCCGATTTATCCCGGAGCTGCTCTTGTCGCCTCCCACACGTTCGTGCAGGCGATCGATGCGAAGGCGCCGGTGGGGAGTTCCATCTTCGATAACGGGAACGGAACGTATGCGGGCCGCGAAGTGATCGCGTCGAGCGACGCAGCATTTCCGGAGCTCTCGGCGTGGGTGGACCGCGTCAACGCATCTCCGCCGCCGGGATATGCCGCATTGGAAACGGGAAACAACCCAGAGCAACGCGCGCAAGCGGAGCGCAATGGTTTGGATTACGCGCTGTTCGTGAAAAAAGCCGGCGGCAAGACCCGAGGCCTGCTCGTCATGGTCATGGATCCGCCGCTGGTGAACGAGCACTTCGGATTCGTGCTGAATTTGATCTCGAGATACCGATCGCTTCCGGACGTGATGCGCGCTCCGGTGGACAATATGGCAAAACAACGGATCGGCATGACGCTCACGCAAGCGACTCAGCCCGAGAGCCCGATCGGAGCAGCACTCTCGGCGCTCGATCAATTCGAACACAAGGACACGCGCGGAATCGTTCTTATTGACGCCGCGAAGCGCTAACTGCCGAGGACCGGCCCTTGCCCTCGCTTTCGCGATGGGATTGTTTTCGATCTCGCCGGCAACGGCATCGGCGGATCCGAAAGTCTACGTCGGCTTGCAAGGCATTCTGCTTACCGGCGCTCACAAGGACATCGCCGGCACGCAGCACGGCACCGCGCTCGGCGCGATCGTCGAAGCCGGCGTCCGCTTGAGACGATTCGGCTTACACCTCGAAGGTATTCCGCCGGTCTCGCTGCCGCAGCGTGCATCTTCGTATTACGGACAGGCCACCCCGCAGCTCAGCCTGCTCGATGGTGCGCTTCGCGCGGCGCTCGATCGCCGCGCGCGATATTGGCTGGGCGCCGGCGAGACGGTGATCAACCAGCGAACGCCCCTTCCGAATATCAGTCAAGTCGTATCTTCGCGTCTGGCGGGACTTCGTTTGGAAGCCGTGTATCGCAGTTCGTACACCGCGCGGCGCTTTTGGGAAGTCGTGGTAGGTGCGACACCGCACTTGAGCGGAAGCGATTATTATGCGTACAGCATCCCCGTTGCTCCGGTCGTGAAAGCCGAAGCTGCGGCCGAGGAGGATGCGGCCGTAACATGGGGCTTTCGCAAACGCGACAGCGAGTGGCTGTTCGGGATTCGCACCATCGATTTTTCGGCGAAGTACACGGCTACCGGGCTTGCCGGAGATCGCAACAACGGCGGCGGCGCGCTCCTGGAATGGCGCCGCTTTGTCGACAGGTAATACACAGCTGCGTCCACACGTTGTTCGCAAGTTGTTGGAATCTATCCAACCCGTTAGACAGGGACTGCTCCCCGCGCGCGGAGTAGAGGCATTCTATGACCGGTGTAGTCGTGTTCAGTTCGGTTGCGGACGCACTCAGGGCTGGCTATCACATTTACGGAAAGACGGACGACGGTTATCTCGCCCGTCTGCGCACGCCGTCCGGCTGGGCGCTGGCGCTCATCGTCATTGCCCGCGACTGACCGCGCACCGGAGTTTCAGCGAAGCCGTATTCCCTCTAATCGAAGCAATCGACGCCGCAGCGAGTTTGGTCCGGCACCTCGGACGGTGCCGTCTGCGCCGACCACACGATGTGCAGGAACGAACAAGTCGATCGGCGTCTTTGCCATCGCCGCTGCGACGCCGCGGTGCGCACCCCGCCGGCCGATGATGCGCGCCACATCCCCGTATGACACGATTTCGCCGAACTCCAAGCTCGACACCATCCGCCAAACGTCGATCTGAAACTCGGTTCCATCGAAGTGCAGCGGCAGATCGAACCGCCGCAGCCGTCCGCGAAAGTATGCGCGCACTTGCGCGGCGGCTTCACGGAGCAGATCGTGCTTCGGGCGCGCGGCCGAAAGCGCAGTCTTGCGCGCAAAGCGGGCGCCGGTAATCGCTTCAGCGCCGGCTTCGACGAGCAATACCGCGCCCAGCGGTGTCGGAACCGCCGCGCGTTCTTTTGGGTACAACGTGCCAATGGATAAGCAACAGTCCCGGACGATCCCTCCAGCGGAGCACGCGGAGATCAAAAAGGAAGTGCGCGACGCCAAGGAAGGCGACAAGAAACTCGACGACTACGATAAGGCCGTAGCGGACTCGTTCCCCGCGAGCGACCCGCCCGCGCAGCCGTAACCGCCGGATCGTTGCAGGCGGGCTGCTTGGTTACTGCCAATGCAGCCGCATGGAAGCAACGACCTCGACCGATGCCGCTGCCGTCTCAGATTCCCGCGTCGAGCTTACCGTCCGCGGGCTCATCCTGGGCGCCGCAATTACGCTCGTCTTCACGGCGGCCAACGTTTATCTCGGACTCAAGGTCGGGCTGACCTTCGCATCGTCCATTCCCGCCGCCGTTATCTCCATGGCGTGTCTGCGCGCGTTTCGCACGTCGACGATCTGGGAGAACAATATCGTGCAAACCGTCGCTTCCGCGGCGGGGACGCTTTCATCGATTATTTTCGTTTTGCCCGGTTTGGTTATGGTCGGCTGGTGGACCGGATTTCCGTTCTGGGAGAGCTTCTCAATTTGCGCAATCGGCGGAATTCTGGGCGTGATGTACTCGATTCCGCTGCGGCGGGCGCTGGTTACGGAGTCCGATCTGCCTTATCCCGAAGGCGTGGCCGCTGCCGAAGTTCTGCGGGTCGGCGTCGGGACGCGCGAAGGCGCCGCCGAGGGCACCGCGGGCGTTTTAGCGGTCATCCTCGGCTCGGTCGCATCAGCAGGGTTCGCGGCGGTTGCGGCAACGAAGATCTTCACGGGCGAAATCGACGCGTTCTTTCGCGCGGGATCGTCCGCAACGGGAATCGGTTTCGGGCTCTCGTTTGCGCTGCTTGGAGCCGGACATCTGATCGGACTCTCCGTAGGCCTTGCGATGTTCACGGGGCTGGTCATTGCTTGGGGAATCGCAACGCCGATTTTGACTGCGCTGCACCCTGCCGCAGGCGATGCCGCCACCGTTGCGACGGCGATTTGGTCGCATCAAGTCCGCTTCATCGGGGCCGGCGCGATCGGCATCTCGGCAATTTGGACGCTCGGAAAGCTCGCCTTACCGGTGTGGAACGGACTGCAGTCGGCGCTCGCGGCAACGCAGCAGCGCCGTATCGCCGGGCAGGCCGGATTACCGATTACCGAACGCGACATTCCGATCAATCAAGTCGCGCTGGTCAGTATTCTGTGTTTGATTCCGCTCGCCGCGCTTTTTACGTACTTCTTGCGTGGAGGAGCGCTCGCGCCGATCATGGTGCCGCTGATTATCGTTGCCATAGTTTACACCGTCATCGCGGGTTTTTTGGTCGCGGCGGTATGCGGATACATGGCGGGACTCATCGGATCGTCGAACAGCCCGGTTTCGGGCCTAGCGATTTTGACCGTCATCGGCGCGTCGCTCATTTTGCTGGGAATGGCACACGCCGCAAATCCGGCAGTCAAGCCGGCGCTGATCGCCTTCGCACTCTTCGTCACCGCCGTCGTGCTGTGCGTCGCTACGATCTCCAACGATAATCTTCAGGATCTGAAGACCGGTCAACTCGTCGGCGCAACGCCGTGGCGCCAGCAAATCGCGCTGGTCGTCGGCGTCATTTTCGGCGCGATCGTCATACCGCCGATTCTGGGCCTGCTCAACGCTGCGTATGGCTTTGCCGGTGCGCCGCATCCCAACACGTCGCCGGCCGCGCAGCCGCTTCCGGCTCCCCAAGCAACGCTGATCTCGGCGCTTGCCAAAGGCGTGATCGGGGGACAAGCGCCGTGGAACTTAATCGGAATAGGCGTGCTGGCGGGCATCGTTATCATCATCATCGACGAGGTTCTGCGCCGATCTACGAACGATCGCGTCAAACTGCCGCCGCTGGCCGTGGGGCTCGGCATCTATCTGCCCGCCTCAACGATCTTTCCGGTAGTCGCCGGAGCGCTCGCCGGACGCTTTTACAACGATTGGGTCGAGCGTAAGCCGCATGCGGAAGCAGCGAAACGCTTGGGCGTTTTGCTCGCGTCGGGACTCATCGTCGGTGAGAGCTTGTTCGGTGTTTTGCTGGCGGGCATTATCGTGTTATCCGGCAACAGCTCGCCGCTCGCCCTCGTGGGAGACAACTTTGCGACGGCAGCCGACGTCATCGGCGGAATAGCGTTCGTCGCGCTCGGCGTCTTGCTCTACCGATTGGTCGGAAGCATGCGGCCGCGCGCAACGTAGCGCACGCTTCCGCGATGCGCGCCGTAAGCTGGGTATGAACTTTCGGAAGCCTGCTCCGTTTCGGAGCAACGCCGAAAGGAGACGCACTTTGAAATACTTCTACAGCCTGCTTGCGACCGCGGTCTTGGCTTTTAGCGCAGCTGCCGGTGTTGCTCGTGCGCAGCAGCCGCCGCCTCCGCCGCCTGATACGCAGCCTTACAATGACTGGCACTGCGGAACGTGGCAAAACGACGTTTGGGTGCCGAACGGGAGTGTACGGCTGATGCCACGCGCTATCGGCACGACAGCGTTGCCGGTACGATCACGGACGTCAAAGGTCACCTCGTAACGCTGCAGCAGTCCAGCCGCAGCGTCGTGATCAACGATCAACCGGCGCTCGATCATCAGGCGAGCGGTAAAGTCGCCGTCGGACGTCAAGTAGTGGCGTACGGGTATTGGGACGGCGGAACGTTCTACGCGACGTCGATTTACTAAAAACGTCCTATAGAAGCATGTAATGAAAGGAGGCCGCATCGGCGGCCTTCTTTCGGTTTGAATTCAAAGGGGCTGGTGCGCGAGCGGATAACTTTGCGGCACACGACACGATCCTAGCGGAGGCACAGTATGTCCGACGGTAAGGTTGCGATTGTCACCGGCGGGACGCGCGGAATCGGAGGCGCCATTACGACGCTCCTGGCCGCCGCCGGACACCGCGTGGCCGCGGGATACAGCCGGGGCCGAGAGGCGGCCGAGAAACATCAACACGATCTTGAAAAAGAAGGCGCGACGGTTTCGATTCATCAGGGCCGCGTTGACGAGCCCGAGGATTGCGTGCGCGTCGTACGTGAAGTTCTCGACCGCTACGGCCGAGTCGACTGGCTCGTCAACAACGCCGGCATAACTGTCGACAAAACCGTGCGCAAGATGACGCCGGAAGACTGGCAGGCGGTTCTCAACGTCAACTTGTTCGGCGCGTTCGCGATGACGAAAGCCGTACTGGAGCACATGATCGAACGCGGCTCCGGACGCATCGTGAACATCAGCTCGGTCATCGGAGAAACCGGTAACGTCGGGCAGGCCAATTATGCGGCATCCAAGGCCGGGTTGTTCGGATTGAGCAAAAGCCTGGCGCTTGAGATGGCCACCAAGGGCATTACCGTCAACTGCGTGGCGCCGGGTTTCATCAACACCGAGATGGTGGCGGCTGTGCCCGAAGCGGCGCTGGCGAAAGTGATCGAAAAGATTCCGGTGCGGCGGCTGGGTCAGCCCGAGGAGGTCGCGCGCGTCGTGAAGTTTCTTTTGGACGACGAATCGAGCTGACATCACGGGCGCCGTTTACACCGTAAACGGCGGCTTAGACATGTAAGTCACGAAGAGGGACAAAGCGCGGTGCTAGGTAAGCCTAGCACATGAGATCTTCCACAACCCTTACGTCTTTGGCCGGCCGCGTCGGCATCGTTACCGGCGGTGCGCGCGGCATCGGCGGCGCCATCACCCGCAGTTTAGCCGGTGACGGCGCGATCGTTGCGGTCGTCGGCTTGGAAGCCGATCGCGATCGGACGGAGCGTCTGCGCAGTTCGCTGAACGGCAGTGCCGAGAACGTCGTTTTTTACGAGGGAGACGTCGGCGAATACGAGCGCTGCCGCATGGCGGTGGAGGCGATTCTGGAACGCCACGGCCGAATCGATTTTCTGGTCAACAACGCCGGGATCACCGCGGATCACACGATTCGCAAAATGACGATCGAAGAATGGAATGCGGTTCTGCAGGTCAACCTGTCGGGGCCGTTTTTCATGATCAAGGCGGTGATCGACAAAATGATCGAGCAGAATTACGGCCGCATCGTCAACATTAGTTCGGTGGTGGGACTGAGCGGCAACATCGGACAGGCCAATTACAGCGCCGCCAAAGCAGGGCTGATCGGTCTAACGAAAACCGTCGCTCTCGAAGTGGCGCAGAAAGGCATTACCGTGAACGCGGTCGCGCCGGGATTCATCAATACCGATATGGTCGCCGCGATGCCGCCTGCAGCAATCGAAGGCGCCACGGAGCGAACCGCGGTGAAACGCTTGGGCGATCCGGCCGAAGTTGCCCGCACGGTACGGTTCTTGTTGGACGAGGAGAGCGGGTTCATCACGGGTTCCGTCTTCAGCGTCAACGGCGGCATGTACATGTGATGATCGACGCAGCGTTTGCACCCGAAGATCTGCAGTACGGCCTGGACGTTACGGGTTTGGATCCGGCGTCTTTGGGCGACGCCTTGCGCGCGGTGATGGCGGACGCCATGGCGGACCCTGCGCGAATGGGACTCTGGATTGCGAATCTCGCCGCCGCGCAGCAAGCCGCGGGCTTCAATATGCTGAGGCGCCTGAGCGGACAAGAAATCGAAACCGCTGCGCCCGGTTCGGATCGGCGCTTCGCCGACGCAGGCTGGAAAGAGAATCCGCTGCTGGCAGGCGCGCTGGAAGAGTATCTCGCGCGTTCGCGCGCCGCCATGGCGCTGGTCGACAGTTCGCGTCTTCCGGAAGCAACCAAACGCAAAGCCAAGTTCGCCATGCAAATGCTCAACGACGCGTTCGCGCCGAGCAACGTTCCCTGGATGAATCCCGCGGTCGTAAAGGAGGCAATGAATACTGGCGGCGCCAGCCTGATGCGGGGCATGCAGAACTTCATGGACGACGCGCGCGAGAACCGCGGCATGCCGCGTCAAGCCGACACTTCGAAGCACGAGCTTGGCGTCAATCTCGCCGCAACTCCCGGGCGCGTCGTCTTTCGCAACGAACTCATCGAGCTGATCGCTTACGAGCCGCAGACCTCGCAGGTTCACGAGATTCCGCTGCTCTGCAGTCCGCCATGGATCAATAAGTTTTACATCATGGATTTGGCCCCAGGCCGTTCGTTCGTGGAGTGGGCGGTACGGCATGGGCACCAGACCTTCATGATCAGCTATCGCAATCCCGACGCGTCGATGCGGGGCTTGTTGATGGACGACTATTTGCGGCTGGGACTGCTCGAGGCGCTCGGCGCGGTCGAACGCATTACCGGCAGCACGAAAACTAATATCGCGGCGCTTTGCCTGGGCGGAACGCTGACGCTGATCTTTCTGGCGTACCTTGCGGCGCACGGAGAAGCAGAACGCGTAAACTCCGCGACGCTGACGAACTCGCTGATCGACTTCTCGGAACCCGGCGATCTGGGCGTCTTCACGGACGAAGCAACGATCGAACGGCTCGAAAAGCGCATGAACGAGCGCGGATACTTGGACTCGAGCGAGATGGCCGGAACCTTCGACTGGATGCGAGCGAACGACTTGATCTGGAGTTACGTCGTCAGCAACTGGTTCATGGGCAAGCAGCCGCCCGCGTTCGACATCCTAACCTGGAACGGCGACTCCACGCGCATGCCCGCGGCGATGCATTCGCAGTATCTGCGAGCCTGCTATCTGAACAATCTCATCGCCAAACCGAACGCCTTCGTCATCGCGGATACGCCGATCGATCTCGGTTTGATTCGCACGCCGCTCTACGTCCTGGGCGCGGAGGCCGATCACATTGCACCCTGGCGCTCGACGTATCGCGCCGTGAACCTCGTCTCGAGCGAAGACCTCACCTATACGCTTACGAATTCGGGCCATATCGCCGGCATCGTGAATCCGCCGGGGAGCGCAAAATCGCAGCATTGGACCAAGCCGCGCGCTCTGCGAGAAGAGAATCCGGAGCAGTGGCGAGCGAGCGCCGAACGCTTCGCGGGAAGTTGGTGGGAAGATTGGGCCGTGTGGGCGGACGCGCACGCAGGACCGATGGCAGCGCCTGCGGAGTTGCCCCAAGGGGAGGCCGCCCCCGGGCGGTACGTCCGCAATGAGCTCTGAGCGCGATCGCGCGTGGGAGAGGCTTGGTGAGTTCATCCGGAGCCAGCGGGAGCTCGCAAATCTCTCGCTGCGGCAGCTGGCGGAGATGTCGAAGATCTCCAATCCGTATCTCGGGCAGGTGGAGAAGGGCCTCTACAAACCCTCGGCCGACGTTTTGAAAAACATTGCCAGCGCGCTCCAGATTTCGGCGGAGACGATGTACACGCAAGCCGGCCTTTTAGACGAAGACGCCAAACCCGCCGGCCGGGACGTCGAGCAGGCCATTCGCTTGGACGGGAACCTGACGACCGACCAAAAGGACACGATGATCCGGATTTACCGGGGGTTCTTGGGTCGCACTTGACAAATGCAGCGTGTGCTAAGTATACTTAGCATACAGCAGCAGCAAGAACCGCAGGAGTAACAATCACCGTGGCCACCGATTTCAACCAGTACGTAAGCAATTTTCAAGAAGAGACGCTCAAAGCAGTCAAGCAGGCTCAGGACGCGAACGTCGCCGCCTTCGAGCAGGCCCGCGAACTCTTCGCCGAGGTCGCAACGTTCGAGAAGCTCCCGACCCTCGAGACGCTTCCTTCGCCGACCAAGTTCGTCGAGCTGAGCTTCGACTACGCCAACAAGTTCCTCGAACTGCGCAAAGAGTATGCGATTCAGGTTGCCGAGTTCTTCACCGAGAGCACGAAGAATCTCGCGAAGACCGTCGCCAAAAACTAACGCCCACTAAGGGCAGCGCGAAAAAGCCCGCAGCAATGCGGGCTTTTTCTTTTCGCGGTCCGGGCAAGGCAAGCGGGGTGAGGGGGGGTCCTCGACTAATGAGTCGGGCGTGTCCTCCCAACGCTTGCAACTGGCGGCGCTCGCTCTTTTCTGCTTTGCCGTCGCCGGCTGCGGCGAAGGCTCCGCTCCGAGCTCATTCGCCAGCGCTTCGCCTTCCGCATTGCGCACGCCGATGGCGCAGCCCGCCGTGGCCGGCCTTTTCACGCCGCGGCCCGGCTCCATTTACTTTGGTGCTTACGTGAACACGACGGGCTTGCTCGGCGGCAACACGCCCGCGGATGCCGCGGACGTCGAAGCGCAGCTCGGGCGGCTGCTGACGCTGCATATGCAGTACCTTACCTTTTACGGAAGTCTTTCCGGGAACAAGCTTCTGGACGACTACGAACATTTTCGCGTCCCCGTGATCTCGTGGAACTGTCAGTACCCCAACGCGCAAATAGCTTCGGGACAATGGGATGCGCAGCTTGAAATCGCGGCGGCTCAAGCGAAGAATTTCGGCGCGCCCGTCTTTCTGCGGTACATGTGGGATCCGAACTTGCCCGATACGGCGATGTCCGGAGGATATGCCGCGCTCGATCGCACTCCTTGCTGGGATCCGAGCGAAGGGGATCTTCCCAAGGGCATCTTTTCCCCTTCGGAATTCATCGCGGCCTGGCAGCACGTGCACACCGTCTTTCAAAACGCCGGAGCGACGAACGTGATTTGGGTGTGGACGTTCAGCAATAATCCGGCTGCGCAACCGCCGATGCCGTATTATCCGGGCAGTCAGTGGGTGGACTGGGTCGGCATGGACGCTTACGATGTGAACGGCGGCTCGTTCTCCGGAACGTTCAGTTCGGCATACGCGACGTTGGCCGCGTTGAACAAACCGATAATGATTGCGGAAACCGGCGCACTTGCGGCGCAGCAGCCTGCGTTCTTCAGCGGCGCAGTGCCGGCGCTGAAGGCGAGCTTTCCCGCTGTAAAGGCCTTCGTCTACTACGACGGGATCAACTACATACAGGCCGTGAACCAGGACTGGCGCGTTTCGACCAGCGCATTCCCGGCATTCAGCGCTTTCGCCAACGATCCGTACATGGGAGCGCAGTATGTTCCGTAGCGCCGCAACGATTGCCGTCGCGGCTCTTTTTGCTTTGGTTCTTGCGGGATGCGGCGAAGGTCAGCCGGGTACGCCGGCGCCCGTCGTGACGCCGACGCCGGTAGGTGCGCAGACTCCCGGAACCGGAAGCATTTACTTCGGCGCGTACGTGGACCCCGGCAACGGATCGATAAAGACGCTCGAGACGCTGATCGAACGCCCCGTTGCGCTGAACATGCACTATTACAGCTGGAATACGCTCTTCCCGCACTTCAACGAAACGGGTGATTTGGAGAACGGGCGCTATTCCGTAGACTCTTGGGATTGCGGCATGTCGGACGCGCAGATTGCATCGGGCGCCGCCGACGGCCTGATAACGACGCGCGCGACCGCAATCAAGGCTTTTGGTCATGCGGTCTTTATGCGCTGGTTCTGGGATATGAATCTGCCGTCGTCGACAATTTTCGCGTATTCGAAGCAGCCCCGCACCGCGTGCTACGATCCGGCCACGGATAATTCCGACGGCACCTTCTCGGCGAAGGAATTCGTAGCTGCGTGGACCCACGTTCGCCAGATTTTCGCGCAGGTCGGCGCGACCAACGTCATCTGGGTCTGGGACGTTTCGGCGGCAGGCTCCAATCCTTCGGCTTATTATCCGGGAGATTCGGAGGTCGATTGGGTCGGGGTGGACGCGTTCGACACGCAGGGGGTGGATTTTCCGACGTTCTTCAGCCCGATCTACGGCACGCTGACGCATTTCAACAAACCGATCCTCATCGGCGAGACCGGAACCCTCAGTTTCGGCCAGGCAACGTTCTTGGGAAGCGTCGCCTCAGCTTTGCAATCGAATTTTCCGGCGGTCAAAGGTTTCATGTATTACGACGGGGTCAGCAATGGTTCGAACTGGTCGCTCAATCCCGGCCCTGGTTCAACCGCATTCGTGCGCTTAGCGCAGGACCCGTACATGGCGGCTATGGGATCGCCGTAGGCAGGAGATTGACGTGAGTACCATTGGATTTTGCAAAGCTTCGCGGTTGCTGATAACGTGCATGTTCGCGCTCGGAGCCCTTGCCGGTTGCGGCGAGGGCGGCTCTTCGCCTTCGGTGCCGGCGAGTGTTTCCGGCGGTGCAACACCGCCGCCGCTCTCATTGGAACCGCCTACCGGATCGATTTATCTGGGCACCTATGTGAACCCACTGTCAATCGTGGATCCGCCGGTGACACTGCAGCAGCAGTTCGAGCAGCAGATCGGACGGCACATGGCGCTCTCGCTGCACTACTATGGTTTCTACGATAAATTCCCCGGAGCGTACGAAGCCGACGACGAGGCCAACGGGAGAATTCCGCTCGATTCGTGGGATTGCCAGAATTCGAATGCCGAAGTCGCCTCCGGAAAAGTCGACTCGACGATTCGCATTCGCGCCGACGCGATAAAAGCTTTCGGCAAGCCGATGTTCATCCGTTACATGTGGGAGATGAACATTCCGGCGACCAAAACGTACCGGTCGATTTGCTGGGATCCGAATACGGACTTGCCCAACGGCGTATTCTCTCCGCAGTATTACATCGCAGCTTGGGATCACATCCGCGCGATCTTCGCGCAGGAAGGCGTCTCCAACGTGATCTGGCTCTGGTGCCCGGACGGCGATCGCAATCCGGCAGTTTATTATCCCGGGAACGGCGAGGTCGATTGGACGGGATTCGATTTCTACGATCACGACAATCTGCCGCCGGATCAGACGTATACGCAGGCGTACGGGTATTTGGTTCCCTACGGCAAGCCGATTATGGTTGGAGAGACCGGCGCACAGCCCCCGTACCAGAGCACGTACTTTCCGCTCCTTGCGAAAAGCCTTCAGACGAAATACCCGCTGATAAAAGGGTACAACTACTTCGACTCAGCGAACAAAGTCCAGACTATTCAGCAGATCACTTGGGTCATCAGCGGCAACGAGATGTCGACGTTCGCAGCAATGGCGAATTCGCCGTACATGTCGGCCTTCCAGCCCTAGGGACGATCTCTCTCCATATTTTAAGATAACGGCCGCCCCTGCGCTGGTAAGATTAAGCGTAAACGTAAGGGGGAAGAATGTCTCAAATCAAAAGCGGCCGCGCGCCGCTACTTGCATTCCTTTTAGCGGCGATTGCTTTAGCGGCGCCGGCTATCGCGCGCGTAGAGACGCTCGGCGCGATTACCCCGGCCGGCACTGTGGCGCATCCGCCGCCAGTCCCGAACGGCGTCTACCTCGGAATGTACTGCAACACCCTGGGCAAAGGCGCAACCAAGGATCAAAAGGAGCAATGCACGGAAAATCTCGAGCATCAGATCGGAAGACCCTTCGCGGTACAAACGTCTTATTTCAGTTTCAGTAACTTCACGGAGAGTGAGTTTCTTTCCGATCCGATGATCATCGGAGACCTGAAATTTCACCGCATCCCGCTCGTTTCTCAATCATGCGGCTACAATCTGGACGAGTATCGTGCCGGCGGAGCCGGTCAGGCTTCCATCGACAACGCGCTCACCGCGATGAAGGCATATCCAGGGCCGGTCATCTTCACGTGGTTCCACGAGTTCAACAGCTGCGTGCGCGGAGCCACCAAAACATGCCACGGAAATAACGACAATCCCAACTGCTTCACGCAGGGAACCAGTCTGGCTCAGAAACAGGCGCAATACAAGGCTGCGTGGGCATTCCTCGCCGGCGAACGCGCCCGTTTGGGAGCGACCAACGTTGCTTTGGGATGGCGTCCGACGAACGCTCGCCACTTGGAAGGTTTCTATCCCGGCGACTCGCAGGTCGATTGGATCTTGCCCGACGCCTACGATCGCAACGGCGCAGGCTTCGCCGCGATGATAGGCGCTCTTTACAACGAGTACTGCACGCCCGCGTTTACCTCAAGACCCTGCGGGCTCGCGGAGTTCGGCGAGGCGGGATGTTCCTCATACGGTCAAGCGCAATTCATGCGCGACATCGAATCGCAGACCAGCACGCAATTCAGAAACATCCATCTGCTGGCATGGTACAACGCTCATTCGAATCCCCGTTTCGACTGGCGAATCGACAATTGCGGCGGAATCGACGAACTGCGCAAGTTGGCAAATATGCCGCAGTTCAAAGCGATGGCTTACTGACGACGTGAATTGAGGCTACTGCGCGTGCCGCGCTTGCAGCATGCGCAGTACGTCAAGCGCAATGTCCGGGCGGAAATCCGTGCAATGCGGGCACGATGGGCCGGCTTGCGGTACGTTGAACCAGTAGCCGTCCACGATGCCGCGCGTGGCCATTATGGCATCGACGATCTGTTGAGCCGTGACGTGATGTCCGCTCGGATTCGTGCTGATGCCCGCCAAAATCAGTACGTGGGGGTTCGCTTGTCGCGCCCGTTGCGCCGCCGACTTGACGAAATTCGCATAAGCGCTCGCCGGAACTTGCGATCCCTGCATTTGCAAATCGACGGCATCGGCGTACCGCACGGCATCGTCCCAAAATCCGGCGCGCATGAATGCATCGAAGCGCCGTTCGCCCGCCGCCTGCACCGCGTTCGCGAGCGAGAGCGCCGGAGTATGTATCACCACAAATCCGTGCTGGTGCGCGAGCTCGTAGAACCGCTGCGCAAACTGCGCGTAATTGCGCTGCTCGGCCGGCGGCGTAAGTGTCCACCCTTCGTTGTCGTAGATTACGGCCTTCACGCCGGGCTGAATCTTGCCATGCTTGATCGCCGCCTGAAACCAGCGGTAGCTCGTGAATATCTGCGTGGGGACTGCCTGCCACGAACTCGGAATCCGCGAGGCGCTGAATTTTTTCGAGACCACTACGAACGGCCGGCTTCCCGCGAAGAACGACACTGCAGTGGGGTTCGTCGTGAACGTTTGCAAGGCCGGTCCGTTGAGAATGAAGCGCAATCGCTTTCCTCCCGCCTGTGCCGATGCGGGCATTGCCGTGACAATCAGGGCCAGCATGAGCGCTGTCATTCGAGTCCACCAAAAATTCATTCAAAGCCTCCCGGAAGCGCCGGCACCCCACGGCCTGGTAACGTTTTACACGCTCAACGTATCGTTCCCGGTCGTTTACGCGATCGCTGCCGACCGTCACAAGCCTCGAACCGAAGGCGTTGCTTTTGGCATGAAAGCGGCCGCCTATGCGCGCATCCTTTTCGGCGTTTTTGCCGTCGCGGACGGCGTCGTGCAACTGCTGTGGCCGGGCTCCGATTTGTGGCAGCGGGCTCACGCGATGGGCATGCCGCTTTCCGCCATCATCGCGTGGTGCGTCGGTATTGCCGAAGTGGCCGGCGGAATCGGCATACTCTTCGCCCCTGCCATGCGTATTTCGGCGATTGTTCTGGGCGCGGTCTATCTGCTCTTTTCACTGGTCTGCGTTCCCGGAATGATCGGGAACGACAAGGGATCGTTCGTGAATTTCGGCGAGCAGTTCTCATTGGTGTGCGGGGCACTCGCCGCTTTTGCGTCGACCGAAGCGAACGCTGCACGCGCTATGCTGCTCGGGCGGACGGCTCGCCTAGCCCTGGGAGTCTGCACGGTCTCTTTCGCTTGGGCTCAAGTTGCCTATCTGCAGTACACGGCAACGTTGGTCCCAACGTGGATCCCGCCCAGCCAAATGTTTTGGACGGTCCTTACCACCATCGCGTTCGCGCTTGCGGCTATCGCAATCCTGACCGGCGTTCAAGCACGGCTCGCTCTGCGGCTGATGGCGTTGATGGTGGCGCTCTTCGGCGTGATCGTTTGGATTCCGCACATCACCGCTCAGCCGCGCGATCTCTCCAATTGGAACGAGATCTCCACCAATTACCTGATCACGGCCGCCGCCTGGCTGGTGGCCGAGTTGCGGGCATTCTAAGTTTCGCCCGCCGCGCACGTCGCAGGTAACGACGGGTACTACAAAGGTTTTGATTGCCGACGATGTTTCGGCTTATGTTGCTCGGCCGAAGCGGCCGTCATTAAAGATCTGCGAACCTGGTTCTCGTTGCTGTGGTCGGCCGTGGTTCGCAGCGACGTGTACGTGACGAACGCGCCTAAGAGCGGGCAAAAAGCAGTAGCGGCCCAACGTCGTGATTGTCGGCAGCCTGTAGAGTCTCAACGTATCGCGCCCGGGTCAGCCCAGCATCGACCAGGTTTGCTCGTCCCCACGTGAAGGGCGGCCGCCCGAGCTGACGCGCGAGAAGATCGCCGACAAGACGCGAAAAGCGCCCGTTTCCATTCGGAAAAGGATGAATGTAAACGAGTCGGTGACTGAAGCGCACCGCGATCTCGTCCGGCGGATAGGTGGCGTGTTCGACCCAGTATCGTGCATCGTCGACGGCTTGTTGCACTTCCGTGACTATTCTATGGGCCTCGACGCCGATATTGCGGGGAGTCTTACGATATTGCCCTGCCCAATGCCATACTTCGCCGAACATCCGTTGGTGCAGTTCGCTTAGAAACGCTCGATCGAGAATATCGCGTCTGCGGGATTCGGCCCAGCGTTGAGCCGCATCGATATTGACCTGCTCTGCTTCGTTCAACTCGTGTCGCAACGTGATATAGGACAGGATGAGCGCTTCGCGCTCCTCGCCGGTGAGAGGCGTGTTGGCGTCGTCGTCACGAACGAACAGGGGATCAGGCATGCTGATCCGCTTCATCGTCCCACAGGCCACGCAGTGAGCCGGACAGGATGAGGTCGATAGCGCGTTGCCGTGCGGCGTCGAGATCTGATTTGAGGAGTGCCTGATTTTCGAGGCGCATCGTGTGATCCAGGCGCGCGACGCCCTTCCGTGCCTTTTGCATCGCGCGATCGCGCAGGATGTCGTCGAGTGGCTCGATCGGCACAAAGGCATAAACAAGGGCACAGTTCATCGCTGCGGCAGCCTGCCGCAGTGTCCTCAACTCGGTTGCACCGGTAACCTCCGCTTTCTCGATGGCTGGGATACGCGAGGGCGCCACGCCCATGCGAGAGGCAAGTTGGCGGGCAGTCATACCTAGGGACTCCCGAATGGCCTTGATCCAGCCTTTTGGAGGAGCATCGAGCACCATAGCCCGGAGAGGGGCCAGGCGCCGTTCCAATTGCTTACGGGCAAGGGAAGTATGTTTTTTGTTCATGTATACGTGTCCTGACGGGCTCTAAAATAACATGTATATATGAACAAATCAATAGAAAAAGGACATGTATATGTGAACAACCCCTCACAAGAGCCACTCGGAACACCGCCTTACCGCCCAACGGGACGCCAGACTGCACCAGTTCCTCGCCCGCACGAACGACGGATCCCCTCGCCTGTTTCTCGCTCGACTGACTGCTCCCAGCGCTCAGCCGGTAGACTCGCCCTCTCTTGCCGCTCCTCCCGCTCGTGAAGCTCGCCGAAAGGTTGGGACCGGAGCTTCCGATAGGCGGCCGTAACCGGTCTCCGGATTTCGCATAGCGCATCGCGGCCGGCTTCGAGGCGTTCCTCGAACGCCAACGCAGAATCCACAATCTCTCTCTTGCGGCGGGCGCGCGTGCGGAACGGTTCTGCGACGTCGGCTTCGTACAGACGACCCAGCGGCAAGGCTTCACGCTGCGCCTCGATATTGCGCACGCGGATCGTCTCCTTGCCGCCCGTTCGCTCCAAAATCTCACCGAACGTTTGCGTTGTTGTCTTCAGCGAGATTCGTTCGGAGATGTGTGCAGCCAGGTCGTCCGCGTGCTCGAGCGCCCATCGCGGTACGATGACGTCCAGCTCTCACTCAGAGCGGCTAGCCGCGACGAAAAGCAACTCAGCCGAAACTCTACGATCGATCAGCGTCCGGCGGGGCGGCCTTACCAGACAACGATCTGGTTTTTTGCAATCGCAATGGATCCCCGTGGCCGCCGGATATGCTCACGAAGCAGTCTGCAGAGCTCGCCAAAACCTTGGGGCGGGCTTTCGCTTCCATGATCTGCGTCGCGCATTCGCGGGACGGTATTGAAAAATGTCAGCGGCCCACTGTCGGACCAATCGTTACACGGCGCGCAACCGCCGAGAAAATCGAAGGCGAGTAGTCTGCTCTCAACAATCCGGGACAAGCGTCCCCACCGCCCATCCAAATGCTCTGTCAAGAAACTTCCCGAGCAAGTTCTTGGTTCAATACGAATCCGGTCGTTATGTTTTACGTTTCGTGCTCTTGCGCGTTGGTAGAGAAAAAGTCCGGAATTTAATGTCGGCGTCTCGTCGTCGTCGACATGCCACGGGGCTTCAGCGGTAAAATATCGCCTGGAGTCACGATCTGAAATCTTCTTACGTTGATTGGAATATGGACATTGTCGAATTCGTCGTCCTGCAGCAAGATCAAAGGAGTCTATCGACAACGAGTTATTTGATGATTTGCCGCCGCGAGGATTCGTCGACTGGCCCTGCACGGTGAAGCGTTCTTCACCAAATGGCCGCGAGAGAGGTACATCGTTGCGCCTGAAGAAGGCCGGGCTCTGCCCTAGGTCCACGAAGTATCGCGCATAACCGGAAGGAATTCAAATGCTGATTCCGTTTATCGTTTCCGCAATTCTCGCCGTTAGCGACGTTCCCGATTCGCCGGCTCCGGCTCCCACGGCTTGTACAATTCCGGTGGCCGATCCCAAGGTTGCGGACGACGACGCGTTCGAGAACTTTAACGCTGCCATTATGCAAGATTTTGGATCCGGAACCGCTACGGGGGCCAAATTCGTGATAGAAGTCTCGGCAGACGGAAAGGAAACCGGGCTCCGCGTTGATGGCAGCTCAGACGGATCCGTGAACATCTCGAAAGGGCAAGACGTGCTGAATGCGGCTAAGTCTTTGCACTTCATTCCAAAGATGGTGAACTGTAAGCCTGTAGACGGCGAGTACTTCCTACAAGTCAACTTATCGCATTAGACGGAAGTCTGACGTACGCCGCCGGTACGTCACGTCGTTTCGTTCCAATCGCACCCGAAGCAGTGGACATGCTACGGACTCACCCAGACGCGCAGGACGAGGCGAAGGAGCGCGCACCGTTCTACGCGGACAATGACCTCGTGTTCTGCAATCCTGACGGTAAACCGTGACTTCCCGATACGTTCACAGTGCAGTTCGCAGAACTTGCCAAGAGCGTCGGCGTGAAGAGCTTCCGATTCCATGACCTACGGCATGCGTTTGCATCCTGACGCTCGCGGACGGACGACCGATTAAAGAGGTGCAGTTACTCCTGGGACACAGCACGCGAACAGTACGCTCAGTGGGCGGATCGGGCGGAATGTTCGGCAAATGCTTCTGCCCTGCTTTCGGCAACGTCACCGTGTGCGGCTCGTTCGACGTCTCGTTGACAAACGAAACAACGGTTCCCACCTCGATCGTTAAGTTGCCCGACCTCCCTAGTTCTTGAGCATTCTTCGTGTTGACAAACCGCAGCACCGTCGAATCGTGCGGAGGATACTGCACGAGCTGCGGATCGATTCCAGCCGCAAGCGTCGTGCCGCCGGTTTTGAATGGGAACGACGAAACCGAGAGACTCCGCAGCGGCCAAATCTCGCCACTTTTCCGCATTTCCGGTCTCGCGATAGTACTGGGCGTCGTGCGGATACGCTACCCCCGCCCTCTGGACGACGGCCGTCGTTTCCATTGCCGGTTCATGGAACAAGCAGAGAATACGATACGTTCCTGCCTTTGGAAAAAGCAGTGTGAATGTTTGGCCCCCCGTAAGTATGCCCGAATTGACGAACTTGTTTCCATCGATCGTGGTCCCTCCGGTCGGCACGAGATCTTTCGGATCGAGCGGTGAAGGCATCTTTTGTCCGGGTGGGACGAATGAAACGGTGTGCGCATCGCTGCCCCCACCGCTCAGGACGTAGTAGGCGATCGTGTCACCCGCATTGATGGTTATCTTATTGGATAGTAATCGAGATCTTGCAGTGCTGTTAGCGCCGGAGTAAAATTGACCCACCCCGCCGGATGAAAATTGACCCACCTGACTCTGCGCGAACACTAGTTCGCGATGTTGAACAAGGAGCTTCAGGTGGAAATAGACGTCTTGCATCGGCAGGGCAAGGGAATCCGGGAAATCGCCCGCGAGACGGGCATCGCGCGCAATACGGTGCGGGCCATTTTGCGTGGTGAGCATGGCGGCCCGTACGGGCCGCGCGAGCCTAGGCCGACGAACCTCGGTCCATACGTCGATTACTTGCGCGATCGGCTCGAACGTGCCGGCAAGGTGCAACTGCACGCAACGGTTTTGTTGCGCGAGCTCCGCGAGCAAGGCTACGATGGTGGTATCACGCAGTTGAAAGAGTATCTGCGCATGATTCGACCGGCGCCTGAGCCGGAGCAAGTCGTGATTTGAAACCGCGCCCGGTAAGCAGTTGCAAATCGACTTCGTCGTTTTCCGCAGAGGGCCATTGCCACTTCGCGCATTTACCGCCGAACTCGGCTACTCGCGATATTCCAACGTCGAATTCACCGACAACGAACGAACCGAGACATTGGCTTCGTGCTTAGAACGCGCTTTGCAATTCTTCGGCGGTGTTCCGGAAGAAATTCTGTGCGATAACCCTAAGACCGTCGTTATCGAACGCGACGCCTACGGCTTGGGCAAGCATCGGTACAATCCATATCTGCTGGACGTTGCGAAGCATTACGGCATCGCGCTCAAACTCTGTGCGCCTTATCGGGCGCAGACCAAGGGAAAAATTGAACGCTTTCACCGCTATATGCGCGGCTCATTCTTCGATCCGCTACAAGCGGGGCAAACGGAATTGGTCGACGTCGTGCAAGCCAACCGCGAGGTGCGGCCTTGGCTCGACGAAGTCGCCAACGTTCGGATCCATGCGACGCTCAAAGAGCGGCCCGTGGACCGCTTCACAAAAGAACCGGACACGTTACGTTCCTTGCCACTGCCCTACAGCGGTCGTCGCGGCGATATTCAACTCGGACGGCGGATTATCGTTCCGCCGCCGATTGAATCGCTGCAGCATCCGCTCGCGACTTATGATTCGTTGCTTGAGGAACTGACTCATGCTTGATCTGCAACGTATCGAAGACCTTTGCCAACGCCTTGCCCTCGGGACAATGGCAACGCATCTTCCGCACGTCGCCGAGGATGCGGCACGCAAGGAGCTGAGCTTTCAAGGGTTCTTTGAGCAATTGCTGCTGGCCGAGCATCGAGATCGGCAGGAACGCAGCCGAACGTTGCTGACAAGAACGGCGGGCTTTCCCAGCATCAAAACGCTCGAACAATACGACTTCGGGTTCGCCACCGGAGCGCCGAAAGCGCTGCTCACTGAACTTTCCACGTTGACGTTCATCGAGCGAGCCGAGAACGTTGTACTGCTCGGCCCGTCGGGCGTGGGCAAAACGCATTTGGCTGTTGCGCTGGGCTATAAGGCGACGCAATCGGGCATCAAAACCCGATTCGTTTCCGCCGCCGATTTGATGCTGCAACTTGCCACCGCACATCGCCAAGGGCGGCTGAAGCATTATTTGCGGCGCGGAATTCAAGCCCCGCGATTGCTCATCATCGACGAAGTTGGATATTTGCCATTCTCGCGCGACGAAGCAAGTCATTTCTTTCAGGCGATCGCGCAGCGGTACGAGCACGGCTCGATCATGATTACGAGCAATCTGCCGTTCGCGCAGTGGGACGCAACATTTGCGGGGGACGCGACGATGACGGCAGCGATGCTGGACCGCCTGCTGCATCATGCGCACGTTGCCATGATCAGCGGCGAAAGTTATCGATTACGGGAACGTCGTAAGGCGGGTATCAGCTTGCCGGCGTCCAAATCCAAGGCCAAGGTGGGTCAAAATTAAACCGGCGATCCGCTAGGAAAGTGGGTCAATTTTCGCCCGGCGTCAACACTCATGCCCTTGATCTTGTGAGAAAGGGCTAGATGTAGACACCCGCATAGAATAAGCACTTGCGGGTACTCGGAGAGGTGGCAGAGTGGTTTAATGCAGCGGTCTTGAAATCACTTGCTGCCGTCTTAACGAATCTACGCAAACCGCGATTTACGCTCGATTGTAGGAGCGTTAGGACTTGCGAGGACCAGCCGTGACGCATTCCGTTACCAAACCGTGATACAAATGCTATGGCGTACCACGCGCGCCGAATCGGTGCGTGCGCTACGGCAGGCGCGCAGTTAAATGCGCTCTTTTTGCGAGCAATTTCCACAATGTTAAAGGCGATTCTTGCGGTCGCAGCGGTCCTCATTGCCACGACGGGATGCCTACAGCGCGTTGCATCGTCCCTAACAACCGCCGTTGCGCCTCCCAATGTTTTGCATTCCGTCCTATCAACGTCTCAAGGACGGGTGCTGCCGGTAGTGACGGGTCCGCCGCTGACAATTGTTGGAACATCGCTGCGGCCGGCGATCCGGCGTCGTTTGCCGAATCTGGGCGTCGACCCGGTAAAAAGCGGTTCAGGCTTTGCTGTGTTCAGGTTGCATGGCGATATCGGCGCGTACGATTTACTCAATGGACGCGTCGTGTGGCGCCGCACTGTTTCATCAACGTTCAACCCCGAAGGCGTCGCAGCGGGCATCCTCTTGGGAAGCACTGGCGTGGGCGACTTCGAGGCATTTGATCTCACTACCGGCAAGCAGTTGTGGCAATCATTTGCAATGGACGGAAGCGCTACGGGAACTCCGGTGTATGACGACCGCTTGATTCTTCAACACGTCACCGAAGACGGCGCGACGATTGAGCAGTTCCTATTTGCCTTCGATGTAGGCAATGGACGACTGCGTTGGTATACGGGATCGAACGGCATCCTCGCAATCGATCGGGACAGAGTAGTCGTCGACAGCACTTGGTTGGAACACACTCCCGACATCTATGATCCGATGATGATTAGCGCCATTCGCCTTTCGGATGGCAAAACGCTCTGGTCTTCGAAATTTGCTCCCGATCGCCAACTGAACATTTCGCCGAATACCAGCGTTCACGGTTCTGCCCTCGTGAATGGCGGATATGCCTACGTTTTAGTGAACGGGCGCTGGTACCGTTATGACGCGCGCAACGACTCGCCGCACTGGCGAATCGACGGCACAAACTTCCTTGCTTCACTGCCCTCCGGAGCGATGCTCGCGACTCGCGCCGGTAAGCTCGGCCTTGCCACCAGCTTGCCCGATCGCCTTCTGTATCGACCATTTGCGCTAAATCCACCAGCTGCTATGGTCACGGATTCCCATGGAATCGTTTATGCGGTGGCTGGCCACGATCTCGTGAGGTTTGACCGTGAAGGCGCTCGCCGCGTTGGTGCCATTGACTGCGCGGCTCCCGTGAGCCTTTCGGTCTGGACCGGCTGGATTTCGGTTTTTTGCGAGAACCGCGATGGTGAAGAAGCGTTGCTGTTCCACGAACCGAGCATACGCGAAGTGCGGCTGCATCTACCACCTGCAAGACCTTTGCATTACCTTCATCTGCGCACCATCGCAGAGATCATGGAGCAATGGTGTGTTGATTGCATCGTGCCCGAACCCAACGGCGAAGCCATCATCTCGAGTGGTCGCGATTACTATGGCCGCAATGAGGGCGTTACCCGTGTATCCGCCAATGGGCGCCTAACGTACACCCGGGTGCTTACAAAAGCGACGACGGGATTGCAGCTGCTCGAGGATCGTCGCGGGACGCTATGGTTCGAGAACAACGACGGCGTCGTCGTATCGGTGACACGCAATGGCGTAAAGCGCGCGCAGCGGTTTTTGCCGTCAGGCGTGGCAGTGCAGACGCTGCAGATCGCGGTCGATGCCGGCGGAAACGTTTGGTTCGCGCGCGGCGGCAGCAGACCGCAAGTTGCGCGCATCGACGGCACGCGCGTTATTGCATTGCCGGCAGGCCTGGGTGAACCGCTCGCGCTGACCGGCGCGCGTGACGGCTCGCTTTGGGAAGTTGCGTACCATACGCTGCTCCGAGTAACACCGGGGGGAGCCATCAAACGCTTTTCCGTCCCTCCGGTGCCCAACGACGTTGGCGGGGCTCCAATACTCCTTCCCGCGTCCGGCGCTGACATATGGTATTCGAATCGCATGCAAGTGTTGCGTGTAACACCCCGCCGTGTAACGCAGCGCTTTGCTTTACCGGATGCCGATCTCTCGGCGCAGGGCGTCGCTGCAGCATGCGACGGCAGTGTCTACGTCAGCGAACGCGTACCCGTAGTCGTTCGCTTTCGAGCCGGTCACACACCGGTGACATACCGAACGGAAAAGCCGATCGACGCTCTTGCAACAGGCCCCGATTGCCGCATGTGGTTCGTTTCCGGCAACACCATAGGTCTTCTTAATGGGGCAGCGGCGTCGTCGTCGTGGTAAACGCTGCAGGGGACGTGACTCGGTTTCAAATGGAGGGCGCCCCTCCGTTCGTCACCAAATGTGACCAAATCGCCGCGAGCGAGCCTTCCGGTCTCGGGACGATATTCGGGAAACATCGATAAATGAGGGTTTGCGAAGCGTGGAGAGGTGGCAGAGCGGTTTAATGCAGCGGTCTTGAAAACCGCAGAAGGTGATGAGCCTTCCGTGGGTTCGAATCCCACCCTCTCCTCCAGATGTCCAGATGTCCAGATGTCGCGGCTGCGCACCATTCGAATGTTTTGAATCGGTAAAGCCTGCCGCTGATTTACACGAACTTAACGCGTTTCGGCTTGTTTACAGTCCATTAACCGTAAACGAATCCTGGCCTTACGCTTAACCTCCCGTATAATTACTTGTATCGCGAAATTCGCGGTTAGAGAAAACTTGTATCATGCTGCGCCCAAGGGAGAGCGGCGCGGAGGAAACGGCGTTGAAGAGACTGTTTACAACGGCTTTGGTTTCGCTTTTTGCAATCGTGTTGCCCGCGTGTTCGCACACCGGTCAATCATCGATTCCCGAAGCCCGTGGCTCGCGGTACATCGTGCCGCAGGGCGTCTACGGCGGAATAGGCCCGAGCGCGGCCTCGATGCAGGTTTTGCTCGGCGACGCGTCGCCGAATCTGTACGGGCACACGCTCGAGAAGTTGAATCTGGGTCTAGAGGAAGTCGACGCCATCCAAAACGGACAAACGACGGTCCTTTCCAAGTTCGACAAACCGTTAGTCGTCAACGTGCTGCAATTCAATGATGACAACGGCCAGCTCGTCGCGAACGCGCACGTCGCGCGAACGCAGTACGACCAGCTCCGCCTCGTCGTAAGTCTGGCCGCCAGCGACGGCGTTTTCAAGGGAGGAACGACGATGCCGCTCAACTTCCTGACGAATACGCCGACGTTCAGCACCGTGGGCGCCGGCTCGACCACGACCACGACGCCTGACGGAAACGGCGCCGTCGACATCGTCATCAGCCAGCCGTTCTCGATACCGCAAGACGAACACAACGCCGTGCGGGTCGATTTCAACGCCTTTGAATCGCTCGATCTCTGGACGCAAGGCGGTCTTGTCTCAGTCCCCGCGATGTTCGTCGCTCCCGTCGACGAATCGGGATCCATCAACGGGCGCGTGGTCGACAGCAGCAATTCGAGAACCGGCATCAGCAATGCAGTCGTCGTCGCCTACGCAGCGGATGGTTCCATCGGCAACACCGGGTCGACCGATTCTCGCGGGAACTTCGAACTGCAGACGCTTCCTGAGGGAACGTACACGCTCCAGGTCTATAACAACTACACCAACGCCACCGGACGCACGTTCCAGTCCAGTTCGTCGTCGAGTCAGAACGTGATCGCCGGACCGTCCGTTACCGTTACAGGCGGACAAGAAGCAAAAGCCGGAAACATTCAGGACTAAGCGCGCGATCTCTTAAGGGATTCAAAGCTGATGTTTACCGGCATACAGGCTGCCGAGCTGTTGGAGTCGGCGCTCGAAGCTCACCGGCGCGCGCGCCGCGATGAAGCGCTAGAGCGCCTCTCCGGGTGCGAGGAATGGCCCGATCCGCACGCCGAGCAAGGATTGCTCTTGCGAGCGCAGGTACTGACGTACCGCGACCCGATTCTGGGTTTGCAAGAACTCGCGGCGCACTCCGAAGCGTTTAGCTCACCGGAAGGCCGCTTCGGATACTTCATTGCTTCGGCTCGCGCCTACACGAACTCGCGAAACTTCGAGGGCGCCGGCGACATGCTCGAAGCTGCCGAGGCGCTTCTGGACGGCCCGAACGATCCGAAGCAATCGCAGCTGGCCCTGAACCGCGCGCGTTTGCTGTGGTCGACCAAGAACTACGATCCGCAAAACCGTCTTTTCGACGTCGCTTTACGGGCTGCCGATCCATCGATTCGATTCTCCGCAAAGGTCGTCCAGTCGTGGATGTATGCCGGCCTGGAAGATTACCACGCGCAGCTTCGCGAACTGCTCGCCGCCCTGCGGATGTTCGAGCAGGACGGCTATCGCTGCGATCTCACAATGGTCGGCGTCGCGCTGCATGCACTGCTGGAGCTGGCTTTCGAACTGGGCGATCGTGCGGCAGTCTCCAAAGGCGAAGCCCTGTACGACGCGTTCGAATGGACTGCCGACCTTCAGATCTACAAATTTTTGTGCGTACGCGCCCTGGCCTGGCAAGCGTTCCTGGAAGGCCACGCTGCGCGCGCTCAGTGGCTGTTCAAAGACTCCAAGGATCTCGCTCCGGCGGTCGCCTGGAAGGTGATGGCCCACGTCGATCGCGCGTACGTGGCGCGAATGAACGGCAATGAAGCGTGGGCGACCGAAGAGTGTATCAAGCGCACAATCTGGCGCGCACGGTGCAGTGGGGCGCCACGATCGGTGAAGAGCGCATGGCGCTGATCTCGCTGGCAGTGATGTTCGCGCCCACCGAAATGGCGCAAGCGCAGCGTTACGTCTCCACGTACATCCGTTTGGGAACCGAAGGCATCGACCCGACGCTGGGCGCCGCGCATCAACGGCGAACGCAGGCGCTCGAAAAATACGCCTCCGGCCGCGTTCAGGCAATGCTCGGGAACAAACTCAGCGCGGTGAAGCATCTCGAGTCGGCCTACGAGATCTTCTCACAAATTCACCACGAATTCCGCGCGGCGCTCGCAGCCCAGGCGCTGTACGAACTCACTGAAGACGACGCCTGGAATGAGATGGCCGTTGCGCATGCTCGCAGCTTCCCGAACAGCGCGCTTTGCCGGGGTGTCTCTGAGCCCCGTGCCGGCGCGGCAGTCGGGACAATGACGAAGCTTTCGAATTCGCAGCGTCAGCTGGCGATGGCATTGTGCGAAGGCGCCGGCATAGACGAACTTTCGCGGCGGTTTAGCCGCAGCGAATTCACGCTCAAGAAGCAGATCGATGCGATCTACGAAACGTTCGGCGTGAGCAGCACTATGGCACTGCGCAAAGTGCTTGTACGATAGCCGACTCAATGCGCAGTTTAACGCGAAATTTACCAAGTTTGGCTAGTTTTCAGCCTTAGAAGCGTAAACGATTTGTAGCGCATATTTCTGCCGGCTGTATAATTAGGCAATCCGGGTGTACGAACCACAATTGAATACATCTTTGCTGCGTCCAGGGAGAGTGACGCGGGAGGAACGACCTTGAAAAAGCTCTTTACAACGGCTGTAGTTTCTATTTGTCTGCTAGGCCTTGGGGGTTGCGCGCATCAAACCGGATCGGTCGGGTCGGTCCTTCCCGCCTCGGACCCGCACCATCACACAGTGCTTCCGAAGGGCGTGTACGGCGGCATTGGTCCGGCGGTCAGCGATTTGCTCCGGGTGCTTCTGGGCGACGCGCCTCCGAACTTGGGCGGCAATCAAATGTCCGCGCTGAACATCGGCGTCAAAGAAGTCGACGCGATCGACAACGGGCAGACCACAGTCCTTGCGCAATTCTCGACGCCCTACGTCGTCAACGTCCTCAACGAGCCCGGCAATAGCGGTCAAGTCGTCGCGAACGGGCAGACGCTGCGATCCGACTATCAACAGCTGCGCCTGGTGGTGGACCTCAAGAGCAGCACCGGAGTTTTCAGCAACGGCACGTCCATGCCGCTGGACTTCCAGACGAACGACTTGACGCTGAGCAGCGTCGGTGCCGGCTCCAACACGAGCACCGCCAGCATCGACTCGAACACGGTGGCCATCGTGCTCAATCAGCCCTTCTCGATTCCGCAAAACGGCACCAATGCGGTCCGCGTAGACTTCAACGCGTTCGAATCGCTCAACCTGAACTCGAGCGGCACGCTGATAGCGCAGCCGGCCCTCTTCGTCGCGCCGATTGACGACTGCGGTTCCATCAGCGGTCTGATCCACGATGCGAACGGGAATCCGGTTCAGAACGCGGTTGTCGTGGCTTACGCCGCCGACGGTTCCATCGGCAACACCTCAAGCACCGATGCGGGCGGCAACTTCTCGATTCATACGCTGAACGCCGGTTCGTATAGTTTGGTCGTCTACAACACTTACGTGAATGCTGCCGGATTGAGCTTCACGTCGACTTCACCCTCACAGCAGAAATCCGTCCAGGGACCACAAGCCGTGGTTAGCGGCGGACAAGACACCAGCGTCGGAACTCTTCAGGACTAAGCGCTGAGTCTATCGAGGGGATACGCTTATGATGACCGGCATACAAGCCGCCGAGCATCTGCAGAACGCACTCGAAGCCCACCGGCGCGCACGTCGCGACGAGGCACTCGAGCTGCTCAACGGATGCGAGGAATGGCCGCAAGCGGAAAGTGAACAGGGCCTGCTGCTGCGGGCGCAAGTGCTCACCTACCGCGATCCGATTCTGGGATTACAAGAACTGGCGGCGCACTCCGACGCCTTTACTTCCAATGCCGGAAGATTCGGATACTACATCGCCTCCGCAAGGGCGTATACGAACTCCAGAAACTTCGACGGCGCGCAGGAAATGCTGGACGCCGGCGAAGGTCTGCTGAACGGATCGGACGATCCGCTCGGCTCGCACCTCGCGCTGCATCGCTCGCGCCTTCTGTGGTCGACGAAGAACTACGAGCCGCAGAGCGAGTACTTCAACATCGCGGCGCGCGCTGAAGATCCGGCAGTCCGCTTTTCGGCGAAGGTCGTGCAAGCATGGATGTACGCCGGGGTCGAAGATTACCGCAATCAGCTGCACGAACTGCTGGCTGCTTTGCGGATGTTCGAGCAGCACGGCTACCGCTGCGACCTCACCATGGTTAGCGTCGCTCTGCATGCTATGCTCGAGCTTGCGTTCGAACTGGGCGAGCGCGACGCCGTCGCTCAAGGCGAGCGCTTGTACGATGCACTCGAATGGACTGCAGACCTGCAGACTTACAAATTCCTGTGCGTGCGCGCTCTCGCATGGCAAGCATTCTTGGAAGGTGAATCGGCGCGGGCTCAGTGGCTGTTCAAGGACTCCAAAGACCTCGCCCCGACCGTCGCTTGGAAGGTGATGGCGCACGTCGATCGGGCCTTCGTCGCGCGGATGACGGGCAACGAAGCGTGGGCAACGGAGGAGCTTTATCAGGCGCACAATCTGGCGCGTACTGTGCAATGGGGCGCGACGATGGGCGAAGAACGCATCGCGCTGACCTCGCTCGCGGTACTGTTTGCTCCCCTCGACATGGGTCAAGCTCAGCGCTACGTTTCGACGTATATTCAACTCGGAACGCAGAACGTCGATCCGACGATCGGCGCCTCGCATCAGCGCAGAACGCAAGCTTTGGAGAAGTTTGCCTCAGGACGCGTCCAAGCAGTACTCGGAAACAAGAACCTGGCGGTAAAGAATCTGGAGTCGGCCTACCAAGTCTTCTCCCAGATTCAGCACGAGTTTCGCGCTGCGCTTGCGGCCGAAGCGCTCTACGAGCTTACGCAGGAAGATGCGTGGAACCGGATGGCGCAAGCGCACGCGCTCGTGTTTCCCAATAGCGCCCTGTGCAAGCAGGTACAACATCCGCCCGAGCCGGCGCAAAGTCCGGCCCTGGGCAAACTGAGCAACATCCAGCTTCAACTGGCAACGGCCCTTTGTGAAGGCGCCGGGATGGAAGAACTCTGCCGGCGTTTTAGCCGCAGCGAGTTCACGCTGAAGAAGCAAATCGAGGAGGTCTACGAAACCCTCGGGGTGCGTGGACAGCTGGCTCTGCGCAAAGAGCTGGAGCGCAAGGCGACCGCATGAACCCGGCGCTTGCGATAACCGCTACCGCGATCGCCGTCCTGGCGGCGGCGATCTTCACATGGATCCGGACGCGCAGCGCGGCTGAAAAACGGCTGCTCGTCCAGAAGCGCTACAGCCTTCTCGAAAGCATTCCTGACGCATTCTTCATCGTCGACGGCGAAATGCGTTTCTCTCACGTCAACGAACGCGCCGAAGAGATGCTTCGGCGC
This sequence comes from Vulcanimicrobiota bacterium, assembly GCA_963714015.1. Lineage (GTDB taxonomy): Bacteria > Vulcanimicrobiota > Vulcanimicrobiia > Vulcanimicrobiales > Vulcanimicrobiaceae > DASRDE01. The sequence goes on along the minus strand of OY970223.1, from coordinate 3,420,464 downwards.
AGCGCCGCCGACCTGGTCGGCCGGCGCATCGTGGACATCTTCGATCCGCTCGCAAGCGAGCTTGTACCGGATATGCGGCGCGCGCAGAGCAGCGGCACCCCGATCGAGCGCCTCCAATTCTTTGCTTCCACTAATATGTGGGTGGAAATCCGCGTGCAGCCCGCGCAAGACGAGGTACTCGTTTACTTGCGCGACGTTACCGAGAGCAAGCACGGCGAACTGCGCCTCGAGCTCGAACGAACGACGGTTTCGCGTATTGCTTTCTCAGGTTCCGGCGGTCATTTGGACCGTCGACCTGGATATGCGCATTACGTCAGTGGCCGGCGCCGGTTTGAGCGACCGCGGTCTTGTCGAGGATGCAGTCGTGGGTGCGCCGTTCGAGTGTCTGCTGGGCGAATACGCCGAAAAAGAAGCGTGCGCGGCAGCGGTAGCTCGCGCTTTCGGCGGCGAGACGGTACGGTACGAATCGCGGCACGGGCTTAGCTGGATGCAAAACGACGTGGAACCGTTGCGCGATCCGCAAGGCGCCGTCATCGGTGCGATCGGCGTCATGCTCGACGTCACCGACATGCGCGAAAACGCCGAGCGGTTCTCGCGCCTTGCGCGCCAGGACGCGCTAACCTCGCTCCCCAATCGCTTGGCCCTGGGCGAGCGCCTTCCGGCCATGATTGAGGAAGCGGGGATGAAGAGCGAATCGCTCGCGGTTTTGTTCGTGGACGTCGATCGCTTCAAGACAATCAACGACACGCTCGGGCACCGCAGCGGCGACGAGCTGTTAAAGGCTATCGCGCACCGTCTCAACAGTTTGTTGGACGATCGGTCGGTGATATTCCGGCCCGGCGGCGACGAATTCGTCGTCGTCATGGGAGGGCTCGCGCAGAAACGCAACGCCACCTCGTTGGCTTCCGAGGTGATCGATGCTTTCCGCGAGCCCTTCAGTATCGCAGGACGCGATCTGTTCGTCAGCGCCAGCGTCGGCGGGTGCATGTTCCCGCAAGACGCGCAAAGCGCCGACGACCTGATCGCGTTCGCGGATCAGGCGATGTACCGTTCGAAAGAGGCGGGCGGAAATACCGCGCGGCTTTTCGACGGCGCGACGAGAGCGCACGTGCTCGAGCGTCTCGGTCTCGAGCAGGATCTGCGCCAAGCGCTTTCGCGCGACGAGCTGCATCTGCTCTTCCAGCCGATCGTCGATCTGCAGACGCGAGCAGTGGTCGCAGCGGAGGCGCTCCTGCGCTGGCGTCACCCGATGCTCGGCGAACTCTTGCCGCAAGTGTTCATCCCTATTGCGGAGGAGACCGGCATCATCGTCGATCTGAGCCGCTGGGTGCTGCGCGAAGCATGCCGTACCGCGGCGCGAATCCGGGCGACCGAAGTACCGGACTTCCGAATCGCGGTTAATCTCTCGACGAAGGACCTTTACGATCCGAACTTCATTCCGACGCTGTTCGGCATTCTCAGCGAGACGGGCTTGCCGCCGACCGCCCTGGACATCGAGATCACCGAGAGCGTCATGGTGAACGAACTCGCAATCGCCGCGCTGCGGCGGCTGAGCGGCCGCGGCATCGGGATCGTCGTCGACGACTTCGGCACCGGCTACAGCTCGCTGGGCTACATCAAGCGGTTGCCGGTGAGCGCGGTGAAGATCGACAAAGGCTTCATCGACGACATCGTCCGCGACTCGTACGATCAAGGAATCGTCAAAACGATTTCGACCCTGGGACAGACGCTCGGCCTGCGCATCATCGCCGAAGGCATCGAATACGAGGCGCAAAACGACTTCGTGCGCCTGCATTGCGATCAGGCGCAGGGGTATTTCTTCAGCCGGCCGGTGACGTATCCGGCGCTGCTCGACTTCGTCCGCCTTCACAACGGGCGCCAGGCGCCGAGCCAGCGCGTCGTCGCCCTGCACGCCGCCAAAGCCCAATAATAAAAACGGACGCCGCGAGGCGTCCGTTTTTATTCCACCGTGCTAACTCTTCGTCAGGAATTGCGAACCGACGTAGGCGTCTATTTGCGGAAGGAGCCGATCTTCGACGGCCTGCCGCGTATGGACGTCGTCCATCGTCTTCTTGATTTCGTTCGCTGCGTCGGCCGGAACGTGCGAGTTCAGGTAGGCCTGGATCTGATCCGCCGGGATCAGCGTCGCGAACTGCCCGGCCACTTGCGAGACGGCAGCCACTCTTTCGAACGAGGACATCGAACTAAAGAGCTTGTCCGAGTTGTCGCTTAGGAATTTCCAACTCTCTTGCGGATGCTGCTGCGCTACCGCTCCTACGATGTAGGGAGCAAAAGGCGCGAACTGCGGCGGCAAATGCAGCGACATGTTCAAACTCTGCATGGCCAGGGCCGGATCGTTAGCGCCGAACAGCGCGAAAAAGTCGTTCTGCTGCTCGGTCGGATTCGTCGCTTTCAGTGCCATTCCCAGCAGTTGCTGATAGATCGCCGGATCCGCTGCGTAGCCGGCGATACCCATGACGGCCTGTTTGGTGAGCGGCGGATAGGCTTGCGGATTCTGCAAGACGATCGCAAAGCGGCGCTTTGCTTCTGCAATAGTCGGCTGGTCGCCGCATTGCGCGAGCAGGAACAGAATGGTGTTCCGGACGCCCAGCTGGTCGTCGTTCATGCCGGTGCCGTCCCAACCTCCGAATTGCGGCAGCATCGGTTTGACTTGAGCGGCGACGTATTGTTTGAGTTTGGCTTCGCCCGGCTTGCCTTTTTCGAAGGTCAGCATCGCGTTGTACTGACCGAGCACGTCGCCGGCGACAAGCGGATCCGCGTCGCCGCTGTCCGCTTTGGCATATGCGAGATATTCGTCGATCTTCGAACGGCCCGATGAGGCGAATGCTCGCGCATCGTGAAGAAGCGCGAGCTTATCCGCCGTCGAGAGCTTCAGGAAGGCGGCTTGCTGCGCAGCTTGGGTCTGCGGGTCGTACTCGGTCCTGTAGTAACCGACGGCGTCGCCGTTCAGAACGAACGGCTTATCGCAGGAACCGCCGTCGATAGTCGCCGTGCGCGTGTTGAAGAGTACCGGCTGCGTCGCGGAAGAGGTTGCGTCGGTCTTAACGTTCAGCGGAATCGTCCAAACCGTCGAACCCGCCGGCAGCGCGGCGTCGTTCAGATATCGCTGCTGCGAGAGGGCGATGGTTCGATGCCCGTTGCTGCACGAAGCGCTCGCCGCTACGACCGGAAATCCCGGCTGGTAAATCCAATTGTGGACGGCCTGTGCGATGTTTTGTCCGCTTTGGGCGCCCAAATCGGCCCACAGGTCCTTCGCGCTGAACGAAGTGTACTCATGGGTTCGGAAATACTGCTGCAGCGCTGCTTGGAATTTGCCGGGGCCGATGTACTGCTCGAGCATGCGCAGCACCGAACCGGCCTTGGTGTATGAGATTTCGTCGAAGACCGCTGCTGCTTCGGTTTCGTTGTGCACCGGAACGTACACGGGGTGCGTGGTGATCTGCGCGTCGCGCGCCATAGCGCCTTGCACGTCGTTGTCGGCGCCGATGTACATGTGCCATTCGGGATGAAAGTGATCGGGAGCTTTCGTCTCCATCCAGGTGGCAAAGCCTTCCGCGATCCAAACGTCATCCCACCACGCGAACGTCGTCAGGTCGCCGTTCCATTGGTGCGACTCCTCGTGCGCGATGATGCCGAAGATGCTCTTTTCATCGGACTGAGGCTGCAATTTCGGATCGAAGAGAATCGTGCCCTCGTTGTACGTGATGCCTCCCCAGTTTTCCATAGCTCCGAGAAAGCCGCCCGGAATGGCGATCGTGTCGAGCTTGGAAATCGGAAATTTCACGCCGTAGTAGGAATCGTAGTACGGCATCAGATCCTTCATGACGCTCAACGCGTACTTCGCTTCGTCCATCTTGCCGCGGGTCGCGTACACCGAGAGCTTGATGCCGTCGGCCGTCGTGCTGATCTGCTGAAAATCGCCGGCGCACAACACCACGAGGTAGGTCGACATCTTCGGCGTCGTGTCGAATTGGACGCGTTTGCCGTCGCTGCCGACGGGACTTTGCGAAACTATCGGCGTGTTCGAGATTGCCGTCCACTCCTTGGGAACGACGAAGCTCACGCGAAACCGCGCTTTGAACGCCGGTTCGTCCCATCCCGGGAACAGGCGGCGTCCGTCGGTTGCCTCGAGCTGCGTACCGTACATATAGGCCGGCGTACCCTGCATATCGGAATAGTTTTGCTTGAACAAGCCTTGCGCCGAGGATTGAAGCGTCGCAGTATATGCAATGTCCAGCGTGTGAATGCCGGCGCTTACCGGTTTTGGAAATGCAAACCTCGCTTGCTGGCGCGCCTCGTTGACGGAAACGACGGCCGGCTTGCCGTCGAGCGTCACTCTGCCGAACGTCGTCTGCAGTGCGTTCAAAACGATGCTGGAAGCCGGTTTACGCACGACGATTGTGATGCGTTCGTGTCCGGCTATCTTCATGGTTTTGGGATTGGGGGCAACGTCGATTGCGTAAAACGTGGGCACCACGTCCTTCGGCAATTCGCCCTGAGCCGCGTCTATGGCGGCGTACGGCGAGGACGCGCCCGCGGCCGCGGTCGTCAATAAGGCTGCCCCAAGAACAAGTGCAGCCGCAGACCCTGGATATTTCATTCGGATCCCTCTTTCTTCCCGATATACGGGCCGGACGGCCGTCTGTTTCGCTAGCGTAAAGCCAGGATACCTTAAGGAAAACTTTGTAGGCTTGTGCCAAACCCGCCTTGAGGAGGAGATACATGCTTCGAGGATTTTTGGCCGGCGTGCTGTTCGTCGTGCTGGTACTGGCAATCGGCGGGTATGCCGCGTTGCGCAGCGGCGCGGTACCGGCGAACGCCGACGCTCGCCCGCCCCGAATCGAGCGGTGGGCGGCCCGCATGTCGCTCGGGGCGACGTTATCGCGCGCCCCGTCCCTCAGCGATCCGCTGCCCGCCAGCGATGCCAACCTGTTAGCCGGCCTGAAACTCTACGCGCGCGACTGCGCGGTATGTCACGGCGGCGCAAGCGGCACCCCAACCAGCGTGGCAAAGGGCCTTTATCAGCATCCTCCGCAGCTGGCCAAGGACGGCGTCGAGGACGATCCCGACGCCGTGACTTACTGGAAGGTCTACCACGGGATACGCTGGACCGGAATGCCGGCCTTTGGGCACAGCCTGAACCAGACCCAGCTCTGGCAAATCACGCTGTTCCTCAAGACGATGGACCATCTTCCGAAGGCGGCGCAGAGCGTCTGGGAAAAAGTTAAGGCATGAAGCAAATGGAGAGCGAGGACCTTCGCGGCCTTCCCGTATGGGAGCGCGCCGCCGCAGTATTGGACCATGCCAGTCAGATGTCGATCGGCACGACGTTCGACTTCGTCATGGAACTCGATCCGCGCCCGCTGCTGCTGCGAATAGAGGAGGCGCTTCCGTCGGCACTCGAGGCGCGCTACTGGCGGCTCGGGGAGCGCGAGTGGCGCGTAGCCCTGACGCGCGTTCCTTACGAAACCCGCAGCACGCTTCTCTCAGCGACGCTGCGACGAAGTCCGGTATTCGGCAATCTGAGCGAAAACGGCAAAGCCGTGGTGACCGAATCGGCCGTCGAGCGCATCGCGCGCAAAGGTGAGATCGTTCGCGCTGAAAACGCGGACTGCAGCGACGTCTCCCTTTTGCTCGAAGGCGTCTTGCTCGTCACGACGGGCGGCGGAACGCGCGAACAGGTGCTGTTCCACGTCTATCCGGGCGAGGTTTTCGGCGCTCAAGAGTTCTTCGACGGCGGACGCGCCATCGGACGTACGACGGTCGTTTCGAAGGTCGCTCGCTTTGCCGGCATCGGCTACGACGTTTTGCGCGATATCGCCATGCGAGAGCCCTCGCTGCTGTTTGCACTCGGCGAAAATAACGCCCAGCGCGGGCGGCACCTCGTCTCGACGATCGCGGCACACGTCTCGCAGCCGACGCTGGCGCGCGTCGCATCCGCGCTGCTGCCTTACGCATCACCCTCGCGCGGCTTGGGGCCCGCGCTCGCGCCGCTTCCGCATATGACGCAAGCGCAACTGGCCGCCGCCGCGGGCACCGTCAAAGAAGTCGCAGCGCGAGCGATCGCCGAGCTGGAACGAACCAATGCATTGCGCCGCGAGCGCGGACACGTGCGCTATCTCGATCGCTCGAAGTTGCTCGAAACGATCGGTTTGGGTTAGTCTGCCGCCGCGGGCGCGCGATGAAGTTTCTGCGCAATTGGCTCAATCCGGAGCGCCCCGCCGGCGTCGCGCTTCACGCCGGACGTAATCTCGAAGTGCTCGCACCCGCCGCGCAGGTCTATGCGCGCTGCATCGGCGGCATCGAACAAATCCTTGGCGGACACGTCGGCCGCGCGGATGCCGCAACCGGCGTCATCGAAGCCTCCTTCGGGCTCATCAACTCCGAACGCCTTACCGTACGCGTCCGGCCGCTCGACGACGCGCGAACGGCCGTGATCATCGAATCGCGCCGCGGCGCCGTGAGCAGCGCGCCCGCATCATCCTCTTATGTTGCCGCCCTCGCCGATCATTTGCTCAGCGATTGTCATTAACGCGCGCGTTACAGAACCGGCGGTACGCGTTCGTCGAAGACGCTCGAAAACCGCCCTCCATGGCGGTTTTCTGCTCACTGAATTTTCGCGCCCGCAAGCAGTGAAACGACATCCGTGTCGGCGCGAAAATATCAGATGCTTCCACGAACGCGTACCGCCGGTTCTGCAACGCGCGGTAACAGGTCACTAGGCGTGGAAAGACCGTACTCCTATTATTTGATAAAGTCCGTTCCAAGGTAGTCGCGTAAAACGGCGGGTACCTTAATCGAACCGTCGCGCTGTTGATAATTTTCCATGACGGCAAGCAGTGTGCGGCCGACGGCGAGCGCGGAACCGTTGAGCGTGTGCACGAACTCGGGCTTGGCGGACGCGTCGCGCCGGAACCGGATCTGCGCACGGCGCGCTTGGAAGTCCGTACAGTTGGAGCAGGAACTGATCTCGCGGTACGCGTTGGCGCTTGGGAGCCAAACTTCCAGATCGTACGTCTTGGCGGCATTGAAGCCCACGTCCGCCGAGCAAAGCGCGACGACGCGGTACGGAAGCTCCAAAGCTTGCAGCAATGATTCCGCATCGCGCGTCAGTTGTTCGAGCGCATCGAACGAGCTCTGCGGTGCCGTCAGCCAGACGAGCTCGACTTTCTCGAATTGGTGCAGACGGATCAGGCCGCGCGTGTCTTTGCCGGCCGCGCCCGCTTCTTTACGAAAGCAGGGCGTGTGCGCGTCGTACTTGCGCGGCAGCTCTCCTGCGCTCAGAATTTCGCCCGCGTGCAGCGCCGTCAGCGGAACTTCGGCCGTGGGGATGAGGAACAGATCGGCGTCTTGATCCGCGAACATCGCGTCCGAAAATTTGGTCAGCTGTCCGGTGGACCACATCGTCTCGCGCGTCACGAGCACGGGCGGCGCGATCTCTTCGTAACCATTTGCCGCTGCGCGATCGAGAAAGAACTGCGCGATCGCGCGCGAGAGCCTCGCCCCGGCGCCTTTCAGCAGCGCGAACCGGCTTCCCGAGAGCTTCGCCGCGCGCTCGAAGTCCAAGATTCCTAAGCGCTCGCCCAATTCCCAATGCGGCAGCGGTTCGAATTCGAATGCGCGCGGCGTTCCGTGCGAACGGACGATCGCGTTGTCGGCTTCGCTTTTCCCGTCCGGAACCGACTCGTCCAAGATGTTGGGAGATTGCGTCAGGAGCTCGCGCAGCCGGGACTCGGGATTGTCGAGTGCCAATGCGCGCGCTCGTGCTTCGGCTTGCTCGATTTGAGTCGAGAGCGCGTCGAGCTGCGGGCGCAGCTCTTTGGCGGCTGACGCTTTGTCCGCGGCCTTGCCGATCTGCGAGGAGAGGCGATTCTTCTCGGCTTTCGCCTGCTCGACTTCCGTAAGGGACGCGCGGTACTGCGCGTCGAGACGAAGGACGTCGTCGACGAACGAGGAGTCCAGGCCGCGGTGCGCGGCGGAGCGGCGGACGCGATCGGGATCGCGGCGAATGAGCGCAAGATCAAGCATGCAACGTGGTAATCCGGGTTTTCAAATGAAGCGCGGCATTGGATTCCAAGCGGATGCGCTCCTCGCGCCGCAGCAAGCGCTCACGAAGTACATGGCCGATGCGGCCCTGCGGCCGCCGCAGACCGAGGACGTTTCCATCGATTGCGCGCTCGGAAGAACGCTCGCGCGCCCGGCGGTAGCCGATGCCGATTATCCGGCCGCGCCGCGCTCGGCGATGGACGGGTTCGCACTGCGCTCGTGCGATACGCCGGGGACGCTGCGGGTTGCGGGGGAGATTCGGATGGGCGGCGTCATGCAAGCGCCGCTTGCGCCGCAGACGGTTGTGCGAATTCCGACGGGCGGCGTGCTGCCCTCGGGTGCCGACGCCGTTGCCCCGATAGAGGACGTCGAGCTGTGCGGCGGCTCCGTGGTCGTCTCGGCGTCGATTCCCCGCGGCGACTGCATCACACCGATTGGATCCGACATGAGTTCGGGGGAAATATTGCTGCAGCCGGGGCGGCGGATCGGCCCGGCCGAGCTGGGTGTGCTGGCGACACTGGGATCGGCGCGCGTGCCGGTGTTTCGCAGGCCGCTCGTCGCCGTCATCTCCAGCGGTGACGAGCTCGTGGACGTTGCGTCCAAACCCGGACCCGGTCAGGTCCGCGACTCCAACCGCTGGGCCGTCGCCGGCGCGCTCGAGGTGATGGGTGCCGCCGTTCGCCATTTCGCAATCGCTCGCGATGAACCGCACGCTCTGGAAGCGCTGCTCCGCGAAGCGCTCGAAGCGTGCGATGCGGTTTTTTTGACCGGAGGCTCGTCCGTCGGCGAGCGCGATCTCACACCGCAGATCGTGCGGCGTCTTGGCCAACCCGGAGTCATCGTTCACGGTTTGCGAGTGAAGCCGGGGAAGCCGACGGTGCTCGCGAGCATCGAAGGGAAGCCGGTCATCGGACTGCCCGGAAATCCGGCCTCCGCCCTTATCATCCTGGAAACGATCGGAGCGCCGATCGTCTGTGCCTTGACCGGTACGCGGTTCACGCGGCATGAAGTCGAGGCGCGCCTGGCGGAGCCCTTGCGCAAGCGGGCGGGATGGACGTGGTTCGTGCCCGTGCGCCTCGACGAGGCGGCACCCACGCCGAAGGCGTATCCGCTTGAACTTCGGTCGAGTTCTACGAGTCTGCTCGCGCGCGCAAGCGGTTTCATGGAATTGGCCGAAACTATAGAAGAATTGACCGCGGAAACGCCCGTTCGGGTTATGCGGTTCGTAGGGAGTTAATCTGAACGAAAGAGTCGCTTCGGCCGCAGAGCCGGAGTTCTTGGCCGCGCCGCATATCGAGGCCATACCGGTGGTCACTCCGTTCATCGGGCCCGAGCAGTTGATGCGCGAGGGCGGGCATACGTCGCTCCTGCGGCTGGGTGCCAACGAGAGCGCGTTCGGCCCTTCACCGAAAGCGGTCGCCGCGATGGCAGCCGAGCTTCCGCATCTGTCGTGGTACGGCGATCCCGAGTCCTACGATCTCCGTTCGGCGCTGGCGCTGCACCATCAATGCGGAATCGAAAACCTGTGCGTCGGCAGCGGCATCGACGACTTGATGGGGTTAGCCGTGCGCGCGTTCATGCCCGCAGGAGGCGTTGCGCTCACCACTCGAGGGACCTATCCGACGTTCGGCTTTCACGTGACCGGCTTCGGCGGAAAGCTCGTCACTGTGCCGTACCGCGACGAGGGCATCGTGGACGTCGACGCACTGATTGCGTGCGCGAACGAGATCCGCCCGGCGATCGTCTACGTTGCAAATCCCGACAACCCGAGCGGTACGCTGCTGCCCTCTTCGGAGATCGTGCGGCTCTTCGAAGCGCTGCCGCGTCAGTCGCTGCTGCTGCTCGACGAAGCTTACGCGGATTTCGTTGAGAAACCGCAAGGCTCTCACCGGCTTCTGCACGCGCGGCTGCTGCGCGTACGGACGTTTTCGAAAGCGTACGGAATGGCGGGAGCGCGGATCGGCTACATGATCGCGATGCCGCGAAACGTGGTGACGTTTCAGAAGATTCGGCTGCACTACGGCGTGAACCGCAACGCGCAAATCGGGGCTCTTGCAGCATTGGAAGATCGCGCGTTTCACGCCTCGGTCGTCCGCCAGGTCGCGCAGGGAAGAGAAGACTACTATACGCTCGCAGCGTCCCTGGGGCTCGGACACTTGCGGTCGCTGACGAATTTCGTCTGCATCGACTTTCAGAGCAACGAACGCGCCACGCACGTGATGAACAAACTGCTGGAACACGGCGTGTTCGTCCGCAAACCCGCCGCGCCGCCTCTCGATCGCTACGTGCGCATTAGCGTGGGAACGCTCCAGGAGCGCAAAGAGTTCGGGACCCGCTTGCGAACCGTCCTTGCCGAGGTGAACGCTTGAGATACGCCGTCCTCTCGGACATTCACGGCAATCTCGAGTCGCTGCAAAAAGCGATGGAGTTCGTGCACGCCGACGACCGGGTGCTATGTTTGGGCGATATCGTCGGTTACGGTCCGAATCCGAACGAATGCGTGCGCATGATTCGCGAGCGCGCGTACCAGACGGTGTTGGGAAATCATGACGTCGCCGCCGTGGACAATTTCGGCGTCGAATATTTCAATGCGGCGGCGCGCCGCGCCATTGAATGGACGCAAACCATCATCGAACCGGACGTCGTGGAGTGGCTCAACGGACTCAGGCTATGAAATTCGGGATCACCAGTATCTGCTGGTGCACGGGGCGCCGGTGCATTACTTCGAGTATCTCCTGACGAAACGGCATGCCAAAGCCGCGTTCGAGAGGACGGATGCGCCGATCGTGTTCGTGGGGCATACGCACATCGCCGAATATTACGCGCTCGAGCGTGACGGAAGCATTTCGCACCAGCATATGCAGAGCGGCGGCGAGCTGACGATCGATCCGGCAAAGCGGTACATCATCGACGTGGGAAGCATCGGGCAGCCGCGCGACCTCAACCCTAAGCCTTCGTTCGTTTTGTACGACGATCGGACGAATGTGATGCAGTGGATCCGCTACGACTACCCGATCGGACAAGTCCAGCAGAAGATCGTCGACGCCGAGTTGCCGCACGCTTTGGCGGCGCGCTTGGACGTTGGACGATGATGCCGATCGACGACGGATTTTGCTTTGCGTGCGGGCCGGAAAATCAGATCGGCCTGCGTTTGCATTTCGAACGCGCGGGCGAACAGGCCGTTCGTGCCAACACGACCTTGCGTCCCCATTTCCAGGGCTGGAAGGGCATCGCTCACGGCGGGATAGCGCTCTCACTGCTGGACGAGGCAATGGCCCACGCGGCGGGTGCGGCCGGATATCGCGGCGTTACCGCCAGCATGAACGCCCGCTTTCGTAAGCCGGTACCGCTCGGCGTGCCGCTCGAGATTGAAGGGCGTGTGCGCTGGACGCGCCGCAACGTGCTGGAGCTCGAAGCGCGAGTCGTCGATCCGGCGGGAATCGTGCTGGTGGAAGCCGAGGGACGCTTCGTTTCGCAAGGGCGTATCGAAGACGTTCGCGACAGCCGAAACCAATGAGTCCCAAGTCCAAGCAAGCTCGCGAAGCGCAAAAAATCCAAGAAAAGCGGAACAATGCGCCCGCAGTAGACAACCGGCGCGCGCGCCACGAGTTCTACATTCTGGAGTCGCTGGAGGCGGGGGTAGCGCTCACCGGTACGGAGATTAAATCGATCCGCCAGGGCGGGATAAGTCTAAACGAAGCGTACGCGCGCATGCGCGACGGCGAAATGTGGCTGCTCGGAATGCACGTGCCGCCGTATAAGCAAGGCAGTTTCTCCAACGTCGAGCCCAACCGGCCGCGCAAATTGCTGCTCCATCGCGAACAGATCGCGCGTCTTTCCAGCCGCGCCGCGGAAAAGGGATTGACGATCGTTCCGCTCCGGCTCTACTTCACGCGCGGACGCGTCAAGATCGAACTCGGTTTGGCGAAAGGCAAGAAGCTCTGGGACAAACGTGAGGCCACCGCAAAGCGCGACGTCGAGCGCGAACTGGCGAGGCACGCTCGATAAAGTGCGCGGAACTCGGCCGGAGCGCGCGCTCGAACAGGCGGTAGAGCGCGCGAACGCGGTTCCCACCGGCGAGCACGTCCTCGTCGCCTGCAGCGGCGGTTCGGATAGCGTCGGTCTCGCCGCGGTGCTCGCATCACTCGCGAAGCGCTTGGATCTGCGTTTGACGCTCGGTCACGTCAATCACGGGCTTCGGGAGTCGGCTTGGCAGGACGAAGCCGTCGCTCTTCGCGTCGCCGCGGCACTGAACGTTCCCCTGAAGATTGCGGCGCTCGAGCCCTCCAAACGCGACGAGGCGTCGCTGCGCGACGCGCGCTACGAAGCTTCTGGCAAAAATGGCGGCGGACGCCAAAGCCGGAGTGGTTGCCACGGGGCACACGGCCGAGGATCAGACCGAAACCATCCTGCTCGCGCTATTCCGGGGGACCGGTCCTTCCGGCCTGAGCGGCATCCCGCAGCGTCGCGCACTCATGCCCGGGATCGATCTCGTCCGGCCGCTCCTGAGCTGCGAGCGCGGCGAGGTCCGCCGCTATGCCCAGTCAGCCGGCCTGCCCTTTGCGGTGGACCCCACCAACGCCGATGTCGAACTGCGCCGTAACGCCGTGCGGGAGGCACTGGGTGCCTTGCGTCCGGCCTTTCCGGGACTGGACGGCGCCGTCGCGCGGGCCGCCAGGCTCGTCGCCGCGGAGCTCCAAGGGGCGCCGGAGGCCGGACTGCGCCGACAGGTGCGCGAGACGCTGGAGCAGCACGAGGCGCTCCGCGGCGTGGAGTTCGAGCATATTGAAGCTGCGGTGCGAGCGCTCGCGCGCGGGCGGTCGGGGCATTTCTCCATGGGGCGAGGGCTCGAACTGACGATTGAGAGCGGCCGGTTAACGGTACACAGGAATAAAGGATGACCTGCGAGGGGTATGCGCCCGCGATCGAGCGGGTGCTTTTCTCGGAAAGTGAGATCGCGGCGGCCATCGCGCGACTAGCCCGTGAAATTGCGGCCGATTATGCGGGGAAACCCTTGCTGGTGCTTGGGGTGTTGAAAGGTGCGCTGTACGTAACCGCCGACCTTGCCCGAGCTATCTCTCGCTTGCCTGGACCGAACTGCGTGGAAGTCGACTTCCTCGTGGTTTCGAGTTATGGGAATTCGTACCGGTCCAGCGGAGAGGTCCGCGTTTTGAAGGACACGGGGACCAATATCGCGGGCAAGAACGTTCTAGTAGTTGAGGATATCGTGGATAACGGCCTCACGCTGCAGTATCTCCGGTCGTTACTGCTTGGACGGCAGCCTGCGAGCCTGCGGTCATGTGTGCTTTTCGATAAGCCGTACAACCGGCGCGTCGACGTACCGATTGACTATGTAGGTCTGGTCGCCCCCAATGAGTTCGTCGTAGGGTACGGTTTGGATTACGGGGAAAGCTATCGTAATCTTCCGTACCTGGCACAGCTCCGGCCGGCGGTATTCTCTAAATAAGGTAAGAAGTAACAAAACGTGAGCAAGCAACTTCGGGGCATCGTACTCATCCTCATCGCGTGTGCGGCGGTGTTCTTCATCGTTCAGCACCTGGTGCTCCCGACGGCGGACGTCACCAAACTCGACTACAGCCAGTTCTCGCAAAAACTGATGCACAATCAGGTGGCGAGTTTCCATGCGGTGGGAGACGACGTCACCGGCGACCTCACCAACGGAACGCACTATACGCTCGAGATTCCCGATCGCGATCAGATCTTCGTGGATCGCGTCGGCGCTCATGTTCACGGCAGCGTTTCTTGGGAAAACCCAACGAACACGACGATGTTCAATACGATCCTGGGCATGGCGCCGTTCATCGTTCTCGTGCTGATCCTGTTCTTTATCCTCCGGCAAGCCCAGAATGGAGGGAGCCAGGCGTTGTCGTTTGGCCGTTCCCGCGCAAAGATGCTCTCCGAAAACCGCCCGAAGGTAACGTTCAATGACGTGGCCGGCGTCGACGAGGCGAAAGAAGAACTCGGCGAGATCGTCGAGTTTCTGAAGTATCCCAAGAAATTCCAAGCGCTCGGCGCGCGCATTCCCAAAGGCGTTCTGCTGCTGGGGCCGCCGGGATCCGGCAAGACGCTGCTGGCGCGCGCGATTGCGGGCGAAGCAGGCGTTCCGTTCTTCTCGATTTCGGGTTCGGATTTCGTCGAGATGTTCGTAGGCGTGGGCGCTTCACGCGTTCGCGATCTATTCGATCAAGCCAAGAAGTCTGCGCCATGCATCGTGTTCATCGACGAGATCGACGCGGTCGGCCGGCAGCGCGGCGCGGGATTGGGCGGCGGTCACGACGAGCGGGAACAAACGCTCAATCAGCTGCTCGTCGAGATGGACGGTTTCGATCAGAACACCGGCGTGATTTTGATCGCGGCCACGAATCGCCCGGACGTGCTCGATCCGGCGTTGCTTCGTCCGGGCCGGTTCGATCGTCAGATCGTCGTCGACCGCGCCGACGTGAAAGGCCGCCAGAAGATTCTGGAAGTACACGCCCGCAACAAGCCGCTGAGCAAGGAAGTCGCGCTCGAAACGCTCGCCAAGCGCACACCGGGATTCTCCGGAGCCGATCTCGAGAATTTGCTGAACGAGGCGGCCTTGCTCGCCGCGCGCCGCAACAAGACGGTGATCGAGATGAACGACTGCGATGAAGCGATCGATCGCGTCATGGTCGGCCCCGAGCGCAAATCGATCGTGATGTCGCAGAAAGAAAAGGAAGTCACGGCGTACCACGAGTCCGGGCACGCGATTATCGGAGGCCTCTCGGATAAAGGCGATCCCATTCACAAGGTGACGATTATTCCGCGCGGCATGGCACTGGGCATCACCTGGTCGCTCCCCGAAGACGACCGCCACAGCCAAACCAAGGAAGAGCTGCTCGCTACCATCACGCGGGCCCTCGGCGGACGCCTGGCGGAAGAGATCAAGTTCAAAGACGTTACGACGGGCGCGAGCAACGATTTCGAAAAAGCGACCGAACTTGCGCGCCGCATGGTGACGCAGTACGGGATGTCCGACACGCTCGGCCCGATTCAATACGGCCGCGGCAACCATCAAGTCTTTCTGGGACGCGACTTCGGTGAGGATCGTAACTACTCGGAGGAGATCGCCTCCAAGATCGACGCCGAAGTCCGGCGCATCATCGAAAGCTGTTACGATCGCGGCCGCAAACTGCTGGGCGACAACTGGGACAAGGTAGAACGAATGGTCGCTTCCCTGCTCGAATTCGAAACGGTCGAATCCGAAGAGGTCAAAGCGATCCTCGAGCGCCGTCCGTACAATCGCGGCGGCGGCACGCCCTCGCCGGTGGTCGACCTTCCGCCGGCGGTCGAGGAAGGCAAGCGGATCGAACAGCCCAAACGCCTCCCGCCGAATATCTCGCCGGAACCGGCGTGATAAGCCGGCTCATCCGAACAGCTGCAGCGGTATGCGTGAGTATATCGCTGCTGACGTTTTCGGCGCATGCAAGGGCGGCCGCGCCGTCGACCTCGGGCGAGCAAACCGGCACGCTGCCCGGCGGCGGAATGTACGTGCTGCGCCGCGATACCGGTGCGCCCACCGCTGCGGTCGAGCTATGGTTTCGCGCACCCGGCGCGGGATACGACTCGGCAACTCCCGGCATTGCGCGTTTGGCGATCGCCGCCATTGCGGCGACGAAGCCGGTGCGCGGGTCGTCTCTTGCCGAACTCGTGACCGAAGACGGCGGGACCCTGGAAATCAACGTTTATCCGGACATCGCGATGATCGGCGCGGGTGTTCCGTCATGGGATTTGCAGCCCGTGCTGCGCGCGATGACGGCAGCGTATTTCTCCGCTTCGGTTACCGACGACGGCTACCGGACTGCGCTGCGCGACTGCGCAATCGCGGGCGCGGAGTCTCCAGTTCGACCCCGATCGCACGCTGCAGGACGTGCTGTTCGAGCATCTTTTTACCGCCGGGCCGGCGCATTTTCCGCCGGTCCCCCAGAGCGCTCAGGATTACTCCAAGATTACGATCGATGCAGTGCGTAAGTTCGCGGCCCGCGCCTTTCGCGAACCGAATGCGGTACTCGCGCTGACGGGATCCGTCGGCGACGGCTGGCTATCGAGCGTTCACCGCAGTGCGATTCAATCTTCCGGGGCGCCCGGCGGTATGGACCGGCCGTTTGATTCGACGCCGTCGGGTCACCCGAGCGACGTCTCGCAGCCGGCGCCCGTCACCGGTCTGGGATTCGCGTGGACCGGTCCGCCGATTGCGGATGCGCGCGCGGCGACGGCGATGGATTTTATCGCCGACTATCTCTTCGACGCCGATCGCGGCACGGTGGCGCGCGAAGCCCGCAGCACTGCGAACGACGCTTTTCTGAACGGACAATTCATCACGCTGCACGATCCGGGCGTGCTGCTCGTTACGGTCTCCGGTGCGCATGCGCAGGAAATGCGTTCCAAGATTACTTCGGCAGTCGAAGCGCTGGCCACGCCGATGGATCGCAAGACGTTCGACGCGGCCAAGAATGCGTTTCTGTACCATATCATCAGTCAAGTGCAGACGCCCGAGACGCGCGCCGACAACTTCGGCTGGTATGCGGCCGAGGGAAATCTGCCGTATGCGCCCGGCGATGCGTCGGGTCAATACGTCGAGGCGGCCCAGGCGCTCGATCCCGGCTACGTCGCGCAGATCGTGCGTGAATACTTGCAGCATCCCGCCGTCGTGGAACTGACGAGCGCTCATTCAGAAGGAACGGCCTCGTGAGAGCACGCGCATTGATGGTTCTTGCGGCATTCGCCTTGAGCGCCGTGGCGCTTCCCTCGGGCGCGACGGACCTGGTTCAACAAGTCGATCCCTCGTCCGACGTCATCGGCACCGAGGTCGTGCTTCAGGCGGGTCTCGACCGTCAGACCGCAGCCCAAAACGGACTTGCGTCGCTGGTCGCCGAGACGATTTTGCAGACACCGGAAAACGGCATGCCGCTCAAAGACGCGGTTGCGGCGAACGGCGGTTCGATCAGTTATACGATGGATCCGGGCGACGTGCGGTTCTACGTCGAGGGCCTGACGGGGTCGTACGGCACCGTGCTCGGCATGTTCGCGTCCGCGCTTGCAAAACCGGACTTTTCGGACAAGACCTTGATGAACGCGCGCACGGCGCTGATCGGGCGCATCAACGAAAACCAGCGTTTGGCGCTCGACGTCGGCGTCGAGATGCTCAATGCGTCCTTCTATCAGAACTCCAGCGCGGGCATGCCGCCCGACGGATTGCCTCAAACGGTCGCTAGTTTCGCGCCCGCGGATGCCCGCGCGTTTTATGCGGCGCATTACAAACGGGACGACGCCATTATCAGCACCGTCGGAAACTCACAAGCGGTTGGCGCAGATCGCTATTCGGCGCTCGTTTCGGGACTGGCGCCGGGAACATCGCCCGCCGTTCCCGCCGGTAATCCGCCGCGCGTCTCGGAGACCACGCATCAACTCATCGCGCGGCGCGACGTTCCCGTGCCGTGGCTTGTTGCTCAGTATCCGGCGCCAAACTTGAGCAGCGCCGATTTCGGCGCGATGCTGGTGCTGACGGAGTTCATGCAGCGCACGCTGGCGGACGTCTCGGGCGTTCCGGGACTAACCACGCAGTCCGATGCGGAGCGCGGCGTCGGCGCGTTTTATAATTTCGACACGAGCCCGGCGAACGTCGTGATTTACGTAGACGGCGGTCTGGGCGATCCGACGCGGACGTTCGCGACTGCACTAACCGTCGTCAACGTCCTGGGCCATGCAAAACTCAGCGGCGATCTGAATCAAATGAAAGCCTTCGCCGCCGGCAGGTTTTTGGAAGATACGACTTCGCTGGCCGAT
Organism: Vulcanimicrobiota bacterium; assembly: GCA_963714015.1. Taxonomy (GTDB): domain Bacteria; phylum Vulcanimicrobiota; class Vulcanimicrobiia; order Vulcanimicrobiales; family Vulcanimicrobiaceae; genus DASRDE01. Next base: position 3,402,572 of record OY970223.1, on the reverse strand, counting down.
CGCGCGTGGCTCGGCGGAGTCTTTGCTTCGTTTAGCCCGAGCGGCGATTACCACGATCGCGTCGTCAAAGCGATCAAGGCGACGACTGCGGCCGATATTCAGCGCGTAGCCGCGCGCTATTTGAACGCGCCGACGATCGCGCTCGTGCTGCCGCGCGAGCAGCAGGCTGGTACATCCTCCCCATAAACGCGCCGCGAGTCGCTCTCGTCCATGATTATCTGAATCAGCGGGGGGGCGCGGAGCGGGTGTTTTCGCATATCGCGCAAGCGTATCCGAACGCGCCGATCTACACCGCGCTGCTCGATGCCGAGCTGGTCGCGGATTTGATCGATCCGGCGCGGGTCCGAACGTCGTATCTTGCGGCGATCCCCGGAGCGAACCGGTACTTCCGTTATTTGGCGCCGCTCTATCCGCGCGCATTCGAATCTTTCGACCTGTCCGCGTACGACACCATAGTGAGCTCTACGACCGCATGGGCCAAAGGCGTCATCGTTCCTCCGGGAGCCGTGCACGTTTGTTATATCAATACGGTAAGCCGCTTTGCCTTCGCATACGAAGAATACGTGCGCACGCCGCTCGTCAAGCCGCTCGTTGCCGGACTCGTCGAGTGGGACAAGCGCGCCGCGCTGCGCCCAACGCGGTTTGTCGCGAACTCATGCAACGTTGCGCGGCGAATCGAGAAATATTACGGCCGAGAAGCCGAAGTGCTGCATTGCCCGGTCGACGTGGATCGCTTTACCGTAGGCCCAGGCGGCGGAGACCACTTTTTCATTGCCTCGCGACTGCTTTCGTATAAGCGCATCGATCTGGCGATACGCGCGGCAAAGCTCGCCGGGGTGCGGCTTTACGTGGCGGGCACCGGCCCCGAGGAATCTGCGCTGCGCGCGTTGGCCAAGGATTCCACGACGACGATGCTCGGCTATATCGACGATGCGGCGATCAACGAACTCCTGGGAACGGCGCGGGCGGCAATCCTTCCGGGCGAGGAAGATTTTGGTTTGGTTCCGCTCGAGGCTGCGGCAACGGGGCGCCCGACGATCGCATTTCGCGGCGGCGGCGCGCTCGAGACCGTCGTCGAAGGCGAAACGGGGCAGTTCTTCGATGAACCTCTCGCCGAGTCGCTTGCGGAGGCGTTGAAGCGGTTCGATCCTTCGCGCTACGAAGCGGCGAAGCTGCGCGCGCATGCCGAAACGTTCGCGCCGGAACGCTTCATCGAGCGGCTTCGCGCAATTGTCGAACGCACGCGAGCAGTGTAATGGCGCAACCGAGCGGATCGATCCGTGCCGCGCGCATCAGTCCGTCCTGACGCATCGCTAATCGCAAATTTTCGTGTTCGGCCACGCGCCGCATCGCCGAGCGCCATTGCTGCGCATCGTTCGGCGAGAGCAGCAGCGCCGCGCCGCCGCATGCTTCGGGCAGTGCGGTCGCGTTCGAAGAGAGGACCGGCGACCCGCAGGCCATGGCCTCAATCGCGGGCATGCCGTAACCCTCGGCGAGCGACGGCACGAGTACCGCGAGCGCGGCTGAATAAAGCACGCGCAGTTCTTCATCGCTCGGGCGGGTGCGCTCGCGCGCAGCGCGCATCGCTTCGAAACGCCGCTCGTCCTCGCTGCGCAGGTTACCGACCACGACCAGCTGTGGAGCGCTTGCGTCCGCAAACTCCGCCTCGAAGGCATCGAACAGCAACGCAGCATTCTTGCGCGGTTCGGGCCCCGCGACGAAAACGAAGTACGGCGCGCGGCGCGGCGCCTCCAGGGGATGCCAAAACGGATCGACCGGCGGCGGAGCTACCACGACCCGTTCGTCCTCTATTGCGAACAGCCGCTGGACCTCCCCGGCGCCCCACTGCGAGAGCGTGAAGATGCGATCTGCCTCGCGCAGTGCGCGCCGAATCGGCGCTTGTTCGCGAAAGCGCGCGACGAAACCGCGAGCGGGATAGGTAAAGGCGAAGGGATCGTTGACCGTAACGATTGACCGGGCGTGCGGCGCGAAGCGCATGCCGTTCCACGGATACCACACGGCATCAAAGGCAGCGCTGCGCAAATCGCGCGGGGTCAGCGTTTGCAAACCGAACTGCTCGCGCAATTCCGATGCGGCGCGGGCGTCGCGCCCCACCAGCGTGAGTTCTACTTTCGGCAAACGCCGCAGCGCATTGATGTTCGTCCGCACGATGCGTCCCATACCGCGGCGATCCGCCGCGAGGTTGAACGCATCGACGGCGATGCGCATTATTTTGCCATTTGCGGCGCCACGACGAGCAGGAGCAGCGTCAGGCCGTTGAAGCAGCCGTGCGTGATGATGTTGGACCAAGCGCTGCCCGTGCGCGCGTAGACGGAGCAGAGGATAAGGCCGCCGACGGCCAGCGGGATTACGAGCGAGACGTTCAGGGCAAGGGAGCCCGGCTGAGCATGGGAGAGACCGAACAGAATCGCGCTTACTATCGCGCCCGTGGCAAGGCCCCACCACTTGCGCATCGCGTTGAAGATCAGAACGCGGTAGAACATTTCCTCGGCCAGCGGTCCGACGACGACCGCGAAGATTGCGAAAAGCGCCCGCTGCATGCCGTGCAGGTTTTGGAACAACTGTATTGCTTCTTCGTTCCCTTTTACATGGAGCGCGCTTTCCAAAAGGGAACCAAGTCCGGTCGTCAGCACGAACATCGCCACGACTGCGCCGGCGACGTATATCCAGTCGCGCCCTTCGATCGCGCGGAATCCTAGGCCGCGCAGATCCGTTTTGGCGAGCGGCGGCAGAACGATCAGTAAGAAGATGACGGCTGCAATTTCGCCGACCGACTGCACGGCCACGCCGTACATACCGACGAACTGGTGCTGGAGCCCGCCGATGTCCAAGCCGTGGCTCGCGATCCAAAAGATCATCGAAGCGAAGATCACGACGGCCACGACGACGATCGCGGCCAGAATTACGAGCAGCGTTACCGCCCAGTGGAATGCGTTAGGCGCGAAGTCTGTTCGAGATCGCTGCAAAGCCGGCGAGGTCGAGTTGTTCTCCACGTATCTCCGTATCGAATCCGGCCTCTTGCAGAGCGCTTGCCGTCTGCTTGCGCTCGAGGCTCAGTGCCAGCGAAAGGCTGTTGGTCAATGTTTTGCGGCGGTACGCGAATGCCGCGCGGACGACCTGCAGAAACCAGTGCTCGTCCGCAACTCGAACCGCCGGCTCCTCCCGCCGGACCAGCCGGATCACGGTCGACTCAACTTTTGGAGCGGGAAAAAACGCGCGCGGACCCAGCGTGAACTCGCGATGGACGTGCATGGCGTACTGGGTCGCGACGCTGAGGCTTCCGTATGCTTTGGTACCGGGCTGAGCCGCGAAACGTTCGGCCACTTCTTTCTGCACCATTACGGCGATAATCTCGGGACCGTTGCGCATTTCGACCAAGCGCATCACGAGCGGCGTCGCAATGTTGTACGGAAGGTTGCCGGTCATTCGCCAAGACCTTCCGCCTGCGAACGCTTCGTAATCGAACTGCAGCGCATCCGCTTCGACGACGTGCGCGGCGCGCAGTTCGTCCTGAAAGCGCAAGATTCGGATCATGTCGGGATCGACGTCGAGCGCGGTGACGTCCGCGCCGGCTTGCAGCAAAGCCAGCGTGAGGGAGCCGGTTCCGGGCCCGATTTCGATGACGGGTCCATTGCCGGTAACGAAAAGGGCGATGCGTGCCGCAGCGCCCGAGTCCATCAAGAAATTTTGCCCGAATCGTTTCTTGGGCCGATACCCGAATCGATCGAGCAGTTGTTTAGGATGCGCTATTTGAGCTTGTACACCTTGACGGGGCGCCGCCCGAACCCCATTGCCGCTCCGATCGTGTCGAAGCCCAGATCGATGCGGTCCCCCACGATCTCGCCGCCGGTGTCTCCCGCGATTGCGAAACCGTAACCGGGAATATACAACTTAGTGCCGAGCGGGATCACGCTCGGATCGACGGCGACGATGCCGTGCCCGGCACGATATCCCGAGGCCGTGTAGCCGCTGCAGCCGATGCAATCGGCGGTGTATGCAGTTGCGACCATTTCGAGCGCGTCTTCGGCGATGTACGAGGTTTTTTGAATGCCGTGCTCCGCGAAATCCGCCATCGCCGCGTAAGTACCGACGCCTTCGGCGATTACGCGCGTCTGTGGTTTACGCAGGAGCCGAGTCTGGAGCACGTGTTTGTCGATCTTCCCGTTCGTGCGCGTGTAATCGACCATCGTTTCGGCGATGCCGGGCGCGCCGTGACGGATGATTTTCGTCTTTCCCGGCGGCAGAGAAAAATCGATTACGTGAATGGTGCGTTCGGCAACGCGCCGCTTCTCTGACGAAAGCCAGCGCTCGACGCGCGCGATACGAATCGTTGCAAACGGCACGATGGGATCGGAGAGTGAAGGCCGCACGATGTCGTGAGGTCCGAGCGTGATGCCTTGCTCCTCGAGGAGCGCGCCGACGTCTTCGGCAGTCGTAACGATCGTTTTGCTTCCGCTTTGCGTTATCAAATGCACCGGAACTGCCGGCGAGTAGTCGATGACGATGTTATCGCCGATCGGCGTGTCCAAAGCGGGACGAACGTAGTCGCGCGCTCGCGGAACGATGCCGCGTTCTTTGAGAAATGCGCCGACGGTTGCCGACGAAGTGACGTGCTGCGTCTGCGTGCCTTGCGAGTCGAAGAAGACCAGGTGAGTGGTCTGCTGCGGGGCCGGCACGGCGGCCGCCGAGGCCGGCGAAGAATGGCCTGCGGTAAGGATTCCGAGGGCGAAAGCGCCCATTGCTGCCAGGTGACCTACGCGGTTGAAACTGCGTCTTATCAACCCAACTCCTTTCTTTCGGACATCACGGCGGGGCAAGGGCCTGCAAACGGCACGAAAGCCGAGAAGGCCGCAGCAACGGCGGGCTGTCTTTCAAAAGCAGTAAATTGCGGTCGACGATCCGATCGAGTAGTCCCCGTCCAAAGGGCGGCGGCGCTGCGCCGAAGCAAACCGGAAGCGCGACAATCGGACGACTCCATCGTCCGGTACAGGATGTGACTCGCGCATATTACCATGGCTTTACAAACGAAGGGCTACGCCAAAAGTCATAGCGCCGGAAGGGCCACCCTGCAAAGCAACCGTGCCGAGGGTTCGACGGGGCGCAGTCGCTAATGATGCGTCGATGCGCATCGGGTTCTTCACCGAGGTCTACCACCCGATCGTGAACGGCATTGTCGCATCGCTCGACGGACTCGCTGCGGGTTTGCGCGCACTCGGGCATGATGTCTACTGCTTCGCGCCGCGCGTTCCGGGATACGACGAAGGCGACGGACCGGTTTACCGGATGCCCTCGCTGCCGCTTCCGATGCAGACCGCGTATCGCCTGACGGTGCCGCTCGTAAGCCGACGCAAACGCCAAGCGATCATCAACCGGTTGGACGTGCTGCACGCACATTCGCCGTTCGTCACCGGTTGGATGAGCGTACGGTATGCGCGCCGGCTTCGCATTCCGCTCGTTTACACGTACCACACGCGCTTGGAGGAGTACGCGCATTACGTCCCCTTCGAGCCGAACGCCACGCGGCGTGCCGCGACGACGCTGACGCGCAACTTCGCCAATCTTGCCGACGCAGTGGTGGTGCCGACGCCGGCGATGCAGTCGCGGCTTTTCGAACTGGGCGTCACTACACGCGTCGAAGTAATTCCGAGCGGAATCGATCTGGCGCATTTCTCGTCGGGCAGGCGCAGCGAGGCCTTGCGCGCGTCGATCGGAGTGACCCAGGACGAGCGTATGCTGCTGTTCGTCTCACGCCTGGCCAAAGAAAAGAACGTCGACGTGTTGATCGACGCGCTGGCGCAGACCGGCGTGGGGGCAAAACTCGCGATCGCCGGCGACGGGCCCGAACGTACAGCGCTGGAAGAGCGAGCCCGCCGCGCCGGAGTGACGGACAAGGTCAAGTTTCTCGGCGCCGTCGGACGCGAACAGCTGCCGGCGCTGTATGCGAGCGCAGACGCGTTTCTTTTCCCGAGCACGTCGGAGACGCAGGGCCTAGTGCTGGCCGAAGCTCTGGCGGCCGGAACGCTGGTCATCTCGGCTGACGCGCCGCAACTGCGCGAAGTTCTAGGCGGAGCCGGATGGACGGTCAGGCCGACGCCGCAGGCGTTCGCTGCCGCGATTCGAGCTATGCCGCTCCAAGCCGACCCCGTTGAGGCAGAACGGGCACGGGCTCGCGCCGCGCATTTCGGGATCGAAGAGCAGGCTCGCAAAGTCGCCGCGGTGTACGAGGACCTGTTGACTCGAACATATGTTCGGTCTATGATAGAGTCATGAAAGCGTTCGTGAAGGCGGCCATCGGATTTGCCGCCGGCTGCGCCGGCAACGGGGTGGCGTATGCGAGGATCGGCCAAGGCGCACGGGCCCAAACGCTGCGCGTCGCGTTTCAGATAAAGCGTTATCCCGCGTTGCTCGAACGCGAAGTCGGCTACGCGGCCTTGACTTCCGTTGCTGCGGCTTTACTGCGCCGCGGCATCGGGTCCGTCGAGCTTTCAGTTTCCGACGGGCGTCTCTTCGAAGATCTCAGCGAACGGCACGAACTGCCCCCCGCGCTCACGCTGGCGTATGTCCGATTGCGCTGCGTGCTGAATCAGTTCAAAGAATATCGCATGCGGCCCGCTTCATCGAGCGATAGCGATCTGGCGGCGCGAGCCCGGGGTGAGGTGGAGATGCACGCAGCGGCGTGACGCGTTTTCGCCGGTTACGCCGCGGTGATTTGCCTTCGGCGACGGCGCAGCTTGCGCGATCGCTGATTGGATGCGCGCTCGTCCGCGACTGCCCGGACGGGCGCACTGCGGGGAGGATCGTCGAAACGGAAGCGTACGTCCTCGACGATCCTGCTTCGCACGCCTTTCGCGGCGAGAGCGTTCGGAATCGATCCATGTTTTTGGGTCCGTTTCATGCGTACGTCTATAAAATCTATGGAACGTCGTTTTGCGTCAACGTTACGACCGAAAAAGCGGGAGACGGAGCCGCCGTACTGGTGCGAGCTTTAGAGCCGCTCGAGGGACTCGCCCTCATGGAGCAGCGGCGCGGAACGACGCGCGTGCTCGATCTCGCGCGAGGTCCCGGAAGGTTATGCCAGGCGTTGAATATCGACTTGAGCATGGACGGCGCCGATCTCCTTGGCGGCCGCTCGCTGTGGCTGGCCGCAGGAAAGGCGAACGCTCCGCCCGTCGGCTCCAGTGCCCGGATCGGCATCACTAAGGCGGCCGAGCGGCCCCTGCGGTTTTACGAGCGCGGGAACCCCTTCGTGAGCGGCCCGCGCGCGCTTTCGCCCTAGCCCGCACAGGGGAATTGCAACTTCCGCGGACCGAGGGTTGTCGAAGAGATCGACCCTATGCTATAGTTTGCTCGTCGCGAGGTGCGTTCGCTAAGAACCCTCCGCGGCGCAGTACGTTCCCCAGCGCATCGTCACTTCGAAAGCCGCGGCAGCCTCGCCCGATCCTTTCGCTTATGCACCGTGCGCCGCTCTACGAGAGAGATAGTCCACTGCAATTCGATAATCGTCCTAACGACAACGGCCGTCAACAACAAGGCGGAGCCCGGCGCCGCCGTCCGCGACGCCATCGTCATTTCAATCAACAGCCTCACAACGAGCAGTTCCCGCAGGTCGAGGCCGCCGGCCCGCCGATGCTGACGGCCGAACAGCTCGCCGAAAAGACGAAAGCCGAACTCAACGCGCTGGCCAAAGAGTTCGAGATCGAGTCTCCGCTCAAACTGAAGAAGGACGAGCTGATACCGCGGATCCTCGAGATTCAATCCCAGCGTTCCGGGATCGAAATCGCCAACGGCGTGCTCGACATCCTGCCCGAAGGCTACGGCTTCTTGCGGCGCGACGGTTACGTCATCGGACCCGAAGACATCTACGTCAGCCAGTCGCAGATTCGGCGCTTCGAACTTCGCCGCGGTGATTTGGTCGAGGGCCAGGTTCGCCGTCCGAAGGAAAGCGAGAAATACTACGGCCTCATCCGCGTCGATCGCATCAACGGCTTTTCGCCGGAACAAATCCGCGGCCGCCGCATCTTCGAAAAAGGCACGCCGATCTACCCCAACGAGCGCTTCAAGCTCGAAGTGCGCGCGACGCAACTCTCCACTCGCGTCATCGATATCTTCTGCCCCATCGGCATGGGACAGCGCGCGCTGATCGTTTCGCCGCCGAAAGCCGGTAAGACGACTCTTCTGAAGAACATCGCGAACGCGATTTCAATCAATCACCCGCAGGCGCACATCCTGGCCCTGCTGGTCGACGAGCGTCCGGAAGAAGTCACCGACATGCAGCGTACGATCGACGGCGAGGTCATCGCCTCGACGTTCGACGAGCATCCCGAGAATCACACCGCCGTCGCCGAGCTGGCGATGGAGCGCGCGAAGCGTCTCGTCGAAATGGGCAAAGACGTCGTCATTCTGCTCGATTCGATCACCCGTCTCGCCCGTGCGTATAACCAAGTGATTCCCACGTCGGGCCGCACACTTTCCGGTGGTCTCGACACGGCCTCGCTCCACAAACCCAAACGGTTCTTCGGCGCCGCCCGCAAGATCGAAGAAGGCGGCTCGCTGACGATCATCGCCACGGCGCTTATCGAAACGGGATCCAAGATGGACGACGTGATCTTTGAAGAGTTCAAAGGCACGGGCAACATGGAACTCAATCTCACGCGCAAACTGGCGGAGTCCCGCGTATTCCCGGCCGTCGACATCAAGCGTTCGGGCACGCGTCACGAAGAGCTGCTGCTCAGCGAAATCGAGATGCGCAAGATCTGGATGCTGCGCCGCGCGACGAGCGTGCTCAACAGCGGCGACATCACCGAGCTCATTCTCGACAAAATGGCGCAGACGCGCACGAACGAAGAGTTTCTGCAAACCGTCACCAAGGAAGCTCTCTCGCTCTCCCGCGGTTACGACGAGGGCAACGGCAAGTACTAAAGCGCGGTGCGCACCGGCATTGCCGAAGCAATACGCGCGCCACCGAATCCCGAACCACGAAAAGCGCCCTGCGGCGCTTTTCCGTTTTTGCAGCGGCTAAAAACGGCTATACTGAATGCATGAAAGCCGCGCTGCTCGCAGCAGTGGCCCTTGCGGCGTCCGTGGTCGCCTGCGGCGGCGGTTCGGCGCCGGCTCACGTGCCGTATCCGTGCCCGCTCAGTCCCGTTCCGCAGCCGCCTGCGCTCGAGTATCCTGCGCCGAATGCGACCGGGATCCCCGACGGAAACTTCTCGCTCCGTCTGGAGGATCCGTATGGCCATATCTACCTTTGGTCGCAGCCCGTGCTGGTCCCGGCAAACGGCGGGCAGTCCGTTACGGCGGGACCGTACCAAATAGTGCCGACGCCCGGGGCGAACGTGTACACGTCGGTGGTGCCGGCGCTCCAAAACTCGACCGCGTACTCGGTAAACCTCACGTTCCCGCCCACGGGCGGCCCGTGCGCAGCAACGCAAACGTTGGGTTCCTTCACGACACAGTAATCCGCGCACGAGCGCGAAACAGGCCGGACATGGGCGAGCAGATGCGTCTCCAGAAATATCTCGCGCATGCGGGTGTCGCGTCGCGGCGAGCGGCGGAAGAGTTGATTCTGCGCGGAAAAGTGCGCGTCAACGGCAAGGTCGTGCGCGAATTGGGCACGACGGTAAGTGAAAACGATCGCGTAGACGTCAGCGGAACGCCGGTCTCTCTGAACGAGGAGCCGTCGTATTTGGTCATGCACAAGCCGATGAACGTCGTCACGACGATGCGCGATCCGCAAGGCCGGCGAACAGTTGCCGAATTGATACCGAAGGGTTTACCGCGCGTCGTGCCCGTGGGCCGGCTCGACTACGACACTTCCGGCGTGCTGCTGCTCACCAACGACGGAGAGCTCGCGAACGTGCTGACGCATCCTCGCTTCGGCGTCGAAAAAACGTACCGCGCCGTGGTAAAAGGGCGACTCTTGCCCGACGAGGTTCGCCGCCTTCAGCAAGGCGTACAGATTGAGGAATTTCGCGCGCGCGGCGCGCAGCTGCGCGTAGTCGCGACACGCCGGGAAGAGTCTATCGTCGATCTCACGGTTCACGAAGGCAAGCACCGCCAAGTGCGGCGCATGTTCGAGGCCGTCGGGCACCCGGTCGTTGCCCTGACCCGCTTGCGGTTCGGGCCGATCCGTTTAGGCGATCTACCGCCGGGACGCTCTCGCCCTGCTACGGATCGGGAGCTGGCGCAGTTGCGCAGTTTGGTACTATAGCTCAGTCTATGGAACGCCTCACGCCCCTGCCGCACGCCTATAAACTCGCCCGGCGCGACGCGCGATCGTCCCGCACGGAGGTCCGCTTACCGAACGGTGCGGCGTTCGGGGGCGACGTCTTGGCGATTTGCGCCGGCCCTTGCAGCGTGGAGTCGCGCCGGCAAATCGAAGCAACGGCCAAAGCGGTCGCTTCGAAAGGCGCCAACGTGCTGCGCGGGGGAGCGTTCAAGCCGCGTACGTCGCCCTATTCGTTTCAGGGGCTGGGCGCGGACGGGCTCAAGATGCTGCGCCAGGCTGCGGACCGTTACGGCATGGCCGTCGTCACCGAAGTGCTCGATCCCCGCGAAGTGGAGCTCGTTGCGGCGCACGCCGACATGCTCCAAATCGGTGCCCGGAACATGCAGAACTTCAGCCTGCTGCGCGAAGCAGGCGAGTCGGGCAAACCGGTGCTGCTCAAGCGGGGGATCTCCGCCACGATCGACGAGTGGCTGATGGCGGCTGAGTATTTGCTCGTTGCAGGCAACACGAACGTCGTGTTGTGCGAGCGAGGCATCCGCTCGTTCGACAACTCGACGCGCAACGTGCTCGATCTCGCGGCTGTGCCGCTGCTGCACTCCTTGACGCATCTTCCGGTGGTGGTCGATCCGTCGCATGGAACCGGCATCGCCGAGCTCGTTCCGGCGATGGCGCTGGCTGCCGTAGCAGCCGGAGCCGACGGCTTGCTCGTGGAGGTTCATCCCGATCCGGCGACGGCTTCCTCGGACGGTCCGCAGTCGCTCACGTTCGAACAATTCAACGCGCTGGTGGGTCAACTCGAAGCAGTCGCACGCGCGACAGGCAGGCGCATCCCCGCTGCTGTTCTCGCCGCCTGAAGCGCTCGCTGGTCCGAGGGTTATGGGAACCAACGAAAGCCGTTTGACTTACGTTGACTTTCGGTACAAGGCTAGGCGCCCCGTCCGCCTTCATTTATAGTTCTAAACCTGAATAGGAAAGAGACGCATGAAAGGTTTTATCCGCGCTGTGGCAGGGGTGGGCGCGATTGCGATCCCCCTGCACTGTCGCGGCCCCGGCGGCTGCACAATACGCTAACGAGTATTCGCCGCCGAAGCTGCTCAAACAGGGCACGACCTCGAAGGCTATTTCCGGAGCCGGGCGCGTCGTGGTTCAGGTTCAAGTGAACGCCGACGGTACGCACAAGGCGACGCGGATTCTCAGTTCGTCGAATTCGGGCGACAACGCGGCCGCAATGGAGATCGCCCAGACTTCCACGTACACTCGCGCGCATCGCGGCAAGACGCCCGTTACTGCTTTCTACGACTTCACGCTGCGCTTCAACGGCAGTTCCATTGCCGGCGGCGGCGGCACGAGCGCGGCAAGCATGGGCGGCGCGAAAGGCGCGATCGATCATCTTCTGCGCGCAGGAAGTTACAACGCGGCAATGAGCAAGGCTCAGCAGGCGCTGGGGAGTAATCCCGACGACCCGGTGCTCAACGCCGAACTCGGGGCGGCGCAGTTCTTTCTGAACGACGATACGGATGCCGCCGCTTCTTTCGAGAAGTCCGGGAACATGCCCAAAGAATTCGCGACGGTTGCCGCGCAAGCGTACCAACTGGCTGCGGCAAAGCTCGCGGCTTCGAATCCTCAGCTGGCGCTGCAGTACGGACAGAAGGCGGTGGCGATGGCGCCCGGTGCGGGCTCCTACTTCGCGCTCGGAACCGCCGAACTGCAGGGCGGGAGCGCTTCGCAAGCGGTCGTCGATCTCAAGAAGTCCCGTGATGCGGCTTTCGCCGATCCGAAGACCGACCTCAAGTCGCGCCTCGCGATCGATTCGGAGCTGATGCAAGCCTACTTGAAAGCGGGCGACAACACCGACGCAGCCACGATGGCTAATGAAATCAAGCGGTTGGATCCGAACAGCGATGCCGCCCAAACGATCGCCGGAAATCAGTACATGACCAAAGCCAATGCGGAATCCAAATCCGGAGCGCATCAGCTGGCAATCGCGGATTACGAGAAAGCGGCGCAAGTGGGAGGTGCCAAGCTGGCGGTCACAGCTTACGCGGGCGCCGCGTTGGAACAGAGCCACCTTGACAAACCGGATTACGACGCGATGAAGGCTGATGCGGACAAGGCGCTCGGGCTCGATCCGAACGACCCGCTTGCGCTCTACGCCGAAGGCATCGCCGAGTATGGCCAGTACGTCGTGGGCGGCAGCACGAACGCGGGCCTTAAGCAGCAGGCCCTGGATGCCCTTAACAAGGCAAAGACGCAGGCCCAGTCTGCCGGTAACTCGTCATTGGTAAGCAACATCACGACATTTATGAGCAACAACATAAAATAACGAGGACTTTAGGCGGGGCGGGCCAAAAATAGGCCGCCTCGCACGGGGGGCCACCCCCGATTTTTCTACTGTCTTAGCGCACACACGTTCCCGTACACGGGAGGGGTCGAAAAAATAGTGTTTGGCGGATTTTGGAGTTTCATGCAGCACGGCGGGTGGGACATGTGGTTGCTGCTTCTGCTTTCCATCGTCGGTCTCGCAGTCGTCATCGAGCGGCTGGTCTTCTTCGCGTCGCAGCACGGCGACACCAAGGGTCTTCTGCGGCAAATCGGTCAGAAGATCTCCCAAGACGACATCGACGGCGCAATCAAAATGTGCCGCTCGCAGCGGGGCATGCTTCCGCGGATTCTCGAGTTCGGTCTTCAGCGTGGAGAGAAGAACCGTGCCGACATCACCGACGCGCTTTCCATCGCGCTGATGGAGCACCTGAACGCCCTCGAGCGTAATCTCGGCATCGTCGGGACCATCGCGGTCATCGCGCCGTTCGTCGGTCTGTTCGGTACCGTTCTGGGCATCATCCGGGCCTTCGACGACATCGCGCTCAAGGGCAACTCGACCCCTGCGGTCGTTGCGGCCGGTGTTTCCGAAGCGCTGATCACCACGGCCAGCGGTCTGATCATCGCGGTCATCGCGGTCGTGTTCTTCAACTACTTCAAGACGCGCATCAAGGCGTACAACCAAGAGATGATCGTAGCGGCCAACCAGATGGCGGAGATGCTGCACTTCCACAACACGGGAGCGCCGATTCCGACCGACCTGTACCAGCCGACTTCGACCAAGTAAGCTCGCTAGGATCGTTTCGTGAGCCTGCTTTCGGCAAAACAAGACGAAGAGGTGATGGCGGAGATCAACATCACGCCGTTCACCGACGTGCTGCTCGTTTTGCTCATCATCTTCATGATTCTGGCCGCCCTCGTCACGCCGCCGGGCTTCGAAAAAGAGCTGCCGAACAACAACAACAACCCCTCGCAGCAAAATAAGCCCAAAGAAAACATCGAGATCACGGTCAACAACAAAGGCGTCATCTTCGTCGACGGCACGCGCACCGATCAAAATGGTATCTACGACACGATGCTGCGGGAACGGGCCAAACGCGGCAACAAACACGTGGACATCATCGCCGACACGAAGGCTCCTTACGGCATCATCATCCGCATCCTCGACGCCGCGAAGATCGCCGGTCTGGAGGATGTCGGATTCGTCACCGGTTAGTGGAGGTTTGAAGTAATCCGTGGCCGTTTCTACTGGTCAAGGTGAAGAAGAAGTCATGTCGACCATCAACATCACGCCCTTCACGGACGTGCTGTTGGTGCTCCTGATCATCTTCATCATTCTGGCGTCGGTTACTAAAGAGCCGCCGCTGCCCCTGGCGAAGAACCGCGACAAAGTGGTGGCGTCTCAGCTCGTGGTGATTGTGGACGACAAGAACAACGTCGAAATCGGCTCCAACGTCGTCAACATCAAGGACGCGAAAGACGCTTTCGCGACGCTCCAAGCGAATACGGGAGACCGCTTCAAGAGCGTGATCATCAAGGCGGATCCGAAGGCCGACTACGGGACGATTCTCCTCGTGATGGATGCCGCCAAACAGGAAAACCTCACGGAGTTCGGCTTGGCGAACAAGATCGAGGGAAGCAAGACCTAAACGATGCCGAACAAGAATGATTCGCCGTTCATCACCACCGGCGAGCGGGTCCGGAGCTTTCTCGGATGGGCGTTCCTAATCTCGCTCGGGATTCACTTCGTCTTTGCGCCGTTCCTCAAGAACATGACGCAGTCGTCCGAATCACAGCAAGTCGAGAAGGTCTCCGTCACAAAGAAGATCATCGTGAAGCCGCCGACACCGCCGCCGACGCCGCCCCCCACACCGACGCCGCCGCCGAAATCGACGCCTCAGCCTCAGGTCAAGCAGGCGCCGCAGCCCAAGCTCAGAGTGAACTTGGTGCACACGCACAGCAACTCGAACACGACGTCGACCGAACAGACGGTCAAGCAGCCTACGCAAGGTGCCGAAAACGGCGTTCCGCAGGGCCAGGGTACCGCGCCGCCCGCGCCTCCGGCGTCCGTAGGACCGCCCGAAACGCCGCACCCCGCTTGTAAGACGCCGTATCAAGACGCGACCGTCGTTCAGCAGGCGCAGCCCGATTATCCGGACAGCGCGCGCGAACTGGGACTTGGAACCGTGACCGTGAACATCACGGTGACGATCGCGCCCAGCGGCTCGTTGGAAGACGCGGCGGTCTCTCAAAGCGCCGGCAATGCCGCGCTCGACCAAGCGGCAGTGGCTGCCGCGAAGCAATCGACGTACGCGCCGAAGATCGTGAACTGCACGCCCGTCGAAGGGCAGTACTTGTTCAAGGTCACGTTCGACCCCAATAGTTAAGTCCGCCGTTCTGCGGATGAAGACGCTTCCAAAAGGGAGCGTCTTCACGTTTTCTGAAGGCCTTCGCTCATGAGCGCTGGTCGCGCACGAAAAGTCTTCCTCTTCGCCATCGCGATATCGCTGCTCGTTCACCTGATCTTCGCCGGTTACTTTCGGTGGAATCTGTTCGATCGCATGACCCAGCAGCCCGAAACGTTCAAAGTTCGCACGCTGCGCATCGCGCGTATCGTTCACACACCGCCGCCGACGCCGCCCCCGACGCCCGCGCCGACCCCCGTCGTCCGCTCGAGCGTCCAACCGCCGCACATCGAGCATCGCACGAACTCCGGTCCGCCTGCAGTGCACTTTGCAACACCGGGCCCCGCAGTCGCGTCCGCGCCTCCGCCCGCCGCATCGACCGCAGCTCCGCTTGCCACGTCAACACCGGGATGCGCCGGAGCAACGCTACTACCTACCGTGAGCGCAACGCCGCCGATAACGGATATTCCGCCCGACGTGCGCGCCGCAAAAGTCAGCGGCACGGCCGCGGTGCAGGTCGCACTCGATCCGCAAGGCCGCGTCACCGGCGCAACCGTCACGCAATCAACCGGGAACTCCGGGCTCGACAACGTCGCTGTCGACATGGCGCGCAGTGCAACCTACAGCCCCAAGCTCGAATCGTGCAAAGCCGTCGCCGGCACGTACACGTTCACCGTCGACTTCGCCGCATGGTAACCGCCCATTCTTCGGTTTGCGGCTTCAGCGGGATACGTGTCCGGAGAAGACGCTCGAAAACTGCCCTCCATGGCAGTTTTCTGCTCACTGAATTTTCGCGAAGGGTAAGGAAACAACATCCGTGTTGGCGCGAAAATATCAGATGCTTCTGCGGACACGTATCCCGCTGCCCCCGCAAACTGAATCAGCGCTCGTCGGTTGAAGTTAGTCTGGTTTCGTCTCTGGGTTACGCAGGATCTGGGCGGCGCTCGAGATCGCTGAGTCGGTTTGCGGCGCAGCGGAATACGTCTCCGCCGAAGACGCTCGAAAACTGCCCTCCATGGCAGTTTTCTGCTCACTGAATTTTCGCGCAACGGTAAGGAAACAACATCCGTGTTGGCGCGAAAATATCAGATGCTTCTGCGGACACGTATCCCGCTGCCCCGCAAACCGAATTAGCGCTCTCGCTTGAACTTGAGTGGCGCGATCGGAGCATGAGTCCGCGCGCCGGAACACGCGAGAATTCTTAGATCACGCCCATGTCGCGTAAGAGGCGAAGCGTGTCGATATAGCGGGTGAGGTCTTGTTTGGTGTCGTCGTCGAGATCGATGAACGCGACGCCGGTGCGATAGCGCTGCAGCATGGGATCGAAACGCGACCAGCGGACCATGCCGTTGAGGCGTATCAGCGGACGAGCGTCGCCGCGCAGTTCGAGTTGAACGGTGATGGGTGCGTCTTTGTGCAGCTCGGCGTTGGTGATCATTGCCATGCCGCCGAGCGCGATGTCGTACGTTTCGGTGAACTCCGGCGCGAAGTCGTCGGAGATGCTGTACGAAACCAGCAGCGTGTCGTCGACGCGTTCGAACTCTCGGTGATGTCCGTACTGCTTGTCGCCATCGGCACGCGGCTCAGTGTGGTTATCGTCCACGTTTTGCGGCTTAGGCGTCCCAAGGAGCAATCCTCCCGGTGACGTAACCACGCCCGAGTGTCGTTCGTCCAAGCCATTGCGTTAGCGCTCTTACAAGGCGTGAGTGAGCTGTTTCCGGTCAGCAGCCTCGGTCAAACCATCCTCATCCCGGCCTTGCTGCAGTGGCGGAACATCGACCGTTCCGATCCGACGTTCCTTGCTTTCGTTACGGTCTTGCATTTGGGCACGGCGCTTGCGCTTGTCATTTTCTACCGGCGAGTGTGGGTCCGGTTGATTCGGGCGTTCGTCGTAAGTATCGTGCGCGGCAAAATCGGCGAAGATCCCGACGAAAAGATCGCATGGCTACTGATAGTAGGTACGATTCCCGTGGGTATCCTGGGCGTCGTGCTCAAGGATCCGGTGCGTCACTTCTTCGGGAGTGCTCGGACCGCCGCGATCTTTTTGATCATCAACGCTTTCATCATGTTCTTGGGCGAGTATCTGCGCCGCAGGCAAAAGATGCAGCTGCACCGTCCAAATAAGAAAATCGAGAAGCTTTCTTGGTTCGAGAGCGCCGGCGTGGGCATCGGACAATCGCTCGCTCTTTTCCCGGGCATTTCGCGGTCGGGCGCATCGATCGTCGCCGGTTTGCTCGCCGATCTGAATCACGAGGATGCGGCAAACTATTCGTTCTTGCTGGCTACGCCCGTGATTCTCAGCTGCCGGCTTGCTTGAAGTTCCCGACTTGATCGTTCCGGGCGCGCACGTCGTGCTGCTCGAAGCGATCGCCGGCGGAGTTTTGGCCGGCGTTGCCGCATACGCTTCCGTATCGTTTTTGGTCCGCTATTTCAAGAACAACGACCTGCGGCCGTTCGGCTGGTATTGCCTGATTTTCGGCGCAGTCTGTCTCGCACTTGCTAGCAAGGGAGTTATCCGATGAAAACCTTAGCCGTCGTTCTCGGCGTCATCTTCGTTCTGGCCGCAATCTGCGCCGCTACGGGCGTTCTGCATTTCAATCACACGCTGGGCTTCGACGGCAGACCGCATACGAAGCATACGATTCTCTATGCGGTGATTGCGCTGCTTTGCTTCGCCTGGGCGCGAATGTCCCCCAGTGCTGCCGTTCGCAGCTAGTTCTCGTTCCGGTTGCTTCCTAAGCTCGAGCGAACAAGCAACTTTACTGGGGGGCGCGGGTGCGGCGTCCGGATTTGAACAGCTGGTAAAGGTTGAGGATTGCAAGAGCTGCGCACAGCGAGCCAACGCAGTACGACAACCAAAAATGCACCGGCCACGTGAACGCCCATCCCGCTGCGAGGATGAGAAAAATGATCTCGCTGACACTCACCGCCAGTCGCCATTGACTGTACCGGCGGAATGTTATCGCTACGATCACTGTGCCCAAGTAGATCGCTATGGCCGCCGCTATCAACCAGGTGTTCAAATTCCACCCGCTCGGATCTATTTGCATCTAGTATTTAGCCGCCACGGTCGCCGAGCGCTGTCCGCGCATGGTTTTAATCAGCATCGCAGCGTTGGCCGCAGCGCAAACCAACCCCAGTGCCGCACCAAAGTACGGCCAGATTAAATGGGAAGCCGTCAAATAATAGCCCGCCGTACAACACCACATGACCGTCGAACCTGCCTGGAGCGCAGCGTTCCACGGTTGGCGGCGCCGCCTTATGACGCACACCGCGGCCAATGTTGCCAACAGCACGACCGCACCCGTGATAGCGAAGCACCCGCTCAAATCCATGTTGCGGTATTCTCGCTAACTCCCTAAAATCTTCGCTTCTCCGAAACCGGCCGTTTGGATGACCTAGAATAGGCCGTCAGGCTTGGTGGGCTGGGATGCCGTTCGACGCTCGGAGCATAGAGCGCATTAACGCGTTCCGATCAGATAGACTTCGCTCGGGTAGGGAGCGAAGATCTCTACGCCGGGACGCGCGTTGCGCATATAAGGTTCGAATTCGTGCAGGCGCTGTTCCGTGGTTTGCAAGATTACCACCGGGTAGTTCTTCGCGTTGGAGAGCACGCCGGCGATGGCGCGCGCGTACCCTGCCTCATCGGAACTCTCGCGGCCGAAGAGAGAGTCGCGGTAGACGTGCTCGATGTTGTAATATGGGTTCCCTTGCCACCATGCTTCCCACATCCAAATGCGCGCGTCGGCGCTGCGGAACGAGTTTCGCGCGGGCGGCGAGAGGAAGAGCGCATCTGCCTCGTTTGAGGCAATCGTGGTCAGAACGTCCGCTTGGCGCACCGTATTGCGGCGCAAATTGCTCGTGACCCATTGTTCGGTCTTGCGGATGTAGTTCCACGCGAGCTCGCTCGGGAGCACGTCCTGCATGTCGTCGGGATAGTGCGTTTTCTGCAGCCAGTAGCAAAGGACGTTCCACAGGCCCAGCACGGCGAGTCCGGTTTGCCCATCGCTGCGAAGATTGTGCACGTTGTCGTGCCAAACGCCCAGATAGATGCACTGCTCTTCCGTAAAGAAGACGCCTTCCCACGCTTTGAACATGTCGACCGAGTAGATCCGTCCGGGGAGCATCTCGACGATTTCGGCCACTTCACTATCGCGCAGGAACGTGAAGTCGTTGACGACGATGCCTTCGCCGACGCGCACGAACCATTCGACCAGGTCGCCGCCATGGACGGCAAACGAATGGCGTTTGAGGTAATTCAAGTGGGTTGGGAGACCCATGAACGGATCCACGACGCTGGTGCAATCGTAGCGCCGCAGCAATTCTTCGAGCCGTGAGGGCGAGATGCGCCGAGTGCGCTCGCGAAGCTCGATCACGCGCGGGCCTGCAGCACGCCGGCAAGCGCGCGCACCACTTGCGGATCGAACTGCGTTCCCGCAGCCGTCTCCAACCGGGAGATCGGCAGCGCACGTTCTTCGGTGATTCTGCTGCGAAAGGCGTCGTCCAAAGCGTCGAAAGCGATCACCGCCGCGAGGATTCTTGCCTCCGGCGGAATGCCGTCGCTACGGAGGCGATCGGGGCGGCCGGTGCCGTCGTACCACTCCGCCCGCGCGCGCAAAACGGGCACCGCTTCTTTCACAAAGGTGCAGCAGTCCGCCAATTGTGCCGCCGCGACGGCGTGCGCGGCGCGCGTTTCTATTCCCAGACGCGCAAGCGGATCGAATTGCTGCGATTCGACTTCCGCGGAGCGCAACTCGCCGATGCCGAACGTCAGTGCGCAAAGCTGGGCGACTCGCGACGAGCGATCGTCGATCTGAAGCGCCCGCGCGACGTCGCCGATGCGGCGAGTTATCCTCTGCGCGCGCAGCGGCGTACCGTTATGGGCGTCCACGCGTTCTGAAAGCATCTCGATGACTTGCATGGGCTTCGTCCTCGCAGCGTCCAAGACGTCGATCGGCATTGGAACGATTTCGATTTCGCCGCCGTAAGTGTGAAACCACGTCACAAACGTTCGGACATGCTCGGGCGCGAAGGTTCGGCCGCTCTCGGCCGATACCGCCGTGAATCCCTCGTCCGGTTCGGCAGCCGCAGCGAATACCGAGGCGACATGCAATAGACCGGCGGTCTGCGGGACGCCCGACCAGCGAAGTTGATCCGGATAACCGGTGCCGTCCCAGCACTCGCCTTGCCATCGTACGATATCGGCAACCGCCGGAGGAAGCGCTGCAATGCGCTCGCAGATACGAGCGCCGTCGGGCGGAATATCCCACAACACCATGTTGCGCCCGCGATTGGGCAGAACATCGCTTTTCGAAAAAGCGGCATTTCCAAGCGCGCCGAGATTGCGTAGACGCGCTGCGAAGTGCAGCGCGTCGAGATCTTCTTGCGGCATACCCGCTAACGCGCCCATGCCTACGGCCGCGCCGGCGATTCGTTCCGCCTGGCCGGACGGCGCGCCCGCGGCATAGTCGGCGACCGTGCCGAAGAATGCCAGCACTTCACCGAGGGCCGCGGACTCGGGGCTAGAACTCCCGCGAAGACCTTCCGCTGTGGACATTTCTCGCTCGTTTTTTCATTACCGTGCAGAAACCCTCACATATCGCCGCCGACGGCAGCATTTTCATGGTAGACGTTTCGGGGAAAACCCCGACGCTTCGAACCGCGCTGGCGCAGGCGCGCGTCCGGTTGGGGCCGCAGGCCGCAACCGCCCTGCGCGATGCGACGTTGGCAAAGGGCGACGCGTTTTCGGCCGCTCAAGTGGCCGGAATATTGGCTGCAAAGCAGACACCGTCGCTTATTCCCCTCGCGCATAACATACCGCTGGCCAAGGTGGACGTGAACTTCGGATGGGACGGTGACGTGCTTACAATTGAGGCCGAGGCGCGGACCACGGCACAAACCGGCGCCGAGATGGAAGCGTTGGTTGCCGCGTCGATCGCGGCGTTGACGATTTACGACATGACGAAAGCGATCTCTAAGGCCATTACGGTGGAATCCGTTCGCTTGCTGCGAAAAACGGGCGGAAAGAGCGGCACGTTCGAATACTCTGCTGCGCCAGAGCGCCGTGACGAAGAATAAAGTGGCGTTAGTCGTGCTCTCGGATCGCGCGGCCTCGGGGACGCGCGCCGACGGATGCATCCCCGTGATGCGGGAACGCCTCGGCGCCGCGTACGAGATAGTACGCGAAACGATTCTGCCGGATGACGCCGGCGCGCTGCAGGCCGAGTTGATCGATCTGTGTGATAGGGGCGCCGCCTCTCTTATCCTTACGAGCGGCGGAACGGGCTTGGGCCGGCGCGATAGAACTCCCCAGGCCACAGCGGCGATTCTGGATTATGAAGTGCCCGGCATTGCGGAAGCGATTCGGGCCGAATCGATGAAGGTGGTAAGGACCGCAATGCTTTCCCGGGCGACGGCCGGTGTTCGCAATCGTACCCTCATCGTGAATCTTCCGGGCAGTCCCAAGGCCGTCGGGGAGTCGCTCGACTCCGTCCTCTCCGTGCTGCCGCACGCGCTCGAACTGCTGGGCGGTGAAGTAGTCGACGGATGAATTTCTCGCAAGCAAAAGCATATCTCCTCCGTACGATCAACGAGAACGTCTCACGCCGCCAGCCCACCCGGTTGGATCGGATGCTGGCGTTCGTGCACGAGCTGGGCGAACCGCAAAACGCCTATCCTGCGGTGCACGTTGGAGGGACGAGCGGAAAAGGCTCCACTTCGACGATGATCGCGTCGGTACTGACCGCGTCCGGGCGGCGGACCGGCCTGCATACAAAGCCGCACTTGCAATCGATAGTCGAGCGCGCGCAAATCGACGGCGCAGCCATTTCCGAAGAGGCGTTCGCGGATCTCCTCACTGCAATGATGCCGGCAATCGAATCGACGACGCAACGGTTTTCGCGCCCTTCCTATTACGAGACGCTGCTGGCGCTGGCGTTTTCATATTTTGCGAACGAGCGTGTCGACGCCGCCGTAATCGAAGTGGGGATCGGCGGAAAGCTTGACGGTACGAACGTGCTGCGCCCGCGCGTGAGCATCATTACGAACGTAGGTCTGGATCACATGGAGATTCTCGGCGACACGCTGGAAGAGATCGCCGCCGACAAAGCCGGAATAGCGAAACCCGGGGTACCGCTGGTCAGCGCCGTCGATCACGCCGGCGCTCGCGCTGTTATCGAGGAGGCGTGCCGCAGCGCCGGCGCGCCGTTCATCTCCGTCCCCGACAGCGTGCATATAACGCTGATCGACGAGACCGGATACGGCGGGCAGCACTTCACCGTATCCACACCGCAGGCAAAATACGACGTTGCTCTTCCGTTGCTGGGGGACTTTCAACGACTCAATGCTGCAACGGCGATCCTCGCGCTCGAGCAGCTTCCCGAGACGCTCCGCCCGAATAAGGAAGACGTAGAGCGCGGTCTGTCGGCAACGCGGTTGATGGGGCGCATGGAATACTTCTCTTCCCATCCGGGCGTCGTGTTCGACGTTGCGCACAATCCGGATAAGGCAGCGCATCTCGTGGCCGCCCTAAAGCAAACGTTTCCGGATAAACGGTACACATTCGTGATCGCGATTGGTGAAAGCAAGGATGCGCACGAGATTCTGCGCGCTTTCGGCGACCTTTCCGCTTCCTACATCTTCACGTCGTTCGAAACGCAGGGCCGAACTGCAGCCAAGCCGCAGCGTCTGGCGAGCATCGCCGAGTCATTCGGCATTTGGGGGCGCGCCATTGCAGATCCGGTCGAGGCGCTCACGATCGCGCGACGCAACGCGTCCGCCGACGACCTTATCGTCGTAACGGGATCGACGTTCGTCGTCGCCGAGTTGCGCGAATGGTGGATGGAGCATGTCGTCGCCGCTCAATCCTCCCGCTGAAAAACGAGGCGCGCTGCGGATACGCGGGCGCACGCTCGTGTGGGGCCAGCGCACCTACGTTATGGGCGTGGTGAACGTGACGCCGGACTCCTTTTCAGGCGATGGTTTACCGGACGCGGCGCAGGCGATAGCGCACGGCATTCGGCAGCACGCGCGATCCGCGGACCTCTTGGACGTCGGGGCCGAGTCCACGCGCCCGGGACACGTTGCAGTCGACGAGGAGATCGAGCGCGCGCGTTTGCTTCCGGTAGTCGAAGGAATCCGTAAAGCGCTGCCCGATGCAGTAATCTCCGCAGACACTTATAAAGCCGGCGTCTTTCGGGCCGCGGTCGCTTCCGGAGCCGATATGCTCAACTCCATTTGGGGCTTGACGGATTCGCTGCTGCAAGCGGCAGCGCAAGCCGGTGCGCCCGTGATTGTCATGCACAACAAATCCGAGCCGGTCTACCGCGGCAGCGTCATGGACGAAGTGCTGCAGTTTCTCTCCGAAGCGGCGGAGCGCGCCGTTCGCGCGGGCATGCGACCGGATTGCGTGATTTTGGATCCCGGCATCGGCTTCGGAAAGACGGCCGATCATAACTTGGAAGTGCTGCGCGATCTGCACCGGCTGCCGAAACTCGGATTTCCTACGTTAATCGGCACCTCGCGCAAATCGACAATCGGCAAACTGACCGGGAAACGCCCGGACGACCGCATCTTTGGAACGACCGCAACCACGGCGCTGGCGGTCGCTGCAGGCATCGACGTCGTTCGGGTTCACGACGTCGAAGCCGCGCGGGACGCAGTGAGCGTCGCGGACGCGATTGTCCGCAATTGGAGGCCGGCGGGATGGACGTGATTGCTCTGCGGAACATTCGCGTGAACGGTAAACATGGGGTCAACCCGGGCGAACGCGATCGAGAGCAGCCGTTCGTCGTGGATTTGGAAATGGAAGCGGACCTCGCTGCGGCTGCGCGCAGTGACGACCTGTCGGATACCGTGAACTATGCGGCGGTCCATGCGGCTGTGGTTCGAACCGTGCAGTCTCGTTCTTTTGCGCTGCTGGAAGGGCTGGCGGAGGCGATTCTCGAGGCGATTTTCACGAACGATCGCATCGTTGCCGCGCATGTGCGCGTCGCAAAACCGGAGCTGTTGGACGGCGCAACGCCGAGTGTTGGGCTGCGGCGAGAAAATCCCAACGTGCGCCGTTGAGCGTTCGCGCTGCAATAGGACTGGGTTCCAATCTGGGCGACTCCGTGCGATTATTACGCTGCGCCGTTCGATCGTTGAAACGATTTGGCCGCGTTCTCGCGGTTTCGCGGCTCTATCGATCCAAACCGTGGGGCGTCGCCGATCAGCCGGATTTTTACAACGCCGTGGCCCTCATCGAAACGGAAACGCAACCGCGGGAGCTCCTCGCCGGGCTCAAGCAAATCGAAAACGAGCTCGGACGCGTCGAGGGGCCGCGGTGGGGACCGCGCGTCCTAGATTTGGACATCTTGCTCTATGGCGAGGTCATGGTGAACGAGGCCGATCTGCAGATCCCTCACCCGCGCCTGTTCGAGCGGGCGTTCGCGCTGCTGCCGCTCGCGGAGCTCGACCCAAGTTTTGCTCCTGCAGTGCAGGCCCTCGAGCCAAGCGAGCGTGCGGGAGTTTTTCCGCTGGAGGGAGGCGAATCGGTAGCGCTCATGTCCGACGAGGCCCTGATTGAGCGCGTCCGTACGCTGACCGAAGCATTCATCGACACGGACCTCGTCCGTTTGCGAATCGAAGACGCCGAAAAGAACTCGGTGGAACTGCGCAAACCGGCGAGCGCACCGGTTCGGCGCGCCGCCGCGCCCGCTTCGGACGGGCAGCCGCAAGCGCCGCCCGAGCCGCTCGAACTCATCAAGGCTGATTTGGTCGGCATCTTTCATTTCAGCCGCCACCCCGTCGACACCGGCGATCGCCTGGAAGGGGACCGCGAACTGGGCTACGTGGAGGCACTCGGCATCCGGAATCCCATCCGTTCGCTGGGCCCGGGCCGCGTCGCATCCGTAAAGTGCCGGGACGGCCAAACCGTCGAGTACGGCCAAGTCCTGTTCGAGCTTTCCCGTTGAACAGGCGCTGCGACCTCAGACTGCGCGCCGTCAAACTGCGCTCGCGGGCGCCGGGGAGATTCGTCCCCTTGTTTAAAAAGGTGCTTATCGCGAATCGCGGTGAAATCGCGTTGCGCATCAACCGCGCTTGCCGCGAGCTCGGCGTGCTAACGGTCGCGATTTTCTCCGAAGCCGATAGACATTCGCTGCATGTGCGCCATGCGGATGAGGCGTTTTGCGTCGGCCCGGGACCAGTTCAACGTTCCTATTTGAACATTCCGAACATCATTTCGACTGCCCTGATCACCGGCTGCGATGCCGTCCATCCCGGGTACGGGTTTCTCGCCGAGAACGCCCGGTTTGCGGAGATCTGTGCGGACCACGCTCTAACGTTCATCGGTCCCAAGCCGGACGTCATCGCCGCAATGGGTGATAAGGCGACGGCAAAGCGCGTCATGAAGGAAGCCGGCGTCGCAACGACGCCGGGAACCGACATCTTGCCTTCGGCGCAAGAAGCCAAGCTCGCGGCGGAGCAAATCGGGTATCCCGTCTTGCTCAAAGCCACAGCGGGCGGCGGGGGGAAGGGAATGCGCGAGGTGCGTTCCCCCGACGACCTGGAACGCGCTTTCGATTCGGCTACGGCGGAAGCCGAAGCCGGTTTCAAAGACGGTCGCCTCTACCTGGAAAAATTGATCGTAAAGCCGCGCCATATCGAAGTGCAGATTCTCGGCGACAACTTCGGCAACGTGCTGCATTTGGGCGAGCGCGATTGCTCCGTGCAGAAGCCGTCGCACCAGAAGCTGATCGAGGAGGCGCCGGCTTCGAATCTTCCGGCCAAGGCGCGTCAAACGCTGCTCGATATGGCGGTTCGCGCGGCCAAGGCGGTGAAGTACAGCAATGCGGGTACCCTCGAGTTCCTCGTTGCGGACGAACGAGTCTATTTCATGGAGATGAACACGCGCATACAAGTCGAGCATCCGGTTACCGAGATGGTGTACAACATCGACTTGGTCAAGGAGCAGATCCGCGTTGCGGCGGGCGAGTCGCTGGGCTACACGCAGTCCGATCTCAAACCGGTCGGCCATGCCATCGAATGCCGGGTAAACGCGGAGGATTCGCGCAATAACTTTGCGCCGGCAGCCGGAACGCTCACGAGCGTCGCGTTCCCGGGAGGCCCGGGTATTCGCGTCGACACTGCGGTGTACTCCGGTGCCACAGTGCCGCCGTTCTACGACTCGATGATTGCGAAGATCGTGGCGGTGGGAGTGACGCGCGAAGCCGCGATCGCCCGCATGGAGCGCGCGCTGCGTGAAACGGTCGTCGAGGGCGTCAACACGACGATCGAGCAATGTTTGGAGATCCTGGGAACCGAGCAGTTCAGATCCGGGCATTACGCCATCGACTTCTTGCCGGCGCTGATGCAGGAACGGGTCTAGGCAAACGGCATGCCCACACGCCGGATGGCCCGCGAACTCGCGCTGCAGGCGCTTTTCTCCGTCGAAGTCGGGCATCGCGATCCCGCTGAAGTGCTCGAGGAATATCTGGCGACGTTCAGCGAATCGGCGCAACGCCTGTTCGTGAAGGAGCTCGTTCTTGGGACGCTCGAGCACTCCGAAGAGAGTGACGAGACGCTCTCGCCGCTGCTTCAAGGCTGGACTATCGAACGACTGCCGACGATCGACCGTTTACTCCTTCGCATGGCAACGTTCGAACTGCGCTACCATCCTGGGACCCCAGGCCCCGTCGTAATCAATGAAGCGGTCGAATTGGCAAAGCGCTTCTCGACCGAGGACTCGGGCCGCTTCGTCAACGGCGTGCTCTCCTCGGTGAAGGCGGCAAACGGCCATGCGTAGATTCTTACGTTTCTGCGCGGTCGCGCTGTTGTTGATCGTGCTCTTCGTCTCCGGTTCGGTCGCCGGCATCGTGGCGGCCTATTCGCGCAACCTGCCCGACATCAGCCGCATGGCCGATTATCAGCCCGCTCGCTCGACGCGTATTTACGCGCGCGACGGATCGCTGCTGGCAAACCTTTTCAAAGAGAACCGCATCTGGGTGCCCATCGACAAGATTCCGCCCATCGTGCGCGATGCTTTCATCGCGAACGAGGACCATACGTTCTACTCCAACAACGGCGTGGATTTCGGCGGAATCATGCGCGCGGGCATCGACGACCTGCTGCATCATCATATCGAGCAGGGTGCCTCCACCATCACGCAGCAGCTCGCGCGCGGGCTTTTCCTGACCGACCAGCAGACGATCTCGCGCAAGATTCAAGAAGCGCTGCTCGCCATGGAGATCAACCGTTACTACACCAAGGACGAGATCCTCGAGCGGTACTTGAATCTGATCTACTTGGGATCGGGCGCATACGGCGTCGATGCTGCCGCGCACACATACTTCGGACGCGGCGTCGACAAACTTACTGTCGGACAAGCAGCGCTGCTTGCGGGGTTGGTCGCGGCGCCCTCGGATTACTCACCTTACGTCGATTTGCAACTCTCGCGCGAACGGCAGCGTCATGTGCTCGATCGGATGGCTCAGAGCGGATACGTCTCCCAGTCGCAGGCCGATGATGCGTATAACGCTCCGCTGCAGCTGGCCGGGGAACGTCCTTCGGGCCTGCAAGGATTTCGCGAACCTTGGTTCACGACGTTTGCGGCAGAGCAACTCGAGCACGATTTCGGAAAACAAGCGACGTATGAAGGCGGGTTGCAGGTTTACACCACGCTGGATCCGCGCATGGAGAAAATCGCCCAAGACGCCGTCGACTGGGGCGTCAACGAAGGCAAACTCGAGGGCATCGGCGCGGACGAGGCCGCGCTGGTCGCGATTCGTCCTTCGACCGGCGAAATTTTGGCGATGATCGGCGGCACGCACTTCTCGCTGGCGAATCAATTCAATCGAGCTTGGCAGGCGCATCGTCAGCCCGGCTCGTCATTCAAGGCCTACGTGTACACCGCCGCGATCGATTCGGGAATGCCGGCGTCGACCATTATCGACGATTCGCCGGTAAGCTACCCCGACGGCACCGGCGGCATATGGTCGCCGGAAGACGACGATCATAGTTACATGGGCTCAATTACGCTGCGTACGGCGCTCGCGCAAAGCCGGAACATCGTCGCCGTCAAACTGCTCGAAGAGATCGGCGTCGATCGCGTGATTCAGTACGCGCATCGGATGGGCATCCAGTCCAATCTGGAAGCGAATCTTTCGCTTGCGCTCGGGACCTCCGTCATCACGCCGCTCGATCAAGCGACCGGCTATGCAACGCTTGCGAATCAAGGGATTCACATCGCCCCCTCGCCCTTTCGCGTCGTAAAGGATTCGCTCGGGAACACGGTTCTGGACAACCAGTTTCCCGAGCAGACCGAAGTCGTGAGCGCAGGAACGGCGTACATCGTCACCACCATGATGGAGGACGTGATCAACCACGGCACGGGTTATCCCAATGCGATCATCGGCCGGCCTGCGGCGGGCAAAACCGGCACCACGTCGGATTTTCGCGACGCCTGGTTTGTTGGGTTCACGCCGGATTTGGTGACCGCGGTTTGGATCGGAAACGACGATTACAAGCCGATGAACGAATCGTACGGCGGCAATATTCCGGCGAGGATCTGGGCGCGTTTCATGAAAGCCGCGCTCCAAGGCGTCCCCAAGCATGACTTCGTGTTTCCCGGCGACGAGGTCAAGAAGATCGCAAGCTGCGGACGCTCGTACGGTCCGTGGGAGTATTATTTGAACGGTACCGAGCCGCTTTCGCCGTGCGGCGAACCGCAAACGCCCAAACTAAACAGTTTCGGCGAAGGCGTCGGACTCTCGAACGACTCCGCGAGTTTGCCGCCGGCGCCGACGTTCTCACCCGAGCCGACCGCACCGCCGGTCGATCCGACGCAGCCTCCCGATACGGTCGGCGACGGAACGAATTACGTGCCGCTGGATTCATCGCCCGTTCCGGCCGCATCGCCCGGCCCATGACGCAGGACTCCCTGTTCTCCAAGCCGCAGCCGCCGGCGCCCGGGATGGAGCCGGTGCAGGGCGTCAGCCGCGTCGTCGATTACATCCGCAGGCTGCTGGAACAGAACCGAGCGCTCGCGACGCTTCGCGTGCGCGGCGAAATCTCGGATCTGCGTGAAAGAGGCGGCCGGCTGTATTTCGATCTCAAAGAGCATACTGATGTCTTGAAATGCGTCGTCTGGGCGAACAACGCGGCAAAACTGCCGCCGCTCAAGGATGGAACGGAAGTCATCTGCGACGGAGACTTCACGATCTATGCGCCATACGGACAATATCAGCTGATCGTCCGTAACGTCGAGCTCTCCGGGATCGGCGCCCTGTACGCGCAGTTCGAAGCGCTGAAGGAGAAGTTTCGCAGAGAGGGCCTGTTCGAGAAGTCGCGCAAGCGGCCGATGCCGCAGTTCCCGACGCGCGTTGCCGTGGTGTCGACGCCGGGCGGCCGCGGCGTTGAGGATTTCTTCACGACGCTCGCGCGCGAAGCGCCCTTCGTCGAAGTGCTGACCGTCTCCACACGCGTGGAAGGCGACGGTGCGGAGATCGACGTCGCCGAAGCGATCGACAAAGCGTCGAAGCTGCAGGTCGACGCGATCGTCGTCACGCGGGGCGGAGGTTCCTACGAGTCGCTGTTCACGTTCAATCGCGAACCGGTGCTGCGCGCGATCGTTCGAGCCAAACATCCGGTAATCTCGGCGATCGGCCACACGCAAGACGTGCTGCTTAGCGATTTCGTCGCCGATGAGAGCTGTGAGACGCCCTCGAACGCGGCGCACTGGTTCGGACAGATCGGAAAACGCTTTCTCACGCAAGTCCAGCACTCACAGAGCGAGATCGAACACGCGATCCGGCGGATCTTCCTAGCCCGGGCACAGCGCTTCGACGACACCTCGGCGCGTCTGGTTCGATCCGTTCGGGACTGCTGGCGTGAATCCGAACGCCGCGCCGCGCAGCTCGAACGCAGTCTGAACGCCCAAACGCCGCAGCGCCGTTTGGCCAAGCGGGGCGAACGGCTGGCGTCGCTGCGTTCCACGCTGCAAGCGCTTTCCGCGCGGCCGCTTCTGCCGCGGCTGGACCGCTTGGCAGCGCTCAGAGGCCGCCTCGACCGGCAGCAGAGCGCTGCACTCGAGCGATCCACGCGCCGCTTCGAACTGGTTGCCGCTAAGCTGAACGCCTCGAATCCACAGTCGCCGCTCGAACGCGGCTATGCGATCGTGACGTTGAACGGACGTACCGTGCGCGACGCAGCGGCGGTACCCGAGGGCGCGACGATCGAGGCGCAAGTGCAGCACGGAAAGCTTTGGGCGCAGGTCGAACGGAAAAACCGGGATGGCTGATCAAACTCCGGGTGCTTTCGAGCAGAAAATCGCGCGCCTCGAAGCAATCGTCAAGGAACTCGAGAATGGAAGCGTCGAGCTCGACCGCGCCGTCGCGCTGTTCAAAGAAGGCAAGACGATCTCGGCCGAGTGTCAGGAATTGCTCACAGGAGCGCAGGAGCAGATCGACCGCGCAATGGGGCAAGCGGCGCAGCAACCCGGCGATCAGGAGATCCCATTCTAGGCCGCCCGGCATGGCGGAGCGTTTAGACAACATCGTTGCCGAGCGTGAAGGAATCACGCGCTCGCAAGCGCGCAGCTTGATCATGGAGGGGCGCGTGCGGGTTAACGGAGCGCTCGCAACCAAAGCCGGCGCCGGCGTGCGCGAAGATGCGCGGATCGAAGTGGAACGGCCGCGCGCGTTCGTCAGTCGCGGCGGAGAGAAGCTCGCGCATGCCTTGGACGCTTTCCGCATAGACGCTGAAGGCAAATACGCGCTCGACGTCGGCGCGTCCACGGGCGGATTCACCGATTGCCTTTTGCAGCGCGGCGCCGCGCACGTTACCTCGGTGGACGTGGGCTACGGCCAGCTGGATTGGGC
The DNA here is from genome assembly GCA_963714015.1 of Vulcanimicrobiota bacterium. Taxonomy (GTDB): domain Bacteria; phylum Vulcanimicrobiota; class Vulcanimicrobiia; order Vulcanimicrobiales; family Vulcanimicrobiaceae; genus DASRDE01. The sequence continues at coordinate 3,371,742 of OY970223.1, read as the reverse complement.
GTTGCGCAACGATACCCGCGTGACGGTGCTCGAGCGTACCAATTTCCGGCGCCTCCCCGATAACGCGTTCGATCGAAAATTCGATCTGATCGTCATCGACACGTCATTCATCTCCCTGCGGACAATCCTCGCTCGCGCGGTGGCTTATCTTGCGCCGGACGGAGCGATCGTGGCGCTGGTAAAGCCGCAGTTCGAGGCCGGCCGCGAGCGCTTGGGCCGCGGCGGCGTCGTTCGCGATCCGGAGGTTCATCGCCAAGTGCTGCGCGAGGTGCGCGACGCGCTTCCCGTGCTGGGCCTCTCAGCCCGTGCGCTGACTGCTTCACCTTTGCTCGGTCCGGCCGGAAATCGCGAGTTCCTGATGCTGCTGCGTCCTCAAGGAAGCTCCATCGGGGACGCGGAGATCGATGCGGTGGTCGCCGAAGAGAGACCGGCGTGACGGTCTCCGTGAAAAAGCGCGTCGTGGCGCTTTACGCCGATCCGAACCGTGAGAACGCTCAAGCGGTGAGCGCTCGCGTTCGCGCGCGATTCTCCGAGGCCGGTTACAACGTCACGCCCATAGCCGCGGGGTCGCGAATCGGCGAGGCGGCGCTCCTTATCACGATCGGAGGCGACGGAACGCTGCTGCGCGCCGCGCGCCTCGCCGTAGACGACGGCGTCCCGCTGATCGGCATCAATACCGGGCGTCTAGGTTTTCTGACCGAATTCGACGACGACGACGAACTCATTGACGAACTTCCCGATCTGCTCGAGCGCGGACTGATCATCGAAGAGCGGCTCGCGCTGCAGGCCGAATGCAACGGACGGACGTTTTTTGCCCTCAACGACGTGGTCGTGCGCAAAGGAGCCGTATCGCGCCTCGTCCCATTTGGGCTGTATCTCAACGACGAAGAGGTCGCTCACGTGCCGGCGGACGGCATCTGCATCGCCACACCGACCGGTTCCACCGCGTACTTCCTGTCGGCCGGAGGCTCTATCATTTCGCCCAACGTCGAAGCATTGGGCATCGTACCGCTCCTGCCGCATACGCTCTTTTCGCGTCCGCTCATCGTTCCCGGAACCTCGCGCATAATCGTGAGCTGCGACTCCGAGATCGTGCACGCGAACCTGGAGTGCGACGGCGACGTCGTAAGCGACCTTGATCCGGGCGCAACGGTCGTGATTGAACGTCACCCGCGGATGGTCAAGTTTGCGCGGGTAGAACGCCTGCGCTTCTTCGAGCGCTTGGAGGAAAAGCTTCGCTGGGGTGTTTCGATCAAAGATCGCAGCAAACGCGAATGAACGTCTCGTGCTGCGGCGCCTGACGATAGAGGATTACGGTCTGATCGCGCGCGCGCATATCGACTTTGCGCGCGGCTCCACGATCTTTACCGGAGAGACCGGATCCGGAAAAACGATGGTGCTTGGCGCCATCGCCTTCGTTTTGGGAGAGCGCGCGAGCGCCGACGTCGTGCGTCGCGGGTGTGCGCGGGCAATCGTAACGCTCGAATTCGAGGCCGGACCGGCGCTGCGCGACCGGCTGGCGACAGACGGATTTCCGCTCGACGAAGACGAGGACGCGACGCTTTCTCGCGAGATGTCCGAAGCCGGAAAGTCGGCGTTGCGGCTCAACGGGCGGCCGGCCACGGCCGCATTTGCGCGAGCGCTTGCGGCGGAAATCGTCGACATCGTCGGTCAGCACGAGGCGCAGCGTTTGCTCTCGCCCTCGTATCACGTCGAGCTCTTGGATCGTTTTGCCGGGGAGACGGCGCTTCGCGGAAAAGCACGCGTCGCGGAACTTTTTACTCGCCGGCAAGAGATCCGAAGGTCCATCGAATCGCTCGACACGGACGAACGCCGCGCGCGCGAGCAGTACGCATATGCGAAATACGCGCTCGAAGAAATTGAAGGAGCAGCGCTCGAAGCGGGCGAGGATGAGCGGCTCACGCAGCGCAGGCGCGTGCTGGACAACGCTGAGAAGCTCGCCGGCGCGCTGCAGACCGCGCATGAAGCACTGGCAGCCGAGGAGTCCTCGGCGTCGGATGCGCTGGGTGCTGCGGCCGACGCCTTGGCGCACGTTCGCGATATCGGCGCGGATTTTGCGAGCATGGCGGATGCGGCGCAAGCGCTGCAGGAGGAGGCAAACGACTTGGCGGTGCGCGTCGCGCGCGAGGTTGAAGCGCTGGAGTTCGATCCGGGTGAACTCGAGGCGATCAACGCGCGGCTGGACGCGATCGACACGATAAAACGCAAGTACGGCGGATCGATTGATGCGGCGCTGTCCTCTGCCGCGCAGTTTCGGTCGACGCTGGATCTTTTCGAGAGCAAGGACGAGCGCCGCATGCAACTCGAACGCGACTTCCAGCAGTGCACGGACGAATTGGAGACTGCGGCCGAGCACCTTTCGCGCCTTCGTCACGGCGCATCCGAACGTTTGCGCAAAGCCGTCGAAGTCGAATTAAAGGATCTTGCGCTGCCCTCCGCGCGTTTCGGCGTGCGCTTGGAGCCGTTCAAAGAAGTCACTGCGAGCGGTGCCGAAGACGTCGAATTCCTGTTCGCCGCAAACAAAGGCGAGGCCGAACGACCGCTCGCGCGGGTTGCCTCCGGCGGCGAACTCTCGCGTGTGCTCCTGGCTCTGGTCGTCATTCTCTCCGGCGCACGCGAGCGCACTGCTCTGGTTTTCGATGAGATCGACGCCGGCATCGGCGGCGCAACCGCAACGGCCGTCGGGGTGCGTTTAGGCCGTCTTGCAGCGGACGGACAAGTCATTTGCGTTACGCATTTAGCGCAGATCGCATCCTGGGCCGAAGCGCATTACGTACTCGAGAAACACGAGAGCAAAACCGCGGCGACGATCGACGTACGCGAACTTTCCACCAACGATGAACGTACCGCCGAAATCGCCCGTATGCTCTCGGGCGAAGCTCACGCCGTTGCCCTCCAACACGCGCGCACGCTGCTAAAACAAACCCACGAACGCCGCCTCGCTCTCGTGGCACACTGAGCAGCACATCGCGTTCAACCTCGCAGGACGAGGAAGTTCGCGGGCCAGTCCGAGTGTAGGCAGCCCTTAAACGTGTTCGCGGCGTACGTTTCCCGCGCGAATCGAGTGGTTGACGATCAACCGCCAGCATACTATACTTTTCTGGCAATAACGGTGCTGGGTGACTCCGCTCAGCGAGCTGTGCAATCGGAGGTAGGGTATTGCTCTTTGCGCTACGCACGGACATCAGCAAGTCAAACCCCGCCGCGCCATGCAAATAAATGAACTGGAACAGATGTCTTTTTAGTCTTTCTTGTGCCGCGAGTATTATGGCAGCCTTTCAAGCGTTGCCAAATTCGGCGGCGTTAGCGGATCCGGCGCCGCCGCGTCCGATACCTTATCAAGAGTTTTCCAATGGAAATCTGCTTTTGAAGACTATTCGGCTTAAAGGCCGAGAACTTCGGTACGAGATTATGGGTGCGAAGACGACAAAGCCGGCGCAGCAGACGTTTTGGCTCGTCCCGCTCACAACTGACCACGATATGGGATTCAGCGCGTTTGCGATATTCAAGGTGAGGGGGAGTCATCTCGTTCGTATGGCCCTGCTTCCCGAAGGCGATACGCCATCGGGCTATGGTTACGGATCGAACCTAGACGGATCGCACTTGACGATCGAACGCCCGTACGATGTTCCGGGACAGAAATGCTGCAAGAATGACAAGCTTTTTGAGTATGAGTTAAATCCAGACAGCGTCGTCCTAAAGCAGATTCATTATCGACCGGAGCGCCCCTAACAGGCAGCCCAATTGCCCGAAGAAGCGGTGCGCCCGATGGCCATCTGCCTTCGTCCCGTTCATGAAGCAGCTATCTATTTCGAAGGACCGTTAGAACTGGCCAAGGCGGCGTTGATCGCCGATTCCCAATGCGGCGCGTGTTTGGGAAAGTGGCGCTGAAAATAGCGGACCTGCTCATCGCCGGACGGGCTTAGGGACGTGCGCCGGTAGGTGACCGATGCGACGCTGCGCGAGTGGCCTTCGGGCCGCACCTGGATATCAATCTCGTCGAGCAGATCCGGCGCGCTAACCACATAGCGGATGACGTGCGCCGCCGGATCGTACCGGTCGAGCAGCCAGGTGGCGCTTCCGCGTTCGTCGTGCGTCAGGAAAACTAAGCCTTGTTTGACAGCAGGTCCAAGCAACTGGGGTTTCCACGATGGATCCCACTTGGTCTCATTTACCGGATCGAAAAGGGGAAACGCCGCGGCGGGCGGCGCCGCCAGATGCAGAATCATTGTTGCTTGAACGGTGAGCGCGAGAAGGAAAGGCGCGATAGTCATACGAAAACATATAATACGAAATCGTAGTAATGTCAATGAGACGATATGCGGATCCCGAACTTTTCATCTCGTACGTAGCGCAGCTGCACCGTGCCGTGCACGCCTTGGGCTTGTTCGTCGATGCAAAGTTCGGGACTGAACTTTCGCAGCCGGAAGCCCTCGTTCTGCTGCAGCTCTTACCGGCGGGAAGCAGCACGATAAACGAGGTTCATCGCGCCTTCCTGCACCGCCGGTCTACGCTTACCAGTGTTTTAGATCGTCTGGAATCAAAAGGCTACGTCGAGCGGGAGCGCTCGAGCTCCGATCGACGCAGCATCGCAATCGCACTCACGAAGGAAGGGCGAAAGATTGCCGCCTCGCTGCAATCGGCGCTTGCGGAGTTAAGCTTCGCAATTGGGGAGCGGTGTGGACCGGAAAACAATCGCGCTGCTCGAGGCGACGGCCGAGGCCGCTTCGCGTTCAGCTAAACAATCTGGTGCACCTTGAGCAAGTTCGTTCCGCCGGCGCCGACCGGCATGCCCGTGGTGAATGCGACGCAGTCGCCGTGGTCGACCAGGCCTTCCGCGAGCATCCGCTGCTCCATGATGTGAAGCAGCACGTCGATCGAGGAGTAGCGCTCGATCAGAATCGATTCGATCCCCCAAAGCAGAGCTAACCGCCGGGCCACCTCAGGGACGGGAGTGAGCGCGATGATGTGCGCCTTCGGGCGAAACGCGGAAATGTGATGCGCGGCATTGCCGGTCGTGGTGCCGGTAACGATGAACGGCAGGTGTAACTCCGAGCTCGAACGCGTAGCCGCTTCGGCGATCGACGTTGCGATGTCGCGCGTCGCGCCTTCCAATCGACGCAGTTGCAGCGTCTCGTGCGGATACTGTTTCTCCACTTCTCGCGCAATCTCGGCCATGACGCGCACGGTCTCGGTGGGATACTGCCCGCGGGCGGTCTCACCCGAGAGCATGACGGCGTCGGTACCGTCCAAGATAGCGTTGGCGACGTCGGTCGCCTCGGCGCGCGTCGGGCGTGGATTGAACGTCATCGACTCGAGCATCTGGGTGGCCGTGACGACCGGTTTGCTCGCGCGGTTGCAGCGCGCTATAAGGTCTTTCTGCACGAGGGGAACTTGCTCGAGCGGAATCTCGATCCCCAAGTCACCGCGTGCAACCATGATGCCGTCGGCGCTGGCGATGATATCTTCGATGTCGTCCAGAGCCTCGTGCTTTTCGATCTTTGCCAGGACGTGCGTGGTTTTTTTGCGGTCGGTGATAAATGATTTGACGCGCCGCACGTCGTCGGCGTTGCGCACGAACGAAACGGCGACGTAGTCGACGTCGCGTTCCAGCCCGAAGGCCAGAAACTCCAAGTCGCGATCGGACACGGCGGCGATATTCAGCGTGCCGTCCGGATAGTTGATGCCCTGCTGCTCGCGAAGATCGCCGCCTACTTCGACCGTCGTGGAAATGTCGGTCGCGCTCTTTTCCAGTATCCGCAGCGTGATCGTGCCGTCTTGCAGATAGATGCGGTTGCCGACGGCGACGTCGGCCGGCAGGTCATGATACGAAACCGAGACGCGCTGGACGCTGCCTGGTTCCTCGTGAGTGGTCAGCACGAACTGCTGTCCGCGTTCGAGGTGCACGCTCGTTGCGCCGTCCGCAAATTTCCCGGTGCGAACTTTGGGACCCGGCAGATCCTGAAGTATCGCGATGTGCCGGTTCAGATCCACGGCGACTTTGCGGATGTTGTCGATGTTCTCGGAATGCTCTTGCGGCGAACCGTGCGAGAAGTTGAGCCTGAAAACGTTTGCGCCCGCAATGATGAGCGATCGAATGATCTCCGGATCGCGCGACGCCGGACCGAGCGTTGCGACGATCTTCGTACGTTTTTGCGTCTTTTCCATGCGCTCCAGGCCGTTGCGAGAAAGTTCCCGAAGGGTCCTGCGCTTGACACGCGATCCGAACGACAAACGGCGCCCCGAACGCACGCTCGTCAGCTTCGCCGCGTCGCTGCTGTTGCACGCAATCGCAGCGTTCTGCTTATTTTCGTTGGCAACTTCGTCTTCGGAGCAAAGCGCGCCGGAGTCTACCACGAACGGCGTGCTGGTAACCGTCACCCGGCAAGCGCCGAAGACGCCGCCGCAAACGCAGGCGCAGCATGCACAGCCGCCCGTTCCGCATGCGCGCGTCATGCCGACTGCGCATCCGCAAGCTCGCGCCCAAGCGGCGCCGCCGCATCCGCGCGTATTGCACGAGCTTGCGAAATTCGCACCGACGGCGCCGCCGAATCCGACGCCCGCGCCGCAAAGCACCATGCAGCCGGCGCCGGTGGTCACGCAAGAGCCGCAGATTGCGGTTTCGGCCGCACCGATCGCGGCTGCGGTACCGACCAGCGTTCCGTTGCCGGTAACGGCTGTGTCGATAAAATCACCACCGACCGCCTCACCGGTTCCGAGACCATCTGCCGCGCCGAGCCCTCCGCCGGTGAAGCGCACGCCGGTCCCGACCGCCAAAGCGCCGCAGACCGCTGTGCCGCCGACGGCTGCGCCGCCGACCGCGCAGCCCGAACCGTCGCCTCTGCAAGCCACTGCCGCGCCGGTCATTGCGATGGCTAAGCCCGTCACCGTCGTGACGCCGGGGACGCTGGCCGGATCGCCGGGGCCAAAGCCGGTCGCGGCCGTGAAAGGACCCCAAGCGGCGCGCCCGATTCAAGCGCCGCCCTCGACGCCTCGCCCCGCCCCTCGCGTTGCCTTCAAACGCGGTCAGACGCTCAACCAGCGCTTACGGAATTTGATTCCAACGGCCAATCCGTCCATGTCGCCGCCCCCGCGCGAGCACTACCACTTCTCCGGAAGCCTAATCTCGACGCCGCCGCCCCCGCCGACTCCACCGCCGGACGTCATCGCAAACACGAAGTTTCTGTACGTCGAAAATGTCGCGGCTCAAAGATGGAAGCAATCGTTCTTGGGGACTGCACCCGAAGAGCTCGCCGTGGAGATGTACGTCACGTCGGTGAAGCGGATCGGGCCAATCAAATGGTGTACCGGGTGGGTCGCACGCTTGCCCGATCCGGGTTCAAGGTCGCAATATATGGTGGATTCCGATCGCGATCTCGAGCCGAAATGGATTATCGAACCGAATTCCTCGTTCATTTGCGCCGGGCACTTGGAACCGTTTACTCCGCCAGCACCCGAGCCGTCGAAGGGTTCTTGAAACTGCGGCTGCGGCGGCGTAAAATGAAGGTGTCTCAGCAAAGACGCTTGAGCGTTAACATTAAGGAGGGCGGTTGGAACTACCGCAAGATCCACCGGGCCACGGAGCCCGAGTGAGCGCGCCATAACAACGGAGCGCTAGACGAGCGCTCAGCGGCAGCCGGACGTCCACCGGCACGAATTTATGCGTGCTCTAAGTCAGCGAAGACTAAACAGAGCGAGGGGCTGCACCCACTGGGGTTGCGGCCCGCCGCATTTTTAGGGTATTCTTACGCAGTAATCGCAGAAGCGTGGGCAGGTCCCGCGCTTCGTTGTTGTAAGGGTCCGAAAACCGGTCATGCCTTTGGAAGAATTGACGCTCCCGCAAGCGTTCGAGCGCGCGATCGAATCGATCGCGCACGATTCGCATTTTGCCGGCGTGGAGATCGTACATCATTCCGCCCGCCGCGGCAGGCAAACGACGTCGCTTAGCGTCACGATCGATCGTGAAGGCGGCGTCGATCTCGCTACGTGCGAACGGATTGCTGCTACAATCAATGCCCGACTGGACGCTTACGACGACCCTTATCGGCTCGAGGTCGAATCAGCGGGGCTGAATCGCCCTCTGACCAAGCCGGGAGACTACGAACGTTTCGCCGGACGCGCCGCCAAAGTCGTCACGTCATTGCTCGTGCAGGGCGGTAAGACGCACCGAGGCGTGCTGCGCGGCGTTCGCGGAACGAACGTGATCCTGGAGACGCCTAAAGGCGAACTACCGTTGCCGCTCGCGACCATCGAGCGCGCAAATCTGGAATACGACGTCCGCTCGGACTTGCAGCGAGATAAGAAAGAACGAAAACAAAGAGCCGATACGCCTGTTAAAATGGAACGGAAGAATTTGAACAATGCCTGAGACTGCGACCGACGAAAAACTTATCGACGTTCTGCACTTCATCTCGAAGGAGCGGAACATTCCTTTCGAGATGCTCATCGAAGCGTTGGAAGCGGCGTTGCTGACGGCGTACAAGCGCCATTTCGGCAGCGAAGCAAACGCGATCGTTACCGTCGACAGGCAAACGGGTGAATACAAAGTCTTCCACCGGCGATCCGTCGTCGAAGAGGTCGCGGATCCAAAACTGGAGATAACTCCGCGCCAATCGGGACCCCAGTATCAGGTCGGTGACTATTTCGACGAGGAAGTGACGCCGAAAGACTTCGGACGCATTGCTGCGCAGACGGCCAAACAAGTGATCGTCCAGCGCATCCGCGAGGCCGAACGCGACACCGTTTACAACAAGTACGCGGCCAAACTCAACGACATCGTCAAGGGCACCGTGCAGCGCTTCGAGCAGCGCAACATGTACGTGCTCCTCGACGGTAAGGACGAAGCGATGCTGCCGCTCTCGGAGCAGGTGCCGCGTGAGAACTTCCGCATCAACGACTTCATTCGCGCGTACGTTCTGGACGTGCGCAAGTCGCCTAAAGGCCCCAGCGTCATTCTCTCGCGCGCAGCCGAAGGTTTGGTGCAGCGCCTGCTCGAGTTCGAAGTACCCGAGATCGAAGACGGTATCGTCGAGATCATGGCGATCGCGCGAGAACCGGGGAGCCGCTCGAAGGTTGCCGTGCGCAGCGTTCGCCCGGAGATCGATCCGATTGGCGCGTGCTTAGGCCCAAAGTCCAGCCGCATTGCCAATGTTTCCGACGAATTGCGCGGCGAGAAGATCGACGTCATCCGGTGGGAGTCCGATCCCGTGGCGTTCATCATGAACGCTCTACAGCCGGCGAAAGTCCTGGGCGTCGAACTCTTCGAAGACGACGGCGTTGCGCTCGTCGTCGTGCCGGATTATCAGCTCTCGCTGGCAATCGGCCGCGAAGGCCAAAACGTGCGGTTAGCGGCTCGTCTGACCGGCTGGCGCTTGGACATCGCGAGCGAAACCGAAGCCGGTGAGGCGCGCGAACGCTACTTGGCCGAACGGGCACAGAGCGCCGAAGGCGGCGAGGCGCCGGTCGTTCAGGCCGAAGTCGAAGTCGCCGAGACGGCCGAGACTGAAGAGGGCGCGCCGGCTGCTTCCATCGACGAAGAACTGATCCGCAAACTCGAGGAGTTCAAGCGCGAACGCCTCGGTGAATGAAGGCTAAGGCCTCTGCGCGCCGTAGTGGCGAGCGTCCCGCCCGCCGCGGCGAGGTCGGCGTCAGGCAGTGCGCGGGGTGCCGGCAGCGAAAACCCCAGGCGCTGATGCAGCGGTTCGTACGTGCGGGCCCTCGGCAGTGGCAGCCGGACGCCGGGTCGAAGCGGCAGCCCGGCAGGGGAGTCTACCTTTGCTCGGCCGGATGCGTTCGCAAAGTGGAGAAAAATAAGAAGTATCCGGGGCTTGCATCCGCAGCCGGCGAATACGGGTTACAACTAGGCTAACCGTTTGATTCAATCGACATGACGTTCAAAATGCACAATGCGTAATCGTTTTGCGGTCTCCGTGCGGGCGCGCGGAGAGCGGGAGGCGCGTGACATGAACTGAGGGCAGATGCAGGCACCCTCGGCTCAGCGCGAGGGATTTTACACGCCTGCAACGTGAAAGGCAGAATTTGGCTACCGGAAAAGTTCGAATATTTGAACTTGCAAAAGAGGTAGGGCTCACTTCAAAAGAGCTGATTAACCTCTTCAACGAGCGCTTAGGCGGAATCTTCGAAGCGAAGAACCAGCTCAGCGTCGTTCCCGATCACATCGCAGACCTCGTGCGAAGCGTACTTTTAAAGTCCGCCAAGCCGGCTGCATCTTCAGGTCAGACCACTGCCCCGGCCGCGGAGCCCGCCAAACCCTCAGAGGCCGCAAAGGCCGCTCCGGCCGCCGCAAAGCCGCCCGCCGCGCCGCCGAAGGCCGAGCCAGAGGCTCCCATTCCGACGCTCAAACCGGTCGCACCGACCTCGCGCCGCGTTGCCGCTGCGCCGGCTCAAACGAAGCCGCCCGCGCAGCCCGCAGCGCCGGCAGCGCCGCCTTCGGAGGCCGCTCCGGCCGCCAAGGCTCCCGAACCCCCGTCTGACGGACAGCCCGCTGCCAAACCCGCGCCGCCGGCGCGCCGGCCCGCGCCGCCTCCGGTGAGTGCACCTATTTCGCGGCCGCCCGCGCAGCATTCGCCCGTGTCGCGTCTGCGACCGGTGCCCTCAGGCCAATCGTCCGTGCTTCCGCCGCGCCGGCAGGCGCCGCCCCCGACAACCTCTGCGTCGGCCTCACCCGGACCGCAAGTCGGCCTTCCGGGCCGTCCGGGCGTGGCGCCACGCCCCGGGCAGGCCGGTGCCGCCAACGGTCCAGCCGCCTCAGGTCAGGCGCGGACTCCGCAGCCCGGGCGTCTCATTACGCCCGCTCCGCCGCGCAGGCCCCAGGGCAATGGTCCATTCCGGCCGCTGACGCCGCCGGGACAACGTCCGTTTACACCGCGGCCCGGCGTTCCGTCGTCCGCGACCGAGGCGCCCACGCCCAGTTCGGGCGGCGGTCGCCCCGGCGATCGTTCGCGCGAGCGGGACGACAAAGTCAACAAGAAAGATCGCGAGAAGGAGCTGCTGCTCGAAAAAGAGCGCAACCGCAAAAAACGCGTCGAAACCGCCGCGCCCGCTGCGGTTAAGCTGGAAGCGATCGAGATTCCCGATCTTCTGACTGTTCAAGAACTTGCCACGTCGATGATCGTTCCGGCCAAAGACGTCATCAAAGAGCTCATCAAGATGGGCACGATGGCCACAATCAACCAGAACATCTCGAGCGACATCGCGATCAACGTCGCGAAGAAGTTCGGATTCAGCGCCGTCGTCAAGGAAGCCGGCGAAGAAGTGACCGTCGAGCAAGAAGAAGACAAGCCCGAGATGATGACGACGCGTCCGCCCGTCGTCACGGTGCTCGGTCACGTCGACCACGGCAAGACCTCGCTGCTCGACAAGATCCGCAGCGCCAACGTCGCCGGGGGCGAAGCCGGCGGCATCACGCAGCGCATCGGCGCATACACCGTCGAAAAGAACGATCGCAAGATCACGTTCATCGATACGCCGGGTCACGAAGCGTTCACCGCGATGCGCGCGCGCGGCGCGAAAGTTACCGACGTAGCGATTTTGGTCGTCGCGGCCGACGACGGCGTCATGCCGCAAACGAAGGAAGCCATCGCACACGTCAAAGCGGCGGGCGTGCCCATCGTCGTTGCCGTCAACAAGATCGACAAGCCCGAAGCTCAACCCGATCGCGTCAAACAGCAGCTCGCCGACGAAGGCCTGCAGTCTGTGGATTGGGGCGGCAATATCGAGATGGTTCCGGTCTCCGCGAAAAACGGCATCGGGATCGATCAGCTGCTCGAAACGGTGCTGCTCGAAGCCGACATCCGCGATTTGAAAGCGAACAAGACTCGCCGCGCCACGGGCGTCGTGATCGAAGCCGCTTTGCACAAAGGCCGCGGCGCCGTTGCGACCGCGCTGATTCAGAACGGCACGCTGCGCGTCGGCGACATCGTCGTCGTCGGCGGAACGTTCGGTAAAGTTCGCGCGCTCGTCGACGACAAGGGCAAACAGGTCAAGAAAGCCGGCCCCTCGATTCCGGTCGAGATTATGGGTCTGCAAGATGTGCCTTCTGCGGGCGACACGCTCATGGTCGTCAGCGACGAACGCGTCGCGCGTGAAACGGCCGAGAAGCGCAAGACGCGCCGCCGCGACGTGCGCATCGCTGCAAGCGGCGGACAGCGCGTCTCCCTCGAGACGTTCATGACGATGCCCGCCGAAGGCAAGAAGACGCTGAACATCATCGTCAAAGCCGACGGTCAAGGCTCGGTCGAAGCGCTGCGCGCGCGCATGGAGTCGCTCTCCACGGAGGAAGTCGACATCCGCGTGATTCACGGCGGCGTCGGCGCGATCACTCCGAACGACGTGAACCTTGCGAGCGCGTCCAACGCCGTGCTCATCGGGTTCAACATTCGACCCGACGAGACGGTCAAACGCCTTGCAGACAACGAAGCCGTCGATCTGCGCTTGTACCAAGTCATCTACGAAGTGGAAGACGATCTCAAGAAAGCCATGCGCGGCATGCTGGCTCCAATCACGCGCGAAGTCACGCTCGGCCATGCCGAAGTGCGCGAGATATTCAAGGTCAGCAAGGTCGGCTCCATCGCCGGCTGCTACGTCAAGAACGGCAAGATCCAACGCAACGCCAAAGTGCGCGTCCTGCGCGATTCGGTCGTCATCTTCGAAGGCGAACTGGAATCGCTGCGCCGCTTCAAAGACGACGTGCGCGAAGTCGCCGAAGGCTACGAATGCGGCATCCAAGTCGCCCGCTACCAAGACCTCAAAGTCGGCGACGTCGTCGAAGCCTTCACCACGGAGACCATCGCAGCGGAGCTCGCTCACGCATGATTCGCGCGAGCGGCTCACGCGCGATCTTGCCGGGAGCGCCGTCATACCCCCTGGCGCCACTCGGAAATTCGACATCGTGTGAATTTCCTGTTCGCGCGACTTTTTCGCGTGAACGAAGTTTTGAAATCGCCATCCTGGCGAGCGCGAAAAAGTTCGAGCGCGCCCCGGGCACAGGTAACCCATCGCGCGCCACTCATGCAGTTCGGCGCGAGGCTGCTGTCGGCGTGCAGACTCACTGGGCGCCGGGGTCGCGCGCTCGACTTTTTGGCCCTGCCATGGATGGCGATTTCAAAATTTACTTTGCCGAAAATGCGGCGCGAACAGGAATCCGACACGATGTCGGATTTCCGAGTGGCCCTACGGCGCAGTGGTTGCCGGCGCCAGGCTCACCGAAATGGTGCTTCGGCGATTCGAGCATGGGAAAATCCAGCATTATGAAATTCCAAAGAATGCAGAAAATCGATCATGAGATTCAACGGGTGCTGGGGACGTTGATCTCGCAGGAGTTGAAAGATCCGCGGATGGGATTTACGACGGTGACGCGCGTCGAGATTACGCAGGATCTCCATCATGCGAAGGTTTTCGTGTCGATCATCGGGGACCGGCACGTCGCCGCTCAGACGATGGAGGCGCTCGGGCACGCGGGCGGATTCTTGCGCGGGCAGCTTGGACGGGAGATCAAATTGCGCCATACGCCGGAATTGGTGTTCGTCGAGGATCGTTCCACTGAGCGCGCCATCAATCTGAGTAAGAGGCTGCGCGACGCCGCCGGTGGCAACGCGTGATTCAAAACCCGAGCAAGGTTAGCGCAACGACGGAAGAGGTCGTGGCGGAGCTGCTCAAGCGTGCGGCTTTTGTGATGGTTAGCCACGTGAAACCTGACGGCGACACGCTGGGAGCAGGGCTGGCGCTCGGACTTGCACTGAAAAAACTCGGCAAGCGCGTGCATTACTTCCAACAGGATCCGGTTCCGCGCAATCTGCGGTTTCTGGCCGATACGCAGTTCGTTTCGCGTGAGATTCCCTCCGATCTGCCGTCAGATGCGCTTTGGGTCTTCGGCGACATGAGCAGCCCGTCGCGCGCGGGAGAATTCTTGCCCGAACTGCGGCGCGAGAACATTTTGGATATCGATCACCATTTGGGGAACGATCACTTCGGCGCTCTGAACTATGTGCTCACGCACGAGTGCTCGACCGGTACTTGCGTTATGCATTTGCTGCGAAAGCTCGGCGTGAAGATTGACGCCGATATCGCGACGTGTCTGCTGACGACGATCATGACCGATACGGGCGGCTTCATTCACAGCAACACGACGCCGGACGTGCTGAGCCTATCCGCCGAGCTGATGCGGCTTGGTGCGGACAAAGAAGCGATCACGCAAGAAATCTTCGCGAACAAACGGCTTGCAGCGCTCAAGCTGCTCGGCCGCGCGCTGGGCGAAGCGAAGGTCGAACATGACGGGCGCTACATCTGGTCGTACGTCGACCAGGCAATGCTGGCGCAGTGCAAGGCCGACGGCGAAGACACGGAAGAGATCGTCAATCACCTGCGATCCGTCGAAGGCGTCGAGGTTGCCGCGCTGTTCAAGGACTATGACGGCGAACTGCGCGTGAGTTTGCGCAGCAGCGGACGCGTCAACGTGCAGGCTGCGGCAGCGCGCTTGGGCGGCGGCGGTCATTTCCGCGCTTCCGGATTGACGTACAACGGTTCGCTTGCAGCCGGCGTGCGAGCGGTCGACGAGGCGCTCGTAGCCGAAGGACTCTAATGAGACTGCTCCTCATCGTAGCGGTCGTTCTGGCTGCCGGAATGCTTTTCGGAACCAGGCGCGAGACGCCGTTCATGCGTTGGGGAATCGTCGTGACGCTGGTCGGCGTTTTATGCATCGCTGCATCCGCAATCTTCACCGTGCGCGGCGTAATCGCCGGCGCAATTCTGGCAATCGCGGGCGTAGTCGTCTATTACTACGGCCGCTTCGCGCGGCGCGAGCAGCTCTATATCTCCAAGCCGAAGTAGTGCTCGGTTTCATCAACGTCTTCAAACCCGCCGGTCCCAGCTCGGCGCAAGTCGTGGCGCGCCTGCGTCGCATTTACGCGATCTATTCCCGCGACCGGCACATCGGCGTTGGTCATTTGGGCACGCTGGACCCGCAAGCGGCCGGGGTTTTACCCATTGCGGTCGGTAAAGCGACACGTTTGATTCCGCTGCTGACCGATCAGCGCAAAGCGTACGTCTGCACACTCGTACCGGGGCGGTCGACGACGACTGGGGATGCACTCGGTGAAGAAGTGGAATGCAAAGCGGTTCCGCACGGCTGGGAGCGCAAGCTCTCGCAAATACTGCCGGACTTCGTCGGCAAACGCGATCAGATTCCGCCGATGTACAGCGCAGTACACCACGAGGGAAAGCGTCTTTATCAGCTTGCGCGTGAAGGTCGCGTAGTCGAACGCAAAGCTCGGTCGATCACCGTTTACGGCATTACGCTGCTGGGAATCGATCGTATGGGTGCGGCGCGTTTGAGAATCGCATGCAGCGAGGGCACGTACGTGCGCACGCTGTGCGAGGATCTGGGCCGCGCGATCGATCTGCCGGCGCACATGGGGGCGCTGGTGCGCGAAGCTTCGGGACCGTTTGTATTGTTCGAGAGCCGCACGCTCGACGAGATCGCTCTGGAACCGCGCGAGGCGCTCATCGCGCCGGAACACATCATTCCGTTTCCGACGATCGTTCTGGATCTGCGTCATTCGGCCGATTTCCGCGCCGGACGCGTCGTGCCGCTGCCGGCCGGAGCCGCCGGAAAGCACGTCTTCGTTCGCGACGAATCGCGTACGCTCGTGGGCGTCGGCGAAATGCACGGCGCGTTGCTGGCACCCCGCAAGGTTTTCGTCTAGAGTGAAACTGCATCACGAACTTCGGCGTGATTCCAAAGAACCGCTCGTGATTTCGATCGGGTTTTTCGACGGGATGCATCGCGGGCATCGCGACATCGCGCGCCAAGTTATGCGGATGCGCAAGCTTGGATGGAAGACGGCGGCATTGACGTTTGCGAATCATCCGGCATCATACCTGCGGCCGGGGACGGAGCCGCCGCTGATAACGACGCTCGAGGAGCGCGTCGACCTGATCGCAAGCGCCGGATATGACGAATGTTTTGTGCCGGGGTTCGACGAGCGAATTGCCTCACAAGAGGCCGAGCATTTCCTGCGCGATACGCTCGTGCGCGATCTCGGCGTTCGGGGAGTCGTCGTCGGAAAGAGTTTCCGCTTTGGACACTTGCGCAAGGGAGATACGCAACTCATGCAGCGCGTATTTGCGGAATGCGGGGTCGAGTTCGCTGCTCTGGATGCTACACTCGACGAGAGCGGCGAGCGTATCTCGAGCACGCGCATCCGGCTCGCTATCGAGAAGGGCGACTTGACGCGCGCGGACGAGCTGCTGGGACATAGCTACGAGCTGCGGGGTGCGGTCGAGTTGGGTGCCGGCCGCGGTCACGACTTGGGTTTTCCGACCGCTAACATCTGCGTGCCGCGGAAACTCTTACCGAAAGACGGGGTTTATGCTGCGGTGGCGCGCTTCGACGGCCGGGACTACGCGGCGCTCCTGTCCATCGGGACCAATCCGACGTTCGACGGGACGCAGCGCACGGTCGAGGCCTGGCTGCGGGATTTCGAGGAGACGATCTATGGCAAAGAACTTTGGCTTCGAGAGCTGCGATTCGTTCGCGATCAAGAGCGATTCGGCAGCGCGGATGCGCTTCTGGACCAAATGCAGCGCGATCTGCAAGCCGTTGCGTATCCTTCGTACGGTTAGAGTGACCCTTGCTGCGGCGCTGAGCGTTGCAGCATTAGCAGCATGTGCAAGCGCGTCCAGCACCGCACGCACGGGAGCCGTTGCGCCGAATTGGACCGAGCCGACGGCTTCGGGGACACAGCTTACGCTGGATTCGCTGCGCGGGCGCCCCGTCTACTTGAACTTCTTCGCCACTTGGTGCGACCCGTGCAATGAGGAAGCGCCGTACATCAACGATTTCCAAAAGATTTATGCCGCTCGCGGCCTCCAGATCGTCGGCGTCGACGAGTTGGAGAGCCGGAAGAAAGCGCAGCAGTTCATCGCGAAATATCACTTGGTCTACCCTGCGGTGGTTGACGACGGCAAGCTGCAGACGCAGTATTCCGTAAACGGCTTGCCCGTGCACGTCTTCATCAATCGTTCGGGTGTCATTGCGAAAATCGTCGTCGGTCAAATGGACCGAGCGCAGATCGCTTCAGCCATTCGGACGATTCTGTAGACTCGGGCAGTAACTTTACCGGGGACGCCATGATTTATCTCGATGAGAATCGGATTCGCGCGCTTCTGGACTGGGACGCTTTGATCGCAGCGATGGAAAACGCGCTTGCCGCATTTTCAGCCGGCAAAGTCCGCCAGCCGGTGCGCTCGGTCATTACAGTCGAAGAACATCGCCGTTTCCTCGGGGTCATGCCCGCTGTAGCGGATGACGTCATGGGCGCTAAGCTCGTGAGCTTCTATCCCGCCAACGAAGGCAGCGAATTTCCCACGCACCAGGCGACGATCGTGCTGTTCGATACGCGGACCGGTGCGCCGCTGGCGGCGATGGACGGACGGCTCATCACCGAGATGCGCACGGCCGCAGTCTCAGCGGCCATCACGCGCTATCTCATGCCGCCTGAAGCGCACGTGCTCGGCATTCTTGGGAGCGGCGTTCAGGCCCGCGCGCATCTGGAAGCGCTCTCGCACGTCGCAACGTTCGAGGACATCCGTGTCTGGAGCCGCAATTCGGCACATGCCGCGCGCTTTGCGCGCGAACACCATGCGCGCGCTCTCGATGCGGAAGCCGCTGTGCGCGGAGCGGACGTCGTCGTCGTTGCGACGAGTTCACAGCAGCCGGTGCTCCGCGGAGAGTGGCTTAAGCCGGGTGCGCACGTCAATGCGGTCGGAGCGAACCATCCGGACTGGCGGGAACTCGACGACGAAGCGATGGCAAACGTCGTCGTCGTGGATTCGCGCGAAGCAATGGCCAAGGAATCCGGCGACGTGATCCTGTCGGGCGCTCAGCCGTACGCGGAAATCGGGGAGATCTTTGCCTGCTCCGTGCCGCCGCCGCCGAAGACGGCGACGACGATTTTCAAGTCCGGCGGACTTGCCGTAGAAGATCTGTATGCCGCAAAGCTTGCGTACGAAGCGCATTCACTCCAAGCCGGCACAGCGGCACCTGGCTGATCGAATGGCTCCGGTCAACCAATTCGGCTCAAAGCAACAGAAGCCGCAGGGACGCGCATTTCGGATTCAAACAAGGCTTGTCCGGCATGGCGGCGCTTGCAACAGGAACGTCGGTCTCCAGAACTTCCTCAAACGATCGGTGCCGCCGGTTCAATATTTGTTTACTTATGCATATCGATATGACATAGTTAAGCGCATGCGCTGGAGCTCAAGTCGTTACTTCCGCAAATGCGGAGCCGGGGCGTACTCGTCCGCGTCTGCGCAAACGGGCGTCTACACGGTAACGGTTACGGGGACACCGCCGATGCCTACAGTTGAACCGCGTGGCTGCAGCTCACCCGTTCACACGGGATCTGGAACCGATGCCGCGTGGACCGGGACGTTCTATCTTCCATAATCGTTTAGTGGTTACCATGATACCGTCGCCAGTACTTGTAATATTACGTATCGTGCTCCTCGCGGCCATCGCATCTGTTGATTGCGCATTTGCCGCACAGCATCCCACCGTATACGGATCGTATGCGTCCAGTGCTCCGGCTGATCTTCCGTCATACCCCGTACGCATAGATAGGATCGAACGCAAGGCGGACGATTCGCTGGTGTTGAGGGTTCATTATCGGCCGTGGTGCAACGGCTTTGAAAATATAGACACCGAACGGATCATCATGGCAAACGCCGTGCCGCACTGGCTTCACGTTGGCGCAGTGATTATGGTGACGGTGGTTCCAATCAACCGCAATCCAAGCAATTTTCGCCTAGTCGCCAGCCCCATAACGCCGGCTCAAGAGGTTAAGTTCAAAGGGATAACCGGAGTCGGCAACTGTGATTGAAAATCGCGTTCGAAGCGGAGCAACCTTGTTTTGAGCCTTCTCTGATAGCTGACCTCGCGAAAGCGCGATTGCTTTACGTAGTTACACCAGCAACCGTCCCATTAAAACAAAAGAACCTTCGCCTTCCATCTTCCGTATCGATCGTGATCCTTCAGCCCGAGCTTGCGTCCAAGCGGTCGCGATCGCGGTCAGGCGAGACACCGCAATTGCGGGCCCGGCCCGCGTTGCGGAAGCCGATGCAGCTATGCGGCGCGGGGCGGTCCAAACCACGTCGTTAGCGCATCGGTGAGCCCCTCGCCAGATGAATCTCCCACCCATGCCACGTGTCCGTCCGGCCGAATTAACACAGCAGAAGGAGCCGCGACGTTTCCCAATGCCGGAAGCTCCCAGGCGCCATCATACCTGCAGTCGATCGACTGAACGCGATCCCTCCAATGCATGATGTCGAAAGTGCCGTCGTTCGCATTGAAATTAAGCAGCGCGGGCTGGGCTTTGTGCAATAGCGTATAGATCCGCAGCGGACCGCGTTTGCTGATCACGTCGAGATCGGGCATGCGACGCCCGAGCAACGGATGCCCTTCGCCGAAGTCGTAACGGATGTCCAGACCGGACATCATCGCTCCGAACCGTTTGCGAGGCTCGTCCATGCTTAGGAGCTCCGACATTGATTCGAGCAAGGCGTTAGTGCGCTCGTCTGAGCGGCGCAGCGCGATTTGCGCCATGCTATTACGCAGAACGCGTGCGCCGATCGGGTAGCGCTCGGCATGGTAGGTATCGAGCAGGCTTATCCGGCGATGTTCGCTTGACGACTTGAGCGAGTTTCCATCCTAGGTTTACTGCATCTTGTACGCCGAGGTTGAGCCCCTGCCCACCTATGGGCGAATGCACGTGCGCCGCATCGCCCGCCAGCAAAACGCGTCCGTCGCGGTAGGCCGCGGCTTGTCGTGCCATATCGTTGAATCGAGCGAGCCGTGTAGGACTATGGACTCCGAAGTCGGTCCCGTAGACCGTGATGAGCGCCTCGCTCAAATCTCGAAGAGTGGGTTCCGCGCGTACGAGGTGCTTCTCGTTCACAACGATTCGCGCGGTCCCATTCTTCAGTTTTCCGATTCCGTGCATGCCCAGGGCATCATAGCGCATGCCCCATTCGGGTTCGTCCGCCATTTGGGCTTCGGCGATCAGCCAGCTCGTGGTCGGATCGCATCCGGCGAATTCGATGCCGGCTGCCTTACGGATCGTACTGCGCGCGCCGTCGCATCCGACGAGATATTGCACGCGCAAGGATTCGCCGTCGCTCATCGAGACATTGACCCCCTCGGCGTGTTGCGCGAAGCCGGTTACTTCACGGCCGCAGTAGATCTGCACATGAAGTTCTTCCACCCAACCGGCCAATATGCGTTCGAAGTCGTTCTGCCATAGTCCGAGACCATAGTTGTGCCTGGTGGGAAAGTCGCTAATATCCAAAGTGGTTCGCGCAAAAGTCGCAACTTGAACCCGTTGTCCTTCAGCGAGAAATCGATCCGCGATTCCACGCTGGTCGAGGATCTCGATCGTGCGTGCGTGCAGACCGCCCGCGCGTGAGCCGCCGACCTCTCTGCCGGCACGGCGCTCCACAACCGCAACGTCGACGCCGGCTAACGCCAACTCACCTGCCAACATTAGACCCGTTGGACCAGCCCCGGCAATCAGTACTGAATGATCGAACATTCGCAACTCCTATCGGTCGGTTTCAGTGCTCCGGCCGGCAATCATAACGCGCGACAGGGGGCTTGCGGCAAGCCCCGGTCGATACGGTATAATAATGATGAAGGGTGCGGGTGCTGGATTATCGAGTCAAGCCCCACTGCTGTAAATTCGACTTCGGCCCCATAGTTGGCTGCGCCGTCTTCTTTGCGGTCCTCGTGAAGGCGACCGCCTTACGATTCGCTCGCTCGCGCCATTCATGGTAACCAACCGTGTCGAGATACCGAGAATCCAGCCAAGCTCGTATCGATCCATGAGTAGCGCCCCTACCACCCGCGTCGCCGCCTTGTCTATGTGGAAATGCGAATTGTGCGTCTGAGACGTCGAACTTTTCGACGGACACATTTAGAAAAGACAGGAGAAAGCAGCGTACAGATATTTCCTCGTACATCGAAAATTGGCGCAATGGGGCGATGTCGCCGTTCAGCGCTCGGTTCGTTGGATTGTACCCCAGTGTGTGGTATACGAACGTGGCCATCAGCGCGGTTCCGGTCAAGAGCTAAGATGCGATGTAAGGTGTTGTGGCTGCAGTCTGATGTCCTTCGAGCTGCATTTAGCGCCTATGGAGCTGCCATTAATCGTTCTGCTCAAGACGCAGCGCGCCACCAAGGCGGTCGATCGACGCGTCGTTTGGAAGATCCAAACAATGTTCGTGCGGCGTTTTATTTCGGCGGTCAGCCACTTGGGGGTTTTGGTTGAGGCTATCTGAACGCGATGTGCTTTCGGGAATTGCATGTAGGCCAAAACTTCCGATTCTGCATCATTGAGCATGGGGGCGATTTCGGGAAATTTCACGCGCAACTGATCCGCAACAACGCAGCGCCATGCGCGCTTGCCGCCTCCACCGTTTCTTGCGGGAAGACGGATCGATCAGCGCGAGCACCATCTGCCGCTGGCCTTTGCCGGCGTACGCCAACGCATTTGCGCATGAAGTGCACCAGGCAGCGTTGCCATGTGGCCTTGAAGACGCTCACCATCGCTGCTTTCAAGCCAATGTGCGTGTTGGAGATGACGGGTTTAACCCCGCGAGCGCCAGCGGCTTAAGTTATGCAAGAATTCGGCCCAGAAGGGCTCCCGCTTCGCTAGGGCCGATCGCCGTCCCGAGGATTATCTTATGCCATCATGGTTTATGCGACGGCAATTATTACGACGGAAATCTTTGCCCGCAACGGACCTTGAGTACTATCGGTCGATGGCAGCGTCCCACGCGCGAAGTCGCGACCATGAGCACTGTTGCGGATCTGAACATTGGCACCGCTCTCTCCCCGGCTGGGCCATGCAATCGGCCTTAGCGAATTAGATCCCAGGAGACGCGCCTTGATCGATTGCCACCGGATATACAGGCGACGACGTTCCACCGGACGGACCAGGATTCGCTACGATGACGTTGACGAAGCTGGCGCCCTTCAGGGCTGCGGGGTCGAGCGTTACGGCCAGCGTGTTCGAATCGACGAACGCCGCCTTCTGGGCGGCTCCGTTAACCGAAACGGACGAGCCTGCGACGAAGCCACTTCCCAATACGGTCATTTGATTTGCGCTCGGCGTCAGGCGAGCTGGATTTGTCGCACTGACGACCGGGCCGGTCAACTTGTCCGCTCGACTTTGATCCTGGCTGCTTTTGAATACGCTCTTCGAAGACGTCTTGAAGTTTGTCGGACGCTTGCTTCGAAAACATCCCAACTAATCCGCCGACCGCAGCCGTACCGTATGGACTCAGATCGGCGGCCGAAACGCTCGTGAACAGCCCGCCGCGCACTGCGAAGAAGAATAGTAGTGCCAGCGCCATGCCGATCGGGATACGGAGGAGATACCACCAAATCCAACTTCGAATAAATTTCTTGTTCCCGACAAACGTGGTGAACGACGTAGCGATCTGCACGAAACTCCCGAGCGCAGCCGAAAGGACGACAACTAATAAGAATCGCTTATCGCTATCGAGCGGAATGGGCGCACTTCCAAATATGCTGACGAATGGATACCAATCGCCGGCGTTTGATCCGGGAGGCGCGGTCACAGGCTCCGGCGTTGGAACCGCAGTTAGCCGAACCGTTGCGCTCGCTGAAACCGGTTTAACCGTCGTCGACACGGGGGTCTTTGTCGGCCATAGGCAGAGCAGCAAATATAAGAATAGCGCAAACGCTACTGCCAATGTAATCCCGATCGCACCCACCTCCCATGCGGGGGGGGCGTCTCCGCCCGCCACAGGGTCGGAAAGAACCGGGTTTTGGCTAGTCATTTCATCACCTCACAACGAGCCTAAACCCGTTTCATCTCCAAGGCTGCGGCCTGCTCGAACGGGATTGCAACCTTGTCCCCCAGATCCTCGGCAAAGTGATCTGCGATCTGTGTCCGTATTTGGTGCACCGTCTCCTGCTCTGAGACTCTGGCTCTGATCCGTATCGCAAACGCGTAGGCCAACGCGCCGAAGAGTATTGAGAGTTGTTGTCCGAGGGCGATCTGATCGTTCGAAATGCCGCCAATTCTAGAAGAGCTCAACCCGATAACGCCTATTGATTTTCTGCCATAGGAGACGGCAACGGCGTACACGCTACCTTCCTTTGCAACCTCCTGATTTTCGCCAGCCGGCGTCGCAACGTGCGTGTCGGGGATATAGTGATCCCCGCCTCCATCGTAGACGCGATGGATGTTCGAGCGTTCGCCAACGTACAACCCCCTTCCCCAAGGCTTCTCCAGTGTATTTGCGATGCCGATCCGATACCGCGCCGTGAAAGCCGGGGATTCGGGGGTTTCGGGAAGGTAAAGCGGCTTCGAAAGCTGGTAGGCAAAGTACATCCTCACGCCTCGATCGAGGCGCGAGCGTGCGTAGTAATTGATGAGCGCGTTAATGCTTCCGACAACTCCCCGGGCGCTGTCAAGGGCTGTTCCTCGGGCAAACAGTTCGTCGGCATCTTCTGGAAGGCTGAAGTGCGGTTCGTCGGACTTCATCTTGTTTAGGACATACTGATATGCGTAACCATCTCTACGGCTGTCGATCTCAGCCCGAATCCATCCAGGCATCGGATTCGTTTCGATCCATTTTAGGAAATTGTTCTGAATCAAATCCTTGAGATCAGCTGAGTCTTTCCACTGGTAAACGTAGCGGCTTCTTACCAGATTCTTGAAATCCGCGAGGCTCGCCTTGGCTTGCTCATCGGTCTCCTTCTTTTCGGTCGGCCATGAGCGGTAGCCGTCGTCGGAAAGCACGAATGCCATGATCTTCTTGCGCAGACTTCCGCGCGTATCGAAATTCACGCTCCGTGTAACTTATACCGGTTCGCGTTCGCGACCCGTAGCGGCCTGC
Organism: Vulcanimicrobiota bacterium; assembly: GCA_963714015.1. Lineage (GTDB taxonomy): Bacteria > Vulcanimicrobiota > Vulcanimicrobiia > Vulcanimicrobiales > Vulcanimicrobiaceae > DASRDE01. Next base: position 3,347,778 of record OY970223.1, on the reverse strand, counting down.
GATGATGACAATATAATAGTCGCAAGCGTCAATGACGTTCTTGATGATCGCCCACTGGTCGTCGTTTCCAGCGCTGAATAACTCCATCCCGACGGGCGAATGGCCTTGCTTGAGGATGTGCGCCTGCAGCGTACGCCGCTCGTCCTTCAAATCCTCGAACGTCGAGCTGACGAAGATATCGTATTTCTTTCCGCCTCTTAGCGACATGGCGCTTCTCCAGCTCAAAAACGATTTAAATGTTCATAGGTGCTGCGCCAAAAGCGCCTGGACCACCGCAATTCGGCGTCAAATTTCTTGGTGTGGGCGTCGGCGATGGGGGGATGGTTGGCGAGAGTGGCGGCAACGTGGGCGGCGGCTGTGCAGGCAGCGGCGACGCTCCCGCGGCGGGAACAGTTGCCTGCTGTCGCGGCACTTCCGTCCACGGCGGTCCCATCGAGGAAATCTTGCCCTCATTCAGGAGATGTACTAAGTGCTTATTTACAAGGTCGACCGCTGCGCAGTAAACGGTGCCGTTGTAGTCCTCCGTCTCGTGCGCGAAACTGCCGAGCAGTGCGAGCGGAAACAGCAGCCAAGACTTGTACTTCGTCACCCACGGCGATGACGAATATGCGGCCGACGCCTGCACGCCCGCTATGAAGTTGCGATAGTACGCCCGACGATACGTTCCGCTGTACTCTTCGCTGACGGGCGCGAGTACATACTGATCGTTCTTAGAATTGTCACCGGACAATCTGCTCTCGCCGCTCCCCGTTCCGCCGGTCGCGGCGCCGCCGTTTCCAGGAGTACCGCGACCATTGGCGCTGTTGCCTTTGCCCTTCACGCCTTTACCGGCGCCCTTGCTGCCGCGTTTGTTGGCTTTCGCTGGTTTCGAGCCGTGATTCGGTTTGGGGGTTGCAGTACCCAGCTTGGGGGCTATCCTGGGTTCGGCGGTGGGGGTCGTGGACGGCGAAGGCGATGGCGATGGCGAAATGCCATTGTCCGAATTCCCATGAGTTTCGACGCATTGTTCGACTACGCCGTCGAACTGGACGCCGGTATAGATCGCGTCTAAGTAGGTATTACTTTTTGCATCCTTTGCCATGTCCAACACCAGCATCGGGCTCTTCCCGAGGGGGCCGCCACAAAAGTCTTGGACCTGGGCATCCGTGGCGGGAAAGGCTATAGGAAGCGCGAGGATACCATGCATTCCATAAATTCGCCGAAAAGAATTGTAGGCATACGCTACTTGTGGATCGATGCTGAGCGCTCCAGGGTCGTTGCCTTCAATCGTTATCAGCAGCACCTTTGCGTAATCAACTTTGTCTGCAGACTCTTCATACAAGTCATTCTTCGGTACCGTGATGAACCCAGCGCCGGGAACCTTAAGCGGCGTAGGTGTTGGCGTCGGGCTCGGTGACGAACTCGGTGACGAACTCCCCGAACCGCCCGCGTGACGCGCGGCGGCCAAAACGGAACTACAAGGTGCTGCAGTGGAAGCCGCCAGAGCGACGACGCCAAACGCGAAAAACAATCCCTTCATGATAGGCACACCCCCCGAGAGATAGTTCTAGAAGGGGCCCGTTCGCCGCATTTTTTGCAGCGCCTTGCTGGCGTCGTTTTGCTTACGGTTCTTTCGGGTGTCCTATAACTTCAGGCAGGCCAAAGGGCTCATTCGTTTGTTCCCACGCTTGAACGCTCGACGCGCGCAGTTCGAAAAACGATCCAGAGCAGATTCTGGAAACTGAACGTCGAACGCATGCCGGGGCGCGACGCCACGCTGCTCATAATTCCCGCCGTATTCGGCGCCGCGAAGACCCTCGATTGACTCTGTTCGCTCCACCCGCAATGCGAAGATTCAATATAGAAAATCGACCGGCAGCAGCACTAACCCGATAGAGCCTATGCCACACCAACTCGGCGGTGGTAATGCGCGTCCAGGCGACCGGGCAAGCGCGGCACAGGTTCGGCTGCGAAGAATCCTAATGAAAGCAGCAGCGGCAGTCAGATGCCTTGTGCCTTACCGAGACGTCACCAACATAAATTGCAACCCCGTCGCGCGCTATCGTGTGCCGCAAATCGTGGTCGATTTCGCCCGCATCGATCGCTAGCCAACAAAACGCCGAACGCCTTTGACCCTAGTCGGCAAAATGACGATTTGATGTTACCCTGACTAGTACCCGGACCGGCGGGACCCGCGAAAAATCGGCAAAACACCCTTCCCAACGTCGGAGGTTTTGCCCGTGCGAAAACGCCACTCCCCCGAGCAGATTGCGGCGGCCCTGCGGCAGGCTGAGGCCGGCACGCCTGTCGCCGAGATCATCCGCAAACTCGGCATCCATGAGAACGCGTTTTATACTTGGAAGCGCCGCTTCGGCGGCCTGGGGACACCGGAGATCCGCGAACTGCGCCAATTGCGCGAAGAGAACGCCAAGATGAAAAGCATTGTCGCGGATTTGAGCCTGGACCGGAAAACGCTCCAGGAGATCATTGCAAAAAAACTGTGAGGCCGGCCGTGCAGCGCGAACGCGTCGGCTTCCTGATGCGCACCTTCGGCGTTGGCGTGCGCCGCGCGTGTGCGGTCGTTCGCTTCAATCGCGCAACGTATTACTGCAAGTCCAAAGCGGGCCCGCTCAACGCTCTGCTGCGCGCACGCATTAAAGATCGTCCAGGCGTCGGCCGGTCCGAGCCAGCTCGACGACCTTACGCCGAAACTCCGGTGGGTAGGATCGGGGATGTTTTCGCATTGGATGGACCCTTCTCGGCTAAGCCGAAAGTATCCACCAAACCGGATCAGCTCCACTTGAGCGCATAGACCGCGATTTGACGTTCTTGGACAAGCGACCTGACCGCGGCAGCAGAGCATTAAATAGGGCGCAAAACCAAGCGGTAATCACCGAAGCGGCCCAAAAGGGGACGCGCATCTTCGATGCAACCTACCTAAGGACCGGGAGATTGGACGTCGACGGGGAGGGTTTCCCTATTCAAGGCTCGTTCTTCGAATTGGAAAGAAGCAACTTGTACGATTTAGGCTACCGTTTGGATTGCGTTACCGGGGAATGGGTGAGGCCTATGCTGCGGAGGTAGAGTGAACTTTATCGATACCGTTCGACGCGTATACTCCTGGCTTGTCGACGATGGCTATGCTTTTGAAACACTTTCAAGCAGCCGTGCTCGATACACCAAAGGCAACATATCGATCTCCATAATTATGGATGAGCAAACGCGTGAGCTATTTGTGGGAGTAAAAAAAGCGGGGTTTGATCTTGTGGATTTGCAATCCATGCGCCGTTTTCGCGGCGAATTAAAGTCGAATGTTGGAAATCCCGGACCAGATCTATTTTGGGTGCCGACTGCCTGCAATGACGACGAACTACGGGAAACTGTATCGGAAATGAGCGAACAGCTACGCTCGTTTCGCGAAGCAGCGCTGGACCCTAATTCTATGTTCTTAAACCAAGTTGCGCGTATGGAGGTAAATGCGCCAAAGCTTCTTGAGGACGAGCCGGCTTGGATAGTAGCGTCACGCGTAGCCACGGTCTACGCCCAGGGGAACGATGATGTTAACATCGTAAGGGTGCTCGCTCCGCACGAATCGGAACTCAATGAATATGCCTTATCTTTGCTCAATAATGCTCGCAGGAGCCTTAATGACGGAAGCGGTAGGCTCGGATAGTCGACATCCGGCTCAGGTCGACTATCATTTCCGTGAATATGTGGGCTCAGGGTAAGGCAGAGGCTTCTAAGAATCTCCGTAACTAACTATAGGAGGCAAAACCGGACTAGGTAAGTAAAGCCGGTAAGCTAGAAAATATGCAAAGCGCAGCATACAATCCACCGTCCCTCGACCGAAGATCATCCGCGCAATGGTTACGGCTTCATGTGTCCGAGCGTTCAACGGCACGATCGAACCACGGCAACTCGTGCCCCATCGAGCGATGCAGATGGTCTGCCTGGGTTGCTCGCGACCATGGGCAGAGTGTGTCGCGGCCAAACGTAACAAGAAGCACCAGTGCCGACGCCGTTTCCAAACGTCGCTCTTGATGTTCGCAAGGATTCCGGTGAGAAACGTCGATCTTGTTCCATTGCGCTTGACGGTAGCGACGCCAGCAGACTTTCGTGATGTTTGCTATTCCGTCCGACCGTTCTTCCAACTGTGCTTCTGTTGGTCGACAAGGCGTTGGACCAACAATCTTTCCCGAGAAGAGACGTCCTCGCATCGACGATGTTGACAAGCGAAACTTTCGTCGTTGCTCGCCCTTGAGCGTGTCGTGCATAAAATCCATGCTCCATACTTGATTGGGTCCCGCTGGCGAAAGACGAATGCGCTGCGCCGCCGACCGCCGCCGGCGTTTCGGTCCTTTGGCCCGTAAATTCAGGCCTTCCAACGTGTAGAGGCGTGCGACGCGCTTGGCGTTGACCTTCCAACCTTCGCGTTGCAAGAGCACATGGATGCGCCGATAGCCGTACCGCACGCGCGCGGCGGCAATCGCTTTGATTCGTCCGCGCAGCACCTGGTTCAACGCATTGCGCTTGGGTTTGTACTGCAGTGATGCGCGATTGAATCGTAGCGCCGCGCTTACGCGCCGCTGGCTCACGCCAAACTGTTCTTGCACTTCGCCGGCGAGCTCGCGCTGCTTGGCCGGCCTCAGAGTTTTTTTTAGAGCACGTCCTGCAACATCGCCTTGTCGAGCGAGAGATCGGCGACCAGGCGTTTGAGCCGCGTATTTTCATCGCGCAGTTCGTTCATCTCGCGAATCTCGCTCGTGCCGAACTGACCGTATTTTTTCTTCCAAAAGTGAATCGTGTTCTCGTGCACGCCGGCTTGGCGCGCGAGCTGCGCTATCGGAATGCCGGATTCGGCCTTACGTAAGACGGCGGCGATCGATTCGGGCGAGTGGCGTTTGCGTGCCATGGGGACCTCCTTCGGCGAGCCGATTAGCCGACTCGGTTTTGTGGTCCCGCTGGCCTAGTTTTTGGGGAGCCCACCAGGCAAGGCGTGGCACGCGCAAAGCGTTCGCCGCGTGCTGGTCTCGAAGATGACGACCGAAGCAACGTAACGCGCGCAGTGCCTTACGCCACTCGCCCCGGCCCCGCCACGATCACTCACAGGCACGGATTGCAGAAAGTCGTGGCGCCGACCAGGAAGACGATGAACAGCGTGATGACCAAAAGCATCGCGATGCCAAGGATCAAGCCGAAGACTTGGGCTGGTTTACGCCAGCGACCCATCATCAGTAGCCGGGCGTGGCGTTTTGGTTCGTATGGCTAGGCCTTCGGCGCGATAGATGCGAGCAACGCGTTTAATGTTTACGACCCAGCCTTCGCGGCGCGGTAACACGTAGATACGCCGTTGCCCGAACCGAACCCGAGCGGCTGCGAGGTTTTTGATGCGCATGCGCAAAGCCGCATCTTCACTGCTGCGCACGGAATGATAGCGGACGGCTCTCCGGTTACGGAGAGAATCGCGCACGCGCGCCGTTCGCTCAAGCGCCAAGCCTGGCGAATCTCCGGGAGCACCGTTTTGCGCCGCACCCGGCTCACCACTTGTTTTTGAGCACATCCTGCAAGACGGCGCGATCGAGTGACAAGTCCGCGACGACCTGCTTCAGCTTGGCGTTCTCATTGCGCAGCTGGCGCAGTTCGTGGATCTCGGGGGTGCCAAGGCTCCCGAAGCGTTTCTTCCGGGTGTAAAACGTGGCTTCGCTGATCCCGAGTTTGCGGGTGATCTCAGCGACCGGCGTACGGATTTCGGCTTGCCGCAATGCCGCGGCGATCTGTTCATCGGAGTAGCGCGATTTGCGCATGGGCGGCCCTCCTTACGGGTCGGAGTTCGCCGCCATTTTCCAGTTATCCGCGGAGTAAGAACTTGGGGGTAGACCCGCCTTCAGAGACGTTATATCCATTACTGTTAGCGCCGGAGTAAAATTGATCCACCCCGCCGGATGAAAATTGACCCACCTGACTCTGCGCGAACACTAGTTCGCGATGTTGAACAAGGAGCTTCAGGTGGAAATAGACGTCATGCATCGGCAGGGCAAGGGAATCCGGGAAATCGCCCGCGAGACGGGCATCGCGCGCAATACGGTGCGGGCCATTTTGCGCGGAGAACATGGCGGCCGGTACGGGCCGCGCGAACCTCGGCCGACGAAGCTCGGCCCATACGTCGATTACTTGCGCGATCGGCTCGAACGTGCCGGCAAGGTGCAACTGCACGCAACGGTTTTGTTGCGCGAGCTCCGCGAGCAAGGCTACGATGGCGGTATCACGCAGTTGAAAGAGTATCTGCGCATGATTCGACCGGCGCCTGAGCCGGAGCAAGTCGTCCGATTTGAAACCGCGCCCGGTAAGCAGTTGCAAATCGACTTCGTCGTTTTCCGCAGAGGGCCATTGCCGCTTCGCGCATTTACCGCCGAACTCGGCTACTCGCGATATTCCAACGTCGAATTCACCGACAACGAACGAACCGAGACATTGGCTTCGTGCTTAGAACGCGCTTTGCAATTCTTCGGCGGTGTTCCGGAAGAAATTCTGTACGATAACCCTAAGACCGTCGTTATCGAACGCGACGCCTACGGCTTGGGCAAGCATCGGTACAATCCATATCTGCTGGACGTTGCGAAGCATTACGGCATCGCGCTCAAACTCTGTGCGCCTTATCGGGCGCAGACCAAGGGGAAAATTGAACGCTTTCACCGCTATATGCGCGGCTCATTCTTCGATCCGCTACAAGCGGGGCAAACGGAATTGGTCGACGTCGAGCAAGCCAACCGCGAGGTGCGGCCTTGGCTCGACGAAGTCGCCAACGTTCGGATCCATGCGACGCTCAAAGAGCGGCCCGTGGACCGCTTCACAATAGAACGGGATGCGTTACGTTCCTTGCCATTGCCCTACAGCGGTCGTCGCGGCGATATTCAACTCGGACGGCGGATTATCGTTCCGCCGCCGATTGAATCGCTGCAGCATCCGCTCGCAACCTACGATGCGCTGCTAGAGGAACTGGCTAATGCTTGATTTGCAACGTATCGAAGACCTTTGCCAACGCCTTGCCCTCGGGACAATGGCAACGCATCTTCCGCACGTCGCCGAGGATGCGGCACGCAAGGAGTTGAGCTTTCAAGAGTTCTTTGAGCAATTGCTGCTGGCCGAGCATCGAGATCGGCAGGAACGCAGCCGAACGTTGCTGACAAGAACGGCGGGCTTTCCCAGCATCAAAACGCTCGAACAATATGACTTCGGGTTCGCAACCGGAGCGCCGAAAGCGCTGCTCACTGAACTTTCCACGTTGACGTTCATCGAGCGAGCCGAGAACGTTGTACTGCTCGGCCCGTCGGGCGTGGGCAAAACGCATTTGGCTGTTGCGCTGGGCTATAAGGCGACGCAATCGGGCATCAAAACCCGATTCGTTTCCGCCGCCGATTTGATGCTGCAACTTGCCACCGCACATCGCCAAGGGCGGCTGAAGCATTATTTGCGGCGCGGAATTCAAGCCCCGCGATTGCTCATCATCGACGAAGTTGGATATTTGCCATTCTCGCGCGACGAAGCAAGTCATTTCTTTCAGGCGATCGCGCAGCGGTACGAGTACGGCTCGATCATGATTACGAGCAATCTGCCGTTCGCGCAGTGGGACGCAACATTTGCGGGGGACGCGACGATGACGGCAGCGATGCTGGACCGCCTGCTGCATCATGCGCACGTTGCCATGATCAGCGGCGAAAGTTATCGATTACGGGAACGTCGTAACGCGGGTATCAGCTTGCCGGCGTCCAAATCCAAGGCCAAGGTGGGTCAAAATTAAACCGGCGATCCGCTAGGAAAGTGGGTCAATTTTCGCCCGGCGTCAACAACATCCGCGGCTGACCCCCGCGACACGTCGATGGTTTAAACCATCTTTGAATTCATTTCGGTGTTCCGACCCAATAGGATATCTGTATGGAGCCAAGTGCCAGTAGTCCCCTAGCGGAGTCTTCCACATGTAATACAACCCAATTACTTTGGGCATCTTGCTGCGACAACGTCGCCGAGAACGGTTGCGTCCATGACGTCGTAAAATCGCCAGCACTGCTCACTCGAATCCCTGCGCGCTCAGGGAACCCGTAGTCTACAATGCTCGGTAGCGTACTATCCAACCAGTAGTAGACTTCTTGTCCTACATAGTCGCTGAAGCCGCTCCCGTTTATCGACAAAGTACTGTACGTCCCTTCGTTAATGCCGGTGATTGCGACTTGGGGTAAACCATTTCCCGAGGTAGGCCTCAAATGCCCATTGCTGATTGGCGGCATTGTTAATCGAATATTCCTGTATCTTCCTGCCCGCGTGCATCGCTTCAGCCCGACTTGCTTCGGTGCCTCCGATCGGCAAGTCTATTGCGAAGCCGCTCGCCTTGTTGATGATTTGCACGCCATCCGGATTCGCAATTTTAGGAGTTGAAATTCTCCAAAGTTGTTGGTCGAGCGCGATGGCGTGTCCTGACGTAGTTGATGCGCCTGAGGGATATTGCGTGATCCATGGATTCGACGAATCAGTTTCCGGCGTGATACTCGCTACGAATCCGGAGTTGCTGATTTCGACAACCACCCGGATAGCCGCTTCCGCCCAGCATTATCCATTCTGGTTATCGATTTCAATAGCACAAACAAGGCTTAACCGCGGTTTTAGCCCTGGCCATGCGGGAGAGGCGGCAAAGATACGCGGCGCTAAGATAGCCGAAAGTAACCGACGCCGCGCACTGGACCTCACCCCCGATGAAAAGCGCGCTAGGCGGGCGGCGCAGGCCCTTTCGCGCGAAGAGCCCACGCGCGAGTGAGCCTTTTGAACCATTCCAAACACAGGCGCTTATGGCGGCTCAACGAACGCTTCGACTCTCTAGTCGCTGCGGAGGTCATTTTATGACCAACTATCGCCTCGCGTCCCTTGCGCTGTTGGCTTGTATATGCGCCGCTTGCGGCGCTCACACTAGCGGGACCGCTTCGTCACTGCCCTCGCTTTCTTCGTTACGGCCCGACGTGGCACAAAAAGGAAAAGGCGCGCAATACGTACGGTTTGCGTTGAAGGGCGCCGGCGGACAGGGTGCGGCAATCGTGGCGGGTCCCGACGGCAATATGTGGTTCCTTGACGAAGGTGCGGGCGCGCTGGCGCGCGTTTCGATGGCCGGAATCGTCAAAGAATTCTCTCTCTCGGGCTCGCTTGGCGGCAGTCCGGTTTCGTTGGCTCTCGGCGCCGACAAGAAATTCTATATAAGCGACGAGACGACAAGCATCGCCGTTGCGACGACCGCAGGCAAGTCGAAGTCGATCGCGATACCAAGCGGTGACAACACGTCGCTCGACGGAATAGGCGCGGGGCCGGACGGAAATGTTTGGTTCGCCGAAGTCAACCACATCGGTAAGGTTACGCCGGCAGGCGTGATTACGGAATATGCGTATCCCACGCAGCCGGGGACGAATCAATATGGCGGCGTCACGGCCGGATCCGACGGCAACGTGTGGTTCGCCGAATCGTCGCAAAACGCGATCGGACGCATCGTTCCGTCCACCGGCACAATCAGCATGTTTCAGATTCCGGTGTCGTGCACCCCGGCCGCCGTTGTCTTAGCCAAAGACAATAACGTCTGGTTTGCATGCTTAGCCTCAGCACCCCAGATGGGCCGCATCACTCCGGCCGGAGTGATTTCCGTTTATCCGATCGGCGGTTCGTTCGAGGGAAATGAAACGGAACAATTCTGCGCGCGTGGCCCCGATGGTGAACCATGGTGTGCGAGCCGCACCGACGACAACATCTTCAGGGTAAACACCGCGAGCCAAACCGTGACGATCTTTACGCCTCCGCTTCCGGAGTTGGTAAACGTGGATGCCCTTTCCGCGGGGCCTGACGGAAATGTGTGGATCGATACGCTCGGCGGCAACGCCCTGGATGTACTCGTGACGAATCCAATGACTGTGTCGCCTCTCAAACTATCGTTTACTGCTGCAGGACAAACCGGAACGCTCACGGTTAGTGAAAGCACGGTAAGCGCATGGACCGCAAAGTCGTCGAATACCGCCGTTGCAACGGTCGCTCAAGGCGGTTCGGCTTCAACGTTCACCGTAACGGCTACGGGCTCGGGAAATTGCACGATAAAAATAAGCGACAACGTCTCCAACAGCGTGTCGATAAAGGTAAGCGTCTTATAAGCGCGCCGCGCGTTTGCGTGATCCGATAGCGCAGCACTCGCGCGCCAAGCTGGCGTGCACGAGAACACGATTCACTTTTGGAAGAAAAAATACGGTCAGTTCGGCACGAGCGAGATTCGCGAGATGAACGAACTGCGCGATGAAAATACGCGGCTCAAACGCCTGGTCGCCGATCTCTCGCTCGACAAGGCGATGTTGCAGGACGTGCTCTAAAAAAAACTCTGAGGCCGGCCAAGCAGCGCGAGCTCGCCGGCGAAGTGCAAGAACAGTTTGGCGTGAGCCAGCGGCGCGTAAGCGCGGCGCTACGATTCATCGCGCATCACCGCAGTACAAACCCAAGCGCAATGCGTTGAACCGTGCTGCGCGGACGAATAATAGCGATTGCCGCCGCGCGCGTGCGGTACGGCTATCGGCGCATCCATGTGCTCTTGCAACGCGAAGGTTGGAAGGTCAACGCCAAGCGCGTCGCACGCCTCTACACGTTGGAAGGCCTGAATTTACGGGCCAAAGGACCGAAACGCCGGCGGCGGTCGGCGGCGCAGCGCATTCGTCTTTCGCCAGCGGGACCCAATCAAGTATGGAGCATGGATTTTATGCACGACACGCTCAAGGGCGAGCAACGACGAAAGTTTCGCTTGCTCAACATCGTCGATGTCTTCACGCGCGAATGCCTCGCCATCGAGGTCGCGCCTGGATTCAAAGCCTGCGGACGTCGTACGGATACTGGATCGCATCGTCGTCAAGCGCGGTGCTCCAACGGCAATCCGCTGCGATCGGATGGCGACGTTCTTCCCGTGCGAGCAAAGTACGGGAGCAATGCGTGGCAAATCGGTGTGAACTATCTGTATGCCTCGCGCCAGGAAGACGCACTCTGGTATGCGTGGCCGGATCTCGTCGCCTCGGTTTTGCTGACCGGTAAGATCCCTCGGATCGTGGAGGCGTTTCGAATCAAACCGATCGGCGAGGTCGATTTACTGACGCCGATCGCATTCCGAGGGCGGGTCCCGATCAACCCCCGCAGGGACGATTTTTTCCGAAAGGTGATCGAGGAACGCAAGCGTCTCGCGTCGCGCAAGGACATTGAGCCGGCCGAGCGGGAGCGCTTAGATAAAGCCCTCAAGACGTTCGGTAGCGCGACAGCCTATGGCATTTTTGCGCAAATGGACCGCCAGGAATCCGATAAGAAAGTGCGCCTGCAATGCTACGGCATCGATGATAGCCCGTATGCGTGCGCGGTCTCGCATCCCGAAGCGCCTGGCGAGTATTGCTTTCCGCCTCTCGCATCGCTGGTCACGAGCGGTGGAAGGCTGTTCCTGTCCCTCCTGGAGCGCCTTGTCACCGATCGGGGCGGCACGTACGCAATGGAGGATACCGACTCCATGGCGATAGCGGCCACGCGCGGCGGCGGCCCTGTAGCCTGTCCTGGCGGCCCCCTTCGCATGCGCGGCGGGCGGGAGGCAATCCGGGCGCTTTCCTGGGGGCAAGTCCAAGAGATTGTGGACTTGTTTGCGAGGCTCAACCCGTACGACCGCGAGGCCGTGCGAGGTTCCATTCTGGAGATCGAAGACGATAACTTCGACCCGAAAAGCGGCAAACAGCGACAGCTTGTGGTGTTACGCGATATCGGCAAAGCGCTATGTGCTCTTTCTTCGGGATGCAAAGGGCGTTCCACAGTCTTTTGCGCGCCGGTATCAATAATGGCAAGAACCATTGGTCCGAGCATGGATTAGGACATTTGCTCAACCCTACCGATCCGGAGGGCGACGATCGCGATTGGTTGCCGATGCATGGCTTCGCATCATTCGCAAGGCGTTCGGTCTCAAGGCAACGCCTGCTACGTTTGCATACGTGCCAGCCGTCAGTCGTATCACCGTGAGCAGCCCGCATGTCGCGCGCCTATTTGAAAAGCTCAATCGGTGCAAGGACTATGCGAAGCAAATCAAGCCGTTCAATTTCCTCCTCAGCGCACATGTTCAGCAATTGGGGCATCCGCTAGGCGTCGATCCCGAGCGCTTTCACCTCATTGCTCCGTACGAGTCGAATCCGATGAAGTGGCTACGACTACAGTGGATTGATGAGTACTCTGCGCGGCGCTATCGCGTATCAACGTTGCCGACCCGCGACAGTAAGGCTGCCGGCCTAAAGACGTACAATGACGTTCTTACGTCGTACGAATATCATCCGGAATCCAAGTGCGCGACTCCAGACGGCGAGCCCTCAACTCAAAGGACGACTGGGCTTCTGGCACGGCGCCACGTCGCAATTGATTGCGTTCGGTACATTGGCAAGGAGTCGAATCACCTGGAAGAGGTCGAGCAGCAAAGCACCTCGGACGCGAGCAGCATTTACACGGAGTACCCGGACAATCTGCGCGATGCATGGGTCACGAAGATTCTGCCAAAGCTCAAGGCTATGCCGCTACAAACACTACAAGAGCGCAGTAGCGTGTCGCGCGCAGCGCTCCAGGCGATTCGCGCGGGGCGACGTCCGCACCCAATCAACCAGCGGAAACTTCAAGATATTGTCGAAAATGGCGAAGCAAATGGGAGTGAAGCAGGACAAACTGTTTGATCTAACCGGGCGTACAGCGTCAATCAACGAGATTGAGCCCGGTATAGAGGAAGACGACACCTCCGCGGATACACCGATAACTGAGCCGTTTGACCCGAACCTTGTTCGGATGGAAACAACGCAGCCGACGATCGATTTGGTGTTGCAACGGATTGCCCTTAACGAAATCGATCTCAACCCTGGCTTTCAGCGTAAGGGTGGCATCTGGAATGACACAACGCAAAGCCGCCTCATCGAGTCAATATTGGTTAGAATACCGCTTCCAGCATTCTATTTTGACGCGACAGATGACGATAAGTGGCTTGTCGTAGACGGGCTGCAGCGACTGATTACTCTGAAGCGCTTTGTAATTGACCGGTCGTTACGACTGAAAGACATGGAGTTTCTAACGAACTTAGATGGAAAGCGCTACGACGATCTCACAAGGAATATCCAGAGACGAATTAACGAAACACAACTACAGCTTATCGAATTCAGCAGGGTACGCCTCCACCTGTTAAATACACCGTGTTCAAACGCATTAATACGGGTGGCTTGCCGTTGTCCGCTCAAGAGATTCGCCACGCGCTTAACCAAGGGCAGGCAAGCGACATACTTAGCGAATTGGCAAAAGCGCCAGAATTCGGGATCGCAACGGACTTCGGTATTCGCGATGATCGCATGGGTGATAGGGAATGCGTTTTGCGATTTGTCGCGTTCTTTCGAATGTCATACAAATCGTACAAAGCGCGCGACTTCGATAGTTTCCTAAGCACTGCAATGAGCGAATTAAATACCTTGCCTCAAAGCGAGATTGAAGAAATTCGGCGGTCATTCGTATCAACAATGTCTCTCGCACACGATCTTTTCGGGGCGAATGCATTTCGTAAAATCAAGCGAGAGAAGCCTGCCACGCCCTCCCATTAATAAGGCGCTGTTCGAAACGTGGTCCGTAAATCTAGCAAAAGTGCCTATCGAACGGCAGCAATTGTTACGTAATCGGAAGAACGATTGCCGGCGCGCATACGAGGAACTACTACGAAACACTCGATTTGAGGAAACGATCTCAGTCGCAACCGGTAATCCAGACCGAATTCGTTTCAGATTTGAGAAGGTTGAGAAGGCAGTTAGAAAGGTGCTCGATGCTGGATAGTATTTCTATACACAACTTTAAGTGCTTTGAACGTTGTCGAGTCCCGTTCAGTAAACTGACGATTCTCTCAGGCCTTAACGGGATGGGGAAGTCTTCGCTTGTGCAAAGCCTCCTACTTCTGCGTCAGTCGCGCTCTGTTGGTTACCTGCCAGATATAGGCCTTGCGTTAAACGGAGAACTGACTGAAATTGGCTCCGCAAAGGATGCCTTGTACGAGAACGCTACCGATGACATAATATCCTTCGATTTACAATTTAGCGGGGGGGGTGCTACGTGGTCCTTTAATTACGATCGCGAGGCGGAAGTCTTAAGCCCTTTGGCTCGAGACCCCAATTCCTACGGCTATTCGTCGAATTTGTTTGATGATATGTTTACCTATTTGACTGCGGAGCGTTTGGGGCCGCGCCCTTATTCTGTCATGGCTGACTATGCCGTTCGACAACAACGAAGAGTTGGGGTACGCGGTGAGTTCGCTATCCATTATCTTGATGTTTTCAAGGATGAGCCGGTACGGAACGAGTCGACACTGCATAAAGTCTGCGCCATCGCCGCGCTTACAAGATCAAGTCGAGGCATGGCTTGGCGAGCTTTTGTCCCGGCACGCGTATTACAACGGCGCGACAAGCCACAATGGACCTTGTGGGGCTTGCGTATCACTTCGAATCAGCGTCGGGCCTATCTAACCCTTACCGGGCCACTAACGTTGGATTCGGACTTACGTATGTGCTGCCCGTGATAGTCGCGAGCCTTGCCGCTATATCGGGCTCGCTGTTTATAGTTGAAAACCCCGAGGCCCACTTGCACCCACGAGGACAAACCATCATGGGGGAGCTGCTCGCCCCAGTAGCATTCGGCGGCGTGCAGGTTATAGTAGAAACGCATAGCGACCACTTACTTAACGGTGTGAGACTGGCCGTTCACCGCGAAATGCTGCAACCCGAGGACATAGCACTGCACTATTTTCAGCGCGATCCCACATCCGGATCGACGATCGTTTCTCCAAAGTTGGATAAAAACGGACGCATAAACGAGTGGCCGGACGGATTCTTCGACGAGTGGGAAAAGAACCTGACAGAGCTGTTAGTGTAGGGTACGCGTGCCCTTAGATATTTTCTTAAACGGGTGACGGTATTGCGACCTATCGAGACCGACGTTCAGCTTGCGCTATGATGGGCCGATTTACATTGACATTATTGCGGTTAATAAAAAATGGCTTCAACAACCGTTTGCGTACCCAAGACACGATAGCCACGTTGGAGATCGCGCCAGACTATCCGATACTTAAGTGGGTCAACGATAGGGGCGTTGAAGTGGATACTAGACGCGCATTTCTTACGGTCGCTACTGCGGCACCGTATATAGCCGATGAGGAGGTCGCGCTGAAGGAGCAGACGTTAATTCGTGAGTTCTCCATTGCGGATAACCCATGCAAGGGCCTTGGTTTCGCCTTCTTATTCGAAGGAGTTGCTGTCAGCATGAGTGCGGAGCATCCATGGGATACTCACGAACTCGTCATTCGTGCAGTACTGTACTAGACGGTGACCGGATTCTGGAACGCGATGAGCGCGTTTTGCATGCCAGCAACGTGGAGCATGCGGCACGCCACTGTAATGAGCCGGCAAGGATACTTAGGCATGGTATCACTTGTGGGGGCGATGTTTGGGAGCAACGCGCAGGCCTTTTTCCTGGTTTAACATTTTGCGAGTCTGCAAAGGACAATTTGAATGCGCTCAGCAAAAACGACCCTATTCTCTTTCAAATGATAAAGCACCTTACAGCGCTAAGTGATGTGGCGCCGACGTTGGTTAGCAATCAGTTAACAAAATTGACGTTGGGAGAGAATGTATCTGGCGAAAGCGATCAAACTATGCAGCGCTACGCGGCAGAGCGCACATTTAGTTGTCCTGATGGGGTACAACGTACGTTTTCGCTTCACGGCCGAATCACACCTCAGGCCTGGCGATATTACATATGGAACGAGCGGGTTAACGGCAAAATATTGATCGGCTATATCGGTCCAAAATTAGCAACGGTCTCTGACCCGACTTAGGCGGAAGCTCGTTTTCGAAGGCCTTAAGTCCATCGAATTGACTTAGCCGCGACGCCGCGAGGCGCCCAGGAGGGGGGCCTCGTTTTAAAAGGCCTTAACTCCTATCCCGTCGTCACAAGGACAAGAACGGTGACGATTTCCTGAAATTCCAAGTTGGAAGCCCTCATCGGGACAAGGGGCATTTGCGTTAAGGCCCGCGTTACCATCGACTGTTGGTTCCGTCTATTGCGGACGCCGATGACGCAAAAGCGCGCAATCGGGGGCTCCAAAATGCAGCAAAGCGCAACCCCTGCGGGCCCGGTTACGAGCATCAATCAGAAGCGAAGCCGGCGTAAAACCGCGATAAAGTGGGGTTGCCTATGCGCGATAGCGCCTGCTAAGAGGTACGGATAGATTCTCCTCGGGGCCCGCTTCGTCTTAACGAGGGCTTTGCACTCACTTAAAGGCCCTCGAGGGACCCTGACACTCCCTTAAAGGCCCTCGACGGACCCCGCGGCCAATTTAAGGCGGCTATGGCGCTGCTCTTAAATGACGCGTTAGAAACGCGCGTTCTTTCCCATTACTATCTCGTCGCGGAAACCATGGCAAAGCACTTTGCGGACGAGCCGATTTGTTTCGCGAATTTTCCGGCTGGTTTTGATCAGGCACCGCACTGGCATCGCACGCATGTGCCGATGTCCACCAACAAGCTGCTCTGGCTGTGCCATCGCATGTTCGCGGTCGAGTTTCACGGCTGGGCGCCGGTGCCGAATGAGGTCGATCGCTTGCGCTTCGCGCGCATCCTGCTGGAGCGCTCGCCTGACGCCGCCCGTCGGAACCTCGCGGCCGCAACCTTGCGTGATATGCTCGCTGAGCACGAACTGCAAGCGGCGCCGCTCTTCGACGGCAAAGACGGCATCGCACTTTGGATTCCGTTCGCCGACGCGCCGGCGGCGCAGGACGTTCGCACCTGGCTGCACGCGTTCTGTAACGACGCGGTGGCGCGCCGACCCGACCTCTTCACGACCGAGTACAACACGCACGACGTCAAGCGCGTCCATCTTCACGTCTCGAGCAACGCGCCTTGGCATTTCAGCGTTCTTCCTTACAGCCTGCGCGGCGCTGACGGATTCCCCGTCGCAACGCCGTTCCGCTGGGACGAACTCGACGCGCTGAACGGCGCTCTCAAAGCCGATGCGTTCGTGCAGCGCTGGAAGACCCACGGTGACGTCTTCGGTGACGTCGTGGCGGCCATTCCGCCGCAAAAGTTCGCGCAGATCAACGCTGCGCCGACCCTGATGCTGGCGCAGCCGCGCGGCAGCGCCATCACGGCCGCCTTCGACATCCTGGAAGACGGCAAAGCGCGCAGCGCCCAGCAGATTCTTGAAGAAGCGCTCAAGCGCGGCCTCGTGCAGCCGAACATGGTGAAAAAGTACATGTATACGGCGCTCATCGAGTACATCGCGCGCGCCATCGGTCACGGTCGCAAACCGCTGATCGTGCAGAATCAGGATCGAACGTTCCGAATTAATCAGCCGCCCGACGACTGGCCGGACCTCGAACCTGAAGTGCGGCCGGCGATCGGCGCAACCACGCAAGCGCTCATCGATCGTCTAGAGGCTACTTCGACCGGCGCCGATCCGGCCGCGTTCGAAATCGCGGTCTGCGATGCGTTTGCGCATTTGGGCTTTGGCGCAACGCACGTCGGCGGGTACCTCGCACCGGACGGCTACGCCGACGCGCAGTCGGCGTGCTGGGCTACCGCGTCATGCTGGAATGTAAAACGGCCAAAGGCGTCGTGACGCAGCCCGATTGCGTCGAGGCCTCCAAATACGCTGCCGCGTACAAGGCGCAGTACAACACGATCATCGGCCCGGAGTTTCCGGAGGAAGAAGAGCTCGTTACCGAACTGCACACGCACGGCGTCACGGCGCTCACGGTGTCCGATTTGCGCACGCTGCTCTCGCTGGGCGCGACGCCGCTCGAAATCCGGCAACTGCTCAAGCCGGGCTTTGCCTGCGACCTGCTGAGCGATCTGCTCTGGGAACGCACGCACGGCGTGCGCAAACGGATCGCGGTCGTCGCGCACCTGGTTCGGCAAGAAGGCTGGAAGGCGCAGGTCACCGCGACGCAGCAAGGCGGTCCGGCCAATGCGCCGCTGCTAACCCTTGACGCGGCGATGCTGCTGGTCGATGCGGCATTGCGCGCGGCCGGTTCCGTTCAAGCGTGCACCCGCGAGGAGGTACAAGCGGCATTTTCGCACCTGACCGATCCGCTGGTCGGACAGGCCGTCTGGAGCGACGCCTCGCGCAGCGCGATCGTCATCTTGAGCGCGCCGGCCGCGACCGAGTAGGGTTTCCCCCACTGCGGCGGGTGCCGAAAAACCGCTACGCTCTTCCCAAGAGCAATCTCGGGAGGAGCGTTTTTCGTGAAGAGTATCATTTGGCGTATCGCGGTGATGATTGCGGCGGCGTGGGTGAGCGCGTG
This sequence comes from Vulcanimicrobiota bacterium, assembly GCA_963714015.1. GTDB lineage: Bacteria > Vulcanimicrobiota > Vulcanimicrobiia > Vulcanimicrobiales > Vulcanimicrobiaceae > DASRDE01. Next base: position 3,329,408 of record OY970223.1, on the reverse strand, counting down.
TTCCGGCGGACCGTCCGCACCGGGACCGTCGCCGCTGCTGCCGATGGCGGCAATGCATGAATCGGCCGGTATTGGGAGCTGGCTTTATACGTGCGCGGCATCAACGGGGAACTGCGAGACGTACACGGTCAGCGGCACCGCACTGACCTTTAAGAGCACGTTGACGCCTCCGGGCAGACCGCTCGGCGGATTCGCAACCACGGCGGGAAGGTGGTACGAGGCGCTGGTGAGTGCGGACGAAGCCGTCACGTACAGCTCGACCGCCAATGGACCCGTGGGTCCGAAGGGCACCCTTGCGGACACGGGCGCGATGCCGATCGACGTGACCGTGAACACCGCGCACAAACTGGTCGCCGTCTCGAACGAATTCGGCGCAAACAACGGACCGGCGAATGTGAAAGTGTTTTTGAACGGCGCAAAAACGCCGTCACGCACGCTGCATTATGTCCCGAGCGGCGGACAAGGCGCGGGGTTCGGCGTCGCGACCGACAGCCAAGGCAATTGTTATTGGATGGTCGACGACCTCAAAAATTTCAATGCGGACGTCGTCGAGTTTCTCAATTGCGCCGGAAACGCCAAGGTGCTGGTAACGACGCCGAAAGACGATGCGGCGGGTGGTCTGGCCGTGGACGGATCGGATAATCTGTACTACGTCGATCAGGCGAACGGCGTCTTCAAGTGCACCGGCACGAAGAATTGCAAACAACTAGCAACGGGATTCAATACGGCGACGTTCATCCGCTTCGATGCGGGTTGGAAGCATCTGTGGCTTACCGACACAGGCACGGCGCAGATCATCGCGCTCAATCCCAGCACCGGAGCCGTGGAGTCGACGACTGCCGAGCAGGGCGGCGCGGCACCCGGCTTAGCGCTGGCGCCCGGCCCCGCGTACTAACTGCGCCTCGCCACCGGTAGATGAAACAGCGTCCCGCAGCGCCAAATAGGCGTTCGAGGGACGCTGTTTTACATGCTTGCCACGGCGATTGCTTTTCGTTCGTTTCGCGGCCGCTCGGCCGAACTGGAACATCTTCTGCAGCGCCGGCGCGACGCGAGTGCGGGGCGCGGCGGCATGGTCCTGATCTCCGGAGAGGCGGGCGCCGGCAAGTCGCGGTTGCTCGCTGAATTTCGCGCGAAGCTCGATTCCGCGCGGCTGCATGTTGCGGTCGCGCAGTGCCGCGAATCCAGCAATCGTCCCTACTCGGCCGTGCTCGACGGTCTTTCGCGCTTGGGCGAAGACGCCGCGCAAGTGCAGCCGGCGCTCAGCCGCGCCGAGCAATTTGCGCAGATCCAGCAACGCATGCGTTCGCTCACGCAGCGCCGCAGCGCCGTGCTGACGATCGAAGACCTCCACTGGGCGACGTCCGACACGCTCGAACTTTTGGAAGCGATCGTCTCCGATGCGGCATCGATGCGGCTGCTCGTCGTGGCGACGCATCGGTCGGGCGATCCCGACGAAGACTCGCCGGCGTTCAAAGCGTTGGTGCGGCTGCATCGTCTTACGCAAACCACGCACATCATTTTGGAGCCGCTCTCCGACGCGGTTGTCGGCGAACTGCTTCAAGATGCGGCCGAGAACGTTCCGCTCGACGTGCGCCGCCGGATCGTACGTCTGTGTGAAGGCAATCCGTTTTTCGCCGAAGAGCTGCTGCGGAACGCGGCGATGGAGCGGCAGGCCGTCAACCGATCCGCGCATCTGCCGTTCGCGGTTCGCGCGCTGCTGCAAGAACGGTTTCATGCCTTGCCGCCCGCCGACCGCGAGGTCTTGGCGCAGGCTTCGATTCTGGGCCGGCGCTTTTCATTGGAGATGCTCGCCGGCATTCTGCATCTCTCGCGCGAGGAGCTGCTGCGCTCGCTGCGGGCGGCGCGCGATCTGCATCTGATTGTGGAAGAAGACGCCGGCACATTTGCTTTCGCACACGCGCTAACGCGCGAAGCCGTGCGCGCCACCCTGCTCGAGGCGCAGGCGACGGAACTGCATCGCCGGGCGGCACTCGCGCTCGAGTCGACGGACGCGCGAAACATTCACGACTTGGCCTACCACTGGTGGGCGGCGCGCGATGCGGAGCGCGCATTCACGTACGGCGTGCAAGCCGGGGACGAAGCGATGGCGCTCTTTGCGTACGAGGAAGCGACGCTCGCGTACTCCTACGCTTTTGCCTACGTCGACAAAACATCCGAACGCGCCGCAGGCCCGCTGATGAAGATGGGATTGGCTTACGGCCGGCTGGGCCTGAAGAAGCTCGCGCACGAGGCGATAGCGCAGGCAAAGGCGGCGTATGCTCTTGCCGGCGATCTCGCCGGCGAATGTGAGGCGGCGATCGAGCTGGCTGCGGCGCGGTTCATACTGGGCGAACGGGAACCGGAACAACCGATTCTGGACGTGCGGCCGCGCCTGACCAATGCGCGACTGCGCCGGCGTGCCGACGTTGCGCTTGCGCAAATCTACCTTTTGCGAGGAGATTTTGCGCGCGGTGCGCAGATGCTCGCGGGCATGCGCATCGATCCCGCGCTCGACGAGCTGCGCACCGTGGTAACGTACCACGCGATGCGCGGCATGCTTGCGCAGCGAGACGGCGATGTGCCCAAGTACATCGAGGCGATGCGTTGCGCAATCGACGCTGCGCGCGAGGGTGGGCTCACCTCGGAGCCCGCGATGATCCTGTCCAATCTTGCGTCTGGATTGACGCTGCTCGCATATCTGGACGAGGCCGCGGAAATCTCGCGCGAAGCGCAAGCGATGGTAAGCCGAAGAAATCTTACCGTCGTATCAAAGTTTCTGCAGCTGACCGAGATCGCGCGCACGGTGCTGTGCGGAGCGCTGCCGGATGCGCGCTCGATGATCGAGCAATGCGCGCGTGAGGTCGCCGAGAGTGCCGATCTACGCGCGCTGATTTCCGGATGGGGCTTGTTCGTCGGCCGGCTCCTGGATGACGCGTCGATGTGCGACCGCTACTTTACGCCGCAGCTCGATATGCCGTCGCCTCCGCCGCACTTGGTTGCGGCTACCGCCTTGCGTCTGCACGATTTAGGACGCCAGGCTGAAGCCTCGGCGCTTGTCTCGGAGGCGCTCAGTGCTGATGAAGGCTCTAGGGCGTTATTCATCCTTCATCTTACGGCCGCTCAAGTCGGCGATAGTGCCGTGCAGGCGAAGGCGCGAGCATCTCTTGCCGGCCTTGCCGTTCGCCCGCACGACCGCATCTTCCGTGCAGCGCTGCCCCTGTTCGACGCCCTCGTCGCTGCCGGATGCGGCAATTTCGCGGAAAGCGCAGTGCACGCAGCCGCGGCGGCAGAGCATTTCAGAATCCTCGCCTTTCCACTGTGGGAAGCGCAGGCGTTGGAACTACAGGGCGACGTCGATCGCGCTGCAGCAATCTATCGCCGCATCGGCGCCGTTCTTCCGTTACGAAACGCATTGGTGCGGCAGACCGGCGGCCCGCCTTCCCCGGTGCGCGCGGCAGCCGAGGCGCTCTCGCCGCGTGAACGCGAGGTAGCGGAGCTCGTAGCGTCGGGAGCGAGCAACTCCGCCGTGGCGCAAAAGCTTTCGATTACGGTCAAGGCCGTGGAGAAGCATTTGAGTTCGATCTACGGAAAGCTGGCGATCTCGTCGCGGGCGCAGCTCGCAACCCATTTTCATCGCCGGAACGATTCCATCTCCATGCGTCCAGTGTAGCGCGTTGGGGCCGTTTGCACGGTGGGGGAAACCCTACTCGCGCTTTGATTCTTGCGCTCGCGTATCAAGCGCCCAAGCCGAAATGATCCATGAAAGCCGATCAGCGCACCCCGACGCTAACGGAAAGAGTTAGCTAGTGAATCCACGTGATAGGCAATCCCGCGGCCATAGCGACGAGTAGTCCTCCCCCGATCACAAGGCAGCCAACGCCAAAAACAATGACATTGATTCGAATTTGTTCCCGGCTTTTATCAAAGCTCCGCCCTAGACTCAGTAGCCATCTCAGCGGCTGAGGCAACGATACGACCCAGGTGGCATACGGCCCGGCATAGGCTATGAAAGCCGCTCCCGCCACAGCGATAACGGCCCCGAGAATGGGTTCACCACGAGCCCACACCATGTTATTTAGGCGATTTCTTGCGCATGAAATTCTGCCGCTTTTCCTTTGCGTCCCTACCTGAATGGCCCCTTCGGCCATCCAAGGTCCTACGAGTTGAGGCCATTTCTAAGCGCTTGGAGCGATTACGGGATAATCAAGGATCGTAACCTCTCAACGGAAGCGCGCAGCTGCACGCCGGCGTCGAGGAGTTCCGCGCGAGTCTGGGGATTGGCGCCGATCGTCTGAAAATCAATACGTGCCGCGTGCATCGTCGCGGATGCTTGTTTGACGTTGTTCATCGCCGCAGCGGTATTCGCGAGCGTGGCGCGATCGGTCCGCACGCCGTTCAATGCATTGCTCGTCTGTTCCAGCGACGCGGAGGCGGCGTTAAGCGATGCCGAAAGCTGCGCCAAGACCGCCTGGTTCCGACTGTTCATGACCAGCGCTTGCGTCCGGCTGACCTCCGCTTTCGCGTCGTTCAACGTTCCGGCAAGGTTAGCGCGTAGCGTCTGAGGCAGCGAGCGTAAGTCCGTCGCCAGCCCCGCGGAATTGTCGCGAATGCTGTCCACCTGCGCAAGCAGCGTGCGCCGCCGGCCTAGGAACATTCCGACGATGTGCCCTGACTGGTCCAAGAGCTCCTGAGACTGCGCGATCAATTCTTTCGGACTTATCGGCGGTCTTCCGATGGGTTGTTCGTCGAGCGGCAAAACGCGCTTGGGGATGATCAGGTTCGGCGGCAGCGGCGCCGGAATGGATCCGGCCGCGACGCGCGTTATCGGCGGTATAATCGTAACGTCCGGCGAGCCGGTAAGCGGCGAATGGATTGTAATGCGCGAGGTCGTCGGCAGATCGATGTCACGGGTGATGGCGAGGATCACTTCAACGCTGTTGTCGGGCAGGACCTCAATCTTCTCCACCGCTCCGATCTGGACGCCGCTCACGTACACAGGCGCTCCCGGCGACAATCCGGAGACCGTCGCAAAGCGCACGCCGATCCGGTAGCCGCGGACGCCTTGAAAATGCATGAAGACCAAAACGAAGACATAAAGTAGCGCAATCGCGCTGACCGCGAAAATGCCGAGTCGAAGCGAGTTCTGCTGCTTTGCGCGGCGACGCATGGCGCCTTCTTACGCCGCAGGCGGAAAATCCCCCATCCCCGGCCATCGATAACGATCTTGTCGCCGAAACTGCACCGAGTGCCGCTCGCCTGTTTCGTAGGGAATGTCGTTTCTTGCGGAGGTCACGGCCGGCGCGCCCGTTACGTTGATGTGGCATGGACATCGTCGCGTTTGTTGCGGAGCGCAAGATCGAGCAGGCAATGTTGGACGGCGCCTTCGACGGGCTTCCGCCGCGAGGATTCATCGACTGCACCCTTCAGGGCAAAGCGTTCTTTGCCAAGTGGTTTCGCGAGCGCTTCGCTCTTTGTGCGGAAGACGGGGAGCGGGCTCCCTAAGCGGCGCGGACTACCAGCGCACCGTCTTGCAGCCGAACCTCGGCACAAGAACCTTGCGGCAATTCGCCGCGCAGAATTGCAGTGGAGAGCGGTGTGCTGACGTGGCGCGCAACCGTGCGGTGCACGTAACGGGCGCCGCTGCCGGCATTCATCGCTTCGCTCGCCAGAAACTGACGCGCGCCTTCGGCTAAAACCAGGCGAACGTTCCGCGCGCCCAGCCGCGCGCCCAGCGCTTCGACGTGAATCGCGACGATCTGCTCGATGCCGGCCAGCCCCAAATCGTTGAAGTGCACGACGTCGTCGATGCGATTCAGAAATTCCGGGCGGAACGCATCGGACAGCTCGTCGTCGCTCAGGTTGGTCGTCATGATGATGAGTGCATGACGAAAATCGATCGTGCGCCCTTTGGCATCGGTGACGCGGCCGTCGTCGAGAATCTGTAAAAGCACGGCGGCAACATCGGGGTGCGCTTTTTCAAGTTCGTCGAAGAGCACCACGCAGTAGGGACGGCGTCGAACCGGTTCGGTGAGCTGCCCCGCTTCTTCATGGCCCTGATATCCCGGAGGAGCGCCCAAGAGACGTGAGATCGTGTGCGCCTCGGTATACTCCGAAAGATCGACGCGCACGAGCGCCTCTTCCGTGCCGAAGAGCGCCTCGGCCAGCGCTTTGGCCAGTTCCGTTTTGCCGACGCCGCTCGATCCCATGAACAGAAAGCTGCCCAGCGGTCTTCGCGGATCGTGCAAGCCGGCGCGCGCGCGGCGAATCGCTTCGCTCACTGCTGAAATCGCCTGCTGCTGTCCGATGACGCGCTTCGCGAGCGTCTGTTCGAGCGAGAGGAGATTGTTCGCTTGCGATTCCGAGAGCGTGTCTTGCGGAATTCCGGTCCATTTGGTCACGACGGCGGCGACATGTTCGGCCGTAACGCGCGGACGGGGCACCGCGCCGCGATTTGCAAGGGCGACCGAGGCTGCGGCCTCGTCCATGAGATCGATCGCTTTGTCCGGAAGAAAGCGGTCCGCGATGTAACGAGCGCCGAGCGCCGCCGCCGCCCGAACCGCTTCGTCCTCGATTTGGACGTTATGGTGATCGCTGTAGCGCGCGCGCAGGCCGCGCAAAATCTCGACCGTTTGGTCGATCGAGGGTTCCTCGACCATCACCGGCTGAAAACGCCGTTCCAACGCCGCGTCCGATTCGATGTACTTTCGATATTCGTCGAACGTCGTAGCGCCGATGCATTGCAAATCGCCGCGCGCGAGTTCCGGTTTGATCATTGAACTCAAGTCCAGCGATCCTTCGGCTGCTCCGGCGCCGACCAGCGTGTGCAGTTCGTCGATAAAGAGAACGACGTCGCGCGACGCTTTGCGCACTTCGTCCAGAATGCGCTTTACGCGCGATTCAAACTCGCCGCGGTACTTGGTTCCGGCGACGAGCGGGCCCAGTGAAAGCGCGAGCACGCGTTTGTCACGCAGCGCTCCGGGAACGTCGCCCGCGACGATTCGCTGGGCAAGGCCTTCGACGATCGCCGTTTTCCCGACTCCGGGCTCGCCGACCAGCACCGGATTATTCTTGCTGCGACGCGCCAAGATCGAGACGACGCGCTCAACTTCGGTCGCGCGGCCGATTACCGGATCCAGCTTGTTGTTGCGGGCGAGGTCCGTCAGGTCGCGCGAGAAGGCAGCGAGCGTCGGCGTCGCGCTGCGAAAACGGCGGGTCAAATCCTCGAGCGGATTTGGAGCGCGTCCGCCCGATTGCTGCTCGTTGAGCTTCTCGATCACGTACGCACCGCCGGCGACCAAAGCCGCGGCAGTCAGCGCCGCGCCTAGTAAGGGAAGGGCCGCCTTGGTCGCAGCCTGCCGGGCGGCGCACTGCGCGCAGAGCCGCTTTCCGCCTTCGGTCAAAGGCGCCGGCTCACGGCCGCAGAGTTCGCACGTGGTCGTCATCGTACAATGCTACCACCCGGCGCCGCCTCCGGTTTCGTTTCTACTGGGCGATGAAGATGATGCTGACCGTGGTACTGGTTTGAACGGCGCTGGGCCGGATGACCGTCGGAACGCGCGCCGCCATCATCGTGCTCACGTTGGCGGCCGGCTGTGGTTGGAAGATGCCGCCGCCTTGCCGGATGCTCCGAATGCCGATGATCCGCAGTCCCGCCGCCTCGGCTAACGCGTCCGCTTGCGCTCGAGCATCGAGCACTGCAGATTTCAGTGCCGCCACATTTTGCGCGGACGTATCCGAGACGGCGAACTGCACGCCCCCCACGTCGGTCACGCCGGCCGCAGCGGCCGCATCGATGCTCTTGCCGACGAGCGAAAGCTGATGGACGATGACGTCCACCGAGCGGGCTGCGTTGAAGCCGTACCGCTCGCCGGGCGAGGGAGCTTCCGGCGGCTTGGGCGCCGGATTGTAGTCGAGCGTAAAGCTCGTGGTCTGAACGTCCGCGGCCGGCACTCCCAACGCGTGCATCGCCGAATCGAGCCGCTGATAGCGGGCGTTGTTTGCCGAGATGGCGTTCTGCGCGGACGCGGCATAGGTGTTGATGGTGAACGAGATCGTCGCCATGTCGGGCGCGGCGCTCGCGGTGCCTTGCCCGGAAACGACGATTTCGGTCGTCGCGGCCGCAGCCGGAAGTGCCGGGCAAACGAGGATCAGCAGAGCCATGAAGATGCGCATGCGTAGCGATTCGCTTTCGGGGAAAAAATCCGTTATGGCGGTGGAATGTCTCGCCGGGTTTTTGGTCGGGGCGGTGGCGCGCTTCTTCGTCCCGGACTCGCGCGGTATGGGCCCGGATACCCTGCTCGGTATCGTCGGCGGCGGAACAGCGGGCTTCATCTTCAAGCTCTTCGGCCACCGCCTGAGCCTCGATCAGTTCGACGCCTGGAGCGTGATTGCGGCGGCTGCAGGCGCGCTGGTCTTGATTATCTTCAGCCGGTCGATAGCCGGACGCAGGACAATCTCGCCCTAGCTTTGGGGTAAAGGGCTGGCATGTGGACGATTATCGGCATCATCATCTTCGGGCTTATCGTCGGGCTCATCGCCCGGTGGCTGGTCCCCGGCGCGGTTCCGGGCGGAATATTGACCGACATCGTCGTCGGCATCATCGGCGCGCTGATCGGCGGCTGGCTCTACCGGCAGTTTGGCCACGGCGGACTGACGCCGCTTTGGAGTTTTCTCTACGCGCTAATCGGGGCGGTCGTGCTACTGTTGATCCTGCGGGCCTTGACGGGGCGCCGAACCTACACATAGCGGCCGGAGAGGCGTGAGCAGCCGCAGTGCGTATAACTGACGCTTTCCCGCACTAATCCGTCCGCAGTAAAGGATTGAGCTCGAAACCATGGCCTACGTCATCACCGAACCGTGCATTGGCACCAAGGACAAGTCGTGCGTCGACGTGTGTCCGGTCGACTGCATCCACGGAAAAGACGAGGACGAGATGCTCTACATCGACCCCGAAGTGTGCATCGATTGCGGCGCGTGCGTCTCGGCTTGTCCGGTCGAAGCGATCTTTGCCGACTCCGACGTCCCGGCGAAGTGGGAAAACTTCACCGCCATCAACGCCGAATATTTCAAATCGTAAAGCGCTCTGCGGAGCGCTTGAGTAAGAGCGAGATCACGGTGCGCGTCTGCTCGGACGTAATCCGCACGCTGTCCATCAGTTCGTGCATCAGCACGAGTCCGCGTCCGCGTTCGTCCCTTCGTTGGAACGGTCTCCAGCGGCCGTAGTCCTCGACGTCGATCGCGATCGCGTCGCCCTCGCAGGAAACGCGCAAACGTAAGAGTCCCGGTTCTTCGCCCCGGTACGCGTGCTCCACCGCGTTTGCCACGGCTTCGCCGACCGCCGTGACGATCGAAAAGCGCTGCCCGCTCGAAAGCCCGTTCTCGTCGCAGAACCGGTGCAGCATCGATCGCACGATGGGCGCTGCGAGCGGCACGGCCGAGAAGGTCATGCCGGCGGGGATGCTGCCGTCTTCGCAAGAGAGCGTGAGCGTTGCGGCGTCGTCACGGTTGATCGTTGCATCGAAAACGCGCTCCTGAAGTGCGATTGCCGGATTCTCCGGGTCCGCGTGAAAGGCGCGCGCGCAGGCTTGCAGCAGGCGTTCTTCACCCGCCAAAACGTCGCGTGAGTACTCGGTCATTCCGTCCGTATAGAAGATCACGCAGCTGCGCGGCGGCAAGCGCGATCGTGCAATCTCGCGCGCGGACTTGCGATTCGACGCCCAGCGGAACGCCGCCGCCCGGCAGAAAGCCGTTGAAGCCGCCGCCGTCGATGGTCAGAATCGGCGGCGGGTGTCCGGCGACCGCGTACGTCAATTCGCGGCGCTTGGGCTCGTAGTACGCAAAGATTGCCGTGACCATGCCGATGCCTTTACGCAAATTGATCACGGAATTGATATGTTCGAGCAGCGCCGAGGGCGAGCTTTCACCGAGGGCCGTCGTGCGCATCGCTTGGCGGATTTCGCCCATTACGGTCGCGGCTTCCAAGCCATGCCCGGCTACGTCGCCCATGGAGATGGCTACGCGCCCGTCGGGCAGCGCGAAGGCGTCGTACCAATCGCCGCCGACCTCCGCCTCGTCGCTTGCCGGGCGGTAGGCCGCATGGAATATCGCGCCGGGGACGCGCGGGAAGGTATCCGGCAGCAACGCTCGCTGCAGGCGGTCGGCCACGCGGTAGGTTCGTTCGAACAGCATCGACTGGTCGAGCGCATTGGAAATCTGCAGGGCGAGAACGCGCGCGAGTTTCTGCGTCTGACCGTTGAACGCGGACCGATGCCGGGACGCCACGACGAAGGTTCCCGCCGTGTCCTGGCGGCCGGCAAGCGGCGTGACGACAATGGTTTCGAACCCGAATGCCGTCAGGACGTCGCGAAGATTCTCGGCGTCTTGAATCTCGACGTGAAAGCCCTCTTCGCGCGAGGCCTCGAACGCGAAGGTGCCGCCGTCGCCGTGCGTCGCGTAAACGGCGCAATAATCCGCGAATTTCGAAACGCAGAGATCCGCGACTTGCGGTAAGGTTACTGACAAATCGAACGACGACGCCAGCCGGGCATTAGCTTCGGCCAGCAAATCAAGGGCATCCGGTTTTGCAGAGACACCGGTGGGCATTTACTACGTTCTCCCCCTTGGAGCCAGCTTGCTAAACCTGGCGAGCCATAGTTTGGCGCTTGTGCGATTTGGATATGATTATTCGGTAACTGCCTGCAGGGAGTCTTGTTTTATGCCTTCAGCAACGGCAACGCGTAAGCGTTCCGCTAATAAGTATTCGATTTCGGGCGGGAACGGCTCCGCAAACGGCGGCTCCCATTCCAGGCAGCACGAGGGCACCGCGCAAGAACGACGGCTCCTCCAAGCGCTGCACGCCTTCCGACGCGGCGAGTTCGGCGTACGCCTTTCGGTGTCGGGAGACGGCATCGAGGCCGAAATAGCCGCCGCTTTCAACGATTGCCTCGAGATGAAGACGCGGATGCTCAACGAGGTGCGTCGCGTCAGCCGCACGATCGCGCGCGACGGGCGCCTTTCGAACCGCGCCGTACTCGAGGGCGCGTCCGGAGGATGGCAGGAGCACATCGACGTCTTCAACGAGCTGATCGAATCGGTCGCCGCGCCTATGGCGGAAACGAACCGCGTCATCGGTGCGGTTGCGCAAGGCGACCTCTCGCAGCGCACCGTGCTGGAGATCGACGGGCGTCCGATTCGCGGCGACTTCCTGCGATCGGCGCGCGTCATCAACACGATGGTGGATCAGCTGAACGCCTTCGCATCGGAAGTTACGCGCGTCGCTCGCGAAGTCGGATCCGAAGGCAAACTCGGCGGCCAGGCGCAGGTCAAAGGCGTCGCGGGCATGTGGAAAGAGCTGACGGACTCCGTCAACACGATGGCCGGCAACCTGACGAACCAAGTTCGCAACGTTGCGGACGTCACGACCGCGGTCGCAAAAGGCGATCTCTCACGCAAGATCACCGTCGAAGCGCGCGGCGAGATTCTCGAGCTGAAGAACACCATCAACACGATGGTCGATCAGCTGAACGCTTTCGCATCGGAAGTTACGCGCGTTGCTCGCGAAGTCGGATCCGAAGGTAAGCTGGGCGGTCAAGCCGAGGTGCAAGGCGTTGCCGGCACGTGGAAAGACCTCACCGAGTCGGTGAACTTCATGGCGTCGAACCTGACCTCGCAGGTTCGCAACATCGCGGACGTCACGACGGCCGTTGCGAAGGGCGACCTCTCCAAGAAGATCACCGTCGACGTCAAAGGCGAGATTCTCGAACTCAAAAACACGATCAACACGATGGTCGACCAGCTCAACTCGTTCGCCGGCGAAGTCACGCGCGTCGCGCGCGAAGTGGGTTCGGAAGGCATCTTGGGCGGACAAGCGCAGGTCACCGGCGTCTCCGGTACGTGGAAAGACCTCACCGAGTCGGTGAACTTCATGGCCTCGAACCTGACCTCGCAGGTTCGCAACATCGCAGACGTCACCACCGCCGTTGCAAAGGGCGACCTCTCGAAGAAGATCACCGTCAACGTGCGCGGCGAGATCCTCGAGTTGAAGAACACGATCAATACCATGGTCGATCAGCTCAACTCGTTCGCCGGCGAGGTGACGCGTGTCGCGCGCGAAGTCGGATCCGAAGGTAAACTGGGCGGTCAAGCAGAGGTCGCCGGCGTTTCGGGCACGTGGAAAGACTTGACCGACTCGGTCAACACCATGGCCTCGAACCTGACCTCTCAGGTGCGTAACATCGCCGACGTTACGACTGCCGTCGCAAAGGGCGATCTCTCGCGCAAGATCACCGTCGACGTTCGCGGCGAAATCTTGGAGTCGAAAAACACGATCAACACGATGGTCGACCAGCTCAACTCGTTCGCCGGTGAAGTTACGCGCGTCGCGCGCGAAGTCGGCTCGGAAGGAAGACTCGGCGGTCAGGCGCAGGTGGCCGGCGTCTCGGGCACGTGGCGCGACCTCACCGAATCAGTGAACTTCATGGCCTCGAACCTGACCTCGCAGGTTCGCAACATCGCGGAAGTGACGACCGCCGTCGCCAAGGGCGACCTCTCCAAGAAGATCACCGTCGACGTTCGCGGCGAAATCCTCGAGCTGAAGAACACGATCAACACGATGGTCGACCAGCTGAACTCGTTCGCCGGCGAGGTCACGCGCGTCGCCCGCGAAGTCGGTTCCGAAGGTAAACTCGGCGGCCAGGCGGAGGTTACGGGCGTCTCCGGCACGTGGCGCGACCTGACCGACTCCGTCAACACGATGGCGTCGAACCTGACGAATCAGGTCCGCAACATTGCCGACGTCACGACCGCCGTCGCAAACGGGGATCTCTCCAAGAAGATCACGGTCGACGTTCGCGGCGAAATCCTCGAGCTCAAGAACACGATCAACACGATGGTCGACCAGCTGAACGCCTTCGCATCCGAGGTCACGCGCGTGGCGCGCGAAGTCGGTTCCGAAGGGCGTCTGGGCGGTCAGGCATTCGTGCGCGGCGTCGGCGGAACGTGGAAAGACCTCACCGACTCCGTTAACACCATGGCCTCGAACCTGACCTCGCAGGTCCGCAACATCGCGAAGGTTACCACGGCGGTCGCCCTCGGCGATCTTTCGAAGAAGATCACCGTCGACGTTCGCGGCGAGATTCTCGAGTTGAAAGACACCATCAACACGATGGTCGATCAGCTGAACGGCTTCGCATCGGAAGTCACCCGCGTCGCGCGCGAAGTGGGTTCCGAAGGTAAACTCGGCGGCCAGGCACAGGTGCCGGGCGTGTCGGGCACGTGGAAAGACCTTACGGACAACGTGAACTTCATGGCCGCAAACCTCACGAACCAGGTTCGCGGCATCGCGCAGGTCGTCACCAGCGTCGCCAACGGCGACCTGAAGCGCAAACTGACGGTCGATGCGAAGGGCGAAATCGCGCAGCTCGCCGACACGATCAATTTCATGATCGACACGCTGGCGACGTTTGCCGACCAGGTAACGACCGTTGCACGCGAAGTCGGATTCGAAGGCAAACTCGGCGGACAAGCCCAGGTTCCCGGCGCGGCCGGTCTGTGGAAAGATCTCACGGATTCCGTCAACCAGCTGGCCGAGCAGCTTACGTCGCAGATTCGCGCAATCGGCGAAGTCGCCACCGCCGTCACCAAGGGTGACCTCTCGCGCGCGGTCGAGGTCGAAGCCCGCGGTGAAGTTGCGGAACTGACGCGCAACGTCAACGAGATGATTCAGAACCTGCGCGACACGACGCGAAAGAACACCGAACAAGACTGGCTGAAGACGAATCTGGCGCGCTTCACGGCCATGCTTCAAGGACAGCGCGACATCCGGACGGTCAGCCGGTTGATCATGTCGGAGATCGCGCCGCTGGTGAATGCTCACGCGGGCGCCTTCTATCTGAACGAGCCCATCGGCAATCAGGAGATGCTGCGTCTGGTGGCGAGCTACGCGCTCAACCGCAAGAAGTTCGCCCAGCGCACGATTCGCGAAGGCGAGGGACTCGTCGGTCAGGTGCTGCTGGAGAAGCAGCGCGTGCTGCTGACCGAAGTGCCGGGCGACTACATGACGATCAACTCGGGACTGGGAGAAACGCCTCCGCTCTCGCTGATCGTGCTGCCGGTGCTCTTCGAGGGCGACGTCAAGGCCGTGATCGAGCTGGCTTCGGTCGATCGCTTCAGCGAGATCCAACTTCAGTTCTTCGAACAGCTGACCGAGTCCATCGGCGTCATTCTGAACACCATCGCCGCGTCGATGCGCACCGAAGAACTGCTCAAGCAGTCGCAGTCGCTGACGTCGGAACTGCAGAGCCAGCAGATGGAGCTGCAGCAGACGAACGACGAGCTCGAAGAGAAAGCCCGCCTGCTGCAGGAACGCAACGAAGAGATCGAGCGCCGCACGCGCGAGATCGACGAAGCGCGTCAGGAACTGGAGAAGAAGGCCGAGCAGCTGGCGCTTACGTCCAAATACAAATCGCAGTTCTTGGCCAACATGTCGCACGAGTTGCGCACGCCGCTCAACTCGCTGCTGATTCTCTCCAAGTCGCTGGCCGATAATCCCGAAGGCAACATGTCGTCCAAGCAGGTGGAATTCGCGCAGACGATTCGCGCTGCCGGAAGCGACCTGCTGACGCTGATCAATGACATTCTGGACCTTTCGAAGATCGAATCGGGGACCACGTCCATCGATCTGCAAGAAGTGAGCTTCGACGCGATCGAGGACGACGTTATCCGCACGTTCGATCAAATCGCGAAGGACAAGAACCTCGAGTTCGTGATTCGGCGCCACGACGACGTCCCGGAAAACCTTGCTACCGACCCGACCCGCCTGCAGCAGATCCTCAAGAACCTGCTCTCGAACGCGTTCAAGTTTACGATCGACGGATGCGTAACGCTTGACGTCTCGTTGATGCGAGAGCACCATTTGTCGTCGATACAAGGTCCGGCGATCGCGTTCTCGGTGCAGGACACCGGTATCGGCATCCCGCCCGACAAGTTCAACGTCATCTTTGAAGCGTTCCAACAGGCGGACATGGGAACGTCGCGTAAATTCGGCGGCACCGGCCTTGGTCTGGCAATCAGCCGCGAAATTGCGGGACTGCTCGGCGGCGAGATCGGCGTCGAGTCGACGCTCGGCGAGGGCAGCACGTTCACGTTATTCCATCCGCTTGAACGCAACGCGCCGTCTTCGATAGTGCGGTCGTCGGCTGCGGCCGACATCTTGAAGGCCCGGGCGAGCCGCCCGGCACTCACGCGCGAAGTTTCGATGCCCGCGGGCTACGAAGTCGTGCGCGACGACCGGCAAGGCATCGAGAGTACCGATCGCGTCCTTTTGATCATCGAAGACGATCCGATCTTCGCGCGCATTCTCCTGGGACTGGCGCGCGACCGCGGATTCAAAGGCATCGTCGCCAGGAGCGGCGCGGAAGGCATCGATCTGGCTCGCAAACACTTGCCCGATGCCATTACGCTCGATATCGGCTTGCCGGATACCGACGGCTGGAGTCTGCTCGCCGAATTGAAAGAAGATCCGAATACCGGCAATATTCCGATCCACGTCATCTCGGGCGAGGAACAGTGGCAGCGCGCATTGGACGCGGGCGCCATAGCGCATCTGCGCAAGCCCGTCACGGAAGAGACGCTCACGCAGACGTTCGACAATTTGCTCGGGTTCGCCGAGCCTCGCACCAAGAGCGTGCTCGTCATCGAAGACGATCTTACGCAACTCAATGCGATGGTCGGCCTCATCG
Organism: Vulcanimicrobiota bacterium; assembly: GCA_963714015.1. GTDB lineage: Bacteria > Vulcanimicrobiota > Vulcanimicrobiia > Vulcanimicrobiales > Vulcanimicrobiaceae > DASRDE01. The sequence goes on along the minus strand of OY970223.1, from coordinate 3,313,671 downwards.
GCAGCGGTGAGGTGGCGATTACCGCCGTTCGCAGCGCCGCCGAAGCGCTCGAGGCACTCGACGGCGGCAAGTTCGATTGTATCGTCGTGGATTTGGGCTTGCCCGATCTCGCCGGAGACGAACTCATCTCGCGCATCCGGTCGCACCGCGAACACGCGCGCACGCCGATCATCGTCTACACCGGCCGCGAACTGGATCGCACGGAGGAGGCGAAGATCAACAAATTGAGCGAAGCGGTCATCATCAAGGATGCGATGTCGCCGGAACGCTTGCTCGACGAAACCCGGTTCTTCTTGCACCAGGTCGAATCGAGGCTGCCGGCGGCCAAGCGCGCTTCCGAAATCCCGCCACTCGGGACGGCGTCGCTGGACGGGCGCAAGGTCCTGATCGTCGACGACGACTCGCGCAACATCTTTGCCCTTTCCGCTGCCCTGGAGAACCATCACCTGCGCGTGGTTTCGGCCGAAAGCGGCAAGGACGGGATCGACCGCCTGGAGAGCGACCCGGAGATCGACCTGGTTCTCATGGACATCATGATGCCGGAAATGGACGGCTACGAGACGATTCGCCGCATCCGCGCCAATCCGGCATTCCGCGATTTGCCCATCATCGCGCTCACGGCCAAGGCCATGAAGGGCGATCGCGAAGGCTGTATCGCGGCGGGCGCTTCCGAATACATCAGCAAACCCGTCGATACGGACCATTTAATCTCGCTGTTGCGTGTATGGTTGAATCGATAATCGGCGAAGCGCCGGCCCCGGCGGTTTCTCCACCCGAACGCGGTGACGAACGTTCGTCGGTCGAACTCTCGTTGCTGCTCGAAGCGCTGCTGCGCTGGGGCGGCTACGACTTTCGCGACTACGCGCCGGGTCTGCTCAAACGGCGCGTGATCGACCGTATGCGCGCCGAAGGCGTCGAAACGATCTCCGGGCTGCAGGAGCGGATTTTGCACGACGGCGATGCGTTGCGACGGTTCGTCTTTGCAATGTCGCATACGGCGAATCGTCTGTTTCGAGCGCCCGAGTACTTCAAAGCATTCCGCGAGCGCGTGATTCCCTTCTTGCGCACGTACTCGTTCGTGCGCATCTGGGTGCCGGGATGCGCGACGGGCGAGGACGTCTTCAGCGTGGCCGCAATTCTGCAGGAAGAGGGCATGCTGGAGCGCTGCATGATCTATGCGACGGATCTGAGCGACATCGCGCTCGCGCAGGCTCGCAACGGTCTATTCCACGTGGGAGCGCTCGAAGAGTTCGCCAACGACTACCGGCTCAGCGGCGGACGCTCGACCTTAGCGGACATCTGCGAATACAGCGACGGCGCAGCGCGGTTCGCTCCTTCGGTGCAGCGGCAGATCATTTTTTCGAGCCACAGCCTGGCGACCGACGCGTCGCTCAACGAATTTCAATGCATCATTGCGCGCGGCGTGCTGACGCAGTTCAACAAGACGCTTCAGTACCGGGTCCACAATCTGCTGCTGCAGAGTCTGAGCCGGTTCGGCTTTCTGTGCCTCTCGTCCGCCGAGTCGCTGCACGCTACGCCTCACGAAGGCGCGTTCCGCAAAGTCGACGAGGTGTTCCCGATCTACCGCCGCATGCGGTAGGACTGCGCGCGGGCGGCAGGCTGCTTCCAGGACCGGTGCGCCGGGGAGGCCAATGCTATCCGCATGACTGGCGAGATCATCACACTCTTCTTCGCGTGGGCGCCGCTCACGGTGCTCATCGTCATCGTTGTCGTCGCGTACTACACGTTGCGCCAACCGGCACCGGCGCAAGGGGCATTCGGAAAAACGTACTCCTGCGCGAGCTGCGGCCGGCGCGGCAATCGCGAGCACATGGTGCCGGTCACGCATGAAGGCGCGGTCGTGTGGTACTGCGCCCGCTGCTCCCACTGAACGTTCTGGACAAGCCGCTGCGCGCGGCGATTTTGGCCGCCGCCGAAAGCACGATTGTGCAACGCGCGGTGAAGCGTTACGGCGATCGCCTCGGCGCAAAGCGCTTTGTCGCCGGAGATACGCTCGAGGATTTTCTCACCGCCGCGAAAGCGGCCAATGCTCGAGGGTTTGCCGTCGCAGCGGGTATCCTAGGCGAAGGCGTTGACGATCCCGCGGGCGCCGCCGCGGCGGCCCGGCGTTATTGCGATCTGTTGGAAACATTCGCCAGGGACGGAATCGACGCAAACGTTGCGTTCAAACTCACGCACTTGGGGCTGGACATAGAGCGCGATCTAGCGTTTCGGAACGCGCTGGAAGTGGCGCAGACGGCCGAGCGGCTGGGAAATACGATGCGCTTGGACATGGAGCAGGCGCGCTATGTCGACGCGACGCTCTCGATTTACCGCCGGCTGCGCGAACAGACCGACGCGGCCGGGTGCGTGCTTCAGGCGTATTTGTTCCGAAGCTGGATGATTTGCGCGCGCTGCTGCCCTTGCGCCCGAATTTGCGCATCGTGAAGGGCGCATACTTGGAGCCGCCGGCCATCGCGTATTCGCGCAAGAGCGACGTGGACGCCAATTACGTGCGGATGGTGCAAGAAGCGCTGGACGGCGGCTGCTATGTTGCCGTGGCGACGCACGACCCCGCGATTATTGCGGCGATTTGCGCGTTTGCGAAGGAACGCGCGCTTCCGCTGCGCGGGCGGTTCGAGTTTCAGATGTTGTACGGAATCGCCGCACCGCAAGCGCGCGATTTGGTCGAACGCGGCTATCGCGTGCGGCTCGCCATTCCGTTCGGCGACTATTGGTTTCCGTATTTGATGCGCCGTTTGGCGGAGCGTCCCGCGAATCTTGCATTCGTGCTGAAGGGCGCTTTCTCGCGATGATTACGAAGGCGTTTGCGATTCGGGGCGTCGTGCCTGCGACGATTACGCCGTTCGACCGAGCCGGGCGACCCGACGCAGCGCGTGCGATTCCGTACTACCGCGAGCTCTTGGAGAGCGGCTGCGACGGCTTGAACCTGCTGGGTACGACCGGCGAGGGCGTTTCTATCGGTCTGGACGATCGGCTTGCATTCATGCAAGCCTTGGGCCAGAGCGGCATCCCCGGCGAACGCCTTATCGTCGGCACGGGCGCCTGCGCGCTGGGCGACGTGACTCGTCTTACACGAGCGGCATTCGATCTGGGCTTTGCCGGAGCGCTGATCATTCCGCCGTTTTATTATCGCGACGCGACGGACAGCGGAATCGTTCGTTTTTTCGCGGCGCTCATCGACGCAGTTCGTCCACCCGCGAACAGCTTGCTGCTCTACAATTTCCCTCGCATGAGCGGCATCACGTTTACGATCGATCTGATCGACCGCCTCGTATCGGAGTTTCCGAACGAGATTGCGGGCGTCAAAGACAGTTCGAACGATGCGGATTTCGAGATTGCTCTACACGATCGCTTTCCGTCGCTCGCGATCTATCCCGGATCGGAAGAGCATCTGCTGACGGCGCGCACGCACGGATTCGCCGGCTGCATCTCCGGCAGCGTCTGTCTGTGGCCGCAACTCGCGCAAGAGGTCTGGAGCGGCGGAGACGCCGGCCAGGCAGAAGCGCTTGCGAGCGCTCGCGCCCAGCTGAAAGGTTTGCCATTAATTGCCGCCGTCCGTCAGCGCCTGGCCGCCGAACGCGGAGACAGAGCCTGGCTTCACTCGGCACCACCGTTATTGTAGTCCCTACACGAAAGCCAACATGCGTCGATTAGAACGCAGGCATCACCGAGTGTCGATGTGTTTATTACGCGACGACCTGCCAATTCGCGGACATTTCGGTCGCTACGGGGATTTTTGAGCGCTACTCTGCTAGATCCATCGACTGGAAAGCGAGCCTATTATTTTCTGTCCGATAGGACTACGGTAAACGGTGTACCGTTCCAATGTGATAGCAGTTCGGCGAGTACGTACAAGGACGTGCCGACGATGTTCGCTCCGGCCGTATCGAGCGAGCGTATGTGCGACACGTTCCCACCGACGTTTGTCCCGGGAAAAACGCGTGTGGCCGTTCTGTACTGGGAAGGTCCGGATTGCATCGCCGGGAAGGCCACTCATCCTTGCGCCTTCTATTCAACGTCGGGGCCACTTTTGGGTGCTGACGAGATCGTGGCTGTAAATCTGCACCAAATCGGATCGGCGTCACTATAGGGACCTAAGGCAGGCAATTCGTGATCATTGATGCCACGATTTGCAAGTAGCACGTTTCAACGAAATAATTCGAACCTTTAAAACGTGATATAAAATGAACGACGATGAAATAGGCCCGGTTCAGCTTCGGCAGCTAATTGCATCTCAGATTCCCGAGTTTGGCGATACGTTTCGGGCACATATAGGCAAGTGGGGCATGACGGCTCAAGGGTATAGCCTTGTCCCAAGATTGCTTGCCTTTGCAGCAGAGTCGTGGAAAGCGGAAAATGTCGATGTAACTAGTCGCATATTCGGTGTGGTGGAAAAAGCGTTAGCTAAGGGCGACGACAACATTCGGGATCTCATCGAGATAGAAATGATCGAGCCCTTGGAAGACATCGATGAATATCGATCTATGGAACTAGCGCAGTTTCTGGGGCCAAGGTCGCGTGAGAGCCTACAAAGGTATAGAACGCGCGAACAAACCCAGGCGCCGGCGGCTAAGCGGACGTTTGACAGTGCTGGTACCTCTTATGTATGCCCCGTTTGCCACTACAAAGGGCTCAGGCTTCCGCCGTACAACGGTGCGCGAGGCTCCGAAGAATTATGCCCCAGGCTGCGGTTTCGAATTTGGGGTGACCGATGTTCTTTTTGGATATACGTTTTCATTATACCGCGAGGAATGGATCAATAACGGCTGCCCTTGGTACATTGACACGGAGCCGCCTTCTGACTGGGATCCCGTCGAGCAGCTTGAGGCGCAGTTGAGTAGACTGCTTCTTTTTCTAGAGCCGCTTCCGCAGCGAAATTCGCAGGGGTTATAACCGACGTGGCGCCCGCGGAGCCTCTCAAGACGTTTGATACGGCGTACCATTTTGAACTATGTGAGCGCTTACACGACCATCCCGTCGTGCGCGGGCCGATGTCCACACCTCATCCGGTAGAACGATTCGTTTGGTAGACTGCCGACGAAGAGTTCCGCGTTGCCGCATGACGCCCTCATGGTGGGCTCCCCAAAAACTAGGCCAGCGGGACCACAATTTCGAGCCGGCTAATCGGCTCGCCGAACGGAGGTCCCCATGGCACGCAAACGCCACTCGCCCGAATCGATCGCCGCGGTCTTGCGTAAGGCCGAATCCGGCATTCCGATAGCGCAGCTCGCGCGCCAAGCCGGTGTGCACGAGAACACGATTCACCTCTGGAAGAAAAAATACGGTCAGTTCGGCACGAGCGAGATTCGCGAGATGAACGAACTGCGCGATGAAAATACGCGGCTCAAACGCCTGGTCGCCGATCTCTCGCTCGACAAGGCGATGTTGCAGGACGTGCTCTCAAAAAAACTCTGAAGCCGGCCAAGCAGCGCGAGCTCGCCGGCGAAGTGCAAGAACAGTTTGGCGTGAGCCAGCGGCGCGTCAGCGCGGCGCTACGATTCAATCGCGCATCGCTGCAATACCGCCCAAACGCAATGCGCTGAACGAGGTGCTGCGCGAACGCATCAAAGAGATTGCCGCCGCGCGCGTTCGGTACGGGTATCGGCGCATTCATGTGTTCTTGCGACGCGAAGGCTGGAAGGTCAACGCCAAGCGCGTCGCACGCCTGTACACGCAGGAAGGCCTGAATTTACGCGCCAAAGGACCGAAACGCCGGCGGCGGTCGGCGGCGCAGCGCATTCGTCTTGTCGCCAACGGTACCAAATCAAGTATGGAGCATGGATTTCATGCATGACACGCTCAAAGGCGAACAACGGCGCAAATTCCGCTTGCTCAACGTCGTCGACATCTTCACGCGCGAATGCCTCGCGCATCGAGGTCGCTCCTGGCTTTAAAGCTGCCGACGTCGTACGGATACTGGATCGCATCGTCGTCAAGCGCGGCGCTCCAACGGCGATCCGCTGCGATCAAGGCACGGAATTCACCGCCGAAGCGCTCGATCAGTGGGCGTACAACAATCGGCATCGAACTCGATTTCTCCCGACCCGGAAAACCGACGGACAACGCGTTCGTGGAGTCGTTCAATGCGAGCGTACGCAAAGAGTTGCTCAACACGTCGTGGTTTGATACCCTAGAAGACGCTCGGAGAGCCGCGCGAGCGTGGCGACGCGAGTACAACGAGATTCGTCCGCATCGATCGCTGGCCAACCAAACGCCGAAAGCCTATGCCCTGTCGGCGAAAATAGCGAGCTAGGCGGTGAATCTCACAACGGCCGCTGGCCTAACGAATGGGTCAAGTCCATTTTTTCGACCCAAAACACTACGCCACAATTTGAAGCGGCCTAGCGAATGGGGCTAGATCAATGACAACCAAGGCGACATAACAATGCTTAATCCCACGAAATTACCTTCGGTACGGCCCACCAACTAAATGGCCAACCAGAGAAAAGCGAGTCCCGGACGCCGGTTGATCTCTTGCTCGGTCAGCGTCGATCGTGATTGGCTCACACGATGCCCTTTAAAAGCCGCAAGTTTGTGTTTGAAACAAGCTTTTTCAACCAATTACCAATGCTGATGCTCGACATAACATATTCAAGGAGAGGCTACCCGTCCCTGGACGGGCACTCCTTAGGAAGACCTGCGCCGTTGCTTTAATGCTTCTTTCCGAAGCCGTATGCAAAACCGCAGTGACGGCATCAGACTGTAGCATCGTACATACTTTTAACACTTCAGACGTTCCACAATTCAATCTTAAGTCGCGTGTCGTTGCAAGAGACTGGGTTGGTGTGATCGCGTTTGACACACCGAACGCGAGATGGGCATCCATCGATCGAGGCACCGATGGTTTGTTATTGGCATTTCAACTTGACGATCGGCGACCGATTGAATTCTCCTTCAAAGGGATTTCCCGCATGGAAGGCTTCAGTTTAAGGGTTCCTAAGCTGTCCCGGGGCACTCACTACGTCGACTTAGTTCTCCGCTACATGGGTAGAACCACGGAAAATTATCGCGGATGCTTCGTTGTGTCCGCGCTGCGGCGGTGAATTCTGCAGATGATCCGGTTGGGTCGGCAGTTCCGATTTAGCCCGACATGCGGCTCGCAAGTGAGTGAAGCAAGCCGTTCTCGATGACGGTCGTCGAGCTCGCGCCGATTTTCGGGGAAATTCTCGGAGCAGCGTAGTCCTGTGCGCAATATATTATGCGGCGTTGCCTTGAGCAAGCGTGATGGTCTTGTGTCGGCAGATGCGCTGCCACGTTGCCGCTTGACGTTCCGCGAACCACAGACACCGAGATGTCGACGAATCAACGGATCTCGGTTGTTCGTACGCAAAGCGACGCCGAAAGCGATGACGTACTAAGCTTCGCGTTGCCGGGATGACGAAGCGGAAAATTACTGAGCGGGTTGGTCGAGGATTTGTTTGTCCGATGGATCGTTTTGAGGGGATGCAATGACGATCGCTTTGATCGGGGAGCGGCCGGCGGCCGTGATTTCGAATGACGTGCTGCGCGGAATCGAGAGCACCGAACCTGGGCCGATCGGATACGAGGGATAGCCGACGGCGGCCGTACCGTTTCCGCTGATCACGTAGATCAGTTCGTCCTGTTTGTGGTAGACCTGACGCGGCGCGTGACCGATGTACGCGGCCAGCACGTCGCCGGCAGCCGAATGCGTGATCGGCTGCGTGACCATGCCCTGCATGTCGGGCTGAATTTGCGAGAAAGCCTGCCCTGCGCTGACGGCGGCGGGCGCTTGATCCTGGGCCTTGACGGTCAATGCTCCCAAGCCGAAGGCCGCAACGACGGCGGCGGCGACCAGATACTTCTTCATAACTCCGTACCTCATTGTGCCGGAAACGTAAGCGGGCGCCGTTTTGTTAGCGAGTTAGACTTGGACGACTTCTTTGATCTCGGGAACGTCGGCGCAGACGACTTGTTCGATCGCGCCTTTGAGCGTCATATTCGAAGCCGGGCAGCCGCCGCACGCGCCCAGCATCTGCACGAACGCCGTGCCGTTCTCGACTTTGAGAAGCCAAACTTCGCCGCCGTCCATTTGAATGCCCGGGCGAACCTTGTCCAGCGCGGCGTTCACGCGATCTTCGATTGTGCTACTGTCCATAGTCCTTCATGACTTCGTGCATTCGACTTGCCACCGACACCGCATCGTTCCATTCGCGCTGCCACATGTTACGGCCGAAGATGAGCCCCACGCAGCCCGCTTCCATGGCGATTTTCGCTTTATGAAGCGTGTCGTCGTCGCTGATCTTGCTTCCGCCCGAGACCAGGACCAGCGAGCGGCCGGCGGATTTGACGACTTTGCGCAGTCCATCGAGCTCAGACAGCTCGAGCGTGTTGTAAGGTTTCGGCATCTTGTCTGCGCTTGCAGCGTCCCACTTGGGCACGTTGAGCTTGATGATGTCGGTGCCCATCTCGCAGGCAACCCGCGCCGCATAGTCGATCGCGTAGAGTGAGTCGATGCCGCCCTTGGCCTTGATGGCGGTGCCGCGTGGATACGCCCACACGATCATCGGCATTCCCGCCTTTTCGCATTCGTGCCGCACCTCGTTGCATTGTGCGATGTCGACGTCTTGCGCAGGGCTTCCAACGTACAGCGTATAGCCGACCGCGTCCGCCCCGAGTCGTACCGCATCCTCGACCGACGATGTGAGCGAGCTGAACGACTCATCGTCGTTCGGCACGTTCGTCTTGCCGTTTACCTTGAGCACCAGCGGAACTTTGCCGGCATAGTTCTTGTGATATTTTTCCGCCAGCCCGATATGGAGCGCGATCCCGGAGAAGTTGCCTTCGACCGCAAGGCGGTAGATCCAATCGGTATCGATCGATTCGGGGTTGGCGAAAAAGTCGACCGGACCGTGTTCCAGACCCTGATCGATCGGAAGCAGCATCAGCGTTCCGTTTGCCGGGCCGTGCTCGTACATCAGGCGATGCAAGCGAACCCGCTTGCCCGTGGACAGGTTCATGTCGTCGAACGTCGGCCGGCGAACCGCTGCTAACATCGTATCAGTCTCCTCGTGTGGGGTGTCCGGCGAAGCTGACACTCCGAGGGGCGCGGGCTCCTTGCGGATAAGGACGCGCCCGTGACCTCCCCTCGTATCGGATTTGTCGGAGTCGGCGCCATGGGGGAGCCGATGATTCTTTCCCTGCGTCGCGCCGGCTTCGCCGTGACGGCGACCGCACACCGCAATCGGGAGCGGCTCGAGCGCGTGCTTTCTGAGGGCGTGAGCGAAGCGGCGGGTCCGCGCGCGGTCGCCGAGCAGAGCGACATCCTTATTACCTGCGTCCCGGACTCCCCTCAGGTGGAAGAAGCGCTCTTCGGCCCCGACGGCGCCTCCCTGGGAGCGGCCCCGGGCACGCTGTTCATCGACATGTCGACGATTTCGCCGGTGGCATCGCGCCGGTTCGCGCAGCGCCTGAACGAGAAGGGACTGCGCTTTGTCGACGCGCCGGTGAGCGGCGGCCCCGTACGGGCGCAAAGCGGCACGCTGACGATTATGGCGGGCGCATCTGCGCAAGATTTCGAGGACGCAAAGCCGGTGCTCGAAGCGATGGGGACGCCGCATCACCTGGGACCTGTTGGCCTCGGCGAGACCGTGAAGCTGGTGAATCAACTGATCATTTCGAGCGTCATGATAGCAGACGTGGAGGCGTTGACGTTCGCGAAGAAGGCCGGAGCGGACGTCGAAGCAGTTCGTAAGGTCTTGTCCACCGCAACGGCGTCGAATTACCTGCTCGAGCAGTGGCTGCCCAAAACATGGTTTGCCGGGACGTATGAAGGAGGCTTCGCGCTGGACCTACTGCGAAAGGACTTGGCAGCGGCGTTGGACGCTGCCCGCGAAATGAAGATGCCTATGCCGGCATCCGCATTTGCGTACCAACTTTACACACTCAGATCCGCAGAAGGCGACGGAGCGCTGGACTATAGCGCCGTCGCGAAGTTCTATGAGCACGTCGCTGGAGACTAAACGGGGGAGCTTCAACAAACACCCCGACTTCAACAAGAAGATCCTCGTCGTCGACGACGAGGCGGCGATCTTGCAGACGCTGCGCTATAACCTGGAGCGCAGCGGCTACACGGTCGTGACGGCCGGCGACGGACGCAGCGCGGTGGCGATGGCGGCACGAGAGCAGCCCGATTTGGTGATCCTGGATATCATGCTTCCGGTGCTGGACGGCGTCGAAGCATGTAAGGAAATCCGCAAGAACAGCTCGGTACCGATCATCATGCTCACCGCTAAGGATCAGGAGATCGACAAGGTTCTTGCGCTCGAACTCGGCGCCGACGACTACGTGACCAAGCCGTTTGCGCTGCACGAATTTCTTGCCCGCGTGAAAGCGCGTCTGCGCCGGCCCGCGCCGCTGACAGCGCCGGATCGCAATCAGGCACTCTCGCTCGGCGGAATCGTGCTCGATCCGTCGCGCCAGCATTTGACGGTGCGCGGCAAAGACGTCTCGCTGGCTCCAAAAGAGTTTGCGCTGCTGCGGGTGCTCATGGAAAATTGCGGGCGCGTCGTGACACGGCAAACGCTGCTCGACAAAGTGTGGGGATACGATTTCGAAGGCGAGCAACAGACGGTCAGCGTGCACATCCGCTGGCTGCGTGAAAAAATCGAAGAAGATTCGCGCAATCCGCGGCACATCATCACCGTCCGAAGCCGCGGCTATATGTTCAAAGAGTAGCCGTGACGCTCCATGAATCCGGAGATCGTCGCGCTGTGCACGTTTGCCGGAGGCGCCGCCGCAGGTTTTGCGCTGCGCGCGCGCTTTGCATCGCGGGCCGCCCGCAGCGGCACTAGTCCGGCCGAACGCGATCAGCCCGAACACGAGCGCGAACGCCCCTCCGACGAACGTTTCGACGCGCTGGTTCGCGCGCTGCCGCTCGGCGTCATCATGCTGGATGCGACGCTGCGCGTGCGGTTTGCCAACCGCGCCGCGGCGGCGATCTTCGGCTTCGAGCGATCGCGGATCCGCGGCAAACACATCATCGTCGCCGCGCCGCTGATCGAGCTGGAAGCGCGCGCTGCAGCAGCATTGCGCGGCGAGCGTTTCGGCACGCCCATGATCATCAGCGGCAAGAGCGTCAATCGCAGCTACGCCGTGTCGGTATATCCGCTGGCTCGCAGCGTCGGCCTGGAAGAGAGCGAAAACGCGAGCATCTCCGGCGTGCTGGTGCTTGCAGAGGATCAGACCGAGCTTTTGGCGCTGGAGCGCGCCAGGCAAGAGTTTCTGACCAACGTTTCGCACGAACTGCGCACGCCGCTCTCGTCGATCAAATTGATGCTCGAGACCGTGGTGGAGTCCGGCGATGACGAGGCGCAAGGGCTCTTTCTTCCGCAAGCGCTCGCGCAAGTCGATCGCCTGGCGACGCTGGTGCAACGGCTCTTGGAGCAGGCGCGCGTAGAGTCGGGCAAGATGGTCCTGGACATACGTGAGATCGATCTCGAAGAGATCGCGCGCCCGATCGTTCAGTCGTTCGAACCGCAAGCCGCAGCCAAGAGCGTCCATTTGGAACTGCGACCGCTCCGTCCCGCCATCGTCGAAGCCGACCAGCATCGCCTCGCACAGATCTTTGTGAACCTGATCGACAACGCGCTGCGTTACACGCCGGAAGGCGGCACCGTGACGGCCACGCTCGACGTCGAGGGCGGCTATGCGCTTATCCGCGTCGCCGACACGGGAATCGGCATCCCGTACAAAGACATCCCCTACGTTTTCGAGCGCTTCTACGTCGTCGATCGTTCGCGGGCGCGCGGGTTCGGCGGCGCCGGGCTGGGACTTTCCATCGTCAAGGAGATCGCCGAAGCACATCACGGCGACGCGAGCGTCGAATCCACGCTCGGCGCCGGAACGCAATTTACCGTGCGCATCCCGATGATCGCGGTAGAACCGTGAGGAGTTGAACTTAATGTTCCTTAATCTATCGCAGGGCGGGTCCGCCGGGCGCCAAAAATCAGGGAAAATGGACGTCATGATGTCCGCGCCTGTGGATGCAGCTGCTCAACCCGATCCTGTCGTCAAAGTCTGCATCGACGATCTGAACGTCTATTACGGCAATTTCCATGCAATTAAAAACGCGTCGCTTCAGGTTCCGCAAAACCTGGTCATGGCGCTGATTGGTCCGTCGGGATGCGGCAAGTCGACGTTTCTTAGAGCGCTGAATCGCATGCACGATCTTACGCCCGGCGTGCGAGTCGAAGGTAAAGTTACGCTCGACGGTGAGGACATTTACGCGCCGGCAATAGATCCCACTGCGATCCGCCATCGCGTCGGCATGGTATTCCAGCGTCCAAACCCCTTCCCGAAGTCGATCTTTGAAAACGTCGTCTACGGACCGCGGATCCACGGCGAGCGCAACCGCGCGAAGCTGATGGAGATCGGAGAACGCAGCTTGCGCAGCGCGGCGCTTTGGGACGAGGTAAAGGATCGCCTGGGCAGCTCCGCACTGGAACTCTCCGGCGGTCAGCAGCAGCGGCTCTGCATCGCGCGCGTGCTTGCGGTCGAACCCGAAGTGATCCTGATGGACGAGCCGGCATCGGCACTCGATCCGATCGCTACGAGCAAAATTGAAGATCTGATCTCGATGCTCAAGGCCCAGTACACCGTCGTCATCGTGACGCACTCGATGCAGCAAGCGGCGCGCATTTCGGATCACACGGCATTCTTCTTGATGGGCGAGCTCATCGAGATCGGAGATACGAGCGACATCTTTTTGAAGCCGCGAGACAAACGCACCGAAGACTACATCACGGGACGCTTCGGATAGCGCGAACTCAGCATCCTAACTGGCGTCCCGAGCCGGCCCGGGGGCGCATGAGCATGACGGGCCCGTCGCGAATAGACCGGCCCGTTATGTTAGCGGAACTCCCCTCGACCATGCGAGCGCTTCGCAAGACGAAGCCGCAACCCGGCTTTGTACTGGCGGAAGTGCCGGTTCCCGCAGTTGGCCCCTCCGACGTGCTGATCCGCGTCGAAAAAGCCGGCGTCTGCGGAACCGACGCGCATATTTACGAGTGGGACAAGTGGGCGCAGAACCGGATTCATCCTGCGCTGACCATCGGGCACGAGTTCATGGGAACGGTTGCCGCCGTCGGTTCCGCAGTTGCGATCTACAAGGTGGGCGACCGCGTTTCGGCTGAAGGCCACATCGCGGACGGCACGTGTTACCTGTGCCGCATCGGCGAGGAGCATATCTGCGAGAAAGTCGAGATCATCGGCGTCGATCGGGACGGTGCCTTCGCCGATTACATCGTGATGCCGCAGCAGAACGTTTGGAAACTCGACCCGGCAATCCCCGACGAGTTTGCTGCAATCTTCGATCCGCTCGGCAATGCGGTGCACACGGTGATGGCAGCCGGCGTGAGCGCGAAGTCGGTCGTCATAACCGGCGTCGGATCGATCGGGCTCATGGCGATTCCGGTAGCGCGCGCAGCCGGAGCTTCGGCCGTGTATGCCGTCGACGTCAACCCCGCGAAGTTGAAGCTCGCCAAGAAGCTCGGCGCGGATGAAACCTTCTCCGCTTTGGATCCGAATCACGTCGGCGAGATTGTCGAGCGCACCGGCGGTGACGGCGTCGACGTTCTGCTGGAGATGTCCGGCAGCGGAGCGGCAATCGACAACGGCTTACGCATGGTGCGCAACGGCGGACGCGCCGCGCTGCTCGGCATTCCGAGCGACAACGTGAACATCAATTTAGCCGAACGCATCATCTTCAAAGGACTGACCGTGCTCGGAATCAACGGCCGCCGCATGTTCGAGACTTGGTATCAAACGCAGGCGCTCGTGCGCAGCGGTCGCGTCGATTTACGACCGATTATCACTCACGTGCTTCCTTTCGAAGAATTCGATCGCGCATTCGAATTGATGCACGGCGGCGATGCCGCGAAGATCGTGCTGGACTTGAAAGGGGATCTTGCGTGAACTCCACGTTCGAACAGAAACTGCAAGCGGACATCGAAAAACTCAAGGCGGCCGGAACGTACAAGTCGCTGCGGCATCTCACGACGCCGATGGCGCCCGAAGTTCATATGGAAGAAGCGGGCGACGTGCTGGTGCTCTCGAGCAACAACTATCTGGGGCTCTCGGACGAACCTTCGGTCATCGAAGCCGGTAAGCGCGCGTTGGACAAGTACGGCGCCGGGACCGCATCCGTGCGGTTCATCTGCGGTACGTTCGACATCCACCGCACGCTGGAAGATCGCATAGCGCAATTCCTGCGCACGGAAGCTTCGCTTACGTACGTCTCGTGCTGGAACGCGAACACCGGACTCTTTCCCGTGATTTGCGAGGACGGGTCGGCGATCGTCTCCGACGAGCTGAACCATGCCTCCATCATCGACGGCTGCCGTTTGGCCTCGAAGTCGCGACGCGAACGCTATAAGCACGGCGACATGCGCGATCTCGAGGAGAAACTCAAGGCCGTGCAGGGCAGCGCGCCGATCGTGATCGTCACCGACGGCGTCTTTTCGATGGAAGGCAGCCTTGCCAAGCTTCCGCAAATCGCGGAACTCGCTAAGAAGTACGGAGCGGTTACCGTCGTCGACGACTCGCATGGGACCGGCGTCATGGGCAAGACCGGGCGGGGTACCATCGAGTACTTCGATCTGGACGGCCAAATCGACATCATCACCGGCACGCTGGGCAAAGCGCTCGGCGGAGCGGCGGGCGGCTTTGTTGCGGGCAGCCACGCGCTTATCGACACGCTGATTCAAAAATCGCGCCCTCAGTTATTTTCGAACGCGCTGCCGGCGACGGTAGCGGCGAGTGCACTCGCTGCGATCGACTATCTGGACGAGCATCCGGAACTTGCTGAGCAACTGCGCGAGAACGTCGCATATTTCCGCGAAGGCCTGAAGCGGCTGGGTTTCAAGCCGCTCGAGGGCGAGAGCGCGATCGTGCCGATTATCGTAGGCGATACGGCCTTCGCCATTTCGATGAGCAACAAGTTGCTGGAGCGCGGGATCTTCGTAACGGGCTTCGGCTTTCCGGTCGTTCCGGAAGGCACGGCGCGCATTCGCGTGCAGATCAGCGCCAAACTGACGAAAGCAGAGATGGACCGCGCGCTTTCCGCCTTTGAAACGGTCGGCAAGGAAGTGGGTCTGCTCGAGGGAGTTGCACGATGACGTTATTTGCGCTTGCGCTAGCGGCTGCGACGGCGGTGCCTTCAGCGACACCTTCTCCGGCCGTTTCACCGGCTCCGGCTGTTTCGGCGGCGCCTGTTGTTTCGGCAACACCGGCGGCGCCGGCCGAACCGCTGCCTTTCACGCCGCCCGCCGGCTGGACTCAAATGCCGGCAGCACTGCGAACGCAGGTGAAAAATTCGTGGACGCGATCCGCGCCGGGAAATAAAACGGAGTCATTTTCGGAGATCGAGCTTCCGATTCCGAGTATGCCCAATACTTCCGCAGCGGCCGCTACTAAGAAAATCGTGCTCTGCGGGTTGCCTGCGAGCCGTATATCGATGCATGCGACTATTGCGGGAAAAACGTCGACTATCGAAACGGAGCAAGGTAGTCGCGACGGCTACACGTACATGCTCGTGTACTCGCGCCCGGAAGACTCGCCTGCCGATTCCGCGATCGAAAACGTGATGTCGGGATTCTGTCCGGGAAAGAACGGTCAGATTGCGGCACTGCCGATTCCGCCGAATTGGAAAAGCTCGCCGGCAAACGGGTTCGAGCAGCGTGGAGTTTGGCTGGGATTGCAGCCGATGCAGATGATGGTTCTGATGGAAGGTCCCAAGACCGCGTCACTGCAGCAGGCGCTCGCGGCTGCCAAACCGCCCGGCCAAGTCACCGTCGCGCATTCGGTCCTGAGCATAAGCGAGCAAAAGCGAGGATCGCTTTGCGGCCGGCCCGCGCTCTTTGTCACGATGCACATGAACGTACCGTCGATGCCGCTCGACATGCACATAGCGGCGACGCAAGGTACTGCGGGCTTGTACATGCTGATGTATATGCATCCGTCCAGCGAGAAGGCGGATTCCAGCGCGATGAAATCGCAGCAAACGCTCTGCGCCCAGTCGACTCCGTGACCGAGCAGCTGAAGGCCACGGACGTTCTTGCCAACGAGCGAACGTATCTGGCATACGTCCGCACCGCGCTGGCTTTCGTTGCGTTCGGATTCGTGATTGCCCGCTTTGCGTTATTCTCACGCGAAATCGCCGCGGTGACGCACATTCGCGTACCGCGTGCGGGCGACTCGGGAATTTTCGGCACGGCAATGGCAATATTGGGAGCAATGGTGGCCGTTGTCGGCGCGCTCCGTTACGCGGCAGCCGAAAAAGCGCTTCGGGAAGGGCGCGTGTCTTCGCTGCGGCCCAACGTGGCGTACGTGGGCGCCGCGCTCGTCGCGGCAATCGGTGCGCTCGTTGCCGCGGATCTCTTGAGCGTTCGTTAGGGCCGCGTCGAAAGAACGATTCTCCACGTGGCCGGCCCGAGCACGTTCGCCACGGTCGCCGCGGTCTGTCCACCGTACAGCGGAATGGCTACGCCGCCGCCGTAGATCGGCAGATATCCGGGATATGCATTGAAGATGTTGTCACCGGAGATCTGCAGCTGCAGCATCGTGGTAATAGGGTAGCGCAGCGTCGCATACGCGATGCCGAAAGCCGGTTCGTTCAGCGAGTTGTTGAACCCGTAATACGTATCGCCGAACTGGGCAAACGCGCCGTTCCGGAACGTATAAGAGAATTCCGCATTGCCCTGCGAATACGGAATCCGCATGTTGCCGTTGTAGGAAAGGCCGCCGACCCCGATGCCGTCGCCGTTCGTATTTTGTCCGGCAATGATGTTCAAGTTTTGATCCGGCGTGCATCCCGGTCCCGGAACGGCGCAATAGAAGTAGGGCGGCAGATTGTAGTAGTAGCCTTTTTGCAGCGCGCCCGAGAGATTGAAGCCGAACCCGAACTCCGGCGTGCGGCGCAGGGAGAGTTCGATACCTTCGAACCGCGCGTTGCTGATGTTATCATTGGTCTGATTGAGGATCGGGGTTCCGGCAGGCGCGCCGCCGCTGCAGGGGTTTGCAGCGCCGCAAACCAGCCCCGTATCGATGGTCTGTGCGAAGAAGCGGTTGTACAGATTCGTGAGATAGACGTCGCCGGAGGCAATCGTGACCGGATCGTGCACGCGAACGTCGGCGCCCAAGTCGTAGCCAAAGCCCGTCTCAGGCTTCAAATTACCGTTGCTCTGCCCTTCGGTTGCGACGTGATTGCTCGCATCGTAACTCGGCGTCGAGGTGATCTGATTGAGCAGACCCAAAAACGGCGGCGCAATCGAACTCCCCAGCGAGAAACGCAATGAAGACGAAGGATTCGGGCGGTACACGAAGGCAAGGCGCGGATCGTCGTGCGTGTTGTTCGTGGTATCGAATACCACACCGGTGCCGAACTGGGAAGCCGCCTGCGTGTTGCAGTTGCCTCCGACGCAGTTGATCGGATACGTGCTGCGGTAGGTGTTGAAGTAGTTGCTTACGGTCGTCTCGAGCTTCGATCCGAAGTAAAAGTGTCCGCGAAGGAGATAGGTCCAGAGCTGCTGCGTCGTGCCCGGCGGCAGATTGAACGAATAGGAGTTTCCCGAGAAGATCGAATAGTCGGTGCTCTGGGCGGACGTTCCCTCGGCCGAGAACGTCAGCAGGTCGTTCGTTCCGAGCGGATGCTGATATTCGAACGACTCGCCGGACAGCTTGTCGAGTTCGGGCTCCTGATAGTAGTCGGCAAATGCGGTCGAAGTGCGGATTCCGTTGAACGTTTGATTCACTCCGGGACTCGACGAAGTGCCGTAGAGGGTGATGACGTTGTTGTCGTATCCGCTGGCATTGCCGCCTTGAAATTGATACCGGCTAATCGTCGCTTGATAGTAGCGCGCAAGTACGGAGCCGGCCCCTAGCGTTGACGAAGCTTCCGCCTGGAAGATCGGCTCGTTGTTGAATTCGCCGCTGAACGCTCCCGCAACGACGCTCGCGACTTGAATTGGGCCCGCCGGGAGCGAACCGGCGTAGCCGGAACCCGGTGTAAACTGTGCGTTCGTGAAGTCGGAGGTGTTGCCGTTCTGGTCGCTCCACGACTGACCGCCGAGGTCAGCTCACCGTCATCGACGTTACCGGCGAGACTTTATAGCGCAGCTTCACCAGTTCGGCCGTCTGATCGAGATTTCCGTATAGCGTGACGCAGCACGCGACGAGTGGGTATCCGGTCGTGATGTTGCTGCTCGTGCCTCCGACGTTCGAGCTCGTCTCGTTGCCTTGCAGTTTGCCGCCGCTCAGGAAGCCGCCGCTCGGATCGAAGTACACTTGCTTTCCGCTTAGTGCCGACGGATTGTTGTCGGTCGCGACGTCGACGACGAAGCCCAAGCGCCCGATCGTATCGGAGAAACTGAAATTGCTGAGCGTTCCGCCGCGGTTGTCCACGCCGAACAGCATTTGCGCCGCCGGTGTAAGAGTCGGATCCTTCGTGCGGAAGTTCGTCGTGCCGCCGATGGCGTTGTTGACCTCGGGTGCGTCGGCGCCGGGCCCCTTTATGACCTCCACGCTTCCGAACATGAAAGCATTGAGGAACGTCGTTACGTTGTCGCCGTACTGTCCGACCGATATGGGATGTCCGTCGATCAGCGAGGCGGTCTCGTATGACGTGGCAGCACGAATATTCGGCACGGTGATTGAGCCGGGCGAGGCTGCGTTCGTAGATGTCGATGGGAAAGAAATTTGCAAGCCCGGCACTTGGCTGAGTACGCGCGTGACTTGCGGCTGCGCTTGATCGACGAACGTTTGGGTGTTGACGACGTTTATCGAAGCCGCGTTGGTGTTCAGGCCGGCGCCTGTTGTCCGAACGCTCGCAATGGTACGCAACGACGAAAACGTCGCTGCGCCCATGCGGATCGCGAGATTCGTGGTTTGTCCCGACAACACGGTGATGTCGTTTTGCACGGCAGTGGTGTAGCCGGGCTTAGCTGCCGACAGGATATAAATCCCCGGCGTCACGTTCGAAAAGCTGAACGAACCGTTCGCCGTGCTCGTCGTGGTGAGCGTCGAAGGTCCTTTTAAAACGACCGTAACGTTTGCAATTGGGGCGCCGGATTCATCAGCGGTTGTTCCCGCAACAGTAGCGGTACCCTGAGCAAACGCCGGCGCGGATAAGCCGCAGGCAAAAAGAATTGAAAACGCGGCAGCGACCGAAAGTAAAAATCTTCGCACCCTCGTCGAATCTCCACACGTATGCAGCAATCCCGGCGCAAAGGCCTTCTATGGAGATTTACCGGCGTCCTCGTTTACACGTTAGTTATCCACAGCTTTGCCCATGGCGCGCCGGATGACAATCAACGCGAAGTCGCCGAGAACAGATCGGCGAAGCGCGCGTCACTGACTTCAATTTTTGCGCTACGCTGCAGGCTCGCGAGAAACGGCTGCGCTAACGGTCCTTCACTCTGCTCGCGTAGTGCCTGCACGATTTGCGCTCGCACTTCCGCAAGGGTGGCGCGCCGTGCGGGTTTGCGTTCTTCCACTTGAATGATGTGGTAGCCGAACGGCGAGCGAATTGGTGGACTAGTTTTTCCGATTGGCGCCGCAAACGCGTAGGCTTCAAATGCGGCGGTGAGGCCGCCCTTGCGAAACCATCCCAGCTCGCCGCCCTTATCGCGGCTGCCCGGGTCAGTCGAATACTTTTTGGCGAGCGCCGCGAAATCGGCGCCGCCCTTCAGTCTGTGCCAAGACACTGCGTGCGGTCTGGAGGTCGGGCACGAGAATGTGACGGGACCGCACCTCGGCGGGACGATCGAATTGCGCGCGGTTTGCGGCAAAGTAGGCGGATACTTGCTTTGGCGAAATCGGAGCGATCTTCGAACTCAGTGCCTTGTCGACAATGACTTGTTCGCGCAACGATTCGCGCACGTCGGCTTCCGTCAAGCCCCGGCCTTTCAGCATCTCATTCCATTGATCGCCGGAATATTGCGCTTTGTAGCGATCTTCCAGCTCTCGATGTCACTCGGAGTGACGAAAATGCGATGAGAGGCGGCGTACTGTTCAAGAAGATCGTTCAAGACGATTTGTTGCGCGGCGCCACGGGCAGCAGGGGTCGATTCAATCCGGCGGTCGAGCTGCGCGCGCGTAATGCTTTGCCCGTTGACGGTTGCGATGACCGGGTCAGCGGCGCCCCCGCATGAGGCGAGCGCTGCGGCGAGAATCGCGCAAACCGTAGTGGAGCGCCGAACCGTCATGGCAAGCTCCTATTCAACGCCGCGGGAAGCGTCAAGAGCGCGGGCGAGATTTTTGTCCCGGATGCCGAGGGGATAGTGACTGCTTGCAGACCTGCAAGAATCGGCGGCGCAGTGTGAGGCGGCGCGAATGCCACCGATGAGGCAGCGATTGGTGCAACGCTTGTTCGCGGTCGAATGAAGTGCGCATATCCGCCGCCGGAAAACGCTACGATCGCGATCGCGCAACACATGCGGGTCGCCAATCGCCGCAGCGCCAACCGTTCAAACGCGCGGCGGTCGGCGCGGCGTCGAATCGCGGAGATTTCAGGCCGCGGCACAGGAACAACCAGTCCTTCCCGCAGTCGCGAGTCGATGTCATTAAGCACCGGCAATAGCCTCCCTCATCGCGCGGGTCGTCGGTCCGTAGCCGCGCAGGATCTCTTCCAGCTTCTGCTTGCCTCGGAATATATGCGATCGTACTGTCGAATGCGGCAGCCCGAGAATGTGACTAATTTCTGCAGTGGTCATGCCGGCATAGACATTCAGCGCGATGGCCGTGCGCTGAACCGGCGTCAGCTGTGAGAGCGCGTAGGATACGTCCATACGCATGAGCGATCGCTCCGGACCATCGGCGTTAGTCTCCAATGCGTGCCCCCTCAGCTGAGAGTTGTGCCGGCCGTGAAGGCGGAGCGCTTCGCGGTAAACGATGCGGTAAAACCAGGCGTCGAACGATGCGGCCTTGCGCAAAGTCGCGATTTTCTCAATCAGAATTGCGCACGATTCTTGTGCGGCGTCTTCAGCGAGACTGCGCTCGCGCAGAACTGCATAGGCAATCCGGTACGCGTGCGGCCAAACCGCTGCTATCAAACGGTCGACGTCGGCATTGCCACCCGCTAACGCGCGTTCGATAAGCTCTGGCCCAATTGCCGGACTAGTATTCAACGAAAGGCTCCATCCTAACAGAAAGAGATGCGAATGGCCTCAAATGTTGCATACTCGATAGGTGCGATTGCGTTTCCTGGCTGCAACAGTCGACTGCGCCGCTCCGGACCAGCTCTGGGTTGCCGACATAACGTACGTGCCGACTTGGGAGGCTTCTCTTCTGCGGGCGCCGTGCTCGACGTCTGCCGCCGCGTCGTTCCATCCCACTCCGAGCACCGCGCTGAAGCACCATCTCGTGGTCAAAAGGGCCTCCCGTAAGGCGGCCAGTTGCAATTAATCGGCCTCCATCAAAAAGTTGGAAGTGTGAACCTATATGAGTTGGCCTGCCCATTGCCCGGTGCCGTCGGCACGGAATGCGATCTGCACGTGCCGATCAGATAAGAGCGCAGTCCCGCCAGATACGAGGGCGAGTCACCCTTGCGAGTGGTATGCGTAAACGACACCGCATATGCACAGCATACGAATACCGCAATTTGGCAGCATAGATGTTCTAGCGGCACTCGCAATTACCCCATCGCTCTCGTCACTCTGGTTCCGCTCCGGGGGAGAATTTTCTGCCGTGTCTGATTTCTACACGTCGTGCGCGGCATACCCTCCCGCGGCGAGTGTACTCCGTTATCGAAGGTAACAACGGGCACCGTTTGAACAATTCCAGCGCATGAAGTTTTTCGTTGCGGCATTTTCGCTTCTAGCGCTGACCGCCGTCATTACGGTTGGTCAGAGCATGCCAAAACCATCGAACGCCGTTCAAGGCTTACCTGAGCAGTCATGCCCGTCTTTGAACTACGACCGCGCTCGTTGCGTTCAAGGTCCGCCTGAGCCGTCATGTCATTCGTCGAATTTCGACCGTACCCAGTGCGTTCATCTGTCTCCCGCAGAAGCGCGAGTTGTAAAGAGCGTTGCTAAAGCGAGTTTGTCCGTCAAGCGGCGGATGTTGATGTATACGAAGTACGAGGGTGTGCTACTGCTCTACTATCAAGAACTTCAGCAGGGGCCTTGTCAAAATAATGCTCCAATATGCACATCGTATTGGGTCTTGGGCAGTTCAAACCTATCCTATGCGCCCTACGTGAATAAGGATGGGCCTTTACCGACGGGCCATCTCATGGCGGTTGTGGCGGGAGATGTAGACTTCAGCTGTATCGGGCACTTCACGCGCGCCGCATACGCGCGGGAGCGTGTTCCGACGCCCTGGCATAACGACAATTTCATGGGTGTAGCGCCACGCAAGTGCTATTGGGATGTGTAAAAGCCGTGCTCACGTAAGCCTGATCATCGTTACGCTTCCGAACACTCAGGCCAGAAGAGCGAGCGTGAGCACGCGCTAAACCGAGCCATGGCCGTCGCGGCGACGGGAAACCATGCGGTGAGTGCGCGGCAGGCGAAGGCGGCTGCCCACAACGCGATGTATAGCGGCCGGCCCATTCGAGACAAGGGTTTTCTAAATAAAATCCCCTCGTGAATGGCCACAAGGGGATTGAGTCGTTGCGGGGGCAAGATTTGAACTTGCGACCTTCGGGTTATGAGCCCGACGAGCTACCGGACTGCTCCACCCCGCGGCGCGAATCGTGTTATACGTGATGACGACCGATGAATTCCTGCGCCGCCTTCCCAAAGTCCAGCTGCATTGTCATCTGGAGGGGACGCTGCGGCCGAACACCTTCCTGGACCTGGCACGCCGGCATGGGGTTGCGCTGACCTACGCGCCGGGCGATGAGGCATTGCCTGCTGCCTCTCTCGACGAGGTGGATCCCGCAACAGTGTACGACTTTTCCGACTTTCGAGCGTTCCTTATGACCTTTGCGGCAGTGAGCCGCTCGCTTGCCAACCCTGAGGACTACGGCCGCCTTGCCGCCGAGTACGTCGAGGACGCACTCGAAAACAGCGTGCACTACGCAGAATTGTTCATCTCGCCGTCGGTCTGGCGGTTCTTTCACCCGGCGATCGATGTCGCTGCGTGCATCGCGGCTATGCGCGAGCATTTCGAATCGTATCGCAATCAGATCGAAGTCCGGTTCATCGCGGATCTTACTCGGAATTTCGGTTTGGAAAGCGCGATGCGCACGTCGCGGCTGGCAGTTGATCTTCAAGGCCTGGGCGTTATCGGCATCGGCTTGGGCGGCGACGAAGCCCGTTTCCCGGCCGAGCTTTTTGCGGAACCCTTCGAACTTGCGCGAAAGCACGGGCTGCACTGCGTTGCGCATGCAGGAGAAGCTGCGGGAGCGCAGAGCGTTCGCGCAGCAATCGAGATTCTTGGAGCTGAGCGCGTCGGACATGGTGTGCGTGCATTGGAAGATCCGCAAGTCGTTGAGTTGCTGTCCACTTCGGGCATTCCCCTCGAGATCTGCCCAACCTCGAACTTCCTGACCGGCGCCGCCTCTCGGGACCGGCCGCACCCCTTCGTTGCGTTGGATCGCGCGGGGTGCACTATTGTGATCGACGCGGACGATCCGGCCCTTTTCCGCACGAGCATCACGCGTGAATACGCTTACGTAGAAGAACACGCCGGCCGCGGTGCCGTGCTGCGATTTGCGCACAACGCCGTCGATGCCGGTTTTGCGCCGCAAGAGCGCAAAACGGCATTGCACGCGGCAATCGATGCCGCCGGCTTGGAACCGCAGGGCCGACGTCGAACGTCCTAGGGAGCATGTCGGGCCACAGCCATTTTGCCGAGTCCACGGAGGAGTATCTCGAGGCCGTCTATCGCCTAGAGCGGGAAGGTCCAGGCGTTTCCACGTCGGGCCTCGCTTCGGAACTGGGTGTGGCGCCCGCATCGGTCTCAGGGATGTTGAAGAAGCTGGCCGCCGACGGATATCTCGAACAGGTCGCGCGCGGGGAAGTCAAGCTCACCAAAAAAGGTTTGGAGGTCGGCGTGCGCGTGGTTCGCAGGCACCGTCTTGCAGAGTGTTTTCTGACGCAGATTTTGGGCATGCCGTGGGATGAAGTTCAGCAAGAAGCGTGCATGCTCGAGCATGCGATCTCCGAGAACGTAGAGGGGCGCTTGATTAACGTTCTGGGGGATCCCAAAGAATGTCCCCACGGCCTGCCGATTCCGCCCAAAGATCTCAGCGATCCCGGGCGCTCGGGCGTTCCACTCGCGCAGATGGAGATCGGGAGCGACGCCGTCGTACAAGGCGTCACGCAAGAAGTCCCGGAGATGCTGCGTTATCTCGGCGACGTCGGCTTGCGGCCGGGCGCCGCCGTGCGCGTGCATGCGAAAGCGCCGCTCGGCGGTCCGATGACGGTGGAAGTCGAGAAGCAGCGTCACGCCATCTCGCTCGAACTCGCGCGCATGGTCCTCGTCACCGAGTGATCACTCGAATTCTGATCGCGCTCAACGTCCTGGGCTTCTTATGGGAGATGCGCGTGGGCGGCATGGGCGTTTTTACCGGCAACATTCCGAACGGGACGGCAATCGATCAAGGCTTGCTGGTTCCGGTATACGTCCTGCAGGGGCACCAGTACTACCGCATCGTCACGTGCGCGTTTCTCCACGGCAGTATTCTGCACATCGGCGTGAATATGTTCTCGCTGCTGATGCTCGGCAGATTCATCGAAATGGCGATGGGCGCCGGCCGAATGCTGTTTGTGTACGTCATAGCGATGGTGATCAGCGGTTTTTGCGTCGTGTATTTTTCACCGCCGGACGTGGCCACGCTCGGAGCGAGCGGCGCGATCTTCGGCTTATTCGGTGCGCTCTTCGCGATCGGATTTAAACTCGGCAAACGCGGCATGGAGCTCGTGCGCGCGAATATCGGGATATTGGTCGTCAACCTCGTCTTTAGTTTCGAAGTTCCGGGCATCTCGTGGCAAGCCCATGTCGGTGGGTTGATTGCGGGATTCATTGCTACGTATCTCGTGTACTTTCCGCCCAAGCCGGTCTACGCTCAAGTCTACGATCCGTCGAGCGGCGCGCAATACGAATCTCATCTCGAAACGCCCGATGATCGCAATTGACGACGTTTTTGCGGCCGGCGGGCCGATCGAACGCGCGCTGGACGGATTTGAGGCGCGTCCCGGTCAAGTGCAGATGGCGCAGCTCATCGAGCGCGGCTTCCTCGAAGGAATGCATACGATCGTCGAAGCCGGAACGGGCGTCGGCAAATCCCTTGCGTACCTCGTCCCGGCGCTGCGCAGCGGCAAAAAAGTCGTACTCTCCACCGGTACGATTGCGCTGCAGGAGCAGCTCTTCTTAAAAGACATCCCGCTCGTGACTCGGGCGCTGAACGTCAATGCGCGTGTTACGCTGCTCAAAGGGCGAAGTCACTACCTCTGCAAGCAGAAGCTGCAGCGTTTGCAGTCCGAGCGTTTACTGGCCTCCTCGCGCACCATGCAGCAGCTCTGGGAGTGGGGTGCGCGTACGGAAACCGGAGACCGTGCAGAACTCCCGTTCTCGCCGCCGGGCGAGGAATGGGAGCAGCTCGATGCCGATGCCGACGATTGCGTCGGCGAGTTCTGCGAGCATTTTCGCGACTGCTTTTTCTTCCGCAAGCGCGACGAAGCAAAGTTCGCCGACGTCGTCGTGGTCAATCACGCGCTGTTCTTTCTCGATTTGGCGATGGGCGGCGGATTGCTGCCGCCGTACGATTTCGCCATATTGGACGAAGCGCATCAATGCGAACGCTGGGCGACCGCAGCACTCACCGCTACACTTTCGCGGTCAACAGTTGGGCGTATGCTGCGCAAACTGCACCGTTCTTACAATCTGCCGGGGAACTTCGACACGGAACTCGAGGCCGGGATGCGCGGCTTGGAGTCGGCGCTGGCGCGCGTGCCGGGTGACCGTTACCCGCTTCACGCAAACGAAGACGCATCGCCTGCTTTGGAGTCGCTGCGTAGTTCGTTCTACCGTTTGGAGAACTGGCTTTACGCGAACTGGCACGATGGCCTGAAACGGCGTCCGCAGAATGACGCCGAGGCCGAGCGCCGCCGGGATTTGGCGATGCGATCGATACTGGCGCATCAGGCAACGATCGAACGCGCCCAGCAGCCCGCCGAGACGGCTATCGCCTGGGTCGAACGCGGTGAAAACGACTCGCGCTACGAAGTCAACAGCGCACCCTTCGACGTTGCGGACTTCTTACAAGCGGCGCTTTTTGCGCGCACTCCCAGTGTCGTGCTCACGAGCGCGACTATCGCAAACGCAAAAACAGTTGCAGGCGGCGCATTCGACTTTCTCAAACGCTCGCTCGGCGTGCCCGAGGCGCAAGAGCTCGATTGCGCCTTCGCCGTTCAATTATCCGGTTCAAGCCCGCTTATATCTTGCGCCGCCGCAGCTCAATCCAAAGTCTGCCGATTTCGCCCATCGCGCCGCGCCCGTGGTCGAGGAGTGCCTGGATCGCAGCCGCGGCCGTGCCTTCGTGCTGTTCACCTCGTACGCGCGTCTACGCGAAGTCTACGCGCTTGTGCGCGAGCGGATACCGTTTCCGATTCGGCTGCAGGGCGAATTGCCCCGCACGCGTTTGCTGGAATGGTTCCGCACGACGCCAAACGCCGTGCTCTTTGCAACCGGAACGTTTTGGGAAGGCATCGACGTTGTGGGCGAGCAGCTCTCGTGCGTCATCATCGATCGCCTGCCGTTCCCGTCCCCGGCAGATCCGCTGGTGCAGGCCCGCGTGGAATCCATTGAAGCGCGCGGCCAGAGCGGCTTCGACCATTACATGATTCCTTCGGCGATTGTGCGATTGAAGCAAGGTTTCGGCCGTCTTATCCGCAGTAAAAGCGATCGCGGACTTGTCGCGCTGCTGGACGGCCGCGCCGCATCCTCGCGCTACGGCGCCACGATCCTCGGAGCGCTTCCTCCGGCAAAGCGCCTGACGCATCTGGACGAGCTGACCGACTTCTTCGCGCAATGATGGATGCCGAAATCGACCTCAACTCGCTGCGCAGACGGACGAGCGAAAAATGGCGTCACTACCCCGCCGACGTCTTGCCCGTATTTGTCGCTGAAACGGATTTTCCGGTTCCGGAAGTCGTGGCGGAGCGTCTTCGCGCGGCAATCGACGAGGGCGATCTCGGTTACGCGCTGACGTCCGATCTCGGTAAAGCGTACGCTTCGTTTGCCGCTGCGCGCTACGGGTTGACGGTGGACGCGCGAGACGTGCACGTCATCCCCGAGGTGATGGTCGGCGTGGCGGAAATTCTTCGCGTCTTATGCAAGCCCGGCGATACGGTCGTCATCAATCCGCCCGTGTACCCGCCGTTCTTCAGCACCATCCGCGAGGTCGGCTGCAGCGTCATCGAAGCGCCGCTGAGCGAGAAGGACGGACGCTACGATCTCGACTTTGACGCGCTCGAGCGCGCCATGGCGCAAGGCGCGAGTGTCTTTCTGCTTTGTAATCCGCACAATCCGGTCGGTCGGGTCTACGGCGGCAACGAACTCGAACGCATTGCCGAACTCGCGCGGAAATATGGAACGATTGTCCTCAGCGACGAAATCCATGCGCCCCTTACGCTTCCTGGAACCACATTCGTTCCGTTTGCGGCGGTCGCTCCGGAATTCGGCGTGAATTCGATAACGCTGACCTCAGCCTCGAAAGGCTGGAACATTGCGGGTTTGAAGTGCGCGGCGGCGGTCGCCTGCGACGATTGGGGACGCGCCACGCTCGACGCATTACCGAAAGCGATGACCGAACGCAGCGGACATTTGGGCGTGATGGCGACCGTCGCCGCTTTCAGCGAGGGAATTCCGTTCCTCGATCGGGTGATCCGGCATCTCGATCGTCAACGCTGGGCGTTACGGCAGATTCTAGATGCGGCCGGACTTCAGGCCATAAAGTACGCGCCGCCCGAAGCGGGATTTCTCGCATGGCTCGACTGCCGCGAGCTCGGTCTGGGCGACGATCCCGCGCGTGAGTTTCTTCGACGCGGAAAAGTGGCGTTGCATCCGGGGCCGCTTTTCGGACGGGAAGGCGCCGGTTTTGCTCGCTTCAATTTTGCGACGTCCACGGCAATCATTCAAGAGGCCGTCGACCGCATGCAGAAGGCAATACGTCGTTGAACTGGATCAATTATATCGCGCGATGTGATGGCCGCCCCATTGCCATAAAAATCGACCTTGCATATCAGAACTCAAACGAACGCGCTAATCTTCCAGAGCTGGTCATCGCGTGGCTTAAAGGTTTTGACGTCGATGCTCGCGGTTTTCCTTCGAAAAGTGCCTTCAGCCGTTCGCTGTATCCGTTTGAGGACGATTTTTCAAAGCTAGCGGCTAAACACGGCGGCGCACTAGTACTTACGGGCGTCGATGCCGTTACGGCCTCCTATGCGGCCTATCTTCCGGAGGGCGCGCGCATCAGCGTCGAACTAGAGAAGCTGGGCAAAGCGACGGGTCTGAACCTGAAGATCGGAGGGAATGTTCACTCCAATTGGTCAGAATACGACACCATGTTGCCCTCTGAAGAGCAGCTTGGCTTCTCCGCCGATTCTAAACTGCTTTATCAACTAGGGAAGTTGGGCGACAATCCAAAGCGTCCCCGCGAAGTGCACTTTGTCGTCGACTTCGAGCGAGCCGAAGATGCAAACAATGCAGCCGACGCGTTGGCCGCCATCGGACGAGTGACGATTTACCCGGAAATTCCGTCTGCACAAGTTACGCGAACTATGCCTATCGAGTTGAACGAACTCGGCGCAGTGCGCAGCAGATTAATGCAAATTGGTGCTGAATACGGCGGAAAGTACGACGGATGGGGCTGCACTCCACAGCTTTCGCCCATCCGCACGTTCTTTCACCGTCTCGAGATGCGCGCCGCCGGAGTTCGCGACGATTCGAACCCCCTGGATTAAACTGGTTTGCCGGCGCAGATTTTCCGCACGTCGTCATGCATGCGCGGCTCGACTCGGTCGAATGGAAGCTTGCCGATTTGACTGATGCTGTATGGATTATCGTTCGCCAGTTGGTGCGCGACCAGGTATCCGATAAGATAGCCGCCGCGTGCCGGCAAGGAACGTTCGCCGACGCCTGCTTGCAAGTAGGTCGCCATTATGCTTGGGTTGTGCGAATCCCAATCGTCGAGCAGATCGCAAGCGAGCTGCTTACGCTCGTCCGGATTCGTCTGAGTAAAAACGTCGCCTAACGCCTGCGCTTCCGTCGCGCCCGGCGTGAGCTGCTGACTCGCCCATGCTGCCGACCCTTCAATCCACACCGCTTGCCATAGCCGCGCCTGATCGCTGCGCACGCCCGGATGGGCTTCGTATTGATAAACGTGAAACAACTCGTGCGCAACGTCGACGCCGATGTTTTCTTGGCCGCCGTTCGCTGCAATTTCGTCGACTCCGAAAAGAACGCCGACCTTTTGCCCGATATCGTGCGTCTGACCATTGAATATCCCAAAGGACGGCATGAAATACACTTTGATCCGGCTCGAATCGAAGTCGGGCAGCTGTTTTGCGAAGGATGCTTCCGCGTCGTCGATCTGATCGGGAAGATTTTGGCTTATTTGGCGCATTTGGCTAATGTGCGGTTCCAGCAGGTCCAAGTATCGCGCCAGGCGATTATCGTTGCTGACGATGTTTGCAAACTCGTCGAATCCGTACACCTCCATGTTCGGGCGGATGACCAGCGCCTTGAACTTGGCGACGCGCTCTTGAACCGGTTGTCCTTGCGTCGAGTCCCAGGCTTGCCAGAACGCCGGCATGACGTTGACCACGGGAAAAGATTCTTGCGCAGCGCCGGCGCCAAGCAAGATCGCCGCTAAAACAAGCGCGCACAACCGAAGCATACTTCCCTCCACAATTCGCCTCGCCGGCCCTTGGACGATTTTGACGGCGCCGACGAGGGCTCTTGGCAAGGGTTCGCCCATTCTCCTCGAAGCGGCGCGGCATGAAATCGCTTCATCTTTTTATCACTGCAGTCGTCCTTGCCGCGGGTTTGTGCGCCCAGCCGGCTTGGGCCTGGGGCAGTAAAGGGCATACGATCATCAATCATCTTGCCGCGCTGGGATTCGCGGGACGCATGCCTGCCTTCATCAGCTCGCAATCCGACGTTTTCGAAATTGCGTACTTAGGCCCGGAGATGGACCGGATCAAGGGTTCCGGGTCGTCATGGGACGACGACGAGGATCCCGCGCATTACGTGGACCTGTTGGACGACGGCACCGTAGCCGGCGTCGTCAACGCCTCCGCCATGCCGAAGGATCGTGAAGCGTACGATACGGCACTGCGCGCGGCCAAGACCGATCAATATCGGCAAGGCTATCTTCCGTACGCGATTCTCGACGGCTGGGAGCAGTTGCGGCAAGATTTCGCATATTGGCGTGTCGACGATTTCGCTGCCGGACGCGACCCTTCGGCGGCGCACATGCGGGATGTGATGCAACGCGTTATCGCGCAGGACCTGGGCGTGTGGGGCCACTTCGTCGGCGATGGAAGCCAGCCGCTGCACGTTACCGTGCACTTCAACGGATGGGGCGATTTCCCGAATCCCGGCGGGTTTACGCAGTCGCACAAGACGCACTCGATGTTCGAGAGCGCATTCGTCGACCGGTTCGTCGGCGAAGCGCAGGTCGAACGCCTGGTGTCGCTGCAGTCACAACTCGCCGTGCCGCAGGATCTGCTCCCGCAAACGAGCGTCATGCGTGCGATCATGTCGTACCTCGAGACGTCGGACCGCACCGTGCCGCAGCTCTACCAAATTGAAAAGCGCGGCGGTTTCGCCGGCGGTTCGGCCGAGGCACGAACTTTTGCGGCAGAACGTCTCGCAGCGGGCGCTATGGAGATGCGGGATCTCGCAGTTTGGGCGTGGCAAGACAGCGCTTACGCCGGCGTGGGATATCCGGCTGTACGCGTACAGGACGTGCTCTCCGGGAAGGCTCCTTGGCCCCAAAGCAGCGACTAATCCGAACGGTTCTCTGAAGCGTACTTGAGGACGAATCGCTTTTTTTTTGCAAGGAGTATTTTCGTGAATCTAATCGCCCTGATTTTCGTCGCCGCCCTCGCGACCCCAACCCCGAGCGCCATGCACGCTCACAAAATGATGAGCAGTCACAGCATGATGAGCAGCCATTCGATGAAGGCGCACTCGATGATGAAGAGTCACTCAACGATGAAAGGCCACGCCATGATGAAAAAACACATGGCGCGGCCCACAGCCAAGCCTTAACGGTTTACTCTTCGCTCGTCGAGATCTCAGCGGCGGCTCGCTCTTTTAGGATATCCACGACGGAGGAGTCCGCGAGCGTCGTCGTGTCCCCCAGTTGGCGGCCTTCGGCAACGTCTCGCAGGAGCCGCCGCATGATCTTCCCGCTGCGGGTCTTGGGCAGCTCTTGAGTAAACGTGATGTACTTGGGCCGAGTGAACTTGCCGAGCTTCTCGGCGACATGGTCCCGCAGTTCGTCCGCCAGACCGGGGCTGCCGATGTCGCCGCCGCGCAGCGAGACGAATGCATAGATCGCCTGACCGGTGACGTCGTCGAGTTTACCGCATACAGCGGCTTCCGCAACGCGGGGATCGTCGACGAGCGCGCTCTCAATCTCCGTTGTGGAGATGCGGTGGCCGCTCACGTTCATCACGTCGTCGATTCGGCCCATGAACCAGTAATTGCCGTCCATGTCACGCCGGCATCCGTCGCCCGCCAAATACCGGTGTGGAAACTTGGACCAGTACGTCTGAACGTAACGTTCGTCATCGCCGTAAATGCCCCGAAGCATTCCGGGCCATGGACGAGTGAGCACGATGTATCCGCCCCCGCCCAGGGGCACCGATTCGCCTCGATCGTTCACGATGTCGGCGCCGATCCCAGGCAACGGGCGCGTCGCACTGCCGGGCGGCGTTTCGCTGATTCCCGGCAACGGCGAAATCATGATGCCGCCCGTTTCCGTTTGCCACCACGTGTCCACGACGGGACACCGGTTTCCGCCGATGTGCTCGCGGTACCACATCCAGGCTTCCGGATTGATCGGCTCACCGACTGATCCGAGCACGCGGAGCGCCGACAGGTCGTGTTTTTGCGGATACTGCGGACCCCACTTCATGAACGTGCGAATTGCGGTGGGCGCCGTGTAAAGGATCGTTACGCCGTAGCGCGCGGCGATCTCCCAAAGGCGATCCTTGTCGGGAAAATCCGGCGTGCCCTCATAGAGGACGCTCGTAGCGCCGTTCGCGAGCGGGCCGTACACGATGTACGAGTGTCCCGTAACCCAACCGATGTCCGCGGCGCACCAATAGACGTCTTCGCCGGGCTTGAGATCGAAGACTAAACTGTGCGTAGCGGTCACGTGCGTCAGGTAACCGCCCGTCGTGTGAATGATGCCTTTGGGCTTCGCGGTCGTGCCGCTCGTGTAGAGCAGAAAAAGCAGATCCTCGGCGTTCATCGCTTCCGGTTCGCACACGGTGCTCTGTCCGCTCGTCACGTCGTCCCACCAACGATCGCGGCCCTCGCGCATCCTGACGGGAGACTCCAACGCGTTTAGCGACGATGCAGTGTTTGATGCTGGGCGTGTGCTGCATCGCTTCGTCGCAGTTGTCCTTGAGCGCAACGTGCTTGCCGCGCCGCCATCCTTGATCGGCGGTAATCAAAGCGACGCACTTCGCATCGTTGACGCGGTCGACGATTGAGTCGGGCGAAAATCCGCCGAATATCACCGAATGTGCGGCGCCGATGCGTGCGCACGCCAGCATGGCCACCGGAAGCTCCGGGATCATCGGCATGTAAATGGCGACCCGATCGCCCCTCTTGATGCCTAGCGAACGCAATCCGTTCGCGAACCGGCAGACGTGGTCGAGCAGTTCTTGGTACGTTATGGTCCGGCGGTCGCCGGGCTCGCCTTCATAGTAATAGGCAATTTTTTGCCCGTACCCCGCTCGCACGTGCCTATCCAGACAATTGACCGAGACGTTGAGCTCCCCGTCGGAGAACCAGCGTGCAAACGGCTCGTTCCATTCCAGGATCCTGGTGAACGGTTTGCTCCACTCGAGTTTACGCGCCCACGATGCCCAATATGTCTCGTAATCGCGCTCGGCTTCTTCATAGATTCCCGGCTGGGCGTTCGCGCGAGCGGCAAATTCGGGAGATGGCGCAAAACGGCGGCTCTCTGATGAAAGCGCCTCGATCGATTCGGCCGTATTCATGCGCTCGTTTTACCGGGAACAAGCATGCATGCCTGCCGAAATTGCCGATGTGAAGCTCCCTCGCCGCCTTGATTTTGGCAACGCTGACCGGAACGGGACTTGCAACTGTTCACTACGGTCAGCCTCCGCCCGATTTTTCGGTCCCTACAGCGAACGGCGATCAGCCGCTCTCCGAATTGCGCGGCCGTCCGGTCGTCATCAACTTTTGGGCGACCTGGTGTCCGCCGTGCACGAACGAGCTCCCGTATTTCGCTCGATTGCGCAGCACGTACGGCGACCGCATTCGGCTCGTGACGATCGATTGGAACGAACCGCAAGGCGTCGCGCAGGCATATCTGAAGGCACATGGTTTCGACCTGCCCGTTATCGAGGATCGCCAGAGCAAGATTTACGCGGCCTACTCGCTTAGCGAGGTGCCGGACACCGTGGTGCTCGATCCGGAGGGGGTCGTGACCTATGTCACGCTGGGCGGCCTGTCGTGGAACGAACTACGAACGGCCGTCGAGCGCGCCTTGGCCGCTCCGCCGGCGCCCGAGCCTAGCCCTTAAGTCTTGGCAGTCCTAGGCCGAGATTGCTAAGATAGGACGATGAATAGCGGCGCGCCTCCGGGCGAAGCGCCCTCGGGGCAGCTCGACAAGCGGAAGTCGTACATCCTGGCCACAGTGGTGTACGAATATATCGCCACGGCCGAGCCTGTCGCCTCGCAATCGTTAACGCAGAAGTATAACCTGGGGGTCAGCTCGGCTACTGTTCGGAACGAGCTGGCCGAACTGGAGGCCGGGGGCTACCTCGTGCAGCCCCATACTTCCGCCGGCCGCGTGCCGTCGGACGCGGGTTACCGCAAATACGTCGATCAGTTGATGCAGCCGGAGAGCCTGGCTCCTGACGACCGCCGGCGCATCCGCGACGAACTTCTCGACGCGAGCCGCGAGCTCGATGAAATGATCGAGAATGCCACGCGCTTGCTCGGAAGACTCTCGAAAAACTTGGCGTTCGTCACCAAGCCCAGCAACGAAAGCGCTACTTTCCGGCACATCCAGATGATTTGGCTCTCGCCCAGAACCGGCGTTGCCATCGTGGTGACGTCCATTGGCGTGTCGGGCCAGAGCCTTTTCGAACTGCGTGAGGACGTCACACCGGACGATCTCACGCGCCTCTCCAATGCGCTCAACTCGAAATTCGGCAACCGGCTCCTGCGCGAGATTCGCGATAGTGAGATAGCAGCTGCGGCAGCCGACATCGGCGCCCGCGATGACCTGCGCAATGCGGTGACGGCGGCGCTGCGTAATGCTCGCTCCGAGGAACAGCCCACGCTCACGGCCTCGGGCGCACAAAATCTTCTGGACCAGCCCGAATTCCACGACTTGCGCAAGCTTCGGTCGATCCTGCGAATCGTGGAAGAACAGAAGACGCTCTACGACCTGGTCGCCGACTCGATGAATGTCGATGCCGCCAGCGTCAAGATCGGTCACGAGCTCGGCGTCGAGGAGATGACGGACTTCAGCATCGTGACTGTTCCGTACCGGTTTGGGCAACATGCCATCGGTATGCTCTCGATTCTGGGCCCGCGCCGCATGCCGTACGGCCGCCTCATGGCGCTCGCATCGGGCACGGCGGAGACTCTTTCCCAACAGCTTGCCGACGTCGAGATAAAATAGCTTTTCGTGCCGACCAAAGACTTTTATGACGTGCTGGGCGTCAACCGCAACGCCGGCGTCGAAGACATCAAGCGTGCCTATCGTGCCCTGGCGCGCAAGCATCATCCCGACGTTGCGGAAAACAAAGCCGAGGCCGAGCACCGCTTCAAAGAGATCAACGAAGCTTACGAAGTGCTCTCCGATCCGCAAAAGCGCGCGCAGTACGATCGCTACGGGACCGTCGGAAACGGTGCGAGCAGCGCGGGATTCGGTGATTTCGGAGGCTTTGGCGGAAGCGGATTCGGCGACATCTTCGACATCTTTTTCGGCGATCGAATGGGTGCGCAGCAGGCGCAGACGCGGCGGGCGGGACCCGCTCGCGGCTCCGATCTGCGCTACGATCTTGAGATTACGCTGGAGGAAGCGTTCACCGGTACGACGCGCGAGATCCAGTTCAATCACCTCGCTCAATGCGAGACGTGCGTGGGTTCGGGTGCCGCACCCGGTACGCTCGTCGTGCCGTGCGATCGCTGCAGCGGCACCGGCGTAATGCGGATGGTTCGGCAGACGCCGCTCGGACAATTCGTCACGCAATCGACGTGCAGCAAATGCAACGGCGACGGACAGGTCGTCCAGACGCCGTGCCCGACATGCCATGGGCGCGGACGGCGCGAGGTGGAGCGAAAGCTCACCGTAAAGGTTCCGGCCGGAGTAGACGACGGCAGCCGCATACGAATTACCGGGAACGGCGAGGCCGGAATTCACGGCGGCCCTGCAGGCGATCTATACGTCTATCTCAACGTCGCGAACCACGCCCTCTTTCGGCGCGAAGGTACCGACACGTTCGTTGACGTGCCGATCACATTTCCCCAAGCTGTCCTGGGCGCGCAGATCAGTGTGCCGTCGCTCGAAGGCGAGTTGCCGTTGAGCGTTCACGCCGGCACGCAGCCCGGCACGACCTTCCGCATGCGCGGACGCGGTATGCCGGCCGTTCGCGGAACAAGCCGCGGAGATCACGTGGTAACGGTTCACTTAATGGTCCCGACCAAGGTGAACAAACGCCAGCGCGAGTTACTCGAAGAATACGCCGAATCCGTGGGAGATCACGAACGCTCGTTCTTCGACAAGGTCAAGGACGCGTTCAAACCTGAGTAGGCGGCGGTTTTTCGTCGAGGGGACGCACGCGCCCGGCGAAACGATAGCATTGGACGGCAGCGACGCGCACAAGATCCTCGCCGTTTTGCGCATGGGCAGCGGAGAGGAAATCGAGGTCTTCGATTCGGCCGCCCAGCAATATCGGGCGCAGTTGCAGGTCGAGGGCCGCAATGTCCGAGCGGAATTGCTGGAGATTACCGGGGAGCCGCCGCAGGATGCGCTCGAGATAACGGTCGCACAAGGAATACCCAAAGGCCAGAAGATGGATTTCGTCGTCGAAAAGCTGACCGAGCTTGGTGCGCGGGCCATCATTCCGCTGCGCTCGGAACGCGCGATAGCTGCCGATGCGAGTACGAACAAACTCGAGCGATGGCGCCGCCTGGCAAAATCGGCCGCCGAGCAATGCGGTCGAACCGGCCTGCCGCAGATCGCGTCCCCGTGCTCGCTCCCGGATCTCTGCGTTGTTTTCGCTAAGTACGATTTGGTGCTGTTTGCCTGGGAAGGCGCGACCGCAGAGCCGCTGCGCCAACGGTTGCCTGCGCTGCTGGCCGGTGCCCGCCGCATTTTGGTAGTAATAGGACCGGAGGGTGGCTTTTCGAACGCGGAAGCCGAAGCGGCTCAAGCCGCGGGGGCGCTCGCCATCTCATTGGGGCCGCGCGTTCTTCGGACCGAGACTGCGGCGCTCGTAGCCGTCAGCATTCTTTCTTACGCGAGCGGGGTATAACGCTGCCGATGTCAAGGTTGTTGGAAGAGCTGCGGCCCGGCACGCCGGTCCGCACTTCGGACGGCGCAAATGCGGGCGAGGTGCGCGCCGTTTATGGTTCGGGCCAAGCGCGGGGAGCGGAATTTCTGCTGGTCTATTGGACCGGCCGTGAGGAAGAGACGCTCATCGGCGCAGACGAAGTTTTGAGCATCGCGGCCGACGGCGGCGTGGAGTTGCGTTGTACGTCGTATCCCGAACTGCCCGCGTTCGATCCCTCGGCAAACCCCCAGCTCCACCGCTTGTAAGGCCCTACCGGAAGAACCGTGCGGTACGTCGTATACGTCAGGATCGCATGGGGCATTTGAAGTTTTCGATCGTTATCCCGACGTACAATGAAGCCGGCGGCATCGAGCGTCTGATAGGCGCACTCGCGGGAGTTTTCGCCGCCGGCCAGCTGGACGGAGAGCTTATCGTCGTCGACGACAATTCGCCGGACGGCACGGGAGCAATTGTGGATCGGCTCTCCGCGCAGTTTCCGGTGCGTTGTCTGCATCGGCCGGGTAAGCTGGGACTCTCCAGCGGGGTTATCGACGGTTGGAAATTCGCGCGCGCCGACTCTGAGGCGCTCGGCGCAATGGACGCCGACTTCAGTCACGACATTAACATTTTGCCGGCGATGGTGAAGGCGCTCGAGAACGGCTACGGACTTGCCGTCGGCAGTCGCTACGTGAGCGGCGGGGGAATCACGAATTGGCCGATGCGGCGGATCGTAACCTCAAAGGTCGCGTGCATGCTGGCGCAGCCGCTCACCCGAATCAAAGACATCACGAGCGGATATTTTCTGGTCAAGCGCGAGGCGCTCGAAGGCGTGCGGCTCGATCCGATCGGTTTCAAGATCGGTCTCGAGGTAATCGCCAAGGCGCACTACGGCAAAGCGCTCGAGGTGCCGTACGTCTTCACCGATCGCGTGGAAGGCCAGTCTAAGTTGAACGAAAAAGAGATCTTCAATTATCTCAAGCAGCTGCGCAAATTGTACGCGGCGCGGATCTTCCCCGGTGCGCAGAAAGTGCAGAGCAGCTGATGCCCATGCCCGACTGGCTGCGCACGCGGCGCAGCAAATCGCAAGAGCAAGAGGACGCCGCGCTTTGGAGTAAATGCCCGAGCTGCAGCGAGGTGCTCTACCGGCGAGACCTCGTTGCCAATCTATGGGTTTGCCCGCGCTGCGGCCACCACTTCCGCATGACTGCCTTCGACCGCATCAATTCCCTGGTCGACGCGGATTTTGTCGAGATCGGTGCAGACGTGCTGCCCGGAGATCCGCTGCAATGGGTCGATCGTAAGAGTTATGCGGCAAAGCTCGCCGGCGATCGCGAGAAATCGCAGCTCACCGAGGGTGTCGTTTGCGGATTCGGAACGATCGGAGGGCACGACGTCGCCTTGGGCGTGATGGA
Source organism: Vulcanimicrobiota bacterium (assembly GCA_963714015.1). Taxonomy (GTDB): domain Bacteria; phylum Vulcanimicrobiota; class Vulcanimicrobiia; order Vulcanimicrobiales; family Vulcanimicrobiaceae; genus DASRDE01. The sequence continues at coordinate 3,275,495 of OY970223.1, read as the reverse complement.
CTTTCATTTCCGCGGCGGCACGATGGGTACGGTCGTCGGCGAACGCATCACGCTGCTGCTCGAAGGCGCGCTGGAGCGCCGGATTCCCTGCATCATTTTTACCGCGAGCGGCGGAGCCCGTATGGAAGAAGGCATGCTCGCGCTGATGCAGATGGCAAAGACCACTTCAGCCGTCAGCCGCTTCATGGAGGCGGGCAACATCTTCATCACGGTGCTCACCGATCCGACCACCGGCGGCGTGTCGGCCTCGTTTGCATTCCAATCGGATCTGATACTTGCCGAGCCCAAAGCCATGATTGGCTTCGCGGGACGACGCGTTATCGAGCAGACGATCCGCCAAAAACTACCGGATCAGTTTCAGACGGCCGAGTTTCTGCTGGACAAAGGCCACATCGACCTGGTCGTCGATCGCCACGACGTGAAGGCAACCTTGACGCGATTACTCGAGGACGTCGGACAGGGTAAACGCAGCAAGGAGCGCGTTGCCGTATGAACATCATCGTCGATCGCGAGAAAGAGCTGTCGGTTCTCGAGAAGACGCTCGAAGAACTGCGCGCCTCCAACACCCAGCAGCGTGTGGACATGTCGGCGGAGATTCGCGCGCTCGAGCAAAAGTACGCGCAGATCCAGCAAGAGATCTTCGGTTCGATGACACCGTGGGAAAAAGTGCACATGGCGCGCCATCCCAGTCGTCCCACGGCCGCGGATTACATCTCTTACTTCACGCAGTTCGACGAGCTTCACGGCGACCGCCATTCACGAGACGATCAGGCCATCATCGCGGGCCTCGCGCGTTTGGGGGATCGAGCAGTCATGGCAATCGGCCAGCAACGCGGCCGGGACACCAAAGAGAATCTGAAGCGCAACTTCGGAATGCCCTCGCCGGAGGGGTATCGCAAAGTTCAGCGTCTGGCGCATCTCGCCGGCCGTATGGGCGTACCAATCGTTACGTTCGTCGACACGAAAGGCGCCGATCCCGGAATCACGTCCGAAGAGCGCGCGCAATCCGAAGCTATAGCCGCATGCCTGTACGAATTCACGATTGCGCCGGTGCCCATCGTTGCAACGGTGATCGGTGAAGGCGGAAGCGGTGGTGCGCTTGCCCTGAGCATCGCCGACAGGTTGATCATCCTCGAGCACAGCTATTACTCCGTGGCCAGCCCCGAAGGATGCGCCGCAATCCTTTGGAGTGACGCCGGGAAAGCCGAAGAGGCTGCGTCCCATCTGAAGCTGACGGCACAGGATCTCAAAGGCTTTGGTATCGTCGACGAAATCGTGCCGGAACCCATTGGCGGCGCGCATCGCGACGCAGCGGGAACAATTCAGCGCGTGATGAAAGCTATCGAGTTGGCTTTAACGCACTTGGGCGCGCTCCCGCAAGATCGGCTACGCGAGACGCGTTATCAAAAGTATCGACGGATCGGCGCTTGGCAGAGTGAGCGCCTGGAAGCAGTTCACTCGGCTTCATGAAACGCACGAGAACGGCCGGCATCCTCCGCCTCGTAGGCCGTCTGCTCGTCGGGCTTCTCGCCGCCGTCGTCGCCACACTCGTCTCGATCCAGTTCGTCCGCATCGCGAACGAAAACATTGCGATGGCGCATTCACTATCTTCCGTAGAACGCGACGTCGCCTCGCTCAAGGGCCACAACCGCCGCGAAGTGCGTCAGATACGGCGGCTGCTGGATCCGCAGGGCGCGGTTCCTGAAATCCACGACCGGCTGCATCTCGTGCGCTCCAACGAAGCGATCATCTACGTGAAAGCGGCCCACGCGCCGGCGCCGTGAGCGATACGCAGCGGGGCACCGTCATCAACGTGAATGCGTTCGGCGCTACCGTGCGTCTCGAAGACGGGCGTTTGGCCAGCGTTCCGCTCCTCGATTTGGAGAAGAACCGCGCCGCCTACGACCGAGCTTTCAGCCGGCGAAAGGCCCTGGAGTTCGTGGTGCAGTCTTCGGGGCGGCATCCCATGCTGATGCTGGCGCCGCAAATACGCGACGAACACTTCGAAGAGCAGATCGCGAACTATCTCAAGATGACGGCTGAGTGGGAGAAACCCGACTTGCCGCCCGCGCACGAGCGCCACTTTTTACAGAAGAAGAAGCGCGCGGCGCTTTTTGAATCTCGTCATTCCGACGAACGGTGATCAAGGCCCTCATCTCCGTAGGCACCAACTCTACCCGCGCGCTCGTCGCGGACATTCACGACGGATCCGGATATCCTCTCGCGCAGCGGTCCATCGGCACGCGGATCGGAGAGGGCCTCAAGGAGCGTGGTCACATCGGTGAGCAGCCCATGCGGCGCACGCTGGAAGCCATACACGAGCATCTGGAACTCATCAAACCGTATACGTCGCATATCGGCGTGATTGCAACCAGTGCCGTACGCCGGGCGGATAACGCCGACGAATTTGCGCGTAAAGTTCGCGGGCTGACCGGCGCGCAGTTGCAAATCATCTCCGGCGAGGACGAGGCCCGATGTTCTTATGCCGGTGCGCTAAGCGGGTTGCCGAACGGCGCGCACGAGCGATTCGCAGTCGCGGATGTGGGCGGCGGAAGCACCGAGTATGCTGCCGGCAGCAAACGCTCTAGCCCGGACCGCGAGATCTCCTGTGAGATTGGAGCGGTTCGTCTAACGGAATTGATTACCGGCCTCTGCGGCCGCGACGGTGCCGTATTGCAAGACTCGTTGGAACGGGGACGTCGCTTGGCGCTCGCTGCTACCGAGCCAATCGCAACGTTCGAGCCGGTCGATCAGCTGCTGTTCGTGGGCGGTACTGCGACGACGACGATTTCATTGCTGCAAGGCAACCGGGAGCCGTTTACTTACTCGCAGCTTTCCGGCGACGATGTGGAAGGGACACTGCAAATGCTGTGCTCCATCGACTTGGTCCGGCGAAAGACGCTTCCGGGCATGAATCCGCAACGAGCCGACATCTTGCCCGCCGGGCTTATCGTCCTTGCGGCCGTCATGGAAAGGGCGGGTCACGATCGAGCGGTCGTCTCGACCAATGACGTGCTGCTCGGCTTCCTATTGCGTAGCTGATGCCGATTTGGGGTAACAGCACAATGCGGGAACGCCCCATCGATATTTTGGCGAGCATCGATGCGTCCGGACTCGCTTTTCGTAACTCACAAACCTGGGAATGCCGCTCACTCAATACCTCCCCATTGAGCGAACGGCATCCCGCTTTACGACGCGAGTAACTCACGCGTCCCGCGGCGAAAGACCGCAGCCATGCCTGACTCAGAGGTCTTTCGCGCAATCCTCGACGCGCGCCGCGCCTGGAACGATTACCTTGATGCCACTGACGAAGACGAGGACGAGGTCTATGAGGCTTACCTCGAGGCCGCTTCCGATGCGGTACCGCTGGTGGGCGGCCTGATCGAACTCTGCGTCGAGGCAAATTTGATTGCGATCTCTGCGCGAGACCGTGAAGAACGCTACGTGGACCTGGCGGCGACCAATGCCCGAGTCCACGCCGACGCCATTATCGAAATCGTCGGCGACATCGTCTTGGGACACTCCGAAGAACTGCCTTCGTTCGAGCGTCGCGCCGTCGGCGCCGAGGATGACGAAAGCCGGTTCAATCGAGCTCGTGAAATGTTTCGCGAGATGAACCGCCCCAACGTCAGCCGTGCCGTCGACGAATTGCGGCAGATGCGCGACGAACTGCTGCGCAGCGGTCAAGAAGGTTACGCCACACGGCTCTCGCACGTGCTCAATTTGCTGCAGATCTCGCCGCCTCGCCTCAGCGACTAGGCGCGCATTTCAACCACGCGGAATTCCGGCGCCCTCTTGACCGGGAATGGGCTGCTCTTGCGTCGCCTGCTCGAGCGGGAGTCCCGCGTCACGATACGCGTCTAAGCCGCCGGCGAGCACTGCGGCGTTTTCGTAGCCCTGGCGGCGCAGATGTTCGGCCACTGCGAGCGCATGCTTTTCGTCCTCGGCGTAGACGACGATCGATTCGTCGTGCGCCATCGGCAGCGTCAGGTGTTCCTCGGCCAATAAACGCTTGGGATCGTAGCGCACGGCGCCGCGGATCTGCTCTTTTCCTTGATGAGTGCGCGCATCGATGATCGGCATGGTCGCCGTATCCAATTGGTGCGGCCCCAGACGCGGAATATCGTTATTCATCGCCGGCCGCTACCGGGATTTCTTCCGGCGACCGCCTTTGCGGTTGGGATTCGGTGGAACTTTTCCACCGCTGCGCCTGGCCTCCGATAGACCGATCGCGATGGCTTGCTTGCGGCTCTTGACCTTCTTCCCGCTGCGTCCCGATTTGAGCTCGCCGCGCTTCATCTCGTGCATCGAACGCTCGACCTTGCGTCCAGCCTTCGCGCCGTATTTCCGTCCGCCGGTGCTCTTCTTGCGTCCGCCGGTGCTCTTCTTGCGTCCGCCGGTGCTCTTCTTGCGCCCGCTGGTGCTCTTCTTGCGTCCGCCGGTGCTCTTCTTGCGTCCGCTGGTGCTCTTCTTGCGTCCGCCGGTGCTCTTCTTGCGTCCGCCGGTGCTCTTCTTGCGTCCGCCGGTGCTCTTCTTGCGCCCGCTGGTGCTCTTCTTGCGTCCGCCGGTGCTCTTCTTGCGTCCGCTGGTGCTCTTCTTGCGTCCGCCGGTGCTCTTCTTGCGTCCGCCGGTGCTCTTCTTGCGCCCGTTACTGCTCTTTTTGCGCCCGCTGGATTTTTTACGGCCGCTGCTCTTTCGTCTTGCCATGCTCGTTCCTCCGTTGGATTCGCGGCTCACGAATTTGACCATATGGCCGCGCGGATCGTACAGAAAGTCGAGGTTGCTGGAGTCGAATACGTCGAAGAAGCGATCCCAACTCACGCGTTCGAGTTCTTCCTCCGGTTCTCCGAAGTCGATGCGCAGTACGCCGCCCGTTCCTTTAACGATCGCCGGACGGCCGTCGCGGCTTTCGACCCAGCGGCGGATTTCGTCGCGATCGTTCGTGCGCGTTGCTGTAGCCACTTAGGAACCTCCAATTTCGTAGTTGTTTTTCGTTACCCGTATCCTGAAAACGGGAAACGCACGTTTACTCGGTGCTCGGCTCACTGTCCACGTCGCCCGAAGATTTCTTGACCAGCGCCGCTTTCAGCAGCCGGCGCAGATCGTCGAGTGCCGGATCGACGCCGGACGCCTGATCCAGGTGTTCGATCGCGAGCAAAATGCGGTTCGCCGCAGCGGCGTCCATCCGAAGATCGATGTGGGCATGGGCGCGATCGTACGGTTCGACCCCGTACGCGCTCATTTTGACTTCCGATCTTTCGCAATGCCGGTTTTCGGCACGCTTTTCGGCTCGGTGCTTCTAGTATTCTGAGTTTTCTCGGCGGGCACGGACGGGTTGCTCTCGCCCATGCGCCGGCGCTCCGAAAGCAATACGCCGTATACTTCCTCGCCGGATTCTGCGTCGATGACGCCGCGTTCGGCAGTGCGGCGTCCGGGAACGACATTGTCCTGTTGCCCCGCTTCGGCAGCACGGCGGCGATTCGACGACTGCAATGTTTTACGACCCAAGCGTTTCATCTGCAACATTTACCCGGCTATAGAGCTGTTCCATCGTGCACTGTCGCGGCGGCTTGTCGGGCCGCCACCGAACGAAGCGCGCTCCATGCCTAAACCGGTGCGCGGTAACATGATCGAAGCGCACCTCGACGACGATCTTTGCAGCGACGGGATGCCACTTGGTTTCGCGCGATCCCCATCGGCTGGTCCCGCCGGGCCGCGCTCCAGTGAACCCGGGTTCCTGAACGATGGGTTTGAGGAGCGCGCCGGCACGAGCACGCTCAGCAGCGGTAAGGCTGCCGATGAAACCCACCAAATGCAGCAGACCCTCGTCGTCATAGAGGCCGAGCAGCAACGAGCCGATTGTTTTACCGTCTTTTGCGAGACGAAATCCTCCGACGACGCAATCGGCGGTATAGACGCGCTTTACTTTGACGACCGCGTCACGCTCGCCGAAACGGTAAGGCCGGTCGAGCCTCTTGGCCATCGCGCCGTCAAAGCGCGCAAGCTCGCCGTTGAGCCATCCGCGAGCTTTGACAAGATCGGTCGATGCCGGCGAAAGACCGATACGGCGCTTTTTTTTGAAGTGCTTCTCTGCGAACTCTTCCAGTGCGTCGCGTCGCTCGCGAAGCGGCCGCTCGAACAATGCTTTTCCCTCGCCGGCAAGCAGGTCGAAGATTGCGAGCGTAGCGGGCGTTTCGACGGAGAGCTTTCGAATGCGCGACGCAGCCGGATGGATGCGCTGCAATAACGCATCGAAATCGAGCGTTTCATTCTGTTCGATGAAAATCTCTCCGTCCAGCACGAAACGTTTGCTGGTCAGGGCCGTCAGCGCATCGACGATTTCCGGAAAATAGCGCTCCAGCGGTTGTCCCGCCTTCGACTGCATCGCCACCTCGTCACCGTCGCGAAACGCGATACACCGAAATCCGTCCCACTTGGGCTCGTATAGCCAGCCCTCGCCTTTCGGGATCGTCGTCGATGCCCTTGCCTCCATCGGCTCGATCGGCGGTTTGAGGGGAAGATTATCGAGCATAGCGCGTTACGAGCTCCCCAGCAACGCCTGAAGATCGTAGCGCCCGCGCTGCTGTGTGAGCGGCTTCCACAGATCGCCGAGTTGGCCGACGCGATTCGGGACGTTGGCGATTGTGAAGTCCTCGGGGACGCAGCCGCCCTCGACTTCCTCCCACGTGACCGGCGTCGAGACGCCCGCATAGGCGTTCGGGCGGACGGAGTAAATCGATGCCAGCGTAGCGCCGAAGCGATTTTGGTTGTAGTCCAGCAGCACGCGATTCTTCGGGCGTTTTTCGACTTTGTAGACGGCGGTCAGGATGTCCGCATGCCCTTTGGCCAGTTCGTGTGAAATTTGCTTGGCGGTGCTCCACACCGTGTGCTGGTCGGGCCCGTGTTTTATCGCGACGTAGACATGCATGCCGTGCCCGCCGGAAGTCTTGGCAAGAGGCTTCATCTTCAGGACGTGTAGCGCGTCGCGAACGATCAGGGCCGCTTCGCGCACCATCTCGAACGGCGCTGAATGCGGGTCGAGATCGAAATGCAGATAATCGGGCTGCGTAAAGGTTTCGCACGGCGCATACCAAGGATTCAGATCGATGCAGCCCAGGTTGATGAGCCACAGCAGCGTCGGCCTATCCTGAACCATCGGGAAGTTGATGACGTTGCCGGATCCGTGCGTGATCGCGCACGTTTGAATCCAGTCGGGCCGTACCGCCGGCGTGCGCTTCATGAAGAAGAAGTCGCCGCTGATGCCGTTGGGATAGCGTTTCATCACCATGGCCTTGTCGCGGACGTGCGGCAGGATGAGCGGCGCCATTCGATCGTAATATGCCAGCAAATCCCGTTTGGTCAATCCGAGTTCGGGCCAGAACACTTTGTTCAGGTTGCTCAGGCCGACGCGTTTGCCCTCGACTTCAATCGTCGCTGCATCACCGTCTGCGGGAATGTTGTCGGTGCGCAATCTACGCGCGTTCATTGGCCGCTCGCAAGAATGTTCTTACCTCCTCGTCGGTTACTTGACGAAAATCCGCATACCATGCGCCGACGCCGCGAAACGGACGCGGCACGGCAAGACAAACGATGTCGTCGACTTCGGCAGAAAGGGCCTCTACCGTGTCGGCCGGTGCAACGGGAACGGCGACGACGATCTCTTTGGGTTTGAGCGTGCGCACTGCTAGCACGGCGGCGGACATGCTGGCTCCCGTCGCAAGCCCGTCGTCGACGAGGATCACGGTCCGTCCGGCGACGTCGTGGGGCGCCGCATCAACGCGATAAGCCGCTTCGCGCCGCTCGAGCTCGGCTTGTTCCCGCAACGCAACGGTATCGAGGGTTGCGTCGTCGACACCGAGCGCCGCTATCGTCTCTTCGTTCAGCACCCGCACGCCACCCGAGGCGATTGCGCCCAGAGCCAGCTCTTCGCGTCCCGGTGCTCCGATTTTGCGCACGACGAAAACGTCGAGCGGCGCGCGCAGCCCGCGCGATACTTCATAGCCTATCGGGAGACCGCCGCGGGGAAGCGCGAGCACGCGCGTTTGCGGACCGGCATACGCTGAAAGTTTTGCGGCCAGTTGCTTGCCCGCATCCGCGCGGTCTTGAAAAATCATTCTTCCGGGGTTGGTTCCGTGCGGCGTGGGAAACACCGGCTTGTGGGCGGGATGCCCTCAGGAGTAGGGGATCATGAAGGCAGTTGTTTTTCACGGCGTAGCCGACATTCGGCTGGACGACGTTCCGGAGCCGAAAATTCTGGACGATCAGGATGCGATTATTCAACTGACGTCGAGTGCCATCTGCGGCACCGATTTACATTTCATTCGCGGTTCGATGCCTCCGCTGGAGAAGGGCAAGATTCTTGGACATGAGGGCGTCGGCGTTGTACGGCAGGTTGGAAAGGGCGTTCGCAACCTCAAGCCGGGGGACCGCGTAGTCGTCGGCTCGACGATTGCTTGCGGATACTGTTCCTACTGCCGCGCGGGGTACTTTTCCAAATGCGATAACGCAAATCCGGAAGGCCCGGAGAATACGGCATTTTACGGCGGACCCAAGCAGTCCGGACCATTCGACGGACTGCAGGCGGAATACGCGCGCATTCCGTTCGCACCGATCAACGCAGTGAAACTACCGGACGAAGTCACGGACGACGATGCGATTCTGCTCTCGGACATCATGCCGACTGCATATTTCGGCGCCGACATGGCGAACATCAAACGCGGTCACACTGTGGCCGTCTTGGGATGCGGACCGGTCGGAGAGATGGCCATAGCGAGCGCCAAACTGATGGGCGCCGGGCGAGTCTTTGCAGTGGACGCGGAATCCACGCGTCTCGAGGCCGCTCGAAATCAGGGCGCGGAAGTCGTCGATTACGTGCGCGAAGATCCGATCGAAGTGATCAAACAACTTACCGGCGGAGTGGGGCCGGACAGCGTGATCGACGCCGTCGGAATCGATGCGGACGAGGGGCGCCACTCCAAGAAGCAATGGTCCAAAGGCAGCGCGCCGGAGATGCCGCTGCAAGGCGCAGTCGAGATGGTCGCCAAGGCCGGCACGATTTCCGTGATTGGCGTTTATCCGCCGGGGTTCAAGGGCCTCGATTTCGGCAAAGCGTTCGGAAAGAATCTGACGATTCGTATGGGAGATTGTCCGCACCGCCGTTACCTGCCGCAGCTGATCCGTTTCGTCGCCGCAGGCGAACTGCGGCCTTCGCGTATTCTTTCGCAGAGGGAACCGTTCGAGAAGGCGATCGACGCGTACAAGGCATTCGATACACACCAGGACGGCTGGCTCAAAGTGGAGCTGCTGCCTGCTGGGCGGACGACTGCCGTGGCAAAGGGCGAGGTAGTGACCGCTTAAGCGCCGCGCCTGTCGACGCCCTGGGTATGAAGGAGCTGTAATCAGCACGCACGCCACACGGAGATTTAAGGATTAGAAATATGGCGGTAACTTTGGAACAGACCGGCGATCTGCTGCGAAAATCTCAATCGATTATCAATCAGGCGGTCGACCGCGGCACGACAATGCTGGCGGACCGCGTCGAGCATTATCTGAATCTGGCGCGCGAAGTGGGTGACGTTCTGCGCGAGAGAAATGAACCGCAGGCCGCAGACGCCGTACAGACTTCTGGCACAGCAGGGCACGCAAGTGGCGCGATATCTGCGAAACAACGACGGTTCCCAGATTTGGAGCGACGCGCAAACATTTTCGCGCGACAAGACGTGGTTGCTTGCGGGCATCGGCTTCGTCGGCGGTTTAGCCTGCGGCACGAACGGTCCGAGCCGCGAGCGAGTCGTCGGACTTTGAAAACCCTCCGTTCGTCGACTCGTATTCGCAGCCGCAAGGGTACCGAAAATGAGCGAACGGGGACCGATAGTCGACACGGCGTCGATCAAGGAATCCGTTTCGAATCTCGGTCACGATCTGGGAACGCTCTTCCACGCCGAGCTCGACCTTTTCAAGAAAGAAGCACGGCAAGAACTCGCCGGACTGGCAGCCGCGGGCGTGTGGCTCGGCGCCGGCGCACTGATGGGATTGTTGGCGTTAGGCGCATTCACCGCCTTTGCAGTCATCGTGCTTTCAACTGTGGTCACACCTTGGCTTGCGGCACTTATCATTACCATTGCTTGGGGCTTTGCGGCGGCCTCACTCGCCGCTGCCGGATGGATCAAACTTCAATCCGCGCTTCCTATAGAATTCGACAAAACCGCGCGTAGCGTGAAGGAGGACATAGCATGGATCAAGAGCGGAGCGAAGTCCGCGAAGTAGAAGTAGAAGAAGCCCGCCGGCGCGTCGCGCAGGACGTTCGATCGGTGGCCCACAACGCGAATGTCGTCGACCGTGCCAAGGAAAACATCCAAGGCCGAATCGACGACGCCAAAGGAACCGTCTCCGACCGCACGAGCGATATGCGGGATCGCGCCGGTGACATGCGCGACCGCGTCGCCGGCGCCAGAGATGCGCTGCAAGAGCGCGTTCAAGGCATGACTCGCAACATTCAGCTCAATCCTGGCGATAATCCCATGGCGATGTTGCTGGCAGGCGTTGCGCTGGGCTTCCTTATCGGCATGGTTCTCCCCGTAACGCGACTGGAATCCCAGCGGTTAGGTCCGGTAGCGGACGATATGAAGGATCGCATGCGACAGGCGCGCAGCGAAGTCGTTCGCCGCAGCGGCGAGGTCATCAAAGAAACGATCGAGGCCGCGCGCGAAACGGCGAATAATTCGATTCGCGAACAAAGCCGCGATTTGGGATTCAGCCAAGAAGAGTAAGAGCGCGGCGTGCGAAAACGGCGCTCCCTACCGGGGGCGCTGTTTTAATTAGAGCCCTATTCGTTGAAGACCAATTCCGCGTTGTGCCGCATAATCCAGTAACACGGGCAGACCATCTGCTCCAGGCGCACGCGATCGAGTATGTGCAGACGACCGTGGTGCGAGCGCACGATCCCTTGGCGCTGAAATTGCGAGAGCGCAAGCGACACCGACGGCCGCCGGATGGCGGCGATGTCCGCAATCTGCTGATGCGTGATGGAAAACTCGGAGCGCGCCGATTCATCGGCAACCCAGAGCAGCCACCGCGCAAGCCGTTCGCCCATGTTGTGTTCCGAATTACAAGCCAGACGGCAAGCGGCATTCAGGACGAGCGAATTCGCAAAGCGAAGCATCAAGCGACGCAGCGGTGAGCTCAAGCCTGGTTGAAGTTGTTCGAAGATATCGATTGGAAGGCGCCACACCGAACCGCCTGAAATGATCGTCGCGCACGTTTCTCCCCGTACCGAGCCCAGCACGCGATTCCACTCGATGACACCTCGATGCCCGACACTGAAGACGGCCGTCGGCCGCTCGGTCTTCGTCGTTTCCGTCCAGGTCCAAGCAAATGCGTCGATGGGAAAGTGGAGATACGGCATGAGTTCACCGGGCCGCACGAGCACCTGATCGCGTTGAACGTAAATTCGCCTGAGTGAACCCACCAGCCGTTCGGCTTCGGTTGACGGCATCGCATCGAGGATGCGATTTCCGAACGTCAAGCGATGCGGGTCGACTTGCGCTCGTTCTTCTTGCTGATGGCTGGGTTCGAGCATAGGTTGCCATGGGGTATACCCGCCTTGCGGGGCGCGCAGTAATTTAGCGCTTCCTGCCTAAATGCGCAAACGGGTATGGGATGATGGTGGAATCGGTAGACACAGCAGACTTAAAATCTGCTGCTCGAAAGAGCGTCCGGGTTCGAGTCCCGGTCATCCCAATCCTGAAACCCATAGCCTTACAAGGACGTCGCCCTCGCCGGAAGGCTCGAAGACGCGAAATTCATCGAACGCACGTGCGGCGTTCCCGTCTTGGTCGCTAAAGACATGTACCTTTGCATTGTGATTGTGGCGTTAGCGTGGAAGCGGCTTCTCCAGAAGGCCGAGAAAGGCGAACTGACGATTGTCACTATTCATAGGTCACACCTTATTATCTCGCCGTTCTAGCCCGCGATCTCGTCTGGGACTACCGCGTTCAGCACAAAGACGCGATCCGTGTCGCAAGCGCGCTTCAAGCGAAAGTTCCCGTCATCTTTACTGCGGATAAGCCCGGCGGCCACTTGAAACTGCACCGGGGCTACGAAGTCCGCAAGGTCCCGAACGCGGGGGGTAAGCCGGTCAAGTTTCAAAACTACGACGCTTGCAGCGCGTCCGTTGCGGACGGCTTCTAACGCTTGCTGCAATCCGGGCCGTTCTAGCGTCTTGGCGTTGGCGCCGCCGTCCACGATGACTTGCACGTTATCACGTCCGGTAGCAACCGCTCCTCTTGCGCCGCGAGCGAAACGCCGCGCGCTTGGTCCTCGGTGCTTACGCGGACATAGAGAAACGTCGTTTGACTAACTACCGTCCGTTTCATAGTCATTGCGTAGCTGATTTTGCTAAAAATAGCTAGCCCTTTAACGTACCGTTTCTGCGGAATGCGGCAGCCGCGCTCGCAGCGCATTCGTCTTAGTCGGGCAACTCTTGGAACTTTATGGACTTGATTTGATCTCCGTGGATGTAGGCGCCGTGCGAACCCGCAATCGCATTCTTAAAGTTTCCCGCCATGTCCAATTCCCACAGCGCTTTTAGGTAGATGTCGCGCTCATAAGGATAATTCGATACTGCGGCAGGCTCCTCGTAACAACCAACGACGGTTCCGCCGTCTTTCAGTTCGACTATAGCGCCAACGGCGCCGACGTGCTGGAACGCCCAATCCCACGCGGTCTTCGTTGACGCAACGAACTTGCGGTTTAAGAACTTCTGCGTTCCCCATTGAATGATGCTGACAAGCGTGCCCAGCGCGATCGGAACCGCTATGAGGCAAATTGGCACAGCATATTTTAGAAGGTCGTAGTTTTCTTGCCACTTCGGCTGCCGCACGATTGAGATAAGGTATGGGGTTAGAACGGCATAATTTACGCAACTGTAGCCAATGATTTCGTAAACATAGTCCGATGCTTTCCGTGGCTCAGCGGAATGCCAGAAATCGTAGGCCTTCATCGCCACAAACCCCGGGCTAAAAAGCAGCAAGAACGTAAGGGCGGTGCCCACGTCCTTGAGTACATCATCCGGCTTCATTTATGCCGTTGTCTTACGTTTGCGCTTGCGCTTGGGCGCAACAATAACCGCTTCCTTACGTCTGCGTCCAGCGGCCTTCTTGCGACCCCCAACCTTGCGCCCGCCCTTTTTCCGGGCGCCTGCTTTTCGGCCCGCGGCTTTTTTACGACCGCCCGCCTTACGGCCCGTGGCTTTTTTGCGACCGCCCGCCTTACGCCGGCCAGTAGTTTTCTTTCTGCCGATGGCCTTTTTGCGTCCGCCGGCCTTTTTGCCCCCGGCGGATTTCTTGCGGCTCGTCACCTTGCGACTAGCGGATTTTCTACGCGTTGACTTTCGAGCGGCGGATTTGCGTGTGCCGGACTTGCGGCCTGCCGATCTTTTGCTGCTCCTGATAGCCACCCTAGCCCTCCAAGAGGGTAATCACTTGCAACATTGCTCGACCCGCCCGTTTCCCCTCCTCCTGCTTGGAATCGCCGCGGAGCAAGGGGGAGCCGCCGTATGGGGCTCCCTCTTGCTTCGGGGGTTATGCCGCCTCGTTCTGCGTCGTGGTCGGCTCGACAGCGGAAACCAATTCGTCCGCGATTGCATCGCGTACCGCTTTAAGCGCGGTGCGAACTTCGGAACGGATGGTTTCCAGTAGCGTATCGGTTTCCTTAGCCGTGTTCGCGATCGACGTAAGGCGCTTCTTGACTTCCGTTAGCCGCGTCAGGACGTTTATGGCTTGCGCGACCCGTTCGTCGACTTTGAGCAGATCGAACGTTCGGGCCTGACCCTTGCGCATCGCGACTGCCAAAAACCGCGCAACCTCAAGAGCGACCTCAACGTGCAGCGCGTCAAAGGTTCCATCGCGTTCGTCGTAATCCGGAACGCAAACAACAACCTTATCCTCGGAAGGAAAGATGATCGGCGGTGAGTCGGGAGCGAGTAGACCGGCATTTGTGGAAATACCAATCGCAACCTGCGCCACGCGATTCTCCTTGGCTTCGTCGAGTTCGCGCATAAGATCGCGCAGACGCTTGTGGTCATTTTTCGCCTCGATAACGATCCGAAGACCGCTACCACCTGCGTCTTTCGGATTGACTTCGACAACGAAATCCCCGCGAAGCCGGTTGCCTACGAATCCCGCTTCCGTTCCCGTGCGTTCGACGCTATCGTGCCGGGGGCGCGAAAGCCGATCCAAGACAGGATGCAAAGCGTCCTCGAATTTGACGCCTTTTTGAGTTCCCTTGACGCGTTCGATGCCAACAGCGGTTTTGACGGTCTCCTGCGTAATGATCTGGGTGATGCGCTCGTCGAGTTGTTTGTGTTTGCGATCGAGTTCGTTGCGCAATAGGCCGAGGGGACTTGTCGGATCCGCAAGGTTCAATTCCTTGCGGACTTCAACCAGAACACCATTGACGTCGCGCCGAATCGCATCGCGGATTTTCTGCGTAATTGAACTCGTCTTTTCGGGGTCTAACTTGCCTTCAAGTTCGCGTTGCAGGTTTGCAAGTTGCGCGTTGACGTGATGCTGAAACGCGCCGCCTTTGCCGTCGTTACCGAAAACCGCCTCGATGGTGGTATCGATCCGTTTCGTCGTTGCATCGCTAATGCCGGAGAGCAGCGACTTCGCCGAAGCCGCCGCCGCCTCGATTCGCTCGCAAATCTCCGTTGCGCCGATGCGGTCGCTGGCGAACTGTGAGACACGAGCCCCCAACTGTATGCAGTTCTTGAGGGCGCCGGCACGTTTCTTGTCCTCAAACGTGCTTAGGTAACTGACGGTCGGGAGATCCGTCATGGAAAAATCGTGGACTTCGAGGCGGTCGCCTACGATGTCCACCTTGTCGCGGATGGGGTCAGACATAGAGATTACCTTCGGTTCTGAAGGAGGAGCCTGCCCCGAGTCCGGAAGTCCATCGCCTACCAGAGCGGGGACGGGCTGCGAGGCGGCTCGTCCTTCGCATTTCCGGCTCCCGTGCTGCGGCCGGTCCAGATGCTCCGAGAAGGAGCATGGGTCAAACATTACCTTGCGGACGAAGCGAAAGGCAAAACTGGCGGCAGTCTTAAATATGAGACTCGGTACGGTTCCAGTGCTACTCACTTTTGCGCACGGTTCTATATCTACAACATGCGCGTCTTCTGTAATCCAGGTTTCCTTTATCGGTCTCATGAAGGTAACCGCTTATGGAATTGTCTCGACGGGAGCAAAGGCTGGCGCGGAACGCCGCTCTCATATGGGATGGCGGCAATCAATACCGTCCCGCGGAGCCGTTCTTCACCGTCCCGAGTTGGTGGAGGCGGTTTGTATTTACGGTCCTTACGCCACGCGAATGGATGGTCTACGGATACGTCTGTTGCCACACGGACCCGAATGGGGTCGCCTATCCGACTTACGTTAATATCCGAGCGGACCTCAACATCTCGAATAAATCCGTGATCGCGCGCGCATTGAGTAATCTCGTCTCGAAAGGCTTTCTGCTCCAAAGTTCGGAGGCGCCCCTCGATAACCATAAGCACCCACGAAACATCTATCAGCGGCCTGCGGTCGAATACACGCTTTGGCGACTCATTACGGCGGGTTACGTTGACGGTGAATTGCGGCCTCTAATACCTCGTCCAACGCGTGCATCAGCGAAAGGCGCAAAATCGCATTGGAACGGCGGTGCAATTCGGCACGGCCTTGCAGCGCTTCTTGGCGAAGAAACGTATAACGTTTACAGCCGTGCGCCAACGGCGGAAGAAAAGGGCACGATATTGGCCGAGGCGTGCCTGGCGCGTCTTGACGACCTTAGAGTGCGTTACAAGGCAGAGCATCCGGAACCGTCGATTGAGGAATTGGTGCGAATTATGGCGTCTGCTGAACCGCCGACCACGTTGGATATTAAGGATGGCGATAGCCTTGACGATCCGTTAGACGAGAAAATCCAATTTTAGCGTTTTAGTATTTAGTGCGCGAATTGAAAAGAACGAAGCGTATATGAAGCAAACTGACGCCGAGGCGCTACGCTACTTATCCGAGATGTTGTTTGCGAATAATAAAACGGGCGATGACTTTAAGACAGCGGTAAAGACGGATGAAAGCGATGATTCCTACCTCGAAATCTGGAATTCGCACGATCAATCCACCGACAAATTATCGACGTCGAAGCAATTTGCAGATTGTTTTACCGTGCGGTTCATGCTGAGTCCCGTGTTCTGCTATCACGGCGGCGAATATCGTAACCCTAAGGCACTTCCAACGGAGCCGTGGATCTGTCCGCATTGTGAGCGAAAGGTCTACGATGTTCAACTTTTCATCGACGCTGGGCCCGACCGGGGGTGTCGCGTCGGCCAAAGTTGAGAAAACTGAAAACTAGTTGAGTGAACTTGGGATGGCCATTGGGGTGGCCCTGTTGCAAAAAACAAGGCCATCCTGGCTAGTACCAAACCGCTCAATTTACGAATAAAACCGTACAGGTTAGTACCGGTTGGACCACTATGTCGGGTTCGAGCCCAGTCATTCCAATCCGAAAACCCCGTATTTACCTAGCGTTTTGATTCGCTAGACGGCTCGAAGACGCGAAATTCATCGAACGCACGTGCGGCGTTCCCGTCTTGGTCGCTAAGACATGTACCTTTGCATTGTGATTGTGGCGTTAGCGTGGAAGCGGGACAAGGTGGTAAAGCAGCCGCATTCATAGGTCGCACCCGACTACCGCATTCAGCACAAAGACGCGATTCATGTCGCAAGCGCGATTCAAGCGAAAGTTCCCGTCATCTTTACTGCGGATAAGAGGCTTATTACGCATTCTGAGAAGGTACGGGTAAGCACCGCCCACCGATATAAAGTTCCCTGAAGTTGAAGAGCATCCGCAGGTATCGTTCCGGCAGATACCGGACATTTTCTAAAAACGATCAGAGGTCGCGCTGCTCTGGCGCTTCAGTTCCTTGGCTTGACCTTAGCGCCGGCTGTATTCGCGGAATCGCGTACTTATTCTACCGCATTGCGACCTGTTAAGCTCCAGAACTGCCTATAAAAGCCCGTTTCCGTGACGACATGGCCGGCAACGCAGTAGGTCCACCGAGGTTCAAAGTGCAGGCGCTTGCAGGACTGAGCATCGTCCACGACAAGAATATTGCCAAGGAGTGCCGCCATGAACTACACTGTTCGCCTCTATGTGCTCGCTTCTATTTCAGTTTTAGCCGGATGCGCCGGCTCGACGGGTGTACCGCAGACTGCACGCGCGGATTTATTCAGCCATGGTTCACTGCAGGAGACGGCCAAAGCAACTGTTTTCGTTTCAGACGATACGAAGAACGCCATCTTAGCGTTTCCGGCCGGCGTGACGAACCCGAAAGTCCGCGTGGCCGTAACGGACGGTATTAGCGATCCACAAGGCATCGCAGTCGGCGGTTCAGGGACGCTGTTCGTATACAATTACGGCTATCCGTACGGAAAGATTAACGAATACGCCCCTGGTCAAACCAAACCGAATCTCACCTTCACGCCGAACGGCCCCGGAGGATACATCGCCGCGGGCAAAGACGACACGCTTTACCTTGTGAACCTCGACGGAAATATCGACGTGTATAAGGCAAGGGCTACCCAACCGTGGGAACAATTACCGAATCCAAATTTCGGCAACGGGCCAGTAGGAGTGAGTTCGATTACAGTGGACGCGTCAAACGACGTCTTCGTGGTAACAGGCGGCGGAGCGTGTTGCGGAGTCGGTGTTGTTGAGTATCCGAACGCGTCGCCGAACTATTTCTCTGTTTCGGATACGGGCAACATGGGCGGCGGACTGACGACAAACGCCGCCGGCGATTTGTTTGCGTCGCCTGGGAGCATGTCTAGGAAGGGTTTTATTAGAGTCATCCCGCCCAAAGGAACGCCCATTTCTTTCAAGTCGCCGCGCATCTATGAGATGAGTTTCGACCAGACGGATCGATACATCTATGGCGGAATCAAGACGATCTCAATCATCGATTATCGTTCGAAGCGCGTGCTTGGAACGGTCTCCGGAATCTCGAATGCGTGGGGCGTTGCAGTGAGGCCGGCGGCGTTCTGATTCCCGGCACAAAACACGGACGTCGCGGTAAGGATTGCCCATACTCTGGACCGTCATTGGCCGCGATGCGAGTACCGTCTAACAACTTTCTAACGAAACGTGCGGGAAAGCACGTTTCGAGCCATAGTCTCAAAGTCCTAAAGTCAAGGCGAAGTCGCATGAGACAAGTACGTAATCCCGTCAACCGGGGAGGCTAAGTGAAGTCCGACGGAACGCCCGCCGAGCCCGGGGGCGCAATCTCGGGAGAGTTTGTCACTGAGACGTTCGACTACGATGGTGGAAGACGGGTCACGGTGTACGTTCCACCGGATCCGCCTGAAGCAATCGTCTTCGCCGGTGACGGCCAGCAAATCTCGAAGTGGGGCCGGTTGCTGGAGAAGGCCGAGATACCGCGCACAATGATCGTCGGCGTACATGGGCTGGCCGATGAAATGCTGCGGCTGCATGAGTACTCGCCCGGCTTTCAGCCGGAGCGCTTCGCGGCGCACGAGAAGTTCTTCGTCGAGAACGTTCGCCGATGGATAGAGTCGCAGTTCGGCGTGCTGTTGCGCGCTGAACGCACCGCGGTATTCGGCGTCTCGGCAGGTGGAGAACTGGCCCTCGCACTTGGGCTGCGCCATCCACATGTCTACGGCGCGGTCTTCTGCGCTTCGCCTGGCGGCGGTTACAAGCCGCCTGTCGTTATGCCGAGCCCGCTTCCGCGAACGTACCTCGTCGCCGGCACACTGGAGCCGTTCTTCCTTGAGAACGCAAGGCGATGGGCGGACGCCTTGAGCGCTGCAGATGCGGATATCATCATGAACGAGCGCGTAGGCTCGCACGGTGGCGCATTCTGGCGAGAAGAGTTCCCGCTGATGATAGAGTGGGCGTTCGGACCATCATCTAATCGCTAAGACCTTTGCGTGCAGGCGACGTAACGCGCACATCGTGGAGGTGTGGAGCGCGGTCTACCCGCCGTGGTTCCTTAGGTCAGTACTTCGACATGCAACAGCATCCGGAGCGGCTTAGCCGATCAAAATTGGGCGGCTTCTATTTTGAGTCGTTCCAGAGCGGCTCCGCTATCGTGGAATGGATGGCGAACGCTCAATCCCCGCATGGTTCACGAGTGACGTACGATCCGATTGGCTAGATCGCCCGCGGCGTCGCTTCGCCGGCATGTGCCCTTTCGGTGTTGGAACTCCCGTAGGCGAACCTTGCCATGGCGTAGTCTCCTTTGAATGTCGAGTTCTAGAGCGACGCTGCTTCTTTAAACGTCACCCGGGAGGTCGCGGCGACCTCGTGCAAGATCGGCATCCCTAATTCTGGGGGTTTTCCGATGAAAACCTAGGAGGCTGCATGCCCTCGGGGAAGTCGCATGAGAACTAGTAGAGCCGGACGGCTCGGCTAGTTTTCTTTTTTCTTTCGATCTCGGAGGGTATCACCGTGCGAGCTCATCATCCACGCTTCCGGAACGCAGCGGCACTCCTCTTGTCCCTGGCGATGGCTTCATGCAGCCACGGGAGCGGTACATCCGTCCTTCCGCAGGGAGCGAGCAGCACGCAAGGACCGCTGCATGCGCTATCCCTGCAGCGCAGTGCGGCGCGCCTCCGCCAAATGACGCCCGCGGGAGGCGCGCATGGGGCCGCGCCGATGAACGGCTCGGGATGGCCGGTTACCGCCGATCCTCCGGTCACCCATCCCAACGAATCGCCGTGCGTGGACACGCTTTTTACACCTACGACGCCGCCGTTGCAGCCGGGTCAATCGCCCGTCGGAACGTTTAACGACTATAGCGATCATCCATTCGACTACACGCCTCCGGCAAATTGCCCGGGGCCGTACGCTAAGGTCATTCTAAGAGTGCACTTCTATGTCTCGAAGGGCGTCCAATACGATCGCACCGGCGCCATCTGGGTCGGCGGTACGAACGTCTTTTTCGGAACGACCTCCGAGCCGCTATCGAATGCGAGCCCCAATTGGGACGTCGAACGCGACGTGACGCAGATTGCACCGATTTTCGCAAATGCGTCCGTCGGACAAGCTTCGGTATACAACGTCGTGAACTCGCAGTACACGGGCGTTATTTACGGGACTGCGAAGCTGTACTTCTATCCGGCATCGCAACAATACCCCGCGGGCAACAGCGCTGATGCGGTGTATCCGCTGGCTTCGGGACCGGACGGCGGTTACGTATATTTGGATTCACCCTCGAACCAAATGACCGGAACGTTCACATTCCCCAAGAATATCGAAGCGGCGTATCTGGACGTCTTCTTGCAAGGACAAAGCAACGACGAGTTTTGGTACACCTGTTTCCCGAACGATCTCGCGCAGAAGCTGAACAACTGCGGCGGTACGGCGTTCCGCGAAGGCGAGGTCACCGTCGACGGACAGCCTGCCGGCGTCGCCCCCGTGTATCCGTATATATTCACGGGCGGGATCGATCCGTTCTTGTGGATTCCGATCGTCGGCGTCGACACGCTCAACTTCAAGCCATACCACGTGAACCTTACGCCGTTCGCGTCAAAATTCGATGACGGGAATCCGCATACGATCGCGGTCTCCGTGTACAACGACAGCAACTATTTTTCAGCCAACGCCGCGCTGCTCGTGTACGAGGATCATGGGTCCTCTCAGGTCACCGGCGCTCTCGTGAGCGACGGCACGCCCGCCGTTCCTTCGGAGACGGTGGTCGAGAACGTCAAGTTCGATAAGAACGGCGACGCGAAGGGCACGATCAAGACGACTTCGAGCCACGCCGTAAGCCTGGACGGGTACGTCGATACTTCTAAGGGCCGGATTGAGACCGTCGTGAGCCAAAACTTGCAATTCGAGAACGATCAGACTATCGACGTTCCCGCGAACGGATCGGCATTCGGTCAGATCATTCACCAGCAAGGGACGGTCGTTTCGGATTACACCACCACCGGCAAGACGCCGCGGCGCGAGCACAAGGCGCTCTCGTGGCCGCTGCGCCTCAACTATCAGGCCGTCGTCTCGAACGGAACGGAAACGCAGAATACGTCCGTCGATTTCGCCAAGGACGGGCAAATGAACGGGTCACCGCCCAATAGCGTACCGTTCTCCACGCTCAACGACGAAGTGCGTTCGTCCGACACGCTGACCATCAGCAGCGGAGGCATTACGCCGTCGAACGGTAAGAGCAGCCAACAATACAACGAGGTCTTCCCGTTCGGTCAGTGCTACGGCCGGATGATTCAATCGCTCAATTACGTGCTGACGGGCGATCAGAAAACCTGCTAGTCTACGAGCACGCAAAGAGCAAGGGGCGCCATCTCGGCGCCCCTTGTTTACGCGCAGCCTACGGTCAGTGCGGCGCCATGACCTTGGCCAGCATATCCGGTTTGCCCGGAATGCGCACGAGGTGGGGGTATTTGAGCCCGCCGTGATAGTTCAGACTGAGTGTGTTGTAGAAGCCGTTCTGCGAGACAAGCAGTGTAATCGGCTCACTCGAATGCTGCGCGTTCTTGATCGCCCATTGCAATGTTTCGCCGCTGAACTCCTGACCGTCGACCGCGACGATTTTCATTCCCGCTGAAAGCCCGGCTTTCCAAGCCGCCGAGCCGAGGCGAACGTCGCCGATGCCGCCGTCGCTTCCAGGATTGATTCCGATCGAATACCAGTCTTCGATGAACTTATTCAGATCTTGACTCGCTTCGTCGAACTCGTTCGGCTTGTCGGTGTAGACGAAGCGCCAACCGGCGCGCGCGAGGTCGTTTGACGGAGGATGCGGTGCGACCGAATAGACCCAGCGTTGGAAAAACCCGTGCCAATCGTACGGAGTAACTTGGTTGAGCAGGCTTTCGATGTCTTCACGCGTGTACGTCTTGACCATGGGCGGCGTGAAAGCAGGCGCGCTGTAAAGATGGAGAAAGTCGTCGAGTGACTCCTTTCCGCCCGTCTGCTCCCGGATGATTGTGTCGACGTCCAGCCAGATCAGCTCGCCTTCGGTATAGAAATCGCCCGCGTTGCGGCGCATCGATCCATATTGACCGCGTGCGCCGACGTAGTAATACGGCGCTCCCGTCGTCAGGTCGATGATTGGCGTCGTCGCCCGCCCCGTTTCGGTGTCCATTTGCGCCCAAATGCTCGCGAGGTACTCGGGATACTTCTTCGGCTCGCGGATCTGCGTGCGGAACGAGAGCAGATCGCCCAAGTATTGATTCATTCCTTCATAGACCCAGAGCAAGTCGGTGCGTTCGGGAATTTGGAAGTTGGGCTGCTGCAGATCGTATGGCCGGCGGTATTTACCGTTCCACGAATGCGAGAACTCGTGCGTTACCAGGTCTCCACCGGAGAGCTGCTCGGTGGGGTTGGTCATGAAGTCTGTCGTCGGCGCGATTGTCGCTGCTCTGATGGTGTTCGATGCCTTGAAAGCCCAGGGCGTCGCTCAGCGTGAGCAGTGCGTGATACCAATACCAATGCCTTGAGCCGTATAGTTTGAACGCTTGCGGCGCCATCTGCTTGTAGTGGCCGATGAGCCCCGGCGTAAAATCGAGATCCTGCGGTTTGTCGGCGAAAACGTCGAGCCATTGCGCGGTTCCTTGACCTTGCCACAAAACGATGTGCTTGTAGAAGCGTCCCATGTCGAGCGGCGAGTCGATGAACATCTCGAGAGTCGTCGTAGCAAAGTCGACGCGATCGCCGGTTTGCTTCGCTCCCATCAGCGCCGAACCGTAGCTCCATCCGCGCGGCAAGATGATACTCGGTTTGACGTAGTATTCCCGCGAGTCGATGTCGCTCTGGTAAAGAATGTCGCGGTTCCAGTTTACGACGGCAAGGTTGCGCGTCGCCATCGTGTCGCCGCTCCCGCCGTTTAATATGACGCTGAAGTCGACGTCGATGGCGTTGACGTCGCTCGGTACGTCAACGTGAAACGCATAGAGATCCACCTTGTCGCGCTGCCAGCTCAGGTCGCGTCCGCCCGCAGTGACGCGAAGCATCGTCAGATCGTTCAAGGGTCCGGTCGGGCCGTGCTCACCCGGAATCCATTTCGGGTAGACAATCGTAAAAGTGCCCGGCTTAGCCGGGATGACCATGTGCGAATACATGATGCCGCGGCCGGCTTCGCGCGCGTCCAATACGAGCGTCATCGGATTGGCCTGCGTCGCGAGCGAGGCCGCATTCGCGTTCGGCTCGTCCTGTGCCGAGGAAGTGGCCGGGAGCACCGCGCACGCCGCTGCCATTACTGCTGTCAACAAAGCGTTTTTCATGAGAGCCGTGTTCTGCATCCGGTCCGCCGGTTGCTTCCGGTCATGCGAGCGGGCGGGGTACAACGCAGGCATGGACAAATTGCAACGCGATCGCAGCGGCGAAATCTTCCAAGACGAACTTACTGAAAACGAATCCAAAGCGCGAGGCGCCGTGAGGGACGAGGCGGAGAACGATCTTCACCTGGATTCCGATGTCGATTCTCAAGAAGCGGACCGTGCGATGAAGGACGACAAATTCGGCATGAATGAGAAGAGCGGCCCGCAATAGCGTGCCGGCTTTCATCTTCGATCTCGATGGAACGCTGGTCGACAGCGTGTATCAGCATGTCTCTGCATGGCACACCGCGCTGCACCGGATGGCTCTCGATTTGCCGATGTGGCGGATTCACCGGAAGATCGGCATGAGCGGTGGACTCCTTATGCGCGCCCTTTCGATCGAAGTACAGCAAGATCTCGACGAGTCGACGTGCAAGCGGTTGGAGAAAATTCACGGCGAAGAGTTCGCAAAGATCCGCTCGAGCATTCAAGTCTTTGCTCGAGTGCCGGAATTACTGGCGGCGTTGGAAGACGGCGGTGTAAAGTATGGCATCGCGTCGACGGGCAGTCGTCAGGACACGGACGCACTGGTGGAAGCGCTGCATTTACGCGCCGGCGTTCCGGTGATCACGCGCGAAGTGACCGGAAAGCCGAAACCCGATCCGTCGCTTTTTTTGGCCGCGGCCGAGAAATTGCAGGCGCGACCGGAGGAGGCCATAGTGGTCGGCGACAGTGTTTGGGACATGCTCGCAGCGCGCCGCGCGCATTTTCTAGGTGTTGGTTTGCTCACCGGAGGGTATGCGGAAAGCGAGTCTGACGGCAGCGGGCGCGTACCGAGTTTTCTCCGATCCGGCCCAGCTGTTGCAGCATTTGCATGAGACCGGCGTGGAGGTCCGATAAATGGAACGCGACCGATTCGAAGACGGCGCACCTCAAGACGAACTGGAAGACGAGCAGAAGGATACCGAGATCGAGCGCCGCGCCGGTCCCGGCGTGATGCATGAGATCGATCCCTATCCGCCGCGTGAGCGTGGCACTGCCGTCTACGGCGACACGGACATGGACCCAAACCGGGATGACCAAGCGAGCGCGCACCGCGCGGAGCAGGACGAGCACCTCTAGACACACTCAGCGCCCCCGCAATTGGGGCTCGTTCCGGCAGGGGTGAAGCTGCCGCTGGGGCAATCACACCGGGTTGCAAAGCGCCCACAGTGCATCGCACTCGTGGGACGCTCCTTGTTTAAGCCCCGAAGCCATTCTTGGAGGTCTGACCCCACGTGAAGATCGTGGTGACCGTGAAATTGGTGCCGGATACGAATGCCGTCAAGCGCATCGATCCGGTGACCAAGCGCCTCGTCCGAAGCGGTTTGGAAACCGTGCTCAATCCTTTCGACGAATACGCTATCGAAGCGGCACTGCAGCTTAAGGAGAAGGCCGGTGAGGGCACGACAGTTACCGTTTTCACCATGGCGCCGGAGACGGGCAAGGAAAGCGTGCGCAGAGCCCTGGCTATGGGAGCGGATGATGCGGTCATGCTCAGCGATGCAGGCCTCGAGGGCAGTGACGTCTGGGCTACCTCGTACGCAATGGCGCAGGCTCTAAAGAAAACGGGATTCGATCTCATCATCGCAGGGGGTCTCGCGGACGACGGTAATACCGGCGGCGTGCCGGGGGCGCTCGCCGAGTACTTGGGCGTACCGGCTCTGACGAACGTACGCAAAATCGAAGCGGCGGCCGACGGCAAGATTCGCGCGCAGCGCGAAACCGACTCAGGCTATCAAGTCATTACGGGCCCGCTGCCCGCGCTGATTACCGTAACGATGGCGGTGGGCGAACCCCGTTATGCGTCGCTCAAAGGCATCATGGGTGCCAAGAAAAAGACGATCGCGCCGATGACGATTGGCGATTTGGCGTTGGATCGTGCCGTCGGCAGCGACGGCGCAAAGACGGAAGTCCTCGAGATCTCCGCACCCAAACCGCGTGAAAAAGCTCGCGTCATCGATGCATCCGACCCTGCAGCCGGCGCTAAAGCCGTCTTCGACTTCCTGCGAGAGAAAAAACTCATTTGATGCAAAACGTCATCGTTTTCGTAGAGCAAAAAGGCGGTCAAACGCGCAAGGTTACGTACGAGCTCGCAACCGAAGCGCGCAAAATTGCCGATGCCCTTGGTGGAAAAGCCCATGGGGTCGTCGTCGGTGCCGGAGCCGCCGCTCTCGCCGAACAGCTGAAGAACTATCCGCTGGAGGTCATCCACGTCAGCGAAGATGCCGACGTCGACAAGTTCTTGCTGGATCCTATGGTCGATTATTTGGAAGCTGTCGCGCGATCCGTCGGGCCGTCGCTGATTCTGGTTCCCAACACGATGCAAGGCCGCGACGTCGCCGGCCGGATTACGGCGCGTCTGGAAGCGGGTCTTTCCTCGGATGTGACGGATTTCAAATTCGAGGGCGGTAAAGCGGTCAGCGTAGCGCCGAAGCTTCAAGGTTCGACAATCACTGCGTGCGGTTTCAAAAATACGGAGTACGGTGTAGTGACAGTTCGGCCGAACGCGTTTTCGACCGAGCCGGGCGGAGCCGGCGCCGAGGTTCGCATGCTGGAGAAACCGGCGGGCAAAACGTACGCCCTCGTTATCGAGGACGAGGTCGAAGAAGCCACCGGCGAGCTGGGCCTGGAAGAGGCCACGGTCGTCATCAGCGGCGGCAGAGGACTGGGCGGACCGGAGCCCTTTACGACGCTGCTCAAACCGCTTGCCGACGCGCTTGGCGGCGCCGTCGGCGCTTCACGAGCTGCCGCGGACGCCGGGTGGGTGCCGTACAGCCTTCAAATCGGTCAGACGGGCAAAATCGTCAGTCCTCAGCTGTACATCGCGGTCGGCATTTCCGGCGCGATTCAGCACAAAGTCGGCATGCAAACGGCGGGCACGATCGTGGCGATCAATCGCGACGGCACGGTGCCGATAGCGGAATTTGCGGATCTGATGGTCGTCGGTGACCTTTTCCAGATCGTTCCCGAGTTGACCAACATGATCCAAGGCGCGAGGACGCACGCGTAATAATCCGGGCCTCTCGCGCGTTGATACTATTCAAAGGACAAGAGCTTTGAGACGTTTTGTACTAATTGCTTCAATTCTATTCGGCATCTGCGGCCTAGCCTACGCTGCGAACCCCCTCGCGGCCACTGCTAAACCGACGCCGGCGCCCACGGCCTCGCCTACGCCGCTTCCGATGCCGACCGCCTCGCCGGAGCCGCCGGACGTGGCGATTCCGCGCCTCGAAGCACGCCTCAAAGCCAATCCCGGCGACCGGGATGCCATGCTCGGCCTGAGCTCAAGAGTTCTTGGTCATCGGCCATCCCGAAGCGGCCGTCAACCTCACTCAGCGTCTGCTCCAGTTAGGCACCAAGACCGCCCAGGTTTATTATCTGGACGCCTCATCTGAAGAGTCGCTCAACAACGTGCAAGCCGCAATCGGCGATCTCGAGCAAGCCAGCAATCTCGAGCCGACGAATCTCTCGGTTCTTTCGTCGCTGGCCAGTCTCTACGCTCGGGCGAATCGCTTCTCTGATGCCGAGCGCATTGCAAATCGCGCCGTAACCTTCAACAAGAGCGATCCGCAGGCGTACGTCACCTTGGGAACGGTGCTGGCCGCCGAAGAGAAGTGGGACGATGCGCGCAAACAGTTCGAGCAGGCGTACGCGCTGAATCCCAAAGACGTCGCGCCGCTGATCCAAGAAGCGCAAACGTGGGTTGCGCAAAACACGATTCCCAACGCGTTGACGGTCGTCGATCGTGCGCTGGCAGTCGATCCCAAGAACGTGCAGGTGCTGCTCTTCCGAGCCGGTCTTTTTGCCAAACAGAACAACATTGCTCAATCAGCTTCGGCTTACGACGACGCAGCGGCCGCGGCATCCAGCGACGCCGACAAGGCACAGGTCTTGGTGCAGAAGGCGCTGATGTACTCACAAGCCCATCAGCAGCCGCAGGCGCAGGCCACGTTCGACGACGCAATCTCCAAATATCCGGCCGTCTCTTCACTGCACGTTGCCTACGGCGAGTACTTCATGGGTCAGCACGACCAGCGCCGCGCCGAACAGCAATTTCAGGCTGCGCTTCAAGTAGACAAGAACGACGTGAACGCGCTCTTCGACATGGCCCAGCTGAAGGAAGGTCAGGGCCGCATCAGCGACGCCGTGAGCTACCTCAGACAACTCAGCGGCGTCGCACCCAGTGCGCAGACGTTCGGTCTGCTCGGACAAGGCTATATTCAGTTGCACGACTACGGTCAGGCGCGCGACGCGTGCGCCAAATCGTTTCAGATCGCTCACTCGCCCGATTCGCTGGCTTGCATCGCCGGATCGGACTTCAGCCTGAAGAATTACAAGGAAGCCTCGCAGATCTTCGGTATCATCGACACGCAGGCGCGGCCATACATGGATCACAATCCGCAGATGCTGTATATGATGGGCTACTCGTTCGCTCACAACAACCAGAAGAGCAAGGCGCTCGACGCCTATAAGCGCCTGCTGAAGATGCTCAAGCCCGGCACGACGCAGTACAAACAGGTTCAGACGGAGATTGCCGATCTGAACGCCAAGCCGGCGAATACGAAGAAGACGAAACGCTCGTAATCCATGCTGCTCGTCTATGACGAGATCTACGGCGACCACCTGCGCGGGATAGCTCATCCGGAATCTCCGGACCGCGTCGAGGCGGTCGCCGCATTCTTACGCAAACGGGGCGATCTTCAAGACGCCCTTGCTGCTCGCGACGCTACGGCCGCCGAGATCGAGCGAGTCCACAGCGAAGGCTATCTGAATCTGGTTCGGACCGAAGCTGCAGCCCTTCGGGGCCGCGCGGGATACCTTTCAACGGGCGACGTCGTGCTGGACGAAGGCTCCCCGGCCGTTGCGGTTCGCGCCGCCGGTGGTGCAATCGTCGCCGCGCAAGCGTCGTACGAGCGCAAGACGGCGAGTTTTGCAATCGTGCGTCCGCCCGGGCATCACGCCGAACCTGCACGCGGCATGGGTTTTTGCTTGTTCAACAATGCCGCCATTGCGGCGCGCGCAGTGCAAGATCGAACCGGCGCGTCGGTGTTGATCGCCGACTTCGATTACCATCACGGAAACGGCACGCAGGCCGTTAGCGGCGAGGGACTTTCGTACATGTCTACGCACGCTTTTCCCGCTTATCCGGGAAGCGGCGGCATAAGCGAAAACTACGCCCTGCCGCAAAATGCGGCGGTCGTAAATATTCCGCTTCCGCCGCACCACTTTGGGACGGAAGCGTTCGTCGCGCTTTGGACGCGCGCACTTCCGCTCGTAATGCAACGCCTCCGGCCGGCGATGATCGTCGTAAGCGCGGGCTTCGACTACGTCACGGGCGATCCGGTCGGCGACTTGGGCGTGGACGTCTTCGCCGCAGCGCACTTGGCCAACGTTTTGCGCGACGCTGCGGCGACGTATTGCGAAGGACGAATCGCGTACGTTTTAGAGGGCGGTTACGACACGCGCGCTCTTGCGGAGTCGATCGGCCTCATCATCGACACGCACCGCGACGCGATTCGTCCCAGCGAGACTGCCGACGCTAGCGCGATTCCACCGGCTCAACGCGCGATTTTGGAGCGAGTGCGCCGCGGATATCCCTAACGAGTTCGCTCACCAGAGCCCGATCCGGCGTCGCTGATGTCGCGTAAAGCGCAAAGTCCTTTGAAGTTCACAGGTACAACCCGATTCCATCGTGCGCGTGTGAGCCGGTTACCGCAGCGATAGGCCAATCGCGAATGCCGGGAGGCCGGATACTTTTCCGATTCTCGCCAGCGTTCCGTCGGAATTCCGCCGGAACTCATCGATGACGTGCGTCCCGCTCGCGAGAACGTAAGCAAAACGGTCGTCTCCGCTGATTCCCAGGTCGATCGGCGCCGATCCGGTTCCGTCGGTTCCCGCGATTCCGCTCTTGTTCAGCAGCGACACGGTACCGTTATCGGCGACTCGATAGCCCGACACATTGCCGCTTCCGGTATTCGCCGTGTACGCAAACTGTTGGTCGCGCGAGAGCTCGAGCCAGCACGATGCGGTCTGGTGATTGCGCACCGACTCACTGATTTCGGTCAGCCCGCCGTTCGAAGCGATCGCGTACGAAGACACCGCCGCCATGTGTGGTGCGCCCCCGAATGCCTCCGAAATCAGGACGTGGCCGTTCCCCGTCACCGCGAATCCAAACGGCTCCAGGCCTTCCGAGGTGTGCGCGGCCGGACCGTGAGGGATGCCGTGCGAATCGACCGTGAACACGTCGATCACATTTGAGAGTTTTTGCGTCGCTATCAGCGTCGACCCGTCAGGCCCGAAGTGTAAGTCGACGGGATCGTCCGACGGAGAGCCGCTCAGTGAAACGGTCGAACCGGCGAGGTGCGTCATCTTACCGCTCGAGTCAACCGTAAAGCCCGTTATCGTATTCGATCCGATATTGAGCACGTAAATCAAGTTGTTGCGGATCGCCAAACTCGCGGGTGTAGTGCCGAACGAAGAGACTTTATCGAGCACCTTCATTCCGGTAGCACCGACCTCGACGGATACGATATCGTTACTGCCGGCGTCCGATGCGAACAGCATCATGCCGAACAGCCCGTACTTTACGGTATCCGAGGCGCCGTTGAGTCCGCTGCCGGAACCCGATCCGCCCGTCGAGACAGAACCGGCCGGCGACAAATGTCCGTCCGAGCCGCGGTGAAAACGCAGAATGGCATTTCCGCTCGCCGCGTTCGACATCGTGAACACGTCTCCGGTTGAAAAAGCAGTCGATGCAAACGACGATCCGGCACTCGAGTTTGCGGTTGAGGGTACGGTGGGCGCCGCTGAATTTATGCCGCCCGCGCACGCAGTCAAAGAAATGAGGGCAATCGTTGCCGGCGTGAGAATATGTCTGGATCGCATTGGTAGCTTACCTCCTTGCCCAAAGGCAGTGATGGAACGCGCGACGGAACGCAACGGATGACAACGGCGAAATAATTGCGGGCAGCGTTGGTGACTAAGTGTTTTTTCCGCACGAAGGTGCTATTGCGCACCGGTTAGTACTGCGCGCATACTGGCGTTCATTACCTTGGTCGCGCGGCAGACAGGCGCGATTTAAAATCGCGCGTTAGCGATTAACCGTCGGCGGGGTTCGTAAACCAGAGCCGCCCGGATCTGCGGTATTGACCTACAGTACGCCATACGGCGCCCACATACGACCGCGTCCCTCGGAAGTTCAGCAGTTTAAAGCCAAGTCAATCACGGAAGAATTCGAGCGGCTGGTCGATGCCGAAAAACTTCCAGCAGCGGCGCAATTCCGCGCACCAAAGTCGAACGCTTTTGTCAGGACGCATTACTTTGTGATACAAAGTAATGGTGTTCATGCTGCTCCGGCGCCCCAGTGCCTACGCTCCCTTGCTCATTACCGCCGCGTTTCGCCGCCGGGATGCGCGCGGTCGCGCCCGACCAAGACTAGCTGCCCTGTTTCATCGCGCGAGCAGCTCCGAGCATGTCGCCCATGCCCTTGCGCGCTTTCACGGCGACGTCGCGCGCGGCCAAATCTCCGCCGTCGAGCGACAGGAGACGATTTGCGTGATTGAGCGCCTCTCGCCACTCTTGAGATTCCAGCGCTAATCGCGACAGTGTCAAACAAGCGTCGCGCGCCACGGACTCGATGCGCGCCACGTGCGGCGCGGACCACTGCCATTCGGACATCGCCGACTCGATAGCTTCGACGTCGGCCTGCGATGCGCGCAGCAGGGTTGCGCGCTGATATCGATTGAGCGACGTCTTGTGAATGTGCGCGGCTCGCAGAATGCGTTCCGCTTCGTCGATGTCGACCATAACGGTCGGTGCTAGGGCATATCCCATCGACGTGAGTACGATCGAATTGTGGCCCAGACGGTGTCGAAGGCGGTTGACGTACACTTTCAGCGAGTTTTGCGCATGCTCCGCCGGCTGATCGGGCCAGATCGCTTCCATCAAGCGTTCGCGCGTAAGCGGTCCTGTATGTAGCGCGAGCGCGAGCGCGAGTTCGAGCTCGCGGCGCTGAACGGCGAGCGGCGTACCTTCCTTGTCGAGCTGCAGCGAAAATACTCGCACGGATATCGGCGAGAGCATTTGCCGGTCCACGAAGCGCCGCCAAAGGGCGCTGAGCATGCTGTCCGTCTGATCGCCCGCTCGAAGTTTCTTCACGGATTCTAAAAGAGCGTCCGACGCCGTTTGCGCCGCGAGCGCTTCGGCTTCGTCCCATAGCCGTAGCGCCTGGGGCGCTTCGACGACCAGTGCCGCCGCGACGCGCGCGATCGCTTGATGAAACATGCTGTGCGCTTCATCGGCGGTTGCAACTGCGGCGGCGGTCAGCCAGCGCGCATTTTCGATATCGTCTGCGCAGCCCGCAGCAATGAGATATGAGAATACGCGTATCTTAGGTTTTTCGAACCCGATTGCTTCGTAGCGGCCCGCACCGCGACAGCATGCGAGAAAATGCCGCACGCCCTCGTAGATCGGCGGCGTCGTCGTTCGCTCCAGTTCGTCCAGCGTTGCGGGCAGCTCCGAGTCTTCGCCCCAAAGCCACTGATGGATCACCAGGTCCGTCAATACCAGGACTTTGACGAAGGGGAGGCTCGAGGCGTACGCTGCCTGTCGAGCGTGAGAGAGGGCCGCTGCCTCCGCATGTCGCGCGCCTTGCGTTCGGTGGTGACGTGCAGCGACGTTATACGTCCACAGCGCATCCGTTGCCGGAGACTGCAGCAGCGGCGCGATGTGCAGGCTGGCGGCGTCAACGTCGGCCGGTTTGCCTTGCCAAACGGCGAATGCCGTACGCCACAATTCCACAATCATCTCGCCCAGTCCGCGCTCGGAGGGCGCAAGAGACGATTCAAAACGATTCAGCGCTGAAAAGCCTTCCTCGAAGAATCCCAGCACGCCGGTTGCATTAGCATACGCTCCGACGACGCCGGCTCGCAGCATGAAATCGGCGTCGTCTTCCAGACGAGTCCAAACCGTGCGCGCTTCGTTGAGCCATTGCTGGAGGGAGATACTGTAGACGCGCGCCAGCGTCGCCGCGCTCCATAACGACGGATGCGACACCATCAAAGCGGTGCTCAGTGCAGCCACGATTTGCGCCAATTCAACCGAAGGCGAGCCGAGAAAGTAGTCTGTCGAGAGTGTCTAAGCAGTCCGCGGCCTTCGCAAGGTCCTCGACGGTTTGATACAATTTCGCCGCTCTGACCGCGTTGCCGCCCTCCCGGTGAGATGCAGCGGTCCTTGCAATCAGCGCGCGAACTTCCACCGGATATCGTTGCAGAATCGTCGCCCGCAACAACGGGTGGAGCTCGAAGACGCCTTTGCCCTCGTTCCGTACGATGAACGGAGATGCGGCAAGGCGCGAGGCCGCTTCCGGGAGATCTGAGCCAACCGCATAAGCCACGTCTTGTGAAGTGCAGTCCGGAACGGCCGCGCAAGCAAGAAATGTCTCGAGGAGCAAACCGTCAGCTGTAGTCAGCACCTCCTGTACGACGTAATCTTCGATCAGCGCCGGGGCATAGCGGTCTATCCGGTGTGCAACATCTTCAAGGCGCTCTTCCGATGCAGCGCGCGCCATGAACAGCACGCCTACAGGCCATCCTTGCGTCACGCGTTCCACGAGCGCGCAATCTGCGCTCGACGTGCCGGGCGGAAGCGCCTTGCATATTTCATCGTAGGTGAATCGCAAATCGTCTGCGTCGATGAGCAGAGATTCGTGCGGAGCAGCAAAACGCGTTGCGCGCATCGACGGGCGCTCTCTGCTGCAGACGATCAAATCTTGGCTCGGATGCGGCCGATCGAAGAGCGAATCGATAAACGCGCGAACGTTGTCGTCGCGCAGCGCCTCCTCCACGTGATCGAGCACCACGACGGAACGATCGGCTGTCGTCGAGCGCCACGAACTGCGAGCGGCCTCGAGCAAGACCGCTTCATCGTCCGCAGCACCGATTGTGCTTTGCCCAAGCTCTATCGCACGCGACGGATCCAAATCGCAAAGCGCAGCGATAAGCCGCCGTGCCAGTGCGCTCGGCGAGTGTATTCCGAAAGCGTCGCAGTATGCGCTGCGCGGCCAGGTCGCGGCAATCGCGCGCGCCATCGTCGTTTTACCGAAACCGGCCGGCGCGACGAGCAGCGTCAGTTTCGGCTGCGAGCGTCGAACCCGGTTGAGAACGTCGTTTCGTTCGACTGCTTGTGCCACCTCGATATGGTATGCCTTGCGGCAACTCACCGCTATGGGACAATGGACCTATTCGCTCGGTGAGCCCGCATTTAACCGTTCTGTAACAGCGGCGCGGTACGATGCGCCGAGATCGCGCATGCAGCATCGGATGCGTGCGCTCATGAAAAATAACTATCGATCGATTCTCGTGCATTCAATGTACTAATAGCTGATCCGGAGGAACGTCATGCGATTACCGCGATGCAGATTATTCCTCGTTACTGCGGTTATTGCGATCGCTGCGTGCGGCGGCGGAGGCGGCGGCAGTACGGTCCCGCCGGGCAATGGTCCCACCGCCGCTCCAACTCCGACGCCGACGGCCTCTCCATCCGGCGCCTCGGCGAAAGTAGTGTTTACGCCGCTGCCGGCGCCATCCGGCGGAGCGATCAACCTCGCGCAGCCGATCGCGATCGGCTCGCCTCAACCCGTGCTCGTGCAGGGACAATTCGGCGTCCAGGGCGTTCCCGATGAAGTCATGAGCTTTTTGCAGCTGTCGAACGGGACGTACAATTCGTGGATGACGGGTGACGCGCACGATGTTTTGGGTGATGGAGGCTTTGCGTTCTCGACGAGCGACCTTCTGCATTTAGCGCCGCTCGCTCAAGCAGGGCCGAACGCCGCGTATGTGATCGGGAACAGCGGTCCCGGCACCGAAACGTTCGACGCCGACTACGCCGGCCCGGGGACCGTTACCGTCGGAAGCGGGCCGAATCTGCTGATGATCTATCACGGTGAGAACCATCTCTTCAATGGCGTGGACTATCCCATAGTGCCTTTCGAATGTACCGTCGGGCTCGCGACCTCGCCGGACAACGGCGTCACGTGGACGAAATCGGGGGCGATTATCGCGGGCGAGGATCCAAAACCGTCCGGCACGCCGCCATCGGCCGGGTACGGTGCATGCAACCCTGCCGCAGTCGCGGTAGGCGGGTATATCTATGTCGCCTACATCGAATATCCGGATCCCGGCACGAATCATTTTGGCTTAGCGATTGCACGCTCACCGATTTCCGCCGACGGCGCGCCGGGTTCGTGGAGGAAATACTATAACGGCTCGTATTCAACCGATGCTTTGCACGGCGGGGCGTTTACTGATGTCGGCCCTAGTGCTGTTGAGGCGACGCAGTACATGGCATTCCCCGAGATATCGTTTAACCGTTACCTCAACGCATACGTACTTCTGATCGTCGGAAACGACGGAATATATCTCGCAACCTCTTCGGACCTCGTGCATTGGTCGGCAGGAACGCGAATCATCAATGCTCCCGGCCCTTCGAATGCAGACGTAGGGACTGCGCTCGTAGCCTGCGTCGGAACCAGTAAGCCTTGTCCGAAGTACGCATGGTATTCGACGTTAATGTCTCCGGGCGAGAACTCGAGTGAGATGACGGATCAGACCGGTTATATCTACGTCGCTTACGATCCCGGCGGTGCCGGTCAGTACGAACAGCTGTACCGGTTTTCATATGCCATGGGCACCGGAACGGTGGTAC
Organism: Vulcanimicrobiota bacterium; assembly: GCA_963714015.1. Classification (GTDB taxonomy): domain Bacteria; phylum Vulcanimicrobiota; class Vulcanimicrobiia; order Vulcanimicrobiales; family Vulcanimicrobiaceae; genus DASRDE01. The sequence goes on along the minus strand of OY970223.1, from coordinate 3,240,417 downwards.
GCCGATCGGTCCGCCGAAGATGACGAAACAAGCCTCATGCCGAGACGCTGCTCAATGGCTGAGGCGCTAAGGAGCGACGGAAGAAGCGATCCGCAAAAGCTCTGCGCGAGAGAGCTCGCCTACTAAAGCGAAGTGCAGATCGCCGGCGGCCCAGGCCACGAGCATCGTGGAACCGTCTTCAAAATAGGTGGCGTCGTGGGAACCGACCTTGGTACTGTGCACCTGATAGCGCGACGTGTCGACCGGTGCTCCGCGCGCATTCTGGAACAGCGAGACGGTGCGCAGACCATCGGAATACAGCAGATGCAGCGTGCGGACGCCTTTGATTTCGCTCACGTCGCCCGCGATCGGCAGAAAGCCGTCGGGCAAATACTGCGGTCCCCGAGCTTGAAATCCCGCCGTTTCCACGACGGCACGCAGATCGTTGGAAGGAAGCCCGTGTCCGGATCCTTGGACTTGAGCGTAGCCCTGAGCCGGAACCGCGAACAGCCCCTTGGGAAAGTCTTTGGCGTAGGAGATTTCCTCGAATCGCATCTGATGCGACACGGCCCCGCTGGGTGCGTAAAGTTCTTTCTGCAGAACGAGTTTCGTCCGCGCGTCCATCGAGATGCGCATGACCGTTTGGCCTGTATACTTGTTGACGAGCAGCACGGTGATGCTGTCGCGGCCGGCCACGTTTTCGTCGGGTCCGATTAACGGACGATAGTTGTGCAGAAGCAGTCCGAAGTTGTCGTCTTCAGCGACCTGGTCGTCCAGCGCGTCGTCTTTGCTGAAGATAATGCGGTGATTGTGCTCGTCGACGTCGTAGCTGGTGTCGCCCCGGCTAATGATGGAGTCGCCGAAGAGCGACTCGGGAGCCAGATACCACCGGCGCGTTAGATCGGGCGCGCGATGTTCGATCCGGAAAAGCACCGCTTCGGCACGGTTGGTGCCGAAGTCGGTGTTCTGAACCTGTCCGGAATACGAATAGTCCGAATAAGCCGCAACGGCTTCGCGCAGCAGCTGGTCCGGATTAGCGGGCGCAGCACCTAGAAGCGAGGCGCAGAGCAGCGCCGCCCACAGTCGCTTGAAGCTACTGCGAAGCATCCGCCGTATATTCAGCGCTGTTTACCGGAACGGCAGATTGCTGATTGTCGACGGAGGTTGAGTTTATCAGGTCCGTCGGCGTAGCATTGCGATCGCTGAACGGAACCGTGCTGTTGAGTTCGGCGTGGTCCTGAAGATAATAGGCTGCCTCGATTGCAGGGCCCGCCGGCGACCAGGGATACGAGCTCCCGAAGTACGCGACCAAGGCGAGCGCAGCCGCAACGGGAAGCGCAAAACTCAGGCGGAACCACGAAGAGAAGCGGCTCCACGCCGGCGGTTCCTCGGTGCGAATGCGGCTCCAGATTTCCGCTTTTAGCATAGCGGGCAACTCGCGTTCTTCCCGCGCCGCTTCTTGGCGCAGCAGATCAGTCAGCGCGAGCTCGGAGTCATACTGCTTCCGGCACGGATCGCATGACTCCAAATGTTCGTAAACCGAAGCGTCCTGCCCCGGCCCAAGTGCTCCATGCATGTAGTCGATGAGTTGTTCGTGTGATAGATGCGTCATTGTTGTTGTCTCTGTACTAATCGTCGTAGCAACGCCCGAGCGCGATGGAGCCGTGAGCGGACCGTTCCGATCGAGCACCCCATAATCTCGGCAATTTCCTGGTAGCTGTACTCCTCGATATCCGCAAGGACGATGACTTGGCGCTGATCCGCCGAGAGCTGATCGAGCGATTTCGCGAGCGGCTCGCTCAGTTGCCCCTCCACGTAATCGTCTATCGGCGTCACCGCCAGAGGCCGTTCGCCCGCGAACTCCTGCGGGGCGTTGTCCTCGGGTATCTCCTCCTGATAACGTCCTTTCTTGCGCCGAAGTTCGTCCCGGTGCAGATTTGTTACAATGCGATAAATCCAAGACAAGAACGAGGTCCCCGGCTGGAAACTGCGCCAGGCCCGGTAGACCCGAATGAACGCTTCCTGGGTGAGGTCGCGAGCATCCGCCTCGTTGCGGGTCAGGCGGTAGGCGAAGTTATAAGTCGCCTTACCGTACTGCTCGATCGCCCGCTCCAAGAAGGCTGTTTGCTGCGGCGTCGGCGGCTCGACCGGCTTTCGAGGCACTCCCATTCCAGGGGATGGCAATTCCGAACTGCTTTGAGCGTTTCCCGTAATTTCCCGCGCCGAAGGGCCTAAGGGTGGGCCCTATTTACTGGCGGCGGACGGGCCCGGGGACCGTCGTTTCTCTCGTCCGCTCGAGACTACGATAGAAGCATGTTGCTGCCGGCTGCCGAGGCGTCGCAGGGCGAGTGCTCCGAGCGCTTGCTTTTTCGCGTGGGCAGCCAGGTGTTGGCGCTCGAAGTTCACGATCCGGCGGCCCTGAAAATCTTGGAGGCCGCATATGGGCCTCTGCGCTGCAGTTCGGTTCGTCCACCCAACTGCACCGCTTCGATGCGACGTCTGGGCGACGGCCGGCTGCACGTTCGGTTGGGCCGTCGAACACTTCCCATAGCCGGCTCGACGGGCGACGCGCCCGCCGTGTACTTGGCGGCCAGGGAAATCTTTGCTCGGTGCGCCGCGATGCAGGGCGCATCGCTGGCGCTCTACGGCGTCCTGCTCGGAACACCCCGCGGCGGCGTGCTGCTCTTGGGTCCGACCGCAATTGGGAAGACTATTCTGGCACTGCACATGACGTTACACGGCGCTACGTTCTTGGGAGACGAAACTGCGATCTTCTCGCTCGGCAACGGCGAGATCTCGGCCCTGCCGCGGCGGCCTTCCCTGCGTGAAAGCGCCCTGAACTACCTGCCGGAGTCGACCGCCGGCCGCGTCATTGGCTGCGACCACTATTTTGAGACCGATCGCGGGCGGTTCTGGTACGGTTTGAACGAGGACGTTTTGGGAGTGCAGCCGTCTTCACGGGTATTGCCCTTGCGAGCCGTCTGTATTTTGAGCGGGCGAGGCGAGCAATGTGCCGTCAATGCGCTCGCGTTCCCGCAAGCGCTTCCGCTGATACTGCAGCGTGCCTACGCGCGTCCAAGCGAACTTGCGCAAATCGCGGCAGCGCGCCATGCGCTTCGCGGCGTGGCATCTTTTGACGTGGTTCTCGGAAAGCCGGAAGAGTCGGCGTCGCTGCTGTTGCAAGAGATTGCAGCATGCGCGTGATACGCGCGGAGCAACTGACGCGATCGGTCAACGACGGCACCACCGCCATGGAGCGGTACTGCACGTTCACGGCAACCTGCGAGATCGCCGGCGTCGCGGTTCAGATTTGCACGGACATGCCTGAAGTGGCACGCCTGTTTGCGCTGCGTTACGCGGATCACCCGGCCACGCGTCGGCCTGATTTCCGCTATTTCGTTGCTACTGTGCGCGGCGGTTACGCCTTTTGGTGCGCGCACGCGGCGACGTGGCGATGGACGCAAGGTGTGCTGCCTGCCGACGCGGTCATGTTCCTTGCGGACTCAGTGGCTTTGAGCGCGCTGATCCGTTACGACGCAACGCTCTGCTCGATGCAGGCTGCAGCAATCGAACACAACGGCATCGCGGCAGCAATCGCCGGACACTCGACCACCGGTAAGACGACGACGCTGCTGTCTTGCGCCCGCCGCGGAATGCGGATCTATTCGGATGAATTGGCAGTGATGCGCGACAACGTCGTTTATCCGTTTTTGCGGCGCTGTTCGGTCCGCGCCACCGGCGCGCGGCTGCTGCTGGGGGATCGCGACTCCGAGCCGGATCCGTTGCGAACGAGTCCGGATCTCTCGATCAAAACGTGTTTTGGAAGGGATGCAATTGCGCAGCCGGGTCCTTTGCGCGCGCTCTTCACGATTACCGGAAGCGGCCATTGCGCAGCCCTTGAACTGGTGGATACGGCGGCTGCGCTTCCTTCCGTCTCCCGCTGGTTCGACGCAAGGGGCGACATGGTCGATCGCGTCTCACGAGCGATTGCCGCGATTCAAAATATTCGCTGCTACCGGCTCACGCTCGGGAGTCCGGACGAGACGTCCGCCGCAATCTCTTACGCGCTGACGCTGATGGCCGGCGAATGAGGACCCGTTACCTCATCGGTTTCGTGGTCGTCTGCGACATGTTCATGTTTTTCGCGGGCGTGCCGCTGGAGCGGGCTTCGTGGCTGGCGGTCACGTACCATCGCGGAGATGCTCGGCTGGTGGGTATGCTGCTCGCTGCAAACCTTGCGTTGCTCGCGATCTGCCTGCTCGGTTTTTACGCGTCCGCGCTCGCGGGGACGCGCGGCGTGCGTTTTGCGCTCACGCGTTTTTCCAGAATTTACGCGCAACCCAGGCGAGAGTCGTAAACGAAACCACCGCGATCAGCAAGAACAGCATCGTTTCCAACAACACTACGCCGGCAAACTGACTTCCGCCGCACATAGCGGCCACCGAGGCGATGAGCGAAAGCTCCCACCTTCCGAAGGGATCGGAAGCCAGGCCTGCCAGATGTTTTGCCTCGGCGGCCAGATTTGAAGGACTGAAAGCAGCGGTCTGGACGATGTCCGCCACCCTTCCCGACGGATCCGTCAGGAACACTTTGTCGTTGTGGTCGAATTGCGCATCGCCCACGCGCAATGAAGAGATGCCGAACGCGTTGAGCAGATGCGCGATCTGGTGGCCCTGCCCGGTGACGATCGACCAGGAACCGGCCTGCGCTTGAAACGTGCGAGCATAGGCAGCGAGCACTGCGGGCGAATCGTAAGAGGGGTCCAGCGTAATTTCGATGAGGTGAAAGTGCGACGGATCCAGCTCGCGCTGGAGTTCCGAGAATTTTGCGCTGATGAGGGGGCACTCGTCTTTGTCCGGGCATCTGGTGAAAACGAAACTGATCAGGTTGACTTTACCGCGGAAACTCGAGGCTAGATCGACCATCGCTCCGCGCTGGTCGACGAGCTGCGTTGCCGGTAGGCGCGATCCGAGATCGATCGGAATGACCTTGCCCGTGTCGGGCAACCCCGCGACGAATCTTCCCGTAACAGTGCTGTCATAGAGCTCCCACGGCGTCGCGGTACGATCCAAGAAAGCATCGATTCCCGTTCCGGCCGGCACCTGCAAAGGCGGGCTGAGCCGCACGGCTCTCGTCTGAGCCGGCACCATGCCGGTCACCTGATCCAAACGGACGATAACCGTTTCAGCGCGTCCGGGCGCAAGCACGGTTCCGTGCACCGGGATGGTGGAAGCCAGCAGCGCGAGCAGCGGCAAGAGCATGCTACGAGTCTACGACCGTGCGCAGGTCCTGCGCAACGTCATTGAGCGCAGTGTCGGGCGTGATGAGCTCGCGCAGCCTTCCTTGCGGATCGATCAAGTAGACGACGTCGGAGTGCACGATATCGCGCGATCGCGGCTCAACGGCCACTCCGTAAGCCTTGTAGACGCGCGTCAGCTCCACCCGCTGCCCGGTCAAACCCAAAGCCCGTACGCCCGTCCGCCGAAAAAACTTTTGAAAGGCACGCGCGTCGTCATGCTTCGGGTCGACGGTGATCATCACCAACCGCAGTTGTGTGTCCCTCAGGTGGGCGCGCGAACGGGCTCGTTGGAGCAGACGAAGCGTTGCCGGACAGATGTCGCGACAATGCGTGAAGCCAAAGTACAAGGCAATCGCAGAGCCCCGAGAGCGGGCCGGGGAGAACCTGTGCCCGTATTGATCGCGCAGCACGAAGTTCGGGGCCGGTTTCGGCGGCGAAAGCGTCGTGCCGTGAAGAGCAGGGCGCGCGGCGCATGCGGCGAGCAGCAGAAGCGCCGCCGGCAGCCAGCACTTGGTCATGCGCCGTAGTCTACGCCGCAAATCGAGGAAAAACTGCGCAGGAGACGGATTATGACGTGATGGAGCGCAAGCAGGCCGCAGCCATCCTTGCAGTGCGCGTATTGATTGGTGCGCTGTTCCTTACAGCCGGTGCGTTGAAGGTCGGCCATTTCAACGAGCTCGCAGCGGCTATCGCGGGCTTTCGCATCCTGCCGGCGAGCGTCGTAGGTCCGATTGCCGTGCTGCTGCCGTTTTTCGAACTTTTGTTGGGCCTGTACTTGATCGCCGGACTCTTCACGCGTTGGACAGCAGCCGTCGGCGCGTTGCAACTCACGATCTACGCGGCCGCTATCGCCTCCGCCGTCGTGCGCCATATTGCCGCAAATTGCGGATGCTTTGGTCCGCAAGACAGCGCGACGGCGGACTGGCCGCACGTTGCCGTGGACTTGGTGCTCGCGGCACTTTGCGTCGTCGTTGCTTGGGGAGCCCCAGGACTATACGCACTCGATAGACGCATGAGGAGCTCATGAAGAACAGAAATACGTGGATCGTCGTTACGCTGGTCGTCATCGCGATCGGTATTTACGCCGCGATCCGTTATGCAAACAATGGCGGCGTAAAGTCCAGCGCCGTGCAGGCGCCGCCCCAAGCGGCGCTGCAGAAAGGTCAGAAGGCGCCGCAATTCACGGCGGCCACAGATCGGGGCTATTTCAATCTCGCCGCAACAAACCGTCCGGTGTTCCTCGAGATCTTCGCAACGTGGTGCCCGCACTGCCAGCGTGAAACCGCGATTATCGATCGGCTTTATCAAGCGTACAAGAACCGCGTCCAATTCGTCGCCGTCAGCGGCAGCAACAGGGCAATGGACGGACAAAGCCAGTCAAGTCCTCAGGACGTTCTTACATTTATCCAGCGATTCAACGTTCAGTATCCCGCCGCGTACGATCCCTCGCTTACCGTGGCGCGCGAGTATCTCCAGAGCGGATTTCCGACCCTCGTCGTCATCGCGCGCAACAAAACTATCGACTACGCCGGAAGCGGCGAAACGCCATACGGCGAACTGTCCGCGGCTATCGAATCGGCACTCCGCTGACGCTGCGTTACGCTTGCGCCGCGCGCTTACTCCCCGGAGGGAATCAGATACGTCGGCGGCGGTACGACGCGGCCTACTTCAAGGACGATGCCTTGGTGCGCGCGCAGCGGAATGCTGCGCGGATCGCCGTTGTACGCCTGTCCGTTGACAAACGCGGTGACTTTGCCTTTGAACGGCCCGACTTGATCGTTCGTTAGCGGTTCACCCCAAATGTCGAAGAAGTTGCCGATGGTGAAGGGGCCGCCGTTCGGGGCGGTGACGTCGCCGGCTTCGACGTGGATGACGCCGCTGGCGTCGTGCGTATGAATCCAGTAGAGGCACGACTGCTGCGGTCCGCTCAACGCAATGCCGATGTAGGCGGGAATCTGCAGCGGCGAGCCGTTGACCAGAACCGACAGATGGCTGTGAACGTGCAATGCGACGGCTTCGGTTGCTTCGCAGGGAATGCCGTCGATGGTTTGACCGTGGCCTCCGGTCGCAGTGTCGGGGAGAATACCTTTTTGCGGATTCGGCGTGGGGATTCCGAAGATCGGTTTTCCGACCGTTTGTCCCGGTTGCAGCTGCACGGGTTTGGTGGTCGGTGACGGTCCGGGCGTCGGCGTGGAAAGGTCGAAGGCGATGGCCTGCGCTCGCGCGTGATTCGTGATGTAATTCGAGATGCCGAACCCGGCAAGCACCAAAACGATCACGACGGCGAATCCGATATAAATCGGCGTCATCGGATCGCGTTTGGCCGGGGGCGGAGTGGACCCGCCGCGGGCGTTCCGGCGGCGTTCTGCGCGCGTTGGCTGGCTCATTCGCCCGTTAGTTGACTGCCGTTCGCTTTAAAGCCTGCGGCTCAATGCAGGGCCCGGATCGAGCCGTAGACCCGGCATGAGATAGTTGCGAACGTAGTCGTCGACCGCGTCCGCAAGCGGCGTTACGGGCTCGTCGTAGCCCGTCGCGCGCAGACGTTCCATCGCAGCGCAGGTGCAATATTGATATTTGTCGCGCAGGGTGGGCGGCATGTCGATGAACTCGATCCGCTCGGGTACGTTCATCGCGCGGAAGATCGGCTGCACCAGATCGAGCCACGTATGCGGCATGCCTGCGCCGACGTTATACAAGCCGAACGCGTCGGTCTGCGCCAGATGGATCGTCATTGCGACCGCGTCTTTGACGTACAAAAAATCGCGTTGCTGCTCGCCGTGGCGGTACTCTTCCCGGTGACTCTTGAATAGCCGGATGCCGCCCGATTCGCGAATTTGATGAAACGCCTTGTCGACCAGGCTTCGCATGTCGCCCTTGTGGTGCTCGTTCGGGCCGAAGATGTTGAAGTATTTGATTCCGGTGATGCGATCGAGCAACCCGCGATCGCGCGCGTAGAGATCGAAGCGGTGCTTCGAATACGCATACATGTTCAGCGGGCGCAGTGTGTCCAAGTCTGCATCGTCGCGCAGATCGCGTTCGCGCGCGCCGTACGTCGCCGCCGAGGACGCATAGATGAAGCGCGCGCCCGCATCGACGCTCCAGTGCGCCAAGTGCTTGGTGTATTCGTAGTTGTTGCGCATCAGGTAGGCCGCGTCGGTCTCAGTAGTGCTCGAACACGCACCCAAATGGAAGAGCGCCCGAACGCCGGCAAGTTCGGGCGACCGCTCGAGCGCCAGGCGTTCGAAAGTGTCCGCGTCCATATAATCGCGATAGCGGAGCGGAACGAGGTTCTTCCATTTTTCCGATGCGTCGAGGCGGTCGACGACCAAGATGTCGTCCACCCCTCGGAGATTCAAGGCCCAAATGAGAGCGCTGCCGATGAGGCCCGCCCCACCGGTTACGACGATGCGGCCGCGATTGAGATCGTGCATTGTATCGGGGCGCTACGTTCAGGAGCCGCGGCTGGACATTCCTTCCTCGCCGCGGCTCCCGCAGGTTTAGGGCTTCCTACAGCGGCGCGGTCACGCGGAAGAGCGCGTTGAACCCTTGCGAGTACTGCGTCGTGTTGAACCCGTTGGCGATTTTGATGATGTACCGATCGTTGAACAGGTTCTGGATGCTTAGATCGTAGCCCAATGAGCGATCGCCGTTGCGGCCCGGATCGCGCCCAAGAGCCAGGTCTGCGGTCAAGTGCGTCGGGAGCGTGCCGCTGAATCCGACGGGCTGGCCGTTTACGAGACCCTCGAAGCTCACGGGGAACCCCGTTCCGTACTCGCCCTCGATCGTTGCGTAATACGCCTCATTCAAACCGAAGCGATGCGTGTAGGCGGAATTCACCGCGACTGCTTCGCTGTGATCTTCCGGCGAGAGCTGGTCGATCAGCGGAACCCCTGGAACAGTCTGCTGCGAGGGCGGGAAGAGGAACGTCGATCCCGAGATGCCGGCCGCGAGCGAATTGGACCACGTTCCCGAAATGAACCACGTGTCCGCCTTATGGAGCTTGGCCTGCATCCTGACCTCGGTTCCGCGCGCGCGGCCGATCGCGTTGTTGTACACGGCGAACAGCGGTGTATTCAGGAGCTGCGTGGTATCCAAAACGTTGCTCACGTAGCGTTCCCACTGGTTGACGTAGACGCTCAGCCTCGGTGAGAACGTGTGCGACAATCCGATCTCCGCATACGAGTCGGTCTCCGGCTTGAGGTCATACGTCGGGGTTCCCGAGCAGCCTTGCAGAACGACGCACGCTTGACGGACGTCCTCGAGCTGCGGTGCGGCGTAGAAGCGGCCGTAGTACGCATGGATGACGTTCGTGCTGTCGGGAGCATAGTTTACGCCGATGCGTGGGCTCAATTGATCGCCGCCGACGTAACCGGTCGAGCGATCGTAGCGAAGTCCGTAGTCCACGGACAACTGCTGCGAGGGCGTCCACTTGTCTTGCGCATAGAGACCCACTTGCGTCCCGGCCTGATCCTGGTTCGTGGTGTTCGTCGTGAACGAAGCCGCCGGCGGTAAGGGGTACCCGGGTACCACCGTATTGCAAGTGGGGTCGTAGCACGCGAACGTTTCGTCCGCGGTCAGGATTTCACGGTTCGCGTCCAATCCAACCTTGAACGCGTGGTGCGAAGTGGCCCGGAAGTCCGACACGCGAAGGCCGACGTAGTTGGCTTTGCGGTCCTGCTTGAGCCCGATCGCGCTTTGGTAAACCGGAGCATCGGGATTGGCGCTCGTGCAGAACGACGGCGCCGGGCTCTGACCGGAGCACGGTCCCAGATTAGTCAAGCCCAGAACGTCGTTCTGTAAGTCGCCGTCGTAGGCAATGCGTGTGGAGCGGACCCAAGGAATGAGCTGGAAGATGCCGTTCCCGTCTTTCGACGAGCTCGTGAAATTCAGACTCGCATAGCGGTCGTATTCGCGCTGAACGTCGTCCGTAGCCGGAACGTTGAATTGCGGGTCGGTCGGATCGTTGGGGTTCGTGTTCATCGGGATCTGGAACTGCGCCAGCTGATTGGAGACGTCGAACGCCAGCGACTGCCGATCGTTGAACGTGGTAATCGTTCGCAGAAACTCGTCCGACTGCGAGTTCTCGTCATGAATCGGGGTGACAGTCGGCGTGTCCAGGCCGCGACTGCCCACCTGCGTGTTCGCGTTCAGGAAGATCTCGGTCTTGCCAGTTTTGAATGCGTTGTCGAAGCTGTTCACCACCTGACCAAAGCTCCCGCCGCCGGTCGTGAAGTAACCCTCGTAAGGTGCCGTCAGATCGCTCGCGCGGTTGCTGATGATATTCACGACCGCACCTTCGCGGTTTCCGCCGTACTCGGCGGGAATCGCGCCGGTGAAGATTTCCAAAGAGTCGATGTTCTTGGGATCGATGATCTCGGCGAAGTTCGAACTGGTCGCAAGCGGCATCGGCGCGCCGTCCATTTCGTACGTCACGCCATGGAACCCGTGCGCGACCGGCTCGTTATAGGAGAACCGTACGACGCCGGGCACAGTCTGAACGAGCTGATTCAGGCTGTTGTTGATGGGGAGAGCGGCGATCTGCTGCTTGGTGACGTCGTTTACCGAGACCGGTGTGCCGCTCACGCCTGCGTGAGCCGTAACGGTTGCGCTTCCGATCGTTTTGAGCTCGCCGAGCGCCATGTTGACGGTGAGAACTTGATCGGAGGAAACCGACAGTTGAACCGTACGGGGCGCGACGCCCGGATAGTCGGCTGTGAGCGTATAGCTGCCGAACTGTACGCCGGAGAAAATATAAGTACCGCCCTCGTCGGTCTTGCGCTGGTCGACGGTGCCTTCGCCGCTGAGCGTGACTTTAACGCCGGCCGCCGGCTTGCCGTTGACTTCGACCGTTCCGCGAACGATACCGATCGTATCCGCCATCGCCGGCAGCGCCGTGATTGTGATAAACGCGGCAAGCAGCGCCGCGAGAATTCTAGACATGAAATTTTTCCTTAAACGCAGTTGTATGTGAAAGAAACGCGCAAGAGCTTGCGCGCGGGCGTCCCAGTGGACGCGGCGTTTAAGCGAAGAGAGGCGGCGGCCGAGAGAACAAGCGCAGCCGGTGCACGCATGAATGCGCGCGCGGCACGGCCCGTTTTATTAGAGCCGGTGCCGGAGGCTTGGCGGCTCTAAGGTATAGTTGAAGAATTGCCGCGATAGCGGCGACGGTGTGCGCGAATGCCGAAAGCACGGCGCGGACGATCCACGCGGCGAAGACGAGAGCAGCGATGACCGCCGCAATGGGGATACCGTGCGCGCTCTCGCAGAGCTCGATAATGCCGAACCAGCCTGCGGCGCCTGTGAGAATCGGCGCGAATTTCGGGACGACTGCCGTCGACCGTCGCACGGCGCCGATCGCCGCAACGAGCGTGCCGAGGAATGCGAAGACCCCGCCGAACTCGAGCAGCCACGAATGTGCGGAGCCGCCGAGCGTATGCTCGCCGCCGAATACGATGACGTGCGCAAACAACGCTGCGGGCAATCCCAGCAGCGCTGCGGTCCAGATTTTCCGGCCGAGGCGGCTCCTCACGAGCGGTAGACTACCTCCGTCATCATCCCGTCCATCATATGAATCTCGTTATGGCAATGCAACAGCCAACGTCCCTTGGGTGAATCCGCCACGAACTCCCATTCCGCCGTTCCGCCGTTGGAACGGACCAGCGAGGTGTCTTTGGGCAGCGGGCGGGTCAGCCTCTTACCATCTACGCTGGTTAAACGAAAAACGTGACCGTGCAGATGCATGGGATGGTCCATATCGGTAGTGTTTTTGAAGTGCACGGTGACCCGGTCGCCGCGATGAACGTAAATTTTCGGTGTGTTCGGGTAGGTCTTTCCGTTTATGGTCCACTTGTTGCTGGCATACTTGCCGCCGCCCAGAACGAATGAATGTGCCGCTAGCATGTCACCGGTGCCCGGACCGAGCGCGGCCCCGGCGATCTCGTACGTGAAATACCGGACGCCCTCGAGTGTCTCAGGCGAAGAAAGCGGAGGGGCGTTTTCCATTCCCGGAGTGTGCACGACAGCCGCCTGCTGATAGGCGAGCGGCTCGCTGGAGAGTCCTTGCAACAGCCACGCACCCGGTTCCGTGACGGTAAACCACGCGTCGTACCGTTCTGCAACTCCGACGCGCAGCGCGTCTACCGTAACCGGCTGATCCATCAGGTTGCCGTCGCAGTGCGTCACGGTCAGTGAATGTCCGGCGAGCCGAACATAGCGCGTCTGCGTCGGATTTGCGTTCAATATTCTCAGACGCACGCGCTGGCCGACTTTTACGGCAAGCTTTTGCGTATTCGGATATGTCTGCCCGTTGATGCAGTGCGCGCTGTATGCCACTTCGTCGCCCATCTTGTCGTTGGGCTGCATCGACGTCATTTCGGGGGATCCGATGGGGTCCACCATTGGTGCAGCGCTCACGCCCATCATGGCCGCTTGAATCGTGGCAAGCCTCGGCACGTCGTGAAAGACCAGTGCGAATTCGGCGTCGGCCGGCTCGTCTTTTGGATCTTCGACGACGATCAGCCCGAACAACCCCCGGGCGACTCCGTCGCTGACGTGGTCGTGATACCAGCGCGTTCCGGGCGGACCGGGCGTGAATTCGTAAAGAAACGTCTCCCGATCGGGAACTGCGGCCTGCGTCACGCCTTCGACGCCGTCCATATTGTTCGGAAGAATCATACCGTGCCAATGGATCGTCGCCGGCTGTCCGCAGTTGTTTATGAAGAGCGCCCGCAGGCGCTGACCATGCACGATGCGCAGTAGGGGGCCTGGAATCGTTCCATTGAACGCCAGCCCCGGAAACTGCATGTTCGGCGCAGGCGCAAATGCCAGAGGCGACGCGGTGAGCTTGTAGTCGACAACGTCCGCCGCCAGTGCGCGGCGCGACATCGATGGAAGAGCCGCGGCAACCATCGTCCCCGTACCGATCCGCAAAAAGGCGGATCGGCGCATCACTGTCCCACGTTCAACGGAACGTCCATCGTGTTGCCGTCGTACTCGACGTGCACCGTCCACGGGCCGCCCATCGAAAAGACGATTTGTCCCGTGAATACGTTCGGATCGCCCGATGACGGCTGAAGCGTTATCTCGCGCGTCTGCATCGTGCTTTTTCCCATCTGCATGATCGGCAGAACGCGAACCGACTTCGGCGGAGTTCCCGGGAAGCGAATTGAGATCGTGGCGATATCCGTCGGCTTCGCCGGATTGAACGTGACTACTGGTTGCTGTCCGGTCTGACCGCCGTCGAGATTCGAAAGATACGCGACCAGATCGGCGATCTGCGCCTGACTGAAACCGAAGTTCGGCATCGGCGCTTTCGGGTTCCGAATGGCGTTCGCGATCTGATCCGCCGTAAGTTTGTGCTCGACGCCGTAGAGCGCCGGACCAACACCGCCGCCCTTCAGTGCCGCGCCATGGCAGCCTTCGCAGCCGTTGGCCTGAACCAAGGCGGCCCCGGCGGACGCATTGCCCGGTGCTGCGGAGTTCTCCGCCGCGGGCGCTGAACTTGCGGCGGGTGCGGCTGTTGCCGAGGCGCTGTTTGAAGTGCCTTCTCCGCCCACCGGCGCGACGTGCAGATTGGAGAGATACCGCTTTCCGAATTGGTACGGTCCTGCGTATGCGATTTGAAACGCAATCTGCGGACGCGCGTTGGGATAACCCGCGAGTTCGCCTATCAGCGCGAGGTTCGGCAACACGTTGTGCGAGAGATCGAAGACGATTTGGCGATTCAGCGTATCGCTCGATGCGACGTCATAGCGCAGCAGAATGTGGTTTTGCCACCCCAAATCTCGTTCGGCTTCGAAGAAAAACCCGTTCATCGGAACGTCGGCGAGGCCCACGTCCGGATTGGCGTCGAATCCATGGTAATACATGCTTTGATAGTGCCATGCGTTGGTCTGATAGCCGAAGTACACGCCTTCGCGACTGAACGGATCGGTGCCCAGAAAATCTCCGGTTGCGGTATCGCTTAGCGGCGCCCAGCCGCGTATCCCGACCAGCCCTACGCTCCAGGGGATGGACATGCCGCCGTAGGAGACGTTTGCGTCGATTGTTCGTGGATTGCGCGTTTGGTTGTAGTCCAGCGCGTCGCCGGTCGATCCGCTTCCGGTGAGCCACGAGAGATTGTACATGAACTCGTTGGACATTCCGTTGAACGCAACGCCCCACCGCGCGTCATTCGGATTGAAATCATTCTGGCCGGTCGTTTGCGCTGCAAGCAGATACGGGCTGATCGTCCACGCGTGCGCCGGCATGAATGGGAACGGCGTGTGAAACTTTCCGACCTGGATCGAATTGGTTCCGTGCAGCAGGCCGTTCCACGAAAGCCAAACCTGCTCCGTCTGACCGATAACCCCGGAATCGATGACGTGCTGCTCCGTGTACCAGGTGAAGTTGCGTCCCAAAAAGCCGCCGCCCAGGAGCGACAGATCGGAAACCATGGTATTGCCCGGGTGGTCTTTGTTTGCCAGAAGCGACTGAATGTATATGCGCGCCGAAATCGGAAGCGCCTGATCCTGGAGATGGCGGTTCAATATCTGAAAATTCGTCATCATGACCATCATTCCGTAGCGCGTCATGCCGGGAAAGGTCGTGTGGCAGGTCTCACACGATATTCCCTGACCGTTTGCAAAGACGGGCACGGCGTATGCGCGCGCAGTACACAGCATCACGGTAAGGGCTGCGCCTGCGAACACGCGCGCGAACATTGTCGTCATGCGATACACGGAAAACCTCCGAATAGCTTGGGTGATGACTAAAAGGCGGAAACGAGCTGATTCGGACGGAGGCGGTCGTTGAAAGCGCGCGGTTCCCGCGCTTATCTCCAAAGCGAATGAAGGCCGCACGCGGCGGCGCGGCACAAAGGTAGAGCCGAACTTCAGCAAGCGTTCCAGATACCGGCTCGCTTCTTCGGCCGCATCGATGCAGCGCCGCAGCAGACGCGCGAACAAAGCAACGAGCGCGGCGGCGAAAGCGGCGACGAGCACTTGTACGGCGAGAGCGGATAGCCCGACTCGCGCACCTTCTGCATGCTCCGCTAGTGCGAAAAGCACGACCTGGGCGAAGGCCATTCGGGGCCACAGCAGATTGAAACGCCCTTCCACGGCGCTGTGCCTCAGAATTCCGGCCCGAATCAGCGCGCCGCCGATGCAGACAGCGCAGATTGCCGACAACACCGAAAGCGACGCCTCCCACGTGGGTTGCATCCACATGTGCTGCGAGCCCGAAGCGGACTGGCGGTTGAGCGCATACGCCAGGCTGTGCCCAGCCAATGTTGCCGGCACCACCGCGGCGATCCACAGCGGGAGCGCTCGTCTCATCCTCTCCAGTATTCGTTAAAGAAAAGGCCCGCTCTTTCGAGCGAACCTTTAAGTGTCAGATTGCTGCCGGCTCAGTACTCATCCCAGAAACCGACGTTGGGAAGCGCTGCGTACGTCGGGTTGCCCGTGCCAATCAGAACCCAGATTACTTCGTGCGTGTACAGCGCGATGTTTCTCATGTCGCCGTTGTACAGCGTGTACGTGTTGGATCCGACCTCCCCTTGCTTGAAACGGGGGATTTGGCCGGAGGTGAAGACTTGAATCTGGCCGCTGAACGGTCCAAACTGCGTGGAAGAAATCGGAATACCCCACAGCGCGAGCACGTCTCCCAGCGTGTATATCGTGCCGGTCAACGGAACGCTGTTGGGATTCGACGATTCAATGTGAATCGTACCGCTCGGATCGTGCGTGTGAATTTGATAGAAGCAGCCGGATTTTCCGGGGTTATTGGGATCGTACGAGTACTGCGTCCAATTCGGAATGCCCTGATACGTGATGTCGCCTTCCGGGTCGGCAATGCCGACGCCGTCCGGCATCGCAATTTCGGTGCCGTTGTAATAGATGCCCAAGAACGCGTGAACGTGGTAACCGGGTGGAACCGGTCCGTCGTACATCTGCGCCAGACACGGCACGTTGTCCGGTCCGAATGTGGTGTTGACCGGTCCTTGACCGCCGTCCGGATAGTCGCCGTCGCCGATTTCCTTACCGATACCGCCGGTGAATTGATCGTCCGTCCCATTGATTTCGCCATGACCGGTGGTCACGGTGAGAGTTGGGTTGGGCGTGCCCGAGGGCGAGGGATAGGGTGTAGGGGGCGCCGTGCTGGTCGGTACGGGACTTGGGGTCGCCGTCGAGATCGGTGTTCGCGTCGGCACCGGAGTATCGCGCGGTGTGGAGGTCGGCGAAGGCGAGCCGGACGAGGGCGGACTGGAGCTTCCGCCCGGTCCGGGGCTCCCCCCCGGGTTAGACGAGGGAGCTCCGACAGGAGGTGTCGACGTGCCGCCGCCGCCTCCGCAGGCAATGACGGCTGAGAGAGCGACGAGGGCACCGAGAGCCCCAAGAAGCCGAAAAGGACGCATATTGCCATCATCCTAGCCCCCCAGAACGGAGGAGCAGAGGTGCGCGAGTCCACCCCTCACCTCCCCGAATGAAGGAGGGCGTGGGAGCCGTTAGACCCAACCGCCGGAACCGGCAGCCTTGCTATGGGGTTGGGAGTCGTGAAAGACAAGGGGTGCTCTTCAGGCCACGTCTAATAAGGGGCGCCCACCCTCGAAAGTAGAGAATGTCATGAGTGCCCGGTTGCCTGTCGAAAACAGCGATACAGTGAGTCTGGTGTGCGCATTGCTCGTGCGCTATCCGGAGATCGCTTCCATGCGCAGCGCTCCCGGTGAGGGGACCCTTCGTTTTTCGTTCGCCGTTCAAAGCCGGCTCGACCGCGCGAGGCAGCGCGCGCTTATCGACGACATCGAATCCCACGTCCAGGGCTTTCTCACGCTCTGCGGCGACGGTGGGGAAGTTCGCGTCGAATGCGAGTCCGATCGGGTGATGAGCTTCGTACACGTCACTCGCGATTTGGAGACGTTCAGCAAAGACGAGCTGACGATGCTCGTCGAACTTTTCGCCGACCGTTTCGGAAGCGCGCTTGTGCGCAATCCCGTCGCTGAAGATCAGCCCGACGAAGACCCGGCGTGGCAGGACGAACTGGTCGAATCGGCAATCGAGGCGTTGCGCGACCCGGCACAATCCAAGAGCCTCGTCGGCTTTCGCGAGGAGAAGCGCGTTCTGGTCTACTTCCTCAAATCTCAAAAGAAAGCGAAGGCTTCGGCGCGCCGATAGCACGTTCAATCACTCTGCTGCTCATCGGCGACGTTATCGGATCGCCGGGCAGGGATACGCTCAAGCGCTGCGTTCCGCTCGCGCGCGATCAATATAACGTCGATCTCTGCATTGCCAACGGCGAGAACGCCGCCGGCGGTTTCGGTTTGACCGCCCAGACCGCCGAGGAGATGTTCGGGACCGGCGTCGATTTCATCACCAGCGGAAATCACATCTTCGACAAGCGCGAGTTCCGGACGTATCTGGACGCCACCGACCGCGTTATCCGCCCCGCGAATTACCCCCCCGGCGTTCCGGGGCGCGGGACCGGCGTCGTTGCCGCAAACGGCACCAGCGTGGGGGTAATGAACGTGATGGGGCGCACCTTCATGCCGCCCATCGACGACCCGTTCCGGGCAGTGGATCAGGCCCTAGAAGACCTCGCCGGCCGCTCAAAGGTCATCGTGCTGGACGTTCACGCGGAGGCCACCAGCGAGAAAGTTGCCTTGGGCCGCTACCTTGACGGGCGCGTCTCGGTAATCTACGGTACTCACACGCACGTTCAAACGGCAGACGAACAGATTCTGCCTGGAGGCACTGCATACTTGACTGACGTTGGCATGACCGGTCCGACCGACGGGGTGATCGGAATGGAGGCGGGCCCGGTCCTGGATCGGTTTACGACCGGTTTCTCCGAACGTTTCAGCGTACAGAAGGCCGGAACCAAACAGTTCTGCGCCGCTGTTGTTACCATCGATGTGGAGTCCGGCCGCGCTACGGAAATCAAGCGCATCTTCCAGCGAGGCATAGCATGATACAGGATCCGGAAAAGCACATCACCGCGAACGTCCTTAAGGTCTCGGCGAAGAGCAGTCCCAATTCCGTGGCGGGCGCACTTGCGGCAGTGTTACGGGAACGCGACGAGGCGGAACTTCAAGCCGTCGGCGCCGGCGCCATCAATCAAGCGATTAAGGCGGTGGCGATCGCACGCAGTTATCTAAAAACCAGTCAAATCGATCTGACCTGCGTTCCTTCCTTTATAGACGTGGAGATCAACGGCAACGAGCGGACCGGGATTTCGCTCGCCATCGAGCGCCGAAGTCCCTAGGTGATCGGCGCATAGGTGATCGTTGATTTTCACTCTCACACGTCCGAGAGTGACGGAACGCTCTCGCCGCAGGCTCTCTGCGAATTCATGGGGCGGCGGGGCGTGCGCGTTTTTTCCATTACCGATCACGATACATTGGGCGCCTACGGCCGGTTCGAGGCGCCCGCCGGTGTACGTGTCGTCACCGGCATCGAAATCAACACCACGTATAAGGACAGCGAAGTCCACATTTTGGGGTATCGTTTGCCGACGGCGCATGCGGCACTCGGCGCCGTCTTGGAACGCAATCGCGCAGCTCGCCGAATCCGCGTGAGCCGAATCGTTTCGCAACTTCGCGAGGCAGGGCACGACATCAGCATGGAACACGTCCAAGCCGAAGCGGCCGAGCGCGCTTCGCTGGGGCGGCCGCACGTAGGCAAGGCGCTGATCCGGCGAGGCATCGCTCCCGACATCGAAACGGCCTTTCGCCGGTTCTTGCGCCGCGGAGCACCAGGGTACGTGCCGTCCACGCATATGGGTCCGCACGACGCAATTACCATAATCGCCCAGGCCGGCGGCGTTCCGGTGCTTGCTCATCCGGGTCGCTTGAAAGACTACGCCATCGTCGACGAGCTCGCGGAAAATGGCCTGCGCGGTCTTGAGGTATTCTATCCCTCGCACGACCGGAACCAGACGCAGTACTTTCGCGATCAAGCGTCGCGATTAGGATTGGTGATGACCGGCGGATCGGATTTTCACGACATCCGGTATCATACGCGCGGCGTCGGTGTGGAGATAGAAGAGGAGGACCTCCGCCCCTTTTTGGATTTGGTGGCGTAAGCCGGGATCATGACAAGGCGGCGCTTACGGCCGCGCGGATCGCTTCGAGCCGATTCTTGCCTTCCACCTCAATCTTTTCGAGTTTGCGGCTCTGCATTCGAACCAGCTCGGCATCCTTCATAAACTTGTGGTTGATGCGCACGTTGAATGCGCACGATGCAAGCGCCGCATAGGCGAACTCGGCCGCGCAGCCGACGTCACTGATCAAATTGGAGTTGTGCAGCTCGAGAGCTTCGCCGGCATAGAGCAGCGCTTCGAGTGCGGCCTGCGCACCTTGCAGCGGAGTCTCCGCAGCCGTTGCCAGCGCTCGCTGCATCTCTTCGGGTTTTCCGCGGGCCGCCACGACGGCGTCGAACGCGTGCTCGTCCGCTTCGCGGAGTTGCATCATGCGGGCACGCAGAAGGTCCGACCGTTCAGCCAAGTCTACGGTGCGGGCTCGCACCTCCGCAAATTTATTGCTGGATGCGCAGATTCGAGCCACCATAGCGACCAAGGCGCAGCCTGCCGCGGCGACCACCATAGCGGCGCTTCCGCCGCCGGGAGCCGGCGCTTCCGAGGCCAGCGCGTCCAGGTACCCCTCCAGATTCAACACCGGGCAAGCATTAGGGCCCGGCCTCGGCAACTCTTGTAGGTAGCGGGGCGGGTCAAAGTATGGCAGAATAGGCGAGAGTTTTTTAACCCCCGCCAGAGAGGACAAACCGAGTTGCCAGTACTCGAAGATACCGCCGTGCGCGGCGACGTGAAAGACCGTTCGCTTGCCGAGGCAGGAAGGTCACGTATTGCTTGGGCCGCCGGCTACATGCCGGTGCTCGCGCAGATTCGCGAACGTTTCGCCGAGCAGAAACCGCTCGCGGGCGTTCGTATCGGCGCGTGCCTGCACGTCACGACGGAAACGGCGAACCTGATGCTCGCGCTTCAGGCCGGGGGCGCGGAAATCGCACTCTGCGCCAGCAATCCCCTCTCGACGCAAGACGACGTTGCCGCAGCGCTCTGCGAGTACGGCATTCCGACATACGCAATCAAAGGCGAAGATCACGAGACGTACTACAAGCACATCGAGTCAGTCATCGCGACCAAGCCCCACATGTCGATGGACGACGGCTGCGATCTGGTCAACACGATTTACGGCAAGCACAAGGATTTGCTCGCCGGCATGATTGGCGGCTGCGAGGAAACGACGACCGGAGTCATCCGGCTCAAAGCGATGCAGAAGGACGGCGTTCTGCCCTATCCGGTCATCGCAGTCAACAACGCCATGACCAAGCATATGTTCGATAACCGCTACGGTACGGGACAGTCGACGCTGGACGGCATCATTCGCGCGACGAACGTCTTGCTTGCCGGACGCACGGTCGTCGTGGTCGGTTATGGCTGGTGCGGACGCGGCGTCGCCTCTCGCGCCACCGGCATGGGCGCGCACGTCATCGTTACGGAAGTGGATCCGCGCAAGGCACTCGAGGCGGTCATGGACGGCCATCGCGTTATGCCGATGGAAGACGCGGCGCAGATCGGCGACATCTTTGTAACGGTGACGGGCAACTACCACGTCATCGACGAGCATCACTTCAAATTGATGAAAGACGGCGCGATCGTCTGCAACTCCGGCCACTTCAACGACGAGCTCAACCTGGAGATTTTGCCCTCAATCAGCAAAGCGAAGACCGCTCCCCGTCCTTTCGTCGAACAATACGAGACTTCATGACGGACGAAAGATTTGCATCCTCGCCGACGGGCGCTTGATCAACCTGGCAGCAGCCGAAGGCCATCCGGCCGCGGTTATGGATATGTCGTTCGCCAATCAAGCGATGGCGGCGGGGCACCTTGCGCAGAATCACAAGTCGCTCGAGAAGAAGGTCTACGACGTTCCCGAGCACATCGACGAAGAGGTCGCGCAGCTCAAACTCGCCTCGATGAACGTCGAGATCGATACCCTGACGCCGGAGCAAGTGAAATACATGGCGTCGTGGAGTGAAGGAACGTAACATGGCTTATCGCCGTCTCTTCACCAGCGAATCGGTCACCGAAGGTCATCCGGACAAAGTCGCGGATCAGATCTCGGATGCCGTGCTGGACGCTATTCTGACAGACGATCCGAACGGACGCGTCGCTTGTGAGACCTTTGCCATCACCGGTCAAATTCACATTGCCGGCGAGATCTCGACGACCACCTACGTCGACATTCCGCGCATCGTGCGCGAAGTGATCAAGGACATCGGTTACACCAAATCGGCAGTCGGCTTCGATGCGGAGACCTGCGGCGTCAGCGTTTCGGTCGACGAGCAGTCGGCGGACATCGCCATGGGCGTCGACAAGTCGCTCGAGGCGAAAGCCGGCGAACATCCCGACGACCGGTTCGAGCGCATCGGCGCCGGCGATCAGGGCATGATGTTCGGTTACGCCTGCCGGGAAACGGAGGAGCTGATGCCGCTTCCGATCGTGCTCGCGCACAATCTGACGCGCCATCTTTCGGCCGTCCGCAAAAACGGCGACATTCCGTATCTGCGCCCCGACGGCAAATCGCAGGTGACGGTGGAGTACGATGGCGACAAGCCGGTGCGCGTCGATGCCGTCGTAATCTCCACGCAGCACGACCCCGACATTCCGCTGGAGACGATTCGCAGCGAGATCACCGAAAAGGTGATCAACCACGTCATCCCCGCCGCGTACCGCGACGATCGCACGCGCGTCTACGTCAACCCGACTGGACGCTTCGTCATCGGCGGACCGAAGGGCGACGCCGGCTTGACGGGCCGCAAGATCATTGCCGACACGTACGGCGGTATGGCGCGGCATGGCGGCGGCGCTTTTTCGGGCAAGGATCCGACGAAGGTCGATCGATCTGCAGCGTACGCCGCGCGTCACGTGGCCAAGAACGTCGTGGCGGCCGGTCTAGCGGATCGGTGCGAAGTGCAAGTCGCTTATGCGATTGGCGTTGCGCATCCGGTCAGCGTGCTCGTGGAAACGTTCGGCACCGCAGTCATTCCGGAAGAGCAGATCGCCGAGATCGTGAAAAAGACGTTCGATCTTCGCCCCGCGGCGATCATCGAGCATCTCGACTTGCGACGCCCCATATACCGCCAGACTTCAGCGTACGGCCACTTCGGCCGGCCCGACCTGGACCTGCCCTGGGAACGCTTGGACAAAGTGGAGGCACTTCGCAGCGCGGCCGGACTGGATGCGCTCAAGGTTCCGGCTTTCGCAAAATAACGCGGCGCGGCACGCCGCTAAAAACCCGGCGCTCGCGATCGAAGGATGAAGCAAGGGGTCCCATGCAACACATGGAGGCCCCTTTGCGTTATCACTTCAGCAGCCTAACAAACGTGGGTAACATGGGACCGACTCCACGGTTCTTACAGAAAGATTAAGGAGAACGTATGACCCTTCGAAGCAGAATCCCGGCGCTGGCGATGCTCCTCGCGTTCATCGTGCCGGTCGCGGCTCTGGCGCAGACGGTGACGCTGTCGCAAGGCCAGACGCTGAACGTGCAGTTTCAAAACACGCTGAACTCGGGCAGCGCCTATGCCGGTCAGCACTTTACGGCGCGAGTCGTCTCGCCCTATCCCAATGACGATCCGACGTTTGCGAATGCGATCGTCAACGGGACCGTCATCAAAGTGGTTTCCGCGGGACAGGGCCGCAATCCGGAGCTTCATCTATCGTGGGATTCCGTCACGTTGCAAAACGGCGCGAGCTATCCGCTCAACGCCGAGATGACGACCGGCGGACCGAAAGCGCAAACCCGTAACGGCGGCCACGTGGCGCTCACCACGATCGGCGGTATGATTGCCGGCAACATCATCGGCAAGACGATCTTCCATACGGGCGCCGGCGGCGCTATCGGTGCGGTCGGCGGCTTCCTGACCGGCTACAACAAGAAGTCCAATATTCAGGTCAGCTCCGGCGACCAGGTTCAGCTCACGCTAACGCGTCCGCTCATGGTTCGCCGTCAGGCCTCTCGCCCGTACTAAACAGCACACTCCTAGCGCGCAGTGGCCGGCTTCCAAGCGGATGCCGGCCACGTGTTTTCCAGGGTAAAACGCACGCAATGAGTTCCGAATGGCGTCCGCAGACAGTCCCCGCGCCAATTGAAGAAGCTGCTCTTCAAAAAGATGGAAGCGCCGACGTACGCGGCCGGCGAGGCTATGCGAAGGATCCGGCCGAGTCCAACGCGGTGCTTCGCGACATCTTCGCGCCAAAAGCCGAGATCGTCGATAAGGTCGAGTACGCGATCGTATACGAGCTTCCGGACACACATTTGGGAGGCGACGTCCTCGACGTCTATGTCTACGATAACGGCAGCGTGAGCTTCATGGCGGCGGACGTTTCCGGCCATGGAGCAGCGGCCGCCGCCAACGCCGCGCTCATCAAGTATTCGATTCGTGCGTACGCGTCATCGGGTATGTCGCCGGAGATCGTCTTGAGAAATCTCGATCGCCTCTACCTGGAAAACAGCGCATTCGAAAAACGCGAATCGTTCGCATCGGTATTCTTTGCGATGATCGATTCCGAGCGGGCCACGCTCGGCTATTCGGCAGCGGGGCACGATCTCGCAATCCTTGCACGCCCCGCAGAGCGTCCGCGTCAACTACCGGTTACGGCGCCCATCATCGGCGTTTTTGAAGACCAGTCGCACCTGTTCCACCAGCGATTCTATGGAACTGCCGTCCGGCAGCGTGCTGGTTTTGGCAACCGACGGCATCACCGAAGCGCGCGATCCGGCCGGTGCATTCTACGGCGAGGAAAGGTTGTTGAATCTAGTAGATGGAGGTCGTCTACATTCGATGTCGCGCCTTGCCGATGAGGTGCTGCAAGACGCTTTACAATTCAGTAAAGGAAACGTCCGCGACGACATGGCGGTACTTGCCGTACGCTTCCTCTGAGCAAAAGAGGGGCGCTACCCCGGGCGCAGAACCAGGGTCGGCGGCCCAAAGGCGCGGTCCGGATTAGCTCAGTTGGTAGAGCAGCTGACTGTTAATCAGCGGGTCGTTGGTTCGAGTCCAACATCCGGAGCCATTTCAACCGCCGAAGCCCTCGTGAAAACGGGGGCTTCGACTTTTCTATGGCTGTTTGCGGCGGCTTTCAACGTCCACCGGCACGTAAGCGGCGGGAAGTGCAGCGTCTGAGGTCGTCGTCCGGCGTGAGCACCAAATATGAAGCATTAAAGAATGCAAAACGCTTATTCTGGCTTCGTGCGGCGTTGGGGCAATGTCGGCGCGCGCGGCGATCTTCATGCTCGAATCTCGGACGAAAGTGCTACGTGCGAGACTAAGGAATCGCTGAAGGGTAGAACAACGCGGGTGTGCATGCCGAAGCCGGGAAGCGGCTCGATTTCGATCTGCCCGCCGATGCGATTGACGAGCCAAAGCCCGCGGCCGCTTTCCGAAAGAACGTCGGCTCGCGTCGGCGTTTCGGCATGATAGCCGGGTCCGCGGTCGAGTACGTGCAATACGGCCCGGCGGCCCGACCATTCCAGCGCCGCTTCGACGGTTCCCGGAGCATGGCGCGCAACGTTGCTCACGACCTCGCCGAAAATGAGTTCGCCTGCAGCGGAGTCTTCCGCGCAGTACTCCTTTTGGTGCAGAAGATCGCAAAATTCGCGGCGAGCCTGCTGCGCCGCACTCTGGTCGTTCGACTCAAATTTCCAGCGGTCCATCGGCACGAAGTTGAGGGCCAGTATAGCGACGTCGTCCGGTAACGGCCCGCGCAGGCACGCGCTCTTGATGAATTCAGCAGAATCGGAAGTCACCACGGCAGCCTCGCGCTCGAGCGCATGCACGAGCCGGCGTTCCCCATCGATGATATTGCGCGTAGATTCCGTCAGCCCGTCGGTGTAGAATACGAGCAAGTCGATACCGTCCAGATTCGTTCTTTCCGATCTGGGCTCGAGCTTACAAAACTGACGCAAGCCGATGGGTAGTCCTTCGGCGCGCAGTTGTTCGATCGTGTTTCCGCTACGGCGCAGCACGGGTGACGGATGTCCCGCATTAGCATAGGTTATGGAGCGGCGGCGCCGGTTGACGATCGCAACGAATGCGGTCGCTATTGCATCCGGGTACCGCTGTTGCACGATCGGCTCGACGGCGTCCAGCAGCCGTGCCGGATTTTCTTCATATTTCGCGACCGCGTTGATCGTGTGGCGTAATTTCGACATGATCGACCACGACGGTACTCCATGCCCGGTGACGTCGCCGATTGTCACCAATACGCGATCTTCGTCGAGCGAAAAGACGTCGTACCAATCGCCGCCGACCTGCTCTTCCTGTGAGGCCGGGCGATAAACCACACTGGTAATCGCTCCCGGAAGCCTCGCTAAATTCGGCGGAAGCGTCGCGCGCTGCAACGTTTGCGCGAGCCGCCGCTCGCGGGCAAAGCTGTCCGCGTATTCGAGCGCCAGCGAAGTTCGCTGGCAAAGCTCGCGCAGAGTCTCCATATCCTCGCTATCGTATCGGCGCGCGTTAGAATAACAGAGCAGCGCCCCACGCGGGCGGCCCGTCACGAAAAGGGGCGACATCATCCACGATTGGGAGTACATCGGGTTTGCCAAGAAAGGCCGCTGCCGGCGAATCGCATCGATTAAGACACGCTCGTCGCCTTCGGGGCAAAGCCGTTCGTCGTCGCAGGCACCGGCTGAGGCAATAGGCTGCAATTGATTCTCGTGCAGTTCTACCGCTACGGCGCGCTCGGCGAATTGCTGCACGAGCACCTCGAGCAGCTGTTCGAGCATTTCATGCTCCTCGGGCGTCGAAAAAAGCCGATCCGTTGCGTCCCGCAACAAAGCGGTCCGGGATTCTATGCGCTGCTGCCGTTCGCGCAGCGACGCGTTCTCGAGGGCCAGGCTGAATTGTCGCGCAACGGCATGCGCACAACGAACGTCACGCCGCTCGAAGCTAACGGCGACGCGAAAAAAACACACCACACCGGCGGCGGAGGATCCGATGAGTATGGGAAGGACGATCGCCGCATGCATACCGGTGGCATGCAATGCTTGCGCGGCACTTTCGTTGATAAAGTCACCCGAGGCTCCGTCGCTCGAAAAAGTCAGATTCTGCCCCGAACGCATCGCTTCGTAAACGAAGCCTTGTCCCGAGGAAGCCAGGGACTCTAACGGTCTGACCGCCTTGGAACGCGTTTTGTCATCCCGCGCCGCAACTGCTGCCACGTTGAGCAAACCGCCATCGCCCAGCACGTAGACGGCGCAAAGATCGCTGAATGTTCGCAAGGCCGCTCGCGCCACGCGCTCGGCCAAGGCGCTGCTGGTGAGCGACATGGAGAGCAACGCCGAAACGTCGAAGAGAAATCGCGCAAGGCGATCCCCGGAATCAGTTCGATCGCCGATAGCGGATGGCGTATCTACGGAGTCCATCGTCCCGTGCACTCGTTCCCCGGCAGGCGCCTTACTAAAAATCCGCCGCCACAGAGGGAGGATGCATCGAACAGTCGCGTTCAGCCAGGGCCGCCGAACCGTTCCCGTGCGGAAGTTGACTTCCTATTAAACAGCATACTTGCAAAAAGCAACTACGCATGTTAGAGTGTTCGCATGGGGCCGCAATGGGCGGCCGTTCTCGATGGAGAGCCAAACCACGTCCTTTTTACCAAATAATCGTGCACAAGGAGAAACAATGCCGCTCCATCCCTGTCTCTACTTTACCGGAAACGCCGAAGAGGCGCTCGCACACTACCGCAGCGCTCTCGGCGGCGAAATTCAAATCGCACGCTACGGAGACGCCCCGCCCGGTCAACCGATTGATGAAAGTATGAACCGTAAGGTGATGTACGGGTCGCTCAACTCCCCGTTGGGAACGGTTGCGTGCATGGATGCGCCGCCGGGACGCGCCGGGAATCCCGGAAACAACTTCTCGATATCGGTGCAAACGGACGACCAGAGCCAGGCCGAAGCCGCATTTTCCAAATTATCCGAAGGCGGTGAAATCACGCTGCCTATGGACAAGACGTTCTTCGCCGAGAAATTCGGAATGCTCGATGACAAATACGGCGTCACGTGGATGATCGGTTATCGCATCCAGCAAAGCTGAAAGACTCTATCCCGCTTTGAGTTGCCGTGGTGCTGCAGGTTGCGCGTCTAGGAAAGCTGCGAACTCCGAGAACGTTTCCGGCCGCGGATCGCCGATCGTTGGACGTCCCAGTAAGAAACCTTGCGCTCCGTGAACGGCCAGCGAGCGGTCTTGACGCTCTTCCTGCAGACGCCGCAAAAACTCGAGCTGTTGCGGATTCTCGATGCCTTCGGCAATCACGAAGCTCCCGGACTCGCGCGCGATGGCAATGATGCCGGCCAGCACCGCTCGGGTTCGCTGGCTCGTTTCGGCGCCGACGACGATCGAGCGATCGACCTTCACGAAATCAAAAGCGGTTTGGGTGAGCAAATTCAGGCCGGCATAGCCGGATCCGGTATCGTCAAGCGCGATGCCGATGCCGCTCTCGCGTAACGCGGCGAGCATTCTCATCACGTGGTCGGGATGCGTAATGCGGCGCTCCGTCAGCTCGATGACGACCTGCGAGGGACGAAGATTCGCGCCGGTCAGCATTTGGAGCCAGCACTCCGGTGAGAGCAGCGGATGGCTCAGCGAGTCCGGCGAAACGTTCACGAAAAGAAAGACGTCGTCCGGTAATGCACGAGCCGCGTTGAAGACGCTGCGAACGCATAGCACGTCCAGCTCCGCGGTTCGGCGAATGCGCTCCGACACGTCGAATGCTTCTTGCGGTCCGGACAAGCCCGATCCCGCCGGCGGTCGCGCCAGCGCTTCGAGACCGAAGATGTGCGATTGGGCGAGACTCCAAATCGGCTGAAACGCAATCTCGATGCGGTCCGCTTCCAGCAGCGTGCGAAGCGCGGACGCCTTGCGGTTCGAGAATACGACGGCGTCCTTGCCCATTTCGTCGAAGTAGACCGTCAAGTTGCGGCCGCGCGCTTTTGCAGAATAAAGCGCGGCGTCCGCGAACTCGTACAGGTCATGCTGATCGTGCTCGACGTTCACCGTCGAAACGCCGATCGAAACGGTGCTCGGTGCGATGACTTGCTCGAGCTCCGCGCGCAGCCGCTCGCATACGATGCGTGCGCCCGCAGCGTCCGTCTCCACCAGCAAAAGGGCGAATTCGTCGCCGCCGATCCGGTAGGCGATGTCTTCGGTGCGGTTTCTCGAAATGGATTCGGCCAGAGCCAGCAGCAGCTCATCGCCGTGCTTGTGACCTTGCGTGTCGTTGAGCGACTTGAAATCGTCAACGTCGAGCAAAGCCAGCGTCAGCGGCAACTCGTGCCGGCGCGCCCGCGAAACCTCACGTTCGAATTGATCGTAGAAAGCGCGGTGGTTGCCTAGAGCAGTGAGGCTGTCCGTTAATGCGGCGCGTTCCAGCCGCTTCATCTGATCGCGCAGAGCCCGCTCCCCGCGGCGCCTGTAGACGCGTGAGGTGTAGAGCAGCGTCACCAAAAGCGTGAGGCTGAGGATGCTAAGCTCCCACGAGTAAAACCCAAAGCCGCCCAAGGTTAAGACCAGCCCAACGATGAGCGCCGTCGACAGCCGATTCATTCTTTACAGAACATCGGCCGTCGGGCTCGATGATTGAGGCCCCGGCGCGGGCTCCGGCCGGGCTGTGGCCTGCCCGCCTAGGTTCCGGCCCGGGCCTGTCGCCTTCCGCCGAACTTGAAGTCTGCCAGCAGCGCCGCCACCGCAAAGGCCGCAATCGTGCAGCCGAAAGTCAAACTTGCGATCTGGGCGCTGCTTGCTGCCGAGATGACGCCGATCCCGATTACCGGAATCGAGTTGCCGATGAACCCCGCGATGTAATAGCCGGACGCCACTTCGGCGCGGCGGTCAGCCGGGGCGATCTCGTTGATAACCTGCAGCGATCCGCGGATACCGAAAGCCCCAGCAGAGAGCGCTAATTGCCGACGCGCCGATCAGCATTATCATCGAGTGCTCGGCGCTTGCCAACAGCAGAAGAGCGATGGCCGGCAACAGCAGCACCAGGGCCGCGAGCATCAAGGTTCGCGAATCGATTTTGCGTGAAAGTATCGTCGCGCAACCGGCTAGGAACGCAAGCTCGAAAACAATGAGACCGCCGACGGCGAGGTTTGTTTCGTGTAAGTCGTTTCGCAGTACCTCCGGTGCGAGTGCGGCGTAGAAGCCTACCAGTGCGAAGACGCCGAAAGCCGTCACTGCCGGCGCGACGAACTGCCCTCGAATACTTTCCGGAACGCCGACGCGCGGACGTAAGGTTTCCAGAGTGATGCGTCTTTCACGAACATCGACCGTTTCGCACGCGACTGCTATGAGCGCACCGGTCGCGAGCAGCAGCGGAATGTAGACGTAAAACGGAATCGCGAGGGGCGGGACCGCATATTGCGCCGCAAAACCGGCAGCGAGTGGACCCAGCGCAAATCCGAACGAGTTTGCCGCGACCGCGAGCACCGTTGCCGCATTCTTGTCCTCATTCAGATCGGACAGCCACGCAGTACCCGTTCCGGATGCGAGCCCGACGGCAACCCCGCTCAGCACTCGCCCGGCAAATAGCCACACCGTACCTGTCGCAAAAACAAAGAACAGCATGCTGACGCAGCCGACGGCGACGCTCGAGAGCGCGACGAACCGCCGTCCGGCGGCGTCGGAAAGTCTCCCGAAGTACAACAACGCGGCAACGTTGCCGACGGCGTACGCGGCGTAGACGAGCGTCAGCGTAATCTCATCGAAGCCGAATGCCTTGCGGTACAGCTCGTACAGCGGCGTGATGAGCCCGCTTCCCATGAAGGCCGCCGCGATGCAACAAGCGGCGGCAATGCTTGCGAAAGCTTTCATGGAGCCTGGAGTACCCGCAGGCATTCCGTTGCCAAACTCGTGCGGCGTTCGCCCGGCTGCAAATTGCGAAATGGTAGATTCGGCCCAGAACGGCGGACGCCGTCCGATGCTACGATGGCGGAACGAGGAGAAACGGATGACTTTGAATCGTTTCGCCGGCGCTGCTTTGATTGCGGCGCTGGCACTTACTGCCTGCTCCGGAAAAATCGGGGGGTCGGCAGCCGGCGTACTCCCGGAACAGCATGACGCGCAATTGCAGCTGCAAGGACAGTTCAGCGGCTCCTATCGGCACGGTTTGCTACCGATGCTAGGAAGGCGAGAGCCGCTGCAGGCGATCTCTTCGTATGACGTCCGTTTCCGCGGCGGTATCGACGGCGTAGGCGTGACCACCGGCACCCCCAAGATCTACCTCGTATTCTGGGGCAATCAATGGGGCAAAAAAGGCAAGAATGGCCAAGGCTATACAACCTTCTCCAACGATCCCGACAATCTGGCTCCTTACGTGCAGGCGTTCTTCGCAGGCTTGGGCACGGGCAACGAGGCTCTGGAGCGGGGTGATGACGCAATATTGCCAGGGTGTAAAGGCCGGCGCCACGTTCTGTTCCTCCAACGTTACGCACGTCGGTTATCCGGCGGGCGGTGCCCTCGCGGGCGTTTGGGAAGACGCGTCGGGTCCGGCACCGCAGAAAGCCACTGCGCATCAGCTCGCACAAGAAGTCTGAAAACGCCGCGACGCATTTCGGCAATACCACGCAGCGGTCCAACCGCAGCGTGCAATACGACGTGATATCTCCTACGGGAGCGGACCCGGACGGCTATAAAAGCAACGGTTTTTGTGCCTGGCACGACTATAGCGGCGACAGTAGTCTAGACGGCGGCGGCGCAGTCGGCGGCCCCTTCATCGCCTTTACGAACATGCCGTACGTTCCGAACGCCGGGGCCGATTGCGGCGCCGGATTCGTGAATCCCGGAAACAGGCTCGACGGCGTTTCGATTGTCAACGGACACGAATGGGCCGAGACGATCACCGACCAGTTTCCGGCGGGCGGTTGGACGGCGGACAACGGCGAGGAAGTGGGCGATCTCTGTATATGGGACCCCTCGGGTCCCGGACACGTTCAAAATATTCAGCTCACGACCGGAACATTTGCCGTTCAGGGCATATGGTCGAACCTGGCAAACAACAAGCAAGGCGGGTGCTCGATCAAACACGCGATCGTAAAATAGCGAAGCGATCTTCAACCCGAAACCACAACGTCGAAGATCTCTTCGCTAAACGGAGAGCGCGCGGTTTCCCAGATGCGGCCTTGAACGCAGCGGATGCGCACCCGGCCGGGACGAACGCCGCGAATGTGCAGCAGCTCGTCGGCGCTTCCGGATTCCACCGCAACGGGCTCCCGCGAGAACTCGACGATGGACGGTTCGCCATCCGCACTGCAGCTCCACGAATATCCGGCCGATCCGAGGCCGGCCAGACGTACCGTGTGCGTTCGTCCTACGGCGATTTCAATGTGATGCTCGCTCACGAAATGTCCCGAAAACGCAATCGGCGCCGAAGGACCGGCGCCGATCAAAAGCAGAGTGCCGAGCCAAGATCCGGCATCCGGCCCGGCAGTCCTTACTTAGTGTAGGCGGACCTTGTAAGCGTCACAAGGTGCTTGAGGACTAGTAGTAAATGGGGGGCCGGGCGGTTAGGATGGTCCCAGCACCGGGAACACGGATTCCGACGTGAACGTGCATTATTCGAAGGAAGATCTCATCGCAAAATTGGGTGAACCGGCCGAGGAAAACGTCCCGCCGACGTCAGCCGAACCCGGGAAACCAATGAGCGTGCTGCGTTGGAATTGCGGATGCGGAGCATCCAAGGTACTCGACGATCAACTGTGGGAATGGGACCCCGGAGATTGCGCACGGCACAAGAACGGTCTTCCGCAAACGTAAAAAAAGAGCGGCGATTACGCCGCTCTTCAATTTCATCTGCTGCTACGCTGCTTTCTTTCTGCGTCCGCCCTTTTTGCGTCCGCCGGTGCCTTTCTTGCGACCGGCCTTCTTGCGTCCGCCTGTAGTTTTTTTACGTCCGCCCGCAGCTTTTTTGCGTCCGCCGGTGGCTTTCTTGCGACCGGCCTTCTTGCGTCCGCCCGTAGCTTTTTTACGTCCGCCCGTAGCTTTTTTGCGTCCGCCGGTGCCTTTCTTGCGGCCGCCCTTTTTGCGTCCGCCCGTAGCTTTCTTGCGACCTGAGGACTTCTTGCGTCCGCCGGCAGCTTCTTACGTCCGCCCGCAGCTTTTTTACGTCCGCCTTTGCGCCCCGCGCTCTTGCGGCCGTCCGCAGATTTACGGCCGCCCGTAGCTTTTTTGCGACCGCCGGTGCCTTTCTTGCGACCGCCTTTGCGGCGTCCGCCGCGGCGTGACGAAGATTCTTCACCCATCGTCATGCCGTTTGACATCATATCGGAATCCATTCTTCCTCCCATCGTCCTCGGGGGACGAACTCGAAGTGGTGGACAGCGCAATTTAGCGCTTTGTGCGCATCATAGTTAATTTTTGAAATAATTGCAAATCTAGCCTTGAAATGATGTTGACGAGCCGGTGGAGATCCGGTATCACGCGCGTGCGCGCGGCCTACCATATTTGCCCAGGCCTTGACCGCGGGGGTATACTAGGGCCCGTGAAAAAGCCCGTCATCATCGTGGAGTCGCCGACCAAGGCGCGCACGATCAAGAAGTTTTTGCCGGCGCGCTACGTCGTGAAAGCGTCGGTCGGGCACGTTCGAGATCTTCCGAAGAGCACGCTCGGCGTCGACGTAGAGAACGGTTTTGCGCCGAAATATCTTACGATCAAGGGTAAGGGCGACGTCATCAAGGAGCTCAAAGCGGCCGTCAAGGGTGCGAGCGACGTGTACCTTGCGACCGACCCGGATCGCGAAGGCGAGGCCATTGCCTGGCACTTGGCGGAGCTCCTGAAACTGGAGGATCCGAAGCGGATCGAACTGCACGAGATCACCAAAGAGGCGGCTCTCGCCGCGATCAAGCAGCCGCATCGGATCGACATCGATCGCGTGAACGCGCAGCAGGCTCGCCGGATTCTCGACCGCCTGGTGGGCTATAAGATTTCACCCTTGCTGTGGGCTAAGGTGCGCGGCGGCTTGTCCGCCGGACGCGTGCAATCGGTCGCGGTTCGGCTCATCGTCGATCGGGAGCGCGAAATCCAAGCGTTCGTTCCACGCGAATATTGGACGATTACGGCGCACCTGACCGCATCGCAGGAGCCGGCGCTGATCTTCCCCGCGGACCTGTTACTGCGCTCCGGCGAGAAATTCGTTCCGGAGAACAAAGAGCAGGCCGACGCGGTGCTTAGCGATTTGAACGGCGCCGATTACCACATTGCTTCGATAAAGCAGCGGGAGGTCCGGCGGAATGCGGCCCCGCCGTTTACGACCTCCACGCTCCAGCAGGAAGCATCGCGCAAATTGAAACTGCGCGTCCGGCGCACCATGCAGATCGCGCAGGCTTTGTACGAGGGCGTCGACCTCGGCGCCGAAGGCACCGTCGGCCTCATCACTTACATGCGCACGGATTCCACGCGCATTTCGGATCAGGCGCGCGATTCGGCTCGGGACTACATCGTCCAGACCTACGGCGAGAACTTTTACGGGGGGCGCGCGTACCGGGTCCGCGAGGGAGCGCAGGATGCGCACGAGGCGATTCGTCCGACCTCGATTCATCGCACGCCCGAGCACATGGCGGCGCTGCTCAAGCGCGACGAGCTTCGTTTATATACGCTGATTTGGAACCGTTTCGTGGCCTCGCAGATGTCGGCCGCGGTGTTCGACCAGACCACGGTGGACATCTCGGCTAAGCAGTACACGTTCCGCGCCACCGGCAGCGTGATGAAGTTCGCGGGCTTTACCAAAATCTATGAAGAGGGGCGGGACGACGAGGCTGCCGACAGCGAGGGAAAACGCCGCCTGCCCAAACTGGAGCAAGGCCAAAACCTCGACCTGCAAAAGCTCGATCCCAAGCAGCATTTCACCGAGCCGCCGCCGCGCTTTACCGAAGCAACGCTGGTGCGAGCCCTCGAGGAGAACCGCATCGGGCGCCCGTCGACCTACAGCACGATCGTCGAAACGATTCAGGCGCGCGGCTACGTCACGCAAGTAGACCGGCGTTTCACGCCGACCGAGATCGGCATCGCGGTCAACGATCTGCTCGCCGAGCACTTTCCGGATATCGTCGACTTGAAATTCACGGCGCAAATGGAGGGCGGCCTCGACAAAGTCGCCGTGGGCGGGGAAGACTGGGTCGGGCTGTTGCGGAATTTTTACGGCCCGTTCGTCAAAGAGCTGGACGAGGCCGAAAAGAAGCTTCCGCGGCTGGAGATCAAAGACGAGCCGACTGACGAAATCTGTCCCAATTGCGCACGGCCGATGGTGATCAAGACGGGGCGTTTCGGACGCTTCATCTCGTGCACCGGGTATCCGGAGTGCAAGACGACGCGCC
Source organism: Vulcanimicrobiota bacterium (assembly GCA_963714015.1). Lineage (GTDB taxonomy): Bacteria > Vulcanimicrobiota > Vulcanimicrobiia > Vulcanimicrobiales > Vulcanimicrobiaceae > DASRDE01. Next base: position 3,205,780 of record OY970223.1, on the reverse strand, counting down.
CGATTCTCAAAGACACCGGCGCGAAGTGCCCCAAGGACGGCGGCATGATCGTCGAGCGCAAGTCCCGCAAAGGCCGAGTCTTTTACGGCTGCGCGAACTATCCCAAGTGCGACTTCGTTTCGTGGGATCGCGTTGTTCCGCAGCCCTGCCCGGTGTGCGGCTCCTATGTGGTTGCGAAGAATCGCCGCGGCGGCGTCGTGTCGCTCGAGTGCAGCGCCGACAAGGAACACGACGTCAGCAGCATCGCCGCTCTGCAAGCTCCATCCGAAGAACCGGAACTCGTGTCATCTTAACGATCATTGGCGGCGGGCTTGCGGGCTGCGAAGCAGCTTGGCAGGCCGCGTTGTGCGGCGTCGACGTCGTTCTGTACGAGATGCGTCCGAGCAAAAGCGGCCCCGCGCACAAAACCGGCGATCTCGCGGAACTGGTTTGCAGCAATTCATTCCGTGGGGCTGCGCTCGAGAACGCGGTCGGGTTGCTCAAGGCGGAACTCGAGATTCTCGATTCGGTCGTCATCGCCGCAGCGCGCGAATCGGCGGTTCCAGCGGGCGGCGCGCTGGCAGTCGATCGCACGCGTTTTTCGAGCGCGATAGAAGCTCGCATAACCTCGCATCCACGGATCCGCGTGCACCGCGAAGAAGTGCGCGACATCCCCGCAGATCGACCGCTGATCGTCGCCTGCGGTCCTTTACCCAGCGACGATCTGCTCGCAGCAATCGACTCCCTAGTTCGTCCGCGACTCCACTATTACGATGCAGCGTCACCCATCGTATCCGCCGATTCGATCGACGAAACGCACATGTACCGCAAATCACGGTATGAAAAAGGCGACGGCGACGACTATCTGAACATTCCGCTCACCAAAGAGCAGTATCTCGAACTACTGAGTGATTTGCGTACGCTGCCCAGGCATGAAACGAAAGCGTTTGAGGAAGCGCGCTATTTCGAGGGATGTCTCCCGATTGAAGCGATGGCCGATCGCGGTGACGACGTGCTGCGGTTCGGTCCCCTCAAGCCGGTGGGACTGCGCGACCCGCGCACAGGGAAGACGCCGTACGCCGTCGTTCAACTGCGCAAGGAGAACGTGGAAGGCACCGCGTTCAATTTGGTGGGTTTTCAAACCCGGTTGAGTTGGCCGGCGCAGAAGGAGGCGTTCGGCAAGCTTCCCGGGCTCGACCGCGCCGAATGGCTGCGTCTTGGAGTGATGCACCGCAACACGTTCATCGACTCTCCGCGCCTGCTCGATTCGCATTTGCGGCTCCGCGGTCAGGACGAGCTCTATTTTGCCGGTCAAATTACCGGCGCCGAAGGCTACGTCGAAGCGTCGGCTTGCGGAGCGATGACCGGAATCCACGCCGCGCGCGCGATGCTTGGGTTGCCGCCGGTCGATTTTCCGCGCGAGTCGGCGTTCGGTGCCGTCGTGGCGCATCTGCAGAATTCGCAAACCGCCGACTTCCAGCCGGCCAATGTCACGTGGGCGCCTTTTCCGGCGCTCGCGTCGAACGTACGGGACAAAAAGGAGCGGCGCCGCATGCTTGCGGAACGCTCGATTGCCGCCGTTCGCGCGTTTGCCCACGTTATAAGGAGAGAAGATGCTCGCAGCACCGCCCCAGTCCTACACACCGCCAAGGCTCGTTAGCCGCGCCAACAGCGTCGTCGAACCCGCCGGGTCCGGCCACGTTCTGGTACAGGTTCAGGTCAATCCCGACGGCTCGTTCAAGGTCTTGCGCGTAATTCACTCGACGAATCCGGGAGACAACGCTGCAGCACTCGACATCGCCAAACATTCAAAATACGCGCCGGCAATGCGCAACGGTCAGCCGGCCCGCTCGCTGTTCGACTTTGAAGTCGTCTTTGGTCAAGAAGCAGTCAGCGGCGTAGGCGCGCAGATCGCTGCGATGCTGCACCAAAACGATTTCAACGGCGCCAAGGCAGCCGCGACGCAGGCGCTTGCGCAAAATCCCGGCAACAAGCTCGTTCAGGCGCAACTCGGGGTCGCGGACGCATTCATGCACGATATTCCGGGAGCGGTCGCGGCCTTCGACAAAGCCGGAACGGTTCCGGACCTTTATCAAAACGTAGCGATGCAAGCTTATGCTCTCAATGCCGTTTCCATAGCCGAAACGCAGCCCCAAGCCGCGCTGCAAGAAGCACAGAAAGCCGTTTCGCTGCATGGCGATTACTCGGCGTACTACGCGCTCGGCGTTGCGCAATTCGACAACAAAGACAACAGCGCCGCGCTGGCATCCCTGCAGAAAGCGCAGTCGCTGGCTCAAAGTTCCAACCCGGCAGCGGATCAGCAAACGCTGGCAAACATCGACGAGGAACTGCTCGCTGCGGCGCAGGCTACGGGCGATACTGCGACCGTTCAGCGCATTACCGCGGAAGTGAATAAAATGGATCCCACGTTCGCCGGCAAGATGATGGCGTATACGCTCGACATGCAAGCCACGGCGGCACAGAACCGGCACGACTCCGGCAACGCGATTGCGCTCTACGAGAAGGCCGCGCAGGCCGACCCGCAGTGGGCTGCGGGTCCTGAGTACACGAAGGCCGCGATCGTCGAAGCGACGGAGCCGATTCCCAATCTTCAGGGAGCGCGCCTTGAAGCCGAAAAGGCCATTGCCCAAAACCCCAACTACGCCATGGCCTACTTCGTGGCGGCCGTCGCCATGGGTGAGGACGCCCCGGCCTCCGGCAACATGGACGAGCTCCAGCGCGCTACCGAGTATGCTTACAAGGCCGCAGGCCTGGCACAAAAGCAGGGCAATCCGAAGCTCGCTACCTCAGCAGCCTACTTTGCCAAAAACCACCAACTTGACACCAACCTGGCGTTTTGGTCGACGCAGCTCAGCGTCAACCCGGCCGCCATGCATCCCGGCTGTAACGGGCAGTACTGCTAGCGGCCGCGCCGGTCTTCCTCAATAGTCCCCGGTTGAGGCTGCCTTCGGGCGGCCTCTTTCATTAAAATTGGACTAAGAAGGGACTTAGCTTTCTCCACATAAATCGTACTTCGGGTGCGGCTGCTCCCATGGCTTCGGCATGTTCGAAACAAGGAACAGGGCGTGCGGAAACCGCTGGGCGAGGCCGGAAACCCATTCACACAACATGTGGAGGAAAGCTATGCGGTTTTCACTCGCGGTTGCGCGAACCAGGTTCGCGCGCGCGATTCTCTGCGTCGCTGTTGCCCTTTCCATGGTATTATCCGTGGCGGCCCCGTCATTTGCGGCGGGCGGCGTTCAAGGAAATCTCACCGGAACGGTAATCGACGCGAGTACGCAAGCGCCCCTTGCAGACGTCCATGTGACGGCCGAATCGCCTTCGGGCAACTTCTCGGCCAGTACGGATGCCGGCGGGCACTTTACCATGCTCGGTCTTCCGGCCGACACGTATACCGTGTCGTTCACGAAGGCCGGCTACGACTCAATCTCCCAGCCCGGCGTGGCGGTGTTCGGTGATGAAACCGACAGCACCGGCACGGTCCGGCTGAACAAATCGCTCAAGACCATCGTCCACGTCAACGCGCGGGCGCGAAACGGCGCATTCCAGCCGACGCAAACGCAAGACGTGACGACCATCAGCGGACAACGTATCACCCAGGCTCTGGGTAATGCCGCATCGACGAACGAACAGAACCTGATCTTGGCTGCCCCGGGCGCAATGCAGGATTCGCAGGGCAACATTACGGTTCGCGGTTCGAACTCCGTCGAGCTGGGCTACCAGTACGACGGCGTGAATTTCACGATTCCGTTCTTCGATGGTAACGGCGCCGGCGGCGCGTTCGGCACCGGCGGCTACCTGAACAACATCGCGGGCGGCTCCGGCGGTTCGCTGCAGGTCGTTTCCGGTTCCGGCGATGCGACGCAAGGCAACATCGGCGCCGGTGTGATCAACATCGTTCCGCCGCGCGGCACCTACCCGGCTTCCGGCCTGCTGAATGCCGAAGTCGGCGAGCCGTGGTACGACCATAAGTTCGACTTCGACTATGCTTGGGCGACGCCCAACAACCGGATCTCGGACTACTTCTCGTACGACGGATCCCGGACGGTTCCGCAATATGCACCGTACGGCGTCGACGCCGCCACGATAGGACAGTACTACGGGGCGAGCCGCGTGGACCACGATGACGTCCAGAACAACCTGGTCCTGCGCTTCGGCCACAACAACAACATGTCGCTGCAATGGCTGCTTCGCGAAGAAGATCAGCGGCAGTACGGCAACTACGGCGGACTCGCGCAAGCGGGTTACTATCCCTACAACCCGCTCTCGTACGTTGCTTGGGAAGGTGAATTCCCCGGAGTCACCGGTCCCAGCGGCAACGTCATACAAACGCCGCTGCAAGAGTACCAGAGTACTGTGTGGCTCTTCCCGGGCATTCCATCTACCAGTCTATCCCCGACCCAGGCGGAAGAGATCGCCGCGACACCGCTCACCTTCAATAAGCTCGGCTATACGTGGAACATCAACTCCACGACGTTCCTGAACTTGCAGTGGGCGAATTTCTACAACCAAACCATCAACACGAACTTTACGAGCGGCAACTTCGAGCCGTCGTATGTCGCCCTTGGCGGTCAGCGCATCTTCGGCGAAGCCGACCTCACGCACCAGTTCGGAGCCAACCATACGACCACGCTCGCTTTCCGCCTGGAAGACGATCTTCCGCGCTGGGATCAGCAGTCGCCGTATTTCTCGCTCGAAACGCTTGGGATCGGTCTCCCGAACGAACCAAACATCAGTGACTGGTATCTGCCGTCGAACACGACCGTGCCTGTTAGTGCGGGCAACCCGTGTCCGGTGAGCGGTGGATGTTACATCTACAGCTACATGCAGGCGAACGGCCTGTGGAACGGCATCAGCTCGCTGCCGCGTATCCCGACCCAAGGACTCGACTATCACCACGCGATCTTCCATGAGTCCGGCGTAGGGTTACGCGATCAGTGGACGGTAAGTTCGCGTCTGCATCTGGACTACGGCGTCCGCATGGACCTCGACAATCTGGACTGGGGCGAAAACCCGTTCAACTCCTCGCCGCAGGCATTGGCAAACCCCTCCGATGTCCCACCATCATCGTTGGGCAACGCCTTCCTGCGTCCGCGGATCTTCCAACCGCGCTTCGCCGCTTCGTACCAACTCGGTGCGAACGATGCGCTGCGTTTCTCGTATGGACGTTCGGTAGAGTTCTTCTTTGCTCAGACGGCCGGTACGCCGTTCAACTTGTCGAACTATCCGTCGTTCTTCAACACCATGCCGGCGAAGGACACGGCGGCGAACCCCGGATGCGGCAGCGGATGGAACGCGACGTATCCGGTTTCACCGACGCCTCCGAACGGAGGTCCGGGCTACTTGTTCAAGTGCCCGAATTACACCGACTCGCTGTACTGGCTCGGCGATCAGTTCTTTGATGCGCCCGACCTCGGCGGATTCGGTCCTCCAATCTACAACAACTGGGATATCCAGTGGTCGCACCAATTCACGAACGGCGCTCTCAGCGGCTTCGGCATGAAGCTCACCGGCTTCGACCGCCGCGGCTACAACGTTGAAGAGAACACGCTGCTCGCGAATGGTCCGCCGAACCCGATTACGGGCCAAACCTCGGCATCCGTTTTCACCACGCGTGCAAACGGCGTCGAGAAGACGTCGGGCATCGAGTTCCAGCTCACCTCACCGGACCGCCCGACGGGCCTTAGCGGATTCCTTACGATGAACTACATCTCGGAATTCTCCAGCTCGCCGCCGGTCGACAATGGTAACTACGGCAACGACTCGCTGCCGATTCTGTTCTCGTACGAATTCCAAGCGGGACAGCTCTATCGCAGCAACTTCCTGCCGCCGTTCCAAGGCCGTCTTGGCCTAACCTGGAAAACCGCCAGCGGCTGGCGTATCAATCCGATCTTTGCGTTCGACGGGGGCTTCCCGGTTGGCGTCGGCTCGGAGACGTACGGCGCCGTGAACGGGCAATATGCCTGGGTTCCCGCGACCAACTTCGGCGCTGCAACGCCGCTGGGCGGACCCAACGGCCCGGGCAATCCGTACAACGCGTCGGCTTTCATCGACCCGGCCAATCCCGGCAACTACCTCTCGCCGAACATCGACGCGACACGCGGCTACAACGAACCAGCTCTGCCGGGTAACTCGTTGACGAAGGCGCACGGTAATCTGGATCTCGATCTGGAGTACTCGCCGCAAGGCTCGCCGTGGACGATGGGCGCGTACATCGCGAACGTCTTCAACAACCACTACGGCCTGTGGTTCCCGAACCAGCAGTATCAGCCAGTTGCAACCGGTGTCTCCGGTCCGCAAACAGGCACGTACGCAAGCGCATACCCGAGCCCGAACAATCCGTTGTACGTGGCCGGCGTGCGTGACAACTTCCTGGGCGGATATGCAAACGGTCCCTTCCAAGTGCCGTACAACGCTGGTACGAACATTCAGTTCTACCTGCAGCGCCGGCTCTAGGTCTTAGGAGGAGCAATTGAATAAACTCAAATCGCTCCTTGCGCTGTCGGCGGCGAGCTCTCTGCTCGCCGCCTGCAGCCAAGGGCAGTCGGCACCACCGGTGGTGACGCAAGTCAATCCAGCGACGATCGGTAAACTGCAATTCGCAGTCGGATACGCGACGTTCGCCGGAAACGCGCACGGTCTCAACATCGTCTCGACATTCCGTCAAGCCAACGGACTTAGCGCGGTCCTCGTAGACACGCCGACCATCGGTGGTCCCAGCGGTCCGCCGGTTTCATTCGCCTCTGTGCTTCCGCCGGCGGTACCCGATGGTGGCGACGGAATCGATCCGTATGCGACGATCCAGGACGGCGGTCCAAGCATGCAAGATTACGGAACAGGCGTGCTAAGCGGCACTCCTCAGACCGTTCATCTGGGTGCTCCCATTTGCGATACAGCAGCACAGTGCCCGGGGTCTACTCCAAATACGACGACGTTTGGACAGAGCGGCGGCGTGTTCGGTATGGGGATTCAACCGGCCAATTACACGACAAGCTCCACGCCTTACACGATCGTGCCTTACACCCAGCCTATCTTCGGACCGGCAGCCGATGCGTTCACCGATTGGGGCGGTCCGCCGGCCTTCGACGATCCTAAAGACAAGGACGGCATGGGGACACGTGACGGTCTGCACAACCTCGGCGCGCATGAACTCGGTTGGAACATGGGAATAACCGCAGTTGCGCTCAAGAGCACTCCGCCGGCCGGTACGTACACTATGGGCGTCTCCGTCCCGACGGGTCAGAACCAATCCGGTCAGTCCGGCTTTGCAACGTACACGGCGAGCCAAAGCATCAAGGCCGGGTCCGCGCCGCTGGGAACGATTACCGCTCCCACGTTCGTTCCGGATGGTTCGGGGGGCGGATCGTTTGCCATCGCTCCACCCGCCGGCGTTACCGAAGGCTATGTTCTGGTAATCGACTACGGTCCGGGCGGCGCGCCCGGCGCTGCTACGCCGAACTGCCAGGGCACCTTGGGGCCGGCATCCGGTTTTCCGGATTACTACACGGTGGCATTCCATGGGGGTGCACCTCAGACCGTCACGTTGACTGATACGAACGGTCCAAACCTCACCATCGCTGGTCCGACAGCGCTTACACCAAGTCCAACGATTTGCACGGCAGCCCAGAACTCGAAGGCGCTCGGTGCGAGTTCAACCGGCGACACCTACCAAGTCGTGTGGATTGCCACGGACTATCCTCTGTACGAGGCGTCCTACCCGATGAATACTCAGCAGACGCCGGCAATCATGGGTGCGAACGACCAGGATGATATCACGATATCGGCTCCTAGCGGGCTGGCAACCTCAACCTAACGCTCGACGTAAGAGCAAATAAGAAACGGGGGCGGAAAACCGTCCCCGTTTTCTTTTGCAACCTGGGGGATTTTCGCTGGGTACACAGGCTGTGATGATGATTCGATCGACGACGATTTTGGCGGTTCGGCGGGACGGAAAGCTTGCGGTTGCCGGCGACGGCCAAGTGACGTTCGACAAGACGATCATGAAGCACGGGGCACGCAAGGTGCGCCGGATAGCGGGTGGCAAGGTGATCGCCGGATTTGCCGGATCGGCCGCCGACGGCATCTCGCTGCTCGAGAAGTTCGAAGGCAAATTCAACGAATACAAAGACATCACGCGCGCTGCGGTGGAGCTGGCGAAGGATTGGCGGCAAGACCGCGCGCTGCGGCGCCTTGAAGCGCTGCTTATCGTCGGCAATTCCGAGCACTTGCTCGTGCTGAGCGGAAACGGCGACGTGATCGAGCCGGACGAAGGTATCGCAGCAATCGGCAGCGGCGGCCCTTACGCGCAAGCAGCAGCAGCGGCGCTGCTGCGCAACACGAGCATGAGCGCGGAAGAGATCGCGCGCAAAGGCCTGGAGATCGCCGGAGAGATCTGCATCTATACGAACGATGAAATCGTCGTGGAAGCGTTATGACGGAGCTGACGCCGCGGGCTATCGTCGCCGAGCTCGACAAGTACATCGTCGGCCAAGCCAATGCCAAACGCGCCGTTGCGATCGCCATGCGTAATCGCTATCGCCGGGAACGCGTGCGCGATGACCTGCGCTCGGAGATCATTCCGAAAAACATTTTGATGATCGGGCCGACCGGCGTGGGAAAGACCGAGATTGCGCGGCGGCTCGCGGCACTCGCCGGAGCACCGTTCATCAAAGTCGAGGCGACCAAGTACACGGAGGTCGGTTACGTCGGCCGCGATGTCGAGTCGATGGTCCGCGATTTGGTCGAGCAGGCGGTGCGGATGGTGACCGACGAGCGGCGCGCGGAAGTCAAAGAGCTCGCGGAAAAACTCGCGGTCGACCGCGTCATCGATTTGCTGCATCCGGAAACGCGAGCGCCGCAGCCGCCGGGTCAACCAAATCCGCTCGCTGCAACGCTCGGCTCGATCTTCGGCGGGCAATACGCGCAGCAGCAAACTCCGCCGCCCTCTCCGCCGCCCAGCAGCGATGCGCAGCGCGTGCGCGAGCAAGCCCGTTCCGACGTCGAACGCGGTTTCTACGACGTGCGTTTGGTCGAAGTTGAAACGGAAGAAGCACCCAGCATACCGATCGGGGTGATCGGAGGTGGTTTCGATCAAGGAGGAGGCGGCGACATCGGCGAGATGCTCGGCGGCCTTCTGCCGAAGAAGCGCACCAAGAAACGCGTAACGGTCCAAGAAGCGCGTCGCATCTTCGAACAAGAAGAGGCCGCCAAGCTCATCGACATGGATGCGGTCAAACGCGAGGCGCTCCGAAGCGCGGGTGAAAACGGCATCATTTTCATCGACGAAATCGACAAGGTGGCCGGACGTGAGGGTTCACGCGGCCCCGATGTTTCTCGTGAAGGCGTGCAGCGGGACATTCTCCCTATCGTCGAGGGAAGCACCGTCAATACGAAATATGGCACGGTCAAGACGGACCACATCTTGTTCATCGCCGCGGGCGCCTTCCATATGAGTAAGCCGTCGGATCTCATTCCGGAGCTGCAAGGGCGGTTCCCCATCCGAGTCGAGCTGGACTCGTTAACCGCCGACGATTTCAAAACGATCCTCACTCAGCCGAAGAACGCGCTCACCGAGCAGTACAAGGCATTGCTGGCCACGGAGAACGTAACGCTGGACTTTCAGCCGGACGGCATCGAGCAGCTTGCGCAATTCGCAATGCAGGTGAACGAACAGAGCGAAAACATCGGCGCCCGCCGGCTCCATACCGTGCTGGAAAAGCTCCTCGACGACGTCAGTTATGCCGCGCCCGAGCAAGGCGGAACAGTCGTCGTCGACGCGAACTATGTGAAGGAAAAACTCCAGGACGTCGTCACCAACGCCGATCTGAGCAGTTATATTCTTTAAGGAGCTCCTATGATTGGATATGTCTCCGGCAGGGACCGTATTCCGGTCATCATGAGATCCTCAGTGTGAAGCGGAAAAAGTGAACGTCCTCGTTCTTGGAGGGACGGTCTTTCTCGGGCGGCATGTCGTCGATGCGCTGCTGGAACGCGGGCATTCGGTAACCTTGTTCAATCGCGGAATCAGCGAACCGAATTTCCAAGTGGCCGCGGAGCAAATCCATGGCAATCGTGAGACCGATCTGGGAAGGCTCGGGGATCGGCGCTGGGATGCCGTGGTCGACACGAGCTGCTTCAAACCGCCGACCGCTGAAATTTCCGCACGATATTTCGCAGAGCGCACGGCGCGTTATCTGTTCGTCTCGACGATTTCGGTTTACGATCTGACTGCCGGCGACGTCATCACCGAAGACACGCCGATTCCGACCGAGCCGCGCGACGAGTACGGACCCGCAAAGGCTCGGTGCGAGGCGATCGTACGCAGCACGTTCCGGCATCGCGCAACCGTCGTCCGCCCGGGATTGATTGTCGGTCCGTACGATCCCACCGATCGTTTCACGTACTGGCCGGTTCGCGTCGCTGCGGGCGGCGAAGTCCTGGCTCCCGTTGCTCCATCCGAGCCCACACAATTCATCGACGCGCGCGATCTTGCGCGGTTTATCGTGGATTTGCTGGAACGCACCGGCTCGGGAACGTATAACGCAACCAGTCCACGCGGAATGTTCACGATGGGTGACGTTTTACAAACCTGTGCTCAGGTCACGACCTCCGGCGCTGCGTTCGTATGGGCCGGCGAAGAATTCATAACCAAGAACGGCGTTCAGCAGTGGACGGACTTGCCGCTGTGGGTCGCGCAGCACGGAGGGGCGCGCAGCGTCGTCAACGCCGATACTGCCGCGGCACTCGCGCGTGGCTTGAAGATCCGCCCGCTCCGTCAAACCGTGCAGGACACGCTGGAATGGGCGACTAGCGGCGGCAAGCGCCGGGGCAATCTCGTGGCCGGACTGACGCCGCAGCGTGAAGCAGAGCTTCTTAGCGCCCTTTCAGTCTCCGATCTCGCATAGTTTTTCCAAAGCAGCCACATCGTCCCAATCTTTTCGACGGCCGACAGCTTTCTTATTGCGGATTAGATCGCCAAATTTGCGAGCGCTTTGAAAACGCGCTTGGAGTTATCAGCCTCCGGCCGAACCCACACGTAAAAATGGTCCGTATAGCGGAAATATCCGTAGAGCGACAGGGCGTGCGCCCCGACGACTAAGTATTCAACGTCGGCGTCGTTGAATGCGGACAACAGATCGCTGTAATCGCTGTTGACTATAGTCGACACCGGTCAGTGCTCAAAGGTGCAAGGTCATCGCCCACGGCTGCGCTAAGCGCTCGTCGGCGGTCATGTCCAATGCCACGCGGGGCATTCACGAATGATCGTACTTCGACGAAGGCCCGACTAGGCCTAGTGAGCGCCCATTACGATTCGGCAAGACAAGGGCGGCGGCGCGGATAACCTTCCCGCCGACATGCCCTATATCCGGAAGATCGTTACCGACGGCCATCCGACGCTGCGCAAGCTCGCCAAACGGGTCAATCCTAAGGAAATCGCGGATCCGCTTTTTCAGCAGCTGATCGACGACATGTTCGAGACGATGTACGCGGCGCCCGGAGTGGGTCTTGCGGCGCCGCAGGTCAATGTTTCGAAGCGGTTCTTCGTCATGGACGTCGGCGAAGACGAGGAGCACCCGGAAGGCGGGCGCTATGTCGTAATCAATCCGAAGTTCGAACTTCGCGAGGAAGAAGTCGAGATGACGGAAGGCTGTCTTTCGGTCCCGGGATTCGTGGGCGAGATCGTTCGCTACAATCACGTCGCCGTAAGCGGATTGGATCGTAACGGGGAAAAGGTGCGGCTGGAAGGCAAAGGTCTTTTCGCGCAGGCACTGCAGCACGAAATCGATCACCTGGACGGCGTCTTGTACGTCGACAAAGCCAAGAACGTCCGCAAGCCGCAGACGAAAGAAGAGCAGGAGATTGCCGAACACGCCGAGGCGTAACGACAACGGCGCGCGATGCTGAAAACGGTGTTCTTCGGCAGCAGCGAATTCGCCGTTCCAAGCCTGCAGGTAACAGCCGAACGCGCGCAGCTCGTGCAAGTGGTCACCCAGCCCGATCGACCGGCCGGCCGCGGTCACAAACTTCGCCCGACACCCGTGAAAGCGGCAGCCATGGAACTTGGTCTACCCGTGCGGGAACCGTCGTCACTTCGCGCATTTGCAGCGGAGCTGCAAAGCGAGCCGTACGATCTTTTCGTGCTGGCCTCGTACGGCAAAATATTGCCGCAGGCGCTTCTCGACATTCCTAGACTCGGTGCACTCAACGTTCATCCAAGTCTGCTGCCGAAGTACCGTGGCGCAACGCCAATTCAAACGGTGCTGCTCGAGGGCGAGCGCGAGACGGGTGTAACGATCATGCTCATGGACGCGGGAATGGATACCGGCGACGTGGTTCTGCAAGAGCGCACGCCGATTGCTTCCGGTGAAAACTACGGCGAGCTTCACGATCGTTTGGCTCGTTTCGGCGGCCAGGTGCTCTTACACGCCATAGATTTGGCGAAAAGCGGACACATTCCGCGCGTTCCTCAGTCCGGAAAGCCCAGCATTACGCGTCCGCTGCGCAAAGAGGATCTTGCCGTCGACTGGAACTGGAGCGCGGAGCGCATCGTAAACGCCGTGCGGGCATTCGCCCCGGCTCCGGCGGCGCGTGCAACGATAGACGGCGTACCGGTTAAGGTGCGGCGCGCGCAGGTCGCACTTGCCGATCGCAGCGGCCTGCGTCCCGGAGATATTGCGGGCGTTCACGGCGGAGCGTTGAGGATACGGTGCGGCGACGGTGCCGTCGACGTACTGGAATTGATTTCTCCGAATCGTGGCGTAATGCCGGGGTCCGCATACGCCCGCATCGCGGGGGAGAAGCAGTCGACGTGACCGCCCGCGAAGTCGCATTGCACGTCGCGCGCGACGTCTTCGCACCGCCGCCGGCCACTCAGCGCACTGCACAGGAAGCGCTGGACTATCAGCTGCGAAAAGCGCAGCTCGAGCCGCGCGATAGAGCGTTCGCGACGCTGCTCGCCTTCGGCGCGATCAAGATGCGCCGGACCGCGGACTGGTATCTGCGTCCATACTTGGCCGAGCGCAGTAAGCCGCTGCCGGATTCGATTGCGGAGATTCTGCGGTTGGCGATCTACGAGATCGTCTTTACTGCCGCGCAGGAGCACGCGACCGTCAGCCAATGGGTGGGGCTCGCGAAGCGTTACGGTCATCGCGGCACAGCCGGGTTGGTGAACGCCGTATTGCGCGGCTTTCTGCGCGATCGGCCGGCGCCGCCGGATCGGGCCGCTTTCGTCGACGACGACGACTACCTAGGCACTGCATATTCGTACCCGACGTGGCTGGTGCGTCAGTGGCGAAATCTATTCGGCAGCGATAAGGTCGAAGTGATTCTCGAGGCGTGTAACGCTCCTGCGCAGCCCTGCGTCGTCGTTAACCGCGCAAAGACGACGCGCGAACGGATTGCGGGATGGTTCGTAGAGCGCGGCGCGCAGGCGAAACTCTCCGAACTCGCCGGCGATGCCGTGCTGATCTCCGATGCCGCGATCGCGCGTTCGGAAGAGGGCGGAGCAGCCGGAGCGTGGTGGACGCAGAGCGAGTCTTCGGCAATCGTGGTCGACGTGCTCAATCCGCAGCCGGGTGAGTCGATCCTTGACGCCTGCAGCGGCCGCGGCAGCAAGGCGCTGCAAAGCGCGGCGCGGCTGGAAGACGGCGGAAGCTTGATATGCATCGAAAAGGACGCCCGCAAAGCGCGTACTCTCGAAGCGCGCGCCGCCGAATACGGCTTACAGCTCGCCGTAGTAACCGGCGATGCTGCCGCACCGATTCTTCAGGGCCGTTTCGATCGTATCCTGATAGACGCGCCATGCTCCGGAACCGGAGTGGTAGGACGCCATCCGGAGGCCCGCTGGCGGAAGGAACCGGGCGACGGCGAACGGTTGGCTCTCACGCAGCGTGCGCTGCTCGAGGCGCTTGCCCCGCACGTCTTTGAAGGAGGCGCGATCGTCTACGCGGTGTGCACCGTGGATCCGCGCGAAACGACCGAGGTCGTCGAGTGGTTCGTACGTACGCATAACGTGCAGCGCGGGCTATTGCCGGCGCGTTTTTCGGACTTCGAGACTGCGGCCGGCGATTTGTTGATTCCGCCGGGACTGGCCGGCCGCGACGGTTTCTTCATCGCGCGGCTGGAACGACGACTCTAAATCACGCGCTATGAGCTGGTTTTCACGAATCGAAGAAACTTGCGCTGCGTTCATCGAACGAGCCTTCGCGAACATGTTTCCCAGCGATCTGGAACCGGCGCAGATTGCGCGCAAACTCGTCTCCGTCATGGAGTCGCGCACGCAGCAAAATGAAAGCACGCTCGTCGCGCCGAGCCGGTACACCGTGCGCGTCAATCCTGCGGACTACACTCGTTTGCTGCCGCACCGCGGTTATCTGGAACAGGAATGGGCGGCGCTTCTGGGCGACGTGGCCGCTCGCGTCGGGATCGGTTTCGGTACGGCGTCCGGAGCGCCGGCGGTGGAAATGATCTCGGATCAAAACGTCGTCGCGGGCGCCATCGAGATCGAGATGCCCGAGCCTTCAGCGACGTACATCCTGCGAGCGCTCGAGGGAAAAATGCAGCAGGCGGAATTTACGATTCGCGGAACGGCGCGCGTCGGCCGCAGTAAAGAGAACGACATCTTCGTCGTCGATCCGAGCGTTTCTCGCAACCATGCCGTGCTCGACGTGCGCGGCGGAAAACTCGTCGTACGCGATGCCGGTTCGACTAACGGCACCTTTGTCAACGGCGAACGCGTGCAGCTGCGGACGCTTCAGGATGGCGACGTCGTCGCATTTGGAAAGGCGCAATTCGTGGTGCGGCCCGATCGATGAATTTTGCAGCGCTCATGCGGATAGGGTCCTTGGAGATCGTTGCCGCGCTCGCAATTTTCGGCTTCGCGGCTGCGAGACTCCAACCGTCTTCAGCCGTGCCGGCTCGCAAAGCCAAGGCGATCGACTTGGCGCTCACCGTGCGGGACGCGGCCGTGCCGGGGGACTCCAGGCGCAGCGTTGCCGTTCAGCTGGAGCAGGGTGCGCCGGCCGTCCTGGGCCGTTCCAGCAAGGCCGAGATCGGCGTTCTGGACCCGGAGGTGAGCCGCCGGCATGCGCGGTTCGATCTGGACGGCGGCGTTCTCTATCTGAGCGACTGCGGCAGCAGCAACGGGACGTTCTTGAACGGAAAAAGGGTTGGGGACGAGGGGATCGAGGTCCGAGTCGGGGATGATATTGACGTAGGCAATACGCGTATTACGATAACGAAAACGGAGCCTGCATCATGGACGTAGCGCTATCAGCGGCGACCGAAGCTCTTGCTTGTCGCTCGAATTGCAATCCGGCGCTTACGTGTTTGCCGTTGCGCACGGTTTCGGCCGTATCGACGGCGAGCCGGTGGCGCCTGCGGTCCTTACCCGGTTGCGCGCGGAATTCGAGCGCCGCACCCGCGGACGGGCGCTTCGGCGGGCGCAGTCCCGCCCTAAAGGCATCAGCACGCTGATGACCGCGGCGCTGAGCCGGACGAACGAGTACGTCCATGCGCGCAGCGCCTCGCACGACGACTACGTCACGGCCGGCTGTTCGTTGACCGCCGCCCTGCTGATCGCAGACCGGGCCTATCTCTGCCACGTTGGTTCCACCGCCGCGTACCTTTCGCGCGACGGCTACGTGGTCTCGCTCACCAAACACGACGCGTTCGACGGCACGCGCCCCGTTTTGACGCGAGCGCTCGGCGTGGACTCCGTCGTCGAGGCTGCCGTCTGCACGTTCTCGTTAAGCATGGGCGACTCGCTGGTGCTGGCCGGCCGCCGCCTGAACGCCCAGGAAATCGCCGCGGGCGCCGGCGGCGAGCAAGTACTGGTGGTCAAATACTTTCCGGACCCGCCGCCGCCCGTGCGCGGCGGCCGGATGCGCCCCCTGAGAGCGGCGGTCACCGGTGCGATCGCAACGGCGTTCTTTTACGCGCTGCTTTGTTTGAAGTAACGACCACCCTTAGACGAATACTCCCCACCGCCATGGCGCTAGCCGTGGCGGCTTTTGCGCTCTCCTTCGCGCCGGCCAAAACGATAGGCCCTCCGTGGCTTCTCGCGCTCCTTGCGGTGCTGTGCGTGGCATGGACTGCCGTGCAGCCGTTTTCAACCGTCCGCGACGACGTGCTTCCCGCCCTGGCGGTGCTCTTGGCGTCGCTCGGCCTGCTGCTCGTTGCCCGTATATCACCGGTGCAGGCGCACAAACAACAGTACTGGCTCCTCGTTTCGCTCGGTCTGTCGATCGTGGTCGGTCCGGCCTTCACGCTCTTCCGAAAATTTGCGGGAATCAAATATGTGTGGGTGCTGCTGTGCTTGGTCTTATTCGTGTTGCTCATCCTCTTCGGTCAAGAAGTCAACGGCGCAAAACTCTGGATCCGATTGGGTCCGGTGCAGTACGAGCCGGTGGAACTGATCAAGCTTTTCATCGTTTTTTTTCTGGCCGCGTACTTGGCTGAGACGGCCGACGTCATCGCCCGCGCAAAGCCGTGGTCTCTTCGCGCAAACCTCAAGTACCTCGGCCCGCTTTTCTTGGGATGGGGCGTCTGCATGGCGGTGCTGCTGCTTCAGCGCGATATCGGCATGGCGGGATTACTGTTCTGCACCTTTGCAGTGCTGCTGTATGCGGCGACACGGCGGTTCGATCTGCTGATCGGCAGTTTCGTCTTCTTCGGCGGCGTCGCGGCTTGGGCCGTGCGTCACTACCACTATGCGGGAACGCGCGTTTCGGTCTGGCTGAACCCCTTCGGGGATCCCCTTGGCGCGGGATATCAAGCGGCGCAAGGATTCTACTCGCTCGCCGCGGGCGGAGTCTTCGGAACCGGCTATCGCCTGGGACATCCCGACTTTATCCCCGATGTGGGGACGGACTACATCTACGCCGCGTTCAGCGAGGAATTCGGTTTCATCGGCGCGCTGGTCTTACTGGCGTTGTTTCTGCTGCTGATCCGCCGGGTTCTGGACGTCGCGGCCACGCAGCCCGATTTGTACACGAGGCTGCTGGCCATCGGACTGAGCGCGACGATTGGCTTCCAAGTCTTCATTATCGTCGGCGGCGTCATCGGACTCTTTCCGCTCACAGGGATCACGCTGCCGTTCATCTCTTACGGCGGCAGTTCGCTCGTGGCGAATTTCCTGCTGGTGGCGCTGGTTTGGGCAATGAGCGCCCGTCCTCGGCCTGCTCAAACCAAAAGGTAACTGCGCGCAGGCAGGCTTCAGTCAATTCTGCGCAGGATTGCGGAAGATGCGCGAGGCGCTCGTCGTCCTGCTCTTGGTCTTCCTCAGACCTGGGAGTTCCACGCTCGAGGTGCTGCCTTCGGCGCAAGTTGCACCGGGGACGGCGCAGGCCCGAGCCGTGCTTGCGGGACGCGTGCACTTTCTCCCCATCGGAAACACGCGCGTTCCGGAATTTTGTTGGATCCGGCTGAACCTGACGGCGGCGCCGAGCGATTTCGAGCGCCGATGGGTATTGTTCATGCCTTCGTCAGTCGATCGCGGTATTGCATACGTTCCGTCTGCGCACGGCTATCGCACCATGTCGATCGGGACCGGTATTCCATGGTCCAAGCATCCGCAGCCGTATCTTCGTCCCGCGCTCGATCTGGACGCTTATGCGCTGCGCGGGCCGCCGATTTACCTGCATCTCCATTACTTTGCGGATACGCCGTTTTACCTGCGCGTAGCGCCGCAAGCGAATGCTATCGTGATGGGCTTCGAAACGCGGCTCGTGCAAGGGCTGTTCTTCGGAGTCCTGTTTGCAATCGGCTTATGCAACTTGTACGTCGCGATTGTGGTACGGGAAAAAGCGGCGGCGCTGTTCGTACTGTATATCGCCGCCTTCGCAATCAACGAGCTCGTAACCACCGGCATGGGATCGCAGTATCTGTGGCCGAACGCGGCACCGGATTTGCGCCAGTTGACGCTGCTTACGAATACGTTTGCGTTTCTCGCCGGGCTGCTCTTTACGCGATCGTTTTTGCAGACGCGCACTGCCGCGCCCAAGTGGGATCGATTGCTGATCTCCTGGTTCATCGCCGAAGCATTCGTCGACACTTTGCGGCATGCGCTCCCCAACGGCATTGCCCTGGCGCCGTTATTGCTGGCGGTCCAACTCTGCGGCATGATCATCACGGTCGGTGCCGGTGTCGTGCGGATGCGGCAAGGCTTCGGTTCGGCGCGGTTTTTCGTCGTCGCTTTCGCGCCCGCGATTGCGGGATACATGGCCGATCTTGCGTACGACGTCTATCTGCCGCCCGGGCGGTGGTTCTTTGCCAGCAACGGCGTCGAGTTCGGGGCGATGTTCGAGTCGATCATCTTTTCGTTCAGCGTGCTGGATCGGATTCGAACGCTCGACGCGGCGAACGTGAAATTGCGTGAAGTGGCCGAGCGTGACTCGCTGACCGGATTGTTCAATAGAAGCGCATTCTTCCAACGTTTCGATTGGGCGATCGTCGAGGCGCGCAAGAACAATCTGGGCCTGGGCGTGCTGTACGTCGACCTCGACGGCTTCAAGTCGATCAACGATCGTTACGGGCACCGGACGGGAGATCTGCTGCTGCAGATCGTTTCGCGCCGGCTTCGGATGGCGGTTCGAGAATCCGACACCATCGCACGCCTGGGCGGCGACGAGTTCGCGGTTTTGGTGACGGCGGTCAATTCTCCGGAGGTTTTGGAGACTGTACGAGCTGACGTCATGCACCTAGCCGACACGCCGATGACTATCGAAGGCAACACGGTTCGCGTGGGGATAAGCGTCGGCGGCGCGTTATATCCGCGCGACGGCGCCGGTGCGGATCATTTGATCGAGGCGGCGGATCACGCAATGTACGCCGCTAAGCAAGCGCGGCCGCAGGCGCCGGAAGAGCGAGGGAGTACTACCCCCGCATAATCCGTTTGCGGAAAGGATTGTCGATATGCAAAGAGTCTTGGGCATCGTTGCTGCCGCCGGAATGGCCGTTGCCATGCTAGCAGCGTGCAGCGGCGGGAAAAGCAGCTCGTCCTCGTCGACGACTACCACTACCAACGCATCGCCTGCGGCGTCGCCCAGCGCTGCGGCGGCATCGCCCGCAGCTTCGGCAAGTTCGATGAACGGCGCAATGAAGAGCGCCGCTTCCGGTCCGGCTTCCGCGGGCGCGAAGGTCTTTAGCACAAACTGCGCCAGCTGTCACCAGGCCAACGGCCAAGGTCAGCCCGGCGTTTTTCCGCCGCTTGCCGGCAATACCGTCGTTACCGGCGCTCCGACGGCCGTCATCCACATCGTCAAAAACGGCCTGAACGGAAAGATCAGCGTCAAAGGATCGACCTACAACGGACAGATGCCGCCATGGAAAGGCGTGCTGAAGGATTCGGATATCGCGGCAGTCGTGAGCTATATTCGCTCCGCCTGGGGCAACCATGCCGGCGCGGTGACGGCGGCGCAGGTGACCGCCACTAAGTAAATGCTGGGACTTCTGTATTCGCGGTTCGGCGAACCGCCGGACGTCCTCGCACCTGCAGAAGTCCCGATTCCCGAGCCCGGGCCCGGGCAAACACTGATTCAAGTCTTGTGCTCGCCTATTCACAATCACGATTTGGCTACGATTCGCGGCATCTACGGCGTTAAACCGAAACTGCCCGCAGTCGGGGGTTCCGAACTTGTGGGGGTCGTGGGAGGCAAACGCGTCGCTTGTATAACGCAGGGCGCGTGGGCGCAGTACACCCTCGCACCGGAAGCACTGCTTGCACCGATCCCGGACGGCATTCCGGACGAGGTCGCCTGCCAATTGCTCGCGATGCCGCTCTCCGCGATCGTGCTGCTCGACGAGCTGCGGGTCAACGGCGGCGATTGGATCGTTCAGAATGCTGCAAACGGCGCGGTCGGAAAGATCTTGATGCGCGAAGCGCAGCGGCGCGGCGTGAACGTGATCAATCTCGTTCGGCGGGAATCCGGTGCGGACGAACTACGGAAGGCCGGTGCGCAGCGCGTCGTCGTGACCGAGAACGACTGGGTCGATCGTGTGCTCGAAGAAGCGGGCGGTGCGCCCATCGTACGTGCAATCGACTCCGTCGGAGGTCCCGACTCAGCGAACATGCAGCGCCTGCTGGCGCAAAGCGGAGAGCTGATTGTTTTCGGCGGTTTGTCCGGGTCGGCGATGCGCTTGGATCCCGGGCGGCTGATTTCACACGAGCTGATCGTACGGGGTTTTTGGATGACGGCATGGATGCGGCGACCGCAGAACGCGGATCGCCTTGCGTCCTCGCTGCGCCGCGTTTTCGAACTTGCCTCGGGCGGAGGAGCTTCTGCTTCCGGTCGAGGGCATATACCCGCTCGGGGAAGCGCGCGCCGCCGTCAAGGCAGCTGAAACGCCGGGGCGTTCCGGCAAGGTGCTGTTCAAGCCGTAGCGGCAGCGTAACCCTGCACTCCTCGGGCAGTTCGTCTCATGTGCGCATGAGTGGCCTGCATCTGTCCGTTACCGTGCCGCCGCTTTATGCTCGGGGCGTGCGCATTTCCGCCGCTGCTAAACTTGGCCTCATTCTGGCGCTAGGGCTGCTCGTGCGGCTGCCTTTTTTGCCTGCTGCCGGATTCGACACGCATACGTTCGAGCTGTGGGCCAGGGCACTGGCGTCCCATCCGCTCGATCAGTTTTACCGCCTACCGCTGATCGACTATCCGCCCGGTTATCTCTATGTGCTGGCCGCAGCGGGTCATGCTGCGGCGTCGTTTCCCGGCTCGGCGCACTGGCTGCTGCGGTACTTGGTGAAGGCGCCGGCGATTTCTGCGGATCTGGCCGGCGGCATATTGCTTTATGCGATCGTACAGCGCTTTGCCGATCGGCGGTGGGCGCTGGGAGCCGCTGCGCTGTTCGTTTTCAACCCGGCGGCGATATTCATTTCGGCATGGTGGGGGCAGATGGATTCCGTTTGCGCCGCGTTTGCACTATTGGCGGTGTATCTCTTACTTCGATGCAACGAGGAGAGCGCAAGGACGATCTCACGGCACATCGTTTGGGCGTGGGTTGCGCTCGCGTATTCGATCCTGGTCAAACCGCAAGCGGCAATACTCGTCGTGCTCTTTGTCGCATTTGCGGTCGCGACGGCATCACGGGAGCAGCGCACCATGCGCTTGCGATCGACGGCGGCCGGCATGGCCTGCGGAATATTGCTCGCTTTTGTGCTGACCTGGCCGTTCTATCCATCCCACAATCCGGAAAGCGTCCTGCATTTTCTCTATAATCGCTATCGCATCGGCAGTGCGATGTATCCCTTCAACTCCGACAACGCGTTCAACTTGTGGTCCTTGCGGTACGATTTCTGGGGAGCCGATCCCGCAGGCGTCCGACTGGCGGATTACCAAACCGGCCTGCTCGGCATGACCCAATATGCATGGGGCATCGTGCTCCTGCTCGGTACAATAGCGGCCATCGTCGTTCGCTATTTGCGTTTGCGAACTGCGCCGGCATTTCTGCAATCGGCGGCGCTGCTGTTGCTCGCGCAATTCATGCTCGCCACACGCATGCACGAGCGCTACTTGTTCGTCGGCTTGATATTTACGATCGCCTTGATTCCGCTCGCCTTGCGTTACCGCTGGGCATGCGCCGTTTTCAGCGGAACGCTGCTCCTCAACTTGCTGTACTCACTGGCGTATCTCGCCGTTTTGGACAACGGCGCAGGCGCCGGCGTAAACCGGTACGACCTGTGGGGCCCGTGGGCGCACGCGCTCTCAGCGGTCAACGTGGGGGCCTTTCTGTACCTTGTGGGCGCCTTCGTCACCAGCGCAAACGTAAGAGCCGTTCTTGTGTCGAACACAGCGACGTGCTCGACGACTTCCATCCGCTCCTGAGGGATTGGTTCACTTCTCGCGACTGGGCGCCGACGGAACCGCAGGTCCAAGGCTGGCCGATCGTCCGGGCCGGCCGCGACGTGCTTATCAGCGCGCCGACCGGTTCCGGAAAGACCCTGGCCGCATTCTCGATTTGTCTGGACGACCTGATACGCCGTGCCGCTTCACCCGAAGGGTTGCCCGACGAAACGCTCGTCGTCTACGTCTCGCCGCTCAAGGCGCTGACCAACGACATTCACAAGAATCTCGAGACGCCGCTCGGCGAGATGCTGCTGCTCGCGGGGCAGCGCGAACTGCCGCTTGCTCCTATCCGCACCGCCGTGCGGACGGGAGACACGACCTCATCGGAGCGAGCGCGGATGCTGCGCAAGCCTCCCCATATTCTGGTCACTACGCCGGAATCGCTGTTCATTCTCGTGACGGCAGAAAAATCGCGCGCGCTCTTCAAAAACGTCTCGACGGTCATCGTCGATGAAATTCACGCGCTTGCAGCAGATAAGCGCGGTTCGCATCTGTCGCTGACCCTGGCCCGCCTTGACCGGATCGTTTCCGAAAACGGCGGAAAAAAGCCGCAACGCATCGGGCTTTCGGCCACGGTTCGTCCGATCGAAGATGTCGCGGAGTTTCTCAGTCCATCCGCCGCAATCGTGGACGTGGGCAGCCGGCGAGAAATGTCGATCTCGGTCGAAATTCCGAATGACGAATTGGGGCCCGTTGCGAGCACGGAGATGTGGAGTGAAATCTACGACCGCGTTGCCGCTCACGTCATGGCCCACCGGACGACGCTCGTCTTCGTAAGCACGCGCCGGATGAGCGAGCGCGCCGCCTTTGCGTTGACGGAACGTTTGGGCGAAGGCATCGTCATGCCGCATCACGGCAGCCTCTCCAAAGAAGCGCGGTTCGAAGCCGAAAACAAGCTCAAGAACGGTGAACTGCGCGCCGTCGTCGCCACGGCATCGCTGGAACTGGGCATCGACATCGGCACGATCGATCTGGTCGTGCAACTGGGGTCGCCGCGATCGATTGCAGTCGCTCTGCAGCGAATCGGCCGATCCGGCCACTGGATCGGTTCGAAACCGGAGGGACGCCTATTCGCGACCACCCGCGACGAGCTGATCGAATGCGCGGCATTGATTCGGTCGATCCGAGGCGGCGCTATGGACGCCTTGAAGATTCCGGTGGCGCCGCTCGACATTTTGGCGCAGCAGATCGTTGCCGCCGCCGGCGCGCAGGATTGGGAAGTCGACGATCTTTACGAGCTTGCGCGCTGCGCTTATCCGTACCGCAATCTTGAACGCAAGGACTACGACGAAGTACTGACCATGCTGGCCGACGGTGTCGCGCACTCGCGCGGTCGCAGCGGCGCATTTTTGCATTACGATCGCGTCAACGGCCGAATCCGCGGCCGGCGGGGCGCGCGCATGGCGGCCATTACGTCGGGCGGCGCGATTCCGGAGACCGCCAACTACAACGTCGTCGCCGAACCCGAGGGTCATATCGTCGGTACGCTCGACGAAGATTTCGCCGTAGAGAGTTTAGCGGGCGACGTCTTTCTGCTCGGCACGAATTCCTGGAGAGTCCGGAGAATCGAGCCGGGAACCGTTCGTGTCGAAGACGCGCACGGCGCCGCTCCCACGGTGCCGTTTTGGAACGGCGAAGGGCCGGGCCGAACGATCGAGCTCTCGCGTGAAGTTGGGGCCCTGCGGACGGATATCGACGAACGCGACGACGAATGCGCGATCGAGTTGCTGATTGCACAGTGCGGATTGGATCGGGGCGGCGCGGACCAGGCCGTAGCTTACGTCCGAGCGGGCAAAAAAGTGCTGGGCGTTGTCCCGACGGATCGCACCATTGTGGCCGAACGCTTCTTTGACGAGGGCGGCGGCATGCAGCTGATTCTGCACACGCCGTTCGGCGCGCGAATAAACCGCGCGTGGGGACTGGCGCTGCGCAAGAAATTCTGCCGGTCGTTCAATTTGGAATTGCAGGCGGCGGCAACCGACAACGGCATCGTCCTTTCGCTGACCGATCAGCACGCGTTCCCGCTCGACGTGGTTTTCGAGTACGTCAGGACGGCTAGCGTAGAGTACACGCTCACGCAGGCGCTGCTGGCTGCGCCGATGTTCGGCGCCCGCTGGCGTTGGAACGCGACGCGTGCCCTAGCGATTCT
The DNA here is from genome assembly GCA_963714015.1 of Vulcanimicrobiota bacterium. Classification (GTDB taxonomy): domain Bacteria; phylum Vulcanimicrobiota; class Vulcanimicrobiia; order Vulcanimicrobiales; family Vulcanimicrobiaceae; genus DASRDE01. The sequence goes on along the minus strand of OY970223.1, from coordinate 3,181,792 downwards.
GCGGATGCGCGGCGGACGTAAAGTGCCTCCGCAGCTTCAGCGCATGCGTGCCGACGATCTGCTCGCATCGGTTTTCCCCGATCAGGCGGCCTGCGCCGAAAATTTGACCGGTCCGATACGCATTCCCGATCACGTTCTCGTGCGTGAGACCATCGGCAATTGTCTGCACGAGGCCATGGATATCGACGGCCTCATGGCGATTTTGCATCAAGTCGAAGACGGCCGGATTCGAACGGTGGCGGTCGATACTCCCGAGCCTTCGCCGTTTTGTCACGAGATCTTGAACGCTAACCCGTACGCATATTTGGACGATGCGCCGCTCGAGGAACGGCGCGCACGTGCGGTTCAACTGCGCCGGACGATCCGGGACGACTTGGACGGCGCGGGGATACTCGACTCCGCGGTCATTGCCGAAGTGACCGAGGAATCGTGGCCCGTCGTGCGCGACGCGGACGAGCTGCACGATGCGCTGCTCACGCTGGTCGTCGTACCGCCGGATGCCGCGTGGTCGCAATGGTTCGATGAACTGCGCGCGCAGAGCCGCGCGACTGTGCTCCACATTGACGGCGCGGAGTTTTGGACCAGCGCCGAGCGGCTCGAATTAGCTCGGGCTGCGTATCCCGCCGCCGTTGCGCAGCCCGAGATTCCGGCTTTGACGATGGCCGGCGTCCCGGAGTCGCGGGAGGAAGCGTTCGCCGAGATTCTGCGCGGCTGGATGGAGTGCAGCGGTCCGCTTACGACGCGCGAACTCGCTCAGCGCTTCCGCACCGATGCCCTCACGATCGAGAGCGGGCTGATTCGCATCGAAACGGAAGGACAGCTTCTGCGCGGCCGTTTCCGCGGCGCTGAGGAGGAGTGGTGCAATCGCCGCGTGCTGGCGCGTATTCACCGCCGCACGATCGGACAGCTGCGCCGTGAGATCGAACCGGTTACCGCGGCGCAGTACGTCAGGTTTTTGCACCGCTGGCAGCACGTTGCGCCGCTCTCTAAACTCCACGGCGTCGACGGCACGCTGCAAATCGTCAAGCAGCTGGAAGGATACGAGATCCCGGCGGCGGCTTGGGAAGCGCAAATTCTGCCCTCGCGCGTTGCGAACTATCGCAGCGAGTACTTGGACAAGCTGTGCTATTCGGGCGAAGTCATGTGGGGCCGCCTCGCGCCTCATCCGGCACTCTCGGAAGAACAGGAAGAGCAGACGCGCCGCATTCGCCCGACCAAACTCGCTCCGATCTCGCTCTTCATGCGCGAGAACGCCGAAGAACTGATCGTTCGCGGCGAAGCGGGAACTACGGGCCTCTCACACGCCTCGTGTGAAGTTCTGCAAGAGATCCGGCGTCGCGGCGCGCCGTTTTTCATCGACGTCGTTCGAGCGACGAAACGCCTTCCCGCTGAAGTCGAAGAGGCCTTGTGGCAGCTGGTCGCAGCCGGTCTGGTTACCGCGGATGGATTCGACGCCTTGCGATCGCTTATCGACGCTAAGCGGCGTTTGGGAGAGAAGGGTTTGAGAGCGCGCCCGCGCTCCTCGTCGGGACGCTGGACGCTGCTGACCTCGGCCGCGCAAACGTTGGACGTCGAAAAATTTGCGCGGCGATTGCTGGCGCGCTGGGGCGTCGTATTTCGCGACGTCATCGCGCGCGAAAGTCTTGCGCCGCCGTGGCGTGAGTTACTGCGCGCGCTGCGCCGGATGGAAGCACGCGGAGAGATTCGCGGCGGGAGATTCGTTACCGGCTTCGTCGGCGAACAGTTCGCTCTTCCGGAGGCGATCGATGCGCTGCGCGCATCACGCCGCGCCGGTGAAGACGGCCAAGAGATTCGTATCGGAACGTACGATCCGCTGCAACTCGCCGGCGTCGTGCTGCCGCGCGAGGCAAGCGCCGTGCTGACAGCCTAAAGCGCTGTCAGGCGATACGAGAAAACTCCGTTCTGAAGATATCTTCGATATACGAAAACATCGCGGGATCGACGCGCTTTAGCCGCGTCTTGGTCGCGCGCGGCCAGAACGACTGAGGATCGTTCACTTCAACGTATGCGCGAAGCGACTCGGCAAAATATTCGTCCAGGCCCGTCGCCGCATAGGGAGTGACGAATGACTTTGCGCCGGCAAACAAACGATGCAGCGCTTCGTCCGAACCGGATAGATACACCCCGCCGCCGAGCGCGCAGTCCAGGGCGTGGCCGAACTCATGCGCGACAGTCATCGGGCTTCGGGAGCGCAGATACACGGTCCGCTCTTCGACGACGAACAAACCGGCCGGCGGCGCCGGCCAAGCGTCGACGTCTACGGCAAGGCGCTTGAGCGCCGGCGATCGGTGGTCGTAACGCTCTCTGCGGCGCAGCGGAACGATGCGGATGCAATGCTTTGCCGCGAACTGCAGCGCTTGCGTCCCGAATTTGCGCAGCGTATGAATTATCGAGGAATGATCGTCGGCGCTGCCGTCCAGCAACGCCGCGGCCGCATCCGCCGCGCAGTCGTCCATCCGGCGAACGGTCTCAAACGCGCATGAGCGACGCGTTGCCGAGACATTTTCAATAACTGACAGCGGCCGGCATACCGGCGTGCTAAACTGCCGGTATGCCGCACGAGCTCCTGATTCGCGCGCAAATCGACCTCCTGCCCGCTGAATGAGCGCGGCTTTACTGTTGCCGCCGTGGTCCGTCGATTACCGGCTTGCGGCCGCGGCCGATTTACGCGCGCGGCCTGCCAGTGGAGCTTGTTACGAGCAGCCGTTCGAAGTGAGCAAAACGTACCCGGCGGGGCCGTTCAACGTCAGCGGATTGCCGATCGCCTGATGCTCGATGTCCGTATAGCTGTGATTCGAAGGCAGCGCGAACTGAACCGAAGTGTTTTGATTCGGATTGACGACCACTAGCGCTCCGGCGAACTTCCGGTAATAGACGCCGTTGCTTTGAACGTACGAGCCGCACGGCGACCCCAGCGTCGTTGCGTACTCTCCCCGATAGGAATAGTCGGCGCCGCCGTCCGGCGAGATGTAAACGTCGGCTCCGCCGTTGTCGCCAAGCGCGTACGTCGAGAGAGCCCAATCCACTTCCGGAGCAGTCAGCGTCGACGGATCGGTCGAGCATTGCTGCCCATGTGCGTTCTTCCCGTCTTCGCAGAAGTAGTCCGTGAGCAATATGCCCTTGCCGTTGGTCTGCGCCCATTCCATCCAGCTCAGCGTCTGCTGGAAGAGCACGGACGTGTTGTACTGAGGATTCTCGTAGTTGTCGTAGTGCGTAAATCCGTTTTCGTCGACCATGCCGTCCACATTTGAGAGCACCGCCTGCTCCTGCGGATCGGGACTGCTGTCGAAGACGGGATGGTTCATCATGATGTGCAGATGATACGGCGCTAGCGTCGGGTCGGTATTGAAGATATTACGCGCCGTCGCCATCCAGTTCTCCACGTCCGAGATCCACGTTGGGTCGGGAGCGTCCAAGCCGCCGCTGTAAATCTGCTGGAATCCTTGGAAGTTGGGCTGCGTGTACACGCCGCAGCCGTACCAGCCCGGATTCGGATTGCCTTCGCCGAGATCCGGATTCGGCGAGGCGCCGTAGTTTTCGAAGACGATGTTGTCGACGGCGAGCGTGTTAAGGCCGTTGGCGATCATGTAGTTGCCTACCAGATGTACTTGATAACTGACGACGTCGGGGTTGTGAATGTCCAGTGGAACGTCGCCAAAGCGCGTTCCGTACCAAGCAACGTCTTGCGTGGGATTGTTGTTGTTATCGCAGCCGTACAGGACCCAGCTTGGATGGTTCGCTTGCCACCACGCCAAGTTGTGCTGGGAAAGCAGATACGAATCTTCGTTCGGCAGGAAGTACCGCGACAAAATCATGCCGGCGTGATACTGATTCCAAATTTGGGGCGAAAAGGCGCCCCAAACGCTGTCGTAGTGCGGCGCTTCAATTTCAATTTGCTGCTGCGTGAGCTGCTGGTCGCCGCTTCCGTTCAGCCCGTTCCAGTCTAAGATCTGCGTGAGCCCGAAACGTCCGTTCGTGTTGGGCAAGAACGTCGGGCCGCCGCCTGTCGGCATCGGCGTTGGAGTCGGACCTGAAGTGTGCACGGGGGTTGGCGTGACAAACGGTGTGGAGGTAGCGCCCGGCGACGTGCTTGGATGCACGGAAGGGGACGCGGATGGACTACCGCCGCCGGGAGGCGGACCGCCGCCGCTTCCGGGAGCCGGAGGCGTAGAGCCGCCGCCACCGCCGCATGCTGCAAACCCGAGGACGAAAAGAATCAAGAACGGCAGGCGCAGTTTCCGCATAGCGCCGTTAGTATAGCGCCGCCAAACTCACGTTCGCAGCGGCGGCGCGGTAAGTCGGAATGGGCCTTTTGGAACCTTCTTATGCCTTCTTAGCCGCTCACCACTTCGACCCGATCGGGATGGATGCGGACGGTGTACGCGCCGCCGCCGGAAACGCGAGGCCTTTCGCGCCGCAGGAGTGCTTCGAAAAGCTCCGCGGGATCGCAAGAGAAGTGCGCTTCTTGGGGCGATTGCGTTGCGATGACGCGGTGGAGTGACTGTTCGAAGGACACGATTTCGTTCAGGTGCTCGACGTCGCCGCCGTGCTCGGCCGCAAAAGTAAGGAATTGAGCGCTTTCCGATGCCGGAAACATCTGCGCCCGATGTTGTGCGCAAAACGTTTCAAAAAGCTCGCGAAAGCCCCGCGATCCAAGCGTCGCTAGAAGCAGGCGAGCCGTAAGCCGCGCCCCCTTCAAGACAGATCCTCCGCGGGCCTCGTAAATGAGTTCGCCGAGCAGCGAACCCGATTCGTCGTCCGCCGCGGGGCGTTTGATCCGCTTCCAGACCGCATCCTCCCACTGCGCGGTTTGCACGAGCGCTTCTTCAAGCGCGGGAAGAGCGGGCCGGGCCGGACGACCAGCAGCGGCGATAGCGCAGGATCCGCGCCGGCTCCATACGGAGTGCATCCAGTCGAACTGTTCGCGCAGCGCGTCGACGCCGACCGATCGCAGGGAGTCGGGATTTGCTTCGAACACCAGCGCGCGAAGATTGGGAAGCAACGGAACGACCCGTTCGGTCAGGCGGCGCAGCTCTTCCGAGACAAGACCGCAATGGGCATCCAAATAGAAGTCCCGAAAAACGTGCCCGCCGGCCACGTGAATCTCCCACACACGGTCGAGCGGCAGATCGTCGAGAACGCTTTGAACGGTGCTGCGCCCGTTCCGCTCGTTTGTGTAGACGTTATGCAGATCCAGCAGAATGCCGCAGTCCGCTTCGTGCGCGATTGCTGCAAAAAATTCGCCGTCCCTCATTTCCGATCGTGATGGCGCGAAATAATTGACGCCGGTCTCGAATGCCAGCGGGCGGTTCAAGGAAGCGCGCAAATTCCGAATGCGCTCGACCGCGACGGCTACGCCGGCCGGCGTTTGGAGCGGCGGCAGCAAGAAACCGGCCCACTCCCGGATGCCGTTTCGCATGCGTGTGTTGAAACTCAGATGCTCGCTCACGTACGGCGGATCGAGCATTTCGACATTTGCAGCCAGAATAGCCACATGCTCTTCCGGCGGCGGCAGCGAGCCGCCGACCGGAAGACCGACGCTATGGATCAGCTTGTGATTCGGGCGATCCGCTATCGTACGGAGAAGGCCCTCGTTGAAAGCCGGATGCAAATCGGACGCCGGATCGCGCCAATACGTTTGCGGTTCGATCTCCAGCGCGATGCCTTCGAAGATGTCGTGGAAGCCGAGAAAATCTGAGAAGAATACTACGCCCACCCCGGCTTCCCGGACGTCGTCCATGAAGCGGCGTTTTCTAACGCGCTTCGAGCAAGCTCAACTCGGCAATGTTAGCTTCGGGCGTGACGAAGAACTCAACCTCGTTGACGAAGTTGATGTCGCGCCCGGAGAAGCATCCGCCGCAGCCGATACGATTCAGGATGTCGGCAACGATGCTGTGCGCTTGATCGATGTTGAAATTGCCCCGAGGTAACCGGACAGTTACGGGTGTATCACTCATTTTGGGTCTCCATTCAAATGACACGGTGTCGTTCATTGATCATAAGCCAGCTTTGGTCAACTTTATATAAGCCTTTGCGCCTATCGTGGAGCAAGGAAGCAACCTGCTGCTTAAACGGAGCACTGACAGCGATTCAATCGAAACGAGCGAGGCAGTAGGCGTGGAACTCGAGCGATTCGTCTCGGCGGATCCCTACGCCCGAATGGCGGTAGCGGTTTTGCGGCTTATTTTCGAGGACGCGTACTGTCGCGGATTTGCGATCCGGCTCTGGGAAGGGACGGAGGTCCCCGCGCAAGGCGTGCGGCGTTTCACGCTCTGCGTTAACCATTCGAGCGCATTGCGCGTCGCATTCAAACCACCGTTCGATCTGAATGCCGGTCGAGCAATCGCCGCCGGACTGATCGACGTAGAAGGCGATCTCGAGGCTGCGGTTGACGAGCTTTTCCAAGCGATGGAGCGCCTGCCGCGCCCCTCAGTGGTTCGCCTGGCGATGCTGCTTCACCGCATGCCCGCTTCGCAGCTTCCCCACTCCGCGAGGCGCGGCTGCGCGGGCGCCGGCACTCGATCGAACGCGATCGCGCCGCCATCGGATTCCACTACGATCAGCCGGTGGAATTTTATCGCGCGTTCCTCGATCCCGACCTCGTATATTCATGCGCGTACTTCGACGACGGAATCGAAACGCTGCAGGATGCCCAGCGCGCCAAGATCGATTACTCGCTGCGCAAGTTGCGTTTGCGCAGCGGCGAACGTCTGCTGGACATCGGCTGCGGCTGGGGTGCGCTGATCGTTCGCGCGGCCAAGGAACATGGCGCGTATGTTCTGGGAGTTACGCTCAGCGAGCGGCAGTACGAAGAAGCGCGCGGCCGCATCGAGCAATTGGGCTTGGGCGATCGTGCGCGCGTAGAACGCTGGGATTATCGCGAATTGCCGGCCACGACGTTCGACAAGATTGTCAGCATCGGCATGGTCGAACACGTCGGCCGCCGCAAGCTCCCCGGGTATTTCGCCAACGCGTACAAGTTGTTGAAGCCCGGCGGACTGTTTCTCAACCACGGCATCGCACTCGGCGGCTCCGGCTGGGACGGTCGCTCGGGCGGATTCATCGGCCGCTTCATTTTTCCGGACGGCGAACTCGTGCCGATTTCGGAGTCATTAGGGATTGCCGAGGCCGCCGGTTTCGAAGTGCGCGACGTGGAGAGCCTGCGCGAGCATTACGCGCGCACGCTGCGGGAGTGGGTGCGGAATCTCGAGGCAAACAAAGAACGAGCGGCGGCGGCGGCCGGAGAGCAATCGTATCGGGCTTGGCGGCTCTACATGGCCGGCAGCGCCCAAGGTTTTCGGCGCGGACGGTTGTCCATTTTTCAATCCCTGCTCGCCAAGCCGGCACCCGGAGGCCAGGTCGCTGTACCGGCCACGCGGCGGGACCTTTACCCGCCGTCCTGACTCCTGGATGACCTTATCGGCTCTTGCGCATTGTTAGGTTTATGCTATATTAAAAGTATCAATGCGGGCATCTAACAGCCTTGCTCGAGCCGCTGAGGAAGTCCTCAAAGGGCCGGTCAAGAGCAAAACCGTCATGCCGGTACTGCTGCTTCATCTTCTGGAGGAGCGGCCGGACCATGGCCTTGCGCTGATGCAGCGAATCGAAGCGCTGTGCGGCGGCCTGCTGGCAGTGAACACGAACACCGTGTATCCGCTGCTTCGCCGCCTTGAAGAGCGCGGATTCGTGACCGGCGAATGGGAGCACCCTACCAAACGCTCGCGCCGGCTCTATCACATCACGCCGGCCGGACGCGAACGCCTCTCCCGCATCAAGGCCAACATGCTTCCCTATCTTCAAATGCTCTCCGATTCAGTGTTGCGGCTGCGCCGTGAACTGTACGAAGAGCCTTCGATCGCGAGCTAAACGGAAAGATTGAAACGATGAGTTATCAAGCGCCTTTGCGCGACATGCAGTTCGTGCTTCACGAGCTTGCCGGACTCGAGGAAGTCGCCAAGCTTCCCGGCTTTGAAGACACGACGGACGTTGCGGACGCAATTCTCGAAGAAGCCGCCACCTTCGCGAGCGAAGTGCTGGATCCGATTAATCATTCGGGTGACAAAGAAGGCTGCACGTGGAGCGACGGCGACGTCACGACGCCGAAAGGTTTTAAAGAGGCGTATCACCAGTTCGCAAAGGCCGGCTGGATCGGTTTGCCTGTTCCCGCGGAATACGGCGGGCAAGGTCTTCCCTCGCTGATGCTCGGTCCGACGCTCGAGATGTGGAACGCGTCGAACATCGGCTTTGCCAACGGTCCGCTCCTGAATCAAGGGGCGATCGAAGCAATTGAATTGATCGGATCGGACGAGCAGAAGAAGCTCTACATTCCGAAGCTGGTAGACGGAACCTGGACCGGCACGATGTGCCTGACCGAGCCGCAAGCGGGATCCGATCTCGCTCAAGTTCGCACCAAGGCGGTTCCTGAAGGCGATCGCTATCGCATTACGGGCCAGAAGATTTTTATAACCTTCGGCGAGCATGACATGGCCGATAACATCGTGCACTTGGTGCTTGCGCGACTGCCGGACGCGCCCGAGGGCACCAAAGGCATCTCCATGTTCATCGTGCCGAAATTCATTCCGAACGCTGACGGCTCGCTGGGTGAGCGCAACGACATCGTCTGTGCCGGCATCGAGCACAAGATGGGCATCAACGGCAATCCGACGTGCACCATGAATCTGGGCGAGAAGCAAGGCGCAATCGGATATTTGGTCGGCCGGCCGAACGAAGGTCTCAAGTACATGTTCGTCATGATGAACGCCGCGCGCTTCTCCGTGGGCGTTCAAGGGTTGGCGCTGGCGGACCGCGCGTACCAAGCAGCGCTGCAGTACGCCAAGGAACGCGTGCAGTTCCGCGATGTCGCGTCCCGGTCACCCGAGCCCAAGCGCATCATCGAACATCCGGACGTGCGCCGCATGTTGATGACGATGAAATCGCAGATCGAAGCGATGCGCGCACTCTCGTACGTCACGGCTGCCTCCTTGGACTTCTCGCACAAGCATCCCGACGAGAAAGTTCGTAAGGAGCAGAAGGCTTTCGTCGAGCTGATGATTCCCGTCGTCAAAGGCTGGTGCACTGAGACGGCAGTCGAAATCTGCTCGACCGCGCTACAAGTGTTCGGCGGTATTGGTTACGTCGAAGAAACCGGAATCGCCCAGCAGCTGCCGCGACGTTCGTATCACGACGATCTACGAAGGTACGACCGGCATTCAAGCCCTGGACTTGGTCGGGCGCAAGCTCGCGCAGGACATGGGCGCGACTGCAACCCGCATCATCGGAATGATGCAGAAGGCCGCCAAGGAGTTGGAAGGGGGCGAAAGCGAGGACGCTTCGAGCGGCTCAGGAGAATCTCTCAAAGACATAGGCCAGGCGCTGGCAAAAGGCATCAATGCGCTCGCCGAGACCTCGCAGTGGATCGGGATGACGGCGATGGGAGACCTGCGAAAAGCGGTCGCGTGCAGCGTGCCGTATTTGAAGCTGTGGGGCATTACCGCGGGCGGCTGGCAAATGGCGCGCGCCGCACAGCTAGCGGCGGAGAAGATCGCCGCGGGCGATGCCGAGAGCGAGTTCTATAAGGCGAAAATCGCCACGGCGAAATTTTATGCAACGCACGTGCTCAGTCAAAGCGCGTGGCTCAAACTCCAGATTACGCAAGGATCGGGCGACGTCATGACGCTGCAAGAGACGCAGTACGATCTCGACCGCAAATCGCCCGTGGTGGCATAGCATGGCGATCGAGACGATTGTCCTGAACAATCCGCCGGTCAACGCGCTCTCGTTCGCATATTCCGCAAAGCTGCTGCAAGAAGTCGAGGCCGCCGAAGGGGACGAGTCGATAGACACCGTCGTTTTCACCGGAGCAAACGGCCTTTTCAGCGCCGGTGCCGATGTAAACGACTTTGCTGCCGAGCCCGACCCGGACGCAAAGAACGTCCGCCACGTCATTGCCGCGATCGAACGGGGAAAAAAGGTGTACGTCGCGGCCATCGACGGCAACGCAATGGGCGGAGGGCTGGAGCTTTCGCTGGCATGCGATTATCGAATCGCGACCGAGCGTTCCAAACTCGGTTTGCCGGAGATCAAGCTCGGTCTGCTTCCCGGCGCCGGCGGCACCCAGCGGCTGCCGCGGCTCATCGGTGCTCAAGACGCGCTGCAGATGATGCTCAAAGGCGAAACGGTCAACGCCGCGGATGCCAAGGCTAAAAAACTGATCGACGAAGTCGTCACCGGTGACGTCGTCGAGGCTGCCCGGAAGTACGCGGGCAAACCCAAACGCCGCATCTCGTCGATGAAGGTTTCGCTCGGAGGTCTTCCTGCAAACGCGGTTCCGTTCGTCATCGCGCAGGCGCACAAAATGTGCCCGCCCGAAGAGAACGGAGGATTCGCCGCACACAAGGTGATCGACGCCGTCGAAGCGGCGTTCGAACTGCCGTTCCCGCGAGGACTCGCGCGTGAGGCGCGGCTGTTCGAAGAACTCGTCCGCTCGGCTCCCTCGCAGGCGCTGCGCCACGTGTTCTTCGCGGAACGTGAACTCAGTAAGATTCCCGGCCTCCCCGGTTCGCAAAGCGACATCGGCGAGGTCAAGAAAGCCGGAGTGATCGGCGGCGGCACGATGGGCACCGGCATCGCGATTACCTTCGCAAATGCGGACATTCCGGTAATCGTCATCGAGCCGAGCGGCGATCAGATCGAAAAAGCCCGGCAGATGGTGTTCGGCATGTTCATGCACCAAGTGCAGCGCGGACGTCTGACGCAAGAAGAGGCGTGGAAACGCGGGCAGTCGATCGTTTTCACCGACGACTATAGCGAGCTGGCTGACGCCGACGTGGTGGTCGAAGCGGTTTTCGAAAACATGGCGGTCAAGAAGGACGTATTCACGAAGACTCGACGCAATCGTCAAACCACAAGCACTTCTCGCTTCCAACACCTCAACGCTGGACATCGACGAGATGGCATCCGTCACGAAGCGTCCCGACAAAGTGCTCGGGTTGCATTTCTTCGCGCCCGCGAACATCATGAAGTTGCTCGAGATCGTCCGCGGCAAGCAGACGTCGCCCGAGGCGCTTGCTGCCGCGTTCAAACTGGGCAAGAAACTTCGGAAGGTAGCGGTTCTCTCCGCGAATGCGTTCGGCTTTATCGGCAATCGCATGTTGTTCGACTACGCGCGCGAAGCGGTCGGCCTCGCCGAGGAAGGCATTCCCCCCTACCGCATCGATGCCGCAATGAAGAGTTTCGGTTTTGCTATGGGACCGTTTGCGATGTTCGATCTTTCCGGCGTCGACGTTTTCTGGCACATTCAGCAGGCGCGCCCCGACATCGGGGCAGGCCGAACGAAGATCGTCGACCGCTTGTACGAACTAAAACGCCTCGGACAAAAAACCGGAAAGGGATTCTACAAGTACGATCCCGCCGTGGGCAGCGGGCGTGAGGCAATCCGCGACGAGGAAGTCGAGAAGCTCTTCGTCCAGGTTGCCGCGGAAGCGGGAATTCCGCAGAACCCGAACGTTACCGACGCGGAAATCGTGGACCGCTTGACCCACGCGCTCATCGACGCCGGCGCCGAGCTGCTCGAGAAAGGCGTTGCCCTGCGTCCGGGCGACATCGACATTGTGTACGTCTACGGTTACGGTTTCCCGCCGCATCACGGCGGCCCCATGTGGTACGGCCACGAGATAGGCTACAAGGATGTGTATGGTGGTGACGGCGCGACAAGATCGGCAACCGTTCGAGAGGGTCCGGAAGACAAGGCCAAAGGAGTACTCGTAAATGCGTGAGGCGGCAATTGTTTCAGCGGCGCGGACGCCGATCGGTAAAGCGTTTCGCGGCGCATTCAATCAAACGCACGGCGCAACGCTTGCCGGGCACGTCGATCAAGGCGGCTGTGGATCGCGCGAAGATCGATCCGGACGAAGTCGAAGACGTCGTGATCGGCGTCGGGCTTCCGGAGGGCGCGACTGGAAACAATTTGGGCCGCGTCGCCGCGCTGCGCGCGGGACTTGCCCGAAACCGTTCCCGGTACGACGATTAACCGGTACTGTGCGTCCGGATTGCAAGCGATTTCGGTAGCGGCGCAGCGCGTTATCGTCGACGGCGCGAATGTCGTCGTCGCGGGTGGCGCCGAGTCAATCAGCCTGGTGCAAAACTCGATGAACGTCGAGTTTTTCACCGAAGATTGGATGCTGCGGCACGAGCCCGACGTCTACATGCCGATGCTGCAGACGGCCGATTTCGTCGCGAAAAAGTACAACGTCTCGCGCGAGCGTCAAGATGAATACGCGCTGCAGAGCCAGCAGCGTACCGCCGATGCGCAGGCGCGAGGCGCTTTCGACGAGGAGATCGTTCCGCTCGCTGCTTGGAAATACACGGAAAACAAAGAGACCGGCGAGTATGCCGAAGAGCTGTTCACCCTGCGCAAGGACGAGGGCAATCGGCCGGACACGACGCTTGAAGGTTTGTTGAAGCTCAAGGGCGTCCTCGATCCCAAGTCGCCGATTACCGCGGGAAATTCTTCGCAGCTTTCGGATGGAGCAGGGGCGGTCGTCGTCATGGATTCCAAGCTCGCCGAGCAGCGCGGCTTACAGCCGCTCGGGTTTTATCGCGGCATGGTCGTCGTCGGTAACGCGCCGGGCGAAATGGGCATCGCGCCCGTCTACGCAATTCCAAAATTGCTCAAGCAGAACAATCTGACGGTCGACGACATCGGCTTGTGGGAATTGAACGAAGCGTTCGCCGTGCAGACCGTTTACGTTCGCGACGCGCTCGGCATTCCGAACGAGCGATTCAACGTGAACGGGGGCGCCATTTCCATCGGCCATCCGTACGGCCTTTCCGGCACTCGTATGGTCATGCACGCGCTGATCGAAGGCAAGAAGCGCAACGCAAAGCACGTCGTCGTGACGATGTGCATCGGTGGCGGCATGGGCGCCGCAGGTCTCTTCGAAGTCGCGTAGCCCGCGCTTCCACGACGAGTCAAAGAGTTGTGTCATCGGGAGAGCCGGCGCCGCCGAATGGCGGCGCTTCTTTCTTTCTAGCGATTCGGGTCGAACGTCGATTTGAAAAGATATTTTCCTTGCGTCGGCTGGCAGAGAACGACCTTAGGCGCGTAAGTACTGTTACGAGCGCTGGATAGAGCCGCTGCATCCAATGCGCCGTTCCCGCTGCTTTTCAGAACCTTCGAGTCGACCAGGCTGCCGTCCGCGCCAATGATCAGCGTCAAGGTGACGGTGACCGGACCTGAGAGTGGAATCGTCTGCGGATAGAGCAAGCGTGCCTGACTAACGATGATTGCGTCCTGATACGGGACAACGCAGTCCGTCATGGGACCCAGGTTCGGATCGTCATACCAAGATTTTAGGTCCTCCGGAGGAGGTCCGGCTGCGCCGGTATACATCGCTACAACCCGTCGGGTGTAGGTCCCAAAGAACGGGTTTGAAATCGATAGCACGCCGTGCAGATCGCGCAGCATTCCGGTGATCGCCGGGAGAAGATCGCTGGGAGTGCCGCCTGCGGCGATTTCGAGATCGACCAAATGAATGACGAGCATGTCGTACGTCGCACGCGTGTAGGTGTCGCACGAATCTATTGGTTCGCCGAAGTTGATACCGGCAGCATGAAGAGCGTCCGTGGTCTTGTGCAACGCCTCCGTCAGGCGCGCAACGCTTATCGGGCCCGCTCGAAAAATAAGGTAAGCGGTTTCCCCTTGGCCGATAGCATGATTGATCGCTCGGCACGATGCGGAACTCTGCGCTCGAACAGTGCGTCCCGGCGCAACCAAAATAAGAAAAATGCCGATGGCCAATAGCAATGCGCGTTTCATCAGCCGCACCTTCTGCGCCATACGCTCGCCGGTCCCTTGCGCTTAGCCGAAAGCAAAAAGAACGAGAGGCGAAGAATGTCAGGACGATGACTATGCGCCGGGCAGAGTTCGCGGTTGGCGCGGCGGCCGGCTGCGTTGCAGCCGCAAGTTTACCGATGACGGCACGAGCTCGCGCCCGGCGCCGTGTCCGGTTCGGAGCAAATTACGTCCCTTCGCGAAAATGGTGGTACGTCTGGAGCGATTGGGATCCGGACGGAATCCGGCGCGACCTGCATGACATTGCCGCTTTGGGGATGGACCACATCCGGATTCAGTTGCTGTGGCCGGTCTTTCAGCCCAATGCCGCAGCGGTCGGCGCCGAGCCCGTCAGCAGGCTCGTGAATCTGCTGAACGCCGCCGCCGAAGTCTCTCTCGACGTCGAAGTAACGGTTCTGGACGGTCAGTTGAGCGGCTTTCTTTTCGTCCCGCCGTACCTAATCGACAACGGCGACGGGCACATCCGGAACTTCGTTATCGACCCCAAACTCATCGCGGTACAGCAGGAACTCTTCACCGTTTTGGCTCGAGCGATCGCTGGGCATCCGCGCTTTCTCGGATTCGACATCGCCAACGAGATCTATTGGTTCACCCAGCCGCTGCACGTTCGTTTTACGCCGCAGCAAGGTGATGTATGGATGCGCGCATTGCTCGATCATTGCAACGCCGTTGCGCCGGGCAAGTTTAACGTCAACGGTGTCGACAAATGGCCGTACGAGGCTTCGGCGGCGCAAGGCTTTACGCGCTCGGCGCTGGCGCGTGCCGGTTCGGCAAGCGTCGTCCATCCATGGGCCGGATTTGGACCAATCTATCCGAAGTACGGGCCGCTCAGCACCGCCGCAACGCACTACGGCGAGTTTCTGATTCAGTATATGCAGGCATTCAGCGAGGACGGCGCCCGAACGATTTGGATCGAAGAAGACGGCTGCTCCAAGCAGTGGATGCGCGAATCATTGATTCCGCAGTGGGCCGAGCATTCGATTCGCAACGCAGTCTCCTGCGACCACCTTTTCGGAATAACGTGGTGGTGTTCGCACGACGTCAATCGCCGTCTGACCGGCTTCAATACGCTCGAGTACGATCTCGGGCTCTACACCAACGACCGCCGTCTAAAACCGCTGGGCCGAACGATTGCAAATCTGATCGCGGAGTTCGACCGCACGCCGCCGCGGGTTATCAGACCGCGAAACGGCGATCGTCGTTGCGGACGATACCGGATCGGACGATTTGCTCGCCGCATACATGCGTCACGTCGACGCAGGCTTGCGTCCGCAGATCGTACTGTCAAGCCGCTCGCATGATGCAGCGTACCTGCGCAGCAGGGGTATTCGCTCGCTCATCCACTGAAGCGCACCCGGCTCTCTCATGGACGGCGACGGTGAGGCTGACGGTGACGCGGAGGGCGATGGGGACGGCGAGAGCCCCGGCGATGCCGCAGTTGCCGCCCACGAAGGTTGAGGCCGTACGGGAAGGCCGCGGTTCAAATCGGCCACGCTGAGTTTCGAGTAACGCGTATTTTTGAAATGGCCGCGCACAAACTGCAATGCGCGAAACGCCCGGTCGCGCGCATCTTCACCCGGCAGATCTTCAAAGAGCTTTCGCCAGATTGTAGCCGGTCGATGCCAGCCATCCGTCCTTTGGATAAGCGGCGGCCCAATCGTAATACGACTCCTCGGCAAAAATCGCCAAGTGCTCCACGTCTTGCGGACCGCGGCGGTGGAACTCATAGTCGTTCTTGAGCTGAGCGATTTCGTAGCGGATCCGCAGCGCGCTCATTTTCAATCGCCCGAAATACTTATCCGCCGGAGCGGCATTCAGCGTGGTCAGTGCGAGCAGCAAGCATGCGATCTTCACGTTTGCTTTCATTCCCACTTTTTACGGGCGCCGCACCTGGGACGGCGTCATGATGAGCGGCGGAACCGCCGATTTGTTAGCGGCCGGTAACTCTCAATTCCGCAACGGTGTACCGTGTTCGAGCATGTGCTCCATCCGCGCAAGGGTGCGCGGATCGAAAACGAGCGTCTCGAACCAATACGTCTCCAAGTCAAGCAGTACTTCGTGATTTACCGTGCGTCCCGGTCCCGGGCCGCCGGTCATGACGCGCGCGATTGCTCTTGCGATGTGAGCGTCGTATTCGGTGGCCGCTCCGCCTGAACGCGCGGCTTCTATTCCCTGGTCCAGCATGGCATAGCCGTCATCCCCGAGCACCGGGATCGCGGTACGATGCGCCGGTGTTCGATAATTTGCGGCGAGCGCCGAAACACGGGCTTTGGCGTCATCCAGCAGCGTCGCGATCTCGGTTGAGATAGTATCTCCATCGCGCAGAAAACCCAATTCGCGCGCCGACTGCGCGTCCGTCGACCAGCGAGCGAAAACGATCGTCTGAAAGGCTTTCGTAAGAGCAGCCGCCTCGTTTCCCGCGCCGGCTTCGTCGATACAGCGAGCGTAAAGTTCGCTCGTTCCACCCAAATCGGGAAGAATGCCCACAGCTACTTCGGGAAGGCTTGCGCGCATGCGTACGTGAGCGTTCGCGGCATCCGCGTACATCGTGAGTTCCAGCGCACCGCCCACTGTGAGGTCGAAAGGCGCCGAGACTACAGGAAACGGCGCGGTTCGCATCCCCGTGGTAACCCGCTGAAAGCGCTTGGCGATCGTCCTGAAGCCCGACGTGTCCCCCTCGAGCCGATCCAAAACGGAGAGCAGCCAGCGCAGGTTCGCGCCGAACGAAAACTGCCGCCCTTGATTCCCCACGACCATCCCTTGGTAACGTCCGGGAATGTTCGCGAATGCGTACTCCGCGACGCTGAGCGTATCGCCGTCAAGCGTGTTGCCCTTCGAGTGAAACTCCAGGCATAATACGCCGTCGTCGAGATCCAGCAGCGATGCGCTCTTGGTCGAAGCGAGCACGCGCGCGGGATCTTTCCGAATGTCGTCCAGGACGATGGGGCCGCGACTCATTCAGCATTCTTACGCAACAAGCAAGCAGCCTCCCGTCGCGCGGTTTGTCCGGCAAGAGCGGGTAAGAGCAAACGTAGATACCTAAGAGGAGTAGCGATTAATGAAAACTGTGATCGGCAAGACCTTTGCATGCGCAACGTTGACTGCGGCTTTGGCACTGATGCCCGCTGTGTCGTTCGCTCAGAGCGCCGCGCCGAGTCCGGCTGGAAGCCCCGCTGCCGGCGCCAGCCCCGCCGCCGGTTCGAACAGCGCCGCAAACGCGACGCCGGCTGCCAGTCCGGTTGCCGGAGCATCGACGACCACGACTACGACCACCTCCGGCGGAGGGGGCGGTACCGGTTGGTGGGGATTAATCGGCCTAGTGGGACTTCTCGGCTTGTTCGGCATGGGCGGGCGCCGCGCAACGACCGTGGAGACTTACGACACAACGCGACGGCCCTAAGGAACTAATGCAGTCCGGCGGCATTTGGGCAGAAGCTCAAATGCCGCTTTTCTCGTCAATAAGGTTATATGTTCTTACATAGAGGACGGCGCTGGGTCCGTCAGGCCCTTGCCGCGGTCGACCCATCGGCGCTCGCCGATTCGGTGGAAACGTATATCGATTTGCTGCCGGAGGAGGAGCTGCATGCGTTGGCTTTGCGCGGCATGCAGGAGATGAACCCGCTCGATCGCGCGCAGTTCGAATTGTACGGTGGACAGAAATCGATCGAAAACGGGAACGACGGACTGCTCGCGCGGCGGATCACCGCGTTCTTCCGACAGAATCCGCGCGCGCTGGAAGCGCTCGGTGACGACGCGATCGAACAGATCCTGCGTCCGCTCGCGCCGGCTGAGTTGCAGCCGGGAAGACCCAAACGTCCCGGCTTCAGTGCTGCTGCGTTGACGATTCTGGCGCTGGCGGTGGCGCTGATTCCTCTTGCTGCGCAATACGTGCATCAGCGGGGCGTATTGGAGGGACTCTCCGACGTGAAGACCGCTCCGGCCGCGATGGTTCCGCTCCCGCATCCCCCGGCTGCTCAGCCGGCTCGCAGAACGCGCCGCCGTGCGATGGCGAATCGTTCGAAGGTGCAAGTTCGTCGCCGGATTGCGCGCGTGCATCCACGCGCTCGCGTAGCCGTTGCCTCGCCACACCGGCGTAGGTCAAATGTGGGTCGCTCGTGGACGCGCTCGGTGCGTCCAGGGTCGCTTGCAGGCGTTTGGAAATTCGATCGGCGCAACTATGGGCTCTTCTCCAAGCAGTCGCGCTTTCAGCAGCGCGCGCGTTTAGAGGTCCAGTCATATTTGGACGCGGTCATCGCGGGTGATACGCGCTCGGCGCTGCAGCATTTGGGTCTGCCTCCCGACGCGGCGCTCGTGAACCTCTCGGAAGTGCCGATAATCTCGCGCAGATCGACGGCGCACATCGTGGTGGTGAAACCGGAGCAAGCCGGTAAGACGACAGTGGAGGCCGACATCAAGGGCCGGCGCGGCGAGTATTTCGACGTCTTTTACGTGGCAGCTGATGGTCCGGCAGTCCGCATAACGGATCACTACTATATTCCGGTCGGAAAGTAATCGCAGGGAGTTACGCCTCCGGCCGCAAGAGTATCTTTCATGCAGTTTCCTCATCGCCGGCTCAACCCGCTTACGGGCGAGTGGGTTTTGGTTTCGCCGCAGCGTCTGGCGCGGCCGTGGCAAGGTGAGACGGAATCGCTCCAAACAGCCAAACGCGAAAAATACGATCCGGCGTGCTATCTGTGTCCCGGGAACGTGCGCGCGCAGGGGCATCGAAATCCGCAGTACGAGGGTGTGTTCGTCTTCGGCAACGACTTTGCCGCATTGACCCCGCAGGTTCCCGATAGCGCGGAAAACGCCGGAGATTTGCTCGTCCGGCGCAGCGAAGCCGGTGCATGCCGCGTGATCTGTTTCTCTCCGCGTCACGATTTGGATGTGGCGGAGCTCCCGCTTTCGCAAGTTCGCGCCGTGCTTGACGCGGCGGCCGAGCAGTACGAAGAGTTCGTTCGCGACCCTTCAATCCGTGCCGTGACGATTTTCGAGAATCGCGGCGCCATGATGGGAGCGAGCAATCCCCATCCGCATGGCCAGATATGGGCCAACGAAACCATTCCGGTCGAACTCGATAAAGAGGACGCGCATCTGCGCAGCTACGTCTTGGAGCACGGTGAATGCCTCTTGTGCGCCTATCTGCACCGTGAGATCGATGCAAAGGATCGCGTGATCTATTCGGACGAACGCACGACTGCAGTCGTGCCGTACTGGGCTGTTTGGCCGTTCGAGGCGCTCGTAATACCGCATGCTCACGCGGGGAGTCTGGACGCGCTTGACGATCGGGGGCGAGACTCGCTTGCAGCGGTCATGCAGCAGTTGACCAGCCGTTACGACCGGCTGTTCGACACGCCCTTCCCTTATTCTATGGGCTTTCATCAACAGCCGGCCAACGGAGCGGCACATTCGCACTGGCATATGCACGCGCACTATTACCCGCCGCTGCTGCGATCGGCGTCGGTGCGCAAATTCATGGTCGGCTATGAACTGCTTGCGCAGCCGCAGCGCGACGTTATGCCGGAGGACGCCGCAGGCCGTTTGCGCAGCGTATGAACTGCGCGCAAATCATTTCAGGTGAGATGCACTATCCGCGCATTCCCCGCGCCTACTGGCGCGACCGCTTGCGAATGGCCCGTGCGATGGGGTTAAATGCGACATCGACGTACGTGTTTTGGAACCTGCATGAAACCGAACCGGGATTTTATGATTTCAGCGGCGACAAAGACGTGGCAGCGTACGTACGGACGGCGCAAGAAGAAGGCTTATCCGTAATTCTTCGACCTGGACCGTACGTTTGCGCGGAGTGGGATTTCGGCGGGCTGCCGTACTGGCTGCTGCGAGGCGACGCCGCGCGTACGATTCGAACGGCGAATGAGGCCTACATGACTCCGGTGCGCCGCTGGCTTGCGCGGCTTGCAGCAGAGCTTGCACCGCTAATGGCGCGCGCCGGCGGTCCCATCGTCGCCGTACAAATCGAGAACGAGTACGGCGCGTACGGCTGTGATAAAACGTACTTGTCCGCTTTGCGTTCGGCGCTCGTCGATGCGGGACTTGCAAGCGAAGCGTTCTTCACGATCGATCAGCCCGGCGACCTCGCGGCCGGATCGCTGAGTGACGTGCCGATTGCCGTCACGTTCGCGCCCGGAGATCCGCAGCACATCTTTGAGCGGGTGCGCGAGGTGCGGCCCAATGCCGCTTACTTGGTCGGAGAATACTGGGCCGGATGGTTCGATCATTGGGGAGAATCACGCGAGCCGCTCGAGGCGGCACAACAGGCTCGCGATCTGGAATGGATGCTGCGTCAAGGCGCGTCTGTCAACGTCTACATGTTTCACGGCGGCACGAATTTCGGTTTTTGGAACGGCGCGAACGATTCGGATACTGCGCCGTATCAACCGACGATAACGAGCTACGACTACGAAGCGGCGCTCGACGAAGCGGGACGTCCTACGGCAAAATATCAACTCTTTCGCAATGCGATCGCAAGCGTGACGGGGGAGGAAGCGCCGCCCATTCCGTCGACCGGTCCTGCAGTCGATATTCCGGAATTTACGCTCGATTTCACCGCCTCCTTAAGCGCGTGCGCCGGCGCTCCCGTTTGGAGCGAATATCCGCTCGCGATGGAAGAAATCGGACAAGGTTACGGCTTTGTGCTCTACAGCACTGTTGTCGACGGGCCGCTGGACGCGCTGCTGCAAATCGAGAATGTGCGCGATTATGCGGTCGTATCGATGGACGGCGCGGTCGTCGCAAGATTCGATCGCCGACTGGGGACTTCACCCGTGCGCGTCGCAACGGGGTCGCCGCAGACGCGTCTAGACATTCTGGTCGAGAATTGCGGGCGCATCAACTACGGCCGTTCCATCGCCTCGGAACGCAAGGGGATCACCGGCCGAGTGCTCCTGGATAATCGAGAATTACGCGGCTGGCAAATCTTCCCGATATCCGGCGACCCGCCGCAGTCATCTGCGTTCGCGCGAGAGCCCGGAACGGCACCGTGTTTCTATCGCGGCGACTTCAATGTCGACGAAGCCGGCGACACGTTCGTCGCCACGTCGACTCTCGGCAAAGGCGTACTGTGGATTAACGGCCGCAATGCCGGCCGATTCTGGAACATTGGACCGCAGCGCTCCTTGTACGTGCCCGGCTGCTGGCTGCGTGGCGGGACGAACGAGGCGATCGTTCTGGATATGTTCCAGCACGAGGCGCCTCCCAGACTCCGCGGGGTATCCGTACGCGCGCATTGAAATGCGCCCCATGGCAGTAAGCAAGGGCCGCACCTCCACGGCCAATCGCACGACGACATTGGAGGTCGGCGCTCCGGCGCCCGATTTCGAGCTCGAAAGTCATTTAGGAACCCGCTGGCGGCTATCGGATCAGAAGGGCAAGAACAATGCGGTCATCGTGTTCTATCCCTTCGCGTTCACCCCGGTTTGAAGCAGCCAAATGCCCGGCCTCGAGAAAAATCTCGAGCGCTTTAAAGGGCTCGATGCTCAAGTTGTGGGCATCTCAATCGATACGAAACATGCAAATCGCGCGTGGGCCGAATCAATCGGAGGCATCACCTATCCGCTTCTTTGCGATTTTTGGCCCCACGGCAACGTCGCAAGTCTCTACGGCGTTTTCGACGAAAAGTCGGGACGCTCTGAGAGGGCGGTGTTCGTCGTCGACAAGTCCGGCATCATCAGGTACATCGACGTGCACAACATCGGGGAACAGCCCGACGAAGAGCAGATCTTCGAAGCGTTGGAAAAGCTCGGATAGCGCCGGCTTGGCGGGAGGTTTACCGCGCCCGCCGCTTTGGGAACACTGCGGGTCGAGGTAATAACGATGGACGAGCGCAACAACATGCAGGATGACACGGACACCCGCGACAAGGAGCTCGATCGCGCCACCCAAACGCGTTCCCGCGCGGAGACGGGTGAGATAAGCGAGGACGAGAGCATGGAAGAAAGCCGTTCCGAATTAGGAGCGGGCGAGTAACCCTTCGACGGGCTCAACTGCGCTTCGCGCAGGCAATGATGAAGGCGCCGCAACCGCGACGCCTTCTTTATTGAAGTGCTCTCTCGATCGTTTGCCACACCATAGCCGCCGGGACGAACATCGGCTTCTGCGAAATGCTGAGCGTCAGCGTCTGCGCCGGCTCGTCGTAAGCGAAACTGCCCTTGAAGCCGTGGCTCTCGATCGCGCCGGTGTCGCCTTGCCCAAGCGGCACAAAGGCGGCGATCGATTCTCTCAATTTGTCGACCTGGGCGCGGCTTACGTTCGTGAACGTTCTGGTTTCGGTTTCCATTGAAGCGATTTTACCCATTACCGCGGTCGTCACGAATGTTGCCAAAGCAACGCTGCACCGCGGACTCCGCTGGAATCGCCGTGAGCCGCGGGCACGATTCGAGTGAGCAATGTGTCCGAAAAGACCCATGGCTGCATTGCGCTCGGCAAATCGGCGTACAATGCGGCGATGTTGGACACCCCGCCGCCGAGCACGATCGTATCCGGATCTAGGACGTTCACGACGTGCGCAAGGCCGCGCGCCAAGCGGTTGACGTACGCGTTCATGCAATCATTCGCACGACGATCGCCTTCTCGGGCCCGTAGCGCAATCTCGGTGGGTCGAATGCTCTCCCCGGCGCGGTCAGCGAATTGACGCGTCAAAGCCGGGCCGCTCAGAAAGGTCTCAATGCATCCGCGTTTGCCGCAGTAGCACGCGGGTCCCGGCAATTCGCTTGCGTCCGGCCAGGGAAGCGAATTGTGCCCCCACTCGCCGGCGATCGCATTCACGCCTTCGACGATTCGACCGTGCACCGCTGCACCGCCGCCCACGCCCGTGCCCAAAATCACTGCGAAGACGGCGGCCGAGTCGCGCGCCGCACCGTCGGTTGCTTCCGAGAGCGCGAAGCAGTTTGCATCGTTGCTCATTCGAACGGAACGTGCAAGTGCGCGCTCCAAGTCGGTTTGGAACGGTTTGCCGATCAGGGCCGTGCTGTTGGCATTGCGAATAAGGCCCGTGCGGGGAGAGATGCTCCCGGGCGTTCCGATTCCGACGCTCAGGCACGGCCCGAGTTCGCGTTCGACACCTTCGACTAATTCGGCGATGACGCGAACGATCGCGGCATAGTCACCAGCCGGCGTGGCCACGCGTCGCCGTACGAGTTCACGCAAGGCAGGGTCCAAAGCGACGATTTCAATTTTCGTCCCGCCCAGATCGACGCCGATGCGAATCGTCCGTGAATCCGCCGCCATCCGACGTACATTCGCGGGAGTGCAGGAGAGTACTTACCATGGGACGCTCGGGCCGGTGGCGAAAGGGGCCGGCATGCTTGACGATCTCGTCGACAGCACCGAAACCGTAATCTTCGCGAAGGACGTTGACGGCCGTTACATCTTCATCAACCGCGGTTACGAGCTGGCGCACGCGGTCTCCAGGACCACCTATCTGGGAAAGACTGATTACGATCTTTTCCCGAAAGAGACCGCGGACGCATACCGGGAAGCCGATCGCAAAGTGCTCGAGACGCGTTCGCCTTACGTCTCCGAAGAACGGTACGGCTACCACGATGGTTATCACGCGGTCGTGGTCGTCAAGTTTCCGCTGGTGGACAAGACGGGAGAACTCTATGCCGTTTGCGGCATCGCCACCGACGTAACGCAGCGCACGCAGGCCGAAGCGCGCATGCGAATGCTGTCCGCGGCGGTCGATCAGGCCAGTGACATGGTGGCCATGTTCGAGTGGACGCCGCTGCGTGAATGGCGCATCGCTTACGTCAATGAGACGTTCCTGAAGACGACGGGATACGAGCGTTCCGATGTCATCGGACATACGTCGCGCTTTCTGGAAGGGCCGCGCACCAACGTTGAAGAGTCGAACCGCCGGCGCGCACTTCTGGCTCAAGGCATACCGAGCCGCCACGAGGTGGCGTATTACCGGCACGACGGCTCGATCTTCTGGGTCGAGCTGAACGCGCGGCCACTTCGGGGGCCGGACGGGTCGGTAACGCACACAATCGTGATGTATCGCGATACGACCGCACGCCACGAGCAGGAGGAACTGCAGTCGCTCGAAACCGCGCGCGACGACATCACCGGCCTGCACAACGCTCGTTATTTGACGCGGGCCCTCGACTACGCGATACACGACGCGCGGATGAACGATCGTCCGCACGGTTTGCTCGCGATCGAATTCGCCGGTTTCTCGGATATCTCGAAGCTCTCCGAAGTGCTCGGTCACCGGCTCCGATCGGCGGACGTCATGGCGCGAACGGGCCCGCAAGAGCTGGCTGTGCTGCTGCGTCATTGCAATCTGGAACAAGCGCGGCGCGCGGCCGATGAATTCCTCGCAGCCATAGAACGACTGCACGTGCAGTCGGATATCGGAGTGGCTGAGATTACCACGGCCGCCACGGGCGCTCAGGAAGTTCTCCAGATGGCGCAAGCGGCATGCGCGCGCGCCAAACTCGAAGGTCCGAATCGCGTGGCGGTGGCGGTTTGAGGAATATCTTCATCGGTCCGAACGGCATCCGCGCAGGCTGGCGCCTGCTGATCTTTCTGGCTATCGTTTTTGTGTTGTTTTTCATCGCGGGCACCATTGTTCGAGCGGTGTTTCCGGGCGTCGCCGCGCTTGCACACCGGCCTCGTCCCAAAGTGCTCTATCCGGCAACAGTGGGATTCGAGCTCGCCATCTTTGTCGTCACCGTCATCGCCGCCGCCGTCATGGCCAAGATCGAGCGGCGCAAATTCCGGGATTACGGCCTTCCGTTCGCGGGAGCTGTGCAAGGCCGGTTTTGGCGCGGAGCGCTTTGGGGATTCCTTGCAATTACCGCCGTCTTGCTGGTGATTTTTTTGGGCAGCGGATTTCGCATAAGCGGCATCGCGACGCATGGTGCGCAGCTCGCCGTCGCATTCCTGGCCTGGACGGTTGCGTTTTTGTTCGTCGGTTTGGCGGAAGAGTTCACTTTCCGCGGCTATCCGCAGTTCACGCTTACGACCGGCATCGGATTTTGGCCCGCGGCGCTTGTGCTCTCACTAGGCTTTGCTGCGGCGCATTTGGGCAATCCCGGCGAAAATGCGCTCGGCGTGGGACAAGTCGCGCTTTTCGGACTCGTTTTCTGCTTCGTCCTGTTGCGCACGGGCAATCTCTGGTTCGGCATCGGCTTTCACGCCGCGTGGGACTGGGCCGAAACATTCTTCTACGGTGTGCGCGACAGCGGAATGCTGCCGTGGCATCCCTTTTTGAAGACGGCATTCTCCGGTCCGGCGTGGCTCACGGGCGGAAACGCAGGCCCCGAAGGCAGCGTGGTGACGATCGTTGCGCTCCTCGTCACGGCGCTGCTCGCAGCCCGCGCTTATCCGCGTGTTGCTTATAGGACGGAAACGTCTATCGCCGCAGCTCAGTAACCGTTGCCGCCGCCGCCTCCGCCGGTGCCTCCGCTCCCGCCGGAAGCAGGCCGCGAAACGTGCCAGGTGCCGGGCGGTTGGGGGATTCCCTCACCGTTTGCTTGATCCGCGCCGCTGTCGCCGGCGAACATGTACAGCGGATGTCCCTGATACGCCCATTGTTGTCCCGTTCCGTCCGAACGCGTGATGATGGTCATATTGTTCACCGCAGTCGCCCCGGATGAGACCATATATGCGGGCCACTCGGCAAGGCAATTGCCGGTGCAGCTGCTTCCCGTAGCGGAGTCGCTCGATAAGTAATAGAGTGTGTGGCTATTGCCGGAGGCAACATACGCGTTGGATCCGCTGACCGATTGTATGAGCGGAATGTTCCCGTCACTGAGGGGCGTGTTCGTCGGGGACGGCACGGCGGCAGTGCCGCCACCCCCGCCGCAAGCGGCAAGCGCCAGCAATAGGGGCGCGGCGAAGATCGATTTGATTTTCATGTGATTCTAGACTCCCAAGGGTGTAGGTGTTTGATTAGGATAAGTAGTGGCGCAGACGGCGCTTCGCTTGATGAATGCGGGTTTTAATCGTTCCGAGCGGCGCATGCAATTCGGCCGCGATGTCGACGTGCCGCATGTCCTCAAAATAGTGCATCGTAATGGCTTGCCGCTGCAGCGGGGGAAGCGCCGCTATCGCATGCGCGAGCTGCAGCACGTCCACGTGTGAATCGACGTCCCACGCTGCGGGCTCGCAGCGCACGGCATTGGCATAGAGTATCCGGCGACGACGCCCGGCCATGCGTTGACGGCTGCGAGCTTCGTTGCCGACGCAGGCCAACAGAAAGCTGCGGAGCGAGCCTTTCTCCGGCGAGTAGAGCGAAGGCCGAAGCCACAACTTGACCAGTACGTCGTGTACGCAGTCGTGCGCATCTTCGCGGTTTTGCAAGATGCGGCGCGCTTGCACGACCAGTGCGGGCGCAAAATCGGCGTAGATGCGGTCGAGAGCGGCGGGTTGTTGCACGTTGTGGCCTCCTGCAGCGACTATGCAGCAGGCCCGTGAAAAAACTCTGAAGTGACGCTAAGGCGCGTCAGGGAACGAGCTGTATTCCCGCTTCGTAGATGCGCTGGAAACGCCGTCTCTCCGTGGCGGCAAACGCCCGGACATGCCCGGTTAACGGCACGGAGCCCGAGCCGTCGAAATGCTGATTAGGCGCTTCGTCCAGCTCGTCGCGGCGCTCGATCAGGTCCAACCGCAGTCCGCGCGGATTCTCGTACGTCGTCCACAGCGCATTTACCGTTCCACTGTTGTCCTCCGCAACGTTCTTGAAGTGCATGGTCCAGGCGCGCAGCGAAAAATTCGGTGCGATCTCCCAGCCGAAGTCCCCACCTGTCCCATCCGATGCACCCTGCACTCCCATTATCTCTATGCGAACTCGCTGCAGATCGCCGTACTGCAAACGCTCGATGCTGCTCGAACCTTTCTGCACGGCGAGTGATGCGGGCGACGAACCATACGTCTGCAAGAGCGACG
The DNA here is from genome assembly GCA_963714015.1 of Vulcanimicrobiota bacterium. GTDB lineage: Bacteria > Vulcanimicrobiota > Vulcanimicrobiia > Vulcanimicrobiales > Vulcanimicrobiaceae > DASRDE01. The sequence goes on along the minus strand of OY970223.1, from coordinate 3,155,007 downwards.
GAAGGCGGAACCATTGACCCGTCGACACCGCTGCTTGCCAATTGGACGCAACGGCGTAATTTACTGACGCCGACGGCACGAGAATTCGTGCGTTAAGCGGCTGCGTGGCCCCTTGCGCACCGCCCGTATAGCCTATGCCGAAGGCGCCCAAGCCGGCCGAAGCGGTCAGTTGCGAGGTATCGAACTGCAAACCGGCATCGACGTGCCCCTGTGCGATCGATCCGGCAACCGGAGCGTCGATCGTCGAGTCGCCGTACGCTCCGGTCGAATCGCGATAAGCCGCGTCGACGAAACCGTGCAGCGTCCCGGAAGTCTGCAGCGTCGCGTCCGCTTCGACGTCACTCCAGGCTGCGGCGATGCCCGCGCCCTCGTAAAGCGTGCCGTTGTAACCGCCGTTATCGATTATGAGGCTCGCCTGAACCACATCGGAACGCGAGTGCCGGTAGTTTACGCGCAAGGCATTGAATGCCGAATCGAGCGCGTCGTCGATAGCCGGCGCGTCATGGCTGCCCGCCAGAATCGCGGCAGCGGTGATCGTGTCGTCGCCGATCGACGCCGTATATGTCGCATCGATCCTATCGCGTGAATCGCTCGCGCTGGATGCAAAACCCGCCGATGCCGCAAAATTCCCGTCGTTTTGGGCGACGCGCACGATTTGCTGACCGCCCGCCGCTAAAGTTGCCGACGTTCCGGAATCCGCGCGGGTATCGACCAAAAACGTTCCGCTTCCCGCGTTGTCGCCGTAACGAAATGCCCAGTCGGGTCCAAAAACCGCGACGTGCTGCACAAATCCCGCAGGCAAAAACGTAAACGTCGATGCACCGGCTGCCACGTCGTAATCGGGGATGCCGTCGTCGACCGTCACACCGCCCCAAGAGGGGGAAGCTCCAAACATCGAGACGCGCGCTCCGGGAATCGACGAAGCGCTGTCGTCAAGCACGGCGAAGGGCGTGAGCGAAACCGATGACGCGGCGCTCGAATAGGGCAAAGCCGTATAGTCGCGGCGCGTTGGAGCGGATTGCGCGATTGCATCGTATCGCTGGACGATTGCTATGACGGGAGTGCCGGCATCGTAGTGCACTTTTTCGGCGCGGCAATACGCGCAGGTTATGACGACCCATCCGGACGGATCGCCGCCGGGGAATGCAAACGTCCCCGAGGCGTCGGTAGCGGTTTTCAGGCCGGCGGACTGCACCAGGGCCCCACCGATCGCCTCTCCGTACTGATCGTGAACCACGCCCACAACGAGCGGTTGGGGTGCCGCACCGAGGAGTAAGGGAGCAAGCAGGGCGCCCGTCCACCGATTCATGTTTTTTTCACAGGTTCGACTATAATAAGGCCAGATGTCAACTCGCGTGCTCCGGTCGCTGTTCTACGGGTTGCTTCTGGCGGGCTCGCTGGCGGCAGTTGCGACGGGTCTTGCCGGCGCCGGTTCCCTGGAACAGCTGATGGGCGGCGCACTGCAGACTTCTGCGGCGCCGGGTCTGCTGGGACCCATAACCGAAGCCGGCCGGAAGGGCTGGGCTTGTAAACCCGAGCGCGCGGCCGCCGCGCGTTCCGCGAAAGACGCCGAACTTCCGGACGACACGCGATAGTCGTGCGGATGCGGTGCTTGGGGCTGGCACTGGCCGTCTGCATATCCTTGTACGGATCGGGCGCGGCCGCTGCGCAGACGTACGATCAAAGTACGCCGTCGCCGCGTACGAACGATCCCAAACAGTTGCATGCCATTGGGGTTGCGCGCGAAGTTCACGAGCGTTTTCTTTTAGGTCTGGACGCGGAATCCCATTTGCAATGGACCGCGGCCGCTGCAGAGTTCGAACGGATCGTTCAACTGCAGCCGCCTGAGCCGCAGCACTCCACCGCCCAGTACGATCTGGGCATTGCCTATGCCAACTTGAACCGGAACGACGACGCGGCGCGCGAGTTTCGCGATGCATTGCAGGGCGATCCTCAGTTTCTGGCTGCGATGGCGAATCTGATAGCGGTCGACATCGCGCGAGGCAACCTGCAAGAGGCAAGATCGATCGCCGATCGCTTCGAATCCGCGGCGCCGGATTCGGCGCGCGCCCTTTATTCGCACGGCATCGTCGCGCTCAAGAGCGGCGACTTGGCGGCAGCACGGGACGATTTCAAACGGCTGCTGAGCGGCGACTCCAGTTACGCCGTGGCGCACTACGATCTGGGCGCTGCGCAAGCCGGATTGGGCCAGTACGCAGCCGCGGCCCAAGAGTTTGCGCTGGCCTTGGATCTCTCCCCCGGCTATGCACGGGCGCGATTTGCGCTGGGCACGATTTTGCTGCGGCAAGGAAAACGGCCCGAGGCGCGCGCGGCTTTCGATCGAGCCGCGGCGGACGCCCGAAGCGACCCGGCCTTGCAGAACTTGGCGGCCTCGATGCGCGACGCCATTCACGATCGGTAGCCCCTAAGACACCCGGGCGCCGCCTTCAAACTTTTTTCACACCGTCCCGCTACCGTGGCGGTATGCACAACGCCATCGCCGCTTTGCTCATGGCTGTCAGTATGCTGCAGCCCAAACTGGTCGATCAAACGGGTCACCCGTTCACTCTCGAGCTCCCTGCGCGGGACGCCTTTAGCAGTAACGTTCGTTTCGGCGCACTGCGCGGACGCCTGTCCGCTGATCAACGCGCAATTCTCGCAAGCCGCAGCCGCTCTGGACAAGGCCCGCGTGAAGATGCGGCTGCTGACGATTACGCTGGACCCGGAGCGCGATTCCGTCCTCGACATGCGCAAGCTGGCAAAGTCGTTTTCGGCGAATCCGCGGCGATGGATCGTTGCGGGCGGAAGCCGCACCGGCGTGCACGCCGTGATGAACGAATTCGGCGTCGTCGCGCAGCGCGGAGCCGACGGTTACGCCGACATGCATTCGACGATCGTCTATCTGATCGATGCGAACGGCGTCGTGCGTAAAAATATGCTTCCTTCGAGCGACTTCGCGGAACAGCTCGTCGACGAAGTTCGCGCCGGCGCAGTGACGGTCGCGCGATGAAAGTTCGAACACCGCTCGTCCTGCTCGTTCTTGCGGTGTTCGGAGCCTGTACGCCCGGCGGATCAGCTCCGCCGCCGGGCGGCGGGGCTGCGACCCAAACGATCTCGCGTCAATCTCACGCTCAACGCACCAGTCCAGACGGCGTACGGACAATCCGGCGGCTTCTCTCCTGCGGTCACGACGGTGCCCGTAGGCAGCACGATTCGCTTCGTCAACACCGACGGCGTTGGTGTAAACCATACCGCTACGCTGGTGCCCGGTTCCCCAAATGCGTTTCCCGCCGGATCGCCGTTCGGCGCGTCCGCGTTGCAGCAATCGGGTGCAGCGATATCGCAGCCGTGGACCAGCGGAGCGATGGTTTCGGGTACCGGTTCGCAGCAAATCCTCGTAGACAAAGCCGGCACGTATTTGTACGGCTGTTTCTTTCATTATGCAAGCCCCATGCGAGGTGCTATCGTTGCGCAGTAGACTCTTGGCTTTCTCGATCGGCTTGTGTGCGCTGAGCGTTGCGCTTTGGCAGAGCAGCGCGCCCGCGCAAGCGATTCCGCTGTTTGCGCAGCGTTACCGCCTTTCGTGCGAAACGTGTCATTCGGTGTTGCCCGAGTTGAATGCTTTCGGACGCGCTTTTCGCGCGCATGGGTATCAGCTCAACCTTCCCAAGCACGGCACCACCGGCGTCGCGCTTCGTTACCAGCTCGAATACGAAGACAATCCATCGCCGGGCAGCCGCGTGTTTTCGCCGGGCGGCATCCTGCTGAGCAATTGGGACTTCGGGAAGGTCGCCGCATTCGTGCACTACAGTCTGGGGGCGGGCGGCGGCCCGAGCGGATTGTTTCTTGGGCTATCTTGCTTCCTACAACCAACACACGCAGTCGCTGTATCGCATCGGATTGTTCGAACTGCCGCTCGCGCAGTCGCCCGGTCAGCGCAACGATAGTCTTTCTTCCTACGGCTATTACGGCGCGCACGTCGGTTTGAACGATCTCCCGCTTTCATCTCCGCGCTGGGGCGCGCAAATGGAGCGCACCGTCGGTCTCTTAGTCGCCGACTTTACCGCGGACTTGGGCGAATACAAGGGCGCCGCATACGGCGGAAAGCCAATCCCCACGGGCGAGACGACGTGGGCCGAACGCGCCGGAGATCGGTCTGTGGCTGCATGCCCCTATTTTTCAAGACGTAACGGTGGGCGGCGAAGTCTTGGACGGCCAGCGCCATGTCGTGCCGCTCGGAAGAGCTTCGTTTAACGACTCGTATGCGCGCGAAGGCCTGCTGCTGTCCGCCAAGCACAAGAAACTGGAACTGCAGACCGAGCAGTGGTGGGGAACCGACTGGAATCCCGACGGTTTCGACACACGGACCGGCAGCAGCGGCGGTTACGCGCGGCTGAAGTACTATCCGACGCCTCACTGGTATTTGGGCGTGCGCTACGACGCCCAAGCCACACCGTTCATTGCGCGCGACGTGATTTACTATTCAGCCTTCCAGGCGACGCCGCACATCCGGCTGCTGTTTCAGGACGTGCGCAATATCGGCGTCCCCGGTCCCGACCACTTTGGAGGTGCGATGACAGTGGGATTTCCCTGGCCGTCGAATCTCTAAGCATGCGTATTTTGGTGATCGAGGACAACGCCTCGGTTGCGTCCGCCGTCCGCTCGATGCTCGAGCGCCGGAAATACGCCGTCGACGTAGCGCACGATGGGGAGGCCGGACTGGATTGTTTGCTCCGGCAAGTCTACGATGCGGTCATCGTCGACGTTGTTTTGCCCAAACGCGACGGATTTTCGATCGCGCAGGCCGCTCGCGCCGAAGGGGTGCAAACGCCGATTTTGATGCTCACGGCTCGGGACGCGGTCGAGGACCGCGTACTGGGACTGGATTCGGGGGCCGACGACTATCTGATCAAACCGTTCAAAGAAGAAGAGCTCTTCGCGCGGCTGCGCGCGGTGAGCCGGCGCGCGGATCGCCCGATTCAGGATTCGCTGCGCAGCGGAGCGGTCGAGATAGACGTTACCGGTCGAAAAGCGAGCTTCCAAGGGAAGCCGCTTGCGCTGGGATCCACCGAATTCCGAATGCTGGAATTCTTCATGCGCAACGAAGGGATCGCGTTCTCGCGCGAGCACTTGCTGGAGCGCCTTTGGGATTACGATTTCGACGGACCGAGCAATATCGTCGACGTGTACATCAGTCAGCTTCGGCGTAAATTGAAAAAAGCGGGCGCCGGCGAGATGATCCACACGATTTGGGGCGTCGGATATAAGTTCCAAGCGTGATAGCTCGGCTCGCGCTTCGCTATCTGCTCGTTTTTGCGCTTGTTCTCGCGGCGCTGAGTGTGGGCGCGTATTGGTTCATGGCGCTGCAGCTATCGCGGCGAGCTGGGGCCGGACGCCGAACATTCCCGAAGCGATCGCGGCCTACCACGCGGCGCTGTGGAACGTGACGCGAGTTATTTTGATGCTGGACGTTCCGCTGATAGTCATCGTCGCGATCGCCTCATGGGCGCTCGCGGCACAATCCCTCCAGCCGTTGATCGAAGCGCGCGAACGCGAGCGCGCATTCGCCGCAGACGCAGCGCACGAGCTGCGATCTCCGCTTGCGGCCATAGCGAGCGTAGCGCAGGCGGCGCGCTCCGACGCCGCGCCGAAAGAAGCCGCCGCTTTTGCAACGATTGCTCAGGCCGCGCTCGACGCGTCGGCGCTGGTTGCCGACCTGCTGACCTTGGCGCGCGCCGCCGATATCAACGTCATCTCTTCCGAGCCCGTGGACCTGGGCGCCCTTGCGGCAGCGGTCTCAAAAGAGTTCCTGCCGGTCGCGCATGCCAGACGGCTGCAGATCGTAGCGGAAACCAAGAGTGCGATAATCAACGGCGACGAGCGGCGCTTGCGCGAGTTGCTGCGCAATCTGCTCGAGAACGCCGTTCGCCACGCTCGTTCGACCGTGCGCATTACTACGGCGCCGAACGGCCGGCGTGTGGACTTACTGGTGGCGAACGACGGCGATCCAATCGATCCCCAGGCAGCGAGAGAAGATCTTCGAGCGATTCTATCGCGCGGACAAAGGCGGCGAGGGCAGCGGTCTCGGCCTTGCCATCGTCGCATGGATCGCGCGCGCGCACGGCGGTGAAGCCTTTGTTCGCCAGGGCAGCGCGACGGGCGCCGAGTTCGTCGTCCGGTTACCGCTTCTTTCGGAATGAACTTTGCCCGAAGGCAACGCGTACCGCAGGTATGAAGCACGCAATCGTTCTAACCGCCGCCTTGGGGCTCGCACTCTCTGCGCCGCTGCGCGCTGACCAAACCACGCACGTAGTCGACATTCGTGACTACGCGTACAAACCCGCGGAATTAACAATCCCCGCCGGCGACTCCGTGAAATTCGTGAATCACGACGACGACGCGCACTCGGTCACCGCAAAAGACGCCTCGTTCGACTCCAAACTGTTCGGCACCGGGAAGTCGTGGACGTACGCCTTTGATACCGCCGGAACGTATTCTTACGTTTGCTCGGTGCATCCGTCGATGCAAGGTAAGGTGATCGTTATGGCGGCGTCTCTGTAGTCGGGCGCGTCGGCATCGCGAAGATCGCGTCGCATTTTGCGGCGAAGATAGCGTCGCTTTCGGTAAGGCCGCCGATCTTGTGCGTCCAAATTTCCACGCCGGCCTTGCCCCAAGCGACGTGCAGATCCGGATGGTGCTGCTGCTCTTCGGCCAGCTCGCCGACGCGTACGGCAAAATTGAGCGCCTCGCGGAAGTTCTTGAATTTGAATTCCCGCAGAAGCTTCATCACTGTGCCGTGACGATCGCTCGCGGCCTCGACCACGTTCCAGGCCGAGTCCAATTGGGCGAGCAGCGGGGTCAACTGTTCACGCGTCAGCGGCGGAACTCCGCCGCGGCAAGGCACGCATTGGCGCTGCGCTAGTGTTTCCATAAGGTCGCTATTCGGCGCAAAAAAATGAGGACCCGTGTTTTCACGGGCCCTCTGGAGACGGAGTTTGGAGCCTCCGAATCGCGTGCTCTACTGAACGACGTGCCAGTCCACGATGTTGTAGGAGTGACCGTCGACAACGGTGAGGGTGCCGAAGCCGTTGATGCCGATCTGGAAGTTACCAATGGTTTGCGGATTGCCGGTATTCGTGGCGACGCTTCCCGCGATGAATGTCTTATTGTTCTGCGGATTATCGACCGTGATGGAGACAGTCAGGTCGTTGTTGTTGCCGAACGTAGCGCCCTTCAACGTCATTCCGACCAGATAGCCGTCGTGGAACGTGTAGGTGAGCGGCATATCGAATGGCAGACGCAGGAAGCCTCCTTGCACATTGGTCGTGAACCCGGGTGTTGAAATGGGGCATGCGGTGTTCGGTTGCGCCGGGGCAATTTGCATGAAGTTGATGGGGCCCGTCAGCGCGACGCCTACGCGATGAACGGTGAATACGACCGAGCCGTTTGCCTGAGGCATCCGTGTGCCGCTGTTGCCGTCCGTTTGATCCGCCCAGCCGAAGGTCTCGTTAAGCGTAGAGTCTCCCACGGTGTTGTATCCAGCCGAATCGCCGCAAAAATAATTGCCTGACGTTTTCGGTATTGGGCTGCCGTAAACGAATTCGTTGTTCGGCGGCGGATACTTGTTGGTCGCCGATTTTGACCTGCGACACTTCCGTACGATTTGCGCCGGCCGTAAAGTTCGGGAAACCATTTTGGTTGAAGCTCGCGACTCCGCTATAGGTTACCTTAGCAGTGCGAACCGACGTCGGCGCTGCATCCTTGCCGGCGCCGCCCACTTTGGAGATAGTCACGTTTACCGTTTCCGATGTGGAGCTGGTCTGACTCCAAACGCGCACCGTGTCGGAAATTTCGTCGTTCGGTACAGCAACCCGCACCCTCGTACCGGACCATTTCCGTCGAATTCGGATCGCCCTTTTGGTCTGGGGTGAAGAACTGGAAGCTCGTCGCGAAGAAATTGGTGCATGGCGGCGGGGTGTTATTGTTTCGGCGGATCTGAACGTTGTTGTTCTGAATGCCTCCCAGTTCGTCGGGAGTCGTCGACTGCATTGGGGCGCCGATTGCGTTGACCGCGCCGATCGAGTCTGCGTTGTAGCCGTACGGATCCGGGCCCGGGTTCCCGCCCTCGGGAGCGCTGCTGGGTGGCGTAATGATGGGGTTCGGCGAGGTCGAACCGCCGCTGCAGGCCGCGAGCAATGCCGCAGCCAGTATGGTGGAAGCCAGTGCCAGTGAACGAATTTGCATGTAATGAAGCTCCAAATCTTCAAACAGGGCATTCTAAGGCGAACGCCGTCTCCATGGCCAAGAACCGGTGCTCTTGCTTGCGCTCATTATAGCGGAAGCAACTTGGCAAGCCATAAGCAATTCTTATAGGAAGTCCGTAGTAAAAAATGACTAGCGCTACTTGCTTCCTCTTCCGAACGAGCCTTCCCCGAAAGCGCATTGCTTCCCCAAAAACCCCAGCCGCGCTTGTTGGCTTTCGGAACGGAAGTGTTCCGGAGCCCGGGTGAAGAACCGCGCGAGCTTGCCTAAACGGGACGCCGCCGACGGCGCAGTAGACAGCTGGATTGAGGCTTTGCTTTCGGCTCAATCCTCGGAACCTGCGCCGGCCCGGGATCATCTGCGCTATACGATCGACGTGCAGGAGCACTACTACGTTCCGCGCTTCCATCTGGCGGCGTACGTCGTACCGGTCTACAGGATCGGCACGCACGGCGCGCCCCGGCTGCAGGATCTGCGAACGCTGGCGCAGGCCGGGGGTAAGTACGTCCTCCCTTCGGATCGCACCGTGGGACGGCTCGTTGCGGCTAGCGGCTTGCTCGGCGGATTGGGAACCCTCTCCCCGACGATTCTGGGGACGCTGCTCGACGTGCTGATCCGGACGGGCCGCCTGCATTGGAACTCGCTTCAGGCTCCGTCGCTCCAACTGGAGCCCGTCCGGGCGCGGCTGATCTGGCGTGTGGATTCGGACCACCGTCAGCGAGCTCATGTGGAAGGCCGGCCATCCACGGTGCTCATCAGTTCCAGTCCCTTGTGGTATGCCGATCCCGAGCAAGACGTCGCGGGTCCGCTCGATGCCGGCATTCCCGGCGATATCGCGCCGGTGGTTGCCTCTGCGCCTGCCCTGACGGAAGAACAAGCGCGCCGGGCGCACGTCGCGCTGCGTCAGGTCTTCTCGCCGGCAGGCATCGAAGGCCCGATGGTCTCGGTAGACCAGCACGTCGTCGATCGCGATCCGACTCCCGTCATGCGCTTGAGCGGTGCCAACGGCGCCGCGTTCCTCGACCTGCGGTTTGCCTATGGCGAGCATTTGGTTCGCGCCGGGGACGAAGCTCGCGAATTCCGCAGCGACGGGCCTGGAACCGCCTCGACGTGGCCGCGCCGCGCTTCCTATGAAAAACAGATTGTGTCGCGCCTTCGTGAGTGGGGCTTCGGGGCGGCCGACTGGACGAACAGCCGGTTCGAGGCGGTCGAAGAAGTCCGCTGGGTTCGCTTTGCCGCAAGCACTGCGCCGCAACTGCGCGCGCAAGGCTGGCGCATCGACGTCGACGACGCATTTCCGTTTTCAGTCGTCGAGCCGGAGCCGGAATGGCACGCCGACCTTACGGAAACCGAGCGCCGCTGGTTCGAACTCGACTTAGGCATCGACGTCGAAGGCGAACGCCTTGCGCTGCTGCCGATCGTTCTCGATGCGCTCGAAGTCAACGGCATCGGCCTGGGCGACGATCTGTCCGCATTGGCGGAGCGCACGGATCCGATTTTCGGTCGTCTGCCTTCAGGCAAGTACGTCGCGTTGCCGGCGGCGCGCGTAGCTCGCGTGCTGGCGACGCTGGCGGACCTTTTCGACGGGGGAAACGTTTCGGAGGGCGGCCGTCTGCAAGTGAACCGGCTCCAAGCAGCGGCGCTTTCCCATTTGGAAGGCACGATCGGCCTGCAATGGTCGAACGCCCGCGCGCTGCGCGATCTGACGGAAGCCTTGAGCGGCGTCAGCGGAAGTGAGCTACTGGTTCCGGATACATTCAAGGCGGTGCTGCGCCCATATCAGAGCGACGGCGTGGCGTGGCTGCAGGCGCTGCGCGAGCATGGGTTCGGCGGCGTTCTGGCGGACGACATGGGCTTGGGCAAGACTGTGCAACTGCTTGCCCACGTCGCAATCGAAAAGGCCGCGGGACGGCTGACCGCGCCTGCGCTGATCGTAGCGCCGACGAGCGTCGTTCCGAACTGGCGAGCGGAGATTGCGCGCTTCGTTCCGGAATTGCGGGTCATTTCGCTGACCGGCGCGGATCGCGGATCGCAATTCGCGCAGATCGGAAACAGCGACGTCGCTTTGACGACGTACGCGCTGCTGCCGCGCGATGCGGAATACTTGCTCGAACGGGACTGGTCGATTGCGGTGCTTGACGAAGCGCAAGCAATCAAGAATCCGCGCGCCAAGGCGGCGGCGGTTGCGCGCGAACTGCGCGCAGGACAACGTTTGGCAATGACGGGAACGCCGATCGAAAACCATTTGGAAGAGCTTTGGTCCATTTACGCGTTCGCCGTTCCGGGGCTGCTCGGCGAACGCTCGCGTTTTGCCCGATCGTTTCGCGGGCCTATCGAAAAGCGCGGAGACTCCCTGCGGCACAGCGCGCTGGCCGCACGTCTGCGCCCGTTTCTGCTGCGGCGAACCAAAGATCGCGTTGCCTCGGAACTTCCGGAGCTCACGGAGATCGTTCAGCGCATCGAACTGCCGGGCGCGCAGCGCGATCTCTATGAAACGATTCGCCTGGCGATGCATCGCCGCGTCCGCGAAGAAGTGCAACGCCGCGGCCTCGCGCGAAGCCGCATCGTGGTGCTGGATGCACTGCTCAAGCTGCGGCAGGTCTGCTGCGATCCGCGGCTTGTCAAACTTCCGGCGGCGGCCGGCGTCAAGGAGTCACAGAAGTCTTGAGGCGCTCCTCGAGATGCTCGAAAACCTCGTCGACGACGGGCGCAGAATTCTGCTCTTCTCGCAATTCACGTCGATGCTCGACTTGATTAAAGCAGAGCTCGGTTCGCGCGAGATGCAGTTCGTCGAACTGCGCGGCGATACGCGCGATCGTGAGACCCCGGTTGCACGTTTCCAGCGAAGGGAGGTGCCGCTCTTCCTCATCAGCTTGAAAGCCGGCGGAACCGGCCTGAACCTTACCGCAGCCGATACGGTGATCCATTACGATCCTTGGTGGAATCCCGCCGTCGAACGTCAGGCGACCGATCGCGCTCACCGGATAGGACAAGAGCAGCACGTTTTCGTCTACAAACTGATCGCCGAAGGAACAGTGGAGGAGCGCATCTTGGATCTTCAGCAACGCAAAGGCGCGCTCGCGGCCAACCTTTTTGCCGAAGCGTCCGCGGCGCCGCTTCGTTTGGAGCACGCCGACATCGAGCGTCTGTTCACTTAGAACGAACGATACCGGCAACGGTGCGCAGATCTTCCAAGAACAGCGCGAGTTCGCGATGACGCCGATCCGGATCCGGCGCGCGCAAGATCGACGAGGGGTGAACCGTGGCAATTACGCGCGCAGCCAGCGGCGACGACACGATTTCTCCGCGATGCTTCGTCAAGCGGAACGACGGCCCAAGGAGCGCTTGCGCAGCCGTAGCGCCGAGGGCGACGACGAGCTCCGGCTTCACCAGCGTAATCTCGGATTCGAGCCAAGGCTCGCAGGCTTGAACCTCAATCGTCTTCGGCTTTGCATGAATGCGCCGCTTTCCGCGGACGACGAACTTGAAGTGCTTGACGGCGTTGGTAATGTAAGCCGATTTCGGATCGATACCGGCTTGCAGCATCGTCTTGCGCAGAAGGGCGCCGGCCGGCCCGACGAACGGCCGCCCCGCGCGATCCTCGCTATCGCCGGGCTGTTCTCCGACGAACATGAGCGGCGCGCGCGCCTTTCCTTCACCGAATACGGTCTGTGTCGCATACTTGTAGAGATCGCAGCCGCGGCAGGCAGCGGACGCTTCCCTTAATCGCTTGAGCGAGCGGGTATCGGGGACGTAGTCGGCAGCGGATCGAGTGAGATTTCGCACGTGGTCTTGCAGAGTGTTCCCGCGGGAGAGCAAGGCGCCCGCGCTATAGTCAATTTTGACCTTGCCTTGGGACGCCGCCGAGGTTAGGGTCTAGAATGATGCGACTTTTACGTCCCGGCGCAGCCGTTCTCGCGGCCGCCGTGTCCGTTAGCCTCTCGGGCTGCGGACATGCCGGCTCTACTGTACCCGGCGTTAACGGAGCTCCACTGAACGCGGTGGGCCCCGAAGCGTTCCAACGAACGCCTGCGCATCCGCCGGCGCGCACGCATCGCATTACCGCTTCCAATCGTGCTCTCGCCTTTTCGGCCGGCTGGCAGCCGGTCGCCCAGCCGGCACCGTTCGGCGTCAACGGCGCGGGTACGGCGCTGCTGATGACGGACGGCACGGTCATGGTGCATGACAACGAGTCCAGCTGGTATAGCCTGGCGCCCGACATCAAAGGAAATTACGTGACCGGCACCTGGACGCCGAAAGCTTCGTTTCCGTCCGGTTACGCGCCGGAGTATTATGCATCCGCGATACTGCCCGACGGCAAATTGATCGTAAACGGCGGCGAATACAACTTTTTCCAACCGGCCGACACGACGCAGGGCGCAATCTACGATCCGGTCGCCAATACCTGGACGATGGTTTCGCCGCCGCCGGGCTGGTCGGCGATCGGCGATGCTCCAAGCGTCGTACTTTCAAACGGCACTTACATGCTCGGAACGTGCTGCGACTCAAACCAAGCGCTTTTGGACGAGTCCACCATGACGTGGACCTCGACCGGTGCCGGGAAAGCCGATCCGAACTCCGAGGAAGGCTGGACGCTGCTGCCGGACGGCAACGTTTTCACTGCGGATGTTTTGGATGCACCGAATAGCGAAGTTTATAACGCGTCCACCGGTACATGGTCTTCTGCGGGCAATGCGCCCTCCAAACTGACGAAGGGCGCCGAGATCGGACCGCAGAGTCTTTTGCCCTTCGGCCAAGTCTTCGTCGCCGGCGCGAACTTGAACACCGCATATTACAACGCGTCGACCGGCGTTTGGAAAGCGGGCCCGACTTTTCCAAAAGTCAGCGGCCAGCGGCTCGACGAGGCCGATGGCCCCCTCTCGAACCTGGTCAACGGCAACATGCTGATGGTGCTTAGCCCGGGCCTCTATCAGACGCCGGCGTACTTTTACGTTTTGCAGACGACGCTTCAGCCTATTGCCGGTCCGCCGAACGCGATCAATGACGCGAGCTACAACGTGCGGCTGCTGATGCTTCCTACGGGGCAGGTTTTGGAAACCGACGGTTCGGACGACGTCGAGATTTTTACGTACGGCGCCAAACCGAACAGCAAAATTGCTCCGTCCATCGGAATCGTGCCCAAAACACTCACGCACGGCCTGACGTACACGATTAAGGGAAAGCGTTTGAACGGATTCAGCCAGGAGAACTCGTACGGCGACGATGCGCAGATGGCGGAGAATTATCCGCTGGTCAGGATCGTGAACACTGCAACGGGCGACGTCTTTTACGCGCGCACGCACGACTTCAGCTTCATGGGCGTTGCGTCGCAGTCGCCGGTGACCGCGCAATTCGACGTTCCGGCGAACATCGAAACCGGCCCGAGCACCATCACGGTCGTTGCGAACGGCATTCCCTCGGCCCCGGTGAACGTTACGATTAACTGATTCCGGCGGCATGGAAGCCGCGGCCGCCCGAGTTGGGAATAACGGCCAAGCGGCATGGAACAACACGAACCGCCGGCCGAGGCGCCCAAATCCAAAGGACAACGGTATCGCGACGTCATGGCGGCGCTTGCCAAGCATGGCATTGGTGCTGCCGGCAACCGCGACGAGGCGCACCGGGCGGTGCATCTCCGCGAGGCGTGCGAGGAACTGGGCACGACGTTCATCAAACTCGGCCAGGTCCTTTCGACGCGCGGCGACTTGCTCGACGAACCCTATCTCTTCGAGTTGCGCAAGCTTCAGGACACCGTTCCGGCCCTTCCGTACGAAGCAATCGAGCAGGTCATCGAAGCGGAGCTCGGGGCGCCCGTTACGACCCTGTTCGGCACGTTCGATCCTGCCGCCATAGCAAGCGCTTCCATCGGGCAAGTGCACGCTGCCCGTCTGCATGATGGGCGGGAGGTTGCCGTCAAAGTGCGCAAACCGGGCGTCGCGCAATCGGTCGACACCGACTTGCAGATTTTGAACGGCTTGGTCGAGACCTGGAGCGATCGCCTCGAGGTTTTGCGCGAGTACGATGCTCGCGGCTTGGCGCGTGAGTTCGGCGACACACTGCGCGCGGAGTTGGACTATCGACGCGAGGCGGCAAACATTCAGACGTTCCGCAAGATCTTCGAAAAGGAACGCGGTTTCGTGCTGCCTGAAGTTATCGGCGAACTCTCCACCGGACGCGTGCTGGTCATGACGCGCGTCAACGGCATGGCGCCGCAAGAAGCGGCAACGCTGCCCAAGCGCCGGCGATCGTCGGTGGTGCGGCGCATCGGACGTTTCGTCCTGGAGCCGGCATTCTTTCACGGAATCTTTCATGCGGATCCGCACGGCGGCAATTTCTACGTTACTGCGGACGGTTTGCTGGGCGTCGTCGACTTCGGAATGGTGGGCAGACTCACGCCTGAAGCGCGCCGGCGCGTCGCCGACGTATTCTTGGCGATGGATCGCCGCGACGCGGAACGGCTGGCGGATCGCATCGTCGAGATGACCGCGCCGACACGTCCGATCGATCGCGCCGCGTTTACCGCGGAAATCGATCGCCTGCTGGAGCGGTATGTCGCGGTCTCGCTCGACGAGTTGCCGTTCGGAGCGGCGCTCGGCGATCTCATTGAAATCGTCCGCCGCTTCGGACTGCGGCTGCCCGGAAACCTCGCGTTGCTGTTCAAGGGAATCGTCATGTGCGAGGGGCTTTTGGAGTCGATCGATCCCCAGACGAACTTGAGCGAGCATCTCGAACCGCTCGCCGACAAACTGGTCTTCGGAGCGACGTCGGGTGAGGAATGGATCGAACGCGTGCGCGATTCGGCACGCGACGCCGCTGAATTGAGCATCGACCTGCCGCGGCGGGTCGATCGAGTCATGGGCGAGGTCGAGCGCGGAAATTTACGCGTCTGGGCCCGCATCGAAGACGTCGACTATATCCTGCGCCGGTTCGAGCGCGCCGTCGAACGCGCGAACGCGTCGATGCTCGCGGCTGCGTGCATCGTGGGCTTGGCTATCGTCATGCTCTTCTATCATCCCCAAGGCTGGCAGACCTGGATTGGCGTCATCTTCTGGATTGCCGTTGCCGCTGCGGCAATTCATGTGATCCGAACGCTGGTAGCCTTGCGGCGGTGAGAGAGGATTCGATGCAGCGCCGCGGCTTCGTCATGCACGACGTAACGCTGACCGTCAACGGTGCGCGCCACACGATTCAAGTCGAATCCCGGGTGACGCTGCTGGACGCCCTGCGCGGGCCGCTTGCGCTCACCGGAACGAAGAAGGGCTGCGATCAGGGTACCTGCGGCGCGTGTACCGTTCTGGTCAACGGGCGGCGGATCGTTTCATGCTTGACGCTCGCCGTTATGCACGAGGGCGACGAGATCGGGACGATCGAAGGCTTGGCGAAAGACGGCAAACTGCATCCGCTTCAGGCCGCTTTCATCAAGCACGACGGCTTTCAATGCGGATACTGCACGCCCGGCCAGATCGTTTCGGCGGTGGGCATGCTGGCGGAAGGGCATGCCCTCGACCCGGCGACGATTCGCGAGCAGATGAGCGGCAACATCTGCCGCTGCGGCTGCTATCCCCACATCGTGGACGCTATCGCGGAAGCCGGCGGATCGACGTGAATCCGTTCGCATTCACGCGCGCGGCGACGGCGGAGGATGCAGTCACCGCACTTTCGGAAAACGTGCGGGCGCAGTTCATCGCCGGCGGCACGAATGTTCTGGATTTGATGAAAGACGCGGTTGAAGTGCCGGAGATGCTCGTCGACATCAACGCGCTGCCGCTTGCGAAAATCGAATGCGACACTGCAAGCGTGCGGCTTGGTGCGCTTGCGCGAATGAGCGACGTCGCTGCTCACCCGGGCATTCGTGCAGCGGTTCCCATGCTGGCGCTCGCGCTGGACGCCAGCGCGTCGCCGCAGCTGCGCAACATGGCCTCGATGGGCGGCAACATCCTGCAGCGCACGCGCTGCCCATATTTTCGTGACGTTGCGACGGCCTGCAACAAGCGCGAACCGGGTAGCGGTTGCGGCGCAATCGGCGGCATGAACCGGATGGAAGCCGTGCTCGGAACGAGCGAGCATTGCATTGCAACCCATGCATCGGATGCGGCAGTCGTTCTAGCCGCGCTCGACACGGTGGTACAGGTTACCGGAGCGAAGGGCTCGCGGGAGATTCCGTTCGCGCGGTTTTACCGTCTGCCGGGCGATACGCCGCACATTGAAAACGCACTCGAGCCGGGCGAACTGATTACCGGAATCACCATACCGCTCCCGTCGTTTGCTGCACATTCAACGTATCTCAAAGCGCGCAATCGCGCCGCCTATGAGTTCGCGCTCGCGTCGGCGGCCGTAGCCGTGAATGTTGAGGGCGGCGTTATTCAGAGTTGCCGCATTGCGCTGGGAGGGATCGCCACTATCCCTTGGCGATCGCACGAAGCGGAGAACGCGCTCAACGGCGCTGCACCCTCACGCGAGAGTTACGCGCGGGCGGCGGAGGCGGCACTGGCCAACGCGTGCGGCTACGGGCAGAACGATTTCAAAATTCCCTTGGCGAAACGCACGCTGGTGCGCGCGCTGGAGATTGCGGCCGGCACATGAGTCAGCCGTTGATCGGCAAGCCGATAGACCGCAAGGACGGAGTCGACAAAGTTACCGGCCGGGCCGTCTATACCGGCGACAACGCCATCGAGGGAATGACGCATGCCGTCGTTGTTGCGAGCGCAGTGGCGAACGGCAGAATCGTTTCGATCGACGAGTCCGTGGCGCGCGCAATACCGGGAGTGCTGGAAGTGCTCACGCACCGCAACGCGCCGAAAGTGGATGCCTGCCGGACGTCGCCGATGGATTCGATATTGTTCTTACTGCAGAACGATCGCGTCGAGTTCGACCGGCAGCCCGTTGCGGTCGTGGTTGCGCAGACGCTCGAACAAGCCGTTCACGCCGCCGATTTGGTGCACGTAACGTATGAAGCGCAAGCGCCGGTCACGGACTTGGATCGTGGCGAAGTCTTTTTGCCGAAGGAAATATTCGGGGAGCCGGCCACCCACGAGCGCGGCACACCGCAGGCGGCATTTGCGGACGCGCCAGTGCGAATCGAGCGAACGTACCGCACGCCCACCGAGCATCACAATCCCATGGAGACGCACGGGACCCTCGCGTACTGGGAAGATGACCGGTTGACGCTGCACGACTCGACGCAGTGGGCGTTCGGCGTGCGCAACAGGTTGGCGCACGTCTTCGGAATTCCGAAGGAGAACGTGCGCGTCATTGCGCCGTTCGTCGGCGGCGCGTTCGGGAGCAAAGGCCAACCGTGGTCGCACGTTCCGCTTGCCGCAATGGCAGCCAAGGTCGTCGGACGGCCCGTGATGCTGCTTGTTACTCGTCCGCAGATGTTCGGCTGGGTCGGGCACCGTCCGCAGACCGAGCAGCACATCTGTCTGGGCGCCGATCGTGACGGCCGGCTGCTTTGCGTTATGCATCGATCCGCTAATGAAACCAGCATCGCGGACGAATACGTCGAGCCGAGCACAGTATTCAGCCGGGATCTCTACGCGACGGCGAACTTTTCAATGTCGCAAGAACTGCGGCGGCTGCACATCAGCAAACCGACGTTTCAGCGCGCGCCCGGTGAGTCGACCGGCTCGTTCGCGCTCGAATCCGCGATGGACGAGCTCGCGTACGAACTCGGAATCGATCCGCTGGAGCTGCGCCGGCGCAACTATTCGGCGAACGACCCTGATTCGGGCAAGCCGTATACCAGCAAACATCTGGATCGCGCGTATACGCTGGCGGCCGAAGCCTTCGGATGGAGCCGGCGCAACCCGCAGCCGCGCTCCATGCGCGACGGCCGGATGCTGGTTGGCCTGGGCATGGCGACGGCATCGCGTTCCGTGCACCGCAGCGCGGCAACCATTCGCATTATCATGTCCGCCGGCGGAGCAGTGCGGGTGCAGAGCGGCACGATCGAACAAGGCACGGGATCTTCGACCGTGTACGCGCAGCTTGCCGCGGAGATTCTAAATCTCCCATACGAACGCGTGCACTTCGAATGGGGCGACACGCTGCTCCCGGAGGCGCCTTTGGCCGCCGGCTCGCAGACGGCCGCGAGCGTCGGTTCGGCGGTCGTTGCAGCGGCGCAAAAACTGGCCGCGGCGCTGGAGGCGTCGGGCGGCGAGGTTCCGGAGGCCGGTTTCGATTTTACGGTAGAGGACAAACCCGACGAATCCGTCGAGCGCAACTTCGCTCAGCAATCCTTCGGCGCGCAGTTTGCTCAAGTCGAAGTCGATCCGGATTTGGGTACGGTGCACGTCACGCGATTCGTCGGTGCTTACGACGGCGGACGAATCCTCAACGAGAAGACGGCGCGCAGCCAATTCCTCGGCGGGATCGTGTGGGGCATCAGCATGGCGCTTTACGAGAAGACGCGCTACGACACGCGCACGGCGCGAATCATGAATGCCAATCTTTCCGAGTATCTGGTTCCAACGCATGCCGACATTCTGTATCCGGAGATCATCATCGTCGAAGAAGACGATCCGCACATCAACGCGGCGCACGTCAAAGGCATTGGCGAAGTTGCGATGACGGGCTCGGCCGCTGCCGTCGCAAATGCCGTCTATCACGCGACCGGCGTGCGCGTTCGCGAGTTGCCGATCGCTCCCGAAGCGCTGTTGTGATCTCGATACCGGTTCGCGGCTCAATATCACAAGCCGGGACCGTCGACGTCATGATAAGGCCAGGCGTCGTCTATCTCAACGGCAAGACGCCGCAAGCGCGGAGCGGCACGCAGCATGCGAATGGTGTCCCCGCGCGGTAAGGCCGCAATTCCGCGGCGCGCCTGCGCCGAGAAAAGAACGGGATGCCCGGGTGTTCCGTCACGGCGACGCGGATAGAGTACGTCGACGCCGCGGAAGCGCTCCGCGAGCAGGCGTAAGTGCTGCGGCTCGATCTCGGCGAGATCGGCGGGCAATATTGCAATCGCCCGTTCCGGCGCGACGGCCGCATCGGCGAGTTGCAACGAGTGCGCCATGCCGTATTGCGGAGCGTCGTTCATGACGACGACGGCGCCCAGAGCTTCAGCGGGCGGCGCGGTCTCGAGCGAGCAAACGGCGACGACCGGAAAGCCGGCGCACGCGCGGATGGCGCGAGCGATGAGCGGCGTTTGGCCCGCTTCGTGCACGAGCAACTTATTACGGCCGCCGAAACGGCTCGACGTTCCGGCAGCCAAAATCACGCAGGTCAGTTCAAGGTTGGTTCGTGTCCTCGTCTTCGTCTGCCGAATCTCCGCCCGCGGCGATTTCCTCCTCCGCGATCACGTGCTGCTGCGCGATCATGCCGGTATCGTCCGCGCTGATGATTGCGTCGTCCAAATCGTCGTCTTCAAAAAGGCCTTCGCGCTTGTGTTCCTCAGTCATGACTTGCATCTTTCCCCGAAAGCAAGGATCTAAAGAATATCCAGGCGGCCGCCGTCGACCACCAGCGTCGTTCCATTGACGAAGCG
Source organism: Vulcanimicrobiota bacterium (assembly GCA_963714015.1). Taxonomy (GTDB): domain Bacteria; phylum Vulcanimicrobiota; class Vulcanimicrobiia; order Vulcanimicrobiales; family Vulcanimicrobiaceae; genus DASRDE01. The sequence goes on along the minus strand of OY970223.1, from coordinate 3,135,260 downwards.
CGCTTCGTCCGAGGCGATGAAGCAGATTGCCGCGGCGAGGTCCTCGGGTTTTCCGATTGCACCTTCGATCTTCTCGGCGCCGCTCTTGACGTTGGGATTGTTCCAGAGCATCGGCGTATCGACGGCTCCGGGAGCGACGCTGTTCACGCGGATCTTCCGCGACTCCATCTCGATGCTGAAGCCGCGAGTAAAAGACTCGATCGCGCCTTTTGAAGCCGCGTAAGGAACGACGTTCTCCGTCGTCTCGTGGGCATGCACGGAGTCTGATGTTGACGATCGAGGAGCCGGGCGGCATATGCGGCACACCGTACTTGGCGAAGAAGAATACCGACCCTAAGTTTGTGGTAATCACGCGGAAAAAATCGGCTTCGGGCAGATCGACGATCGGCTGAAAGGTCATCATCGCGGCGTCGTTCACGATGACGTCAAGCGAGCCGAACGACTCGAGCGCTTTCGCTATGCCCGCTTGGACCTGCGCGGAGTTGCCTACGTCGAGCTCCACCGCGATCGCGCGCCCGCCCGCGGCTCCAATCTGATCCGCGGTTGCCTGTGCCGCCTGTTGGTGCAGGTCGGCCACAACGACGTTTCCGCCTTCGGCAGCCATGCGCACGCACGTTGCGCGACCGATTCCGGAACCGCCTCCCGTTACCAAGCAAGTTTTGTTGCTGAATCTCATTGCGCCGGAGGGGTTCGCGCTCGGCGGCGAACATCCGTTGCGCATGCAGAAACGCTACCGCTTCGGCGTGGCCACCGCCGATCACCAATGCGAAGCCTATAACGGACAAGACGACGTGCGCGACGTTTGGGAACGCGTACGCGGACTCACGCCGCGCGGTAAGGCAACCGATTTTTGGAACCGCTACCGTGAAGACGTCGATCTCGCCAGGGGGCTAGGCTGTTCGGCCTTCCGGCTTTCATTGTCCTGGGCACGGCTCGAGCCCGAAGCCGGCATCTGGGATGAATCCGTTTTCGCGCATTACCGCGAGGTACTTCAGTACATGCGCGACGCGCAGATGATGACTGTCGTCACCCTGCACCACAATACATGGCCGCTGCACGTGCAGGCGGCGGGAAACGGAGCCGGATTGCTCGATTCGCATTTTCCGGCGCGCATGGCCGCCTATGCATCACAAGTGGCGAGCCGGCTCGGCGATCTGATCGACTATTACGTCACTCTCAACGAGCCGAGCCAACTCGTTTACGGCTTCATCAAAGGTTTTTGGATGCGGGCCTATCCCATGCCGCCGGGGCTGGAACCGGGCGCTTCCGGCGAGCGTCAGATGGACGCCGTTTTGCAGCTCATTCCGAACCTGTTCCGAGCGCACGCGCGGGCGCGTGAGGCGATCCGCGCCGTACAGCCGCAAGCACTGGTCGGCTCGAATCCGCTGGTCCTCGGTCTTCCGCGCTGGCTTCAGCGGCTGGTCGACCGCAATGCCACGCATCTGAAGTCGCCGGAGCAAGCTCGCCGGCGCGGAAAGCTGCTTGCGGAACACGGCTTCGTCGACAGCGGCCAAGTGGACATTTCCATCGCGCAGCTGACCATGACCCAGAAGCGGATGCATCGAGTCTTTTTTTCGGAGCCGTACCTGCTGGTGCACTTAGCGGTGCTTCATCGCGCCGCAGCATCGCTGCCTGCGGATCTTCTGGAGTGGAAAGGCCGCGCCGGCGTTGTGGAGGATACGCCGGCGGCCGAGATGTCCGGCGGTATATTTACCGCCGCTGACGTCCGCTATTACGCGCAAACCGACGCGGCGGTTCAGGCCCTGCGCGAGGGAACGATCGACGCCGTGTTTCACGACGACGTGATGCTGCGGCAATATTCAGCCGATCCGTTCGCGATCTCGCTGATTCCGGCGCATCCGCATGCCTACGGCGTGGCCGTCGCGCTGGGTAGCCGCTCGCTGCTGGATGCCGTAGACCGCGCGCTGCGCAAGTACAAAAAGAGTCATCCCGAGCTGCCCGAGGGACACAACCGCAACACGCTGGCGAGCACTGACCTCGCCGGACCCGAACCGGATCGATCGTTGGAAGCGATCCGCAAGCGGGGTATTCTGCGCGTCGGAGTCCGCCCCGGCGTCGAAGGACTGTGCGCGTGCGACGATCGCGGAAACTACTCCGGCATGGAACCCGATTTGGCGCGCTGCATTGCCGCAGAGATCTTCGGATCGGAGCATGCGCCGGTGCGATTCGTTCCCGTTACGGGGAACCGCCGGCTGAACGCGACGCGCTCGCCCCTGCACGTCTTCGACGGACTGCGCAAGTCGATTGGAATGTTCGGGACACTGGTGGGCACGAATTGGTGGAACCTCGGCATGGCCGGCCGGCTGCCGGAGTTTCTGTGTCCGCGGGAGTGCGTAGGCGCGCTCGACTTTGCCGGTGTCGATTATTACTGGGGAATCCCCTCGTTCTGGCCGAACGAATTGCACCGGCTTTCAGCTGCCGCCGAATGTCACTATGCGATGGCTCCGGTGTGGCCCAGCGTTCTGGACGACATTCTGCGTGAAACGGAAGAGTTGTTTCCGGGCAAACCGATCATCGTAATCGAAAACGGCTGCGTCACGAATGCGGACGGTTTTTCCCGCGCGCGTTACTTGGAGGCGCACATCGCACAAGTCGATCGCGCGGTGCAGCGCGGCTCTCCGGTAGTCGCCTATCTTTGCTGGAGCATCACCTCCAACCGCGAGTGGGGCTTGCCGTTCGACGACAGCAGCGATTTCGGACTCTATCATATCGATCTCGATCGCGATCCGAACCTGACTCGCGTTCCGACGGAGGCCAGCAAAACGTACGCGGAGATCATTGCTTCCCATAAGTGAGCCAATCAGCATCGCTGAGTCGACGAACCGGACGATACGCGACGTCACCAAGATGACGTTCTTTTGCGAGATCGCGCCCTCTGCGGTTGCGAGCGCGATCTCGCAAAGCGTCGGGATCTCGGGGCCCACCGTTTCCTTTTAGCTGAAACGTGGGTCCCGCGATCGCCGAACATTGTCGGTGCGGCTTAGAAGCTCGCGCCGAAGACGTCGCCGGCCGGAGCGTTGAGCGTCGTCGTCGTTCCAACCATGAACGCAGTGGGAGGCACCGCCGCGCTGCTGGTGAGTTGAGCGAAGCCGAAGTCTGCGACGCCGAAAGGCGTTGCGGAGCTGATGGCGGCGAGGTCGCCGATGCTGTCGAACGCGATGCCGTTCGGCGCGTTCAGCGTTGAGTTGGCTTGAACGGTGGTCGGGCTGAGCGTCACGATCGGCCTCGGCGAACCCGATGCGGCGATCTGTGAGGAGCTGAACTCGACGAGTGTGAACGGCGCGTTGGCGTTGCTGGACCAGAGATCGCCGCGTTGATCGAAGACCAATGCCCACGGCCCCTGAATGGAACCCGCCCCGTCGTCCGAGAGCGTGACGTCCGGCGTCAGCGTCGCGTTGCCGCTCGCGGGCAGCTTGCTCGCTTTGAAGCCGAAGATCGTGGTCGTGCCGTTGTTGGCGACGAACAGATCGCCCATCGCGTCGAAGGCGATGCCGAGCGGTCCGGTAAAGCCGGCCGAGATGGATGCAATCGGCGCGACGTTCGCGCCGCCCGCAGCCAGTTCCGAGGGGGAGAACACGTCGACGGCATTCGCACCGTTATCCGTCACCCAAAAGTTGCCGTTCTTGTCGAACACGCCTTGCTGCGGAAAGACGAAGCCGTTGAAACGGATCGTCGCGGCCGGAGCGGGCGTGGCGTTCGTGTGCAACTGGGCAAGCTGCTGCGGGGTGAACTCGAACAGCGCCGGGGCGATGGTTCCTCCGGCTGCCACTGTGCCGCCGTCTATGACCCACAGGTCGCCCTTGGCATCGAATTGGACGCCCTGAGGCGCGCCGAAGACGGTGCTGTTAATCGCGGCTTGCGGGATGGGATCGCCGACCGTGGCGGTCAGCTGTGAAGGGCCGAACTCAACGACGTTTGCGCCGTTTGCGACCCACAATGCCTGAGTGTTGACTTTGGGAGCGGTGGTGGGAGTGGTGGTCGGAACCGCGGTCGTCTTCACGACCGGAACCGAAGAGCCGCCGCCGCAGGCGGCCATCGAGAGCGCCGCCAGAACTGAGGCCGTCGCTGCGGCCAGGAGACGATGATTCACTGAACTTTTGCCTTTCGCGGAGGATGGGTTATGACGGCATCCTAGGACAACGGCGGTTCGGCAAACATCGACACCCGCACACTTCACCCACACATTGGCGTGTAGGGACCCGGCAGATACCAAAATGTGAGAAATTTCCTGTTCCGGAATCGCCCGCCGCAGTACCGTTAGAGCATGCTCACACTGCCTATCACTGAAGACGACGTAGCTTGGGCGGCGGAAAAACTGCGGACGGCGCCCCCCTCACGGGCTTATCTCGGCACGGCGAACTTGGCCACGGCGACCTTTGCCGGCGGTTGTTTTTGGACGCTGGAGGCCGCATTCGCGGCTCTGCCGGGTGTCGTCGAAACGGCCGTCGGTTACTGCGGCGGCTCACTCGAGAACCCGACCTTCCGCGACATCTGTGCCGGAGACACCGGGCATGCCGAGGTGGTACGGCTGACGTACGATCCGCTCGTTACGACGTACGGCGACCTGCTGGAACGCTTCTGGCGTCTCCACGATCCGACATCGGCAAACCGCCAGGGCTACGACGTCGGGCCGCAATACCGCTCACGCATCTTCATCCATTCGCCCGAGCAGCGCCGGGCCGCCGTCAGTTCACGCGATCGTCTGGTCGCCGGGGGCACGTACCGTAGACCGATCGTGACTGAGATCGAACCGGCCGCGACCTTCTACCGGGCAGAGGAATATCATCAGCACTACTTTGCGCGCGAACGCCTACGCGCGTACGCTTGCTGATGCATTCTCCGACGTTCGCCGAGCTGCTCAAGGAACGGCGGATTAGAGCGGGGCTCTCGCAGGAAGCGCTTGCGGAGCTCGCCGCCATGAGCGTGCAGGCCATCAGCGCACTCGAGCGCGGCGCTCGCTCGCGTCCTTACAAGGACACCGTTTTGCGCTTAGCATCGGCGCTCGGTCTCTCGGATGACGAACGCGCTGAGTTTGAGATTGCCGCACAAGGAAAACCGCGGGTTCGCGGTTTGGCGTCGCTGGCGAGCGTGCATAACGGCGTTGCGGAACTGCGTCCTCTGATCGGCCGGGACGACGAAGTGCGCGATCTGTGCGATGCGCTGGTTTCGGGCGAACGTTTAATCTCAATCGTCGGGCCCGGCGGCGTGGGAAAGACCGCGCTGGCGCGTGCGGTAAGCACGCAGCTGCATTGCCGCCGCTGCGATGGCCACAAGTTTATCGAACTCGAGCACGTCGTTGCGCCCGAACATCTGCCGGCCGCCATAGCGGCCGCGCTCAACGTTTCCACCGTCCCCGACGCGATGACGGCGGTAATGGAGTCGCTCGAGCCGCGCCGCATGCTCTTGGTGCTGGACAACTTTGAACGCGTGCTGGCGGCCGCCCCGCGCATCGTCGATCTGCTCCTGCGCTGCCCCGATTTGAGTGTGCTCATTACCAGCCGCGAACCGCTGCACGTCCGCGGCGAGATGCTGTTTCAACTCGATCCGCTGTCCGCCGCGGATGGACAAGCGCTATTCGTCCAGACGGCGCAGCGCGTCGATCGGACCTTTTCGGTCACGGAGCAGAATCAAACCGCGCTCGCCGAAGTTTTGGATTGCCTCGAGGGGTTGCCGCTCGCCATCGAGCTTGCAGCGGCGCGTCTAGGAAAGATCTCGCTTTCGGAACTGCGCGACCGTATGCGTGCGCCGCTGACGGTCCTTACGAACGGCTATCGCGACGGCGCACAACGCCATTCGACCATGGAAGCGGCGATCGCGTGGAGCTACGATGCGCTCAGCGAGGAGGAACGGCGGGCGTTCTTACGCGTAGCGTCGCTTCCGGCGGGGTGTCATGCCGAAGCAGTGCTGGCGGCGTGTACCGACAGCGGCTGCGACGGCGCCGAGACGGAAGGCATCCTCGAAGCGCTCGCCGACAAAAATCTGCTCAAGCGCGCTTTCTCGAGCGAAGGCGAACCGCGGCTCGAAATGCTGGGCGTCATTCGCGACTTCGGATCGCGGGTCGTGGCGGATCCGCAAATCGCACAGCTCGCGCGGGATCGGCATACGTGCTGGTACGCCGCATACGCGGCGGAGGCGGTCGCGCATCTGGGCGGCAGCGGGCAGCGGACGTGGCTGCGCCGGTTACGCGAGAACATGACGAATCTTCGCTGCGCGTTTTCGTGGACCGTCGAAAAGCGCGACGTCCGCACGGCGCTCTTGCTAGCTTCCGATTTGTTCGAGTATTACTACCGCGCCGGCGCCTACGGGGAAGCGCGGACACGATTGGAAACGGCGCTCGGTTTGGCACAAGCTTGCGGGCCGTCCTTTCCCGAAGAGAGCCGCGCGGCGCTCGTCGCGTGCGGGCGGGTTGCTGCAGCGGAGGGTGACTTTGACGCTGCGCGCCGGTGCTTCGACGAAGCCCAGGCGCAGCCTGAAATTGACTCCGGCGAAATGCTGCTGCGCGAAGGGAAGGCGCGGGAAGCACTTGCGCACTTTGAACCGGCGTTGAACCGCGCGCGCGCAGTAGGCGACGTTTGGAGCGAGTGTCTAATCGCCGCGAACATAGCGCGCTGCCGCCTGGAATTGGGCGAGCTCCCGCATGCGATCGAACTGCTTGCGCGTTCGCTGCAAACGGCGCGCGAGACCGGCCACCCGCTCGGCATTCAACGGGCGTTGCAGGGGATCGCGGAAGTACGGCTCGCGCAAGGCGATCTTTGCGAATGCGCAGGGACACTCAAGGAATCGCTGCTGCTGGCCCACGCGATGGGCGCGCGCCCGCTGACGGCTCAGATGCTGCTCACCGCCGCACACTTGTGCCTGAACGCGAACCGGCCGAAGCAAGCCGTGGAGCTTTGCGGGGCCGCGGTGTCGGCGTGCAAAGTGATGCGTATGCCGCTAGGTCGCACTCAGGAACTGGAGCGCACGCAGATTGTGGCCGCCGCGACGGCGCTGCTGTCGCGCGAAACCTGCGAGGCCATCTGGAACGAGGGGAACGGCCTGCAAATGGAAGACGCCGTCCGCATAGCGGATGCGGTCCTCAAAGACGTCTCCGAAAGCCTTGCGTGCTCGCAGTGTGTGAGTAACTGTCGCAGTGTAAGTGCCGGCCTCGGCTCGCCCGCGATATCGTTTAGTCATGGGAATAGTCGTTTTTTCGAATCTATCGGAAGCCTTACGTGAAGGCTACCATGTCTATGAAAAAATCTCCGGCGGATACGTGGTCCGGACTCGTTTGGCAAGCGGCTGGGGTTTTGCTGTCGTTTTGATGCGCCCGGCGCGCGCCGCTTAACCTACACCGTCAAAACCTTTGGCCAGTCCTCCCGCACGCCGGTTTAGGCTTTTTTCTGATGGAGGGCGAACTTGTTGCCTTCCGGGTCCGTAACGAAGCAAGCCGCGCAATTCGGAAAGTCATGCACTTCGGTTACCTGGATGCCGCTCGAGGCGAGCCGTTCGCGCATTTCCTTGATGTTATCCACTTCAAACGATGCTCCGGTCGACTTGCCCGGCTCGAATCCCAGCGGTTCGCCGTTGCCTATACCAAATGCGGTGGATCCCACGTTGAACTCCACCCAATGCTCGCCGAAGCTCTCTCCCGGCTCGAGGCCGACGACGTCACGATAGAACGCGGTGGCCGCAGGAACGTCGCGAACCGAATAAGCGATGAACGCCATGTCTTTGACCATAGTGCTGGGATTTATGACCGATGCGGAGCTGTCCTCTGAAGCAGCACGATGCTCAGAACCGGCCGCCGGGAAGGTTCGCGCTAGGGCGTTCATTCGACGAATCCGAAACTATATTCTTGATGCGCAAGCGTGCCTTGGGCGCCGTCCTTTTCTTCGCCGCTGCGGCGTTCGCCGGATGCGGCGGAGGCGGCTCATCGCCCGTTCCGAATCCATCTTCGTCGGGCCATCCTTCGCCCAGCGCAAGTTCGTCGCCCACAACCCCACCGACCCCATCGCAAACCGCTGCGCTCGTCATCACGTTCAGCGAACCGGATGCGCCTGGTCTTTCACCCGCCACGAAATCGCTCGTCTTATATGTGGGCGGCTTCCAGATCGGACCGCTGCCGCTTTCGGCCTCCACGCCCGGCTGCACCGTCGCGAGCGGCGGATACATCGACTGCACCATCACGGTTCAGGCTGCAGTAGGGCAGAATGAATCGATAAAAGCGTACACCTACGAAACGAATGACGGGACCGGAACGCCGCTTGCGATTCGCGCGGATACGCATGTCAACGTCGTTGCCGGCCAACAAAACTATTTTTCGCTGCCCTTGTACGGCGCGGCAGAGTCGCTCCAAATTTCGGCGAGTCCCAACACGTTTGCGCAGGGCAAGTGGATGAACACCACGGTGACCGTCGTCGGGGTCGATGCAAGCGGCGGGATAATTCCGGCCCCTCCCATGACGGAGACCTCGTGGAAGGTCTTCTACATCGACACGTACGAGCAAGACAGCGAAGGAACGTCGATGATCGGAGGGGGCAGCTCATTCGCAAACGATTTCTCGACTACGTGGACCTACGACGGCTCGGCAACCGGCCCGCTCGTATTCAGCGTCACGGCAACGGACTTTCCAAATGCCAAAACCACGTACGCCATCGGCCCCGGTCCGGTAGGTACCGCGCAAATCTTTGCCGGTTCCCAAATCGACTCGCCGCGGGAGCTGAATTACGTCTCCGAATTCACTTCAACCGATGACGGCAACGTGGCGCCGCTGCGGTCCATTGCCGTCATGGGACCGCTCGGCGCGGACAGTTCGGGAGATTTTTGGTCAAGCTTTGTGCCGGCGCCGAACATTTCAACTTCTTCGGCCCGCTATATGAGTTCGGGAAGCCCCATTGGTACGATTCCCGATTGGGTTGGTGCAGTAGATGCTTCCCAGAACGTTTACGCGCTGGCCGGCGAAAACAACTTCGAATTAGGATGTAACGTTCCAGACCCTGTGTACGTCGACAAATTCCCTGCGAATTCGTACGTCAATCCTCCGCTCATCCGGCAGATCGCACTGCAGAATCAATGTTGGATTTCGTCGCTGGCGGCGGATTCTTCCGGAGACGTCTTCGTTGCAGAGGAGCCCAATCAAATAACGGGGGGCAACTCAAATATCGTTGAATACGGTCCCTCAGGCAGCGGTGTTTTAACCCCTACCAGAACCATTACGGTCGCTCCATTGAATTATGGAGTCGCTCAGATTAGCAACCTCTTGACGGACAATTCGGGCGTGCTGTACGCGATCGTCAATGGCGCGTTTACTTCGTACGCGGTCGGCAGCACGTCGCCGCAGCAAAGGTTGCCGGGCGTTTCGATGATGTCGTTTGCTTTGGATTCCGGCGATCGTGTTTATGCCGAGATTCCGGTGCAAAACACTTTCGACATCGAGGAATTCAATCTCGATAACACAACGCCGATCCGCACGATTGGCGGTTCTAACGCCGGCCTTGGTGCGCCTACGGAAATTACCGTTACGCCTTGAAGTAACGGCGGGTTGCCGCGGAAGAACGTCGAGATATGTCGAGCGAATTCATCGTCGCCCGAAATCCCGATCCGGAGAGCAAACTTCCATACCTGATCCACGTGCCGCTGGACGGCGGCCTATGGTTCAAGTCCAAGGAGTCGTGGCCCCGAGGCGCGCGAGTCTATTGCCATCCGGCCGAGCCTCCGCCGGCGAACGTGCGCCCGCGGAATAGCGGTCACGATACGCGCCGCGCTTGGGACTGCATCGGAAACGTCAGCGTACACTCCAATCCGCCCCCCTCCCGGTTGCGCAGCAGGATCGAACCGCCCGCGCGTTCGACGCTCTTGCGAATGATCGCAAGGCCCAGGCCCGCTCCGGAAGATCCTTCGCCGGAAGCGCCGCGATAAAAACGATCGAACGCGTGCGCGAGATCGTCCTCGGTCATGCCGGGTCCGCGGTCCGCTACGGTAATGATGCAGTCGCCAAGACGATGGCCGGCCGTTACTTCCACCGGGCGGCGCAATCCGTACTTGAGCGCGTTGTCTACTAAGGCGCAGACCGCACCAAGCAGATCCTCCCCATTGGCTTGGACGAACAACGGCCCAGATGGTGCGCCGATGCGAATTCGATCGCGTAAGTCTTCCTCGAAACACTCCGTGATGCGCGAAAGTAATTGGCCCACGTCGACGATTTGAGGCGGTGCCGCTTCGGGATGCTCCAGCCGGGCAAGGGTGATCAGATCGTCGATCAGCGATTTCATGCGGCGGCTCTGCGCGAGCATCGTGCCGAAGACGCCGGGGCGGTGCGGGGTATCCGGTCGCGCCGCCATTGCGCTCAGATAGCCCATGATCACGGTGAGCGGCGTACGAAGTTGATGCCCCGCATCCGCGACGAACTGCCGCATCTCGGCTTCAGTGCGCGACCGCTCTCCGAATGCGCGCGTGATCTGTTCGACGGCGCGATTGTACGCACGCGCCAGTTCTCCAAGCTCGCTGCGATCGGACGTACTCACCGCTTCGGGTGTAAAGTCGCCGTCACCAAACCGGTTCAGCGCCCGCGTCGTTCGCAGCAGCGGTTCCAGCGTGTTGTCGGAAACGACGACGGCAATGCGCCAAGCCGCGGCCATCATGAAAATCGCAAAGATTCCCAAGATGATCCACAGCTGCGTGAGCACGGAGCGCAGGCGGATGGGATTGATGAAAAGCGTTGCGTTTCCGCCGATATAAGCAACCGTTATCGGATGCTGCTCGATTGCAAGCAGACGGACAAGGATTGGCATGGGGCCGAATCCGGCACCGTCGGGAGGCGGCCGCAACGGCGCTTGGCCAAAGGGTCTCGGACCGAAATCATAAGCCGGCTTGCCTCCCCCTTCGTGTGGGCCAAGGAGAACGAAGACGCTAAATGCCGCTAGGCGCCTCTGCAAGTAGACTTGCGGATTGGGACGCGGTTCGGGCAGTCTGGAGTAGTCGTTCATCAGCGGCACGATACGGGTTGCCGCCGTCTCCATGGCTTCGCGCGCGCCATACGCTGCTAGGCTCGCGGATGCAACGGTCGCGAGCACTGCGATGCAGAGAACGACTACGGCTGCAACGCCCACATACCAAGTAATGAGCCGAGAGCGAAGGGAGGTCACACCCTTTTATCGCGCAGCGAGTATCCCGCTCCACGAATCGTGTGGAGCAGCGGTTCGTCGAACGGTGCGTCGATCTTGCTGCGCAGGTACGAGATATACGTCTCGACGGCGTTCGTCGTGACGTCGGCGTCGATTCCCCAAACGATCGAGATCAACTGGTCGCGCGTAAAGACGCGGCGCGGCTGGCGCATGAAGGTCGCGAGCAAGTCGAATTCACGCGCCGTGAGGACGATGTCCTTGCCGGCGCGGGTGACCGTGCGCATCCGGAAATCGATCGTCAGATCGCGGAACGTCAGACGGTCGGGTTCCTCCAATCGAGGCCGGCGCAGCGCCGAACGAAGACGAGCAACCAACTCGGGCATCTCGAACGGCTTGGCAATATATTGATCCGCCCCGCGTTCCAGACCGAGCACCTTGTCGCCCGTTCCGCCCTTCGCACTCAAAATGATGATTGGAGTCTGCGTCTCGGTGCGGAATCGCGGAAGAATCGAGATGCCGTCGACTTTCGGCATCATGATGTCGAGTAGAATCACGTCCGGATCCCATTGACGCACCAGGTCCAATCCGGCCAGCGCGTCCTTTGCGGTTCGAACGTCGAAACCGGCGTCTCCGAGCTCCATTTGCAGCAACGAACGAATGGCCGGCTCGTCGTCGATGACGGCCACCCTGGCCGGAGCGGTATCCATGAGCGTACAGTAGCATATCCTTGCTGAGAGGTGCTTGGGAACACCGCAAAAATCGTTGCTTTTGCCGAAGGCTCCGGGGAGCGACGCCTCCACAGCGCGGCGCCTTTTTCATTCGTTTTTAATCGTCACATGCTGCGCCGGGCACTCGTTCAAATGCGCATGATAGGTTTTTGGTGGCGATTCGTTCGCCTGCTCAAGCAAAAAGTGAATTCACTGCTGCAGCGCGCTGAAGACCCGGTGCAAGCACTCGATCTTCTCGACCTGGAATACGCGACGGACCTTCGAAAAATGCGCAGACAAATCGCCGCGGTGATGGCCGAGGAAAAGCGCCTGCAGATGGAGCTCCTGCGCCTGCAAGGCCAGGAGAGCACCTTTGAAAGCCTGGCCGGCGAGATGCTGACCGGCGGCGACGACCCGGCCGCTCACGTTTTCGCCGCTCGGGCAGCGTGCGCTCGAGATCATCGTACGGAAGTGGAATGCAGCTCGGCTTCGATTTGCGCGCAGCGCAAGCAACTCGAAGCGGTCAGCGAAGAGCTCGCGCTTAGATTGGAGGCACTCCGCGTGCGCCGGCGCACAGCTCGCGCCGAGAGCGTAGCCTCGCGCGCGGCGATCTCCGCGCATGAGTTGATGCTCGCGCTCAGCGCCTCAGGCGCTGCGCGTGAGGAGGCGCTCGGTCAGGCGCACGAAGCGCTCGTTCGGCTTCGCTGCCGCAGCGAGGCACTTTCGCAGCTCCAGTCGTAGTACGAAATAAGGAGGTCGAGATGGGGAGATCCTTGCCGGCTGAACGCGTTGCCATACGCGGTGCGCTCGCCGTCTGTGCCGCCGTCCTGCTTGCGTCTTGTGCGGGCCGGTCGTCCGACTTCGGGGCGTCGCCCGGCGCCTTCGCAAGCGAACAGCGCGGCGCACAATCATCGATCCTCAGAACGGCGGACGGCAAAAAGACGCCGTATGTCTATATCACGTTCAGTTTTTCCAGTGCCGTCGATCAGTATAACGCTTACAACAAAGAGAACGATCCGCCGCTCTGTCAGATCGGGCCGATTAACCGCTCGGGAGCAGTCAATACCGACGGCGCCAATACGCTGTACGTCTCCACCTTCAGCGGAAACAACGTCGTCGAAACATTCGGCGCGGACTGCGGAAAGCAGCTCGCGCAGACGTACGTGGATACCATCGGCAGTCCGTCGGACTTAGCGGTGACCGGCAAGACGCTGTACGTATCCAATTTCATGAACGAAAAAGGGAACGCGGCGAACATCGCCGTCTTCGACGTGCACTCGCAAGGGGGGCAGTTCAAACCGGTACGGCAGCTCGAGAACTGGGCCGCCGGCGAGAGCATCGGCATAGCGCTGGATTCAACGGACAACGTCTTTTGGTCGACCGTCAACGAGAAGACCGGCGTTGGACAAGTAATCGAATTCGCGCGCGGCAACATGCCCGGAAAGATTTTGAAGGCGACGCAGCTCGGTCAAGACATGCCCGGCAGTGTGATGGTCGATGCAAAGAACAACCTGCTGATGGTTGACAGCACGAAGAACCAGGTCGACGTCTTTGCACCGCCCTACGACAAGGCACCCTTCGCGACGATTCCGCTGCAAGGCGCCACGCTCCGCTGTGCGATGATGCGAAGCAACCGCCGAATCTACTGCATGGACTACGGCAACGCCGCGGTGGACGTGTACGCATACCCGCAAGGTACGTATCTGTTTAGTTTCAACAACGGTATTCAGAAAATGGCCGAGCCGCTGGGCATCGCCGTCAACTGAGTGTCCGGGCGCCCTTGCGCCGGGCGTAGGGGTCGCGGCCGCCGCTAAAGAGGGCTAGAGCGCTTAGGCCAAGCGTGTCGAATGAAGCCGCATGCGGCTCGCTTTCAACCGGTGGATTTTACCTGCAGTGGTCTTGATTTTTGGAGCGCTGTATTATTTGGGCGCGTTGACGCCGGTCTACTTGCCGCCCACGTTTGCTAATCATCCGGAACTCGTCGACACGTCGCGCATGTCGACGACTCAATGGTACGCCGTTTGGGCAGGTTCACTGCGAGGCTCGTCTATCACGCTTCCCGTCAAAGGCGGCGGCACTGTAACCGAACGCGCAATCGTGCCTATTCGGGCATACAAGCCCGCGCTGCTCGTTTTGAACGCACTGCTTTCGACCTTTGCTCTCATGCTTGGTGCGTATCTCGGCTATCGGCGTAGTGGTGTCATGGTCGGCGCCTTCGTCGGCTTCCTTATCGGCGTGTGCTCGATAACGGGCATCTACGCTTGTGTTGCGTCGATGCCGCAGCCGGGGCGTACACTCCTAGCGTTCATCCCCGTTTCGCTTTGCGCGATCTTCCCCACTTTTGCTTTGGCTTCGTTCGCCATACGGTTTCCGGGAAACACGCCCTCGCGGGCGCAGCGCCTTGCGATCCGCTCGGTCGACGTCGTCGTGGCCACGGCATTCTTGGTCGAACTGCTGCATAATTCCAACGTCATTTGGCCGCAAGCGTCGGCCAACAAAGCGTATGCGACGTTTTACCTTTCGGCGGCGGCACTCCTAACGCTCATTGCGAGCGTGTGTTCGCTGATTTTTGCGAAACGCGGAGATCGGGGCAGGGTCGGTCTCGTGTTTGCGGCGATCGTGCTGGGCGCGGTAGGATACGCGATTGTGGGCGTTTTGGAGATGCAGCTCGGCGTGGATTTCGATTACGGAACGATCTACTTCGTGGCCTCCGTCGCGGTCGTCGCATTGGCCGTCGCGTACGCGATTCTGAAGCACCGGATCTTCGATTTTGCCTTCGTGCTGAATCGCGCGCTCGTCTATGCCGCGACCACGGCAGTCGCGGTCGTGATATTAGCGGCGTTAGAATTTGTTCTGGAACGCTATCTGTCGTCGCTCACGCACGAAGAAGACGTCCTGATCGAATTCGGCATTGCCATGATCGTCATCGTGAGCGCGCGTGTGCTGCACGGTTACGTCGACCGGGCCATCGACCTGCTCCTCTTCCGCAAGCGGCACGAAGACGAACAGGCGCTCCGCCGTTTCGCACAGGAAGCGGCGTACATCACCGACAGAGGGACGCTGCTGCTGCGCACGGCGGAGGCTCTCGAGCAGCATGCCGGCGCATCGTTTGTAACCATTGCGACATCGGGCCGGGTTGACGAAAACGACCCCGCGCTCGTAGCTCTGCGGGCATGGCACAAGCCGCTTGATTTGAGCACCACTCGGAGCGAACTGCAAGGCGATTGGGCCTATCCGATGGTTGCGCGAGGCCGGCTCGTCGGTGCGCTGGTGCTCGGTCCCAAGCGCTCGTGCGAAACGTATGCTCCGGACGAATCGGACGCGGTCCTACAGATCGCGCAAAGCGTCGCGGGCTCGCTGGACGTTATGGATGCACAGAGCGATTCGGCGTTGGCACGGATCGAAAATCTGCTGCAGACGCTGCCGGAACGGCTCGCGGAACGGCTTGGATCGCTGGAGGCGCGCTAGGATTTTCGGCCCGCGCGCTCAAGACGCAAACATGAGGAATCTGAGCGCAATCATGGTCGCGTTTGCGGTACTGACCGGAACCATTCACGACAAGACGACGGGACAACCGCTTACCGGCGTCACCGTAACGACACGACAAGGGCCGAATACGTTTACTGCTCGCAGTGATTCCAACGGCCGTTTCACGTTGCGCGGTCTTGCGGACGGAAAGTATACGCTGCATCTGTCATCGCATGACGTTCCGGCTCAGGACTTTCAGGTGCGAATCGAAGGCTCCCAGGCCCACGTCAATCTGCGAGCGTGCAGCACGACACTCGACTACAGCTGCGGCGGCGGCGGATACCCTTCGGGCGGCGGCGGCTAGCCGAGCAAGTGCGCTGTGCCGGTTACTTTAGCGTTTTCGTCCACCAGTCGAGCATCCGTGAATCGATATCGCGGCGGTGCGAGATAAGGCGCGGACCGTGCCGCTCTCCCGGATAAACGAAGTAGTCGACCTGCTTGCCGGCTTTCATAAACGCATTGAGCAGTGAAATGGAGTTCATCAAGTGGACGTTGTCGTCGGACGTGCCTTGGAGAATCAGCAGCGAGCCTTCGAATTTTGCGGCAGCCGGCAGAACTGAGGTTGCATCATACGCGCTTTTTGCTTCCTGCGGTTTGCTCATATAACGCTCGGTGTACGCCGTGTCGTAGAAGCGCCAATCTGCCGGTGGAGCGCCCGCGACGCCGGCCCGGAAAACGCCCGGAGCGTGCGTCATCGTGAAGGCGGTAAGATAGCCGCCATAGCTCCAGCCGAACAATCCGAGACGGGATGGATCTGCAAACGATTGCTTCTCGATCCAGTCCACTCCGGCCAGTTGCCCCGCCATCGCAATGAGACCCATTCGATGATAGAACATGCGCTCCGACGACGCCCGATCGCTGTAAGACGCGGGTCCGTCAATCGTGAAGACCAAGAAGCCGTGTTGCGCCAACAAGAACGAGTAAAGACCCGGCCACGCGTTCATCGTCTGGTTCGGTGAAACGCCCAAAGGACCGCCGTAGGGCGTGAAGACGATCGGATAGCGCTTGTTGGGGTCGAAGTCTTTCGGCACGACGAGCGTCGCGTCGAGATTACCCCATTTGGAGGGGATTTCGAGCAGCCGGACCGTGCCGAGATTGAAACGGGAGAGGTCCGGCGTGCGAAAGACGAGGGAACTCGACGTGCCGTTCAAGCTGCGGCGATAGATCGCAGGCGGCGCGTCATGAGAATTCACCGTCTCGATGAAGTTGGACGCTTTTTGCGCGAGCACGACGTTGTGCATTCCGCCGCCGGGCGTAAGATTCTGCACCGCTCCCGTGCGCAAATCGACGCGCAAGAAAGAGACGTCGCGGCGCGTCGGATACATGGCGTCGACGTATGCGACGTGGTTTGCATCGTCGATTCGCTGCGTGGACAATACGGTATAATCGCCGGTGATCCGGCGACCGGCGCCGCTGCGCGCATCGATCTGCCAGAGCGATTGGCGTCCGCCCCGCTGCGAGAGCAGATACAACACTCGTCCGTCGCGCGAATAGTCCGGAACGGGCTGGACGTCGACGAACTGCGGATCCGACTCTTGCGTAACGGCCCGGGAACTGCCGTTTAGATTGAAAGCGACCCAGCGCAGATGCTTCTGTGCGCGGTCCATGATTTGATCGAGAACGGTGCGGCTGTCGGGCGACCATGCGAATGAGAGCACGTACTCGTCCTTCGGTCCGCCGTCGTACAGCACCGTCGAACGGGCCGTGTGCGTGTCGACGACGTTCAGCGTGACGCGCGCATTCTTGTCGCCTGCAAGCGGGTAGCTCTGCTCTTCGATGGCGCTGATTCGGGGGAGATAATTTTCGATTGGGAACGGCGTAATGGGACGCTCGTCGAAAGAGAGGAACGCGATACGCGAACCGTCGGGGGACCAGCCGAATGCATGTTCGACGTTCATTTCTTCGCTGTACAGCCAATCCGGATCGCCGTTGATTCGCGTGGCGCTGCCGTTGGCAGTTAGCCGCAGAGTGCGTTTGGTGCGGGGATCGACCGTATAGATGTCGTTGGCGTGTACGTACGCGATCCGGGAGTCGTCCGAAGACCATTGCGGATCGTCTGCGTCTTGCGCCAGTTTCGTCTCTCGTCCGCTCGCCGGGTCCACCACCTCGAGGGCGCCCGCATTGATCAGCGCAATCCGGCGGCTGTCGTGCGACCAGACAACCTCTGCGATCGCGCGTGAACGCGAACCACGCTGCTCGGAAGCGGCGTGAAATAGTTCGCGATCGGTGTTCGTCCGAAGATCGTAGATCCGCACGATGGGAGGCTGAGACTCCTTCTGCGCGGCGACGCTGTAGACGTAAGCCGACCCGTTCGGAGCCCAAGCAAAATTGGAAGGAGGATTGCCGGTGACCGGATGCTGCGCGACGATGTCGTTGACAGTCAAAATCGCGCCGAGCAGAAGCGAGACGTTCATGTTCTCGCGAATTGGCGGTCCTGTTTAGCGCTCCCTGGCGCGGACGCGCGGAACTGTCTCCCGAAGCTCCGCGCGCCGGCCTTGCTGCACCGGGAAAGTCAGTACGGGGCCGTAGGATAAGGAGCGACGCCGGTAACCAGGTTGTTTGCCGAAAGGCCTGACGTGTAGCTGTAGAGATATTTTCCGCTGGGGTAATCGTAGACGTCGATCGCGCCGTTTTGCGCATCGCCGCAGAAGAGCCGGCGCTCGTCTCGGCCGAGCGGACACCAAATGGATTGTCCCATGAGCGTGAACGTCTTCGGCGAACTCTTGTACGGCGGCGGGAACACGTCGATCGTCATGTTGAGCCAATCCGCGATGATCAAATTGCCGGCGGTGTCGAGTGCGGGGGCGCCCGGCAGTCCAAGTTGCGGTCCTTTAAGCTGCGTTCCGGGCATTTTCCCGCCTTTGAATTCGACCACGTTGCCGACATTCGCCGAGGTAAGGTTAGAGACGAAGACGTTGCCGTTCGTATCCGAACGTACGCCGAACAGCACGTCGAACGACGGATCGGCGAGCGTTCGCAAATGCTTACCCGAGTAGTCGTAAACATTGACCGTCGCCGGCCCGTTCTTGTCGTTGAGATTCAGAATGTAGACGTGGCCGGACTTGTCGAACGCGACGTCGGCGGGTTCGCCCGTCGCGTCGGCAATCGTTAGTTTTGCGGCACCGCAGTTCGGCGCATATTCCGTCGTCGTATCCCCTTGCCCGTTCGGAATCCACAGGTTTCCGTCGCGATCGATGCCGATGCCATTGGCGGCAGTCGCCGGTTCGCAGTTCTCGGGCGGTGCATTGTTGCGGTCGAGTTCCTTGAACCAGAGCACCTCAGCGGCGCCGAACTGGGCTGCGGCCAGCTTTGCGACTGTGCCCGGCGGAGGCGATTTCATCCATTGCGGGCGCCGCGCGTTCGGCGAAAAGTTTCGCGGAAACATCAACATGGCGGCGCTTCCCGGGGTTGAGGGCGCGCGGCCGTTTGTACTCAGCTGCTTGGGCGCCGACGGGATTGAAGAGAAGGCCGTCGTGACGGAAGGGTTGCCGGTAGAGCAAGCGGCCAGCAGCGCAATCGGCGCAAGGGCCCAGAACTTACCGCGTATAGAAGCTTGGGACAACATTCACGTTCTCCAAAAAGATCGAATGACGGAATGCTACGTTTTGGAACCGCGGCGTCGATTTCCGTCTAACCGAAGTCCCATTTTCGCGGCATGAGACTAGTCTTTTAGGCACAGGCTCGCAGCGACGAACGCGCGAATTGAGGCGGCCCATGCAAAAACGGCTCGGCACTCGAGACCACGCGGTACTCACGCTGCTGCGCAGCATTCGTAGTCATCGCGCATTGGCCGGCAACGCGATCGTGCAGCGCTCCCTCGGATCGGCCAAAGGGCCGCTGTTCAACGATCTTGCGGGACATATTCCGGCCGTGGTCGAGGGATTGCTCGACGAATTGGCCGCGAGCGGAGCGGGCCGAAGGCGCTTCACGATATTGCGGCGGAGCGACGTGGCATGCGAGAAGCATTCGGCGATTGCGGGCGATCTGGGACTATCGCGCAGCCAATTTTACCGCGATCTGCAGACCGCTCGAGCCGAATTCGCGGAGGCGCTCGAAAATCGGCTCACTGCCTCAAGCGCGACTCTTTCCGATCGCTTTGCAAAAGAGTACCGCATTACGGCAATCGACACGCTCCGCTCCGGCGGACGCTTTCGCGAAGCTCGGGATGTCGCAAGCAGCCTGTCGCGCGATTTGGATGCGGCCGGCGCCGTGCAAGCCCTGTGCCTGCGGGCAGAGATCGAGAACGAGGTGGGCGCGTTTGGGAGCGCCGTCGAGACGGCACACTCCGCGAGATCTTTGCTCGCGCATGTCGATGACGAAGAGATTCGGGAATTGCTGGGCGTCGAGTGCGCCCTCGTCGAGATGGAAGCCCGGCAGAGTGGTGCAGGCATGGACGAATCGCGACGCCGGTCGCTGCTGATTCAGGGACTTCGACGTAACGGCGAAGTCGCGAGTCCCAGGCGGTTGACGCTACTGGTCAAAGCCCTGGTACAGGACGCGTCCATCTACTTTGGACACGACATGGTTCGCCGGGCGAGTGCGGCGATTGAGGAAGCCTGCGCGCTGGTAACGGCCGTAGAGCACGCGGACCGCCGCCTGGCAGTGGACGTGCGCATCAGGGCGTCCGGCATTCGGGCGCTCGATCCGCATCGCGTCGCGACTGAATTCAATCAGAGTGGCGAGATCGCAGAAATGGGCCGGCGGTTCTCGGATGCCCGAACGCTTCGTGTCGGGATGCAGATGATGGCTGCGCACCTGTTCTCGCTCGGACGGCTCGACGAAGCTCGAGCGCACGCCGCGGAAAGTCATGCACTGATCGAGTTGTTCGGCAGCGATCTGGATCGCATTATCGTGCTTTCCAATCTCGCGCGGATTGAGGTACATCGCGGCGACGGAAAAGCGGCGTTGGACTGGATCCGGCTGGCGCGCGACGTCGGATGTGACGTTCCGGTGATGCGCAAAGCGCTCGACATTTCGGAAACCGAGGCACTCGTGCTGGCAAAGGAGACGGATCGCGCTGCGTCATTGTCACGCGAACTCGATAGAGATATCGACGACTGGCAGCGTTTGCAGGGACGCGCGAAAGTCGCTCGCGCCGCCGTGCTGGCTGCCACGGGTCACCAGCGCGAAGCCTGCGTCTATAGTGAAGAAGCGGTAGAACTCTCTCGCGGTACGGGCGGGATTCCGCTGCAGATGCGGGCCTTGGACTTGAACGCCAAACTAACGGGAAACCCGCGATCGCGCAAAGCATTGCGCGAGCTCGGGGAAGCGCTCACCGCTTAGCACACAAGCGGGATAGTAAAAGAGAAGCCCGCGTTTTGCTGCGCGGGCTTCTTATCTACGGCTTACGTTTACTAGCGCGAATTGATGGCGACTCCCCAAGAGTTCGGCACTGAAAGCTGCGACGCGATGGTGCTCGATCCGGGCGCATAGATTGCAACGTACGGCGTGCTGCCGCTTTGATAGTTCACGTAGAGATTATCCCAGCGATCCACCGCGATCGCTCCGGCGTTCGTGCCGCTCGGAGGCGACGCGATAACGTAGGACGGCGAAGCGGCTCCCGGAGCGAAAACGGCGATGGTGCTGTCATAATTGGTGGCGTAGAGCGTACCGGTCGTCAGATTTACGCAGAGGCCGTTAACCTTACTTACGCCGTTCGTGATTTCATACGAGGGCGATGACGAGCCCGGCGGGTACACCAGAATGCCGCGATTATTGCCATATGAATCCATCGTGTCCACGTAAAGGTTGCTCGCGCCGTCGAACTGGAAACTTGGAAGCAGCGCGGGGAAAGAGAACGAGTACGCCGGCACGTTCGTATTGGGCTTGAATACCTTTACGGTTTCGATATTCGTGTTGAAATTCTCGGAGGCAGCGTAGATGTCGCCGGCAGGACTGACGCTGACGACTCCACCGGACGTGCCGACGTCGAAGCCTGCGGCTCGGAGTCGTTGCAGCCGGAGGATACTCGAAAACTTTGACGTGTTTAGCATCATTGACCGTTTCCTCGACGTACAGACGCCCGACCTTGGAGGCGGCGAAAGAATCAACGAGGCCGGAGATGTCGATAGTCCTTATGAGCTTATGCCCCCATGGCCCGTACTCGACGATCTGGGGCGGCGACGGATTCTCCGAGCTGACGTACATGTTTCCATCCAGCCCGACTAGAGACAATCCCATCTTGAACGGCGTCCGAATCGGGGCGCCCTTCGGCGGAAACGGCGCGGCGGTACCAGCGTCGGTGAAAACATTGAAAAAAGGCGTCCGAAAATTAGTTCCGACGTACACCGGTGTTTTCGCGCCGCTCAAAGTGCGTGCGATCGATCTCAGCGTCTGGGATGAGGCCGCGGACCCCTTGGCGCTGGGAAGCAGACCGCTATTCGTCGTCGTAGAGCCGCTGGAACACGCCGAAAGAGCGGCTGCCAACAATACGACGCAAACTTTATTGCGCATCAAAGACTCCGATCATCTGTTGGTATGAGCAGTGCGTCGTTGTTAACGTAAACGACGCTTGTCTCCTTGCCGGGCGATGCGAATCGAACGTCACTAAGGCCCTCGTGAACGCCCGAGCGTCATGCTTGCCTTAGGAAGGGAGCAAGAAGGCTCGCCGCGACGGATGCGCGGAACTTATCCGGCTCCGCCTCGTGTTATGACGGCATGTGCCGTAATATTCGACCGCTTTTCAATTTCGAGCCGCAGGCTACGAAGGAAGAAGTCCGCGAAGCATCATTGCAGTTCGTGCGCAAGATATCCGGCTTTACGCGGCCCTCCCATTCCAATGAGGAAGCTTTCAACCGCGCCGTCGACGAAATCGCCGCCTCTGCCTTGACGTTGCTTACCTCGCTTTCCACCAGTGCAGCACCCCGCGATCGCGAACTCGTGGCTGCTCGCGCGCGCGAACGAGCTGTAAAGCGCTTCGCATCGTGACGGTGAAGTTCTTTTCTCTAGTGGCGATCGTCGTGCTTTCGCTCGGGGCGGCCGCTAGTGCGGCCTCGTTGAACGGCACCGACGCCAAGTATCTTCAAACGGCAATACAGATTCAGTTGGGGCGATATGCGATGGCGGCGTACGAAGCGCAGCATGGCTCTGCGGCCGCGCGATCGTTTGCAAAGAGCGTTGCCTCGCAAGCGACCCACGACTCGCGCATGCTGGGCGGTATTGCAAAGCGCTACGGCGTCAAGCCTGCCAAGGGCTTGCAGCTCCAAGATCAGCTGCATTACGCGAATATTCAAGGGCTGAGCGGCGCCACACTCGACCATGCATTCGCGCGAGAACTGCGCATTGCAGATAACGAGAATCAATACACGCAGAATCAAGAGGCCAAGCACGGACAAAACGCGACGCTCAAGGCCTACGCGGCAAAACGGAGCTCCGCAATCAGTTCAGAGCTCGGAAGCTCAAGCAACTCTAGGGTACGCAACCGAGCTCTACGGCAAGATTCGGGTTCAAATTCGCGTGTCCCACAGCGTGCCGCCGCAGTACTTCATCGATCTGTACAAACGGGAAGCGGACCCGTGGAACTTCATCGCAAGCCCTTACGAAAAACACAAGTACGAAGCAACGCTGGCTTCACTGCCGCGAGAGCGCTACGATAACGCGCTGGAGATCGGCTGCTCGATAGGCGTGTTCACGAATATGCTCGCACCTCGCTGCGCGAAACTGCTGGCTATCGACGTGTCACCTGAAGCGCTGGCGGACGCCTCCCAGCGGTGCGCGCAACATCAGCAGGTGCGTTTCGAGCAGCGCACCATGCCGCGGGAATACCCGGGCGAAAATTTCGATCTCACCACAATATGCGAAGTGGGTTACTACTTCTCAGAAGACGATCTTCGCGCGCTGATAAACAATGTCGTGTTGCATGCGGCTTCCGGCGGTCACATCATTTTGGTCCACTGGACGCCGCCGGTCGAAGGACACGCGTGTTCGGCGGAACACGTTCACGAAATGTTTGCGTCTAGTCCCGCGGTCCGGCGTTTGTGCGGCTTCTCAAAGGAAACGTATCGTCTGGACTTATTCGAGCGGCGAAAGCCGCATTGAGCGGCTAACATCCGGTGGATGCCGGTTTAGATCTCTAGATAACGTTGAAACCAGCCGGCGGCAAGGGACGCAACCGCGTTCAGCGCTCCCGGCTCTTCAAAAAGATGCGCTGCTTGCGGCACGATTTCATAGCGGTGCCGGCATCTCAGCCGCGGTAAGACTTTCTCATGCAGATCCAAGACGGCGAGGTCCAAGCCGCCGGCAATCATGAGCAGCGGCGAATGCAGTTGTTCCAGCGCGGAGTCCGCGAGATCCACTCGGCCGCCGCGGGAGACCACGGCGCAGATTTCCTCCCGGCGCCGCGATGCCGCAATGATCGCTGCTGCGGCCCCCGTGCTCGCGCCGAATAATCCGACCGGAAGATACCCAATGGATTCGTCCGAACGCGCCCAGTCGATCATGTGTATGGTGCGTTCTGCGAGCATCGGAATATCGAAGCGCAGCCTTGCGGTTTTGGCGTCGATCGCCTCTTCTGCAGGCGTGAGAAGGTCGGCAAGCAGCGTCGCAAAGCCGGCGCCGTTGAGCATGCTCGCGACGTATCGATTTCGGGCGCTGAAGCGGCTGCTACCGCTGCCGTGCACGAAAATAATCAAACCTTGCGGATTTTCGGCCCTGGTCAAATCGCCATCGAGCACGATCTCGCCCGACGGAATTGAAACCGCTGTAATGCGGGATTTAGGTTCCACTTGAATAGGTTGCCATTGCCGTTCATTCCGCGCGAGGGCTTACTGCGAGCGCGAAATCGCTACACGGGATCAGCCGCCGGAATCGATTTTTAACCGAGCCTTCTTGACATCAGCCGTACAGGCGTAGAAGCCGGCGATCCGTACCCGTTTTCCGGCGCTAAGAGAATAAGGGCCCGCGCCGTTAGTGTAAAAGATCCCGCGATTCGCGCTGCTGCCCCAAACAACCGTATCGCTCGGGCAATGCTTCTTCGCATCCGATCGATAGCGAAATTGCTGAAGGCTGACTCCCGGCATGCCGCTGGTCGCGGAGCCGTTGCCCGCGGTGCCGGCCCAGCTCTGCGATTGGCCCAGCACCAAAAAACCAACGACGAAAATCGAAAGTGTCTTGACCATGGTCTTCTCCATTTCAAAGCGCTCGTCACGTCGGCGAACATAAGAG
This sequence comes from Vulcanimicrobiota bacterium, assembly GCA_963714015.1. Taxonomy (GTDB): domain Bacteria; phylum Vulcanimicrobiota; class Vulcanimicrobiia; order Vulcanimicrobiales; family Vulcanimicrobiaceae; genus DASRDE01. The sequence goes on along the minus strand of OY970223.1, from coordinate 3,110,740 downwards.
GGAAGCCTTCATTCGTCGCTCTCCACCGGTTGCCTACTTAGCGCATTAGGAGCAGGACATTGCCGCGATGGCGGCTTGGCCGACGCAAATTCCTCCGTCGTTAGCCGGAACGATCCGATTGGTCCATAAGCGTTCGCCGAGCTCGTCTTGCAGGCCGTTCACGAGCAGCACGTTTTGAAAAACGCCGCCGGAAATGACGACGTGCTCGTACGTAAACTCGCGCACGATCGCAAGTATCCCCTGCACGATTGCCGCGTGGAAGGCCCGAGCACATTCCGATACGTCTCTGCCGCGCCGCCGATCCGCGACGATCTGCGCGAGCAGCGGGCGGTAATCGAGCTCGCCGTTCTGGAACGGGAACGCATAGGGCGCAACGGCCGGCGCCGATCGCGCCAGATGTTCGAGCCACATCGCGGCCTGCGCCTCGAAGGTAATTTCGCGCGTGAACCCGAGGAGCGCGGCCACGGTATCGAACAGGCGGCCCATCGAAGTCGTCTCGAAGATGCGCACGTTGCGTTCCAGCATCTTGCACGCGTCGCGATAGCGTGGCGGAAAATCGAACGGCGCTCGCGTGAAGTCCACGTCGAGTAAACTTTCGCAGCAAGACAAGAAACCAGCGGCGGCCTGGGCCGGAAACCGTGCGGCTGCATCACCGCCCGGGAGAAGCGCCGGCCGTAAATGCGAGCTGCGAACGAATCCGCGCGTGAGATCGCCGGTGAACACCTCGCCGCCCCAAATGGTTCCGTCTTCACCGTAACCGGTTCCGTCAAACGCAAACCCAAGTACGGGTTCATCGAAAGATTGACGTTCGGCTAGAACGCTTGCGACATGCGCGCGATGGTGCTGCACGGCGCAGCATCTGCCGCCGAGTTGCGCGGCATGCGAGCTGGAGCGATACTCGGGATGCGCGTCGTGCGCGATGAGCGCGTCCTCGATCGCCAGCTCGTAGAGCGCGCTGAGGTCATCGATCGTCGCTGTGAAAGACTCGAACGCTTCGAAGTATTCCAAATCGCCGACGTACTGGCTCATGAAGAGTTGGCCGCCGACCGCAAGTGCCACGGAATTCTTCAGATCTGCGCCCACGGCAATGATTGGGCGATCGGACGGCAGTGCCGCAACTGCCTGCGGCGCCAAGCCGCGAGCGTGACGAACGACGCCGATAGAAGAAACGACGCTGTCGTCCATGCGGCGTGCAATCTCTCGTTCGCCGATAAGCAGCGCGTCGGCGATCCCCGCAAGCGAGTCTCGAGCGTCCTCGTCGAGATAGGCAATCGGTTCGCTCGACCGGTTTGCACTGGTCATCACCAAAACCGGCGGGGCACCGGCTTCGAACAGCAAATGGTGTACTGGCGTGTACGCAATCATCACGCCCAGGTCGGCATTATCCGGTGCAACACCCGCGAGTTGCGCCTTTGCCGGCGCGAGCACGATCGGCCGAACGGCCGATGCCAGAATGCGCTCGGACTGCGGATCGAGCGCGACCAGTTTTTTAGCGCATGCCGCGTCGCGAACCATGAGGGCAAACGGACGTTCTTTGCGATACTTGCGCTCGCGAAGTGCCTCCACCGCGCCGGCATTGTGCGCGTCGCACGCCAGGTGATATCCCCCAAGGCCTTTGACTGCAACGATCGCGCCCTCGCGCAAAAGCAGCGCGGCTCGAGCGATGGCGCTATAGCCGCGCAGCGATGCATCCTTCTGCTCCAGAATCGTCGTGGGGCCGCATTTCGGACACGCCACAGGCTGAGCATGAAAACGGCGATCGAAAGGGTCTTCGTATTCGTCGCGGCACTGAGCGCACATCGGCCACTCACGCATCGTCGTCTGCGGGCGATCGTAAGGGAGGGCGCGCAAAATCGAATACCGCGGTCCGCAGTCCGTGCAATTGATGTACGGATAACGGTACCGGCGATCCGCCGGATCGAACAATTCGCGCAAGCACTCTTCACAAATCGCAAGGTCGCCGCAAACCCGGACCGTCGGCGCGCCGGCCCGTTCGCTTTCGCGAATCTCGAAGGCGGCAAAGCCTTCCGGCAGCACGGTTGACGAATCGAACGAAGCGATAGACGCCGCTGCCGGTGCGCGCGTGCGAAGTACCTGCTCGAACGCTTCAAGCGCGTCCCGCGTGCCTTCCGCGTAAATCTCCACGCCCGATTCGCCGTTCAAGACCCAGCCGGTCAAGCCGCGCTGGACCGCTTCACGATAGACGAACGGTCGAAAGCCCACACCCTGCACCACACCGGCGATTCGCAACCGGCGCGCGTGCTTAGGTGCCGCCTGCATAACAGCCGCGCCCCTCGAAGCCTATCTGCAGCAGGCGTCCATCTCGAGCTGAGAAGCGGAACCGTACGGTCGCCGCCGGAGATGTCCAGCATTCGCCTCAAGGCCGCGGCGTCGCGCTCCACGTCGTATTCGATGAATGCTTCTCGCCGCCACTGGAGATCCTCGCGCATCTGCGCCGTGTACGGGCATGTTGAAGTTCCGAATAGTTCAAGCACGCGCAAGCGCCTCGCGCAGCACATGATAGACCGTCGCCTTGCGCTTCTTGAATGCGCGGAACGTAATCGGAACGTACGACGATCGCGACGTCCGCAAGGTGCCGGCGCACGATCTCGCCTCCGTCGTAGCCGAGCAGTGCGATCGTGAGCAGGCCGCGCTTTCGCGCTTCTTCCAAAGCAGCGACCACGTTACGGGAACCGCCGCTGGTGGAAAACGCAAACGCGACGTCCTTGGGCGACGATTGCGCTATCAGCTGGCGTAAGAACATGACGTCGACTCCGACGTCGTTAGCCGTTGCGGTAAGCACCGCCGGTTCGAGTGCGAGAGAAATCGCAGGGATCGGGTCCCACGCGCATTCCGGCATGACGCAATCCATGACGAAATCGGTCGCATCCGTCGCGGAGCCGCCGTTACCGAACGCCAAAATGCGCCCACCTTCCCGCAGTCGACCTTGAATCGCCCGCACGGCGGCGGCTATTGCCTCGCATTCTTCCCGCGCAACGCGCTCGCGCAGTTCGTTTGCGTCGGCGCATTTCATGCGAATCGATGCGCAAACTTCTTCGGCGAGTGCATCGGGAGAAGTACTCCTTTGTTCTAAGAATGGATAGAGAAAATCGAAATCGCCGCCGCTAGAGATGCTATCGGCAGCATAATCTGCCGAAAGATGTTCGAGGAAAACGTGCACCGATTCGTACATCGTGTGGCCGAGCAATTCAAAAAGTTCCTGGTGCAGATGGACGTCCGCGCTGGGCGCCTCTACGGCGTAGTCGGCATCGTGCATGCCGCCGGGCCAGGCGATGGTCATCGCGTTGCGGCGCGATGCGCGGGTGATTGACTCCATGCATGCCGGATCGCCGCCGGGGGGCCCGAGCGCTAAGACCATGTCGTCTTCGCCGGCCAGCGCGGCAACGAACGCCTCCGGAGCCATGCTTACGTCGAGCGCGGGGAGTGCGCGTTTACCGACAATCACCGGGTGAATGAACTCAACGGAAAGGTGCATTGCATCGGTGGCGTAGGCGCCGTGCCCGAATGCGAGCAGCCTGCCGCCGCGCGCAAACCGTGACGCCATTTCGGCGCATGCACGCGCCAGACGCTCCGCCTCGCGTTCGAAGAAAAGCCGGCAGGGGACGTTTCGCGCGAGAACGCGGTCGCGAACGAACGCTTCCGCCGGCGCGTGCAGCATTGTCAGCAGATGCGCGGCAACGGATCGCCGACGAGCATGTCGACGACGCGCGTCCCGCCATATTGCGTGCGCGTGATGACCGTTGCGGCCTTATCGGATGCAATTTCGCCGATGAGTGCCGCCTCTTCGCCGCCCTTGACGGAGCGAACGGCGCTCAGCGCTGCATCGGCGTGCTCGGGTGCAACGACTGCAAGGAATTGCCCTTCGTTGGCAATGTGGAGCGGATCCAGCCCGAGTATTTCGCAGGCGCCTCGAACCGCGTCGCGCATCGGAATCGCTTCTTCATCGAGCACGACTCCCAAATGCGAATCCCGCGCGAGCTCGTTCAGCGCAGTTGCAACGCCGCCGCGCGTCGGATCCCGCATCCAGCGCAGTCCCGCCGGCGCCGCCGCGCAGAGCGCTTCGACGAACGGCGTCACGGCACGCGTATCGGATTGAATCTCGGCTTCCAGCTCCAATTCGCCGCGCGCGAGCAAAATCGTAATGCCGTGATCTCCAATGGGGCCGGAGAGCAGAACCCGATCGCCCGTGCGCACCTGTTGCGGTCCCAGCGTCAATCGCTCGTCCACGATTCCGATCCCGAATGTCGAGACATACATTCCGTCGGCCATACCGTGTTCGACGACCTTCGTGTCGCCGCCGATCACGTCGACTCCGCAACGTCGCGCCGCTTGCGCCATCGCGTCGATTTCACGCTCCAGCGTTTCGCCCGGCAAACCGGCTTCGAGAATAAGCGTCGCCATCAACGCGATGGGGCGCGCACCCGAAACGGCCAAGTCATTAATCGTCCCGTGCACGGCGAGCGATCCGATCGATCCGCCGGCAAACGCCAGAGGCTTGACGACGAATCCGTCGGCGGTCGTCGCTACCCGCGTACCGGCGATCGTCAGCATCGCCGCATCGGAGAGCGCGTCAAGCGCCGGATTCGAAAACGCCGGCGCGATGATGCCTTCGATAAGGCGACGAGTCGCCTTTCCGCCCGCGCCGTGCGCCATTTCTATCTGCGGAATATGTACTCGCGTTTTCATGCTTCGACCGGCTTGGCGACGTAACGATAATACGCCGCACACGCGCCTTCGCTCGACACCATGAGCGCCCCGATCGGATGCTCGGGCGTGCAGGCAGCGCCGAACAGTTTGCACTGCGGCGGTGAAAGCACGCCCTTGAGCACTTCGCCGCATTGCGCCGCTTTGGGATCCGTGACGCGGATGCCCGGCAGCTCGAATCGCGCTTCACTATCGTATTGAGCGTATGCGTTCTTGATCTTCAGTGCCGACTGCGAAATGAAACCGAGACCGCGCCACTCGAAATACGGCCGCAACTCGAAAACGTCCGACATTGCCCGCATGGCAGCGCCATTTCCATTCCAGGGCACGATCCGGCGGTACTGGTTTTCGACTCTCGCTTCGCGTGCGCGCAGTTGCCGCAGCACCATGAGAATCCCCTCCAGCAAATCGACCGGCTCAAAGCCCGAGATGACGACGGGCTTACGATAATGCTGCGCGATGAATTCATACGGACGGCAGCCCGTAATCGTCGACACGTGTCCCGGGCCGATGAAGCCGTCGATGCGCATGTCCGGCGAATCGAGTATGGCGCGAATCGCAGGCAGAATGGTCACGTGATTGCAGAAAACGCTGAAATTGCTCACTTCGAGCGCCTTGGCGCGCAGAATCGTCAGAGCCGTCGAGGGTGCCGTCGTTTCGAATCCGATCGCAAAAAAGCAGATGTGCTTATCCGGTTCGTTTTGGGCGACTCGTAAGGCGTCGAGCGGCGAATATACCATTCGCACGTCGCAGCCGCGCGCTTTGTACTCCAGCGGCGTACCTTTAGTACCCGGAACTCGCATCATGTCGCCGAACGCGGCGAGCACGCTATTCGGCCGCTCCGCGACGGAAAGTCCATCGTCGACACGCCCCATGGGAAGCACACAAACCGGACAGCCGGGGCCATGGACGAGCTGGATATTTGCGGGAAGAACGTCGCGCAGTCCGTGGCGGTAGATCGAGTGCGTGTGACCCCCGCAGACTTCCATAATCCGATAGTGGTAGCCGGGCTCGACGGTCTTTGCGATCTCGCGGGCGAGCTTTGCGATCAGACCGGCGTCGCGGAATTCGTCGACGTATCTCACGGCGCGAACGTGTAACCCCGTACTTCGTCCATTGCCTGCTGGTCTTCGCCGAGCGCCGCGATCATCGTAAGCTGATCCTGCGCTTCACGTTCGCCGATCTTGCTCATCGCGAAACCGACGTGGATCAGCACCCAGTCCCCAAGCTCGAGCGGCTCGTCCGCGAGCAGTCCGATGTTTACGGAGCGCCGGACGCCGGCGACGTCAATCTTTGCAAGCAGCGGCTGGTCCGCCGAAAACTCTACGATCTTGCCTGGAATCGCCAAGCACATGTTACATCGACTCGATCTTCATGTACCGCGCTAAATCTTTAGGCGCCGATTTCAGGAACGTCTTCCATTCCTTGGCGGTTTGCCGTTCCTGCGTCATGACTTGGAGCATCAATTCGGGAAACTCCTGTTGAACTGTCCCTTCGTTCGACATCGAAAGGATGCGGTTGTAACGGCGGAACTCTCCGGCTAATTTAAGCGTCATACGCACCGCGTAAAGGGCGGCGAGAGCTGCAATGGCGCCCAAGACCTTGCGTTTTTTCATACTTCGACTCCAGTACTAGGGAACCCGGATGCTTCGTGCGCGAGCCGGGAAATCAGATCCGTACAAGTCGGAACGGCGGCGCGTACCGGTTCGCTCAGGTCCATGCCGGGATCGAGCGTCTGCGGAACACATCCGGCTATCAGGACTTTCGGCCTCGTCACGTCCGGACTATGCGCGCACATTTGCTCGTAGAGCGTCAGCACGCTGCGCACGTCCATCGCATGCGGATCGGCGGACGGCGTCAAGTTCGCCAACGCTTCTTGCGGCTCGATGGCGAACACCGTGCCCGGCGGATCGTCACGCGCGATCGCGTCGACGATGATTGCCAGATGGTATCCCGAGAGCAGCTCGAGCGCGAGGTACATGCCGCCTGTACCAAAATCACGAACGCGCACGCCGGAGGGAAACTCGTCCGGCTTCAGCGCGCGAATGACCGCCGGTCCGAAACCATCGTCGGAGAAGAAGATGTTCCCAAAGCCGGCGACGAGCGTCGTCATGCGATCGGCTCGATTTCGTCAGCGCCATAGAAAAACGAGCGGCCGTACCATTCGTGCTCGCCGCTTGCAGGATCCGCATCGAACACGACACCGACGTAGCGGTTGCCGTCGAAGTCGGTGTGCACGGCCTTTACACGTGCGCTCATGCCGCGAACGATGTCGTCCCATACGTCGGCACGCCGCTTGGGGTGAACCCGCACGTGCGAGCCCGGGCCGATGGTCGTTCCGGAAACGATAACGCGCTCGTCCCCCGGTTTGCCGCTTCCGCCGGTGAGTTCGCCGTGCAGGAGCTGCTGCGTATCGGCATCGAGCGCTTCGGCCCGTTCCACCAGCTCGCGAACGAACGGGTGTGCGGAGCGCGCTTCGCGTTTCTCTTCGTCCGTGAGAGATGCGACGCTGAGCATCAGCAGCTCGTCGACTTCGGTGCCGTCGAAGGTTCGCGTTTGGCTGTGGGGGGCAATGCGTGGAAAGTCGTACAAAATGATGGGCGATATCAGCAAAACATCCGAGGTATGCACGTCGCCGTCTTCGGCGCCCGCAAGCACCGGGAAAAACCGGTCGTTACGAGAGCGCAACGCAGCGTCCTTCGCCTGCGCCGGCGGATCGAGCATCGAAACAAATCGCGCCCCCTGCGCCTGAAGCAACAGATTGACGCTTATGAGGGCGCCCGGAAGCGCGGCGTTCCGCGACGCCGGCGCCGATGCGGGCGTGAGGTTGCGCACGTCGACGGCAAGGCGGAACAGCGAGCCTTCTGCGGTTACGGACAGAGAAATCTCGCCGCGCAGACGGCCCATTGTGAATGCAACGGGCGAGCTCTCGCCGTCGACCCGGAATTCGAACGGCACTTCGCGCTCTTCGGGATCCGGATCGGCTTGCAGGAAGCGAAGAACTCCGTCGATTCGGGCGCCGTCACGCACGTCGCAGAGCACAGCTTCGCAGTGCCCTTGCGGCGGTTCGCTCGGGTCCGCATAGCCTTGCGGCATCAGCACGCCGAACTGAAACGGCATGTGGTTTTTCAGCGCGCTCTTGGCGTACGGAAAGAGAAGAAAGCCTTCGTAGAGGACCGCGTCTGCAACGGCGCGCGCGCGATCGATCATGTCGGGGCGCCCAGGACGCGTTCGAAAAACGTGTCCCAGCTGGTCGCGCCAGTTAGAGCGCGATAGCGCTGAAGCCGATCGAGCGTTTCACGGCTCACCTTGATGAGCGCGTCGTCGCCGTAGAAAGCGCGCATCGCATCGCGCCATACGTGCAGCTTCATCCGATACGCGCACTCGCTGCTCCACGGCACGCGCACGGTCGAGAGTCCCCGGCTGCCATGGCGGAATACGGCGCCGCTGAACAAGAACCGCAAGGGAATCTCGTCATCATTCAAGGCGTTCATGTAACGCGTCGCAGTTACGTCGAAATCGTAGGTGCAGTGCACTGTTAGTTCAACCGACGTTTCGCGTTCGAATGCGGTTACGGCGAGGGGAACGTCGGCCCATGAAAGCGGCCGGAGCGTCGTCTCCCAGCGGTCCGGCGTGCCGAAAAGATCGTTGAGCAGCGGTTTTTCTTCCGTGGTATAGCTGCGCCACTGCGGTTCGATGCGGACTTGAACGCGCAAGATCATCGCTTCAACCGGTTCCGCGGCGCTCACGCCGAGTTGGAACGCAATCCCGGGTAATGCCGCATGCGCACGCGCTCGCGCGCCGGTAACTTCGAACTGCGGCTCGCTCATTAGGTTCGCTCCGCAATCCGCGCGAAAAACTGTTCGATCGCCTGATGGAGCTCGTCGCCGCCGTGGATCCCCGTCCATTTCGATCGGACGATTCCGGCGAGCTCGTAGCATGCGTCGATCGGCACCAGGTATGACTGCGCCGGCCCGCCGCGCGGGCGGTAAACGAGCACCGCTTCGACGTCGTGCTCCATCTGCGCGATCAGCGGTTCGCGCTCGCGCAGCTCGGTCCACGCATCGAGCGGCAGTTGCGATTCGGTAGAACCGGCGGGACCGGGGTAGAAGGCCGCGACATGGCCGCTTTGACCGTTCTCAAAGAAAAACGCCAGCCCGATTGGAATGCCCAGCGCCTCCCATTGCGCCTCGCTGAATAACGGCGCCGGAATCGCGGCGTAGCGTTTCGGAACGCCTTTGAACCGTCCGCGCGCAGTGCCGGACCCGACGAACAGCAAGGCTGCACGCGTAGCACGTGCATAGCAGCCGCCGATCGGACGTGTCGACGACATGACCGTGCCCTTCGGCGATCGGCAGGGCGCACATCTCACACTGCAAGCGTATCTGCGGAGCGGGTTCGCGTAGGAGCCGTGTAAGCGAGAACCCCATCATACGCTCAGAAGCGAGATCGTTTGACCGGTGCAGCGTACGTCCAACACCTCGGGGGCGGCTGCGTAGACGGCTCCTTCGAGAAGCGGAACGACGTTCGCGTCCCCATCGACGCGGAGCGTTACGACGTCTTCGGTGACGCTTTCAAGTCGCGCGTCCGCGTGATTCGTCTGCAGCTCCGGACGTACGATTTCGATCGCGCGGCGCACGCGCTCTTCGATGGAAAGCGGATGCAGGCCGTGCGTGACGAGCAAGCTTGCGACGAGCGGATCGGCGCAGCTGCGCTCCAGGGTCTCGTTCGCGCGATCGCCGAGTTCTTCGCGCATCGCTTGCACGAGAGCGCGCAGACATTGGCCGTGGAGCGACGAGACGATGCGGATCAATTCTTCGGCGTCGGCGCGCGCGCCGGTATCGGCCGGAAATGCGCTAAACCGCTCGAGGATCGTCTCCACGCGCCGGCTGCCGGCGTCCAGAACGTCGCGGCTCAAGCCGGCGGTTCCGGGATGCCGAACGGCGTATGAATGCGTTCCACGGTCTTCCCTCCGCCGACGTACATGTGCACGCCGCACGGCAGACACGGATCGAAGCTGCGCACCGCGCGCATGATGTCGATGCCCTTGAATGAATCGGGTCCGTTTTCTTCAAAGATAGGCGTATTCTGCACTGCGTCTTCGTAGGGACCGGGCGTACCGTATGAATCGCGCGGGCTTCCATTCCACGGCGTCGGCGGCCACGGCTGATAATTTTCGATCTTTCCGTCCCGGATTACCATATGATGTGAAAGCACTCCGCGCACTGCTTCGGTAAATCCGACGCTAATCGCTTCGCGCGGTACTTTGAAGTCGTTCCACGTTTTCGTCTCCCCTTTGCCCACGAACGCGATGCCCAGCTCGACGAAATGCATCGCCAACGCCGCGGAGTACGCTTGGAAGTACGTTCGCGCGCGGTCGCGTTCGATCGCGTTGCTCCACCGCGGAATCTTCCACTCGAAGGTTACTTCCGGCTTGAGGGACGTCTTGGGCAGCGTTATCTTTACCGTATTGTGCGAAGCCTTGACGTACGGGGTGTCGACAAGGCCGGAAAGCGCGGTTGACCAGAGGCGCGCGAGCGGACCGCCGCCCGTATCGAGCGCGAGATAGTTCTGTCCGTCGAACCAGCGCGGCGACATGACCCAGCTGTAACGGCCGCCGAAGTCGCGCTTCTGCGGCTCGGGAATTTGTCGCGCGTTCCAGGGATGCCGGATATCGACCGGGTTACCGAGCGGATCTTTGTCGACGAGTTTGCCTTGCTGCTCCCAGTCTGCGTAATATGATGAGCCCAGCAGGATCCGCAGACCCAGATTGATGTCGACGAGCTCGTTCGTGACGAGTTTTCCGTCGACCACGATGCCCGGCGTGACGTACATCGATTTGCCCCACCGGTTCATGTTCTTGTATTTGAAGTCGGCCTCGCCTTCGTGATAAAGCGATCCCCAGCAGCCGAGGAGCACGCGGCGCTCGCCGACGTGTTCGTATCCCGGAATCGCGTCGTAGAAGAAATCGAAAAGGTCGTCGTGCAGCGGGACGCAGACCTTCATCCACTCGATGTATTTGACCAGGCGCGAAAGGTAATCGGTGAAGAGCTGCATGGTGGCGACCGTTCCCACGCCGCCGGGATAAAGCGTGGAAGGGTGAACGTGCCGGCCTTCCATCAGGCAGAACATCTCGCGCGTGAGGCGGCTCAGTTCCAGGCCTCGGCGCGTGATCTCGCCCTCGAACGGATTGCACGCGCTCATAATGTCGGCGATCGTGCGGTATCCGTGATCCCCCGCATGCGGCGCAGGCGTCTGTTTCGCCTTCTCCCACACGCTCGGATTGGTTTCCCGCATCATACGTTCGCAGAAGTCGACGGCGACGAGGTTCTCTTGGAAAATGTTGTGGTCGAACATGTACTCGGCCGCCTCGCCGAGATTCATGATCACCTCGCCCATCGGCGGGTTCTCGATGCCGTAAGCCATGTTCTGGGCGTAGACGGAGCATGCGGCGTGATTATCACCGCAGATTCCGCAGATGCGGCTCGTTATGAAATGCGCGTCGCGCGGATCTTTGCCGCGCATGAAAACGCTGTAGCCGCGAAAGATCGATGAGGTGCTGTGACATTCGGCGACGCGTTTCTGTTTGAAGTCGATCTTAGTATAGATGCCGAGGCTTCCGACGATCCTGGTTATCGGGTCCCATGCCATCTCGACGAGCTGCGAACGATCCGCCTCGCCGCCGCTGATTGGAATATCTCTCGTCGTCATTGTCTTTTCCTTAGTATTTCGTGTGCGGCGTGTAGCCCGTCGTCAGCGATTCGCCCGGGTGGCGCCACTTGGGTTCTTTGTCGCCGGTATGGATCGTGGACGCGCGCATCGTGCGAATGAAGCGCCCGTAGCCGGTAACGAGCGTCGTGGAAAGCGTCGCGCCCGGAGGCTCGTCCATGAACGGCATGTATTTGTCCGGGAATCCCGGCATGGTGCATGCCATGCAGATTCCGCCGACATTCGGACAGCCGCCGATGCCGTCCATCCAGCCGCGTTTGGGAACGTTGCATTTGACGACCGGTCCCCAACAGCCGATTTTGACCAGGCAGCGGTGATCGCCGTATTGTTTTGCGAAGTTGCCTTCCTCGTAATATCCGGCGCGGTCGCAGTTCTCGTGCACCGTGCGTTCGAACAGCCATTTGGGACGAAGCATCTCGTCGAGCGCCGGCGGCGGCGCTTTGCCGGCGGCGAACAGCAGTAACTGGGTCAAGGTCTCGGACAGGTTGTCGGGCTGCACCGGACAACCCGGAACGTTGATGATCGGCAAACCGAGTTTGGAACGCCAATTCCAGCCGAGATAATCCGCCAGGCCCATCGCTCCGGTCGGATTTCCGTACATCGCGTGGATGCCGCCGTAAGTGGCGCACGTGCCGGCCGCGATAACCGCGACCGCTTTGGGCGCAAGCGCGTCGATCCACTCTGTAAGCGTGCGCGGCTGTCCCGTTGCGGGATCGTTTCCGAATCCGGTCCAGTAGCCTTCTTTCTTGACCTTTTCATTAGCGATTGACCCTTCAATCACTAAAACGAACGGTTCGAGCTCGCCGCGTTCGGCTTTGAAGTACGCCTTCATAAAGTCATCGCCGACCTCGTATGCAATGAGCGGCCACCAGACGTTCACCTTCGGCAAGCCCGGGATGCCGCCCATCACGATATCCTCGACGCTTGGCCGCTGGGCGTTCGTGAGCGAGACCGAATCGCCGTCGCAGCTCAAGCCGGCGTTGATCCACAGAAGATTGATTTCGGGGAGCACGGGAGGTTTAGGACCCATGTGACCCTCCTTTCATTAGCCGCCGATTTTGCTGACGAAGTCGCCGATGTTCCGCAGCGTATCGCGCGCCGCGGTTTGAAGCTTGCTTCCGCCTATCTGATAGATCGGAGCGTGAATCGACATGAGTTGTTGCATTCTCAGAGCCATTTCGTCCAGCTCCGGTTCGGTGAACAGGCGTCGGGCGAGCGGTAAGATCTCTTCCTTTTCTTCGCGCACGTGATGCTCGACGAGGCGCTTTACCTCGGAAACCTTACTCTTGAAGGTATAGTCGGTCGGGCTGACCGCCTCTGCCTCCGCCAAGGCCTTCTTGACGTCGTCGTGATCGTGGACAGCGTCGCGGACACGTTCATCGCCGCCTTTACCGGCGCGCTCCCGTACTGCCGGATAGAATATTTCTTCCTCTATAACCGTGTGGTCGCGCAATTTGAGGTCGATCGTGCGGAACAGATGCTCGCACGTAACCGGATCGCTGAGGCGCTCGAGCTTCATAAACAGCGCCGTGACCTCGGCATGCTGCTCCTCAAGCATCTGAACCGCGTCGGACATAATCATGTCCCCCTCTGTCCGAGTACCCAGAAGCTATTTGGGAATAACCACGTCGTGCACGAAGCTTCGATCGCGCTTGCGATTGTCGACGAGTTGTGCGAGCGAGCCGCGGATCAGCGCATTGAAAAGATAGTTTGTGTCAACTTACGTATCGGTGTGCTGACCAGCATTGTGCCCGACGCGCTTGAGTTTGCATGGGAAGCGGCAACGGAAGGCACGGTCGCTTTCGGATCGCGCTTGCGCATCGAACGCGTGCCGCTTGCGATAAAGTGCGAGGAGTGCGCGTGCGAACGAGTGATCGAACACGGCAGTTTGCCGGTTTGTCCCGTGTGCGGAACGTCGTCGACGGATATTCGCGGCGGGCAAGAGCTGCTGGTTACCGCAATGGAGGTGATCTATGACGCTGCGGCTGGTCCAAGTCCAGCAGAGCATTTTGCGGAAGAACGCTACGCTGGCGGCGGCCCTGCGCGAACGCTTTAAACGTTCGGGAACGTTCGTTTTCAATTTGCTCTCGAGCCCGGGTGCAGGCAAGACGACGCTCCTCGAAGAGACGCTGCGGCGCCTGAAGGCGCGGTACCAGGTCGCTGCCTTGGTGGGAGATCAAGCGACCGACAACGATGCTCGGCGGCTGCAACGCAGCGGCGCACCGGTCTTGCAGATCGCCACCGGCGCGGAGTGCCGTTTGGACGCGCAAATGATCGTGTCGGCGCTCTCGGCGTTCGAGGCGGCCGACGCGGAAGTGCTTGCCATCGAGAACGTCGGCAACCTGATTTGCCCGGCCGAGTACGATCTCGGCGAGGATCTGCGGGTGGTGTTGTTCTCCGTGACGGAGGGCGAAGATAAGCCGCTCAAATATCCGCTAGCATTCACGACCGCGCACGTCGCGCTGGTTACGAAAATCGATCTCGCGGGAGCAACGGATTTCGACCGGAGCGCAGCGCTGGAAAACATCGAGCGGGTGCATCCCGGTCTTGCCGTGCTCGAACTTTCCGCGCGAACCGGCGAGGGGATGGAAGAATGGATCGACTTCTTGGATTCGCGGATCGCGGCGAAACTCGCGCTCGTGTAGCCGGCGTTTTCGCCGTTCTTTCCGCGGCGACGGTAATCGGATGGATTGCCTTGCTTGGGGCAGCGCATGCGTATCCGCTGCTGCTGCCGCTGGGCGTCGCCGCGTTCTTGTTTGGACTGCGCCATGCGGTCGATCCCGACCACATTGCCGCGATCGATGGAACGACACGTAAATTGATGCGTGACGGGCAGCGCCCCGTTACGGTGGGATTCTATTTTTCGCTCGGCCACTCGACGATCGTTTTCGTCTTGAGCGCGATCGTCGCCCTGTTCGGAACCGTGATAAAAGCGCACTTCCCGGAATTGGAGCATCTGGGTGCGGCAATCGGAACGTGGGTCTCGGCGCTGTTCTTGCTCGCGATTGCGGGCGCAAACGTGGTCGTGCTCTTGGAAATCCTGCGCGGGTCGCGGCACGATTCAGTGGATGCCGAGCTCCCGGGAGGTATGCTGACGCGCGTGCTTCGCCCGGCACTTGACATGGTCAAGTGCAGCGCACACATGTATCCGATCGGGGTTTTGTTCGGCCTGGGCTTCGATACGGCAACGGAAGTCGCGCTGCTCGGCATCTCCGCCGCATCGGGTGCCGGTGGCATGCCGCTTGCGTACATCTTACTGCTGCCGCTGCTTTTTGCCGCGGGCATGTCGCTTGTCGACACAGCCGAAGGCGTTGCAATGCTCGGCGCGTACGGCTGGGCATATTTGCAGCCCGCACGAAAGCTGCTCTACAACGTCAACATGACCTTGTTGTCGATCGTCATCGCGCTTTTCGTCGGCGGCGCCGAAGCGGCCGCGGCAATAGGTACCCACGTCGGCTCGCAACCGTTGGCGCGCCTCGGCGACTGGCTCTCCTTCTCGAGCGTCGGCTATGCGATCATGGCAATTTTCGCGGCGAATTTAGCGCTCAGCGCATTTTTCTACCGCAGGACGTAACGCGGCCGCGCTCTTTCAGCAGGACGGGTTTCTGTTTCTGCCTGTTCTTGCTTCGAGTTCCTTTTAAGTGAACGAGCTGGGGACGTCCATGCCGCTGCACTTGGATTTCCAAAGCGGAATGGTGTCCACTCCGAGTGCGCAATCGTCGAAGCGTTTCATGGGATGTCCCGAACGGCAACGTATCCGCCCCGGTGGCGACACAACATCTCTTGGTCTTGGGGGCTTCCGCCCGGCAGTTGCGTAAAGAATCCGCAATCGGATTCTTGATCGCCTCCGAAGTAGTAGATTGTCCCGTTCGATCCGATCGCAAAATTGGGAACTCTGGGCAGGCCTAAGCTCGAATCGGTGATCGGGCTTACGTTGCCGTTCGCGGAGCCGGGAAATTCAACGATGCTGTTTACTCCGAAGGCAAAGACGTCTCCGGACGAATCTGTCCCAACCGAACAAAGCCTGTCCGTAGCCGGAATCGCAGTCCAGTAATGTATTGGAGCCGGCAATGATTCGCGAGGGAGCAGTGGGGCCGCCGGCGCCTGCCCTGAATGCATATAATGCCGGATCCCTTTCAGGGTTGGTGATGTATGCTGCCGCGTACAACGTGCCGTCCGGCGCGATGGTAACGCCTGTCTCATTCTTCCCGATGGAGTGATCGCGCAGGTAGGTAAGAATTCGAGCCGGCGCAACGTTGCCGTTTGCGTTCGGACCAAAGACCAGAATGGTCGTCCCGCAGTTCTCGTTGCAATTCGGGTTGAACACCGCGACGAAGAGATCATCGTTTCCATCAGGGGCCAGCGAAGAGATCTGGAAGCCGTTAAGCTGGGTATTGCTCCCTGCGATTTGACGCACCGGTTTCGCGCGGCCTTTGGCATCGGGAGCAAAAACGTCGATCAGCGGATTGCCTTCCGCATCAGACCCCACGCCGTAGATGTAGCCTCGTTGTGATACGGCAATGAGGCCGACAGGCGGGGAGAGGATATATCGAGACGGGTTGACGTTGCCCAATTTATAGATGAGGACCGGCCCGGAGCCGCTGGAACCAGCGTCTGTGTACAATAAACCGCTGCCGCCGAACGGCGTGGGCGTCGGCGCGGGATGGACCTCGCCGATCTTATTCGCGTTGTATTCGGTAAACCAGAGACTGCCCTTGAGCGACGTAATGCCGTCCGGTTCGGAGGACGCTGTCACCTGAATCGGCGCCGACGGCGCATTCGTGTTTAGGTCGAAGTAGCGGAGGTCGCTGCTCGAAAAATCGGTCCACCACGGCATTCCGTACGGACCTGCGGTGGAGAACGACGGCGAGGAACCCGAAGTGAGTGGAAACTCTTCCGGGTTCCCGTTAAAGCCATAAATTCCGACAGCATTGTTTTTAGCGTCCGTCCAAAAAAGGTCTTCACCGGGGATCGTCGTGACAAAACGCGATGTGAAGCCGGTGTTCAATTGCGTGATCTTGCCCGACGTCGTAATCGTTCCGATGCCTGAGCCGCTGCTCTCGGCAAACATCAGATTATCGCCGTACGTTGCAACCGTAATGCCGAGTGGGGAAACGTTCGCCCCGGGAACCGTGAATTCGACGATTCCGCCCGAGCGTAAGGTGCCGACCTTGTTCGCTGCCGATTCGGTAAACCACGGCGCGTCGTCGGGTCCCTGAACCACACCGAACGGGTGGCTCGATGCGGTCGGGATCGTATATTCGGTGATCGTCCCGGAGGTGGAAATGCGCCCGAGTTTATTACCGGCGTATTCGGTGAACCACAGATAGCCCGGCTGCCCAGGCGTGATGTCCACAGGTTCGCTATTTGCGGTCGGAATAGGGAACTCGGTCACGGCACCCGCAGGCGTAATCCGCCCGATGTTGTTTCCCGAGCTCTCGACGAACCACAGATTCCCGTCCGAGCCCACAGCGATTCCCTGAGGATGGCTCGCTAGCGTTGGAATCGGATATTCCTTATATGAAAAGGACGGAGCCGCGATGGACGTGTGGACCGATGTAGACAACGATCGATCTTCAACCGGCACCATTGAGTTCAGATGTTTTCCGCAGCCGGCCAGCAAAAAAATTGCTGCGAACGCGAACTTAGCGTAACGACTCATCGTTTGCTCCTGTATTGGGCCCACCGCCTCACGCGGAAACTACGCCAAAGACAAGCGAACCCTTACGCTTCTTCCCAATCCGCGGCAGTCATAAAGCCCCCTCAAGCGATTCTTGCGGAGTGCGAAGCGATGATGCCGTCGCCTTGCGGCCGTACACCGGAGCGCGTCAGGATGAGGTGTGCCGGCATCACCCATTACTCTGCATGGTTTATGCGACACCATGCGAGCTTGCGTCCAAGGCCGGCGTTCGGGCGGGAGCTCACGAGCAAACGTCTCGACATTCCAGCATCGAGATCACCGCTGAGCCGTACCTCGATGTGTATATGGTGAAATAAGGAAAGTTTTGGTAGCCCCAGCGGGATTCGAAGACTCGCAGCGCGTTACTGAATGGTCCTGGGCCGGCCGCGAGGATTCGAAATTATCGGTAAATCAAGCGTTTTCGCGCCGACCCAATTGTGACCGTACGGCCCAATTCGAACCAGTTTGCTGCATATGCTGCACGGCGCTATTCTCGGGTTTGGCTCTTGTCCGACGACCAAGGCTTTGTGTCCACGATCCTCCAAGCGCTCACGAACCGATAACGGCCGTTCCCCGAGACCAGGCTCCAAAGACCCTTAAGAGCAACGGCATCATGGCGACGTTCCAGAACAGTAAGAAGCCGAAAAAGTGCCATTCCGACGACGGTCACAGCGACGATTCCGGCCCAAAACAACGCCCACGCTAACCACTCCGCGACCTTCGAGTGGGCCGAGAGTCCGACCAAATACAGGAACGCTAAAACAGGAGCGCAGGCCCGATTGTCGACGCAAGGTCTTCAAGCCGGTGCTTCATGCTCATGACGCGGGATATTGTTGCAGGCGCAGGACCGGCTTGCGGCTGGACCGGCTTATTGTGACTCGGGCTACGTTTTTCAGAACGAGATCGGTTCGCCACTGGCGCCATTCTTGGCAACAGACGCGTTTCGCATGATTCGAAGGAGAACGAAGATAAATGCTACCTTGCACGATCTGCGACACACTGCTGCAACGTGGATGTTAGCCGGCGGGGTGGATATCGCTACCGTACTCGAATCTTGGGCCACACGACTCCAAGTACGACGCTCGGTATTTATGCGCATGCGCTTCCGTCAGGTGACTCTGCAGCAGTCTCGGCAATTGACCGTCGTTTAGGGCAGGCGCGGCGTGCGTAAAAGGCGCACGTAACTCAAAAGATGTGTGAAGCACTCTCCTATCTGATAGCACAGAACTTTGGCGATATATGAGTCTCGGCCCATTTCTCGTTATGCTGACGAGTCGTGGCCTGTTTCAAACCCGCGTCGACACGTTTGAGGACGCCTCTGAGGGTGCATTTGGTTTTAGAAACATCAAAATATCGCCGGGTCTCGGGCGTTACCTCGGTGTCGAGCCAAGAAGCTTTGTGGACGATACGGGCTCACGATGAGCTCGCCGCCGACCAACGAAGAAATAATACGTGCTGCGCGCGCTTGCACGGCGGTAACATGCTGGTTTCGGCACCCTGGGCGCGAATCGTTCGCGATGTGGAGGATTTACGGCCGCGACCCCTTTGCTATCGCAATTTCTACGACGTACGGTGCCGTTCGGGCCGTATTCGAGGACAGTCCGGCGGTCCGCATCGGACCTATCTCATATGACCATCTGCCGCCCATTGTAGACGATATCCACACCTTGTTTTTTCATAAACGAACGGAGTATAGCGACGAGCGAGAAGTAAGAACCATTCAGGTTTTTCCAGCGCCTGTAATTGAGCGTTTCCCGATGGCCCCAGTGACAGCAGAGCAAATGAACAATTTGCTTGCGCAGCTGATTGCAGCGCCAGGGATGCACCCTACTATGTTCACGAGCATATTAAACATAGTAAAGGCCCAGTTCGATTCAATGGACCTTCCATTTGCGAATGACCGGCTGAGGCGGTCGGATCTCGATGACGACCTGCTGATATGAGCCGCCCAGCATGCTAGATCAGCTTGTATATTGAAACGTTGCGACGGCAGACTCGCTGAAGGGCGCTACGTTGAAGTACGAAAAAATCTTAGCACGCTTCTCGCATCGAACGAATTTTCGGAAGCTCCAACTGAAGTGCGTGCCGCTGTGCTACGACTGCGTGCCCGGGTGGCTATTGTCGTCGAGCCTCGACATGCCCTTGGGGGAGCAGTTCGCCAGAGAAAGTCGAGCGCTTGTGCCAGATAACGAGGAATCAGCGTCATCGATGCAGACATTGAATTTAGCAAGAATGGCGTAGAAAGCGCGCTCAAACTGCTAAGTCATGAAGGCGTTCGTTCTGCGAGAACGCGCGCTTTGTATCTGTTGTACGTTCAACAGCACAGAGAGGCTCTTAAGGCGATCGAGGCAGTCTATGACGAAAATCGTAACGATGCAGAGATGCATCGGATTTTGTCGCTCGTGTGGCTTGCCCATGGTCAGCACGAAGCGGCACTTAAGGCGATCAAGCGAGCGCTGGAGCTCGACGAGAAGAACCTCCTCGTTCAGCACACCGCGGGGGTTGTAAAGTTTTTTACGTGCTATCCGGCGGCAATACTCCCTCGTCAACTGCTGGCGCCAGGTGAGCCCGTCACGCGGGATCTGCTGACCTTGGATACTGAACGTCGCCGTTACCTGGACGAATCTGCGGGGCATTTCCGCAAGGCGCTAGACGCGTTGGACGGTCCCTGCGCCAGTGTCGAAATCCACGAATTTTGGCATTTCGTCTCTTTGGCCATCAATCCGGACCGTCGAGATGATAGTAGAGTAGTCGGCGGCGACTTGCTG
Organism: Vulcanimicrobiota bacterium; assembly: GCA_963714015.1. Classification (GTDB taxonomy): domain Bacteria; phylum Vulcanimicrobiota; class Vulcanimicrobiia; order Vulcanimicrobiales; family Vulcanimicrobiaceae; genus DASRDE01. The sequence continues at coordinate 3,090,838 of OY970223.1, read as the reverse complement.
CGGCGCACCGAGCCAATAGACTATGTCGTCCAATGGTCGAGGATGTACGGATTGAACATTCACTTGGAATGGTTGGCCGGCGCTAAGGTGGCCATAGAGGCTGGGACTGACCGGCCGGCACAACGGTTCCTCACGGGCTGGTTGATGCTTGAAGACAGAAACCACGATGCCGCGGCCAAACTCTTGATGAACGCCTCGCCGGATGAAACTGATAATGAGCGCCTTCAGCGCAAAATGCTGCTATCGCGCGCCTTGCTTGAACAGCGGGAGTTTAAAGCTGCTATTCAAGCGCTCGAAGGCGAGTCAGGCGTCGACGTACAGCGCGTGGTTGATACCATCCGGCGAGATGAAAACGAGAGGCCCGTACGAAGCGAAGAGGCGTTAAATGCGGTTGTCCTGCTCGACGAATGTACGTCAGCAGCGAGAAAGGGTGACTGGCAAAAGGTCGCTTCAAATGCACCCAGGCTTCTTCGCGACTTATACGTTCCGGCTGCTGTTCGACTAGCCTTGGCCGGCTTCTTCAATACAAAGCGATATGAGGATGTTCTGAAAGCTTATACGAAGACGCTGTTGCGTGGACTGGTTTAGGGCTCGAACGCAATGTACGGCATGCTCACGTGATGTCGCTATGGAACCTTGGCGACCGTACACGGGCACTGAAGGAGTGTGAGAAATTCTTTGACGAGGCCCCGAGTGCCGAATTAGTGAAATGTATGCATCCCTTCTTTTTAAAATCGGAAATACAGACGCCATTGCGTTATTAGTCCCAAAGATCCGCGATGCGGCAGACATCACTCCGGGAATTGCTCTAAACTTTGCGAGAGCGCTGGGGCATCACATCGCCACGAAGCCGGGGAAATGTGGGACAAGGCGATGGATCTGGGCGTTCCTGACGACTCAGTAGTCGACGCACTTGACTTAGCCTATCGCGTGGGCCGCGAGCGGCAAACAGAATCGCTGATCAAGCGTATGCCGCAGCTCTTCTACGGATGCAGCGTCCGGCGTTCGGCAAGCAAACTATGAGCAGCTTCTGCAGCTGGTCAAAGAGTCACGGGAGCGCCTGCAGAGACTTTCTGCAATGTATCGCAATGGTGACGTTCCGATTCATCTCATCGCCGACGCGGAACGGCTTCCCCTGGCGGTTACACACCTCGTCGAGTCGGAGCTCAACCAATCTCGTAAACCCGAAGAGTGGAATCCGACTTATGTGAGGCATGGCGGACGCGGGCCGCTCGTGGATGGGGTTGCCGGTACGGCGCTTGTGGACATGACGGCCCTCGTGACACTGCATTATCTCGGGTTGCTGATGCTGATGCCAAAACTATTCTCGAAAGTAATCCTGCCGGTCCAGGCATCCGCGATGCTTCACGGGATGAGTGAGCGAATCGAGACGGCGCAGCCAGAACGAATTCGCTATTTGAAGCAAGTGCTATCGGCCATTAGGGGCCGAGTTATAGCGGTTGTTCCAACACAAGATCCCTACACTTGGGCCACTGCTAGCGCCGGGTTCTTTGTGACGTCAGTGCCGTCAGTGGACTTCAAGACGCATGAGATCGTGCCGCTAAGTGAGACGATGAGCGAGGTAACGGTTAATCTCCGGCGACTGATCGATTCATTGGTAGCACTTGGCTTGCTCACGTCGTGGCAACGGGAAGACGCGCTGCGAATTTTGGGGACGGAGGGAGCAGTCGCGCCGGCCGGGCCGACGATCACGCGGCCCGCGAAGTTGTTGTTCGACTCTGCCCACGTTGGCTTAATGCAGGAAGCACAGCTCTTGCAACCACTAATCATCGGTAATTTCGAGCTGTACATTTCGGAACCGTCAAGGCGCTTCGTACAGTGGCAGGTGGACGAGGCCGAAAAACGCGATCAGGCGGCTTCAAAACTGGCTGGCCTTATGGATGTTATTCGCGATGGCGTGGATCGCGGACTGTTTCATTTTCGCGGTACAGGCAGGTCCTCTGAGTTGGGAGCAAACGCCGACGCTATCTCCGCGTTACTCGAAGAGGCACAAGTTGGAGAGAAGCTTTTCGTTGATGACAGATATTGCAATCGCTTTGAACGAACGGAGAAGGGTGCCGCTGTGCTGTCGAGCTTCGATGTCACTGCTACGCTTCGCTCAAACGGCGCAATTCAGGACGACGAATATTATCGCGTCCTGCACGTCGGCCGCCGTTCTGGGCTGCTGTTTATTCCAGTGGAGGTTGATGAGATTTTGCATCATTTGACGAACGCTCCAATCTCTGATGGTCATGTCCAGGAAACTGCTCGACTCATAGCGCTCCGTAGGTACCTGGGTGGTGCATTGCGACAACCGGGAATTCACCTCGTCGTTACGGGGCCAAGCGATGAGCGTATCTTTCTGCGAATGCTGGACGACGCCATGCGTGCGGCCGTCGAGGCATCTTCTGGAAAGCCTGAATGGCTGGAATATCTAATGAGCGACCTCCGCGCCGCTCAACTTTCCGCCATTCGTCAAGGGCTCGATGGCGGCACGTCCAACGAAGCATGGCTTGGTTCAGTGGACCAAATCGTCGAACGCTACTTGCGATAGAGGAGCGGTTATGCCGCTCGCGGCAACCAAATGGCAACCGCAGAGTGATCTGGGAACTCGGGAAATTACAAAACGCCAACAAATGCTGGCGTTTTTCTCTCCCGAAAATTTAGCCCCAGCGGGATTCGAACCCGCGTTACCGCCGTGAGAGGGCGGCGTCCTAGGCCTCTAGACGATAGGGCCGCTACGCTCCCGGGCCTCGACTCGAACGAGGAAGAACAGGTTCAGAGCCTGTCATGATACCATTTCATCACCCGGGATCGCGGGCAGCGACGGTTATACTACACCGCGCCGTCACCGCCTTGCAAGGGTGCTGATCGACGCTTTACGTTGCGGCGGCGTAAACCGGGTCCAGGCGTGGCACTTCGCGGTGCCGACCGAGCGCCCTAGACAGGCAGGCTCCCGGCCCGCCGTTGAAGATGCCCGACGATGAAAACCGTGTGGGGCTGGCTCCTTGCAGCGCTCGCGATCGCTATGTTGGTTTTGGCGTTCGCCGAGGTTTACGCGCCTATCGAGCGGACCAGTTTTGGCTTTGTCGTCGCCAAGTCGAGCGCACCGGGAGCCGCAGCACAGGTCACGGGCCTCGCGGCCGGCGGCGAAGCCTACAAGCAAGGCATTCGGAACGGCGACTTGGTGGACGTCGCGGCGATGCCGCTCGACGATCGCCTCCGCTTGGAGCTGCGCCATAGCCCGCCCGGCACGACACTGACCGTTCCCGTCATCCACAACGGTGCGCGGCGCATTGTGAGCATTCGCGCCTCCATAGGCGAAGCAATCCCGTCCGTCAAGTATAGCTGGCCCTTTCTTCTCAACGCCATAATAACGCTGCTCATCGTCGCGGTCATCGCGCTGCGCAAGCCGTCCGTTGCAACGGCGGCGTTGGTATTTTATGGTACGGGCGTCGTTATCTCCGGCGATGTTGCGGCACTGTTCTCGTGGTTGCCCGGCGCATGGTATACAGCGATAGCCGTTTTCATCTTAGCGGCGTTCTCGACGCTCCCGGCTGCAGCACTGCTGCCTTTTATCGCGCGTTTTCCGGAGGTTCCGGCTACCGCCAAGGGGCGATTGCGCGTTCGCAGCGCCGACGCGATCTTCGGGCTCTCCGCGATTGCGTGTCTCGCGCAAATCCTGTACGAGCCCCTCATTTTCAGCTCTTGGACCACGTTCGGTATCTTGGGACCCTTCGTGCTGTTGATTCTGGCGTTGCTCTTTGCCGCGCTGGTGTATCACGACATCGCCGGTGAGGCGCGCCGGCGTGTCTCTTGGGTCATCGCAGGCGTGGTTGTCAGCGCTCTGGCGTATGCGGGATTCAACATGCTGGTGTTGTTGGGGGGAAACACAACGCTGACGACGATGCTTAGCGACGTCTCTCAACTCTTGTCATGTGCGTTGCCCATCGCGCTCGCGTATGCCGTGTTGCGCCATCGCGTCCTGGACATCAACTTCGCGCTCAACCGCACCTTGGTTTACGGCGCGATGACGGCCCTCATTGTGGTGGTCGTTAGTCTGGTTGATTGGCTCACGAGCCGTATGCTGAGCGAACAGCGCCTTGCGCTGGCAATCGAAGTCTGTCGTCACTATCGGGCTTGGCTTCATCCTGAACTCGCTGCACGGCAAGACCGAACGGCTCATCGATCGCGTTGTTTTCCGGGCAAGGCATATCGCGGAGAAGCGCATCGAGTATCGCATTGGGGCACTCGCATTTGCGTCGTCGACGTCGGCGGTTGACGATGTACTCGGTGTTGAGGCCGCCCATATCCTTGCGCTCGCCTCAGCGGCAGTCTTTACTCGGCTGGGTTCAAGCGAACCGTTCTCATGCAAGGCTTCCACCGGATGGGAGAATGCATCGCTGCGCGTATTCGACGACGATTCGCTGCTCGTGCGTACGCTGCTCTCGCTCGAGCGGCCGATCGTTCTGGATGACGTCGCCATTCATCTGGACGGAGGGCCGCACGGGAACGACCGGCCGATGATCGCGATTCCCATCGTCGCGCAGCACGAGCTTCAAGGCTTCGCGCTTTACGGCAATCACTGCGAGGGCACCCTGCCCGATCCCGAAGAGATCGCGCTACTTGCAAAACTCTGCTCGGCCGCTGAAACGGCGTACGGCGCCGTCGAGGCTCGTCAATGGCGCGAACGCGCCACAATGCTCGAACGCTCGCTAAGCGGCTTGCAGCGGCCCTCGTTGACATCGTAATTTAGAACTTTAGACCAACACTTTGGCGTTCGAGCGGGTCTATTGCATATGGAGAACCTCCGGGAAGTCGTAGCACGCGCCGTATCCGGTGACGCTGCGGCGCGCGCCGAGCTCGCCGAAGCGACCTGGGCCGACGTCTACCGCATCGCCTATTCGATGCTGCAGGACCCTCACGCGGCGCAAGATGCCGCACAGGAAGCCTGTGCCCGCGCGTGGTCGCGAATCGAGCAGCTGCGGTCCCCCGAGCACTTCAAAGTGTGGCTTTACCGTATCGTCAGCAATGAGTGCCGGCGCCTGAAACGGCGCGATGATAATTACGGCGCGCACGCCGACCCGCACACCTTGCCGCACGAACACGACGAGGACGATCGAATCGACGTCCGGCGCGCGATTGCATCGCTCGATGCCTCGCTGCGGATCGTCGTGCTCTTGCGCTACTACTACAATTTGACGAGCGCGGAGATCGCGTACGTCCTCGCGATTTCCCCGGTAACCATCCGGTGGCGGCTGATGATCGCGCATCGCCGATTGCGCGGCCTGCTGGCAGAGGACGCGTCCCTTCCCGTGGCTCCCTCATCGTCAGGAGTTTTATATGTCAATGAATCAATCGTCAACAACCAATAACGTGGGCAACGTGGTGCGCGCGTACGCCGAGGATATTGCTGTTCCGGCGTATGATGAGCGCGCGGTCCTCGCACGCCTTCAGCCGCGCGACGTCCAGGTGCGGTGGCGCAGACCGGCCGTAGCAATCGCGGCCGCAGCGGCTCTGACGTTTCTGGTGCTCGGCGATCGCAACGTGCTGGCGCAAGTCGCTCATATGTTCCGCGTGTTTGTCAGCGTGAACGGGAAAATGGTGAGCGCGAATACCACTGCCGTAACGTTAGATCAAGCGCGTCGCGACATGCCGTTCACGGTCATCGCACCCGCCGGCCTCCCATCGGGACTGCAGGGCGAGATCACGGAAGTCGTGCCGCCGAACGGCGCAACCGTCGGGCGTAGTCTCATCTTCCGGTACGACACGCCGCAAGGGCCGCTAACGATTAGCGAGAGCCGCGGCGTCGAACCCGGCTCGCCGGGCGATGATAAGATGTTCATTTCGAGGCCCGCAGGCGCGCCCGGTGCAATGCCCGGACTTCCGCCGATCCCGAGCCGCGGGATGCAAGCGTACTTCCGCACCCGTGGCGGCATCATCCGGACGATTCACCCCACCGCCTGGAGCGTCGAGGGAACGACGATCGTGCTCGCGTCCCCGCCGGGAATACTGACAAGCCAACAGACGGCGCTCATCGAGCGCTCGATGCGCTAGTATGTTTTCATTTGTTCTTTTAGCGGCAGCCGTAAGTGTACAGCTGAGCCCGGTAAACGCCGCCGTCGACAAGATCATAACGTCGCAAAAGCCCGTTGGAGCGGCGGTGGCTATCGTGAAAGACGGCGCACTGGTCTATACTAAAGTCTATGGACGCAGAAACGTCGCGAAAAATGAACCGGTCGACGCAGACACCGGTTTCAACATCGGTTCGGTAACCAAACAATTCACGGCCGCGGCGATTTTGCAGTTGCAGGAGCAAGGTAAACTCTCGATCGACCACAAGCTTGCGCAATACGAGCCGGCGTTCCCGCACGCGAATGAAATCACCTTACGGCAGTTACTCAACCAGGTCAGCGGACTGGCGGATTATCTTCAACGCGTGTCTCCCGCGCAGCTGGCCACCGGCGGCAGTCTGGAAGCGGTCGCGAAGCTCGTCGACGTTCCGCTCCACTTTACGCCGGGCACGAAGTGGGAGTATAGCAACACCAACTACTACGTGCTCGGCAAGGTGGTCGAGAAAGTCTCCGGTGAGTCGTACGAATCGTACGTACGCGAGCATCTCTTCGGACCCGCCGGAATGACGCACTCCGGATTCATGTCCGATGAGCCTACCATGAGTGATTTCGCAGTCGGATACTGGAACGGAATGCACGACAATCTCCCGTTGCAACCTGCGCCGGAAATCCAGGAGGGCTGGGCAGGCGGCGCGGGCGCGATCGTTTCAACCCTAGCCGACATGGCGGCGTGGGACACGGCACTTCATTCCGGTAAGATCGTGACCCCGCACGACTACGAAATGATGATCACACCGCCGAAGCTTCCAGGCAGCGCTCCCGACACGTACGGCATGGGCTTGGGCGTCGATCCCCTGGACGGGCATGCGCGCATTTGGCATAACGGCGGTTCGCTTGGTTCGTTCACGATGAATTCGTATTATCCGAACGACCGCGTGAACATCATCGTTTTCGAGAACAGTACGTCCGGCGATCCGGGTGCGGTAGAAACGGCCGTCGTCGAATCGATGTTCCCCGATGCTGCACTGGCCGCGCGCACGGCGGCTCCGGGCGAGGATGTGAGCATGCGTCCGCGGATCCTTCACCTTCTGGATGAAGTGCTCCACGGAACGTTGCAGGCGAGCGAACTGGATCCACGCTTCGCTAAGATGGCGACTCCGCAAACGCAAAAGCAGATTGCTGCGCAGCTCGCCCCGCTTGGAGCACCGAAAAGCATTATCTTCAAAGGCAAGCGCATCGACGAGCGCGGAACCGCATACACCTACCGCGTTGAGTTTGCCAACGGCACGGCGACGTTCATCGCCGTTTTTGACAAGGGAAGCGGCCTGGTGGCCGGGATCGGGATACAGTAGTTTTCCGGACGGGCTCTCGTCCGGCGAACGGATCCCTCCTCTATACGCGAACAAGTGTTCGGCTGTCGTCGAAGTATTGCGGCCTGGAAAATTTCGTTACTGCCGAAGATCAGCAGGGAATAGGCCCCCTAAAAGGCGCAGCTTTGTGCCTTCCTGCTTACTGTGATTACTGTGGAGGTTTAAGGTGCAGGCAATCGTGCTGGTCGGCGGCGAGGGAACGCGGCTGCGTCCTCTGACGTTCGGAACGCCCAAGCCGATGGTCCCGATCATGAACGTGCCGTTCCTGGCGCGGACGCTCGAGCGCCTGTACGACGTCGGCATCAGGGACGTGATTCTGCCGGCCGGGTATATGCCGCAGGCCATCACGGAGTACTTCGGCGACGGCTCACGCCTCGGAATGAACATCACGTACGTCATCGAGGACGAGCCGCTCGGTACGGCCGGCGCGATCAAGAACGTCGAGCAGCACATTCACGGACCGTTTTTCGTGCTGAACGGCGACGTCCTGACCAGTCTCGATCTGCAAGCGATGATCGACTACCACGAGCAGAAGGGCGGTCTGGGTGCGCTGCACCTCATTAAAGTAGAAGATCCATCCGCATTCGGCTGCGTCGTGCACGACGAGACCGGCCGCATCTCGCAATTCGTAGAGAAGCCGCCCAAAGGCACCGAGCCGACGGACGAAATCAATGCCGGCACATACCTGCTGGACCCCGGCGTTTTGAAACTCATTCCGCCCGGGCGCAACGTCTCCATCGAACGCGAAACGTTTCCGAAGCTGCTTGCGGAAGGCAACTCGCTCTACGCATTTACGACGAGCGATTACTGGATCGATCTCGGCCGGCCGGAGCACTACCTCAACGCTCACCGTGACATTCTTTCGGGCGCGATGCCGCTCAAACTCCAGCCCGGTGTGAACGGTCCGGGGGCGTCGAAAGTGCACGGTGAGAACGTCATCGCGCCGGTTCATATCGAAGCAGGAGTGCAGATAGATCCCTCGGCGCGTGTGGGTCCGAACGTGGTTCTGGGAACCGGCTGCCGTATCGGAGCGAACGCGCGCATCACCGAAAGCGTCTTCTGGGAAGACGTCACGGTCGAAGAAGGGGCGGAAATCGACGAAACCATTATCGCGAGCGGTTCGCGCGTCGGAGCCGGCGCGAAGATCGGGCGCGGGAGCGTCATCGGTCACGACGTGGTAATCGAACCGGGCACGGTGGCGAAGGAAGGTTCTCGTATCGGCCCAAGCGCACCGATCGGCGTGCGCTAGCCGGCCTCCATAGCAAGCGGGCGGGTGAAACCTTTGCTGCTCGTGAGGAGTTTTATAGTAGGAATGGCTCGGGTATAACACCTTCGAAGCCGTAGGAGGTCGTCGCCAGCTTACCCTCCTGCACTGTTCAACTCTTCCCCAAGCTGGCGTTTGGAGATCGTTGGTGCTTGGCAGACCCTCAGACGCGCTGGCCGTGGTCTCTGTTCCGCGCACCCTTTTCCTGGGTTCTTTTCCTCCCCGGGAGTGCGGAATAGCGACCTTTACCAAGGACGTCGTGGAGTCGTTCGACCGCGCGTTCCATACTAGTTCCGAAATTATCGCCATCGATGAACCGGGCGGTGAAGTCCGCCAGTACGGGCCTGAAGTCGTGGCACGCTTACAACAAGATCGCCGCGAGGCATATCACGACATCGCCGCTATCGTTAATGCTCATCCCGCGGAAGTGCTCAACATCCAACACGAGTACGGCTTGTTCGGTGGAGAGCGCGGCGAGTGGCTGGTCGATGCGCTCAAAGCCATCGAGAAACCGGTTGCTCTTACGCTGCACACGGTTTTACCGGAACCGGACGAAGTGATGCTGCGCGTCACGCGCGAGCTTTGCGCGCATTCGGACTGCGTCGTCGTTCTGTCGCAAACCGGCAGCAATTTGCTGACCGGCGTTTACGGCATCGATCCCCAGCGCATCCGAGTCATTCATCACGGCGTTCCGGATGTTCCATTCCGGAGTACTGACGCGGCGAAAGCGTCGTTCGGCATCGGACAGCGCATGGTGATCTCGACGTTTGGGCTCATCAATCGCGGCAAAGGCTTGGAGTACGCAATCGAAGCGATGCGTCGCGTCGTGGCGAGTCACCCGGAGACGCTCTACCTGATCTTGGGAGAGACGCATCCGGTCGTGCGCCGGCAGGAAGGTGAGTCGTATCGCGAGTCGCTGATTCAGCGCGTGCACGATTATGGTTTGCAGAACAACGTGCAGCTCGTCGACAAGTATCTCGACTTCGACGAACTGGTCAGCTATCTCGAAGCGACCGATATCTATCTGACCCCCTACCTCAACCCGACGCAGATCGTCAGCGGCACGCTTGCGTATGCCGTTGGCTGCGGCAAAGCGATCGTTTCGACGCCGTATCTGTATGCGGAAGAAGTGCTCTCGCATCATCGCGGGTTCTTGTGCGAGTTCCGCGATGCGAAGTCGATTGCGCACATCGTTACCGCTCTGCTGGACGATCCATCGCTGCGTCGCGCGACGGAACGCCGCGCATATCGTTTCGGCCGGCAGATGACCTGGCCGCACGTGGCCGCGGAATACGGAAAATTGTTTGCGGAGTTTGCGCCGCAAGAAATGGAGCTCATTCATTCTGCATAGATTCGGCCCCGAGGCACCGAACAACGTCCGATCGCTGCCGACGCTGGAGCATCTGATGGCGCTCAGCGACGACGTGGGCGTTATTCAGCACGCGGTCGAGGACGTTCCGAATCGTTCGACGGGATACTGTACCGACGACGTCTCGCGCGCATTGATGGTCGCGATCGCCAAACTCGAGATCGATCCGCATGACTTAGCCGCCGAACGTCTGGCTTCGACGTACTTGTCTTTCATGCAGAACGCGCAGATGCCGGACGGGCGGTTCCATAATTTCATGGGTTACGATCGCACCTGGCTGGACACGGTCGGAACGCATGACTCCGTCGGCCGGGCGCTTTGGTCGATGGGATACGGGATGCGCTATGCGCCGCGCGGCTCGTGGCGCCGCACGTGTAAGAAGATCTTCGACAAGGGCCTGCAGTCGCTCGATTGGCTTCAGTACACGCGCTCTCAAGCGTATGCCATGATCGGCCTTTCGCACGCGGCCGAAGCGAGCGTGGCTGGAGCGGATGCCGACCGGTATCGCGAGCATTTGCGTGGTCTGGCGGACCAATCGAAGACTCGGTTTCTGGAGACGCGCGACGCTAATTGGCACTGGTTCGAGAACGAACTGACGTACGATAACGCCCGTTTGCCCGAAGCGATGATGCGGTCCGGCCTCTCCCTGCGCGACGACGAAGTGCTGGCCATCGGTCTGCGCACGTTCCAATTCTACGAACGCGTTTCGATGGAAGGCGGCGTGTACGTTCCGGTAGGGAATGAAGGGTGGTTTAGGCGCGGCGGCACCAAACCGCGCTATTGTCAACAACCTCTGGAAGCGGTCGCGATGGTTGATGCCGCGCTCGTGGCATACGATGCGACGGGCGATCCCGCGTACCGCACCACCGCGCAGATTGCACTCGACTGGTACTACGGCCGCAATTCGCGCGGGGTCGTGATGGCGCGAAACGGCGGCTGTCTCGACGGCCTTAATGAAGACTCGGTCAACATGAATATGGGAGCGGAATCCACACTCGCACATTTAGCCGGTGCATACGCGCTCGCTGCGCGTCCGGCAGCGACGCTGTCGGTGGCACGCTAGCCGAAATACGACAAATATCGCTGATCGGGTCTTCCGTATCTGAAGCGCGATAGCGCGCAGTCTTGAGGTATCGAAGGCCCATCGAGGCGAAAATGGCTCCCGTGTCGAAGGCACTCGGGATGATCTTGGAGACCGAAGCCCTTAACGACGTACAATCCGCTGCCGTTCGTCACGCCAACGGCCCGTGTCTTATTTTTGCGGGTGCGGGCAGCGGCAAGACGCGCGTTCTCACGAACCGCATCGCGTATTTGCTCGACGAATTGAACATTGCGCCGGATCGCATTCTCGCGGTGACGTTCACCAATAAAGCCGCCGGCGAAATGAAAACGCGTCTCGAGCGGATGGTCGGCACGGCTGCGCGCGATCTATGGGTCGGTACGTTCCACTCGATGTGCGTGCGCATTCTGCGCCGCGATGGCGGCAAAGCCGGAATCGCTTCGAATTTTGCCATTATCGACGACGCCGATCAGCGAGCGCTCATCAAGGACATCCTGGCCGATCTCGATTACGACGAGCGCCAGTTGAGTCCGGGTGCGTGCCTTGCCGAGATCAGCAAAGCGAAGAATTCTTTGGTATGGCCCGAGCAGTATCACCAGCGCAACACGTCGTTCTTGGGTGAGCGCTATGCAAATGTCTACACCGAGTATCAGCGGCGCCTGAGCGAATCGAACAGCTTAGACTTCGACGATTTGATCGTGCGCACGATTGACCTGTTCGAAAAAGACGAAGCGACGCGCACGAAATGGCAGAAGAAGTTCCAATACGTTCTCGTCGACGAGTATCAGGACGTCAACTTCGCGCAGTACCGGCTCATTGCGATCCTCGCCGAAAAACACAAAAACGTCACTGTCGTCGGCGACGACGACCAGTCGATCTACTCGTGGCGCGGCAGCGATTACAAGATGATCCTGCGGTTCGAGCACGATTTCGCGGGCGCCAAGGTCTTCACGCTCGAGGAAAACTACCGCAGCACTCAGCGCATTCTGGACGCCGCCAACGCTCTGGTCTCCAACAACAAGACGCGTCAGCCCAAGAAGCTCTTCACGCGGCGCAACGAAGGCGAGAAGATCACGGCGTTTTCGGCGGAAACCGAACGCGCCGAGGCGCGCTACGTCGTCGAGAAGATCAAGGAATTGATTCGTGAGGGTTCCGCCTATCGCGATTTCCTGGTCCTCTATCGCACCAACGCGCAGTCGCGCGTATTCGAAGAAGCGCTCATCGGCGAAGGCATTCCGTACCGCGTCGTCGGCGGCGTCGGCTTCTACGCGCGCGCCGAAATCAAAGACATCATCGCCTATCTTCGCTACATCGAGAATCCGGCCGACGCGCTGGCGTTCAAGCGCATCGTCAACGTGCCGCGTCGCAGCATCGGTCAGCAGACCTTGGCGAGCCTGGTAACCGCCGCGAACGAGGCGCGCGTCTCCGTCGGACAAGCGATCTTCGACAAAGATCTGCTGAAGAAAGCCGTTCCGAAGAAGACCAAGGAACTCGAGCGCTTTGCGGAACTCATCGAGAATTTGCGCGAGCGCCGGTCGGACTACTCGATTGCGGACCTGCTCGTTGCGGTGATGGAAGAATCCGGCTATTTGCGCGAACTTCGCAATGAAGACACGGCAGATGCGCGCACGCGCCTGGAAAATTTGCAAGAGCTCGTCGGCGTAGCGCGCGAATTCGAGCAAAACGACGCCGAGTCGTCACTCTCGACCTTCCTCGCGAACATTGCGCTTATCAGCGATCTCGACGCGCTCGATCCGGAAGCGTCGTACGTGACGCTGATGACGATGCACGGCGCCAAGGGTCTGGAGTTTTCGAACGTCTTTCTTACCGGGCTCGAAGAGGGTGTATTCCCGCACTCGCGGGCGCTCGTCGACATGACCGAACTCGAAGAAGAACGCCGTCTTGCGTACGTCGGCGTCACCCGCGCCATGGATCGCCTGTTTCTCTCGTATGCCGAGCGGCGCACGCTCTTCGGCAACACCTTCGCGCATCCCAAGTCGCGTTTCTTGGAAGAGATGCCGGATGTCGAACTGCTCGGCGGCGTGGTGCTTCCCCGTCCGGCGGGCGGGCGTTGGCGTGAAGTCTCCATTCATGAGACTGCCGGCGCCGGTATGAACATGAACCTGAAGAAAGGCGACCGCGTGCGGCATCCCAAGTGGGGCGAAGGCACCATCGGCGACGTCGTCGGCGCGGGGGGCGATGGTTTGGTGACGATCGACTTCCCGAACGTCGGGCAGAAGATGGTGATGCTGAAATACGCGCCCCTCGAAAGCTGTAAAAACACGATTCGGATGTCATTGTTGGTGAGGTCAGCAAGCCGTCCCCGATCTTCTAACATACAAATCGGAAATACGTTGTTGACCGCTCCCGGGCGTTTTCTTAATGTCCCGACACGGATTTTAAGGAGCGTCTTATGAGAACGATGTCACCGGAGTTTCGATACGGAAGTATCCTAAGAATCGCTTGCTGCGTAGCCCTATGTTTTATGCTGCCGAGACAAGAAATTGCGGAAGCGCAGTCGACGACTAACACCCCGATGACAGACTGCTATGGGCGCTCGTGCCGAGGCGTTTATTCCCCGAGCGACGGAAGCGCTCCGACGTTTTGAGCAATCCCGGTCCCTCAATGACCTCGATATTGCGATAGAGGATATTACTGCCGCCGTTGACTTGTCGCCATCGTCAAGCTCAAGGATATATATTGCGGCGTCGCCACCTAATTCAGGGTTGGGCGCAGGTACTACGACACATTGAAAGCGTTTACGACCCAGCGTATGACCCGCACGATCTCAAAGACCTCCCCACGGCGGGCTGCGTACCTCCGCCTGAGCCTTGGGGTAGACTTGGCTCATGCCCGAACTCGGACCAAATTTCGGACCCGAAGGCCCGGGCGGAATACATTGCGGCTAATAAGGCTAACGACGCTAAACTCGTTTGGTCAAACTACCAAGCGCAGCTGCACAACAATTACGAGCCCGCAGCGATGGAGGGTATTGAGTTAGACCTTCGCATGTTTCGTCAGGCTGGAGTTCCGCCAGACAACGCGGCCCTCGATGCAATATTGCGGCAGGCCGGCGTTAGCGATGCAAGGCGCATAAAAATCGACGCCATGTTCTAATTTTTCGGCATGCAACTTTCAAAGCGACGGGACATCTACTACCAACGCTTGACCGTCACAATGCAACCGGCGATGAGACAGCAATTCAACACAGGCCCGGGTTGTTAAGGCGTGCAACCCGCGTCGTCCTTGGCAGGAACCGACAATAGAATCCGAATACCCTAAACACGAAGCGATATCCCTGGCTTGGGGGAGCGGATGCTGAAGGTCGCCGTTTCGGGCGCGTCGGGCCGCATGGGGCGGCTCACGCGGCAGGTAATCGACGCGGCGCCGGATTTGGAGTTCGCGGGCGGTTTCGCGCGCAGCGCCGATCCGGCGGAACGCATTTACGGCAATCTCGAAGTGCTGCTGCGCGAGACCACGCCCGACGTGCTCGTCGACTTCACGGTGCGGCCCGTCACGCAGCAGGCTGCGCGGGCGTGCCTCGAGCATGGGGTTTTTCCGATTGTTGGCTCGAGCGAGTGGGACGAGAACGATCGTGCCGAACTTAACGCCCTGGCGTCGAAGCACAATCTCGGCGCGCTGATCGTGCCGAATTTTGCCATCGGAGCCGTCTTGATGATGCGATTTGCCGAAGAAGCCGCGCGGTATTTCCCGACGATCGAGATCGTCGAGACGCATCGTCACGATAAACGAGACAAACCCAGCGGAACGGCTTCCGCGACCGCGGAGCGGATTCGCGCGGCCGGCGGACCGGCAAACGTTCCGATTCACAGCGTGCGGCTTCAAGGCGCCGTCTCTCACCAAGAAGTCATCTGCGGAAACACCGGCGAGCTTCTCACGATTCGCCACGACTCGCTCTCGGCGGCGTCTTTTGCAGCGGGCATTCTGCTCGCCGTTCGCAACGCCCGTAATTTGCGCGGCCTGCACGTCGGGCTAGACGTGTTTTTGAGCGGCGCCTCCGGGGAGCGCCTTTTCAAGTGAACATAGCCGTCGTCGGAGCGACCGGCGTCGTCGGTGAGACCATCGTTCGTGTGCTCGAGGAGCGGCGCGTGCCCGTGGATCGTTTGGGATTGTTCGCGTCGCGCACGCGCGATAACGTGCAGGCAACGACGCACGAGGCGCTGGCCGATTTCGACGCCGTGTTTTTCGCCAGCTCGGAGGACGCGAGCTTGCAGTACGCGCCGGCGCTGATCGACCGCGGCGCGATCGTGATCGACAACGACTCCACGTTTCGCCTGACGCCCGACGTGCCGCTGATAGTTCCCGAGGTAAACGCGCACGCCGTTCGTCCTCAGGATCGCCTTTTTCCGATCGGCAACTGCACGGCGATCATCCTGTGCGTTGCACTTGCACCGGTTCGAGACGCCGCGGGGCTGGCACACGTCAATGTCGCGACGTACCAAGCAATAAGCGGTGCGGGACGGGCCGCGCTGGAAGAGTTCGAACGCGGTGAAGGCAACGTCATTGGCAACGTCGTGCCGCAGATCGGGACGATGGAGCCCAACGGCTATACGAGCGAAGAGGACAAGGTGCGCGAGGAGACTCGCAAAGTGCTCGAGCTTCCGGAGCTGCCGCTCTTTGCGACCACGGTGCGCGTTCCGGTTCGCACGGCACATTCCGAAGCGGTGTTTTTCGAGACCGAGCGTGACACGACGGTAGATGAACTGAGCGCGGCCTTGCAGCGCGCGCCCGGAATCGTGTTTCATCCGCACGGGATCGTTACCCCGCGCGAGGTCGAAGGCACCGATATGGTGCACGTCGCCCGTTTGCGCCCCTGCGACGGGCGGCGTTTCCAAATGTGGATCGTCGGCGATCAACTGCGCAAAGGGGCGGCCACGAACGGCGTGCAGATTCTCGAATTGCTGATGTCTCGCCGCGCCTCATGACTGCGTTCGTCGTTTTAAAATTCGGCGGAACGTCCGTCTCCACACCGGAGCTGCGCGGCGTCGCGATAGAGCGGCTTCGTGAAGAGCGCGAACGCGGACGTAGCCCCGTAGCGGTCGTTTCCGCCATGGGCCGCGAGCCTGACGCATATGCGACCGATTCGCTTCTGGCGTTGATCGGCGGGCGTTCGGGCACGCGCGCAAGCGACATGCTGCTGGCGTGCGGCGAAATCATTTCTGCAGCCGTGTTTGCGGCCGCGCTCGAAGAAGCGGGTTTAGCTTCGGTTCCGCTGACGGGCGCGCAAGCAGGTATCATCACGAACGCGAAGAGCGGCGATGCAAAGATCGTGCGCGTCGAGCCGGCGCGCGTGCGCGAAGTACTGGAAAGCGGTGCGATTCCGGTCGTCGCGGGTTTTCAAGGCATCACCGAAACCGGCGAGATCACGACACTCGGACGCGGCGGTACGGATCTCACCGCGATTGCTTTGGGACACGCACTCGGTGCCGAGAGCGTCGACATTTATACGGACGTAAGCGGTGCCATGACCGGCGATCCGCGGCGAATCGAAGGCGCGCACATGATCGAACGCGCCGGCTTAGAAGAGATGACGGAACTGGCTCAGCACGGCGCCAAAGTGATGCACCATAAGGCCGCCGATTATGCGCAGAAGACCGGGACGCGGTATGCGATCAAGGGGCTGCGCACGGGAGTTGGGACCGTCGTCGACGAGCACGTCGACGAAGAGAAACCGGTCACGGGCGTTACGGCCTCGGGACGTGTCACGTGGATTCGCGTCATTCGCGGCGATATCGAGGATCGGAATCGTCGCATGCAAGTGGAGCTGCAGATGTTCCAACGCATGGCTGACGCCGGCATATCGATCGATCAAGTAACGATCAATCAAGCCGGCGTGATGTTTGTGGTGGAAGGAGATCGGGGCAGCGAGATTCGCCACTTGCTCGGCGATCTCAACTTGGCGGTGCGGGTTCGAGAAGGTTGCTCCAAACTTTCGGTAGTCGGTGCGGGCATGCGCTACACGCCCGGCGTCATCTATCGCGTCGTGAACGCGCTCTCGGCTGCAAACGTAGAAATCATCCACACCACGGACAGCAGCATCACGATCTCGGTGCTGGTGCCGTCGACGGATGCCCAGCGGGCCGAACAGGCGGTTCACGACGAATTCCATCTGGAGCAAAATCAAAACGTGAGGGAGCCGGTATGAAAAAGCTCGGCGGAATAGCGACGGCGATGATTACGCCGTTCGACGAACGCGGCGAGGTCAATTACAGCGAAGCGGCGCGGCTGGCGATCTGGCTGGCGGATCGGCGCCACGATGGTCTGGTGATCGCCGGTTCGACCGGCGAAGGGCAGACGCTTACCTCGGACGAGCAGATCGCCCTGTTTCGAGCGGTGAAAGACGCCGTCGGCGGCCGCGCGACGCTGATTGCGAATGCCGGAACGAACGATACGCGCGAATCCGTCGCGGCGGTTGCCGCAGCGGAAAAGGCCGGTGCCGACGCGATTCTTGCCGTCGTGCCCTACTATAACAAGCCGCCGCAAAGCGGCATGCGCGCGCATTTTGGCGCAATTGCGCAAGCGACGTCGCTGCCCGTCATCATCTACAACATCCCTGGCCGCACCGGATCCAACATGCTCCCCGAAACACTCCTGGATCTCGCGAGCCGCTACGCCAACATTGCCGGCGTAAAAGAGTCCAGCGGCGATCTCAAGCAGATCGGCATGATTCTCAAGGATCGCAGGGAGGGATTCACCGTGTATGCGGGTGACGATCATTTATTCTTGCCGTGTTTGGCCCTGGGCGCGGACGGCGTGGTCGGCGTGGCATCACACCTTTGCTCGATCGAGTACGCGGAAATGGTCGACGCATATCGCGCGGGCCGCATGGACGAAGCTGCGCGCATTCATCTCTCGCTGTTGCCGCTCATCGACGGACTGTTCTCGGTGACGAATCCGATCGCGGTTAAGTGGGCGATGCGTGAGCTCGGCTTCGCGGCCGGCCAATGCCGTCTGCCATTGGATGCAATGCCTGAAGCAGTGGCGAGAGGGCTGCGTCCGCTCATCGAAAAGTGGAAATTCTCGGCTGTCGCCTAGATCCGATCGATGCCGACGCGGCCGCCGACGCGATTCTGCGTTTTGCGCGCAGCGGTGCCGGGGCGCAGATCGTTACGTTGGGCACGGAAATGGTCGTGCATGCGCAGCGCGATAGGGGGTATCGGGACATTATCAACGCCTGCGCGCTCTCGCTTTGCGATACAGTGGGCCTTCTCGCAGTGGCTCGCTCGCGGGGGGCGACACTGCGCGAACGCGTTACCGGCGTGGAGCTGATCGAACATCTTTGCGGGCGCGCGGCACGCGATGGGATTGCGGTGTACTTGCTCGGCGGTTCGCCCGGCGTTGCCGAAGCGGCGGCTCGGACGCTGCAGCAGCGCTATCCCGGTTTATTGCTGGCCGGCGCTCGCGACGGCTATTTCAACGAAGCTGAATCTGCGGAGGTTGCGGCGCAGATTCGCGCAAGCGGTGCGCGATTGCTCTTCGCCGGCATGGGGTTTCCGCGACAGGAGTACTGGCTGGCGCAATACCTGCCGTTGACCGGATGCGGCGCCGGAATCGGCGTGGGGGGATCGTTCGACGTCATCAGCGGCAAAGTGGAGCGGGCGCCGGAGGAGTGGCGGCGGCTTGGTCTGGAATGGCTGTACCGGCTCGTCAAAGAGCCGCATCGCTGGAAGCGGCAATTAGCGCTGCCGCGATTTGTCTTGCTCGTTGCCGGCGAAAGCGTCCGGTCGCGTTTCGTGAAAGGGAAAGTATAACCGATGAGGGCGATGATTCTCGCCGGCGGGCTCAGCACGCGTCTGTACCCGCTCACCAAGCAAGTGCCCAAACCGCTGGTCCCTGTTGCGGGCGAACCCAACGCCGTACATTTGATCCGTTATTTGAAATCCTACGGCTTCGACGACATTGCGATCAACGTGCACTATCTGCCCCAGATGATCGTCGACGCGCTCGGCGACGGCTCGCAATACGGCGTACGTCTTGAGTATCTGCACGAGAAGGTGCTGCTCGGGAGCGCCGGTGCCGTCGAGCAGATGAAGTCGTTCCTTTCAGGCGCCCCGTTCGTGGTCGTCGGTTGCGATGACTTGACGAATCTGCCACTCGATCGGCTTTTCGATTTTCACGGGAGCCGAAAGGCGATCGCGACCATCGGTCTGGTGCAGCGCGACGAAGTCGATCAGTACGGTGTCGTCGTGACCGACGAAACGGGCAGGATAACGGGTTTTCAAGAAAAGCCCGCAAAAGGAACCGAACTGAGCAATCTCGTGAACACCGGCATTTACGCCTTCTCACCCCAGATATTCGATTACATTCCCTCCGGCGAATTCTACGATTTCGGAAAGCAAGTATTTCCGGCGCTCGTCGAAGCGAATCAGGCGTTTTACGGTTACGATGCCGGGACATCGTACTGGTGCGACATCGGCACACCGGGCGAGTATCGTCGGGCAAGCATCGACGTCGTTACCGGCAAGTTCCAAATTCCCGGCCATTCGCCGGTCAGCAGCGACTCATGGATTGCCCCTGATGCGCAGATCGACGCTACGGCAAAGATCGTCGGCCCCAGCGTGATTGGCGCTCGCGTCAGCGTCGGCAAGGGCGCGCGCGTCGAGCGTTCGATCATTTGGCAAGGCTCGACAATCGGAGACAACGCCATCCTTCGCGACACGATTGTCGGCATGAACTACACCGTTGAACCGGGCCTGCTGCTCGAGAGCGCGATTGTCGCCAATGAGCCCGATGCCTCGTTAGCCTGAGTGCCCTAGCGCCGGAACAGTCCGCAAGGATTGCCGGACGCGTTTTTGGTGTAGCGAATCCATGCGCGGTTGGAGTCGTAGTCGAACCACCATTCAAAGTAGCGAGAATGTTGCAGCCCAATATCCCGTTCAAGGGAATGTCCAAGTCGTTGGGCAGTGGTCGAATCAGATCGGCCGGCGCCGATGTGAATCGGACGCCACCGAACCGAGCGCGGCTACTCTTCCCCGCTGAACGTTCAGCGGTCCCTCGAGAAAATTCATTTCGATTTCGCGGCCGTAATTTGGAGAGAACGTTGCGGCGTCCGGACCGCTGAAAAACGTTGGGCCAAGCAAAATATCGACCGAGCCGGTGTCGATGGCGATAGCGATCGCGAAACGCAGAGTCTACCTCCACGCTCACGAGCGGCATGCCCTCCCGAAAGTCGATAGTCAACGGCAGTGCGTCGGCAGGCGGCGTAAAACCGTCGCGAGCGAACAAGTCCAGGTCGCCGGTGTTATAGTCGATATGGACGATGTGGCCGCGAAAAAAGTCATTGCCCAAGAGTCCGTCGCCGTCGGAACCATGGAAAATGTCCACGATTTGCATTGCGATGTTGCGCCCTAGGACGTCACCGACGCGCATTTCGGACGCAATCGCGTGGCCGAGCGTCGAGTGCAGTCCTGCGCGCGCTGCGGCGCCGGCGTCCATTAGGATCTGCGAGGTTCCCGTGTCTAAAATGAATGTCTCCGGATGGCTGTTTACGCTGACCGGAATTCGAATCGGAAAGCCGACTTTAGCGGAAAGTTGAAGCGCTCGAACCCCGGGCGGCATTTCGAAGACGTCATCCGAGGTCGGAATTGCAGAAGGATCGTTGCGGGCGCCGCCTGCACTGAAACGACCTCTACTTCGGCATCGCCGCCAAAACCGGAGATCGTCCAATGGAAGGGCGTCGTTCCGTTTATCGTGTTGCGGAAATCAGAGAAGTCGTAACGCACAACGCGCGTGCCTTCGCGCGACACCTCACGACTGACTCTTCCGGATTCCTTGTCCACATAAAACCAGTGCGGTACGTCCCAAGGCGCGCGACAAGTCAGGACCCATGCAGTATCGCTTTGCCCGGCGACACTGCAGGTGGCGGCGTCGAAGCCCACGACGGCTTCAGGCCAACGGTCCAACTCGTCCCCTTGGACGTCGCTTTCGATAAAACGCACGACGCCGTTCGGCGTACGCCGCCAGCGCTTTCCTCCATCGCGGCCCATCGAATAGTCTGCATCATCCACCGAAGCATCGATGCGATAGTCGACGGCTTTGATCGCCGCTGTTGCATCGATCTCCATCGCTCCGGCAGTTAACCGGTACCGTTCGAGGATTGCAGCGCTCGCGGCGGTTCCTCGCGCGCGCGAATAGGCGGCGACTACGGTGCTCGTTGAGACCGTCGCGGGACGAATATCCGTCGGCTCGCCACAGAACGGCAGCGAACAAAAATGTCAGCACCCGCTCATTACCCCGGCACTGCTTGCCATGACGATTGTCACTTTCTATTGCAGCGTGAATGACGCGATGTGCTGCAAGAAATCATCGAATTCATCTTTCCCGCAATGTGCGGAGGCTGCGCGAAAGTCGGAACGGGCATATGCGAGGGGTGCCTGCCGGTGGACACCAACCTGAGCTTCGACCTTCCCACGCTCTGCGTTACTGCGCTGGGCGAGTACGAAGGGCCGTTGCGCCGGGCGGTACTTGCGCTCAAGGCCGGCCGTCGAGACGTCGCGCGATCGTTCTCGGAGCGGCTAGCGGAACTTGCTTCCGGCTGATGAACCGGCCGTGCCGGTTCCGACAACTCGGGCGCGGCGGCGAGAGCGTGGATTCGACGGCTGCGAATACATCGCCGGTCATCTGTATCTGTACAGCGGCCCCGAGGCGCTTTTGGGATTGGAACAAGTGGCCGGCGATCGTCAGCGCGGTAGGAATCGCGACGCGAGGCTCGCCGCGCGCGGGCGTTTTTCGTGGCGCGGCGCATCGCTTGACGGGCGGCGCGTCACGCTGCTCGACGACGTCGTCACGACGGGGGCAACGCTCGAGGATTGCGCGGCGGTGTTACGTTCCGCGGGTGCAATCGTCGAGCGCGCCGTCGTAGTGGCTAGGGCTTAGAGCGCGGCTGCGGCGACGGCTGGGTCGTCGCATGCGGCGCCATGATCTCCGAGAGCATGTCCGTCGTTCCGGGAATGCGATCGAGATGCGGATATTTCAGGCCGTCGTGGTAGTTGAGGTCAATCCTCGAATACCAGTGGCCTTGCTTGATGCGCAAGCGTATCGGCCCCGTGGAGGTCTTTGCGTCGGTAACCGCCTGGGTCCACAAATCGCCGCTGAACTCGCGGCCGTTGACTGCGACGATCTGCATGCCGGGCGCTAAACCGGCGTTCCACGCCGGTCCGTTCTCGCGCACGTCGGTGACGTTGCCTTTTCCGCTGAGGGCAATCCCGGCGTCATACCACGAAGATATGCCGTGGAACGCCGCGCTGCGCGCTTCATCGAACTTGTTGGGCTTGTCGGTGAAGACGAGCTTGTAACCCGCGCGCTGGATCTCGTCCGTCGGCGGCAGCGGAGCGATGGAGTACACGTATTTCTGGAAGAACCCATGCCAGTCGTACGGCACGACTTGATTGAGATAGCCTTCCAGATCTTCGCGGGTGTACGTTACGACTTTCGGTGCGGATATGCCGCCGGCGAAGACCTTCGTGTAATCGTCCAGGGATTTCGTTCCGTGCGATTGTTCGCGAATGATCGTATCGGCATCGAGCCACATCAGCTCGCCTTCGCCGTAGAAGTCGCCCGCCGTGCGCCGGATCGTCGGATACACGCCTCGCGCGCAGCAGTAGTAGTACGGCGCGCCCGTCGTGGTGTCGATGATCGGCGTCGTATTTCGTCCGGGCTCATATGCGAAACGCGCGTACAGCGAAGCCAAATACTCAGGGTAATCTTTGGGATCGCGAATGCCGGAGCGGAAGGAGAGCATATCACCCATGTACTGGTTCATGCCCTCATACTGCCAGAGAAGTTCCGTATGCTCGGGATACGGTTCGTTGTAGTCCGGCTGCTGAAGATCGAACGGCCGGCGGTATTTGCCGTTCCACGAGTGTGAAAACTCGTGCGGAATCAGGTCACCCCCGGCCATTTGCGCCATCGGACTCGTCATGAACGAATCGTTGGCGCGGTCGTCACTGGACTGATGGTGCTCGATGCCCTGGAAGCCAAGCGTATCGCTAAGCGTGAGCTCGGCGTGGTAGACGTTCCAATGGCGGCCTCCATAGAGCGCCATCGCTTCGGGAACGAGCCGTTTGTACGCGTCGATCGTTTTGTCGTCGATCTTGAGATCTTCCGGCGCGTCTGCGAAAAGATCCAAGTACGCGTTGGCGCCGTCACCGGACCAAGTGGTATAGTGTTTGACGTAACGTCCCAGGTCGGTTGGTGAATCGACCAGCGTCTCCAGCGTTACGGTGTTGAAGTCCACATGATCGCCGTTGCGCGACGCGAGCGGAAGTGCGGATGCATAATCCCAACCGGACGGCAAGATCATCGACGCCTTGACGTAGTACTGAGTGTTATCGATGTTGCGCTGGTAGAAGATGTAGCGATTCCAATTGCCAACCATGATGTTGCGCGTCGCCATCGGTCCGCCGTTACCGTTCAACAGCACGGTAAAGTCGACGTGAATCGCGTTCACGCCCTGCGGAACGTTCATATGGAAGGCGTAGAGATCGACCTGATCGCGGTGCCAGTCCAGCGGACGGCCGTTCGCGCTCACACGCAATTCGGAGACGTCGCTGAGGGGGCCCGTCGGCCCGTGTTCGCCCGGAATCCACTGCGGGTAATCGATAGTGAACGGTCCGGGACGAACCGGAATAACCATGTGGGAATACGCCAGGCCTATCGGCGCTTTGCGCGCATCGAGCACAATGGTCTCGGGTGCGCTCTGCGTCGCCACCGGCGTATCGAAGCGGTAGGCGCCCTGTGCGCGGGCCGGGCCCGCGGTCAGAAGCGAGAGACTGAGTGCCGCTGCGACGGCAAGTGCTTGATATTTCATCGTTCTTTCACTCACTTCGCGTGCGGCCGCATGATGTCGGAGAGCATATCGACGGTTCCGGGTATCCGCACCAAGTGCGGATGTTTGGGGCCGCCGTGGTAGTTCAGGATCATGTCGCTATAGTAGCCCTGGTAATCCACGAGCAGATCGAGCGGTTTGAAGCTCGCGGACGTCGCTTTGATCGCCGCATTCCACGCATCCGGCGTGAATTCGCGATCGTTGACGGCCACGATCTTCATGCCGGGCCCGAAACCGGCATTCCATGCCGCCGAGCCTTCGCGCACGTCTCCGACGCCGCCGTCATCACCGAGCTGCAGCCCGACGTCGAACCACGAGTCGATGAACTTTCCGAATGTCTCGAAGTTCTGCTCGTACGGGTTCTCTTTGCCGGTGAAGACGAGTTTGTATCCCGCTCGCTGTATTTCATCGGTGGGCGGAAGCGGCGAAATCGAGTAGACGTATTTTTGGAAGAAGCCATGCCAGTCGTACGGCACGACTTCGTTCAGATAATGTTCCAGATCGGCGCGAGTATACGTGAAGACGCGCGGTGCCGACGTACCGCCGGCGAACACTTTTACGTAGTCGTCGATCGACTTTTTGTTGTGCGTGCGCTGCCGGATGATGGTGTCCGCGTCCAGCCACATGAGCTCGCCTTCGGTGTAGAAATCGCCCGCGCTGCGGCGCAGGGAACCGTAGTCACCGCCGGCGGTATAGAAGTATGGCGCGCCCGTCGTCAAGTCGATGATCGGCTCGGTATCGCGGCCCGGCTCGTACGCCATCTGCGAGTAGATCGTCGCCAGATAATCGGGATACGTTTTTGCGGTGCCTTTGATACCGCAGCGAAACGCAAGTATGTCGCCCATATATTGGTTCATGCCTTCGTACTGCCAAAGCAGCTCCGTGTGTTCGGGATAGGGCAGGTTGTAGTTGGGCTGCTGCAGGTCGAAGGGCCGGCGATATTTACCGTTCCACGAATGCGAAAACTCGTGCGTGAGCAAGTCGCCGCCGGCCATCTGCTCAGCAGCGCTGGTGATGAAGTTGTCGTCGGCGCGATCGTCGCTGGACTGATGGTGTTCGATGCCTTGTCCCGGAATCAGATCGCTGAGCGTCAGCTCCGAATGATAGACGTTCCAGTGACGACCGCCGTAAAGCGCGATCGCTTCGGGAGTCATCCGTTTGTAGGCCGCAAGTTCTTTGGGCGTCATCACGAGATCTTCGGGATGGTCCGCGAACATATCGATGTACGTGTGCGTGCCGTCACCGGTCCACGTCATGATGTGCCGGTAGTATTTACCGGAATCAGTTGGTGAGTCCACGAGCGTTTCGAGCGTCACCGTCTTGAAGTCGACACGGTTGCCGCTGCGCGACGCAACGGGAAGCGCGCTTGCGTAATCCCATCCCTGCGGCAAGATGAGGCTGGCTTTGGCGTAGTAGTGTTCGTTGTTGATATTGCGCTGGTAGAGAATGTACCGGTTCCAATTCCCGACCAGGATATTTCGCGTTGCAAGATTACCGTCGACGAAGTTGTTCGGGCGGTTCAGCAGCACGGTAAAATCGACGTTCACGCGGTTCACGCCAGGCGGGACGTTGATATGAAAAGCGTACATGTCGACTTGATCGCGCTGCCACGTTACGGGCTGGCCGTTAGCGCTGATGCGCAGTTCCGAAAGATCGTTCAGCGGTCCGGTGGGTCCGTGCTCGCCCGGAATCCACATCGGATAGTCCAGCGTGAACGGTCCGGGTTTTACCGGCACCGTAATATGCGTGTACGCGAACCCGCGCGGAGCGGTGCGTTCGTCCAGAACCACCGTCAACGGGTTGCCCGCCGTTGCGAGCGGCGGATCGAGCGATGCGGCCGATGCGCGCGAAGGCGTCAAAAGCGCCGGCGCCAGGGCCAAGAATAATAGCAAAGCCAAACGGCAATATCTCACCATCATGGCTCGGCGCGTTCGACACGGCAGAACGCGTCGCTTGCCTCGAGCCCGATAAATGTCGGAATACCGGCACCGCGCACCGGACAAGGCCGGAAACCGGACTAGGCGCAATATTTGGAGGTAGATCGATGGACGCGCTAGACCGGATTTTCCTTGAACGGGCGTGCGAACTGGCCGAACGCGGAATCGGAAACACCTCGCCGAATCCGCCGGTCGGCGCGGTCGTGGTCGCCGGCGACGCTATCGCAGGCGAAGGCTACCACCATCGGGCGGGAGAGCCGCACGCCGAGATTCTCGCCGTCCGGCAAGCCGGCGACGCCGCTCACGGCGCAACGCTTTATGTTTCGCTGGAGCCATGCAATCATCAGGGCCGCACGCCGCCTTGTTCGAACGCCGTTGCCGCCGCCGGGATCACGCGCGTGGTGGTTGGTGCAATCGATCCGAACCCGCGGACCGCGGGCGGCGGAATCGCCTTCCTGCGCCAACGGGCCATCGACGTGGCGGTGAAGGATGACGAACGATCGCGTGCATTGATCGAGCCGTTCGCACGCGCGATACGATCCGATCGCCCGTACGTTTCGCTGAAGATGGCGATGTCGCTGGACGGGTACGTCGCACCTCAGAGCGGACGGCAAGAGTGGTTGACGGGAGGCGAAGCGCGCACGTTCGTGCGCGATCTGCGCATCGCTCACGACGCCGTCATCGTGGGCGCCGGAACGGTGCGGATCGATAATCCGCAGCTTACAGTGCGCCCCGCGCATCATCGATTGCGCGAGTACGTTCGCATCGTCGCTTGCGAGACCGATTCGGTCGAT
This sequence comes from Vulcanimicrobiota bacterium, assembly GCA_963714015.1. GTDB lineage: Bacteria > Vulcanimicrobiota > Vulcanimicrobiia > Vulcanimicrobiales > Vulcanimicrobiaceae > DASRDE01. The sequence goes on along the minus strand of OY970223.1, from coordinate 3,064,123 downwards.
CCGCGCAGCGTAGTCTTTGAACCGGCTGAAGGGTACGCGCGCACGATCGTCCTCGCTCCAGCCGGCGCCAAACCGAAATTCCTCGAAGTCGAAACGGTGGCGGACGTCATCTACGTCGGCAAGGACAGCGACGTTCGGCTCGATATACCGCAAGCTTTTCACGAATTGCGTGCGCGAGAGATAACCAGCGTGCTCTGCGAGGGCGGCCCGACGATGGCCGGACACCTGCTGACTTACGGACTCGTCGATCGCTTACACTGGCTGATTGCACCGCGGCTGCTGCGCACCGCTTCGGCGGTGCCCGTCATCGCTGCGGGCGATCTCAACGGCTCGCCGGGCCTTCGATTCGACCGCGTCGAACGGTTGGGAGCAGATTTGCATATCTCGGGGATTGTGGAGACGGATGTTTAGCGGGCTCATCGCTTATACGGGAAAGGTTCAACGCATTACGCCGGTGCATGGCGGCGGCCTTACGTTGACCTTGCGCTGCGAGAATGCATCGGAGGAAGAAGTTGAACCGAAGGATTCGATTGCAGTCAACGGCGTCTGCTTGACGGCAACGCGCGTCGATCACAACATCGTGGACTTCGACGTCGTTCCCGAAACGCTGGCGCGTTCGAATCTGGGCTCGCTGCGCGAAGGCGACGTGGTCAATGTCGAGTATTCGCTCAGGCTCGGCGACCGCATGGGGGGCCACTTCGTGTACGGCCATGTCGATGCTACCGGACAAATGCTTTCGCGCACGCCCGAAGGACAAGGCGAACGCATGCGCGTCGCTTTACCGGCGGCGTTGCGGCGGTACGTGTGTGAGAAGGCGTTCATCAGCGTTGACGGCGTCAGCGTCACGGTAGCGAATGTGGCCGACACTTGGTTCGAGATCGCCTTGATTCCCGAAACACTCGAGCGCACTACGCTGGGGCGGCGGGAGCCGGGGGATTCAGTGAATTTGGAAGTCGACCCAATCGCGCGGTATGCGGTCCATGCCCAAGTTTAAAGACACGACACCGGAGGGTGCGCGGATCTTCGAGACGCGCGTGATGGTGCAGTGGGCCGACATCGACATCGCCGGGATCATGTACTTCGCGGCATATCAGCGCGCCGTCGAGCGCGCAGAAATGGATTTTTTCGGCGAGCTGGGCTTTCCATACAACACGGTCTTCGAAGAGTACGACATTTGGCTGCCGCGCGTGCATGTGGAGGCCGACTATCACAATCCCGCGCTGATGGGTGACTGGCTGACGCTGCGCACGCACATCCGGCACGTTGGAGCTTCGTCGATCAAATGGCTGACCGTCGTGCACAACGAACGCACCAACGCCGCCGGAGCGGCGTTTCACTTAGTGGTCGCATGCATGGATAGACGATCGCACAAAAGCCGGCCCCTCCCGCCGCCGATGCGCAGCGCACTGCGAGAATGTCTGGCGTGATGAGATCTGCGATTCTCGTGGAGCCGGGCCGCGTCGAGCTGCGGCAGGTTGCGACACCGGCGGCTCCGCCCGGCGGCATCGTGGTGCGCGTGCGCGCGGCGCTCACTGACGGCACCGATTTGAAAGCATTCCGTCGCGGACACCCGCAGATGCCCATGCCGACGCCGTTCGGCCACGAGTTTTCCGGAGACGTCGCGGCTGTGGGCGAAGGCGTTACCGTATTCACCGCAGGCGAAGCGGTGATGTGCGTTCACTCGGCTCCCTGCTGTAACTGCTTCTGGTGTGCGCGCGGTGAGGAGGAGCTGTGCGAATCGGTAATGTCGACCAAGATCCTCGGCGCGTATGCAGAGTTCATCGAGGTGCCGTCACACATCGTGCGCCGCAATTGTTTTCGCAAACCGGCGAAGATTTCATATGCGGCTGCGGCATTTTTGGAGCCGCTCTCCTGCGTCGTTCACTCGGTTTCTTTTTTGAATCCGCTGCCTGGAAGCGTGGTCGCCGTCATGGGCGACGGCGGCTTCGGAATTTTGCATGCGATGCTGCTGGAGCGGCGGGGCGCTCGCGCCGTTCTTTGCGGCCGCCGCAGCGAGCGGCTCGAACTGGCGCAATGGCTAGGCATCGGCGCGACGTTGAATACGCGCGAATGTGACGTACAGGCCGAGCTTTTCGCGATGACGCAAGGGCGTGGCGTCGACGCGCTGATCGAGTGTACCGGGCGTCCCGAGGTGTGGGAACGCGCACCGGCGCTGGTACGGCGCGGGGGCACGGTGTCGTTCTTCGGCGGACTGCCGGGCGACGCTCGCGTTTCCTTTTCGGCCGCGCGATTGCATTATGACGAAGTTCGGCTGATCAGTCCGTTCCATTTTACGACCGGCGCAGTTCGAGAAGCGTACGAACTGCTTTCCGGCGGCGCGCTGGATCCGCGACCGCTTATCACGGCGACGGTTCCACTCGACGACATCGCTTCGGTCTTCGCTCGCTTGGATAGCGGCGAAGGAATAAAATTCGCGATCGAGCCGTGATGCAGACAATGCGCGCGGCAGTCCTTTACGACGTCGATGATATCCGCGTGGAGGAGCGCCCGGTTCCGCAGCTCGGCCCTGGTGAACTTCTCGTGCAGACGCGCGCCAGCGGCATTTGCACCGGCGACGTCATGGCTTGGTACGTGCGGCGTAAAGCGCCGCTGGTGCTCGGGCACGAGCCCTCCGGCGTGGTCGTCGGGACCGGGAGCGGTGTTGCCGAGTTCAGCGTGGGGGATCCCGTCTTCGTGCATCATCATGCGCCGTGCTTCGATTGCCGGGCATGCTCTCGCGGCGATTACGTGCAGTGTGCCACGTGGCGAAAAACGTCGATCGATCCGGGTGGCCTTGCCGAATTCTTTCGCGTACCGTCCGAAAACGTGCGCGACACTCTACGGCTCCCGCAAAACGTCTCATTCGTCGATGCCTCACTCGTGGAGCCACTGGCCTGTGTCGTAAAGTCGATTCGACGCAGCGGCTTGCGCGACGGCGACAGCATGCACGTCATCGGTTTGGGCGTTATGGGATTAATGCATGCGCTGGTCGGCCTTGCTCGCGGCGCGCAGGTTTCGGGAAGCGATTTCATCGAGCAACGGCGCGGATTTGCTAGTACGCTCGGCGTGCGCGTGATTCGTCCGGACGAGCATTTTTCAGGAGCGGACGTCGTGATCTGCGGACCGGGATCGCCCGACGCGCTGCGCAACGCCGCCGCCGCGGCTCTGCCGGGCGGAACCGCGATCATGTTTACCCCGCTCGAACCCGGTGTGCCCTTCACTTTTGATCCGAACGATCTCTATTTTCGGGACGTCAAACTCGTGCCGAGTTACTCTTGCGGACCGCAAGATACGCGCGAGGCCTTGGATTTGATCGGCCGCGGGGTGGTCACGGCTCAGCGATTGGGCGCAACGCTGTATCCGCTCGAGGAAGCCGCGCAAGCCTACGCCGCCCTACGAAGTTCGCAGATTCTCAAGCCGATTGTGACGTTCGATCCTTCGCTGTTTCAGTAACCGTCCGCGTTACGCCGTCGGGTAAGACGCGGACGCCCCGCGGTTGAGCGCCGCTTCGTTTTCGATTGTCGTTGGGCGGTGCCACGCATCGGCGATCTGCCGCCGCGTCAGCTCCGCGGTGCCTTCTTGCAGCGGCAGGCCGAGCGCGCGCAAATCCTCGACGACGATGCCCGGCAGGATGTCGCCGATCTGCCAAATGAGTTCCGCATAATCGCGAAGATGCCGCTGCGCCAGTTCACTCACGCGAGCGTCGCCACATACGTTTGCGGTCGAGATCAGCATGCTGTAGCTGACGGCGCACAATGCGAGCGCGGTGTAGTCGTCCCGAAGTGCCTTGGCGACTTTCGTTCTCCTCATTTTGTCGATCGCGCCGGCGAACCACCCCTCGATGTTCGTCACGACCGATTTTGCGCCGGCGAGTTCATGACCGCCGCTCGCCTCAAGCGCACTTTTTATCGTTTGGATGTGCGTTTCGCAAAGGGCGCTCAGGCGCGTTATCAGCGCGGCGGCGTTCGTGAACACCGCGAAGTCCGCGTCTTCGGCCTGAACCGTGATCGGAATGCGGATGTGTTCTTCAAGCGCGAGCATATCGCTCAGGTATGTCGCCAAACTGTGCTGTTTATCTGCCATGCTGCTGCGTGTACCCATTCAAACCGGCCGTACTACGATAAAGAAACACCTTATCGAGCCGCAGTAATCAACGCAGTCGGGACCATCGGATCGTTCTGGACGCGGGAACGTTGGCGTACTAGCCGTTGTCGTTGTCGTCCGCCGGTTCAGGCTCGAGCTTTTCGCGCCAGTCCAGCTCTTCGTGTATCGCGCGGGAAAGTGAATCTAAATCGGTCGCGAGATGAGCGATCCGATCGCGTAAAGGAGGAGGCTGTTTATCACGGGGGCGGGGCTCCATTTTTCTGAAGGTCGAGTACCCGCATCGCAGAACACTAAACGCGCCTTGTCACTCTACTGCCAGGCGTGCTAACGCCCTCATCAAGCGAGGGGCAGGCGGGCTCTACCACAACCTGCCGCGACGAGAGTGTCCGTCACGGGCTGCTACCGAGAATGCGCTTCGGATAGGCGCTTCTTTGTTGAGTCGTCTTCAGCACTCTGTGATTTCAGCGTCGCCATATCGATCGAGAAGCGGTACTTCACATCGGATTTGGCCATCCGCTCGTAAGCGTCGTTGACGTCTTGAATTGAGATGACCTCGACGTCCGACGTGATATTGTGCCGTCCGCAAAAGTCAAGCATTTCCTGCGTTTCGCGGATTCCACCGATATTGGAGCCTGCAAGACTGCGGCGCCCTGCAATGAGGCTGAATGCAGACACGCTCAACGGCTCCGGCGGAGCGCCGACCAAGACCAAGGTGCCGTTCGGTGCAAGCAGCTCCAGATATGCGTCGATGTTGTGCTGCGCTGAAACGGTGTCCAAGATGAAGTCAAAAGTGTTCGCATGGGCTTGCATCTCGTCTGCATTTCGCGAAACCACCACGTCGTTCGCCCCGAGGCGCAGCGCGTCGTCTTTCTTGTTGGGCGAGGTGGTGAAGACAACGACGTGCGCGCCGAACGCGCGTGCGAACTTGACGCCCATGTGACCGAGACCGCCCAGCCCGACAACGCCGACTTTCTGACCTTCCTTGACGCCCCAATGGCGCATCGGCGAGTATGTCGTGATCCCCGCGCATAGCAGCGGTGCCGCGCCCGCTATATCAAGATTTTCCGGGATGCGCAGAACGAAGCGTTCGTCGGCGATGATGCTCTCGGAGTAGCCGCCGTAGGTAACATCCCCAAGGTACGTATCGGACGAATTGTAAGTAAGCACCCGGTTCGGGCAATTATTCTCGTAGCCGGCGCGGCACTGTTCGCACGTGCCGTCGGAGTCGACTAGGCATCCGACGCCCACAAGATCGCCTGGCTTGAAAGCAGTGACCGCCGAGCCGACATTTGTGACGCGTCCGACGATTTCATGACCCGGAACGACCGGGTAAACCGTTCCGCCCCACTCGTCGCGCACTGTGTGCAAATCCGAATGGCAGATGCCGCAGAACAATATCTCGATCTGAACGTCGTTTTGCGTGAGATCTCGCCGCGGTATCGTCGTCAATGTGAGCGCGGATGATGCCGTTTCCGCGGCGTATGCTTTTGCTTTATACACTTCGTCTCCGTGGCCTTGAACCGTCGAATACAGGTTGTCATGCTTCCCGCCAGGGCAGGAAGCGACACAAAATACTCTAGGCAACGGGCCGAGTTTAGGAAGCTGACGGCGGAACACTACCATTGCCAGTGAAAGGATGAACGACCAGGCGAGCAAGCCGTTCGCTCGCTTTCTCATCGGGGAATTGGCACGTTCAATCCACGGGTCCGGAAGAGGGATGGGTTTGCCGATCCTTTGCGCACCCGAAACAAGCTGCTGCAATATTCATCGAGCGCCGCAAACGCAAATACTTGTGCCGAGGATAACTAGAGCAACAGACTCTTGTTGCCGCCTGGTGATGTTCCACTGCTCCAAGTTTGACAGCGTAAGGTACCCGCAGATTACGAATATGAAAAAGGCAATGCTGCTGAAGGCGCCCGCGTGCAGTAACCAGACGACGATGGCAACGGCAGCGCGCACCGCATTGACAACCGCCTTATTGCGATATCTTCCGCCGTCGGCTTGCATCTGCGCTAAAAGGACCGCTCCCGTTTCTAGGTTCATGGGAAAATACTACTCGGAACGGCGCCACACGGGTGGCATTCTCGCCTTCATTGCGGCGGCTCGATTTTATTGCAAGCGTCGATTCATGTGCAAGCCCCTCAGGTACGGCCACTTTGACAGTTGTCGGGGTGATATACCTGACTCACCTTGACCGAGGCTGCCAAGGCGAGGCCTCGAATGGGTTTGCCCGACAGGCTTTGGCAACTTCCCAAACTCCGGCGATCGACGATTGCCGCGCTCGACGTGTCAATCGCGACGATTTCGCTCGTGCTCTCGATGTTGTCGTACACCATGCCTTTGCCGTCCGCGACAGGAAACTCCGGTCGTCCGCCAAGCGGAATCGTCGCCACGACGCGGTCGTTTTGCGCGTCGCTGGCGGTCGCGTCGTTGCTCTCGCCGTTGAACGTCAGCACGCGCTTATTGGCGGGGTCGTACACGATGCCGTCCGGCCCCTTGGCACCCGTTTGAATCGTCGTCATGGGTTTGAGCGAATTCAAATCGAACACCGTTACCGCGCCGTCGGAACCGTTCGACGTAAAGCCCTTGCCGAGTTCGGGTGCAAGTGCGATGCCGTGCACGCCCGGCGTGTTGGGAATATCGCCGACGATCGCCCCGTGCGTATCGCTCTACTCTCGCGCCGGCGACGTTGCGGAAAGCGCGATTCCTGCGCAGCGGGGAAGGTATGTCGGAGCACGAAGTTCTGCGAGGATGGACACGCGGGCAGTCATCCGGACTGTCTTCATTGTCGTTCTTACCGCCGCTTCGCTGCTCGCCAACGGCGGAGATCTGCTTCTGCCCTGGCATCCGTATTCGACATACGGCTTTGGCGCGGGGCAGAACGGTTACATTACCTCGGTGGATGCGCAAGCATCGAGAGCAGGCTTGCGGGCCGGTGACGTCATCGACATGCGTCGCCTATCCCCCACCGGTCGCGCCTCACTAACGCTGGGCTACGATGCCGGTGCACCCGACGGAGCCGTTATAACTCTTCCGCTCAGTTCGGGCAGGCTCGTGACATTACGTTCGCATCCGTTCGGTCGAACGGCCATCGACAACGTCACGGATTATATCGCGGTAGTATCACTGTGGGCGGCCATTTTGCTCGCCGCCGCGCTCGTGCTCTTCCGGCCGAGCCCCGTCACGTGGGCCTTTTACGCGTTTCTCTACAACTTTTGCCTCGTCGGCACACTGATTCTCGAATACCCTGCGGCCCAGTATCTCGTCACTCTCATCGTGTCGATTGCGCTTCCGGCATCGGCAGCTGGCTTTGTCTCGTTCGCGCTGCGGTTTCCCGATTCAACGCCGCGCGGCGCCGGAGCGCTACTCGAACGTGCGCTCATCGCGTTTTTTGTGCCCGCGGTATGGCTTGCCTTGCTGATTCCGATGGTCGTGCTGGTGGTCTCCGGAGCGCGAGCTCCGACCGCGTATTGGACGGTGTACGGCGCCGTGCTCAACAGCATCTACGTCGTCGCCATCGTGATTTTGATCGCCAGATACGTTCAGGCTGATGAAGCGCGCCGTAATCGGCTGCGCTGGGTTGTGCTGTCCTTCGCCGTCGCGTTTTTACCCTCGATCGTCATCGACAATATTCTCGCGCCCATGTTCGGCATTTACGCGGAAGTTTCGTATATCAACCTTGCACAAGCGTGGATGCTGCTCGCGCCGATTGCCTTGGCCTACACGATCCTGCGCCACCGCTTGTTCGACATCCGATTCGTGGTCAGCCGCGCACTGTTGTACGGTACCATCACGTCAATCACGATCGCCCTGCTCGCTCTGGTGGATTGGGGCTTCGGCAGATGGCTCGAAGAGTCACGTTTCGCTCTCGCCGCGGAGTTGCTGCTCGCGGTATTCATCGGCGTCGTCCTCACGCATGCTCATCGCCGTATCGAAGGATTCCTCAACCGAATCATCTTCCGTTCGCAAACGGCGGCGATGCAAGCGTTACGGCGCTTCGCGCAGGAGACCGACCTTATTTCAGACCCGAAATACTTGTTGTTGCAGACATACGAGGCGCTGCGTCAACGCCTCGAGAGCGACTTCGTCGCGATCTACACGGCCGACGGGTCGGCGTATGCGCTCGCGACGCCAAGCGCCCCCACACCTTCCATTCTGCCGTCTCACGATTTTGCAGTGCTGCGTTTGCGGCGTTGGCACGAACCGTTCGAATGCGACGAGCCCGCACATCCATTGCGTGGATCACTGCTGCTGCCGATGACCGCGCGTGCGGAACTTATCGGCTTTGTCATCTGTGGTCCCAAGCGCGATCGCACGCATTACTTGCCGGAAGAGACCGAAACGCTTGCACTTCTCACGTATCGCACCGGCAGCGCATACGCGCTGCTTACGCTGACTTCACCATTGCAGACACTGCCAAGCGCGTAACTGGCTGCAGCGCTGGTCGCACTTCGGCCATCCTCAAGAGAATGATTGAGGAAAGCGCCGCTCCGCTCGCGACCCTGGAAACAGACTTCGCTGCCGATTCTTCCGGCTTCACGCCCACGACGTATGCCCGCTGGTTCGATGCCAAGTACGGGCGCGAAATGACCAAACACCATTGGCTCAAGGCGCATGTTAACGTCGGAACCCGTACCAACATCGTTACGGCGGTCGAAGTCACGGACTACAACGTCAACGATTGCCCCGTACTCCCCGACCTGCTCAACATATAAAAGCAGCCCCAAAAGTGCCTTTTTGTGCAAAGCCGCCTTAGGTACGGTACCTTGACAGTTGTCAAGATGATATACCTGAGGCGGCTTTGCACATTTATTGCTCCTGGGGGCGTGTTTTTTGTGCAGCCTGCCGATTTTATGTGCGGCCTCTCAGCAAACGAAAAGGGGACCGGATTCCCCGATCCCCTCCGTAGCCCGTGAGCGTCAACCCGTTACCGCAGGGCATGGCTCAAGAGCGGTCGGTTCGCAAGTTCAGCATACCGGAAAAATACCTGCTCTCGCGTTAGTCGGCCCGATTGTAATCTTCACCAACCAACTGTTTGAACGTCACCCTATAGTCCTGAGTGCCCGGGGTATGATCGTGCATTTTCATCGCGCACCCAAACCGCATTTCGTGGCGGTCCCCGAACACGTCGAGATAGAACACTCTGCCCCAGACGACCAACTGCTTTTTCGCAGCCTTTATCGCTTCGATCTCGTCCGTTGTGACGGCGTGTTGCGTCATAATATCGGACGTCTCGGTGTTCCCAGGACCAACCAAAACCTGATTGGGAGTCTCGCCATCAAAGGTTGGCGATTCTGGAATTGTGTCGAAGATTTGAAATTTAAAAACACTGCTTACTATAGTTCCTGGTGTCCTTCCTCGGTTCGCAATCGACACTACGATCCGGGGGATGTTCCCACTCGTCAAGCCGCTCCGCACCTCAATCTGGCTCACCTGAAGGTGTGCACGCTCAGTGATCTTCAGCGACCGTTCGGAAAGGTCAACGCTCTTAGCCGTAGCGTTCGCCGCCTTTCGGGTGGCTACCAACGTAAGAACGAGAGCAAGCGTTTGCATAACGCCAACAGCAGCGATAACAATAGTGAGAGTAACCATGTGCTCGTTTGCGACAGCGATTCTTTGGTTATTCTTAGCGTCCTCGCACTGTGCTGTGTTTTGATTGTCGGCGGAGGAGCAGTCCTGTGGGTTGGTGTTGATCTGCTCCCTCGCCGCCGAATGTTGGGCGGCGGTGTTGCGGGTTTGGGGATCGCGCTGATTATCTTCGGCTATAGCGTACCGGTGCTCGATCCTTGGCAAATCGTAAGCCGCGGTTGGTGTACTACCCATGGCTAGCACCAGGATTATAGGGATCATGTCGGGACCTCCAAAGACCTCAGACCTGTCACGCCGTTTGCTTCCAGAACGTCGATTCGATCCCGAGTTCATACGCGGACTGAACGAGTACGCACAGGTTGTGGCACAGGACCTTCGCGAGAACTTCGTTCGTCTGCGCGATAGGCGTTTTCGAGCGGATACGGCTGCCGAACTTGGATTTGATCATGTGGAATGTCGTTTCGACGTTGCTCCGCCGATGGTAATGGCGCAGAAACTCGTCGCGCTTGAAAGCGTAGTAGTGGAACATTTTGTGCCATACGTCGGAACGCTTGCGGCTTGCGTCGGGCATGGGGCCGAAACGGCTGTTGGACTTTCGGCGGGATGAAGGCGACCGCGCCGTGCGAGTGGATAGCGCGGACGTTCGCATCGGACAGGTAGCCTTTATCGGCCGAAACGCGCTCCATCGTAAACCGCTTGGCGGTCGTGTTGAGCAGGTCGGGCAGTACGGGGCAATCGTGGACGTTGTAGTCCGTGACTTCGACCGCCGTAACGATGTTCGTGCGGGTTCCGACGGTGATATGCGCCTTGAGCCAATGGTGCTTGGTCATTTCGCGCCCGTACTTCGCGTCGAACCACCGGGCATAGGTCGTGGGCGTGAAGCCGGAGGAATCGGCCGCAAAGTCCGTTTCCAGCGTCACGAGCGGAGCGGCGCTTTCCTCAATCATGTTCTTGAGGATGGCCGTTACATCGGGATTTTCGAGGGCGTTGAGAACGGAATTGAAGTGCGGCGCTTTGTCGATGAAGCCGCGAGCGGCAAAGTCGTTCAGGTCGCAAAGCCGAGCGGCGGGCGGACATTCCGCCGTAAACCTTCATCACGGCGCAGAAGATCGCGATCGGAGAGCGGCAGACGCGGACGACCGCGCTTTTGGAGTGGGTTGTCGATTGCGCCGCACAGTTCGCGAAGCAACTCCGCAACGCGGACCTTCTCATTGCCCTGTGCCGCATTGTACGCGGCCCATTCCTGGCGGTACGTGATCGTTTCGGTCGTCACGGTACCGTCCTTGGCCGTCGTTTCGCGTCGGATCGTAAACTCGACCGCGTAGACGTGTTTGCACGGCTCTTGGTGCAGCTCGTAGTCGGGACAAGTGCAGGTCGCCGGCCCGTAGACGGTGGGATCGACAACGTACGTGCCCGATCCGGTGGAGGATGGGACAAGCCACTTCTGGCCGGACTTTTCGAGTTTCTTGGTGGCTGCGATTTCGAGCCCGCGCTGTTCCCGTGCTTCCATCTTCGTACCCCTTCGTATATTCCTAAAGAGAATATACCACAAGGGATAGCGCAGAGTCAACCTACCAGGGGGTATATTGACGGTATGAGACTAGTGGGTATATACTACGGGAATGGCGAAGGTGAAACTGTCCGGCTATCGGTGCGACCGATGCGGGCACGAATGGCTGCCTCGGGACAAGTCGCAGGACCCGATGGTTTGCCCGAAGTGCAAAAGTCCGTATTGGAACACACCTCGTCGTGCGCCAAAACCGGAGTAGAGTTTTCCTCCTGGAGCGCGAGATCGGAACCCCTGGAGCTTCCGACCGTCCCCGATGGAGGATGCGGGTGGGGAGCCCTTTACTCCCTGCCCGCGACCACCGTCGCGGCAACATGGCGCAAATATACCATGCTTTGCAAGCGTACGGACGAAATAAACTGTTCCTAATTGCAGCGGCTCGGTTTTATGTGCAAGCAGCGTATTTTATGTGCAGCCGCCCTTTGATGTGCAAAGCCACCTGAGGCACCAATGCCCTAATAGGGTAAGGAGGGCGCTTTTTTCAGTCCAGCCTTGGTCTCATCGAGGGTCACAAAATGATCAGTCGCGCTCACGGCGCAAACGATCTGGATGTTCTCTAAAGTGTGGCGTCCGTCTAGGCCGACGATTGCAACGCTCGTCATATCTGGTCTGGGTTGGGCCTGGAGAATATGGGACGCAATCGACCACGAGAACGCCGTCCAGGCATCGCTGAATTATAACGCGCACACCGAACTGGGACACTTTGTGGCGCAAGTCCAAGATTTCATCTCCACTTTTTCTTATGGTCGGCCTATTGCTGTGGTGGCACGACGCGCAAGTAAAGGACCTGTCCTTGTCGGCGACCGCATCGCAGGCTACTGATTCGTTTAGTCACTCGGTGTCCAAAGTAAATTGCAGGACACCATTGAGCATCGTCCGACAGGAGCGTACGAAAACTGAGGGTCTAAAGGCCGAGGCTGATGCGTTATCGGATGGCTGGGTAGAGGCATCGCTAGAAAACGACAAATTAGTGGGGCGGGTTAACGACTTGCAGATTAGCGCGGAGAAATGGTCGCGCATTGCACCCCTCGCTTCGGACTACACACGCATAAAGCGCGTCTCTGCAATGTTAGAATCGTTCGTGAATAACATGACGCTGCATAAATCGCAGCGTAAAGGGCTGACGGGGCGCGAAATAATTGAGGAATGGCTCGAGAGCACTACCGTGGATAATACCGAATTTGACAAGGTGAGGCCCAAGGTCGTAAGAATTGTTACCGATATGATGTCAAGATATGGCTTAAGCAGTACGGACCTAACACACGAAATAATTGCGGGGCAAATATTAACGTCAAAAACGGTACAAGCCATGGCGAAAGCGCTAGATGCGTGGGCGACAATCCTTGGTGGCAAACTGGCAGATGAAGCGTTGGACTTGCTATGAATGACGACGTAAACGGCGACGAGGCTATGGAGAACTTCGAAAACCCTGCTCGGCAAAATCGTTCGCAAGAACGACGATAACCGGGAAATTATCGAGGACGACGCGGGCGAGATTCGGGCGAGATATCCGAGGATGCATAACACGCAGGTTCGGGTTTTCCGCCTTCAAGGTGCGATACATAACGCGATGGCCGTCCGTGTTCTTCAGCACAGTATAGAACCGCTCCGCGTGGTCGCCTTCCCGCCGCATTAAGTTATTTGCCACGTAACGCTACGGCGTGGGATAATTTGGACCATGGCTACTCTACTGCAGGTTGCGGGCGGCTACCACGCCAGGGGGCAGGGCGCAGGTCGCGAGATTGTGGCCTTTGGGCCGACGCCGACCGAGGCCGAGGATAACCTGGCGGCCGCGATCGAGCGTTCTCTGCGCTTGCAAGACGAGGTTGGGCGCAGGCAATGCGAGATCGGCGATCTGGGGGCTTCAGATCGATTACCGAAAGTGCACAGGCTAACCGTGCTTGGAAGGACTGAGCGCCTTGCTTTAGCACTCGTTAGCCTTGCGCTGTGGGCTTACTTCGCGTATGCCTTTCCACGGGTGACCAGTGTTCCGGCGAATCCTCGTCTTAAACTCGCGATACCGCTAGGTGGCGTCGTTCTGAGCCTTTACGCCGTGATTGCCATCGTGCTACTGCACCAATAGCCACGCTTTAGCGCTTTGTGCAACTCGCCGGAAATGGGCAAAGCCGCAATAGGTATATCATCTTGACAGTTGTCAAGCTAATATACTTGGCTCACCTCACAGTGCCACACTGGTGGAACACCCTCGAGTATACCGTTAAAGCATGGACACGCCGACTACGCTTATCGAGGCAGTCACCTTCTTCTCGGACCCCGAGCGGGCGTTCGAATACGCGGTTAAATTGCGCTGGCCGAACGGCATCGCGTGCCCGCGCATGGGTTGCGGATCGGCGTCCGTCCAATTCCTCAAGACTCGCAAAATGTGGCGCTGCAAAGAGTGCAAACGGCAGTTCTCGGTCAAGGTTGGGACGATTTTTGAGGACAGTCCGATTTCGTTTACCAAGTGGCTTCCGGCAATTTGGCTCCTGGCAAACACGAAGAACGGAACCTCGTCGTGTGAACTGGACCGCGCCCTGGGTGTCACGCAAAAGACGGCGTGGTTCATGTTCCATCGCATCCGCGAATCCATGAAAGACGGCGTTGGCGCGGCGTTCTCCGGTACAGTTGAAGCGGACGAAACATTCGTCGGCGGTAAGGTACGCACGAACTACTTTTCCAAGAGCGGCTTCCGCAAACTCAAACACGGACCGGCACCGGAAAGACGACGGTGTTCGGCATGGTGCAACGCGCCGAAGAAAAAGGCAAAAGCCGCGTGAAGGCTATGGTCGTTCCGAACCATCGCGCCGCGGTACTGCTTCCGAAGATTTATCAGAACGTCGAACCGGGTTCCAAGTGTTCACCGATGCGCTGCGCTCCTACCGGATGCTGGACTATTCGCTACCTGCATAAGTTCGTTGACCACTCGGTTCGGTACGTTGACGGAAAGCGTGCATACGAACAATATCGAGAACTTCTGGAGCTGCCTGAAGCGGACCATTAAAGGGACCTACATTTGCCCGCGTCCGTTCCATCTGAGACCGCTACCTTGACGAGCAAGTATTCCGCTTCAACGCCCGCGAGGGGAACGACGCGGAGCGGTTCGTGGCCGTGCTGAAGAATACGGACGGACGGCGCGTAACCTATCGCGAATTGAAGAACGAGAACGCGGCTCTGCGGACTACTCATCCGGGCTCCGGCTCGAGTAGTCATCAGGTTCCCCCTCAGTGATTTCCTCAACGTGGTCTTTCTTGATTTGGAACAATTTAGTCCCGAGTTCTTCAAACCGCCTCATGGCTTCGTCGCCGTCAATATCGTCGTTCACTTTTTTAACCCCCGCCTCCGGACACGGGGTTGTACTGCCTTGCCACTCCACGATTCCGCAAGCGTTCCAGGTGGTCATACCACGCGAATTCGTTTCTACAAAATCCACATCGTAGTAGAGGATTCTGTACTGAGCCATTATTTGCATTTGCTCGTCGCGCCCTACTACGTGATCGGAATGTACCTGAATATAGTGCGTGCCAGTAAAATGGTCTCGGATGTCTTCTGAAATATCCCAACCTTTGCGAACAGGATAGTAATCGTGGGTCATCGGGATGATAAATCTCGGGCCAGGCGTGTTCCGCCCTTTCCTCTTGAACAGCGAGTGACGCCCTCATCTTGTCCACTACCGGCCGCACTTTCGTGGGATCGTCGCGATAATTCCAATCTAATTTAGAAGTCTCGTATGTCACTACCTTGACATCTTCATTCCCAAAATTGGCTAGACACAGATTTACCGCCCAGTATGGCAACTTGGCTCCGCGCTCTGTTGCCCAACCAGAGTAAACTCCGTCCCATGTTTGCAGCATTGGGGTTGGATAGGGAATAGGGGCACTCACTTCACCCGATGACACCGGAGGTAGCACAAAAATTGCCCAGCGTACCGCAAAGCCAGAGAAGACCACCCAATAGGGCTACGCGAACTTGTACTCGGAAGACCCGTGCTAGCAAAATTAGAACTAGTGCGACCCAAAACGACTCAAGACAGCGCCAAGCGAGCGCAGAATGAATCATCGCCACCACGAACATTGGGGCAACCGCGAGAATGGCTGCGAGGAGCGCGGAATTGTAGTTTCCGCCGAGTCGGTCTTCCATCTCCGCAAGCAAACCGTGGAAGCGAGCGCGGGCCATCTCTCTATCCTACCAGACACCAGGCCCCTGGTGAGCCAAGTATGTTACCTTGACAGTTGTTAAGTTCGCGGCGTAAGCTGGGCCCGTGAGTCCCTTTGCTGAGGAATTGAATACGGCTATGGAAGCCGCAGGCCTTAACGCCGCGGACCTGGCTGAGCGCAGCGGGCTAACGGAGGCTGCGATTTCGTACCTTCGGTCCGGGCAGCGTGAGCCGTCCTACCGCTCTTTGCAGCGGCTGACTCAGGTCTTGCCCGACCTGACCAATTCGCTGGAAAAGGCATCGCCTTTCGACTCGATTGAGGAGGCGATCAAAGACGTTCGTGCCGGCAAGATGGTCATCGTGCTCGACGACGAGGATCGCGAAAACGAAGGCGACCTCGTTATGGCCGCGCAGATGGTCACGCCCGAAGCTATCAACTTCATGCGCAAGTACGCGGGCGGTTTGATCTGCGTTCCGATGACGGGCCGGCGACTCGACGAGCTCCATTTGCCGCAAATGGTTTCCGAAAACAGCGCCGTGCACGAAACGGCGTTCACCGTTTCGGTTGAAGCGCGCGGGCGCACGACGACAGGAATTTCGGCACACGATCGATCGGCGACGATTCAAGCGCTGCTCGATTCGGCAACACGTCCGTCGGATCTGCTGCGACCCGGTCACACCTTTCCGCTGCGTGCTCGCGAGGGCGGCGTGCTGGTTCGCGCCGGTCAAACCGAAGCGGCGGTCGATCTGGCACGGCTCGCCGGATTGTATCCCGCGGGCGTAATTTGCGAGATCATGGCGGAAGACGGCACGATGGAGCGGCTGGACGGCCTAATCGATTTTGCCAAGAAGCACGGCGTGCGGCTTATTACGGTCAAGGATCTCATTGCATACCGTTGGCGCACGGAGAAACTGCTGCATCGCATCGCGGAGTTTCAATTGCCGACCGAAATCGGAACGTGGCGGGGCTACGCGTTTGAAAATTCCATCGACCGCAACACGCATGTCGCACTCGTCATGGGTGAGATCGGCGACGGCAGAGATTTGCTGGTGCGCGTTCACTCCGAATGTTTGACCGGCGACGCGCTCCATTCGCTGCGTTGTGACTGCGCCGCCCAGCGCGACGGGGCAATGCAAATCATCGCCAAAGAAGGGCGCGGCATTTTTCTGTATTTGCGTCAGGAAGGGCGCGGCATCGGCCTGGCCAACAAACTGCGAGCGTATCAACTGCAAGATCAGGGGGCCGATACGGTGGAAGCCAACCTCGCGCTCGGGCTGCCGGTGGACAAACGGGATTACGGAATCGGTTCGCAGATTTTGGCCGACTTAGGCGTTAAGGAGATGCGCGTCCTTACCAATAACCCGCGTAAAATCTTTGGGCTCGAAGGCTATGGGATACGGATCGTCGGACGGGTTCCGATGCAGACCGAACCGACGGCACACAACAAGCGGTATATCGCAACGAAGCGCGCAAAACTCGGGCATCTGCTCGACGGTATCCCCGTGGAAGGGCCGCTGATGCACGGAGATCACACCTAATGAACACTTCGACAGCCGATACCGCCGTTGCAACATTTTCAAAGACGATTCCGATCTTCCGGATATTCGATATCGACAAAGCAAAGGAATTCTATATCGACTATCTGGGCTGCACGGTCGATTGGGAGCATCGCTTTGAACCAGGGCTACCGCTGTATATGCAAGTCTCGCGGAACGGCTTAACCGTTCATCTTTCCGAGCATTACGGGGATGCAACGCCGGGCTCGACTTCGCTTGTGCACATGACTGGTCTAGATGCATTGCAGGCGGAGCTGGGCGCCAAACCGCCCGGTTGTCCGGCCATTAAAAAAGAGTCTTGGGGCCGAATGATGCAACTGCTGGATCCGTTCGGAAACCGGCTGCGGCTTATAGAAAATATTGATGGCTAAAAAACAAAACGGATCGCCTGTCGCGCATTACGACGTTGCCGGGAAACGCTTTGCTCTCGTCGTCGCGCAGTTCTACGACCAACTGGCAGAGTGGCTCGAAGATGGAGCGCGCCGCGCCTTGCGCGATTGCAATGTGCGCGAAGAGGACGTAACGGTTTACCGCGTGCCGGGATGCTTCGAATTGCCGCTCGCGGCCAAGCGGCTCATCGAAGCCGACGATCGCTTGGATGCGGTCGTCGCGCTTGGGGCCGTTATTCGGGGAGAGACGCCGCACTTCAACTACGTGGCGGGCGAGTGCGCGCGCGGCATCATGACGGTGCAGCTCGCGACTGGGGTGCCGATTGGATTCGGTGTCTTAACAACCGAGAACTTGCTGCAAGCAGAAGAGCGGGCGCGACCCCAAAAAAGGTGATAAAGGTTACGAAGCGGCCCTTGCAGCCGCCGCCTTGCTGCAGGTGCCCAAGGAACAGCCCCACGAGCCGCTCGGCTTTCGACGATAGGTCCGCTAAGCCGCGCAACCAGGCGAGGAATCTCTCCGACACAAGTCGCATAGTGTCGGCTCGCTACTTTCGTGGAGGCCCAGTCCTTTGGAAGACAAGAATCTGATTTGTAAAGAATGCGGACATAGTTTTGTATTCTCCGTCCGCGACCAGCAATTTTACGCCGAAAAAGGTTTTCAAAACGAACCGCAGCGCTGCCGCGATTGCCGTCAATTACGAAAAGGCCAAGGGTCTGGTGCCCCTGCGTCAGCTGGTGCGCGTCCCAACTACGAAGCCGTCTGCGCGGAGTGCGGAACGACCACAACCGTTCCGTTCCGTCCGCGTGGAGATCGGCCGGTCTATTGCCGCGCCTGCTTCACGGCGCATGGAGCGCCCGCAGCCGTCTGACGTTTGAGCGTCGAAGGAGCAAAAGCCGCGCTCAGCGCGGCTTTTTGTTTGTGCGCGACGAAAAGGCGGCGCGATGGATGACTGTTTGGATGCGGTTCGTTGGGCCGGCGATGCGGTCGAGTATCTCGATCAGCGACGGCTTCCGCACGAAGCGCTGGTGCGCCGCGCTTCGACCATCGACGAACTGGAGAGCGCAATCAAAACGCTTGAAGTTCGCGGTGCGCCTTGCATCGGAGTATTCGGCGCCTACGGAATCGCGCTGCTGCGTACCAATATTGGGGATGACGCGGCGTTTAACGCAGCCGCTCAGCGGCTTCGGGACGCGCGCCCAACAGCGGTAAATTTGAGGTGGGCGGTCGATCGCGTCCTCGCCGCTTCCGATATGCTTGCCGAAGCGCAAGCGATTCATGCCGAACAGCGGAGCATGGACGCCCGAATCGCCGCAGCGGGCGCAGATCTGGTTCCGGAGAACGCGCGCATCTTGACCCACTGCAATACCGGACCTATTGCCACTGCCGGCGGCGGCACGGCTCTGGGCGTCATCATTCAAGCCGCGCGTGACGGCAAACGTCCTGTTGTGTACGTCGATGAAACCCGGCCGCTGCTGCAGGGTGCCCGGCTTACCTATTATGAGCTGCAGCAAGCCGGCGTGAACGCGACGCTCATCGTGGACGGCGCCGCCGCTATGACGATGCAGCGCTGCGGAATCGACCTCGTCATCGTCGGCGCCGATAGGATCTGCCGCAACGGTGATACGGCGAATAAAGTTGGAACCTATGGACTCGCGATTGCAGCCGCGCACCACGGGATTCCGTTCTACGTTGCGGCGCCGCGTTCGACGTTTGATTTCGCGCTTGAAAACGGCGCAGAGATTCCAATTGAGGAGCGTCCCGCCGACGAAGTGGCGGTGTTCGGCGGAACGCGCATCGCTCCGGAAGGGGCGCGCGCGTACAATCCGGCGTTCGACGTGACGCCGGGACATCTGATCGCGGCGTTCATCACGGAATACGGCATCATTCATCCGCCCTATGCGGACGAGATCCCCAATCTCGAACTCCGTCCGAACGTAGCGGCTGTCGGCTAGATCGGCGAGGTGCGCCGGTGTTCGGAACGAGGCTCGGAAGGCTGTTGCGCGCGGCCGGAAGTACGCGCGAAGACCAGCCCGCGCAGTGCGGCCTCGGCATTGTTCCGCAGCAGATTGGCCAGACCGGTTGCCACGATAACGATCCCGAAGGCGCAGATGACGGCGGGAAGACCGGTGGCCTGGAACTCGCCGTAACGAATGCGAAAGCTCTCGGAGATCTTCGCTATATCGTCGCCCTTCATTAAATTGCTTTGTTGGCCGCTTCCCGGTTCAACCCCCTCTTCGGCGCGGATGGACAATGAAGCCGCATCGGGAACTGCCGCGACGTGAAGTTCTACGATTTCATTGAAAAATCGCCGGCCATCGGAAAGCTCGTCATCATCGAGGGCACCGAGCGAACTTTGGCCGATCGAGCGCTCGAGACCGTGATCGACCGCATACTGCCCGCCGATTTGCGCGACATGAATCTGGAACGTTACGCGGCCGGTCAAATCGACAACACGGGCCGCATCCGGGAAGCGGTGCAGGCTATGCCGTTTTTGGCTGCTTCGCGGGTGGTTGCCGTAACCGATGCGCAGAGCCTAAAGGCGGCGATGCGCCGGGAATTGTGGGAAGTCGCCGAGAGCGTTCCTGAAGGCAACACCCTGGTGATCTGCGATCTGCTTTCGCCGCGCGCACAGCGGCCGCAGCCGTTCGGCGCGATGGCGGGACGCGGCGCACTGCGCATCGATACGACCGCCAACGAAGACGTGCGCACCCGGTTCATCACGGAGACCCTAGCCGAACTCAAAGCAACCGCCGAACCGCGCGTGATCGACACGCTTTCACGCAGCGAAGCAAACTTGGGATCGGTGAGAAACGACTTGGAAAAACTCGCTTTGGGCGGGCGGCGCATTTCGTACAAAGACCTGGAGCAAGAGAGTCTGACGATCGAAGATCCCAAGGCTTATCAGTACGCCGGCGCGCTGGTGGAAGGGCGTGTCGGTGAAGCGCTAGGCATCGCGCACGAACTTTTCGCCAACGATCGCAACGCCGCGGTGCCGCTCATCTATGCGCTTGCGACGGAGTGCGGCTTGCTATGGGAACTCGCGCGCAAAGGCGGCGAAATACCGGCGCGCCTGCGGTGGAGAGAACGCGCCCTTCGCCCAATCGCCATCCGCGTCGGCGAGAAACGCGCGCGCCGAGCTTTCGAACGCGCCGTTTCCGCATTTGACTCAATCGTCACCGGTAAGGTCGAAGATCCGCAGCTTGTTGTGGACATGCTGACGGCGGAGCTTTCCGGCCTAAGTTCCCGTTAGGCGCCGCCCGCAGTCCCGGTCACCCCTTAAGCGGACCGCGACGGGGATGGCCGCTTGACAGCAAACCAATTGCCCGGTATTATACTAGCTAACTAGTACATTACCTAGTTAATTATGCCACTACATATGCATGTCGACCCGAGTAGGGGATTGCCGGTTTACCTTCAGATCGTCGAACAGGTCCGGCGCGCGGTAGCCATTGGGGTTTTGAAGCCCGGGGAACAGCTGCCGACCGTTAAGCAGATGGCGAGCGATTTGGTTGTAAATCCCGCGACGATTTCTCGCTCGCTGCGGGAGCTCGAGCATCTGGAGATCATTCGGAGCCTGCCCGGCCGAGGGGCGTACGTTCGAGCCGATGCCGCCGACGGCGCCGCAAAGACCGGGGCCCGTGACGTCGTCGACGCGGCAATGGATGCGACGATTCGCGAGGCATTTTCGCTGGGGGTCGACGAGAACGCCGTACACGCGATTTTTCGACGCGCGATCGACGCGTGGTATCGCGGCAACGGCACGGACGGAGCACAATGATTCCACTACGCATTGCACACCTTACAAAACGCTTCGGCGGCCGCCTTGCCGTCGACGACCTCTCCCTTGACGTCAATCCCGGCACTGTCCTCGGATTGCTCGGCCGTAACGGTGCCGGCAAGAGTACTGCAATCGGGTGCGTCCTAGGTCTGACTTCGAAAACGTCCGGTGAGGTCGAAGTTTTCGGCGAGCGGCTCCATCCGCGAATGTTCGACCGCATTGCCTACGTGCCCGAGATCAACTGCCTCGACGGTTGGATGACCGTGCGGCAGCACGCCGAGTTTCGGCGCCGCTGTTTTTCCCGTTTCGACCGCGACCTAATGAGGGATTTGAGCGAGCGGTTTGAGATCGAACCGGAACGGCGGTTGCGCGCACTTTCGAAAGGTCAGCGTCAGGCCGTCGCGCTCGCACTTGCGTTTTCGCAACGGCCGGAACTCATGATTCTCGACGAGCCGGCGACCGGACTCGACCCCGTACTCCAGTATCGTCTGCTCGATACGATCGTCAGCGCTGCGGCGGACGGCGTCACCATTCTCTTTTCATCTCATCAGATCGGACATGTCGAGCAAGCAGCGGAGCGGATTGCCATTCTCGACCGCGGCCGGCTTGCGCTCGAGGCCGACGTCGACGATCTGCGCGCTCGACGATTTGTGGTAGAGGCGGTTTTCGATGACGGACGATTGGAGCGCCGCTACGCGAACGGCGACGTCGCCGAGATCGAGGCGCAGCTGCGCGCGCTTTCTCCGGTTACGGTGAACCGGCGCGCCATGAACTTGGAGCACATCTTCTTTACAACGGTAGACGCAGCAAAGGAGCGGCGAGGATGATCTATCGAGAGTACTTGGTCATGCGCAAAGCCCTAGCATGGTATACGGGGCTGCTCGTGATGCTTGCGATCGCGGTCGTCGTCTGGTCACACGGACCCGGAAGGGCCGATGCCGGCGCGCTGTGCCTCGTTGCGAGCTGGGCTGCATCGATCTTCGCTTCAATCTTCTGCGTCGCGTTGGGCAATGCGTCACGGGAGGCGTCACGGGTGCTATGGGTCCTTCCCGCGGCACGGTGGAGGGTCGCATTGCAAGCAGTTGCAGTAGATCTCGCCGGAATTACGGCTTCCTTCTGCTTAGCTTTCCTTGTGTTTCATATCTGTCTGAAAGTGTCGGATGCGCCAAGCGCGGGCGAGATCGCTTGGGGACTTTCCATGCCATACGCGGTCTACGGGTGGGGCGCATTACTGAGCATGCTTGGCCGGCGCGTTCCATACTTCGGCGTCATCGCGCTGCCCGCCCTCATCCTATGGATGAATCTGGCGCAATGGCAAAGCGCATTGGGCGCGATCTTGCGGGCTCCGATCGTCGTCAATCCGGTTGCGGTTTCCAATACGGCAGCGGCTGTATCCGGATGGGAACAACATAAGTACACGATGGACAGCGTTTCCGCGTCGCTGCAGTGGCTCGGCACCGTCTGGGAGGCGCCGCTCCTGATCGCCATCGCCATAATTACGTGCGTGCTGGCCATCGCACTCTGGCAGCGAGCCGAAGCGATTTAGCATGCGTTTTGGTGTTTTTGGCTGCGCCGTTCTAGTGACGGTGCTCTCTCTCGGCGCGCGCGCCGATGCAGCTGAGCCGTTTTCGGTGACCGTGCCGGTGTTGCATGCCGCGCCGCACATGCACGGCGTCATCGATGCGTCATGGGCGGGCGCGATCAAACTGCCGGTCGACTTCGATTTCACCTTCCTGCGGGCGGGTGAACCGAGCAGCGTCTACGTGGCGCAGGATCCGTCCGGCATCGATTTTGCGTTCGACGCCGTGCAAAGCGAGCCGTTGACGGCATCGGCGCACACGAACGGACCCGCCGTCCTGAACGACGACTACGTGGCCGTCTATCTCTACCCGCAAGGCACGCAAGGATTCCAGTACGCATTCGGCGCGAACGCGTTAGGAGCGCGTTATCAGTCGTCCAGCGAGAACAGCGCTTATGCGCCGCAATGGACGGCTGCGGCCGCCCGAACCGCGCGCGGCTACAGCGTGACGATGCACATTCCGTTCGACATAATGCGAAGCGGCGGTTCGCACTCGTGGAAAGCGCAGTTCACGCAAGGCATCGTAGCGAACGGAACTATACAAGTCTGGTCGCACATGCGCGGACAGCAGGCGTCCGTGGATCCGGTGTATGCAGGGGTTTTGAACGGCATCGCGCCCGTGACGCAGAATGCGGCGGCGACCAGGCCGCGGCCGAGACTTCAGCCTCTACGCTCTCGGCGAGGCGACGACCCCGCAGTACGGCGGAAACACCTCACGGGTCGGCGCCGACGTGTCGATTCCCGTCACTCCGACGTCATCGTTCGTTGGGACGTTTCATCCTGATTACTCGAACGTCGAGATCGACCAGCAGACGATCTCACCGAATGCGTTTCAGCGCCAATTTCAAGAGGTGCGGCCGTTCTTTACGCAAGTGGGTTCGAATTTCAATTCTCCATCTATTTGCCTGAACTGCCCGACGATTCTCTACACGCCGGCGATTCCGACGTTTCGCGACGGATATGCATATGAGGGGACACAGGGACCGTACTCGTTTGCCGCATTCAACGCTGTCGGCAACGGGCGCAGCGATAACGGTGAAACCCTTACCTATAACCTTCAGAACGACAACGTCGCGTATGCGGCCAACGTCCAGCACATTGGGGCGAACCTTCCCGGCTTCAACGACGACGTGACGGCGCTCACCAGTTATGCGATGAATCAGCGCTCTCATGTCGTGGTCGCCCTGAACGCGGGATCGGATTCGGGTACGAACGTCACGGACAGCGGGCTCGGGCAATACCTTGAGTACAGCTTGGGATATACGACCAAAACATCCACGGCGTTCGTCGGTTATGAGGACGTCGGCGCGCAGTTCTTGCCGGTCGACGGGTACGTCATGCAGCCGGACGTCGAGGGGCTGCTGTATCTCGGTGCGCAGACATTCAACTTTTCGCCGACCTCGGGCCTTCACGACATCGTCGTCAACGGCGGAGGAAACCGGCAGTACAATCGATTCGGCGAGCTTGACTCGGCCGGTTCGCAGGGCAGCGTGACGCTCGATTTCAAAGATCAGATTTCTCTGAATATGTCCGTAAATGCGACGGGGTTGCAGGTTGCGGACGGCGAGTTCTTGCCGTTCAATCAGAACGGCTTTGCCGTGAGTTACAAAGGGGCTACGTCGACTCCGACGCGCGTGACCTTTAATGCCGGACCGTACTATCACGGCCGCTTGACGTCGTGGACGTACTTGACGACGCAGCCGATTGCCAAGCGCGTGACGCTTTCGCTTGAATTGGATGAAAACGCGTATGCCTCGCCATTCTTGGAGAGAGGCGTTACGTCAGACGCGAAGCAGTGGTTGGAGCGCGCGAGCATCGATTGGCAGTTCAGCCGCGAGACTTCATTTGACTTCGGTACGCGGCGAATTATCGGGCGCAATCTCCCGAACTCATTTTTGCCTCCCGATCCCGCGATTACACCGCAGAACCCCGATGGGACGGTCAACGGCTTTTATCCGTTCGACTACGTCAGCGCCGGCAACGTGAGCGCGGCCTTTCACTTCCTTGCGGCAAAGAACGAATTTTACGTCGTATACGGCGATCCGAACAGCCTTGCGACGACGCCGGCGCTGTTTTTCAAGTGGATTCGCTACTTGGGCGCCGAAAAGGGGACGTGACGGAATTTCGACCGGCGGTGGCAATGAACAAATTCTGCTCGTTCGCCCTGCTGCTCGTGGCCGCGACCGCGGCGTCAGCGGCTACGGCTGCGCCTGCGCCTGATCCGTACCGGATCTTCGCTAACGCGCGGACATACTGGCTGATGCAGCACTATCCGCAAAAGCTCGAATTTACCGTCGCAGTAGCGGTGCTGGAAGGCGGCCGTCAACGGGTCGAACATTACAACGCCGCCTAGGATGCGACGACCGGCTCCGTCAGGGTCGATCCCGTAAGCGACTATGAGATCGCGCATCCGTCGTGGGGATCCGGCGTGAATATTTACTTCCTGCGCTGGCAGGTGAAACTGCGACGATAGATGGCCATCCCTGCTATCACCTCGAGCTCACACCGCTACGCGATCCCGGCAAGAACCGCATTCGCCAAGCCTGGATCGACGAACGGACGTACGCGCCTTGGCAACTGCTCGACGCTCTGAATTTCCAGAGCGGTCCGGGCACTCACGTCGCTTGGATGATTCGCTTTGCGGATGTCGACGGCGCACATTACATCAGCGAAGAAGATGCGCAGGTGCCAATCGCGGCCGGAGGCTTGATCTATGTCAAGACTGCCGTCCGATTCGTGGACATCCATGTCGTCGACGAGTTCACGCAGCGGTCGAAAGCCCTGCAGAACTCCGGGATATGGACCTCGCTGGACGAGCCGGCTTGGCCATAGAAGTACGTCGATTGAGCCCGGCATTCTGAGTCCCGCGCGGTTTATGGTGAAATAATCGTTGCGAAGATGCGGTGAACGGCGCGTACGTCGGAAAACGCGTCTGCATGCGCTCGGCAAAAGACCTAGCGCCGGATAGCCATTAAAGCCTAGGCTCTGGCATAGGTGCAAAAAATAGCTCAGGATAATAAAAAGGCGACCTGCTGGAGGGCTCATTATGCTCCGGACCGATGCCGCTTACGACGTCGCCTCGTTGATACGTCCGATAGAGCGGGCGTTCAAAAACGACCGCGTCACGGAATTGGCGCGAACGTTGGCGCACGTTGGAGCAGCCGGCGCGCTCGACGACGAACGGCTGTTTGCGCCGCCTCGAGCCGATCACTATGCGCGCAGGCTCATTTGGCGCGATCCGCACAATCGCTTCACCGTGATCGGCATGACCTGGGCGCCCGGTCAATCCAGTCCGTTGCACGATCACGCCGGCTACTGGGGGGCGGAGATCATCTGCGCGGGCGTCTTTCGCGAAGTTACGTATCGCCTTTTGGATCGCGACTCCCAGGGGCGCTGCATGTTCGTGCGCGATAGGGAATCGCAGTTGACGCGAGGCGGGATCAGCACACTTCTACCTCCGCTCGAATATCACGAGTTCGGCAACGCAGGAACGACGACGGCGTACAGCTTGCACGTCTACGGCGGCGACCTCGAGCGATGTAACGCATTCGACGCCGACGGCGGCGGCTGGTGGCGTCCTCGTGAAGTTGCCCTGCGTTACGATGCCTAGCACGATACTCATCGCCGGCGGCGGCGCAAGCGGAGTTCTGCTGGCGAACGCGCTCGTCGAGCGCTCCCATTCCGTGAACGCGGTCGTGGTGGAACCGCGCCAAAGTTTGGGATGCGGCATGGCCTACTCGACCGGTTGCCCCATGCATTTGTTGAACGTGCCGGCGGCCCGAATGTCGGCCTTCGCCGATCGTCCAAGTGATTTCGTTGAATGGCTAAGGGTCAACCATCCGAAGCGATATGCTGCCGATTCGTTCGTTCCAAGATCGATTTACGGCGCGTACTTGAACGAAATAGCGGAGCAAACGCAGAGACGGGCGGGAAGCAGAATACGACACGTGCGTGCGCTTGCGACGAGCGCCGCACCTGATGCCGGGGGCGTTTTGGTACGCTGTTCGGACGGCAGCACACTGCATGGCGACGCACTCGTCATTGCAACCGGGAATGCTGCACCGGCGCCCTGGCCTGGAATCGACCCGCATCGCCTTCAAACATGGAGAGTCTTCTCGTCCGCCTGGGAGGACGGTGCGCTTGTCCCGGCCGATCCGAACGAAACCGTCGCGCTTTTCGGAACAGGTCTAACCGCCGTCGACGCAGTTTTGGGTTTACGGCATTACGGCCATCGCGGAACGGTGTACATGATCTCGCGGCGCGGATTGTTACCGCACGAACATCGCATGCTCGATGCCCCGCCCAATGAATCGCACGGCGAAGAGCATTTGGGCGACTTGCTCGGCGCGACGCGATTCTTGAGCCGCAGCGCGAAAGCCCGCGAGGAAAATTGGCGTTTGTCGTTCGAACGCGTGCGTCCCGGAACCAATCATTATTGGCAAGCCCTTTCACTTGCCGATCAGCGGCGATTTCTGCGCCACGTGATGCCGTACTGGAACATTCACCGTCATCGGATGGCGCCCGAGATCGTCAAAGCGCTCGCCGGTTTGATGGCATCCGGCGACCTCAAAATGTTAGCCGGAAGGCCCGGCAGCATCGAGAGCCGGCCGGACGGATTGACGATTCCCGTTACGCTGCGCGGAGAGCTCGAAACGATCGAGATCCAAGCGCACCGCATCATCAATTGCAGCGGTCCGACCAACGATTTCCGGAAGATCGATAACCCCTTGATACGATCGCTGCTTGGCGCCGGCTTCATGACTGCGCACCGCTTGAACGTCGGGGTCTCCGTTGCGGCTAGCGGCGCCCTGATCGACGCAACCGGGACGGAATCGGAGCTGATCTTCACGCTCGGCCCAGTTCGATTCGGAACGTTGATTGAGACGACCGCAATGCCCGAGATTCGCGTCCAAGTGCGCGAATTGGCGGAGGTGCTGATTCAAAGGGCTACGCAGGCTCAACTCGCGGTGTAGCCGACCCGAGCCCGCGCGATTTATGGCGAAATAATCGTTGCGGAGATGCGGTGGACGGAACGGTCGATGCGGTACAAATACGTTACCGCGCGTTCGTCGCCGGCAGGTTTCTCGATAGGTGCGCCGATCTTTCCGCTGCCGGAGCGCATGTATTGAATCAGTTGGCGGATATGCGTGATTACTTTGGCAGCGTCACTGCGAATGCGCGGCATGTCGCAGTCCTCAGGCGCTTGGTACGCCAGAATGCTGAGTCCGCGAACGTAACGGGCGAGCAGCGCGTACATCAGCAAACGCGTCTGCATGCGGCCGCGCCCGACCCAGCGCAACGTGTTGATGAGCGGCTCGATCTGCGCGCGCACGCTTTGCATAGTCTCGTCGAAGGCGCGCGCCGACGTCAGCGGATCGGCGTGGATGTCGCCGCCTAGGCGGCGGATCGCCGCGTCTATTGCAACGTTCAGACGTTCGAGCGCCTGAACGGAAACGTTTCCCAAAACGGCGCTCGTGCGGATCGGTAACAAAACAGTCGCGGCCAGTCCGCCGCAAATCGCGCCGACGGCAGTTTCGATGAGGCGCAGTACGAGTAGTTGATCGCTGAAGAGGCCGACGAGGACGTACAACATTGATAAGCACGGCTGTCAGAAAAAACGTAAAGACTGCATACGAAACCCGGATTTCGTAGACGCCCAAGAACAAAAACAAGAACATCAGAATGAATGCGGCGACGTCGTGACCGCGAACCAGCGTGCCGATAGCGGCCCCCGCAGCCGCGCCAAGGGCCGTCCCGGCAACGCGCGACCACCCTTTGACCAGCGTCTCGCCCATCGACGCGGTGCCGTTGAACACCAGAAAAGCAGTCAGCACCGCCCAATACCACCGCTGCGGAGAGAGCATTTCGCCTGCCGCCATTGCCGCCGCTGCCGCCGCAGTGATCTGAATCGCCTGGCGCATGGAGGGAGAGAGACCGCGCGTTTCGATCTGCGTGCCGATCCGGTACAGACCGCGCGGCGTCCATTGAACCCGGCGTACCGCCTCCGGCTGGATTTCGAGACTTGGAAGCACACCGGCGTTCTTGGGATCGTCCAAGGCGCGTTCGGCGATGGCGCCCGTTTCCAACTCCACGTCCAACACCTGCGCCCGCAAATCGTCCTGACCGCCGGCAACGAGCAAATCGTCGATCACGATCGCGGCTTCGTTCAAACGGTAAAGGTGGTGGTCGAGCTGCTTCGTGAGCGCCGCAGTCCACGATCCGTTTCGACACGCTTGCCGGATCGCGCGGCCGATCAGCCGCTGCCGAGCTTGGAACGCCTCCAGCGCGTTGCGCAGCGCAGCTTCGGGATGGTCCGCAAAGAGGACAAAGCGATAAAAATACGTGGTGATTCCGGCGATCGTTACCGCCATTAAGAGCCATGGCAACGTCCACGCCGGCGACCGAAGGTACAGCGAAAAGAAAAATCCGAGCACCGCGATCATGCCCACGGCGGTCGCCCGTGGTCCGTAGCGACGCGTGTAAACTGCAGCGAATAGAACCGCAAGAAAGAGCGTGTCGCACAAAACCCGGTTCCAAGTAGTGAGCGTGCCGATCGCAATGCACGCGCAAGCCGGCACCCACATCAGCAGTGTCGTGATGCGCTGGTTGCGGGGGTTGGGATCGCCGACGGAAACCGACCACGTGATGCACAGCGCCGCCCCCACCAAGGCCACGCTCAGCGGTAGATGCAGGGGACGAGAGATTGCCATGAGGATTGCCAGCGCCGTTCCAACGGACGCCGTGGCGCGGGCGGCCATGAACAGCCGCGTCAGGCCTGCATCGGCGGCGATGATTCGGTCGCGAAGGTCCTCTCCCCACGGCATCGCCACCATGCTACCCCGGGAAGCAGCCAAATGTCGCCGGGGCTGGTGACGAGGGCGGTCGTCCCTGAGCGCGAAAGGGCCCCCTTATCCCATGGATTATGAAACCTACGCTTCTCCGTTCTCATGGAGATACGGCCGCGTCGAATTGCGCACGCTCTTTTCCGAAATGGAACGTCGCCGTCTCTGGCGTCAGGTATGGGTGGCGCTCGCCGAGGTGCAGAGCCGCTACGGGCTGATCGATTTCGACGAACTGAACGACCTTCGAGCTCATGCGAGGGATGTCGACATCGAGGCGGCGCTGCAGATCGAGCGCGAGATCCATCACGATCTGATGGCCGAGATCCGCGTCTTCGCCTCTCAAGCACGATTGGGCGGAGGCAAGCTTCACCTTGGTTCGACGTCGATGGACATCGAGGACACCGTCGAGACGTATCGGCTTCGGGTGGCGCTTTCGGCGGTGGGGACTGCCGTTCAAGAGAGCTGCTGAGGGCCTTTGCGAGCAAGATTCGCGAGTATGCGGACCTGGTTTGCATGGCGTTCACGCATCTGCAGCCCGCCGAGCCCACGACGCTTGGCTACCGTTTTGCCGTGTATGCGCAAGATCTGCTTATAGATGAAGCGACGCTGCGGTACGTCTTCGGAAACTTGACCGCCAAAGGGCTTCGCGGCGCGGTCGGAACGTCGGCATCGTACGAACAGCTGCTCAAGGGCACCGGCAACTCGGCAGAGATGGAGCAAGCGGTTTTGGACCATTTCGGTCTGGAAGCGCGTGAGATTAGTACGCAGACATATCCGCGCAAGCTGGATTATCTGCTCCTGACGGCTCTCGCCGGCCTTGGAGCCTCGCTCTCAAAATTTGCGGCCGACATCCGAATCCTGAGCTCCCCCGCTTTCGGAGAAGTCTTCGAACCGTTCGGAAAATCGCAGGTCGGAAGCTCGGCCATGCCGTTCAAACGCAATCCCATTGTCTGCGAGCGAATCGGCTCGCTGGCGCGACTGCTTCCGGCCTATGCCGAGGTTGCCTGGCAGAACGCTTCGACGAATTACTTGGAGCGAACGCTCGACGACAGCGCGAACCGCCGCACGATTCTGCCCGAAGCGTTGCTTTGCACGGATGAAATCGTTCAGCTTGCCAAGCGTGTCGTGGCTGGTTTGCGCGTCGATACTCAGCGCATCGCCGAGAATCTTCGGACGTACGGCCCGTTCGCCGGAACCGAATCCGTGCTGATGGAGGCCGTTCGTATGGGCGGCAACCGTCAGGAACTCCACGAGGTCTTGCGCTCCGCCGCAATGCAGTCGTGGAGCGCGATCGCGCAAGGTAAAGTAAACCCGCTCGGCCATCTGCTCTCGGAAGAACACGAACTCACCAGCCGCATGGATCCCGCCGAGATTCGGCGGATGCTCGATCCCAGCAAGCACATCGGCACCGCTTCCGAACGCGCGCGCCAGCTCGCTGCGCAAATCGACAATTTAGCGGAGTTCCCACAGCAAAAGGTAGTGACTGTATGAACGCATTTTGGCGGCGCCATAGCGCTTCGGGGCCCCACCCAAATGAATAAGGGCATAGAGATTGCGCGGGGCAAGACCAAGGTGCTGTTCGAAGCAGCCGGCCAGCCCGACATGCTGGTGGTTACGCAGACCGATTCAATCTCCGCCGGCGACGGCGCGCGGCAAAACGTGATCGCCGGCAAAGGCCGCTTGGCCGCGCAGACGACTGCACGCGTTTTTCGCTTGTTGAATCTGTGCGGTTTGCCGACGCACTATTTGAACGGCGGCGAAGACGACGACGACAACGAGATGCTCGTGCGCCGCTGCAACATGATTGCGCTGGAAGTGGTAGTCCGCGGCGTGGCCGCCGGTTCGCTGGTCCGCAGAAATCCCGGACTCCAGCAAGGGTCGCTCCTCGTTCCGCGCATGGTCGAGTTTTTCTTCAAAGACGACGCGAATCACGATCCGCTCATCACGCCGGATCAAATTTTGGCTCGCAATATCGCTAATCCGGCCGAGATTTCGGCGATGACCGAGATCGCGCGCTTGGCATTTGAGGTCCTGGCGCACGCGTGGAGAAAACGCGACGTGTTGCTGGTCGATTTGAAGATCGAATTCGGGCGCCTCGCAGGCGGCGAAAACAAAGGGCAGCTGGTCGTTGCGGACGTCATCGACAACGACTCATGGCGCATTTGGCCCCAAGGGCGCGAAGATCTGATGCTCGACAAGCAGATGTACCGGAATCTCGAAACGGTCAATGATGAAGCCCTGGGCCAAGTCAAGACCGCTTACGAACAAGTCGCGGACATGGTCGGCGCATTTCCGGTGATGCGGCCCGGAATGATCGCTTTGATGGCGGAGTCGCTGGAAAGCGCGCCGCAGGTGAACGCCGCGGCGCAAGCACTTGGGCAGCTCGGCCTTCCGGTGGTGCGACACGTCGCGAGCGCCGCAAAAACTCCGGGGTATGTGCTGCAACTGCTGCAGCAGCACGATGCGACGTTCGCGCGATTGCTGTACGTCGCATTCTCGACCACGGACGGCGCGCTTCGCGCAATGCTCGAAAACGGAACGAGCAACCCCGTGATAGACGGTTCCATAGAACCGGGCGCACTCGCGCTGCAGTGTGCGAAGGTGCTCGGACTGGAGGACACGGTGCTCTTCGGCCGGACGCTGCTGATTCAAACGAACGCGCGTTCCGCCGTGCTGCAGGCCGACGCGCAGTTGAACGCGCAGCCGATGCCGCCTACGCCGAACCTTGCGTAGTTTTCGCGTCGAAGGATTAAACGACGAAGAACTGCGGCGCGGCGCCGCCCAAACCGGTCTTGCGCTTCGTGCAGACGAACTGCGGCGCATCGCGCGGCATCTCGGGCGCGATCCGACGATCGTAGAAGTCCACGCATTCGACGCGCAGTGGAGCGAGCATTGCTCGTACAAGAGCAGCCGGCACCTGTTGCGCAAATTGCCGACTACGGGGCCGACTGTGATGCAAGGACCCGCCGAAGACGCCGGGATTTTGCATTTAGGCGAGTGGAACGGCGAGAAATGGGGCGTCGTGATCGCGCATGAGTCGCACAACCATCCCTCCCAAGTCGTGCCGTTCGAGGGCGCGGCGACGGGCGTCGGCGGGATCGTGCGCGATGTGCTTTGCATGGGCGCCGAAGTCATAGCGCTTGCCGACCCGCTGCGCTTCGGACGCGTGGAGAACCCCGACTCACACCAGCGTTACGTCGCGCAGGGCGTCGTAGACGGCATCGCGGCGTACGGAAACGCAATCGGCGTTCCCAACGTCGCCGGCGATGCGTATTTCGACGAGCGCTTCGACGACAATTGCTTGGTCAACGTCGTTGCCCTCGGTCTGGTTAAAGAGCGCGACATCGTTCATTCGGCCGCGCCGCCCGGTTCCGAAGGGTGGGACATCGTTCTGGTCGGAAAAGCAACGGATACGAGCGGATTCGGCGGCGCCGCGTTTTCGTCGGTCACGCTGGACGAAGAAGACGCCGATGCCAACAAGGGCGCCGTGCAAGTTCCGGATCCGTTTTTGAAGAACGTGATCATGCGCGCGACCTATCGCGTCTTCCAATATTTGCGCGAACATTCGATTACCGCCGGTTTCAAAGACTTGGGCGCCGGCGGCATCATGGGCTGCACTGCGGAGCTCTGCGCGAGCGGCGGATTCGGAGCGATCGTCGATCTGGACGACGTCAATACCGCGGCGACAAACATGCCGCCCGAGGTGATTGCGATCGGCGAGACGCAAGAGCGTCTGTGCTGGATTTTGCCGGGCGACGTCACACCGCACGTCCTTCAGATCTATAACGAAGAGTATTCGCTGCCGATGGTGGCACGCGGCGCGTGCGCAACGGTCATTGGCTGCGTCCAAGGCGAGAAGCGATACGTGCTGCGTTATGGGGACGAACGCGTGATGGACGTGGCGATCGATTTTCTGACCGGTTCGATCAAAGATGATTTGCCCGTGCGCGCAATGAGCGAACGCAAAGTGACCGATCCCGCGCGCCGTTACGTCGGCGGCAGCTACGATTTGGCGAACCTGTTTACGCGAGTGCTGGCACATCGTGACGTGTGTTCGCGCGAGCCGCTTTACGTTCGTTATGACGGCGTGGTACGCGGCGCTACCGTTATTCCACGCGGGTACGCGAGCGCCGGAGTGATTGCGCCCGTGTACGGATCGCCGCTGGGAGTGGCGTTGAGCATCGCCGGCAACCCGCGTTACTGTGCGCTCGATCCGTTTCTCGGCGCACAGCATGCGGTGCTCGAGGCGGTGCGCAAGGTGACGTCCGTCGGTGCACGAGCGTTGGGATTGACGGATTGCTTGAACTTCGGCAACCCGCAGAACGTCGATCACTATTCGGAGCTCGTGCACAGCATCGATGGTTTGGCCGCCGCTGCGCGCGAGCTGGGCACGCCGTACGTTTCCGGCAACGTAAGCCTTTACAACGAGTCCCGATCCGGCGGCGCAATTGCGGCCTCACCGATCGTTGCGTGCGTCGGCGGTTTTGAGGACGTCTCGAGCGTGGTTACGCCGGGCCTTAAGCGCGCCGGATCGGCGCTTTATGCGATCGGGTTGCCGTGTAACGCCGCCGGCGGCGCTGTTTTTGCCGAACTTTTAGAACAGACCGGTGGACCGGTCGCTCCGGTGGATCTCGATCGGGCTAACGCCGGTATTGCCCTTTTTCACGCAGCGAACGACGCCGGACTCATCCTCTCGGCGAGGGCTGTCGCAAACGGCGGCATTGCAACGGCGCTTGCACGGATGGCGTTCGCAAACTTGGAGCGCGACCCAATCGGCGTAAGGCTTAGCGACGCGCAGACGTGGAGCGGCGGCTTACTGGGCGAATTGGAGTCGTACTTCGGCGAATCTTGCGGCTTCGTCGTTGAAACGAGCGACGGCGCTGCACTGGAAGCAATTGCCTCCGATGCGGTGGACTTCATCTGCATCGGCGAGACTATCTCCGGCAGCGAATTTTCACTCGGCAGTGCGCGCTTTGATCTTCGTGAACTGTACAGTGCGTGGAGTGCACCGCTCGCTGAGGTCTATCCGTGACGGCAAAAGTGGCGATCGTCGTCTTCCCCGGGACGAATAGCGAGATCGAGACGTGGCGTATCTGCCTCGACGTCGGCCTGGACGCGCACGTCGTGCATTGGAGATCCGCAGCGGCGCTGCGCGATTACGACGCATACGTCTTGCCGGGCGGATTCGCCTATGAGGATCGCATTCGCGCCGGCGCTATCCCGGCGCACGACCCGGTAATGGATTACGTCATCGAAGGTGCGCAGCACGGAAAACTGGTGCTCGGCGTCTGCAACGGCGCGCAGATCCTGCTCGAAGCCGGACTCGTGCCCGGAACCGGACCCGTGCGCAAGCCGACGGCCGCATTTACCAAAAACGGCCCGGCGCCGCATTTCGTTTGCAGACACGTGTATTTGAAACTCGCAATCGATCCGCCGCGATGCGCGATTACCGCGTCGCTGCGGGATGACGCGCTCATTCCGGCATGGGCAGCGCACGGTGAAGGACGGCTCGCCGCAACGCCCGAGCATTTGCGGGAGATCGTGGACGGCGGTCATCTGGCATTCGTGTACGCGCACGAAGACGGAACCGTGGACGCGTCGGCGACGCCGAATGCATCGCTGCTGGGCTGCGCCGGTTTAACGAATCGCGAAGGCAACGTGCTCGCCGTCATGCCGCATCCGGAACGCGACGCTTGGAATTACAACCACCCCGATCGACGCACCGGCGACGGCATTTTGGCACCGTCGGGCGGCGCCGAGCTCTTTGCCGCGTTCGCAAAGGCGCTCGAAGCATGAGTGCGCTGCGCACCGTAGCAATTCGCCTCAAGATTCCCGACAACGAGGCGTACACGGCACTGACGGCACTGCGCCGTCTGGGCGTCGACGTGGGACGCTTGGAGCGCGCCGAGATTTGGCAGACTGCATGACGAAGGCTTGCCCGGCGACTTCGTAGCGCGCGTCGAGCGCAATGAGACGCTGTTCAATCCGAACAAGCATGAATTGGAGCTCCTCGCGAACGAGCATCCGCGCGAAGGCGAGGTCTGGATTCGAGAACTGGATGCCGCCGACGTTCCGCTGCGCGTGCAATCAGCGCCCCGAGGACGGCGCTGCGTCGGCTGGCGGCTCTTCGCGCACGGCAGGGAGCCTGCGCCGCGCGCGACTCTCGAAGCGGCCGCCGAACGTTTGCTTTGCAATCCCGCCATCGAAAGGGCTATCTTCGAATGACCTTTATAACCAAAGAATCGTCCTGTCGTAACAGAGCGATTCGATACCGCTTTAGAGGTCCGTGCGGGCCCCATGAAATGGGGGGCGCGGAAGCTCGGCTGGAGCGCCTGTTCCAATGAACCGGCCGTATACCATCGCAACGCTTGGCTCGCATTCGGCGCTCCAGATCCTCAAGGGCGCGCATGACGAGGGCTTTCGGACGCTGGCGATTGCGAACCGCGAGACGGAGCGCTTGTATCAGTCCTTCCGTTTCGTCGACGAAGTGATCGGGATCGACCGGTATCAGGACTTTCCGAACCTCATCGACGAACTCGAGAAGCGCAAACTGATCATCGTGCCGCACGGTTCTTTCGTCGCCTACCTTTCGCTCGAAGAACACAAACGGATGACGATTCCGTACTTCGGCAACAAGGCGGTTTTGGATTGGGAAGCGAGCCGCGAACTGCAGCGCGAGTGGCTTTCACGCGCGGGTTTGACGCTGCCGCGGCAATTCAGGGCCGGCTCGGAAATCGACCGTCCCGTAATCGTCAAACTGTACGGAGCGCAAGGCGGAAAAGGCTATCTCTTCATTCGCGACGCCCACGATTTCGAGACGCGCGCCGCGCACTTGAAAGAAGCCTTCATCATTCAGGAATACATCATCGGCGTTCCGCTCTACATTCACTATTTTTACTCGCCGATCGAGAACCGCTTGGAGATCATGAGCATGGACCGGCGGTACGAGACGAACGTCGATTCGCTCGGACGCATTCCGGCCGCCGCGCAGGAAGGCATGGACGTGAGCCCATCGTACGTCGTCGTCGGCAACTCGCCCGTTTCGCTGCGCGAATCGATGCTGGCCGAAGCTTACCGGATGGGCGAAGACGTCATCCGCGTCAGTAAAGAGATCTGCGGTCCGAAGGGTCTTTTCGGTGCCTTCTGCATCGAGACGATCATTACGCCGGACATGCAATTTTACGTGATGGAGATTTCAGCGCGCATCGTTGCGGGTACAAACCTGTTCATCGACGGTTCGCCGTACTCGTACCTGAACTATTCCGAGTCCATGTCCACGGGCAGGCGAATCGCTCGCGAACTGAAAAACGCACTTTTGACCCATAACTTACGTTCCGTATTAGATGACTCGAGCAAACTCTAAGCGACTCTTGAAGCTTAGCCGCCGCCGTGGCCGGCTCGTGCGCGCTGCTCGCACCGGCCGTCACGAGCGCCGCTTTTATGGCCGATCCGCAGAAGCTGTACGCCCAAATGAAGGCAGCCTACGATAAGGGCAATGCGCAAGGCTGGACGTTCTATAACCAAGAGTATTATCTTGCGACCTTGTTCGATGCGGGGCGCGCGTACTCGCTGCAGATGCCCAACGATCCGGCGTACCCGGAAATTCTCCAAAACACCGTCGACATCGCAACGGGGACCCACTACAATCCGCTCACCAATCACGAAGCGGTTCCGTGGTACGTTCGCGAAGCGGCAGTCTACGTCGAACGCAACAATTCGGATCCAACGGAGGTGGCCAAGGCGAAGGCGCTGCTCGAGCGTGTGGATGCCCTGGAAGATCCCGTTGAATTGGCCCAGCTCGCCGATCAGGATGCACAGGCCAATGCCCAGGCGTTTCCGCACGACACCAATGCGCAGCTGCAGCGAGTCGAGGCGGAGTGGCGCGGCTGGCTGATCACGCACGATGCGTCCTGGCGCAGTCTGGCGCTTCAGCACGCCGCGGATCCGAACTTTCCACTCGCAAACCTGCCGACGACGTGGGGTCCGGCTTTTTTGAATGCGGTGCTCAATGCATCGCATGGAGTCGACGGCTATACGCAGGGCGACGTCGTCAATGCCAAGCTCGTGCAGGCGCGCGTCGACAACTTACCGCAGTTGAAGACGATTGCCAGTGTCAATGCTATGTCCGAAGCGCGGATGCTTACGACGCTCGCCCCGGCCGACGAGTACTTCGGGCCGCTGGGCATGTCGATCTTGGGAATCCAAAACGAGCTCAAGCACGTTAACTTCATGATCGGCTATGGTTATAATCAACAGGAGAGCGGCGCTGCCGTGCAGGTTGCCGTTGCAATCGACGATCTGCACAAAGTGTATCCGCGCGATCGCGATTTGCCCAAACTCCTCTTAGACGTTTACACAACCCTGGGAAAAATTAACACGCAAGAGGCGAGCGCGGCCCGCACTCATATTAAAAGTATATTAATAGTGGAGTACCAGGACACGCCGCAGGCACGGCAGCTCTTGAACTCTTAGTTTGCAGCCGACTATAATGGGCCATGGCACTGATCTACGTACTCTGCCGCGACTATGTCGATCGCGACGTATGCAGCGTTGCGTTGGCCGCGCAGACCGGCGAGGAACTGATCGAGACGGCCGTAGAGCATGCCTACACCACGCACGCCGAGCAGGACTCGCCTGCACTGCGAGAAGCGATTCGGCGCTGCATTCGCCGCGGCGAACTGGCGCCGCTCTAAGGTGAACGCGTTGGGTCTGCTGGACGGTTACGACCGTTCGGCGCTGACGCTTTGTTCGATCGGCAGTCACTCGGCGCTCGAGGTCGCTTACGGCGCGCGCGCACAGGGTCTTCGCAATTTGGTCGTGACTGCGAGAGGACGCGAACAGACGTATGCGCGCCATTACGCCGTAAAGCGCAGCCCTGCACGTGGATGCGTCGACGAAACGCTGGAGCTCGACGTGTTTCCGGACCTCTTGCGTGAAGAGGTTCAGGCCGAATTGCGCAAACGCAACGTAATTTTTTTGGCAAACCGGTCTTTCGAAGTCTATCTTCATCAAAAGTTCAGCTACGATCAAATCGAACGCGGGATGAAAGTGCCCATGTTCGGTAATCGCCGGCTGCTTCGCGCAGAGGAGCGGGACGAAGAACACAACCAGTACGCCTTGCTGCAAAAGGCCGGCATTCGGCATCCGGTGCAGTTCCGGTCGCCTGATGAAATCGACCGGCTGGTCATGGTGAAGGCGCCCCACGCAAAGGTGAGCTTCGAACGGGCGTTCTTTTTGTGTTCGTCGCCGCAGGACTATCAAACGATCTCGACCCGGTTGATGCGCGAGGGGATGTTGAGTGCCGCCGGATTGCAGAATGCGATCATCGAGGAATACGCGCTCGGGCCCTCGATTAATTTGAATTTCTTCTATTCGCCGATCTTGGACGAACTCGAACTATGCGGTACGGATACGCGCAGGCAGACCAATCTCGAGGGTTTCCGCAACGTGCCCCCTTCCGCATTGGACGCGCTGAAAAACGTGCCGATGCGGTTGGAGGAAGCGGGGCATATCGCCGCTACGCTCACCGAGTCGACGCTGGAGAAGGCGTTCGAGATGGGGGAGCGCTTTTTGCGCGTGGCGCGTGAACTGAACCGGCCCGGCGTGATCGGCCCCTTCGCACTGCAATGCATCATCGTCGCGGGACCGCCGAAGGAATTCGTCTGCTACGACGTATCCCTGCGCATTCCCGGATCTCCCGGGACGCGCTTCACGCCCTACTCGGCGTACCGGTGGGGCCGCGACGTTTCCGTCGGCGAACGCATCGCCATGGAGGTCGTGTTGGCGCGCGACGCCGGGCGCTTGGAAGAGGTGCTGACCTAATCCGCAGAAACGCGAGCCCGGGAGGATTAAACGATGACTGTTACATTCAAAGGCAATCCAGTGACGCTGAGAGGACCGGATCTCGCGACCGGAGATACGGCGCCCGGGTTCACACTGGTGAATACGGAGATGCAAGCGGTGACCCTGGACGATGTCGTCAAAGGCGGTACCCGCAATGCGCTCCTGATCGTCGTTCCGTCACTCGACACCGGCGTTTGTTCGCTGGAGTCGCAAAAATTCAATAAACGCGTTGCGGAGCTGCCGGCGGACGTTACGGCGTATATCGTAAGCCGCGATTTGCCGTTTGCGCAGACGCGCTGGGCGAACGAACAAGGAGAAGTCGTACTGCACTTTCTGTCCGATTACCGCGATGGTGCATTCGGATCGGCGTACGGCGTGCTGATCGAGGAGCTGGGACTGCTTGCGCGTTCGGTGTTCATCATCGGCAAGAACAAGAGCATATTGTATAGGCAAATCGTTCCCGAGGTTGCGCAGGAACCGGACTACGAAGACGTGATTGCGGCGGCGAATCGCACCTCTTCTGCCGCGAACGCTTAACGGGGCGACGCAAGAAAGGGCCGGGGGCCGAAGGGCGAAAGGACGGCCAAGATGGCCCCCTCCACCGTTCTGATCCTGGACTTCGGCTCCCAATACAGCCAGCTCATTGCGCGCCGCACGCGCGAAGCCCACGTCTACTGCGAGATTGTGCCCCACGACACGCCCTGGAGCGAACTTGCCGCGCGCAATCCCGCGGCTTTCATTTTGAGCGGCGGTCCGGAAAGCACGTTGGTTCCCGGCGCCCCCGACATGGATTCGCAGATTGTGAAGAGCGGCGTACCGATTCTTGCAATTTGCTACGGCATGCAGCTCGTCGCGCGTCAGTGCGGCGCGCAGCTCGTCAAACTCGATCACGCCGAGTACGGACCTGCAAACCTTCACGTGACGGCGCGCAACCCGCTGTTCGACGGCGTGCCCGACGAGTCGCGCGTCTGGATGTCGCACGGCGACTCCGTCGAGCGTTTGCCCGAAGGTTTTCAGGCGATAGGCAGCACGCCGCGCTGTAAGGTCGCGGCGATGGCCGACGATGCGCGCAAAACCTATGCCGTACAGTTCCATCCCGAAGTCGTGCACACGCTGCACGGGCGCGCGGTCATCGAGAATTTTCTTCACCGCATCGTTGGTATTGCTTCGGACTGGCAAATGGAGTCGTTCGTCGAGCTCGCGGTGGCGGAGGTTCAAAAAAAAGCCGGGAACGCCAAGGTGATTTGCGCCCTTTCGGGCGGCGTGGACTCCGCGGTTGCCGCGACGCTCGTGTCGCGCGCTATTGGGGATCGGCTCACGTGCCTGTTCGTCGATCATGGGCTGCTGCG
Organism: Vulcanimicrobiota bacterium; assembly: GCA_963714015.1. Classification (GTDB taxonomy): domain Bacteria; phylum Vulcanimicrobiota; class Vulcanimicrobiia; order Vulcanimicrobiales; family Vulcanimicrobiaceae; genus DASRDE01. Next base: position 3,023,372 of record OY970223.1, on the reverse strand, counting down.
CAAAAATGAAGCGGAGCGCGTGATCGAAGCGTTTCGCGACGTCATGCATCTGAACGTCATTGCCGTCGATGCGCGGCGGCGATTTTTGGATAAACTAACCGGCGTGGCGGACCCCGAGCAAAAGCGCATCATCATCGGGCACGAATTCATCCGCGTCTTCGAAGAAGAGGCGGCGAAGATTCCGGGCGTTGAGTTTCTCGTCCAGGGCACGCTCTATCCCGACGTCATTGAATCGAAGACGCCGGCAAGCAAGGCCGGTCACAAGATCAAGTCCCACCACAATGTCGGCGGCCTGCCGGAGGAGATGAACTTCGGGCTACTCGAGCCGCTGCGCACGCTCTTCAAAGACGAAGTGCGGGCGCTCGGACGCGTGCTCGGACTGCCGGAGCACATCGTGCAGCGTCAGCCGTTCCCCGGACCGGGTCTTGCCGTGCGAATAATCGGCGACATCACCGACGAACGCTTGGAACTGGTACGCGAAGCGGACGCCATCGTGTGCGAAGAGATCGACGGCGCGCGTCTCGATCCCAAACCCTGGCAATACTTCGGCGTGTTAACGCCGGTTAAGAGCGTCGGCGTAATGGGCGACGGGCGCACGTATTCGAATTTGGTCGCGGTACGCGCCATTACCAGCGAAGACGGCATGACCGCGGACTGGGCGCGCCTTCCGTTCGAATTACTCGAGCGCATCTCGACCCGCATCGTCAACGAGGTTCCCGGCGTAAACCGCGTCGCGTACGACATCACCAGCAAACCGCCGTCGACAGTAGAATGGGAATGATGCGATGACACGGGTAGCCGGATGCGCGTACTAGTCGTAGGCAGCGGTGCAAGAGAAGACGCGCTTTCATGGAGGATTGCCGCTTCGGCCTCGTGCGAAGCAATTTTTGCCGCGCCCGGGAATGCCGGTACGGCGACGCGGGGCGAAAACTGGGGCATTTCCGCGACGGACGGCAAAGCGCTCGTGCAAAAGTGCGTGGACGAGCGCATCGATTTGGTGGTGCTCGGCCCGGAGAACGCCATCGCCGCCGGAGTCGGGGATCGTTTGCGCGAGGCGGGAATCGCGACGTTCGGCCCCAATCGTTCCAGCGGACGATTGGAGTCGAGTAAAGTGTACTCCAAACGCTTCATGGAGCGACACGGCATTCCGACGGCGCGCGCGCAGATCGCGCACTCGCTGGACGCTGCGATGAACGTGCTGGACGACTGGAGCGGTGCGTGCGTCATCAAGGCCGACGGTTTAGCAGCAGGTAAAGGCGTCGTCGTTGCGGACAGCGTGAAAGCTGCGCGTTCCGTGCTGCAAGAATGGTACGGCGGAAACAAGATCCCCGGCGGCGGCACGGAGGTGTTGCTCGAAGAGAAGCTCGAGGGCCGGGAAGTCAGCGTTTTCGCGATCAGCGACGGACGAGCTATGTTTCCCATTGCCGCAGCTTGCGACTACAAGCGCGCGGGCGACGGCGACACCGGTCCGAACACCGGTGGAATGGGCGCTTACTCGCCGCCGGCGGGATTCCCGGAGAATTTGGAAGACGTCGTGCGCGAGCGCATTATCGCGCCCGTTCTTCGCGGACTGTTAGCCGAAGACGAACGCTACGTCGGCGTGCTGTACTGCGGGTTGATGTGGACGCACGACGGCCCGTATGTGATCGAATTCAACGTGCGGTTCGGCGATCCGGAGACGCAGGTGCTGATGCCGCGCGTCACCGGAGATTTTGCGATGCTCCTCAAGTCCGCAGCCGACGGTGCGCTGGACCTCGGTGCAGCTTCATTCGCCGCGCGTGCGTGCGTCGGAGTGGTGCTTGCCACGGACAGGTATCCGGTCGCGTCCACGCCTGTGAGCGGCCTGCCTGCGAACGTCGATCTGGGGCTCGACGCGCAGGCGTTTTGGGGCGGTTCCAGCTTGGCGCCCGACGGTACGATTCGTTCGGGCGGCGGCCGCGTACTGACGGTGACGGGTCTAGGCGACGACCTCGAAGCTGCAAGAATACGTGCGTACGACGCGTTGAGAGACTTGGCCCGGCGCGTTCCGGCGCGGGAGAAGCTCACGTATCGGAGCGATATCGCGTCGTTCTAGAGTCCAGGTTTCGGCCGACCATGGCGACGTATTCCTCGGCGAAGAAACGCAAAGCCGTGTCGGGCAAACTGTGCGCACCCTCCTGAATGAGCAATAACCGGATCCGGTCTCCTGCCTGCTTGCTGTTCACGGCGACCTTCTCTTTGGCGGCCATTTGCTTCATTGCCGACCACACTCGGTCCGCGGGCTGTTCCTTCACGCCCTAACCATAGCGGTACGGCGGGATACGCCGACATACCCGAAATTCAGTAGTTACCGGTACGTGGAGCGCGTATCGACAACGGTATTTGAACGTCACGTATGCCTGCCGCATAACGAACATATGTTCGAGCGCAACGGCCGGGAAACTCCCAGGGCGAACCCGGGGTATTGAGAGGCGATGGCCATGCGTTTCCAGTCACCGCCGCGCTACGGTTACGCGCCGGCGGTGCCCGTTCAGTCCTTGCTCGGACAGGTGCTCGGCATCACCGCGGTCGGACTGCTGATCACGGCGATTGCCTCATATTTCTTCCAAGGCGTCAGTTACGGCGCGGGCTTGATCGCGATGATCGTGGGCTTTTTGCTGCTGTTTGCGATCAACGCCACCCGGGCGAATCAAGTTGTTTCGCTTGCGCTGTTCTACGTGTTCGCGCTGCTGGAGGGCGTTGGACTGGCGCCCACGATTGCGCATTACGTTAGCGCTTTTGGCCCGGATATCGTCGTGCAGGCAGCGTCCACTACCGGTTTGGGCATGCTCGCAATGGGCTGCGTCGTGTACGCGACGGGCCTCGATTTGCGGCGCTTTCAGGGATACGTTTTTTTGGCGCTGATTGCGCTCGTGCTGCTCGGCATCGTTTCCGCGTTCACCCACTGGGTGCATCCCACGACCTACTCGTGGGGTGTGCTGGCGATATTCACCTTCCTGGTGCTGATCGATTTTGCGCGTATTCGCGCAGGCGGCGACGGCTTCACGCCGGTCCAGCTTGCCGTGCAAATCTACCTGGACGCAATCAACATCTTTCTTGCGGTCCTTCAGCTGCTGGGCGGTCGCCGCAGAGACTAAACGCACTGCCGGAAGAGTTCGCACGCTGTAGAATAAACGTCTCATGTGCGGCATAACGGGCATTTTCGCACCGGGACAGGATGCGGCCCGGCTTGCGTACTTTGCCCTCTTCGCGTTGCAGCATCGCGGGCAAGAATCCGCCGGCATCGCTTGCGCGGACGGCGGCACCATCCGGTCGCACAAAGACATGGGCTTGATCGGCGCCATCTTCGACGAAGATATTTTGGGCGGGCTCAGCGGCCATATCGCCGCCGGTCACACGCGGTACTCCACCACCGGATCGTCAATCGTCGTGAACGCCCAACCGCTGCTCGAACGCACGGAGCTGGGTGATTTCGCGTTCGCGCACAACGGTAACCTGACCAACACGGACGAGCTGCGCGAACTGCTTTCGCCCTCGACCACGCTGCAAGCGACGTCCGATTCCGAAGTCATGGCCAAGATTCTCGTCGAGGCCGGCGGTTCCATGACCGATCGCATTCGTTCCGTTTTGGAGAAGGCGCGCGGCGCGTATTCGATCGTGCTGTGCACTGAAAACGAACTGTACGCCTTCCGCGATCCATGGGGCGTGCGACCGTTGTGTCTGGGAAAGTACGGCGAGGGTTGGGTCGTCGCGTCGGAATCGTGCGCGCTGCAGACGATCGGCGCAACGTACGTCCGCGAGCTCGAGGCCGGCGAGATTCTGCGCATCAACGAGCGCGGCGTCGAGTCCATCCGTTCGGATCGCAAGGAAGTGCGCGCGCTGTGCATGTTCGAGTACATTTACTTTGCGCGGCCCGATTCGCGCATGAACGATCAGTCGATCTACATGGCGCGTTACCGGATGGGGCGGCAGCTGGCTCAGGAGCATCCCGTGGACGCGGACGTCGTCATGGCGGTTCCCGATTCCGCGATTCCGGGCGGCATCGGTTATGCGGCGCAAAGCGAACTTCCGTACGTGGAAGGACTTATAAAGAACCGCTACATCGGCCGCACGTTCATCAGCCCCGATCAAGGCATGCGCAACCGCGGCGTGCAGCTGAAGTTCAATCCCGTGATCGAGAACCTGCGCGGCCAGCGGGTCGTGGTGGTGGATGATTCCATCGTGCGCGGCACGACTACGCCGCGCATCGTGCAGCTGCTGCGCGACGCAGGGGCCGACGAGGTGCACGTGCGGATCACCTCGCCGCCGATCAAGCATCCATGTTATTTGGGCGTCGACATGGCGACGTACGACGAGCTCGTCGCCGCCAACTTCACCGTCGAACAGATCCGCCAAAAGATCGGCGCCGACACTCTGGGGTATCTGAGTCTGGAAGGTCTTGTCTTAGCAGTCGGCCGCAGCGAAAAGGAGATGTGCCTGGGATGCCTCACCGGCAGTTACCCCAACGTTCCCGTTGCGCACGAACCGCGCATACGCGTAGGCGGACCGCTCTAGGTTAATCGCCAACGCGGAAGGGGAAGACCCTGGCGTGGTTCAGTCGATACAGAATGCCATCGGCGCATGCGGTGAGCGCCGCAAGTGGTGGACGCTCGGAAACGCTTGTATCTCGATTACCATGGCTCTTCTCGACGTTACGATCGTCAACGTCGCCCTACCGACACTCCAACGCGAACTAAACGCTCGCTTCGACCAACTGCAGTGGGTCGTAAACGCCTACGCGCTCGCTTTGGCCGTCATTTTGGTCACCGGCGGCCGCTTGAGCGATATGTTCGGCCGCCGCCGTTTTTTGACGATCGGACTTTCCATTTTTATCGCAGGTTCGGCGCTGGCGGGCCTTTCCGGGATGCTTCAGTTCGGATCGCTCCCCAAGATCGACGCGCTTCTGGCAGCGCGGGCGATTCAAGGTTGCGGCGCCGCTATTATGATGCCTGTCTCGCTTGCGATTGTGTCACAGGCGTTTCAAGGGCAGCAGAAGGGTGTTGCGATTGGCTTCTGGGGCGCGATGAGCGGCTTGGGCTTGGCGTCGGGACCGCTCATCGGCGGATTGCTCATCGCACGATTCGGATGGCCCTCGATATTCTTTTTGAACCTGCCGATCGGCTTGCTTTCGATAGCGCTGAGCTACGCCACGATTGACGAGAGCCGCGACGAGGAGGGCGGGCATCGCATCGACTGGGCCGGCACGGCGCTTCTCTCCGTGACGATCTTTACGCTCGTCTGGGGCTTGATTCGCCTCGACAATCTGCGCGGCGCGCCCTTTCTACAGATTGCTTGGCCGTTTATCGTCTCGGCGGCCGCATTAGCCGCACTGATTTTTACCGAATTGCGAATGGACGATCCGATCATCGACTTCCGGCTCTTCAAGAACCGCAGCTTTGCGGGAGATGCGATTGCCGTATTTGCGCTCGCGTCTGCGCTGGTTGCCTGCATTTTCTTTCTTACGCTTTACCTGCAAAACGCGCTCGGTTTCGATCCGCTGCAGACAGGCATCCACCTGTTGCCGATGACGATTCTCGTCGGGTTTTGCGCGCCGATCGCCGGTCGCTACACCGACAAGATTGGGCCGCGCTGGATTATTACGGCCGGCTTAGCGCTGGGTGCTATCGGAATGCTGCTGATGACGCGCATCTCACCTGCCGATACGCAAGCGCAATGGACCGTTCTGGTCGCGCCTTTCGTGCTGATCGGCGTAGGATTGGGGATTGCTAACGCGCCTATCAATACGGTCGCGGTAGGAACGGTTGAAGAACGGCGCGCCGGCTTGGCATCGGGAATCATCAACGTTTGCCGTCAGATCGGCACGGCGTTCGGGATCGCGTTCCTGGGCGTCTTTCTGACCAATCATTATGACAGCATGGTTCAGCGCAGCATCGCGCAGTTGCATGCACCGCACGGCGCCGCCATTCCAAAGGCGAAAATCAGCCGCGCCGTCGTGCAGGCGGGTTCGCAAGCGGGCAGCGCCGGGCTTGCGTCTGCGCCAAAACCCATAAAAAATCTTCCCGTATTTCCGGAGATCTCGCGAGAAACGCGCAGCGCGTGGATTGAGAGTTTTGCGCAGACGATGAAGATCTCGGCGCTGTTCATTGCGGCCGGCGCAGTCGTCGCATTGCTCACCATTCGCCGAAAGGACTTGCGTCAGGAACACCGCAAGCGCACAACATGAGCGTCAAGGTTTATGGTATCAATCACATCGCAATCGAAGTCGACGACATCGAGAAAGCCGTCGCGTTTTACGAAGACGTGTTCGGCTTGAAGAAGAACGATCGGGGCGAAGGCGACGCTTTTTTCGAATTGGGAGCGCATCAGTTCTTGGCGATGTTCGAAGTGGACAAGGTCGAGCCGTCGCGCGTGCGGCATTTCGGCCTGATGGTTCGCGACGAGACGCAAATCGCCGAAGTGCGAGAAAAAGTCACGAAGAAATACGGTTTGCCATTGATTGCGGGGTTCCGCTGCGACTTTCACGATCCATTCGGCAACCGCGTCCAAGTCGTCGACTTACACGACGAATCGCTGGTTTGGCTTCTGCCTTACCAGGAAGTTCAGAAGGCCGGCATTCGGTTCGATTGACTCAGGACGACGGCGGGAATTTTTCGGCACGGACGTCGTCGGCGTAAGCGCGCAGGGCGGTCGTCGCTTGTGCGCCGATGTCGCCGTATTGTTTGGCAAAGCTGGGACTGCTTGGGTACATCCCCAGCACGTCGTGTAAAACCAACACCTGCGAATCGCAGTGCGGACCGGCGCCGATTCCGATCGTCGGAATCGTTAGCGACTGCGTGATTTCGCGCGCGACTTGATGATCGATGACTTCCAGCACCACAGCGTATGCGCCGGCTTCTTCGACGGCCTTGGCGTCGGACATCAAGCGTTCGCGATTGCTGCGTACTTTGTAGCCGGGGCCCAAACTGGCGGTCTGCGGCATCACGCCGATGTGACCTACGACCGGAATTCCGGCGCCGTAAATTGCGCGAATCCGCTGCGCAGCTTGTAGTCCGCCTTCCATTTTTACCGAACACGCCCCGCCCTCTTTGACTAGGCGAATCGCACTGCGGATAGCGTCCTCGTCGCTGATCTGATACGATCCGAACGGCAGATCGACCATAATGTGTGCGCGTGACGTACCGCGCGATACGGCTTGCGCGTGATGGATCATGTCCTCGAGGGTGACGGGCGTCGTCTCATCATAGCCCAAGACGACATTGCCCACGCTGTCGCCGACCAAGATCACGTCGATACCGGCGGCTTCGGCAAACTCCGCAAAGGGCGCGTCGTAAGCCGTCACGACCGGAAAGAGGGTGCGGCCTTTGCGCCGCTTGATTGCCCCTGCGGTAATGCGTCGGACAGCGGCTTTTTCCGGCACGTAGGGGCGAGCGTCCGCGCCATCAGCGGTTCGACGCTCTTTGGGGGTGAGGGTACTCACGCTGGGCCTTTCTGCGAGCGGATGGCTAGGTCATGCGCTCCTTGTCAATAGTCTGTACGGTTTGTTAGGCTGATGTGCAGGGCCGGGCCGTCTCTGGGGGAGTGTTTATGTTCCGCATGCGTTTCTGTTTTCTGGCGGCGTTTGTTTGCGTTTGGGGCCTGGCGGCGTGCAGCGGGCGGCCTGCGCAATTCGTGCCTTCCGGCATGGAGTTTCAGCGCGTCGAAAGCGCGGGAACGCCTCCGCCTAACGTCTACAAGCTCGGCGACGGCGGAACGAATACGCAGTACCTGAGCGACATGCGTATCGGCGCGGATGGACAGACTGTATTATTCGACCAGTCCAAACATCGAGCAGTCCCCCATTCCGAACACCGGCGAGATCGGCAGCTTCAATTTCAAGACGCATGCGCAAAGCTATCAAACCGTGGCCTACTGGCCCGGTTTCATTCAGATGACCGCCGGCGGCGTCTGGGTCGAAGAAGCGAACAACGCGTCCGGCAATCCGACGATCGATCGCTACAGCGCCATCAATGGGACTGACACGTCGATTGCGATTCCAATCAAAAAGGGCCAAGGCATCCTAGGCGACGGCATCTATGGAGGCATCGCGGTCGGCGCCGACGGCGGCCTATGGTGGGGTAGTCAAAATCAGCCGGTCGTCGGCGAGATAGATCAGAGCACTAATGCAGTCTCGGTTTATCCGCTGCCGTCTCCGGGTTCGGGGTTTCCGCCCAGTCCGCAATTCATGACGCTCGGAAGCGATTCGTATATTTGGGTGACCGACACGGCGAACGATGGCGTCTTCCGGATCGTCAGTAACGGCAGCGGAAACGGAAGCAGCACCTTCACGCAGATGCCTCAGGGTTCCAGCGCCGACGCGAGCGTCGAAGGCATCGTCAGCGGTGCCAACGGCGCGCTCTTTACCGGCACGACTTTTTACGAGAGGGAAGGCCAAGGCGCATTCAACGCCGGTCAGGCAAGCGCGACGCCGAACTTCATGTCCATTCCGCTCCCATCCGTGGGCGTCGAACCATATGCTCTGGCCGCAAGCAGTTCGAACGTATACTTCGACGACGTTCACTATGCCGGACTCGGCATCTATAATACGGTAACGGGCGAGATCGTGATCTTGCCGCTCGCGACGCCGGCCGCCGGCGGAATTGCGGTCGATTCGACCGGCACGCCGTGGATCGGTTGCACGCTGAAGAAGGCGTCGTGCGTTGAGAAAGTTCCCCTTACGGCAAAATGGCACGTGTACCCATCGCAAGACGTGGACGTTTATACCAAAGACAAGTACGGCGACATGCTCCCGCCCGGATTGATCGGCATCGGCGAGACCGGAAACAGCGGACCCTTTACCGCGACTTCCTCAAACACTGCATATTGCACCGCGGCGATGATCGAGGGCTTCCCGCACGACGTGCAAGTGAATCCAGTACTGCCCGGCAAATGCACCGTTACGGTGACGGACGCTCACGCGCGTTCGGCGAAGGTTTTCGTTACGGTGATCAACGGCAAAGGCGCTCCGCAAATTCGCATCCGCAGAAGCGCCCGGGTTTTGTTCTAATCGTGCTGACCCTGACGGCTAAGCGCCTTTGGCGCCGACGCCGGTCAGGATGAAACTGGGGTTGTCGTTACGGCGGCAGGTTTCACGCCGTTGCTGTGGATTGCGCTGGAACCGCTGAGCTGCTCGACGAGTGAGACCAGCGCGCGAACCGGTGTGCCCGTCGGGCCTTTGGCTTGCCAGGCCGACTCGCTGTCCAAATACGCAGTGCCCGCAATGTCGAGATGAATCCAAGGCGTATCGCCCGCGAAGTTTTTCAGGAAAGCCGCAGCCGTGAGCGTTCCGGCGGCGCGGCCGCCGCTGTTCTTCAGATCGGCGATGTCGCTCTTCATGGCGCTCGCGTAGTCGTCGTAGAGAGGCATCTGCCAGTAGCGCTCACCCGTCGATTTTGCAACGGAGAGAAACTGATTGGCGAACGCATCGTCGTTTGAAACGGCCGCGCTTGCCGCGTGTCCGAGTGCGATGACGCACGCGCCGGTCAGGGTCGCCGTGTCGACGATCTTCGTCGCGCCGAGCTTATTCGCGTAGCACAGCGCGTCGGCCAGAATCAAGCGGCCTTCCGCGTCGGTGTTGATGACTTCAATCGTTTTGCCGTTCATCGCCTTGAAGATGTCGCCGGGTTTCGTTGCCTTGCCGCCGGGCATATTTTCCGTGGCGGGCACGATGCCGACGACGTTGATCTTCGGCTTGAGCTGTCCGATCGCACACATCGACGCGATGACGCCCGCGCCTCCGGACATGTCGTACTTCATCTCTTCCATGCGATCCGCCGGTTTAATCGAGATGCCGCCGCTGTCGAACGTAATGCCCTTGCCCACCAGCGCCAGAGCTCTTTGCTCGACGGATCGCCGGCATACGTCATGACGATGAATTTGGGAGGCTGCGAGCTGCCCTGCGCGACGGAGAGGAACGATCCCATGCCTTCCCGGCGGCAGCGATCTTCTTCGAAAACCTCGATTTGCACGCCGGAGTCTCGAGCGGCTCTCGTCGCCTCTTCGGCCAGTTGCGTGGGCGTCATGTCGTTCGCGGGCGTAATCGCCATCCGGCGCGCAAAATTGACGGCATCACCCAAAATCCGGCCGCGCGTTACGCCTGCGCGCAGCGCATCGGCATCAAAGCCTTCACTCAAAATTTCAATCGAGTCGGCACCGCTTCGCTTTTCAGGTTCTTGCTGATACATCGTGGTGTCGAACGCTCCCGAAATGGCGCCCTCGACTATGAACGAAGCCGCCGCGGCTTCGAAGCCCCTGGCTTGGGCCGGGAGCGCGAACGCGATCTCGCGCGCATTGCGCCGTCCCAGATAGCGCACGGCGGTACCGGCGTAACGGGCCAGCATCCACGGCTCGAATTTGTCCGCCTCGCCCAAACCGACGAGCACCACGCGCTTGTACGATCGATCGCGCGCGTGCAGCAGACAAATCTCGGCGAGCTTGCCTTTGAACTCTCCGGCTGCCAGCAGTTCGCCGACCGCGCCTTCGAGCTGCGTATCGATTGTGAGCGCCGCTCCGTCGAGGCCGGAAGAAAACACCGGCACCACCAGCGCTTGCGAACGAACGGAACCGGGCGCATCGCTGCCGATACGAACTTGCATGGTCAACCTTTCGACTGGAGAAACTCTGGGCCTCAATGGCGAGAAGTGTCTTTTGTCCTTTGACGACTTTGCAACCTCCGAACCCCGGCGGGGGCTGGCGCCGGTGAGCCGGGAACCCGGCAGTCGCGACGCCTATGCTGAGGCCGGCGTCGACATTTCGGCCGGAAACGAGGCCGTCGCCCGTTACAAAGACCTGGCCAAGGCCTGGCGGCACCCGGCGCAGCTTGACGCCATCGGCGGCTTTGGCGGCCTGTTCCAGCTTCCGGGTGATGAACAGCGGGCACTCGTCGGCTCGGCGGACGGCGTCGGAACCAAGATTCTGATTGCTGCCGAGATGCGGCGTTACGGCTCGGTGGGCGCGGATTTGGTGAACCACTGCGTCAACGACATTTTAGTCGTCAACGCGACGCCGCTTTTCTTTCTCGACTATCTCGCCGTCGGCAAACTCGACCCCGCCGTTGCCGAAGAGATCGTTCGCGGATGTTTTGAGGCTTGCCGCAAGAACAATTGCGCGCTGCTCGGCGGTGAGACTGCCGAAATGCCGGGCCTGTATGCTATGGGCCACTTCGATTTGGCCGGAACGATCGTCGGAATCGTCGATACCAAAGAGGTGCCGAATCCGCGCAACGTTCAGCCCGGGGACGCGGTGATCGGACTTGCGGCGCAAGGTTTGCACACGAACGGATACACGCTCGCGCGCAAGCTCGTCCCCGCGCAGGAATACGGCGCAAAGCTGGGCGGAGGCACGTTCGGTGAAGCGCTGCTCGCGGAACATCCTTCATATTACGGCGCGGTTCGCGCGATACAGCGCGTTGCAGAAGTCAGAGCGATGGCCCATATCACGGGCGGCGGTCTGATCGAAAACGTCCCCCGCACACTGCCGCCGAACGTGAAAGCGGTTTTCGAGCAATCGCGGTGGGAAGTTCCGCCGCTCTTTCAAGAGCTGTGCCGCCGCGGAAACCTGACGCAAGAAGAGCGATACCGTACGTTCAACATGGGAATCGGCTACACACTCATCGTTCCTATCGCGCAAGCGGCGCAAGCGGCCGGTGCCGTGCCGGACGCCAAGATCATCGGCTGGATCGAGCAGCGCAACGGCGATGAGCCGCAAGTGACGGTGCATCCGGCGCGTGCATGATCTCCTCAATCTAATCGTCGACTTACGCACCGATCGATTCGACGCCCAAGCATTGGCCGGCGCAGTTCGCGCCGTCGAGGGGGCCGGCTTATCGTTCGAACGCGCCGAGCCGGCCGAAGATTCGTTCCTAGCGTGGATCGACGAATGTTTCGGCGGCTTCTGGAGCAGCGAGGCCTTTGCGGGGACCAACTTGATCGCGCGTGCGGATCGCGGCTTTGCCGGTTTTGCGACAATTGACGCGCGCGGCATGAAGTTCGCATGGCTGCGCGGTGCCGCACGTCAGCCGGGCGTCGGGATCTTTGGGCCGTTCGGAGTAGCCGAGCGTTATCGCGGTTCACCCATCGGGCGTAATCTGCTCTACGCCGGCTTGTGCGCGCTTCGCGAAGCCGGGTATGCGCACGCCTTGATTCCGGCGGTCGGGGAAGAGCAGCTTGTCCGCTATTATACCGAGCATGCCGGCGCGCGCATCGCCGAGCGTTTTCCGCGAAAACATTCCGGCCGCGCTTTTCGCACGGCCGTCTTGGCATCGGGCTCAGGCAGCAACTTTCAATCCGTCATAGACAACACCGCGTCGGGACAATTGCCGCTGGAATTGGTGCTGCTGCTGAGCAACAAGAGTACGGCCTACGCAATCGAGCGCGCGCGAGCGTCGCACGTTCCGGCAGTCGCCCTTCCTTGGGATCGAGCGTCGCAATCACGCGGGCAGTACGACGCGGATTTGCTCGAGATAGTGCGGCGCGAGGAACCGGATTTGGTGCTGCTGCTGGGATGGATGCATCTGCTCGCCGACGCATTCATTTGCGCGTTTCCCGAGACGATCAATATTCATCCCGCGTTTCTGCCGCTCGACCAGCGGCGAGACGAAGTCGTCTTTCCCGACGGGTCCTTTACGCCGGCGTTTCGGGGCGCGCATGCCGTTCGCGACGCTCTTGCGTTCGGAAGCCGCTGGGCCGGCGCATCGTCCCATCACGTAACCCTCGATGCGGATCGCGGCCCCGTACTCGCGCGGCGACCGCTGTCGATCGATCCCGGCGAAGCGGAGTCCCAAATCATGGAGCGCCTTCATCCGCTCGAACACGAAGTGCTGGCGGCCGGCATTCGGCGCTGGAGCTTTGAACGCAGTTAAGGTTCCCTAGAAGGCCCTGGGCCGGTCCCCTTGTCGGCCGTTCTCGCCTAACCCCTCATGCGGTTACGCTTATTTGTGTTTGTGCGCAGTTTTATTTGGATCGCCGTAGCCGCATTTGCGCTCAGCGCATGCGGCGGCGGCGGAGGCGGTTCGGCTTCCATTCCGCCCAATCCGAACAACGGCGGCGGCGGACCGGGGCCCTCGGCTAGTCCCAAAGCCTCGAGCAAACCATCTTCGTCGCCCGGCAGCACGCCTACGCCGGGCGTTACACCTACGCCCATGCAGACGCCCACGCCGCTGCCGACAGCCACTCCCACGCCGAACACCATTCTGCCGAACAGTACGGGACGTTACAGTCTCATCCAAGTCCTGGATCGGCGCATGACGGAAAGCCAGATTCTTGAAGAGGCGCCCGACGAGGACGCCGTTTGGGGTTCGTTCAGCCCCTCGTATTGGAATCAAGGCCATGCCGGCATGATCGACTCGCGCTACCTGATGCCGTTTGACGACGATAACGCTATATCGGGTCACGATCTGTCGTGGTGGCAGACGAATCATCCGGACTGGATCTTGTACACGTGCGACCAGAACGGCAATCCGACGCACTACGTCGCGCGCGCGGATGGTTTCCCCGACGTTCCGCTGGACATTCATAACCCGGCCGTCATTCAGTATCAGATGCAGCAGGTAGAGATTCCGTATCTGATCGCCAACGGCTACAATTCATTGGCGGCGGATAACGTCACGTTCTCAAACTACACCAGCGGCCCCAACGTGCTGCTCGGTCAGAGCGATCCGGGATACAATTACCAAACCGACGGCTGGTACGGCTGCGGTATTTGGGAAGGCAACCAATTCATCAAGCGGTACACGATGGGTTACGCGAAACCGGATCCGGCATTCATCTCGGACTTGGTTAACTGGGTACAGACGGTACGCACGTATTTGAATCAGTCCCACCTGCACTTTCTCATAAACCATCCCATAACGTGGCCGCTCGATTCTAACGAGACGGCGCTGATATCGAACGTCGACGCGATGATGTACGAGGCCAGCTTCTCCAACTGGGGGCGTTACCACGCCGACTTCACTAGTATCCTCGACTACATGGAGTACGTGCAGCAGAACCACGTGGCATTTTTGGTCGTGGACTACTGGTGCCTCAACGGTGGAAGCCCGTGCGAGCAGAAGCTGACCCCCTCGCAAATCGAGTTCTCGATGGCGTCGTACCAACTCGCCAACGAAGGCGGTGCGTCGCTGTACGTCTCACCCTCGGGCGGCGACATCTACTCTTATCTGAACGTTTACGCGACAAGAATGGGTTTACCGTGCGGCGCGTATACGACGCCGGGAGCGTCTATGTACGCACGGCAGTTCAGCGGAGGGTTGGTCGTCGTAAACAATAGCGCCACGCTGGCGCAGAACTTCAACCTTCCAGGCGGACTCCAATACACGGACATCGAGGGCCGGCCGATTTCGAATCCGCTGACCGTCGCTCCCGATGACGGCTATGTTTTGACGACGAGCGGCAACGGCTGCTCGTAGCGGAGGTCTTGTGTTTTTACGTATTGCCTTTTCAATCGCCTTAGGTGCGATCGTTCTTGCGGCTTGCGGCGGAAAGGGAGGCGGAACCGCTTCAATTCCGTCGTCCGGCGGAGGAAACGCCGATAACGCGGCGGCTTTGATGGCGCAGCCGGCGCCGACCCCTACGCGTCCGACTATTCTGCCGAACACGACCGGAAAGTTCGGGTTGGTTCAGGTCCTCGATCGGCGCATGACCGAAAGCCAGATTTTGAAGGAGGCGCCTAAAGAAAACACCGTATGGGGAACGTTCAGTCCGTCCTATTGGAAGCAAGCGCATCCCGGCATGATCATCTCGCGCTATCTGATGCCTTTCGATGACGATACCGCGATCTCCGGACACGATCTGACCTGGTGGCAGCAAAACCATCCGGACTGGATTTTGTACACGTGCGATCAGAACAATAATCCGACGCATTACGTTGCGCGCGACGACGGCTTCCCCGACGTGCTGCTGGACATTCACAATCCGGCCGTCATCCAGTATCAAATGCAGCAGATGGAAATCCCATACATGCAGGCCAACGGCTATAACGCCTTGGCCGCCGACAACATCACTTTCGAGAATTATACGAGTGGCCCCAATGCGCTGCTCGGCCAAAGCGACCCGGGCTACAATTACCAAACGGACGGCTGGTACGGCTGCGGCATCTGGGAGGGCAATTCGTTCGTCCGGCGCTACTCCACCGGTTACGCAAAAACGGATCCGGCGTTTACCGCGGATCTGGTCAACTGGGTCCAGACGGTGCGCGGCTACCTGAACCAAGCTCATCTCCACTTTCTGGTGAATCACCCGATTACGTGGCCGCTCAACAGTGACGAAACCGGAGTCATCTCCAACGTCGACGGCATGATGTACGAGGCCAGCTTCTCCAACTGGGGACGTTACCACGCAGACTTTACGAGCATTCTCAACTACATGGACTACGTGCAGCAGAATCACGTAGCATTCTTCGTCGTCGACTATTGGTGTGAGAACGGCGGCATCCCGTGCGAGAAGAAAGTGACGCCTTCACAGATGGACTTCTCGCTAGCATCCTATCAGCTGGGCAACAACGGCGGCGCAGCGCTTTACGTTTCCGCGTCGACGGGAGACATTTACTCATACCGGTACGTCTACGCCACGAAGCTGGGACCGCCGTGCGGCGCTTACACAACGCCCGGATACTCGATGTACGAGCGTCTGTTCACTAAGGGACTGGTCGTCGTAAACAACAGCGCCAGCGCGGCGCAAAGCATCAATCTGCCGTCAGGTCTGACGTACACTGATGTCGAGGGCCGGCCGATTTCGAATCCGCTGACCGTTCAACCGTACGACGCGTACGTCCTAACCACGACCGGCAACGGATGTTCCTAGTGCCCTGACACTACAAATGCGCTAAAAGGATCTCGGCGAACGCGCGCGGCTCAGCCAGAAAGGCGTCGTGGCCATGCGTTGAGGCGATCTCTTCATAAACGCTGCGGTGGCCGAGCGAAGCGAAGCGCTCGGCTGCCGCACGAACGTCTTGTGGCAGAAAGAGCCAGTCCGAGGAGATGCCCACGAAGATCAATTCAGGCAGCTCCCTTGCGTGGACGTCGTATCCGCGAACGTCGAATGAATCCATCGCCCGCGTGAGCGTTGCGTAGCTGCTCGCATGCATTCTCGCGGCGAACAGATCGGCTTGGTACTCGAGGTACCCCTCCACGTCGAAGCGGAAGCGCTTCTTGCGATCGCCGCGCCGATCGTGACGGTCCTTGAAGAGCGCGTCGCTCTTGTACGAGAGCATTGCGATCTTGCGAGCCAAGCGCAAACCGCCCTCCGGATCCAAAGCGATCGCGTCGCGCTGTACGGCGTTCAATGCGATGCCCATCGCGGACTGATGATCGTGCGACCCCACCATGACCGCCTTTTGAACGCGATCCGGGTAGTCGACTGCCCACTGCAGTGCCTGCATACCGCCGAGGGAGGCGCCGATGACGAGCGTGAGGCGCTGCACGCCAAGCACGTCCAAGACGCGCGCCTGCGCAGCGACGATGTCCGCAACCGTGATATACGGGAAATTTGGAACCGACGCCGGGCCGGTGGATCCGTAACAACTGCCGAGCACGTTGATCCCGATCACGAAATACCGTTCGGGATCGATTGGCTTGCCGGAGCCCGCAAGATCGCTCCACCAATCCGCAACGCGGCTGTTTCCGGTTAACGCGTGGGCGACGAGGACGGCGGGGTTCTTCGGATCGCCGTAAGTGGTGACGCGCTGTTCGACGTTCTCTAAACGAGCGCCGCAGCGAAGCTCGAGCGGACCGACGGAGATCGTTGCTTCGTCGAGCACTAACATGGAACCGCTGCCGGCAGCACGTCGTAGCGCGGGGCAGTGAGCACCGGAAAACCGGCAAACTCGGGAAAATGTTCGAATGCACCGGTTACGGGCTGCGTGGCGTAGGCGGTCAAATGATTTTTGCGAATGCCATGGCGCTCGGTAATCGCGCGCAGCGATGCGACGACGTCGCCCAGGACGGCCGCCGCCGCGGCGTCCCGGCCCGCACCGGCCCCGCTAAAGATCAGCGGACCAGAAGAGACGCCCACGACGCGCACGACGTTGTCGACTCCCTCGACTTTGGAGAACGGATGAGAGAACGGGACGAGTATCGGACCGACCTCGGCGTCGATGCCGGCCGAGGTTTTGCGAGCGTAACCCAAGAGTTTGAGTTCGTATCCGTGCTGTCGCGCGCGGCGCACCGCTGCACTGGTTAGGGCCGTGATTCCGGTCCGAGGAATGCGCGACGACACGATCGGTTGGCCGAACGCGTGCTGAATGAGGATCGCGAGCTTGTGCGAGGCGTCTATCCCCTCGACGTCATTGCGGGGATCCGCCTCGGCATAGCCGGCGTGCTGCGCTTGCCTCAGCGCTTCGCCGAAGGTATTTCCGCCGCGCATCTTGCCCAAGATGAAGTTGCACGTGCCGTTCAATACGCCGCCGACTTCGACGATCTCGTCCCCTGCCAACGCGTGATCGAGGGTTGAGATGATCGGCACGGCACTTGCCACCGATGCCTCGTACCGCAGCGTCACGCCCTTGGCGTCCGCCAACGCTCGCAAGCGCGGCCCTTGCGTGGCGATAGCGTCTTTGTTGGCGGTGACGACGTGTTTGCGGTTCTCGAGTGCGCGCTCGATGCATTCGAGCGCAATCCGGGTCCCGCCGATGCACTCGATCACCAGATCCGTTCGAGGATCGTCTACCAGCTGCAGCGGATCGTGAGTGCGGTCGGCCACGCCCAAAACGTTGTATCGCGCACCGGCGCGCCGCTCGATGCGATCGCGGCGCTGTTCGAGCAGTCCGGCTACGCCGCCGCCCACGGTTCCGCGGCCCAGCAGCGCGATTCCGATTGTAGATTCCATCCTCCGGCCTCCTGTTGCGATGGGAAAGCGAGGAACGCTAACGTTGGTACAAATAAAAAACCCCTCGCTGCGCAAGGGGCTCTGCATCTTCGGCGATTCGCCGAATTAGGTCATGCAAAGCGCGTCTGCGCATCTAGTTTGACGGCAGCGGGTACACGACATTCGCGCGAGTTGAATCGACATTGCGGCAACCATACCATGCGAGTCGCGGTGCGTCAAGGCCGCGTCAACCAATAACGGTCGCGTTACCGGCGAGTGCGCCTTGAATAGCGCCGGGCCGCGCCGCGCAAATATAGGCGCGCTTGGCACCGCTGACCACCGCGTCGATTGCCGCGAAAAGCTTGGGACGCATCCCCGTCGCGCACGCTTGCGAACTGGCGAACGTGAGCGCATCGCGCACGCTCAGCGCGTCTATCGCGGAGGCCGGGTTGCGGGGATCGCCGAGCACGCGTTCCACGTTGGTGAGCGCGACGTACGCGTCGGCATGGATTGCACCCGCAATGGCGCCCGCAACGGTGTCTGCATTGACGTTGTAGGCCGACTCGGCACGTTCGCCGACGGCGATCGGCGCCACGATCGGAAGGAACCCGGCTTCTAAGAGCGCCTCCAACAGGCGCGCGTCGACGGCAACGATGTCGCCGACGAAGCCCAGGTCGTCGCCCTTGCGCGAATGCGTGCGGCGAGCGCGCAGAAGGCCGCCGTCCTGTCCGCTGATTCCGACCGCGGAAATTCCTCGCTTAAGGCATGCGCGAACCAGCCGCTTGTTGCCCGTCGCGCAGAAAACTGCCTCAGCCACTTCCAGCGCGTCTCGATCAGTTACACGCAATCCGTCGATACGGCGCGACGTTAGACCGCGATCGGCCAGCGCGCGATCCAGTTCCGGTCCGCCGCCGTGAACCAGGATTACGGAGTGTCCCCACCCGAGTAGCAGGGAAACTTCCTCGAGCAGAGCGTCGTCCGCATTCGTGTCCATGGCGCTGCCGCCGTACTTGACGACGAGCCGCATTAGACGCTTGCAATTTTATGCAGCATATGCATAAATATACAGCATATGTACGCAGTTGCGCCAGCCCCCCCATTGTGGGGCCGCAGCCTCCTCGCGGTCGACGACTTGGCAGCAGGCGAGGTCGCGCTGATTTTGCGGCTTGCGGATTATTTGAAGGGCCGGCGCTTGGCCGAACAAGCGCCGCTGCTGCGCGGCAAAACGCTCTCGATGCTGTTCGAGAAGCCCAGCCTGCGCACGCGCGTTTCCTTTGAAGTGGCGATGACGCAGCTCGGCGGCCACGTCATATTCGCCCAAGGCAACGAGTTTGCAATCGGCACCCGCGAATCGCCTGAAGACGCCGCTCGAGTTCTCTCGCGTTACGCCGATGCGATCGCAATTCGCACGCACGCTCACGAACCGCTCGAGCGTTTTGCGGCCGCCTCGAGCGTTCCGGTCATCAATGCGCTGTCCGCGCAGGCGCATCCGTGCCAAGCTCTTGCGGATCTCTTGACGCTTCAGGCGCATTTTGGAACCTTGCCCGGATTGCGCATTGCATTCTTAGGCGATGCGAGCAACAACGTCGCCTGTTCCCTCGCGCAAGCGGCGGTGCTTTCCGGCGCGCACGTGCATTTCGGTTCTCCGCTCTCGCATCGCCCCAGCGAAACCTTCCTGGAACAGTTGAACGCCATGGGCCGGCCGCAGGGCGGTACCGCGCGAGCTTTTTCCAATCCGATTCGCGCGGTTCGAGGCGTCGACGCGATCTATACCGACACGTGGACCTCGATGGGGGAAGAAGCGCAAACGGAACGCAATCACGCGGCGCTACTGCCCTATCGCGTCACCGAAGAGCTCTTCGCTCATGCCGCACCGCATGCGGTGTTCATGCACTGCCTGCCGGCGCATCGCGGCGAGGAGATGACGGCTTGCGTCATCGACGGACCGCGCAGCGTCGTCTTCGATCAAGCCGAAAACCGCATGCACGCGCAAAAAGCGATTCTCGTGGCGCTGCTGACCGATTTGAAAGGCTACGTTGTGTGATCGCAGCATGAAGGACCGAAGACAAAGAGCCATTTTGACGCTCGTGTCGACGAGGCCCGTGCGTTCGCAGGAAGAGCTTGCGGAACTGCTCGACGTTCAGGGATTCGAGACGACGCAGGCAACGATCTCGCGCGACATCAAGGAGCTGGGTTTGGCAAAGGTGCCGATCAAAGGCGCGAACGGTCAGCAGTTCAAGTATGTCGTTCCGGCTGCCGAGCAGGCGTTCTCGAGCCGGTTGCATCGTCTGGTTTCAGAGCTGGTGCGCGACCTCAAGAGCAGTATGAATCTCATTGTTCTGCGCACGCCGCCGGGGAGCGCCATGATGGTCGCTGCCGCCATCGACGAAGCCCAGTGGCCGGAGATCATCGGGACGATCGGCGGCGACGACACGATTTTGGTCATCGTGGCCGATCCGAAGCAAACGCCGGTCATCGTTCAACGTTTTGCCGATCTACGGGGGAATCAGTGAACCGCAAAACCATTGTTTTGGCATACTCGGGCGGCTTGGACACTTCCGTGCTGCTCAAGCGGCTGACCTTGGAAGGATACGACGTTATCGCGCTAACCGCGGATCTCGGCGAAAGTGACGCGATTATGGGCGGCGGCGCCTCACATGCGCTGCAAGCCGTAAAGGAGAAGGCGCTGGCGCTGGGTGCCCGCGATGCGGTTCTGGCCGATGCCAAGGCGCGCTTCGTCGACGAATTCGCGTTTCGGGCGCTGCAGGCGAACGCGCTGTACGAGGGCGTCTATCCGCTTTCTGCGGCGCTTTCACGCCCCTTGATCGCTCATCTGCTCGTCGAAACGGCGCACGCGTACGGCGCCGAATTCGTGGCGCACGGCTGCACGGGCAAAGGCAACGACCAAGTTCGCATCGAGTTAGGCGTACGCGCTTTGGACCCGAACTTGACCTGCCGCGCGCCACTGCGCGAATCGCCGCTTTCCCGTCCCGAAGCGATCGCCTTTGCAGCCGCAAACGGCATTCCGGTCGCGCACACCGCAGAGAAGCCATATTCGATCGACGCGAATCTGTGGGGGCGTTCGATTGAAGCCGGCGTGTTGGAAAATCCGTGGAACTCGCCGCCTGAGGACGCCTATGCATGGACTGCTTCGCCCGAAAAGCGGCGAACTGCGCCCGACGAGATCGTCGTCGCATTCGATGACGGCATTCCATCGTGGGAGGGATTGTACGGCTGGCGGCTGGTCGCGGAATTGAACGGTTTGGCCGGAGCGCACGGCGTCGGGCGCATCGACTTGCTCGAGGATCGCGTCATCGGCTTGAAATCGCGAGAGATTTATGAATGTCCGGCGAGCACGGTGCTTATCAAAGCGCACCAGGCGCTGGAGCGCGTCGTGCTTTCGCGCGACGAACTGCGCTTTAAGGCAATCTGCGATCAGCGTTACGCGGAACTGACCTATGACGGCTTGTGGATGTCACCGCTGCGTGAAGCGCTCGACGGGTTCAATGCGGCCGGTGCGCAGCGTATGCGCGGAAATGTCCGCATGGTGCTTCACCAAGGAACCGCCGCCGTTACGGGTCTGCAGTCGCCGTTCGGATTGTATTCGGAGGCGCTCGCAACCTACGGCAAAGGCGATCTCTTCGATCACCATGCGGCCGAAGGGTTTATCAAGCTGCACGGTCTTCCGCTGGAATTGATCGCGCACACCAAGCAGAACGATCGACTCACGGTATGACGGCCGGACTTCAGTGGGGTGGGCGGTTTGCCGGCGCTCCGGACGAGGCGCTTCTGCGCTTCGGATCGTCGATGGACGAAGATCTGCTGCTTGCGCCCTTCGACGTGCAGTGCTCGCTCGCGCACGTGACGGCGCTGCAAGGCGGCGGCATCATCAGCGCCGACGCCGCGAAGGCGCTCCGCGCGGCACTCGGAACCGTGGCCGGTGAAATCTCCGACGGTTCGTTTAGGCCGTTCGCCTTCGGCAGCGGAGCCGAAGACGTGCATGGCGCCATCGATGCACGCGTTCGGGAGCTGGAAACCGAGGCCGGGGAACTCTTGCATGCAGGGCGCAGCCGTAACGATCAGGTGGCCACGACGCTGCTGCTCTACTGCGCGGATCGCGCACAAGCGGGCGGCGGAATTGCACTGGCAATTGCGGATCAGTTACTGAGTACCGCCGAGGCGGAACTCGAAGCCGGGACGCTCGTTGCCGGCACGACGCATTGGCAGCCGGCGCAGCCGGTACTCTTGGCCTTTTGGCTTTGCGCAGCTGCTCAGCCCTTCGTCCGCAGCACTCGGATGTTTCGAGAAGCGTTCCGCGACGCTAAAGAATCGTGTCCCCTCGGATCCGCGGCATTGGCCGGATCTTCCTTACCGCTCGATCGCGACGGCGCGGCGGCCGAACTGGGTTTCAACGGTCCGTCGATCAACGCGATGGACGCCATCGGAAACCGCGATGCCGCGCTGAACCTGACGCACGCGTGCGTGCGATCCTCGATCGGCGCATCGCGCCTGTGCGAGGAACTCATCGTCTGGGCGGCGCCCGCCTTTGGTTACGCGCGCATCGGAGATGCTGCATCCACCGGCTCCAGTCTAATGCCGCAGAAGCGCAACCCCGATCCGTTCGAATTGATTCGCGGGACGGCAGCGGATCTTTGCGGACGCTACGCCGGGGCGCTTGCAGTCATCAGCGGCCTTGGCCTCTCGTACCATCGCGACTTGCAGATCGCTAAGAAATCCGTGCTGCAGATCGTCGAGACGTCCCTCTGCGCGTTGAATGCGCTGAAGAATGCGCTGCCGCATGTTACCTTCGTGCGCGAGGCGATGAACGCTCGCGCGGAGACGGATTATACCGTGGCGACCGACGTCGCGGACGCGTTGATTGCGGGCGGAATGAGCGCCAGGAAGGCCCACGCACACGTGGGCGCGGCAATTCAGGCGCACGAAGCGGGAAAAGGGGAGCTCGAATTGGCCCGATGCCGCAGCGTCCGTCCGGGGAAAGCGCACGGGCGGTTCGACGAGCCCTTCCGCGGTCGAGCGATGCATCGCCGAACTGCGCGCGCAGCTTGCGAGCCTGCAGCAGTGACGCGCATTCACGTATTCGGCGCCTCCGGATATGCCGGCTCGGAGATCGTGCGGCTGGTCGAGGCGCATCCGCAGTTCGTGCTCGGTGCGATTGAGAGCGGCACGCACGCCGGCGAACCGATCGGCGCGCAGTTTCCGCGCCTGGGCAGTTTGCATCGCGCCTTTGATCCGCCGGGAACGATCGCCGGCGAGTTGCTGCCCGGCGATGCGGTCGTGCTGGCGGGTCACGCCGGAGCAGCGTGCGATTTGGCTCCAGCGCTGCTTGCAAGAGATGCGAAGGTCGTCGACCTCTCCGCGGATTTCCGGCTCGCGCCTTCGCCGGCCGTCTACGGCTATGCCGAACGCTATCGCGATGCCATCGCCGAAGCGCAGCTCGTCGCCAATCCGGGATGCTATCCGACTGCAACGCTGCTGTCAACGCTTCCGTTGGCACCGTTCGCGCCTGCGCAAATCATTGTCGATGCGAAAAGCGGCATAACCGGCGCCGGACGGACGCCTTTGGTCAGCTCGCTTTTTGCCGAGGTCGCGGGAGAGGTGCGCGCGTACGGTTTGGAAGGCCACCGCCACGAACGGGAGATTCTGCAAGAGTGGCGCGCGGCAGGCATGAACGCCGCACTGACGTTCACGCCGCACGTCGTGCCGATCGACCGCGGAATGCTGGTGGATGCCTATGCCGTCTTCGAAAGATTTATCGACGCCGAGTCCGTTCACGCGGCGTATACGCGCGCCTATGCGTGCAGTTTCGGAGTCCGGCTTCTCGACTCGACACGCGCGCCCAGTTTGGCGGCCGTGCGCGGCACGCATGACGCGGAGCTTCACGTTTCGGTTCAAGGGAATGTCGTTCGGGCGATCTGTGCGATCGACAATCTGGGACGCGGCGCCGCAACGCAAGCACTCGCCAATCTGAATCTGATGTACGGCTACCCGGAAGGAGTGGGACTCGATGCTCGAGCTTTCGTCTAAAGAGAAAACTGCGGGCAGACTCGTCGCGCTGCGCGGTGGCATAGGCGCGGTGCCCGGAGTGCGGCTGGCCGGCGTTCACGCGAACATCAAAAAGCGTAAACGCGATTTGGCCGTCATAGCGTTCGAGGGAAATCAGGTCTGTGCGTCCACGATTACGACCAATGAGATCAAGGCTGCGCCCCTCGTCGTGAGCGCGGCGCATTTGGAAACGAACGGCGATCGGATGCGCGCGCTGGTCTGCAATTCCGGCTGCGCAAACGCCTGCACCGGCGAGCGGGGTTATCGCGACGCGCGCTCTACCGCGCGCCAGGCAGCGGCGCTGCTGAACGTCCCGATTGCCTCAGTAATCGTCGCGTCTACCGGCGTAATCGGAGTTCCGCTGCCCATCGACCGCGTCGTCAAAGGACTCGAGCGCGCGGCAAACGATCTGGAGACCGGCGGTAAAGCGGCCTTCGACGCAGCGGAGGCGATCATGACGACCGATCGCGTTCCCAAGCTGGCGGCATACGCGTTTTACGACGGCGAGAAAAAATACGTGGTCGGCGGCATCGCCAAAGGGTCGGGAATGATCGCTCCCAACATGGCGACGATGCTGGCGTTCATCGCGACCGACGCACCGATGTCCAGAGCCGCGCTGCAGGCGCATCTGACCGAATGTACGGACGGTTCGTTCAACATGATCTCGGTGGACGGCGACATGTCGACGAATGACGCAGTTTATGCTTTTGCGCCCGGCGCAGGTGATGACGCGCCGGCGGGTTTCGGCGCCGCACTGCGCAAGGTCTGCGACGACTTGGCGCAGGCGATGGTCGCGGATGGAGAAGGCGCTACGAAAACGCTTACGGTTACGGTCAGCAGTGCGGACTCGGAAGCTCAGGCGCGCTGCATCGCGCGCGCAATCATCAACAGCAATTTGGTAAAGACCGCACTGTTCGGCGAGGATCCGAATTGGGGTCGAATCGTAGCGGCGGCGGGCTCGGCGCGCGCGGGTATGGATGGGGACTCCTGGTCGCTGTTTCTGAACGGCGAAGTTTGGGTGGGACGCGGCGCCGTGGAAATACTGTCCGAGGCCGAGGCGCACCGCGAACTCGAGCACACGGCGGTTGCCGTGCAACTCGACTTGGGAGTGGGCGACGCTTCTGCGACGGGCTGGGGATGCGATCTATCCCGCGACTACGTTCGAATCAACGCGAGTTATCGCACATGAGCCTGCTCAAAAATTACAGCCGCGCGCCGGTTACCTTCGTTGCAGGCGAGGGATGCACGCTCATTGACGATCGCGGACATCGGTATTTGGATACGATCGGCGGCATTGCGGTATGCGCGCTCGGACACGCCCATCCGGAGATCGCAAGAGCAGTCGCCGAACAGGCGCAGCGCCTGGTACACTGCAGCAACTTGTTCGGACACGAACCGGCATCGACGCTTGCAGAGGAGCTCTCGCGGCGTTCGGGCCTCGACCGCGCGTTTTTCTGCAACTCCGGAACGGAGGCGAACGAAGCGGCGATCAAGCTCGCGCGCAAGTCGGCGTACCGCAGGGGCGAACGCGACCGCACGACGATCTTGTCGTGCACCGGCGGCTTTCACGGCCGAACCATGGGGTCGCTCAGCGCGACCGCAAATCCGGCGTATCACGAAGGGTTCGGGCCCCTCCCGGACGGCTTTCGAACGACCGCGTTCAACGACCTAACCGCATTGCGTGAAGCGCTGGACGAATCGGTGGCGGCGTTCATCGTCGAACCCGTGCAGGGAGAGAGCGGCGTCATTTGTGCGGATCCGGCATTTTTGCGTGAGGCCCGGGCACTTTGCACGCAACGCGGCGCAATGCTGATCTTCGACGAGGTGCAATGCGGCATGGGCCGGCTGGGTCCGCTGTTCGCTTTTCAGCATTACGGCGTCGTTCCGGATGCGGTCACGCTTGCAAAGGCGCTGGCAAATGGATTGCCGATCGGTGCGATGCTGGTGCGCGAAGCGTTTGCGCCCGGCTTGCAGCCGGGCGATCATGGCAGTACGTTCGGCGGATCTCCAATCCCATGCGCGGCTGCACTGGCGCATTTGCGCATTCGCGACGAACTGCAGCTCGAACGAACGGTTGCGGTTCGGTCGATGCAGCTCTTTGCAGGGCTGCAGCAATTACACGCTCACCATCCGCAGGTATATGGGGAGCCTCGCGGCATCGGTCTGCTGGCCGGTCTTCCCGTTCAGCCTCAGATTGACGCGGCGATCGTCGTACGCTTCGCTCGGGAAGACGAGCACGTGTTGCTCAATAAGGCCGGCGGGAACACGATTCGGCTCGCGCCGCCGCTAATAATCGGCAGCGAAGAGATCGATCGCTTGTTGACCGTTCTCGATCGCGCGGCCGAAAGTTCGATTGCAGCCGAAAGTTGCAAGCCTGCGAATTGTATGGCATAAGGGGATATGAAGCGGAGCACCGGCGACATCGAGGGCATAGACGTAAACGCGAAACCGTCAGGAACCGGGTGCGTGGAATGTGTGGCGGAACGCGGCTGGTGGTTTCATCTGCGCAGATGCGCGCAGTGCGGACACGTCGGATGCTGCGACAGCTCTCCGAAACGACATGCTACCGCCCATTTCCATAGTACGGGTCACCCGATCATCGCGAGCTTCGAACCGGGAGAAGCCTGGCTCTACGATTACCGGACGCAACAATCGTTGGACGGGCCGGTGCTGGCCGCTCCTCGCTGGCATCCGCACGATCAACCGGTGCCCGGTCCCAAGGGCAGCGTGCCTCCCGATTGGCAATCGCAATTGAATTAGGACCGGAAAGCGTCGCCTTCCATCAAGCGGCGAATCGCAACGACGTCGGCGACCGTTATTTCGCCCTCTGGGGCCAAGGCAAAGGGAAGGTTGGGATCGGCGCTGAGCGTGAGCGGATCGATTTGAACCGCGTCGCCTTGGTAAAAAGCCGCCGCAGCGATCATCGCGGCGTTGTCGGTGCAGTACTTTGGCGGCGGAATGAAGGCCGGGACGCCGCTATGGGCGCTCCAGTCGCGGAGTGCGCGCTGCAGGGCCGAATTCGCGGCGACGCCGCCCGAGAGAACTACGGACGTGTAGCCACCGCGCTGGAACGCCATATCGACGCGCTTCATTAATACGTCGACGACCGCGGCTTGGAACGATGCTGCGACGTCCGCTTTGGCGGCCCCGGCGCCTTCTTCAGATTCGACGAAATAGCGAACGGCGGTTTTCAAACCGGAGAAAGACATGTCGAGGGTCCCGGGATCCGGCCGGTGGCGCGGAAAGTCGAAAGCCTCGGCGTTCCCTCCGCGCGACAGCTTGTCGAGCGCCGGACCGCCGGGAAAGCCGAGACCTAAAAGACGGGCGGTTTTGTCGTAGGCTTCGCCGGCTGCATCGTCGCGCGTCCGGCCGATGACCGTCATGTCGAGCGGACTGCGCACTTCGACGAGCTGCGAATGACCGCCCGACACGAGCAGCGCGAGGAATGGATACTCCGGAACGTCGTCGCGATCGAGAAAGGCTGCGAAGATATGCCCGTGCAGGTGATTGACGCCGTAAAGCGGTTTGCTTGTCGCAAAGGCGAGCGCCTTCGCGGCGGCAACGCCGACGACGAGGCTTCCGATTAAACCCGGGCCGCACGTTACGGCAATGCCGTCGAGGGCGTCAAGCGATGTGCCGGCACGGTCCACGGCGTCTTCGATCGCCGCGGAAAGCAGCGCCACGTGCCGGCGGCCGGCAATCTCCGGAACGATTCCGCCGTACTTTGCATGAAATGCATCTTGATTCGTCGACACGCTCGAGAGCACGCGCCGTCCGTCTTCGACGATCGCCGTTGCAGTATCGTCGCACGACGTTTCTATCCCCAGCAGCAGCATCGAAAACTGCTACGTTATCCCCGGCGCTTCAACCTGCGAGAACTAGACGCGAGAGCTTTCGGCGCCGAGGCGCCAAAGGCAGAGAAGCATCGCGACGATGCCCGAGAAAATCATGAAGTCGGACCAGATGACGCCGACGAACGTCCAAAGGATCGAGAAGGCCAAGCAGATCGGCCAAGGGCTGGTTTTGGTGACGACCGCCACCTCTTCGCCGGCGATCTCTTTGTGCTGCTTATGCGGGTCATCGCCCGGAAGGTTGGAGTAACGTTCGCCGATGAGTGAGAAGCCCGCGGCCCAAGTCATCGCTATCGTCATAAAGCCAAGGAGCAGCGTCGTTCCGCGGTCGTGCGACGAGAACCAGTACACGACGCAAATCGCCAGACCGAAGAGCGCGGACGAGGTGAACAAGCCCGCGTAGGTCTTCATTGGGGCTGAGCTAAATTCGGATGCCGCATATCCCACAAGGGTCGCTCCGATCGAATCGGCGGCAGCGCGTGAAAATTGAACTCGGGCGGCGGCGAGGTGGTCGCCCACTCGAGCGTGTTGGCTCGCCAAGGATCGTCACCGGCCGGTTCGCGCACGACGCGCGAAAGGATCACGTTCAGAACGAATACGATTGCGCTGATCGCGATGATGCCTGCGCCGACGGACGCCAGCGCGTTGAGCCACGGCAGGTCTGCTATCGGCGCGTAAGTGTAGACGCGCCGCGGCATGCCTTCGATTCCCATGAAGAACATCGGCAAGAACGTGCAGTTGAACCCGACGAACATCGTCCAGAAGTTGATCTTCCCGAGTGTCTCGTTCAAGCGAACGCCGAACATCTTCGGGAACCAGAAATACACGGCCGCAAAGATTGCGAACAGCGCCCCGCCGCCCAGCGTATAGTGGAAATGCGCAACCAGAAAATAGCTGTCTTCCACGTGATAGTCGATCGGAGGCGAGGCGACCATGACGCCGCTTATCCCTCCGATGAGAAAATTGCACAGAAATCCCATCGCAAAGAGCATCGCAGCACTCATCTCGAGCTTGCCCTTCCACATGGTCCCGATCCAGTTCCAATACTTTACTCCCGTCGGGACGGCGATGAGGAACGACATCCCGGAGAAGAATCCGTTCGTCACGGCTCCGGTGGTGAACATGTGATGCGCCCATACTCCCATCGAGAGTCCCGCAATTGCGAACGCCGAGAGGACGAGACCGACGTAGCCGAACACCGGTTTGCGCGAGAAGACCGAAATGACTTCCGAGATGACCCCGAAGTACGGCAGAATCATTACGTAGACTTCAGGATGCCCGAAGAACCAGAAGAGATGCTGGTAGAGGATGGGATCTCCGCCGTTTGACGGATCGAAGAAGTGCGCGCCGTAATGACGCTCGAGCAGAAGCTCGCAGACAACGCACGCCAGCGATGGAAACGCCATCAGAATGAGCAGCGCCGTAGCGAGCATCTCCCAGGTGAAGATGGGCATGCGCCACATCGTCATACCGGGAGCGCGAAACAGAAAGATCGTCGCCACTAAGTTGATGGCCACCATAATCGTAGCGATGCTGTTGATCAGGATGCCGACGAGCCAGAGATCCTGCCCGGCTCCGGTACCGACGATGATGGCGGAAAGCGGCGCGTAAGCCGTCCATCCGGTAGCCGCGGCGCCCCCTTGGGCGAAAACGCCCATGAAGATCGTAAATCCGCTCAGAATGAACAGCCAAACGCTCAAAGCATTCAGCCGCGGGAACGCCATGTCGGGCGCTCCGATCTGCAGCGGCACGAGGTAATTCGCGAGGCCGAATCCGAACGGCGCGACAACCAGAAAGATCATTGCGGTCCCGTGCAGTGTAAAGACCTGATTGAAAGCGTTCGCCGTCAGGATCGTTTGCTCCGGACGAGCCAGCTGCGCGCGGATGCACAAAGACAGAATGCCGGCGACGATAAAAAACAAAAACGTGGTTGCAATGTAGAGCAATCCGATGCGCTTGTGGTTGGTCGTGGTGAGCCACTGGATCATATCGCCGCGGTGCCTCCGGACGCCAGCCACTCTGCGTAGGTCGGAGCGGGCACCACCCTTACCCGGAACGTCATAAGTGCGTGGTCGAGGCCGCAAAATTCAGCGCAGACGCCGCGGTAGTCCCCGAGCCGCGTCGGCGTCAGGTCGAAGTGCATGACGTAGCCGGGTGTGGCGTCGCGCTTGAACAAGAACGCCGGCACCCAAAACGAGTGCACGACGTCGAGCGAATACAAGTTGATTTGAGTCATCCTTCGGGCGGGTAGCACGAGCGTCGGCGGCGCATTCGGTCCGCCGTTGACGACGATTCCGTGTCCGGGATAGCGGAACTGCCAAGACCAGCGATATCCCGTTACATCGACGACCGCGTATGGACCGGGATGCAGAACGTCGACGACTTTTTCGCGCACGAACGTGATATAGAAAAGCCCCATGACCATCAGCAGGGGAATGATTACTCCGGTAAGTTCTATCGGCGTGTTCTTATGGAATTGCGGCGGCAAGCTGTCGTCGTCGTCGCGCCGTCTTCGCCAGCGCACGATCGAATAGAAAATGAGGCCGTAGACAAAAACCGCAACGAACATCGCCGCGCCGAAAAAGATGTACCAGACACCGCGCAGGTCCATGGCTTGCAGCGATGCGGGGTGAAAGAGGGGCATCTGCCCAGCGTCATACCCACGATTTGTCCGATAAAAAACAGTCGGCGGGGGTACAAAACCAGCATGGCTCGCCGCGAATTGCCGCTGCCGGTCCGTACGCATCCGGTCGTGCTGGGCATGGTCGTTTTCATCGCATCCGAGACCATGTTCTTTTCCGCGCTCTTTGCGACGTATTACAACCTCAAGGCGCGAACGGAAGTCTGGCCGCCGCCGCACGTGCATCTCGACGAAATCGGGCCGGCACTCGGTACGGCGTTCCTCATTTTCAGCAGCATGACGATGTTCCCGATGATGCATGCCCTTCAAAAAAAGCGATTTGTCGCGGCATCCGCGTGGCTGTACGCCGCCGTGCTCGGCGGTTTGGCGTACATCGGCGACGCGCTGCACGGCTATGCCGATCAATCATTCGGGCTGCGGAGCAATGCATACGGTTCGATCTACGTGACGATGACCGGCTTTCACTTACTGCACGTCGTCGCCGGCGTGCTGATGCTGCTCGGACTCTATTTCGGCTTGCGCTCGCCTGCTTTTCGCAGCGAGGACCATAGCGGAGCCGAGGCCATCAGTTACTATTGGCACTTCGTCACGATTATGTGGATCGGCATTTACACGACGGTGTACTGGATTCGATGACGGATCGCGATCGCGCACTCGCCGCTACCCTGGTGTTTTCTATTGCGGGCAGCATCGGCTTCGCCTACGCTTTCGTAACCCAGCGCGGCGCCCAGTGGCAAGGTTTTGCCCTGACGTGCGTCTTTACCGGGTTGGCTGCGGCCATGCTGGGCTGGGCGCGCTGGATCGTTCCGGTCGAAGAGGTAGTCGATCTGCGCGATACCGTTCCATGCCCCGCCGAAGAGCGGGGCAAGCAGGACGAAGCGTTCGAGCACGGCGTTGCGGCGATCACGCGCAAGAAGTGGTTGACGCGCCTTTTATACTCCGCTCTCGGCGTTTTTGGCGTCGCCGCGATCTTTCCGCTGGCGGCACTCGGTCCGCAACCCGGTGACGCGCTCTTTCATACGAAGTGGCGGCGGGGAATGCGGATGCAGCGCGACGACGGGACGCTGGTCAAATCCGCGGATCTCAACGTCGACGGAATGGAAACCGTTTTTCCGGAGGGCGACACCGGAGATTATCGGTCGATGGCCGTGCTGATCCGCCTGCCTGACGGCGTTGGAAAGAACGCGACGCAAGGGCTCATCGCGTATTCGAAAGCCTGCACGCACGCGGGATGCCCCGTTGCGCTTTATCGAGCAGCGGATCGCGAGCTCATCTGCCCTTGTCACCAATCCGTATTCGACGTAACCGACGGCGCCAAAGTATTGGACGGGCCCGCGGACCGGCCGCTTCCGCAGTTACCGATTGAAATCTCGGACGACGGATTCGTGCGTGCCGCCGGCGATTTCGACGACGCCGTCGGCCCCGGATTCTGGGAACATTCTTGATGGTCCGGAAGTTTTTGGACTGGGCCGATCTCCGGTTTGGGACGGCGACGTTCGTTCACCACGCGCTGCGCAAGGCTTTTCCGGACCATTGGTCCTTCATGCTGGGCGAAATCAACCTCTATACGTTTTTCGTGCTCCTGGCTACGGGAACGTTTCTCGCCCTTTGGTTCGTGCCGAGCACCAACGACGTCGTCTACCAAGGGCCGTACGATCTGCTGCAAGGACAGAGAATGAGCGAGGCGTACGACTCGGTGCTGCACCTGTGCTTTGCCGTGAACGCCGGACTACTGATTCGGCAGATCCATCACTGGGCGGCAAACATTTTTATCGCCGGGATCGTGCTCCACATGGGCCGCATTTTCTTCACCGGCGCGTTCCGAAGCCCCCGAGAGTTGAATTGGATCATCGGCGTATTGCTGTTGTTTGCCGCCATGTTCGAAGGGTTCAGCGGGTACTCGCTGCCCGACGATCTGCTCAGCGGCATCGGATTGGTTATCGCGGTCTCGATTCTTCAGTCGATTCCGTTCGCGGGAACGTATTTGTTGTTCTGGCTCGGCGGCGGTCCCTGGCCTTCACCCGATCTGATAGGAAGATTGTTCGTTCTGCACGTTTACCTTATGCCGGCGTTGATCGCTGCTGCGGTCGCCGTGCATTTGGCGATTCTCTGGCGTCAGAAGCACACACAGTTCCCCGGTTCCCGGCGAACCGAAGAGAACGTGGTCGGCTCGCCGCTCTTTCCGGCATACACGATTCGGACTTTCGCTTTGATGTTCGGAGTGCTCGCCGTCTGCTGCGCCTTGGGAGCGTGGGTGCAGATCAATCCCGTATGGCTGTGGGGACCTTACCAACCCGATAAAGCCATTACTCCTGCCCAGCCGGATTGGTACATTGGTTGGCTCGAGGGCGCGCTGCGGCTCAGCCCGCCTTTTGCGATCCACTTGTTCGGCCACATGATCCCCTCGCCGTTTTGGCCTGGTCTCGTGCTCCCGGTGGCGATCATGATCGTCTTGCTGTGCTATCCGTTTATCGAGGCGACCGTAATGGGCGATCGGGCGCAGCATCACTTGCTGGACCATCCGCGCGAAAAGCCCGTGCGGCTGGGAATCGGCGCCGCTTTTGCGGTCTTTATGATCGGACTGTTTCTTGCGGGAAGCGACGACGTGCAGACGAGGTACCTGCATTTGCCGCTAAACGATTTGGTCTGGTTTTACCGGTTGTTTTGCGTGTTCGGTTCGATCATTGCATTTTGGATCGCCTATTTGAGCGGCGGTGACTTGAATCGTAAGGGCGGCATCCACCGGACCGAACGCGTTCGCGTGCAGCGCACCGCGGCGGGCGGGTACGACGAGGAGCCGGTCGCGTGATCGCCGCAGCGGGCGCTGCCGCGATCGCGGCGGTGTATCTTTTTGCGGTAAGGCTCTACAAGCACCGCTTTCCTCATCGTTCGTTTTCCTTTATGTATGCGGCCGCATTTTTAGCCGGAGACGCGTTGCTTGCCGCGGTGCTCTCGCCGCCGTTCGACCGCGCCGCCGACGCGTCGTTTGCGGTTCACATGATGCAGCACATCGTCATGTGGCTCGTAGCGCCGCCGTTGATGCTGCTCGGTGCGCCGTTGCTGCTCCTGATCGCCGATCTTCCGCCGGCCAAGGCGCGCCTGCTCACCGGGTTTGCCGGATCCCCGGCAGGCCACGCGCTGTTCTCGCCGCTGACGGCATGGCTGTTTTACGTCTTCGTGCTCTGGGGAGCGCATTTTTCACCGCTCTACGAACTTGCGTTGGAACACCCCGTGGTGCACGTCGCGGAACACGTGCTGTTTCTGGGCGCCGCCTTTCTGTTCTGGGGAGCCGTGATCCAAATCGGCTACGCCCCTCGGCCCGTTGCGTATCCTGTTCGGATGTTCTTTCTGTTTTTCGCTATTCCGCAAGGCGCTTTTTTGGGTTTTGCTCTGGGAGCGTCGCAGCACGTGCTGTATCCGGCGTACCTGCGGTACTTCGCAAGCGCGGCGATGACGCTGGCCGATCAGCGCAACGGAGCGGATTTGATGTGGATATCCGGCGGCTTCCTCTTGTTCGTCGCCTTCATGTGCACCGCGGCGGCATGGGCTGCGGCAGAGCGGCGGGCGATTCCGGCTCCGTCGTGAAAGCGCTCGCATTTTTCCTCTTGCTGGCTGCTGCGCTAAGCGCAGCGGCGCGCGCGCAAGGCGTTGACGGGAAACAAATATACGAAACTCGATGCGCTTCTTGTCATGGTTTTGCGCTGCAGGGCGGAGCACAGGCGCCTGCGCTGCTGCAAACGGACGCTGCAAAGGTCGATTTCATGCTGCGTACGGGTCGCATGCCTACGCAGGCGCCGTTCGAACAAGAGTACCGTAAGAGACCGCAGCTCTCGCCGCAGGAAATCGCGGCAGTCGTCGATTATGTGATGACGCGCTCGCAGGGCAGCAAATCGCTGCCGCAAATTTCCGTGTTCGCGCCGGACGCCGCCGCCTTGCGAAAAGGCCGCCAGATCTACGCCGAAAATTGCGAGCAGTGTCATGCGGCGACGGGGCGCGGCGGAGGCGCCGTCGGTTATCGAAATATCGCTCCCTCGCTTATGGACGACTCGCCGCTCGAGATCGGCGAAGCCGTGCGCGAAGGACCGGACGTGATGCCGCGTTTCGGAACAGGCATCATTGATGACAAAAGCTTGAATCTGCTCGTCGCATACATTGGGTACCTGAAGACGGGGCAGTACAATCCGGGCGGTTTGCAGTTGGCCAACATAGGTCCCGTCGCCGAAGGGTTCGTTGCGTGGGCTTTCGGCCTGGGCGCGCTCGTCTTGCTCGTGCGCCGTATCGGAACCGGCGAGTGAGGGTAACACTGTAACGTCAGCTTTAAAGAAATGGGGCATACGACTGTGAACGCAAGCAAGTTCTTGCTGCAACGCTTGGTGGACTGGGGCGTCACGCGGATCTACGGATATCCCGGCGACGGCATCAACGGATTGATCGGGGCGCTGGAGGATTTCAGCGAAAAACTGGAGTTCGTTCAAGTGCGGCACGAAGAGATGGCCGCATTCATGGCCTGCGCGCACGCGAAGTTCACCGGCGAGGTCGGTGTCTGCATGGCCACGTCCGGGCCGGGCGCCATTCATCTGCTCAACGGTTTGTACGACGCGAAGATGGATCACGTCGGCGTCGTTGCGATTGTCGGACAGGCGGCGACGACGGCGCTGGGCGGTTCCTACCAGCAGGAAGTCGATCTCCAGACGCTGTTCCGTGACGTCAGCGAGTACGACGCTACCATCAGCAGCGTGTCGGCCACGCGCCACGTGATCGATCGAGCAATGCGCACGGCGATTGGCATGCGCGGCGTATCGACGGTGATTTTCCCAAAGGATCTGCAGGAGGAAGACTACAGCGATCCGCCGCGCAAGCACGACACGCTGCATAGCGGCATCGAGATCTCGATGCCGATGGTCATCCCGCGGCTCAACGACCTTCAGCGGGCCGCCCAAGTGCTCAACGGCGCGAAGAAAGTCGCGATGCTCGTGGGCGCCGGCGCGCGAAATGCGACCGACGAAGTAATAGCGGTTGCCGATAAACTGCAAGCTTGCTGCGCCAAGGCGCTGCTCGGCAAGGACGTTCTGCCGGACGATTTGCCGTGGGTGACCGGCACGATAGGCCTTCTGGGGACGCGTCCGAGCTCCGACATCATGAATCAATGCGACGCGCTGTTCCTCATCGGGACGAACTTTCCGTACTCGGAGTTTTTACCGAAGGACGGCTCGGTGCCGGGCGTGCAGATCGACATCGATCCCCGGTATATGGGTCTGCGCTATCCGACGAACGTCAACATGATCGGCGACGCGGTCGATACGCTGCAGGCTTTACTTCCGCATCTCGATCAGAAAAGCGACTCGAGCTGGCGCGAGAGCATCGCAAAGAATAAGGCGGAATGGTACGCCATTGAGGAAGATCGCGCCCATCAGCCGGCCGATCCGCTCAATCCCCAGCTGCTCTTCTCCGTGCTGAACAAAAAGGTGCCGCCGCGCGCCATCATCACAGGCGACGCCGGTACGCCGACGAACTGGATGGCCCGCTATCTGATGGTGCGCCGCGGAATGAAGATGAGCGTTTCCGGAAACTTGGCCTCGATGGGTTCTGCGGTTCCTTATGCGATCGCAGCGAAATTCGCGTTCCCCGAGCGCGTCGTGATATCGCTGCCGGGCGACGGAGCAATGCAGATGAACGGATTGAACGAACTGCTGACGGTCTACAAGTACTGGCACAAATGGAGCGATCCGCGGCTCATTTTCCTCGTGCTCAACAACAGAGACCTGAACCAAGTGAGCTGGGAGCAGCGAATTCTGGGCGGCGCGCCCAAGAATATGGAGACGCAGCCTCTTCCGGATTTCGCATACGCCCGATTCGGTGAATCCCTTGGATTCAAAGGCATTCGCGTCGACTCGCCCGACGCCGTCGAAGCGGCCTGGGAAGAAGCGCTCAATTCCGATCGTCCCGTCGTATTCGAAGCGGTCGTGGACGGCAACATTGCGACGTTGCCGCCGCACATCTCGCGCGATCAGGCAATCCACTTCCTGAAGGCCGTACGCAAGGGCGACCCCGATGAAGGGCCGATGCTGGGCAATCAGATCCG
The DNA here is from genome assembly GCA_963714015.1 of Vulcanimicrobiota bacterium. Classification (GTDB taxonomy): domain Bacteria; phylum Vulcanimicrobiota; class Vulcanimicrobiia; order Vulcanimicrobiales; family Vulcanimicrobiaceae; genus DASRDE01. Next base: position 2,986,922 of record OY970223.1, on the reverse strand, counting down.
GCAGATGATTGCGGGCGTGATTCCGCACCGGGGCGAAGAGCGCACGCAAAAGGACAAGTGATGCAGACTGCTAAGGCAGTCGGCGCAGCATGTCCCATTGAATCGGTTGTAGCGCGGGCGTACCGTTTTCCGGCGGAGCAGCCCGAATCGGATGGAACGCTCGAGTGGAAGGCAACCACGATGGTCCTCGTGGAGCTGCGCGCCGGCGGCTGCACCGGTATGGGCTATACCTATGCGAGCTCCGCGGTTGCCGCACTCGTCGACGATATGCTGCGCGAAGTCCTGATGGGACGGGACGCGATGCAAATCGCTGCGCTGAACGCCGCCCTCTACGCAAAAATTCGCAACAACGGACGCGAAGGGGTTACGGCGATGGCGATCTCGGCGGTCGATCTCGCGCTTTGGGATTTGAAGGGCAAAATCTTGGAGGCGCCGGTGTGTTCGCTGCTGGGGAGCGCGCGGGATCGCATTCCCGTGTACGGCAGCGGCGGGTTCACGTCGTACTCGATTCCACAGCTCACCGCGCAGCTCTCCGGCTGGACCCGCGGCATGGACATTCCACGCGTCAAGATGAAGATCGGACGCGAGCCGCATGCCGATCCCGAGCGCGTTGCGGCAGCTCGCAAAGCGATTGGCAAAGAAGCCGAGCTGTTCGTCGACGCAAACGGTGCCTATTGTGTGAAACAGAGCTCTCGATTTAGCGGCACGGTTCGCCGAATCGCGGGTCACTTGGTACGAAGAACCGGTCTATCACAACGATTTGGCGGGCAACGCCTTCGTCCGGGAGCGGGCGCCCGCGATAATGGAGATAAGTAACGGCGAATACGGCTATGCGCCTTATGACTTCAGCAGAATGCTTGAGAGCGGCGCCGCGGACGTCTTGCAAGCGGACGTTACGCGCTGCGGCGGCATCAGCGGGTTTCTTGCGGTGGATGCGCTATGCGAGTCGCGCAACGTTCCGCTATCGAGCCATTGCGCGCCGTACGCGACCGTTCATGCCGCCGCAGCCGCGAAAATGCTGCGTCACATCGAGTATTTTCACGACCACGTGCTGATCGAAAAACGCATTTTCGACGGTACGCCTGACCCGCAGGCGGGTTGTCTGCAGCCCGATCTGACCAGGCCCGGCATTGGTCTGGAGTTTAAACGAGCCGACGCTGAGGAGTATTTGATTTGATTCGCGTTCTTCCGGAGACGAAAATCCCCGAAGACGTCCATGCCGAGAGTCTGGACATCGATATGGACGGATTGCGACGCGATCTCGCGGCGGCCGTGCGCGGCGAAGTGCACTATGACGATGCCTACCGCGCCATGTACTCGACCGATGCGGCGAACTACCGGCAAGTTCCCATTGCAGTCGTGCTGCCAAAGGACGCGGAGGACGCGCAAACGGCGATGACGATCTGCCATCGGTACCGCGCGCCCGCTACGCCTCGCGGAGGGGGCACGAGTTTGACCGGCGCGAGCTGCAACGCCGCCGTCATCTTCGACTACAGCAAATACATGAACCGGATCCTGGATCTGAATCCGCAGTCGCACACGGCAGTCGTGGAGCCGGGGGTCGTCCTGGACGATCTGCGCAAGATGGCCGAAAAGCACGGCCTCACGTTCGGCCCGGCGCCCTCGACGCATAACCGCTGCGCGCTCGGCGGAATGTTCGGCAACAACTCGTGCGGCATGCCGGCACAGTTTGCCGGACGTATGGAAGAAAACGTGTTTGAAGTCGAAGTGCTGCTGCACGACGGAACGCGAATGCGCGTCGGGTCCACGAAGCCCGAAGATCTCGACGCTATCGTGCGGGAAGGGGGGCGCAAGGGTGAGATCTACGCCAAGCTGCGCGAGATTGAATCCAACTACGGAAGGCTTGTCAAAGAGCGCTTCCCCGATATTCCCCGGCGCGTGTCCGGATATAATCTGAACCAACTCTCTGCGGAAAACGGCTTCAACGTGGCGCGCGCGCTGATCGGCAGCGAAGGAACGATCGTTCACGTGCTCGAGCTCACGGTCCGGCTCGTGCCCAACCCCAAGTTTACCGCCCTCGCGCTTGCCGGATTCGACGATATTGCCACCGTGGGCGATCACGTTGCTTTTTGCAACGGATACGAGCCCCATGCGTCGGAAGGCATGGACGAAACGCTCTTTCATCACATGGAAGCAAAGGGCAAGAATCCTCACGCCCAGGAAGAGCTCTTTCCCAAGGGCCATGCCTGGATCGTTCTGCAATTCGGCGGCGACACGAAACAGGAAGCGGAGTCCAAGGCCCAGCGCCTGATCGACGATTTGGGCAAGGAGAGCGACAAGGTGATGAGCACGCGGCTCGTCAGCGACGACCACATCATGGAAGAGATTTTCAAAATCCGCGAAGCGGGGTTGGGCGTGAACGCGAAGATTCCCAACCAGCCGGAATTTTATCCCGGATGGGAAGACGCTGCGGTGGCCCCGCAGCATCTGGGGAAATACCTGCGCGAATTCCAGCAAAAGATGAACGAGTACGGTTACCAGGCGTCGGTCTACGGCCATTTCGGCCAGGGTTGCGTCCATTGCCGGATCAGTTTCGATCTCTTCACCAAAGAAGGCATCGAGAAATACCGCAAGTTCGTTCACGAAATGGCGCACATCGTCGTGAAGTACGAGGGCTCGATTTCCGGCGAGCACGGAGACGGTCAGATCCGCGCGGAGCTGCTGCCGATCATGTTCGGGGACGACCTCGTCGAGGCGTTTTGGGAGTTCAAATCGGCTTTCGACCCCGACAACCTCATGAATCCCGGAAAAGTCGTTCGGCCTTACCGCATCGATCAGAACCTGCGTTGGGGCGTGAACTACGAGCCTTGGGATCCGCCGACGAAGATGCGCTTCAAAGAAGACGGCGGCAGCTTCGCCTATGCGGCGAATCGATGTGTGGGCGCCGGTGTTTGCCGTAAGCACGACAAGGGGACGATGTGCCCCAGCTACATGGCCTCGCGTGAAGAGAAGTATTCGACGCGCGGCCGCGCGCGTCTGCTGTTCGAGATGCTGCAGGGCAAGCCGATAAGGGACGGATGGCACGACGAGCAGGTCAAGGATTCGCTGGAGTATTGTCTGGCATGCAAAGCGTGCAAGAGCGAATGTCCGGTAAACGTGGACATGGCCACGTACAAAGCGGAGTTCTTGTATCATTACTTCCAAGGTAAGCCGCGTCCGCTGCAGATGTGGCTCTTCGGCTACATGTTCCTGTGGGCGAAAGCAGCATCGCTGATGCCGGGCCTAGCCAATTTCTTCTCGCAAGCGCCGCCGTTCAGCACGCTGCTCAAGCGTTTGGCTTCGGTAGCGCCCGAGCGCAACATTCCGATGTTTGCGGACCACACGTTCCGAGAGTGGTTCGCGAAACGTTCTCCGCGGAACGCCGGAAACGAGCGCGTCATCCTGTGGCCGGACACCTGGAACAATCATTTCCACCCGCACACGGCGCAGGCGGCAGTCGAAGTGCTCGAGGACGCCGGTTATCACGTCATTCTTCCTAAGAAACAGATCTGCTGCGGGCGGCCGCTCTACGACTATGGATTCCTGGACCAAGCGGAACGGCAGCTGCGCGGGATTCTGGACGAGCTGCGTCCGCTGATCCGCGAGGGGGTACCGGTGATCGGCCTGGAGCCCAGTTGCCTTTCGGTCTTCAAAGACGAGCTTCAAAACATGGTGGGCGAGGACATCGACGCCAACCGGCTGGCGACGCAGTGTTTCATGCTCGAAACTTTCTTGAATCAAAAGGCGGAGAAAGAAGCGAACTACACGCCGCCCAAGCTCGACCGCCAAGCGATCGTTCACGAACACTGCCACAAAAAATCGCTGCTCGACCCGACGTCGGAGACGCACGTCTTCGAGCAAATGGACCTGCAGCACGAGAAACTCGAGAGCGGATGCTGCGGCATGGCCGGCGCCTTCGGTTTCGAGAAGGACCACTATTCCATGTCGATTGCCTGCGGGGAGCGCGTGCTGCTGCCGAAGGTTCGCGACGCCCTTCCCGAGACCATAATCGTGGCCGACGGGTTCAGCTGCCGCGAACAGATCATGCAGACCACGAACCGCCGGGCGCTGCATCCCGCCGAAGTTATGCGGATGGCGATGGATGCGCGCAGCATGCCGCATGCGCAAGGCGATCGCGAGCACGGCGCGTTTCCGGAGCGGCGTTTCATGCCGGATGAGGAAGCGCGACGCAAACGCATCATCGTGAAGGGCTACGCCGCCATAGCGGTGTTGGCGGCGAGTGCAATTGGCCTTCTGGCAATCGTTTCACGCCGCGGGGGCGGCCGCTAAATGCCCAGCGGAAGACTAGACGGCCGGGTCGCCATCGTCACCGGGGGCGATACGGGCATCGGTAAGGGCATCGTGACCGCGTTTGCGCGTGAAGGTGGTAAAGTGGTTATCAACTACCACGGCGAGCGCCCTCCCGCCGACGAACTCGTTCGAGAGATCGAAGGTTTTGGCGGAACGGCGTGTGCAGCCGGCGGCGACGTGAGCAAGGAAGATGACGTCGAGAAACTGGTCGGCACGGCAGTCGAACGCTACGGGAAGTTGGACGTAATGGTGAACAACGCCGGCATCGAAAAGAAGGCGGCATTCGTCGATGTGCCCTTTGAGGTTTATCGCCAAATCGTAGCGGTCAATCTCACCGGCGCATGGCTGGGCTCGCAATACGCGGCGAAGCAGATGATCGCGCAGCAGCAAGGCGGCCGCATCATCATGATCTCGTCGGTGCACGAAGAGATTTCGATGCCGACCAACGCCGCATACTGCGCGACGAAGGGCGCGTTGCGGATGCTCACGCGCACGATCTGCGTCGAGCTGGCGCCGCACGGAATTACCGTGAACAACGTCTGCCCGGGCGCAATCGATACGCCGATGGACGCGGGCCTGAAGAAGCAGCCCGAAAAATTCCAGAAGTTACTCGACGAGATTCCGGCGCATCGCATGGGCACGCCCGAAGAGATCGGACGGCTCTGCGTGTATCTGGCCTCGGACGACGCCGCATACGTCACCGGCGCCTCGCTCTTCATCGACGGCGGCATGAGTAAAAAATCGGGGTCGCTGTGAGCGTTCCGCGAGCTCAGTCGGCCGGGCCGGGCCATCAAATCTCGTCGTACCGGATTTCGGACCGGGAGTTGCCCGGCGGAAGTACGCTAGGCGCGCCGAAGGCGGCGCTGCTCATCAAAGCCACGGGCGCGCTCGAAAAAGTCTATTCTCCCGAGGCCGGCGCCGACGTCTTTCGTACGCTGGTGCTGCACCATTGGGACGAAACGACGGGCATTCCGCTTACGCCGCTGCCGGGCGAGTTCACGATTCACCCCGATCATCAGGAGCATCTCTTCGAACTGGCGGATTCCGTGACCGTTCACGAAGACATCTTCTTGCTCAGCGGCATCCCCAAGGGAGACGACCAAAAAGAGGTCGATCCACCCGCTGCGTACTACACGGTCGAGCTTACAAACGAAAACCAGCATCCGGTGCAAGTCGCCACGTACGCATCGCTGCGACTAGGGGGATCGTTCGAGGCAAAGACGCAGACGAAGTACGACGCCCGCGTGCACGGCTTCATCGCATGGAACGAAGATCAGCCGCAAGTTTTCCGTATCGCCGCGTGTTCCGTGCCGCCAAAGAGCTTTGAAGTGTCGCTCGACAACGCCAAAACGAGCGCCGCCGAATTCCCCGGGAAGCTGCAGCGGTGAAACGCTCGATGCCGACGATCCGCTCGGGATATTTCATCTTTCGCATACGCTGCAACCGGGAGAAACCGCGAGTTTCTATTTCGTCTTGACGTTCTCGGTCGAGGGCGAAGCGGCAGCGTACGCCAACCTGAAAGCGCTTCCCGAGGCGGACGATGCACTCGAGCGAACCAACGAACACTTTCAGGAGATAGAGCGGCGCGCAATCGTCATGACGCCGGACGCTGAGGTGAATCGCGGGGTCCTTTGGGCCAAGGCCAACATCCTGCGCACCCAATCGCTGACGTCGCAGGGCTGGTGCTTTGTGAACGATCCGACGCGATCCAATAACAGCGTCGGCCGGGACACGGCCTGGTATGGTTTCGGCGCGGATTACGTCACGCCGCATTTCGTCGGCGAGTCTCTGCAATGGTACGCCGACAACCTCGAGCCGAGCGGAATGGTCGTGGAGTATTTCGACATTCGCAACGGAAAGGCCGAAGACTACGGGCTGAACATCAACGACAACACGCCGCTGATCGTCTTGGCGCTCTGGCATCATTACACGATTACCGCCGACCGCGATTTCTTGCAGCGGGTCTATCCAAAGGCGCTGCGCGCGGCTCGGTACATTTTGTCCCAGCGCAACGGCCAGGGCCTGGTGTGGTGCACGGCGGACAAGACGGCGGACTGGGGAATCGTCGGCTGGCGAAACGTAATCAAAGATTACCGCCTCTCGGGGGCGACGACCGAGCTCAACTCCGAGTGCTTCGCAGCGCTTCGCACGATCGTTGAGATGGCCCGCGAGCTGGGCGACGAGCAGACGGCGCGCGATTTTGACGATGCCGCGGGGAATCTGCGGTCGGCGATCAACGAGCATCTGCTCGACAAACAGCGCAACCTCTATTACCTGAACATCGACCTGGATGGAACGCCTCGGACGGACGTGACCTGCGATCTCGTTTTCCCGGTGATGTTCGGCGTTGCCGATCACGACGTTGCGGCGAACATTATCGCGCGCTTGAGCATCCCGGATTTTTGGACCGAGGCGGGTCTGCACACGGTTCCGCGCAATGACATCAATTATTCACCGACGCAGGGTTCGGGTTTGCTGGGCGGAGTTTGGGGCGGTCCGACGTTCTGGTTCGCATTTGCATCGGCAAAATTCAACCCCGAATTCATGGCTTACGCGCTCTCGACGAGTTTCACGCACTACTCGCAGGATCCGCGGCGCAACAACACGGTTCCGGGTGAGTTTTCGGAATGGCTGCACGGCGAGACCCTGACGAATCAGGGCATGATGCTATCGCCGTGGTTTGCGCCGAAGTACATTTGGGCAGCCGTCGAGGGAGCCGGCGGTCTGAACGCGGCGGCCAATCCGCCGGAGCTGCACCCGCGACTATCGAACGGCTGGAATTGGCTCGGCGTGCGAAATGTTTGGCTGCGAGGCAAGTGCGTGTCCTGGTTCGCCGCCCGTTTGGATGGGCTGCAGGTATTCACCAATTATCCATTTGCCGGGGTAGATTCCGACGACCAGTACGACGAAGACATCACGGAAAACGTGCACGCCAGCGGAGAAAGCGTCGTGCTTTTAGGACTGAAGCGCCCGGACCGGACGCTGCTGTGCGTCGGAAATACGCGCGATCGCACCGTTACGACGGCACTTCGCGTTCCGCAGACTGAAGCTGCACCGCACGTACCGGTTGCGCGCATATAATACGCTGCGCAACGAGTGGACGGAAGAGAAGGGATTCGACTCGCGCCGTTTGCGGCAGGGCCACCCCGTGCAGGTCGGCCGGCGCGGTTTCTGCATTTTGGAGTTTACTGCTGAAGAATGAGCAACGAGTATAGGTTCGGTTTTAGCGAGTTCACGACGTGGCCGTGGTCGTTCCGCACCGATTTGCGAAAATATCGGGAGCATGGAGCCGACGTCATCGAAGTTTGCGAATTCAAGCTTTCGCACGCCGATTACGAAGAACTTCGCGCCATCGAGGAGTGCGGCTTGCAAGCCGGTTCCGTTCAGGCGAAGGTTCATTCGGTCTTCGTTGATTCGATGGCCGCTCGACCGGAGGATCCCGCCGATCGGCTCGAAGAGATGAAGAAAGCGATCGCCGGCACGGGGCCGTTCGTTCCCAAAGGAACGCCGTTCGTGATCATCACCGGGATTCCACCGGACGGTAATTTCAAAAAGGCGCGTCAGCAAACAATCGAGACGCTCAAAATCCTCGGAGAGCACGCGGCGCTGCACTCCGTCACCGTTGCGTTCGAGCCGCTCAATCCGGTAAACATTCACAAAGACACGGCGGTTTGGGGTTTGGATCAGGGCTTAGAGATCGTCGAACGCCGTGAGCCATCCCGCCGTCGGCATTTGCATCGATAGCTGGAACGTGTGGCAGACGCCCGGCCTAAACGATCTCATAAGCCAGTGCGGGCGTAGGGTATTCTTGGTTCAGCTCGAGCGACTGGCGCACGCCGCGCTCGACGGCGGATCGTTTCAGCTTGGGCGACGGCGACATCCCGCTCGCGCCGATGATTCGCGCGATTCGGGAGACGGGGTATCGCGGCCCATGGATCGTGGAGATTCTTTCATCTTACCATCTCCCCGATTCACTCTGGAAATCGGATATGGACGCGATGCTGGACGAGAACCGCGAGACCTTCGCGCGACTGTGGGAGGAAAGTGAACCGCAGCACTAGCGCGCCGACGACCGGCGAACGGCTCAACGCGATGAACGGTTCGACGCCCACGCTCTTAACGGACCGGCTACTGCTCGTAATCCCGGGAGCATCCGCCGCCGAAGCCAGAGTGCGTTACTACCGCGACAATAGCGAACACTTACAGCAATGGGAGCCGCCCATCGGCCCGGAATTCCTTGACGCGGAGCGCCACAGAGAATGGCTTGACGCATACGTTGCGCTGGCGCTCGAAGACAAGTCGTACCGGTTCATCGTTTTTGACAGAAATGAAGGGCCCGATGGGGAAATCCTGGGGCATATCAACTTGCACAACATCATACGCGGGGTGAATCAATCGGCCATCCTCGGATACCATTTGTCGAAGCGCCATGAAGGCAAAGGGGTCATGACCGAAGCCGGACATGCCGTAATTTCCTTTGCGTTTGAAACCTTGGCGCTCCACCGGCTGAATCTCAATTATCAGCCCGCGAACGTACGCAGCGAGGCCGTCGCCAAGCGTCTAGGTTTTGAGATCGAGGGCGTTGCGCGCTCGCTGCTATTTCTTCACGGCGCCTGGCGCGATCACGTGATGACGAGTTTGATTAACCCGGCCCAGTGTAGTGAAATCGTCACCGTAAAGGCAACGATTTCGTTGTTTTCGCGGTGATTCGTCCAATAACGCGTACCGTCGAAAGCAAGGCCGCGCGCGCCGAAACGCAGCATAGCGAGATCTTCGATCTGCGGTTTGCCGTTGCGGGCGTCGAGCCGAGTCAAGAAATACTCCTCGCTGTTCTCGTCGTCGGTGCCGAGCAGGTAGAAAACGCCCCCGAGGATCACTTGGCCGCAGATTTCGTGCGGTGCTTCGATGATGGTGCCGACGTTGCCGTCTGCGTCCAGTGAGAGAACGCGCTTGTTATACCACTGGCTCAAATAGAGGCGGTCGCCGTCGAAACCGAGTTGCGAGCCGGTGTCGTCCGGACATGGAATCACGCCCTCATTTCTAAAGCCGTGACCCGGAACGAAGCGCCGGATAAAGCGGTGGTCGTCTTCGCCCTCGCCGCAGATGACGCGAAGTTCGTCGCCCATCACCGTCATGCCCCATGGCTTGCCCGGCGCCTCGACCTCATCGCGAACGGTCCAATGCACGGGGTCCATTTCGTACAGACGGCACGTCTCGATCGATCCCATCCACAGCGACGCGCCGTCGAAAGCAAGCGATTGGGGTCGCGGCGCTGGTGAAATCATACGTACGACTTCGGTGACTTCTTGCATGCGGGCCGCTTTCGACGCCTACACGCCTTTCTCTGCTCCGATATAGCGGATCCATTTGAGATAGAGTGCGGGAGTAGTCGAGAGGCTGTTCGGATCCCCATACACGAGGTAGAATTCGTTCTTCGCGGCAAGGAAGTGCAGCGCTGCGCTGACGTTACCGGCATCGACGTAGTCGAACGGCAGATAGCCGTTGAATTGCGGCGAGGGCAGGTCGGGCGCTTGGATGGCGTTGGGGAGATTTGCGCCGACGATCCGGCGCGCGCCCAGATCGAACGACGCTTCACGCGTGAACTGCCAATCCAAACTTGCGCGCTCGAGCCACTGTTTTGCGGTAGGCTCCGCGGCGATGTTCGAGCCGCCGTAGAGGTTCTCGTCCATCTCTAGTGAGAGGTTCAGCCGATGCATCACCGGCAGCGTCGTGACGTACGACCAGGCAGTGAGATGTCCGTGGAAATACGGACCGCTCGTGTACTGAACGTATGTCGGCGTCGACGTTTGTCCTTTGTATGAGAGGTATACTCCGCTGGTGTTGAACGGTACCAGCTGCACTGGGGCGAACGAGGTTTCGATCCCATTGGACTGCATGAAAAGATGGAACGAGAGCTGCCGGCGGAAGTCGAAATTAATCTGGCCGCCCCCGTCGGTCTGCGCCAAATTGCCGCTCGGGTCGTGATAGCGACCGAAGCTCGAATTCAGAACGATGTCCTGCAGCGTCGCTTTCGGAGAGAAGTTTACCGTGCGATTGTAGAACGCCAAGTATCCGGCAATGCCGGGCTGAGCGACGAAACCGTCCACGGGATCGAACTGCGGTCCAATCTTTTGCAGCGTCAGGCCGGCGGTCGTCGTTTTGGTGACGTAGCCGCCGCCGTATTCCCAGTATTGCGCAAAACCCGGATCCGTCACATCCGTTCCGCTGTCCTCGCCGACGTTCAAGTAGGTGAAGAAGTGCGTGTGCTGGTTCAGCTCGCCGCTGCTCAGCGTCGTAGTGTTGTCGCGGAACCCGGGATAGTCCACGCTGACACGCTGCAGGTTAAATTGATAGATCGGTCCGGTCGAGTCGTACGTGTAATTCGCGGTTTGCGCGCTGTCGGTACGTCCCTGATCGCCGACGGCGTCGAATGCAGCGTAGCTGAAATCTCCGTTCGTGCCTTCATAGGCGTAGCCCTCACGGAATGTCGGAATGCTCGGCGTGTAGAGCGTCGACGGGCAATTCGTGCAGCTCAGGCGCTGGTTGAAGTTGGAAGCGGCCTGCGTAAAGAATGGCCGCACTTCGTTATACTGCCGGGCGAATGCGTTAGGAGCGATCGTCTGCTGATCGACCTCGACGTTCGAGTAATCCGGATGAAGCGTTGCGATAAAAGACGAGGTCGGCGTCACGGGGAGTGAGAGATCCGCACCGATGCGTGAGGTGTCGCCGCCGTTGGATCCCGGCGTCATTTCGCCCAGGCTGTATATCTGCACACGAGGCTGCGGTTTGATTGCGGCGGCTTGCGTCGTTGCCGCGATTCCCGTCAGCACGCCCGCATTCGCCGGATCCTGTGAGTTGCGCTGCCCCGCAACATGCTCCCAAACGTCGTTGCTGTTGGTGGCCGCCGTCGTCCGTTCGAACTGCACGCTCCAATCGTGGGACCCTCCATTGCGCATGATGTCGAACGGAATGTGCATCGTGACGACGTACCCACCGGGCGTACGCCTTGCCGCGGCGGTCCACTGCGGGGAGTAAGCGGAATTCTCGCTGGAACTCTGATCGCGGGCGCCAAGAGAATTGGCGGAGAACGAGTACTCGAAACCGTGCGTCCCTTGCGGCCAAAACACTACGGTGACGTTGTCGTCGTTGAGCACGCCGGCACCGTTCGTGTTCTGCGATGCGGTAATCGGTTCGCGCTGGGTCACGTCGAACGCCAAGTCGATACCGCGCGGATCCTGCGCCACGTAGACCGTCGCCGGTTCTCCCGGGCGCAAATACGTAAAATCGAAAGCGACGGGCAGCTGCACCGCTTTTGCCCAGCTGTCGTCGATGGCGCCGTCCATGTGCGGGGCCGCGGGCAGCAAGGGTACGGCCGCCGAGAAAGCTCGCGCCACGGCAAACACTTGCCCGGCAGAAGCGAGGAACAGCGCAAAGCTCACGGCAAGTGCCGTTACCGTACGGGATGCGAAGGTCATATCGCTTGTACGAGCGCGCGCAACGAAATGTTTCTTAGGAAAACGGGTTGCTTACGTTTCCTGCGCGCCGAGCCGGCGTTCCCGAGCTTCGGGAACGACTTTGAAACCTAGCAATGTCAGAATTATGACCAGAAGAAACGTCCCAATCGCAAATGCTGCCATTGCCGCGGCATAGTTCGGCGCGTGCGCCGTACCGAACTTCGAGGTCGCCAGCGCCGCAATGATCGTCAGCGTGCCCGAGGCAATCAAATTGCCTAATTGGTACGTAAATCCGGGAAAGGTGCCGCGTATCTCGTCCGGCGAGATTTCGTTCAAATGCGCGGGAATGATTCCCCACGCGCCTTGCACCGCAACCTGCATCAAAAAACCGCCGGCTGCAAGCAGCATGATGGTCTGACTGAACGCCCATAGCGGAACGAACAGCAGCCCGAGGATCGCGCAAAGAACGATGGTGAGGCGCCGGCCGAAACGTTGCGAGATCCAGCCGAAGAAGATGCCGCCGCAGATTGCGCCGATAGAGGCGACGGAGTTGATCGTTCCCGAGAGCGCGGGCGCAAAATGATGCTGACCGTCCAAGAACGCGCTCACGTACGGATCCTGAGTTCCGTGCGACATGAAATTGAACGCCGCCATGAAGAAGACCGCATAAAGGAACAGCGGCCACTTTGCAGCTGACGGCAGCCAGAAGCGCGCGGGGTTTCGGAGTGGAACGCGAGCTGCGGCCCTGCAGCCAGACCGGCGACTCCGGAACGCGCGAGCGGATGTAAAGAATGAGCAGCGCCGGAATCACGCCGATCGCAAACATGCCTCGCCAGCCGATGTGAACGAACAGCAGCCCGAAGACGACGCCCGCCAGCAAGTTGCCGAGTGCGTAACCCTCCTGCAGAATTCCGGAATAGAGCCCGCGCTTTTCGATGGGCAGGGATTCCATGGCAAGTGCCGCGCCCAGTCCCCACTCGCCGCCCATGGCGACGCCGAAAAGCGCTCGGAGCAAAATAAATACGGTGATATTCGGAGAGAACGCCGTAGCCAGCTCCAGCACTGAGTAAAGGCCGATGTCGATCATCAGCGGCACCCGGCGGCCGCAGCGATCCGCGAACCAGCCGAATATCAGCGCACCCAGCGGACGCAGCGCAAGCGTCAGCGTTACGGCAACCGACGCTACCAGAAACGAGCTCTTGAGATCGCTCGCGACGTGGCGCAGCACGACCACGACGAGGAAGTAGTCGAACGCATCGAGCGTCCAACCCAGGAAGCTCTGCGAGAAAAGCGTTACGCTGTTCCCGCGTCAGCCCGCGCAGTGCGCCGGCCGAACTCACTCGCCGTCGGGCTGTGAGTGTAGGCGAGGCGCTCGGTGCGGGAGAGCCGCTCGGCGGCGTGGTCGGCTTGGGCGTTGCGGTCGGCTTGGGGCTGGGACTCTGCTTCGATTTGTCGTCGCCGTATAGCACGAGCACGTAGGTGCTTCCCTTGGCGATCGTCATCTTCGGGGGCGTGTAATTGAATGTAAGCGTGTCATTGCTCAAATAGGATTTGTCGAACGTCCACACCGGCTGGTAGTTTGTGCGCCGGTGGGCGCTCGTCTCTTGGAACAGCTGCACTGCGAAGCCCCGTCCCTCGATTTGTTCTTTGGGCAGCGTGAACTGCGCGACCGCATTGCCGTCGATCGGGAAATCGCCGTTAGCGGTAATCGACACCATCATCAGCGGCACGACGTCCAGCGAATTCGGCGGCGTATGGACCATGGCCGGCGCGCCCTTGGGCTGGGCCTCCGCCTTTAGCGTAACGGAAGGACCGGCGGGCGAGGGACTGGGCGAGGGCGACTCGTCGCCCTCCTCAGACGAAGCCGAGGGCTGCGGCGAGGGGGTTGGTGTCGGAGTCGGCGTTGGGGTCGGCGTCGACTTGGCTTTAGCGCCTGGCTTCGGGCTGGGCGTGGCCGCCGGCATATTGAATTTCAGCGTGCAATCATAGCCCTCGGTCGTCGATGGGCACGCAAAACCCGTCTGCGCCTGAGCGACGGCATAAGTGCCCGGCGGCGGCGGGCTGGATTGTCCGTTCGACTGTGAGGGAAGGCCGTTCTGACCGTTGGGCGGCATAGGCGAGGAGTTAACGGGAGGCATGCCCGCTGATTGCGGCATTCCGGTGCCCGAGCTGAAGTTACCCGAGCACGCCCCAAGGGCGAGCGCGCCGGCGATAAAGAGTACGCGTGCATCGGATTTCATGCTTTGGATTTGACCTTTGCGAGCAGCTCTTGAGTGAATTCGTCCGCGGAAATCGTGCGCTTGGCTTCGGTGCCGCGCTCGTTGACGTTGACCGTACCCTCCGCGGCCTCTTGCTTTCCGACGACCAGTATATACGGCACCTTCTGGGTTTTCCAATGCCGGATTTTGTAACCGAGTTTTTCGTTCGACTCGTCGATTTCCACTCTTAGGCCCGCCGAAACTAATCGGTCTCTCACTTGCCCCGCATAGTCGATCTGGTGTTCGCTGATAGGCGCCACCACGGCCTGAACCGGGGCCAGCCACGCCGGGAAGTTGCCGCCATAATGCTCGATGAGTATCCCGAAGAAGCGCTCGAGCGATCCGGCTAAGGCCCGATGAATCATGACCGGAGTCCGGTCCCCCTCCGCCGATCGATATTTGAGATCGAAGCGCTTGGGCAGGACGAAGTCGACTTGCACCGTGCCGAGCTGCCACTTGCGGCCGATGGCGTCGCGCACGTTAATGTCCAGCTTGGGACCGTAGAACGCGCCGCCGCCGGCGTCCACTTGGTACGCAAGCCCGCGGCTTTCGAGCGCCTTGCGAATCGCCTGTTCGGCAACGGGGTCGGTCTCCTCGCGCAAGCGCTCTTCGCGAGTCGAGAGAAAATACTCGAATTCGCTGAACCCGAACGCGTGCATCAAACGCAGCGCCTCATCCAGCGTCTGTTCGAACTCTCCTTGCAATTGATCTTCGGTGCAGAACAGATGCGCGTCGTCTTGCGTGAAACCCCGCACGCGCGTAAGCCCGTGAAGCACGCCGCTTCGTTCGAACCGGTACACCGTTCCGAATTCCGAGTAGCGGATCGGAAGTTCGCGGTAACTGTGCAGATGCGTCTTGTAAATGAGAATGTGACCCGGACAGTTCATCGGCTTGAGCCGGAAGCGCTGCTCCTCGACTTCCAGAGCGCCGAACATGTTCTCGCCGAAGTTCTCTAAGTGCCCCGAGATCTCGTAGAGTTTTTCGCTGACGACGTGAGGCGTGACCACCGGCTGATACCCGCGCTCGCGCAAGCCTTCGCGAATGAAGTTTTCAACGATTCCGCGCATCACCGCGCCTTTGGGATGCCAAAAGACCAGTCCGCCTCCTGCCTCTTCTTGAATGCTGAAGAGGTCCAGTTCGACACCCAGTTTGCGATGATCGCGCCGCTGCGCTTCTTCGAGCTGCTGAAGGTAATGGTCCAATTCCTCGCGCGTGTGCCACGCCGTGCCGTAAATCCGCTGGAGCATCGGATTATGCTCGTCGCCGCGCCAGTACGCGCCTGCGACGGTGGTCAACTTCAGACCACCGATCTCCCTGGTCGAGTGAGCGTGACCCCCGCGGCAAAGATCCGTGAACTCGCCGATCGTATAGAGCGTAATCGGTTCACCTTCGGGAATCTCGCGCGCGATTTCGGCTTTGTACGGATTGTCTTTGAAACGCTCGATCGCTTCGTCGCGGCTGACTTTGCGACCGGTCATCTCATAGCCCGCATTGACGATCTCGTGCATGCGCCCTTCCAGGCGCTCCAGATCTTCCGGAGTGAACGGCTGCTCGCGATCGAAGTCGTAATAAAAGCCGTTCTCGATCGCCGGTCCGATCGTCGGCTTGGCCTCGGGAAACAGATCCTGCACGGCGTAGGCGAGCACGTGCGCAGCCGTATGGCGCAGTTCCGGTAACGGTGTTTTGGGCGCTTGGTCGGTCACGGCAAGGCCTTTTTGCGCCGCGAGGGTGCGAAGCCTACCTTCAGGAGGCTTCGGCGGTGCGCGATGAGACAGTTCTCGACAGTGATGGGGTATACGACGCGGTATGGCAGAGCAGAAACCGCCGCCCCAGCATCAGGAGCGGCAGCCCGGCATTGAGTCGCAGATGCAGCCGCCGCCGCAGTATGAGAATTCCGAACATCATCCCGCGGCAATGCTTGGCGGCAAGGTGCTCCTGATTACCGGAGGCGACAGCGGTATCGGCCGCGCCGTGGCAGTGAACGCGGCGCGTGAAGGCGCCACGGTGGCGTTCGGCTTTTTGGACGAGCACGAGGACGCGTCTGAAACGAAACATCTCGTCGAGTCCGCGGGCGGCAAGTGCTTAACGCTTTCGGGAGATATCGGCGATCCGGAACACTGCCGCAGGCTCGTTGCCGAAACGGTGCGCGCGTTTGACCGCCTTGACGGTTTGTTCAACAATGCCGGCGAGCAGCATCCGGAGGAAGAGTTCGAAAGCATGACGTTCGACAATCTGGAGAAGACGTTTCGCACGAACATCCTCGCGCAGTTCTACCTGAGCCAAGCCGCGCTCCCGCATCTGCGAAGGCAGCGCGGCGCAATCGTCAATAACGCGTCGGTCAATGCATATAAAGGCAGTCCGCAGCTCATCGACTACTCCGCCACGAAGGGCGCGATCGTAGCATTTACTCGCTCGCTCGCCCTAGCCGTCGCCGAGAAAGGCGTGCGCGTCAACGCCGTAGCCCCGGGCCCAATTTGGACGCCCTTGATTCCGGCGACGTTTCCCGCCGAGAAAGTCGCCGAATTCGGCAAAGACGTGCCGATGAAGCGCGCGGGTCAGCCGTACGAAGTTGCCGAAGCCGTAGTTTTCCTGCTCTCTTCGCGCGCTTCGTACATTACCGGGCAGACGATTCACGTGAACGGCGGAACGATTGTCAATGGTTAAAACGCTAACGGTCGGCGGAGATCTGACGGTAAACCGCATGGGCTACGGCGCTATGCGGCTGTGCGGTCCGGGCGTATGGGGATGGCCGGCGGACCGCGAGAACGCGCTGCGCGTCCTGCGGCGCGCGGTGCAACTCGGCGTCAATTTCATCGATACCGCCGACGCATACGGCCCTGAAGTGAACGAAGAGCAGATCGCGCAGGCGCTGTATCCGTATCCGGCCGATTTAGTCATCGCCACGAAAGGCGGCTCAGTGCGCAGCGGTCCCGGACAGTGGTCGCGCGATTGCCGCCCCGAACGCCTGAAAGCGTGCGCTGAGGCGAGCCTCAAGCGTCTGAAACTCGATCGCATTTCCCTCTACCAACTGCATGCAGTCGATTCCAAAGTGCCTTGGCCGGATCAAGTCGGCGCCCTGCGCGACTTGAGCGTCGAGGGCAAGATCCAGCACGCCGGGCTCTCGAACGTCGAGCTTCCAACAGCTGCTGGAAGCCGAGAAGATCGTGCGCGTTGCCTCGGTGCAGAATCTCTATAACATCCACAACCGGGGTGAGAACGACCGGATCATCGCCTACTGCGAACGTAATCAGATCGCATTCATTCCGTACTTTCCGCTCGGCGCCGGCGACCTTGCCGACGATACGGAGTTGCAAGTGGTATCCAAATCTCACGGTGCAACGATGTTTCAAATCGGGCTGGCGTGGCTGCTCCATCGCTCGCCGGCGGTTCTGCCGATCCCGGGGACTTCGTCGTTAGGGCATTTGGAAGAGAACGTCGCGGCCGCCTCGATCGAACTGACCCTGGAGGACCGCGTCCGTTTGGGGCTCGAACAGCCCGTCAGCACGCATCACGGAGCTCACGATGAACGATAAAGAAGTGCAGACGCACATCGAGCAATTGGTTGGAGAAGAGGAGCGGCTCTGGGCGCTCGGAGACGATCGCGCTCTGAAGTCCGAAGAGCGAAAGCGGCTTGACGAGATCAACGTGCAGCTCGACCGTTACTACGACTTGCTGCGGCAGCGGCGCGCGTTGCGCGAAACCGGAGGGAACCCCGAGGCTGCACAGATGCGCCCCGCAAACGTCGTAGAGAATTACGTCGAGTAGAGCGAAGCGCCCGCGCTCGGCTGCACCAGCCAAACAGCGGCGTCTTTCTGCTTGGGCCGATAATAGGCCGCCGTAACGCAATCGATCATGCGCTGCTCTGCCCCGCGCTCCATAACCGCAACGACGCAGCCGCCGAAACCGCCTCCGGTCATCCGCGCGCCGTAGACGCCGGGGACTTGGGCGCACGTTTGGGCGAGCGCATCGAGCTCCGGAATCGTTACTTCGTACAGCTCGTGAAGTGAGGCATGCGACCGGCGCATCAGCTCGCCGAAACGCGCGCCGTCCGCATTTCGCAACGCCTGCGATGCTTCAATCGTTCGGGCGTTTTCGCCGATGACGTGAAGCGCGCGGCGGTAGATGCGTTCGTCCATCGAAGCCTTTACCGAGTCCAGCATTTCGAGATCGGCATCCCTCAGAGCCCGCACGTTGGGATAACTCGACGCGAGGACGTCACGCGCAGTTTCGCAGTCCCGCCGGCGCTCGTTGTATTGCGAAGCGCCCAGGTCGTGATGAACCAGTGAGTCGCAGATAGCTACGCTCCAGCGATCGGGAACGGGCACGGGCTCGCAGTTCAGCGTCCGGCAATCGATCAGCAGCGCGTGTCCTGCTTTGGCTGAAGTCGCCGTGAGCTGATCCATGATTCCGGTCAGAACTCCGGCAAAGCGATGCTCGCAGCCCTGCGCGATGAGGGCGAGCTGGCGCGGATCCAATTGCAAGCCGGCATTTGCGGCGAGCGCCTTTCCCACCGCTACTTCAAGAGAAGCGGAGGAAGAAAGCCCGGCGCCGATTGGAACGTTCGAGGCAACGGTGACCTCGGCTCCTTTCAGCGAATAGCCGCGGTCGCGCAGAGCGAACGCCATACCGCGCGTATAGGACGTCCATTCGTGTGCGGAGCTCGGCGGTCGATCGTTCAGCCGGAAGCTCACTTCGTCGTCGAATTCGCACGAGTAGATCCGCACGGCGCCGTCGTCGCGCGCGCTGAATGCGGCGGCCGTCCGGCGATCGATAGCCATCGGCAGAACGAAACCGTCGTTGTAATCGGTGTGCTCGCCTATGAGATTGACGCGTCCCGGAGCAACGGCAACCTTTGGCGCATCGCCATAGCGCCGCACGTGCATTTCGCGCGCGCGCTGTTCCGGATCGATCATGAATTCCCGGTCATGGTCTGATAGAGGAATGCGGCGGCGGAAGCGGTCACCACGATCGCCGTAATCCATCCGCAGACGAGCAGCCACCGCTTGATCGGAACGGGACCGCGGTTGCTCCGCTCGCCCGCCGAAAGCAGAAGAAACACCAGAGAGATCGGCGTTGCGATGCCTCCCGCGATGGAGCTGGCGAACAGCAAATGAATCGGCCCCACGCCGCCGAAGCCGATCGCGCACCCCGCAGCGCAGACGCCGAGCATCGTGAGATAGAAGCGCGGCGCCTGAAAGAAACGAGCGTCGAGTTTACCGGCCCAACCGAACAGCTGGCTGACCAAGTACGCCGACGTCGCAAGCAAAACCGGGAGCGCAAGCAGCGCCGAACCGAGCAGACCGATGCCGAAGATTATTTCGGCAAAACGTCCCGCAACCGGCGCGAGCGCCGAAGCGGCCTGGGATGCGGTATTGACTACTTGATGACGCACCCCGAGCGTTGCTCCGGTGGCAATCGTAATGAACCAAAACGTGATGCCTGCGGCGATTGCTCCTACCGTCGCGTCCACTTGTACGAGTCCCAAGCGGCGCAGCGGCGGCGCCTCTTCGGACATCTCGATTTGTTGCCAAAGATACGCATATGCCGTCAACGTCGTACCCAATAAGGCAATCGCACCGGACGTATACGCAGCCGACCTTCCAAAGTGCGGGACGAACGAGGCGCGAAGCACGGCGCCCCAATCGGGATGCGCCATGACGGCCGCGATAACATAAGCGATGAACGCAAGCGGAATGAACACCAGCACGCGTTCGACTTTGCGGTAGGTTCCCAAAATGAGGAGTGCCGATGAGATAACGGCCAGCGGCACGATCCACCAGCGGTAGTCGATGCCGCTCAGGAGCGACAAGGCGGCGCCGCCGCCTTCCAAATCTGCCGCGAAGGTGAGCACGTTTACGATGAGTACCGACAGGAGCAAGACGAGCGCGGCCGTCTTGCCGTACCTGCGGCGAATCAGATCTTCGAGTCCGGCCTTGGAGACGGTCCCTAAGTAAGTGCTCACGCCCTGCACTACGGCAAGCATCGGAATCGCCAGCAGCACGAGCCACGACAGGCCGTAAACCGTGCTCGATCCGATCACGGCGAGTGATGCAACGGTCGTTGGATCGTTGTCGGACGCGGCTGAAACGATGCCCGGCGCCATCTGGCGCAGGCGGGCGACGATCAACCTGCGGCGGTGCTTCAGAGCGTCTGCGTCGCGGACACGGCGGGTGCATCAATCGACATGTTGATGATGGATGTTCCCCGCCGCAGACCGGGCTAGGCGGAAAGGGGACGCTTGCCGGCGCGTCCCCGTCTGCGTATGTTAGTAGTCCTCAGGAAGGTCGCGTCCCTTGCTCCAGTTGCGGATGAAGTACTCGGCATTGTACTGCGTCTTGACTGCCTTGTACTGAATGGCATGCTGGTTGTAGTCGAAGCAATCGGACAGATCGTCGGCCCGCTCATCCGTGTAGCCCAGCGACGGAAGATTGAAATTCTCCTCGACGTACTTGAGGATGCTTCCGAACTCGTGCGTCACATGGGAGACGTAATGGGGCTTTGCGTACGGCGAGATCACGATGAGCGGCACGCGGAAGCCGAGCTCGTACGAGTTGTAGATGTTCGGCGGAGCGACGTGATCGTACCAGCCGCCCCAGTCGTCCCACACGACGAAGATCGCCGTATTCCGCCAGTAGGGACTCTGCCCTATCGCGTTGACGACGGATCCAACCCAAGAAGGTCCGCTGCCGTTCGTGACTTTGGCATGGTCCGATGCGAGGACCGTCGGCATGACCCAAGAGACCTGCGCGAGATTGTTGTTCTGAATGTCAGTCAGCACGTCGCTTGGTTTCAGATCGACGTTGTTCCAGTCGTTGCCAAAGCGCAGATGCGAGATTGCGTTTGGACCGGTCCAGATCCCGTTGGCCTGATTTGCGTAGTACTTCCACGAGATGGAACCCTCGTCGAGTAGATCCATCAGCGTCTCATGATCGAAACACGGATACTGCAGCGTGTTTTCGTTGCCGTACGGATCGATCATCGCGACTCGCTCTTTGGCCGGTGCGGTGCAGCCGGCCACTGCGTTGCCGCTGCTCCAAAGTTTAGGATTCTCGGCGGCGAGCAGGTCGCTGCCGTCTTTGGGTTCCGACGTTCCCGCGATAATATATTGATGCGCTGGGAAGCTAGGCCCCTCGTTCGTTTGGAACATGCGGTCGGCGAACGTGAATTGCTCCGCCAATTGCAGGTAGGGCTGAACCTCGCTTGACGGCACGTAGCCGTATTGGGGATTTTGATAAGGACAGGAATTTCCGCACGTGGTCAACTCCAAATTAGCGCCGTCCATCTTGCCGTTGTCGTACATCTGCAGGAACGCCGCGTGCGTGTGAGAGACGTCGTACTTGCTCGCGAGTGGAATGGGCTGAAGCGCAATGGTTTGACCTTCGCTGTTCAGGCCGGAGCTTGCGATATCGGCTCCGGGAAGTCCCTGAAAGAGATTGTCCGGCGTGCGGTTTTCTTGAACGATGATCACGATGTGATCGATCCCGTGGAAACGGTACGGCTGTTGTTTAGAGGGAATGGCCCCGCTGTTGGCGGCCATGGGGCTGATCGGGCTTCCGGCTCCCGAGTTCGAACTGCACGCAGCCAAAAAGGCAGACGCCGCTGCGCATGCGGTAAGAACGATCCGGTTATGCATCTGCGCGGTCCTCCAGAGAAGTGCTAAAAAACGCCCTCGATGCGGTCGCTGGACGATATATTCCCACTAAGCGGGGGCTTCCCCCGGGGTCTTCCGGTTAGGTGCCGCCGAGCAGTGGGCTGCGCGGTGCCGCCTCTATGCCGCACCAGGAGATGCGACTTTCATCGCGTGGCCTCGCGGAAAAAGGCCGGAGGGGTATATCGGGAACGGAGGCAACATCCTTTCAGAGATGCAGAAGATGATGTTGGCGAATCCGCGCGGTTGCTGTGCGGGAGTCGATCGCGCCATCGCGGTGGTGGATCGGTTGCTCGATCAGCACGGCGGACCCGTCTACGTCCGCAAGGAAATCGTGCACAATCGCGAGGTCGTCGAACGGCTGCGCAGCCGCGGGGCGGTTTTCGTCGAGGAAGTGGACGAAGCTCCCGAAGGCGCGATTTTGGTTTTCAGCGCCCACGGCATCTCGCCCGAAGTGCGGCGCATGGCGCGCGATCGACGGCTGCGCGTAATCGATGCGACGTGCCCGCTTGTCTCGAAAGTGCACTACGAGGCGATAAAGTTTGCCAAGGCGGGACTGCACGTTCTGCTGATCGGGCATGCCGATCATGACGAGGTCATCGGGACGATGGGAGAAATTCCCGATCGAATCACGCTCGTCGAGGACGCCGAAAGCGTCGCGCATTTGAGCGTTCCGGACGAAGAACGCGTCGCCGTCATCACGCAGACGACGCTGAGCGTGGACGAAACGCGCGACATCATGGACGCCGTGCGCCGGCGCTTTCCGAAGGTGCGCACTCCCGCTCGCGACGACATCTGTTACGCCACCCAAAACCGGCAGGACGCAGTGCGGGATCTAGCGCCCCGGTGCGACGTGCTGCTGGTGGTAGGTTCCGAGAACAGTTCCAACTCGCTGCGGCTGGGCGAGCTTTCGCAGCAATTGGGAACCCGCGCCTATTTGATCGACGATGCCGGCCAAATCGATCCGGCATGGATCCGGGGCGTGGAGCGCGTCGGCGTTACCGCGGGCGCGTCGTCACCGGAGTATCTCGTACAGACAATCGTCGCGCGGCTTCGTGAAATCGGCGAGTTCGAGATTCAAGAGTACGGGAAGCCCGAACCCGAGATAGTCTTCACGATGCCGCGCGAGATTTCGCTCATTTAACGTTAGGTCTGGAACGTTCCGAGCTGAACCGGCGTGGAGCAATTTCCGCTCAGCGGCTGAAGATACGCGTACCAGGTAAGTCCGGGCTCGAGCGACTGACCTTGCAGCGAAGACGAGTAATAGAAGTCCGAACTGTAAGGATGCGGACCGTTCTTATCCGGCATGGGCTGCAGCGGCGCACCGAAGATGGGCTGGTCGCCGTAGTTGTCCTGAACTACCACCTGCCAGTTGCCCGGCGCCGAATAGAGGGAGTTGTTGTTGCCGTTTGCGACGATGGTTATCGATCCGATGTTCGGATTGACGCCGGTCTGATACGGCGCGGGATTTGCGAGCCTGTACGCTTGTGCCGGGGTCGCAAGCGCCGGGACCGTAGTTAGGACCGGGGTATGGATTTACGGGGCTGCTTGAACTGCCGCCCGAACTGCACGCGGCGAGCGCAGCCGCGGCAAGGGCAACCGGAATGAGGCGTGAGAGTTTATGCATCGTTGGCTCCTTGCACCAGTAACGCGGCGAGCGAGAGCAGCGTCCTGAGCGTTTACTGAGAAATTTTTTCCACCGTGCGGGCCGCTAAATAGTTCTTTGGTCCCGGCTGAATAGGCGAAAGCCGAACGACAGACTTAAATATTCCTCAATTCGATGAAGGCGCTATTGATTCGGATCCCCTTGGCTACCCGGTGGTTGCTCGCAGCGTTCGCGGGGCTTGCCGCTCTCGTGGCCATCGACGTCCTCGTCGGCGAAATCCATATCGGAATTCTTTCGGTTATTCCGTTGCTGCTCATCGGGTTTTTCGGAAGCCGCCGTCTGGCGCTGGTAACCGCACTGTTGTGCGCAGCGGTCTTTGCGGTTTTAGACAATGACATTTTGCCGCCCATGTTTTTCGTGCGATGGACCATGCCCACGGACGCGTTGTTCCTGGCTGTGGCGCTCGTAGCGATCCTTCTCACGTCCGAACGGCTGCGCAAGAGTGAGGTGGCGGCACGGTCCGACTCATTAACCGCTCTCCCAAACCGGCGTTCACTGCAGGAGCGCATTAACAATGGCCTCGATCGCGCGGAAAAGCGCGGCAAGAAGGTCGCGCTGCTGTTCGTGGATCTCGACGGCTTCAAAGAGATCAACGATCGCTACGGTCATACGGTGGGTGACCACGTGCTCCAGCACGTCGCCGGCCGGCTCTTACATGCGGTTCGCGCGGTAGATACGGTGGGGCGCATGGGCGGCGATGAATTCGTCGTGCTGCTCGAAGACGTGCCCGACCGGCTGCATGCCGAGCGCGTTGCAATCGGGATCGAATCGGTGCTCGGCGCGCCGTTCAGCAACAGCGTGCCGTTGCCGAGCATCGGCGCGACAGTCGGCATTGCGATGTACCCGTCTGATGCACAGGAGTACGGGGCTTTGATCGAGTTCGCGGACCGGCAGATGTATCAGCGCAAAAATGAAAAACGCTCAGCCGGTTTGCCGGGCCCCAGCCGAACGCATCGCGACGAGCTAACGCTTGAGCTCGATCCCCAGCGGAGCGAAACCAGTTGAAGTAAACGAGCCCGCGGACTGCGGCGTGCCGAGGCGTATGCGCCGGTTGCGGTAATCCACCGAACGGACCGCCACTTCGACCGTCTCGCCGATTTGATAGTCATTCGGATCGGCTTCGCGATCGCCGAGCGTACCGATAACACCGGGCGCGATCTCGACCTGCAGCCGCGGATCCTTGGCGACGACTTTACCTTCGGTAACGTGGCCCTGCTTGAGAATCGACGCGTGATCTCGCCAAGGATCGGCGAGCGCCGCTTTTCGTGAAACGGCGATCTTTTTGCCGCCTTCTTCGACGCGCAAAACGCGAACCTTGAGCCGGTCTCCCGGCTGTACGACGTCGGATGGCTTACCGACGCGTTCGAAGGCCAGTTCGCTCGCGGGAATGAGCGCGTCTACTCCGCCGAGATCCACGAACGCACCGAAATCCGCAAGCCTTACGACCGTTGCTTCGCGTTCTTCACCGACCTTGAGCGATTGCAGCAACTGCGTGCGCGCCGTGCGCCGTTCTTCTTGAATGGCGCGGCGATGCGATACGACGACGCGCTTGCGTTGTTCGTCCACGTCGATGACCTTGAGCGGCAGCGTCGTCTTGACCAGGCCTTCGAGCGGCGCTCCCTTAGTCGCGCCCGCCTGTGAGGCTGGAAGGAAACCGCGATAACCCTCGATCTCGACGAGCAGGCCGCCCTTGACGGGGGCCTTCACCAGCCCTTGCAAGATGGCCCCATTCGTTCGCGCTTCCGCAATGCGGCGCCACGTCTCCTCGGCGCGCTTGCGCCGTTCGTCGTTCGCCTGCTCGGATGCCGGCACAGCGGGCGGCTCGACGACGGGTGCTTTTTCCTGTTCAGCAGACGGTTGCGGTTGGTCGACGACGGCGTCTTGCGGCTGGTCGACGGCGTCTTGCGGCTGGTCGCGCGTTTGCGGCTGGTCGACGGCGGTCTGGGTCGGATGGACGGGGGGCTGTTCTTCGGAGGGCTGATCGAACATGGTCGGGTCTTCCATTTCCCCCGTTCCTTCGGCGTGTCTTTCTAAAGTGCCCGGTGATTTGAGTCGAACACTCCCCTTACAGGAGCGCCTTTTGCAACGGCGAGTCAGGACGAATGGCAGTAAACGAACACTTACCACAGTGCAGCGCCACCAAAGCGAACGGTTCGCCGTGCCCCCAAAAGGCACCGTATCGCTGCACGGACGGACACACGCTCTGCGTGCAGCACTCACTTCGTTTAGGCGGCCAATCGCGGCGCCGTCAGACTGATCGCAAGTGCACGATCTGCATGGCATCGGGAATCGCATCGAAAGTCGAATGGCTGGCGGCTCCGGCAATCAAGGAAGACCGTCGGGTTCCGGCCTCCGAGCGCAAGGAACGTTCGGCTTAGAGGGCTGAGTAGGCCGCATGGACGTGCGGCAAGTAATGCGCCTTACGCCCTTGCTGGAAGCCTTTGACATGGAACGTTCGCTGTAGTTCTACCGCGATCGTTTGCGTTGAAGTTTTGCATTCGCCGGCATCGGCTTCATCCAGCCGGCGTGAACCCTGACCACCGATGAGGGATCCCGGTGCCCTTTGCTAGGGGCGCTTCGCCGTACGCCGTATTCCTTGAGTCACACCGATTCGGCTCCGGGCGCTGAGATTGGGACGAAGGGATCAGAACATGTTGGCGGCACAGGCGCCTTATACACCGCCCCGGTTGATCAGCCGGGCAAGCAACGTGGTATCGACTGCGAGTGCCGGTCGCGTACTGGTACAGGTTGAGGTCAATGCCGACGGATCGTTCAAGGTGCTTCGGGTGGTTCGTTCGACGAATCCCGATGATAACGACGCGGCACTCGACGTCGCACGGCATTCTCGGTATCAGCCGGCAACGCGGAACGGCAAACCGGTTCGCGGTCTGTTCGACTACGACGTCGTCTTCAACGAAAGCTCGCTCAGCGGTGCCGGCGGCCAAATCGCGACACTGCTGCACGAGAACGATTTCGCAGCGGCAAAGGCCGCCGCGCTTTCCGCGCTGGCGAAGAATCCGAACGATCCGCTCGTTCAGGCGCAGTTAGGCGTGGCCGAAGCATTTCTCCACGACATACCATCCGCGATTGCTGCCTTTGACAAAGCGGGCTCAATCCCGGACATGTACCAAAACGTCGCGATGCAAGCATACTCGCTCAACGCGGTCACGATCACCGCGACGCAGCCGCAGCTCGCTCAGAGAGAAGCGCAAAAGGCGGTACTTTTGCACGGCGACTATGGCGCTTACTATGCGCTGGGCGTAGCGCAGCACGCAAACAAAGATGATATGGCGGCTGTAGCCTCGCTCCAAGAAGCGCTGCAGCTCGCACAGACGGCGAGTCCGCCCGCTGATGAACGCACGGTGGCCAACATCGATGAAGAGCTGCTTGCGATCGCGCAAACGTCGGGCGACAATTCGATGGTTCAAAAAATTACTGCGGAAGTGCAGAAGATGGACCCGTCGTATGCCGGAAGACTGCTTGCATACACGATCGATATGCAGGCGGCGGACGCGGAAAAACGGCACGATCCCAACGCTGCCGTCACGCTTTACGAGAAGGCTGCGCAAGCCGATCCCAACTGGGCCGGCGGCCCGGAATACACGAAGGCGGCAATAGCCGAGGCCACGGAGCCGATTCCGAACCTTCAAGCGGCGCGCTTGGAAGCGGAAAAGGCAATCACGCAAGATCCGAATTACGCACCGGCATACTACATCGACGCCATCGTGATGGGCAAGGACGCGCTTGGTAACGGAAACATGGACGAGATGCAGCGCGCGACGGATTATGCATACAAGGCGGCCACCCTTGCGCAGCAACAAGGCAACGCGCGTCTAGCCGCTTCCGCGCAGTACTTTGCGAAGTATCATCAGATGGACTCGAATTTGCAATTCTGGTCCACCCAGACTGAGCGTAAATCCTGCCGCGCTGCATCCCGGGTGCAACGGGCAGTACTGTTAAATGCGCGTGCGCTACTGCACGGTTACCGGCACCGGTGCCGAACTGATTCCGTTCACGACGACGATCGCTTGACTGGCGCCGGTTTCGATGCCGGCCGGAACGTCGAATTTTGCGGTAACGGTACCATTTGAACCGACGGCCATCGAGCTGAAGTCGTGCGAACGCGCGTAACTGACGTCGCCTGTGGCCGTGTTGACGATCTGCACCAGCGGATAATTGCCGGCCATCTGCGCGTCGTCGCCGTAGACGTTCGTTTGGGAGACGCCGTTGAAACGGACGCCTGAGATTGCGTACGTTTGGCCGTGCGTGAGCGTTGCGGAAACGGAAGATATCTTCGGCGCGATAGCACTATTGGGCGTCCCGCCGGGCGTGTACACTTCGACGTCGTTGCTTCCGTCAGTCTCCAGTATCTGGCCGGTCGGAAGAACCAGCAGGCGAAGGTCGTAGCTGGAATTCGTGCCGTCATGCGGCGTTCCGCCAATCGAAGCGAGCGTCGAGCCTTTTAAGACGAACCATTTGACGCCGGCATGATAGACGCCGGGGCTGAGCGGGAGCAGGACGTTGCCGTTCGGCATCAACGCCGCCGGCCCGTCGGCCGAATCAAGGCCGCTCGGGAAATTGGGACCTTGCGTCCACTTCTTGGTCGAGAGATTGTAGAAGTTGCTCGCTGAAACGGCGCCCGCAATGAACAGCGTATGATCTTGACGCAGCACTTGCGGACCCATTTCATCCCCCTGCTGCAGATCTTGCGTCAGGTTTCCAGCGGTTGCCCACGACTTTGCGGCGGGCGTGAAGAGCTCGGAGTTGGGCGCGTCAAAGACGTCGGCGGTGAGCACTTTGCCGTCGGGCAGAAGCGTCCAGCCCTCTTCCGAATTTTGATCCTGCTTTCCGGTACCGACGATCGTCCACTTCATGGTTTTTTCGTCGAGCCAGGCTTGATTCGAACTGCAGCAGTTGCCGAGCATATACGTGCCGTCGGGAAGGACGACGCTCGACGCGTCTCCGATTCGAGTCCATCCGCTGGGCGCGGAAACGGACGTCCACTTGTCCTGGACGGGGTCGTACATTGCACCCAAATTGGTTTCGCTTTGATTACCGAAGTTGTACTCGCCGCCGTTGATGATGACCTTACCGTCGGGAAGAACTGCGGAAGCGAAATAGAGCGGTCCATAGCCGCTGGGCAGCGTTGCAGCGGCCTTCCACGTACCGTCGACGTAATTGCCCTTACTGTCGGGGATGAGCCGGTACCAGTCGGCCTCGTTGTTGCTGATGAAGATGCTGCCGTCCGTCAGCAGCAGCGCAGTGCCCGCCGTGAATGGAGCGGTCTTCGTAACCGGAACCCACCCTGCTTTGGCAGCCTCGAGCCGTTGCTCCGCGGTAGCAGGCTGGGCCGGAAACGGTGGTTTGGGCGGGGTGTACGTCATGACGCTGCGCGACGTAGCGCCCTGCGCTGATTGCGCCTGCGTCGGCAGTGTGCCGCCGGAATGGCTGCAAGCGGATGTCAGAACGGAGAAGGCGGCGACCAACGCGAGACGTGACGGCAATTGTGAGCGCATCAAAAGAACCCCGCTTCAAAGCAAACGGCAATTGTATAATTTTGCGCCGTGAGACCCAGAGTGACAAGGTACGAATTGCCTATCCAAACGTATAGGTCGTGCGCTCGCCCGCCGCGGCCGTTACCGGCACGCGAGACCTGGCTGAATGCTAGCAGAAAAGCACTACGCAAAGTTACTTGCGCCTTGCGCTGCGAGCGCTACACTAAAGGAAGGTTCCCGGTGAAACAAGAGCGGGCGCAGCTTTAGTCGTTTCGTTGCGCTCGTTCTTGCCTTTTGTGGGGATTTCTCGTGCATTGACACTCAGGTACTTTCGGCGTATAGTTAATTACTAGAATACTAGTAATTAGAAAACACGGAGAATGCCGCTGATGCCGCGCAAGCGATCCGTAACGCTTACGGAGCACGAGCTAAGGTTGATGAACGTCCTTTGGGATAACGCCGAGGCAACCGTCGCAGAGGTCGTTGCCGCGCTTTCGTCTCCGCCGCTTGCGTACACCACGGTCCTTTCGACGCTGCGTACATTGGAAGAGAAGGAATACGTTGCTCATCGTAAGATCGGGCGAGCTTTCATCTATTCGCCCAAAGTCAAGCGCGAGGACGCTGCGACGTCTTTGCTGGACACGCTGCTCGATCGCTTCTTTGGCAATTCTCCTGGAGTTCTCGCTCTCACCCTCTTGGAAGACCGGCGGTTGTCGAATAAGGACCGAGCGCGATTGTTGCGGGTTCTCGAGCAGAAGAGGCCCTCAAAATGATCCTTGCGGAGCGCACCGTGTTAAACATACTATTAGCCTCTTTATGGCAGGATGCGCTGATCGGGATAAGCGTAGCCATAATACTCCGGCTCGCCGGCAGCCGCCTCAACGCAACGACGCGGCACGCCGTCTTGCAGG
Organism: Vulcanimicrobiota bacterium; assembly: GCA_963714015.1. Lineage (GTDB taxonomy): Bacteria > Vulcanimicrobiota > Vulcanimicrobiia > Vulcanimicrobiales > Vulcanimicrobiaceae > DASRDE01. Next base: position 2,957,179 of record OY970223.1, on the reverse strand, counting down.
TGACGGTCATCGCGATGGTTCTGACGCCCGTTGCCACGACACTTTCGGTCGTCGGTTCGTCGGTAATTGTCCAGGGGGCGGGCAGCGTACCGGTGCCGGTACCTTCCGCGACCTCCGGACCATCGGGGACGGTGCTTTTTCGCATCATCGATATAAAGCTGAGTGATTCGATTGTCGTATCGCTGAACCTGATCTGGCTCGCGGGCGTCATGATTCTGCTCGGACGCGTCTGCTTGGGATATATTCGCATGAGACGGGTCTTGCGCGGATGCACTCAATTCGACCGGCAGCGGGGCGTCGCACTGTTTGCGTGCACCACCATTCGCACGCCGTTTGCGGCAGGCTTCATCACACCGTCGATCGTCATTCCAAAAAAGATCGTGGATGAAGGCGCCGGCGAACTGCAGTGTGCCGTTTTGCACGAGATGGCTCACGTGGAGCGCCGAGATGCCTGGACGCACGTCCTCGAGCGCCTTGTATATGCAATAATGTTTTTCAACCCAGCAATTATATTAACGCTGCGCGCGCTTAGGCGGGAGCGGGAGGCCGCATGCGACGATTTGGCGGTTTCGAACGCGCAAGATGCCGACTCGTACGTTCGAAGCTTGGCTTCGCTCGCGGTGCGCGGCGCTCAAGACGGCGACCTCGTCGCTTGCGGCGCAAATGGTTTTATGCATCCCATCGTCTGGCGTATTGAACGCCTGGAGGACGCTCACATGAATCGATCGACTGGACTTTCACGCTACGCGATAGTCGCCGCATTTGCAGCGCTGCTGTCGATTGCTCTTTTTCTGCAGTCGTTTGCGCCGGCATTCGCATTCGCGCCGGCTTCGGCCGTGGGCCGATCGTCGCCGGCCGCTTTGACACCGTCGAGCCGAAACATGAAATGCAATCACGAAGTCCAAGTCGTTCAGGCGCCCGTACCGAAACAGGGGCCTCTGCCGGGAGGTCGCGTGGTCGTTAACGTCTTGGTTCTGCCATCGGGCGGCGTGCGGAGTACTAGGGTCGCTGCATCGAGCGGAAACGCGACGCTGGATCGCGTCGCCCTGTCGCTTGCCAGGCAGGCCACGTATTCGCCCGCCGTACGTGATTGCAAGCGAATCGCCGCGATCTACAAGTTTATGTTTTCCTCGCAGCCGCAACCGTAGTGGGCGCCGAAAAAACGTAAGGCAGAGAGTGTTCGGGCAGGCTCGGGAAGTCGCTAGAGAAAACGGGGGGAGCCATGACCCGCGCAGCTCGGCTGCTTGGGTTCGCGGCATTACTGCTTACCGCGTGCGCCAAAACCGCCGGCACTTCCGCAAGTCCTCAGCGCGCCGTCGGCACGGTGCTTCCCATTGCGCCTAGCCCGCCGCCGCGCGGCGCACCGCTCTTCCCGAACACGAAGTGGCCCGGGTTCGGCGGATACGTATTGACGATTGCGCCCGACACCGCAATTTTAAGTGGGAACGCCGGCGGAGTCATAGCGATCGATAAATCGACCGGAAAGCCACGTTGGCGTAATCGGAGGGTCTGTGAAAAAGCCGACGCGGCTGCGGTCATCGGTTCAAATGTGTACGTTGGATGCGTGGGCGGACAAATTGCGCGGTTGAATTCAACAAACGGAAACCTTCTCGCCTCGAGCGCTGTCGGCATGTATGGAATCAATGCGATCGTCGCTGCCGGCGCTCGCGCGATAGTCGTGGAAGGCTATAACGACGGATCGCACATTACGATGCAGGCGGCACTGCTGCGTTCCGAGACGCTAAGCCCGATTAGCAGCGGCGACATGACGGACAATTCGTTCCTGGGCACGATCGGCGATCGCGCATACTTTGATGACTTCTGCTGTAACGGAAGAGCGGACACCTACCTTCCGGCCACGGTCTATTACATTGCGCTCAGCGATGGAACGGAGAGTCCCAAGGTCGACCTCACTCCTGATGCTCAGTCTCCATTCGGGGCAGCCGCAGCCTGTCGGCCAAGGATCGTGGAACTACCTAATCGGCAAATATTTTTACGTACCGGTCGGGCCCACTACGTACCGATTCGACATCACGGACCTGAAGAATCCGCCGGCACGGATGCGAACGCCCTGAAACCCCTCCTTTGGCGTTAAGTCTTGGAAGCTGTAACGCTCTAAGGCTTATGGCGATCTCAAGAATGACAAAACGCACGCGTCGAACAACGACGGATTCTGCCACACGGCGTAGTGGCCGGTGTTCGGAAGTATGAGCTCGCCCGAAGCGGGGATTCGAGACGCCATGAAGTCGGCGTCGCTGCGCGGGATGTACTCGTCACGATCGCCGTCGACGATCCAAGTCTTGACTCGAATCGACTGAAGCTCTGTCGCAGTCAGGTTCGGTTCTGTCGGCGATAGCTTGGAGAAACGCTTTAGCAGCGTCCTCCAATCGGGGTTTTGTAGCTGAACCCAGCGCGCCACTATCATTTCCGTCGCTGAATAATGCATGGGCATCTTGAAAGTCGCCGGACTGGAATGCGCGCCAAAGGAGAAGATGCGCGTCAACCGCCCCGGATAACGAATGGCCATTTCGAGGCCCACGTTTGCACCCTGGCTCCAGCCGACAAACGCGGCATGCCGAAGATGGAGGTAGTGCATCAACGCATCGAGATCGGAAGCCATCAATTGGTACGTCGGGCTCTGCGAGGAGCAGGTGCTGCGGCCCTGACAACGCGTATCGAACGCGATTACGCGATAGTGCTTCGCGAGCACAGGCACCAGGTAGCCCCAAGCAATGGTACTTCCCAAAGCGTTTTCGCCAAGGATGACTGGCGCGCCGCGCCCCCACTCGGCGTAATAAATCTTCACTCCGTTAATTGGCGCGTATCCCGAGACTGCCGGCGGGGGCAGCGATGAGGGCGGGACCATTATTGACGCAGCATGAATCGGCGTCGGCACGCCGGATAAACTCAGTATTACCATCGCGGCAACAATGGAGGAAGCGATTTTCATGGCGCTATTCCCATGGCGGACTGTGCTCGCGTTTCAACCCGATAACGATATCCGCGTGAGTCCACACCCTTGATGAGCAACCAAACGCAGAGCGAAGCTTCGGAAACGAAACCTATCGGAAAGACAAGCAGCAGTAAGTGATCTGCGGCGGCCGGTGCGGCGATGGCGGTAAGAGCATTTACAACGTAGAGTACGCCCGCGATTGGAAGAAGCACTCCGAGAAACTTCGGCAGGTATGCCGAACGGTAGATGAGCACACCCAACAGGATGCAATGTACGCCGAAAAATCCGATCCCAATCTGTTGAGCATCGGAGTGCCACGACAACCACACTATCGACATTGCGCGAGTCTGCTGGGGCGTAAGTGAGGCCAAGAGCGCCGCGTTGCCGTAGATCGTCAAAACTACAAGCCGGCCGAGGACGCTGACGGATCCTAAAAATGCATTAGCTATACGAAAAAACGCAGCCAGGAGCGCGACATTATCGTCCACCGGCCGCAGCAGCACATAAAAAATGAGCGCAAGAGGAATGTCGACCGAGAAGTACACGAGCTCAAGCGCCTCATAAACGCGCAGCCGGCTCTGCGAAGCGATAACCACCTGAGCCGCGTGCGGATCGGTGCTAAAGTTGGGAAATGCAAAAGCGGTAAAACCTAGCGCGAATATCACAAGATAGAGCGCTCCTCCCAGCCGCGCGTAGACCTGCGGCGAGGGGGTCAACATGCCCTCGACTTCATAAACCTAAATACGGTACTATCATCACTGATGTTTCAACTCCCGCGCTGAACCCGGGCGTTAGTCGTTCAGGAACTGCCGGACGCGATCTCCTACCGCAGTCAGTGCTGGGTCCTGGTTCGACTACTGCCAGTGGTCGGATAAGACCGACTCATTCATTCTGGATCGCGATTCGCCATGACGCGCAGTTGGCGCCTCTGCGTGGGCTTAGCACGAATGTCTCCGGCAGGACGAGCCATTCCACCACCGACATAACCGGAGTTACAAGCGCCCTGACGTAATGAGGCGCACGGATTGGAAATCGGCCGGCACTGATGCGGACGCCCTGAAAGGAAAACGTTCGCCGGCCTCATTCATGCGTGAAAATAAAAACGCCCGCGATTCCTCGGGCTTCGTGAAATGTTTGGCAACAGCGTAGTCCGGAAATGGTGCGCGCTAGAAGGACTGAACTTCAATCATCGGATCGTCACCAATCGTCCAGCCTTTAGGCTAGGGCAGGCTTCGAGGCTGGCCGCTTTCCGTGTTCTTTTTGAACCGCTCGTCAAAATAACTGATCGCGTTAGGGATGGTGAACGGGAAAGTCTATGCCCACTCCGGCTTTCTGTTCGGGTGTGGCCTTGATCTAACCCCATTCGCTAGGCCGCTTCAAATTGTGGCGTAGTGTTTTGGGTCGATTCGCGATAACGGCGCGCAAATTCTGCCGGCGTAAGATAACCCAGCGAACCATGAGGCCGATGCGTGTTGTATCGAATGCGCCAGCGCTCGGCTTCAGTCCGAAGGTCACCGAGAGTCAAGAACCAGTGTTCATTGAGCAACTCATCACGTTGGCGTGCGTTGAAACTCTCGATCTTTCCGTTCTGCGTCGGTTTTCCGGGTTCAATGAAGTGCAACTTCACGTTTCGTTCTGCACCCCAGCGCAGCATTGCAAGGCTTGAAAATTCGCTGCCGTTGTCAAATTTCACGGTTTGCGGAAACCCGCGCTCTTTGGCGATACGCTCAAGCGCCACAATAACGCGGCGAGAAGGCAGCGATGAGTCGACCTCGATCCGCAGGCATTCGCATGTGAAGTCGTCGATGATATTGAGCAGCCTGACTTTGCGGCCGTTGGCCAGCGAATCGTGAACGAAATCCATAGACCACCGTTCATTCGGCCTGGTAACGGTCGGCGATTCGCGACCACGCTCGTAGCGCACATGCCGTTTCTTTCGCTTTCGAACTTGCAGGCCGGCGGCACGGTACACGCGATAAAAGCGCTTGTGATTCACCTGAATCGCATAGTCGCGCTTGAGCAGAAAATGCAGCACGCGATAGCCCGAGCGCCGATTCTGGTCAACGAGCTGCTTCATCGGCTCGAGCAGTGCCGCATCATCCGCTTTTCGAGCCCGGTACTGCGCGGTGGATCGCGCACATGCCACGAGTTGGCATGCACGCCGCTCGCTATAACCGCGCTGGCCTTTGAGCTCTTGCACGGCCGCGCGGCGCCGGGCAGAGCTTACCATTTTTTTTCATTCAAATATTTGAGGGCATCGATGTCCATCGCTTGGTTTGCCACGATGCGCTTGAGCCGGGCGTTTTCTTCCTGGAGCTGCTTCATGCGCACGACGTCGCTGACTTCAAGGCCGCCGTACTTGGCCTTCCAGTTCCGCAGCGTATTGGGATGGATGCCGTGCTGCCGGCAGATCTCGCTGGTCTTGCCGGTCGCGTCGTGCTCCTTCAGAATCGCGACGATCTGCGACTCGGTGAAGCGGGATTTCTTCATCCTGGTCTCCTTGCGAGGCGTTTTGCCTCAGAGACCACAATTTCATTTGGCCCGATTTTCGGGGGCTGAGATCAGCCTCGCGCGGCCTATCCTGGCCGGTAGGATGCGCGAAGTAGCCACCGCGGCGTCGCTGAACGGATACGGTCATCCCTATTACGGCCGCGAACGACAGCAACCCACATATTACAAACAACACCATTGTCTTACGGTACCCTATCAATCGAGAGTACTAATGGGTTGTTGAAAGGCACGGCAGACCCTCCCGTCGCGTCGATTCGCCCATACTTACGACGTCAATTTAGTCTGTCGCCCGACTTCTAAAACAAAAAACGCCGATCCAATCGACGTTTTTTAAATGGTGGGCGGTAGAAGGATTGAACTTCTGACCTCTTCCGTGTCAAGGAAGCGCTCTCCCACTGAGCTAACCGCCCCCGGGCGTCAACCGGCCGAGTATAGCAAACGCCATTCCGCGGCCGTCAAACGGTTTATTCGCAAACGGCTCCCGGACCCTTTCACGCGGCGAAAATCGCCCGCAAACATGCGATCCGTTCTAACGAGAATTTGACAGTACAATTGCGCGCGTGCTATCGTAAGGCTCCGCACGGGCGTGCCAGTACAAGAAAGGAGCAACGGATTACGATGAAATTCACTACGATGCAACCCAACGTTATTTGCGCCGTTGCTTCCGGCAACGGCACGCACAGTGGAGGCTTTGTAGGTCCAGGTCCGGCGTAGCACAGGCCGCCGGCCGATCTACCGAAGTCTCCGCATCGTCGGAGGCTTTTTTATTACTCGTGGTCGACAGGTCCACCATGACGGTGGCCGCCACGACCTTATTTACACTTTGTCTTTGTGAGAAGCGTTTATGGAAGATTGGATTGGCGTTGCCGTCCGCCAGCGCCGCGAAGAACTGCTCGCGCAAGCCGCGCACGCGCGGCTGCTTCGCAGATTGGAAAGCGGGCGAAGTAGCAGCATTCGCAACCGGTTGGCCGAAACGGCGCAGACGCTGAGCGACCTTTTCGCGATGTTTGCACAAGCGCTGCGCAGGCATGAGGCATAAGGGCCGACGTCGCTCGTGCGCGTCTTTCTCAACGCCGCGCGTTTAGAGATCTGCGATGCTCGGAGGCGCGGGGTCGGTCCATATCAGCTGAAAACTCTTCAGTGTCTGCTGCGAAGTTACTGCCTGACCGAGTTGCTGCTGCGCAAGGCTCAGTCCGTAGAGCGCGCGCGGATCGTTCGGATAACGCTGAAGCGTTTGCTCAAAGGCTGCTTGCGCATCGGCGTAACGCGCTTGCCGATAGTAAAGCGCGCCCAGCGCTTCGCCTGCCGGAAAGAGCGGAAGCTCTTCGCCGCCGTCTTCACGCGCTTGATAGGCAAGCGCATGATGCAGATCGTCGATCGCGCCGGCAATATGGCCATCACGCTCGTCGATTGCCGCCTGCAATATCCAGCGGTAGTCCGCATCGACATTTGCATAGAGACCGAGCATTTCACGAGCGTCCTTCATGACGTTGAAATGGACATCGGTAAGGCCACGCGCGAACGGCGCGAAGAATTGCCCGCCGGGCGTCGAGGCTGCAATGCGGCTCCATTCACCGAAGCGCGCCCAAGTCACCCAAAGGTCGCTTCCGCCGTAGATTTGACCGGTACGCAGAGCCCACGTTTCAGCCGTATGAACGTCGCCGAGCATCATCGCAGCGCTCCATCCGGTGTAGGCGTCGTGCGCCGCGTATTTTTGACCCGCCCAGTCATCGCGCAACCGCCACGTGCGCTCGCTGACCTCCATGGCCCTCTCGTACATTCCGGCCTCTAAATACGTATGCGCGGGCATGTGCGAGAGGTGTTCTTGGTCCGGCGAAAACGTCCAGGATGCGACACGATCCGCGCATGCGAGCGCCTGCGCATGATTCTTTGCGTAATCGTAGGCGTGCATGCACAAATGATTGGCGAAAACGTTCTGCGGATTGCGCTGGAGCACGCGCGTAATGAGCGAGAGGACGGTCATTGCAGGAGGCTGTCGGTTTGGTGCCGTCGGCACTCCACATGTCCGAAGTACCGACACTCTCGAGAATCGCTTCCGCATCGAGCGTCGCGGCGTCGTCGTCCAGCGGATACGCCGCCACGAGCTGCGCCATCTTTTCCCGGTAGACGGCCTCGTCGGCTTCGTGGCCGGCGAACGATCCGGCGTAGCGCTGGCCGACAGCTTCCACGTACAGACGTTCCTCGGGCGAGGCGTATTGTTCCAGCGCTGCTGCATGCTGTGCGGCGGCTTGCGCGCGGGTGAACCGCCGCGCGTCCAGCAGCGTGTTCAGATCGGAGCCGGCAGAGAGCGCCTCTCCCCAGGCGGCCATCGCCAGATGCGGATCGTCGACGAGAGCTTCGGCGAATGCATCATACGCTTTATCGCCGTTGTACGCATAGAGCAAGCTCAATCCGCGATCGAAAGCAGCTTGCGCGGCCGCGTTCGCGGTGGTTACGGTTCTGTGAGCATCGGCAGTTGCAGTAAGGGTCGCCAGAACGAGGGCGGCTATCACGCGGCTTTCTTCTTGCGCGCCCGCAGAGATTGCTGCAAGCGGCGCGAGGTTCGATCCGAATCCGTCTCCTTGGCTCGCTCCTCGAGCAAAGCGAGAACGAAGAGTTCCTCCGCAAGCAGCCCCTGCGTGTGACGCGCCTTCCGGTTGAAATCCAACGTCCCGCTTTCCATATACGCTTCAAGCACGTCGGGATGGACGTAACACTTGCGGCAAACCGCCGGCGTGTTGCCCAGCCGCTGCGCGACGTCCTTGATGACCGCCGTCACGCGCGATTTGCGTTCGGTCTGCGCCTCGGCGGCCTCGGCTTGTGCGAGCAACATGGCACAGGTAACGGTGCCGACCCACGTCCGAAAGTCTTTGGCCGAAAACTCATCGCCGGAGACTTCGCGGATGTAGTCGTTCACGTCGGAGGAGTCGATCGTTCGGGTCTGGCCTTCGTCGTCGATGTATTCAAAGAGTTGTTGTCCCGGCAACTCTTGACATTGCCGTACGATCCGGGCGAGCCGGCGATCGTGTAAATCGATTGCATGACGCACGCCGCTTTTTCCGCGAAATGAGAAGCGAATCGTCGCACCTTTCACGTGCGCGTGTTTGTTACGCAGCGTCGTCAGTCCGAAGGAGTTGTTCTCCTTGGCATACTCGTCGTTGCCGATGCGGATGGCAGTCGTTTCGAGCAGCTGCACGATTGTCGCCAGCACCTTCTCACGGGGCAGTTCGGGAAGCCCGAGATCCGCTTCAATACGCTTGCGGATCTTCGGCAGCGCGCGCGCGAACGCCATCATTCGGCCGTACTTGTTCTCGTCGCGAACCTCGCGCCAGCGTTTATGGTAACGGTATTGCTTGCGTCCGCGAGCATCCCGGCCCGTCGCCTGCAGATGGCCGTTAGCAATGGGGCAGATCCAGATGTCAGTATACGCGGGAGGAACGGCGAGCGATTTTATTCGGCGGAGCTCGTCCTCGTCTTCAATGATCTTGCCGTCTACGCCGACGTACGCGAACGACTTCCCGCGCTCGACGCGGCGGATGCCGGGACCCTCATCCGAAACGTAGCGCAGTCCCGCCGCCTTGGCAGCGGCTACGGGGTCGTTGAGGGCGGACGCTTGCTCGGTCGAAGAATTTTGCACGGTACCTATGTGTATATCCGCTGCGGACCGCTTTCATACTGGGCAATGGCCTCGCGCCACTCCTGCGGAACGACGATCGTGCGATCGTGGAAGAAATCGAATGCGACCATTGTCGTAATGCCGTGAGCGGCACGACGCCCTTTGGTCTCGCTCCAAATCTCGTATTCGAAGTCGAACGATTTGTTGCCGATGCGTGGGATTCGGCATCCCACCGCGACTCGTTCGCGATACGCCAGCTGACGCTCGTACGTAAAATTGATGGAGGCTTGAATCATCCCGTGGTCACCGTTGATCGGCGTGCGCATGACTTGGGCGAAATATTCGGAGCGTAACGTCTCGGTCCAGCGCAAGTAAGCGACGTTGTTCACATGGCGCATCATATCCACGTCGGCGAACGGCACACTGAAGCGCGAGACGAGCGGGTAGCCTTCGAGCATGGGCGCCCGGTTCGCTGACTCACCCGCCGGCTCATCGCGACGACGTTGCCGCTGGACAAGGCTCGGCCGGCTGACGTAGAATGACCCGGTTCCGGAGCCGTGAGGGCGCGTAGCTCAGTGGGAGAGCATCCGCTTCACACGCGGAGGGTCGTTGGTTCGATCCCAACCGTGCCCACCATTGCGGCTAAAGGGTCGGGCCGCGGCGAGTGCTAATAGTGGTCGGCTGTCCCGAACGGGACCGTAATCGGCGATGGCGCAGTAGCTCAGTTGGTTAGAGCGCCGCCCTGTCACGGCGGAGGTCGAGGGTTCGAGCCCCTTCTGCGTCGCCATTTTAAAGAAAAGCCTCGGTGCGTTTGCGTCGAGGCTTTTTTCGATCACCGGCCAGGCACCGGTTACCCGACGTTCCGCGACGAGGTGAGAGGCCGCGCTTTTTCGGTGGCTAGCGAGCGAACCAGGCGCTGTAACGTCACCTAACATTATTGTTGAGTCGAGGCGGATTTGCTTCGGCCTATTGGGAGGCTCAAAGACAGCGACGCGCGGCCCGGTCGAAAGAGCGTTGGTTACAACGATAACGGTCCACTCGTTATGAACTACGGCGCCAAGAGCGCTGCGGCTCGGTAACGACACATTATCGATAGACGCGGCGCGAATGCGTGACGTTGCTCTCGGTCCGCTCCACCATGTCGCATAATATGGGGCGCCGACGTATGCGTATCGGTCGCCGGAATGCAATGGAACAAACACAATAGGAAGCGCCAAACATCCCTTTTCCGCAAGCACGACGAAAGCGACGACGTAAGGCAGCGGCGATCGCGCTTTCGGCAGTATTGCCAGGTTCGTGACGGCGCCGCACCCGTCCGATGGACCATCGACCGCTGTGTAGGCGTGCCCTTCCGGTAAAAACGGTGCAAGCGAAAGGACTTGCGGCGTCATTCCCGGTGCGGTGATGCGCACGTACGCGGATCCGAAGAGCGACCCTTTGTAGCGTGGACCGCCATCGTCCGGTTCCTGCCAGCGGAGTTCACTGCTCCAATCCAACGTTGCCCGCAAATCCTTGTACGTCTTCGACGTAGCGTGGTGCGATGTGGAGATCAGTGGTCCCAGCGTGAGCGAACACGCCAAAACTAGCGTCAATGTTAGGCCCTGCGCCATGACGACATCGTATCACACTGGCCGCCAACCCGTACTAAAAACGCGGTGGAACGCCTTCACTCGACCTGTCACGGCGGAGGTCGAGGGTTCGAGCCCCTTTAGCGTCGCCATACATACATGGAATACGGCAGCATCGTTGAAAACCTATGTATGGTTGCGCTCGCCGCGCTCGTCGCACCGTCCTCAGGAGTGCTTGATCCCTATGCAATTTTTGCACAAGCGCGCGGTCGCTGGTCAGCCGAGAGTTATCCCGCTCTTTTGACGTACACGGTCACGATCTACGGAACTGAAAAGACGCGTATCGTGACAAACACGTACTCGTCTTTAGTAGACACGACGAGCGGCAAGATCTCCGTTCAAGCTACAAGCGCGCAGGAAGCGGCGCGTCCGTTCGTGCCCCATGGAGTAAGCCTAAAGGCCCGAATCACGCTGAGTTACGCCGGTGCTCCATCGCTTACGGCGCATCCGAGTGTTGACGGGGGCGGTGTCGTCAACGTGTCAAAAACAATGCCGCTGACTCAGCCGCAGCAGTACGATTTACTCGGCGTTCCGCTGCTTTCGCCGACGTATTCCTTTGGCATGGCGAATGCATCGTCGAATGAGAAGCCGGCGGTAGTTACCAAGACGCCTTCGTCGGCCGCGGCCGGTCTAAGGACGATCGCTTCAGTAACGGCTGCGCCTAGGGACTACGATATCCGGTACGATGGACTGGAGGTCGTCGACGGCGCCCCTTGCTATCATCTAGCCTTGACTCCGCGCCATGACGCAGAGTTGCTTCGGCTTCGGCAGCTATGGATTAACGTCAACACGCTTGCAACGGAGCAAGCAATAATTCAGGGAAACTTCACGGAAGGTCCCGGCCCCGGCTTACCGTGGTTGATTCGGTTTACCGATGACGGCAGTCGCACATATATTGCCGACGAGGAGGCACTTGGTGTGGTGAAATACCTCGGTCATGCGTATTCGCACGTCAGCGTTTCATTCGCCAACGAGTCGAGCGAGGCCGGGCCACCTGGCAGCGCGCATGGCTTGGCCTGGGAACTCTCGATGTTCCGCACGTCCGAAGATGTCTTGACCGAGCCGTAGGGGCCGGCGATCTTCGCTAGTTCGTCAGATGAAGCGCCGCTGCCGTATCCGCACGCACGGCGCGGCAAAGATCGGCGTCGTCCGCGATGGAACGTCCATACGACGGGATCATTTCGCGAAGTTTTGATTCCCAGCCGCGCAGTTCGCTGCCGTACGTTTTACCGAGGACTTCCAGCACGACTGCCACGGCGACGGACGCTCCCGGCGATGCGCCGAGCACAGCTGCGATGGAACCGTCCGCCGTTGCCACGACTTTCGTCCCGAACTCGAGCTTGCCGCCTTTGCTATCGTCCGGCATGATGACTTGCACGCGCTGTCCCGCAACGATGAAGCCCCACTTGGATGCGTCTGCGACGGGATAATATTCATGCAGTGAGGCGATCTTGTCGTCCTTCGACTTCAGAACCTCATGAATCAGGTATTTCGTCAGATCGAAGTTGTCGCGGCCGACGGCGAGCAGCGATTTCAGATTGTCCGGTTTGACTGAACCGAACAGATCCTTGCGCGAACCATGCTTGAGAAACTTCGTCGAGAAGCCCGCGTACGGACCGAAGAGAAGCGATTTCTCGCCGTCGATGTACCGCGAATCCAAATGCGGAACCGACATCGGCGGGGCGCCCACGGCTGCTTTTCCGTAGACTTTTCCGTTATGGCGCTTGACGACGTCCGGATCGCTGCAGCGCAGAAAGATGCCGCTTACGGGAAAGCCGCCGATTCCTTTGCCTTCCGGAACGCCGGATTTCTGCAGCAGCGTGAGTGCGCCGCCGCCCGCGCCAAGGAACACTTTATTCGTCGTGATTTTGCGCGTCGTGCCGGCTTTCAGATCCTTGACCGTTACGCACCAACTGCCGTCGTTGCTGCGCTTTAGATCGCTGACCATCGTCGAGTACGAAACGGTTACGCCCGGCTGATTTCCGACGTGCGCGATCAGCTGGCGCGTAATCGCACCAAAATCGACGTCGGTACCGGTTGCCATATACGTCGCCGCGACTCGCTCTTTCGGATCGCGCCCCTCCATGACCAGCGGCATCCACTGCCCGAGTACTGATGAATCTTCGCTGTATTGCATGCCGGCAAAGCAGTGATGAACGCTCATCGCGTCATAGCGCTTTCTCAGGAAAGCGACGTTGTCGTCGCCCCAAACGAAGCTGATGTGCGGAACGTCGTGAATGAAGGTTTCCGGAGCGCCGAGCGAGCCGCTGCGAACGCCGTAGGACCAGAACTGACGCGAGAGGTCGAACTGCGCGTTCACGGCCAGTGCCCGGGAGATGTCCACGCTCCCATCCGGCTTTTGCGGCGTGTAGTTCAGCTCGCAAAGTGCGGCATGACCCGTGCCGGCATTGTTGAGGGCGTTGGAACTCTCTTCGCCCGGCGCGTCCAGCATCTCGAAAATTTCCAGCCTGAGGTCGGGCTGCAGCTCTTTGAGCATGGCGGCGAGCGTGGCGCTCATGATTCCGCCGCCCGCTAGCACGATGTCCGCTTGCGTCTCTGGCATAACCTTCCTAAGATACGCCTCCCTCATACCCGGGGGCTATGGCCTAGTCGGCAGCGGCGGCAGCGGGCCGGGAGGGCGTCGCCGCGGACGTTCTGTGAAGGTCGCGCGCTCGCCCCCGAGGCTCGCCGGTCGAGGATCCGGTATGCGGCCGGCGACGCTCGGTAAAAATTCGATGCGGTAAGCGTAAACGTTCCTCACGTTGCCGCCTATGCAAAACCGATACTCGGATAGACGGCTTTATGGGTGTGTTTTTTCTTTTGTCAAAGGAGCTTTGCATGGACGCCCGCCCGCTGCGCCTCAACGACATTCGCCAACGTGCGACACTGCTGTTCGCGCTGATTACTTGGATCCACGTGCCGCTGGTCATTCTCGTCGCGCTCGTAGCGCGTAACGAATGGCAGATTGCGGCAGCAATCGCGCTGACCATCGCGGCGTTTGCGACCGTCGCTTCTCGCACGCTCAAGGACGGTTTGACGCTGCGCTCCCTTATGGCCATATTCATGACGTGCGGGCCTATTCTGCTTGTCTATGCCGGCCGCGGACATCATAGCGGCATCTCCGGGCAGGGCGACTGGCAGATCGACTACCATATGTACTTTTTCGGCATCTTCGCAATGCTTGCAGCCTACGTTGATTGGCGTCCGATCGCCGTCGCCGCGGCCCTTACGGCCGGCCATCACCTCATTCTGGATCTCGTGGTGCCTGCGGACGTCTTTCCCGAAGAAGGGCTCGACCGCGTTCTGGTTCACGCCCTTGCAGTCGTTGCCGAGTGCGGCGTGTTGTTCTGGCTGACCGGTGCCATCGATTCGCTCTTTCGGCGCATCGACGAACTGGTCGACTTCATGTCGAAGGAAACGGCCAATGCGCTTTTGCGCGAGCAAGAAGTCAATGCGGCCCTGCGGGTACAGCTGCAAATCGCCAACGTGGAATAACGGCGATGGAAGATCCGATCCTCTGCTTCGCGAGCAACACCGACACCATGTTGGCCACCAAAGTGTTGCGGGACGCCGGCGTAACCGCGCGAATGCTTCCGACGCCGGCGAACGCGCTCACCGCCGCTAACCTTTGCTTGAGTATCAGCAGCGCAGCAGAACATGCCGCACTCAGCGCTCTCAAAGCCGTGAGCGTCGGCTTAGCGGGTGTACTCAAACCGAACTGAAGGCGGCGCCCCGGAGGGGCGGCGATTTGTAAAGATATCTTCCCGGTCCTACACGCCCCGCGCAAGATTTCTGTAAAATAATTGCACGAGGTAAAAGCATGTACGGTGACGACCCTCGCGACCTCGGTTTGGGGCCGCAGTGGTTGGACGAACCGCGCGAAGTCCGCTCGAAATTCGATCAGGAAGAAGAGTGGGACAGCAATCGTCCGCGCATGACGTTCGCAGAAACTTCGTATGAGGAGTAGGCCATTGCACCACACTGCCCGCTAAACTCTAGAGCGTAACAGACAATCGGAAGCCGCCGGAACGAACCGGCGGCTTCTGCATTTGAGGGGAGGGGACGGCCCCCGCGCATAGAAACGAGGGCGGTTCGCCGCGGCCTGCGGCTGTGCCAAGGTAGCTCAGTTGGTAGAGCACGCGCCTGAAAAGTGCGGTGTCGCCGGTTCGATTCCGGCCCTTGGCATATTTTTTTTTCGCGCTTGCAGTCTCATTGCGAAACGAGGACATCCCCCATCGAACCGTTGTTTTGCGTGGGCGGCGTCGTGTAATGGAAGTTGCAGCCGAAATAATACGTTCCGGGCGGTCCGATCGTGAACGCTTGCGAGCGCTGACCGGGATTAAGCGTACCGGTGGACCACGTCAGCGATCCGTCTATCACGGAACCATTTCTGCTCTTGCCGCTGCTGTTGTCGAACTGCTGCGGAAAGGGGCCGGTGCCCAGTCCCGAGCCGGTGTGCTGCAGACCGAACTTGTCGTCGTTTTCAAAAACCACTTGCGAGCCCGATTTGACGTTAATCACTTGGGCTTGCGACGCACTGGGGTTTGACGAGTAATACCAGACCGGCCCGTACTTCGGATCGGTGAACTCGTTGAATTGAAATCCGATGTGCACCACGAGCGGTGTTGCCGCCGGCGATGGGGTCGGTGACGGTGACTGGCTGGGCGGGGACGAGGGCGGCTGCGTCGGCGATTGCGTTGGAACCGGACTTGCCGAAGGAGATGACGAGGCGCCGCCGCCCGGCGCGGTCGTTGGCGTCGTAACCGGCGGAGTATTGCCGCCGCCTCCACCGCAGCCGGCAACGGCAATGCCCGCAAGAGCGGCGAGGGTCATCCAGGTGCGCGCGAGATTCATGAACCACCTCCAAGGAGCCTATGGTGGCCTGAAGGTGTGAAACAACCCTGAAGACCCGATGTGCCGCTCTACCCGCTCAGAGCCGTCAGTGGGACGATTGCCGCCGGACCGATCGCAGCATGACGCGCACCGTAGATCCCGACGGAACGGTCACGTCCGCGCGGTTGTTCTTCGCGACGAGATAGCCGCCGGCGGCGCCGAGCAGGCCGCCCGCTCCGGTATGAAAGATCGTCTTACCGACGATGTTCCCGACGATCATACCGGCTACGGTTCCGGCAGCTTCTTTAAGCGTATTGTTCTTGGTCTGAGCTTGCATTCCGGTTACGACGCCGTCAACGGCGTAAGACGCGCCGCTCGGCATCACCAGTTTGGTAAACGTCATCTGCAATTGTGCGGAGCGGCCTTGTCCCGGCTTTACGACGCTGGTCACAGTTCCGTACATTGTCGCGCCCGCGATGCTGCCGCTCGCAGACGTCACGTGCGTCAGCGTCACCGGCTCTCCGGGATACGCAGACTTGGTAGTTATGGATTGCGAGAGCACGCCGGCATATTGCGAGCCGGTTGCGGGCACCAGGGCCGCCATGCTTGGCGCGGCCGAGAGCGATGCCAGCGCGACGGTCATGCTAGCGGCGAGTAAAAAACGCATACGGGTCCTCCTCTTAACGGTTGAATGATACCCCGCGGACGCTCAGATACTCACCGCCTGTTCGGCCGCCCGTTCGCCCGAATGAATGCAGTCGGGGATACCGACGCCACGGTAAGCCGCGCCGGCCAGGGCGATGCGTGCTTCCAGCGCTCGGGTTTCGATTGCATCCACAAGCTGCATGTGACCGAGCCCGTACTCGGGTAAGAGTGCGGTCATGCGGCTGATGGAGCAGAAAGCCGGCGGGACTGCGATTCCGAGCAGTGCGCCGAACTCTTCGCGCGCGATCCGTTCCACCGCGTCATCACTGCCTTGCAAAAGGTCCGCCTGCAATGCGCCGCCGATGAATGCGCGAAGCAGCTGCACGTTCTCGGGCGAGCGGCCGGGATATTTCTGGGAGACGAACGTTGCAGCGACGATGCGCCGGCCTTCACAAAACGGAACGATGAATCCCTGGGCGCGGGGCAGCTCGGGAATCGCCGATCGTTCGTAGGCAAGATTCACCGTTGCGATGGAATTGTAGCGAATTCGCGCGAGCAACTCGGCAAGCTCCGGCGCGCTCTCGCGGACGATGCGAGCTGATTGGTGCGCGGGAACAGCTGAGAATCACGCGATCGTGGCGCTCGCGCAGCGTTTGCAAGCTCGCGACCTGTGCGCGCACGCGGCTGACCTTTGCTAGTTGCGATTCCATTGCATCGACCAATGTGCCCAGGCCGCCTTCCAGACTCATCAGCCGCGGCGGCTTTTGAGAAGACCTGCTGCGCGCAATGCCGCGAATGACGCTGCCGTAGGTGCGTTCGAGCTGAACGAACTGTGGAAGCGCCGCCTCCATCGAGAGCCGGGCAGGATCCGCGGAGTAAATGCCCCCGACGAGCGGCTGCGCCAAGCGGTCCAGGACTTCTTTTCCGAAGCGGCGCGTCACGAAAGATGCCAGACTTTCGTCGCTCTGGTCGCGGCGCCGCGGAATGAAGGGCTCCATTGCCGCGCGCGCCAGGCCGCGGAAAGAAAACATTCCGCTGCGAACGAGTGCCGGGAGCGACATCGGCGAAAACAAACGAAACTCCGGAGGCAATCGCCGCAGCGTGCCGTCGCAAACGATCAGCGCGCCTTTGAACTGAGGCTGCATCGGCACGAGGCGATCGGTAAGATGCAATCGCTCCAGCATTCGCATTCCCGGCGGCTTGTCCACCAAAATGGAATCGGCGCCGGATTCGATCGTCAGACCACCCTCGCGCGCCGTCGAGACGCAACCGCCCGCGCGTTCGCTCGCGTCGTAAAGTGTAATGTCGTACTGCTCGCTGCGATCCGCCGCGAGGTCGGTGAGCCTGAGCGCCGCGGCAAGACCGCTGATTCCTGCGCCGACTACCGCGATGCGGAGCATTCGATCGTCAAATCCGCGAGCGTCCGAATGAACAGCGGATGATCGTTGAGGGCGCCGGCACGAGCGAATTCGACGCCGGCGGATTGCGCTGCGCGTGCCGCGCCGACGTCGAGATCGTACAGTACCTCCACGTGATCGTGCAGAAAACCAATGGGCGCTGCGAGGGCCCTACGCACACCGTTGGCCGGCAAATCCGAAATGACGTCCCGCACGTCCGGCTCCAGCCATTTGTCCGAAGGTGCCCCGCTGCGGCTTTGATACGAAAGCGTCCACGAAGCCGCGCCCGACGCATGCGCGACGAGTTCGGCGCAGCGGGCGTACTGCTGCGAATACGGACTCGCGTCGTCCATCGCTTGCGGAATGCTGTGCGCGGTAAAGATCAGCGCCGTATCGGCGAAATCCGAACGGTTCAGCCGCTGTTCGAGCGCGTCGCGGATGCGTTGCGCGTGTGCCTGCACGAAGAGCTCGCGATCGAAGTACGGCGGCGCGTAGTCGGCGCCCGGAAAGCGTTGGTATTTTTGCCAGCTCGCGGGGCTCTGAAAGGCCGCTAAGATAATGGCCAGCGGACGCGTCTTACCGCGCTGCTGGAGACGCGCGGCAGTCTCCTCGACAAAGGGAGCGGCATTGAGAAACGCCGGCTCGACCGGAATGGCGGCACCTCGTTCGCGAAGTGCGGCTTCGAGTGCCGCGGCCTGCTTTCGGGCCAAATCGTTGAACGGAGATCGTCCCCCGATGTGCTCGTAATGTGCGACCACCGCTTCGTAGCGCGCCGGCGGAATAGGTCTGCCTTCGAGCACGCGATCTAAAAAGGGCCGAATCTCTTCCGGACGCTCCGGGCCGCCGAATCCGAGCAGCACGACGGCGTCGTGCGTCATCACCGGCGACTGAATTCGTGAACGGCGTCGACCAGCGCGAGCACGTTGTCGACCGGCGTCTCCGGCAGTATGCCGTGTCCCAAATTAAAGATGTGTCCCGGCCGCCCGCCGGCTCGCCGCAAGACGTCGCGCACGCCTTCGCGCACGTTGTCCCGGCCCGTAAAAAGCAGCACCGGGTCCAGATTCCCTTGCACGGCGACGGAATCGCCCAGCCGGTTCCACGCCTCGTCGAGTTCCACGCGCCAATCAAGGCCGATGACGTCTGCGCCGGCGTCGCGCATCTGCGTCAACAATCCCGCGGTCATCGTTCCGAAATGAATGACCGGAATGCCCGGAGCGATCGATTCGATCAGCTGTTTGGAATACGGCAGCACGTATCGGCGGTAATCCTCCGGTGATAGTGCCCCGACCCAACTGTCGAAGACCTGAACCGCGTTGGCGCCGGCAGCGATTTGCATGTTCAGGTACTCTGCAGTGAGGGAAGCGATGCGTTCCATGAAGCGTCCCCACGTCTGCGGATCCGAATGCATCAGCGTTTTGGTGGCGATGTAGTTGCGCGAACCGCCCCCTTCGATCGCATACGATGCGACGGTAAAGGGAGCACCGGCGAACCCTATGACCGGCACTTCGTCTTGGAGCTCGCGCCTAACCAGATCGACGGTGCGGGCAACGAACCCGAGCGACTCTTCAACGTTGACGGGATGAAGGCGATCGACGTCCTCGGACGTGCGCACCGTGCGAGCGATGCGCGGCCCGTCGCCTTTTTCATAGGTCAAGCCAAGCCCCATCGGCACGAGCGGAAGAAGAATATCGGCGAAGATGATTGCGGCATCGACGCCCAAGCGCCGAACCGTATCGACCGTTACCTGCGCTGAGGCGGCCGAGTCCCGGCATAGGTCCAAAAACGAGTACCGGTCGCGTATCGATCGGTACTCGGGCAGATAGCGTCCGGCTTGCCGCATCAGCCAAACCGGCGTATAGGGGACCGGTTCGCGCCGGCACGCGCGCAGAAAGGGATGGCCCACAAGGGTCTTTCCGGAGGCAGACATACTAGGCGCCTCCGTTCATCGACCGCTCGAGGCGTCCTTGCGGGCTAACCTCCGGGACGCTGTCTACCGATAAATTGGATGAAGCTTCAACAACCGGAGGATTTAATGAAGTCCTTGATTGCCCGCGTCTTTGCAATCGTTCTGGCCCTAGCGCCGCTGAGCGCGCCGGCGGCCTCCCCGCTCCGCGTCGGATCCGACATTTCCTACGCGCCGCTCGAGTTTTACGCCGCCAACTCCAAAAAAGCCGAAGGTTTCGATTACGATCTAGCCCAGGCGCTTTCATCGCAGCTCGGTGTGAGCGTTGAGTTCCAAAATCACGAGTTCAACGATCTGCTGCACGCGCTCAACGGGGGCAAGTACGATGTTGTGATCTCGGCGATGTCGGATACCCGCGAGCGGTCGAAGCAAGTCGACTTCATCGATTATTTCCTGGCCGGCAGCGGCATGCTGGTGCATGCCGGAAATCCGCATCACATTTTTAATCTGGCGAGTCTTTGCGGCATGACGGTGGACCTCGAGCGCGGCACGAGTCAAGCGAGCGCCGTGCAAGCGCAGTCCGCTAAATGCACCGGCATCGGACTCAAGGCGATTACGGTCAAGGCTTACGGCACGGACGGCGAAGCGCTTAGGCACTTCTTAGCCGGCGAATCGATGGCGCACATCTCCGATTATCCGGTCGTTGCGCACCTTGCGCGCACACTCGACGGCGGCAAAGCTTACGCCGTTGCAGGCGAGCAGTTCGGCGTCGTGCCCTACGGCATCGCGGTTCCCAAGAAGAACGTCCGGTTACGCGACAAACTGCAATCGGCGCTCAAGACGCTGATTGCCGACGGCACGTACGATCGTTTGCTGCAGAAATGGGGTCTGGAGCAAGGAGCGATGCGTTCGGCACCGCTCAACGCCGGCACGAAATTCGAGTAACTCTTTCTTAAAGCGCTACGCTAGCGTCGTCTTGAAAAAGTCGACCGTACGCTTCCACGCCGTCTGCGCAGCCTCGGCATTGTAATGACCGAGTCCCGCGTGGCCGGGAGGATTGGGATTGCAAAAGCCGTGCTTGGCTTCGTACCAATGCAACTGGTACGGAACCTTGCCGGCTTTGAGCTTTTCCTCGAGCCCTCGCACCTTCTCCGGCGTGAAGAACTCGTCTTGCGTCGCGTAGTGCAATAGCAGCGGGATTTCGACGGCAGCCGGATCGCCGGCTTCCGCAGGCGGCAGACCATAAAAAACGACGGCCGCGTCGGGCTCTTTCAAGTGCATCGTCGCGAGCAGCGCCAGAGCGCCTCCGATGCAGTATCCCGTAACGCCGGCTTTCTTGCCGTTCTGTTTTAGATGCTGCAGCGCGCCGCGAATGTCTTGGGAGAACGCGTCTTGGAAATCCAAGCCCTCGACCAAGTGATTCGCTTCATCGCCCTTGGCCGCAGTCCGTCCGCGAAAAAGATCGGGTACCAGGGCGCGGTAGCCGAGCTCCGCGTACCGGTCCGCAATCTCCATAATGTCCGGGGTTACGCCCCACCACTCTTCGACTACGACGACGCCCGCAGCGGAATCGGCGTTTTGAGGCAACGCCAAGTATCCCGGCGCCGGCTTGCCGTCGGCTCTTTTGAATTCGATCATCTGGCCCATAGCGGCGTGTTTGTTAGATTGTAGCGCCGGCGCCTTCTTCCGAATCCTGGCGGTCCAAGTTTTCGGTTTTTTCGTTCACCAGCCACGCATTGGCCGCGTCGATCTGCTGCGGCGTCGCGCGGGCGTTGAGCCACTCCAATATCTGCTCGTCCGTCGTCTGGGTCTTAATCGCCGCGTCGAATTCGCCGGGCGTGACGCCCCAACGCTCCAAAACGCCTTTGTCCATTGGGCATGGATAGATGTAGTCGTGAATGGTGCCGTTTGCGTTCGCGCGTGCCTTGTCGAACACGCGGCGCAGCCACATGGCGCCCCCGAGCGTGTCGCGTCCCCGCCGCGGAAAGGTTTTGCCGTCCCGAAAATCTGTTGCCATGCGCCCAAGACCCGGCGGCGCTGCGGGCGGATGCGCGAAGGTCGCTCGCACCGCCGCACGCGAACGTGGCGGCATGCAGCAACATGGCGCAACGGCCGTAGTAAAGGAAGAGCCGCGCTGGCACGCGGCTTTGGCCGTGCTGGCGGCACTGGGATTGTACGTCACGCTGCCGCCGCGGCTCGTCATCGGGCCGTTGTGGCTCTTTCCGGTGCTGGTGCTCATTATTATGGTACCGCTGAACATCTTTTCTCCGACGCGACACGCCGAGTCGCCTTGGCATCGCGGGCTTTCCATCGCAACCGTTGCGCTGGTGAATCTCTTCAACGCCGGCACAATCGTCGCGCTGCTCTACGACCTGATTTCGACGCATGCGCACCGCCAAATCAACGGTCAAGTGCTTATTTTGGCGGCGGTGCAGATTTGGTTCACGAACGTCATCGTCTACGCGCTCTGGTTTTGGGAAATCGACGGCGCCGGCCCGGACCCGCGCGCTCATCGACCTGCCGATGCCGGGCCGGCCGGCATGGACTTCCTGTTCCCGCAGATGGCGCTCTCTGCCGAAATCCGTAAGGAGCTGCAGTGGCGTCCCCGCGTCTTGGACTACCTGTTTCTCTCTTTTACGAATGCGACGGCGTTCAGCCCGACGGACACGTTTCCGCTCACCGGCGCAGCAAAGCTGCTGATGATGGCCGAAGCGCTCACCTCACTCGTCACGATCGCGATCATCGCCGGCCGCGCGATCAATATTTTGGGCGGTTGACGTAAACGGCGCCGCCCGCAACCCGAGGGGGCAGCCGGGGATTGTAGGACGCGGCCCCGGTGAACGAGAACGAGGGCCGACGCCCAGCGAGGGCGGGTGTGATGTAATGGTAGCCTGCGACCTTCCCAAGGTTGACGCGCGGGTTCGATTCCCGCCACCCGCTTAGGGACTGCAGTCCAAAAGGCTGCAGTGTTAAAGGTAACGGCGACGTAGCCAAGTGGTAAGGCAGAGCTCTGCAAAAGCTCCATTCGGCAGTTCGAATCTGCCCGTCGCCTTTTGTCATCGTCAAGACCGGCGCGCAAGGCAGGTCATCCCGGTGGCGAACGGGCAGCCGACACGATAAGTAGACATGCCTAAAATAGCGGTCTTCGGCGCTGGAGCAATCGGCGGATTTATTGCGGCGGCGCTTTGGCGCGCGGGCAATGACGTTTGCGTCGTGGCGCGCGGCGAACAACTCGGCGCCGTTCGAAACGGCGGCATTCGCGTGCGCAGCGAGCTTGGCGACTTTACGGCGCGGGTGGATGGATCGGACGATCTGCGCGACTTCGCCGGACTCGACTACGTACTGCTGACGTTCAAGTCGCACCAATGGGGCGGCGCCCTCGAACAATTTGAACGAGCGGTTTCGGATCGCGCAGTCTTCGTTACCTTTCAGAACGGTTTGCCGTTTTGGTACACCAAGGATCGTCCGCTTGAAAGCGTCGATCCCGGCGGGCGTATTCAGCGCGCATTACCGTACGATCGGATCGTCGGCGGGGTCGTGCACGCGTCCGGCCGAGTCGTCGAACCCGGACTCGTCGAGCAAAGCGGCGGAAGGCTCTACCCAATCGGTGAGCTCGACGGTTCGCGGAGCGAGCGCGTTCAAAGCCTCGCGGGGATCATGGAACAAGCGGGGCTGAACGCGCCGATCGAGCCGAACATCCGGCGGAACATTTGGCGCAAATTAGTGAACAATTTGGCGCTCAATCAAGTCAGTGCGCTGACGCGAGCGACGGTGCGTTCGATGCTGCAGGACGCCGGCGTGCGCGAGCTGTTGCGCGCCGTCATCCGGGAAGGGCTCTGCGTCGCGCGCGCGACGGGCGTGGATCCCGGAGTTGACGCCGAGGAGCGGCTGCGCTGGGCCGAGCACATCGCCGACGTGAAGACCTCGATGCTGCAGGACCTCGAAGCCGGAAAACCGCTGGAACTCGAACCCATTGCGGGCGCCGTCGTCGAGCTTGCGGATCGCTACGGCGTTGACGTTCCGAATACGCGCGTCGTGTACGCGTTGACGAAGCTGCTCGAGGTCTCGGTTCGAAAATGATCCGGTGCCGTCCCGCCGACGCTTCGGAGTTTCCGGTCGCCGCGCAGTTGCGTCAAGAGATGGGTCTGGAGATGGGCTCGGATCTCGACGCACGCGACGCGGGTTGGCGCACGCGTTTCTGCCTTTACTTCGCCGGAAAGCAAGGCATGAACCACGGCCGGTTGTTTCTGGCATTCGACGACGGAGCGCCGATCGGCATGGCCGCCGTGTCGCTGACCGATGAATGGCGGGCTTTTTGCTTCAACATGCGTTTCGCGCATGTGAACGCCGTGTACGTAAGACCTGATTATCGTCGCCGGGGCATCGCGCGTGAGTTGATGCAGTGCACGATTGCGTGGGCCAAAGCGCAAGGATGTGCGCGTTTGCGTCTGCGCACCAGCGAGGAAGGACGGGCGCTTTACGAGAGTGTGGGCTTTCAGGCGGGCCGTGAAATGGAGCTCGCGCTGTGAGCCGCATCGCCGACCTCGCCGGCGTCGGCAAAGAGACGGCCGAGCGTTTCGCCGAGCTCGGCATACGTACGCAAGAGGATCTGCTGAACGACTTTCCGTTCCGGTACGACGATCTGCGATTCCCGACGCCCGCGCGCGAGATCGCGATGCGCGCGGCAAACGGCGATCTGTCCGAGATCAACGCAATCGGCACGATTGGCCGCGTACGGGAGCGGCGGGCGCGTAACCTCGCGATCGTCGAAGCCGACGTGCATGACGAGACCGGATCGTTCCTCGCAAAATGGTTCGGCCGCCGCTATCTGATGGGCACGCTCAAAGAGGGGATGCGCGTATTCGTTCGCGGCCGGCCGGTGCGCGGTTTGACGCCGAGCCTCAACGTTTCCACGCACAAAGTCCTGGCTGAGGAGGAATCGTACCAGGGCGAATTGGTGCCGATCTACCCCGCCGGCAAAACGCTCACTTCCCGAAAAATTCACCAGGTCGTTCAGCGCAATCTTTCGCGTTTGCTTTTGCTGGCAGGCGACGATCCGCTTCCGCCCGGCTTGCTGCAGGAAAAAAAATTTCCGCCGCTGCGCGATTCCTATCGCGCCCTGCACGCGCCGCGGTCGCCCGAAGAAGCGGAGGGCGCGCGCACGCGGTTCGTTTTCACGGAGTTCCTTGCGCTCGCCATTGCTGCGGAGATGAAGCGGCGCGCTCGGCTGGCGGACTCGAGCGCGCAAGCGCTCGACGTTGCGCCCTCGTTGCTCGCGGACTTTGAGCGCGAGCTGCCTTTTCCACTCACGGGCGCGCAGCGACGCTGCATCAGCGAGATCTGGGGCGACATGGCGCGCGTTTCCCCGATGAACCGGCTGCTGCAGGGCGACGTCGGCAGCGGGAAGACCCTCGTCGCCGCCGCCGCAATCGTGCTCGCAGCCCGAAACGGCATGCAATCCGCGCTCATGGCGCCGACCGAGCTTCTTGCGGCGCAGCATGCCGCAAAGCTCGCGCCGTTGCTTGTGCCGTTCGGCATCACGCTGGAGGCAGTCTTCGGCAGTCAAACGGGCAAGTCGCGAGCTAACGCGGTCGCGAAACTCGCGAGCGGCGAAGCGGGCGTCGCCGTGGGCACGCACGCCCTGATCACCGAAAGCGTCGAGTTCGCGCGGCTCGGTTTGGCGGTCATCGACGAGCAGCATCGCTTCGGCGTACAGCAGCGGGCTCGGCTTCGGGCGAAAGGGGTCGCGCCGCACACGCTGCACATGACGGCGACGCCGATTCCGCGCACGCTCGCGCAATCGGTCTATGCCGATTTGGATGCGTCGGTGATCGACGAACTTCCGCCCGGGCGTACGCCGATTGCGACGTTCGTGCTGCGGCGTGCCCGGCTGCCGTTAGCCTACGACTTCGTGCGCAAGAACATCGCGCGCGGAGGGCAAGCGTACATCGTCGCTCCCGCAATCGACGAGTCGGAGAGCGATCTCACGAGCGTCGTCGCCGAGGCGGAACGGCTGCAGAACGACGTGTTTCCGGATCTGAAGCTCGGCCTGCTGCACGGCCGCATGTCCGCGCGGGACAAGGACGATGTAATGCAGCGGTTCGTCCGCAACGAAGTGCAGGTCCTGATCGCCACGACCGTCGTCGAGGTCGGCGTCGACGTTTCGAATGCGACCGTCATGGTTATTCTCGACGCGCAGCGGTATGGTTTGGCCCAGCTGCATCAGCTGCGCGGTCGAGTAGGACGCGGCGCGGCGGAATCCTATTGCCTCCTCGTCGCACCGGACGAAGCGGAAGAGATCGAACGGCTCGACATCCTGACCAATTCGACGGACGGGTTCGTCATCGCCGAGGAGGACTTGCGCCTGCGCGGACCCGGAGAGATCGCAGGAACGGCTCAATCCGGCCTCGCGGAGTTTCGAGTAGCCGATTTGGTGCGCGACATCGCCGTTTACCGCGAGGCAAAGCGCACTGCCGAAACGCTGCTCTCCGAAGATCCGGGATTATCCCAGCCGTCCAACGCCGGCTTGCGCCGGTTGATCGAGGGCGAGCCCAGCGCCCGCGCGATGCTGCTCTCTTCGTAAGGCGGCAGAGGGGCGTACCGGTGCCGAGGCGCAACACCGGTTCGATGAAACAGGCGATGAAACAGGGTATTGCGGGGGCGATCTGCATTATCGGGCTAGCGCTAGGCGGTTCGATGCCCGCAGCTGCACAGGGTTTGCAAGTCACGCGCGCGACGCTAAGCAACGGATTGCAGGTCGTCGTGGTACACGATCCGTTGGCGCCGGTCGTAACTGCCGTGCTGAATTACAAAGCCGGTTCGGACGTTCAGCAATATCCGGGCGAGGCGCATGCCCTCGAACACATGATGTTTCGCGGCACTCCGACGATATCCCAGACGCAACTCTTCGAGATCGGACAGCTGATGGGCGCCGATTACGACGCCGACACGCAAGCCGAGCTCACGCAGTATTATTTTTCGGTACCGGCCCAGTATCTCGATGCCGCACTGCGGATCGAAGCCGATCGCGCGCAGCATCTGGATCTGGCGCCTTCGGGATGGAAGGCCGAGAGCGGCGCAATCAAGCAGGAAGTAACCCAAGACGACAGCATCGCCATTCAAAAACTGATTCAGCGCACGATTCTGCCGGCAATCTTCAAAGGCACGCCGTACGCGCACGATACGCTGGGTACGCTCTACGGTTTCAATCATCTCATCACGGTGCCGGTTCTGCGCAGATTCTACAGCACGTGGTATCATCCGAATAACGCCGTGTACGTGATCGCGGGCGACGTCGACGGCCCAGCGACCATTGCCAAGGTGCGCCGGTATTTCGGGGCGATTCCGGCGAAGAACGTTCCCGCACAGCCTAAGGTCGTACTCGCGCCGGTCAAACCGGCGACGTACCACGTCGACAGCGACCAACCGTATTCGATCGTCGCGCTGGCTTTCCGGTTTCCCGGACTCAAAGACAAGGACTACGCCGCCGGCCAAATTGCCGAAGCGGTACTTAACAACCAGCGCAGCGACGTCTATGGATTAGTGGCTGCGGGCAAGGCGCTCTTTGCCGGCGTTCAGGACATCGAGTCGCACCCGTACGCGACCGCGACGGCCGCCTTGTCCGTGGTACCGGTTACGACGAAAGCAGATGATGCCGCGGCGGACTTGCGCGGCGTGCTCGAAACCTACCGCAAAACCGGTTTGCCTTCGGATCTCATCGCGACCGAGAAGCAGCGCGCGATCGCGCAGGCCGAATACCGCGGAAACTCGATCACGGATCTCGCGCTCGAGTGGAGTCAAGACCTAGCGCAGGCGGGTGAGAACCCCGACGACGAGATTGCAGCCATTAAGAGTGTGACCGACGCTGACGTCAACCGTGTTTTCCGCGAATACGTCGATCCGGCAAAATCGATCGTCGCGTACGCGGTTCCCAAGAACGCCGGAAAAGTCAATGCCGGCGCATCGTCGCCCGCTCAGGAGAACAACGTGCTGACGCCCTCGAAAGCGCAGCCGCTTCCCAGCCTGGGCCGTCTCCGCGTTTGCCGCCCCGAGCGTTCCGTCCCAAACACTCAATCCCGTCAGTATGACGCTCTCGAACGGCATCAGGTTGATCGTGCAGCCGGAGCACGTCAGTCACACCGTCGTCGTGCAAGGCAGCGTTCGCAGCAGTGAAGCGGTAGAAGCGCCCGTGGGGAAACTTGGCGTCGCGGATATTACCTCCGGGCTTTTCCCTTTCGGCACCGATCAATATAACCGCATCCAACTGCGCCAAGAGCTCGACAAGATTGCGGCGGACGCTGAAGCAGGCACGGATTTCTCGCTGCAGGTTCTTTCCGCCAATTTCGATCGCGGCGTGCAGCTGCTCGCCGATGAAGAGCTCCATCCGGCTTTTCCGGAGCAGGCTTTCCCCATCGTCAAAGCTCAGGAGGTCGGTTCACTGACCGGCGAAATGAACGCTCCCGATCATCTGGCGGAGGTTGCGTTGAATAACGCGCTTTTCCCGGCCGGCGATCCGGTGCAAAAATTTGCGACGCCGCAGACTGCTTCAACCGTCACGCTCGAGGACGTAAAGGCGTATTATTCCGCCGCCTACCGGCCCGACATGACGTCGATCGTCGTCATCGGAGACGTTACGCCCGATCGAGCTCGGGCGGTATTCGAAGAGTATTTCGGATCGTGGAAGGCGCAAGGGCCCAAGCCCGACGTCGACTTGCCGCCGGTTCCCAAAAACGGTACCGCTGCGACGGACGTTCCGGACGTTGGGCGCGTTCAATCCGAAGTTCAACTGGCGCAGGTTCTGGCGCTGAAGCGAGGGGATGCTGATTGGGCGCAGCTCACCGTTGCGAACAACATTCTGGGCGGCGGCGGATTCGGATCGCTGTTGATGGACGATTTGCGAGTCGCCCACGGATACGTCTATGGCGCGTCCTCAGCACTGTCGTCGGGAAAAAACCGTTCGACTTTTACGATCTCTTACGCGTGCGATCCCGGCAAGATCGTGCCCGCGCAGCGCCTGGCAATCACCGATCTGCGCTCGCTCGAGCGCGGGAACGTTTCGGCTAACCGCCTGCAGCGCGCAAAGTCGATGCTTATGAGCGACGTGCCGCTCCGCGATCAGAGTTTCGGCGGAGTCGCGCGCCAGCTGCTGCTTTTCTCGTCGTTGGACTTGCCTTTGGATCAAGCGACGATCGACGCGCAGCGCGAGTTGCAGGCTACGCCGCAGACGATGGAGGCGGCCCTCCAAAAATGGATCGATCCGGCGGCGTTCGTGCGCGTCGTGCAAGGCCCAGGCCCGACATAGCGATCGCCGCCGTCGGTTTCGACTTCGATCATACGCTGGGAATAGACAACAAGCTCGAACGCGTCGCGTTCCTGCGTCTGCTGACTCTGGCGTGCGCGAACGGCGGCCGCTGTTTGGGCTCGCTCGCGGAAGAAATCCAGAGTATCGACACGTTGCTTGCCAGGCAGCGATCCGGAGCTTTCACGATTGAGGAAGCCGTGGAAACGTTCATGCGCGATCGCGGAGCGCCGGAGCCGGCAAGCTTTCCGGAACGCTACAAGCGCATGACGTTGGAAATGGTCGAATTCTTCGTCGTTCCGGAGCCGGGAATTGCAGAGATGCTAGGGGTACTGCGCGGGCGCCGCATTCCATACGCCATTTTGACCAACGGATGGTCCCCGCTTCAGCAGCGTAAGGCGGAACAGGTTGGGTTCGACGGTCCGGTAATCGTCAGCGCCGACATCGGCGTACAGAAGCCGCAGGCCGCAGCGTTCGATGCATTGACGCGAGCTCTGGGCGCAAGAGCGCCGGAGATCGCATTCGTCGGGGATACGCCCGAAAGTGACGTTGCGGGTTCGCTCAACGCCGGCATGCAAGGAATATGGTTCGACAGCGAAGACGCCGCGTATCCGAAGGAGCTTCCTGCGCCGAGCGCCGTTATCCACAGCCTCACGGAACTCTCGACGCTGGTGTAGAACTGACGGCTGTGCCGAAGATCACCGGCGGAAGTTTGGGCAGCCGCAAGTTGAAATCGCCCAAAGGCATGACCGTGCGTCCAACACCGGGCCGCGTCAAAGAGTCGCTGTTTTCGATTATCGCGCCGCGCATCGAGGGCGCGCGCTTTCTCGATCTCTTTGCCGGTACCGGCGCGATCGGTTTCGAGGCGGCCTCACGCGGCGCAGCCGAAGTCGTTTCAGTCGAAGGACACCGCGAGACTGCCGAGGCCATTCGTGAAGCGGCCCAGACGTTCGGCGTTGCAAAACACGTGACGGTCGTCGCCGCTCCGGTCGATCGCGCGCTCTATCGATTGGAAGGACATTTCGACATCGTCTATGCC
Organism: Vulcanimicrobiota bacterium; assembly: GCA_963714015.1. Classification (GTDB taxonomy): domain Bacteria; phylum Vulcanimicrobiota; class Vulcanimicrobiia; order Vulcanimicrobiales; family Vulcanimicrobiaceae; genus DASRDE01. Next base: position 2,927,356 of record OY970223.1, on the reverse strand, counting down.
GACCCGCCGTATGCCGAGGAACTGCCGGTGCAGATGTTCCGCCTGCTGCTGGAACGCAATTTACTGGCGGCCGACGCCCTGGTCGTGTTCGAACACAGCGCGCGCACGATTCTGCCCGAGATACCGGGGTACCGCGGTGTGCGCGAAGAAGTGTACGGCGATGTCGCGCTGGCCTTTTTCACGCCGAGCGGTACCGGCACAGAGCAGCGTCCGTGAATTCTAACGGCCGCCCGCTCCGCGCCGCGCGGGCCATCTACCCCGGATCGTTCGATCCTCCCACGAACGGTCACCTGGACGTCATTCAGCGCGCTGCGAAGTACTTCAGCGAGTTGATCGTCGCCGTCGTCGTCAATCCGCAAAAGCGCGAACCGATGTTCACGCTGCAAGACCGCGAGGAGATGATTCGCGAGTGCGTTTCAAATCTGCCGAACGTTCGCGTCGAGCACTTTCGGGGACTGCTCGCGGATTACGTGAAGGCGCGGGAAGCCGACGTCATCGTCAAAGGGCTGCGAGTCGTGTCGGACTTCGAAAACGAAATGTCGACGGCGCTCATGAACCGGGCGCTCTCGGACGTCGACACGATGTTCCTCATGTCCGATCAGCGGTACTCGTTCGTTAGTTCCAGCATCGTCAAAGAAGTGTTCTTCTTGGGCGGAGACGTCGCCGCGCTGGTGCCGGATCCGGTGATGCGTGTCATGGCCACGAAGCGGGCTACGCTTCGCAGTAGTAACTAGGGAGGCTGTCAGTGTCCGTTTATCGCGTTCTTGAAAAGCTCGAAACGTACGTTCACGAAGGTACGTGGTTGCCCGCCGGATACCGCGTGCTGAGCGAGGAGCGGCTGATCGAGTTCATTGAAAAGATACGATCCTCGCTCCCCGAAGAGGTCGGCCGCGCAAAAATGATCGCTAAGGATCAAGAGCGCATGATCCGCGTCGCACAGGAGAAGGCCCAGGCTATCGTCACCGAGGCGACGAGCAAGCACGAAGAGCTGCTCGACGATCACGAGATCGTGCAGCGTGCGCGCAAGACTGCCGACGTGCTTCTTCACGACGCGGAAGAACGAGCCCGCAAAGTCCGCGACGGCGCCGATCAATACGCTGCGCAGCTGCTCGGAGAACTCGAGGGCCGGCTCTCGGGCGCGCTGGGTTCCGTGCGTAAAGGACGCGAGGCTCTGACGCCCCGGGCCCAAACGGCGCAGCAGCCGCAACCCCTTGCCGACGCTGCCGCAAAGAGCAAACGGGCGGCATTTGATGCCCAGGCTGCAGAGGAAACTGCCGCTATCCGGCCGGTGGAATTGGTACAATAGAAATGCGATGCGCCTGCGGCTTGCCGGTACTAAGTTAGCGGTTTACGTGGCGGCTGCCGTACTGGCGGCCGTCGCCTCATACGCCCATACGCCGTTTTCGCTCATGCTGCCGGGCGATGCCATCCGCCTGCGCGACGTCGTGACAGTCGCCAATCACCGTCAGCCCACGACGGATTTCTACCTTACCGACGTGCGCTTCGCTGCGCGCGTTACCCCTCTACAGCTGCTCAGCGCGCTCATCCCCGGAGCCGAAGTCGTTCGCACCGACGGCATACTGATGCAAGGCGTGACGGCGGAAGAGTACGACGGACTCGAACGCGAGGCAATGAGCGAGAGTCAATCGATTGCGGCGTTCGTAGCCGAGCGCCAGGCCGGTTTACGCGTACCGGTGCCGCGCACGCGCGTGCTCGCCGTCTACTTTGCGCCCTTCGCGCCGGCCAAGCACGTTCTGCGCGCCATGGACGTCCTGGTTTCGTTGAACGGGCATCCCATCGCGTCGAACGTCGATGTGCGGCACGCCCTTCAGGGCGTACGGCCAGGAACTGCGGTAATCATGGCCGTCTACCGGCGCGGCCGCGAATTCCGGCTGCAAGTGCCGACGATGCGTTACGGGACGCGAACCGCGCTCGGCGCGTATCTCACCACGATCTATCAACGCCCGGAAATTCCGGTCGCCGTCCAATTCCACTTGCCGGGCGTCGCCGGCAGTTCGGCGGGGTTGATGTTCGCGTTGGACATTTACCGCTCGCTGCACCCGTCGCGCAGCCGGCACTATGCACGCGTCGCCGGAACCGGTACGATCGCTTACGACGGCTCCGTCGGGCCGATCGAAGGCGCGCGTCAAAAAGTGGTCGCTGCGCGGGAAGCAGGCGCATCGATCTTCCTCGTTCCGCGCGAAAACTATGCCGAAATCCGCAACACTCGCGGCATCCGCGTTATCCCAGTTTCAAACTTCTCGCAAGCGCTTTCCGCAATTTAATCTTTGGCGCTGCGACCCGCGGGTCTCGAGCCTCCTGGCGCCGCTAGAAAATTTCCATCCATGAAAATTTTCTGGTTCGCGCCGCTTTTTCGGCAACGCAAGCGTTGAAGCAGCCATCCTGGCTGGGCCGAAAAAGTCGGAGCGCGCCGGAGGCACGAGACCCGCGGGCCGCAGCGCCCAAGATAACTTGCGTCAATTCGAAGCCGCAAATTTATAACGCCGCGCCGCGGCGGTCCGGCGATTAAACCGGCGGGGCTTGGACGTTTTGGGCGAAGGCATCGAGCTTCGCGCGATCGATGGCTTTGACGCGGCCGCGATCGAGCTCGACCGCGCCGGCATTTTTCAAGCGCAGCAGCGCGCGCGCGGCCATGTCGCGAACGGTGCCCGCGGCTGCTGCGATCTGCGCTTGAGACAGGTTTTCGACGCCGGGTAGTCCGCGCGTCATGCCGACGGAAGCGCGCGCATATCCAAGCAAGAACTTTGCGACGCGCTGAAGCACGTGCGCAAATGCGAGGTCGGCGATCGTGTCGATCGAACGGCGCCGGCCTTGCGATGCGGATGCTAAGAATCCGAGCGCGAGTTCGGCATCGTTGCGGCACGCGTGCATGACCGCGTCGCTCGGAAGCGTGACGACCACGGCGTCGGTCAATGCCTCGGCACGTGTCGTGGCGCCGCCCTGATCGAACGTTCCGGAGTCGTTCAGCGTGTCGTGCGTCAGACGCTCGCCGAGCGTGTGCGTTTTGCCGTCCGGTGAGAGCAGCGTAAGGATGACCTTGCCGTGCTTGACGATACCGAGGTACGGCCACATCTCGCCCTCGTCGAAGATCGTCTCGCCCGCTTTGAACTGCCGCTCACTCATTTGGCCGGACAACTCGCGCACGGTGCCGGATCTTGCCGCAGCAAAGGGCGCGACGTGTTGAAGGAAGGCTTCTCCTTCGGCGTTTTCGTCGATTCGCTCCAGACGGACGGTCCAGCGGTTGGAACCCAGATTGCGCGCATCCCAGGAGAATTTTCCGGGACGCAGCTGAGTGAGCTCGTTGCGAAGCGCGCGCGGATCGGACTCCTCGTGAATCTCGAGGATGCCTCCCATAGAAAGCTTGTCGAACGCTTCCACGATCTGCTCGGTTTTGTTTGCAGGCGAAAGCGAGCGGGCGTCAAGCGTGACGGCCGCAGGACGGGTCATCGGCATGGGCACCTGGGTTCCGCGCGGCGGCGGGAAACCCCGCCTCGGGCATAGAGAGTCTGTAGCCCTATGAACATGCCCATTTCCGACAACGACATCGTGGTGGTGGCCGGCGCGCGCACGCCCTTCGGCAACTTTGGAGGCGTGCTTTCCGGCTTTACTGCAACCGACTTGGCGGTGCACGCGGCCGAGGCCGCAATAAGCCGGAGCGGTGTGCCCAAGGATCGGATCGACGACGTCGTGTTCGGCAACGTCATGCAGACGAGTGCCGACGCAATCTATCTCGCCCGTCACGTCGGCTTGCGGGCCGGCATTCCGCTGGGCGTACCGGCGCTGACGCTGAACCGTCTTTGCGGAAGCGGCCTGCAAGCCATACTCACCGCGGCCAACTCGCTCAAGCTCGGGCAAACGACGTACGCGCTCGCCGGCGGTACCGAATCGATGAGTCAAGCTCCGCACGTCGTTCGCGGCGCGCGAAACGGGTTTCCGCTGGGCGCGCAGGTGAAATTTGAAGACACGCTTTGGGAAGCCTTGACCGATTCGTACAACGGAATGCCGATGGCTATCACCGCCGAGAATCTGGCGGAACGCTACGGCATCGCGCGTGAAGCTTGCGACGAATTCGCACTGGCATCGCAAGAACGCGCGCTCGCCTCGCAGTCCGACGGCTACTTCGCCGAAGAGATCGCGGCGATGGAGATGCACGATCGCAAAGGTAACGTGACCACGATCGACAAGGACGAGGGCCCGCGCGCCGGGCTTTCTATTGAAAAGCTCGGCAAATTGCCGCCGCGTTTTCGTAAGGACGGCGTCGTAACGCCCGGTAACGCCAGCGGAATTACGGACGGCGCCGCCGCGGTGGTGTTGACCACAGTCAAACAAGCGCGGGCCGACGGTATCGAGTGGATGGGCCGGCTGCTAAGCGGCAGCGTCGTCGGCGTCGATCCGGATATCATGGGCATCGGTCCCGCCGTCGCTATACCGAAAGCGCTCGCCACGGCCGGCATCGGCGAAAAAGACCTTGCGGTGATGGAGATCAACGAAGCGTTCGCGCCGCAAGTGCTCGCATGCCTTAAGGAGATGGGCACGAACTCTTCGACAAGCTCGGGCCCCGCTAGGCTCAATCCCCATGGCGGAGCAATCTCGCTCGGACATCCGCTCGGCGCGTCCGGCGCAAGGCTCGCACTTACTGCGCTTCACGATCTGCGCAGGAACGGCGGCGGCTTTGCCGTCGCGTCGGCCTGCATCGGCGGCGGACAAGGCATCGCTGCCGTCTTCACTGCGGAATGAAGCGTTGGCTCACGGCCGGGAGATTTTTCGATCTCCTGGCCGTCGCGGCGATTGCATTCGTGCTGTACCGCATCTTCATCGCGCCGCGCGCGATGAATTCGCACGCCGTTCCCGCGCCCCATGTGACGTATCAGACCCTTTCAGGACCGCCGTTCAATTTGGCGCAGCATCGCGGACGGGTCGTGTTCCTCGATTTTTGGGCGTCCTGGTGCGAGCCGTGCAAACTCTCGCTTCCGCTGGTGGAGTCGTTCGCGCGCGCGCATCCCGAAGTGGACGTCGTACCGGTCGACGTCGGTGAGCCGCGGCTCGTCGTGCAGGCTTACGCAAGAGCGCATCACATGTTGCACGTCGCGCTCGACGAACGAATGCTCTCACAAGGATTTTTTCAGCTGGACGGATTCCCGACGATGGTCGTCGTGGATCCGCAGGGCCGCATTCAGGCCTCTTGGCAAGGGTTCAATCCCGCGATTCAAATGAACATGGCACACGCCGAAAGCGCGCTGTCCAAAGGTTCTTCGTAGAGCTACCGCGGGTTCGCGTCGACCTCAAAACGCAGCATGATGCCGGGTCGAGCAACGAACGCGGGGAGCACGAAGTGCAGCGTATTGTCGAAAACCGGCGTTGAAGCGAGCGGGCCTATCGGCTTTGCCGCGCCGTCCATGAAGATCGCGTAATCCAGTCCGTCGTCCAAAACGAACGGAAACCACACGTCGATGACGGTTCCCGGCGTGAATGCGATCGGCTTTTGTCCGTCGATGCCGAGGTCGAAATAGAGCACCGAATCACTCGAGAACGGATAGGTCGTCGGATACGGTAAGAACTCGGCCGGCGTCGGCGTTCTGGCGTAAAAGAACGAAAACCGCGATCCGGAAACGGCATCGTTGGCCGCATAGCGGATCGCGATTCCGTACGCGGCCATTTGAGCCGGCGGCGGATCGATGCTCCCGCCGCTCTGGCGGATGCTGAGCGAATCAGCGGCGAGCGGTGCCGCGGCTGCGGGCTCGAGCAGCCACCGATTCCCCAGACGTTCCATCGTTCCGGTGTGCGTTGCCGAGCCGTCGCTCCACGTGAAGGAAGCGCGCTCGCCGTTCAGCGCTACTGCCGAAATGCGGATGCCGCGTGGATCCGCGCCCATTGCGCGAACGGTTTTCGCGAGCACGATTCGTGCGTCGGCGGCCACCGTTCCGGCGTCGGAGGCGAGTGCCGCTGCCGGGAAAGCAAGCGCAGCCGCGGCAGTAAGCAGCGCAATGTAACGATTCATCCAGGACGAGTTTTCGGCGCCAGGCTCCCGGCTTCCGGGTCGCCAAAGAATCGCTCGTGCCAGCACGGCGCATTCGCGCACGAGCCGTTCTGCTCAGCATCATTCCGCTGGGCTTTTTGCTTTTGCTGCTCGTGCTCGCCATCGTCCTCCAGCAAAAAGCTCAAGAAGCAGCTTGGTGGTCGCAGCATTCGGCGATGGTTCTGAACGCGTCCAATACCCTCTCGCGAACGTTGGATCTAGCCGACGCCGGCGCGGTGCAGTACGAATCCACCCGTCAACCGGACGCGCTGCGGACCTATCGCAAGTCGATCGCGGTAATTCCGGCGCAATTGCGAACGCTGCAAGACCTGGTCGCCGACAACCCGCCGCAGGCGGCCCGAGCGCGTCTCCTTACATCTTACTATCTGCAAGGGCTGAACCTTTTGCGGCGTTACGTGAGCTTCGTGCAAAGCGGCGACCTGCGGGCGGCGCGGGCGATGGATTCGGATCCGCGCACGAGTGCGCTCACGCAAGAGTTGACGAACGCCAAAGACGATTTCGACGCGCAGGAACGCGTGCTCGCAATCCGGCGGTTCGACGGACTCCGTAGACGGCTAGACTTGTTCACCGCGGCGATGACCGGCTTGACGGCCGCGGGCATACTTGCCACGCTTCTGACGACGGCGCGATTCGGTTTGCGATTGGCGCAACGCCTCCAGCAGCTGGCCGACAACGCGCGCATCTTGGGCGAAGGGGGAAATCCGGAAGAGATCGGCGGCGACGATGAGGTCGCCGATCTCGACAGCGTCTATCGCGCCATGGCAAAGCGGGTTCGTCGAGAACATCGCGTCGCTTCCACGCTGCAGCAGGCGCTGCTGCCGCAGGATACGCCGCGGATCCCGGGTCTGGATATATCGACTGCGTACTCACCCGCGTCCGAAGGTACCGAGATCGGGGGCGATTGGTACGACGCCTTTCCGCTCGACGATGACGTGCTTGCGCTCAGCGTCGGGGACGTCTCAGGTAGCGGATTGCAGAGCTGCGACGATTATGGGGGCGGCACGTCAGGCTATCCGTACCGTGGCGCGCGAACATTTCAGTCCGTCCGAAGTGCTCGGCATCGTAAACCGGATGGTCTGCGCGGAAGGATGGCTGGTAAGCGCGTTCTTCGCAACGCTCGACGTGCCGGCGCGTCGATTGCGTTTCTCGAGCGCCGGGCATCCGCCGCCGCTGCTCGTGCACGACGGCGGAATCAGCACGCTCGAAGCCGAGGGATTAATCTTGGGCGTCGACGCTACTGCCGAGTACCAAATTGCCGAGATGGAAATGCCCGAAGATGCACTCTTGGTGATGTATACCGACGGACTCATCGAGGCGGAACGCGATCTGCTGCAAGGCGCGGCGCGACTGCGCCAAATCGTTTCCGATGAGCGAGTCCTTGAATCGGAAGAGCCTGCGCGTGAAATTCAGACTCGGGTGTTCGAAAAGATTACTCCGCGCGACGACTCGGCGGTGCTGACGGTTCGCTCAGCGCGAGTCCGGACTTCCGGCACCGAACGATGGGTATGGACGTTCGACGCAACGGATCCGGGCGCGGCGCGTCGCGTGCGCGGCGAGATGGTAAGATTCATTGCGGATAACGCGCCCGACAGCGACCTGGCGGTGGCGGAGCTGATTTTTGGTGAACTGGCCGGCAACGTCGCCAAACACAGTCCCGGCTCGGCGAAGCTCGCAGTCGAGCGGCGCGACGGACACGTCGTCTTGCAAATGGCTGCGAAGGGGCGCCCGTTCAAATACGAGTACCGGGACGTAAGTCCGTTCGCAGAAGAAGGGCGAGGACTATTCTTGGTTCATAGCCTCGCCGAACGCGTCGCTATCGATCGCGAAAACGGCCGCAACGTCGTAACGGTCGTTTTGCCTGCGTAAGCCTTAGCGCGCGCGCCACTGCGGTTTGCGCTTTTCGAGGAATGCGCTCGTGCCTTCTTTGAAATCGGCCGTGTTCACGAGCGTACCGAACTCCAATGCCTCCAATTCGAGCGCGTCGGCGAGCGGAAGATGCGCCCCGCCGTTTATCGCTCGTTTGCACGCCTCGATTGCCAAGGGCGCTTTGGCCGCAATGGTTGCAGCGATCTTCTTGGCTTCGCCGAGCAACGAGTCGAAGGGGACCACGCGCTGTACGAGGCCGATACGCAGCGCTTCGGCGGCGTCGATGATTTCGCCGGTCAGACACAGATACATCGCCATGCCTCTGCCGGTCAACCGAGTCGTCCGCTGCGATCCGCCGTAGCCGGGAATCAATCCCAGATTGACTTCCGGCTGACCGAAGCGCGCGTTCTCACTAGCGATGCGAACGTCGCCCGCCATGGCAAGCTCGCAGCCTCCGCCGAGCGCGAATCCATTGATTGCCATGATCACCGGTTTGCGCAGGCGTTCGATCTGCAGCGTAATCGCTTGCCCCACGCGGGCTTTGCCCGCGCCTTCGACGGCGCTTGCAAGCTCGTTCAGTTCGCCGATGTCCGCTCCCGCGGCGAAAGCTTTGGTTCCGGATCCGGTAATGACGACCGCGCGAACGGCGTCGTTACGTTCGAGATCCGAGAGCGTGTGAGAAAGTTCCGACAGCAGGCGCGCGTTGAGCGCGTTCAAAACGTCCGGGCGATTCAGCGTAATCAGCGCGGTCGGACCGTCGATCTCCAGGAGAATGGTTTGAATTCCGCTAGTTGGCGTAGTCATAGAAGCCCTTTCCGGTCTTGCGGCCGTAGCGGCCGGCGAGCACCATGCGCTTGAGCAGCAGAGGCGGCGCCATCATCGGGTCTTTGAACTCGTCGAACATGATCTGCGCGATGTAGTACGTCGTGTCCAGGCCCACGAAGTCGAGCAGCTCGAGCGGTCCCATCGGATGACCGCAGCCGAGCTTCATGCCCTTGTCGATGTCCTCCTTACTCGCGAGGCCTTCTTCATAGACGCGTATTGCATAAAGCAGGTACGGCACGAGTAAGCGGTTCACGACGAATCCGGTCGTGTCTTTGGCCAGAATGGGCTCTTTGCCGAGTCTGCGCGCGAACTCGAAGAGCGTTTCGACGACGTCATCGGTCGTGGCGATCGTCTTTACCACTTCGACCAATTTCATGATCGGAACGGGGTTGAAGAAATGCAAACCGGCGACGCGATTCGGACGCTTTGTTTTCGCGGCCAACTCGATGACGCAGAGGCTGGACGTATTGGTGCAGATGATCCCATCGGGAGCGAGCAAGTCGTCGAGCTGTTGAAAAAGCTGGGTCTTGACTTGAACGTTCTCGACGATCGCCTCGATGACCAAGTTGCAGTCCTTCATGTCGTTGACGTCGGTCGTGGGTTTGATGCGGCTTAATATGCGATCGCGCTCTTGAGTCGAAAGCTTCTGCTTCTCGACGAACTTGTCGAGCGACTTGGTGACGTTCTGCATGCCGCGCTCGAGCGGCGCTTGCGCCACCTCCATCAGGACGACGTCGAAACCGGCGCTCGCGCACGTTTGCGCGATGCCGTTTCCCATGAGTCCGGCGCCGCAGACGCCGACTTTTCGAATATCGGGCAAGTGAAAAGCTCCCTTCGGCCAGGTTGAAAGCGGGCAAAATGTTGTCTAATTGCGTGGCCCGAACCTTTGCGGCTATACTAGGGCGGTGCGTACTGCTTATCACGAAGCTCTCGAATCCACTCGCCTGGACGTCGTCCGGCTCGGCGCGCTCGTGGCCGACGCCATACGTATCTCCGTAGAAGCGCTGGAGCGGCGAGACTCGGCCGCGGGTGCCCGCGTGGTAGCCGGTGACGACGTCATCGACGACTTACGTCGCAAGGTCGAGGCGTCGTGCATCGAGTTGATTTGGCGCCAACAGCCGGTGGCCGGCGAACTGCGAGAGGTGGCTGCGATGCTCGAAATCGCCACCGACCTCGAGCGCGTTGGAGATTACGCGGTCGACATAGCCAAGCACGGCATCAAGCTCGCCGACGTTCCGCTCCGTCCCGCGCGCGTGGAAATCGATCGTATTGCGAGTGTGGCCCACCGTATTTTGCTTGAAGCGATGCGCGCCTATACCGAACGCGATTCGAATCTTGCCGAGCAAGTCATAGCAGAGGACGACGAAGTCGACCGGCTGTACAAACGCGGCGTAAAAGTGCTGCAAGAGGAGATGCAAGCCGATCCGGAGCTCGTGAGGGCCGGGACGCGGATTCTCTTCGTGCTGGCCGCGCTCGAGCGAGTGGGAGACCGCGCAAACAACATCGCGTGGCACACCAAGGAGATGATCGGGACCGCTTGACCGCCCTCGCACGCGAGCCTCTTCGCGGTTACCGAAAAACTCACGTATCTCAACCATGCTGCAGTCGGGGTGCTTCCGCGTCCGACGCGCGAGGCTCTGCACGCTTTCGTCGATGCCCAAGCGACGGGTGGAGTGGCAGGCGTCGCCCCGTACGAGCTTCGCATGCCCGAATACCGCAAGGCGATTGCGCGCTTCATCGGCGCCGAGCCGGGCACGATCGCAATTCTGCGCAACACCGGAGAGGGCGCCAACGTCGTCTGCGCCGGGTTGCAGTGGAAGTCCGGCGATTCGGTGCTGCTGCCGGATAACGAATTTCCCGCGAACGTGTATCCCTGGCTTCGCGTGCGCGATTTCGGCGCGGACGTTGACTTTGTCGCCACGCAGCGCGAACGTCTTACGGCGGACGTGCTGCGATCGCGAATGACGTCGCGTACGAAAGCCGTCAGTGTGTCGTGGGTGTCGTTCGAGGACGGCTATCGTCACGATCTCCAGGCGCTCGCCGAGGTGGCGCACGAGGGGGGCGCGCTCTTCTGCGTGGACGCAATCCAAGCTCTCGGCGCCTTTCCGATGGACGTGCAAGCGCTCGATATCGACGCGCTTTACTGCGGGGGCGCAAAGTGGATGCTCGCACTCCAGGGCGTCAGTTTTCTGTACGTGCGGCCCCGGCTGATCGATCGGCTGCGCCTGGCGGCTCCGGGCTGGCGATCGGCTGCGGATATGTGGGACTTCCTCAATTACGACCAGCCGTTCTCGTCCGATGCGACCCGGTTTGAAGGCGGCACGCCGGTATTTGCGGGGGCGCTTTCCCTTGCGGAGTCCATCGCCGTACTTGAGGCGGCTGGAACCGAACGGATCGCCCGGCACGTTCTGATGCTGACCGATCGGCTCGTCGAGGGTTTAAAGGCGTGCGGCGCGCAGGTTGCATCGATGCGTGCTCCGGGCGAATCGTCGGGAATCGTAACGTTTAGCCTGCGCGATACGGACCCGGTAGCGCTCGGGAGGGCGCTTCAAGATGCCGGGATCGTTACCACCTTTCGGCCTTCGGGAATACGCGTCGCACCGCACGGCTACAATACACCGGCAGAGATCGATCGCCTCGTCGACGCAGTCCGCCGCTACGAAAAGGAAGAAGCATGCACGCACTAATTCTCGCTCTTACCGCTGCAACGCAGGGCGCTCCAGCGACGCCGGCCGACGGCACGTACACTTACGTTTCGGCGATGAACGGCACTGCGCTCGGCAAGACGGTGATTACCGTCAAACACGACGCGAAAAGCGTCGTGCTGAGCGAACAGGGCGGCGGAACTTACAACGGTCAACAAGGAACGGTAAGCGATACGTTGACGCTCGATCCGGCGCAGCTTTCGCCGGTCGCTTACACCGCAAACGCGGACTTGCAAGGGCGCCCCGTCAACATGGCGCTGAACTTCAACGGAAACACCGTAACTCAAACCGGCGACGTGGTTCAGCGATCGTATGACTTGGCGCAGGAAGCCAAGCACTTCGTCGTGCTCGACATGGGTCCGTTCAGCGGCTGGTTCGCTTTGCCCGCGCAGATGCGCGCCTGGAACCAGACTCCGGCGACCGCCATCGTGCCGGCGATGGGTTCCGGAATAACGATTGCGCCGGACGCGTCAGCCGCTTCGCCTGCGCGTCCGAAAACCGTTCCGGCCGGCGACGCGTCGCTGAGCGTCTCTCAGCCTATGCCGTTTACGCTCTGGTACGACCCCAAGACGATGCTGGTCGATCTGCTCGAGTTTCCGACTCAGGGAGTCACGGTAACGCGGCAGTGAGGCGCATCGAAACGTTCTGATCTTAAGCAGTTACTCGCCGCCGTAAAGCAGCAGGACCAGATCGAACCAGGCGCGGATTTCGTCATCGCTAACGTCGAGCGAACCTTCGGCACAGTGGATCTCGAACATGTGCAGGTCAGGCATCTGCGTCGCGTTCAGCGATCCGAACACCCATAGACTCGTTCGCTCGGCGGCCGCCAGTGCGCGCTCGGTCAACGCAACTGCGTCGCCCCGGATGTACACGTGCATCATGTTGGCCGGGGGCGGATTCGGTACGATTTGAAGATCCTCGAACGCCCCCAGCACTTCTGCGATCTCTCGTGCGCGGTTGCAATAAAGCGGGATACGCGGCAAGTATTGTTGCAGGCCGGCTCGCGCGGATAATATCATGGGATGCTGCTGCACAAGGCGCCCGCCATGGCGCCATTGCCAAACGCGTGCGCGATCGACGATCGTCTTGGGACCCGCAAGGGCCGCTCCCGCAATTGCTCCCAGAGCTTTGTAAAACGAAACGTAAACTGTGTCGAACGGAGCGGCGATCTCGGCTGGAGTACGATCGTAAAACGGCGTGCATTCCCAGATCCGGGCGCCGTCCAGATGCGCGGCCGCGCCGATGGACCTTGCCCATTCGCAGATGGATTCCACTTCACTCCACGGCCTAAGCGCACCGCCGAGGTTTCGTTCGGGCAACTCGATCAGCACCGCGGCAAGCGGATCTTTGAGGCTTGTGAAGTCCGAGAGGGACGCTAAGCCGAATGGGCTTCCAACCGGAACTACCTGCAGCCCCTGGAGTGCTTCCAGAGCGCCGGCTTCCGAAACGAGCAGATGGCTGAGCGGGTGCAGCGCGACCGCAGAAGTAGCGCGATCTTCCGCATGGATTCGTAGCGCGATCTGCTGCGCCATCGTCCCACTCGGCATGAAGACGGCGGACTCTTTGTCGAGAAGCTGCGCGATCCGGTTTTCGAAGGACTCGAGCAGTTCGCCGGCGCCATAGCGGTCGGGGTACTCGTCCTCTCCCGCAGCCTCTGCAGCCCTGAGCAGTTGCCGCCGCGCAGTCGACGGCGCATGGCCCAGAAATTTCTTACATCTGCGCTGTAGCGCGATCGAGCGCTCATCGTGCTTGGGCACGACGTCGCTGCTCACGATAACTGCGCATTACCAGCCGTCGGACTTGACGATGCACGGCGCCATGACGGCGTCGCTCATGCCGTGGATCAGGCGTTTGTCCGCCGGCGCAACCGTCGCGAGGATTCCGCCCAGCTTTACGCTGTCGGCTCCCGTGACGAAGTAGTAAGGACAAAGCCGCACGCGCCCGTCGAATTGACGCAATTCCTCGGTTTTCGGATCGAAGTACTGCTGCCGCACGCGTTTGCCTTTGTGAAAACGCTGCAGAATGCGCGGCGTGCGTTCGAACTCGCGCATCGCTTCTTCCAGTGTCGCGATCCATTCCTCTTTCGTGAGATCGTTTGCGACGCGCACTCCGCGCGAACCCCACGCGAGCTCGGAGAAACCCGACGGTTTGACGACGTAGTCGCGTTCGCTTTTGCCGAGCTCCGCAAGCTGCATCCAATCGCTGACCGGCGTTCCCGATGCTTCCAATCCGTAGATGACCCCTTGCGGCGGAAGCGGGCGCGGATCGACGATCCAGGTTTTCGGAAAAAGCTTCTGCAGTCTCCCAAAGACTTCTTTGCCCAATTCCCCCTGCCAGAGCTTCACAAGCGCGGGATGATGAAAGAGCGCAAACGCGGACTTCTCTTCGAGCTGCGCTTTCGGCGGCGGGGTGATTTTCACGCGGTTGTGCCGGGCTGCGTACAGCATCAGCTCCTGTTTGGGAACGTTCATCAGATCGAAAAGCTCGAAGTTGCGGTAGATCGCGTCGATTTTCTCTTCGCGTCCGCCTTCCAAACGCACGAACAGCGCTTCCTCGGTGAAAACGACGTCGCTGGGCGTGACCACATATGCGGTCAGCAGTCCGGCATCTTCAATCGCCTGCGCGAGCCAGCGCATCTCGGATCGATAATCGCCTGATTCGTCGGAGACCACGACCGCTACCGAAGGCCGAGCTTTGCCCGTTGCCGCTTCGAGCATCGCGGAGAATCCTTCGGGAATGCCGCCCGCGCCGCCGACGCTCTCCATGCCCAGGCGACAGTACGCCTCGCCCATGGCGCCGACGAAACCCATTCCCCCGGGTACGCTGTCGAGCCTCGCTTGCGATGAAACCGCCGTCGGTCAAAATCAAGTCGGGGCGAATTACTCCGGGAATCTCTTGCCTGAAGCGGTTTTGCCGCGCCAGACGAATGATGTGTTCGGGCTTTCCGCGGTCGAGATACTCCGCAATAAAGGCTGGCGCCGTCCCGCGAACGCTCCGGTTATACAGCGAGTTGAGTGCCTTATAGAACGCGACCAAGTCGGGGCCGACCGCCTCGATTTGCTGCAGCGTCCGCTCCGACAATGCAAACGGCTCGGGACTTACGCGCCACGGGATTCGTTCTTCCTCGGTCTCCACTTTAAAGAGGCCGGGCGGAATCGCTTCGTAAAGGTAGCGCGCTTGCTCACGAGCCGTGAGATTCGGTGAATAAGCCTGACAGGCCATTTGGCAGCAATGACTCCTAGCCCCGACAGCCGTCGGGGATTTTGGACATGTTGAAAGCGATATAGCGTCGCCGCATCAGAGAGTCAAAATACCCCGATTCGGCCGTCGGGTTTCACCCGGCCGTCACTTGATCGTTACGGCGCCCGGGGTAAGCATGGCGCTGTCGATATGGACGAGTCCCCCTCGCAGCACCAAGGTTAGATGGAGCGTCCCTTCCAGGCCGAGCCGATCCAGGCTCAGGTCCTCGATGACCCGTGAGGCTTCTTCGCCGGCGATGAACCGCAACGTCGCCTCCTGAGAGAACGAGGTTCGGGGCGTGGAGTAGGTCTCGGCGACGCGAACCGGCAGCTCGTGCCCTGCGGAGGCGGCTTCCGTTGAAGTGACGCAATATGCGGCGCTGACGGCCGTTCCGCGGACGGAAAGCGTTTCGCGGGTGCACCGGTTTGCAGGTTGCGCGGGGGCGGAGCCTTGCAGGCAGAGCGCCAGAGCCGCAGCGAGGAGTGGGCGGCCTTCCATGTACGTGTAACGTTTGGCGCAGCCCGTTCGACTCCCGCAAGCGGTCTGCCGACAGTAAGAAATGACGATTGACACGCGGTATAGGATGAATTGGATGCCCTTAGACTTGATTGCACTGGATTTGGACGGCACGCTGCTCGATTCGAGCGAGCAGATTACGCCCCGCAGCCGGCGCGCCATTAAGGCGGCGCTGGATCGCGGAATCCGTATCGTTCTCGTGACAGGGCGCGGCGTGGATACGCCGATTCGCGTCAGCAAAGAGTCGGACTCAATCTGCCGATCATTTGCTGTCACGGGGCGCTGACGAAAGACTTTCTCGCCAATCGGACGCTCGGGCACATTCCGGTTCCGATGCAGTTCGCCAAACCGATGGTCGAGTTTGCCGAACAGGAAGGGCTCTCGCTCGCGCTTTATTCCGAAGAGACTTTTTACCGGCTCGAAGGCAGCAAGCTCCATATGGACGACATGACGGGGCCGGCTTGGCGTGAAGTACGAACGTTTCAAGACGTAATGCGTACCGCGCCCACGTTCATCCGCTTTCTGGGCGAACCGTCCGTCCAGGCGATGCAGCGCCGTTTCGGCGACTGGCCGCTTCATTTCAAATACGAAAACTGGCTCAACTTCGTCGAATGTGCGGTAACGAGCCGCGAAGCGACCAAGCAGCGCGCTCTGGCGCGCCTTTGCGCAGACTTCCAAATCCCCGCGGAGAGCGTGATGGCCGTCGGCGATTCGCGCAACGACGTTCCGATGCTTCGCTGGGCAGGCTTGGGCGTCGCAATGGGTAATGCGCTGCCCGAAGTCCAGCAATCTGTTCGGTACGTGACCCGCACCAACGACGAGGACGGCGTGGCGCTCGCGATCGAACGGTTCGCCCTCGATCAGGGACGCGGTCAAAAGAAACCCGCCTGATGCAGGCCTCGCCTTCGCCGGAATACGACGCACGGCTGCGCGCAATGCTCGAAACGCACGATTGGCAAGGGCTGCGTGAATTCGCACGCGAGCAGAATCAGATCCCTGACGACGTCTACGCGAAAGATCAGCACTTTTGGGAGGTACTGCTCCACAAGATCGTCTGCAATCGCATCGACACGCTTTCCATGCACGAATCCTCTCGGCAATGGCTGGCGGAGCGCGGTTACACGACGGACTTGGGCGGCTACTAGCGCGCGTGCGCGTCACGATAGTGGCTTTTGCGCGGTTGCGCGAACTCATCGGTGCCGGTTCGCGAACGATGGAATTGGAAACCGGCAGCAGCGTTCGGGATCTCTGGCGCATGCTCGCAGATTCCTATCCCGAGCTGGAACCTATGACCGACTCTACTCGCGTTGCGCGCAACGGCAGGCTCGTCTCGTTTGACGCTCCTCTGGCACAAGGCGACGAGGTGGCGCTGCTGCCGCCGGTCGGGGGCGGTTGATGTTTGCCGTCGTTCGTTCGGAGATCGACACCGCCGAGGTGGCGCGCGAAGCGGGTAATGACGCGTGCGGCGCGGTCGTAACGTTCGCCGGCGTCGTGCGCGATCGTTCGGACGACGGGCGCGCGGTCGTCGGGCTATCCTACGAAGCGCACGAGGAAATGGCGATTGCAGAGTTCGAGCGGATCGCAGGGGAAGCGCGCGGCCGGTTCGGCGCTCTGAATGTTGTGGTCGTACACCGGGTCGGCGATTTAGACGTCGGTGAAGTCGCGGTCGCCGTTGCCGTTTCGAGCCCTCATCGAGCCGAGGCGTTCGATGCGTGCGAGTACGTCATCGACGAATTGAAAATGCGCGCGCCGATCTGGAAGCGCGAGCGCTACGGAGACGGAACGAGCGAATGGCGCGAGAATGACTGTCGATCTGCATCATCTTCGAGCTGAGAACAATCCGGTTGCGCTTCTTTCGTATGCTCCGCGCCGCGCGCGCGGAGTGAGCATCGTCGCCGGACACGGATACTCCAGTTCCAAGCATAATCTCGATTTTCTCTGTCATTTCTTGGCGAGTCACGGCTATGCCGTGTTCAGTCTGGATTTTCCGGGTCACAAGCTCGGCGCGAGCGGCGGCACGCTGCGCGGCATCGACGATCTCGTCGACGCAATGACGTGCGCAGTCGATTTCGCCACTTCGCGCGCAAGCGAGCCTATCTACGTATTAGGACATAGTATGGGCGCAATGACGGCAATCTTCACCGCCGCGGAGGATCGGCGCGTCGAGGGAGTCATCGCGATTGCTACCGGCTTTGGGAGGCCGACGGCGATTGACGCCTTGCAAGGAAAGGGCGTCACCGATTTTCGATCGTCCTACGTCCAAGGGCAAGCCTTACCGGATTTGATTCGTCACGCGGACGCGCGTTTCGATGCTGCGCTCCCCCGCTTGGCCGGGCGGCCGCAGCTCTACGTTGCTGCCTCGCGCGATGCGATGGTCAGCGCGCGCAGCGTCGAAGATCTCTATCATCGTGCGCCCGACCCCAAGAGCTTCGTCACCATCGAGAGCGATCACACCAATGCAGGCGAAAACGCTCGCGCCGAGGTGCTCCAATGGCTGAACGCACGGCATCCCCGCTGATTCGCGGACTTCGACGGTACAGCCGCCATCTGCTGATTCCGGAGGTTGGCGTGCAGGGGCAAGAGCGGCTCGCGGACGCGCGCGTTTTGTGCATCGGCGCCGGCGGCCTGGGATCGCCCGTACTGCAGTATCTCGCTGCTGCCGGCGTCGGACGCATCGGCATCGTCGACGACGACGAAGTCGACGAAAGCAATCTGCAGCGGCAGACAATCTACGCGACTTCCGACGTCGGCCAATCCAAGGCGGCAGTGTCGGCGCGCCGAGTCACGGAAATCAATCCGCTCGTAAATGCGGATCCGATCGCCGTCCGCTTCGATCCCTCGAACGCTCGCGACCTTATCCGGCTCTACGACGTGACGATCGACTGCACCGATAGGTTTGAGACGCGGTACTTGATCAACGACGCGTGCGCACTGGAAGGCAAGCCGGACGTCTATGGTTCGATCTTCCGCTTCGACGGACAAGTGAGCGTTTTTTGGCGCGGGAAAGGCCCGTGCTATCGCTGCCTCTTCCCGCAAGCACCGCCGGCGGGCAGCGTGCCGACGTGCGCCGAGGGCGGAGTGTTGGGCGTTCTAGCGGGCATTGTCGGAACGTGGCAAGCGAGCGAAGCGCTCAAGCTGATTCTCGGAATCGGCGATCCGCTCGTCGGACGTGTGATGCTGATCGACGCGCTGGGCGCGCGCGTTCGTGAAATAGCCATTGAAAGCGACAGCTCGTGCGCGCTCTGCGGAACGAACGCCGTAATTACCGAAGCAGCGCTGGAACCGGATTCGGAGCCGGTTCTTTTGGACGGCGTGGACGAGGTAGATGCCGGCGGCCTCAAAGAACTACTTGACTCCGCGACACTGCTGGACGTGCGCGAACCGCACGAAGCGGTGCTGGGCGTCATCCCGGACGCAGTTCATATCCCCGCCTCGCAGCTTCCGGCGCGAGTACACGAATTGGATACGGCAAAAACCTACGTGGTTGCATGCCGGGTCGGCGCTAAGTCGCTGTGGGCGGCACAGTTGCTGCGCGATGCCGGTTTCCGGCGCATTACGCACTTACGGGGTGGTTTACTCGCCTATGCCGCGCTCGACGCGGGTTTCGAGTTCTTTTAGCGAACAGGTGCCCTCGATGTTGGAGACGCGGCAAACGAAGTTTCCGGGCGTCGTCATCCTGGTCCCGGAAGTGTTTCACGACGACCGCGGCTACTTCAAGGAAACGTTTTCCGAACTGAAGTACGCGCAGTTAGGGGTAAGCGGCCGATTCGTTCAGGATAACGTCTCGGTTTCGCGCAAAGGGGTCTTGCGCGGAATGCACTACGATTTGCGTATGGCGAAACTCGTCCAATGCTTGGACGGCCGGATCTTCGATGCGATCGTCGACATGCGCGAAGGTTCGCCGACGTACAAGCAGTGGATAAGTCTGGAACTAAGCGGAGAAAATCACTTTCAGATCTTCGTGCCGCCCGGATTCGCGCATGGATTCTACGTCTCGAGCGATCGCGCGATCGTGCTCTACAAGCAGACCGCACTCTACGATCCTTCGCAAGAGCGCGCAATTAGTTGGCGCGACCCGGGGATCGGCATCGATTGGCCGCTCGAGGGCGCCGCGCCGGTTCTATCGGCAAAAGACGCCGCGCTGTGAAGACGTTCGGTCCCACCGGCGTCGCTCTTCCGAAAATCGGACAAGGAACTTGGGATCTTCCCGAGAGCGGAGGCGCCAGACAGCGAGCAATCCGGGCCCTGCGTCGCGGTATCGAATTGGGGTTGACGCACATCGATACGGCGGAGATGTACGGCTCGGGTCGCGTGGAGGAGATCGTCGGCGAGGCGCTGCGCGGAGTCGATCGCGATTCCGTCTTCGTCACGACCAAAGTGCTGCCGAGCAACGCATCGTATCGCGGGACGCTGTCAGCTTGCGATCGTTCGCTCCGTCGCATGGGCTTGGATTACGTGGACCTGTACCTGCTGCACTGGCCGAGTTCTCATCCGCTCGAGGAAACGATGCGCGCGCTGGAGACGCTCGTTGCGAATGGAAAGACGCGCTTCATCGGGGTCAGCAACTTCGACGTCGAAGAGGTTCGGGCGGCACAGTCGCATCTACGGACCGAGAAACTCGCTTGCAATCAAGTGCTCTATCATCTGAAGGAGCGCACGGCGGACGCGCGCGTGATCCCTTACTGCGCGCGGGAAGGGATTGCCGTCGTGGGATACACGCCGTTCGGCCGCAGCCGCTTTCCGCGAAACGAATCGGAGCCGGAGGGAGTGCTTGGCGCTCTCGCGCATAAGCACGAAAAGACCGTGCGCCAAGTGATTTTGAACTTTCTGACGCGCAGCCCGAACGTGTTCGCGATTCCGAAAGCTTCGAGCGTCGAGCACGTCGAAGAGAACGCCGGAGCCTGCGGTTGGGATCTCGGCGACGATGACGCGGCCGCAATTGACGCCGCTTTTCCGGTGCGCGATGGACCTTTGCCGACCTTGTGATCCCGCAGCGATAAAGACGCTCGCATGCCGTACCGCGATGGATCTCGGCGCCGCCGCAGTGCGCGTAACGGACGCCTGCGAGCATTTCGAGGCGCGCGGTGCGATGCAGCAAGCGTTTTCGCGCGGTGACTTCACCGCCTGGCCGTACGACGCCGAATATGCCGAGAGAGCTTCCGCGCCGTCGAGTTTGCTGCCCGGCGCGAGATCGGTCATCGCCGTCGCGGTACCGTACCGGACCAGCGCCGGCACGGAGGATCTGCGCAACGGCCGGGTTTCCAACTATGCTTGGTCACTGGACTACCATTACCGCGTGAAAGCGCTGCTGCGCTCGGTTGCCGAGCGCATCGACGACGCGGCCGGGGCCAGTGTTACGGCCATCGCATGCGACACCAAACCGCTGGCCGAACGTGCCTTCGCCGCTCGCGCCGGTTTGGGATGGGTCGGCAAGCACACCAACCTCATCACTCCGCAAGCGGGATCGTTCGTATTTCTCGGAGAGATCGTGACGACGCTGGCGCTTCCGGCCGATCGTCCGCTGCGGAAAACATGCGGAAGCTGCACGCGCTGCATTCCCGCATGTCCCACCGGCGCGCTGCGTGGTGACTATACGATCGATGCGGGGCTCTGCATTTCCGATTTGACGCAGCGCACGGGCGGCATTCCGCGATCGCTTCGGCCGCTCGTCGGGTTGTGGGTTTGGGGCTGCGACCTCTGTCAACTTGCATGCCCGCCGAACGGCCGCGTCTCCACGTCCGGCAGCGTCGCTGATGTACCGCTGGGATCGCAGACGTCGGCACCGGATTTGCAGAGGCTGCTGACGTTGCGCAGTGGAGAATTCAAAAGAACGTACGCGCGCACGTCGATGGGCTGGCGCGGCGCGGCGGTATTGCGCCGGAACGCGGCGGTCGCGCTCGGGAACGCGCTGGATCGCGCCGCGGTGCCCGCATTGATCCGTGCCGCGACAGCCGATCCGCATGCGATGGTGCGAGGTCATGCGGCATGGGCATTGGGCCGCATCGGATCGCCTCAGGCAATCGATTTCCTGAGAAAATCGTTAGAATTGGAGAGCGATTTGGACGTTCTTGACGAAGTTCGGACAGCGCTGGAACCGTTCGAAGAGGTTAGGGCGTTACACGCGATATGACCGGGAGCGTTCGATCCTTCGTCCTTTTGCTTGCGGCCGCCGGACTGCTCGGCGCAACTGCGCAGGCGCAGAGTCCCTCGTCTTCACCTCAGCCGCTGCTGGCGCGCATGGTCGCGCAGAGTGAAAGCGTGCAGAGTTACACGGCTGCAATACACGCCGATATTGCGATGCGCACGTTTCCGTATCTGAGTCCCTCGCTCGACGGGATGTATTATCACAAGGAACCGAGCAAGAACAAGATCGTTTTTACCAGCGCTCTGCCGTTCATCGCCAAGCAATTCAGCAAAATTTATCCCGAGGTCGAGAGCCCGTCCCGTTGGAACGACGTTTACGTCGTCACTGCGCAAGGCGATGCGGACGGAATGACGACCTTTAAGCTCGTGCCGCGCAAACACGGCCGTGTCGATCACATCGACGCGAAGGTGGACGACAAGACGGCGGAAGTCACTTCGCTGCGCTGGAACTACAACGACGGCGGATACGCCACATTGGATCAGACGTACGGTACCGTAGCCGGACATCTGCTCGTTACGCAGCAGATCGGCCACGTCGAGGTGCCGCATTACACCGCCGATCTCAAATCGACGTTCAGCAACTTCAAAATCAACACGCCGATCCCGGACTCCGTTTTCCAGGCCGATAGCTGCAGGGCTGGGCGAGACGAGGAGTCTCGCGGGCCCGGAGCGGGGAAAGAAGGGAGCATGGCCCAAGCGACCGTCGATCTGACCACTGCGCTGCTTGCGGACCAGTTCAATCGCCCTATTACCTACCTGCGCATATCCGTGACGGATAAGTGCAACTTGCGCTGCGTCTATTGCATGCCCGAGAATGGCTTGCCGTGGCTCCAGAAGTCGCAGATCCTTTCGTACGAGGAAATAGCGCGGATCGTTCGAGCGGCCGCGTCGGCCGGCGTCCGGAGTATTCGGCTCTCCGGCGGCGAGCCGCTCGTTCGCAAGAACCTTGCCCGGCTCGTGGAGTCCATCGCGTCGACCCCCGGCATCGAGGACGTCTCGCTTTCGACGAATGGACTGCTGCTCGAAGAGCAGATCGACGAACTGGTTTCCGCGGGGCTGCGGCGAGTGAACGTTTCGCTGGATACGCTGCGCCCGGATCGGTTTGAATCGATCGCCCGCCGCCCCGGACTCGAGCGAGTCCTTGCCGGCATCGACGCCGCCATCGACCGCGGACTTGCGCCCGTGAAGATCAACTGCGTCGTCATGCGGGAAAGCAACGACGACGAAATCGAGGATTTCGCCGCCTTCAGCCTTCGACGGCCCGTGTTCGTTCGTTTCATCGAGATGATGCCCGTACATGAGAATTTGGACGTCCAGCGTCAAGCGTACGTGAGCGCCGATGAAATCCTCGAACGCCTCGCGAGAAACGGCGTTCTGCGGCCTTGCGACGGCCCCGGCGGCAACGGCCCCGCGCGATACTTTGCATTCGAGGGCGCAGCGGGAGCCGTCGGCGTCATCAGCCCGCTATCGCACGACTATTGCGAACGCTGCAACCGCGTTCGCTTGACCGCTGACGGCAGGCTGCGGCTCTGCCTGTTCGGCGACCACGAGATCGATCTTCGCACGCCGCTGCGTGAGGGGGCGACGACGGAGGGGATCGCCCAGCTGCTCCGCGCCGCGATGCTCATCAAGCCGGAGCGCCACCATCTGCGCTTGGGCGAAGCCGCTTCGCGGATGCGAGCGTTCAGCGAAATCGGCGGCTGACGGCCGGAACGCGCGCGAGCGCCGCGGTGTTATACTAAAAGATGATGTACCGCTTAGCCGCCCTTGCCGCGGCAACCGCTCTCCTGGCGGGCGCCCTGTCGGCGGGGCAGCCGGCCGTCGCCCAGACTGTCCCCTGTACCGGTTGCGCAATCGCCCGGCAGGAGTCGGCGGCGGCTGTCCGCGCCAATCAGGCGATCGTCCGGAGCACCCTGCAGAACACCTTGAACAGTCAACTGCAAACCCAGTCGAACAGCCTTCAGACTCAGGCCATTCTGCAATCGACGCAACTCAACGCGCAGATGGCCTCGGGGGCCGCCGAACTCCAGCAGCTGCTCATGTGGCAGCAGCTGCAGTTGCTCCAAATCGAACAGCGTGAGGCGGCGGCCAAGATGAAGAAAAAGGCGCCGGCCAAGCATAAATAGGGGGCCGGGTCACACGGGGCCGAAGAATTGCGTTACATGGCAAAGGGGGGCCACGAGTGGAGCAGGTCTACCTCGCCGCCACGGACGCGCAGGGCGCGCATGCCAGAGTCGAGATGCTCGTTCGCGAACATCAAACGAAGCTGGCCCGCTACGTGCGCCGCATGGTCGGTGACGCCGACGTCGCGCTGGACATATCGCAAGACGTCTTTTTCGCTGCGTACCGGACGCTGCAAGCGGATCCGGCCCGGCCGCTGACGCCGGGTTGGCTCTACAAGACGGCGACCAACACGGCGATTTCATACCTGCGGAGGAAGAAGATTCTACGGTTTTTGCCCTTGGAGCGCGATCAAGATCTGCGGGCGCTGCGCATCGACGAGCGCAGCGCGTCGTCGATCGATCTTCACGTGGCCATGCGCAACCTGCCGCCGGATCAGTCCGCTGCCATTATGTTGACCACCTATGCGGGGTATTCGTCGCAAGAAGCGGCGGCGATCCTCGGAACGACCGCGGATGCGGTGCGCCAGCGCGTATGTCGCGCCATGCGCACACTGCGCGCGGTCATGTCGGAGAGTAAGTGAAAGGTAATCACGATCGCGTCGAAGCGATTGCGGGTGCAATAGCCCTAGGGGAGGCTACCGATGAGGAGCGGCGCGAGTATCGCGAGCACCTTACCGGCTGCCGGTCGTGCCTGGAGTCGCTCGGCGGCGAGCACGAAATCGAACGCGTGGCAGCGCGCGTCGCGTCGGCTCGCGACAGCGAAGTGTGGCAGCCTGCGCTCGGCGACATCGTTCGCTCGCGTTTGAGCGCGCGCGCCCGGTACTGGCGTTATGCGTTCAGCGTAGTGAGCGCCTGTGCGATAGTGGCGTTCGGCCTGCGGATCGCGATCCTCGACGGCGCGATGCACCACGTCGTGCCCGCGGCGCATTCAACGGCGGCGACCGCGGCCGTTACGCACCTCGCGTTGGAAACCCGTCCTTCATCGGTGCAGTTCAAGCCTGCCGCCCAAGAGCCGCAGCCTCGCCGGTTGATGGTGGTGCACAACGTCGTGCAAATAGCCCGAGCGCCGTTCGCTGCGCCGCCGGCGTTAGCCGCTGCGCCGAAGACGCATGCAGGGCCCTCCCAAATCGCCGAGATTACGGTACACCCGGACACGGCGCAGCCGCACGACGTTCGCAAGTCTGATATTCCTATCTGGCGCCGCAACGATCCGTCGTGGCGCACCGTCGCCAAAACCACGACGACTTCGGTCAGCGAGGTCTCGCAGCAGACGTTCCAGCAAAGTGCTGAGTCGATTCGCCTGATGCATCCGCAGACGGAGCAAGTCGTTCGCGAAGCGACGCCGCTCGGCGGTGAGACTGCGATCAATCCGCAGCCGGCGATGATCGCCTACGACGAAGGCGCCGAAGGCACCACAGTCTTCGAAGTGATGATCGACGAACAGGGCAATCCCAGCAAATGCATCATCACCCAGTCCTCCGGCTATGCCGTCCTGGACAACAGCGTCTGCCAGGCCGCTATGCGCGCGAAATACACACCGAAGACTGTCGACGGCCGTCCGGTCGACGGCACGTATCACGACGCGTTCACCTTCCGCATGACGGAGGATGGGGGCGTTAGTCCGACTCAGTAAATTTACGCTCCGCGTTCATCGCGGGGCGTCCGGAATTTAGTCGAGCGATTTACGGAAAAAGGCCAGCATCTTCGTCGGCTCGGGCATAATGCGGAACTCCTCGAAGCCCCAATCCTTGGCTTGACGAAGCGCGCGGTTGGCGTTCATCGGCAGAAGAAACGTGAGTGTGCGCACATTGCGTTTGGCGGCGATTTTTTGAACTTCGGTAACGAGCTGCGTCCCGACTTCGGCGGGTGCATCCCCCCGAGTGCGCAGGGTCTCCATCATTGCGACGTCCATGCCGTTGGCGGCTTCGGGATCGTTGTAACCGGGCGGAAACGCGAAGACGAGCTGTACCATGCCCAATATTCCGGTTTCGTCTTCAGCCAGGAGCACCACGCGCCGGCCGGCTTGCTGCTCCGCGAGCCAACGTGAGACGCGCTGGCTCCAGGTCTCGCGCTTGGGCGGAGTCCCTCCGACGAGCCCTTCGGCAATGACGCGAGCGACATCGCGCTGCTGTGCGAAACGAATAAAGACTTTCCGCGCGGGCACGAACACCAGGATACGCCAAGTGGGGAGAAACGCCCCCTTTTGGCAAAACCGCGACGAATGTCGCTGCCGCGCCGGCTCGCCGTTCTCCTTACGTTCTTGACGATCGCCGGATGCGCGCACGGCGACGGACGCGCTGTCGCATCGCCGCGCGTCTCCGGAGCGAATCTCACGCGCGGCCGGCAAATCTTTGCGCGCGAATGCGCGGCTTGTCACGGCAGCGCCGGCGTGGGCGGCCCGATCGGTCCATCCCTAAAAAACGAAGGCGGTCGCCGGACCTTTGGTTTTATCAAATCGGTGGTCGCCGATCCCGACCCTCCCATGCCGAAGCTCTATCCGGGGCACCTGACCAAAAGCGACGTTCGAAACGTTTCGGCATACGTGGATTCGCTGTAATGACGCTTGCGATCCACCGGTTCACTCGCGATCTGCGGCTGAGCGATCACGCAGGTTTGGCAGCCGCGGCCGCGCACGGAGAAGTGCTTCCGGTCCTGATCTTGGATCGCGCGCTCGAGCACCGAATGACCGCTTCGCCGCGTCGTGCCCAAGCGTACTGCACCGCCGTTGCGGCGCTCGACCATTCCCTTCGCGAACGCGGAAGCCGCTTAATCGTTCGCCGCGGAATCGCTTCCACGGTGATAAAGCAACTTGCGCGAGCGTCCGGCGCGCAAGCGGTAGGATGGAGCGCCGCGTTCGATCGCGCGGGAATGGAAGCGGATCAAAGGCTGCAATCCGCGGTGGAGGAAGCGGGGCTGCGCGCGATCGTCGTGCACGATACTCCTGCGATACCACCGGAAGAAACAACGGCCGCGCGGCCTTCTGCGGGCGACGGTTATCGATCGTTCGTGCCGTATCACGACCTTTGGCGCACGCTGGAGCCCGCCTCGTACGAGCTTCCGCTGTTGCTGCGCTTTGCGGGGAACGAACTCGAGAGCGAGAAGCTTCCGCAGCCCGCCGATTTCGGATCGACGGCGGGATACGCAGACGCCGGCGAACGGCAATCCCTTCGCAAACTGGAAACGTTCTTATCCGGCGACGGACTCCAGTATGCTTTCGCGCTCAATCTGCCGGCGGACGATCGCACAGCTCACCTGGGGCCCGACCTCACGTTCGGAACGATTAGCGCTCGAACGATCGTGCGCGAAACGCGCAAACGCATCGACGACCCGTTTCTGCTTGCCGAGGAGCGCGGTTCCCTCAAGCTTTTCTACGCTCGCTCGCTTTGCGAGATTTCTTTCTGCAGCTCTCGTGGTATCATCCCGAGACCGAAACGCTTGCGCTGCAGGAGAAGATGCGCGAGTTTCGTTTCGCCGCATCGCACCCGGCACTCGACGCATGGCGCGCGGGCCGCACCGGATATCCGTTGGTCGATGCCGGAATTCGTCAGTTGCACGCGACGGGTTGGATGCACCCTCGAGTGCGCGCGATTGCCGCTTCATTCCTATGCTTCGATTTGGGAGTCGATTGGCGCACCGGCGTCGCGGAGTGGGACCGCTATTTGATCGAGGACGACGCCGCGCTGGCGATCGGCAACTGGCAATGGATTGCCGGCGTCGGCGCGGACTTAGCGGCTTATCCCCGGATCTACAATCCCAAGAAACAACTGCGCCGCTTCGATCCGAGCGGCGCATACGTCAAGCGTTGGATTCCGGAACTCGCGCACGTTCCCGGAGCGGCGATTGCGTCGGGCATCTCCGGGGCAACCGCGCAGATCGAGTTGCCGCTCTTCTGCGCGGACTCCTATCCCTCGCCGGTTGTCGATCACGGCGCGGCGGCGCGCGCTTTTCTTGCTCGCTATCAGTCGTTTAACGGATAGCGCCTAAGCGGCCGGCATGCGGTCGTCGAGCCAATCGCTGATGATGGGAACGCGCACTTCGTCGCCGTGCCAAGCGCGGATCCCGTAGAAGACGCTCAGCACGATGAAGATCGGCAGCATGAACGCGAGGACGATGTCGGAGCTCCAGCCGAGCGGAGTCCAGCCGATGAACGGAAGGTGCGAGATGAACGAGAGGAGCGCATAGAACCCGTACATTCCGAAGTTGAATCCCAGCGCTTGATACGCGTGCTTGCGCAGACTGCGTGACTGCTTGCGATCGAAGAGCGAGAGCAAAGCCAGCGGCCACACCGGATAGCCTAGCGCAACGAGGGCGCGGGACTCGGGCGAGTCGCCGGCTTCGGCTACCGTTGCGCGAGCCTGCGGAGCAGGCTGCTGGTACTGCTGATATTGCTGTTGTCCGTCTTGATTCCACCATTGCTGCGATCGCGGCGGAACTTCGCCTGCCACCGCCTTCTTAGTCCCTGACGCCGAATCGATCTTGGCCGCCAGGCGGCAGCTGGGACAGGTGCCGGCCTCGTCTCGGCAAGTCGCGCAGATGGATTTGCCGCAGTCGACGCACTTTGCTACGGACGGAACATTTGAATGGAAGTAACAGTCCACGATTCGCTTCTCCGGAATGCCTTTGTTCCTCATGTACCGCCGCAGGGCAGAGAGGTTTCAGGGCTCGGAGGCCGCAAGCGAGAGCGCGATGACTCAGCCGGAAATCGTCAAGCGCATAGCGCGAGACGCTCGGCCATACTATCCCACGCTGGCCCTGGCGATTTTCTTGGGAACGGTAGGCGGCCTTACCAACTTGGTCGGACCGTGGGGCTTCGGGGAGATCATCAATCGGGTCATTGCCGCCAAGCAGCCCGATTTGCAAGCACTGTACGTGACCCTCGGTCTTATCTTCGCTGCGCTGATCGCGGGCGCGCTCGCCACCTATGGTCAGAGTTACCTGATGGCCTGGAGCGGTCAGCACTTGGTCGCGCGGATGCGCGACCGCCTCTTTGAAAGAATTCTGCGCCTCCCATTAGGCGAATTCGCAAAATGGCGTCCCGGCGACCTTATAGCGCGTTTCAACAGCGATCTGCAGATTATGACGGACGCGGTCACGGTCTCTCTTCCGCAACTCGTCAATAACACCGTCACGTTCGTCTCGTCGCTCATCGTGATGATCAAGCTGGACTGGCTGCTCACGTGTTCCCTCGTGGTCGTTGCGCCTATCGTCTCGCTCGCCGTGTCGCGTTTTCAGCGCCTGATTGCGGCAAGCAGCGTCCGCTCGCAGGAGAGCATCTCGGATCTTTCCGCTTCTTTGACGGAGGCGCTCACCGGCCAGCGGATCATCAAGGCGTTCGGCCGCGAAGACTACGAATCGCGGCGTTTTCGCGAGCGCAACGAGCAGTATTTCAACGTCTACATGAAGCTCACGCAATTCATCCAGACGCAGCCGCTCGTGCTCTCCGTCCTGATGTCGAGCGCGATCGTCGCGATCATCTGGCTCTCCACGCGCGAGGTCGTCGTTCACCGGATCAATGTTGGTCAACTCTTCATGTACTGGGGTTTACTGGCGAATCTGATCAATCCGATGAACCGTTTTGCGGCGTTCGTCGGAGATCTCTCGCGCGCAGTCGTCGGCGCGGGGCGTGTATACGAGGTGCTCGACCTGCCGGTCGAGCGGCCGGACAAACACGGAGCACGGCCCCTCCGGCACGTCAGGGGGCAAATCGTTTTCGAACATGTGGACTTCACCTATGAGAGCGGCGAGGGACCGGTTCTGCGCGACTTCGACGTGCACATCGAAGCGGGCGAGATCGTCGCGCTGGTCGGGCCTTCCGGAGCCGGAAAATCCACGATAGTCAATCTCGTGCCGCGCTTTTACGAGCCGCAGCGCGGACGCATAACGCTCGACGGAGTCGATCTGGCCGAGGTTCGTCTGAGCGATTTGCGCGCCGCCATCGGCATCGTGCCGCAGGAGGCGCAGCTCTTCCGCGGCAGCATCGTAGACAACATCCGTTACGGTCGCCTGGAAGCGTCGGACGACCAGGTCCGCCAGGCTGCCCGTGAGGCAAACGCCGAGGAGTTCGTCAGCGCGTTTCCCGACGGCTACGATACCGAGGTGGGAGAGCGAGGAACCCGTCTGTCCGGCGGCCAGCGCCAGCGCATCGCGATCGCGCGCGCCATTCTGCGCGATCCTCGAATCTTGATTTTGGACGAGGCGACGAGCGCTTTGGACAGCCACTCCGAGGCCCTGATCGAACAGGCCTTGGACCGCCTTCTCCCCGGGCGCACGACCCTGATCATCGCGCATCGCCTATCGACCATCCGCCGAGCCAACACGATTCTTTACATTGAAGCGGGACAAGTTCTCGAAATGGGCACCCACGAAGCGCTGCTCTCCAAAGGCGGCGCCTATGCCCGCCTTCACGCCACCCAGTTCGCTTAAAAGGCGCCTGCCTGCGGCCGATACGGTAGGTAATGAGTGACATCAGCGCCGTGGGCTTCGGTTCGACGGTCGACACGTTGAGCAACGCGATTTCCGGAGCAGGTCTGGAGAACAGCGCGATAGCCTCCAACATTGCGAACATGAACACGCCGAATTACCGGCGTCAAACCGTCAATTTCAAAGACGAGCTGGCGGCGGCCTCGGGCGATCCCGCCTCTAGCGACGAATTGCCGATGGCGGTCGACGACGGCCGGCAACTGGGCGGTACGAACGGCCCCGTTCCGTTCGACCCGCAGATACAAGTGGACGACAGCGATCAAATGCGCGTTGACGGCAGCAACATCGACCTGGATCAAGAATCCGCCTCGCTGGCGCAAAACTCCAGCTACTCGCAGACGATGTCGCAGCTGCTTCAAGTGCAGTTCATGCGCCTTCGTGAGGCCGTAACGGAGCAGCCGCAATGAGTTTATACGATTCGGTCGAGATCAGCGCTTCCGGCCTTTCGGCCGAACGGCTGGCGATGGACGTCATCGCCAACAACATCGCCAACGCCAACACGACGCATACGCCGCAGGGCGGCCCGTTCAAACGGCAGCTGGTCGTCTTCGCGCAGAAAACCGGCGGCTCGTCCGATCCGGGCGATCCCGAGAGCAGTTCCTCGTCACAGGACGGCGTTCAAGTGCTCGGCATCACGCAGGACAACAGTCCCGATCGGCTCGAGTTCGATCCGAGCAACCCCGACGCCGACGCGCGCGGCTACGTTCACTATCCGAACGTCTCGGTAATCAAAGAGATGGTCGATCTGATGGCCGCTTCGCGCGCCTATCAGGCAAACGTCTCCGCAATGCAAGAAGCTCGCCTCATGTCGAGCGCAACTTTGAATCTGCTGCGCAGTGCAGGATAAAAATGGAAATCAACGCAGGCTACAACGCCGCCATGAGCAAGGCCATTCCCGGAACGTTCGTTCCGGACGTCGGCGTGGGCAGCAGCGATTCGAGCGGCAATTCTTCGGCGGGCGCGGCCGGCGTCTCCGGAACGCCGTCTTTCAAAGATACGGTGCAGTCGTTTTTGGGCGACGTCAATGACAAGGTCACGCAGTCCAATCAGCTTTCCCAAGATCTAGCCACGGGCAAGACGAACGACGTGAGCAAGGTCGTGACGTCGGTCGAAGAGGCGAACCTTGCAATGCAGTTCACCTTGGCTATCCGCAACAAGCTGCTCAGCGCGTACAACGAAATCTCCCAAATGCAGATGTAGCGTGTCGTACACCGTAAATCCAATTTTGCAAGGCGTTTCCAGAATTGGCCCCTACGCAAAATCGGATTTGCGGAATTCGCGCCCATTTCCAGAATTCGCATAACGAATAACGGATTTCCAGCATTCGCGCGCGCGAGGAACACGAAAAGAGTCCGGCGATGAGGTCGGGCTCTTTTCCTTCGGCGCGACTTTCATCAGACGAAGATCGATGCTACTATTCCGTCGATCACGGGAGACGCAAATGCACATCATCGACTGCAACACCGAGAAGCACATTGCTGGCCTGGACGCGGCGCTCGAAGCGCTGCTTTCGGAAAAGCCGGGCGACGACGAGACGCCGGTCGCGGACCGGCTTGACGACCTTCCGAAGGTTTGGCGCAACGGATACCTCTACTTCGGCAGCATCGCTTGCGGCTACCCCAACGGCCGGATGGCTCCGGAACGCGACCGGTTCGAAGAGACCGACGGCGAGTGGAACCGCTGACGAGCGAAGGTCTCGTGAACCGCACGGCGTTTGCGCTTTCCCGCCGAAAACCGCCCGCGCTGGTATTCGGTGACGGGCCGCGGACCGCGCAACGATTGGGGTGCCGAATCCGCGAGAACGAGCGGGAGTGCTTCATCGAGATCGATGAATCCGACTTTCTGCGGGGACGCGCGGGCCGGAGTTCATCGCGGAACTCCGGTCCGTCATCCATGGATCTCATGGTGCCGTTGCAGGCCGTGATCGGCGAACGCTTTGGCACGCGCACCTGTCCGGCCGAGTGGCACGGCGCGACGCGCCAGCGCCGGCTACGCCGGGTCCATTCCGTCCGACGGCCGCGGCCTCGGTCCTGACACCTGGATGCGGATCTCCTCTTCGAAAACCGTCGTGATCCCCTCGAACGCCCACTCCGGATCGTCGAAGTCCACGCGCACGTCGAAGAGGTGCTCCAGCATCACCAGCGAGCGCAGGTTGTCAACGATGGCGACCGCGAGCGTTTCGTTCAAAGGGGCGACGCCGACTGCGACTTCCGCGGCCTTGATGATGCGTTCGATGACGTCCTCTGGGAGCAGAGACAGACTGCTCGTCCAGTTTCCCGTCGTCCGTGAGTTTCAGATCCTTCGGGTAATCCGGCTTCGGATCGCCCTTTCGCGCGCGCAGCCGTCCCATCGGATAGTAGTGCTTCGATCTTGACGGGTAGTTCTCGGCCTTGCTGCGATTGCGTTGGTTTGACTTGTACTCGTGCTCGCGGTCCTTTTCGAACGCCGCCATTTTCTTCGCCAGTTCGCACCACTCGTTGCGCGCCGTCAGGCGCT
The DNA here is from genome assembly GCA_963714015.1 of Vulcanimicrobiota bacterium. GTDB lineage: Bacteria > Vulcanimicrobiota > Vulcanimicrobiia > Vulcanimicrobiales > Vulcanimicrobiaceae > DASRDE01. Next base: position 2,894,903 of record OY970223.1, on the reverse strand, counting down.
GCTCGTTCGCCTTCTCGGGAATGTAGAGCGCTTCGAATCCCATCTTTTGCAACTCGCGGAAGTTGCGTTTGCCCGAGTACGCCTGATCCGCGGCCGAGGGAAACGGCCGTCCCTGCGCTTCCAACATTTGGCGCGCCATGCTGGGCAGATGGCAGCCGTCGCTCGAGCCGATGCCGGTGTCGAGCGTCACGTCCAGCGCGACGATCAGGTTGCTCACGTTGCCGATCCCGAAGTGGCGCTTCACCATCTCCGCCACCTTCCGCCACGCCGGCGGCGGACCGCCGAACTTGAGCGTGCACGAATTCATGGTCGGTATCTTGGGATGCTGGTCCGAATCGATCAGGTTCATGTAATCGATCTTGCGGCCCATTTTGCCCTGCGCAGGGATGATGTCGTACATGTACGGCGTCAGATTTTCGTTGCCGAAGCGCTTCGAAAACGTGCCTGTTTCCGGCAACTCGTCCGCGAAATTTGGCGCGAGCAATCGCCAGAACTTGCTGACGGTCTCGTCGTGCGCGAGCGTGTGCACCATGCCGTCATAATCGCGGTTTATGAACACCTTCATCAGCAGCGCGAAGCACACTGCGGCCAACGGAATTCCGGTACGCCCGGCACTCCGCGGCGGCGTGACGAAGCGCCGGCAGAATTCGTAGGCGAGTTGCGGAACGCGTCTGGGCATCTCTTTGTAGGCGTTGCTTCGGCGCGTCGCCTCCTTAAAGCCGGAGGAGAAGATCCAGATCGTCGGCTTGCGGCGGCGCGCCGTCGAGTACGGACCGGAGAGGATGCCCAGTTTCTTCTTGGCCTTGCGGATGTGCACGCACTGCTGGGCGTTCTTCCAGCCTTTGTGCGAGCACGTGAAGACGTCTTCGCCCATGCGGGTGACGCGCTCTCGCTCCCGCTTGCGGCATTTGCCCGGAGCGTGCGGCTTGCTCTTGGGCTCGATGAGCTTCCCGGTTTTCTTGTCCCGGCGGCGGCGCGGCTTCTTGCCGCTGCACTGCCGGCACGAGCTGGACCGCACCCAGAAAATCGTACCGTCGGGCGATCCCTTGACCTCGTCATCGAGCTGGGCCTGATCGACGGGCTCGTCCTCCAGGGCGTGCACGTAGCGGACATCTTTGCGGCCCATGCCCGCATCCGCCATGGCGGCCAGGGCGTCCGCCTCTAGCCGGGCGCGCTTGGAATCCTCGCGGATGAAGCGCGGCGGCTTGTACGGGAAGACCTCGCTAGGCTTCGCAGGTGTGCCGTGCCCCGGGCTCAGCATGGGATCCTGCCTCCCGGGCGGACGCAGCCGTTCTCGCGCATAACGCGCGTCCAAATCGACGCATGCCGAATTGGCGCTCGATAGAAGCGCCCGTTTTCTGGAGTTTTACGCACAACAATCTCCTGTTGCGGTGCGTCCCCGGTCGGGTCCGACCGCGCCCGCGTGCCCCCTTGCGAGGGCGGTAGCGGAAAGCGCATACTGGTCGGGTGCCCGACGGCTCTCAGCGTCGAAAACTGGAGATGCCACCGGGGACTTGTGTAGGGGCCTCATCGTTCTCGCGAACGGTGAGGCCCTCACCGTTCGCGATTCGCCCGCCTTCCGGGCTCGAGTGACTGCGACGTTGAAATTCCGGCTATGCCGACTCGGACGCCGCTCATTGACGCCGCATAACGGAGCGACATGCGCGTCCTCGACGTAAACAACGAGATCGTGCATGCGCCAGCCTGCGGCCGACATTTCAAATTTTCGGTTTTCAAGGAGCCGGTTTTTCGCGGGGCACTCAGTATCGAGCGGCCCAACGTGGCGCAATTGTACTTCCCTGCGTTGCCCGAACGCAGCCCGGCGATTTTAAAAAAGGTCGTGCCGGCTGATCTGGAACGATGATCTGGACATGCCGCGCACTCTGAAGAATGCCGTAGAACAGCGCCTTTCGCGCATACTGAAAATGTTGGTCAAGGCCGAAGGTCGGAAAAACCGTCTTGACGTGCGTCCCTATCGCGGTCGCGTAGTAAGGGCGCTGGAGCGCGCCATCGAAAAATGGGATCCGAAATCCTCTACTACCGCAGGCAAAAGTTTCGACGATTGGAGACGAGGCGTGCATGCTCCGGACGCGCGACGCTCTTGGGCTCTGGGCGAAGCTTTGAAATCATCGGGAATCGCCTGGTGCAGCGGTCTATGGATGCTCTGGACCTGCGGTCATTATATCGACGTCGTCGGCACGCTGGCGACCGCGTTGGCCGTACCACGGTCCAAGCAGTTGCGCGACGACGTTTACGATCTCTGGCTTGGATTAAGCGCGGCGAGCGCGCTTAGTGGAAGCACGGTTTTGGACCACAACGACAACGTCGCCATCGGCTTTGCCATGAATCGCGGCAGCGACTTCGACAGTTCGCAGTCGCTTGCGCGCTACGTCTTTGAGGTCCACGAGGTCGCCAGAAGCCGGCGCGACGCGTTTCTCGACGGTATCCAGTCCGTCTTGAGACGGGAAACCGCGAAAATCGATCTGATGTACCTCCACCGACATCGCAGGGTTTTCGAAAAGGCTTTCAGGAGGTGGGTCGAGCCGACACTGACGGTGACGCGCTTGAAACTCCTTGCGGACAACGTGCCCGGGCGACTCGCGATCGCCGCCATGGCGGTCGCCGGCTGTCAAGACACTCAAATCGAAGTGCTCGAGACGTCGCTCTTGTGTCTAGCCGATTTGTGGATGCGCAGCTATGTTGTCGAAAACCCCGAAAGAATGCTTTCCGACGAGGTGCGCTTCATAAAGGACTGGCGGTACTCCGACTTTCGATGACGTTTTTCTCCGCGGTCTTGGACTGCGTCAACCGCAGGAGAAAAATGATGAAGTCAACGTACTTTCCGGAAGCAGGACGAGCGCAATTTCTCGACAAGGAGATGGTCTGCACCATCGCAGGAGGCAAAATCCAAGTACACTGTCGACGATTCCCGCTCGACGAAGTGCGACAAACCATGCATCTGAGGTTCGAAGCGCCAGCCGGAGACCTCGATCTTCGCCCGCACCAATTTAATTTCGAAGCCGCAGAGAAAGCCGCCTCGACCGCGATCTCCGAAGTTTGCCGAACGATGGACCGCAAAATCGGCGACGCTCGCGTCGGCCGCTTCACGGTGCGGACGCTGGCCATGTGTCTGCGCACGTTGGGCAACCTCGAAAACTTCGAAACCCAAGTTCGAATCGTGCACTCGACCGCCGGGCACGTTTCGATCGTTCTAAAGAATCATGCCGGCTTTCGCTTCGAGCGGATCATTCGCGACCTCATCCTGCTCGCCGACGTGCCTCCGGACGTCGTCGCCGGCTACGAATACATCGCCATGCCGGCGCGAACTGCGCGCGAGAACGCCGTCGTGCTGTCCATTGTCGAGACGGTTCGGAAAGCCGCCTATGACGGTGATCGATATCGAGGCACACGTAACGCAATCGAACGGCTCAGCGGCAAGCCGTGGCCCGGGCGGATCGCATGGTAATTCTGGCGCTAACCGGTGACAGATTTCGATATCCGGCTCTCCGCCCATGTCGTCGAAGGATGGAGAGCCATCACGGCTTTTGAAGATAAAAGAACGCGCACCGCACATCGGCTCTCCGTCACGTCTCCGCTTGGCGGAGAGCCGCAAGTTAAAATCGTTATTCAGTTTTCAAAGATCTCTTGCGAAAAATCAGAAGTGCTGTCTGTTTCAGACGTATCTCTCGTGCAAGGGGTCGTGCGAATCTTCGTTTCTTAAAAGTGCAAAGCGAGTCGTATACGGCCAGTACGACCGGCGCGTCGTAAATTTTCGAGTGCTCAACACTTGTCACCGTCAGGCAACGATCTCCCCAATAGGTCGATGTATGCAAGAGCTATCGGCGTTCCGCTCTCGACGACACCATCGATCTCACGCGAGAGGTCGTCATCCCAACTTTTCACGTTGCGGTCGTCGCATTCGCGTTGTTTCTGAGAGGGCGAGTTCGCGTGCTCGGCGATTTGCTCGTACAGCCCGCGAAGCACAAGCACTTCGCGGGCCGACATGTCGACCGTTGCGGCTTCAATGGCTAGGAAAAGATTCGCCGGCAGCCCGGTGACTTTTGCGGCATCGGTGATCTCGAAGCCGAGAGAACGGCGATAATCGGTAAGCGGGTTCTTGGGACAAATCTCGACCGCGGTCTCTGAGAACATCAGGCCTTTTGCCGTGGGCACGGCTATCTGGGCAATCGCCACTCGGCGCGCCGTCAGGAAGCTGGGTCGTTTAGGCATCGCCGTTTCCCTCGTCGGCCTCTTGCAACAAGCGCAACAGTAGTAACGGCTCAAGATCGTGGCCGTCCGTCAACGCCGGGGCGTTCTCGCGCCGCAGAACGATCTCGCATTCGGCGGCATCTTTGCGACGGGAATCGCGCTGGCCGCGCGAACGGCGTTTCGAAATCGGTAGGGTGCTTTTCATGCGGGCTTTCCTCCGAAGCTGAAGTGGAGAAAGCCCGACGGGAAGCAGACGCCGCAGCGCCACTTGAACGGCGCATCCGGATGTGCTTTAATGACCGTGCTGAACGGCGGAGCTCATCTTGCAGGACCTGCTCCCCGTCGGGCGTTTTCGAATCCCGTAGGCTGCGCCTTCGGGGTTCGTCTTTTTTCACTCGGTATGCACCGCCTCACCGTCCTTTTTGGCGTTGAGCACACGGGGTGTTCGACGGCGCTGTGCGCGACGAAGCGAAGAATAGCGAGCCCATTGTCTAGGATCCGTGGCAGGACGCGTATCGCCCAGCGTCCACGACCTCGACTGCAGATAGGCGTCCATCAGCATTCCCTCCCTTTGAAACGGGCGCTGCTCTGCGAACCTATCGCGGGAACTACGACCCGGACATCCCCAATATTGGTGATCCCGTTGCAAGCAAGACATCCAACGCCTACTCGCTTGATATATAGCCGCCAACCGCTCGCTTTGTGCCTTTTTACTCCTGCGATTCTTTGGTCGATTGACACGCGTCTGGCTCTCAGACGTGGAAACAAATGCTCGCCCGGGAGTGTCAATCCGCATTCGCGAAAATCGATCTGGATTGAAGAACCATTTGCGAGCAAGGGTCCACAAAATTGATCTGGCTTATTTTCGAGTCGCCTACATGGGATTGGAAACGCGCAAGTTCTTGATCATGTCGGCCGCCTTGGCGGCTTAGTCGGATCTCATGCTTATGCAAGCAATTATACCAAGTTGCTACCCCTGGTTCTTCCACACGTGAGCACTGCTGCCCGTCCCAGTTTCAATCATCCAGATCTGATCCTCGCCACTTATCAAGTCTATGATCGGTTGAACGAAGAGGCTGTGAAACAGCAATCGCGTCCTAGCGGCTTCGGCTTGGCTCAAGCAAGGAAAGATGAATTGCACCACGGCTGTAGTTTCATCAATTAGATACGGCTCACCGTTCGCGGATGACGAGGTGGCCGCCGCTTGAGAGTTGATGTCGTCGGCACGAAACCGCCCGCTGACGTGGTAAATCGAGTATCCGCTGAAGTTGCGATTAACAAATTCCCTTGCGCGTTCAAGTACTGGCGCTTCTCCCAGCAGCATCTCGGAAGGCAAGTGCTCTTCGAGTTCTCTGATATCCATGCGCTTTAATCGCGGCATAACGCTGTCCTCGTAGAACAAAGCATCCAGAGTACGTCTTAGCGTAGTTTCATGCGCCAGTGGCAAATAGAATTCGTATGTAACGACCGTGGGAAACTTCGTCAAAGCATAGACCCCTCGATCTCCCGTCGCCTGACTCATGTAGCGACGGAACGCGCCTAAGCCACGAAATCGCTCGAACGTGCCGTCCACTCTGTATTTCCCGACGCCTCCCCGTCGAATGATCTGAGCGAACCGCTTCGACCAGTATGTCTTGAAGGTCTGGGCTGGCCATCCGCTAGCGGTACGAAACTCTTCCTTCGTGAACGCGTTGCCGCTCTCGAGATGCGTCAAGAGAAAGCGCTGCGCGCGCCTGCGGATCCGCCTGCGATCTGCGGCTTTTCGTACGCGATGTTTGCCTTGCAGATTTGTCGTTCACTTCATGCCCCGCGTCCTGCGAGGAGTGTGCGAATGCCTCACGCGTTCGACCGTCACGAAGCCGCGGCGCTTGGCAAGTGCATCGAGTACGTCGTAGATCGCTTTTTGTGCCTTCGTAGCTTTCGCAGCAGAAATAGTGTAGCCTTGCGGCATGGAACTTCCCACGTTGCGCCACGTTTCAAGATCGTGCGTGAAATGTGCGATGTGATATAAGCAAACGTAACGTTACAGCAAGATGTCGATCTCTTTGTCCATCGCCTTCAATCGCCTAATAACATCTGTTATGCGGATGGCGCGCGCAGAGCGTGAGCCGTCCCGCTATCTCGCGGCGGTCGGCGTCTGTCATATTGCTCACGCGTTCGTCAACGAACACGATGATGAGATCGACGCCCTGCTCGCGCACGTGCGCTACCTTAAACGACTGCATTCGAGCCGCCTCAGTAGCCGAGAGAACCGAAGAATTTGGCGAGGAGCGATTCCTCGCGGCGGATGAACCACTCCGCGGTCAAGAAGATCGACGCGGCGGTCACGAGGGCCGCGATAGGATGCACTCGTTGCATTTGAGCCACCTCCGGCTTGAGCGTTACCCACGGAGATGACATACGCCTGGCACATTCTAGCGGCCGCGACGGCTTTTTTGTGCGATGCCGGCGACAGCCGGTTGGAGACGGCCTCGATCCGCTCGACGACCAGCCGCGCCGCGCCTTCGCGGCATCCTATTACGGCAACGCTTCCAGTCTTCGCGCGCAGGCGGGCCGCGGCAATCACTTCGCCTTTGACCGTCACTTCAAGAAATAGTCGCCGTCAACGCGCTCGCGCCATTCCGCGTCCAACGACGCGAGCGCGTCTAGCGCCTCTTTCCGATTGTCGCGCGTGAACACGTCTTGCCATTGCCTTTCGAGCATCAACGCCTCAATGCTGAGATGCAGCAAGCCGTTCTCATACAGTTGCATGAATCCAGACGTCGGCTCGTTAGGTTTGAGATGCCGCCACGCTTCCGCGACGTTGTTGCCGTAGCGCTCGATCATCTGCCGGATGATGCTGCGCCTGCGGATGTGTTTTTCGATCTGCTCAAGGTTGCGAAAGAACGAGCGCGTGAACGCCACCTCGCGAGCCTGGTCCGCCATTCGTCAGGTACCGTCCGAATCGACGAACTTGGCGATCCGCGCGTTGGCGCGCAAGCGTATCTGGCACGCCGCTCCTTCCGGCGTGCCGAGCAAGTCCTGGATGCACTTCGCAAGCATCTGATCCGCCAGCACGAATCCAGTCGTTCCCGCGTCCGCGTGGTTCGTGAAGTGTTTGTACACCGTGTTGTACGTTATGAGGAATCAGTTGCGGAAGGTCACGTGGGCCATGGAGGGAGGATTGAGGCATTGAGCCACGGCCAGGCGTAGCGCATGCACCGCCGAATCAACCTCCGCAACGGCATGCGTTTTACGGCCTCCGCTTTTGCCGTAGAGATCATGCGCGTCGACGGCGCGGTCTGCGCGTGCAAACGCTCGGCCCCACACGCCAGCTCTGGCGACGAATAACTAGTGGCGTCTTGTTGCGCCGAAACACAGACTGGCACGCAAATCGCTGCGGCGAACAACATCAACGCCGTTCGAACGCGGATCCTAGATCTAATCCTCCGCGTACGAGTCACGGACGGTCTCGAGTTTCATGTTGCCTTGGACCGGATTGCCATCCCCGTCCAGGACTTCAACCTCGAATCCCGGATACGTGGGCTTGAAGCGCTCGCGCTTCCAGTCCGCCACGTTCCAGGCGTCCTTCGCCGCGCGCTCGTACGGCCAGGTCGGCATGCCGGTCCGGTCGGATCTGACATCCGCGCCGTCGAGATGACGAATCCTCACCAAAAAATCTTCAACTTTAGAAATCCGTACTCCACCTGTCCCACCTTAAGCATCCAACCCCATCCTTTCCAACGCGCCATGCCTGCTCTGCCGCAGCGTCGCTTCGAGCATCTTTCCCGCGCTGAGCCCGCGGGAAAAACAAACGAGCTTGTAACCGCATGCCGGAAACCCCATCGGTGCACGGCGGGCGGGCAGATCCGGCAGCGTAGGATCGTACTCCGACGGGCAAACCGAGACGGCATGGCGGAAGAAGAAAAGCAGCGATACCGGGACGGTTCGAACAATCCTCAGATCAACGCTCCGTTGCTGCTCCAATTCTTGAATTCACGCGCAGGCGAACCAGTAAACGCCCTGTACGGGTTGATTGTGGACGGTTTCCCGGGCTTTCCGGGTGCACGCGAGATCGGCGAATTTCACCGCGCAAAACCTGGAACGCTCGATGAGCGTGCGCGCCGACTGCTTAGAACGCAATGCACTTACGCCGGCAGCGCCGGCTTCTTGACCGGACTCGGCGGCCTTGCAAGCATCGCAGTATCGGTTCCGGCCGCGCTGGTGCTTCAGGCGACGACTGTGGCGGCCATCGCGGTGCTTGCGGGCGAAGATCCGCTGAGTCCGGACGTGAAGGCGTTCGTTCTTGCGCTCGTCGCGGGCGACTCCCTTGCCGGACCCGGGAAGCGTGCCGCCGTCGGGGTTGCGAAGTCGCTCGCAGTTAAAGGCGTTAAGAAGATCCCGCGCGCGCTCTTGACGACCATCAACCGCATCGGCGGTTCGCGAATCGTGACGAAAGCCGGCACTCGGGGAATCGTGAATCTGGGTAGGGTCGCCCCCTTCGCCGGCGCGGTGATAGGCGGAACGGCCGACGTCCTAATGATGCGGATGGTTGGCCGCCTCGCTATCAAGAAATTCATCAGCGATGAACAGTCCACTATGGAGATTGATGGACACGAAGGCGTCTGTGGCGACGAAGGCGCTGCAACATGAAGAAACACTTCCAGTTGCCCGGATGGCCACATGCTGTTCGCGAAGGTCCAGGTTGAGCATGACCTCGTCCAAAGCAATCGCGCATGGACGGTAAGCGGTAGCCGCGCAGCTAAAGGTGTACTGCTCCGAAGAGTCCTGCACCCGGACTCTCAACGAAGATCTTCGGAACACCGTTTGGCGCGCCGTCTACCTCGACGGAGTGATGCTGTTGGCTACGGCTCCGATTCCGGTTGCTGAACCAGGTGCAAACAGGTGGCAAGAATTTCCGCCGTGCCGTTGGTGCACGAGTCCACGTCTCAAGGCCGTGAGGCTTGCGCAACGCATCGGGCAAAACAATACTTCGAACCGTCCGCCGCAGTCAGCGCGCACAGCTCGACTTGATCGCCGGTGACAGGGGCATACTGCCAATCTGTCCGCCGCCTCCAGCGGCTTCCGCGTAAAGAAATTGGCCGCGTAAACGTGCCCATCGTCGAGTTCTATGTCCTCCCGGCCGCCGGGGAAGTGCGTAGCACTCAATTTGGCGCGCATGTTGTTCGCCTGCACGCTGTGATCGATCGTAGTCTGTACAACGTTGCGCGTGCCGCAAGGCTGTAATGATGAGCAGGCAATGAAACTGAGCTCGACGGAGAAGTTTAAGAGAAGCGCCTTCATGCGAAGCACTACTGCGATCTAGGGTCATAGGAGTCATGCTGCACTTCCTGACCGGACAGATCATCGATGGATACTGCAAGCGGAACCGCGGCGCTTCCGCCGTGGTGGTCCCTGTACGCCTTCACCCACGCTTCGAGCATAACGGAGGTTAGACGGCGTTGGTCCTGGCCGGTGGAGATCTTGTCCGTGTCCACGTCGAGAGTGAAGGTGTCGTTTGAATGGAGGCCGCTTTCGATGCGAGCGTCCTGGAATGCGCCGGCGGCGTCGCTGCTTTGGTTGAGCAGATCGACCGAAGAATTCATTTCCTTCAGCTCGCCTTGAACCACGTCGGGACTGTCGGCAGCCGGCGATGGGGAGGCGGCGCTCGTGTCGCTCGTCGTCGTGTCGCTCGAACTTCGGTTCGAACCGCTGCATCCGCAACATGTGCCGATGACCAGGGCCGTGGCCATGAGGAGATGGACCGTCTTCATTCTTTGCACTCCCTAGCAAGGCTGGCATGCAGTTACCCACGCGGCGTTCGGTCGACGCGGCCCCACGCGCGAAGGCGCGCGTCACGTGGAGTTCATGTCGCTGTCCGTCGCGGCGCTGATGGGAACTCGGATCGGCCGGACGGCGCACCGCGCAAGGAGCCCGATCTGTCACGATCATACTGACCTCAATTCCGGGATGCGCTGGCTGTGCACCATTGTGCGACGGACACCATCGCGAGATCCTCAAGAAGGTCATGAAACGCGTGGAGGACGAGGGCGTGCTTGAGGGCGACCGTCCACGAAACCCCGGCATGAACGTCCGCGTCGTGACCATCGGGGGCGATGAACGTCGGCTAAAATACTAGTTGCTATGGCCGACACGTCGTCGCTTTGGGATGAAAAGGCGTACGGGCGTCGAGTACGCCGACTTGGACCGCTCATTCCCCTTTGACAACGAGTGGTGGTTGTCGCTTCAAGAAATCGTTAGACGCCGACTGTACGGAGAACGTATCGACCGGCGAGCAAAAAGGACGTAAAAAGAAGGTCCCGCGGTTGCACGGGACCTTCTTTGTTGTGCAGTGTTCGGGGGTTCTACCGCGCAGGGAGTTTAATCATATCCATCACGACCAGCGTGAGGAACCCGACGAGCCATGCGAACCGGAACGTACCTCTCTTCGCCTGCTCTTGTAGATTTACAGGGAATGTCGGAATGCGCTTCCAGCGAAGATAGACGCCGAGAGCCATGATTGCAGAAGGTATGAAATACACTGCGATGGCCCAGTAATGAGGAGTAGGGAGAACCTTTGGAAGCATGGTGGGCCGCTTATCCTACGCGCATTCCTGAAAGGCGTTCGAGATCGAATCGAGCAAAGCGACGTGGCCACCAACTAAGGCTGTTACCTCGATCCATCCAAAAATGGGATTTGTAATAGCGGCCATGACGGCGGCAGCCAATAGTGTCCCGGCGAGAACGCCTTCTAGGATGGCCCATACGCAGCTGAACCTCGTGGGACATGCTATTTTTCCTATAATATCGCAACCGCCGCCGCCTCCTCCGCCGCCTCCGTACTACGTAGAGGCCCCGCCATCCAACACGATCACGCGCGGAAACCTCAGCGCCGCGCGTCAGGATGACTTCAATGACTGCGACAGCCCTTGAAATTGCAGCCGCCGCGCGGCCCGTTCTTCGGGCGCGCGCAACCGAAATACAACTCTCCGGTGGTCCTGGACTTGCGCGCTACGGTTTCCGCCCATCCGCACTTCGGACACGGCCCGGCCTTTTCGCGCCATTGAGCGGGGCGCTCCATCGGATTCTTCATCGCGCGAGTCTTTGCGCTACTGCGAGTGGCCCCGCAACCGGTAGTGCCCGCGTTCGACGCGCTCGAAATCGTCGTAGGTCGTTCCATGGTTGTCGGGCGCGTCCGCGCACATCCGCGAGACGACGTGCGTGCGTATCGTGCTCTCGGCGTACCTGGTCCCACGCGCCTGCATGGATTCGATCACCTCGACGGGCGAGAAGTCCACGCGCCCTTCCTCGTGCAGCGTCCGCGCCGCCGCGAGCACTTCCTGGCGGCATCCCTCGTGCAGTTCGGATTCGGCTTCTTTCGCATCGCGAAGCGAAGCGACGCCGTCGGCGTCTTGCATCATCGGCTCTGGCGTTGTTTGCTCCCGCCGCGATCTGACGAGCCGCCCCACCACCGACTCGTCTCTTCTGATCAGCGCGTCGGCGGCGACGGCTCCGGCCATGATTGCCAAACCAATGGTAGTCTGTCTTCTCATGCCAGCGGTGTACCCTCACCACCGATAGGATCCGACGGACATCGCTGCCGGTCCGTCCCGCTACGTTACTCCGCCAAACTTTTGAACCGCGAACGCGGCAGCCAGCAGGATGAGCACGACGCCGGCTCCGCGTTCGGCGTTTTTCTCGAAGATATGACCAAGTCTCGCTCCGAAGCCGAGTCCGCCCAACGTAAAACACACCGTAGACACCGCTACCGTCGCCAGCAACGGAAGCACGGGAAGGCGCATGACGGGCAAAGCAAAGCCGACGCCGAGCGAATCGAGGCTTATCGAAAGCGATGCAACGAGGAGCCCTCCCGCGGAGCGTATGTCGAACTCGTGGCTGTCGTCGTTCGCGAAGCCTTCTCTCAACATCCATAGGCCGATTCCGCCCAGCAACAGCAGGCCGGTCCACGACGCCACCTCGCCCGCAACGTGGCCGAAAGCGGTACCCAAAACGAGGCCCCAAAACTTGCATCGAAATTTCGGCGATTGAAAAGGCAGCGCCAAGGCGCAGTCGGTCCCGCCATGGCGGAGACTTCATGCCAACCGCTATGGACAACGCGAACACGTCGAGACCGATTGCCAGCGCGACGGCCAAAATGCGGAGATCTTCGTTCACGCGCCGCTACACCGGACGAATTATGAAGACTACGCCCACGATCGCGATTATCACGCCGCTCAAGACCTCGCCGTAGCGCTCGACGGGGCCGAAGCTTAGTCGTCGCATGGCATCGCGAGACAAGACGCACAAGGCGATGTACGTTGCGATGGTGCTTGCGGCGAAGAGCACAGCCATGATGCACAGCGCGCAATTCACCGTGGCAGCGTCACGCTCATGCATGTGCTCGTAGGCGCTCGCCAGGTCAGCCAATCGGCCGCGCATATCGACCTCGAATTCCGCACAAAGTTGTACCAGGGCGAATAGCGCAAAGCCAATAGCGCGCATTAAGTAGCCGTTTACCGCAACGCCTTGAGGTAACTCTAAGTGGTCAGCAACTCGCACATCGGAACCACGCGCACGGAGATTTTGCGATACTTGCACAAGCGCCAGGACGTCGCCATGGCTCCGTTTGCTCCAGGCGGTCCACTCATCCTCGCTCATCAGGCTAAAGCGTTGCACGACATCGCTCTTCGCATCTTTGAACTCTTGCGTATTTTCCAGCGTTCGCATGTCACGTTCAGCGCGATCAAGTTCCGGAATGCCCTCAATTCCAACTCGAGCGGCCATCCGAATCCACGCTGGACCAGCGGTCTGATAAAATTTCAACGCCAACAGCGGATACTCTGGGCAAAGCGCTATTCTGCGCGACGCCTCGCCAAGGCTCCCAAATGCACGAGGGCTGAAGATTCCAGACGACCGAAATAAGGGTTAAGAACGCGTCCGCCTCACTGGCCGCCAGGGCACCATTTGCGATCAGCGGATGGTGCACGGCGTTGCGGGTTTGGTCAACCTGCTGATCGGCGCGTTGCGCGCTTCCGACGACGGACTACGAGCGCAGCCAAGGTACACGCCAGCAACTGGCGGCGGCCCTCGTCTCCATTCTACCGGCTTGACCGGAAACGCCGGATCTTCACCGGCCAAAATTCTTGGACCAGAAAGGCGAATAACACACTGGATTTCGGTTTCCGGCCAACCGTCGCATGCAGCGCGTCGGTCGTTGAAAGCGAGCGAAGAGCACTTGAGGCGCTAGAGCTGGTTGGCGAAGGGAAGGAGTTGTCATAGATGCCAGTTTGCAGACTTTGCCGGAACGACCGCGAACTCGAAGTCAGCCACATCATCCCGCAATTTGTCGCGAAGCGGCAGAAGGCGGATTCGCCAAACCCGTTCCTTCGGAACTGGACGCAGCCAGATCGGCGTCTTCAGGACGCTCCGAAAGAAACGCTGTTGTGCCGGCAGTGCGAGGGCGTTTTTGTCGCCTGGAGGATGCATTTCGCTGGGGACATTTTCACGCCCACGATGGATGGTGATGTGCTCACCGATGTCGTGGTCACGAGAGAGCACCGCCGGTTTTGCGCATCCATCGACAAGTGCCGCGCATCTTCGCAGACGCTGCGTATGCGGATGGAGTCGGCACATTACCGCTCATTTACTACTTCGCATCAAAAAGTTGAAACGCATGACCGTCACGGCGCGAAAAGTTAGCATACAAGCAACCGTTCGGCCGCAAGATGCATACGGTTTGCTTCTTTTACAAGCCGCGGCAATGGCGCTCTCGCATCACAATGAGCCATTTGGCCCTCTTGCGCAGTCCCCGAGCGGCGTATGTATAAGGTTACAACGTGTCAAGCGCTTTTTAGGGGTGTAAGGATGCTTCAATTTTATTTGGCCCGGGCTCCCTCCGTGCACTTGCAACGCACTTTGTTAGCCGGCGCGGCCATTCTAGCGTTCCTGCCGTGTTTCGTTGAGCCAGCCTCCGCGGCTGATCCGGAAACGATTTTTGTAAATGCCGCGACGCCGGATCAAAACGAACAGGTAATATGTCCGGCATCGCTTACCGTTCGCTACAATGCGCTTCGATATGCGTCGGCTCAAGTAAGCGTTATACACAGACTGCTCTCTGCCGACGGATATCAACCCGTTCGGCGATCTCGGCCAGTCCGCCACAAGCGGAGTGGTCGGCGGCAGCGAACAGACGCACGGCAAAAGTGCCGGTAGTAACTTCGATGAAGCGGTCAAGGCCGTGCAGGCGGCAGAGAACGCAATCGATACCTTGCGCAATTCCCTGAATCCGCGTGCTACGGCCGTTCAACAGATCGTGGTGGAAGCCGACGACGAGAATGCCGACATCTCGTCCATCGTTAAACAAGCCCATGACGAAGCCGCGACCATAAAGCGTACGCAAACCAGTTTTGTTTGGCCGAGTAAAGAGATAAACGCTGCTGTAGCAGCTGTTCGACTCGCTCAAGGCAGCGCAGGCGTTACGGCCGAGCAAAAAAGCGTCTTAAGCGACCTAAGCAAAGAGGTTTCGGGATTCCAATCGGATTCAGACGACACAAGCAACGCTATAAATCAATCCATAAAGGCGATCATTGCCTGGCAGCCCGTATTAAGCGCGATTCAACCAGCGGATTTTACTCTCCCCGAGAAAGTATTGTCGTGCCCGAAAGGCGCGTACGCCGACAACGCAACCGTATCATTCGTTGCGATCGATAGAACGCTCGTCAAAAGCGCCGCCGCTTCGGGTTCTGCAGTGAACAAGACGTCGACAACCAGCGCGACGACAGACGCCCAAGACAAGTCCTCCACCGACGCAGGGACATCCGGCGGCGCAACGGGAGGAGGTCAAGGCTCGACGCCTTCAACCGGCGCAACGACAGGCGACAACAACTCGGATACGTCCGACAGTTCATCTTCCGATGCGGCCGTATTTAAAAAGGATTTGCTGGTTCTTGTGGGGCCTAGCAGAATCACATCTACACACGGCATCGGCTATAGCAACATTCCGAATCGATCGTGGAAAACCGGCACAACGATGTCCGGCACGAGCAACGTGACGCAAATCCAGCCGAATAGGCAAGACTCGGGCCAACCATTCCTGATGACGCAAATGGTGCACTATCGCCTTACAAGCAACCCGAGCCCTTGGGCGTTGCACGCAACGTTTGCTATTACCACATCTCAGCAACAGTTCGCCAGCGGCATGATCGGGTTGAGCGCCTCTCTAAATCAATCCTTCTATTTTAGTTTAGGCATATTTCGCGCCGATGTTAACTCGCTGAACGGCTACATGGTAAATCAAATCGTGCCCTCCGGAACTAGCATTTCGACGACGTCACAGGCTACGAACCGATTCGGCTTCGCCTTTAGCATTCCGATCTTTCCAACCGAAAACGGCAACAGCACAAAGTCACCTCAAACGTCCACTAAGAACACGAAAGGTACTGCTACGTCCGGACAAACACCCAAAAAGCCTTGACTGGCCGCTTTTCAAAATGAGCAACTGGGAGGCCAGCGTAGCGTTTAGCATCCAACAGCAACTCCAAGACCAGTGGTGTTGGGCTGCGGTTGCGGTGAGCGTGTCACGGTTTTACGATCCCAACAGAAGCCCTTGGTCGCAGTGTAGCCTCGCCCAAGAAGTTCTCCAAATTTCCGGCTGCTGCCCCAAGAACGCAGCATGCAACAAGCCGGCCGCACTCGATGCCGCGCTATCCAGTACGCAGAACCTCAACGCACCGGTGTCCGGAACGATTCCGGTAGACCAGATCGTGCAAGAGTTGCAAGCCGGCCGCCCTGTCGCGGCCGGCGTAGACTTTGACGGCACCGATCACTTCGTCGTAATCTCGGCGGCATCAACGTCTCCGGCGACGCTACAAATCTGCGATCCCGAACACGGCACTATCGCACCGTGCGGTTACGATGACTTCTGCAATAAATATCTTGGAAGCTGGAGTTGGGTATCGACCTACTACACGCAGACATTCGCAAACGTAGCCCAAGATTCGATTGCGCACGCGATGCCGCCAACCGCAGTGGCTTCCACATTTGACAACTTCACGGCCAAACCACGAAGATCGCCTAAGAAGCGAAGAGCGCGAGCGCCTAGCAAGGGTGATCGACAAAGCGTAAGCCAAATTTATGCCATGCGACTTGCTGATTTAGCGAACGATTTTAACTTGGACAAGGCCGTTTCGGTAGGTTGGCAGCAGCTCAGCCAGTCTTCAGATGGTCCCTACGCTATCGATGTATACGATGTCGATGGCGCGTTTCGAGACGCAACTATCACTAGCGGTCCGCAAGTCGGTGATACTTTACAGCGGATAAGTGACACGCGTTCGCGTTTGCGGGCCGACCACACGCTGAGAGAGAGTCGTCTCTTAAGGATGCCCAGCATACACGTCGTGGTGCTGTGGCTCAAGAGCGCAGACGACGCTAGCGACATTATCGTTCCGCTGCATCCAGCCCGTAACCCGCTCGAACCAGGCAAACTCTACGGGGTAGGGGAAATAAAGCCGATCTTGGAAGCGCTAGGGAAGGCACAGATTCAAGCCAATGTCGCGACCCGGAAACGGACTGCAACAACGTTGCGATCGGAGGTGTCATGATGCACTATCATTTCGTGATTGCGTTTCTTCAATCACAAACGAGTACCACGACGCCCACGGAGGGCGGTACAGCTTCGAGTCAGTTCTTCACCTTAATTAGCTTTGCGTCGCTGGCGAGCGCGAGCACAATCGTATTTGTTGTCTCAAATGGTTTGCAGCGCGCTTTCAACTTCAATCCGCGATGGCTTGGCCTGGCTCTGTCGGTCTTAGTAGGATGTATCGGGGTGTACGTTGCGCCGACGCTCACCGTTCCGGACGGGCCTCCGCCAGGCGGCGTCGACTATCTGATGGGCGTGCTAAATGGCTTTCTGATCTTTGCAACGGCGTCTGGCGCAACATCTGTCGCTGGAAATGCAAACGGCGTGGGCAATCCCAGGGCGAGCCTCGGCGCTCCAGCCGGCGCACCCGCGCCCGGAGGAGGCCCCCCAGGAGCGGCTGCAATGATCCAAAGCCCCGCGCGTCCGCGCCGGGCATTTTTAGAGCCATGGTTTTGAGTCGGAGCAGCGCGCATGGTCCGCGTCATCTGGGCATGAAGCCGACGATGTGCAATAAGCAGCGGTCCGCGCACTGACGCCAATGCCGGCCTTGAATCCGACCGACTACGCAATCGTAGTGGGAATCGCGAATTATCCAGGCTTTGGTTCGACGCCTGCCGAGCCACAGGATTTGCGGGGACCCATCAACGATGCAGTTGCTATCCACGAATGGTTAATTCATCCGCGAAAAGGCGGATTGGATCCCACGCGAGCGAGGCTTGTTTGTTCGCCTGACCCCTTGCCGCCGAATTACTCGGTTGCGACGGCCGTGCCCGCAACCGCGAACGTTGTTGGCGAGTTCGCACGCCTAGAATCATTGGCACAGGTAAACGCCAACGCGAACCCGCCCGTCGGCCGGCGGCTCTACGTGTATATGAGCGGTCATGGATTTGCGCCTGCTCGTGCCCACGGCGCGATATTCGCGGCCAATGCCACCAGCGTCCAAACTGAGCACGTGTACGCTACTGCCTGGTTGGATTGGTTCTATAACGCCGCGTACTTCGATGAGTTCGTATTGTGGATGGACTGCTGCATGAACTACCAGATGACGGTCGTTCCGCAATTGCCGAGTTTCCGTCGGGTGCACGGCAATTCTTCGGCTTGCCGAGTGTTCTCAGCGTATTCCGCGCGGTTCAAGACTCGTGTCCGTCGAGGCGAAGATGCCGGATGGTTTAGTTCACGGCGTGTTCACATATGCATTGCTAAGAGGCTTGGATGTGGCGGCGGATGAGTACGGCAACGTCACGAGCACCAGCCTCAAGCGCTATCTCATCAATCGTATGAAAGATTATCTTCCTGACAACGACCGAAAGAGTAGGATCGTTTCGATGGAACCTGACTTCGGCTTTGACGACAAACTGCTGTTCGCCCCGGCAAGTGACTTGGAATCGAAAACCCTAAGTGTAGACTGGAGTGCCTAATGGGACGCTGCTACAGATTTTGGGTGGCAACCCCGCAATAAGGGTTGCATCAGCAAGGGTTGAAGACGGACGAGCGACAGTGAAGCTTAAGCCCGGAAACTACGCCGCACAAGACAACGGCACCGTAGTGCTTACGTTCTCAGTATGACAACAACTGCGAGCAAGGCATCGTCTATAGAGATTGCCATTTCAGTTGACAATCCTTTTGCTGAGATCTTCTTGATTACGGCTTCCTACGAACTTCTCGCAAGAGGGATAGGAAACCTCAGCACGAGGGCCGTGCCGGGCATCTACAAAATAAAGACGCGGCTTGGAAGGCACGAAAACGAGACTGTAGGATTGTAC
The DNA here is from genome assembly GCA_963714015.1 of Vulcanimicrobiota bacterium. GTDB lineage: Bacteria > Vulcanimicrobiota > Vulcanimicrobiia > Vulcanimicrobiales > Vulcanimicrobiaceae > DASRDE01. The sequence goes on along the minus strand of OY970223.1, from coordinate 2,876,315 downwards.
AACGAGGACGCCACGGTGCATCTTCAAGCACCGAAAATTCTGACGCCTATGCCCCTTGATGGCACAGCGGAAACTCATGAATACCAAATCGAGGCGGCCCGCCGGGAATCGCAAATGATCCACGTATCAGCCGGACAAGGGATCTCCCAGGTTTTCGTAATGGCGCGTCATTACAGCGTCGGCTCTCGTAGCGAGTCGCGTAACGCTCCTGGGAAATCGATCACCTTGCACAGCCAAGACGGTACTTTGATCGCCGACTATGGCAAGCAGGGCGTTCTCGACTTAACGGACGATCCATGGTCCGCATGCACCGTCGCCCTGGATCGTGGCGCATATATACTTCGGAGCCAGTACAGCGACGAGACCGCTATTGAACAGACCGTTTATGCTAGTCCCGGGTGGCAGACTCAGATATTCCTTTTGACCAGGAGCCTACCGTCAGATAATGATGAACCCGCCGGATGGACGCCCGACATTCATGGTCAAACGTTTGCCATGCTTTCCGACATGGCGGTGTCAATGGCGAAAATCGGCGATGGCTTCGACCCGTCAGATTCGATGCTTCAGGACGCGGAAATCGTCCGTCTTGCTCTCACCGAAGAACGCGCCCTGTTTTCGGATCGGGTCGGCGAACTGCTAGACGGTCTCCTCACGCAAAAATTTGTGAACCCGATGCTTGGCATTTACGGCGCTCACTTGATGTTAATGGCACGCACGTACGATAATGCCGCTCAAAGTTACGTGTCGAAGTCCTCAGCAAAAGGCAGCCAGTCGGTCTTTCTCCATCCGGAGAAGTATGCATGGGCACGCAACGACGCATTGTACGACAAAGTCATTCGAAATCTGCGTTTTCTGCTCGGAAATGGCCATCCCGATGTGGAGGCATTGTCGCTGGAATGCGGCGATTTTGGACTGCGCGCCACCACTCCATTTACTATTCCACCGTTGTTGCGCAGAGACTGGACGTTGCTTGTGAAGGCAAGTAATGCTGAGCCGACGATCTTGCCTATCAATACATGGCGTGGCATTGCGGAGATGGTGCCGTTAGGACCATTTTTGGCTTGGAGAGAAATGGCTTCTTCCGTTTTCGCTCCGCTATTATATTATTTTAATCCCCGTATCGATTACGAGTACAAAGAGTCCCGTGAGGACGGCACCGATGAAGAAGAGCATGACCTCGCAGACGAGTATCTGGAATCGACGCCACAATTCTCGCACTGGCACGATCCGTTACGTTTGATTGAATCTGCGGTGCCGCAAGAGATTCGATCGGAGTTTAGTTCTGATGAAGACCGGCGAACACTGTCCATGGAACTCGATGTGCCCCGTGTGGCGATAAATGAACTGCTTGGCGCGCCGGGGCAGAGCGCGTCGGCGAGCACATGAGCGCCTCGGAACCCAATGCAACCCGCTTCTGCATGCTTGTTATGCCGCCGCGCCTCTCGCCATACTCAACGCAGATTTACGCAGGGCGCAAAAGCTGCACTGCTGCGTGAGAACAAATGGGAACCAGCGGAGATCATTACTGCGGGATTCATGGACGGCGATCCAGCGGTTTGCAAGCGGGTCCAGAAGTCTGCGATACAATGGATAGGCCCGAAAATGGCTAACTTGACGCTGCGTTTCGTCTCAAATGGTACGCCCGATGTCCGCATCCGCTTCCAACAAGGCCACGGGTCCTGGTCGTATATTGGAACGCTGTGCAAGGACGTTCCTACTGGCGAGCCAACGATGAACTTCGGTTGGCTGGATTCTTCAAGCGATGACGCGACCCTCAGTTCGGTCGTTTTGCATGAATTCGGACACGCTTTCGGACTAATCCACGAGCATCAGAATCCAACGCATCCTATTCGGTGGGATCGCTCCGCAGTTATTGCCGTTCTTTCTCAGCCGCCTAACAACTGGGACGAGTCGACCATTCAACGCAACATTTTCGACCGATACGATCCTGACAAGGTACAGTCGACGCCGGTAGATGCGAAATCCATAATGATGTATCCTATCCCGGCGTCGTGGACCCTTGACGGCTTTTCGACCGGCCTAAACCGTGAGGCTGTCTGATAGTGATCGCGAACTGATACACTCCGAATATCCCCAGTAGTGGGAGTGCGTCCATCGTTTGGTCACCGTTTGCGCCGAGTCTAAGTCGTGGACGGGATTCCGTATTGGTTCAGGTGCCCCGATGAACGCGCTTCGCGAACTCGGAGGCTTCACCGGCATTCTGCTCGCGTAAAATTTTACGCTGATCGTACCGCTGAATCTCGGTCAACTGCGGCTTTGATGTGTCGGCGGCTTCCATGCTGATGGTCCTGAAAGATTTGGCTGCTTCCAACCCCTATTGGCAGCGCTAGCCGCGATACTGGCGCAGAAAAAAGTTCTTCCACCTGGATGCCGTATGGTCCGATGCCGACCGCCGGCGTCACCGGGGCCGAGGGAGCGATGCCGATCCGCTCTCGCGACCGTAAAAAGCTGGCGAGCATGCCGCCGATTAAGAGGGGCGCAAACTCCCGCGAAGGATCTCCCGACGAGGGAAGAAGCGTTTCGCATGGGCTTTTACATCCGTAAGAGTCTTCGGGTGGGTCCGATTCGCTTCAATCTTTCGAAGAGCGGCATCGGAGTGTCCGGGGGCGTCACGGGCTTTCGGATCGGAAGCGGGCCACGCGGCATGTACGTCCATGCCGGTCGCGAGGGCCTGTATTACCGGAAGTACCTTTTCAACAGATCATCGTCGCGGCCGGCGGAAGTCCAGGTTCCGTCAAACGGTTCGGCTCCGCCGCCGGTCGCCCAGACCGAGACTGGAGACGCGATCCAGAGCGCGCCCGCGTCGGAGATCTCCGATTCGGACGCCGAATCACTCCTAGACGAAATTCGGCGTAAAAGCAAGACGCCGCCGTGGTTCGGCATGGGGATGGTACTTTGGTGCATCGCCATCTGGAGCGTTCTTCCGCACTTCGCCGTCCTGGGTCTGGCGATCGTTGCGATTGGCGTGATTGGCGCGTATCCGCTGCACGCGTTAGAGCAACGCGCGAGAAGCGTCGTGGTTATGTACGATTTGGAACCGGCCGTCGAAGACGCGTTTCGCGCGCTGTACGAGGGCGTCATGCAGATCGGCTCGTGCGCCCGTGCGTGGAGCGTCAGCCTCGAAGCAGACGACCACGGACTACAAGCACAACGCCGGCGCGACGGACCTTGTGGATCGGCGTCCGCTGGTGGTCGGCGGAGACCGCGCCCCGTTCCTTAAGACGAACGTCGCCATCCCAAGTCTGAAGCTCGCCGGCGACGCGTTCTACTTTCTTCCGGACCGCGTGTTCATAACGAACGCGGGGGGCATCGGGGCGCTGTCGTACGAGCGGTTTCGCGCGACCGCGTCCGAGCGCAGGTTCGTGGAGGACGGCGCGGTTCCCCGTGACGCGAAGATCGTCGGCTCGACGTGGAGGTACGTGAATAAGAGTGGCGCTCCGGATCGGCGCTTCTCGAACAACCGGCAGATGCCGGTAGTGATGTACCAGGACGTGCTGTTCTCGTCGGAAACCGGCGTGCGAGGGTACATCGAGCTGTCGCGAACAGGAGCCGCCGATGAGTTCCTCGCGGCGTTGCAACGGATGCGCACCGCGCACGGTGGTGAGGGAGCGACGCAACGGACTGCGGACGGGCCCGCCGCGCAGGCCGTGGCTCCGCTGCGTTCCAACCGACCGACGTCGGCCCCCGCAACGCTGACAGTCAACCTGACGACGCGCGGGCCGAAGGATGCGATCAAGGCTTACTGGCATGATCTGTCCCAGCGTCTTCGAAATGAAGTGGACGGGCGATCGTCGCGCCCGGCGCAGGCCGCTCCCGCAAAGGCGGTGGACGCGGCTGCCTACATGGCGCTCGTGTCCCAGGCGATGGATGGCTTTCGCGCCGCCTTCGCCGAACTCGGGCCGGCGCTGGAGCACGCCGCATCGCCCACCGGTTCAACGGAGCTGCTGGTGTTGCGGTACGCGACGCTTCTCGAAGAGATCATTGACGCCGAACGGACCCTTTCCGCGGCCTCGCCGCCGACGACCGTTTCCCGTACGCGAGCCGCGGTGGCGGCGCTGGTGAAGTCGCTGTACGCGCAGATCAGCGACTGGCCCGCGCAGCTCGCGCACGCGGCCGATGCGGTCTCTCAGGATTCGTCACAGGTTGTTCTTCGGGTGAACGTTGATACTGCGTCCGTCGTTGAAGCGATTGAGCAAGACAGAGAAGCCATGCTGTAGGGGGCAGTTGCGGAAACGCTGATGCCGGAAGATCCGATCAGCCCGGCATGCAGATCTGCTGGCTGTCCCAAGGCTGCGGTTCCACGAAGAATCCGAAATAGCCACCGGCTTCGTCGAACGGATCGGCGTGGAAGAGCCTCGCGGCGCACGGCTCGCGCGGCTCCGCGGAAGCAGGTCTAGCAGCATCTCCTTGCCGGGCGGCGTAGAATTAAAGAGCGTTTTTGCGGACGCTCAACACGGACGCCGCTTTGCGAGACACCAAGTAGACATCTTCATCCCCTCTCTGGCACCAGGCATCGAATACGACGGATCGTACTGGCATGCCGGAAGAGAGGCTGATGATCTTCGGAAAAACGACGCTCTTGAGAATGCCGGCATCGCGCTCATCCGCATCCGCGAAAAGCCGCTTCGAAAGACCGCAACACAGGATGTCATCGTAGATCAAAAGTCCACGCCGTTGTGGTGCAGAAGGTGATGCTGGCTCTGGCCAAACTCCGCGCCGTTCCAACGTGGCTGCGGGAAAAGATCCTCGCATATATGCGCACCTGTCGTTCAGAAACGAGCGGCTCTACGAAGAACTTGTGGCGGCAGCGACCAAGTTCAACGGAAGGCCACCCAGACGAAGCGCTCTCGCTTGAAAATCCGCGCAGATTTATATCCCTTCCAGGCCCCGGCACGTTCAATACACAAAAAAATTTTCGTTTGACGCGAAGTTCATATGGACGGTTTAATCGACGCTACCCGACAAGGACGCTACGCGCCGACGGAACTTCTTGTCGCGCACCTTGCCGCAACGTACCTTCGGCTACACCGGACTGGGATCTAGGCGGCGACGATGTCGCCGCGCACGGGCTTCCAGAAAATCCGGTCCAGCACGGATTCGTCGCTCCTACCCTCCATGTGCTGCGACGCGGTTCGGGAAAAGCGTCGCCCCCGAAGTCGGATCATCGGCGCGCCGTGATTCAATCTAAACGCGGGAACGGTAGCGCGAGCGACAGCGGCAATGCTAGGACGCCGGGTAGCGGCTACAGCGCTACCCATTACCTGGTAGGACGTGCATTTCGCTTGCTGGGCCAGAATGATTCCGACAAGCCGCCCTGGAACAGCCGCGTCGCCGCCGCATCGGAGGAAGCCCGCTTGGCAAGCATCGTCGAAGAACTCCAAAACCGTTGTCTCGATCCGAACGTTCGCGTCGTGGACCTTTTGCGAAAAGTGAAATTGGTCGCGACGAAGCTTCAGCTTTCCGATACGCTGGACTGGGTCGAGCACGAGCAAGCGGGGTATAAGGCAGCCGCAAGCATTCCGAAGTATCGCGACGTGCGTGGTGTTGCACGCTGGTGGAACCCCATGCTCGGGTGGCGTCCCGTCATTTTTGATAATCAAGCGGATAACGACCGTGCGTCCGTTCAGCCAATTGGGAATCCCATCAGCCAAATTGAGGATATGGCCCATCAGAGTCTCCGATGACGGAACGCTGATGTTGCGGACGCCGCAGTGGTTGATGGATGCGGCGGCACATAACATGGGCGAACCGCTTGATGTCCGGATAATGGTAGATCGTTCTGAAATGGAGCGCGTAATTCAGGCCGTTCGAGATCGCATTCTTGATTGGGCGCTCGAACTGGAGCGGCAAGGCATCACAGGGAGCGGCGTTAGCTTCTCGCCCGCGGAGGCCAACAAAGCGAAGACCTCACCTGTTATCTACAACATTCGCTCGATCGGAAATGTAGGCGTCTGGGGCGACGTTTCGGGCGAATCCCAAGTAAACGTGCAATCGATCACGCAAACCGGCATCGACGCAAAGGGCCTCACGGATCTTTTGCAGGCAATTCGTTGGGCGTCGTCCGGCGCAGATTCGAAATCAAAGCAACAGGTCGAAGCAGAGCTGGCAATCGTTGAAGAAGAAATTTCGGCTATTCGGATTCTATCGTTGATCCTGCACTAGAACCGATTATTTTCGCGTCGCTGCGTCAGTGTTGAAATGTCGGTTCCGAAGTTTACGTCGTCTTCCTCGTCCGGTGTTGATCCCGTGTGGCAAGAAGCGCCTACAAGGCCCTCCTCGCCGCCGTGGTTCGATCTAGGCAAAGGTGCAGGTCCAGGTTTCCAGAAGTAGATCCTAGATGGTCTTGAACCGTTGCCGGGTGTTTATTTGCTTGACGAGTTGACCCGCAGTTTTTGTGCGAGGTTCCCCTCTCGACGCCGGACTGCGCTGTCGTGGCATTCCACTGCCGTCGTCCCATCCCTCTGGATTATGGCGTTGCTTATGTTCACAAGCATGCAGACCTCCTCGGCTGCATGCGCTGAGCGATGCCCGACCCAGGCAGATTTGATCGTGCGAGCACAGCCAGCAATAGAACTTCCGCGTGAGTCTGGAATCAAACTCCCCGAACAGCCCACAGTCATATTGGTTCGCGTGGATGCCAACGGCGATCCCCTATCGGCCGTGATGCTAATCTCCTCGGGTATGGCTATTCTCGATCATCAAGCCAAGATGTCAGCAATGCGTTCAAAGTACACCTCAGCGCCTACGCGATGCGGCTCAGTGGTGAGAACATATCGCTTTGTCCAAAGATGGGATATATTCAATAATAACTAACGGAGGCGAAAAAACTGGACGTGGTGAGTCTCAATAAATCTTCTTTAACTGCGACTCTTTTCTTGTTAGTGTTCGCTGCATGCTCGCAGTTGCCGGCCACGGTTACAGTGCCAAGGCCACCACTTTCGAAAGTTGACGACTCGCCGTATCTGCTGGAACCGCTCCAGACCGCCACGGCGGCGACGCCTCTTCCGGCTTCGTTCAGTCCAAGTACGATTGGCACGATGCCAAGCTCGATACGCCGAATTCAAGCGCCAGCAGAATTGCGCCATTCCGACGCGTTTTTTACGAATGTCCTTCACATTAGAAGGGCAAATCGGGGTCGTATCCCGCTATCACAGTTTTCTGGACAAACCGGCCAGCAAGTGGGCTTTGACATCAACAACGGCTATGACGACGCTTATGCGGATCTTAGCGCTTATACGAACGGAGGCTCGGTATCCCTGACTCCGCCGGGTACAACGTGTTCTGGCAGCGATTCGGGCATTGGCTGCGACAATAACATAGCTACCAACTTGCATGGCGGTTGCAACGATTTCGGGCCACCGTGCAGCCTCGGCACTGGTACAGGCAATTGCCTCGAAACTGGCACTGACTTCTACCGCCTAAATGGACAGTCAAATACGACGTCGATCTTTTGGGTGGGCGATTTTTGCAATACGGGCCAGAATGCGTTCGAGGGCTACCCGGTTGTCGACGTTATGGACAGTACGTTTCAAAACAACTACATTCGGAACTTTGGGGACGGAATACCACGCATCACCGTGGAGTCAGAACAGCCCACCACCGATCCCAACACCTCGGACTGGTATGCATTTATTTATAACTATGCGACGAGCCAATGGGACCAGGTATACGAAGGGACCGGTAATTTCTTGTCTAGTAACGCCGGGCTGCAAGCGGGTTCAAACGGTTTCATCGGATGGACACTCGACGAGTACGACTATGAATCGCCGACTCTTATCGGTTGCCCGATGGTACCGGACGCGAGCGCCGACGATATCCAGGTCGCGGATGAATCGACCGGCAACGATCAAAACAACTATTGGCGCGGACTGGGTTTTAGCGACTATTCCGTGCACACGCCCCAAGGCGGGTGTTTCGTCGATGACGGCTCAGGGAACGGATATGTGTATTCATTCGGGCAGTATACCGATGCGCAAGGTTATCCCGCCTGGGAAGTCACCGACCCGCAGCCGGCAAAGTGTAGTATGGATTCGCATGGCTACTGTGCGATTCTGCAGAGCTCAGTCGAAACATCAAGTTGCGATACGGGCATTAAAGGCCCTCATGGCAGCGACATTTATACCTACGCGCATAAATTATCCTACGACATAGACGAGATGATCGGCGGCACGTCCACGTTTAAGGAAGTCGCCGTGGAAACGCAATCGATCCCTCCAAAGGCACCGTGCACTATAACCGCGACCTATTCACCAAATAATCCTGCGGTGCACTACGGCGATCCGAATCTTCCATAAGACCGATCTCTGAAGCAACGACTGTAAAGGGAGCTCGATGGACGCGACTTAGAAACGACCGGCCTCGATTCGACGTGTTAATGCTGCGATGTCCACGCCGAGGTTGATGGCATCCTCTGCCTCAAACGCGCGCCGGCTGAACTCCGCCGCGTCGTAGGATATGATCGCCGACATGTACGTCTTGCCAGACTCGCGCCGTGATGAGCGCCGTTCCCATTTGGGTCGCCTATTGCTGTGCTTGTGCAGCCCCTCGGTGAAGAGAATCTTGGCCCGCAACGCCTCGAAGGAATAGCCCCGCCCCAGCCGGTTCATGACGCGAATCAGATTGTTCAGCGATTCCGTGTATGCGTTGGTGATCGGATGGTCGAAATAGTTGAGGATCGGGTCGTGCCATGTGCGCCAAGCCGTGGTGATTGGGGAGAAGGCCGCCTTCAGGGACGGCGGAATGCTCGTTGCCCACTTGCCGTAGCGGTCTACGGCGTCGTGCCTGTCCTCTGCGTCGTAGATGGCAAAGAACTGCTCTTTGAGCCGGTGCGCTTCGCCTAGTTCGGGATGCAGCGTCGCCCAGGAACTCACAAGGAACCGCTGCTGCGCAGTCAATTCGTACTCCCTCTTGAGCAGCAAGAAGCGATCGTGCATGAGCCCCCGCCGTTCTTTCGGCGAAAGCCGGGCCCGCAGGGTCTTGCGCACCTGCTCCATGGCCACGTTGGCCATTCGGACGACGTGGAACTTATCGATCACGACCTTCGCGTCGGGCAAGACGGCGGCGGCGGCATCGCGGTAGGGCGTCCACATATCCATCGCGACATACTTCACCCGCCCTCGCCCCTTCATCGCGTGCAGATACGCCATAACGGTTCGCTTATTGCGGTCGGGCAAGATATTGACGATAGCCTTCGCCTCGATGTTCGAGACGACGCAGCGCGGCCTGCGAATGATATGGATTTCGTCTATCCCGAGCCACCGCGGCACTTCGAACCGCACCTGCGTTTCCAGATCGGTAACGTGATCGCGGAAGATATTGCGGACGGTACCTTCCGTCACGCCAACCTCTTCGGCAACGGAGGAAAACGTGCGCTTGAGGCTCTGCGCGCCGATCCAGCGAACAAGACGCTCCGTCATTGCCCGCTTTTCAGAAACAGCCGGAAGGCGCTCGAAACCGGTCTTCTCACAAGCGTTGCAACGGAAGCGGCGTGTGCGTAGGTAGATCCCGACGCGCTTCCCGTGCATCGGTAAGTCCCTGACGACCTGCTCGTGCGTCCCCCACCGGCTCACGTCATGCGAGCCGCATTCGCAAACGACGCGAGGGTGCAGCGTCTCGGCGTAAACGTGGTAGTCGTGTTCACCTTCATCCACGTGCTCGACGCGGTACTGCGGGAGGTTGAGAATGTTCCCGCTCATGGATGAGCACCGTCGCGGCGGGCCTCGTGCCAATAAGGGTCGGAGTCGGCATCTTCAATTTGGGAATTACGCCCAACAGCGGTTAACTCGGCTGCGGTCACACCGGCTCCTCCAACGATAGATTACGATATTAAACTATCATGTCTTGGAGCACCCGTCAACAATGTGTTGCGATATTCATGTCGTATTACCGGGCCTGCCGCTCGGCCCGACCAACAATGTATTACGGATACCCGAAATTTCGAAAGACACGCCGAGCCCTTCTAAGATCCGATCTGCCCTAACGAAGGCGTGGGAGGTCGCGAAAGGCACCGGCAAAGCAGTCGGCGGTTGGGTCGTCGAGGGTGCCATGCGAATCGCCTTGGAAAAGCTGAAGACCGGCGGGCTTTAATGGTTTCATTGTGTGTACTGGTTCGCCGTTCCACTCACCGGGCAAACGCCCGACAGCGTGATACGCGCCGGCTCGGCGTTCGAGTACGTCTTATGCCGAATTCCCTCAAAATCAATTCGCATATCGCCCCTTTCCAGCGACATTTCAAGGCGCGAGATATGCTCGACGGCACCACTCAGGATCAGCAGCATGACGCACACCAATTTGGTTGCCGGGACCGTATCGTTGCTGTTGGACATGGCCCGCACAAGCGGCGGAACAGGGGACGATTTCACGGCGAGGCGGTCGCCGCTCGAGGAGCTTCCGCTTACGAACATCTCGAAAGTCATCTGATTGAGATCGCCGCCCCATCCGCTGCCGCCAACGTTTGGCAAAGGTTCGTCCAGAAGTATCCGGCGCGCACGCATTTCCGCGATCTTGTCTGCGGATATTCCGTTGTAAGACATTTCGGTACCAAATCCGCTGTTGAATGGAACTTCGACGAGGTCCAGTTCGAAGCGCTCTTGCGCGTCTCGCATGAACTCGCGGAGGTTGCGCAGCCGAACGAAGGCTGCCGTCAATCCGTAGGCGATCGGGAAGCGGCCGCGTTCGTTCTTGAGGCTGCGCAGTTTGGCGACGTCCGCCGAATCATCAGGCGTGACGGTCAAGCGAAAGCTTTCGGCACGTTCGACATCCAGGAGCGGCATGCCGAAAAACCCGGAGGATTCGGACTGAAACAAAATGAGATTGCGGCGCGTTGCCATAGCGGGATCGGCTACGATTGGCGGAAGGTGGGGAACGGTGCCCAACGGAGGGCGCAGGACGGCCGGCTGGTTGGTCAGTCGACGCAGCAGATCCTCGTAGCCGCCGCCGTGGCTTAAGTCGTAACGCGTCACATCCTTGAGAAAATCCGGAACGAACCGAGCATCGTTCGAATCCAAAAGCAGCGGAATGATGCTCTTGTTGCGCCCCTGCGCATCGAGAGCACGCTGAACGAGCAGACCACTCTCGAACGTCGCACCGAGTCCCACTCCGGGCGAGTCGCGAAGATGGTAGCGCCGGTTGTACAATTCCGAGCACACGACGAGCACGATGCGCTCCGTCATCATCTCTGCCATCCAACGCGCCCAACCCGTTTCCGGCGCAGGCTCGTATTGGTCGATTTCGCAATCAACGCCGTCTCGCCGCAGGCAATTGCTCAAGCGCAATATTTCCAGATCGCGGTAGCCGTGTACGTACGATATCGCCACCGCCGGTGCTTCCCGATTCACGACTCCCATCTTCGATTCGAACTGGCCCTAAAACTGCCGGGAGAAGAAGCGGCAAACCTTGGATTTTGAACCGGGTGCGCCGTGACGCGTTCAAGCGGAACGTGGTGCGCCGCTATACAACGGCTTAAGCCGTTGCCAGCAATAGTTCGCTGAGGCGATGGACGGGAGGCAAGCCTCGAGTGGTTCGTCCGGATAGCGCCACTCCAGATCGCCCGGAATGACGAGAAACGGAGCGGGGCCGGTTTGGACGACTTGAAACATCTGTCGGCCGGCTTCCAATCGCAATTCGAAGTTCTGCGCCGAAGCAAGGGCGCTGCGCACTACGCATTCCATTCGATGACCCGAAGCGACGTGCTCGTACAACTTTGCCGCAAACCACATCGTACCAGCGAGGCTGTCCGCAATATCTTCGATGAAAAAAATCTTCCGCGGCGGCGACTGATGAAACCCGACAATCCACGTCCGGCTGATGATCGTTCCATCCGGGTAGCACCAGATCGTACCGATGCGATCATGCGATTGGCCCATTCGCTGATACAAATAAAACCCCGAACCGTCGGCACCGGATGCAATCCCCTCGCGCCAGTGCGTCATCGTATCGAACCAATGACGGTGTCCGAACTTTGCATCCGCATCCATCACCAAATTGTTAACAATCGCGTGCCATGGGTGGGGGCGACTCAGCATATCCGCCAGCGCCATATCGTCTGAAAAATCCCGCGGTACGACGGCGTGCACGATCTCCGGCGGATCGGCGACGTCCCATCGGCCCCACCTGAGAAGACTGAGGTGTGCGCCGACCGGATCCAATGCATTCATTTGCACTCCTTGTCCGGCGGGTGTTCGGCGTCAGGTAACACGTCGCCGCGATCGTCTATCCACCGAAGAATCCACCGGCGGAGATAGGCGCGATCGGCGTCCGAGCAGGCCAGCAGTGCGCGCCGGGCCGCTTGGAACTCGGACGACGTGTACGTCATCGAACTGGTGTTCGACCAAGGATGGCTGCGTCCTGGCTCCTATTGGCGCAGAACCAGATCGACCAGCCGCTCGGGAAGCAGCCAGACGGCGTCGAATCATGCTCGCCCAAGGGTATTCCAGCGGGAGGTCGGCTTGTCTCGGGAGATCGTCGTTCATTTTTCAAACGGCAGTTCAGTGACCGTTTCGAAAGAGAATGAGTCGGATTTACAAGATGCTCTGACAAAGGGCAGTAAATCTGTGCTGCTCCGCGATTCTACCGGCGGGCGAAATATCGTCAACGTTTCTCATATCGTTCGCGTTGAGCTTCGTTCTTAAAAAGGGGCTTTTTATCGTGCAAGACTCACAAGGTGGCGCGCTTCAAAAAACGGGACAATCGATTCGCATTGACCCCTCAAATCCTGGTGCGGGCCTCATCGATCTGGGTTCGTTGACTGAAGAACAGCAGCAGGCTCTCGTCGCCGAGTATGCACGGGGCGCGCTTGACGTTCAGAAAAAAGCCGCGCAAATGAACGTCGACGTCACCGCGTTCCGCAATATGCTGGACGTGATGTCGCAGAAAACCAAAGAGATCGCCACGCAAGAAGGCACGTCCGTAACGATGCAGCACACGCAAGAATCATCGGTCGGCCGTACTGAGGTCATCATGGGCAACACCGCCCAGGCGGCCTCCGGCCGCCTTACCCGCACGATGGCTAGTGACCGCAATTGGTTGCCGCTCTACATCGTTCTGGGCGTGATCGCCGTCATCGTTCTGGTTTCGATGTTCTTGCGCCACTAGGATCGTGTTCAAGGCGCACGTCCTCGTTTCCGAGGATACCGACGTGGCGGCGGAACTCGCAAGCGTGGAACGCGTAGCGCAAAAGCATCACCTCGACGATGCCATGAAGATGCACGCCTTGCTTCAAAACGCCGAAGCAGTTCTCGCCGAGCTTAAACAGCAAGACGCGGAAACGGCCGCATACGGTATCAAGATGGCCCTGGAAAAGACCCTGTCGACGGACGATTACCGGATCACGTTTCAGCTTAATCCGCGTAAGGATCAAACCAAGAAGAACGGGCTCGTCTCTCGGCTTTTCGGCAAGTAAATGGGCCGCTACCGTCGCCGCAGCAACCACCAGCGCAACCATAACTTAGAAGCCGCTAAGCGGCATATCGCCGACGCGCACGCATTCTCGGCCGAAGTCGGCCATACCGACGAGGTAGTGAAGGAAGCGTTCTTTTCGCTCCCCAGCGCGTCACTCAACAATTTGTTCAATAGATACGGTGACACTTGGGGCGAAGTTGCCGCAGACTACGCACGGCAAACGTTTCCAAAGTGGAGAAATTACTGGAAACGGCGGCGCTTAGGCGGCGCGCATCGCTGGCAGCCCGACGAAGTTCAAATGTCCGGCACAGTGGCGGTGCGATTATTTGCACTTCTGCCACCACTACTGCCGACGCGAGAGAAGCACAAAATCGTCGAAGCGATCTGGAAATCTTACGGTCCCCGATCTCAAAAGTACGTTTATCTCGGCCCAGACTGCGATTCGGAAAGGGTCATTTCGGCTATCGACGGCCACTTTTCGAATCAAAAAGTACTGTACGCCATCCCTAAGCATCTTGAGGATCGATTCGACTGGCTTTCCGACAACGACGTAACGGTCAAGCAGCAGCTTCTCAACCACTTCATGAACGAGCAGCGTAGATCTGCCGTGGCCAGCGCCCGACTCAACATTCCCATGATGTTGGAGCAAATGAAAGGCGAAGCATCGGCCCATATTTCTGCGTTGAGTCACACCGTTTTTGTCGGCAATCATCATGTCGAGGTCAAAGCCGACCCGCTGCGAACCGGATTCGTCCTGAGCAACTCTCTGAATGACGCCATCCGTCCGCCCATAAAACTGCCATGGGGTGGTATCGCGATCGCGGCCGCGGCAATAATCGGATTCTTCGTCGTCACGGGTGAACTGAGCCACATCTCGTCAACCCCGCGAGCGCAACAATCGACAACGCAGAGTTATCAGCAGCCCGTACAACCCCCGGCCCCCGTCACACGAACGCGTTCCCCGCACTTTGCACCGATAGGAGCACTCACGCCGGGGGCTCTAGCGCAACCGGTTGAAACTCAACCTCCTCAAACCGCTTACCAGCCGACACCTTCGAGGCAGATGACTACTGCTGTTCAAGCACCGGTGAGCGGTTGCGCAACAATGGAAATCGCTTCCGTAAACGGCGACGGCACCCAGGTCGTCACATCCAATGGCCGCCGTTATGCCGTCTCGGACGACCTGATGAAGGTGACGGTATCGAGCTGGGCCACGGGAGACCAGGTCGTCGTTTGCTCCTCAGCCGACGGAACGTCGCTCAAAGTCGGATTTTCGGATGCTCAGGCTTCAGCCGCGGGTTCGACATCCGTCGAAGCCGGCAGTTGCAGACAGCTCTATATCGGCTACTCCGCGCCGGACGGCACGGAAGTGGGGACGACCGACGGCTCCATATTTCGCGTAATCGACAACGACTTGCTCAAGGTTTCCGCCTCCAGTTGGACGACCGGAGAATCGGCGACGGTTTGCACGGCTCGACACGATGACACGTGGTTCGCTTCTGTGCACGTTGGTTATTCGAAGGTACAAACGGTCATGGCGACCATAGGGAGCGGCAAAACGGTCCTCGCCTCGTGCACCGATTCCACCTTCGATGGCGGCGCAAGATCGGGTAGATTACGAGTGGGCGGAGGTTCGTACCGAGTTGACAACGATCTCATGCAGGTGGAGGCGCAAACCTTTACTACCGGCGATGCTGTTGTCGTTTGCAAGTATTCCTCGGGTGAGGTCACTCACGCATCCATTGCAAAAGGGTTCAGCAGAGTCCAAGCGACGGAACTGTGACGTCGCGCTAAATGCCTCAACGTACGCCGCGGTGGATTCGTAATCGAAATAGACAACGCGCCGTCTGGACAATAGCCGTGCTATCCGCGCTGCTCGTCGTTAGCGGGCTGCTCGTAGCCGCTCGCTACGTCCGTCAACACACACGCGGCCCAATTGTGCAGATCGCCGGCACTAGCCGACTGCAGAGCACAACGGCACTTACTGCGTCCGCAGCCGACAACGATGCGATCGGCTACGGGAGCTGGTGCGGCGTAGAGATGTGGGCGAAAAAGGTGCTGATGCTCTCCGGCGATGCGGCTTTGCCCACGACGCCGGTTCACACGAGCATCGAGCGGCTCACGAGATTCGACCCGCCGGCGGATCCCGACGCTCTGACGGACAGAGTTGGTGGCGTCGAAGACCAAGAATGGAGCGTCCAAGCAATCCTACTCGGTGTGAAACTGGAAGCCGATAGCGATTACCATCTGGTGCTCGCGTATCCGGAAAACCCGAATCTGACCATGATCGGTGAAATTCCGGCGAGATATTGCACATCGTCGAATAGGGCGGCTGCGTTTGCCGCCGCGCGGCACAGCGTCGATAACATTGCGCGCCACCGTGCGACCAATCGTTTTTGGTGGCTCGACCGCCATGGAATAAGGAACGCGCCACTCGTGATCGTGGACGGATATGGATTCTTCGATCGCGTGACCGGTCACAGCGAGGTCGGCGGTGCGCCATCCGGTATCGAACTTCACCCCGTGCTCTCTGTCCGACCTGCCGCGCGTTAGGGAATAGCGCAATCGATCCACGTCGTCGCGGATCGGCTTGCGGCCATGGGATCTAGAGTTGCCACCGATGGCGTCAGTTACGGCTATACAACCAGGCATACAGAATCGGTTGAAGACGCCGCCATTCGTCGCTGCTTAGATCTACATCAGATTTTCGGAGTCGAGCACAAGAATGTGGTTACGGACGTGCTTGCCATGCTCGTCCACACGCCCCACGGTGAAAGCGACCCGGCCTCCCTCCAGCGCTTAGCGAGCCGCCGCACATACGAAGGGGTCAAAGACGCCACCGAGCGGTTGTGGAAGTCCGGCGTTTTGCGCGGCGCGAGTGGAAAGGCATGCTACTCTACGCTCTTGACGAGACATGGCCGGCATACCGTGAGTTGTGCGATATGTTAATCGCCGCCGGACGAGTGTGGCCTGAGTACGCCGAAGGCGGGGCGGCCGAGTCGGAATTGTTCACCGACTACCGGGCGGCCAAAGAACGGGACCGCGCCGAGAGTACCGCAAGGTCGAGAAGCGGCCTAGCCTAATCCAGCTGGTGGCACAACGTGGCGATATAATCACAGCCGTAGCCACCACGCTGAATAAATTGGAATTCGCTTAACAGCCGATTCAGAGCATTTCCGCAACGGAACGCTACAGTTTCCTGATCTTCGCGCGCGACGCCGGAGCCGATGGACCCCTCGTGGGCTACCTTCGATTCTCGGAGGTCGTGCGCGGCGTTTTTCTTGCGTGCTACATGGGATACGAGTCCCCGCTCGACGACATCTTCCGATCCGGCGCGTGAACGAGGTATGCGGGACCGCGAAGAGTCCTATGCGGAGTGGGTAACCAGAAAACTCCGCCGTAGGGCGACGCGCGGCGCAATTGAAGACACCTCGCATGCGGTGCATTTCCATCAGGCCGCCGTGGTCGCTCGTCGTCGCGGACGGCCGAAAGACCATCGAAAACCGGCCGCGTCCGACGCGCGTCCGAGGGCCAGTGCTCATTCATTCCTCGAAGCGGTACAACGACGACGCCGAAGCGTTCATCCGACGCGCGTGCAAAAAGATCGGGCTGCCGGTGCCGACGCTCGAGGATCTGCGTGCAACGCCGCGCGGCGCGATCATCGGCCTAGTGGACATCGTGGAATGCGTGTCTTTAGTTGACGTACCGCGCGCGCAACGGGCGTGGGCGTTGGGCCCTTATTGCTACTTTTTGACGCGGGCGCGGATGTTCAAGCAACCCATTCCGTACAAGGGCAGTCTGGGATTCTTCAACGTGCCAGACGAGATCGTCGCGCGCGCGATGCGCACGGCGTCGTCGAGCGTGGCGCGCTCATGATCAGACAACCGGACGCCTCCACCGGCGATGCCATAATTTGGAGCGCTTGCGTCCGGTGCCGATTCGGCGCAGCGGCGGGCTGCAATAGCTCAAGACCAAGGACCTGGGCGACGACGCGGAGGTCGTGCTGTCCCCGCAGGCCCACCGCTGCCCCCGGGGTCAACGTACCAGGCGGACCGGTAATCCGTCGTTTTTGACCCTGACGCCGTGAAGAGGAAGCGCACCGCAAACTCCGACTCCAAATAGGCGAAAACCGCCATATCGTGGCAACGCGGGCGGTTCGTGACAACCCAAAAGCAGCCGCCGTCGCGGTGAGCCCGGGAACGGATGTCTTCATATCCGAGCCGCCGCAGCACCGAGAGCGCCTCCAAAACGCCTTGATCGTGTTGCCGCATTTCAGTCCTTTCGCACGCAATGCGCACGGACGACCGCCTTGCATTGCGGACACGACACCGGAGTGCTCGTGGAAGACGCGGCGTGGTTGCTGCGGTGAGCGCGAGCACGCCGGTTTCGACCGGCGATGTGGCCACAAGGAAGCCGTTCGGATTTATAGAAGCGAACGAGATTAGGCATTTTTTCCTCCGGTTTTTGCGTGCTGCCGTCGCTCAAGGCGACGCAAAAAAAAGCGCGCCAGCAATGGCGCGCCTTTTCCGGAAAATTAAATCGCGTTTCTCGGGAGTTCGCGAAGAAATGCGTGGACTTGAACAACACTGACCAACAATGTCAGAACTCTCGGTGGAAAGACGCCTGTTCTTGAGTGGTTTGCAGCAGCGACGCGCCACGCGCAGAGCGATGCCAAGATTCTGCGAGATTGTCGAGCAAAAATAAAAAAAACCCGTCAGGGTTCTTGAAATCTTTTTCTCAGCGCGGGCGCACGGATGGGTGCGTACGACTTGCCCGTGAATCTCGAATTCTAAACATCGCGAGCCTCAATCTTTACAAAGCGCGCAATGCGTGCTGCGCCGCGTCGGTGTGCACCACAGAGGCTACGTACGGGGATTTGGGGCGACGCGGCTTTGATGGCGAAGGCGCGGAAGTAGGCGACGCGGGCACGTTTGAAGATGCGATTGAACGGTTGCACATTTCGGATCTTCCCGATATCGCGCTTCTGCCCAGAAATCTAGACACGGCTCCCGACATCGAGCGATTCGTCTATGAACGAGAATCAAGAGACTTACAGGCTCTGGCGCACCAGTCGGGGTTGCCATCGCTCCGCGCAAGTAACCGTCGATGCGTCTTGGAAAGGTCATCTACGTCCCGTTCTGCGCGTTTTGTCTCGCGGGGACACGCGCAAGGCACCGCTAGCGGCGTCAAGCTCCTGCATGCGCTCGTAGGCACCCGACACAACCGTCAATTGGCCGCGCGTATCCACGTCAAACTCCACGCAAAGATGTGCGAGGGCGAATAGCGCAAAGCCGATGGCGCGCATCAAATAGCCGTTTACCGCTACGCCTTGCGGTAACTCCGTATTGACGGCGGCTCGCACATCGGAACCACGCGCACGGAGATTTTGCGATACTTGCACAAGCGCCAGGACATCGCCATGGCTCCGCTTGCTCCAGGCGGTCCACTCATCCTCGCTCATCAGGCTAAAGCGTTGCACGACGTCGCTCTTCGCATTTTTGAACTCTTGCGTGTTTTCCAGCGTTCGCATGTCACGCTCAGCGCGATCAAGTTCCGGAATGCCATCAATTCCAACTCGAGCGGCCATCCGAATCCACGCTGGACCAGCGGTCTGATATAGTTTCAACGCCAACGGCGGATACTCTCGGCAAATCGCTATTCTGCGCGACGTCTCGCCAAGGCCTCGCAAATGCACGAGGGCTGAAGATTCAAGACCGGCCGAAATAAGGGTCAAGAACGCGTCTGCCTCACTGGCCGCCAGGGCACCACTTGCGATCAGCAGTTGGTGCACGGCGTTGCGGGTTTCGTCGATCTGCTGATTGGCACGTTGCGCGCTTCCGACGACGGAATACAGCGCAGCCAAGGTACACGCCAGCAATTGGCGGCGGCCCTCGTCTCCATTCGTACCGGCCGGTAGCGCATAAGCACCCGTTACGTCCGGTACTTCGACGCCCGTGCTTCCCCAATTGGTCGGAGGCGAGAGTCTCGGCTTCTGCCCTACTTCACCCGGCCGAGACGGGTTTTCGGTATTCTCCATGCTTACAGTCTGCATCCGAACCCGCGGTTCGTGCAATCATAGCCGGCGTCGAACGACTGGATCACGTGCTCGAGCGAACTGCCGGAAGTCCGTTGTAAAGCCCCGTTCTGCGGTTCACGCAAGGAATCGCCAAGCCCACGTCATCTTTCAAGAGCGATGGCGTACGGCGGGGCGAAACAAGAGTTCATGTCGGATGGTCTTGCTCGCAGGGTTTTTCAAGGTATAGCGCGCTGCCCGAAGGTGCGCGAGATCTATGATGGTGGAACCAACGCGTGCGAGCGCATAGTGCGGTACCAGATGATTGAATTCGGAGCCGAACGGTATGGGGACTTTCAGGTGCCCGAGCCGTGGGTCGGCCAAATCGACGTCGCGCCGATGCTGTTCATCTCTTCAAATCCTTCAATTGGAGAAGACGATCACGCTCGAGGCGACGCCTCCGACGAACAGGTATGGGAATCGCATCATCTCGCCTTCGGCGGCGGCAGCCGCGCGTATGTTGCGGACGGACGCTACACGACGGACCGCAACGGCAATCTCATCGAGCCGCAAAAATACTGGTGTTGGGTTCTGAATAGAGCGAGGGACCTCATGGCGGAGCCGCGGCCCGGCGTCGACTACGCCCTTACCGAGATCGTGCATTGCAAATCCCGAAAGCAATACGGCGTGTTGGAAGCGGCGGGAACGTGCGTCGAACTTCATCTCAACAACGTGCTTTCCGTGGCGGCCGCGCAGGTCGTGATCGCAGTCGGCGACGTCGCCCAAAAGCAGATTTTTCGTTGCGGAGTGCCCCCGCACCCGATCGAGATGGACCTTGGCGGGAAGATACGCACTGTCGTGGCGCTTTCTCACCCGAACTCCGGAAAATCAGGTAAAACCTTCGAAACGCGGTATTCACCGGACGACATCGGCCGTCTACGGGCAGCGCTTTTTCACGGCGCACAGCACTTGTACTGGGCGCGCAGCACTCCAGCAACCAGACGCGTGTGCCCGTTGTTTCAGTGGTAGATGGCAGGTTCTATCGGTTCCTCCCGGACTCAATGGGCCGAATCCCACGTAGAGCGTTTCATAGCGCCGGCTTTCGTCGCTGAATTTGTCTTTCGGAATCTTCAGACTCTCGACCGGGGCCTACAGCGCGAGGTCGCGGACTTCTTGGTCGTACGCAAAGAGCAGGCGCTGCTCGTGTCGCAGAAGTGCCAGGATGATCCCGGCAGCCGGACGGGATCGAAATTGCAGCGTTGGGCTCAAAAGCACGCCGAAGCAGCGGTTGCCCAGTTGAGGGGTGCGCTGCGCAAAGTCGGCGGCCATACCGAAATTTGGTGCGATCACCGCCGCCGCGGGCGCGTCTCGTTTTCGGATGGCCTGCCCGGCATCAGCCACGCCATAGCGACGGTTGAGGTGTTCGAGCGAATCGACCTGCATGACCACCACCTGCCACTCGAACACGGGGGCGTCCCCATTTCCTACTTTTCCGTCAGCGACTTCATGCACGTCTGTCAACAGTTGCGCACGGTGCCGGAAGTTGCCCGTTACCTGGACGCGCGGAGATCTTTGCCGAAATCGCTCCTATTGTCGCTCGGCGCGGAACTAACGATCTTCGGCGACTATCTCCTATTCGACGGTGATCTTTCCAAAATCACTTCGTTCGACGAAGCGGACCGGATTCTGAACGAGCGATCCGCCGAAGTCGCGGCAGTCTTCAATGAAAAGACGCGGCGGGATCGGTACTCGATGCTTCTCGAACACGTTGCGGACCAGCTCGCTGGGCGGCATCCGGAATTTCAAAGCGGGCTCTCGCAGGCCGTCATCGATGGATACGAACCAGTTCGGGAGCGGCGCGGATATCTCGCGATGCAGGACGTTCTCGCCGGATTGACGCTCGGAGAACGCGCCGAGCTCGGCCGCGCATTCGATGGAGCAGTACAGGAAAGAATGGGCAAGGGCGGGGCGGGCTTCACATTGGCCGCAGCAATGGTAGACTCGCAGCCCGACTTGGTCGTGGTACTCGGTTCTTTCGGCGCAACGGCGAACTTCACGCGCAACGACCTACTCTCGACGTTCGACGGACTCACGCGCGCGGCGATGGCGCACTACGGACGCAACCGTTGTCTTCTGATTGTCGATCGTGAAGGCGAGAGTTACGAAGTCGGACTGAACGAGCTCGCATCGACTCCATCGGAGGGCGAACTGCAGGCCGGCCGCAACGTGTTTGGGGCGCTAAAGATATCGACCAGAGACGCGCGCCTTCGACCAGCCGAAACGAGAATCTGAATATATCCCGCTATGTCCCGACTCGTTCGACAAACTTGCCCGCTGGCGCACCGGGCCCTATATTCCGAATACGAGGGCTTCGACGAAAATGTTTGGTAAGCGGAAGGCGATGAAAACCTGCATATACTGCAATAAAGAAAAGGACGACTCCGAGTTTTCGTTGGAGCACATTTTTCCCGACGCGCTCGGCGGCGCGCTTCTTCCCGACGCGATTTTCAAGACGAACGACGTCTGCATCGCATGCAATAGCACGTCCGGGCTTTTCATCGACGGTCCGTTCATAAAGAATTGGTTCCTCACGAACGACGAGCTGCGGCGTCGCAAGAATATCTCGATCCGCGAACGCAAACGTCGATCAGTCCGCTATCCTACATGGGCCCCATTGACGGCGCACCAGTTGCGGAAGACGAGGTCTGTGAGATGTGGCTCGGTCCGTGCGGGATATGCTACTATCACATCCATAAGGCCGACGAGTCGAGGTGGGCATCGTATGCTGGCGGAAACCCAATCGCGCGAAAATCCGATCCGGGACGCGTTTATATTCGCTTTACTACAGCGCAAGCCGATTGGGTCCACATGGCGTTGCGTTCCTTGATGGCCTATTTCCCGAAGGCGCGTCGCTATTCGCCTGAAGCGGAAATCCAAATTGGACCCGGAGTTCCAGAATTCGTACATCCTATGCATCAGGCAGCCTGCGAATCTGCTTGGAACGTAGAATAAGAGAGGGTTTGATTACATTGAAAGTGCAGTGCACGCACTGCGACCATTTGGAGGAAGGCGCGCCTTTTTGTGGAGCGCATCAAAACGAAACACATTGTTTCAGGCACTAGCGCGTTGATGAATCAGCAGCAGGTACGTGCGGTTGCTTGGACAGTTTCCGCTTCGGCACTGCTTTCCGTGGTCTTGGTAGTTACCGCGCTAAGAGCCCCTCTTTGGTTTTTTTCGCCCAGAGTTCATTTGGCGTTGGTCATGGAGGTCCAGGCGACAAGTACACGCGACGTTTCATCGATGGAATCAGTATCAATCGGGCAGTTACTGGACCAGGTGCGGCCAATGGGATTGCGCTACACGGTCGAGCCCCCATCGATCGTAAAGGTAACTGACACTGATGGATCGCTGCGCTATGTTCAAGGCGACCAAACGGTCATATTGTATGCAACGAACGGCGGTATCCTTGCCGATAAAACGCGCGCGATTTGCTCGCGTCCGTTCTCACGGCAAAGGTCGTTATTTTGCAGAGGCCCAGATGTATCGCTTTCGCCTGGAGACATTTCGCTTATTTGTCTTGTTTTGTTTACCGTTTTCTGTACGAGCGCTCTTGAGTGGAGGTCCGGTGGAACAATGGAATATGCGCGTGGCCTGCATCCAGCTATCGTCGCGGCGGAAACATTGTGTATCGGCTTGCTCTTCGTAAGTGCGGTTGGTTATAGATTTGCAGCTTCATCTGCAAACCATACGCTACCCACATACGTTGCGATACTGTATATGACAATAGCTTGCGAAGCGTGGTGGTTACTACGATCGGTTCGAACCTGGGAGGGTGTCCTTCGATCTTACTGGTGGGGCCTTGTCGCGAGCGTCATATTTGTCACGATAATCGTAACAATCTGCGGTATAAGCTCAGCCTGTGTAAGGATCTGCGGCTCCGTTTAACGCTTACCTTTTCGACCTGGGCGCACACTTGTTATTTTCAGATAGAGCATCTTTTGCCGTCATAACTACCATCAGGCCAACTTGCACGAGGCGCTGCGCCAGCGAGGTCTGCTCGGCCGCATCTGCTATAGGAATTTCGAACACGGCGAAAGAGCCGTTGCGCTCGATGAAACCAAGGAGGAGGGCGATAGGATCATCGCCATGGGCGACAATCACGAGATGGGTGTCGTCATCAACATCGGATTCGAGCAACGTTTCATGGCGAAAATGGCGCTCGGGTTAGGATCGACCGTGTTGGGATCGCCGTTCCTTAATACATCTTATGCCGCGTCACTACGAAAGTTGATGTGGGAACGCGACCAGACCGAACGAGCGAAGATTGGCGTCTTTGGATCCGGTTTCTTGAAGGCGGAAACCGACTCGACCGCCGAGTTCGTCGGATGGAGAGGTGCTTACACGATCCGGTTGCACGCCCCATCTGCCGCTGGCCGGCTCGTACTAAGCCTACATTTTCCGAGCAGCCGGGTCATGCACATCGTCGTCTCGGACGACCCGTCGCTATGGAGTTCGCCGGATCTCGCCGATCTTCGCGATGGAAGGCTTTACCTCGTATTGCCGCAGCTCGGCGAGGTTTTGGGTCCGTTGCCGATGCCACACTACGTTTCTCACCGCCTTGGCAACATACAATTGCCCCAGCTGCAAGCGCTTGAACAAAAACGGATAGATCCGTCAACTTTGCCCGCTTGTAGGTGATTGATAGTCAGGCTCCTAACAGCCGTGGTACGTCTAAACCGTGAACAAAAGATTGCAGCGCAACTCACCATCTGGTTTTCGCGTTTGTCGATAGGGCAGATGAGGAAGCAACGTGCGGTTTATCCACTCGAATTCAGAAGCCGCGGATCGACCGATACCGCTGTCGGCAAGAAATACGCTGCGTACAAAGCGCGACGTGATAGGCTACGATCCTTGGGTGGAATACCGCCAATCTTCGGTATGGATACCGACATTCTGGTCGGCCTCAGCACCGGCCCGAGGCGGCGTTCGGTTCTTGACGGGTGGTTCAGCGAACGTCGCACGGCGAGCATCGTGCGGAGAGATCGTGCCGGGTTGACCACGAAATGGACGTTGCCATACCGAGGCGTTCGCCGTGGAGACGCCGTCGCGCTTAACCCTGCGTTTCCTTTAATGCGGGAGGTGCGCGCCGTACTGACCTCCTTAGCCAAGCAATACGATGTGCGCACGGCAAACGACATGACGCCGGCGGAGATCGGTCTGCTGACCGCGCGACATGATTGCGACACCTCGATCATTCTCGGCTCCCGCATTCGGACCAAAATATTCGCCGTCTTGGAAATCTTCGGCGGCAGAATCGAGGTTGGCAGACTACAGCGCATCGTACCGGACGAGGTGCAGAGTTCGGTCGCCGGCGAGGTGATAAACTGCGTCAAGAACGGCATCCTGATAAAGGTCGGCGGGCAGGTTCGTTTTCCCGACGCACCATGGCGTCCGCCGCTTCGAAAGCTCCTACGCGCATTCGTAGCCTTCCATCCCGATTTCAAACCGCGCGTTATGGAGTGCGAGGTCGCACGGCGTAGATCTCTGGACGACGCCAAGGACTGGGCCTTGTTCGGCAAGCATCGCGCCGAACGCGTTCTCATGGCGCTCGCCAAATACGGTCCAATGACGCCCCTCAAGTTGCAAACCGTCGCGAAACGTACCGGCGGCTTCGACGTCGTAGGGCGGCTGGCGAAAACCGGAATCGTCTCAGATACCGGCAAGGGCAGAGCGCGACGCGTGGGCCTTAACCCGGCCTACCCGGTCTATCGCGAACTGCGCCGATGTCTGCTGAGCCTGCAAGGCCTGGAACCATCAAGAGTGCGGACGCAGCCGGGGCGTGCGACTCCGGGCCCGTACGCACCTGAGATCGTCTTTGGTACGAAACCTCGGCTGTGGGTCTTGCTGATGCTGCACCTTGCTGGCGAGGAGGGCATCGCAATGGTTGACCTCAAGCGGTCGCGTCCGCAGCATGATTACAACGCCATGTGGAACAAGGTGCTAAAGTTCGAAGAGGCCGGGATCGTCAAGGCGCGGGTGGAGGGGCAGTACATAAAGTATTTGCTCGATCCGGCGTTCCCGCACTACAAGCCGCTCGACGATCTTCTGGCCGCGATTGTTCGAGGCTTCCCCGAGCTGAAAGCTAAGGAACTGTTTAGAGGCCGAGAGCGGCTTTGGCCCCACGGACGGGTCGTCGCGGAGCGGAATCGACGATTACGGCTTACATCCGGAAGATGACATGGAATGCCAAATCGGATTTCCCGAATTCGCAATGATGAGAATTGGATTTTCCGAATTCGCGCCTAATAGCCGAATAGAGCCGATGTAGCGCGCGAGCGGAACAACCAGTGCAAGAAGAGCCCGGCACCTGTGCCGGGCTCTTTTCATTGCGTCGCATCTCGAAAGGGAAACCCTTCGTGGAATCCTAAGCTCCCCGCAGGCAACAAGAATGGGGGCCGTATGCGCTTACGTCTCGCCTTGGTTCTCCTTATTTGCACCGCTGCTACGGCATGCGCTGGAGGCATGCGCACCGCGTTCGTACCGGCGAAGCTCGTCATTGCCGTGCCCGCAGAGCCGCCTTCGCTGAACGGCATTCTCCTCGAAGGGCCGTCCGCGACTATGCTCATCCCGCTGGTGTACTCCTATCTGTTGACGACGGACGAGCGCAGCAACCTGTTGCCCGACGTTGCGGCGACTGTTCCCACGCTGCAGAACGGGGGAATATCGGCAGACGGTAAGACCGTCACTTATATCCTACGCAGGAATGTGCGCTGGCAAGACGGACAGCCGCTCACCGCGAGCGACGTCGTCTTTACGGCGCATGCGATTATGAACTCGGCCAACAATGTGTTCTCGCACTACGGCTTTGAAGACATCGCCGGCGTCACCGCGCCGTCCCGGTACACGGTGCGCGTAAGGTTGGAAAAACCGATGTCGACAATTCTAACCGAGTTTTTTGCGCCATCGAACAATTTCGGCATTTTGCCCGAACACTTGCTCGAAGGCTACGCGAACCTGAATCGTATTCCGTTCAACGCAATGCCGATCGGGAGCGGGCCGTTTCGCGTTGCGCAATGGCAACGCGGCGACCATATTACACTGGTTCGAAATCCGCTATACTTTCGCGGGAATCCCGGGATCGCGCAAATCGTGCTAAAGTTTACACCGGATTCGAACACGGCGCTGAGCGAGCTGCGAACGGGCGAAGTTAATGCGTACCTTTTCTCCGATCCGCTGCACGCCGCGGAGTATGGCCGCATCTCCTCGGAACAGGTGGTGCGCGCGCCGTTCGCGTCTTTCGGCGACCTCGAATTCAATATGTCGCGGCCCGCTCTTTCGTCCGTTCGCGTACGGCTGGCGATAGCTGAAGCGATCGACGTCCCTCAGATCACCCGAGATGCTACGCGCGGCGTGCAAACTTCGGACGGAGCGCTCTACGCGCTCTTCGGGCGGACGTACGACCCCTCGATTCCGCAGCCCCGGTACGATCCGGCAGCGGCACGCAAAGTTCTGCAGCCTCTGGGCCTCACGCTCGAGATGGCAATCGAAAGCGGAAAGGCAACCTCGCAGTCCGTCGCGGTCCAGCTTCAGGAACAACTCCGCGCGGCCGGCGTTCAGCTGGACGTCCGATCCTATACCCCCGACATGTTTCGCGCGCCGGCACGGAGTGGCGGCCCCGTGATGAGCGGAAATTTCGATCTCGCTTTCTTTGAAATCTTTACTACCGGCGATTGGGACTCGAGCTGGTACCTGAGCTGCGCGCAGCGCGCGCCGGCGGGATTCAACGAAATGCATTTTTGCGATCCGCAGGCAGAGCGCGCGCTTGCGGGCGTCCAGGCGAGCTACGATCCCACTGGCCAAAGGCGCTACGCTGAAATCGTGCAAAGGCGGGTAGCCGATCTGCTTCCCTTCGTCTCACTTTGGAGTCAGAATGCGATCTACGTAGTGCCGCGCGGTCTGCAAGGGTTCCGGCCGCAATTCACGGCGGGACCTTACTGGAACGCCTGGCAGTGGTCGCTGAGCCCAGGAGTGTTTCGACGGAAACGTTGAAGCGAATCATTGCGCTGGTGCTCGTTTGCGCAGCCCTGAGCTCGTGCGGGCAACAGCGGATGCAGGGCGAACGCACGCTGGTCTTCACCGGAATGGCGGGCGAACCGGACACGCTCAATCCGCTGATCTCGGCATCATCGGACTTGTTCAGCCTGAGCCACTTGTACATGTCGCTGCTGGTGGAGAGCGACGGCAAGGGACGTTTGATCCCCGACATTGCCCGGAGTGTGCCCGTCTTGGGGAACGGCATTTCGAAGGACGGCCGCACGATCGTTTATCATCTTCGCCGCGGACTGCGCTGGCAGGACGGTGCGCCGCTCACCGCGCGGGACGTCGTCTTTTCGTATCACGCGGTAATGAATCCGGTAAATAACGTCCTTACCCGCGTCGGATACGCCGAAGTGGACCGCATCCGCGCGCCGAACGATACGACGGTCGTCATACACTTGCGCCGGCCGTTTTCGCCGATCGTTTCGTACTTTTTCGGTCCGCAAGGCGGTCCAGCGATAATGCCGGCACATCTGCTGGACAAATACGAAGATCTGAATCGCGTTGCATACAACCAGCGTCCGGTCGGTTCGGGCCCATTTCGAGTGGTCGAATGGCGTCACGGCGATCGAGTCATCTTGGAAGCCAATCCTTTGTATTGGCGAGGCCGCCCGCATATCGATCGCATCGTCTACCGGATAATTCCGGATCCCAATACGCGTACCGAAGAGCTGCAATCGGACGAGGTTGACGCTTACTTCGACGTCGATCCTCAGATGCTGCCGACGCTTCGCGCGAGCTCCATGGTCCGAATCGTCATGACGCCGGTGAATGACGTTCACGTCTTGGAGTTCAACCTGCGCGATCCGGTAGTCGGCGACGTCAGGGTGCGCCGAGCCGTCGCGCACGCGATCGATCGCGAAAAGCTGATGCAAGTCGCTACTCACGGTGCCGGAATCGCGCTCGAAGGGGACCAGCCGAGGAACGGCTGGGCGTACGATCCTCGGCTCGATCGCATTCGCTACGATCCGCAAACGGCGCGCCGATTGCTCGAGCAGAGCGGCTGGCATATGGGACCCGGCGGTATCCGATCAAGAAAGGGACGTTTGCTCGAGCCTCTCGCTGGCGATTGCGCCGCAAGGAATCAACGGTTCGGCGCTGGTGGCTACGGTCGTTCAGCGCTATCTGCACGACGTCGGGATAGGCGTCGACATAAAAACGTATCCGCCGGGACTGATGTGGGATCCGAAAACCGCCGGCGGCGTTCTGGCCAATGGACGTTACCAGCTGGCCTATAATGCGTGGTGGACGCTCGGCCCGGATCCCGACGATTCTTGGAACTTCGCATGCGACCAGCAGCCGCCGGCCGGAGAAAATTCTTATTTCTGGTGCAGCAAACGGGCGGACGCCGCTATGCATGATGCGCTGGAAACGTTCGATACGCAGCGTCGAATCGAAGATTATGCAGCAGTGCAGCGCGAACTTATTCGCGACTTGCCCGAACTCACGTTGTGGCAAGTCGACATGCCGGACGCTTTCCAGCGACCAGTCCACGGCTTTGCCCCGTCCCCCCTCGGTTCGACATTTTGGAACGCATGGGCGTGGCGTATGTAGATTTCACGCGGGTACTGGCCGCTCGGAGCGGGTATACGAGCAACCGTGCTGCTCGAGCGACCGATTACGATACCGGCCGGCTCCGCCCAGCCGCCCGTTCAGGCGGCTCGGCCGCGATTACGCCGCCGAGTCCCGCTGCTGGCGGGCCTAGTCGCGCTTGCGCTCCACCTTGGAGGCAACGCGCACTACGGATTTTTCCGGGACGAACTCTACTTCATCATTTGCGGATTGCACCCCAGCTTGGGGTACGTCGATCAACCCTCGCTCGTTCCGCTTCTGGCCGCATTCTCGCAAAGCTTCGGTCACTCGCTTTTCGCGCTGCGCGCGATTCCCGCGGTCTTCTCGGGGGTGGCCACCTACGTCGCATGCGTTTTTGCGTACGATTTGGGCGGTGAAGTCTTTGCAATAGCCCTCGCGGCATTGGTGACGATCGCCTCGCCCGTGCTGATGGCATTCGGAGCGCGCCTTTCTCCGGACACGATCGAGACGGCGACCTGGTCGCTGATTGCGCTTTGGGTGTGGCGCATCACGAAGGGAGCCAACCCGCGATGGTGGCTCGCGGTCGGAGCGCTCGCAGCGTTCGCGGGCTGGGCAAAATACAGCGTCGCCTTTTTCGCCGTAGCCTTGATTGCCGGGCTGATTCTGACTCCGGAGCGGCGCGTGCTGCGTTCGTGGTGGTTCGCCGCCGGTGCGGCGCTCGGTGCGCTGCTCGTCGCGCCGGACGTATGGTGGCAGTGGCAATATCATTGGCCGATTCTGCAGCTGCTCCACAATGACTACGACAAGTTCTTGCTGCGCTGGCCGCCGTTCCCAATCCAGCAAATCATGATAATGAGCCCGCTGCTCTCGCTGGAATGGCTCATCGGCCTGGGATGGCTGCTCTGGAAACCGCGTCTGCGATTTCTGGGCTACGCCTATCTGGTGCTGATTGCGATGATGTGGTCGCTCGACGCAAAGAATTACTACCCGGGTCCGGTGTACCCATACCTGATCGCAGCGGGAGCCGTGCCCATCGGGAGCTGGACCACCGGGCTGCGTGCGTGGCGACAGGCCATCGTCGCAATAGTCGCCGCTTGCGCAGTACCTTCGACGCCGTTCGTCATTCCGGTGCTGCCCATGGGCACGTACATTGCGTATCAGGAATTCCTTGGCCGGGCATTTCACATCAACTTCCACGTAGAGAAAGCCGGCAACAATCTACCGATTCAATACTACGGCGACATGACCGGTTGGCCTGAACTCGCAGCCCAAGTTCGAAAAATTTACGACGGCTTGACACCGGGCGATCGCGCGAGTGCTGCGATCTACTCGCACAATTTCGGTGAAGCTTCCGCAATCGATTACTACGACGGCCCGCTCGGCTTGCCGCCGGCGCTGAGCGGAAACGACACCTACTGGGTCTGGGGTCCGCGCGGCTTCAGCGGAGCCGTAATCGTGGACGTCAACGGGAAGGAGCTCCTTCCGTACTATCGATCCGTCACGCGCGCTGCAACTTTTTACAATCCGCTCGCAATGCCGTATGAAAACAATCTTCCCATCTGGATATTGCGCGATCCCGTAAAGCCGCTGAACGAAATCTGGCCGCATTTGAAAGACTATTCGTACGCATTCGGCGGTCTCTGAGGGAGCGGCCTAAACCCTCGGCGCCCGCTTGCCGATAGTTGAAAAGAACGCGGCTGGACTACCCTCGCACGGGGTGGGGGCCGCGGCGAAGCCCGACCGATTGACGGCTTCGCAAGGACGCAGTTACTGCGGACCACCTACTCGTGCGGAGGGTTTTTCTTTTGGTACGAGGGCTTTACACGGCAGCCTCGGGAGCGCTGGTAGCGGAATCGCAGGCCGACGTCATCGCAAACAATCTCGCGAACGTCAACACGGCCGGATTCAAGCGCACGCTGCTCCAGGTGCAATCAGCGCCGGACATGAATATTTACCGCCTTCAAAACGATCCGGCGACCGCGCTCAACGGAACGGTGACGGGCGTTGCGCATTCGCAGTATGTCGGCTCATTGGGAACGGGCGCGCAGGTGTCCGATACTCCCGCCGTCTTCGAGCAAGGATCGCTCGAGAGCACCGGCAACGGCCTCGATCTCGCGATTCAAGGTAACGGTTTCTTTACGCTGCAGACCGCGCAGGGCATTCGCTACACGCGCGACGGTGAGTTCACACGCGACGGCCAAGGCAATTTGGTGACGCTCGAGGGCGACCGCGTTCTGGGCCGCAACGGTTCGATTCAACTGCAGGCCGGTCCCGTGCAAATAGCGCAGGACGGCACCGTTCGTCAAAACGGCCAGATCGTAGACCAATTGCGCGTCGTAAGCTTCGGTAACCTCACGGCAGTTCGCCCCGAAGGCGACAATCGCTTCGTCGACACGGGCGCAGGCCGCCCGGCGCTGGACGCGACCTCAACGGTCAACCAAGGATTCCTCGAGCGCAGCAATGCCAACGTCGTGCGATCCATGGTCGATTTGATCACGGCGCAACGTTGGTTCGAAGCAAATGAAAAAGTCATCCAAACTCACGACACCGCTAACGGCTTGGCGACCGCAAACGTGGCGCGCTCGACCGGTCAATAAGGAAGTAAACCGAACATGATGCGAGCACTCTACACCGCGGCCAGCGGTATGGAAGCCCAACAGTACAACATGGACACCATCTCCAACAACCTGGCGAACGTGTCCACCACCGGGTTCATGCGCAATCAAGCGCGCTTCCAAGACCTGGTGTACCAGCAAATTCAAGCGCCGGGATCGCCGGTCGGCGCGGCCGTCGTTCCGGTCGGACAAGAAGTTGGTTTAGGCGTGAAGGTCGGCTCCTCCGAGAAGATCTTCTCTCAAGGCAACCTGGTTCAGACCGGCAACAATCTGGATCTCGCAATTCAAGGTCAAGGTTTCTTCCAAGTAACGATGCCGGACGGCACGACCGCATACACGCGCGACGGGTCGTTCAAACAGGACGCAAACGGTGCGCTGGTAACCTCGGACGGGTACTTCGTCCAGCCGCAGCTGACCATTCCGCAGAACGCGCAGTCGATCGCCGTCGGCGCCGACGGTACGGTGACGGCCATGGTTCCCGGATCGACGCAGCCGCAGCAGATTGGAACGATTACGCTCGCAAATTTCGTCAATCCGGCCGGCCTTGCGCCGCAGGGGAATAATCTGTTCACCCAGACTGCCGCTTCGGGCGCGCCGGTCGTCGGACAGGCGTCCATCAACGGAATGGGTTCGCTGCAAGAGGGCTATCTCGAGAATTCCAACGTTCAAGTCGTTCAAGAGATCGTCAACATGATCGTTGCGCAGCGCGCATTCGAAGCCAACTCCAAGTCCATCACGGCCGCAGATCAGATGCTGCAGACCGTGAACCAGATGAACCAATAACGATGCGCCTCATCGGGATCGCGCTGGCCTCGATCCTCGCACTCGCACCGCTCGGTGCGGGTGCGCAAGGCATTTCCACGCAGCGAATCTCCGGAAAGCGCATCAGCATCCTTGCGGCGCACGAGCTTTCGACCGTGTCGCTGGATCCGGATCAGGACCTGGTTCAAGAATCGATGGTGCCGGATCAGATCGTCCAGACCGGCCGCGTCGATCTGCACGCCGGCACGCCGGTGGGCAATACGTCGTTCATCAACGTTCCGGTCGAGATCGACGTAGACGGCCGCGAGGACCGCACCGTGATGGTCGGCTACCGCGTACAGCAGTACGTGCAAACAGCCGTAGCCTCGCACGATCTGCTGCCCGGAACGGTACTTGCATCCGAAGACTTAACAATCGGCCGCGTTCCGTATACCGGGCAAGCGGCTAACGGAATCGATGCACTCGTGGGGCGCAAGATCCTCTCCGCTTCGCTAAAGGGCTCGCCGATAACGATTCAGGAGACGGCCGTCAACCAAATCGTTCAAGCCGGATCGACCGTGGTCTTCATCGTTCGCGACAGCGGCGTTGCAGTGACTGCGGACGCGGTGGCGCGCACGAGCGGCGGATTAGGCGACGAGGTCTTCGTTTACAATCCGATGACGCATAAGGCACTGTCCGGTACCGTAACGGCTCCGGGCACGGTGGAACTCGACATCTCGGGAGGCGATCAGTGAAATACAGATATGCCGTCTTAGCGCTCGTTATTGCGCTGCTGCCGGCCGGCGTTTTGGCCGACACGCTTTACGTCGCGCAGCCCGCGGCGGCCGGCGCGGGTCATCCGCTGCGTCTGGGACCGGACCACCGGGCCTCGCAGATCGGCGATCTGGTCCACGTCCAATTCAACTTCGCGGTGAACAGTGCCAGCAGCGACGTCGTGAACGACAGCAAGCAGTTCAACGTCGGAACACCCGGCGGTACCGGGAACTTCTCCCTGGGCTTCCTGCGCATCCCCACATCGCTGGGCGGGCAGTCCGGAACGCAAAGCAGCAAGACCGAGAACGGCACGACGTCCTTTCTGAGCGACATGATGTGCACGGTGATCGGCGTGCTGCCCAGCGGCGCGCTGGAGATCAGCGGCGATCAAGACATGGTCGTCAACGGTCAAAACCAAGTGCTGCACATTACGGGCTTCGTGCGGCCCGAAGACATCGACGTAACCGACACGGTTCTCTCCTCGCGCGTCGCCGACGCCCAAGGCTCCTTCAGCGGAAACTTCCAGCAGAAGAGCGAGGGCCTCATTCGCCACATTCTGGATTTTTTATTCTGACATGATATTGAAGCGATTTCTCTCCGCAACCCTGGCCTTCTCGGTGCTCTGCACGGCCTCGGCCTTTGCCGAAACCAGCGTCCTGGTGAAGGACGTTGCGCGGGTACAGGGCGTGACCGGCAACCAACTCGTGGGCTACGGTCTCGTGACGGGTCTGAACGGTACGGGCGACTCGACTTCGGTAATCTTCACGAGCCACACGATTCAAAACGTGCTGCAATCGTTCGGGCTGAACACCACAAGCAATGAAGTACGCACGCGCGACGTCGCCGCGGTGATAGTCACCGCGACGCTTCCGCCGTTCGCGCACTCGGGCGACAATATCGACGTTACCGTCTCGGCGATGGGTGACTCCAACAGCCTGCAGGGTGGAACGTTGATCATGACCGAGCTCAAAGCCGCGAACGATCTCGTGTACGCAACCGCGCAAGGACCGGTCTCGATAGGCGGCTTCAGCGCGGGTTATGCCTCAGGTCCTAATGTGACCCAAAATCATCCTACCGCAGGACGGATTCCGAACGGTGCAGTCGTCGCGCGCGACATGGTCACGCCGATTCAAAGCGGGAACGGATTCAACTACGTTCTGACGACGCCGGATTTCAAGACTGCCGCAAACCTGGCCACCGCGCTGAACCATCACTTCGGCGGCGGCACGGCGGGTGCGCTGGACGCCGAGACGGTGCACATAACGCTGCCCCCAACCTACGCCAACAATCCCGTGCAGTTTCTGGCCGATGCCAGCGACGTCTCGCTGGATCAAGACCAACTGGCGAAGGTGATTATGAACGAACGCACCGGCACGATCGTCTTCGGCGGCGACATCAAGCTCGCGCCCTGCGCCATTGCGCACGGAAATCTCTCCATCACGATCACGACGGAGCAGAAGTTCGTCCCGGCGCCGTTCAGCACCAGCGGCGGCGGCCTTCAGAACAACACGCGAATCCAGGCGGTCGAGCAGAAGCGTCAACTGACGTTCGTGGCCGGAGCGGCGACACTCTCGTCCGTCGTGCGCGCGCTCAACACCATGGGTGTCTCTCCGCGCGATTTGATCGCCATCGTGCAAGCGCTTCGTGAAGCCGGCGCAATGCAGGCGGACCTAGAGATTCAATGACGATGAGCATTCAGAACACGTCCGCGTCCACGCAGACTCCGACGTCCGAGAACCTGACGGCGACGCAAAAGCAGGCGCTGCAGCGGCTTCATACTGCGGCAACGCAGCTCGAAGGCGTGTTCTTGGACATGCTCTTTTCCGCAATGCGCCAGACGGTTCCGAAGGAAAGCATCTTCGGCAACGAGTCCAGTTCGGAAGATACGTTCCAACAGATGCTCGACGAGCAGCGTTCGCAAGCAGTTGCGCAGAGCGGCTCGTTCGGCATAGCCAAAGTCCTCGAGCAGCAGTTGCGCTCTAGCGTGCTGACGGACGCTGCTCGCGAATCCAAAACTTCACTGCCGCGGGAGCTCGAACCATGACCGCCCATGCCGCCGTCCAACCTACCTCCGGAGATTCCTGGGATGCGTTCAATTTGGCGCTCTGGGAAGAGTCGGTCGGCCTTCAGCGCCTGAATGCCGCCGCCCGTCACGTCACCTCGATGCTCGTGAACGGTTCTCCCGAAGAGATCGCGGAAGCCGATCGCTGGCTCAACAGCGCGCGCTTGGATCACCAGGCCGCCTCGGCAAAGCGTCGCGGCATGCAGGTACGCGGCTTCGCAACACTGACGCTCGACCAAGTTTGCCGCTACGCTCCGCCGCATTTGGCGGGACACTTCAACCAGCGTCTGGCCGAACTGCGATACGGCTCGACCGCGCTGGGAATTACCATCAACAACAACAAGTCGCTGATCGTCGCCGGACTGGATCGCTTGATGAAGATCACCGCAAAGGTTCAAGAGACCTTGAGTGAGCGAACCGGAGTCTACCGCCGCCGCGGCTTCGTCGCGCCCCCGGGCGCAAGCGTCATCGTGAGCAGTAAAGTATGAGCTACCTCGGGAGTTTCTTCGGCTTCGGCATCCTCGGCAACGCGCTCGACACGTTTCAAGAAGCGACGAACGTCACTTCGGACAACATCGCGAACCAGGACACGCCCGGAGCGTCGCGTCAGATCGTGAACATCAGCGAGGCTCCGGCCATCAGTGGATCGCCGTTCGGCGCCGCGCACATTCCCGGAACGCTCGGTACCGGTTCGATTGTCGCTTCGGTGCAGCGCATTCACGACGATTCCTACGATTCGCTTTTCCGCGGAGCGTCGTCCTCGCAGAACTACTTCTCGACCGAACAGAGCACGCTCAGTTCGCTGCAGTCCTCGTTCGGCGAGCCGAGCAACGGCGTCAACTCCTATTACACGGCGTTCCAAACCGCCGTCAACCAACTTGCATCCTCCGGCGGCTCGACCAGTGCCAATGCGGCCGTAATCTCCGCGGCGCAATCCCTCGCCGGCGTGCTCAATTCCGGTGCTTCGGCGATCTCGCAGCAGCAGGCTCAAGTGCTCCAGCAGGCCGGCTCGGCGGTCAACCAGGTCAATTCGCTGCTCGACCAGATCGCTGCGCTCAACGGACAGATTCGTGCGTCCACCGCAGTTGGGGACAACCCCAACACGCTGGAAGACGAGCGCGACCAGCTCACCGATCAGCTCTCGCAGTACGTGTCGACGCAGACCAGCATCCAGCCGGACGGATCGGCGCTCATAACGGTCAACGGCCAAGCGCTGGTGAACGACTCCGTAGCGTATCATTTAGCGCAGCCGGTCATCGGCGTCGCGTCGAACGGCGCGCCGGCGTTCAAGATTCAGTTCGACACGAATCCGCCCGCGGCAGCCGGTGCCCCCGGCATCAACCTAGGGAGCGGGCAGCTCGCCGGCTATCAGGATCTGTACAACAACAAGCTTACGGTGTACGGGCAGCAGCTGGACGGGTTCGCTTCGACGCTGGCTTCGGAAACGAACCGCATTACGGAAGCGGGGTACGATCAGAACGGCATTCCGGGCACCGCGCTCTTCACGTCCGCCGTCCCGAACACCGCGATTACCGCATCCAACATCAGCGTGGGCATTACAGACCCGGCACAGCTTCCCGTTTCGCTTGCCTCGACGGCGGCCGGAACGCTCGTTCAGCCGATGAACTCCGCCAATAACACGGTCGACACCTCAGCCCCGCTCAATGCTAACGGCGCGCTCAGCGATCCGCCGGCTGCCGCGGGAATCAGCGGGACGCTGACCGTTACTGTGGACGGCGTGGCGCAAACGTTCAACTACGACACGAACACGACCGACACGTCGGTCGACGCGTTCGTCAGCCACTTCAACGGCATGCACTACGGCGTGACCGCATCGTTCGACGCGTCTTCTCAATCGATCGTGTTCATGCGCGACCCGTCGAACATCGATTTGGTGCACCGTGCCGCGCAGGCCGCAGCCGGAACGCCGACCGATCCGACGTTCACCATTACCGACAGCAACAATCCGGCCGTGGCGGGAACGTCGATCCTCGGCGCACTCGGCGCGTCCGGCGTAAACGGCGTACAGCAGAACAGCTCCAACGCGTTCGGAGCAAGCGATACGAGCGGCGCCAACGCGCTGCTGCAGATGTTCGCTTCGAACGTCGGCGTACCGGCGGTTCAGACGAACAGCGGAATCCAAACCGTCGCGGCGCCCGGCCTCGCGACCATCGCGCTTCCCGCAGGCGTAAACAACGTGCAGGTGGGCGACGTTCTCACGATCGACGCGCAGCCCGGCGGCGGACCGCCGCAAGAAAACGTAACCGTGTCGGCGGTCAACACCAACCCCGCGACCGGCATCGAGTCGTTTACGGCAACCTTCGCCAATGCGCACGCCGCGGGCTTCTCGATTGCCTCGGCGCAGAACCAGACGGCAGGCCAGTATTACGGTCAGCTCGTTACGAAGATGGGCTCGGACGTTCAGACCGCGACCGCGGGATCGTCTGCGCAGACGACCCTCGCGCAAAACATCGATACGGCGCGCCAAAGCGTCGACGGCATCAACATCGACGAAGAGACGCAGAATTTGATCAAGTACCAAAACGCGTATCAAGCCGTGGCGCGCACGATGAACGTTATGGACTCGCTCCTGAACACGGTTATTACGACCCTTGGAACCGGAAACTAACGACGAACGGCATGGAGGCTAGACGCACGTGAGAATCGCCACATCGACCCAGTACGACAACCAGATCGCCCAGATCGACAATCTGGTTGCGCAACAGCAGCAGCTTGCGACCGAGTCGTCGTCGGGCCTACAATTGACGGCGCCTTCGGACAATCCTATGGAAATCGCGCAAGACTTGCAGATCCGCACCACCATCGCGCAGGAGAACCAAACCAACTCCAACATTCAGAGCACGACCGCCCAGCTTACGACGGTCGACGGCTCTCTTTCGACGCTCACGAGCATCATGCAGAGCGCGCGCGGCATCGCGGTTCAAGCCGCAGGCGGTTTTACCAGCCAGACGCAGCAGCAGGCAATGGCGAGTCAAGTCGACGGATTACTGCAGGAAGCCATCGGCGTCGCAAACAGCCAGTATGCGGGCAAGTACGTCTTCGCCGGAACGTCCGGACAGCAGACCGCGCCTGTAGTCGCGAACGGCCAACCGGTCTCGTCGGTTACTTTTACCGGCAATGAAAGCAGCACTAAGCAGGAGCTGTATAACGGCTCCTCGGTCAATGCCGGCGTAACGCTGCAGCAAGCATTCAACTACAATTCGCCCGACGGATCGCCCGACATTTTTCAGACGCTGATCGCGCTGCGCGACGCTCTGCAAAACGGCACGGTGACTTCACAGAGCGCTGCGCAAGTCAATAAAGCGGACACGGCCTTTGTCGCCGGAGCCGG
Organism: Vulcanimicrobiota bacterium; assembly: GCA_963714015.1. GTDB lineage: Bacteria > Vulcanimicrobiota > Vulcanimicrobiia > Vulcanimicrobiales > Vulcanimicrobiaceae > DASRDE01. The sequence goes on along the minus strand of OY970223.1, from coordinate 2,837,709 downwards.
TGCACAACCGATAAACACCGCTGGAATATTGGCCACGCCGCTGACGCCGGACAGCAACGGCAACGTCGACATCGAACTCACCACTTCGCAAGCGCCGAACGGCCTTACCGTCGCGATCCCGGCCAACGATACGGTTCCGCAAGTCCTTGCGGCGATCAACGCGCAGACCGGCGCGACCGGAGTAACTGCCTCGTTCGACTACAAGCAGCAGCGTCTGACTCTTACGTCTGCGAACGGCAACTTCACCGTTACCGACGTCGCCAGCGCCGGTGCTGCTTCGCCCGGAAACTTCGTCGAAGCCTTCGGGTTGCAGACGACCGCGAATCTGCAGACCGAGATTTCCGGTCAAATCGGCGACATCGATCGTGCGACGCAAGTGATGTTGAATGCGCGTTCGTCGCTGGGCGGAACGCTGCAAACGCTTTCCGCGATGGGAAGCGCCATCGGTTCACAGGTTGTTAACGATACCCAAGTGCAGTCGGGCATTGAAGATGCCGATATTGCAAAAGTAGTCACGCAGCTTTCTCAGACGCAGACCGTGCTGCAGGCAGCGTACGGAACCACGGCCCGCCTCGAGAGCCAAACGCTCTTCAACTACCTGCAAAGTTAGGAGATACCCGGAGGAATGGAAACAGTGATGGAGCCGGCTCAGACCGCGACGATCCAGACGGCGCGTTTCGGAGAAATAAGCTTCGCCCTCAGCGACGTCGTACAGTTCCCGTGGGGACTTCCCGGATTCTCGGGTCTGCAACGCTTCCTCGCGCTTTCGCTCGACGAGCAGCCGAACTTCGTGTGGCTTCAATCCATCGACGATCCGAAGGTCGCGCTTCCGGCCGCCGACCCCTGGCAGATTTTCGCCGACTACGAGCCGCGACTGCCGGTCTATGCTACCGAGACGCTGAACCTGCGCAGCAGCGAGGACTTCACCGTTCTTTGCGTGGTCGTCGTCACCAAAGACGCGCAGGAAATGACCATGAACCTCATGGCCCCCATCGTCATCAACCTGAAGACGAACCGGGCGCGCCAGGTCATGCTCGAGAACTCGAACTACCCGATCAAGGCGCCTATCCCGCGCCGCAAGTTCCTGCCGCAAGGCGCGGCCCAACCGGCGTAGAAGCAGGACAGCCGAAGGCGGCCGCTTCCGGGAACTATTCCGGTGCGCGGCGAGCCGCCGAAACGCCAAGGAGGGCACCGATGCTTGTCCTAAGCCGCAAAGTGAATCAGTCCATCATGGTGGGCGACAACGTCCGCGTGGTGGTCGTCGCCGTCGACCGCGACCAAGTCAAACTCGGCATCGAAGCGCCTCGCGAGATCGCCGTACACCGCTCCGAAATCTATGAAGAGATCCAGCGCAGCAACCGTTCTGCGGCCGACACCGCCGCGGCTGCGACCGAGCATGCCGGGACCGTTGGGCGCGCCGCGCTCGCTCCGCGCAAAAAATCTTCGAAACCCGATAAAAACCGCTAAAGTCGTATCGCGTAGGGCCGATACCTTGACAGAAGGGGGATAGGACGTCCCCCCTCGACTAGTCATCCCACACAAGCGTGTGATCATGGAGGAAACATGCCAGGTCTGAGTATCGCCAACAATCTGTTGGCCAACCAAGTCCAGTACAATCTGGACAAAAACCAAGCCGCGCTGCAAAACACCGTTACGCAGCTCTCGAGCGGTCTTCGCATCAACTCTGCTGCCGACGATCCGTCCGGCAACGCAATCGCGACCAACCTGCAGACGCAGGTCGACGCGTTCAACCAAGTCTTCGCAGAACGTTCAAGACGCGAACAACGCGGCACAAGTCGCGCTCGGCGCGCTCTCCACGGAAACCGACATCCTGCAGCGCATCCGCGGCCTAGCCGTCGAAGCGGCCAGCAGCGTCAACAGCCCGTCCGACACGCAGAATCTGCAGGACGAAATCAACCAGCTGCTTCTGGAAGTCAACCGCATCGCGCAGAACACCAACTTCAACGGTGCCGCTCTGCTCGACGGCAGCCACTCCGGATTCCAGGCCTACCAGGCCTCGACGTTCAACATCACGTCGAACGCCGTTCTGGCGCAAGCGGGCGCCGGTGCCGGCAGCGGCAATCTCGTTGCCAGCGTCGGAACGACCGCCAGCTTCCAGACGACGAATGCCGGCGCGGTAGACGGAACGGTCGAGCTGCAAGTCATCAACAAGAACAGCTCGACGGTTGAAGTTCAAGTGTCGTTCTGGTCCAGCACCAACACCTCGACGTCGGTGCCGGCCCAAGTCATCGGCAACTACGCCGCCAACACCGGCGCGATCACCGTCGACGGTCTCACGATCACGGTCGGCAACGTTTCGCTCGGCGATGCGGGCACCACGGCGTTCATCAAGGTCAACCAAGCCGTCGCAGCCTCGAGCTCGGCCGCCGGTCCGTTCACCGTCCAGTCGGGCGCTGACGAAGGCGACACCGTGCAGATCGGCATCCAGGCGACGAACGCCCAGGCGCTCCGTATCTCCAACATCAACGTTGCGAACACGGCCGCCGGCGTGCTCTCCTCGGAAGACGCCATCGGTCAGATCGACAACGCGCTCAACACGCTGCTCGGCCAGCAGGCCCAGCTCGGTGCGGTCGTCGTTCGTCTGAACGAAGATGCGAACAACGACAGCGTTGCCTCGGTCAACCTGCAAGCGTCCGAGTCGGCAATTCGCGACCTCAACGTGGGCCAAGCGACCACGGAGTTCACGAAGCTTCAAGTCCTGGTGCAAGTCGGCACCTCGGTCTTGGCGCAGTCGAACGCCAACGCACAGTCGGTTCTCGGCCTCTTCCGTTAATCGGTTCAAGGCTGGTCAAGGGAGCCCGCTTCGGCGGGCTCCTTTTTTTATTAGGGGGCGGTTTTTGATGCGCAGGGTGCGAGCCGCCATGCCCCCGTGTCGCCGCTAGAAAATTCCCCTCCATGGGAATTTTCTGCTCGCGCCGCATTTTTGCGAAAGCAAGCTTTGAAGAAACCATCCGTGGTTTACGCAAAAATGTCGGAGCGCGCCTCGGGGGCATGGCGGCTCGCACCCTGCGCATCAAAGACTGCAGGACGCTGATTTTCTAGCGGCGACCCGGGAACGTGGGACCGGCCCAGGCAGCAGTGAGTTCCCCGTCATATTCTTTGCGGTTCTTAACTAAAGCGGGACACGTTGTTGGGCCGATTACTAGTGCGATGCCACTTCGTGTGAAGGCCCGCCGATCGGCCGCGCCTGCCCCTGCGAGCGCCATGCCGTTCGGCCTGCCTGAGCCGCCGCCCGGATGGGCGCAGCTTCCGGCCGGGATAAGCCTGTGCATGATCGTCAAGAACGAAGAGCGCTTCCTGGAACGGTGCCTTGCCAGCGTCGCGGACGTCGTGGACGAGATCAACATCGTCGACACCGGCTCGACCGACCGGACAATTGAAATTGCGAAGCGGTTCGGCGCGCGCGTCGAGCAGCGCGAATGGCGCAACGACTTCGGCTGGGCGCGCAACGAGGCGCTGAAGATGGCGACGAAGCGCTGGATTCTGCAGTTGGACGCCGACGAGGAATTCGTCGCGGAGTCGAAGGCGGATCTGCGATCGATCGCCGTTGCGCCGGCGCACCTGAAAGGCGTCTGGATCCGTTGCGTGAACGCCTCCGACAAGTATCGGGGAGGCGGCACCGTCTCACACGCGATCGTGCGAGTGTTTCCGAATACCGAACGGATCCGTTTTCACGGCGCAATCCACGAATTTCCCAGCCTCGACGATGCCTCGCAGACGCTCGACGCATGCAACTCTTCCCTGAAAATCGTTCACCACGGTTACCTGAACGAAGTGGTCGACGACCGCGACAAGCTGGCGCGCAACATGGAGATTGTGGAAGCTTCCGTCGCGCGCGAGCCCGAAGAGTCGTTTCATTGGTACAACTACGGCATGACGGCGTTCCTGGGCGGCGATGCGGATCGCGCGATTCAGGGCTTCGAGCGCATGTGGGAGCTTTGCCGCAAACACGGCTTGCGCGGCTTTACGCCCAACGGCCTGCAGACGCTGGCCGACGTCTACACCGAGCGGAAAAACCAGCCCGAGAAGGGCTTGGAATGGGCGCAAGAGTGTTTGAAGCTCGCGCCGCGCTATGCGAACGCGCATTTCTCCGCCGGTAAGGCGCTCGTGGAACTCAAGCGCTACGACGAAGCGCGCGCGATGTACGAGTGCGCCATCGCGGACGGCGAGTTTTCGGACCGCCAATTCATCGTCGACGACGAAGTCCCGGCGTGGAAAGCGCAATGCGAGATCGGATCGACGTACGTCGCCCAGGCGGATGACGTCAAAGCCCTCGAGTGGTTCGAACGCGGGCTGGTCAATCGTCCGAAGGTCGAGCCGCTGCGCTTAAATTATGCCAAAGCGCTGGAGCGCTTAGGACGCTATCCCGAAGCAGAATCGGCATTTCGCAGCGTTTACGATGACTTCGGGGGAGAACAGCCGGCCCTGGAGCTCGTGAACTATCTGCTGCGCCGCCACAAAGAATCCGAAGCACTCGGGATCATCGAAGCGGCGTATGCGAAGCTGCCCGAGGCCGTCGCCGTTCAGATGCTGATGGCCGCCGCAGCAGTTGCGCCCCGGAACGGCGCGGACCCGGTGCGCTATTTGACGGCGGCCCGAGCGCTGGCGCCGCGAAGCGCCGACGTGGCGAATATGCTGGAGAAGGCTTACGCGCAAGCCGGCGATCGCGCGGCTATCGAGCGAATTCGCGCCGAAGACTCGTCTTGGGATCCGCAGACTCCCGCGGAGTTCGTCCGCCGCTTCAACATCCTGCTGGCGCATCAAAACTATGCGAAGGCGTTGGAGTATGCGCTGCGCGGCTTGGAAATCGATCCGCGCGATGCGCGCCTGAACTACAGCTGCGCGATCGCTTACGCCAACCTCGGACGCAAGGAAGAGGCGATTGCTGCGGTTGAGCCCATTACTCCGGCCGACGGTGACGTCTACCCGCTCGCAGCATACCTCCATGCCGCCGTGCTGCGCGAGATTGGGCGTACGACCGAGGCGTTAACAGTGCTTGGGCAGTTGCTCGCAACCGATCCAAAGCACGTCGACGGACTACAGCTCTATACGGACCTTCTCGTGCGCGCCGGGCGTTTGGAAGAAGCTCGCAACGCTGCCAAATTGGCCCTTGCGTAGGAACAAACGATGAACTACTCGATCGTCATTCCGGTATTCAACAAAGCCGCGCTGACCCGCCACTGTCTGCAGACGCTTCGGCCGACGCTGGAAGGCGCTGGCGAAGGCGAAATCATCGTCATCGACAACGCCAGTTCCGACGAAACCCCGCAGATGCTGGAAGAGTTTCCTTGGGTCCGAGTCGTGCGCAACGAGCGCAATCTCGGCTTCGCAGGCGCGAATAATCAGGGTGCCCGGCTTGCCCGCGGCGAGTTTCTCGTGCTGCTGAACAACGATACGGAAGCAAAGCCGGGCTGGCTGGCCGCAATGCTCGCGGCCGCCGCGGATCCTGCTGTAGGCGCCGTCGGCGCGCGTCTACTCTTTCCGGACGGAACACTTCAGCACGCAGGCGTCGTGAGTTACGGTAACCGGTTCGGCACCGAGGCCTTTACTCCGTCGCACGACATGTATCAATATCCCGAGGCGTTTGCTTACGCGTCGGAGTCACGCGATCTGCAAACCATCACCGGCGCGTGTTTGCTCACGCCGCGCGATCTGTACTTGGAAGTGGGCGGCCTGGACGAACGTTACTGGAACGGCTACGAGGACATCGACTACTGTCTCAAGCTGCGCTCGCGCGGTCTGCGCATCGTGTATCAAGCCGGCGCAGTGCTCACCCATTTCGAGTCTCAATCCGGTACGCAGCGGTTTCGCAAGGTTGCTTGGAACAGCCAACTGCTGGCCCAGCGGTGGAACGGCACGGTTGAATACGACGGGCCGATGCATTTGATGGTACGCGGGCACAACCGGCGCGAAGTGCGCCGCGCACGGGGAAAGTATTACTGCGACTCGGTTGAGAATCCCGCGGTAACAATCATTTGTCATGGTTCGGTCGATCGCACGCGAGATTCCGAGTTCCTTCGCATGCTGCGCAGCAACGTGACGCCGATCGATCGCGTCGTCTATATCGGAGGCGACGAAAAAGGCGTCGCAACGGCGCGCGCCGAGATGGAACGTCGCGGCGATCGTTGCGTGGCGTTCGTGGACACGGGGTGCAGTCTGCGGGCGGGATGGCTGGACGAACTCGTGCTCCAGCTCGAATTTTGTTGGACGAACGGCGCAGCAGCCTATGCGCCGGAGGCCGGAACCGGCGGTGACGCCGGACTCTATGCCGCCGATGCCCGCTGCACGCTCATCTCGCTGCGCAAGTATCCGCAGCATCATCGCTTGGAGTATTGCGGTTCCATCGGGGCGACCGTGGCGGATTTCCTCGAGCGGGGCATCGACCTGCGCCGCGGCACGCGTTTGGCGCGCAGCGAGTTTGTAACCTTACCCCCTTTGGAGCCTTCGCTTGCGAATGTCGTGACCAGCGATCCGGATCGCATCGAGCAGCGTCTGCGCGCCGTTTCAAAACGTTCGCGGGGTCTCGTCTCGATCGTCATGCTGAGCTGGAACGCTCTCGAATACACCAAGATTGCGCTCGAGTCGATTCGCCGCTGGACGACCGGCCCTTATGAGATCCTGATCGTCGACAACGGCTCGAACGAAGAAACCGTTGCCTGGCTCAAAGCGCAAGAGGGTATTCGCGTCATTCTCAATCCGGTCAACCGCGGGTACGCCGCTGGAAACAATCAAGCCATCGCGCACGCCGGCGGCGACTTCGTCGTCCTGCTCAACAATGACGTGACCGTCACCGAAGGCTGGCTCGACGGTCTGCTCGGAGCGTTCGATCGCGTGCCGGGCTTGGGCATCTCGGCTCCGCGCAGCAACCAGATCGCCGGCGATCAGTTGGTACCGGACGCGCAGTATACCGGCCCCGACGGCCTTGCCGAATTTGCGCGCGGTCGCGCGCTGCGCTATCGCGGCCAGGGTTATCTTACCGATCGCGCCATCGGCCTCTGCCTTTGCATCGACCGCCGCGTCATCCAGGAAGTCGGAGGCTTGGACGAACGCTTCGGGCTCGGAAACTTCGAGGACGACGACTATTCGATTCGCGTGCGAGCAGCGGGCTATAAAATATACGTCTGCGATGACGTATTCATTCACCACTTCGGTTCGCGGTCGTTCGCAGCCAACAAAGTCGACTACGCTGCGACGATGCGCACGAATTGGACGAAGTTTGCGGCGAAATGGAATCTACCGCCGGAATACCCGGCCAACGGCTACGATCTGGGCCCTGCCATCGCCCGCGGCTTCGATCGCGGCGCGCACTACTTTGCGCTTCCGGCCGTGACTCAGCCAATGCAAGGGGAGGACCGCAGCTACGGGCTGGTCATTGCGGCGGTCGTTCGAGACGAACGGGATTGGGGAAGCGTAGGCGCCTTCGTAAAGCGCTACGTGAACGCGTATGGATTGGGCGACGATACGCTGTTGTCCATTGCGGCCCCGAGCGAAATATCCGCCGCAACGCTGGGCATCCGAGTCGAGCGCATGCTGCAGAAAATGCATCTTGGCGCCGAAGAGATCGCGGACGTCATCGTCAGCGACGAAGATGACATCGATCGTTGGGTGTCGGCGCTGCGCGGTGATGCCGTGTACCGGCTCGAGGCGTGCGGCGAAGCGGCGTTCGACGGGCTGCCCGAGCTGATCGAGCGCAGTCCCAGCGCCTTGCGCCGCATTGCGCCTGCAAAGGGAGCGGCATGAGAGTAAATGCAACGCCGCCGGCATTCCCGGCTTCGCGTACCGCGGCCGATCTGCGGCGCCTGGTAACTCCCGATCTTCTCGCCGTCGCGAGAATCGAGCCCGTCTTCACGCGACGCGAGCAGGCTTCCCTGTGCCTGGATTTGACGTTCTCCGACGGCGCCGAAATATTGGCGCTTCCGGCGATTCGCATTGCGCACGAGATGCTCGTCGAACGCGAGTCCTCCGTGCTGCTCTGGCCCCACGACTGTGCGGCGGCGGTCCCGGCAGACGTTCTCGATGCAGTCGAAGACCGCGTCCTCCCGTGGATGCTCGCGCAGAGCTTGTCCCGGCAAATGAACACGGAGATCATTCGACGATTCTCGGACGCGGTCAGCGAACGCAGCTTCGAGCTCGCACGCTCTGCGGCGTTTGCCGGCGCTGCGCCATATGGCGACCTGGCCGCCTGCGCTGCGCCGTATTACTATGCCCGGCGTTTTGCAGACGCAGCGAACATCGGCATCAACGATCGCTGCGGCGCTACCGGCGCCGCGCTGCTGGCTCCTTTTGCGCAACGCGTGCAATGCGATCTGCTCGATGCGGAGTTGAATGCCTTGGCACGCGCGTGGTTCGGCCGCGCGATCTTTGGGCCGCTGGAAGGCAGTTACGAGGTTGGAATTCAGCTGGAAGGGTCGCAGGTCGAAATCCGCTTCGACGGCGATGAGGGGCAGCTCGTTGAAGTAGCAACGCCGGTTCCAACCGAGATTTGCGTTTCGTTCGATCCGGAGGACGCGCCGCCCGTGCGGTCGTTCCGAGTGATGGTGAAGCAGAAAAAGAACAGGCGCGACTGCATGCTGCCGGCCGCACCCGCGGTGGTGGGAGGATCGTCGGGACGAATCCTGATCGTCCGCCACGCCGACTCCATTCGCGATTCGCTCGCCGACGGCGATGACGCGGCGGAATTGCAGGCGCGGCTCTCGGCTGAGGGCTTCACTGCCGAATTGCGCAGCTCCACGGATGCACGCATCGATCTTTCATCGGTCGATCTGCTGCACGTTTTCGGAGCCGGAGAGACGGGACATTTGCCGCTCTTGGATCGAGCGCGGGAAAGGTCGATTCCAATCGTCGCGACGGCCGCGATGTCGAATATTACGGCGGAAACGCGGTGGGGTACGGGCGTAACGGGTGCGCTCATGCGCACCGCCGCGGACGAAACGGCCATGAACCACTACATGGAGATGATCGCGAAGCGCCGGCTCAACACCAACGAATCGGTCCCGTCCGACGCCGAGCCGGTTCCCGGGTTCGACCGCGGCGTACGCGCGGTGCTCTCCAAAGTCGATCTTTTGCTCGTGAGCGGCGCACAGGAAGAACAGCTCATGCGGACGCGCTTCGGCTATACCGGCCAGTCCCGGTTCGTTCCGGCGTATCTTCCGGCGAATCAGACGTTCGAACCCGTCGACGCCCTCGCCGGGACGTGGGATTTCATTTTGGCGCACGCGCCCATCGCGCCGTACACGAATCTGTCTTTCTTAGTGCGCGCCGCGCGTCAGGCGGGGATGCCGCTGGTGATCGCGGGCCCGGTTGCCGACTCACTCTACTTTGCCAAGCCTGCGCGAGGAAATCGATAGCGGCGTCGTGCTGATTCCCAAGCCTACGCCGGGGGAGCTGGCCGGTCTTTACCTGCGGGCGCGCGTCTTCGCCGACGTCTCGTGGTGGCAGACCAGCTCCAGCCGCATCGCCCGGGCTCTCTTGAGCGGATGCAGCGCCGTCGCGGCCGCAAAATCTTACGCCGCCGCCATGTGGGCGGCGGTCATTGAGGCCGACGTCGCCGACGTCGCTTCGATTGAGGCGGGGTTGCGCCAAGCCTGGGAACACCGCCCGCCCGCAGCGCTGCTCGCCGCCGTCGCCTCGGATTGCGATGCGGATCGCTGTTTCCGCGAGACCGTGGCGGCCTACGCCCAAGCCTCCTCGGCGGTGCCGGCCTAAATTGACGCCGTTTTTGCGCCGAAATACAGATTAAAGGTAGGAGGCCCTCGACATGGATGTTCAGGTTGTTGTACCCGGCGTGCCGGGTCAGCAGCAGATTCCCGAAGCCGCCGCTTCGGGCGCGCCGCAATCTCAGCCGCTGCCGGCAAGCACGCCGGGCAGTCTTCAACCCGCGCCGCAGCCGCACGAGGGATCGCTCTCGCCCGTTGCCGCCAAGATCTTCGGTTCGAATTCCGCGCTGCCTCAACCCGATGCAGTGAACGTTTCGTATCGCGTGGTGCACGATCCCGATATCATCGTGACCGTTTTCACCGATCCGAAGACCGGCGAAGAGATCGCGCAGGTGCCTGCAGAGGTCATGGTGCAGATGGCGCAGTTTTTCGACAAAGAGAGCGGCGTGACGCTCGATCGGAGCGCTTGACATGTCGGGATTAAGCTCCGGTTCCAGTTCGAGCATTCCCGGGACGAACGTCCCGCCCGTTTCATTTCCCGGAATCGTTTCAGGCATCGACTACAGCTCGATCATTCAAAAACTGACGTCTCTGACGCTTGCGCCCGTCACGCAGATCAACGCGCAGATCAGCACGCTCAATGCAGCTAACGCGGAACTGCTCAAGATAAACGCTATGCTGGCCTCGGTGCAGAACGCGCTTACGGCTCTGTCCGATCAGTCGTTGTACGAATCTTACGCGGGAATCTCGTCGAACACGTCGATCGCTACGGCCACCGGCATCCCCAGCGTGGCGGCGACGCCCGGTACGTATGTCGTCGACTCGGCCGAATTGGCTACCGCAACGCAAGTGACGTCGGCAGCGAACATGGGACAAACCGAGAACGCTTCAATCGGCGGCACGGTGGCGGCAAACGTTCCGCTCATCGATTCCTATGCGGCGATTACCCCGTCGAACGGGTCTTCCGGGCAGGGCGTCATCACCGTAGACGGCGTCCAGATCAAGTACGACGTCACCTCACAATCGCTCGACACGATTTTGGGCAACATCAACACTGCCGTCCATACCGCCGGCGACGCCACGTTCAACATCGGTTTGGTCGGAGCCGGCGACACGGTTCAAGTTACGGACTCGGGACATCCGATTGCTCTGGGGTCCTCGAGCGACTCAGGCAATCTGCTTCAAGTCCTGCGGCTGGATCAGGCTCAGGTGCAGAACACCGGATCTTCGGGAACCGTTACCGCCACCGCGGGAGTCGGCGGAATCAACGCATCGCTCTCGTTCAACTCGACGAACGCGGAAGGTCAGGCAACGAACGCCAATTTCGTCACGCCCGTCACCGCGGGATTCTTCACGATCAACGGCGTGCAGATCAACGTGACGTCAAGCCAAAACGTGTACGACGTAATCGGTGCGATAAACGCCTCTGCGGCGGGAGTGATCGCGAGCTACAACAGCGCCACCGGTTCCATCACGCTGACGAACAAGAATACCGGTCCGCAGAACATCGTGCTGGGCTCGGGGAGCGATACCAGCAATTTCCTGCAAGCGGCCGGACTCACCACCGCAAGCGGCGCAACGACGTCTTTGGGAACGCAGGCGCAGGTGACGTTCCAGGCGCAAGGCGGAGTGCCGCAGACGGTTTACAGCAACAGTAATTCTGTTACCGATGCTATTCCCGGCATCTCGCTGAATCTGCAAAGCAGCGACCCGTCTACAGCCTTCACCGTAACGGTATCGCAAAGCAGTACGCAGCTCGTCACCGCCATAAACGCGTTCGTTTCCGCGTACAATGCGGCCATCAGCGAAATCAATAAGGCTACTGCGCCGCCGATCGTGGTGCAGTCCCCAACCGGGGGCGCGAATCATCTCGCAGTCGGTTGGCGGAGGCGTACTCTACAACAATTCGGACGTTTCGACCATCAAAAACGAACTGGTCTCGATGGTCTCGAATCTGTACGGCAACCAGGCTTCACAGTACAACTCGCTCGCTTCAATTGGACTTCAGCTCGACAGCTCGTTCCAGCAGCTGCAGGCGAACAGCCCGAACGATTCCAGCGGCGGCAGCAACCCGGTTTCCACGCAGACGGTCGACGGGACCGACGGCCAGCTTCAGCCCGTGAACATCGGGACGCTGCAAGCGGCATTGGCCGCAGATCCCACTGCCGTACAGAACCTGTTCAGCGGTTCGCAAGGATTCGTCAACAGCATCGGCACGTACCTGACCGGAGTGACCGGCGTTTCAACGATTACGTCAACCGCGCTCTTAGGCACCGCGCCGGCGCAATCACTGCTGCAAGGGTTTGAAGCCGGTATCCAGTCTCAGGTGCAAAACCTTCAGACCCAGGTCACGCAAATTCAAGACAACGCTAACCAGCAGGCCGATCAGCTTCGCGCCGAATTCGTCGCAAGCGAGTCCGCCATAGCCGGATACCAGGCGCTGCAACAGCAGCTCGGCTCATTCTTCCAGAGCGGCAGCAGCAGCAGCGGCTAGCGCAACAGCGAGAAACATGATGAAGAGCTCCGCGGACAAGAAGTATCTGGAAACGTCGATCGCCACGGCTTCGAAAGAAGACCTGATCGTGAAGATCTTCGACGTCCTCGTTTTGGCGGCGACGCAAGCGCTCGACAAACTTCAGACCGATCGCAGCGACATCGAAGGCATACACAAGGCGCTGCTGCGCGCGCAGCGAGCGCTCTGCTTGCTGATGGGGTCGCTGGACATGGAGATCGGCGGAGAGGTGGCGCGCAATCTGTTCCGCGTCTACGAGTTTTGGCATCACGAGCTCGTTCTGGCCAACATGCAGAAAGATCCGGCTCGGGTCGAGCGGATTCTTCCGGATTTTCGCGACTACCGCCAAATGTGGCTTCAGGCCGTCACGCAGTTCAAAGCGATGCGCCAGCAAGAGTTTCAAGAAGCGCCGGGAGGCGGATTTGCAGCAGTCGGTTAAGGTCAACTACGAGCCTTTGCTCGCCGCCGTCGAAGCCGAGCTCGGCGCGCTCGAAGCGCTTTGCGGCAGGATGGAAGCGGCCATGATGCGCCGCCGCTGGGCGGACCTGGACGCTGCAATCGTCGACTCCAGACGCTTGACGCACGCGCTGGGAAATGCCATGGACGAGGCGCGCGGCGTCCGCGACGAAGGTTTCGACCGCGCCGTATTTCAGCGAATCCGGTACATTCATGCCATTCGTCAAAATCAAATGGTCAGACTTCAGCAGTTCAACGAGACCGTTGCCGAACGGCTGCGTTTGATGTCCCGCTGGAAGATCGCGCTGCGCACTATGAGCAACCCCGAACAGCGCCGTTCGCGCCTGGCTTCACTCAATCAGTATCAGTAATTCAAACCTAAAATAGCGCGGTCAACGCTTCGACGAGCGTGCGGGCCGCGCTATCGAGCGTTTCGTCCTGCACGTAGAGAAGACCGGTGGTGCGATCGATCCGCATGCGAACGAAAAAGCGCTGAAGCTGCGTCGTTGCAGTTTGCGCGTATGCGCGAAGCGCGGCATCCGCTCGCTCGACGAAATCCGAAGGCGCGTTTGAAACGACGCTGCGAGCTTGCAGGGCCAACGTAAATTGCCGCGCTTTGGTAAAATCCCACCGGGCGCGATCCTCTTGCATGCGCTGCAGCACGGCAATCGTCGGATTGTCCAGCTCGGTCTGAAGGAGCAGCGAGTTCTTGTCTTCGTCGGGCGTCAACCGCGGTACGGGCTCAGAAACCAGACGATCGACTTGCGCGAGCAGCGTTCCGGCGTATTCCGCGATCGGTTCCTTTTTGCCGAGCTTCTCGTGCAGAACGATGCGCTGCAGCAGTTGACTCTGCGCGTTGAGATGACTCTTTAGGGCGGCGACGTCTTCCCCGGAGCTCGAGTTGGTGCACGCAAGCGCGCCGCCCAGAATGAAATGGCTCAGCAGCGTCGGGGCTTTTGTGCCGGTGAAAATTCGGTCGAAATACGCCACCGACGGCCGGTCGATCCGGCCTGATAGAACGACCGCTTCGCGCGCAGCCGGCTCGACGTCGGGCGGCTGCTGCGGAGGAGGCGGAATCTCCGGCTCGGTCACCGGCGTGCCCGGCTCCTGAACCGGCGCAGGCTGGTCCGGTGCCGGAAGCGGCTCAGGCTGTGCAGGCGCCGGCACGGGTTCGACCGGCGGCCGTTGGACCGGTTCGTACTGCCCGATCGGCGAGAGAGCCGCCTGTGCTGCTTCATGCTCCAGGGTCTCTTCCGAATCGAGCTCGTAGAACGGGAGTTCAGAGGTCTCGGACCGCTGGGGCACAGCGAGCGCCGGGTCAGCTCGAGCGATCTCCCCGGAGAACGTCGTCTGCGCGCCTTCCTTGCGCGCGACGATGACGGGCTCGGCGCCGATGACGGCGGTGTCTTTTCCGGTAACGTGCGGTGCAATCACCAAAGGCTTGTTCCCGATTCGCACGCCGACTTTCCATAGAAACGTGTGCCGGGTCTTAGGCGGAACGTCGGGCAGTAGAATGCCGATCGTGAAGAGTTTTTCGGCGAAGTCGTCCAGCAGCGGGCGCCCGTCTTGAACGAACGATCCGTTGCGGTAGGAAGCGCCGCCCGGCAGCGGCACCGTAACCCTGACGCGCTCGGCGGGTGCGGCGCCTTCGTTCAGAACCGTCACCGATATCGTGACGATGGCGCCCGGAATGACGCCGGAAGCCGGCGTAGCGGAGGCCTCGCAAGCGATCACCGCGCTCTCGAGTTTAGGCGGCGTCTCGGGCGTATCGCCCTCCTCTTCGGTTTCGGCGGATTGCCAGACGCGTTCGGGAAGCGGAACCCCCAACGATTCTCTTTGAAGCTCCACGAGACGCATGTCTGCGCTCTTGCTGAAATTCGGTTCACGCCGCGGTTTCATGAGTGAAGGCCGAGCCGTTCGAGCAGTCGTTCCCAGAATCCGCGGTGCGAGCCGTTCGATGAGGCCCCTGCAAGCTTCGAGCGCACGGCGCCGGCATCCAGGCCGCGCGCGGCTATGGCGGCCTGAACGTGCTCCTCGCGCACCAGCGTGCTCGCGCGGTCGGCCGCCTCTTCCATGGAAAGGTGTGCGAGCACGGTAAGCCGCCGAACCAGCCCGCCCGATGCTGCCGCGAGCAGACTGCGTGCCTCCGGCGTGATGATGCGTTCGCCCGGAGCAAGGCCGGCCTGCGTGAGACGGTAGTCCAAAACCGCCCCGCTCATTGCCTCGTCCAGCGGTTGCAGCCGAATCCAGGTGTCGACGCGGTCGGCTAAGTTTTGCCGTGCCGCGATTCTCGCCTCCAGTTCGGTTTGTCCGAAGAGCAGAATGTTCAGCAGCTTCTTTTGCGGCACTTGATAATTGAGCAGCATGCGCAGCGCTTCGAGCCCTTCGTCAGTGAGATTTTGCGCTTCGTCGATCGTAAGCACCAGCAAACGGTCCTCGAGCACTGCCGTTTCGAAAAACAAGTTTTTCAAGGCGTTTTTAAGCGCGGCGCTCGACCGGGCAGGAAGCGACAGCCCGAAGACGCGCCCAATGGCAATCAAAAACTCGACCTCCGTGGCGAACGTCGGATCGAGAATTTTACCGAGCACGATCTTATCGTCTTGCAGCAGATCTTGCTCGAGTGCACCGGATAGACTGGTCTTACCGGTGCCGGGTTCGCCCAGCACGACGGTGAGACCGCGAGACTGGCCGACGGAACCGGTCAGCCGATCCTTGGCTTTACGGAACGGACCCAGTTCGCAGTAAAAATACGGATCGGCCGTATCTAAAAACGGATCGCGTTCGAGTCCGAAATGCTTGTAGTACAAGGCCGGCATGAGGCTAACCCTTACTTAGACTCGGGCCGATAAAGTCATTGTGCCCTTACTCGGGCGCAAAGGAGAGTAAATCATCGTGTCAGAGCATTCGTCGAACGGTTCCCGTCCCGTTGTGGTCGTGTTGGGGATGCATCGGTCGGGCACATCGCTCACGACGGGTATGCTGAACGCGCTGGGTGTTTCGCTGAGCGAAGACCTGATGCCGGCAACGCAGCACAATGCAATGGGCTATTTCGAGTCGCTCACGATCGCAAAGATCCACGATGACATCCTGGCGAGCATCGGCCAAGCCTGGAACAGCAGCGAGAGCCTGAAGCCGTTTCCGTCGATGTGGTGGAACCTGCCGCAAGTGCAGCCGTTCAAACGGCAATTGACCGATCTGGTTCGCGGCGAAGTCATGCGCGCTCCGGGCACGTGGGGTTTCAAGGATCCGCGCACGGCGCGATTACTGCCGCTCTGGGACGAGATTTTTAGAGAGCTGCATCTGAACCCGCGCTACGTTCTAGTGGTCCGTCATCCGCGTGACGTCGCCAAGTCGCTTTACGCCCGCGAGATGGTCAATCCCGTCTATTCCGAGCTGCTTTGGCTGGAGCACTACGTCGACGCGTTGTCTTACTTAGGCGACAGACTGCAAGCCATTGTCGAGTACGGCCGGTGGTTTACCGAGCCGATCGAACAGGCAACCGAGATGATCGAAGCTTTAGGCTTTGACGTGCCTTCCGCCGAGGCGCTGCAGGCCGTAACGGCTCAATTCGTTGCCGAGCAGCTGCGCCACCACGATTCGAGCGGCGACGCCTGCCTGCTGCCGTTCGCCCGCGAATTATACGACGCGCTCAAGCGCCGCGATCGAGCTCAAGCCAACATGCTCTGCGAACTTTTCAAGGTGAACGTGGCCTTCAGCCGCAAACTGCTGGCGCTCAATGCTCCGCAGGCCACTACCGAGAGCGCGATCAAAGCCGGTTAGGCCGGAACTCGCAAATCGCTTCAATAACCCGCGCCTGCTGTTCTTCGCTCAGTTCGTTGTGAAACGGCAGTCGAACTAGGCGATCGCTCACGTTTTCCGTCACAGGACAGTCGGCTACGGCGCCCAAGCGTCGCGCCATCTCGGATCTATTTAGCGGCAGGTAGTGAAAGACGGCATTGATCGAGTGCTCCTTGAGGTGTGAAATGAGTACTTGGCGATCGTCAAAGCTCGGCATCAGCAGGTAAAACAGATGGTACGACTGTTCGCACTCTTGCGGAACAGTCGGAAGCGCGATGCCGTACCGTGCCGCCCAGTGCGTCAAACCGCTCGCGTAGTTTTCCCAGATACGGCGCCGGATCGCTTGAATGCGATCCCGCGACTCCAACTGCGCCAGCAAAAACGCGGCCAGAATATCGGAGGGGAGGTAGCTCGATCCGAGGTCGACCCAAGAGTACTTGTCGACCTGGCCGCGGAAAAAACGGCTCCGGTCCGTTCCTTTTTCTCGAAGGATCTCAGCCCGATCGGTGAATCGGGCGTCGTTGAAGATCAGCGCTCCTCCCTCGCCGCACATGAAGTTCTTCGTTTCGTGAAAACTTTGCGTCGCCATCGCGCCGAAAGTGCCGAGCGATTTTCCACCGTATTTTCCGAACAAGCCGTGTGCGTTGTCTTCTATGAGCTCCACTCCATGGTCACGGCAGACGTTCAGCAAGGTTTCCATCTCGCATCCGACGCCTGCGTAGTGAACGGCGACGACCGCTTTGGTGCGAGGCGTTATCGCCCGTTCGACCAGGCGTTCGTTCAGGTTGAGAGTGTCGGCGCGTACGTCTACAAAGATCGGTTTTGCCCCGCGGAGCGCATACGCATTCGCTGTAGACACGAACGTAAATGCCGGCATGATGATCTCGTCACCGGGCGACAAATCCAGAAGAAGTGCCGTCATCTCCAAAGCGTGCGTGCAACTGGTGGTAAGCAGTGCTCGGTGCGCCGGCAGTGCTTCCTCGAGCAGCCTGTGACAGGCCTTTGTATAATAGCCGTCTCCGGAGATGTGCGCGCGCGCAATCGAATCCGACATGTACTCCCACTCGCGGCCCGTGGTGAAGGGACGGTTGAATGGAATTCTGTCCCTTTCGGGGTCGGTTATCGGCATCAGATCCTACTGCGTCAGTTGAAAGGGCATTCGCCTGCGTCCGGACGCCACGTGGGCAGTAAGCCGGGCGAGGTTAAAGCGAAGGAATGACTGCGAAGCGTTCGAACGAACGCGGACAATAATGACACGTGCGGCCCTCGACGACCTCGACGAACTCGAGGCCAGGACGGTGTACATCCTGCGTGAGGCATTTGCCTGCGTCGCTCCGGTGGCGATGCTCTGGTCGATTGGCAAAGACAGCACTGCATTGCTGTGGATGGTCAGAAAGGCCTTTCTTGGCGAGATTCCTTTTCCGGTCGTGCTGTTGGATACGGGAATGGAATTTCCTGAAGTGTATCGATTCCGGGACGAGCTGGTGCGCTCGTGGAACTTGCCGATACTAAACGAAGAGTGCCCGCCGGAGTCCGAGGTCGATCCGACCTTGCCGCCCGCAGCACGGCACGCTGCACGCAAGACCGCCGGCCTTCGCAAACTCTTGGCACGCGAAGGGTATCGGGGGCTGATCCTAGGCATACGCAGAGACGAGCAGGCTATCCGCGCCAAAGAACGGATCTTCAGTCCGAGGAATGCCGACGGCTCCTGGGATCCGCGCTCTCAACCGCCTGAGCTTTGGGACTATTTTCCTTACGATGTACCCGATGGCGCCCACGTGCGGATTCATCCGTTGCTGCAATGGACCGAGCTCGACATCTGGCGCTATACGCGTCGTGAGGCCATCCCGTACGTGCCGCTGTACCTTGCCCGCGAGGGACTGCGCTTTCGCTCGCTCGGTGAGAGTAACATTACCGTTCCGATTGCGAGTAACGCTACGACGCTCGACGCTATAATCGAAGAGTTGGAAGAGACGCGCGAGCCGGAGCGGGCGGGGCGCACAATGGACAACGAGAGCGAAGACACATTTGAACGACTGCGTACGTCGGGTTACATGTGAAGCAAGTCCGAATCGTCATGGTCGGCGACGTGGACGCGGGCAAATCCACGATTCTTGGACGTCTGCTCGTCGATTTAGGCGAGGTGACGCCGGATAAACTCGCGGAGCTCGAAAGCTCGAGTGCAAAGCGCGGCGTTCCGATCGAATATTCGTTCTTGCTCGACGCCTTCCAGGTCGAACGAGATCAGGCAATAACTCTCGATATAACCCGCGTCTGGTTGCATACCGCCACCAGGGATTACGTTTTCGTGGATGCGCCCGGGCACCGCGAGCTGATCCGTAATTTGCTCAGCGGCGCATCGGAGGTCGACGCAGCGGTCATGGTCGTAGCCGCGGATGAAGGGATAACATTTCAAACCCGGCGCCAGGCGCTTTTTCTGCGGTGGTTCGGCTTCGAATCGGTTTTGGTCGCAATCAACAAGTTGGATCTTGCCGAGGATCCCCAAGAGCTTTCGAACGAAGGCGCGCCGAGGTTGAATCTTTCCTGCAACACTTGGGCCTGCAAGCGTCGGCCATCGTTCCGATAGCCGGACGAAGCGGTGAAAACATTGCTGAAAAGTCACTGGCGTACACATGGTGGAAGGGTTCGAGTTTCCTCGATGCTCTCGAGGAAGTGCATGCCCAATCGGCTCCGGTAAACGCGTCGCTTCGGTTCATCGTCCAGGATGTGTATCGCCGTGAAGGCACGCGCTTCATCGCGGGGCGCGTCGGTGCAGGTAGAGTTCGTAAGGGCGATCGTCTTATTTTTTGGCCGCTGCAGACTTCCGCGACTGTCAAGCGCATCGCCTCCTGGCCTCAAGACGACGATGAAGCCGTTGCCGGTCAATCAATCGCTATCGAACTCGACGAGCGCATATTCGTCGATCGCGGCGCGGTAGGCACGCTGGCAGGTGACCAGCCGTCGCTGGGACACGCTATGCAGGCGGAGATTGTTTGGCTTTCGCAACAAGCGCTCGAACCGAGCATACCGCTTCGAATGCGTTTAGGAACGCGAGAGATTCCAGTCTCTATTCAACGCGTGAACGAGGTTATTGATCCCGACACAATGGAGCCGGTCCAGCGGGATCACGTCGGGAGCGGCGACGTAGCCGTCATAACCCTGACCGCACACGAGTTAATCGCCGCCGACGATGAGAGCCTCGCTTCGAGCATAGGGCGCTTCGTTCTCGTTCGCGATCTTGCCGTCGTGGCGGGGGGCCGCGTACGATCGGTTATCGGACGTCCCCGCTCGCAGGGAGCCACCGACGTTATTGCACAGAAATCATCGGTACCCGCGCAAGAACGTGCTCGCCGGAACGGCCATTCAGGCGGGATCTTCTGGTTGACGGGATTGCCGCGGGCGGGCAAATCGACGATTGCTATGACGGTGCAGCGGATGCTTTTCGATCGGGGACGTCAGGCTTTTGTACTGGACGGTGAGACGCTGCGTACGTCTTTGAACATCGATTTGGGCTTTACAGACGACGACCGGACCGAAAACGTTCGCCGCGCTGCGTCAGTGGCTGCGCTTCTTGCAGAGGCAGGTCAGATTGTGCTTTGCGCCTTTATCTCGCCGTTTGCAGCCGATAGGCAGCGTGCTCGGGCAGCTTACCCTGCGCGCTTTTTCGAGATATACATTTCTTGCGATATTGAAACGGCGGAGCATCGCGACTCCAGCGGTTTGTATCGCAGGGCGCGCTCGGGCGAAATTGCGAATTTTACGGGCGTATCCTCCCCTTACGAGCCGCCGCAATCACCCGACCTCGTCATCGAAACCGCTCGACAAACCGTAGCGGCATCGGCGGCGGATCTCATGGAGTTTGTAGAGGCCAACGTTCGACTGTGAAATACGCCATGGTTGGCTTTGCGGTCAGCTTATGCGTTACATACTCCGGCGTCGGCGCCGGTGCCCTAACGACCCCGATCCTATTGTTCTTGGGCATCGATTCGGCAACGGCCATCGGATCGGATTTAGTTTTCAGCTTTGGAACGAAGGCCCTCGCGCTGCTCGCCCACGTGCGACGCCGCACCATCGATCGAGGCGTACTGCTCTATCTGGCATGCGGCGGAATACCGGGGGCAATTTTCGGAGACTTCGTCTATGCTGCGCTTCGCGCCACAATCGATATTCGTACCGTAAACCACGTGCTCTCGATCCTCATTGGATGCGCCCTTTTGGTTTCTGCGTTCGTGATACTTTTCAGACCGCCGTCCGGCGAGCCGGCGGCAAATGGGCCTAGCGGCCCGCAGCGCGGCTGGCTTGTGCTTATTGGTTTCTTCGTCGGCACCATGGTAAGTATTACGTCGATAGGCAGCGGGTCGCTGACTCTCCCGTTGCTTCTGCTGGCCGTGCCCGGAATCCAGATCCGGCCGCTGGTAGGAACCGACGTGGCATTTGCGGCGCTGCTGCTCGTGCCGGCTATCCTTGGGCACTGGCACGCAGGCGACATAAATATCTCGATTGCAGGCCAGTCTGCTCGCAGGATCGGTACCCGGTACCATCGTGGGCTCCGTCTTAGGGGCGCGTCTTTCGGGTCATTATTTCCGCATGTTTCTTGCAGTCGTCTTGCTTGGGGTCGGAATCAGATTGCTTGTGTGAGAGGCTCAAGCGTCCAGCCTGACCAAGACCGTAAATTCGTAAAGCCCGTAGTCATGGAGCAGCGCCACGTTCCTGGCGAACCGCGTGCGGCAATAGTCGAAGTATCGATGAGGGTCAGCATAGTAGAGATCTGCGCGCATTCGTTCAGGGTCCGAGTAGGCGGTCAGCATGTTGAACGAAAACGCTTTTCGACTCAGACTGCGCATTTTATCCAGAGTTTCAAACACATAAGCTTCCCAGGCTTGTACCGCAAAGTCCATTCGGACGCTGAATATTCCGCTCGCAACGGTACAGTCAGCAGGTACCAGATCCGCAGAACTCGTCGTAAAAACGCAGTTCGGCTCGTCCTCGTGAATGCGGCGCGCCCGGTCGATCATTGCTGCAGAGACATCGTACCCTTCATAAAGGTCGGGGCGGCGCTTCGCAGCCGACAAGAAGTCGAACAGGGCCCCGTATCCGCAGCCGTAGTCGGCAATCGAGTACGACCCTGCGAGAGGAACAACTTTAGTAATCTGCTCGAAGCGAATGCTCTGTGCTTCCGACGAGTTCCAGTCGACTCCGCGAGGGGTCGGGCCATGCTGCTCTACTTTCTCCGTGTAATATGAGGCGATCTTTTGCAGAACGCCCAGCTCGTCAGGAACGGACATCCGCGGTCCCTTTGATGTAGCTTGGCGCCTGAGGGCCCGTGTTGAAGAGCAAATCGACTATAGAGACGGCGTGCTCGAAAGGAGGGTATGGCTGTGCGTATTCCGGGTAATCGTCGTAGGACTTGTAGGTGACGCGGATACCTGCCGCCGTCCAAAGGCTCTCGTCAATATAGCCGCGCGCGGCAGGTCCGGACAAATACTCAGCGGCTCCAAGTTGCTTGCAGATCGAAATCAAGCGTTCGTTCTTGCCGTCGGGTAAATCGAACTCCGAGGAAAGCCGTATCGGCGTTTGAATCGACAACCGGTCACGGATCGCGCGAATGAAGAGTTCGTTTACGCTGCTCAAAAAATCGACCGACGCGCTTTCTTCATACAGTGGTTCTATCCACGTCCACTCTTCGCGAAAGTGCGGAGATTTTCCGTACGCATGCCGTAGCGAAGATGCGTGCTCGTGGGCCCAGCGCTTGTCGGAGATGCGCGTTTCGCTGACTCGCTGGTCGTACTTTCCCTTGACTTCAACGGGGATAGTGAGCCACTTCAATCCGTCTTTGGTTTTGATTCTGTTGCGGTTGCGCCAGTCCCGGCGCGTGTATTGGACCTCATCGAAAAGTACGAATTCGTCGACGCTGTCGATAAAGTCGAAATACCCTTTCCAAGGAATGTAATTCGACTGAATAATGCCGACGCGCGGGCCGCTCACGGGATTAGAAGTTCCGGAGCTCGTGGCTGCGGCGTTCCTGCGGCTCCGTGTTGACGCTCTTGTACACGCCGCTTTCTACGGTGTCCTTGAGAACGATGGCGCCGGCACCGATAACGCAGTCCGGACCCACCGTGATGCCGTCACGGAAAGTTGCGTTCACGCCGATAAACGTATTGTTTCCGATACTGCACTTTCCGGAGATAACGACATGGCTTGCAATGAAGACGTTGTCGCCGATTCTCGAATGGTGGCCGATGTGGTTCCCGCTCCAAAGCACGCAGTTGCTTCCAATCTCGACGAACGGCTGAATCACATTGTTCTCGAAAATGAAGCAACCGTCTCCGATGGACGTTTCCCTCCATACGTTCACAGTGGAGTTAACGTACGTTGGTACGACGTACCCGCGCTCTCGGCAGGCCTCGAAAACGGATCGGCGAGCCGCGTTTACCTTGCTGAAACCAATTGCCACGAAGATTGCGAATTCGCCGCTTGGGTAACTTTGGTCCAAGTCTTCAAACGCAACTATGGGCAAATCCAAAAGGCTTTCCCGTTCGATGTACGCTCTGTTCACCGTAAAAGCCTCGATTTTGTATTCGCTATCATCCCGAAGATAGAGTGAAGCGACCTGAGCGAAGTCGCCGACGCCGAAGACGACCGCTTTTTTCATTCGGTTGCGCTCGGTTGGACTCGCCGTATTTCGGCTACGAGCTGATTAGCGCGCAACAGGCTTTCAAACTGTCCGGCATCCGTCCACCATCCCTCGAGGACATCGTAGAAGAGGTCGCCTTCCTTAATGTAAGCGTTATTGACGTCCGTGATCTCGAGCTCTCCGCGAGCCGAAGGTTCGAGGCGGCGGCAAAAATCGAACACTCGCCGGTCGTACATGTAGATTCCGGTCACGGCGTACTCGCTCTTTGGACTTTGCGGTTTTTCTTCGATTGCGACGATTCGGTCTCCGTCGAGGACCGGACAGCCGAAACGCTCGGGATCGTCGACGCGCTTGAGGAGAATGCGGGCGCCTGAATCTTGCTCTAGAAATTTAGTCACGTACGGAGAGATGTCGTCTTGAACGATGTTGTCGCCCAAGATGACGCACATTCTATCGCCTTCGGCGAAGTGTTCGCAGAGTTTTAGCGCGTCCGCGATCCCTCCTTCGCCTTCTTGGTACGTATAGTTGATGTCCTTGAGTCCAAACTCTCTGCCGTTTCCGAGCAGTCTAAGAAAATCGCCCGCGGAATTCCCGCCCGTCACGATCATAATATCCCGAATGCCGGCTCGGCACAAAGCCTCGATCGGGTAATAGATCATCGGCTTGTCGTAGATCGGCAGGAGATGCTTGTTCGTGACCTTAGTTAAAGGGCGAAGCCGCGTTCCTAGGCCGCCTGCAAGAATTACACCCTTAATCTAGCGCCTCCGATCTTGTGGTCCGGTGCATCGTGGAGGGCCTTCGCGGTGTTACGGGTGTCACCATTTCTTGCCGCGAACCTCGCGGCATGACGCTTCAAGAACTGATCGCTGGAATCAACGCGCGGTTGGATTTCAGCGAGTCGGAGTTGAGCGATTTACTAGAGTCGGGGGACGCGAAGGCACGCGCGACTGCCCGCCTGGCCTTGGGTAAGACGGCTATTCGCAGCGCCTTGCAGGCGACTGCGAATTTGGCGCGAGAGCAACAGTACGCTGACCAAGGAACGCTGAACGCGGTCCAGCGCTTGCTCGAGATTTCAGACTGGGACGAGCCGTTCATCGAGGTCCTCAAGGGGCTCGGAATTCAAGCGGCGCAAGCAGGGAGCGTCGATGCGGCCATGCAGTATCTGCAAGAAGCTGTGAACCGCGGCTTTGCATCTGGTCAGCGGCGGGACGCGCGCTCCCGGCGCGCCATGAGATTCGCTCACGATATCGAGATCGACAGGGCGATCGAAAAGCTCGCCACATTCGTCCCGGGTCCGCGCTTTGGCGCAGCGCGTTCCGACTCCTTAGGATGGTCTGCCTGTGTTCGGTACTTGCGGACGAAGATGGACCCAGCGTAATGACGCTCAAGCGTACAGAGTATTTTTCGGCTCTCGGATTTTCGGTGGAGGTTGTCTCGACCGGCATGGGTGCCAGCGCCGGTTCGCGGATAGTTCGCATCCTGCGAGATCTCGGCGTGTCGTTCGCCGAAACGCCTGCCGGCACGTGGGAACAGCGAACGCGCTGGCTCATAAACTACTTCAACGTGCGCCAACCGCATGTGGCCGTCTATCTTACGTCCGCCGTTGACAATTTGGCGAAACTCATCGCCTGTATCGGCGTCGCTCCCGTGCAAACGTTCGACGTCCGTGCGTTGGAACCGCAGGTCGGGAAATTCGACCTTATCAATCATGGCGTCTCGCCGGAACAGGAGATAAAAACTGCGTGGCCGGGAAAGAGCCGCTTTACGGGCGGCGGCGTCGCAATGGCAGACGAAATAGACGCCGCGACGCCGATTCAGAAAAGCGAGCTCGGCATTCCCAGCGATGCGGTTGCGCTGGCGACGTTCGGTCGAATCGAAAAGTGCGACACTCCCGTGTACCTGGAGAGCCTGGCCAGGATTCTCGAATCTGAAGCAAAGGCGTGGCTGGTCTTAGCGGGCCCCGATTCTTCAGGCCGGCTGCCCGCAATTCGAGCGTTCTTCGATCGCCGCGCCGTTGCAAACAAAACTGTGTACTTAGGGATGCGTCAAGCTGATGCACCGCGTCTGGTAAAGAGCGTTGATCTTTACTGCGATACTCATCCATGGACCGGTGGGCAGAGCCTAATGGATGCTATGCAAGCGGGTCTGCCGATCGTCGGCATGCGCCGCGCCTTAGACCCCGATCTGGACCCAACGAGCGCCGGTGCCATAACGGCTACTGCAGAGACCCGACTCGACGGAATCGTTCCGATAGCGGACGCCGGCGACATCGGGGCTTATGTTGAAATCGCGCGGCGCTACATAAACGATCCTGAAGCCCGCGTAGTCGACGGAAACGCGTTGCGCGAGCGCGTCGTCGAACAATACAACCTTCGGGCGAGCACTGCTCGTTACGCAGAGATCATTCGCGAGCTCGTCGCAGAACGGCTTGCAGGATGAAGTGGCAGAAACTCGGACGGATCGTCGATCCGGAGAATGCCGCGGATTGGATGGTGACGCATGCGGCCCTCCCTTTTGCAACGCCGCTGGCAGGAACTCGAGTGCGGGTCTACTGCTCCGGACGTGACCGCGAGGGGCGCGCCCAAATCGGCTATGTCGAGACCGACCTTCGCGATCCGGTAGGATCGGCCGTTATATCGAAGACGCCAATTCTGACGGTTGGGCCTCTAGGGGCTTTCGATGACCGTGGCGTGCTTAGCGCCTCGGCGGTCGTGCACGAAGGCCGTCAGTTCATGTATTTCACGGGCGTCATGCTGGGAAAAACCGTGCCGTTTTATTACAACATCGGGCTTGCAACGAGCGAAGCTGCCGCGCTCAACTACGCGAAGCTTTCGCTCGCGCCGATTATCGACCGCAACCCCACTGACCCGTTCTTGACTGCCTCGCCGTTTGTAATGCGGGATAGGGGATTCTGGCGAATGTGGTACATCTCCGGTCAGCGATGGGAACTCGAGAACGGCGCTCCAAAGCACTTTTATCATGTCAGGTATGCAGAATCGGATGACGGTATTTTTTGGCGCCGGGATGGCCGGGTGTGCGTTGACTTCAAGCCTGGCGAGTACGCAATCGCCCGTCCGAGCGTCATTAGGGACGATGCGATCTACCGGATGTGGTATTGTTTCCGCGGCGAGCGGTACCGAATAGGATATGCGGAATCGCCGGACGGAATCGATTGGACCCGGAAGGACGAGGAGGCCGGAATCGACGTTAGTCCTGATGGCTGGGATTCAGAGATGGTTTGCTACCCTCACGTGTTCGATCACGCGGGTGTTAGGTATATGCTCTACAATGGAAATTCGTACGGAAGAACCGGTTTCGGCCTAGCGCGATTGGTGCGATGACATTCCTCGTTTCCCTTAAAGACGACCGATGGCTGGATCTTACGCTTCAGGCGCTCAGAGACGACGGATATGGGGTCGTGACGGGTGTCCTATCGGAAGAGTTCGTCGACCGCACGCGCTCAGCGCTTCGTCGTGCCCGTGACGGTATCGTTGCGGAGATTGGAGAGGACAGACTCAGAGCCGCCGGTGAGATCGGAACTCTGCGTCTCCTTTTGAGGTACGACCGCCATTTCTTCGATTTCTTGCAGCTCGAACCGGTGCTGCGCGTCGTCGATGCAACACTGGGTGATACGGCGATACTCCATCTCCAAAATGGCTTCATTCTGCCCTCTTGCGCCACGGTTGCTTCACCTGCAGTTTTCCAAAATACATTCCATCGCGACTTTCCCAGGTACCTGAATGGCTATCTTGCGTCCATCAACGTATTCTTTGCCATCGATGAGTTTACCGAGAGCAACGGTTCCACGCTATTCGTTCCAGGGAGCCACCAACGTGGCGAGCTTCCCGATCCGGATTACATGCAACGAGCGAGCGTCCCCGCTGTAGCGCCGAGCGGTTCGATGGTGATCTTTGATTCAACGATTTGGCACGCAGCGGGGCAAAACAGTTCCGGAAGAGACCGTCTCGCAATGAACCACCAGTTTACGCGGTCGTTTATCAAGCAGCAGATCGACTACGTTCGAGCGCTTGGGGATGACGTGGTTTTGTCGCTGCCGCCGAGGACCCAGCAACTCTTGGGTTATTACACGCGCGTCGTAACGAATCTGGACGAGTACTACCAACCCGAGGACCGTCGACTTTACCGCCGCCATCAGGGCTAAGTTTCCGTCAACGGCTCCAAGGTTTATCTGTGCGCGTACTGCCGCCTGTAATAGGCCAGGAATTCGCCGCTCTTCAGTGGCCGCCACCACGCCTCGTTACGCTTGTACCACTCGATCGTCGATGCGAGACCCTGGTCGAACGGAACTTCGGATTTCCAGCCAAGCTTTCGAGCCTTAGTGCAGTCAATCGCATAACGCCGGTCGTGCCCCTCGCGGTCCGCAACGTGCCTGACGTCGGTTTCCATCGATCGTCCACAAGCTTCGATGAGCCGGCGCGTGATGTCGATGTTGGTTTGAGGATTGCCGCCGCCGATGTTGTAGATCTCGCCCAGTTCTCCGTGCTCGAGAACGTGAAGGATGCCGCGCGCGTGATCGTTTACGTGAAGCCAATCGCGCACTTGCAGTCCATCGCCATACACGGGAACACTCTCGCCGTCGATCAGGTTCGTAATGAACAGCGGAATAAGCTTTTCCGGATATTGATACGGGCCGTACGTGTTCGATCCGCGAGTGATCAGTACTGGAGTCCGGTACGTGGTCCAGTATGCAAGTACTTGGAGGTCGCCGCCGGCCTTGCTCGCGCTATAAGGGCTGCGCGGACGAAGCGGATCGGATTCCGCCGATTCTCCCTCGGGCACGTGCCCGTAAACCTCATCGGTGGAGACTTGAAGGTAGCGTGGAATGTGAAACTTGCGAACTGCTTCGAGCAGCACGTGAGTGCCTAAAATGTCCGTCCGCAGAAACTCTTCCGGGTCGAGGATCGATCGATCGACGTGAGTCTCGGCCGCAAAGTTGACGATGGCGTCGACGCCGTCCTCGATTGCCGCTTCTACGACAGCCGGATCGCAGATGTTGCCCTTGATGAACCTGTAACGGCGGTCGTTCGCGATGTCGGCGCAGTTGTTCGGGTTGCCGGCATACGTCATCGCGTCCAGATTGACGACCGTTGCGGTTGGGCGCTCTCGCAGCAAGATACGAATGAAGTTCGAGCCTATAAATCCAAGGCCGCCGGTGACCAGTAGTCGCATCTAAATATTATCGAAGGCGAAAAGAAAAAGTCCCGCAAACCTGGGCAGCGATGCCTCGGTTGCGCGCGACGATGCGAGCGATTACCCGCTGACGTACGATGTGTCGCCCCGGAAGCCGAGCGTCCCTATACGCCGCGCATACCGATCGATGCTTCCCCGGACGATCTGATGAATCGGGACGAAGGTGCCCGTGGAAACGTTAATTTGTTCGCGCAGCATTTGCATTTCGTTCGTTATCACGAACGGCGTTTTCGTCGAGCTGATACAGCGGGCAATCATACTGCGTACGAGCATTTGGCGTGAATGGCCGCCACGGATCTTCGTTCGGGAAGTCAAGCCAGATGTACGGAGCTGCGCGGCTTCCTCAAACGGAGGCTTCTGTACGAGGATTGCAAAAGCGTTGGGCGTGATTGGGCTGTCTCCCCAGATCTCTACTTCACGCAAGCGACAGCCGGGAAAGAGCGCTTCGAGCCCCGCGGGCGTGAATCGCCAGTAGTCGCTGTATGTGGGGCCGACGTGAACCTGCTGGTAGAACGGCGTTAGCGTGTAGATGAAGCCGCCCGGCTTGGTTACGCGCATTGCTTCACGCGCGACCGCCCAAGGATCGGCGACGTGCTCCAATACGGCTGTCGAAATCAGCCAATCGTAGCGATCGCTTGGGACGGTGTCCATATTCTCGCCGTAGCAGTGATATGTAGCCTCGATATCCGCACCCGGCGTTTCGAGCGTATGGTACTCGTCGCCGGCAAACATCTCCGCTTGACGAAACATGATGCTCATGCGCCCTGCGCCGATGTTCAGCACGGAGCCGAACGTGCGCGGACCCAGTATCTCTTGAAGATACGAATTCAGGTGGGCAAAGCCCATAGTTTGTCGTTGGCCTAAATGCGCCACCGGCACTCGCTGTTTTTGCGCTCCCATGCCGTAGCCGCCCAAGGTTCTTTGAAGAACGTCCATAGTGGATGTTATCGGCGGCGATGGCCCTTTTCATAGCAAGCCGCGCATCGCCGATTTAACGTTGGTTTAGCTTAGTGGTGCGTTATGCTTTTTCGATCAGAAAATAGACGCTGCCGCGGTCTTCCGGGCGCGTGTTGCCTTCGAGCACGTTGAAGTGTCCGTCAACGACCTTGTAGCCTTCGATTCGCAGCATGTTGATGAACGATTTTGCGCTGAAACGGCTGCCGTGCGCCCATCCCGGTGCGGGAGACTCGAAGTACGTTTCGCCTTCGTTCGCCATCGAGACCACGCTTTGGACGATAAGATAGCGCCGGGCCAGATTCCAAGACTTGCGCAGGATCTCGACCGGGTTAGGGACGTGGTACAAGCCGCCGATGTTTGCGACGACGTCGTACGTCCCGGCCCCATCTCAGCTCGTTGACGTCACGCTGCTGAAACTGAACGTCACAACCCAAGCGGCGGGCGACTTCCATCATGTTGTTGCTCCAGCCGTCCCGATTGTTGTCGATGCCTACGGCAGGCCGCGCACCGAGCAAGCTCGCGACCATCGTGAAATATCCGTCGGCGCAGAAGAGCTCGGCAAAGGATACCGGCTGATCCACGTTGGCGCGGCATTTTCCCATGGCCAGCGAGATGTAGCCCAGCAGAATGGGTTCCTTGACTCGCTGGTTCACGACGAAGTTGGGCAGCTGCCGGTTCTGCACGCCGAACAGCCGGTAGTCATGATATAGGGCCCCAAGGTCGTCGAGGACGTGCGGATCCATGGCGCACTATCTTATGGCGCCGTGCTGAAGGCGCCCTCCGGCGTTTCACAGGGAAGTCGTAGCCTAGCGTGCTATTATTATTTAATGGACGGGCTTGCGCCAAGAGAGCCGCACAGCATGACGGCGGATGAGCCGCTGGTTATAGCGCTGGAGGGCGACTGGGACGTCTATCGTGTCGACGAATTGCGCCAGCGGCTAGAGTCCGTGTATGACGCGCCCGACGTCATCCTCGACCTGTCCGGCGCGAACTATATCGACAGCACGTGTCTGGGCGCGCTCGTCCACCTGCGCAAGGAGCGGGATAGCCGCGGGCTCGATCTAGCCAAAATCGTCATCGCGTCACCTATGATCCAACGCATCTTTCATATCGTTCGCCTGGACGAGGCTTGGCCGACGTTCCTAACGCTTGATGACGCGGCGGCTGCCTGCCGGGTGAGCAGGTAAGCTTCACTCGCGCCGCCCGCGCGGTTCGACGCTGTTCGCGGCGACCGGTCGCGCGTTATGCGCGAAGCGCCGGCTGCGGATGACATGGCTTTAAGCGGCGTGGTATACTCACCCGGTTGTTCCTACTTCACCCGGCATGGAGGCAGGGTGGTTATGGCCTCAACGTGGGAAGGTGCCAGGACGGCGGCCGGCCCGAGGTCCAGAAAGGTTGACTGACTTGTCGGTTATTTCCATGCGCGCCCTGCTCGAAGCGGGCGTCCATTTCGGCCACCAGACCCGCCGGTGGAACCCGAAAATGAAGCCGTACATCTTCCAAGAGCGTAACGGCATCTACATCATCGATCTCGCCCTTACCGTTCAAAAGCTGCGCGAGACGTACGAGGCGGTCAAGCAGATGTCGCGCGAGGGCAAAGTCGTCCTCTTCGTCGGAACCAAAAAGCAAGCGCAAGACGTCGTCAAAGAAGAATCCGAACGCGCCGGCACTTTTTACGTGAACCAGCGCTGGCTGGGAGGCACGCTCACGAATTTTGCGACGATTCAGAAGCGCATCGCGCGTCTGCGTGAACTAGAGAATATGAAGCAGCAAGGCGACTTCGATCGTCTTCCTAAAAAGGAAGTCGCGAAGCTTTCCGACGAGATGGGCAAGCTCGAGCGCTTCTTGGGCGGCATCAAGGACATGCACCGTTTGCCCGACGCAGTCTTCATCGTCGACCCCAAGAAAGAGCGCATTGCGGTGCTGGAAGCGCGCAAGCTGAAGATTCCAATCATCGCCGTCATCGACACGAACTGCGATCCGGATGAGATCGACTTCCCGATTCCAGGTAACGACGACGCGATTCGCGCGGTCAAACTGATGGTCTCTAAGATCGCCGACGCGATCATCGAAGGCCGGACCGAGACGCAGAGCGCGGGCGATGCCGCCGACTATGGCGATGAAAGCATCGACTACGAATCTTACGCCCAGCCCGAGGAAACGGTCACCACGCTGGCCGAGGCCGAAGCCGGCTCTTCACTCCTCTCGCACCCGACCGCACTAAGTAAAAAAAACCGTTCTGGAGAATATCTGTGTCAACCATGGCTTATCAACCCAAGGCCGACGAAATCAAAAAACTTCGCGAAGCGACGGACGCGCCGATGATGGAGTGCAAGAAAGCGCTTGCGGAAGCGAACGGCGACTTCGAAAAAGCCAAGACCGTGCTGCAGGAGCGGGGCGCCGCGCAAGCTCAGAAGAAGGCCGAACGCGTCGCTAATGAAGGGCTCATCGCAAGCTACATTCACGCCGGCGGAAAGATCGGCGTGCTGGTCGAGATCAACAGCGAGACCGACTTCGTCGCGCGAAATCCGAAATTCGGCGAGCTGACCCGAGACGTTGCGATGCACATCGCGGCGATGTCTCCCCGGTATATCGATCGCGAAAGCGTGCCGGCCGAAGCCGTGGAACAAGTGCGTGCGGATTTTGCGGCCGCCGTTCCGCCCGGCAAGCCCCCGGAAGTGGCGAAGAAAATCATCGAGGGCAAGCTGAACAAATGGTTCGAAGAGCATTGCCTGCTCGACCAGCCGTTCGTCAAAGACGACTCGATCAGCGTCGGCGATCTCATCAACAGCGTGGTGGGCGTGCTGGGCGAAAAAATCAAGGTTCGCCGCTTCATGAAATACGCGCTCGGAGATCAATAACCGCTTGCAGACCGCCAGTCCGAGATACCGCCGAGTACTCCTGAAGATCTCCGGAGAGGCGTTTTCCGGAACGGAAACCGGCGTGGACGTCCACACGACCGAAGACATGGCACGCCAGATCGCGGAGGTTCACCGCGACGGCGTCTCGGTCGCGGTCGTGGTAGGCGGCGGAAACATCTGGCGCGGAAAGGTTCATGAAGAGGCCGGCATGGATCGGGCCACTGCCGATTACATGGGCATGCTGGCAACGGTAATCAATGCGCTCGCCCTGCAAGACGCGCTCGAACGGATGGCCGTGCCTTCGCGCGTTCAGACCGCTATCGCGATGCACCAAATCGCAGAGCCGTACATTCGAAGGCGCGCGATCCGGCATTTGGAGAAGGGCCGGGTCGTCATCTTTGCCGCAGGCACCGGTAATCCGTATTTCACGACCGACACGACGGCCGCTTTGCGCGCCGTGGAAGTCGGGGCCGAAGCGATTCTGAAAGCCACCAAGGTCGACGGCATCTACACCGCCGATCCGAAGAAGCATCCCGAAGCAACGCGCTTCGAGCAGCTCGCCTATCTGGAAGTGCTGCAGCGGGGACTCGAAGTCATGGATAACACTGCGCTGACGCTGTGCATGGATAACAACTTGCCGATCGTGGTTTTTGACATGGGCGCCCCCGGAAACATTCGCCGCGTGGTTTGGGGGGAATCCATCGGGACGCTCGTCGGCAAGATCAGCTCGCTCAGCGCTGCGGGAGGAGTGTAATTTTTTGATGGCAACCGACAACATCAAAGACGCCGAAAGCAGGATGAACAAGGCGGTCGAGGCCACGCGCGGCGAGTTCGCCTCAATCCGGACGGGACGCGCTTCACCGGCTTTGCTCGACCGGCTGCACGTCGAGGCTTACGGTTCCGCCGTGCCGCTCAAGCAAGTCGCGACAGTCAGCGTTCCAGACGCGCGATCCTTGTTGATTGCCGCCTTCGATCGCAACACCGTCGGCGAGATCCGAAAGGCGATCGAAAAGAGCGACCTGGGTCTGACGCCGAACATCGACGGCACGCAGATCCGGCTCGTCATTCCGCCGCTGAACGAAGAACGCCGCAAAGACCTGGTCAAGCTCGTCAAGAAAAAAGGCGAAGACGGCAAGGTCGCCGTGCGCAACGTGCGCCACAAGATTCACGACGATCTGAAGACGCAGCTCAAAGACCACAAGATTACCGAGGACGAGAACAAGCGCTTTCAGGATCAGCTGCAAAAGCTCACGGACAAGTTCGTCAAAGAAATCGATCAGCTGATCGCGAGCAAAGAAAAAGAAATCATGGAGGTGTAGCCTCCATTATGTCCCTGGAATATCTCACGCTTATGCCGGAAGTCGACGCTCGTAAAGCCCTCGCAGGACGATGCGTCGAATTCTCCGTCCTCGCGCCGCTCGGCGCATACGCAGGCCGAGGTACGCTGCGCGTTCTTCGAGCTCGGCCGGTCAATGCCGGAGACGCCCCGCCGCAGGACGAAGCGTTGGTCGAGCTCGTTTGCGGGTATGAGGCGTACGAGCCCCTGCCGTTTCCTCAGGCGCATACTAAGGCAATGACAATAACCGGCGTCATTCCGTCACTGGCGGCGGAACTCGATTCAGCGAACCTTCCGCGACACGTCGCCATCATCATGGATGGCAATCGGCGCTGGGCGAAAAAGCGCGCGCTTCCTGCGATAGAAGGCCATCGCCGGGGCATGATCGCGCTGCGCGAAATCACCCGTGCCTGCAGCGACTTAGGCATCGGCATTCTGACCGTGTATGGATTCTCGACCGAGAATTGGCGTCGCGACTCCACCGAGATTTCACTGCTGCTCGATCTGTGCGTATACTTCGCACAGAACGAGCTGGCCGAGCTCTGCCGCAACGACGTGCGAGTGAACGTGATCGGCGCCTATCGGGCGCTCCCGCCGGCCTCCCGCGAAGCGCTCGAGGACCTGATGCGGCGCACGGCTTCCAACAGCGGATTGCTGCTGAACCTGGCGGTGAATTACAGCGCGCGATCGGAACTGCAGCGCGCCGTGGCGCAAATTGCGCAGAACGTTGCTACGGGGCGCCTGGCACCCGGCGCGATCGACGAAGAACTGATAGCGTCCTATCTGGACACGGGGAACCTGCCGGACCCCGACATCCTCATCAGACCAGGCGGCGAACACCGCCTGTCTAATTTCCTTCTCTACCAGGTCGCATATACGGAGACTCGTTATGAGCGAGGTGTATTGGCCGGATTTCGGCAAGGACGAATTCGTACGGGCGCTGATAGAATTTCAAAAACGGCAGCGACGCTTCGGGGGCGCTTAGTGACGGCGTCGCCGGCCCTCGCTGCGCCGGCGAGCCCCATCACGATGCGGCGGGTCCTCGCCGGTCTGGCGCTTGCCGCGGTCGGGCTGAGCTGCGTGCTTTGGGCGCCCGGCTTCTACGCGCTGCTGATCATCGTGGGAAGCGTGATGCTCTACGAGCTCTCGCGCCTATGCGACATCAAAGGTCAGCCGCTGGAGTATCAAGTCGCCGCGGTGGGCGTTCTGGCCTACGTCTTTCTTGCAATCTTCCATCTGCTGCCAAAATGGGAAGGCGTACTGCTCGCCGGCATCGTTTTCGCTGCGTTCTGGCTCGGCATGTACGGGGAGCAGAAAGGCTACTTCGCGCGGACGGCTTACACGCTGCTTGCAGTGCTCTACATCGGCAAACTGCTCACGTACTTCGTGCTGATCCGTGACGTGCCGCTATTCGGAATGTATTGGACGCTCTTCGTAATCGTGCTCATTGCGATGACGGACATCTCCGCTATGCTCACCGGATCGGTTTACGGAAGACACCAGCTTACGAAGATCTCGCCGAAGAAGACGATTGAAGGCTCGCTTTCGGCATTCTTCGTCGTGGCCGCGATCGGTGCGGCTGCCGCCTCGATTCCGCAACTGGGCATCAGTTGGTGGCAGGGTGCGGCGCTCGGCGCAGTGACATGTTTGGCAGCGCAAGCCGGCGACTTAGCGGAATCGGCTTTGAAGCGCGACGCGGGCGTAAAAGACACCGGCACGGTCATCCAAGGCCACGGGGGCGTCTTGGACCGCTTCGACTCTTATCTCTTTGGCGGCATGGCGTTTTTTGGTTTGCTGCATGTCATTGGACTCTTGGGATTTCCGACGTGAAGCGCGTGGCGATTCTCGGCAGCACCGGTTCCATCGGAACGCAGGCGCTCGACGTTATCGCGCGCCATCCCGATCGTTTTGAAGTCGTCGGCTTGGCCGCCGGCAGACAAGTCGAGCGTTTGCGCGAGCAGGCGCAGCGATTCGGCGTTCCCGTTATTGCCGACGCCGCCGATGGACCTCAAGGGCTGCTTCGCGTTGCCGTCGACTCGAAACCGGACGTCGTCCTAGCTGCAACGGACGGCTTTGTGTCGTTCGATGCAATCTTCGCCGCCGTGGAACGCGGCACGAATATTGCCGTGGCAAACAAAAGAGCTGATCGTCGCCGCGGGTGAGCTGCTGCTTGCCGCTGCTGCGCGCAGCGGTTCGCTCGTTTTACCGGTGGACTCCGAGCACTCGGCCGTCTTTCAATGTTTGATTGGCGAGCGGCCGGACCGCGTCGCTTCGATTATTCTCACGGCGTCCGGCGGACCGTTTTGGCGCAAGACCAAACGTGAGATCGACGACGCTTCGCTCGATGCTGCGCTCGCGCATCCGACCTGGCGGATGGGTATCAAGAACACGGTGGATTCCGCCAGTATGATGAACAAAGGCTTGGAAGTCATCGAAGCCAGCCGGCTGTTCTCGATGCCCGCGGATCGGGTGCGGATTCTGGTCCATCCGCAGTCAATCGCACATGGTCTGGTCGTCTTCACCGACGGGAGTGTAAAGATTCAAGCCGCGGCGCCCGATATGCGGCTGCCCATCGGATATGCTTTGGCATATCCGGATCGGCTGCCGGCGACACCGGCGGGACCGGAGGCAATGGCGGACCCCCTCGTCGCCGTGGGGGCTCATTCGGAAGCGAAGGCGATCCGGTACGACTTCGAGCGGCCCGACCCCGAACGGTTTCCTTGCGTCGAGCTTGCTTACGAAGCCCTCCGGGCGGGCGGCACGATGCCGGCGGTTCTCTCAGCCGCAAACGAGGTTGCCGTGGCAGCGTTTGTAGATGGAGAGATACGTTTCGGCGGAGTGCCGGCGGTCATCGAGTACGCGATGTCGCGCAGTACCCGCGAGGAACTCAGTCTGGGCGGGGTTCGGCGAGCGGACCGCCAAGCGCGCGAGGATGCGCGTGAAGTGATAAGCCGGCTTTCCCGCAGCATTGAGGTGTAAGTGGTCCCATTTCTGGCAGTCATAGCCATCGCGAACGTCTGGAAGGTTCTGCTCTTTCTGGTGATGTTGTCCGTGCTCGTCGTGTTGCACGAATACGGACATTTTCTGCTGGCGCGGTTGAACAAGGTGCGCGTGCTGGAGTTTGCCGTCGGCATGGGTCCCCTGCTTTTCGGGCGGCGCAGCAAACGCAGCGGCACACTGTATTCGCTCCGGCTGCTGCCCATCGGCGGCTACTGCGCGATGCACGGCGAGGACAACAAGGTTTCCGAGGCCGAGCAGCAGCGTGAGTACCGCTCCGTCGTAACGGTTAACGGGCGTGAATACGACGAGGACAACTTTCAGGCCAAAGGCGCATGGCCGCGTCTGGCAATCGTCCTCGCGGGACCGATCGCCAACTTCATCTTGACCTTCGTCATTCTGCTCGTGAGCGCGCTGGCGTTCGGCGTTGCGAGCGATCAACCGCAACCGCTCATCAGTTACATCGAACCAAATTCACCGGCCTCGCACGCCGGATTGAAGCTCGACGATAGGATCGTCGCCATCGACGGCAAGCCCGTAAGTGGCGGCACCGAACTCGTCGACTTCATTCATCATTCGCGGGGCAAACGGCTGACGATCGATTTCCTGCGCGGCGGCATTTCGCACCGGATCAAGGTTACGCCGGGGGCCTGTCCGGCGCCGCAGCGCAACGAAGGCTGCATCGGATTCATTCCCGTCGCCCAATACAAACACGTTCCGTTCGTGCAAGCGGTCAAGCTCAGCGCCGCGGGATTCGCGGGGATCGCGGAGAGCACGCTCGGGCAACTTGCCATGATTTTCAGCCACCCGGCCAAATACGGCGGGCAGCTCTCGGGCGTGGTTGGTCTGGGTCAGGCGGCGATCACGCTGCAGGATTGGGGCTGGGGTTATTACCTGCAGTTTGCGGCGCTGATTTCGTTCGCGCTGGGCATCTTCAACCTGCTGCCGATTCCGGCGCTCGACGGCGGACGTGCAGCATTCATTATCGCCGAACTCATACGCGGAAAACCCGTCGATCCGGAGAAAGAAGCCTGGGTGCACGTTACCGGCTTTGCCGTGCTGATTGCTTTAATGCTCGTGATCAATCTGAACAACGTCGTCCAGATCGTCGAAGGAAAGGGGCCCTTTTGATAAGCCTGCGTAGGAAAAGCAAACCCGTTTTTCTGCAAAATAAGACGGGAAAGGCCGACGCAAAGGGCGTTTGGATCGGCGGCGATCATCCGGTCGTCGTGCAGACGATGACGACGACGGACACTGCGGACGCCGATGCGACGCTGGCGCAAATCTACGGGCTCGCGATGGAAGGCGCCGAAGTCGTGCGCGTCACGGTCAAGGATCCGCCGGATGCGGCGGCAATGCCGGCGATCGTGTACCGCTCACCGGTGCCGATCGTGGCCGACATTCATTTCGATCATCGCATGGCGCTGGCGGCTATCGAAGCCGGCGTTGCCAAGCTGCGCTTGAACCCGGGAAACATCCGCGATCCGAAAAAGACCGCTGAAGTCGTCGAAGCGGCAAAGGCCAAGAGCATTCCGATTCGCATCGGGGTGAACATGGGTTCCCTTGCGCCGGATCTTGAAAAAACGCTGGGCCATACGCCCGAGGCGATGGTCGAGTCGGCGATGCGCCATGTCGAGATTCTCGAGGGTTTGAATCACACCGATATCATCATCTCGTTGAAAGCGCACGACGTGCGCACGACCGTCGCCGCGTACCGGCTGATGGACAAGCGCTTGCGCGACCGTGAGACGCCGTATGCGTTGCACTTGGGCATCACGGAGGCGGGCCTGCTTCGGGACGGCACGATTAAATCGTCCATCGGCCTGGGCCTGCTGCTGTGGGAAGGCATCGGCGATACCATCCGCGTCTCGCTCGCGGCCGACCCCATCGAAGAAGTCCCGGTCTGCTGGTCGATTCTCAAGTCGCTCGGCCTGCGCGAGAAGGGCTTTGAGATTACCGCGTGTCCCTCGTGCGGCCGCGCCGAGATCAGCGTCCTGGAGCTGGGGCGCAGCGTGGAAGCAATTGCCAAAGAGTACTCAGCCCCCGTCAAGGTTGCCGTGATGGGATGTGTGGTAAACGGTCCGGGCGAGTCCAAGATGGCCGACGTCGGTGTTGCCGGTGGGAAGGGCAAAGGAGCCATCTACCGCGCTGGCGAGCTCGTAGGAACGTTCCCCGAGGAGCAGCTTCTGGGTGCCCTGCGGCTGGAGATCGAAAAAGTGATTGCCGAAAAATATCCCGACTACGTTCATGAGATATCAACCGCCGTCTAGGGCGACGTTCATCGCCACCACGGTCCTGGCGCTGCTGGGGTCGCTGGCGTTCAGCTATTCCAAGCCGGTCGAGGTCCGAGTGGACGGGCAGCCGGTTCTTAGCGACGTTCCCCCGGTTTCCACGTCAAAAGGCGTCTTCGTCCCGCTGCGCCCCGTGGGCGATGCGCTCGGCGCCGAGACGCATTACGAGCGCAAGTCCGGTGACGTCATCGTGACGCGCGGCGATCAGGTCGTTCGCTTCCACGTCGGCTCGACGCACGCCAAGCTCAACGGCATGCCGGTGACGCTAAAGCACGCGCCCTTCCGCGTGCGCGGCCGTGTGATGGTGAGCCTGCATTCGGTGCAGCAGGTCTTCGGCGTGCGTGTGCGCTTCGACAAACTTACGGCGCGGGTTGACGTCAATACGCCCGGCGTCTCGGAAGCATCGCCTGCCCAGTTCGAAGCTCAGTAACGCGGGTACAGTCGTTGCATGGAGCAAGCAACGACGACCGTATACTACACCTGCCTGAACGGGCATTGCCCCAAACACCGGAATATTTTCGTCGAAGGCGATCCGCAGCACGACCACTGCGCGCGGGAGCGTCTGCATTTTGGCGATGAATCGCCTCCGGCCGCCCGCTGGCTTTGGCTCGCTGTGCCGCTGACCCTACTCTGGGAGCGTTGGCGTTCATGATCTTCGCACAACAACGGCAGCGTCCCGAAAGCTAAGGGCGATCGCCGCATTTCTCCGAATTGAGGGCGCCTCAGTTTGGAGAACGAAGCCCTAAACAAATTCCTGAAGGGCTTCCGGTTCGATCACCGGCTCGATTCGCTCGGGGTCCGACTTATGGTATCCGTACGAGAAAAAGAAGATGAGACCCACCACCAGTGCGATGGCGAACCATGTCCAGGTGGTGCGCGAAAGTCCGAAGATCGCGAGGAACAGCGAGAAAACGATCCCTAAAATCGGAAAGAGCGGAACGAACGGCACCCTGAAGCTGCGGGGAATCTCCGGACGATGCTTGCGCAGATACAACACGCCGGCGCAGACGACCGTGAACGCGATGAGCGTTCCGATGTTGACCAGATTCAGCAACTGCGTCAGCGGGACGATCAGCGCCAGAAGGGCTACGGCGACTCCCGTCAGCATGGTCGTAATCACCGGCGTTTTAAACCGCGGGTGAACTTTGGCAACGGCCGGCGGCAGCATCTTGTCGCGCGCCATCACGTAGAAGATGCGCGTTTGCCCGAGCAGTGAAGCCAGCGCAACACTCGTGGTTCCGGCAAGAACGCCGATCGTGATGATCGCGCTTAGGAACGGCAGGTGAAGCGGCGCGAGCGCATAGACGAGCGGATCTTTGATCGGCACTTGGTTCCATGGCACGGCGCCAATCAGCACGACGGCCGTCGCGCAGTAAATGACTGTCCCGATGGCGAGAGCGCCGATGACGCCGACGGGAACGTCAACCTTGGGATTCTTGCATTCCTCGGCAGTCGTCGTGGCGGTGTCGAAACCGATATAGCTGAAGAAGACGAACGCGCCGATCGCGATGATGCCGTACGGCTGCAGTGAGGACGAGTAGTCCGCCATACCGCCGAACGGTCTGAGCGCGCCCCAGCCGTATGGCGAGAACGTCGCAAAGTGATCCCCGTGAAAGAGCCAAACGCCGGCAATGATGAACACCAGCAGCGCCGAGATTTTAAGCACGACGAAAACGTTGTTCGTCGTCGCCGTTTCACGGATTCCGACGCTGAGCAGAAGGCTTAGACCGATGACGAAAAGCGAGGCGATGAAATCGCCTTGCGAATGTGCTAGGTCCCAGTTCGTCGGAATCCACCACGCGCCGTGAAACACCAAATTCGACTGCTGCGCCCACACTGGCAGCACGATGCCGACCGTCTTGAGCACATCCTGAATTGCCGCAGAGAACTGCTGCGCGACCGGCGCGGCGCTGATGCCGTACTCGAAGATCAGCGCAAAGCCGATGATCCAAGCAAAGAGTTTGCCCAGCGTCGCGTAAGCGTATGTGTAAGCGCTGCCCGCAATCGGCACCATCGCGCCGAGCTCCGCATAGCACAGGGCGGCAAAAAACGACGTTACGCCGGCCAGCAAGTACGAGACGATGACCGCAGGACCGGCGCCTTTTACGCCGGTTCCAATGGTGGTGAAGATGCCGCCGCCGATCATGGTGCCCAGGCCGATGGCGATCAGGTCTTTGGCGGTCAAAGCCCGGCGCAGAATCTTTTGCTGGGAAAGCGCTCGGAGCTTGTCGACGTTAGTCGTGGCAAAGAGGCGGTCGGCTATGGACATCCCGCCCGGCGTTCGCGCAAGAGCGCGGGGCGCCCTACCCGAAGTCTTCCGCGTCATGACCGGATACCAGCGCCTGAGCAAAAGCGAACTCTACCGCAATCCGTACCTCGCGGTGGAAGCGCACAAAATAATCCACCCAACCGGCGTGGAGGGCGAACACCTGTTGATCGTGACGCCGCCGTGTTCGGCTGTCGTCGTTGCCGACGGCAGTGATTTACTATTCGCGCGTCAACCGCGTTTCGGTGCCCAAGCGGACGTGCTGGAGGTCGTCAAAGGCGGCGCGGACGAGGGCGAGAACGCCATACAATGCGCTCAGCGCGAAACGCGCGAAGAGCTCGGCGTAACCGCGCTCCACTGGCAGCCGCTGGGGCGGCTGTATGAGATTCCCTCCTTGATCGATCGGCCGATCGAGTTATTCTTGGCGCATGGCGTCGAGCACGTGGAAGTCGAAAACGAGAGCGTAGAAAGCATCGAACTCGTCCGCGTTCCCGCGGAAGTCGCGGTGAAAGCGGCAGCCGCCGGCCAGATCAACGACGCGGTCACCGTTGCGGCATTGCTTCGCTACGGCGTCCAAAGCGGACTACTGCAGATTCAAACGCCTGTCGCGACGTACTAGAGTTGGCTAATGAACCTGGTCGGGAGGGTAGGATTTCGAGTCCCACAGATGCTCCGGTTCGCCGAACCGGTGATTGATCCAACGAGCCCAAACGAAGAGCGCATCGGATAAACGATTCACGAAACGCACCGTATCGAGGGAGATTTCCGGGTCTTCATCACGCAGCGAGATCATCAGGCGTTCGGCGCGGCGGCACACCGTGCGCGCGACGTGTAAATGCGCACCCGCCGTCGATCCGCCGGGATGAATGAAATTCGCAAGCGGCGGCAGATCGCTCTGCGCTTCATCTATAGCGCGTTCGAGTACCTTTGCGTCGTCGGCCGAGACCAGAGGCATAGCTTCCCAACGTTTATCGTGTGGCGTTGCCAGTTCGGCGCCCAAATTGAACAGCGCATCTTGCGTCCAGGCGAGCCAGGCGTCGAGCCGCGCAACGCCCTCGTCCTGCGATCGGCCGCGCATCGCGGCCCGCGCCAAGCCGATGTGGCTGGAGAGTTCGTCAAGGGTTCCATAGCTCGCAATGCGCAGCGTGTTCTTTTTCACGCGCGCGCCGCCGACGAGCCCGGTGGTCCCGTCGTCGCCGGTGCGCGTGTAGATTCGCGTCAATTTAGGCATGCGGGAACTTTCGCATCCACGGCTTGCTCATCCCTATTCACGCCGTGAACCGGAGACCAACGGCGCTGCGTTGAAGTCCGTTTCACAAACGGCGGGGAGTGTATGCAACATCGAGTTTTAATGTCTCTTGCAGCGTTTATTGCGCTGCTTTGCGCTGGTTGCGGCGGCGGCTCGACGCCATCCGCCGGACGGTCGTCGGCTCCCACGGCCACGCCGGCGCCGCCGATGGTTCCGGCTTTGAGCGCCGTGGTCAGCACCCCGTTTCCGCGACATTGGTACGCCGTCGGCGGACCGGTCTCGGGCCCGGATGGGAATCTGTGGTTCGTTCTGAACGGTTACGCCGGGTTTTCCTTTGCGAAGCTGACGACGAGCGGAAACTACACGGCGTATCCCGTTCCAAATAGCCAGGGTCTTTTGTCCGGGCAGCTCGTGGCAGGTCCGGATGGAGCGCTCTGGTTTTCCATGGGCAACGGCGACGGCGATTTCATGGTGCGAAGCGATACGGACGGCAACGTCAGCAGTTACCCGATTCCTTCGGCTTATGGTGCAGCGTTGGCCATCGCTTTGGGCAGTGACGGCAATCTTTGGTATATCGGCGCTGGTTTGCGCGGGGATAGCACGCTCGTTAGCTTTTCACCGGCGACGCATAGGGTTGTGACAACCCTGACACTTCCGGCATCGCATGGCGTTTTCGGCGGAAGCGCTATCGTCACCAATCCGAAGGACGGCGCGTTGCTGATTTCTACGGTAAATCCGGCGGGATTTCTCAAGATCATGCCTACTGCCTCGCCAGTCGTCGGCAAAGTGTACGCGGCGCCTAATCCGGCCGGCGCAATTCAGGGCTTTGCCGCGGGCGAGAGTAAGATTTTCGGCGTCTTGTGGTCGACGGCGGTATCTCCTTCGGAACCCCCGGAGCAATTAGTTTCAATCGACGAAGGCAGCTATGGGGTTTCATTCACGAATTTGCCGCAGAATATCGTGTGCAGCGGCGATTGCGTCAGTGGAGACACGTGGTTCGTTCCTCCGCTTGCAGTCGGGCCTGACGGAAATGTCTACGTCTTCGATAGAGCGTGGAGCGGATTAGGCAATCAGGACGTGCCGGCGCATGGATTTCTCTCGATTTCGCCGGCGGGTACGCTTCTCGGCGTAGCGGGCTATGGATTCGGCGTCGATCAATCGTACTTGATCTATCCGGCCGTCGCTGGCGGCCCCGATGGGAACGTGTGGGGTTCGATATCGACGCCGGGCGGTTCGACGTTCGTCTTCAAAATCACGCCGTCCGAAGGCGCTGCATCGGTGCAACGGCGTTAGGGGAACCTGACCCCGACGCTCGGAATACCGGGCCGGTCATGGCCGAAGAACCCCAAGATTCTCAAGAACCGCTGGTCAAAGAGATTCCGCCTAAGGCGGCCGACCTCTCTGCGTGGTATACCGCTGTTTGCCTGAAGGCGGAACTGATTTCGTATTCGCCAGTGCGCGGCTGCGTGGTGCTGCGTCCGCACGGCTTCGGCATGTGGGAGAATCTCCAAAAGCATCTGGATGAGCGCTTCAAAGCGACCGGCCACGAGAACGCCTATTTTCCGCTCCTGATACCCGAGAGTTTACTTACTAAGGAAGCGCAGCACGTCGAAG
Source organism: Vulcanimicrobiota bacterium (assembly GCA_963714015.1). Taxonomy (GTDB): domain Bacteria; phylum Vulcanimicrobiota; class Vulcanimicrobiia; order Vulcanimicrobiales; family Vulcanimicrobiaceae; genus DASRDE01. Next base: position 2,793,850 of record OY970223.1, on the reverse strand, counting down.
GCTTTGCGCCGGAAGTTGCGTGGGTCACCGAAGGCGGTCAGGAAAAACTCGAAGAGCGGTTGGCGATTCGCCCGACGTCCGAAGTGATCATCGGCGTCATGTACGCTAAGTGGATTCAGTCCTATCGCGATCTGCCGGTGCTGATCAATCAGTGGGTCAACGTGCTGCGCTGGGAGAAGGCGACGCGGCCCTTTTTGCGCACGATGGAATTCCTCTGGCAGGAAGGCCACACGGCCCACGCCTCCGCAAAGGAAGCGCGCGAAGAGACGCTGCAGATGCTCGGCGTCTATGAAGATTTCGCTCGCAGCGTCGCGGCTGTTCCGGTCTATTCGGGAGCCAAAAGCGCCAACGAACGATTCCCGGGTGCGGTTGAGACCTATTCGATTGAGGCCCTAATGCCGGACGGCAAAGCGCTGCAGTCTGCGACCTCGCACGATCTGGGCCAGAACTTTAGCAAAGCGTACGACATCACGTTTGCGGACAGCGATCAGCAAATCAAGCACGTATACACAACCTCTTGGGGCATGTCGTGGCGTATGCTCGGCGCCGTCATCATGACGCACGGCGACGATCGCGGTCTTCGTATTCCGCCTAACCTTGCGCCGATCGAAGCCGTCTTCGTTCCAATCGTACGCGGCGGCAATACTGCCGCGGTCGCGAAGTCGCACGAGCTCGCAAAAGAACTGCGCGCCGCCGGATTCCGCGTGCGCGTCGACGATCGCGATCAAACGCCGGGCTGGAAATACAGCGAATGGGAGATGCGCGGCGTTCCGGTGCGGATCGAAATCGGTCCGCGCGATTTGGAGAACGGCAGCGTGATGCTCGTGCGCCGGGATAAAGAGAAGGGCGAGGAAGGCGCGAAGACGCCGGCGAGCTTCGCGGAGCTCGGTATGAAGCTGCGTGAACTGCTGCAGAGCATTCACGAGTCGATGTACGCGCGGGCCAACGAATTTCTGGTTTCGCACACGCTCGTCGTGCGCGATCGCGAGGAGTTCTTCGAAAAATGCCGGTCGCGCGCGGGAATGATCGACATCGCGTGGTGCGCGCGCGAAGAGTGCGAGGCGGACGTGAAGGCTCAAACGAGCGCGACCTCGCGCAACACCCGCGACTTGGAAGAGCCGGGATCTCGGTGCGTCGCATGCGGAGAGCCGGCAAAGGTCAACGCCTATTTTGCTCAGAGTTATTAGTCTGCTGCTCGCGGCGCAGACGCTTTTCCCCACCGCGGCGCCCGGCGTCGGCGCGAGCGACGCGTATGCGCGCGCGTCCGGAAATCTCAAGCCGCTCGCGGTTCGTATGGGCCGGGCGATCTTCCGCACCGAGTGGCCCGCCCAAGTCTTGAACGTCTACGAGAGCGGCATCGGCGCTTTTCGGGTAGCGGGACTGCACGTATCGGGGGTGCACTTTCACCACGCGCTCAGCCGCGAGCAATTCCTGGACGAGATCGCTGCGCTGGTGCACGACGCCTTTGCGGCGTCTTCCCCCGACGAGGTCGACGTTTGGGCCACCGTTCCCATACGCGTCGGTAAAGATATCGTCGTCTCGGGCGACCTTGCCAAACCGGCGTCGCGCACCGTTTTCAGCGTTTCCGTGCGGCGGGGCGAGAGCGCCGATGCGCTTTTGGCGCGCATGCGGCAAGGGACCGGCGTCTTCTGGGACCAGGAGTGGGCCCGGACCGCTCTAAAATGAGACCGGGCATGTATCGCAAGACCACACTTCGCAACGGCGTCCGCGTCATCACCGAATCGATGCCGGCCTTTCGATCCGCTTCGATCGGCATCTGGGCCGACGTCGGATCCGCGGCCGAAGCGCCCGAAAAACGCGGCGTTTCGCACTTGGTCGAGCACATGCTCTTCAAAGGCACGCAGACGCGCACGGCGCGCCGCATCGCCGAAGAGATGGACGGGATCGGCGGCAATCTGAACGCATTCACGGACAAAGAGACGACCTGCTATTACGCCAAGGTCATGGATCAGCATCTTCCGCTAGCGGTCGACGTGCTTGCCGACATGTTCCTGAACTCTCGCTTCGATCCCGAAGAGCTCGCCAAAGAACAAAAAGTCGTCCTCGAAGAGATCAAGATGTACGACGACTCGCCGGACGAGCTGATCCACGATCTCTTCATTCAGACGATGTGGGAGGGCAGCAATCTCGGCGCGCCGACGATCGGCTTCGCCGACACGGTCACGAGTTTGACGCCCGACGATCTGCGCGCGCACATGCGACGCAGCTATGCGCCCAACTCGGTACTGATCGCAGCTGCGGGGAACGTCGAGCACGACGAGGTCGTGGCGATGATCGAAAAAGCCTTCGAGCCCTTCAGCGGTTCGTGCGAGTTGCCGGTTCCGGAATCGCCCCTTGCCACACCGAACAGGTTATTCCGTTCGAAGGACAGCGAGCAAGCCTACGTGGTTCTAGGCACCAGCGGCCTTTCGGTTCGCGACGATCGCCGGTACGTGCTGACGGTGCTCGACACGATTTTGGGCGGCGGGATGTCGAGCCGCCTGTTTCAGGAGATTCGCGAGAAGCGCGGGCTCGTGTATACGGTCTATTCCTTTCAAGCCGGGTACCGCGGCGCCGGACTTTTCGCCGTGTACGCAGGCACCTCGCCCCAGAACGTCGGCGAATGTGTCTCAGTCGTCGGCGAGCAGTTCGCGAGTATGCGGGACACGCCGGTCACAGACTCGGAACTGCGTCTGGCCAAGGAGCACATCAAGGGCAGCTTGACGCTCTCGCTCGAGAGCACCTCGAGCCGCATGATTCGCCTCGGACGCAGCGAGTTTTCGCTCGGACGTCAGCTGACGACCGAAGAGATCGAGGAAAAGGTCGAAGCCGTTACAGCCGCTGAGATTCAGACGCTGGCGCAAGAACTGCTGGCGGAGGATCGCCTGGGTCTATGCGTGCTCGGTCCCGTCGACGAAGCCTCGGTTGAGTGGAACCGTAGCGCTGCATAACGGCATCGCGCCGGCCATACCGTTCTGGAGTTGGCAGCTTGCGACCGCGCTGGCGATCAACGTGGTCGTTCAAGCGATTCAGATCGGCGCCTACGCAGCGCGTTTGGCGGGCGTGCGCACGGGGCGCATCGCGACGTCGATTTCGCTCTTCAATCTTTTCGTAACCGCGAGCCGGTTGGCCACGCTCGTCTACACGCTGATGCTGGGCCCGCTTTCGGATCGTGCCGGGAACGCCGTCAAGGCGCTCGTGAGCCACCCGATCGCTCCGGGCGCCGCTGCCGCCGTCGCGCAAGTGCAGCACACCTTTGAATGGCAATTGCGGCTCATCATTCTTGCCGGCATGTTCGGTACGATTCTGGGAAGCCTGATGCTGCCCATGTTCACGTATATGTACGTGCGCGGCGTGCGTTCGTTCGAGCGGACCAAGTCGTTGCCGCATTCGCTCGCCCGTCTAGCCGACGTGCGGGTCGCTTGGAACGTCGTCTCACATCTGCGGGTACCGCACTACCGCGAAATTTTTGCCTTTTCAACCCGGAACATCCCCAGACGGCTCCTTATATTCAACGTGGTCGTTACCGGGATCTATGCGATCGGCGTCGTCGCGGCCTATTACGCGAGCGTGATTGACGTGAACGTTGCACGAACGGCCATAGGAACTTCCGGCATCATCAACGGAATCGGAACGATTGCCTTTACGTTCTTCGTCGACCCGACTTCGTCGATTATCGTCGACGAGGCCGTCAAGGGCGAGCGCCCGCACGAGGAAGTCAAGGCCATGGTCTTCTATCTTTCGCTTACGGCAATAATCGGGTGGCTGCTTTCTCAAGTGCTGCTGTGGCCCGCGGCATGGATCATCGCGGCAGTAGCTCACCTGGTCAACCATGGGCGTTAGAGGTTCGGAAAAGCGATGAACGGTTTTTGGCGATATTGTGCACTTCTCTGCAGCATGCTTGTATTTTCCGGCTGTGCCGGCAGCGTCGAGCATTGGATCGTCAATACGCGCGTTCATCAAGGTGACGTAGCGCTGGACCGGGGCAGCCTGCACGAAGCCGAAACGGCGTACCGCTTAGCCCTGCGCGTGAATCTGCACGACGCGCGGGCGCGAGCCGGCTTCTCGACCGCCGCCGCGGACATCGCGGAAACGGATTATCGCAAGGGCGATTTCGACGACGCGCTGAGTACCCTCAACGAAGCGCAGCGATTCGATCCGCTGAGCGTACGGCTGCAGGCGCTGCGTTCGCGGATCGACGACGCGCGCCTCAAACGCGAGATCGTCATTTCCAACTATCCGACGTACGAAGCCGCGGGCCTGCAGATGCAAGAATCCTACGCGGCCCTCAACACGAAGAGCATCTTGAAAGACCTCAAGAATTTCGGCTACACGTACGACACGCAGGAGCTGACGAAGGCGATTCAGAGTTCGTACGAGCTGGAACTGGACGTCGCCAAGAACACGAACCGGCTCATCGCCTACCGTCAGTTGGTGGAGTCGGGCGTTCCGGCCGCGGCACAATCGACTACGTCGGCTCCGGAAGGGTCACTGCTGCCCGTACCGTAGCGATTCGTTGGGCGCTACTTCAGACACATTCCGTGCGCGTCCAGCCACGCGCGAGCATCGCCCGCTTTTTCGGCATTTCGGAATTCACGCCATTGCGCGCCGGCGCTCGGTAAGACCAGTGCCGGGTCGGTAACGTAGACCGGCCAGCGCGCGTTCGTGTCCAGTACCGGAAAGCGCTGCATCCATGCGCAGAGCTCGACGTTTTTGTTGAAACGGTTACGCTCGATGTCGATGTAGTACCGGGCGCCTTTGCGGATTGCGCTCTGCTCGTCGAACGGTGTCCAGAGATACGGATCCTCTTCCCAGCCGTAGTGCCCGATATAATAAAGCACCGACGGATCGTAATGTCCCATGACGACCAGCAGTCCCGGCCGTAGCGTCCCATCAAGCGCAATGGCGTCACGATAGACGGCCTTGCTGTACCGGTAGTACGGCGCGACAATCTGCCGATTCTGGTAAATCGTTGCGGCAAGCGCCAGCAATCCCACGACCGCTGCGGCATACTTCAGCTCTTTGCGGGCTGCGCTCTCACGAACGGCCTCGAACAGCCGCGAAAGGAATGCGGCTGCCGTAAGCGCGGCCAGCGGAAGCATGAGATACATGTAATAGTCCACGCGCTCCACCGTGACGACTACGTATGTGTACAGGAGGCCGCCCGCGAGCCAAGCCCACAGCAGCGCGCGCGAACGCGTGCCCGGAGGCGTAAAGAAACAGCCGAGAATCGCGAATGCGGTGATGACGGGGCCGATCATAATCCACGCCAGCATGCCGAGAACGAGACGGAACTGCGTGAACTTGAAATGCAGCGCCGCCGCGCTGCGTAACGATTGTCCCAGAGCCGGAAGCACGTGCAGCGTCGTAATCCCCGAGGCCCAGTGCCATTCCGCATGTGCGGACACGAATCGATCGTAGCCGTAGAGGAGGAGCAGCGGAACGATGACGATTACGGCGAGGCTCTCCCACTCGAGGCGCTTGCGGGAACGGAACGCAACCACCGCGAGCGCTGCAATAGGGACGAGCGCCACCAGCGAAACCGGCTTTGCTAAGAACGCCAAAGCGAGCAGCAACGTCGAACTGGAAACCGCACGCGGCGTCCAGCGATCGCTTTGCAGCAGCAGCTTTGCAATCGCGTAGAGCGCCGCGGTCATGAAGAACACCATGGTCGCATCGGGCGTGAACGTGCGGCCGTAATAGATGCTGCCGGGCATGATCGCGTAGAGCAATGCCGCGAGCAGCCCCGCGACGTCGCTCAGAAACAGCCAGCGCGCGAAGCAGCCGACGACTCCAACCGTTCCCAAGCTGAAGACGATCGTAATGACGCGCCCGAAAACTTCGTGAACGCCGAAAATCTTGTAGAGCGTCGCCGCAATAAAGGGAACGATCTGGAGTTCGAGCTCGACGTAGTTGGGCGGCGGCCCGTCGTAGTTCGTCTGCGGGTACAGAATGTTGTACTGCAGCGTCGCGAAGTTCTTGGCAATCGAAGCCGTATCGCCTTGGCGCCAACCGGGGTGGTCCAAAAGCGGATCGTGGATGCCTTTCAGGCGCAGAACCAGCCCGAGCAGCAAAATCGAACCCAGTGCGGCGCGCCAGGCAAGCGCGCCTAGGTCGCGTCTTTGAACGTCCAATACTTGTTCAGGAAAAAGTTGACGAAAATGCCCGCCAGCGTTGCGGCAGCCCACGTGAACGAGAAGTGATTACCGAACGGCCGCCACAAGAAAATCAGCGACCCGACGCCGAGCGAGATCGCCGAGACCGTTAAAAACTGAAGCGCTTCACGGCCGGGATGTGCGCTCGACCGGAACGTCCAGATACGGTTCAGATACCAATTCGAGACGCCGCCCGCCATGAACCCAATCGCAAAATCCCCGACCCACGGAAAGCTCGGGGCGCCCTTCTGAATGCCGTGCGCAACCACGAAGTTCACAATCGTGCCCGTGGCGCCGACGGTGCCGAACTTGACGAACTGCCGTACGCCGCGGCGTTGAATCAGGTCAAGCAACCCAGTACCAATCCGCGAAAAGCACGGTGTACAGGCCGAGCAGCGGCAGTGAGAAAGCAACGATTGCGTTGTTGGCTGCCGCCCGGCTTCCCCAGAGCGCGAAGATCGCAAACATCGGGAAGAGCACGAGCGCAAAGCGCGGCATCGACATCAAACTCGAGGTGCAGAGCGGTACGAGAATCGAGATCGCCATGTACGCAATGTACGATGATTTGACTTTTCGCGACCCCGCCAGCAGCACGCCGATCATCAACGCGGTGAAGACCAGTTCCAATGTTTGATTCGCAACGGTTTGTTGTCCGGCGACCGTGCCGGTGGCGGCGGATGTCGCGATCTTGTGAACGGAGTTCCAGATCGCGGTCCATGGCGCCGCCAGGTGCCGGTTCCAATTCACTTGCACGTGCGAGAAGTAAAGCGGATCGCCGTTTAGCACCCACAGATACCACATGTACACGGCCAGCCCCGCAGGGATCAGCAGCACCGGCAATGCGTCGATGGTTACCTTACGCACTCGGTGCCGCGTGGATGAAGCATCTCCTTGAACGTGTTCCAATGGGCCGTCACCCACTCGATTGCAAACGGAACCGTCAAGAGTACGCCTTCGACCCGCGTCATCGCCGCAAAGAATCCGATGATCCCCGCCATCCACCAGCGCCGCCCGCGCATGTAATAGAACGAGGCGACCGAGAGCATAAAGAAGAGCGACTCCGGATATACCGCCGAAAAGTACAGCGACGTAGGAAAGATCGAAACGTAGAAAATCGCGCGGCGGGCGACGTCCCGGCTGTATTCATGTTCGAGCAGCTTGTAGAGAAAGAGAAGCCCAAAGAAAAAGGCGACGTTCGAGATCACCAGGCCCGCGATGAGATGGTTGCCGATCGACACTCCCAGCGCGGCGATGAGCAGGGGATAGAGCGGGAAGAACGCCATGTCGGTCCCGTGATATCCGACCGTCGCGATGTCGATGTAGTGCACGGCATCCCAGCGTCCCCAGACGTTCAGCAGCAGGTTGCGCGATTCTTGGACGTGCACGCCGGGACGTTGGCCGATAATGACCGCAGCCAGTTCCGCAATGACGATGATCGCAAAGCGCGTAACGATGAAATCGATCGTGACTTCGCGCACGGTCATATTGAAACGCACCGCCACCGCGAGCTTCACGGCGCAGAACACCGCAAAGCAGTAAAGCAGTAAACGGCTGCTTCCGTGCGAGACCGAGATCGGGATCATGAACGTGAGCCACAATCCGATGAACGGCAGCCACGCCAAAGCGTCGTACTCGAGGGAGCGCTGATACCTCACGCCGGTGCGCAGCGAGAAATATCGGCCGTACCACAGCCACAATCCCACGCTCGCGAGCGCGCACAGCGGCGGCAAGAACAGCAGACCGGCTTGAATCAGCGTTGGCCGATGCGTCGGTATGACGCCTTGGTCCCAGAAGAAGAATCCTAAGCTGAGGCCGGACAGAGCGACGACGACGAGCGGCCCCCAGCCGGCCGTCAGGAATACGTCGACGGAAGGAAGTACGATTCGCGCAGCGGCGCGGGAATGTTCTGCGTGGGCCGACACGAGGAGCAACAGTTAAAGGAATCGTCGGTGTTCCCTTGTAGCCAAACGGCGTGGTGACCATGACGGCAAGGACGGTAACCAGCCCGATAAATACGCTGGATTTCGTGAAAGTGACGGAGAGCGCAGCGCTCGCGGCCTCGCGGTGGATGGGCCGCGGAGAGCGCGACACCGCCGACGGCGCCGCGGTCGAGCGGATGCGCGAAAGCTTGAACGCCATGGAGATTTCCGGCCGCATCGTCATCGGAGAAGGCGAGCGTGACGAAGCGCCCATGCTGTACATCGGCGAGGAGCTCGGCCGCGGAGGGTTCGAGGTCGACATCGCGGTCGATCCCGTCGAGGGAACGAATCTGGTTGCAAACGGCCTTCCCAACTCGATCGCGGTCATGGCTATCTCGGAGCGCGGCGGATTGCTGAACGCGCCGGACACTTATATGAAGAAACTCGCCGTCGGCCCCAAAGCCGCCCCGTACGTGCACATCGACGCGTCGGTGCGCGACAACTTGGAGGCGGTCTCGAACGCGCTCGAAAAACCGATCAACGACGTCACGGTCGTCATCCTCGATCGCCCGCGCCACACGGAGCTGATTCGTCAGGTTCGCGAGGTCGGCGCGCGCATCAAACTGATCTCCGACGGCGACGTGGACGCATGTATTGCAACCGCCGTGCCGGGAACCGGTGTTCACGTGGCTATGGGGATCGGCGGCGCGCCCGAAGGCGTGCTTGCCGCAGCCGCACTCAAATGCATGGGCGGGAATTTCATGGGACGGCTCGAGTTTCGTAACGCCGAAGAGGTCGAGCGCGCCAAAGCCATGGGCTTCGGTCAGAGCGATCGCATGCTGGGAATCGACGACTTGATCAAAGGCGCGCACGTCGTGTTCTGCGCGACCGGCATTACGGACGGCGATTTGACGCGGGGCGTGCGCTTCTTCGGGAACAACGCTCGCACGCACTCGGTCGTCATGCACTCGGACGGAACGGTGCGCTTCATCGAGTCGGTCCATCGTCTGGGCGCGCGTCCAATGCCGGTGTATTCCAAGTCTCCCTAATGGCTATGCAGCGTAAGAATCATTTCGTCCTCGTCGTTGGAGCCGGTTCCGGCGGCTTTGCCGCCGCACGCACCGCACGTGATTGCGGCGCCGATGTCGCGCTTATCGATCATGGGCCCCTTGGCGGCTTGTGCATTTTGCGCGGCTGTATGCCGAGCAAGACGCTCATCGCCTCCAGCGATGCGGCCCATGACATGCGAGAGGCCGCCGAACTGGGCATACACGCGGAACGCATTAGCATTGACTTTCCGCACATCATGCGTCGCAAGCGCGAGCTTATCAAAGGGTTTGCGGATTATCGCATCGAGGGCATCGAGACATTTCCGCTCTACCAGGGACCGGCGCGGTTCATTTCACCCCACGAAGTGCAGGTCGGTTCCGACCTGATTATCGAGGCGAAGAAGTTCATCATTGCAACGGGCAGCATGGTCGCACCGGGGAGCGCCGTTCACGGACTTGAAGAAACTGGCTACATCGACAGCGACGGCGCGCTCGAATTGAGCGCGTTGCCGGAATCGCTCATCGTGCTGGGCGGCGGTTACATCGGCTGCGAGCTGGGGCAATTCTTTGCGCGTATGGGCGTCAAAACAAGTATCGTGCTGCGCAGCCGGCATCTGCTTTCCGGCGAAGATCACGACATCGGGGATGCGCTCACGGGATATTATCGGGACGAAGGCATCGAAGTGCATACGCAGACCCAAATCGTCGCGGTCAGCAAGCGCGGCGATCGCAAAGTCGTTCACGTCGTCCGGGACGGAATAGACGGAGAACTCGAAGCTGGGGAGATTCTCTACTGCCTCGGACGCGTGCCGAATTTCGACGGTCTCGATCTCGACGTAGCCAAGGTGCCCTGCCACCACATCACCGGCATCGAGACCGATGAGTCCATGCGCACGTGCAATCCGGACTTCTACGCCATCGGTGACGTCGCCGGAAAGCACATGCTGGTCCACGTCGCAATCTACGAAGGCGAAATCGCGGCGCGCAACGCGGTCCACGGTACGAATGAAAAGGCGGTCTACGACCTGTTCAAGACGCATACCGTCTTCAGCGATCCGCAAGTCGCCGTGGCCGGTGCGACGGAACGCGAACTGCAGGCCAAGGGAATCGCCTACGTCAAGGGCTCGTACGATTTTGCCGAACACGGCAAGGCGCAGTGCATCGGCAAGACCAAAGGCTTTGTGAAGATCATGGCGGCGGCCGATACCGGAAAGATTTTAGGAGCCGCCGTGCTGGGCCCCGCCGGATCGGATCTCATCCACGAATTAGTCGTTGCCATGCATTACAACGCGACGGCCCAGGATTTCATGCGCATTCCGCACCTGCATCCGACGCTCGCCGAGATTTGGACGTATCCTGCCGAGGAGTGCGCGGCGAAACTGCACGTGGCGGGACCGGGCGAAATCGAACCGGAAGTCGCGCTGGGTGGAACCGCCGGTTAGTTCCGATCGCGGCGGCGCGCAGGCTCGCGTCGCGATCGTTCAATTCAAGCCCCGTAAGGGCCGGTACGAAGAAAACCTCACGGAACTGACGGAAGTCTTCGCGCAGCTCGGTCAAGGAGAAGTTCCCGATCTCGTCGTTCTTCCCGAAGGTGCGCTGACCGGCTATTTCTTGGAAGGCGCCGTGTATGAACTCGCGCTGAACGCCTCACAGTTCGCGCACGATCTCGCGCGGGCATGGCGCAGGGCCAACGGTAACTCGCCGGTAGATATCGCGAGCGGTTTCTTTGAGAATGACGGCGGAACGTACTATAACAGCGCGGCATACGTTCAGATCGCCGGCGAATCGGTGCAGCTGCGTCACGTCCATCGCAAGATGTTTCTGCCGACTTACGGAGTCTTCGACGAGGAGCGCTTTCATTCGCGCGGGCGGCGGCTTCAAGCGTTCGATTCGCGCTTCGGCCGCATGGCAATGCTCATCTGCGAGGACGTGTGGCACGCGATCATGCCGACGATCGCGGCAATCAAAGGCGCGCGCATCCTAATCGTCCCAAGTGCCGCACCCGGCCGCGGAATCGAAGAAGACGACGAACTCGGCAGCATCGCGCGCTGGAAAGAGATTTTGCACGCTACCGCGGCGGAACACGGCGTCTACGTGCTATATGCCGGCCTCGCCGGATTTGAGGGCGGCAAAGGCATGACGGGAAGTTCGCGCATCGTCGATCCGTACGGGCGAACGGTCGTGCACGCGCCGGCGCTCGGAGCTCACATCGTTCGGGGGACAATCGACCTGCGCGAGATCGATCTCGCCCGCGCCACCCTGCCGCTGTTAGGCGATCTCGGTGCAGTGCTGCCCGATCTGCTGCTCGACGACGAGCTTCCGCTGCCCCGCCATCATTATCATCCGAACGCTCCCGCCGACGAGCTCATGTGATGATTTGTCGCCGTATCGCATCTAAGATGCTGCCATTGGAAGGAACGGAACGATGAAACTTTCCATCTCCCGAATCACCATTTGTATTCTCGCCTGCATCATGCTCGTCTTTTCGCCACTCACCCCTGCGATAGCTGTTACCGGGCCTCCCCCTGCCGCGCTTCAAAGCGCGATCCGCCAATTTATGACGGTGAACGCCAAGGACACGATTTCGTACGGGGATAGCTATTCCGAGATTAGCCTCTGCCCAGCCGGACATCACTGCCTCGTGTCTACCTCGGCGATTCTCGTGGGTTATACAATTAACGGAGGCGCCAGCGGGACCGCCGTAGCGCTTTATGGCAACACGTCGCAGTGTCAAAGTCTGTTACAGTTATACCGTTCTCTACGCCGGAGGGGGTGCAATGGATGCTGCTGTTCTCGAGAGCATTGGTCTTAGCGCCGCGAAGGCGCAAGAAATGCTCAGCCGTTAGCCTGCGCTAGGAATATTTCCGTGTTCGCTGCTGCAGTTTTCTCGGTCCTGGTGTCAACTCCCAGTGCGTCCCCGCGCTGCAACCGTACCTTGATAATGTCGACGCTGAAACATATTGAAATTGATGGATACTATCCATCCCGGACGCCGCCTCCTTTGTCCGATACCGCCGATATGTATCGTATAGTGTCTTCGAGGGTCGCGGAATGCGCCGATTCGCCGCATCACTTCATGGACTCGAGAGTCGAAGATTTGCTCGATGCCGCGAAGTTTGCGACATTCTCCGGCGATGCATACCTGAAGGTTCGGGAGCGTCCGCAGGCGTGCGTGATGTTTCGTTATGCAGAAGAGGAAGTCGCAAAGGCGGAATCTCTCGATGTAACCGCCGATTCCCTGGATAAGCTTTATCTTTCGGATCAGAAAAAAGATGGTTCTATTCGCCGATTGCTTTCGGCCAATTGTCACTAACAGTAGACCCCGCGAAATAAAAATGCTGAAATCGCCGCATCGTTCGATTGAGAAACGGCCCGAGGTGATTGGAGAGACGTGTGCTGCCGGTCATCCATGAACCGGCCGACAGCTTTACCCGGCCGCCGCACGTCAACCCAACGGTGACTGCCGAGTGGCTGATTGCGTTTCTGCAAGACGAACTGATCGGGCGCCGGAATATTCGGCGCGCCGTGATCGGAGTCTCGGGAGGCGTCGATTCGGCTGTGACGGCTTTTTTGTGCGCCCGGGCGCTCGGTCCGAAAAACGTGCATGCGATCCGGATGCCGTACGCAACCTCGAGCGCGGCCAGTTTGGAAGACGCGCGACTGGTGGTCGAGGCGCTGGGTATTCAGGAGGAGACGATCGAGATTACGGCCGCGGTTGAGGGCTATTTGCAATACGAACCGGATGCAAATGCGCGGCGGCGCGGCAACGTCATGGCGCGAGTTCGCATGGTGGTGCTATTCGATCAATCGGCAAAATATAACGCGCTGCCGATTGGAACCGGGAATAAGACGGAGCGGCTGCTGGGATACTTCACTTGGCACGCCGACGACACGCCCCCGGTCAATCCCATAGGCGATTTGTACAAGACGCAGGTGTGGGGGCTGGCAAGACACCTGGGCGTGCCTGCGCCGCTCATAGACAAGGCGCCCAGTGCCGATCTCGAAGCGGGACAAACCGACGAGGGCGATTTGGGGATCACGTACGCAAAAGCTGACGCAATCTTAGCGCGAATGCTCGAAGGCTATTCCGACGCGCAGCTCGTCGAGCGCGGGTTCGTACGTGCCGACGTGGAACTCGTGCGCCGTCGTTTGGACGGCACGCACTGGAAGCGTCATCTCCCGACGACGGCGATGCTCACCAACACCGCGATCAACGAATTTTACTTGCGGCCCGTCGACTTTTAGCAATGAGCGCCAGCGTCGAGATCGTTGCAATCGGAACGGGAGCTGCTGCTCGGGCAGCTCGTGGATACGAATACACCGCACATCGCGAGCGTTTTGTCTTCGATCGGAATGGACGTGTACGGAACGCACGCCGTCGGTGATAATCGCCAACGTATTGCGAACGTGCTGCGCGCGGCACTCGACCGCGCCGGAGGGATAATCACGACGGGCGGACTCGGACCGACAATCGACGATCTCACGAAAGAAGCGGTCTGCGATGCGCTCGCCCTAACGGCGGAACTGCACGAGCCGTCGCTTGCAGCGATGCGCGAACGGTTCAAGCACTTCGGCTACGACATGCCCGAAAACAACGTCCGCCAAGCGATGCTGCCGGCGGGATCGATCGTGATGGAGAATCCACACGGTACTGCCCCCGGATTTATCGCCCTCGGGCGGAACGAAAAATTCATCGCGAGTATGCCGGGTGTGCCGCGCGAGATGCAGCCGATGCTGGCGGATCGTTTGGTGCCGTGGCTGCGAGGGCGGTTCGCGCTCACCGAAGCGATTCATACGCGCGTTCTGCATACCGTAAGAATCGGTGAATCGGAGATCGATCGGCGCATCGACGAATTATTCCGCTCGCTCGAAAATCCGAAGATCGCCGTGCTTGCCCACGACTTCCGCTGCGACGTCAAGATTATGGCGAAGGCTTCGTCCGAAGAAGAAGCGCGGGCAATGATCGCGCCGGTCGAGCACGAGATCGTTCGCCGGCTCAGCGGACACGTCTATGGGGTCGACGATCAGACGTTGCCGGGCGCCATTCACGCGCTGCTTCAAGAATCGCGCCGTACCCTGGCGGTCGCCGAGTCATGTACCGGCGGGGCGATCTGCGCAGCGCTGACGTCCGTTCCCGGATCGTCCAAGAGCTTCGTCGGCGGCATCGTCGCATACGACAACCGCATAAAGATGGGAATGCTCGGGGTGAAGGATGAGACGCTCTCAAGCCACGGCGCTGTGAGCGAGCAGACCGCAATCGAAATGGCCGAGGGTGCCCGGCAGCGGCTTGGGGCCGCTCTGGGTCTGGCGACAACGGGTATTGCGGGCCCGGACGGAGGAAGTATAGAGAAACCCGTCGGCCTAGTCTACGTCGGTCTAGCGGGCGAGGGCGTGGGCCGGGCGGTTCGAATGACCCTTCCCGGCGACCGGGCGGCCGTGCAAGGCCGCGCCCGGACGGCAAGCCTAGCCTTGCTGTGGAAACATTTGATCGACTAATAGCGTTTTCGTTCTAACCCCTTGCAAGGTAAAAGGAACTGACTGTGAAGCGTCCCTCTCGATTTTTGTCTCGTATTGCTCCTCGGTTCGCTGGTGCTGTCGGCGTGCGGCGGAGGCGGCAGCCCCACTCCGACGCCCACTGCGACGCCGACTCCCAATCCGGACGCCTGTCCGACGACGGGCAGTTCTCCTTCCAGCTTGAACCGGCGCGCGGCCGGTATTTCGCGCCATGGCGCCACGACGCTGGTTGCTAAGACCGCCCGCTATGTGCCGGGCTTGATTACCGTAACGTACGCAAGCGACGCGTCGAGCGATTCGATAGAACGCGCCGCGGCTTCGTATGCGCTGCAGACGCGGCCGGAAGTTCAGTTCAACGGTCTCGGGTTGCGCTCGCGCACCTTCGCGGTGGATCCTTCGCGAGAATCAGCAGCGATCGCGCATCTTCGCCAAACCGCGGGTGTGAAATCCGTCGAGCAAGCGCAGTACCGGCACCGGTTGTCCAACAACATAGCCAATGACCCGTTCTATGCCGGCCTGCCCGGTACGAGCAGTCCCTATTGGGAAACGAGCAGCCTGCTCGGTCAATGGGACTTGCATGCGATGAACGTGCAGGGTGCATGGAACCTCTTCCCGAGCGCACCCATCATCGGCGCGCCGATCGCCGTGATCGATACCGGCGTCGACGTGACGCTGCAGGACTTGAGCGGCGGAAAGATTGTCCGCACCGAGTGCTTCGTCACGTATCCGAGCAACAATCCGCAGACGACCGGCCCGTACGTTACCGACACCGACGGTCACGGTACGAACGTTGCCGGTATCGCTGATGCTGATACGGGCAACGGCTTCGGGTTTGCCGGCGTCGCTTGGGATGCGCCGCTCCTGGCCTATCGCATATTTCCGACCGATCCGAGTAGCGGCTGCGAAGTTTCGAATCCGCCGGCACAGTGCCAGTCCACCGACGTCGACGAGGTAAGCGCGATCAACGACGCCGTGGCGAACAGTGCAAAAGTCATCAATCTCAGTCTCGGTGCAACCGGTCCGCTCTCGCAATGCCAAGACCAAATTGAAGAAACGGCGGTCGAAAACGCGATCAAGGCCGGCGTCGTGGTCGTTGCTGCTGCGGGCAACGACGGTCAGGGTAACTTGGGCTGTCCTGCCGCATATCCCGGAGTGGTTGCGGTCGGAGCGTCTGGTTTGAACGACGCTACTAATCCGCCTACGGAAGTCTTCGCGTCAGCCTATTCCGACTACACGACGACGCCGCGGAGTGACGGCGGAACGTACCTCGTCGCCCCCGGCGGCAACATCTCCGGAAACGGCGATTCCGACAATCTGCACTGGATTGCGAACATTACGTCAAGCGAGATTGCAAACGATCCGTACTGCGGCGAAGACCAGGCACTACAAACCGACTGCGAGGCGCTCTACGAAGGAACGTCGCAATCAACTCCGCATGTCGCGGGCGTCGTTTCGCTCATGCTCAGCATCAATCCAAACCTCACCCCAGCTCAGGTTGTAACCGGACTCTGCTCGACCGCAGACAAGATACCCAGCGTCTCGAGTCCCGATCCGAAGGCCGGTTGCGGCAGAGTCGACGCCGCAAACGCGGTCAACTACGCAATGACTCAGTAATCTCACGCGTTCTTAACCGTGCCTAGCGGGTCAGTAGCCCGCGTGACGAACAAGAAGGTGGCCGATGCCTGTCGGCCACTTTCTTATTTGGGAGAATCCCGGATGATCGGACATAGACTCGGGTTTCAAGTGCTTGCGATGATGGGAGCAACTGCGGCTCTTTCGGCCTGCGGCGGAAGCACCAACGTTACGCCGACCCCTCCTCCGGGCTCCGTGGGCATTCTCTGCAACCAGTCAAATCCAACCGCCCCGCAGGCGCGTTTGGCGGCGAATTTCGAGATGAGGACGGCGCGCCGCGGGCGCGCGCGAATTTCGGCGCTCGAATCCGGCTACATACCCGGCGCAATCACGGTCACCTACGATCGGGCGCTCTATCAAGCCAAGCGCGCGGTCTTGACGCGGAGCGCTGCACGCTACGGCGGACAAGTCGTCAAGGAACTGGACTTTGCGCACATCGGCAAAGTGGTTCAAATTCTTCACGTGCGTCCCGGAACGGAAGCTTCCGCGATGGCATCGCTGCGGACGTCTCCGGGTGTGTTGTCGGTGGGCCGTTCGGCGTACCGTCATCTGGACTCGGCAACGCCCGTCTATACCAACGATCCGTACGCCGTCGGATTTTCTCCCGACAACGTGCCGCCGCTGTACGAAGGCGCGAGCACGCCGGGCCAGTGGGATCTCCACGTGGTATGCGCACCCGACGCGTGGGGCTATTCCAGCGCGTCGAATAGTACGGGCACCGCGCAGCCGGCGGCTGCCGGAGGAAGTGCCGGCATAAAGATCGCGATTGTCGATACCGGCGCCGACCTCACCCATCCCGAGCTTCAACCGGCTTCAAGCCGCATTGCGTTTGCAGAGCAAGTCGTGAACGGTCAGGTGACGACGGGTATTGCGTCGATGCACGACGACGACGGTCACGGAACGGACGTCGCCGGAATCGCCGCCGCAACGGGCAACAATGGACTAGGCTTTGCCGGGGTTGCTTACAATGCGTCGCTCATGATTTTCAAAGTCTTCCAGGATCCGTCGCAATGCGGCAGCGGCGGATGTACCGCTTCAACATCCGATATCGCGACCGCAATAAACGACGCGGTGACGAACGGGGCCAACGTCATTAACCTCAGCTTGGGCGGCAGCTCGGCTGCAGGCGATGAGGAAAGTGCGGTCGCCAATGCGATCGCGGCAAACGTCGTGGTAGTGGCTGCGGCGGGTAATGGCGATTCGAATACCGGCATTGCCCAGCCGACTCTGGACTACCCCGCAGCGGATCCGGGCGTCATCGCCGTCGGCGCTTCAGCGATCGACGACACGAATGCGTCCAGCCCAAATCTCAAGGTCGCCTCGTATTCGAACTACGAACCGAATTCGAATAGCTGGGGCGTAGTTGCGCCCGGCGGCGACGCCTGTCCGAACACGCCGTCCAGCACGAACTGCGCCGATACCGACGATCTGCACTGGATCGAAAATATTTACTCCAGCACGGCCTCTCAGCCCGGTTCGTGCACGCCCGACTTTCAGAGCCAGAACTCGACAGTCGACTGTCGCATCTTGATCATCGGGACCTCGCAGGCAACGCCGCATGTTTCCGGCGCGGTGGCTTTGCTGCTCAGCGCCGGCGCACAACAGAGCCCCAGCGCAATGCAGAGCCTTATCTGCAATTCGGCGACGGTCATTCAGCAATCGGACACGAACGCGTCACATCAAGGCTGCGGCGAGCTCAACGTCTATCACGCGATGGCGGAAACGCTGGGAGATACCAGCTACCCGTAAGTCACGCCACATAGGTACGTCAGTCCTAACCTTCTAGAGCTTCAGGGCGGGAAAGAGCCGTAACGGCCTCCGCCCTTTCGCATGCTACTCAGCCGGCGGAGCCGCTGATCCGGCGGCGCGAGCTGCCGGTCAGTTTCACGTTGCCATTTGCTTTGGGAGACGTACGAAAACGTGAAACGGCGCGGAACCGGTGCAGGTCGCGGGGCGGCATTGATCGCTCTGCTTGCAGCGGCAGGATGCGGCGGCGGAGGCAGCTCAAACGTCCCTGCATCCATAAGCGTTCCGGCCGGAACGCCGCAGCCGGCGATCGCGGTGGCACCGGCAATTGCGTCCTCGGCAATAAACTGCGACGGCGAAAGCAATCCGACCGCCCAGTCGCGCTACCGCTCAGCCGCATTCGGCGCGCGGCTAATTACGCGCCGTTTGGCAGCGCCTCACGATCGCGGATTCGTTCCCGGTTCCATTTTCGTCACGTACGAGCGGCGCGGTTACTTGACGCGTATGAAAGGCTCGCTGCCGGCGGGGGCGTTGGATTTTCGGGCTCTGGATGAGGTCATGCGATTCGTTCGCGTTGCGGCGGGTTCCGAAACAGCGGCCATTGCACAGTTCGAACGGGATCCCGACGTGCTCTCGGCCGGACAATCCGTCTACCGGCACCTGGAATCTTCCAGTCCGGCCTTTACGCAAGATCCGTACGAGCTCGGTTTCGCGCCTTCGAACGAGCCGCCGCTTTACGAGAATCCCAGCTCGGAAGGGCAGTGGGATCTGCACGTGATCTGTGCGCCGGACGCATGGGGATATGCCGATCCGTCCAACGGCACCGGCGTCGCACATCCCGGAGCCGCCGGCGGCAGCGCTGCTTTCCCCATCGCCATTATCGACACCGGCGCGGACTTGACGCATCCCGATTTGCAACCGGCAAGCCGCATCATCTACGCCGAGCAAGTGTTGAACGACGTGGTGACGCCCGGAACGGCCGCGATGCACGACGATGATGGGCATGGAACGAACGTTACCGGCATTGCGGCAGCGACTGCCAACAACGGCATCGGTTTTGCGGGGGTTGCATACAACGCACCGTTGATGATCTTCAAAGTGTTTCCCAACCCGCCGTGCCAGAACGGCGAATGTTCCGCCTCGAGTGCAGACATTGCCGTCGCAGTAACCGACGCGGTGAGCCACGGGGCGAAAGTCATCAACATGAGCTTGGGCGCCGACGAACAGGCCGGCGATGAAGAAACTGCGGTCGAGAATGCGATTGCGCAAAAGGTCGTCGTCGTCGCAGCGGCGGGCAACGGGAACTCCAGCACGGGCCTCGGAAATCCGGCCCTCTCATATCCGGCGGCAGATCCGGGTGTCATTGCCGTGGGCTCCTCAGCCATCGACGACGCCAATCCGGCGAACGTCTTTTTGAAGGTTGCCTCTTACTCAAATTACAATGCGAACTCGCATTCTTGGGGTTTGATCGCGCCCGGAGGAGATTCGTGCGTGATGGAACTCGAAGGCGCGAACTGCGGTGACGTCGACAACCTCCATTGGGTCGAAAACATCTACTCCTCTACAGCATCGGGCGGCGCGAACTGCACGCCCGATCCCAATGGAAACCTCATCGATTGCCGCGCGTCGCTGATTGGGACATCGCAGGCCGCACCGCACGTCGCCGGAGCCGCAGCGCTGCTTTTGAGCGCAGGCGTTCCCGACGATCCGGCGACAATCAGCAATCTGCTGTGCGCGAGCGCTCGTCCATTGCTGACTTCAGCACCCGACGCCGATCACCAAGGCTGCGGCGAGCTCGACGTCTATCGCGCAATGGCTGCGGCCCTTCACGATCCCGTTTATCCGTAACCGCGATGACGGCACGCGCCGCGCGTGCTACGTCGCGTAGCCGATCGATTCCAGAACCTTTTGCGTTTCGACGGCTTCGGCGAAGGTCGGTACGTCGCCGGCGCCGGTTTCGATTTGCTTGAGGAATTCGTCCAGCAGCTGCATGACGAGGGGAACCAGCGGATCGACGGCCGCAAACTTTTGGTAGGGCGAGGGCTTGCACTCCAACTCCGCCGTCTCGTCGGTATCGACGCTGAACAGGCGCAGATCGATTGCGCTGAGTCCGCTCGCGACCGCCGTGCGATTTTCGGCGTGCGCTGCGTACGTCGCTGATTCGACCGCAACCGTTCCATCGACGCAAAGCCGCGCGACGAGGCCGTCGCCGTAGTCGACCAGCGCGAATGCCCCGTCGTCCGACGTGCTGGTGAATTGACCCTCACTGTCGCGGCGCTCCGGATTTGCG
Source organism: Vulcanimicrobiota bacterium (assembly GCA_963714015.1). Classification (GTDB taxonomy): domain Bacteria; phylum Vulcanimicrobiota; class Vulcanimicrobiia; order Vulcanimicrobiales; family Vulcanimicrobiaceae; genus DASRDE01. The sequence continues at coordinate 2,773,545 of OY970223.1, read as the reverse complement.
GTGCGCAGATACCCCGTGCTGCGAACGGGCGGCCGTCCGGCCCACCAGGTGGCGCAGTCGATCGCGTGTGAGAGCAGCGCGCCGGCCATACCTCCGCCTCGTTCACGCTCGAACCACCATCCTCGCGGTCGGGAGGTATCTTCGGCGCGAAGATTCGTGCTCAATTGAACGATCTCTATCTCACGCAGCGGCGTAAGATGCTCGTTGACGATCAATTCCTTGATTGCCATTCGCTGCGGAACCCAGCGGAACTCGTGCATGACGGCCGTGGCTTTGCCCGAAGCGCTCGCGGCTGCGGCCATCTCTTGCGCTTGAGCGACGTTGAGCGCAAACGGCTTCTCGCAAATGACGTGCTTACCGGCAGCGAGTGCGTCGAGAACGTCGCGGTGGTGCGTGAACGGCGGCGCCGAGACGTCGACGATATCGACGTCGGCCTCGCTCAGCAGTTCCGCGCACGATGTGAAAGACGCGATTCCGCGTTGTTTGGCGATCCCGGCGGCGCTATGCGGCGAAGCGATGGCGACGACTTCGAATTGCGGATGAGCGTTATACGCGGGCAAGTGCGCGCGTACTCCGAACCCGGAACCAACCAGACCGACCTTGTACGTCATAAGCACTCCTCGAGAACGTCGACGGCATGCAAAGAGCTGGCGCCGCGAGATGACGAGCGGCGGAGCGATCGAAACGACGTTGCCCAGCGGCCCGGCTTGCAAAACGATGATGCCGTTTCTCAGCGCGTCCTTTACGAGCTTTGAAGCCCGGGCACCATCCTCGAGTTCGAATCCCCACAGCAAACCGCGCCCGCGCGGCTGAGGCAGGCGGTGATTTGCGCAGAGCAGCGTAAGACGTTCCTCAAGAAGCGAGCCCAGCTCGCGAGCGCGCTGAGGCAGCTTCAACCGCTCGATCTCGCCGATGTTCGCGAGCGCGGCGGCGCAGGCCATGGGGTTTCCCAAATACGTCGAAGTGTGAAGCGCCTCTCCGGGCGATTCCGGCCAAGCGTCCATGATATTGGGAGCTGCGACGGCCGCGGAGATTGGGAAACCGTTCGCCATCGCTTTCCCGATGCACAGGATATCCGGAGCGACGTTTTCCCAATCGCACGCGAACATTTGCCCCGTTCGTCCGAATCCCGTGTAGATCTCATCGCAAATGAGCAACACACCACGCGTCGTGCAGAGCTCGCGCAGCCCCCGCAGATATCCGTCCGGGGCAACGTAGTTTCCCCCGCGCGCTTGTACCGGCTCGATAAAGACTGCGGCGACGTCACCGCCGGCGTCCATCACTTGCCGAACGTCATCGAGTGCGTCCGGACTTTGCGGAAAGTCCAAGAAGTGCGCGCGGTCCGGCAGCATGGTGCGAAAGGGATCGCGGAATTTTTCGATTCCGCAAATCTCCAGCGCACCGAACGACAGCCCGTGGTAAGCGCCGCGAAAAGCAACGAAGCGCGACTTGCCGGTAGCGATTATGGCCGTCTTCATCGCCGCTTCGACCGCCTCGGCGCCCGTGGATGCCAGAAACGTTTTGCTCAAGCCGCCGGGCGTTATCGCCGCGAGTTTTTCGAGCAGGGAGACCTTTGCTTCGGCGGGGTGCACGTCGCCCATGGCGTGCATCATGCGTCCGGCTTGCTCCGCGATTGCGGCCGCGACACGCGGATTGCTGTGACCCGTCCCGGCGACGCCAAACCCCGCAGTGAGATCGATGTACCGGTTGCCGTCGACGTCCGTGACGTTGGCCCCGCAACTTGACTCCCAAAAAACCGGAAAGCGTTCGTCTACGAAGGTGACGTTACGCGACTCCACTCGGCGCAATTTACCGGCGAGTTCCCGCGTACGCGGTCCGGGTATTGCGGTGCGAACTTCTTCCAGTTCCTCGCCGTTCAAATCGTCTTGTCGATCCATTGCACGAATTCCGCGATGCGCGGGCGGCCGCCGTGGTCGTTCCCAAGCGACGGTGCCTGCAATTCGCCGAAGCGCGCAAGACGCACTGCACCCGCATCGACGGCCATTTGCACTACGTCCGGCCGCGGCGATGAAAGCGCGAATGCCTCGAGCGGCAGATGATGTTGCCGAAGGTATGCAAGTGCCTGCGCCGGTGCGTCAACCGGCAGCACGCCGAGCATACGCGGCAAAAACGGCGGCGGCTCGTCATGCGACGGATCGAGTACCACGGCCATCCGCGAGACTTCGTCTGCAAAAACTGCGCCTCGGCCCGCGGCGGCGCGAAACGCCGCAAGGTTGCGGCGCTGGACGAATTGCGCGGATTGATACGGCTCGATCCGCCCCGGCGGAAACTCGATCGACGCGCGCTCCGACGCGTCCGCCAGCTTTCGCGCAAATTCCGATGGTTCGATGTCGCCGCCGCGCTCGACGAACAGCGCATGCAGCGAAAGACAGCCTTCGGTCTCGTACAGCAACAGATCGCGGGCAGCGCCCTCGCAGAGCGCAAGCACGTCCGCGGCCGCTAGCGTCTCGCGCGCGACGTAGCCTGCGCTCATCCGGGAGCCGTATCCGATGAAGCGGCGCGGGTAGCCTACGCTCGCCGCGATGTGCGCCAGCGCTTCGTCACTGCCGAACGCGACGACGAGATCGAAGCGGTCGAGATCCGGCGCTTGCGTTTCAACCGAGTTCCATGCTGAAGCGCGAGCGGAAATTCGTAACTCGTCGAGTTCTTCGCCGAGCGTCTCAAAGAATGACGTGACGAGCGCATCTTCGCGATCTTTGACCGTTACGTCGCACTTCGCGCAGAGCGCAAAGACGGCCGGATAAAGTGCAACGCCGATCGTCGTGCGGCTGGATATGATACAGACGTTGCCGGCGGGGCGAGCCCAGGCGTCCGGTTTGCCGGACCGCCTGCAAAAACCATCCAAAGCTTCGACGCTGCCTAGTTCCGCTGCGATGACGCCTGCTACTTCCCCTTCGTCAATCGGAAAGAAGAGGCGATCGAGTGCGTACTCGACCATAGGCACGGAATAGCCCGTGCGCGCCGCGATTCGATCCGTTGCTCGCACGCGCGGCGGAAAATCAGCATCGCTCCAGCGTTCGGCCGCGCAGGCGACGGCGCGCACGATCTTTGCGGCAGGAACGCGGCTGAGCGCAGTCACTAGTGCGCGGCCAACGTTCGAAGCTGCTCGGCGTCCAATGAACAGCCGCGCAATTCCGCGCCGTGTTCGCGTCCGATGAGCACGATGCCGCCGTCGACGCCGACGCCGAGATCTTCCGTTTGAATCGCTACGCACGAGGAACGGTTGCCCAAATCGACGTGCACGAGTGTCCCAACCACGCCTTCGGGCAGCGTCTTTCCGTCGGTACCGACGACCCTCGGACGCAGCCACGCCGGCGGCCGTTTCACGCGCGCGGCATCGTCATAGTATTGACTCGTCAGCTCCGTCATTCCGTATTCGGCAACGATTCGCTGTTCCGGCAGAGCAAAAGCCGCGGAGAGTTCGGCGTACAGGCTCGCGCGTTCGACTATCCGCGCGCGTCCTTTGAACCCGCCGGTCTCCATGATTCGCGAGCCATCCGGCAGGGGCAATGCGCCAATTCGCCGTTCGGCCAGCAGATCGATCAGGTTGACGAATGCAAAAGCCGTGCCCGCAATGCAGACTGCCGTGCCGTCCGCGGCACACGCTCGAACGTGGTTAACGAATCGGTCTAAATGCAGGACGTCGCCTTCGAGCAGCCACGCTTCCCGTCCGTCGCCGTACGTGTCCGCGACTTTGCGCATCATGTATCCGAGCGAAGAATGCGGGCGTTCCGCCGGATTGGGTACCAGCAGCAAATACCGCAGCGGGCGAGGATCGCGCGCCAGCATTGCGTCATGGAAGCCGGCGAGCAGCGCCGCATCGTACAGCCGCGGCGTCTCCATGTAATGCACGCCGGCGGACCCGGTAGTCGTTCCGCTTGTCTGAAAGTTGAGCTCGGCGCGGCGAAAATCGAACGTGCACAGCTGCGCTTCTTTGAATGCCGCGGCGGGAACCGGCGGGATCCGTTCCCACGATGCCGGCGGCGTATCGGGGGTGACACCCATTGCGGCGCAATAACGCGCGTAGGGCACGTTGTAACGAAGTTGGTGTGCGAAAATGCGCAGCGCAAGGCCGTCGAAGTCCGGAACGCTGCGGGCCGAGATGCACTCGAGGATCTCGGCATCGAGCGTCTGGGCTTCGTCGCAGTAGATCACGTGCGGCGGCGGCTGGTAATGAGCCCGCTGTTCAACCCGCTGGTCGAGAGGCCGCCGTTGAGCCGCGCCCATTCCACTTTGATACAGCGGTCGACGACGACGTCGAGCCCCGCTTTGAGCGCAAGTTCGATCGCGTCGGGGTTGATCACCCCGTATTGAAACCAAACAGCGCGCGCCTCGGCCAGGATGGCATCGTTCACGACGTCGACTACTTCGCTCGGCTTGCGAAAGACGTCGACGATGTCCGGTGGACCGTTTTCGGCGGCGTACGCCTCGATAGACGGATACGCTTTCACGCCGTCGATTTCGGTTATCGTCGGATTTATCGGCGCTACCGCAAACGGACTCTGTGTGCGCAGATAGCTGAATACCGTATAGCTCGGGCGGAGCGGATTAGCGGAAGCGCCGACCATCGCAATGCGTTTTGCCTTTGCAAGCATTGCGCGCCGTGCCGCAACCGTGTCGAGAATCACGCCCGACCCCCCACCGGAAGGGCTGCCGCCTGAAGCGCGTTTTGGAGATCCCAAATGAGATCGTCCGCGTCTTCGAGCCCGACGGAAAGCCGAATCATCTCGGGGGCGACGCCGGCATTGCGCATCTCGTCGTCGCCGAGCTGCGAATGCGTCGTCGAAGCCGGATGAATCACCAGACTCTTTGCATCTCCGACGTTCGCCAGATGACTCCAGAGCTCCAGCGCGTCGATGAATCTGCGGCCCGCGTCCCGGCCGCCGCGAATGCCGAACGTAAAGATCGAGCCCATCGCTGGGATATTGATCCATTCAACTTCGGGACGGCCTTTGAGAAATTGCACGATCGTTGCAGCGTTCTCGACGTGCGCCCGCATGCGGATCGGAAGCGTCTCCAGCCCGATGAGCAAAAGCCAAGCATCCATGGGCGACATCTGCGATCCGACGTCACGAAGAACTTCGGCCCGCGCGCGCATCAGAAATGCGTACTCGCCGAACGTCTCCGTGAAGACTTTATTATGATACCCCGGGCTCGGTTGAGACAGGAGCGGAAAACGCCCGCTGTCCCAGGCGAACTTGCCCGACTCGATCAGCACGCCGCCGATCACTGTGCCGTGTCCGGAGATGAATTTGGTTGCGGAATGCACGACGACGTCGGCGCCATGTTCGATTGGGCGGAAGAGGGCCGGCGATGCAAAGGTGTTGTCGACGACGAGCGGGATGCCGGCACCATGCGCGAGCTGTGCCAGTTTGTCGACGTCCGCCAGCGTACCCGACGGATTGCCGATGGTCTCGGCGAACAGCATCCTCGTGTTCGGCCGGATCGCCGCGCGTATCGCTTCGTAGTCGTTCACCGGCGCGAACGCCGTTTCGATGCCCATCCGCTTGAGCGTGATGCTGAACTGGGTAACCGTACCGCCGTAGACGTTCTGCGAGCTGACGATGTGATCGCCGTTCTGCGCAAGCGTCAGCACGATGCCGAGCTGCGCTGCAAGTCCGCTCGAGAAGGCGATCGCGCCAAGTCCGCCTTCCAGACTCGCCATGCGCTCCTCGAATGCCGCCACGGTCGGATTGCTGATCCGGCTGTAGATATGGCCGTAGCTGCGCAGGCTGAAAGAGTTCGGCTGCCTGCTCCGTGGAGCCGAAGACGTATGCGGCCGTCTGGTGAATCGGGGTCACGCGCGCGCCGGTGACCGGATCGGGCGGGGCTCCGGCGTGGATGGCGCGCGTTGCGAATCCGAAGGTGCGGTCTTGCATGGTCGCGCGTACTTCGACTCGAAGTGCAACATACCCCAGGCTACCTAGAGGAGAGTTGGAAATGGGCATGACCCTGACCGAGAAGATTCTTGCGCGCCACGCGGGTCTGGAATCGGTCGAACCGGGCCAGATCATCAACGCGAAGGTCGATCTCGTTCTTGCCAACGAGCTGTCCGCCGCAGTCGCGATCGGCGTGATGCGCAACATCAAAGGCGCGGATCGCGTCTTCGACAAGGAAAAGATCGCGCTCGTCGAGGATCACTTCGTTCCGGCTAAGGACGCGCAATCTGCGAAGATCGCCAAGTTGATGAAAGATTTTGCGGGCGAACAGCAGATCAAGCACTTTTTCGACGTCGGCCGCGGCGGCATCGAGCACGTCGTGCTTCCGGAGGAGGGCCTGGTCGCGCCGGGCGAGCTGATCGTCGGCGGCGACTCTCATACGTGCACGTACGGCGCGTTCGGCGCGTTTGCGACCGGAATGGGATCCACTGACATCGCAGCGGCTTTTGTCTTAGGCGAAGTCTGGCTGCGCGTTCCGCCCACGATAAAGCTGGTGTACCACGGCCGGCTGGGTGAGATGGTCTTCGCGAAGGATCTGATGCTCAAGACCGTCGGAATTTTGGGAATCGACGGTGCGACGTACCGCGCTATCGAATACCACGGCTCGACAATCGACGACATGTCGATCACCGGTCGAATTACCATGGCGAATATGGCGATCGAGGCCGGCGCGAAGAACGGCATCTTCCACGCCGATGCCAAAGCGTTGGCGTACGTCAAAGAACGCACCGATCGGCAGTTCGTCGTCGAACGGGCCGATGAAGACGCGCACTACGAGAGGATCGTCGAGATCGACGTCTCGCAGCTCGAACCGCAAGTTGCTTGTCCGCATACCCCGGACAACGTGCATCCGATCTCCGAGGTGACCAACGAACGCCTCCCGGTCGATCAGGTCTTCATCGGATCCTGCACCAATGGTTACATCGAAGATCTGCGCATCGTCGCAAACATTCTCGAAGGCAAGCGGATCGCGCCGAGCCTTCGCGTCATCGTGAACCCCGGATCGCAGAAAGTCTGGATGCAAGCGGCGCAGGAAGGCATTCTAACCACGCTGGCCGGCGCCGGCTGCGTCGTAAACACGCCGGGCTGCGGCGCCTGCTTCGGCGGTCACATGGGCACGCTGGGCGACGGCGAGCGCTGCATCTCGACGACGAATCGCAATTACGTCGGCCGCATGGGGTCGCCTAAGGCGGAGGTCTACCTTGGGTCGCCGGCGACGTGCGCTGCGTCAGCGCTCACCGGACACATTACCGATCCACGTACAGTCGCCGCAGTCGGAGTTTGAGGAGAAGATGAAAGGCTACGCTCATAAATACGGAAAGAACGTCGACACGGACGTCATTATCCCAGGCAAATACTGCAACATCGTGGATCAGGCGGAACTCGGCAAGCACGCACTGGAAGGCATCGATCCGGAGTTCACTTCCCGAATGAAAGCCGGCGATATCATCGTTGCCGACACCAACTTCGGCTGCGGCTCGAGCCGTGAAGTCGCGCCGATTGCGATCAAAGGCTCCGGTACGTCCGCGGTCATCGCCAAGAGCTTCGCCCGCATATTCTATCGCAACGCGCTGAACATCGGATTGCCGATCTTCGAATCTCCGGAAGCCGTCGACGGCATCCGCAGCGGCGACGAAATCGAGATCGATGCGCCGAGCGGAACCATTCGCAACGTAACCAAAAACGAAACCTACAAGGCCGCGGCGTTTCCGCCGTTCATGCAGTCCTTGATCGAAGCCGGCGGCTTACAACCTTATGTAGAAAAACGGTTGGCGGAACGCAGCGCGTCACGATCCTGATCGAAACCACTCGCCCGCGGCGGCTAGTAAGGGACGCCGTTGTTCCCCATGCCGCCGCCCGCGGGCGTCGGATTCAAGTTATCGGTCCATTTGTATTTGGCGCGGTACGCGGCCGTAAAGCCGATCGTGTTTTTGGCGCTGTCCAGCGTTCCGACCATGTCGGTATTCGCGTCCTGCGTGCCCTTAAACACTAAATCGGATCCGTCGGGCAGCGAGACGACGAGCCGCACGTCTTTTCCATCGATCGAGCCCGAAACGGGATAACGCTTGTTCTTGTCGTCGAGATACGTGCCGGTCAGAATGTTGCCGGCCTGCGAAAGCTTGAAGTGCGTGTACACGACACCATCTGACTGCTGAAGCGCCACTTCCCAAACGCCGGATATGCCGACGCGATTTGCGTCGACGTCCTTGGGAGGTGCCGGCGTCGAGGATCTTCTTCGTGTCGGCAGCGTTATCGTTGCGCTGCTTCCGGCCGGTGAAGGCAGCGCTCCCGGCGGAAGCACTGGTGTCGGCGTAGCGTTGGGAGGCGGCGGCGGCGGAGCCGTGGGCAGCGTCTGTGCCCTGGCGGCCGTCGTGTGAAGTCCGGAGAGAGCAGCCATCGCAAAGGCAACGACTGCGAAGGAAAGGGCAAGGCGCTTCATATCGGGCTCTTAACTACGATGCGGAGGGGCTGGGTTCCGGCGTGGCGCTCGCTTGGCCCGAAGGCGGCGTCACCTCCATGACCGGGCGGCGCTTCTCGTTGGGCAGCATGGGCACGCGGCGGCTTCCTTGCAATAGCCCCAGCGTTGCAGCGATCTGGTGCGCTTCGGAAGCGAGCGCGATAACCGAGCCGTCGCCGGGGCATTCCAAGTCGGGCGTCGTCCACCGGTGATACTGGACGATCATCGAACTTCCGAATGACGCGCTCTTCATGCACGACTGCGCAACGATTTGATTGTGCTTGGCCGTGCTCAAATCGTTGAAGAATTTTGTCGCCAGCTGCGATGAGATCGAGCCCTTGACTGCGTTCCCGACAGTTCGGCCGGCGCGCGACCGGTAGCCCTGCGCGGTGCCGTCGGACCAAACGGTGACGACGTACCCGGCGAAGTTGCTCGAACCGGAATTGCGGATTATAGCGCCGTCGCGTGTGTCGCTCGCGGCGGGCAGACCTGTGCCAAGACAAGCTAGCGCTATAAGCGCGATTGCGGTCGCAGTTTTGTACATATTTGGAAAACGCTCCCTTACGATCGTTCGTTTCGCAGCGAATCCGGCATGACATTTGCCCGCCCCGCCGAAGTGCGCCCGGCTTTTCTTGCGCGGAGTCCGCGTGTTTTTCTCTAGGAGTATTGCTTGAGGAGCCGTCTTTTTGCGTTCGGGCTCGTGATTCTTTCGGCTGCGCTCGGGGCCTGCGGGGGAGGCGGGGGCGGCGGCGGTAACCCGCCCGTAAATCCGACGCCCGTTTCGTCCGGGCCGACTGCGCCGCCGATTCCGCCGGGCACGCAATACTCCCTTACCGCCGTGCGTAACGTTCCGCAACCGAGTCCCGCACCGGGCGGGCGAAGCGCGGGACCGATTGCGCTGGCGCTTCCCAATGCGCCGGGCGCCGTGGGCGGTTCCATGAATTTACCTGGGCAATACGCCGTAATCGGAAGCGGAGAGACCGTTTCAATCACTCTGCGTAACCAACTTCCGTCAGGAATCAGGTCGCTTACGCAAAGCGCAAAAGATCCCGTGACGCCGATCGCTTATATCGGTTTGCAGTTTTCACCGAATCCGATCGCGCTCGAGGGGCCTCCGGCTTTCACGCTTACGATTCCGTCCGGCGACGTGTTGCCGTCGGCTGACTACTGGATTGCCGCCTACGATCCCACGCAGTCGAGCCTGGGATGGCAAATGGCTTTCGAAGGTCCGGAAGCCGGCTCGGCGACGCTGACCTTCAACGGCGGCGGCCTCTTCGATTTTGCGCAAGGCTCTACGTATTGGTTCGCGCTTTACGTCGCGAGCTCGGCCGGTGCGACACCGACACCCGCTCCGACGACGGCGCCCGTTTCGTTCGGGTGCACGAATCAGCCGTTCGACGTCACGCGCCGCACCGAATCGCTCGGACCGCGTCCGTTGGCTAGCGGCGATACGTTCTCGTACGGCGGAAGCAATTCAACGTTGACGCAAACGATGTCACGCACTCAACCGTGCCCGGAGCCGACTTCTACCGCGGTTGCGGGCGTGAGCGACTCCGTAACGATCGTGCCGACCACCGCGCCGGACCATACCGCACAGTGGGATATGCGGTCTGCCGAAAGCGATGCTTTTGCAACGAACACAGTTTCCACGACCACGGACGCCACAGTAGGCGAGAGTGCGTCGAGCGAGTTCATCTACGGATCGACCGTCACGGACACAACGGGCAACGTTACCGCGACGACGTACGCGACGCCGCAAACGCTGGTAAAACTTCCGGAGACCTCCGGTAATGCATGGACGCTCGATCCTGCCGGCACCGTGAACGAAAAACTCGTGGACGGCACGTCGATCGCGCGTACCGTCGCCGGCGACGGCACGTATAGCGAAACGGAAACGACCGCGACCGGTGGAAGTGCTACTATCTCGATTCCGGCTGCAAGCGGCGCGGGAACGTACGACATCCCCGGCTTGGCGACGATTTCCTTCGCGCCGCCGTCGCGATCGACGATAACGCTGACGCTTACGCCGGACGGCGGCAAAACTCAAACGCTGACGATCCCCGCTTGGTTCGGCACGCCGGTCACGCTCTACAGCGACGCTTCGCGCGATCTTGGTGCGGTATCGTCGTTGCCGTCTTGGTGCGCTCCGGCGGTTTCGAGTGGAAACGTCGAGCAGATACAGGAGACCGTCAACCTGACCGATCCGGTGCTCGGCTATACCGAGCAGCGCGGCGTGACCACCTACGACGATCGAACGTACGGGACCGTCTGTCTTTCCATTGCGGACACCGTCAAAGAGTATTACGACTACATGCTCGATACGCCGTTCCTGCTCTTCGTATCGGGCAACGGTCAACCTTATCAATCGAACACCCTAAGCGAGAACTACGTCATGAACTCCAGCCCCGTCATCAACTCGCGGGTACGCCGGCCTGAATCCCAAGGCATCTCGCCGGCGTTCGTTCGTGCGCGCGTCCAAGCGATCGACGCGATTCGGGAGACGGAGCGCGCGCAGCGCGCGGAGCTGATGCGAACGTACCTCGAGCACGCGGTGCGCAAGGGAGACCTGCGATGAAGTTTAACGCGCAATTGATCGGCGCCGTATTTGCCGTCGCGATTCTAGGCGGATGCGGAGGCGGATCGACGATTCCCGCCGGTCCCGCGAACGGTTTGGAGTGGGGCCAAGAGCGCCTCTCCGGTGCGCAGCTGCTGGGTCCGGCTGATTCGGGATACATGCAAGTCAACGTGCTCGTGCGTCAGCAGAGCGCAACCGCATTGATTCAATACGCGCGTGAGGTGAGCGATCCGGCCTCGCCGTTGTACCGGCAATTTCTCACACCGCAGCAAATCGCCGCACGTTTCGGCGCATCGCAGCAAGATTACGATGCAGCCGCGCACTACTTCGCGTCCCAAGGGTTGCAAGCCGCGGGCTGGCCGCAGCGCCTGACGCTGGCCGTGGCAGGTTCGCAGAGCGCGATGGAACGCGCATTCGGCACTCGTTTCGGCGTGTACGAAAAGAATGGCCGGCAATTCATCGCGCCGATGAGTGCCCCGCACATTCCCGCGGCGGTGCCGGTTACCGCCGTCGGCAACTTGGTCGGCCTGAATTTGAACCGCCGCTTCATCGTCACGCCTCCGCGCATCGGAAGCGGTGTTTTCGGCGGTTACGCGCCCGAGCAAGTGCAGACCGCGTTCGATTTCACAGGCGCGTACGGCACGTCGATTGGTGGAACGCCTCTGGACGGGAGCGGAATCAAGATCGGTATCATCGGAACCGGCCCGATCGACGTCGTCAGTAATCATGACGCCGACGCGGCGGCTCTCGGAGCGCTCTATCACGCCAGAGTGGCGCCGATTTCGATCGCCGCCGTCACGCCCAGCGGCGTCGCTGCCGGACTTGGGATTTCGGGCATCCCCACGGCTGCGCCGGCCTCGCCTTCGCCGAATTTTCCGGCACCGAATCCCCAAGAGTTTCCGTACTCCGCGGGATTTCAGTCTCCCCCGCCCGTGACGGCTCCGGACTGTAACGGTTCGCTGCCGAAATGCAATCCGGAGGACGTCGAAGCGCAACTGGACACGCAGCAAACCGCGACACTTGCACCCGGCTCGAACGTGCTCTTTTATCTTGCATACAATGCCTCGGACTGTCCGACGTTCTTTCCGAATCCGTGCGCTACGCCGCCGCCCGCGCCCGCTACTCCCAACCCGAACGGCAACTACGGTGCGCCGCAAATCGGTTTGGTGGAAGCGGATCCTGAGATTCAACAGGCGATCGCGGACGACGCCGCCGACGTCGTCTCGATTAGCTGGGGCGCCGGTGAACCCGAGGAGATCGGCGCGTACTACGACGCGACAGGCGCGGGCTATGGGCCCGAAGAGTTCGCCGCCCTGGCTGCGGAAGGCATTGCCGTTTTTGTCTCTTCCGGCGACAACGGTGCCGCCGGATGCTTCGTCAACACGCAGCGTGCTTGCGTAGAGTATCCCGCAAGCGATCCGTCGGTCACGTCGGTGGGCGGCGTCACTGCGCCCCTCGACGAGTTCGGCCGCATGACGGCCCCGATGACCACTTGGGGGACCACAACCCCGGACAATCTGGGCGTGCTCGGGCACAGCGGATCGGGCGGCGGGCCATCGACGATATTTCCGCCCATCGCGGCGCAGCATTCCTCGACGGGTGCGGCGACGCGCGAGGTTCCGGACGCCGCGATGCTGGCCGACCCGAACACCGGCGTGACGGTCGAGGTCAACTCGCAGTTCGGGGGCGGTCCGGAGGACATCGGCGGAACCAGCGTCGCTGCACCGCAGATGGCGGCAATGTGGGCGCTGGTGCTGGAAGCATGCTCGAAGACGCCCTCCTGCGCCACGGCGCCGGGCGGCCATCCCTATCGGCTGGGCAACGCCGCGCCCTTGCTCTACGGCATCTATGCGCAGAAGCATACGGGCGGGTTGGCGCCCGCTGCCCTTCCTTATCCCGACGTGTTCTACGACGTGGTCTACGGCCAGAACCCGGACAGCCCGGGACCCGGTGCGCTCAACACGCCCAACCCGTTCGCGACGCCCGTCCCGGGCTACGTGGCGGGCGCCGGCTATGACGAAGTGACCGGCGTCGGCGTTCCTTTTGCCGGTCATCTCATCCAAGCCGTGACGGGACAGAGCGTTCCCTAACCCCCTTGCCACCGCTGTTATAATGGACAGGCTGTGAAAGAGAAGATTCATCCCAAGTGGTTCCCCGAAGCCCGCGTGCACTGCGCCTGCGGCAATACGTTCACGACCGGGTCGACCATGCCGGAGATCGGGGTTGAGATTTGCTCGGCATGCCATCCGCTCTTCACCGGACAGCAGAAATTCGTCGACACGGCGGGCCGCGTAGACAAGTTCCGTCAGCGCGAAGAGATCGCCAAGCAGAAACAGCAAGAAGCCGCGGTTCGCAGAGCCAAGCGCGAAGCAGCCAAAGCCGAAGCTTAACTGCACCGGATTGAGAAAGCGGGCCCCGCTTTGGGGCTCGTTTTCTTTTTTATCTGCAGATTGAAATCTATGTTTAGCCTTAAATTACGAATCTTATCCAGCGCGCCCTCGGGGAGGCTTCGCAATGGCAGCGTGCATGCGCGCGCTATGGCCGGGGGGCCCCATGCTTCAGCATGGGGGGCGCGGAGCCTAGGGCGAAGCGCCTTTTGGATTGTCACTTTGTTTAGCGCGCCCTCGGGGAGGCTTCGCAATGGCAGCGTGCATGCGCGCGCTATGGCCGGGGGGCCCCATGCTTCAGCATGGGGGGCGCGGAGCCTAGGGCGAAGCGCCTTTTCAACGTGAGCAAATTTTTCGACAGGCTCGAGACGGTCGCTAAACGCTTTGACGAGATCGAGGCTGCTCTCGCGCACCCTTCACACACCTTCGACCAAGCTCGCTATACCGCGCTCGTAAAGGAGCGGGCGGCGATCGAGGAAACGGTCTCGGTGTACCGCCGGTACAAAAAGACGCTCCAAGAGATTGCAGCTAACGAGGCGCTGCTCAAGGACCGCAGCGATCCGGAACTCCACGAGCTGGCCGAAGAAGAAGCCAAGACGCTGCGCGAACGCAGCGCGCAGATCCTCGAGCAACTGCAACTGCTCATGATTCCCAAGGATCCGGACGATGAAAAAGACGTGTTCATCGAGATCCGGGCGGGGGCCGGCGGCGACGAGGCCGCCATCTTTGCGGGTGATCTCGCGCGCATGTACATGCGCTATGCCGAACGCGAGCGAATGAAGGTCGAACTCGTTTCAGAGAACGAGAGCGACGCGGGCGGATATAAGGAAATCGTCTTTGCAGTGAAAAACAATTCGCCGTACCGGCATTTCAAACACGAGTCCGGCGTGCATCGCGTGCAGCGGGTGCCGGCTACCGAATCGCAGGGACGCGTTCACACGAGCACCGCAACGGTCGCGGTTCTTCCGCAAGTCGAGGAGAACATCGACGTGGAGATCAATTCCGTCGATCTTCAGATCGATACGTACAAGGCGAGCGGGGCGGGCGGCCAGCACGTCAACAAAACGGAATCGGCAATTCGCATTACCCACGTGCCCAGCGGTATCGTGGTCGCCTCGCAGCAGGAGCGCTCGCAGAACCAAAACCGCGCCAAAGCGATGGAGATGCTGAGGGCGATGCTGTACGATCGCAAGCGGCGGGAAGCCGAAGAGGTTGTGGGGAGCATGCGGCGCAGTCAAGTCGGCACGGGCGATCGTTCCGAGAAAATTCGCACGTACAACTATCCGCAAGACCGCATCAGCGATCACCGCATCGATCAAAATTTCGGAAACATAAGAGGCGTCATGGACGGCGACATGGGACACATCGTGGAAGAATTGCTCAAGGACGAGCGCGCGCGGGCGCTCGCCGGCGAAGAGCCGGCCGCATGATCTCCGGCTACAACCCGCAAACCGTGAGCGACACGCTCGCGCGCGGAACCGAGCTGTTGACCGAATCCATAACCGGCGCGCGTAATGACGCGCAGTTGCTGCTGGCGTTTACTTTGGGACGCGATCGCGCGTGGCTGATCAGCCACGGGGAAGCGTTTCTGAGCCGAGCCCAAGCCGATAAATACCTGGCGCTGTGCGACCGTCGGGCGAGCGGCATTCCCGTTGCGTATATTACCGGTTTCGCCGGATTTTTCGGGCGCGAGTTCGCCGTGAACGAACACGTGCTCATTCCGCGTCCGGAAACCGAGCATCTGGTGGAGGAAGCCGTCGATTATTTGCGCGCACGGATCGAATCGGGGCCTCCGCCGCCAAAGCCGATATTCACCGTGTTCGAAGCCGGCGTCGGCAGCGGAGCGATCGCGTGCACGATCGCCGCTGAAGTCCCGGGCGCGATCGTCGAAGGCAGCGACATCAGCGCCTCGGCGCTAAAAGTGGCCGAATACAATGCGCGCCGTTTGAACGTGCACAACCGCTGTAAGTTCTACGTCGCCGACGTCGTCAAACCGACCGACTCCAAGAGCTACGACGTGATCGCCGCAAACCTCCCGTACATCCCTGCCGCCGACGTGCCGCAGCCGCCGGAAGGCGCGGGTTTCGAGCCGCGCATTGCGCTCGACGGGGGGCGGGACGGGCTCGACCAGTATCGCAAGTTGCTCGCTCGCGCTCCGCAGATGATGCGTCCGGGCGCGCTGCTCTTAATGGAAGCGGCGCCGCCGACTATTGCGCGCCTCAAGGAGCTTGCGGCGGCCGCCTTGCCCGATGCTCGCATAGAAGTCCGGCATGACTACGCAGGCCTCGAACGCTACCTCTACGTGAAGGCGGGAAGAGAGCGCCTGCGGAATTAGATAATCCCGAGATGGCAAAGTATATCTTCTTTACAGGCGGCGTAGTGAGTCTCGCTCGGTAAAGGGATCACGGCAGCATCGCTCGGGCGGTTGCTCAAGGCGCGCGGGATCAGCGTTTCGATTCAGAAACTGGATCCGTACATCAACGTCGACGCCGGCACGATGAACCCGTATCAGCACGGCGAGGTTTTCGTCACCGAGGACGGTGCCGAAACCGACTTGGATTTGGGGCATTACGAGCGGTTCATCGACGAGAACCTTTCGCGCGTGAATAACGTCACGACCGGTCAGATCTATAGGTCGGTAATCGACAAAGAACGCCGCGGCGACTACCTGGGCGCGACCGTTCAAGTCATTCCGCATATCACGAACGAGATCAAGGCGCACATCAAGCGCGTCGCCGAAGAGAGTAAAGCGGACGTCTGCATTGTGGAAGTCGGGGGAACCGTCGGCGACATCGAGTCCTTGCCTTTCCTCGAAGCGATTCGTCAAATCCGTTACGACGTCGGCGACGAAAACGTGATGTTCTGCCATCTG
Organism: Vulcanimicrobiota bacterium; assembly: GCA_963714015.1. Lineage (GTDB taxonomy): Bacteria > Vulcanimicrobiota > Vulcanimicrobiia > Vulcanimicrobiales > Vulcanimicrobiaceae > DASRDE01. The sequence goes on along the minus strand of OY970223.1, from coordinate 2,757,293 downwards.
ACGCTGATGCCGCATTTGGGTGCGGCGGACGAGCTGAAAACCAAGCCCACGCAGCACTCCGTGCGCGAATTGCGCGGCATCGGAATCATGCCTGACGCGATTATCTGCCGCACCGGAACGTCGTTGCCCATGGCGGTCGAACTCAAGGAGAAGATCGCCCTCTTCTGCGACGTGCCGGTCAACGCGGTCGTTCAGAACGCGGATGCTCCGACGATCTACCAGGTTCCGCTCAACCTGGAGTCCGAAGGGCTCGCCGACGCCACAGTGCGAAAGCTGAGACTTCCCACGAACGCGCCGCAACTCGAGGACTGGGCAAACATCGTCGAGCGCATCACGCGGCCGGAACGGCGCGTGACCATTGCGCTGGTCGGCAAATACGTCGAGCTGAAGGACGCGTACATCTCGATCAACGAGGCGCTCTACCACGCGGGGATCCATCACTCGTCCGCCGTGGACATTCAGCGGATCGACTCCGAATCGGTCGAGAACGACGGTGTGGGGGTCCTGCGAAACGTGCACGGTATTTTGGTCGCGCCCGGCTTCGGTGCGCGGGGCATCAAGGGCAAGCTCAAAGCAATCCGTTACGCGCGCGAGAACCGCGTTCCGTTCCTGGGCATCTGCTACGGCATGCAGCTTGCGTGCGTAGAGTTCGCGCGATCCGTTTGCGGTCTGCCGGAATCGATGACTCGTGAAGTGGACGAGACGACGATCGACCCAATCATCGACTTCATGCCCGATCAGCGCAACTTGGAGCTCTATGGCGGAACGATGCGCTTGGGTGCGTACACTTGCCGGATCGAACCCGGAACTCACGCCGCAAAAGCGTATGGTGAGCTGGAAATCACCGAACGCCATCGCCACCGGTACGAATTCAACAACCGCTATCGCCCGCTCTTCGAGGAACACGGCATGCGGTTCTCCGGTCACCACGTTGTCGATAAGACGACGCTGGTAGAGATGGTCGAGCTTCCCCCCGACATGCATCCCTGGTTCGTCGGCACACAGGCTCATCCCGAGTTCAAATCGCGCCCCGATCGGCCCTCACCGCTGTATCGCGACTTCGTCGGTGCGGCGCTCGGCCGCGAAGAGCATCTGCGGGAAGAACAATTAACCCGAACGACGTCACCGCGGTTGTCTTAGCGCACGACGAGGCGCAGAATCTGCCGGCGGCGCTTGCTTCGCTACCGCCGGGAGTGAACGTGCTCGTCGTGGATTCACAATCCGCCGATGATACCGTGGACATAGCACGCGGGCTCGGCGCAGCGGTGGTCGTTCACCCGTTCGAGGGTTTCGTCAAGCAGCGAGAATTCGCCGTCGCGCAAGTTCGCACGGAATGGACTCTGATGATCGACGCGGACGAACGGCTCGACCGACGCCTGCGCGATGCGATGCTCGCTGCCGACGGCGCGGCGGACGGTTACAACCTCACACGCACGACGTATTATTGCGGACGGCCGATGCGGATGTGGAGCGGAGAGGTGCTTCTGCGGCTCTTTCGCACTAAGCGGGCTCGCGTGCAAGGGCGTCCCGCGGCCGGCGGAGAGGCCCAACTGCACGAACGCTGGATCTGCGAGGGCCGCGTCGGAAACCTCGACGGAACGCTGCTGCATTACTCGTATCCTACCGCCGCCGCATATCGCCTGAAGTTCGAGAGGTACACGACTGCCGAATCGAGAGGCGTCGCACCGTCATTAGGAGCCGCATTAAAGCAGGTCGCGCTGACGCCGGTACGTTTTGGGTGGTATGCGATCAAACGCGGCGCGGCTCTGGACGGATTACCCGGGGTGCGAATTGCTTGGTACTCCGCATTGTATCCCGCGATCGTTCGGATCAAGGCGTTGAAGGCTCTATCGTGAGCGACGGAACGGTTCGTGAACCATAAGCCGAAAGTCGCGCTGGACGCGAGGCTGACGCGGCAGATGTCCATCGGCATGAAAGCGTATGCGCGCGAGCTTGCGGAGCGTTTGCCGCGAGTTGCGCCGGACATGGAGTTCGCTATCTTTCGCGAGGGCCCAAACTTCGGAGTCGAGGAACAGATCCGGCTGCCCGCTGCCATACGCGGCGCGCGCGTCGATTTAACGCATTTTCTCTCACTGTATACGCCGGCCTTTGCACCGAGGCCCTACGCCGTCACCATTCACGATTTGATTCATCTGCGTTTTCCGCAATACTTCAAGTCGAAAGTGCGGCCGTATTACCAGACCGTCGTGCGTCTCGTTTGCGCGCGCGCGACACGCGTGATCACCGACGACGAACGGACGGTTTCCGACTTGCAGCGATTTCTCGGCGTCGATGCGGAAAAAGTGCGCGTGATCCCGCTCGGGGTCGACGAAGTGTTCCTCAAGACCACTGCGCCGTACCGCGCCGAGCGGCCGTATTTCATTTATGCCGGCAATCACCGGGAGCATAAGGATCTGCAGACGCTCTTCAAGGCCTGGGAAGCGCTGCCGGGCGATCTCGCCATTGACCTCTATGTCACCGGTCCCGACGACTTTGGAGCGAACCGGCCGCACCGAATGGCCGGTACGTTCGTCGTCCTTGGCGAGGTGCCGCCGGAGAGCTTGGCCGCCTACTATGCCGGCGCAGTTGCGCTGGTTCACCCGGCCCTGTGCGAAGGGTTCGGCCTGCCGATGGTCGAGGCAATGGGCTCGGGAACTGCGGTAATCGCCTGCGACGACGCGATACCGGGCGAGTTGCGCGATGCCGCTTTGACGTTCCGCGCGAGAGACGCAGCTGAGGCACGCGCGTGCATGCTGCAGATTCTGCAGAACGAGGGTCTTCGGTTACGGCTCGTCAATGAAGCGCGTGCGCGCGCCGCAACGCTGACTTGGGATCGCTGCGCCCAAGCGACGGCGGCCGTATACCGTGAGATCGTGGAGGTCCGGTGAAACGTCTGGTTGCCGCGCTGTTGTGCCTGCTCGCGGTTGGAGCGGCCGCGCCGCACAAACCGAAAAAAGTCGGCAAGCAAGTTTTGCCGATTGCGCTCGTGCTGAACGGACAGCGCCTCGCCGTCAATCCGGCGCCGGTCTTCTTTCACTATCACTTGCTCGTGCCGGTTCGCCGCGTCTTGAGCGCGCTCGGCCTTGCCTTCGACAAACAAGGGCGCTACGTCCGAACCTACGCCGGCGCAAAGACGATTATCCTCACGATCGGCAGCCTTACGGCGAGCGTGGATTCGCAGCCCGTGGAACTGGACGCCGCGCCGGTCGAGATCAAGAACGCGCTTTATGCACCGCTCCGTTTTTACACAGACGCGCTCGGTGCGCAAGCCGTTTTCGACCGTCAGACGAACAGCGTCGAGATCATCTCCACGCTCGTAGGCCGCAGCGGTAACGGCATCGTGAACGTGGACGGCGGCGTCGAGGAGATGGGCACGATCAGCGCGATCGACGTCAATTCGGCGCCCGCGACGCTGACGATCACTTATAACGCCTCGGTGCGCACGCTTACGATCGATCCGAACGTGACCGTAATGGTTCAGGACGTCGATACCGGCACAAGCAACGGCGGCGACTTGAGCGAAGTGCACGTCGGCGACTACGCCCAAGTATCGATGGACAAGCACGGCAACGTCAAGCATATCGTCGATGCTTACGGCTCCCGCACCGGAAGTGTCGCTGCCGCCGGATCCGGCGAGCTGATCCTGGGTGACGGTCACGTGGTGGCGCCCAGCCGCGCGACGACGATTACGCTGAACGGCGCGGCCGCAACGATCGATCAGATACGCGTCGGCGACGACGTCATGGTGCGCTACAACATCGACAGCTCCGAGGTCCGTGAGATTGTAGCGACTCGGAAATCTGCAGGCGACTCCGCAGCGGCCAGCGCCGTGGCAATCACCCGCATCGACGTCGAACCTGCGCGTCCATTGCGAGCCGGCGACACGCTGACGGTAACGATGCACGGAACGCCCGGCGGCTTCGGCGGCTACGACATCGGACCGTACATTACCAACCTGACCTTTACCGAATCGGAGCCTGGAGTGTACTCGGGCTCGTATGTCATCCGCCGCGGTCAGAACTTCGCTAACGCTCCGATCTTCGCGCATCTGAACGTGCATGGTACCGACGCCTCGCCCGCAGAGTCGCATGCAACGGTCTCGGTTTCGACCGAAGCGCCGGGCGTCAGCGATTTTGCGCCGGACAGCGGCGCGACCGTGAACTCTTCGCGCCCGAGCATTTATGCCACGTTTGCCGCCGGTACGGTTCCGGTGAACGCCTCCAGCGAACGGCTCGTGGTAAATGGACACGACGTGACGTCGAGCGCAATGCGCACCGAACGTTTCATCGACTATTCCCCCGGCGTCGATTATCCGGACGGCGCAATGCGTGTGGAGGTAAGCGTAGCGGACGAAGCGGGGAACTCGGTGGTCAAAGAATGGACGTTTTACATCAAGAGGTGAGGATTGAGCGACTGTATCTTTTGCAAAATCATTGGTGGCGAGATTCCGGCGCAGTTCGTGTATCGGAACGAGCATGTCGTCGCCATCCGCGACGTCAATCCTCAGGCGCCCGAGCACGTGCTGGTAATGCCGGTGCGACATGTCCAGAACGTGGCGGAGTTCACCTCGACCGCGGAGGCGCCGATCGTCGCCATGCTCATGCACATCGTGGCCGAAATCGGCAGTACGCGGGGGCCTGAAGGTTTTCGAGCCGTGATCAACACGGGGCGCGACGGAGGTCAGACGGTCGACCATTTGCACGTTCATGTGCTCGCAGGAAGAGGCATGCAATGGCCCCCCGGTTAGTGCCTGGATGCCCGCTTAGCAGGCAAGTGTAAACCTGCAGCTGAACTTTCGGTTCTTTGCCGTACATTAACTCTATAAAAATTGCGTTCGCTCTTGCATAATGTTTCGGTAGCGACCTTAGTCGCTGCAGTCTTTGCTGCATCAACAGCAATGGAGGGCTATCGAAAGTATGCACAGCGCTACGAAGCTATCGGCCTTAGCCTTAGTAGCCTCGCTCTTGACCGCATGTGGAGGCGGTACGGGAGCCTCGATTCCGGCAGCGCCGGCATCGGACAACGCCGGGGGGTCCGGCCACGGCGGCAAGCTTCTCTACGTTCCCCGCACCATCGTGAACCCCGACGGCAGTCTAGCCGTGATGTTTTACACCAAGGTGATCGAAACGGGCGGCGGCGTCGGTGACGAGCTTTATACCGGCACGGCCCCCTCTACCGGAACCGCCCTTCTCACGTATCACGGCGGTCCTATTCAAACCGCCCCCAAAATCTATGTGGTGTCTTGGGGAAGCGCGTGGAATTCCAGCGGCGACCCGGACGGCGAAAAAGCGTACTACACGAAATTCATCAGCGGCGTGGGCGGTAGCGCTTGGATGAACACGGTAACGCAGTATACTCAGTCAGGCGGCGCACAAGTCGGAAACGCTTCAGGCAGCTTCGCGGGGTCGTGGACCGACACCACGACGGTGCCGAATCTGAACCGAAGCAACTACGCAACCTACCTTGGAAAAGAGGCGGCTCGCGCCGCGGCGCATTTCGGCGACTACAGCTCGAATGCCAGCTACGTCATCCTGCTGGCGCACGGGGTCAAGGTCTATCAGTTCGCCGGCAACTCTGCTTCGCCGAACGCCTACTGCGCCTGGCACAGCAGCACGACGGTGAGCGGCCACACGATCTCGTACACCAACCTTCCGTACATTGCCGACGCCGGTTACAGCTGCGGCTCCGGCTCGGTGAACAGTCCGGGGACTCTTGACGGAGTGAGCATCGTCGGCGGACACGAACAAGCGGAAACCGAGACGGACCCGCAGCCGGACAGCGGCTGGCTCGACAGCAGCGGTGCCGAGATCGGCGACAAGTGCGCCTGGACGGACCTGCAGAATAACTCGTTTTCGACGGGGACCTTCCCGACGCAGCCGCTTTGGAGCAACGCAGCGAGCGGCTGCGTTCAATAGTTCGACTTTCTTCGTCCCGCCATGCAAAGGGAGCCCTTGTGGAGGGGGCTCCCTTTGTGCTATGGTCGGCACTCGGGGCGGCAACGCCCCAAGTTTTTGGCGTGCCCAAACGGCCGCCGCTTTGAAGGGAGGGTTGAAACGAATGGAAGTACGCGTAGCTCCGGGTGAATCTATCGAGAGCGCGTTGCGCCGTTTCAAAAAAGCCACCCAGAAAGCGGGCGTCTTGGCCGAGGCGCGCAAGCACGAACACTACGAAAAACCGAGCGTCCGCCGCAAGAAGAAGTCCGCGGCCGCACGCAAGCGCCGCGCCTAAACGGGCCGCAGTGGGCGCGCTCAAAGATCGCATCGCCGCGGATCTCAAAGAGGCGATGAAGGCACGAGATCAAGCTTCGGGTCGACACATTGCGGTCGGCCCTTTCCGGTTTTACCTATAAGCGCACGGAAGCCGGCGTCGAGCTGACGGACTCGGACGAGCTCGACGTGGTTCGCAAACAGGTCAAGCAGCGAAACGACGCTTCGGCCGAATACGAGAAGGCCGGCCGCGCCGACCTGGCCGGCAAAGAGACTCGCGAACGCGATATCCTGACCGCCTATCTTCCGGCGCAGAAGTCGCCGGACGAGGTCCGCGATATCGTCAAAGCGATCGTTGCCGAACTGCCCTCCGGCTCGCCGAATCAAGGCATGGTCATGAAGGCTGCGATGGCCCAGCTCAAAGGCCTGGCCGACGGCAATCTCGTACGGCAGATAGTCAGCGAGGAATTGCAAGCCTAGCGGGCTTTTTCACGTAACCTTTCCCTCGGAAGCCGGTAGCTCGGAACATGGAAACTACTCTCCAATTGCTAGCCACGCCGCTCGTCAGCGGCTTACTGCTGACGATAGGTTTGTTGGGGCTGCTGCTGGAGATGCAGACGCTGCACGGTATCGCGGGAGCCATCGCCGTCGGCGCCCTCGCACTCTTCTTCGGGTCCCATATTGCGATCGGCGACGCAAGCGCCTTCGTGGTGATCCTCGCGCTGTTGGGGCTCGTCGGCATCCTCTACGAATTGCACATCGTTCCGGGACACGGCGTTCCCGGACTTCTGGGCGGCGTCGCGCTGCTCGCTTCGGTCCTGCTGGCGTTCGGACCGATCGGATTCTTCGTCGCACTGCAAACGGTCGCGACGGCGATCGTTCTGACGGTCGTGTTGTTCTACGCGGCGACTCGCGCCATTCCGCAAAACGCATGGATGGCGAAGCTGACGTTCGCGGGAGCACAGGGCGCGGACTACGTTACGAGCGCAGATCTTACGGCGCTGAGAGGCAAAACCGGAAGCGCCGCCTCGTATCTGCGTCCGGCCGGCGTCGCGCTCATCGACGGAAGCCGCGTCGACGTTCTTACTCAAGGTGAATTCATCCCGGAAGGCACACCCGTTCGCGTTACGCGCGTCGAAGGCGCGCGCGTCTTCGTAGAACCGGTGGCATTACCGAGCTATAAGGAGTAACTGCTTTGACGGCTAACTTTGCCGCTTTGGCGACGGTCTGTTTCGTCATCTTCCTCGTGCTCATGTTCATGTTCATGTACTACATTCCGGTGGGCATGTGGTTCAGGACGATCGCCGCCGGCGTGCCGCTTTCGATCGGCGCGCTCGTGCGCATGCGCATCATCGGCATTCCGCCCAGCGTCATCGTGACGAACTTGGTGCGCTCGCGCAAAGCCGGCCTTTCGTTAACCGTCGATCAAATGCAGTCGCACTACCTGGCCGGCGGAAACGTAGAAAACGTGGTGCTCGCCATGATCGCTGCGCAGCGCGCGCAGATACCGCTGGAGTGGCAGCGCGCCTCAGCAATCGATTTGGCCGGACGCAACGTTCTGGAAGCGCTGCAGACCTCGGTCAATCCCAAAGTGATCGAAACGCCAATCTTTCAAGGCGTCGCGCAGAACGGCATCCAGCTCAACGTCAAAGCTCGAATAACGGTGCGCAGCAACTTGGATCGCTACGTCGGCGGCGCGGGCGAACCGACGATCGTTGCCCGCGTAGGCGAAGGCGTCGTCTCCGCAGTGGGCGCGGCCGTGGATCACAAAGAAGTCCTCGAGTATCCCGATCGCATCAGCAAAGCGGTGCTGCAGAAGGGTCTTGACGCCGGTACCGCGTTTGAGATCGTGTCGATCGACATCGCCGACGTGGACGTCGGCAAGAACATCGGTGCGGAGTTGCAGATGTCGCAAGCCGAAGCCGACCGGCGCATTGCCCAGGCGAAAGCGTCGGAACGGCAATACGCCGCGCTCGCAGCCGAGCAGGAGCAGAAGGCCGAGACGCAAGCGATGCGCGCCAGAGTGGTCGAAGCCGAAGCGTCGGTCCCGCAGGCAATCGCCGAAGCCTTTCGCAGCGGCAATCTCGGAGTGATGGACTACTACAAGATGAAGAACATCCAGGCAGACTCCGAGATGCGCGGAGCCATCTCCACCAGCGTGGGGACGACTGCCGAGAACGGAGCTGCGCTGCCGACTTCGCCGCCCCCGAAACAATAAAGCATGGAAGGGCTCGAGGGAGTGCTCGCAGCGGTCGACTACGCCCGTAAGAAACAGCGGGAACAGGCCGTAGCGCGCGGCCCTGCCGCCGCACAACCGCCTCAGCCGCGGGCCGCCGCAACCGCGACCCGCCCTAAGCCGCAAGACTCCGCTCCGCCAATCCAGCCGGCGACCCATCCCGCGGCGCCGCATCCTTCGGCCGGGCCTTTGCAGGCGATGTTCGAAGATGGGAACAGTTTACTGAAGGCCCTCGTTGCCTCCGAGATTCTCGGTCCGCCGACGGCCCTTCGCCAAACCTTCGAACGTCCGAATGGAGAGCGCCGAAGCTGGAATCAGTCGCCGAACGAACCATAGACCTCAGCCCGCTCGACGATCATTTTCGCCTGTTCGGAAAATTCGATCAGAATCTCTCGGCGCTCGAAGACGCGCTCGCGATCTCGCTGCGCGTCGACGGAAACAGGCTCGTGCTTCACGGCGAGGATGCGGCAGTCGATCGCGCGCTGTCGGTCGTCCGGCGTGTGCTCGAAGCAGCCGTACGCGGCGCGCAAGTCACTCCGGACGACGTCGCACTCGCTGCTTCCGACGTACTGCGCGGACGGCATCAGACCGCGCTTCCGGACACGCTCTACCGATCGCACCGCGGGCGCGAGATTCGGCCGAAGACTGCAGGCCAGCGCAGTTTCGTCGAGTCGATCGAACGCAACACGCTGACGTTCGGCATCGGACCTGCCGGCACCGGAAAAACGTTCTTGGCGGTCGTCATGGCGGTCCGCGCGCTGCGCGCGCGTGAAGTTGCGCGCCTGGTTCTTTCCCGGCCTGCGGTAGAAGCCGGTGAGAAGCTCGGGTTTCTTCCGGGCGATCTGAAGGAAAAGGTCGACCCGTATTTGCGCCCGTTGTACGACGCGCTGGGCGAAATGCTGGACGACCCCGTCGTCGCGCGGTATTTGGAACGCGGCGTTATCGAAGTCGCTCCGCTCGCATACATGCGCGGACGCACGCTCTCGGAGTCGTTCGTGATTTTGGACGAAGCGCAGAATGCCACGCGCGAGCAGTTGAAGATGTTCTTGACCCGGCTGGGCGCCGGATCGAAGATGATCGTCAACGGGGACGTCACTCAGATCGATCTTCCCGGAGGCGCGGCGAGCGGATTGCTCGAGGCGCCGCGGCGCTTCGGCGGAATCGACGACATCGGAATCGTCGAGTTGAATGAAACCGACGTCGTGCGCCACCCGCTGGTGGCCAAGATCATTCGCGCATACGCTGCGAACACCGGCGCTCCGTGATCTATTATCGCAACGAAACCAAGGGCAGCGGCATCGAAGGGGGTCGCCTCAAGCGCATTGCGCGCAAGCTTCTGAACGCAGCGGGCGAGCAGGACGCCGCACTTTCCCTGACGCTCGTCGACGACCCGGTCATCCGGCGCCTGAATCTGGATCACCGCGGCAAGGACAAAGCCACCGACGTGCTCTCCTTTCCGCTTTACGCAGACGCTGCGCCGGCCTCTGCTGCCCCGGACGACGCGGGTTGTCCGGAACGGCTGCTGGGCGATGTGGTCATCAGCGTCGATACGGCCCGGCGGCAAGCCGCGGAATATGACGCGCCGTTGGAGAATGAGATTCACCGCTTGCTCATTCACGGAATACTCCACGTGCTGGGTCACGATCACGAAGAAGCCGGCGAACGCGCGCGCATGGAGGCCGAAGAACGCCGCTTGGCCGCGGCAATCGGCATGCCGTGGCCGTATTGATTGCCGGAGTCTAGCATGCACCAGCCCAAGCCGGAACCGCGTTCGCACCAGCACCCCGACTTTCCGCAAGGACCGGCGGGCGCGCGGTACACGCGCATCACCGAGAGCAAGTTCTGGAGCGCGTTCCACTACGCGTTTCAGGGCATCATGTACGCCGTCCGCACGCAGCCGAACATGCGCGTGCATCTGGTCGCGGCCGTATTCGTACTGCTCGCAACGCTCTGGCTGCGCTTGGACCGCCTGTATCTCATTGCGGTCGTCGTCGCGATCGTCAGCGTCCTCTCTTTGGAGCTGGTGAATACGGCGATTGAGGCGGTCGTCGATCTGCTCACGGTCGCGCATCATCCGCTGGCCAAGACGGCGAAAGATGCCGCCGCCGGAGCCGTGCTCGTTGCCACAATCGGCGCGGTCGTCGTCGGCTATCTCGTCTTCTACCAAGGTATTCAGCAAGGCGGAACCCGGGTTTACTTTGCCGTCGCGCAGGTGCCCGCCAACGTCGTGCTGATAATCCTCGCCGTGGCCGCAATTGTCACCCTTTTCGCCAAGGCGTGGGTAGGCCGGGGGTCGCCATTTCAAGGAGGCGCAGTATCGGGACACGCCGCGCTCGCGTTCGCCGCGTCGACCGGCTTGGCGCTCTTTTTTCAGCGCCCGCTCATCGCGGTTTTGGCGTTTTTCCTGGCTTTTCTGGTTGCCCAAAGCCGGGTGGAGGCGCGCATTCACAACGTCTTCGAGGTTGCTTGGGGAGGAGTGCTGGGCGCGCTGGTGGCCCTAGCCGTTTACGTGCTGGTGCGTCCGCACCTTGTGCTATAATCGCGCTTGCAATTGGAACCGCTAAGTAGCCAGCCGGCAGCCCACATCGTCCCCTGGTACGAAATCGCCGCTTTGGTGGTGTTGCTCGTACTGGCGGCCTTCTTTGCCGCCTCCGAAGCAGCGCTCGTCGGCGTCTCACGGCTCCGGGCCCGAGCGATGCTCGAAAAGGGAATCCGGCGCGCCCGCTCCGTGCTGCGTCTGACCGAGGATCGCAACCGCTTTCTCACGTCGATCCTCATCGGAAACACGATCGTGTTGCTGGTCGCCGATTCACTGGCAACGTACATCTTCATCCGAGCGGGCGTTCCGCACGGCGCGGTCATCTCGACCATCGTCATGACGTTTCTGCTGCTCCTCTTCGGCGAGATCTTGCCTAAGACGATTGCCGTTTCCGATACCGAACGGTGGGCGCTCCGGCTTGCGCCCTCGATGCAGCGCGCTGCGACGGTTTTGACTCCGCTCGTGTACCTGTTCCAGTTTCTGACGAACCTAGTGCTGCGTCCCTTCGGAATCAAGCATGCCCATCAGACTCTTCATTACCGAAGAAGACATTCGCACCATCGTGAACGTCGGCGCCGAGCAGAAGGTGCTCGAAGAGCAAGAGCGCGAGATGATTCATTCGATCATCGAATTCGGCGACACGATCGTTCGCGAGGTCATGACGCCGCGGCCCAATATGATCGCCGTGTCGGTTAACGACTCGCCGCGCCGCGCGCTCGACGCAGTCATCGCCGAAGGCTATTCGAAGCTGCCCGTATACGAAGAATCGAAAGACGACATCGTCGGCGTCGTGCACGATCGTGAATTGCTCATCGCCCTCGCAGACGGGTCGATCAGCAGCACGCCGCTGCGGTCGCTCATGCGCGCGATTACGCACGTTCCTGAGAACAAAAAGATCTCCGAGCTGCTGCGCGAGATGCAGCGCGACAAGTTTTCGATGGCGATCGTGGTCGACGAGTACGGCGGAACGGCTGGACTGGTCACGATGGAGGATCTGCTCGAAGAGATCGTCGGGGAGATTCGCGACGAGCACGACGAGGGCGAAGAAGAGCCGGTGCGGATCGTCGACGACCATGAAGCGGTGGTGGATTCCGGAGTGAACATCGAGGACGTCAATGCCAAACTGGGCACCGAACTTCCGCACGAAGAATTCGAAACGATCGGCGGATACACGGTCGGACTATTCGGGCGCCTTCCCAGCGAAGGCGAAGAAGTCGAAGCGGACGAGCGCACGCGGTTAAAGGTCGAGCGCATGCGAGGACGGCGGATTCTCGCGGTGCGCATTTTTAGCATGAACGGGCGATCCGCCAAGAGGGAGAACGGCGACGAAGAGGAGGACGATGAGCGCTGACGAGCCGCAAGAGCTCGTCGAGCGCGCGCGAGCCGCTCGCCGCAATGCGTACGCGCCGTATTCAGGTTTTGCCGTCGGCGCGGCACTGCTGACGGAAGATGGTGAGGTTTTCGAAGGCGCAAACGTGGAGAACGCCAGTTACGGCCTCTCGGTTTGCGCCGAACGCAGCGCGGCGGTATGCGCGGTTTCCGCGGGGCACACGAGATTTCGCGCTATCGCAGTGGCCGGTCCTGACGGCGCGACAGCGGCCCCGTGCGGTGCGTGCCGGCAGTTCCTGAACGAATTTTCGCCCGGAATGAGCGTCTTCTACACGACGCCGAACGGCCCGGTTCGCGCCGCGCTGCGCGAACTGCTTCCCGATTCGTTCCGGCTGTGAGCTCGCCGGCGCGGACGTACAAAACCTCAGCGGTCGTGCTGCGCGCTCGTCCGTTCGGTGAGGCGGACAAAATCGTCATTCTTTTCAGCACCCAGCGCGGGAAGATGGACGCAATCGCGAAGGGAGCTCGCCGCACCAAGAGTCATTTATCCGGCCGTCTCGAGATTGCGAACGAAGTACTGCTCGGCATGCATCGGGGGCGGAATTTGGACGTGATCGTCTCGGCCGATCTCGAATCGTCCAACTGGCAGGAGCTCGTGCGTCCCGATCGGTTCGCCGCCGCAGGCCTCGTCATGGAGCTGATCGACGGATTTTGCGAACCGGACCTGCCGCTTCCGGAGGTCTACGCGCTGCTTACGGCGGCATTGCGCGCCATCGGCCGCAGTGAAGAGCCGCTCGACTTGATCCCGCGATTCTCGCTGCGCCTGCTCGATTCGCTCGGGCTTGCACCGCCGCTGGAAGCGTGCATTCACTGCGGCAAACCGATCGTCGGCGGAGATGCGTATCTCGATGCGGAGCAAGGCGGGTTTGCATGCGCCCCTTGCCGCGTGGCATGGCGCGACATGCTGCTGCTGACGGAGAACGACATGGCGAACCTGCGCGCACTCGCGGCGGCTAAAGGCGGAACCGGCAAGGCCGGCTCGCGCAGCTACGAAACGCGCGGCGCAAGCGGTTGAATCCTTGGTCAGCCATCACCTGGGACGCCGCCCCAAGGCGGGACTCCATGCGGCGGAATTCGTAAACGGTCTGAAATGATCATGGCATTGGACGTCGGCAGCAAACGCATCGGCGTTGCGCTGGCGGATCCGTCCGCGTCGTTCGCTTTTCCTCTGGCGGTTATCGAACGTACGAATCTTCGCGCTGATTTGGAGCGTGTCGCCGATCTGGTGCGGGAGCACGAAATCTCCGAACTGGCGATTGGAGATCCCGTTACGCTTTCGGGCGAGCGCGGTCCGGCCGCGGAGAAGATCGATCGCTTCGCCGAACAGCTCTCGCGCGTGTATTCCGGAAAGATCGCCCGCGTGGATGAACGGCTGACGACGGCGCAGGCGACGAAGAGCCTCATTGCGGCCGACGTCAGCCGCGCGAAACGTAAGGCAGTCGTGGACAAAATGGCGGCCGCTTTGATCTTGGAGACGTACCTGGCCAAGCGACGCAATGAGGCGGGCGCGTGATTCGACGCATCATCGGCGGCGTGGCGATCGTGTGCGCTCTGGCGATTGCGGCGGCAGCTGGTCTGTACTACGCGGTCTTCATCGATCGGTCGCATCCAGGGCAGATCACGCGCATTATCGTTCCACGCGGCTCGACGTTTCGCGACATCGCGGCGCAGCTCGGCGACGCCGGCGTCATAGGTAATCCGACCCTCTTCCGGCTCTATGCCAAAGCGCGACATGCGGACACGGACGTGCACGCCGGAGCGTTTCAATTTCCCGCGCATCAAAGTGCTGCAGAGGTTTTATACCAGCTGCAAAGCGGCGGAGCGCAAATTGCGCGATGGCTCACGATTCCAGAAGGATTTACGGCCAAGCAGATCGCCGCCCGGCTGCAAAGCGAAGGGTGGGGCAGCTCGCAGACGTTCTACCGCGCCTTCATGACCGATTCGATCGCGGTAGACGGAGTTCGCACGCGTAACCTCGAGGGTTACCTCTTTCCCAGCACCTACTTGATGCCGGTCGGCGCAACGCCAAAGACGGTGGAGCAGATCCTCACCGCGCAGTTCTTCAAAGAACTTCCGCAGGATGCCGCGCGTAAGGCGAGAGAGCACGGCCTGAACGTGCCGCAAGTCGTAATCCTGGCCTCACTTATCGAGCGCGAGGCAAAGGCGGACGACGAACGTCCGCTGATGGCGGGAGTCTACTACAACCGGCTGCGCATCGGCATGCCGCTCGAAGTGGACGCCTCTATCGAATATGCGTTTCCCGTGCACCACGACGTCATTACGTACGGCGACCTCAAGGCGAACACGCCGTACAACACCTACACGCATCAGGGACTTCCGCCCACACCCATCGCCAACCCGGGCGAACCCTCGCTGCTCGCAGCGTTCAATCCGCGCCGGTCCGACTATTTGTACTACGTTTACAAAGGGAACGGCCACCATGCGTTCGCAACCACTCTGGCACAGCAGCAAGCGAACATCGACAAGTATCTGAAGTAGGAGACCCTTATGTCAGCCAACGGCGACTCCGGAAAGCCGCAAACGCTCGAACTGCGGGACGTGCTCGTCATTCAAACGACCGACGAAAAGGAGCTCGAATTCGAGGTCGTCGGATTAGTCGAGGACGAGGAAAACAACGCCTACGCCGTTCTGTACTCCGAGAAAGAAGACGAATTCGTCGTCACGGACGCCAAGGGCACGCTGCTCGAAGACGACGACTTGGCGCAGGAGATCCTCGACGACTTCTTCGTTCTGGCCGAAGAGTCCGGCGGGGACGGGAGCACCGAATAATTCGCGCGCTGTTCCTTAGCGCCGACGTCGGCGTTGGACACACGTCGGCTGCTAACGCGCTGCGGGCAGCTCTGAGCGAAGTCGACACGGAATTCGAATCCAGCGTCGTCGACTCGTACAAATACGCTGCATCGGTCGTGTCCCACGTCGTCTCGAACGGCTACCTGGGGATGGTCAAGACGATTCCGCAGATGTACCGCTTCCTTTATAACCGGGCGGAGCGCGCAACGGAAGTAGGCCCTTTTCGCGCGTGGTTACATCAGTTCACCGCCCGAAATATTCGATCGTTTCTGCGTGAGTACTCGCCCGACGTCGTCGTCTGCACGCACGCTTTTCCATGCGGCGTTATGGCCGAATACAAAAAGATGTTTGCCGACGCACCGCCGGTTTTCGGCGTTGTGACCGATTTCGCCGTGCATACGTTTTGGATCCACGCGAACGTCGACGGTTACGCCGTCGCAACGCCGGAGATGCTCGAGGTCCTCGCCGAACGGGGCGTAAGACGAAGCTCGATCGTGCTTGCAGGCATCCCCGTGAATCCGGATTTCGGCGCGCCGGGCGCTCCGAAACGAAAACTGCGGGAACAGCTGGGGCTTCCGCCTGATCGGCGGATCGTGTTGATTATGGGCGGCGGTTTAGGGATTGCGCCGCTGCAGACGATCATGCAGTCGCTCGAAGACGTGCGCGAGCCGATGTGCGCGGTGGCGATTGTCGGACGCGGCCGCCGATCGGAGCTGCGGGCGCTGGAATATGCGGCGCGGATTCATTATCCGGTGCGCGTCGTGAGCTTCGTGGACAACGTCCACGAATACATGCACGCGGCGGACCTTCTAGTGACTAAACCTGGTGGACTCACTTCGTCCGAAGCGCTTGCCGCACGGCTGCCGATGGTCTTGTTCAAGCCGCTCCCCGGCCAGGAAGAACGCAATACGCGCTACTTGGTGCAGCGGGACGCGGCTTTGCGCGCCAAGAGCGCCGATGACTTGAGCCGGTGCGTGCAGTTGCTGCTGTCGTCGAACGAAAAGCGGGAGGAGATGCGCGCGGCGATGCGTACGCTGGGCAAACCGAACGCCGCCCGGGAGATTGCTTCGGCGATACATGCAGTTGCCTCGCGCAGCGGAAGAGGAGAAGCGATCGCATGAGAATGGCCTCGCATTGGACCTACGCGGGATGGTTCACGCTCTTACGGATTTACGCCGGCGCCTTTTGGCTCTCTCACGGCATTCCGAAGTTTCTCTACAGCGCGAAGTTCATGCCGCCGGACGGTTTCATGCCGAAGTTGGTGATGCAGGCGGCTAATTCGCAGACCGGTCCATATCATGACTTTCTTACGAGCGTCGTCATACCGAACATGGCGCTTTTTGCGGAGCTGGTTCGCTTGGGCGAAGTACTTACGGGCTGCGCGCTTCTGCTGGGAATTTTCACGCGTTTCGGGGGCCTCGTCGGCTGCTTTTTGGCATTGAACTATGGATTGGCGGACGGCTCGTTCAACGACTGGACGGGCATCGGTTCCAGCGATGCGGTCGCATTCGTACTCTCGTTTTTGATGCTCGCCGTTCCCGCGGGGCGCGTCGTCGGAGTCGACGCTATGCTCGGACGGCCCGCTCGTACGCCCGCAACGCCGCGCGTCGTGCCGGAATTCGTCGACGAGCCGCCGCGAACGCCTCCGGGGCCGCAATCGCCGCCGAGCAGCTGAGGTTCCTTAACAAATTCGCGCTAGGTCCGGACGGGAGCGCTGTGGTATAGTGGTCCGCGGCCGCGGAGAGGTGGGTGAGTGGCTGAAACCAGTCGTTTGCTAAATGACCGACGGTCAAAAACCGTCCGAGGGTTCGAATCCCTCCCTCTCCGGTTTAAAAGGCGCTCCGGCCTACCCTGCGCGCCTTCAAAAAACATAATCTCCCCGGCGCCCTCGGGGAGACAATGGTGTGGGATCATCTTCACGCGCCATGAGGAAAAGGGGGGCCCCACGCTTTAGCGTGGGGGGCGCGGAGGCTAGGCCGCAGCGCCTTATAAAAGGGGAAAAATAAAACCGCGAAGTACCCTTCGCGGCTGTGCGCGGTCGTAGCTCAATTGGATAGAGCAACAGGCTACGAACTTGTAGGTTGGGGGTTCGAGTCCCTCCGACCGCGGATTCACTCCCCCAAGCGGGCGCGGCTCGGTGACTCAGCGGTAGAGCGGGGGACTCATAAGCCCTAGGTCGTAGGTTCGATCCCTACCCGAGTCACCAGATCAACGGGCACGGCCGCCGGCAGGCGGCCGCTCCCGCTTTCAGAGGTAGCATTACCATGTCAACCATCCCGTGCGATTTCTGCCCACACCCCGTCGACCGAAATCAGATGGAAGAGATTGAGATTTCGCACTACGTACCGGACAGCTCGGGAGACGACTTGGCGTATGCGCGCACGTATTTCTTCGGACATCCCGACTGCGTGCGCAAGTTCTACCGTGGACTGGTCGACCACAAGCTGGATCTCTTCAAACACATCCCCAGTCCCGGCGGCCCGCAGGAGAATCAGCGCTAAAGCACCGTGCGCTCGTAGCTCAATTGGATAGAGCGTCGCCCTCCGAAGGCGAAGGCTGGGGGTTCAAGTCCCTTCGAGCGCGCATCTCCTCCGCCGTCACATCCGCGTCACGTTAGGCGTTGCCGCACATATGGAAGAGCGAGCGTGGGTTGAACGGCCCGCGCGAGAAATTGCGTATTCCATACGTTCGTCCAGCCGCAGTCGCGGTTGGCGCGGCTTTGAAGCGTTGCTCTACGACGCTACGGACGGTTACTCCGACGACTTTTTCTCGGTGCACAGCGTCAGTATGCACGTCGGCGCTCCGGTGATCGTAACGAGCCGCTGCGACGGAAACTCCATCCACCGGCTCCAAGTCCCGGGCGACGTGAAAGTGATACCGGCAGGCTATTCACGCGTTTGGGAGATCGCAGCACCCACCCGCAAGCTAGTGTTGAACCTGGCTCCGTGGTTTGTACGCGAGGCGGCAGCCGAAATGGGGATCGATGCAGATCGGGCCGGCATTGCGCCCCAGTTGCATCTGAAGGACGAACGAATCGAGCACGTCGCCTGGGCGCTGTATGCCGAACTCCAAAGCGATGCGCCGATGGGGCGGCTCTACGCAGAAAGTTTGGGCTGCGCGCTTGCGGCGCAACTCTTGCGGAAATATGCACCCAAAGTGGAACGTCGCGCCGCCGGATTGCCGGAACGGTGCTTGCGCCGGGTTCTCGACCACGTTCGCGAACATGTTGCGCGGGATCTCTCCCTTGCGGAACTGGCATCGGTCGCCGCGGTCAGTCCTTCGCACTTCAAAGTGCGCTTTAGAGAGTCGATGGGCGTAGCGGTGCATCAATACGTGATCGGCGCGCGCGTCGAGCGCGCGATCGATTTGCTGATTCGCACGAACCTGCCAATCGTTCAGGTCGCCCTGCAATCCGGATTCTCCAATCAGAGCCATCTTTCGCGGCACATGCGCCGGCTGCACGGCATCACGCCGGCGCATGTGCGCCGCGAGGTTCGCTAGTTTAGTTACTTGCGTTAACGAACGGCTCCCCATCGGCGAAGCAACCGATAGCGCACGCTAAGCGGAAGGCGCATGGGAACTGCCGCTGCGCGCGAGGCGAGCTGCGCGTCCTTCAGTTGCATGTCGCTTGGCAAACGCGCAACGAATGCGAGCAGATCGCCGTTTGCGTCGACGGCCTGTCCGACGATGTTTCCGCGGTCGTCGACGGCATTCGCGACGAGCAGATAAGGCGAGCCGGGCGCCGTCAGGCCGTTCAGGTCGTACGCTTTGCCTTTGTGATAGAGGAATGCCCGAGCGGTTGAGAAGCCCGCACCGTAGGAAACGCCGACGACATCGCCCTCGTCGTTGATGCCCTCGCCTTGGCTATACGCGTCCGTGCCGAGCGGGTTGATGTCAGTCAGCGTCCCGCGCGACCAGAGGAACGCAATCGGCTGCAGTTGCCCCTGCGGATCGCCGCCGCCGGGAATATTTACGAAGCCGGTAACTTGTCCGGATTGATTGATTGCCGTGGGCGTGTTCCATGAAACGCTCTGCAGCTTCGCGAGCAGACGAACCGCGCCGCCGCTATTCCAGATCACCATATGCGTTGCCGTAAAGCGTCCCACGGCCTGATCGCAGGTTCCGGAGATACCGACGATCTGTCCGCTGTCGTTGTTCGCAGTCGCCGCGCCGTCCGGATCGCCTTCGAGCGTGGGCAATTGATGAATCACTCCACTTCGATCCCAATATACCGGCTCGAACTGCAAAACTTGCCCGCTGTCGCATGTTTGATCTTGCGTGGTGTTCTCGGCCCAACCAACGATCCGTCCCTCGTCGTTCGTTCCGGCGGCGTACCCGTCCGGACCGCCGAGTGTGGAGAGCGCCACCATCTTGTCGTTTTGCCATCTGAACCCGACGCATTCGTGATACGACGGATTGGCGTAAGGGAAGAAGACCCAGCAGCTCCACGGCTCGTTATACGGATTCGTCTCGAGTTTTTCGGAAATTCCCGCAGCCATGCCGAAGTTGTCGAGATTCGGCCAAGCGATCGCGCTGCTGGGTCCGCCCAGCGTCTGTAAGTCTTTGGGCGCGCCGTCGCCCCAAATGGCCGCGTGACTCGTCGCATTGTCGGCTTGATCGGCAGAGCCCGCGATCCAGCCGCGTTCGTTGATGCTGGCCGCGTTGCTTTGCGTCCCACCGAACGCCCCGAACAGCTTCACGTTGTAGAACGGCGGACTTCCCGTCGCGCGCGAACTCGACGCAGCGGAGCGTTCCATGTCGACCGCCGGCGCCCCGCCCGTTCCGCTCGAACAAGCGGCGACCAGCAATGCGGCGATCGTTGCAAAGACCAATTTGAATTTCATGCTTCCTCCTCAAGGTAAGGTCTGCAACGTAGCATCGCTCGGCATCGGACGTCGCCCACGATCGGACGATTTTGAATGCAATCGGAACCCGTGCCGCTAATGCTTCCCGCCTTGCACAACAGCGACGAATACTACATCCGGCGCGCGATGGAACTCGCTGCCCAAGCCGAGCTGAACGGCGACGTGCCGATCGGCGCGGTTCTGGTAGCCGGCGAATTGCTGGTCGAAGCCAAGAATGAAAAGGAAAGCCGGCCCGACGCGACCGCGCACGCCGAGATGCTTGTATTGCAGGAGGCGGCACGCAGGCTGCACGCTTGGCGGCTCTCCGAAGCGACGATTTACGTCACCAAAGAACCCTGCGTCATGTGCGCCGGAGCGTTGGTCGCCGCGCGCGTTGGACGCCTCGTCTTCGGCTGCCGCGACCCTAAGGGCGGGG
This sequence comes from Vulcanimicrobiota bacterium, assembly GCA_963714015.1. Lineage (GTDB taxonomy): Bacteria > Vulcanimicrobiota > Vulcanimicrobiia > Vulcanimicrobiales > Vulcanimicrobiaceae > DASRDE01. The sequence continues at coordinate 2,736,832 of OY970223.1, read as the reverse complement.
CGGCCGGCAGCGTGGTCGACGTGGTCGGGCATCCGGCGCTGAACCACCGCATCGAGGTGACCGGCGGCGTCCTGGAAGACGAAACCGCCGCGCAGTTGCAAGGGTTCTTTCGGAGGCGGCGCTAATCTGCAGCGGTCGCTCGGGAGAGGTGGTCGAGTGGTTGAAGGCACCCGCCTCGAAAGCGGGCGAACGTGATGAGCGTTCCGTGAGTTCGAATCTCACCCTCTCCGAAGTACGAAAAGGGCCCCTGCGGGGCTCTTTTTTCGTTGCTGCGTTCAGATTCGCATGGCACGAACGGCGAATGTTGAACGTTACCGTACCATGCCGCTCTCGCACATCGTCATGCATGTTTCACTTTGCAGTTCGGTCGTTCGGCAGGCCGCAAACCGTGACGTCCCGCTGCGCGTCGTTCTGACCGACAAACTCGATCGCACCGCGCTGGACCAGAAGTTTGCCGTGGAACGCGGCACGACGCAGCAGGCTCCGGTGGAGTTCGACATTCCTTTCGGACTGTATCGCGCGCAGATCACGAGCGGCGGCTGCAGTGCCGTGCAATTCATCTCCATCCTGCCGGGTGTCAACCGCGGCGCGGCGGTTTCGCTGCAGCCTGGACCGCCGGTAACTCCGCCGGTTCCCGCCATTGTCGAAGGAACCGCGCCGTTCGAATTTTCGTACGTGCAGCCGACGGTGATGGTCTTCGCGCACACGCTCAAATGCAACGATCCGATCACCGACCCGTTGCCGGCGCAAATTGACGTCGACAACGAGCCGGATTCCTACTATGCGTCGATTCTTCCGACGCGGGAATTGCAGCGGGCTGCGCCGGTCACGCTCGCCGTGCGCTTTAGCGATTCGCATGGCGGCTATCAGTATCTGCGCGTGCCGCTCGCCGACTACGTCGGATGGTTGACGAAATGGCCGACGCTGGGTCAACTGAACGTGTCGTCCGGCCTTATCGACATGCTCGCCGGCAAGCCTGAGGATACGCTGATCTGCGTGAAAATGACGAAGATCACCGAAGGCGGTTAACTGCCGTCCTTGAAGCGGGAGTACATGTCGCGCAAATACCCCAGATTGCTCTTTGCCTGATAGCCGTGCGGCCGAAGCGGGCGTCCGTAGTTGAACGTCGCGTTTGCCGCCGGCGTTAGGCGATCGACCGCCGCTTGCATCAGGTACACCGCCAGGTTCAAATAGTAGTCGTCCTGATCGCCGACGTCCACGTGAAGTTTCCCGTTTAGTGAAGGGCCGATGCGGCTCCAATTGCTTTGCAAATATGCAGTCAAATCGTAGCCGTGGTCGCGCGACCAGAGCACTGCGCCGCGATCGATGACGCCCGTGTGTTTGTCCCAAAGCTCGCGCGGATAGCCGTCGGATCGAATCGGTCCCCAAGCAGCATCCCAGGCATTGAACTGCTCCGTCGAGAGCCCGTGCGAGCCGCGCACGTATTCCAGCCGGCTCTCGCCGCGCATCGTTTCGACCTGCAGCCCGTCGGCGCGGCGCTGCGCGCCGATCTCTGCATTGTTCCAGTCGGCATACGGTTCGTAAAATGCGTTTGCGTCTTGGTAGAGATTGCCGATCTGAAAACGGTGGAAATCCACGGGATCCGGAAAGAGTCCCCACGCACCGTTGAAGTCCTCCGGATGGTAGATTTGCAGCGCGAGCGCTTCCCAGCCGCCGGTGGATCCGCCGATCAGAAAGCGCGCTTTGCCCGAGGGTATCAACCGAAAGTGCTTCTCCAGATACGGTATCAGTTCGGTCATGATCGCGGTACCGTACGGACCATTGTTGACGGAATCGACCGCGTACGAGTCGTCGTAGTATGGCGTGGGATGCTGAAACGTTATTGCGACCATCGGCGGGATTTGGCCGCTCATCCACTCTTGCGAAAAGGCGTAACGGCTCTCCCGTGAGCCGTAGCTGCGGATGCGGGCCAGTTGTTCCGGTGTCGGCGCCTTCGCCTGCGGATCGAATCCGAACGGCGCGGAAAGGGAGAAATGACCTTGTTCGTACACCGCCGGATAGATTGCATTGGACTGCGCGTAGCCTTTCGGCAGCAGCACGACGGCGCCCAAATACTGCGGAACGCCCCAGAACTTTGTGAGCAGCGCGCTGCGGATCTTGACGTGCTTGACCCACGCCGTATCGGGCGGTTCGGCGATGGGCGGAATGACGCGACTCAAATGCAGCGTGAACGTCGTGCTGCCGCGCGGGTCGAAATGAATGCGTACCGGCGTGCTGATCGGATTGCCCGGAGAGAGTCCGAACTCTTGTCCCTCCCACTGATCTTGATGCGCCCAGATCACGTGCCCGTCGGATCTCGGGTAACGCGTGTAGACGCTCAAAATCGCTTGTGCGTAATAGTCGCCGGGCGGAACGTCGAGCAGCGTATGCGTTGGATAACCGGCAATCGAAGCGTCGATAGTCACCGTCCGGCCTGCCCGCAAATCATGCACGTCGAGGCCGAAGAACGGCACGCTGGTCGCCAACTCGCCTGCAAGTTCGCGCGGTTCGGGCGTTGCGCTGCGCGAAAGCGCTACGAATACGCGTCCGTTGACGGCGGACTCGGAGAGCACTCCGCCGTTCAAGATCACGTCGAAACGAGGACCGGCGGCAGAGTCGGCGCTCTGAGGCGAATGCGATACTGCCGCGATAAGCAGCACGGCGGCGATCACGATGGGCGTCCCAAACGATGGCTTCATGCTTGCGCTTTCGCGGTTAGAGCGCTACGGCACTGCGTCCATAGGCGTTTCCATCGAGCGCATCGCCCATTAGGACGTCGTCCCAAAAGCGCATAACGGGCTTTCGTGCTTCAGAGGGCAGTCGAAATTCGATCCGTGCGACGCGCGATTGACCTGCCCCGAGCGTGAACGACTCACCAGTGACGGGCGCATAGCGCCGTCCGCGTGCATCGATGACGTACGCGGTGCCGTCATTCCATTCGTAAGGTACGCGCAACGCCTCATTTTGCACGAGCACCATCACGGTATAGCGCGCCGCGCCGTTCGTTTGCGCCGCGCGGGTCACGCGCTCGACCGTGAAAACGAAATCGTCATGCCGAATCGGCTGTCCCAGCGCGACGCGGCGCACCGGCCCGAATGCGCACCAACAGCAGTACGCCGCAATCAATGCCGCTAGCGCCGCCGAGAGTACCGCTCCGCTTTTCATCAATCACTTTGTAGCACAAAGTGATTGATGATGCAATAGCGGCGGTTACAGAAGCGGGATGTGCGGAGCTGCGTCTTTGGAGAGCAGGCCGATCATCCGGGGGTCCTGCATGATCTCGATCTGCCGCTTGAACGGAACGAATCCCGACCGAATATAGAACGGCAGCGCGCTTGGATGATCCAGATTGCACGTGTGCACCCAAAAGCGGCGGATTGGTTTTGACCAGGCGCGATCGATCGCCTGATTCATGACCCACCGGCCGATGCCGCGGCCGACGGCGTCGCCGGTCAGGCCCAAGAACGTCAGCTCGCATTCATCCGGCGTTCGGAAATCGAGCTCCAGCAAACCGCACTCCCGGCCTTCATACTGCACGGCGTAGACCTCTTCGGCATCGTCGTGGATGATGTCCAGCAACTCCTGGTTGGTGATGGCCAGACGCGAAGACCACAAATACGGTTCCCCGACCCGTTTGAAAAGCTCGCGATAGCGCTGCGCGTCCGGTTTTACGAGCCGCGTCAGCCGGCATGATGAATCCGTTCCCGCCCGAACCGGCGCCGGCTTCGGTCGTGAGAGCATTTCCAGATTGGTCTGAATGTTGGCCAGTTTACCCGGCGGCAGATCGATGTAGCCGTCAGCGAGCTGCATACCGGTACTGCCCCGGCAGCCATTCGCACAGACTCTTGTCTCTCATCACGAACGACTCGCAGCCATCGACCTCGGGATTGAATTCCGCATTGAGCGCCTTGGTCGCGTCCCAGTCTACGGCCGGCTCTTGACGAGCCGCAGCGCGGGCCTTCGTGTACGAAAATTGCGGATTCTTGGTCAGTGTGTTGAGTGATTTGGCAAGGCGCTGTGCGTCGTTCATGCGTCTACGTTTTCAGGCGCGCGCGAGGGGCTTCCTCGTGAAGGTGGAAGCGTTCGCCATGATACTCGCAAGCACGACCGCGACGGTTGCAGCGCCTGCGGCTATTTCGCGCGGCATTCGCGAAGACGACTACGCGCGGATGGTCGGCCTGAGCCAGCCTGCCGTTTCACCCGACGGCAAACGTGCCGTCGTAATCGTTTCGAGGATCGTGCTCGATCGGGATAAACGAGACTCCGACTTGGTCTTGATCGATCTCGCCACGCGCGCGCAGCGCGTTCTGACGTATAATCGCACCGGGCTGAGCGACCCGGCGTTCTCGCCCGACGGCACGCGACTCGCTTTCATCGCCGACGACGGCAGCGGTGACGATGCGACCAGTCAGGTGTTCGTCATGCCGTTCGACGGCGGCGATGCGCGTCCGATCACGAATGCGAAAGACGGGGTCGAACAATTCGCATGGCGGCCCGACGGCAAAGCGATTGCCTATACGGCGGCGGATCCAAAGCCGGATCGCAAAGGCGCCGATCGCTTTCGCGACAGTTTTATCTTCACGACCGAACCAATAATTGCGCGCGCCGATCCGCGGCCGGTTCATCTTTTCACGATTGATGCGAACGGCGGCTCGCCGAGTCAATTGACATTCGGTCCGCGCAGCGTCACGTCCGGAGAAGCGGAGTCGACGCTATCCTGGTCGCCCGACGGCCGGACGATCGCGTTCGTTTCGGCTCCCAATGCCATTTTGAACGATGAAAGCTACTCTCGCATCGATCTGATCGACGTCGCAACGCGGCGGATTCGGCCGCTTACGGGACACACGGCGTGGGAAAGCAATCCGCTTTTCTCTGCCGACGGCAAACATATCGCTTACGTTTACTCACGCGGCGACAATCAAGTCAATCTGACGCAAGCCTACGTCACCACGCCTGCGGGCGGCGAAGGCATCGCCGTCTCGGTGCCGTTCGATCGCACCGTGCAGGATATTGCGTGGAGTTCCGACTCTTCGGGCCTCCTCTTCAGATCCAACGACGGCACGTCCGTTGCCGTCGTGCGGGCTCCGCTCCAAGGCGCGCTGCAGCGGCTGAATCTGGGCGATGTGATGGTCGGCTCGACGATGAGCGGCGCGGTCGGCCGCGACGGAACATTGGTCTTTGTCGGAAGCGCGCCCCGGCAACCCCAGGAGTGATTCGAATATGCACCCTCGGGCGTGTCGAAGCTCACAAACTTCAATGCCGCCGTTGCGGCATTGAATCTAGGGTCAATGCAAACCGTGACGTTCCCGACGTCACTGGGCATCAGCGGCGATGCCGTACTGATTACGCCGCCCGGATTTTCGCCGCAGAAGAAATATCCGCTGGTCGTTTACATTCACGGCGGCCCGACGTCGGCTTCGGTAGATGCATTCGACTTCTACGGGCAGGTCTTGGCTGCGCGCGGCTGGCTCGTCCTACGTCCCAACTACCGCGGAAGCGACAATTTAGGGCTGGCATATCAGCGTGCCGTATTGGACGATGCGGATGAGGGACCGGGCAAGGACATCATGGCTGCCCTGAGCGCCGTCACGGCGCGGGGCATCGTCGATACCTCGCGGCTGGCGGTTTCAGGCTGGTCCTACGGCGGCATCATGACGGCTTGGATGATCTCGAAGTATCACGTTTGGAAAGCTGCAGTCTCCGGTGCCTCGGTGAATGACTGGGTTACGGATTACGGCGTTGCGGACGACAGCCTCTCCGACGAAGACATCTTTCACGGATCGCCGTTCGTTGGTAACAATGCGGCAGAATGGCGCCGAGACTCCGCGATTACGTACGTGCGCGACGTCACCACGCCCGTGCTGATTCTCTCCGACGTCGGAGACAACCGCGATCCGTTCGCCACCTCTTCAATGTACTGGCGCGCGCTGCGCGACAACGGCAAGGATGCAACGCTGCGGGTTTGGCCGGTGAACGGGCATTTCCCGAGCGATCCGGTACGCCAAATGGACGTCTATCATTACTGGATAGACTACATTGCGCGCCACTTCTAGCCGTTCGACGCTGTAGCGCACTGCGTGGTGCGCAGAGGTTGTTTTTGGGTTAGGTCGGCGTAGGCGCGGGCGTTCCGGCAAGTCGCGGATCGGGCGCGGTTGTGGGAAAGGCGATGTCGCCGTACGTTGTGGTCGTAACGATCGTGAAAGACATCGGGCCGAAATGCTGCGGCGCGGTGTAGGTGGCTTGCGTTATCACCCAATGGTCTTCCAGAACCTTGTAGTCCAGTTCCATCTGTTCGGCATCGGTCGTGCTGCGCATCACGATCCGCGAAGGCAGCTGCGACTGCGAATCGACCTGCACTTCGGAGATGTACAAACCGGCCCCGTACGCCTTTGTGGGCGTGATGCGCAGGTGGGGAGCCGAATCGGTAGAGTCGGGGAAATAGGCCGGATCCCAGAAGCTGGCGTACGGAAAAAATACGTTGACGTTGGGAGCCGGTGTTGGAATCGGCCACTCTCCGACGGGTTTACGCTCCAGCGTGATCTGCACGTTCTTCAGATTCGCAAACCAGCTGAACGAGAATTGCTGCCCGAGCGGATCGAAATACGGAATGATGGGAAATGCCTGACCGACGCGTACGGCACCGCGCGGCAAATCCTGCATGACCGCATAATTGTCGGCTTGCCGCACTTCTACCGAACGGTCGATGTCTTGCGTCCGGTTGAGGGTCGGCGAACTGATGTGCGTGTGCTCGGTGTACGTAATATAGGCGGGCGGGTTCTGGGCAAACGCCGACGCGGTTCGGTTGATGAGCTGTACCAAGGCGACGTCGGGAGGAAGCATCGCGTCATTCCTTCGCACGCAGGGCCCGGTTTACCGGCCTGCCAACTGCGCGGACATGACTGTAGCCGTTCCGGCCGCCGAGGTAACGGAGCGGGTGGTGGAACTCCGCCGCGAGATCCACCGCCATCCCGAACTCGGCTTCGAGGAGACTCGCACCCAAACGTTGATCGAGCGCGAGCTCGACGCTTTGGGCATCACGCATCGTCGCTTAGCGAAAACCGGCGTTGCCGGCGTGATCCGCGGCGCCAAACCCGGACGCGTGACTGCGCTGCGCGCCGACATGGATGCGCTGCCCATTACCGAGAAGTCCGGCGAGCCTTTCTCCTCCGAAGTGCCGGGAAAGATGCACGCCTGCGGACACGACGCGCATACCGCCATGCTGCTCGGAGCAGCTCACGTACTGCAAGCGATGCGCGAGAATTTGCACGGGTCCGTCGTGCTGATTTTTCAGCCGGCGGAGGAAGGCCCGGGCGGCGCGGAGCCGATGATCGCGCAAGGCGTGCTCGAAGATCCCAAAGTCGAGGCGACCGCTATGCTGCACGTCGACGTTCGCTTGGCGCCCGGTGAGATCGGCATTACGCCCGGGCCGGTGAACGCTTCGGCCGACGAGATCTACATTACGGTGCAAGGCCGCGGTGGACATGGCGCGTATCCGCACACGGCCGGCGACACCATTCCGGCGACGGCGGCAATGATCTTGGCGTTGCAAAACATCGCCGCGCGCGAAACAGATCCCCTCAAGAGCGTCGTCGTCACGATCGGAACGATCAACGGCGGATACCGCAATAACGTAATCGCCGACGAAGTAAAAATGAGCGGCACGTTTCGCGCGCACGATCCGCAAATTCGGAGCGAACTGGGGCCGCGCGCCCGCCGCATTTTGGAGGGCGTCGCATCGGCGTACGGCGTTCGTGCCGAATTGCAAGTGGTGTATGGATATCCGCCCGTCGTCAACCACGAAATGCTCGCCGAGAATTTCGCGCGCTATATGATGCGGCAGCCGAACGTGCGCGTCGAACGGCCGGCACCGACGATGGGAGCCGAGGACTTCGCCTATTTTGCGCAGAGCGTGCCCGCGGTGCAAGTCCGTTTGGGCGTTCGCAGCGAGGCGGCGGGATCGACCCATTCCGGGCACAGCGCCCAGTTCCGGATCGACGAGGCCGCGCTTGCAACCGGCGTTCAGACCCTCGTCGCCTTTGCCGTGGGCGTCGGCAGTGGAGCCTGTGACCTTCGAATAAGTGGTGCATAACTAACAACGCGTTGTGGACAAGCGGCGAAAAGGCACAATATGTAGTGGTGTCGAAGCGCGGTCAATGGCCATTTTGCGCGATGCCGTTCCGCGCCCGGGCACTCGCAGTCTGAGCGCAGCGGTCGACGTTCAGACAACCGCCGAAACCGCTTTCTCGCTTCTTTGCACCGTGGAGAAGTGGCCGCTGTGGCTTTGTTTCGTGCGCAGCGCCACGCTCACCGGCGCTTCGGTCCCGCTCAACCTCGGCAGCGAGATCCTCATCCGGTCCGCCGTTCCCGGCGACGTCGAACAGCTCTTTGAAGTGGATCACCTGATCACGAACCATCAGCTCTCGCTGGTCGGCGCCTATTCGATTCGCCGGCGCCTGGATTTCCGGATCGAACGCAAGACCACGCGTTGCAAAGTGCACGCTCGGATGGAATATCCGGCGTACGGCGGCAAAATCGCGCTGCTCTACGACGGTATCAGCGCCGGGCGCAAACTCTCAACCCAGCTCGAAGAGTCGCTCGTGCAATTCAAACACCTGGCGGAATACAACGCCGAAGCCAAGGACGAGCTGCTCGCGGATTTTTGACGGCCTCGAACTGCTAGCAGTCATTGACCAGGACTGCTAGGGACGGGTATACTTCAAACGATATGCCCTTGTACGACTATCAATGCTCGAACTGCCAGCGCATCACTGAAGTCCGTCATGGATTTGACGACGCTTACGCGCAGCCGTGCTCGGAATGCGGGGGCTCGCTGCAACGCGTCTTCAATCCGGCGCCGATCGTGTTTAAGGGATCCGGATTCTACGTGACCGACTCGCGCAAGAAAGAATCGCCGCCTGCGTCCGAGAGCGGCTCTGCCGGCTCCTCAAGCGGTTCCTCCGGCACCTCGGGCAGTTCTTCCAGTTCCTCGGGTGGTTCTTCCGGCGGTTCCTCGGACGGTTCTTCAGGCAGTTCTTCCAAGGAGTCGGCGGCCTAGTTCCGGGCTATGAGCCTCTGGGCGTGGCTGCTGGTCGGCCTGTGCGCCTCCGGCGTTCTTCTCGTGCTGATATCGACGGTTCGCGCCGCCCTGGCGGCCCGCCGAACGGCAGCGCGTTTAGACGATATCCGGCGCAGCAGGCTGTTCGTGTCCCTGCAATCGTTAACGCTCCAGATGGAGCGGCTCAGGCGGATGTCCACTGCAGTTTCCGCTCTCGAGGCTCGTGCCCGAGGTGCGAGCGATTCAATTCGAACGAGCTTGCAGATCCTGCAGCTCGCTGAGGCGCGGGAAGCGTTGGCTGCGGTAGGCGCGCAGCTTCGCGCCCTTTTTTCGGAACTGCGCTAGCCGCCCGGCTTGGGCGGTTCTTCCGGTGGTTCCCATTGCCAGCCCGGCGGAGCGCCCGGAGTAGGCGGCCCGCCCGGAGCGCCCGGCAAACCAGGCATCGGCGGAACGCTCGCGCCCGGCATGGGCGGAACACCGAACGGCGGCGGTTGCCCCGTCACATCGCCCGGCGGCACCGCGAACGGCGCACCGAACGGCATCGCCGGCGCGGGCGGCGGCTGAGGGGCCGGCCCCGGCGGTGTTCCGCGGGGTTGCGACGGCGCGGGCGGCTTAGGCGGCGGCTGCGGCGGCCCGGGAGCCGGTCCCGGTTGCGGAGCGGGATGCGGAGTCATCTGCGGCGCAGGGGTCAGCGGCGGAAATTCATAGCCGGCTTGCGCGCTGATTTTCCGGGGCGGTTCAGGCACGGCTACGCGGCTCTGCGCGGCTTTCGCTAGAGCGGGCGTCGGTGTCGGCTCTTGCCGGGGCGTGAATATCGGCTGCGGCAAGTCTCCGGCGGCCGCACCGCTCAAGACGTAGCGCGAGGGCGGCAGCATCAACGTATCCGATCGCCTCGCAATGGTGCGCAGCTCTTCCAGCTCCTCCTTAGGCGCGTCTTCGACCTCCATGGTATCCAGCAGCAGCTCGATCGTATCGCGCAAATACTCGCGCGGCGGAATCTTAGCGAACGCGAAAACGTGCTGAGACACGTCGGCTTTTACCGCCTGCAGCAGTTTGCGCCAGTACTCCAGCGGCTGATAGTATTCGAACTGCCCAAGTTCACGTTTGGCCTGTGAATACAAGCGCGCGATGCGTTTGCCGAGCGCATCCGCCGGCGGACCGGGTTCGACGATTTCCACGCGCTTAACTACGCGCGCGAGTTCGGAGACGATCTGTGCGTGAAAGAACGGATCGGCCTCGTGCAGATAATGAAAGGCAACGGCGACGTCGAACGCGTCGGATTGCGCCGGAATCAGCGACGTGCTGCCTTGCAGCACCCGAGCGCCCACGCTTGCGAACTTACGAATGATGGTTTCGCGGTGCTCGATCACCGTAACGTCCGCGCCGGCTTCCATCGCTCGTTCGATCCATCGCGCATCCTCGCCGTATCCGCAAAACAGCACTCGCTGTCCGGCCTCGATGACCAGCGCGTCCCAGATCAAGTTTTCGATGTAGCGGGATTCGCGCTCGAACTCGTCGGCCGAGTACCGCGGAGCGTCATCCACGCTGCTGGGCCTCGCGGATGATCTCGACAAAACGGGGAAAGCTCACGTCGATGCTGCTTTCGTCGTCGATTGCGAGCGTCCCGGCGCCCGCGGCAAGCGCTGCCGCAGCCATTGCCGTTCGATGATCTCCATGAGTCTCCACCATTGCGCCTTCGCATCGGGGAGTCCCACCGTGGATTGCAATGCCGTTCGGCGGCGTTTCAACCTCGATCCCCGCAGCCGTCAGAAGCCGTTCGACCGCCGCGATCCGGTCCGACTCTTTGGTGCGCAGGTCGCGTATCCCGGTGATGCGCGTCTCGCCTCGTGCAAATGCCGCCGCAACGGCGAGTACGGGAATCTCGTCGATCGCCCGCAGCGCGACGTCGCTGTTCACGGCGATGCCCTGAAGGCGCGACGAAGAAACGGCGATGTCGGCAACCGGTTCACCACAGCGCTCGCGTTCGTTCTCGAGCCGGATATCGGCACCCATCTCGAGCAGTGCATCGAGCAGTCCCGTTCGCCCCGGATTGATCCCAACGTCTTGGATGACGATCGAGCTCTGCGGCGCAACCGTGGCGGCAACGATGAAGAATGCGGCCGCCGAGAAGTCGCCGGCGACGTCGACGTCGCGAAAGGCGCTCGGCATCGAACGCAGTTCGACGCGGGATCCGTCGAACGAGATATCCGCGCCGAAATACTTCAAGAGCCGCTCGGTATGGTCGCGCGAGCCTTTGTCGCCCAGTGTCTCGACCGGGACGCCGGCGAAGACTCCGGCCAAGAGCAGCGCGCTCTTGATTTGGGCCGAAGGAGTGAGCAGAATGAATCGACGGGTCTGCGGCTGAGACGTTCCCTGGACGGTCGCCGGCAACGATCCATCGCTCGTGTGGATCCGGGCTCCGAACGCGCGCAGTCTGTGCTGCGACCGGTTCCATGGGACGCCGCCGCAGTGATTCGTCGCCGTCGAACTCGGCGCGAACGTTTGCGCCGGCGCATACGCCCATTATCATGCGGGCCGTGGAGCCGGAGTTCATGCAGTCGATCGTCATGGCGGGATCGCGGAAATCGATCGCATTTCCGCCGACCGCTTCGATCGCGTTGGCGGTCGCTCGCACGTCGCGCCCGGGATTCAGGTTGCGAACGGCAATGGGATCCGGGCTCTTCGCCGCGAGTATCAACGCTCGGTGAGAGATCGATTTGTCACCGGGAACCGATATGCGCCCGCGCAGCGCTCCCGAAGTAAAGGTGATGCTGGCCGGAGCTGAAGCCATTATCCTCGGCCGTTGGAGCCGGCGAAGACCGCGATGCGGTCCCTATCCAAATAACGAATATGTCCGCGCTCGCGGCGTAGCGCGTTCGCTTCTTCAAGCGTACGAATTAGACGCGCGGCCACCTCTTTCGTCGTTCCAGCAGCCGCGGCGATCTGCGCTTGCGTCATCAGCGGAAGCGTTCCCGTGCTGGGCGCCAGGCCCGCCGAATCGCCACAGTGCTGGAGCAGGTAGCGGGCCATCCGTGTCATGGTAGGCAGATTCACCTGAAAGGCGAGCAGTGATGTAAGTCCGCGAACGCGCCTGGCCAGCACGCCGGCGAGAACGACCGCCAGCGTGGCATCTTCGTCGCAAAGCTTCCGAGCTGACGGTGCTTTCGACGGCCGCATACGACGCTTTGCGGGAGAGCACCACCATGCGTGCCATCGCATCGCGTGCATCGAACATTCCGGAGACGCCGAAGAACTCGCCGGGCAGGATCTCCTCGTACAAGTAGTCGCGTTCCCCGCCCTCGGCAAACATGCCGAGCGTCCCGTCAAGCAGCAGGCCTAAGTATGGCCAGCTCTCATCCGGGCGGTACAGCGTCTGACCCTTGGATGCCGAGAATTCGGAAGCGCTCGCCGCGAGCTTTTCAATCGTATCCGGCCGAATGCCTGAAAGCAGCGGGCTTTGCTTTAGGGACTCCTCGATGGCGGTCACCCCGTGAAATTGTCCCGGGCCGGGTGTAAATCTTGCCGGACTCGCTAAATGGCGGCCGGCCTAGAAGTACTATGAGTGCAGCTTCCGGATTCGAGCTCGTAAGCCAATAGCGAGATAGGTGCATGAACGGAATACTTCGAGTTGCATTCGCCGTGCTGCTGTTCGGTATTTCAGCAGTGTTCGCCATACGCTCCTCCAGAACGGTCGCTATCGAACCATCGACTTGAATTACGGCGTGGTGATCGTAAAGAGTGCGCTGCCGTTGCTGCGGAAGTGAAGTATTCCATCCGGCTGGTAGATGCGAATATCGAGCGTGAACGCGCGGTACGACGGCGGCGTGCTCTTTGAATCGTAGAGGTACCCCGGCGAATCGGACTCGTACCATGAGAGCGCGCGCAAATGCGGGTAGGGGTCGTGCGTCGATTGCAGGGTTGCGAACATAGCATCCACCCACGCCGCTTTCATCGCTCCGCCGTCGCCGTATTCGTTCGACGCCGTCTCGACGATCATCACGGGTTTGTTTTGCGAGGCAGCGATCGCGTTATGGTACGCGCCGCCCGCCATGAACGTGAAGCTGAACCACTTGTGGCCGTTGTAGTCGTTACCCATGTTGTATCCGTCGAATGCAAGCCAGTCGACGTACGCATCGCCGGGATACGCGGCCGCAGGCTCGTTCCAGGGTGCAACCGGGCTCGTTCCGCTATTGAAGCACCAAATGAACTTGACGTTGTTCGCATGTTGTCGACGGAAGATGGCAACAATATGCTGCCACGCGGCGACGAAGTCCGCATCCGCCTGCCTGTCGGCGCCGTTCCGGTATAGGCCCCAATTGTACCGCTTCGTATTGAATTCATGGAAGAGGCGAATAAAGATGGGTTGACCGAAGCTCGCAAGCTCTTGCGCTGAATCGGTGATATACGAGTCATACTTCCCCGAAGCAATCTGGGCCAGCGTGATCGTCGCTTTGTTCGAGCTGGCTTGCCATGTTATGTCCGGAATCGTATCTTGAGCCTCCATTGCAGCTAAACCGTCTCGGGCGATCACGGTGTCGATATCTTGGTCCCAGGTCGAATAAACGGTGCCCATCGAGACGCGGTGCCGCATGGTCTCGGCAAAATCGGCGCACGTGATGGTCGCACCCGCACCGCAATCGGCGCCGAGGAAGACACCCGACGTGGAGTTGCTGGTGTCCTGGAGAATGGAGAGGTCGTAAGGATTGAAGATCTGCAAGGGCGCCGGCGACTTCGTAGGTTGGCGCATTTCTTGGAGCGTATGTTGGGTCTGTTCTATGTCGCTCGGCAAGCCACCGGTGCCGCCGCAGCCCGCGGCCAAAATGATTAACCCCAGCACTGCAAGCAGCGCTGGAGCGCGCACGTAATACATAGGTCCTCCCCTTTATAGTGGCGGTGCGAGCTGATGCGACGCTACCACACGGAGATCGGCCTGTCATCCTATACGATGGGTCGAAGGAGCGTTTAGCCGGCGAGCGATCGCCTCGCTTGCTTTTGTAATGAAGATGCCGGCTCTTACCGAAGTTTGCTTCAACGGGCGCGCCGTGCAAAGGATCGTCCTGGGGAAGGTGGGATTTGAACCCACACGGGTTGTGCCCGGCCGCTTTTGAGGCGGCTGCGTCTACCGTTCCGCCACTCCCCCTAGGGCGTCGAAGGGCGCCGATTCGCGAAGGTCCGCAGGACCGCCTGCGCGGATGCGGCTGAGGAAGCAGCGGCGGTCCCATAACTGATTTCGCAAACGTCCCGCGCAAGCGTGAGGGTCAGGAGCGCGTCGCGATCGTGACGCTGTATAATGTGCGACTTTACGAGTTGGCGATCCCAAGCGATCATCGTGAGGCGCCGACCGTCTTTATCGTAGAATCCGACGGCGTTCGGGAGCGACAGAATTTGAGTGTGCGGGCCGACGGCAAATGACGTCAGCTGTTGTGCGCCGCCCGGTCCCGTCCCGAACGTCTGCTCGACGAAGCCCGATTCAGCCGCATGCATTAGCGATCGATCGCGAGAATCGGGTTGCCGGCAGTTCGGGAACCTTGTATCGAAAAAACGCCGCGGCCGACCGATCCTCGTTGCGAATTTGTACCGCATAACAGCGGTTGAACGTGCCCGTTGCAATCGGATGCGTGTACTTCGCGATGTAATCGCGACTCGAAGGGGATAACGGTGCAGCCCAGGCATCGCGCAGCCCGCCGATCGTCGTGAAGAGATTGCGACTCGTGGACTTGTCTTCAAAGATGAATGCTCGAGCGCCGGCGCAAGGCGAGATGATAAGGCGCACCAGCGCGTTCTCCATTACGATCGCCGGATAGCCGTCCTGATACACGTCCTGCCGGTAAACAATCGCAGTGTTCGGCGGCACGGGCCGAAGTTGCGCCGAAATCCAACTGCCGGAACGCAGCGGCAAACGTTGGCCCTTTGCAGAGCCGGGCGCCTGGGCCGGCAAAGCCGCGGCGGGATACGACCGAACGTTTAGCGGGATCAGCAGCGCGTCGCGAGCAGGCACGGTTTGTGCCGGAACGTCGTATGAAAACTCCGCGGTCCCAACGCGCGCGGGCTGCGTTCGAAGCGGCGTTCGGGCGTAATTGACGATGTCCAGAAATCCGAAGCGGTGCCTCCGGTCGAGCAGGAGCGTCGCGCCCGGAATGCCTCCGGCAGCCGGACGGGCTATACGCGCGTCTCGGGCGCTCGAGCACAACTCGGCCGCCTCCGGCACGATACTCGCGCATCTTTTCAACAACCGCGGCGACGTAGGGCAGGGTCACGTTTGTGCGCGGTACGATAATCGTGCGATAAGCATCGAGATCCCGCGGCGAAATGTATCGCAGATCGATAATCGCGCAGGTAATGCGCATGATCCGGCAGCCGCGCTGTGCCGAGATCGTAGCATTCGCGACGGCGGCGATTTGGTCGTTCGTAAGCTCGGACGGGTCATAGGCGCTGGTCAAGTACGCAACGGCTGCGTCCGCAACCGGCTGCGTCTGCACGATGCGCTCGCCGTACGTCTGCATCAGCCGGCCAAATTGCGCCGTTGGTGAAAAACGCGCCTGCGGTGAAAGGTCGACCGAATAGGCTGCGTCCCAGGAGTAAAAGGCGTTGGTCCACGGCGCCTCCCATCCGGCGGGATTCAGCGTATCCTGTACCGGAAAATTTACGACGCCGTGCGCGCCCATCTGCAGCAACGTGTGCAGGGCCAACGTGGTGTTCGCGGGATCCGCGGGCGGCGGAAAGGGCTGATCCGCATTCTGCAGCCATCCCGCTTGAAACTCGCTGAACATGATTGGCCGGCGCGGCGTCTGCGTCTGTAAAAGGCCTGCCGTAAACTCGAGCTGCGCCCGGTCGTGTTCGCCGATGCTGTAGGCGTCGCTTTGGTACCAGTTCCCCCACGCCCAGACCGGCGCGGAGGCCGTAACCTTCATTTGGTACGTGTTGATGAATACCGGCATTGCGTGACCGAGATCGCGGTGCACCATGCGGGCAAGAACGTCGATGTAGCGGTGAAAATGGGGACCGGGCCACGTGTCGTTGTCCAAGTATGCGCCTTGATCGTCGTCAAGAGCGACTGCGACGATATCGCTTTTCCACGGCGCGGCGACGCTCAGCACGTGATGCAACCAGCGGGCGGCGTAACGCAGGTGCACCGGATTATTCAGCCATTCGCGCGCCGCAGCGTCGGAATGCGTGTTTTGCAGAGTTGCGGTCGCGGGATACCGTCCCTCGAGCACGTCGCGCAGCGGCATTTGGTATTCGGGACGCTCGAGAAGCCAAGCGGGATAGCCGCCGTTGCGCCATTCGTTGCGTATCACGGGCCCCGGCCGAAGCACGACGTGAAAGCCGTCTGCATGAATCATGCCCAGCAGCGCAACGAGATTTCGCCGCGGATTCGAGCGACCGCTGAAATCGAAATCGTTCTCACGCGGCTCGTGCCAATTCCACATGACGTACAAGTCGATCGTGTTTATGCCCAGCCGCTTGTAGCGCGCGAGCGCGTTTACCCATTGCGAAGCGGGGATCCGTTCGTAAAAGAACGTTGCGCCGTAAACGAAAAACGGCGGAGCCGCAGAAGCCGGCGCCGGCCGCAAAAGGGCCGACACGGCGAAAAGTGCGGCGCAGAGCCGCAGGAGCATCCCGCGCAGCATTGCGGGCAGGCTTTCGGTGTAGTAGGCGGCGGACCTCGCGGCGAAAGGCGGCGCATGACCGCGGCTCAGTCTTCGCTCGCGCGCCTGCTTCGTTTGAACGGAGACGTGCGCATTGACTTTATTTCTAGTTCCGCACTGCAAGGGAACGCGCTCGGCGATCCCGCGGAGCGTCCGGTCGCAGTATACCTGCCGCCGGCCTACGATCCCGATGGTTCGCGCCGGTATCCTGTGTTGTATTGTCTGCACGGCTATAGCGGCGACGTGGCCGGAATGCTTAGCGCGCGCGCGTGGGAAACGAATGTAGTCCAATGGATGGATCGACTCGTGACCGGACGGCGCATGCCGCCGGCGATCCTCGCTCTGGTCGACGGGTTCACGCGTCTCGGCGGCTCGCAGTACGTCAATTCGATACATAACGGTGACTATGCGACGTATGTCATTCGAGACGTCGTCGGCCACGTGGACGGCGCGTATCGCACGGTCGCGAGCGAGCAGGGCCGCGCGGTATTAGGTAAATCATCCGGAGGTTTCGGCGCGCTCTATCTGAGCATGCAGTATCCGGGGACCTTCGCCGCTTTCGCTTCTCACAGCGGCGACTCGTATTTCTTGTATGCGCAAACGCGCGCATTCGCAGAAGCGCATCGCGTGCTCGAGCGGCACGAATGGAACATCGAGCGGTTCGTCGAGCACTTCGAGTCGCAGAACAAGCGCTCCGGGTCGGAATTTGCCGCTATCGAAATGCTCGGGTATTCGGCCGCTTACACGCCGCGCAGCGCGACCGCGTTCGACCTGGATCTGCCGTTCGACCGCAAGACGGGCGCGGTTCGCGAAGAGGTTTTCAGCCGTTGGCTCGAGTTCGACCCTGCGCAGATGTGCCTGCGCAAGGAAGCGGAGCTTAAGCGGCTGCGCCTGCGGTACATCGATTGCGGCCGCCGCGACGAATACGCGCTCGACGTCGGTGCGCGGGTAATGGCCCAGCGCATGCGCGGCATGGGCCTTCCGGTGCAGCACGAAGAATTCGAGGACGACCATCGAAATATCGGATACCGCTACGAACGCTCTTTGCCCGCCCTGGCGGCCGTTTTGGAGATGGAATGAACCGCGCCTCGACTATCGCTCTGGTCCTGACTCTGCTTGCGTTGCCCGCCGGCCTGCACGCTCAGACCGCGCAACCCTCGCACACGTACACCGATCCGGCAATGTCGTACACGGCGCCGGCCGATTACATTGCGATTCCGATGCCTGCTGCCACGACGGCTCCCGACGCGTACGAGGCGCCGACGATCGTCGCGGCGTTCGTGCGCCGTCCGAAACAAACCGACCGCACGATCATCACGCTTCGCATGGAAAACTATACCGACGATTTGGACAGCTTCGAACAAGAAGCGGAAGGGCAAGCGCGCAACCAGAGCAACGACGACAACTCGGTGTTCGTCAAGAAGCAGCTGACGACGCTGCCGAACGGCATGCCCGCCTACTTCTTGGACATTACGGTCACGCAGGATTCGGGACAGCAGCGTATTTTTGAATACCTATGGGTCGACCACGTGCGCGGAGTCACGCTTTCGGTAGCGGGCGGATACGGAACGCTCGACGGCAATAGCGCGAAAAAGATCCTTTCGAACGTCAGCGCCGTAGCATATCCAAAGAATCAGTTTTAGCAACGGCCTTTAGAGCCGAGCTCAGATCTTCGATCAAGTCGTCGATGTCTTCAATCCCGACCGACAGTCGCAGCAATCCGTCGGTGATGCCCCGCTTCTCGCGTTCCTCTTTGGGGATCGAACCGTGGGTCATGCGCGCCGGATGGCAGATCAGCGACTCGACGCCGCCTAAGCTTTCCGCAAGACTGAAGTAATGCATGCGGTTCGCAAAGTCGATTGCGCGCTGCTCCGGCCCTTTGAGCGTGAACGAAACCATGCCGCCGAAGCCCGTCATCTGACGCTTTGCCAAGTCGTGCTGAGGATGCGAGGGCAGCCCCGGATAGTAAACGCGGTCGACCTCGTCGTGAGCTTCCAAGAACTCGGCCACGGACTGCGCGTTCTTCGCGTGCTCCCGCATGCGAAGTGCCAAGGTTTTCGCCCCCCGCATGGTGAGCCATGCATCCTGCGGCCCGGGAACGCCTCCGACGGAGTTCTGATGGAACTTGACGGTCTCGTAAAGCTCTTTGTCGCTGGTGAGCGCCGCTCCGCCCACCACGTCGCTATGGCCGCCGATGTATTTGGTCGTTGAATGCACGACGACGTCCGCACCGAGCGCGAGCGGCCGCTGAAAATACGGCGACGCAAACGTGTTGTCCACCACGACAATCTGTCCGCTTCCCCGCAGTGCGCAAATCGCGCGAATGTCGATGAGCTTCAGTAAGGGGTTCGTCGGAGTTTCGATCCAAAAGAGTTTGGTGTTCGGACGGATCGCGGCTCGCACCGCTTCGAGGTCGGCCATATCGACGTATGTGAACTCCAGACCGTACCGGGCCAGCACGCGCGAGAACAGCCGGTAGGTGCCGCCGTACAGATCGTCCGTAACGATTGCGTGGTCGCCGGCGGACAGAATGTTGAGCACGGCCGACGTTGCGGCCATCCCGCTCGAGAACGCGCAGCCGTATCGGGCGTCTTCGAGTGCGGCGAGCTGCGTCTCCAAAGCCAGGCGGGTGGGATTAATCGTGCGGCTGTAGTCGAAACCTTTGTGCTCGCCCACGGCGCTTTGCGTGTACGTCGACGTTTGGTAGATAGGAACGATCGTCGCGCCGGTTGCCGGGTCGGCTCCCTGTCCTGCGTGGATGGCTTTGGTGCTGAACTTCATGGCTCCCGACTTCTGCGCAAAGACCGGGAATGCCCACTTCGACAGTTCACGCGCACGTGAAAATTTAAAACGCTACGCTGTTATCTCTGCGCCGAGTCAGGGGCCGTACGCGTGGGCCGGATGGGTGCGCGAGCCGCAGGCTTATTTTTATTCGATATGCAAATACGGATTCGAACGATGCGGACGAAGAAGCGAACGGCAATCCGCTCTTGCTTCGGGAGCCGAAAGTTGAAACGGCTTGCGCTGATCGCCGTCGCGGCGCTCCCGGCAGGCTGCAACGGCTCGGCCCCCTCGGTGCCTGCAGGCGTCGCCGTTGAAGGCCCTCCGTGGCTCGGCTTTGCAAACGACGCGCAACACGCGGCGCAATCTACAGCGCAAGCGCAGCCGCTCAATGCCATTCACTGGCGCCTCCCCATCGATTTGGTACCAATGTATAAGCAGGGGACACTCTACGAACATTACGGTTCGCCCGTCATTACGCCCGGGAACACCGTTGTCGTGGCAGTGAAAACGAGTGCTGCGGGCGCCTATCAAATCCAAGCGCGGGCGGGCGCCACCGGAGCGCTCGTTTGGCAAACATCGAGCGATTATACATTTCCCCCGCACTATTGGACCCCGAGCTACAACACAGTCCTAACGGCGTCGGGCCGTTTGTATTTTCCCGGCGCCGGAGGAAAGCTCATTCTATCGCGATAATGTCGACTCGCCGCAAAGTATCGTGCAGACGGCCTTTTTCTACGGGAGTAGCACATATAACTCCGCAAAGAGCGCGTATGATGCCGCCGTAGCAATCGATACGCCTCTTACGGCAGACGGGAACGGGAATATTTTCTTCGGGTTCACCGTCAACGGCAGTAACCCGGCACATTTGACGAGCGGTGTGGCGCGCATCGCCGCGAACGGTCAAGGAACGTGGGTTTCGGCAGCCGGCGCTGCCGGCGATGCGTCGATGTCGGAGGTCGCGATGAATGACGCGCTCGCGCTTTCACCCGATCAAAGCACCGTCTACGTCGCCGTTAGTAACGGCACGAACGGTTATCTGCTTGGACTCGACACCCAGTCTCTCGGTACGAAATCAAAGGTGTATTTGAAGGATCCGGCAACCGGCGCACCCGCAACGATCCCGGACGACGGCACCGCGTCCCCTACTGTCGGTCCGGACGGCGACGTTTACTACGGTGTGCTCGAATCGCCGCTAGGTTCGCATAACGAGCGTGGATGGCTGCTGCATTTTGACGCGACGCTGGCGCAGCAGAAGGCGCCCGGCTCATTCGGATGGGACGACACCGCCTCGATCGTGCCCGCTTCAATCGTCCCTTCCTATAAGGGAGCATCAGCATATCTACTCATGACGAAGTATAACAACTATGGCGGCGTCGGAACGGGCAATGGGCATAACGAAATCGCGATTCTCGACCCGGCATCGGCGCAGTCCGATCCGATCGTGCCGTCCGTTACGGTGATGAAGCAAGTGGAAACGATCGAGGGCGTTACTCCGGACCCGGACTACCCGGGCGGGGTGCGCGAATGGTGCATCAACACAGCTGCGGTCGATCCGCAAACCAGCGCAGTGTATGCCAACAGTGAAGACGGCTATTTGTATCGCTGGGATTTGCCGAGCAATTCATTCAAGCAGCGCATCGCGCTCACGAGCGGCATCGGCGAAGCGTACACGCCGACCGCCATCGGTCCCGACGGCCAGATCTATGCCATAAATAACGCGGTACTTTTTGCAGTAGGCCGATAAATACTTGCGGACGCCCAAATGCGCAATGCAAGCGCCGCGGTTCGTCGACCGGGTCATGATGATTTTCTCACAGACTCGCCTGAAAAATTGACGAAACGTGAACAGCTGCGCTGTTTACGAAGAGTACGCCTCGATCGACAAATGAATCTTCGAAGCGCTGCCCAGTAAAGGCTAGAGGCAGTTCCGTACAGCATAAACACACCGCTGCTCCATTCGTGCCGCGATGGCCGCAAACGCTTTGGACGATATCATGAATCTCTTTCAACTCGCCGGAAACCAGCCCGCGCTGCAGGCGCCCGATTAAACCTGCGACTCGGTCTTGCGTTTGCGTTTCCGGCACGATGGCTTCAATACCATACGTTGCCAGCATCGCCGGCAACGTCGATGACATCATGGTAAGCTTCGTTCCGAGGATAACGGCGCGAGCGACGTACTGCCGCGCGCACTCAGCCGCAACCGCCTCAAACAGGTTGACGACACAAATGTCAATGCCGGTCGTGATTTGGTCAAAACGGCAGTGCGGTGTATTGCTCGCGATAGCGGCCACCTGCACCTCACTTGCCGCCAAACGCTTTAAAGCAGCGCGATGATACTCATCGAACGCTCGCCATGACGGTTCATCGTTCGCGACGCCTAGCCGAGCGACGGCCTTGCGCAAATCGAGCGATTCAATGGTCATTTCCGGCGTAGGAAGCGGCTCGTCCAAACCGAGTTCGCGGTGATACCGCTCGCTGAGCTTGCAGAGCCCACTGTAATAGTCAGCGGTCGAAAGCCACGCGATGCCGCCGACGAGGCCGATTTTCTTCACGAAATACATCATAGTATTGGAACGGTTCACGCGGCACTGAAGAGACGTTCGCAGTACGCTTCAACTCACCGTGAAACGACCGCATGATAGGGTTGGAGAATGAAGAAAGGCAATGATGAAAATCAGGGAATGAAGCGGCTGTCGAAGACGGCCGTGACTGCAACGAAGGCCGAGCCGGCGACGAATATCCTTTGCGTGATTCGGTATCAAATCGATCCCGGGCAGCGTGACGCGTTCCACAAGTATGCCCAGAATTGGGGCGCGATCGTTCCGCGATGCGGTGGCCATTTGATCGGCTACTATCTTCCGTACGAGGGAACCAGTGACGTCGGTTGGGGACTGATTGCATTTTCGAGCCTCGCGGAATACGAGCGTTACAAAACGCGTCTACGAGCCGATGCGCAGGCGCGTGACAATTTTCAGATGGCCGCAATCCAAACGCGTTATTCTCCGCGAGGAGCGCAACTTCGTGTGGCTCGTCGAGGGAACGTTCAACCGCGCTTCCGAGATTTCGGCCGACGCCTGAAGTGTTGGCTTGGCGCCCCTATGTCCGAATGTGAAAACTACGCTCGAGTGCCAGACGCCCGGAAGGTGTAACGTGCAGCGAACGGTCGCGATCGCTGCGTACGACCCATCGCCGGCTGAGGAAACACTCGAGAATCAACGCGCCCAACGCACCCGCCACATGGCGTCGACGCTCGGTCCAATCGATGCAAGCCCGCACGACTGGTCGCCGGCCTGCGCGAGCATTTGCGACGTCGATCCCGACTTCGGAGAAGATGTTTTCGCTGTTGCTCGTCAATTCCAAACGCGATCCAACGGCGCAAAGCGCGCCCATCTCAACGAAGCGGTCGGCGAGGGCGACGCCGAGCCGCCCGGCAAGGTGATCGTAGCAGGAACGCGCTTCACGGAGTCGAGCAACTGCGGAGCTTTGAGAGAGTGCGACGAGGGGTGTGGGCCGAGCGACAAGTGCGAGCGCTTCCATCGCCTCGGCCACGTGAATTGAGGCAATGCGGAATAAACGCTGCCGGCCTGCGACGCGAACCGCAAGCAAGTCGGCCTCGATGAGCTTCTTCAGGTGCGCGCTGCATGCTTGCGGTGACGCACCACCCCGGAACGCGAGCTCCGACGCGGTCAATTCTCCGCCTCCAAGAAGCGCGAATAGTATTGCCGCGCGAACCGGATCCCCTATGAGCGATGCTACATGGGCGACGTTTGGGTCCGCCGAATATTTCGTCTGTGCCGAAACCGTCATCGGCTTTCAATAATACCACGAAATACTTCACGCGGCCATGAAATGTACGTGATCCCGTATTGTGCGGTTCGTTGATTGCCGGCTGTGACGCGCGCGAAATCGCCATGCCGCCAACAAAAGACAAGATGATGAGCCGAGCGCAAAACGTCGGACCGGGAGCGTCTTTTGTGCCTGCAGTCGTAATAGATAGCGGAAATAACAAGATCCTACTGCTCGATTCGACATTTAAGAAAGTTCAGAGCGTTGATGCTCCCGCGGGCTTCCTCGCTATGGATATGGCTGGCGACATTTATGATGCCAGCTATCAAAGCGATGACGTACTAAGAATCTACCAACCACCATACAGGAGCACCCCAACGGAAATCTCCTTTGACGATGTCGGTGGTATTAGCGGTCTCGCGGTAGATATCAAGAACGGCGTTTTTGCCGTGACGACCTCTCCTCAGAATCCAGATTCTACCGGAGCCATATTGTTTTTCCGGCATGGTCGCATGACACCGTGCGCTTCGGTACAATTACCAACCGGTGAGTATATTTCTGAGGCCGCCTTTGACGCGTTGGGCAGCTTGTACTTTTTCGTCAGTTTAAGTGAAGGATTTGCGGTTGCGTCGCTTGCGGGTCAGTGCACGCCGAAAGATATAATCACGTACAGCCCGAATCTTTCGAACCCTGGGCCTTTGCAGTTCAACAGCAAGAATGAACTAGTCATTAATGAAGGAACGATTTACAAGGCCTCAGTCGTGACGTACGCGCATCCATCAAGCGGGGAGCTGGAAAAGTTCTTTACAAGACTTTTCTGAAACAGATTGACGGCAGAGCGCCGATAATGTATTCGTTCGCTTCCAATACGCGCCAGTTGTGGGCTTCGCGTGTATTCGGCGAGGGCCTTGCCTTATATAACTACCCGGCGGGCGGCGCGCCTGCGCGGCTCTTTAACTTCTATGCCGTGGGTGGCGTCACGGTATATCCTCCGATCATCCCATGAGCCAGCACACATGTCGATTTGACCTTGATCTAGCCCCCGAAAATCGGGCCAAATGAAATTGTGGTCTCTGAGGCAAAACGCCTCGCAAGGAGACCAGGATGAAGAAATCCCGCTTCACCGAGTCGCAGATCGTCGCGATTCTGAAGGAGCACGACGCGACCGGCAAGACCAGCGAGATCTGCCGGCAGCACGGCATCCATCCCAATACGCTGCGGAACTGGAAGGCCAAGTACGGCGGCCTTGAAGTCAGCGACGTCGTGCGCATGAAGCACTCCAGGAAGAAAACGCCCGGCTCAAGCGCATCGTGGCAAACCAAGCGATGGACATCGATGCCCTCAAATATTTGAATGAAAAAAAATGGTAAGCTCTGCCCGGCGCCGCGCGGCCGTGCAAGAGCTCAAAGGCCAGCGCGGTTATAGCGAGCGGCGTGCATGCCAACTCGTGGCATGTGCGCGATCCACCGCGCAGTACCGGGCTCGAAAAGCGGATGATGCGGCACTGCTCGAGCCGATGAAGCAGACTCGTTGACCAGAATCGGCGCTCGGGCTATCGCGTGCTGCATTTTCTGCTCAAGCGCGACTATGCGATTCAGGTGAATCACAAGCGCTTTTATCGCGTGTACCGTGCCGCCGGCCTGCAAGTTCGAAAGCGAAAGAAACGGCATGTGCGCTACGAGCGTGGTCGCGAATCGCCGACCGTTACCAGGCCGAATGAACGGTGGTCTATGGATTTCGTTCACGATTCGCTGGCCAACGGCCGCAAAGTCAGGCTGCTCAATATCATCGACGACTTCACATGCGAATGCCTGCGGATCGAGGTCGACTCATCGCTGCCTTCTCGCCGCGTTATTGTGGCGCTTGAGCGTATCGCCAAAGAGCGCGGGTTTCCGCAAACCGTGAAATTTGACAACGGCAGCGAATTTTCAAGCCTTGCAATGCTGCGCTGGGGTGCAGAACGAAACGTGAAGTTGCACTTCATTGAACCCGGAAAACCGACGCAGAACGGAAAGATCGAGAGTTTCAACGCACGCCAACGTGATGAGTTGCTCAATGAACACTGGTTCTTGACTCTCGGTGACCTTCGGACTGAAGCCGAGCGCTGGCGCATTCGATACAACACGCATCGGCCTCATGGTTCGCTGGGTTATCTTACGCCGGCAGAATTTGCGCGCCGTTATCGCGAATCGACCCAAAACACTACGCCACAATTTGAAGCGGCCTAGCGAATGGGGTTAGATCAACCTGATTCGGAAAGCCACGTCAGGTAAGGGAGCGTAAATGACCGTCATTCGACGCGCAGCCGACCCGAATATTGCGAAGTTCACCGCACGCTTAGGAGCTGCTGCGCTGTGCGCTTCGTTGATTGTGGGTTGTAGTGCGCGCGAAACCGGAACGCTGCCGGCAAAGTACCAGATGTCGTCTGACGCGGAAAGCGTGCGGTATTCGTCGTCTACCTTGCCGGCTGTCGCGGTGGATAGTGGCAACCATTCAATTCTGCTGCTCGATGCAAAGTATAAGCACATAGGGAGCATCGATGCGCCGAACGGCTACCTTGCCATGGATGCCGCCGGCGATATTTATGATGGCAGCTCGAACATGTATCATGACTGGCTAAGAATTTATAAGCCGCCGTACACCACTAAACCAACGGAGATTTCTTTTGAGAGTGTCGGCGTTCTTAGCGGGGTTGCCGTAGACAATAAGACCGGCGTCTTTGCTGCGGCTATACTTCCATCGGACCCTGAGTACGATGGTTCCATATCGTTTTTCAGACGTGGCCAAACCACGCCGTGTTCGTCAGTATCAGTACCGATTGGAGGCGGATATTTTAATGGAACGCCTGCTTTCGACGCATCTGGCGTTCTCTATTTTAATTTGGTCGTAACGAACGGATATACGATCGCATCGGTAGCAGGCGAATGCACGCCGAAAGGCTTAGAGACGTACACACCAACTCTCAACAGCGCGCAGGCTCTGCAGTTCAACAACAACAACGAATTGCTTGTGGATGAAGGAACACTCAACCAGGGTTTGGTCGTGACTTATGCGCATCCGTCAAACGGCAACCTGGGAAAAGCGCTCTACACGACTCACTTGAAGGAGATGAGTGGGGAAGGACCTATTCTATGCTCATTAACCTCGGATACACACCAACTATGGGCGGTGCCGATATTCAAGAATGGCCTCGGCCTATTTAATTATCCAGCCGGCGGCGCTCCGGTACGCGTCCTTAATTTCGGTAAAGCCGGCGCAGTCGCGGTGAATCCTCCGATCATTCCGTAAGCCGGCGGAAGGTGTCGGTGGGTTTGAGAGCAGCGGAACTTGGAGTTTCTACGCTGCGGCTTCGGGTCGATTGATGGAAGCGACCGGCGCGGAGTTCAGCGGTTCGGTTTTCCATCCACGAAATGTTCAAGGATGCGCCTTCCACGCATGGAGGAGCACGAGAGCGCGAGCATCACCGCACTCGCTTGCGCGACCGTGGCTGAACGTCGCTCGGCGTGAGGAGCACAATGTCGATGTGCCGGGGCTCGTTGCTGTACCACGCGAAAAGCCGGCGTCAATAATCGAGCGTCTAAAACTGCGACGAGCCGGTTGACGCGGTTTGCGGTTCATTAAAGAAGCCGCTGGCCTATCTAGATGTGGCCGAAAATTGCGTGCGGCAACGGTTGGAGATGGTGATAGACTGAGTAATCCCAGAAATCGCCGTTCCGCGGTCCGGTTAAGTAAATTCCGCCGAACGTACCCTGTGCCGGAGGGTCGACCAAAATCTTGCCGGTGCGTCCGTCGTGCAGGCGAAAGACGACGATGTCACCGGATTGGAGCGGCGGAGCGATCGTAAAGTCATTCCGCCAGTCGGTCACGCGTACATCACCAAAGTACACGCCGGATGTGCGGCGCAGTACGCGGGCACCGTATGGAAAATGTACCGCGTACGGCGAACTTGGACGCGCGAACGCGCCGGTGCATCCGTAAAACACATCCATGTGCGGTTCGTTAGGCGGTCCGATGGTGAATATGTCGCTTTCCTGGGGCAGTCCGGCCGGCTTGGCGTTGCCCTGGTCATCGAAGCGGATGCCGTTCGGAAAGCCCATGTAGCATGCCGCGGTGGCCGTGTTATACACGAACGCCTCAATCGTAGCGCGCCGCCCGTTGTAGATTGCGGTGATCTGCGCCGGTCCCCGATACGCCATCATGCCGACGTAGGTTCCGGGACCCGTTGCAGCACTGCTGTCGACGGCGTCATTGAACATTAGCGTATTGTCGGGTCTTGCGGACCATTCCGCCGGAACGGCGGCACTGCCGTCGATCGCCTGAAGCAGAAGGTGCCCTTGCGGAACCCGGCCCGCAACCGGTTGCGCCACGATCACCGGCGGAGTCGTCCGTACGCCGGGAGGAAAGCCGGGGCCGCTCCACGTGATTTGCAGCGCGGCCAGCAACAGGTGCAGCATCGCCGGGCCTATGGCTTAGGCGATCCGCTCGCAGCGGAAAGATACGAAATGATGTCCTGCCGCGTCAGCACGCCGATCGCTTCGTCTTCGTCGGTGACGACGACGGCATGATTGGCAAGCGTGAGCAGCTTGTACGCCCGTTCGATTTCCTCGCTTTGGTCCAGCAGCGGGAATGGACGCCCCATCACTTCACTGACCGGTTTGTGAATGATGTCTGCCCGGTCGAATACGGATTGCATGACGGCGACGTCGTTGATGCTGCCGATCTGCTCGTTCCCGCGCATTACCGGAATCTGCGAAATTTCATACTGGCGAAGCAGATCGAGCGCTTCTTTTACCACGTCGGTGTCTTTGACCGTAATCAGCGGCGGAAGTGGACGTTTGCTGCGCAGCACGTCGCCAACCGTCGCTCGCCGCTTGCCTTCGGAAAGAAAACCGTTGGCTATCATCCACTCGTCATTGAAAATCTTCGACATGTAACCGCGGCCCGAGTCGGGGAACAGCACGACCAAAACGGCGTCGGCCGGGAGCGTCTTGGCGAGCTTCATGGCTGCGACCGCCGCCGTGCCCGAAGATCCGCCGACGAGCAGCCCTTCCTCACGCGTTATCCGGCGCGCCATCAGAAACGAGTCGCGATCGGGAACGCGCACCATTTCGTCGATGACCTTCAGGTTTACGGTCTCGGGAAGGTACGACATGCCGATGCCTTCGACGGCGTACGATTTGGGCGTGTCGCCCGAATAGATCGAGCCTTCCGGGTCGGCGCCGACGACGTGAATCTTTGCGTTCTGCTCTTTCAGATAACGCGCGGTGCCCGAGATCGTGCCTCCGGTGCCGATGCCCGCGACGAAATGCGTGATCCGTCCGGCGGTTTGCCGCCAGATCTCCGGACCGGTCGTGTGGTAGTGCGCCTCGGGATTGTTGTGATTGTGAAACTGATTGGGCTGGAACGCGCCCGGGATCTCCGACGCCAAGCGGTTTGCGACGCCGTAATATGACTCGGGCGAGTCGTTCGGCACGTTCGTCGGCGTGACGACGACCTCGGCTCCGTAAGCGCGCAGAAGGTCGACTTTTTCTTTTGCCATCTTGTCGGGCATCACCAGGATGCAGCGGTAGCCGCGAATGGCGGCCGCCATTGCCAGTCCCGAGCCGGTGTTGCCGCTCGTGGGCTCGACGATCGTCCCGGCCGGTTTGAGCATCCCCGCGCGTTCGGCTGCATCGAGCATGGCGACGGCGGGGCGGTCTTTAACGCTTCCGCCGGGGTTCATGTACTCGACCTTGGCCAGGACCAAGCACTCGGCGCCGTCGGTCACTTTGTTCAGTTTTACGAGCGGCGTATTCCCGATCGCATCCAGGGCGTCTCTGAAATAATGCATGCCGGTCTGTGGTTCCGACGCGGTCGTGGTCACCTTTGGGCCTCCATTGGAAAAGCGTTCGTCCAAGGGGCTTCGACGGACCCCCCTTGGTTGCATTGAGCGGTGAAGGTAAGATGGAGCAAGAAGTGGAGGAGACGATGACACGCGCTCGCCTTTTTACCGTCCTTCTTGCGCTGGCAGTGCTCACGGCGTGCAACGACAACTCGTTGCCTCCGGGCGGCACCTATCAGACCGTGCAAGGCGTCGTGGTCGACGCCGCGACGAACCAGCCCATCGCCGGGGCAACAGTCGTCGTCGACACCGTACTGACCGCTACGACGGACGCGCAAGGCAAATTCGCCTTCCCCCAAGTTCCGGTCGGCGACATCGACTATCAAGTCTCAACCGCAAACGGATCGTATAAAGCGTATACGGGCAGCGCGCACGTTGCTCCGGATAAACCGCTCCAGCTCACGGTATCGCTCTCGCACTAAGCGGGCGATGAACGCTGCTCGTACACTTGCGCAGGGCGCATGTAAGCGGCGCGCTGTGCGACGCTGCGGTCGATGATGCCGATCACGACATGCGCGAGTTTTTCCGGGTCGTGGCGTACCGTTGCGGTCTCACTGATGACCTGAGCGCGAACGGGCGTGAGTCCCGCTGCTCGAATACGTTCGATGTCCGGCTTGACCGGAACCTGACCTTCCTCCGCATACGCTTCGAGCAACTTCGAAGGCGGTTCGTCGTTGACTATGACGTAGTCGCAGACGCGCGTTCCGGCGTTGTCCAGAAGCGCCTCCAAATGATCGGCCGCGGTCATGTCGTCCGTTTCGCCGGGCTGCGTCATGACGTTGCACACGTAGATTTTGACTGCTTGCGATCGCTCCACTTCGTGCGCGATCCGATCGACGAGAAAGTTCGGAATGATCGACGTGTACAGGCTGCCCGGACCCAAGACGATTGCATCGGCATCGCGAATCGCGGCGACGGCTTCGGTGAGCGGCGCGGCGTAGGGCGGGTCGAAGAACACCTGTTTTATCGGCTGACCCGACTGCGAAATTGCCGACTCGCCCTCGACGATCGTACCGTCCTGCAGTCGCGCGCACAGCCGGACGATGCCGAGCGTCGAAGGCAGAACGCGGCCTTTGATATTCAGCACGCGGCTCGACTCTTTGATCGCGCGATCGAAGTTGCCGGTGATGCCGGTCATGGCCGCCAGGAACAGATTGCCGAACGAATGACCCGTCAGCCCTTCACCTTCCGCAAAGCGATAGCGGAAGAGGTCGGTTACCATGGCCTCGTCGTCCGCGAGCGCGACCAAGCAGTTGCGCACGTCGCCCGGAGGAAGCACGCCGAGCTCCTTTTGAAGGCGTCCGGAACTGCCGCCGTCGTCGCTGACGGTCACGAGCGCCGTCAAATTGGTGCTCTTGCGCTTCAGGCCGCGCAGCAGCGTCGAGAGCCCGGTACCGCCGCCGATCGCGACGATCTTATATCCGTTGCGCAACCGCATTTCGTACAACGTGTCCACGATGCGTTCGCCGCCCGCAGCACTGGCGCGCAGAATCGCGAGCAGCCACTGGCGGATGCCCAGGAAGATCAGCGCGATGCCCAGCGCCATGAAGATCCAGGCCAAATAACTCGGTGAAAAATAGTCCGCGACGAAGCTGTCGACGACTTCGTTTGCATGAACATTGTAACCGATGGCGACCAAATACCGATCGACACCGTTGACCAGCAACAGAATGCCGGCAATCGCTACCAGCAGCCAGCGTTTGACGCCGAGCCCGGGATAAGCCCAGCGCATAAAAGGCGGCAGACGCTCGATCATCGCGTCGTGTCCCGAGTCTCGAGATAGACGTCGGCCAGGCCGGCGGTTTCTAAATGGGCGCACAGCCTGCGGGCAACGTAGATCGAGCGATGGCGGCCGCCCGTGCACCCTATGCCGATCATTGCTTGGGATTTGCCTTCGGTCAGGAAACGGGGCGTCAAGTAGTCCATCATATCGAAGAGACGTTCGAGGAACGGTGCGGTGGAAGGATCGTTTTCTATGTACTTCTCGACGGCGGGGTCCGCACCCGTGAGCGGCCGCAGCGCCTCGACGTAATTCGGATTCTGTAAGAATCGCACGTCGAAGAGCATGTCGAGATCGAGAGGGAGCCCGTACTTGAATCCAAAGGCCACGATTGTCACCGTGAGCTGGCGCTCCGGATGCGAGGGCTCGAAAGCCGAAGCGAGTCGCTCCTTCAGGGCCGCGTGCGTCAGGTTCGTGGTATCGATGACCTGGGTTGCTACGGCGCGCAACGGAGCCAGCGTGGATCGTTCGATCGCAATTGCCTCTCGCACGGACCCGCTCGAAGCGAACGGGTGGCGTCTGCGCGTCTCGCTGTACCGGCGGACCAGCAGATCGTCGCGCGCGTCTAGAAATAAAATCTCCGGTGCGGCGGCTCGCGAAGAGTCACTGAGCGCTCCGTTACGCGATATCTCCGTTAGTAGCGGTACCGCCTCGCCGAGCGCGCCGCCGCTGCGGACGTCGAGCGCGATTGCAACCTCGCGAATCTGCGCGTCGCGCAGGAGCGAGAGGGTTTGCCAAACGAGCTTCGGAGGAAGGTTATCTACACAGTAAAAGCCCAAGTCTTCCAAGGTCTTCATCGCCTGGCTCCTACCGGCGCCCGAGAGTCCGGTCACGAAGACAAGCCGCGTCATCCGCACCGCCCGGAGCGTTCAAAGTCCATGAAACTCTTTTCGCCCGAAAAGGCCAACGCCCTCATCCCGAAGGTTGCCCCGCTCATGGAAGAGCTGTGGACGAAGCGGCGCGACTTGGCGATTAGACTTCTGGAAAACGATCCGGTCCTGCGCGGCATCGAACCGGCGCCGCATTCGCGCATGGCCACGCCTCGCTCGCCGTTTGCGCCCGGACGGTTCAGCGAACAAAAGGCGGAGATCGTGCGCATCATCAACCGCATCGAAGCATACGGCTGCATCGTCAAAGACATCGATCTCGGCTTGGTCGACTTTCCGTCCATGCGCGAAGGGCGCGCCATCTATCTCTGCTGGAAGGCGGGCGAGCCCCGCATCGCCCACTGGCACGCCATGGACGAAGGCTACACCGACCGCAAGGCGATCGATTAAGTTCGGGAACGCTAGGCGGGCGTAACGTCCGCCACGACCGGCAGGAAGTCCTCGGCCAAACCTTGCAGGCGAACGTCGCCGAATTCGGCCGTGTATGCCCCCGCTTCGACGCTCTTGATCTCACCGATCTCCGGGACGTTGGCTAGCTGCGGTATCTTGGAGCGGATTTCTTCCGGAATTCGCACTTTGTCGCCGACCGAAAGCCCGCCCTGATCCCATAGCGCGTTCAAACTATCCAGCAGCATCGGCAGCGGGATACCGTAATCTTCGCTGACTGCGCCGATGGTATGCGACTCGCTGATCGCGCAGTTCGAGCAACCGCCCAGGTGAAAACGGGCGAAGACCCGCCGGGCGCCTGCGTGCAATTTAAAGGCCTGATCGACGGTCATCTCAGGGGTAAAACGTTTGTCGCTCACAGTTGAAAAACTACTCCTTGGCGGGGAAGACCCTTCGCCTAGGACATACCCAAGGCCCCGCCGGTTGCGAAACTTCCCTCCGGCGCTTGGAGGCGACGGCGCAGCTCCCCTAATCTCCAGGGCATCGTAGGAGTGGCCGACCGCCAGCGCCATCGCCTCCAACGCGTCGCGTTCGTCCGGTGCGTATGTCTCTCCATGCGCTTTCCCGCCGCAGACCAGCAAACCAAGCAGCTCGCCGCGCACGATCATCGGGAATGCGAGCGCACCGGGCAAACTGCTCGAATCCTCACCCAGTTCGACGACGATGCGGCGGGCGCGCATGGCGACGATTGCGGGGTCGTTTTCATTGACCGGAACACTTGGACGGAACGTCGATTCCACCGGCACGTAGGCGTCCATCTCCCCGCGCATCCATATCCCCGCATTCGACGTGCCGGCATAGCGCAGTGCGGTTTCGACGCAGCGTTTGCCGAGCGTGGGGCCGTCGGTGATGTACGGCGCGTCGTGTGCGAAGTTGCGAATCGCCGCTTCGGCTTCATGACGTTCGCGGAAGAGCACCGTGTCGACGAATCGATCGACGCGCGCGTGCATCGCCCGAATTGAGAATCCGAGTCCCAGAGCGACGGCAAGCTGCACCGCGGTGCTGGTGACATGGCTGCTGTTTTCGACGTATTTTGCCAGCAGCGTCTCGACGACTACGAAGATCCCGACGATGACAATCGACATCAATCCATACACCGCAGCACGGTTGAGCACGAATCCGACGTCGATGACGCGGTGCCGCAAAATTACGTATGCCAGGCCGAACGGAATGATCAGCAGCGAGAGCGACCCTAATTCATCGGCCGTTTGATTGAACGACGCAAACAGCTGAAATGCAAGGTCCACGGCGGGTCCGGCAAGTCCCAGGCCGAGTATCAAAAATATCCACTGGCGCCGCCGGCGGTCTTCCGCGCGCGTATTTGCATAGCGTTCGATCAAGATCGCGACGAGCATCACAATCGCGATCAAGAAAGCCAAGGTCACAGCCGCGGCGGTCAGCGGGCGGGCCCGATCGGGCAGTATGCCGAGTACGGTCGCAGCCAAACAAAGTATTCCGAGGGTCGTTATTGCGGTCGTGAGGGCCGCCAATATCCGCGGCATTCCCTTGGCGGTGCCCTCGGGGAACGTTGCGGCGAAACGTGCTCCGGCGCCGAACGAGAACAGAAGCAGCGAGACAGAGCCCATCTGCAGCACGATTACGGACAGCACCGGCGATCCGAACTCGTGATTGTTCAGCGCGATTCCGAGTCCGATCGTGAACAAAAACCATACGAGCATCCGCGTGCTTCGATCGTCGGGGCGGCGCCATGCCAGCAGCGCGGCAACGGCGAGAAAGCACAATCGCACGATCGTATACGGTAAGTTCGTGTACGCCGGGTCGCTCTTGGTCTCGATCAGTGTAACCCGGCGGATTCCGTTCACCAGCACCATGACCTTCGCACCGCGCGCCGGGTATGCCAGCGTAGCACGGCTTAGAAAATCATGCTTCACGGGCGCGACGGTATCGCCGGGACGAATGCCCGCGCGGTCCGCGGCTGATTTCGAATCGACGTCGCGTACCACGTACGCTGACGTGTGCGCCGAGGGAAGCATACTCAACCCGAACTCATCGTTCGAAACCTCGACGTACGATCCGAACGCGGCAAAAAGCGCGGCCCCGATTATCAGCGCCAGCATGAGCGCGCGCCACAGCTTCGAGTTCATTGGTATTAAAGTACGTGACGGGCGCGGAGTACGCCTATAAGCCGGATTCTGTACCGTTGAGGGCGACGGCCATCTCTCTGCGGCGCGCGTTACCGCGCACCTGGATGCGACTTGGCTCGTGCGGACGGGCCGTCCGTTGATATCGAGCGTGTCTTGCTTCGGGTGGGGTTTACCCGAGCGCACGTCTCCGTGCGGCTCCGTGAGCTCTTACCTCACGATTTCACCCTTACCCCAACTTGATGAGGCAATTTGGGGACCTCTGAGCGGTGGCCCCAAATCGCCCCAGCAGGCTGGGGCGGTATGTTTCTGTGGCACTTTCCTTCGAGTCACCTCGACAGGACGTTATCCTGCACCCTGCCCTGTGAAGCCCGGACTTTCCTCACGTCGCTAGGACGCGCGGCCGTCCGGCGTACTCCGCGCAGCGCAGTATACCACAGCCGGCTGCGTCCGACTAACCGTTCGGGTCGAACGCGCCCACGAATCCCGCCTTCGTGGAGGTACTGAATCCTATGGGATACGGTCCCGCTATCGGCGTCGTCGAATCGGCCGGACCATCGATCAAGTACAGCGAGAGATTCATTTCGTTGTTGCCGCACGGGAGCGCGTTGCTGCTGCAGTTTGCGGCGTCAATTTGGCTAGGCGTGACGGTGATGCCCGAGGCCTGCGAAGAGGCGAAAAACGTGATCGGGACGTTGAGGCTGCTGGACGGAATTCCACCGGCGGACGGATTGGTTTCGGCCCCCACGCCGATTGGAGCGCCCACGTTGACCGGAGCCGTGGAGTTCGCGGTGGCGTACCCAAATTGCACGTGACCGCCGGCCGCGGCAGTTTCCGACGGCGAGGCGTTGTTGAAGTTCACCGCGCTTCCGCCCGACGGCGTGCTGAACGGCTGTTCCTGAATCGTCACCACGCCCAGAGCATGCCCCGATGCGGACGGATGCGTCTCACCAACCAGTGCAATAGTGTATCGATAGCCGCTGTTAACGGCAACGGTGGCATTCGGAATGGTGATTGTGTTGTTGTTTTGATCGCGAAGTACGATGGCGTGGCTTCCGGCGTTGAGATTGACGATGTAACCGGTAACCGTTCCGTAATTGAGCGCGCAGGCCGATCCCGTTGCGCCGCTTGTGCAGAATTGCTGTTGATTGTCCAGGGAGACTTGAACCGGACCGGCGTCCGGCGAACCGTTGACGAAGCGCACCTGCGCGGCGTTTCCGCCAGGGCCGAAGTTCGAGATGGGCCCCACGATGCTGCTGCCGCCTCCGCTGCATGCGGCAAGTGCCAAAGCTGATGCCGCTAATGCTGAACGAAGAACGACGCGCGGACGCGAGGAGAGAAAGTGGATGCATCGCATAGTGGCTCGGTCATACCACCGGCCCGGCAGCAGTCACACGTTGCAGTGGCCCGCTTACGCGCTGCGCAGAAGAGGAGACGGCCTGGTGAATCCGGCGCAACTCGCCGGCTTATGAAGGCAAACGCATGATCGTGCACCTAATCGACGGAACGTACGAGCTGTTCCGCCACTTTTACGGCCTGAGCCGCGCCGGGAGCCGTAAAGGCGCCCGGTTCGGCGCCGTGGCCGGGGTGCTCAATACCGTCTTGCAGATGATTTCCGAGGGCGCCACGCACGTCGGCGTCGCTACCGATCACGTCATCGAATCTTTTCGCAACGGGCTTTGGGACGGATACAAGACGGGCGCGGGCGTCGAGCCGGCACTCCTGGCGCAATTCGAGCCGCTCGAGGTTGCCTTGGGAGCGATGGGCATCGCGGTCTGGGCGATGGTCGACCTCGAGGCCGACGATGCGCTCGCGTCAGCCGCGCAGATCGCAGCGAACGATGCTCGCGTTGAAAAAATTTGCATCTGGACGCCGGATAAAGATCTTTCGCAGTGCGTTTGCCGGGATCGCATCGTGCAAGTGGATCGACGAAGCAACGCCGTTCGCGATGCGGCCGGCGTACGCTCGAAATTCGGAGTCGATCCCCAACTCATACCGGATTATTTGGCCCTCGTCGGCGATGCTTCCGACGGATATCCCGGCATCAAGGGCATCGGAGCAAAAGGCGCGTCGTCACTGCTTACGCGGTACGGCAAAATCGAGGATTTCCCGCCGGAGGTGCTCGGCGAAAGCCGCGCGCTGGCCTTACTCTTCAAGAACTTGGCGACGCTTCGAACCGATGCGAGACTCTTTGACGGCGTCGACGAATTGCGGTGGCACGGTCCAACGGCCGAATTTGCGTCGCTCTGTGAGAAGCTCGGGGTCTCGGATGTCGCTGCGCGCGCGGTGAGAACCGCCGAGCTCGCAGCAAAGCGCGAATAGCGCCGGCCTAAATCGAGTGTGCGCTCGAACGAACAATCCCCCGGTATAGACCGAGGGATTTCCCTTGGAATTTTGTGGAGGCAAGGAGACTCGAACTCCTGACCCTTACGCTGCCAGCGTAATGCTCTACCAACTGAGCTATGCCCCCTGCGAAAGGACCCGCGTTCATTCCACGCGGGCCGCTTCAGACCTGTGGAGATGAGGGGACTCGAACCCCTGACATCCTGCTTGCAAAGCAGGCGCTCTACCAGCTGAGC
Source organism: Vulcanimicrobiota bacterium (assembly GCA_963714015.1). Classification (GTDB taxonomy): domain Bacteria; phylum Vulcanimicrobiota; class Vulcanimicrobiia; order Vulcanimicrobiales; family Vulcanimicrobiaceae; genus DASRDE01. The sequence goes on along the minus strand of OY970223.1, from coordinate 2,699,882 downwards.
TACATCCCCGAATCGACCGCCGCCCGTTCGGCGCCGCAGCAGTGCCCGACCTTCTGCCTTGGCGAAGATTTATCCCATGACCAAGCATTTCATCGACCTTTCTACGCTCGAAGCTCACGTTCGGGAAATCGTCGCAGACAACGGTTCTCGCCGGGAGCGGCTACGTGCACTAGCCGCGGATATCCATGCCGCAGGCAACTACCGCTGGGTGGGAATCTACGAGGTCACGCCGGCTCAAGTTCGCATGCTCGTCTTTAGCGGACCGCATCCGCCGGCGCACCCCGTATTCTCGCGCGATCGCGGTCTTACCGGCGAAGCGCTTCGCCAAGAAAAGACGGTCGTCGCCGGCGATGTGAAAAACGATCCGAACTACTTGACGGCGTTTGGAGACACGCGATCGGAAATGATCGTCTTAGCGCACAGCGGCGGCCAAGTCGTAGGCACGATCGACGCAGAGAGCGATCGGCTCAATGCGTTCGGTGACCGCGATCGCAACGTGCTCGAGCGCGTCGCAGAATTGATAGCGCCGCTGCTCGCGCAATCCGAGAAGAGTTAGCTTACTTTTTAACTGCGACTTTGGCTTTGTCCAGCAAGCGCTCTCGCACTTCGGGGGTGACGATGAAGCCGCACCACCAGGCGCATTCGACGCTGCAAAAGCCTTTCACGACGGCCGCATCGCGGCGCTTTGCCGCGGTAAAATTTACGGTATTGCAGCAGACACTGCGGTAGCATTTGTTCGGGTCGGGCTCTCCCCTTGCCGTAATCCGATCTTTCGCCATCGTATTATCATTCGTGGCTATAGGCCAAATGTCCCAGCGCGGGGTAGTTTACCGGGTCCCGGGGCGAGCGTCAATCGATACGCCGCCGCGTTTGGAAGCTCGCGCGAAATGCGAAGCCCCGCAGCGCTGCGGGGCTTTGGAACTGGTGGGCCATCCAAGGCTCGAACTTGGGACCTCATGCTTATCAAGCATGCGCTCTAACCAACTGAGCTAATGGCCCGGCGCGGGCGCGGGGGCTGCCCGCAGAACCGATTCTACCACGGGGCGCAAGCCCCGGCCTCCCTCTTGAGAAGCGGCCGCGGGCTAAATCATCGCGACGTACTTCTTGACGATCTCGTCGTCGTTTTTCTCCTGCGCGAGCATCATATCTCGCATCGTATTGTACTCGCGTTCGAGTTCCGTGCGCTCCTCGGTCTGAAAGTCGAAGCGGTCGCGCTGGCGCTGCAGAAGCAGCTCGAGGCGGACTTCCTTAGCCTGCTCGCGATCCATCCCGTCGGTTAGCGCGGACGCTGCGTCCGCGTCCGGCGCCTTGGAAGCCGCGGTCTTGCCGGCGCTCGTTTTTCCCACACCCGGCCGGCTCGATGAAACACTCTCCGCGCGCATTAGTCTTCCGCGATCGACTGGATGAATTTCTTCGTAATGGAGTTGTCTGCTTTACGCTGCGCCATCTGAACGTCGCGAAGCGTATTGATCTCGCGCATGTTTTCAAAGTCAAGTACGCTGGCGGCAATTCGGAGGAGACCACACTCTGTCACCGTTTCACGTGGAACGAACTCTTGTTCGCTTTTAAGCGGTCTGGACGAGGCGTCCCGGTTGCAGCGTTCCATCCGCCGTTACCGTCAATCCGCCGCAATATCGAGCGACTGCGGTTGCAATGAATTGCCTGTCCTCAACGTCCGCATCGGCCCAAATCTGCGCCGCGCGCCGAAGCATTTCGAGGGCGCTCCGGGCGGCACCGCCGATGCGTTCCTGCTGCGCGATCTCGGCCCGTAGCCGCGTAAGTTCCTGCTTAGCCGCACCGGTTTCCACGGAGATCGCGTCGAGGCGTTGCTGTAGATCCTCGTCCCGCACGTGTCCCTTTTCGTGTAGTGCCCAAACGCGTTCGCGGCGTAGTTCGGCGCCGGCGACGACGTCGCCCAATTTGCGCACACGGTCCTCGAGCGCTTGTCGCGATCGCGCTGACAACCGTTTCTCGGACGCGAATCGTGCGACGAGCTGCGGGAGCCGGCCATCTGCTTCAACAGATCGGCGAACTTCTCTTCGAGTAAATCGGCCCGCACGAAACGCGAATGCGGTTTACTTGAGGTTGGCGGTCCTTGATTCGAACGCGTTGGCTCGACGCCGACGTGCGTACGCTCAGAGCAGACATAATAGCGAACGCGCTCATGCCGATGGTCGCGCCCTTTGCAGCGGTTGCAGCTGCCACCGGAGGCTTGACCGGTCATGCTGTACCCGCAGTAACACCGGAGCGTTCCGGAGAGCGGCCATTCCCACTTGACCGTCTTTTTGGGCGGAACCCACCGCTGTACGAATTGCACTTCATCCCAGAGCGCCTCGTCGACGACAACGCCCCGGTAGGCTTCGTTGCGCAGCATCTGCGGAACGCTCCCGCGCGTCCAGCGCATGCGATGCTCGGAGAGTTTCTTGCGCGGGTTTTTGTAGATCATCGGCGGCGCGTGTTCGCGTAGGTAGTTGCCTATCGCCACGTGCCCGAGCCCTTGGACGCGCAGCTGAAACGCCTTCCTGACGAACTCCGCTTGGGGCTCGAGGGCAACGTCATGGCCATGCTCGTCAGTAGCGATACCGTAGGGCCGGAGCAGACCTTTGCGGCCGCCGGCTTTCCAGTTCCGCCACTTCTCGATCATCTTATCGCGACGCGCTTCGTTTTCGAGCGCACCGGTAAGGACGCGCAGGATCGGCTTGAGCGCATCGCTCGCGCGATGGATCGCGTTGTCGCCGTCTTCCCTGGTATGAATTACCGGGCCGAGCGTACGGATCTTCGCAAAGTATTCGATGGGCTCGAGGCCATCGCCGCGCCCGAGGCGATCGAGGCGCGTCATCAGCACGCGTGCTGGGCGTTCGGCGGGTTTCATGGCGCGCAGTGCTTCGACGAGATCATCGAGCAGCTTGCGCGCGCCGGATTTGCCGGTCGACGTGTCCTTGAACCAGCGCGTGATCTCCCAGCCGTGCGCGCGCGCGGTGCGATCTGCCCACGCCTGCTGATCGTCGAGCGTATCGGCTTGCTGCTCGGAGCTGACGACCAAATAGGCCCATGCCGCGTGACCTTGCAGTTGGCCGCTCTTTTTCAACTTCACGATTGGGGCAGTGCCCTTCCACGCGTTGCGCGGGACCTCCGTCCGCTCTGTCACCGCTTGCGTAAAGATCGTCCGACGATCTCAGGGCACTGACACATGCGCCGCGAAGCAACGTGCTAGGTACAAAAGTACCCACTAGCGACTTTTGTCTGCAAAGGAGCCTACGGTGATCTACATTCTTGGCGTGCTGCTCAGTTTAGTCTTTTGCTCTGTCACCGATTCAACCGCCATCAGCGAACGTGACGATCAACGCCACGTCGCAACCGACACCTCCGCCGGCTGACAATGGGGGCGGAATCGGCGGCGGCTAAAAGATTTACGGATTGATTTCTCAAAAGAGCGGGGGCACGGTCTATACTACAGATCGTGCCCCATCTTTTCTATGTTACCGACGACTAACGCCAAGGTCGGGTACTCGGCGGACGACGCAAGCCGTTTGTTCCAGCAAGCCCGATTCGATGAATGCCTTACCGCTACGCACGACGATTCGCGCCTTGAAGCGCGCATGCTGCGAGCGCGCATTTTCATGCGCCTTGGGAAGCACGTCGATCTGCTGCAGTCGGGGTTTTATTTTTTCGTAAACGATCTGCCGCTCGAGCAAAAACCGCGCCCGCTTGCACTGCTAGGCGCAGCAATGTGCCGCTCGGATATGACGAAAGACGGTCTGCTCGTTCACACTGCGGCACGCCGGTACGCGATGCAATTCGACGATCGTGCGGCTCTTGGCGAGGCGTGCTATCAAGAAGCACTCACGCATTGGGTGCTCGGCAATTATTCGGACGCAGAGCAACTGCTCAACGAGCCTGCCGTCGTAGAATTTGAACCGGCGCGACGTTTCGAGTTGCTGGCTGGACTCGCCGGGGTGCGCGGGCATTTCACCAAGCAGATCGCTCATCTGCGTGACGCAATCGATTTGCTCTTTCGCGAACCAGCGTACGACGTATGGATGGCGGCGTGGTGCGTGCAAACGCTTTCTGCGCTCGCGCGCGAGCTCGACAGTGCGGATCTGGCTTGCTACGTCGAGGCGAAAGCGGCGCACGTCCCATGGGTTCCCTCCGTTGCGGCGCAGCAGTGTCAGACGCTACGCAATATCGCGTGGTTTTACGCGACTGCCGGGCAGGGACCAACGGCGTATGACTTCTTTTCGAAGTCGGCTTCCGTTGCGCCGAAGCCGGCGTTACGTGCGCTAACGTTCCTTGACCGCGCATATTTGGCCGCGGGGCTGAACGAAGCGGCGTTCTCCGAGCATTGCTTGCGTGAAGCCGAAGCGCTCCTTGCGCCCATTGATTGGGATACGGTCATCGGTGATGAACGAGCTGCGCTCTTACTCGCGGCGGAGTTGACGGCGCCGAAGAATCCAACGAGATCGAAGTTCTTCTTGGACAAGTACGCCGAGATCAAGACGTCCGCATATCCGCTGCTCGCCTTCTCGCGTCCGGACCTGCGCATCCGTGCACTGATTGATTACACGAGCGGCGTTGTCGAGCGCTCGAACGGAGACCGTAGCGCCGCAACGCAGCATATCGAATCGGCCTGGCGCACCTGGAGATCGATCGGGTTCTTGTGGCGGGCATCGCTGGCCGCGATTCACCTCGGCGAAATGGAGCACAAAGACGGCCTGCTCGAGTACGCGGCCAAGACGATCGACGCGAATTTCCCCCATATCTGGTTCCGCCGGCTCGTCGACCGTCATCAGGAACGGCTCTCCGATCCGCGTTTGCAGACGCTCTCCGAACGCGAACGCGAAATCTTCGTGATGATTCTCAAGGGCAAGAACCGGGCGGCGATCGCCGCGGACCTCAATATCAGCGAGAATACGGTGCGCAATCGAACGGTCACGGTTTTGCGGAAGTCTCGGCGCCAAGACGACGCGCGATCTTCTAGTTAACTACGGTGACGAAAGTTACGATTGACGATCTTACGGTCTGCGCCGATACCGTGAAACGGTGACAGATACAAACGAAGCGGTGACAGAGTGCGGTACAAAAGTACCCAGATGCATTGCGGCTGTGGATAAGGTGATCCAAAAAGTACTCTTGCGCTAGCGGATTGGCTAGCCGATAATCGCCATAATGAGGGAACGAGCTCGCGCATCCGTTGGAGGCGCTTTTTGCTATGGAGCGCGTTATTCCATAAAATGCGCTTCGACGGTCGGGAAGTTCATCGACCCGCCCATGGCGTTTGTTCCTTGCATCGGAGTTACGACGGTTCCGAGCACGCGCACCGACTGCCCTTTGTCCAAGCTGGACGTGTCGTCATATTGCACAACGATGATCGCGTCGGTGCCGTCGTCGTCCTGGCCGCACGCAGCATTGAACATCGACGGATCTGGAATATTCTCTACCGTGCAGCGCAGGTCGACGTTATCGCCAACGTACTTGTACGGATTACCTTCGATCATCGGGCCTGAGATCGATTCGTCGACGCTTGCGATGAAGTCGTGCTTCTCTTGTAATATCGGATTTGGCGTTGGCGTCGGCGGCGGAGGAGGAGGCGTCGGTTTGGGCGAGCGCGTTGGGCGAGGTGTTGGCGCTGCTTTGAATGCATGTACCGGAGCGGGTGACGGCGCTGCGGCCACGGCAGTGCGCTGCGATCTCGACGTGCCCGGCATGAAGCTTGCGCCGATAACCAGCAACACGAGCCCACTACCTATTCCGGCGGCGCGATATCCCTTTTTCGCAATGCCCAGGCCGGCGAAGAGCACTCCGAAAAGAATGAGCCAGACTGCGGCGTTTGGTGGGTCTAAGCCGAGGCCCATTGCGGCGAGCAACGCGCCGACGAAACCGACGACGAATCGTAGCCGTTCTGGACGCGCACTACTCGCGAAAATGGTCCAGCAGATGCAAACGCAACCAACGAATTCAAGAAATGCTCCCATGGACACCCTCCGGTAAGGAACGTAAAGAAGATGACCGACCGCCTCGATGTGGCAGAGTTTGCGTTCACGCTTTTAGGTCAGTCTTGCGGCTCCGTTCTTCAAGAGATTCAACGCGAGATTGCAACTCTCGCAGCGCCTGAACAAGATTCATGCCCCCCAACGCGATCAGCGCGTCCCGGTCGATGGATCGCGTAGCGTCCTCGGGAGATTCGCCGACTAGTGCGGAGAGGGTGATCCCCAGGCGTTTTGAGAGCCGCCAAGCAGGCAGCAGCTTCAGGCTTTGGGTGGTTCCATCAAGGATGCGTCTTGCTTGGTTTTCGCTGACCTCCAAAATCGTGGCAAGTTCGGTTTTACTGACTCCGGCCTCTTGACATAACCGAGCGAGGCGCTCTGAAAACGTCTCTGTCACCACTTCAGGCTACCCCAGAAATGTTTACATTAGTGTTGACAAAAGGGTGAACATTTCTGTAACATAGCCTTACGATGGAACTGAAAGACGCGCTCGCCCAGACCCAACAGCACGAAGGCTGGTCGGACGAGTACGTGGCGGTCCTCACCGGCCGCTCCGCAAACACCGTAAAGCGCTGGCAAGATGGTGCGAGCCGTATGCCGGGCGACGCGGTAATAACACTGCAGAAAGCATCCGAGCGCTTTCGTAGCCTTACGTTGGGGGCAGTGGCCTAGTCATGGCAACCAGCGTATCACAGTCCGCCTGCTCGCCTGCGAAATCAAAACGCGGCGGTGCGCGCCTGGGCGCTGGCCGCAAGGCACGCTTGGACGATCGACAGATTCCGCTCAGCGAATCGATCATCGAAGAATTCTACTTGGCGAGCCAAGCCGTTGAACGCGCGACGGTTCGCCTTCAGCGCGCCCGCCGCGCGCTTGCGGACGATGCAATCAAGAGCATCATTCGCCGTGAGGCGGCATGAACGACGCGGTTACGCCGGCTCCGATCGTGCTGGATGACAGCACTGAAGCGGTCTCCGTCCTGTACGCACTCGAGCGCGCGGACCTGAATAACGAACGGCGCCGGCGCGAGTCCGACGCGGCATGATCACCTTTCAAAATCAGAACGGCGCAACGTCTGTCAACGCTACGCCGCTTCGCATCACCGCTGTAAAGGAGCGTACGATGCAACACCAGTCTACACCGAATCCCAATGGGAACCTGCTCGGCGTTCTTGACGCCGCTGCGAACCTGCATGACGTCGCGATGGAAGTCGCGTCCGAGCCGCCGCAGACCGGCGGGCCCTATGAAGCCGTCGTCTACGGCTGGCCATACGTGCGAAACGCTGACGGCACTTTCACGTCCTTCAGACCGGAAGTCGCCTGATCATGGCTGGCTATTCATCGGTCTGCGCCGACTGCAAGTCGGAATTATTCGCCGTAGGCGGTGGTGGGGATCACGGCTTGAGCATCGGCGGCTACGAGGACGCCAACGGTACGGCGGCAACGAATTGCGCCGGCTGCACGGACTCGCTGCTCTGCGCTCCGTGTTCAAAAGAGAACGCCTACTGCCCGTTCTGCGTCGCGGTCGCGCAGAAGCCGTGCGCCGATTGTGCGAAGCCGGTTGGCTACGACGGCGCGAATCTTGGGCTTTGGCCGCAGGATGACGGCACGTACGTCGTCATCGGTCCTGAGAAGTGGATTTGCCGGTCGTGCGTCATTGTGCGCGCGAAATGTCCGCCGACGTGCGAAGAGTGCCGGGTGTCCGCGTGATGACCGCGCAGCAATTCGCCGAGCTTCGGTTCCGTTGGACGAGCGCGCCGAGCGTCGTATTCACCACTTCCGGACAGATCGAATCGCGCAGCGGATCGCATGTTCCGCCCTGGTGCGCGGAGATTATGCCGGAAGCGACGCCCGACGACGTCGCGCGACTTGAGAAAGTCCGGGCCGTCGAAGCGGCCGAGGCTTCCGAAGTCCCGCGTGCTCCCTGGTATTCGTGCCTCGAGGTTCCGGCCGCGTATCTTGGCGGCTGGCTGATCTTCGGCAGCGTCATCGCCGGCTTATGGTGGGTCTGCACGCTTCCGTGGGCTGCGCAATGAGCAATCTCGCGCAGTTGCAGTCTCTTCTCGACGAAGATCATTCCGGTCGGGAAGAAGCGCGGCCCGATTGCGCAGCGTTTTCGCGAATTTCACGCGTTAAACACGCACGTCTACGTCGCGCTGGTCATGCTGGCGCGCGAGTATCGCGAGGCCACGGGTCACCATCGCATCGGCATGAAGATGCTCTGGGAGAAGTTGCGCTACGAATTCGGCGTGCGCACCAAGGGCGAGAACGATTACGCCTTAGACAATTCCTACACTGCGTACTATGCGCGATTGATTTCGGAACAAGAACCGGATCTCGCCGACGCCTTCGAATTTCGAAAGTTACGGAGTAAAGCAGCGTGAACGAAACGCAAGAAAAGATTACAACCCCGCCGCAGGTCGTCACAGACCCACTCGAAAAAGCGGCGCACGAAATCGTCGCCGATGGCGACCCTCGGTCGCTCGAAGCGGTTAAGCAGTTCCTCTCAATGGACGACGAGTCGTTCCTTGAGACTGCCGGCGCAATCAAAGCACATGTCCATCTTCAGCAGGCGAAGTTTGAAGAGGAAGTCGGCCCGGACCGTGTGCTCGTGCGCCTTGCGGAAGCGGTAGCGCTAAAGCGTATCATCGAGCGCGGGGCCAAAAAACTTCCGAGTGACACGTATCGGTGCGAGGTAACCGCGTCGAAAATCATCGACAAGCGCATCGCCGGCTTACTGGAGCTCTTCCGACATTCTCCCCGCAGCGGAATTGAAGAACGCCGTATGGGTTGAGGGCGTCGATGTTTCAGGGTTGCACCCCGACATCATCGCGCAGATCGTCAATCTCGGCGCGAAGCCCGTCTATAATTCGCATGCCGGAAACTTGCGTACCCTTGCCAAGGCGTATGGCGGGCGTGTTGCCGAGATCGTCGACGCCAACGTTGTCGACACGTTCGGGCCGCCGCGATTGATCTTCGAGCCCCTCCCGAAAGGCGAGAAGAACATTACGCCGCTCAAGGTCGTGTCATAGATGCGCCGCGATATCGAACGCGTCAAGGTCTCATCCAGCGCGTTTGCCGAGGTCGGTCACGACGGCGAGGCCATTTTAGAACTGAAGTTCCATCCGCGCAAAGACGGATGGTCGGCCGTGTGGCACTACTCGCCGGTTTCAGCGGACACATACAACCAGATTCTCGCCGCTGAATCCGCGGGCGCCGCGTTCCACCAACTCGTGCGTTCGAATCCGGACGTGTCGAGCTTATCAGATCAGCGTCGAGCCGCCCGAGGCGTCGCATCCGCTCGTGGAGGCTGCGCAATGAGCCTATTCAAAGATTCCGGACAGATCACCGATGCCGACGTCTTCGACAAGATTCTTTTTTGGGGACCGAACGGCGTCGGAAAAACGCATACGGCCATGACTTGGCCTGATCCGGTATTCGTTGACCGTGAGGGCGGCCGTGCGGCGCACTTCCGTGACCGTTTCCACTTCATGCACTTCGCGCCGACGAGCCTTTCCGACGTTGCTGCGGCATTCAAGGAACTGCGCGCGCCAAGTGCACCCGGTAAAACTGTCGTCACCGATTCCGCGAGCGCTATCTATGCGGACCTGGTCGTCGAACACACGTCGCGAACGGAGAACGGAAAGTACGTTACGGATTGGGTGACGGTGAATCGTCGCTTCGGGGCGTGCCTAGACTTCGCGTTTGGCGTCACCGCGAAAAACGTGATCTTCACGGCGCATCAGGCGACGAAGTTAGTTCGGCAGGGCCGTGATTTCCGCGCCGATGGCCTGAAATTTATCGGCGACGAGAAGTTCCGGTACGCGTTTGACTACATCTTCCGTTTGGAGTCCAAAGGCGATCCGCGCGTGGCGCCGCCCATCTTCCACGTTGAGAAAAGCGCGGCGCCGGATCTGAAGGTCGGCCAACAGATCCAGGGGCTCGACTATGCCCGGTTCATCGCGCTGACGCGACAGAAGAAGGCTGAGCCTCCGCCGCTCAAGGGTGAGCAGTTAGCGGACGCGCAGGCGCGTGGCGACGTTCCCACGCGCGGCGAGTTACTGGCGCGCACCATCGCCAAGATCGGCGAGTTGGTTGCGCAGTACGCTATCGCGCAGACGCAGATCGCCGCGGTCGTCAAATACGTAACGCGCGGGAAGCAGACGGACTATACGACGATTACGATGCTCGAGGAGGCAGAAGAGATCGTTGCCCGGATTGTCCGGTTGAAAGAGAAGCGCGCGTCATGAGGGTGGGCAGACGGTTCAACAGACAATTCAATAGCCTCCACCCCTCACTTTTAGTAAAGCGAGCGGTTTCACTTGGACGCGCTTTTGCGGCCGCGTGCGATCGCTGGCTCGACGACGGGCAACTCCTCCCGCCGGCGGTGGCGCGCGGTGCAATGCGCGGGCTGGTAGTCTATCTCGCGATCTGCGTCGTCATCTGGACGGCCGTCTACTTCCATAATCACCTCGATATTTTTTGGGTGAACCAATAGCGTGCCCGAAGACCTTTACGCGCCCCCAGCCATGCCGTTTTATATCGACCGCTTTGTAGCGGATACGCCCGACCTAACGGCTGAAGAGATAGGGGTTTACTTGCTGCTCTTATGCCGACAATGGACGAAGGGAAGTATCCCAGCCGATGTCGCGCAGCAAGCTCGCTTAGGACGTGTAAAACCGGCTAAAATGCGCGCGATCCGGGCGGCTCTCGGAAGTCGGTTGGTAGAGCATCCCAACGTGCCAGACGCCGAGCACTCGCCGTTCATGGAATCCGTCCGATCTGAAATGCATGAGCGTAACCAACGTGCTAGCGACTCGGGTAGGAAGGGCGCAGCAAAACGCTGGCAAGGCTATAGCAAACCTAATAGCGACCCTATAGCGAACGCATCGCAAACGCATAGCGATGCGGTAGCAAACGCTTCGCAAAGTGATGAGTTCCATGATCCATGTTCCAATACTCAGCTCGCTTCGCTCGCTGAGAGCGCGCGCGCGGCTGAAAATGCCACCCGAGCTGCCCGCTCCCCGGCGTTCGAACTCTGCGATTGGTTCCTGCGCCGCGGCCTCGCCGAAGAGATTATTCCGGCGCACGAGTCGCTCGATCCCATTTCCTGGTGCCTGAAGCATCTTGGCGATGCGGAAAAACTCATCGCGGTCTATTCGGCTGACGACATTTCGGCGAGGGCCGAACGGTTCTTCATGGCCTCGAAAGCGCGCCGAATCCGGCGTGCCGTAACACCCGGCGGACTGCTTTCCGCTTGGAATTGGGATGAAATCCGGGGCGAGTCTACCGCGCCGCACGCTGGACAGAAGGGCAATGTCTCAGCAGAATCGGCCGATTACATCGCCCGGATCGAGCGTCAAGAGCAGCAAGAACGTGCCCGAAAAGGTGCCGCATGACCCTCGATAGCGTGAGCGATCGCATGGAATCTGCGTGGCCGAAGACGTTCGACGAGATGCTCGAGCGCGCACGGAACAAGACGCCGGAGCAACGGCTTGCGGAGCGCGAAGCGCGTGACCAGGCCGAGTTCGCGGCATGGCAGGACCAGCGCCGCACTCGGGCCGTGGAATTGTGCCGGAAGTTGTCCGAGATCGGACCGCGATTCGAGACGCGCCGATTCGAGAATTTCACCGTCGACGACGGGAACCGTGATGGCTACGTCGCTGCCCGCGAGGTTGCAGACGCCGCCGCGAATCCGAACGCGCCATCGATCGGTGCGTACCTGTGGAGCGGCGAGCCCGGCATCGGGAAAACCCATCTGGCCGGCGCAATCGTGAACGACTGCGTCGAGCGCGGCACCCTGGCCGTCTTTACGACCGGCGTTGGATTGCTAATGCGGATCCGCGATTCGTACAACCGCCGCGGCGCGGTGAAAGAGGGCGAGCTCGACATCATCGATCGCCTGATCTCGGTGCGACTGCTGGCCTTGGATGACGTCGGGACGGAAAACTTCACGCCGGATACGGGACGGCTGCTGTACGCCCTGATCAACGGCCGATACGAGCGCAACCTCGGCATGGTCGTCACGTCGAACCTGAGTCTCTCGAAGTTGGGGATGCAGTGGGCGAAGAGCGGTGTGGAAGAGCATGTTGGCCGCAAACTGATCGACCGGCTGATGGAAATGTGCTCACTCAAGGTCGAGCTGACTGGCTATTCCCACCGGTGCACCGCATGAGTCGTCCACTCATAGCGAATCCCAAACGCGATGTGGAAGCGGCGGCGTTCCATCGCGCCGTATTCAAAGCGCATGGATCGTGCTGCCACTTCTGCGGCAAGAAGGGCGCTACGGACGCGATGCACGTTATTTCGCGCAGTCTTATCGGACCGAAAGCGCGCTACGCGTGTCCCATCGAAAACGGCCGCCCCGGTTGCCGTTCCTGTCACGATCGACAAGAGCGCGACGAGTTAAAGTTTACTCTTTCGGTGCGCCGGCGCGCGGTGCGAGCGCTCAATAAAGTGATGCGCGCGCCGATTGAGGAGCCAGCCGCATGAATGGGCTTTCCTCGCAACATCTGCGGGTCTATCAAGCCATCGCTGCGCATTTGGCGTCGAGGCGTATTCCGCCCACCTATCGGCAGATCGCCGACGCCGCCGGCTACAAGTCGGTCTCGGACGCGCATCGCGTTGTGAAGATTCTGCGCCGCTTGGGCTACGTGCAACTCGAGGACGGCTGCCCGCGCACGATTCAACTGACCGAAAAGGTTCCGGGTGAAGCTGCATGATCGAACCGAACGAACCGACGCTGGTTCACTCCGAGCTCCTACTGCTGTGCGACGTCATCGCCGAGCACATGACCGTGCTTTCTGGCGAGGTTCAGGATCTACGGTCGCAAGTTGACGAGAAGGAGCACAGCCTCGCCGATTTACGTGAACGGCTTCGCGGCATTCGCCAGCAAGTTTACTCCGGCGGATTTATTAACGAGGCGCTCCCGCGCGCGATGCTCCTGCGAGGTGCGAAGTGAACGTCTACCTTCGGATCGGCGCCGTCGTGCTTGGGATTGCGTTGCTAGCGCTCGCGTATGTCGTCGAGCGAAAGCCGCCGGCGCAAACTCCTTTGTGCCCGGTTGGGCAAAAGGCGGAGCTTGCCAGCATTGGATTCGACGTCAACCATCCCGGCCACTATCTCGTAACGTATTCGTGCGCCAAGAGCGCATCAGCACGGAGCAATCGATGAGCGAGGCATACTTCCGTTGCGTCCCGTGTGGTGGCGATACAAGATTCGGCGACCGGCATTGCCCGCTCTGCCATGAAAACTATCCGAAGGGAGCCGACCATTCGTGTTCGGCGATTGACGAAGCGATAGCGGACGCGAAGCCTGAAGTTGCGGTGTTCGTCAACGCGAAGGGCCGTCGCGATCTGTGGCCCGCGCAAACCTACGCCGAGCATGAGTTGGTGCTCGAATGAATCCGCAGTATCCGCATGACGCGATTTGCGATGTCGAAACGTGCGGGCATTTGAACAGCGAGCACAATCTCAACTGCGGTGCGTGTCTGGTGAATAAGGGCCGTGGCCACACGGTCGAGGACCCCTCGCATGAGTTTCGTCCGAAGATCCGCGGCGGCCGCGTTGTAACGCCGGGCTTCGAGAAGTCTGCCTACGACCAAGCCATGAAAGGCCAAGATCCCGACTTAATTGCCGAGACGGTCCTTCCCGAAGACGGGCTCTTCGCGTGAAGCGTCTCCTCGTAGCCGACCTGTTCTGCGGCGCTGTACGACATCAAACCCGTTGCGCAAGACGGCGAGGAAGCCGCGTGAGTCGCCGCCACTGGGCTCCGGTCGAAAACAGCCAAGCGAAGCGGTCGAGCCTTCGCGTAAGCCATTCCCACTTGTTCATAAGAACCTCCTATGCGGTTTCCGCGGGCATCGTACGTATTGAGGCATTGCGCGTGCAAGTGCCAGAATCAACGCGGCTCCTCCCGATTGAACCGGCTTTTTCCAGCGTAGCGTGCTCATACGCGGACCCTAAACGGTGGAGTCCGGGCATGTCCTCTACAGAGAAGATAGGGCAAGCATCGGCGATCTCCAGCACGGAAAGCCCAGGCACGGAAAGCCCAGGTCCAGCCGGATGCCTTACCGCTGCGCATTACCGAGATCGCATGCGATGAGTAACGCCGTGCAGATCCGTCGGGAGCTCGCCAAGAGGCGCGGAACGCTGTTCTTTACGCCGGCGGACCGCGCGCTGCTCGCTCTTCTCGAAGCCACGCCGGTCTTCAAAGAGCCGAAGAGCCTGTGCGAGATCAATGCAGACGTCAAGACTGGGGCGCGCGATGCCCACGTACGCATGCTTCGGACGGTCGTCGATCTACTCAGCCGGAAGGCTGGCTACGGCGAGACGCTATGACGGCGTTCAAAACGGTCGCGATGGACCCGCCCTGGCAGGAGCACGGAGGCGGCCAGATCAAGCGCGGCGCCGACCGGCATTATCCGACGATGGACATCGCCTCGATCATTTACACGGTGCAGCGCGCCGACGTCTGGACGATCGACGAGAGCGCGCACCTCTGGTTGTGGACAACGAACAATTTTTTACCTGACGGTCTTACCGTGATGTCGGCGCTCGGTTTCCGCTACGTCACGAATCTCGTCTGGTGCAAAGACAAGATCGGTCTCGGCCAGTACCTGCGCGGGCAGCACGAGCTGTGCTTATTCGGCGTGCGCGGCGATGCGATGGTACCCGAAGTCCGCAACGTGCCGTCAGTGGTTCACGCGCCGCGCGGACGTCATAGCGCGAAGCCGGCGGAAGCGTACGCCGCGATCGAGCGCGTGTCGCCTGGACCGCGACTTGAAATGTTTGCGAGAGAGCCGCGATCCGGATGGACCGTATGGGGCTCGGAAGTTTTAACGGAGGCGGTATGAGCACTTTGGAAGTCTGGCAGGAATTCGACAAATACGGCATCGAGCATAACTACGCGCTCGTGCACCTTACCGATCGCGAGCGGGAACGCATCGCAGACCGCGTTTATCACCGGTTCCACGCGACGCTCGATCTGACCATTGTCGACGAGCATCCGGTCGAGCCCGCAACGCTGGTTGCGAATGCGCAGTCTGCTCCGGTAGTCGCGCATACCGATCCCCTGACGCAGCTGATTCTCGATCAGAACTGGAAGACGTCGTTCATCGACGGCCAGCTCGTTATCGCGGAAAAAGGCGTCGTCATCCACAAGATCGACGAAACCCAGGGGCAGGCCGTTGCCGATCGGGTCAAAGCCGAAGCCGTCGACGGGTTCACCGTCGAGTATGTGCTGGCGTGCTTATGCATCGAATCGGTATTCGACGTGCAATGCCAGAACGGCAACTTCCTCGGATCGAACAAGGCGAAGGACCCGTGCGGCTACGACGTCGGCGTAGCGCAAGGCAAGATCCGGTACCTCTTGGGAAGCAATGAGATCGAAGACGTGTTCGCAGCGCACGCGTTCCTTTGCGATCCATCTAAAGCCGTGCCTTGGTTTGCGAACAAGATGCGTGAAGAGTTGGCTTTTGCCGACAAACTGATTCCCACGCTGCCCGCGACGGTGAATCCGGTATACAAGAACCGGTTCGCGGTGAGCACGCTGGCCTACAACTTCGGGGATGAAGGCGCGGAGAAGATGATCTCGGAGAACGAGCCGACGCCCTCCCATGTGCTGCACGTCGCGCATCTTGAATACGCGTTTGCGAAGACTCTCGGCGGACAGGTACTGATGCCGGAGGGTCTGTGATGTGCGGGATGCTGAGACTCGTGCGCATCGTGCGCTGGGAGCCGATGTATCCGGGTGCGCTCTCGCTGCACCGAGTGATTCGCTGGGTGTGGCAATGAACCGCCATCTGCTGGGGGCGTTGCTCGTCGCCGTCGTGCTGGTTGCTGCGCTGATTGCGTATGCGTTCGATTGGGTGAAGGCGCTGTTCGGCGGACCCGGCGAGGGCAACTAAACGTGAGCATTCTCAACAAATGTCGAACCAAGGAGGCTTTGTGAACGATAGCCCGATTATTGCATACCGCTCTTGGGCGGTGTCCGCATCATGCCGCCAAGTGAAATCGACCGGGGACGGCAGGAAGGCGTGGCCGCGCCTCGCCGCCCCCGCTGCTGCGTGTGTCCATCATGCGGATTCGTATTTTTCCGGTATGCTTGATATGTACACGGCTATGGGCGGTGCCCAGAACCCCGCAAAGGCGATTCCAGATGACGACGAGCACCACGAAGCGCCGAATTATGGGTGCAAGTGCGGATTCTACGCAATGAAGCGCGTGCGGGACATTCCGAATGGCGGGAACGTCTATGGCCGCGTCGCGCTGTGGGGCCGCATCATCGAGCACGAAGGCGGCTACCGTTCGCAATATGCGTACCCGCAGGTGTTCTTTGTCCACCCCGAGGCCGACGAAAAGATGCACGGCACGCTGCGCACGCTGAGTCAGCAGTACGGTTGCGAGGTTGCACCAATGCCGATGGAGCTCGTCGTGGAATTGAAGGAGCGCGCCGAGGAAGCTGGGCGAGCGCGTCAGGCCCACGTGACGATGTTTAGCTCGTACGCCGACATCCGCGAGGCATTGGTGCTTACCATTGATCCGTGCGCGGATACGCCCGTTGACAAGCGCGAGAAGGGCTTCGCGGCAAAGACGATGCGCCACCCGTTTAAGTCATTCATGGGTGGATACATTCCGCCGCACGCGAGGAAATAATATGGCCGAAATTGGCGAACCGCTGCGCGAAATCACTGTGACTCCGAAGGAACTTCCGCTGCCGCAGAAGTTTGAGCCGATGCCCGTCGAGCAGCCTGTTCCGGTGCCAGCATGACTAACCGCAGCATACCCGTCTTAGATGAGCCCACCGATGACGAGATCGGGAACAGCGATGTTGTGGCTTCAGTGTTCATCCAGCGGCGTATCGACATACTGCGCGGCTTCAATGGGGCCTGCACTTGTAAACCGGAGTGCAAACACTGCTTTGGCCGGCGCATGGCGATCCAGGAACTGGAAGGCGTGTTATGAGTTCGACCATTCCACCGAAAGGCGATTCATAGCGTGGAACCGATTCGCGTTGTTTCGCTTTTCTGTGGAATTGGCGGTTCGGACTTGGGGCTCTATTGGGCCGCAGACGAGTTAGGCGTTCCGGTTGAAGTCGTGGACGCGATCGACTCCTGGGGGCCGGCCGTGCGGGTTTACAATGCCAACCAACGGCATCCCGTGGCGCGGGTGGCCGACGTGAAGAAACTGACGCGCGCAGATTTGCCGCCACACGACATCGTAATTGGCGGTCCCCCGTGCCAAGACCATAGCCAAGCCGGCCAAAAGAAGTGTAAGTGCAACGTCGGCGGATACGTAGCGCCGCGTTGCTGTCTCGCTGATTTCTTGCGCTTATCCGAAGGTGCGGCGTGGGTCATGGAAAACGTCGCTTCGCGCCTGATAAATGCGCCCTTCGCCATGAAACTGTGCGCTTCAGACTTTGGTGACGTTACGACCCGTGAGCGGTGGTTCTACTCGAACTACCTACTCCACGTCATCGAAACGCCGGGGCCGCGTCGCATTCACGATATACGCGAGCCTGGAGCCGACGAGAGGGCGATTTGGAAGCGCCTGAAAGGGCAGAAGCATCCGGCGACGGACGACGGCTTCCTGGGCTCCCTAACGGCGGGTAAAGGCGGCGTTTCGGGGTTCGTTACGATGGCTCCGCCAAGTTTGCATAAGGCCGGCAATCACGGCCACTACAACGACGACGAAATGCTCGGCTCTCTGACGGCACATAGTCTGGCACGGCCACGACGTTCGCAACGGCAAATTGCTCAAGATTGGGATGCGCGGTAACTGGCCCAAGACGGAAACCATCCCGCTAGATGACAACGGCTTCATGCGATCACTAACCGCAAGCGGTTGGCACGCAGACCTATCGCAAGCGGAAGGGTGCCGCAATCCCTCGCTGCTCGAAATGGCGCGCGCGCACAGCCTTGCCGATTCATGGGATTGGGCCGGGACGACCAAGACGCAGCGCGGGCAATTGATAGCAAACTCTTGGCCGGCGTACATGGCGAAAGCGGTATGCAAGGCGATGCTACAAGCGATAATCGCAGAACGGGAGCAAGCCGCATGACTGATTCGACCATATCGGCGGACACTGACATTGTGGACGACCTGCGGATGCTAGAAAAGACGTGGCCGAGTCCAACATGCGGTAGAGCGGCTTTCGAGATAGAGTGCTTGCGGAGTTATATCGCCTGCATGGGACAAGCGCACGACTACGCAAGGTTCCGCGAGATGGAGATTGCTAATGGCTGAACAGGTCGCCAAAGATACATTCCGTGTGGGACAGCGCGTTCGCGACAAGCGCAGCGGTTGGATGGGATACATTGTGAAGCGCGGACTAGGCTTCGCCGCATGGGGCGTCCTTTGGGATCGCGGGGGCCTAATGAATATGTTTGGTCACGAATTGGAGGCGATATAATGCCCGGCGGATCGAAGCGGGAACAGTTAGACCACGAACTTCGGAACAGCGAGCCGCTTCCTGAGCGCGAGTTGTTTTCGACGGTAGCGACGTACCGTGTGGGACTCAGCCCCGCCGAATACGAGCGTCTTGCACTGCTTGCCGAGGAAATGGGCGAAGCGATCCATGTTATCGGCAAAGTCCTTCGGCATGGATACGAAAGCCACAACCCGATTACTGACGACGGCCTGACGAATCGACGGCTGCTCGAAAACGAGTTGGGCGACGTTCGCCACGCGATGATCCGCCTATGCGAAGCGGGCGACCTCAACAAGGAGACGATTCACGCTCAAGCCGAGAGCAAGCGCACATCCGTAAAACGGTGGCTGCACTTCAATGACTGATCGCACCTCAACCTCATATACTGAGGCACAGGTTCGGGAACCTGACCCGAGCGGCTACAAGCGTAAGCCGGGTCCGTGCGCTTGGATTCCCGGGACGCACTTTCTCCTGACGGCCGAGTGGTCATGGAAAGACGTATGGATTACGCCGCATATCGGTGTCACGGAGTTTTCAAACTACCGCACGTTGCGGGTCGGCTGGCTTGCGCTCGCGTTCGGGATTTGCTGGCCGAAATGAAAGAGACTGTATCCGTGTTAGGCGCGCACAAACTGTCGATGCTTTCGCTGCGCTGTACGGAGTGCCTCACGGACTTGCAATACATGGCTCGGCACCCGAATGTTCCCTGCCTGCCCGACAAAATGCGTAGACGCAACGAGCGCCGTATTGCCGTGCAACGCTACCGCGAAAAGGAAAAAGACGATCGGGTGAGGGCTTACGGCGAGCTGCTGAGCTTGGCGCGCCAGTACATAGATACCATGAACGCAAAATACGGCAAAGGGAATTGGGCATGGCCGGCGACGTAAAAACGACTGTATTGCCAAACAGTGCGGCAAAAATCATCAGCGCGAGGATTGCCGAGTTGCATCGCTACTGCGGGCAAAATCCGGCTCAGGTCGATGACATACGCCCCGACATTCGCATTGGCGAACTTCAGGCAACTCTGCGACGAATCCGTGAATCTGAGGCGACAGAGCAGCCGGAAGATGCGCCGTGCATTATCGACCCGGAGAATCCAGACGATTTTCCGGATCGGAAAGACTGCTTGCGTGCAGGCGAACACGTTTGCGGCGCTCAGGTCCCAAAACAAGCATATCGTCGAACACCGAAAGAGAACGTTGACGCGGAGTTTAGCCGGTACTTTGGCGACGAGGAAACATACAAGGGCACGACGCCGCGCGATCTTAACGTCGAGATGTTCGAGCACGGTTGGCGCTGCGCGGAGGATGCCCACGGTGCTGAATAACATAGTTATGACGTATCAAATTGGCGACATTGTTCGCATATCGCTTGACCCCAATCTACCGGAGCCAAATCGCGAACTGCCGGGCGACGGGTGGGATGCTATTGTTGTGGACGTTCTGCCGGATGGCGACAATATCGAGATCGCATGGCTCAGCCAGTCCGTGACGCCGAAGAACCCACGCCTGTCCCCAATGCGCGAAACCTGGGACAGCAGCACGGTCGTCATCGAGCCGAAATATGACGCCCATGTTACGCTGCTACGGCGCGCAACGTACACCAATGCTGCAGATGCTGACAAATACAAAGCGGCGCTCGAAGCCGTCCTGAAGGTCAGCACCGGCGACGAATGTGGACCGGGCATCGAGTCGTGGGTTGAAGTTACGCGGATCGTAACCGAGGCGCTCGGCTGTGAATAACGCAAAGCGAAAACTAGATGCGCCGAAGGTGGAATGGCGCTGCTCTTGCGTGGGCTGCGTTCGCAAGCGCGGCGGTGGCATCGGACACAACGGGCCATGCCGTGCGGCCGAAATGGCGCGGCGTAACGCAGAACCAAGATACTCTGACCCACAACAGGAGAAAGACTAATGGCTACAACGTTCTCATGTAAGACCTGCGGCAAAAACGGATTCGTGAGCCTCGGGCTGCTTCGCAAGCACTACAAAGAGGCTGGCCACAAAACGACGTATCGCCGTCGCGCGAAACCAGCACCGGAGGTCGCCGCTGATCGCGAGCGCGCCCTACTCGACGCGGCCGCTGGATTGTTCGACGCAGAGATCGCTATTGAGGAGCTGGATCAATCGGGCTACGACCGCGTTATCGCGTACCTGGGTGCGCGGTACGGTTCGCCGGTCGAAGCTGCCGCGTAAGTCAGCATCGGGCACTACTGACGAATGAAGCCGTACTTTGACGACGGATGCGTAACGCTCTACCTTGCGGACTCTCTGCAAGTAGCGTTGCCGCGCGCCGATGTCATCGTTACGGACCCGCCTTACGGAGTAACGTCGCTCGAGTGGGACCGCTGGCCCGATGGTTGGCCCGCGAAAGCGCCAGGCGTTTCGATGTGGTGCTTTGGCTCCATGCGCATGTTCATGGACAGAGCGGCTGAGTTTGAATCTGCTGGCTGGCAGCAAAGCCATGATATTGTTTGGGAGAAGCACAACGGTTCAGGTTTTCACAATGACCGTTTCCGGCGCGTACACGAACACGCGATCCACTTCTACCGTGGCGAATGGGCGGACATCTACCGTGAGCCGCAATACACGAACACCACGACAAAAAGAACCGTGCGCAGTAAAAGCCGCCCGACGCAGTTTGGCAAAGCTGAATCGCGCACGTTTTACGAAACCGTTGATGGTGGGCCCGTTCTCGCCACGTCGGTTATGTACGCCGCGTCAATGCACGGCAAGGCGTTGCATCCCACCGAGAAGCCCGTCGAAATCCTGGTCCCACTAATAAAGTACGCGTGCCCGCCGAAAGGCGTCGTGCTCGATATGTTCGCTGGTTCGGGGGCGACCCTCGCTGCCGCACGTATCGCCGGTCGGCGCGCTATTGGCTTCGAGGTTAACGAGAAGTACGCCGAACGAGCTGCGCGTCGATTGGCGCAAGGGGAGTTGTTTGCATCGTGAAAGTCAGCATCTACCTAAATGGTCTCGCATAGACATGAGCGTCACAAGCCTCTATGTTGAGCGGCAAAAACGGGATCGCCTTCGCGTCGGCATGGTGGCACGCGTATTCGCTGCGTTCGATTGCAAGGAGCCGTGCTGCTTGGCGAAGTTCGAGAAATGCGGAGCGTTCGCGGAGTATCGCGTCGAGACCATTCAAGGCCACGGCATTTGGGCGTGCCAGAGACACTTGCCCGTTGCCGTTGAGCGGTTCTTCAAGTTCGACCCGAAAGCACGCGCCTGAGCGCCATGCACGACCGCGCTACATGCACTTATCGCACGGCCTCTATCACATGAAGCCGTATGCCCGAAGCAAATGGCGGAAAGCGTATCGCGCCGCCGGAGGGATGCACTTTTGAGCGACAAGCAAACAGTACCCCAGTTACATGCGTCGGAGGTCGTCGTGGCTATCGACGCGGACGCTCACTGCGTTACCCTTATGGCGCGCAGCTCCGAAACATTTAAGAACGGGCGCTTCAAGCGATTCTTCACGTTTCAATCCGACCGTAGCGATCCACACGCACGGATCAAGGTTCCGCGATGGCTACTTGATGCGCTAAAGCGCGATGCGGTAAAGATTCTCGTCGAAGGCGGCAGAGACGGTGCGGTGTGGCGCGAGTTTTCCGCATGGTGTGATGAGTCGAGCAAGGAGATAGGAAATGCCCAGACTGCGTGACCTTGAAGCGCAACTTGTTCGCATCGCGCAAGAGGACGGTCGAACCGTGTATCGGCACGTCGATATGGTTAACGACGCGCAGGGCGTCTCGTTTCTGTGCCCGGCGTGTTACGCGACGAACGGCGGCAAGCGCGGAACGCATAGCGTCATCTGCTGGTTCGCAGATCGCGGCGTGCCGGAGGACGAGCGCCCCTTGCCGGGACGCTGGGTACCATCAGGAACGACGATTGACGATCTTACGTTTATCGGCCCCGCTGCCGCGAGCGTTTTGCTTCAACATGCGCCGTGCGCGTGGCATGGCTTCGTAAGGAATGGGGAAGCTGCGTGAATGTGTCGATACATCGGGGATGCAGACCCGAGCCGATACCTGGGCCGTTGAGGCTATAAATCTTTGGGCCAGGTGGACGAAGGGCGCTTGCTCGGCCAAGCCGGATTTCCATTACCATGATTGCACAAGGTGTGTGGGCGCGAGCTCGAACGGGTCACTTCCGTCCCACGGTTCCTCTTCCTGGTTCCCTCGTTCTTGGTCGCCGGCGCGCTTATCGCCCTAACGATCAATGCGCGCAGCCTGTGGGTTGACGAAGCCTTCTCGGTCGCCGCGGCAAGGTTACCCTGGCACGACTTGTGGATGGAGTTTCATCGCCGCGATGCGGTGTTCGCGCTTTATTATGTTTTGCTGCATCTGTGGCTGCACGTCGGCGAGAGCGCCATCGCCATCCGTTCCCTCTCGGCGGTGTTCGCATTCGGGGCGCTGGCGTTCACCTATCGCGCGGGGCAGGCCATTCTCGGATCGCGGGGTGGTGCGGTTGCCGCGATAGTCTTGGCACTCACGCCGTCGTTCATTTCCTACGCGAGTTTAGATGCGAAAGCGCGGGCGCAAGCGTGTCAGCGTTTGAAGGAGAACTCGGAGAGATCGCTAGAGCGAACGGCGTCCAAATTTACGGCGATAGCGCTTCGAGCTGGACGTATGCGGAGGTAAAACGATTTCTTCGCGCATATCACATTCCCGTCGAAATGCGGGTTCGATGCGGAAATCCCAGCATTCCTGACCGAATCAATGCCTTGAACGCGCAAATTCGGTCTAACGTGGGATACGGCCTAACGGTGAACTCAGGAAAGTGCCCGGGTCTTGTAGACGACATTCGGAACACGAAAATCGCTGCATACTATAGGTGTACGGCTGAGGGCAATTACACCCGAGCGCTGGGGTATCTCTGCTACGAACTCCGGGCGGATTTGATTTCGTCCGCGGCGGCCGCTAGCGAGGTATAATCGAGGGGTGGAACTGCTGATAATCGGGCTGGTCCTCTACTTCGGTGGAAAGTGGCTGGTTAAGGCGACGGGCGCCGACCAGCCCTACCATCTGTGCCGGCAATGCGTGCGGATCTCTCACGGGTTCGACCATTGCATTTACTGCTGCGAGCACGGAGAGAACGCCGCAAATTGCGAGCGGTGCTTGCTCGAAGGCAAGCGCAAAGACTTGGGAACGATGGTCGTGGGCGAATACGAGCCGCCGCCGTCGAAGTGGGCGGAGCCGTACATGGAGCCGACCGACGAGGAGGCTCTTCGGGAATGTCTGACCGAGATGATTTCGACGATTTTATAGCGGAGCTGCACCGCAAGTACCCCAAGGAATGGAAGCGCGGCTTTGACGCAGGTCTGGTTGGCGGACCCCATGACAAGAGAGAGATTCTCAACGCAGCGTATCAGGCCGGTTGGCTTTACGGCAATATTGCGCGCAACGAAGGTCTCTTTCTGTCCCCCGAAGATCGGGTTCTTACTCGACGGTGATTACGTCGACGCGCGGCTCGTACAAGAAGGCAGTCGTGATAGAATAGATCGCGTGGCGGATGTCTTAGCGCTCTCGATCGAACTTCCGGACGGCAAGTACGCCTCCGTCAACAATCGGAACCGCGGCCTTCGCGATCCCCGCAAGTCGGAGATCTACAAGGCCGTTTTCGATCTCGTCAAGCGCGCGGCGGAAGACGCGATCTTCCGCACCGGTTGGATAACTGCGGAATGCGAATGCTCGGCGACCATCATTCGGGTATTGAATCGGCGTGCACGCGTCGACGCGTCGAACCTTTCGAAAGTGGAATGGGACGCGTTGACCGCCGCCGGCGTCTGGTCCGATGACCGCCTTGCCAATCCTTCGCAGATGCTCGTCCGATATGACGACGCCGGACCGCACCGCGTAAACATCATCGTGACGAAGCTGTACGAGCCGGCGCACGTGCGGATCGTCGACCGTCCGAAACGCGATACCCGGACAAAATCGGTCGAAAGTGCAGATAACCGGATACGCATAGCCGAGTCCAAGAATTCCAAGGCGCAGCGGTATACCGGCGGCCCGATCCCGGAGGGCATGGCGATCGTCGATGGATTCATCGTTCCGGCGTCCGAAGCGCTCGCGCTCATCAGCGAATCGAAACGGCGTTCGTAAAAACGAAAACCAGTTCGCAAAACTGCGTTCGTTTTAGAAAATACCCGCAAATTAGATCATGCCTTTAGTAGGCATAACAAAAAGTATACCGTATACTCATGAATAATAAACACGGTCGCTTGCGGGGTTGCCAGACGGATGCAAGACCGATACGAGTCGGCAGTCGATGCTGATGCCGTTAAAACAGGAGTCACGAACGACGGGCGTTATGAAACGCTCGCTTCTGACATTCATGGGTACGGCCAAAGAGACCATCAGTGCGAAGGCGCCCTATGCGTTCGCTGCCCGAGCACGAAGCGTCGAAATTTAGAATCGGGCCACATGGCCGATCTGCCCGAGAATCAAGTTCGGCCGGATCCCGACGTGCGCACCGCTCGAGACAGCGAGTACGACGATCGGCTGACCGGTGGAGTGAACGACGTGCTCCGCGGCGTTGTGGAGCGAGATGAGGAACGGGTCGGGCGCGACCCGCGCACCACGGAAGAATGGCAACAGATGATTCAGGAAGTTCCAGGCGGCTTGGACGTTCATGGCGGCAGCAACGGTAGCGGTCGCGAAGAGAAGATGGGATCTCCGGTTTGTGAGGAGTGCCATCTGGAATTTTGCACGTGCGTAGGCGGCGATGGCGTCAAGCAGAAGCGCGGCCGGCGAAAGCGGATTGACGTCGACGGAATCCACGGGCGTTCTTCACCGATTGCCTTCCGCGTGAGCGAGCCGGCAAAAGAGGGGTTGAAAACGCCTGGCGTTGCAGCGCTCATCGATGAACTCGGCTTTGCCATTCAAAACGGACTCACGCTCGATAACGCGCGCCAAAAACTCGGTCTTCCGGAAAAGAAAGCGGCGGCCTAGACAACCGATCTCCGGTGTGATACGATCTTGGGCGTCAAGAGTCATCGGTTGATTTAACGTATACGTAAATTCAGGAACGCGCAGGCGGAAACGCCGAGCGCGTTTTTGCTTTCGGGAGTCGCAGTTATGGCGCGCGTACGTTGGGAGCGGGCGAATCACTACCGCAATCAATCGACGTATCAGGCCATCGAGTGCGAGAATGCGCGGGCCGCTATGGCTGCCCAAGAGCATGCTGTTGTCCCGGCGTCTCAACAGCCACGCGCCGATACGCGGACCGTCGAGGAGATTGCGCGCGCCGCTGCCGCCGCGCTGAGAGGCCGTGCCTCATGTTGATCTGCGGAATTTGCGGGCGCGGCTATGGAAGCGAAAATTCACTGAGCGTGCACGCGTGCGTCAAGCATCGCGGCGTCCCCTGGACCGAATTCGATCCGGGACGCGCCGAGCGGCGTGGCGACGAAGGCCGCGCGGTTCTCGCGCGCCCAAAGCGAAGCCCCGCGATTGTTCAGTCCACGCCGGCGGACACTGCGCTGCCTCATGTTGCCTTTCCAACGGATCCGGCCACTGCTCGCGCTCTTGCGGCCGGCTGCGAGTATCTCGCGTTTCAGTCTGAGGCCGTCCAAAACGCTGGTATCGAAGCCCGCGTGTTCTTTGAATCGCTGGCCGCGCGGTTACGAGCGACCGCGGAGCGAGAATCTCGTAAAGTTTCAATATGAGCGTCGATCCGGCGTTTGTCGCGATCCTGCTCGTCACGTTTGTCTTTTCGCTCGGTGCGCTGCTGCATTCCATGGCGACGTCGGACCGGGTAACGCACGTCGAGCGGTATTACCGCACGCAAGATCGCAAAAATCAAGCGATCGGCAAAGTGTTTAGAGAGATCATCCACAAAGTCTGGCCCAACGGCTAGCGGGGTGCTCCGATGTCCGGGATACTGGTTTTCAAGTCGCTCGCCGACGCGCTCAAAGCTGGCACTTTTCAGATTTTCTATAGGAGCACGGTATGCCGGCAACCGGGAAGGAGAGCCCGCTCCTTGACGATGCCGAACTCGCGCGCTTTTGGTCGAAAGTAGGAAAGACTGCGGGCTGCTGGGAGTGGTCTGGGGCTCGATTTAGCAACGGATACGGAGCCGTCAAGATCCGTGGCTCGATGTACAAGGCTCATCGGATAGCGTTTGCCTTGGCTAACCCTGAGGTTAAGACTGCAGGCTTCGAGATATGCCACACATGCGATAATCCGCCGTGTCTTAATCCGGACCACCTTTTCCTTGGCGATGCTCTTGTGAACGCAAAAGATCGCAATGATAAAATGCGCCACGTACACGGTGCTCGTTGTCATACCGCCAAGATCAGCGACGCCGACGTCGCTCGAATTCGTGACTTAGCGAAGACCGTTAAGACGGCTGAGATCGCGTCACTGTACGGGCTTTCTCCGGGTCACCTACGCAAAATAATTCGCGGAAGCAGTTGGTTCCACATCGCGAAAGCGTGAGGTTGCTAATGCCAGGGATTCTCGTATTTAGGTCGCTTTCTGAAGCCTTGCGAGCGGGATGGCAGGTGTATGACCGGACGTCGGAAGGCTACCTCGTCCGGACAAGAACTGCGGCGGGCTGGGCGATCGCGCTTGTGAGCTGTCGTGATTCGAAGCCGTTGCCGCACGTTGCCGATCCGGACGAGGAGTGCTAAATGCGCTGGTTCGTTCTTGCCGTTGTGCTCGTCGCGCTGGCTGTAGAGATTCTCGAGCGTATGGGCGCGTTCGCGCGCGAACCAGAAGATCACCCGCCCGGCGGATTTGTCTAGGTTTTAGGCTGAAGAGGAGAAGTTCATGGCTGCAGTCTGCGGCGGTAACGCAAACCTGCGCGGTCAAATTGGCTGCGTATCTCGATGGCATCGCGTTGTATCTGGCCTGGGGAACCGGAGCGGGAACCGCCGGTGCAACCGATACCGGACTGTTCACCGAGGACACGACCGCCGGCTATGCGCGCGTGGCCGCGACGAAGACGCTCACGACCCTGAACATCGCGAACGACACGCTGCAATGCACAGGAACGATCAACGCGGCGAACTCCGGAGCGGCCATCAACATCACCGAAGTCGCGATCTACGATGCGCTAACGGGCGGAAACTGCTTGTACCATCGCACGTTTGGTTCGGCCGTAGCGGTTCAGCAGGGCGGATCGAACACGGGCATCAAGCTTCACCGAGGATCTCACGCCGTAGTATTCTGACGGGGGCATCGCAGCATGGCTATTGCCCTCGTCCCAGGATCATTCAAGAATGGTGCGGCCGCGGCCGTCACTTCGCTCACCCTGACCGCAGGCAAAACGCCGACGCTCGGCAACGGCATCCTGCTGTTCCTGTTCATCTCCAACGCGACCTCGCAAACGATTACGTTCAGCGATGCGAACTGGAAGACGATCAAGGTCGCGAGCGGGACGAACAATCTCGGGATCTACTGGCGTCCGAATCAGAGCGGCGATACTACCGCGCTCGGCACCGTCTCGTGGGGTGGTTCGTCGTACGCCGCATGGTCCGTTGAGGAGTGGGGCGGCGTCAACAATTCTTCCCCGGATGCCGGGTCGAAGATCGCGAATCAAGCCGGCACGGTCAATCCGGCGACGATAACGAGCAACACGTGCACAGCGGCGAACGCGCAAGCCGTTGCGGCGTTTGCAGACGTCGATACGACCCAGACGGTTTCGGGCGTTGGCTCGGGCTGGACGGATTTAGGGACTGCATCCTCTTCAGGCCACTGCCAAATCGAGACGCAGTACGACGGAAGTTTGGTCGCGCTTGGCGCAACCGCCACAGCGCAAGTTACGTGGAGCGCGACGCATTCGCACTCGACGTACGAAGCGATAGCGCTTCTCGCGCCCGGCGGCGCCGTTGCATCATCGAGCGGCTCTGCGGTTCTCGCATCAAATGCGAGCGGCAGCGCGCACGGCAACTCCAAAGGATCTGCGGTCCTTGCGGCTGCAGCGAGCGGGACGGACCACGGCAACTCGAAGGGCGCGGCCGTCCTCGCCTCGGCTGCATCGGGGACCGATCGCGGCAACAGCAACGGCGCTGCATCGCTAGCGAACGCGGCCGTCGGCCACGGTATCGTCGACGGTGTCGGCGCAGCCCAGATTATTGCGCATGCCTCCGGTTCCGCGCACGGCAATTCAAACGGTGCCGCGGTTCTCGTTTCGAGTGCAAGCGGCAAGGCGTTCGGGAATTCGAATGGCGCGGCGCAGATCGCGAGCGGTGCAGGCGGCCATAACGTCGTCGATAGCGGGGCGTACGCCGTCCTGGGATCGAACGGATCCGGCGGTGCGCAGGTCAATGGTGCCGGCGCAGCGTTGCTCGCGGCGAATGCCTCCGGCAGGGGTCTCGTCTATTCTACCGGCGGAGCGCAACTCGCTTCGCATGCCATGGGCGGCGTCGTCCAACAGTCTTCCGGATCAGCGGTGCTCGCTTCGGCGGGCGCCGGACACGCGATTGTCTATTCGGCTGGCTGGGCGGTTCTACCGAACTCCGGCGCGGTTTCGATCCCGCTCATCTTCTCGTCGTGGGTTGTATCGGGTTCCGACGTCGTTCTGAGCGCCGGTGCAGCGGAGCTCGCGCCGTACGCGCACGGGTTTTCCAACTCGCAGTTCGAAGGCGCAGCGGTCCTAGCGTCGCATGCCGCCGGCTACGATCTCATTCACGCGCGCGGCGCGGCAGTGCTCTCCGCGACGGCGATCGGCCATGGCATTGTCAACGCGATTGCCGGTGCTGCAGAGCTTGCCGCGTATGCGAGCGGCAGCGCCTGGGGCGTTTCGGGCGGCGCAGCCGTTCTTGCCGCAGCAGCGGCAGGCGCGAACGTCATTGTTCAGCGCGGAAGCGCCGTATTGCAATCGGCGGCCAGCGGTGTTGGTCATGGGTTCAACGGTGGCGCAGCAGCGCTCGCCTCGGCGGCGCGCGGCTTCGGTCTCATACTTTCGCGCGGTGCAGCGACACTGTTCGACGCGGCCGCTGGGCAGTCGTACAGCGCTGAGCAAGGCGGTGCAGTACTTGTTTCTGCGGCTTCGGGCGTTGCCTTTGCGTTCAATATCAACGATATCCCGCGTTTAGCGACGTCGTTCGTAACCCACGTGACGCTCAGGAGCGGGTTCCAATCGAAGGTTACGCTGCGGACATCGCCGGTGAGGTAATCGCATGAGCACGACGGCTATGTACGGGGAGGTTAACGGCCAACCCGTCGCAGTCTTGTGCTACTGCGGTGAGGCCGGCAAGGTCATCGGTCTTCCGGTTGGCGATCCGTCGATCAATCTGAACGATTCCGGATGGTCGGTCTACGTATTGGTGGCGCCGTACTCGGTGCAGTCGGGCGCGGGGAGTACTCCCAATCGGTACAACTGTGCGCCGAGCCAAGATGGAACCGAGGCGCTCTGGACGCTGCAAGGCACGGAATTCCCGCCGCCGACCGGCGGACTATTCGTCGTGGAGTTCCACGGCAAGAACAGCGTGACCGGCGATTACTTCAAAGACCGGTTGCTGGTGCGCGTCAAGGACGCGTACACCTAGGCAGGTTTCGCGAGCGGGGCGATAGGCTGCGGCCACGGCAGGCACTGCGTGTGGTTTGTCGGCGCCCGATCTGCGCTTGCGGAAGATGACGCCGCAGCGTCCACCTCCGCGCCGCGGCGTCTGCAATTTTGGAGTCTGCGATGAAGCCCTGTAGCTTTCACATCGGGCCAGCGGGCCGCGATTGCCAGCGCTGCGGAGCTGACATGGTCCGAACATTATCCCAAACGGTGAGGGCGCCAATGGACAAGCCGAACCCGGACGAGCTCTTAAAGTCGATTTCGGCCGGAGTCCAATTCACGGCCAAAGAGCAGGGTACGACGGTGCTCGGTCCCGAGGATGAAGCCTATCTCAACAAGATGATCGCTGCGGTTCGAGCGGGTAAGCCCGCGGTGCTCATTGTTGAGGATTCCGACGACAAGCTCAAGTACATGTTCAGTATGGCGACGAGGCCGGAGGCGATCAGTATGCTGGGCAAAGTCATCGAGGCGACCGGACGCAGATTGCGAGACGCAGACTAGGCGCGAGACTTTTTGACGCGCTCTTTCGCTTCATCGTTACACTGCTTGCAGACGGTGCCCTTGACGGCCTTACGGCGTCCGCAAACGGTACAGAGCCCCTTGTTTCGGAGCGTCTGTCGCCGTCGGCGCATCTTTTCAGCGGGTGTGAGAGCCATTCGTCCGTCCCATTTCGACGAGCAGCCCCGACCAGCATCCGCCGTTATAGCGGTCGTAGGCGATAAGTCTCCAGACGACGGAGCCGTCAGCCATGAACGCGGGCGAGAGGCGCAGTTCATCGGCGTGAACCATGGTCTCAAGGTCGGCGAGATCGCGCGGTTTCATAGTGCCTCCTGAAGTATGCCGATAGCGGTTTTCAGTGTTTCCTGGACGTCCTCGTCGAGATCATCGACGACCATCTGAGCAGCTTCCGCTAGGGCGGCTGCCTGAGCGCTGGTTAGCGTTACGGTGACCGTGTTCATGATGCCATCGTCCTTGAGGCGCACCGAATGGCTGAGCGCAGCGAGGGGAAGAAGGTCGCGCCACAGCCGTCGTGCGTAGCGCTCCGGACCGAAATCACGGCTTCCCGGTCTGGTCCCTGGCCGCATGAGAACACTTCCACGGCGTCCGTACCGATCTCGACGAACCAGAATCCATTCCACGTTTCCGGGTTGCCGCCGTAGTGCTTGACTTCGCCGTGCTTGGCGAGGGTGCGAACTGCATTTGCTATCGTCATGATTAGGCCGCGTGCTTCCAGCTCAGCGACTCGGTGGCGTTGACGATCTCGTAGCCGAGGGCTTCGATTTCACTGAGGGTGGCGTGCGTGAGGGTCGTGGTGCCGGCGATCTTGGCGAAGTGGCGGGCTTTCTCGCAGGCCGGATAGACTTTGATTTGGCCGTAGACGTTGCGGACTTCGATCTGGATGGTCATGGCGGCGGTCCTTTCTGGTGTTACAGTTACCTGTTACAGTTACTATAGCGCGTGTTACAGTTACCGTCAAGTACCTGGCGAAAAGATTTTTTTGACGGCGCTGGCGAGCGCGCGAGGGATGGACGCCCGCAGGGGCGAGACCGCTTGCGGGCTCGATGCCGAAGGCACGACAGCCCGGTCCCGAAGGGACGCGCCCAAGGGAAACCGCGTATGCTTTACTTTCGATGAAACTGAGGGCCGGATGTCGAGACTTCGCACAGGGACGAGAGTAAAGAGTGCGAGAGCATCCGACATAGAGGCCGCTGTCGAGGCCATGAAGGCGAAGAGCATTCCGCCCATCGACGGCGCCTATGTCGTCCTCACGAAGGTGTACGCCGTTGACGGCCGCGTATTGCTCGGGCCGAAGACGCGCGACCAGCGTAAGATCGCTCGAGAGTTGGCGGCGCGCGGGCAGTTTTGCGGGTTCTA
Source organism: Vulcanimicrobiota bacterium (assembly GCA_963714015.1). Lineage (GTDB taxonomy): Bacteria > Vulcanimicrobiota > Vulcanimicrobiia > Vulcanimicrobiales > Vulcanimicrobiaceae > DASRDE01. The sequence continues at coordinate 2,668,085 of OY970223.1, read as the reverse complement.
CCCGGCCGTGAAAGGATAGCATGGGATTTGCGATCGACAAGGTTCGCGATTACGCCGACATCATTTCATCGGCCAGTGCGAATCCCGCGCCGGCCACGGCCGTCGTCGGCATTACTCTTCCTGGCCTTGCCAAGACGGCATCGATCCAGATCGAGCAATTCGGGGGCGCCTTCACAGCCACGTTCGAGTTCGAAGTGTCGATTGACGGCGGTCAGAACTGGAATCCGCTTGCGATGACGCCCAGCAGCGGCGGTGCCGCCGTTACGTCGGCATCAGCGGTCGGGTTGTGGGTTGCAGACGTCAGCGGTTACGTCATGATTCAGGCGCGCTGCTCTGCGCTCACTGCCGGTACGCCGAAAGTGACGATTCACGCAGGGTAGGAACGGAGGCTCGCGCGACGCGGGCGCAAGGAGGACGGGATGTCCACGGATCGGTACGATTGGGCCGCCATGCGGGCGGACATCCAGTCAGGACGCGTGCGAAGCTTCGCGGAACTCAGCGCAAAGTACGGCGCCACCGAGCAGGCCATTCGCAATCGACGCAAAGCCGACCAAAAATCGGGCAATCCATGGCCGCTTCCTAAGATCGCGCGCGCGCAAGAAACAAACGTCATCGACCTCTCGCAACGCCGTGGACACACTCCAAAGCGGAACTTGGGGGACGGGCAAAGTCGCCCCAAGTCGGACACCGATCCGGGTGACATTCCGGACGAGCCGATCGACGAAGAGCAGCAAGACATTGATCCGTTGCTCGAGCAGACGAAGCTCGGCGTCATGGCCCAGCGGGCGGCGCGGCGCGGGTTGCGGCGATACATGCGCGGCGCGATCGTGCCGGGGATGCATCAGTCCGAGGCCGACGTTTTGAACGCGTTGCTGAGCGCAGCGGAACGGGCGACAAAGATGAATCGCATGATTGCCGGCAAGGGGAACGGCGAGGCGAGTACGGACGGTGCCGATACGAACGAGCCGGTCGAAGTGGTGATTCGGACGGAACGGATAGCGCCGGCGAATCGGGCCGAGGTTATGGCCACGAAGGAAGCGTCGTGACGACCGTCGTTCTCGAGCGGGTCGATTCGGTGGACTTCGGGTTTCCGGTCCGGCGGATTACCGCGACGGGCCACGCGTGGAATCGCGATGCCTGCATCGCCATGACATTCGTGCTCCGCACGCTGGCGCACGTGCTCGAGGCGCTCGAGGCGCTCGAGGCGGTGGAACAGACGGCCGAGCTGCCGCGGTTCATGATTGCCTGGCGCGACAATCTGCCGGTGTGTGCGGCGATCGTCGACGAGGTCTTGCTGCTGCTCGAGCAATTAGCCGAGAAATATCCGGCGGCTATCACAATCGAAAGACGCGATGCAGTACGACACGATGGAGACGGCCTACAGCAAAGCGCGTGATGCGCAGCGGCGCGGGCTGAACACGATCGAACTTGCGATTCCCGCCGGCCGACAAACGATGGCCTTACGGGTCGACGTTGCGATGCTCTTCACGGAAGGCGTCGATTGCGGCTGCGAAGGGCTCGTTATCCGACGGCTCTACGGGGAGGCGTTCCGGGATGAGTCATCCGGAGCGGTGCTGCCGAGCAAGATCGAGACGCTGATTGTTCGGGTGAGCGTGGCGGACGTATTCGAGATGGCGCGCGGATCGGTCGAACGCGAGATGAAGCCGCTCACGCCAGTACGGCGCACAATGCGTCGGCGGTCTCTTGCGCACCTGATGTCTCGCTAACGATTTTTCCCGAGCGTGATGCTCACGGAGTGCCGCGACGGCGATGCGACAGGAAGTCATCAACCTCAAGCATCTGCCCGCCCAAGAAGATTTCTTCTACGACGAGAGCCGCCTCGTGGCGTATGTCGGCGGAGTCGGCACCGGTAAGACCTACGTCGCCAGCGACAAACTGCTTGCGAAGGTCATCCGCTACCCGCTCGCGCGTTTCTTCATCCTGTCGAACACGTTCGCACAGTTGAAGAGCGGTACGATGATGACGTTCTTCGCCCGGTGCCGGCACTGGGGCTTCGAGTACGTCGATCGCATTCGCGAAAAGTACGTCATCGTCTCGAAGTGGGTTGGCCCGCGGCTCGTCCGCGCCAAGATCGAATGCTGGACGGCTGACGATTGGGAGTTGTTCCGGTCGCTTGAAGTCGACTTCGGATGGCTCGACGAGGGTCACGTCTGGCCAAAGATGGCGTTCCTTACGTTCCTCGGCCGCTTGCGCGGTTACGACGGTACGCGCCACATCTACGGCGAGATCGGCCAGCAACTGTGGGTCACGGCGAACCCGCCGCACACGACAGACCATTGGCTGGTTGACTTCACGACCAAGCCCGCGAACGAGACCGACGACGATTTGATGGCGCTGGTCGGTGTGATGGAGACCGAACGCTCAGGCGCTCCGGACGCTCCAAAAGCGCCGCCGATGAAACTCTACACGTCGAGCACCTTCGACAATCCATTTCTGCCGAAGGCGTACATCCGCTCCCTGCTCGAGACGATGGACCCCGAGCTCGTCGACATCGAACTCAAAGGCAACTTCGGCGACATCGGCAAGGGCAAGATCTGGCGGTCGTTCAGCCGTGGCAAGCACGTCGTGACGCCGATGATGGCCAGCGATTACGGAATCCCGGCGCTCGAGTGGGACCCGCAAAGCGAAGTCTGCTGGTCGCAAGATTTCAACATCGATCCGCTGTGTACGGTGCTCTTTCAGTGGCGCCGCCTCAAGGTTAACGGCTTCCAGGCGATCGTCATGTACGTGCTGGACGAAATGCGGATCCGCGACGCGCGCATCGAGCATGCCGCGGTGGAGTTCGGCGAATCGAACCGTTGCCGCTGCAAATCGCAAAGCGCAACGGCCTGGTTCTCTATGGCGACCCGGCTGGCAATCAGCGCAGCCGGCAGACTGGCGAGTCGGATTGGGTTGCGCTGCGTAAGGGGCTCGTCGCCTACGGACTTGCGATCTCGCGGCGGATTCCGGAGGGTGCGCCGCTACGGCGTAATCGGTACAATGCGACGAACGCCAAACTCGTCAACGGCCTAGGCGAGATCGGCGTGGTGATTCATCCGCGCTGCAAGTACCTGGCGATCGACTTGAATACGCAGTTTTACAAACCCGGCACGTCGGAGCCGCTTGTCAAGAAGGCGGATGACGGCGCCACGAACACACATTTTGGCGACGCGTTCTCGTATCCGATCGCTGAGGACTTTCCGGTGCGCGCGCCGGCGAAGGGAGCCGATCCCAGGCGATGATGCAACATTTGGACTGGCACGGTCAGCCGTACACTATCACCGGTTCCTTCTCCCACTGGGTTGAGTACTGCGGTGAGCATATAAGTCTCATTCAGAGCCTGGAGAAACTCCAGCGCGACATCGATATGGCGTATTTCGTCGGCGAGACGGCATTTCACAAGCACGCGTTCGCGTAGTCGACCTGTAGGAGCTAGCCTTGGACTTCAAAGCGTTCATCGAGCGCATCAAGTCGGCGCAGCCCCGTAAATGGTCGGACCGTCAGCGGCTGCTGAATGCGCGCGACCTCGCGCTCGACGGCAAACTGTACGCGCACATCGCGAACCCGTTCACGCGCGAGTTCAAAGATAGCGTCAACGAAGACCGGATATCGCTCGACGATCGGCGCGCATCGGTGCAAGACCGCCTGCCGCTCGTCATTGCGCGCGGCTTCGCGAACATGCTCTTCGGCGAGGGTCACCGGCCGGTGCCGTTCGTTCGAAACGATGACGCGACCAACGCCTGGATCATGGCGTTCATCAAAGACACGAACTTGTGGTGGCACCTCTGGAAGGCGGCGCTCCACGGCCAGTCCGGTTCGGTCGCGATCGTGCTGCGCGTGCTCGCGAAGAACACATTCACGTCCGGCGACCCGAACGCCACGCAGAGCTCGCCGGGCCGGTACTTCCTCGAGGTGTGGGACGCGGTCGAGTGTTCCCCGGTCTTCAAACCGTGGGCACCGACGGATCTCGAATCGCTCGAGCGCACCTACTTCGTCAGAGCGGATAATCTGCGTGCGCGTGGCTACGACGTCGACGCGCTCGAAGAGAAATGGCAGGCGTTCAAGTACGGTCGCACCGCGAAAGCGCAGCGGCTCAAAGCACTGGCTCAGGCAAACGCGGGTCAGCCGCAAGCCTCGCTCTGGTGGGCGATGCGCCTGCGCCTCGAAGAAAACGCCGAAGTCTGGTACGAGCCAATTCCGAAGTGGCTGTATGATTCGGACGATTGGAACGACCGTACGGAATGGCCCATCGACAACGGGCGATCGTTCGCGCATAGCGTCGGCGAAGTGTGCGCGATCTGGATCGTTAACGGTCCCGAGCGCGACGAATGCTTTCCGGACGGGTTGTGCACGTTCGAGCCGGCCATCGACTTTCAATTCCGCATTGACCGGACGCTCTCGCAGACGGGACGGGCGTTCGATTACGCCGGTGACCCGCAAGTCGCTGAAATCGAAGGCGCAACCGGAAGCACGGCAGACGGTGGCGGCGATTGGGATGCTCCGGAAGACTCGCCGGGCGCGACGGCATCCGATACGCTCAAGATTCCAGCCGGCGGCGATGCAAAGTTCCTCGAAATCCACGGCGAGGGGCTTAAGGTCGCGATCGAAACGTACGTCGACAAGCTGCGCCAAATCGCGCGCGAAGTCTGTGCTGGTTCGCGCATCGATCCGGAAACGGCCGGAAGCGAACTGTCAGGCGCTGCGATGTATCGCCTGAACGAGGCGATGGTCGGTATGGTTGGCGTGCTCAAGCTCTCGTACGGAGACCGCGGCATCGAGCCGCTGTTACGCTTGGGGATGCGCCTGTACGAAAAAGTGAAGGTGCAACTCCCTTCGTTTGAAGCAATGCTCACGGAGCTGCTCGAACGTCGCGCACGTGCGGAAGCCCAGCAGCAGACACTGCAGCAAACCCAGCAGTTCCGCGCGGGGCAGGCGACACAGGCAGACGGTCAGCCGGCGGCGTCTCCGCCAGAGCCCGTCGAGCCGAAAGACATCGACGTCAATGTCAGCGCGGCACAGCCGAAATCCGATGCGTACATCGAAACGAAATGGCCGCAACCATACACGCTGACGGGTACGGAAAAGCAGGCCGAAGTCGCTGCAATCGTCGGTGCGCGCGACGGAAAAATCGTGACCCAGGAAACCGCCGTTGCGGCCAGTGCCGGCATCTTCGATGTCGCCAACCCGGACCAAGAACTGGCGGACATTCAGGCCGAGTCGGCCGCGTCGGAAGAGCGCGAACTCTCGATTGCTGAGAGCCACGCGAAGATTACGGCGGCCTATCAAGTTACACCCGAATAGGCGCGTGATGCGCCGCGGAAAGGAAGCGACTTCCACGTGAACCAAACCCTGACGCGCCTTGCGGCGCTGCCCTTTGCTGTGGCCCTCTTCGATGACGGCGACGGCAGCGGGGAAAATGGCGGCAACCAAAACGATGGTTCCGGCCAGAATAATAACGGAGCGGCCGGTGTAAACCGGAATGCTAGCGGTCAATTCGCCCGCGGAGCCGACGCCGGAAATCGTGCGCGCGATCTACCGCAGGACCTGGCCGAGGCGCACCGCATCATCTCCGACCAAGATCGCCGCATCGGCGAGCTTAACGACGAAAACGGCAAGCGCCGGCGCGAGAACCGAGAACTAAAGACATCGCTCGACGGCGTCCAATCGCGTCAGTCACTAGTCGACAAGCGTGCGATCCGCGCCGAGGCGCGAGAGGCTCTCCGCAATAGCGGCGTCATCGACGGCGACGTTGTGGATCTCTTCCTTGCACACGCGGGAGCGGGGATCAAGATCGACGAGCAAACAGGCGACGTCACTGGCGTCAGCGATGCGCTTACGAAGTTCAAAGAGGCGAAGCCCGTCTTCTTCAAACCAGCCGACGGTCAAACCGGCGGACAGGGAGATGGACAAAACGCTGGCCAGAACGGCGCAGCGAACGGTCAAAACGGTGTAGCCACCGGTGCAAACGGCGCGAACGGCGCCGGACAGGGCACCGGACAAAATAACGGGCAGGGCAGCGGTCAAGGCAGTGCTGACAACCGCGGCAATGCGACGGCGACCGGAGCTTCGGTGAACGGCGGCGGGACTGCAAACGGTGAGGGCGGCTTCAAAGTCGCAAACTTCCGGGACAAGAACGTCAACGCTGACGAAGCCTTCGATCGCTACAAACGTTCGCTTCGCTAAACGCGAGGCGGCAGTTTCGAAACCGAACGCGTGACGCGATCGGCACTAACGGATTAGAACCGCAAGACTCGGGACGAGTCGGCAGCGGACGATCCTCTTCTCACACTGAGTAAAGGACACGTTTACATGAAAACCACGAAGGCGCGCTGCGCCATCGCGGCGCTGCCGTTCGTCGTCGCTCTCTTCGACGACGCGCTCGCCGCGTTGCCGGCGCAGCTGACAGCCACTCTTGCAGGAAGGCTATCTCGAGCGCAAACTCGAGGAATTCGCCGAGCCCGAAAACGAGTACGCAGCGCTCTGCGATTTCGACACGTTTGCCGAGCACATCGGTACCACGCTGACGAAAACGCGTCCGGGCCTCAAGGCTCCCATTCAGATCATGACCAACGCCGCGACGGCAGCCGACGACGGTGTATTGAACAACGGCATCACGCCTTCGGACGTGAACGTCGAGCAATACACGATCACGCCGGAGACGTACGAAGACGGCATGGATCTGGACTTGCTCGGCACGAACTTCGCAATCGTCGACCGGTTCGGACACAACGTCAAGACCAACGTCATCCAGTCGTATCAGTCGCGCGACCTGCTCGCACGCAACACATTGCTTTCCGGCTACCTCACCAGCGACACGAAGGGCACAGCTGCTGCCTCCGCGGCGCTCGCTGCGGTCGGCGGTGCGGCCGCAACCTGGGAAGTGGATGACATCCGCGGCTTCGACACCATTATCTACAATGGTAAGGTTCAGTCGACGCAAAATGCGGCGAACTACATGCTCGCTGCGACCGTGTTCCCCGGCGGATCGCAAGCGGGCGCATACAACGTCGTCGTCGTGGGCACTGCGGCCGACGCCGTCAACGAAACGCTGACGAACCTCGTTGGTTCGCCGGCCCCGACCGGCGGCGCTACGGCCTCGCCGACGCGCGCAAACGGCGCGTCGGGCCTGCTCTCGATGTACGGAGCGCCGGCGGGTCTGGGTGCGCTCGGAACCATCGGGATCTCGGGCGTCGGCAAAACGCCGGCGAACGGCGACATCGTCGTTGCGATCGACGCGCCGCGGCAATTCCTTGCCGGTGCCGGCAACATCCATTGGTCGCAGCTGACCGCGGCGAATCTGTTGACGCAGTCGCAACTGCTCGACGGTAAATCGTGGCTGGAAGACCAGAAGATGGAACCGCTCAGCGACGGTACGTACCTGTGCATCGGGTCGTCCCGTTCGTTCCGCGGCCTCTTCGGCGATGCAGACTTCAAACAGGCGTTCCAGGCCCTCGGCCGTTCGCCCGAGTTCAAGAAAGGCCGCGTCGACAACTACCTGGGCATCACGTTCCTGGTCACGACCAACGCTCCGCGCATCGCATTGCCGGGCGGCGGTTACGTCCACGTGCCGATGCTCATCGGTAAAGGTGCGCTCATCGACTCGTGGTACGAGGGGATGGAGCACTGGGCGCGCAGCTCGTTCAACGATGCGTACATTGCCATGCAAGACGGCATCGCGCAGGTTATCACGCCGCCGATCGACCGTCTGCGTCGCAAGTGCAAAATGTCGTGGCTCACGATCCGCGACATCATCGCGCCGACCGACGTCACGGTCAACTCTAACGTGATTCTGACCGCCGGCGGCGGGCGCCGCAAACGTGCGGTCCTCTTGCCTCACGGCGCCAGCGTCTAACGCGTCGCCGAACTGAACGCAACGCCGGGGGCCTTCGGGCTCCCGGCATTTCAGAGAAAGGTTTTTCATGGAACGCACCGCCGAGGAACTCGCAGAGTTCCGCAATGTGGCGACCGCCGCGATAACCGCGGCAAAACCCGTCGATGCCGAAGTCGTCACCGTTGCGTTTCTTTCGGCGCATCCCGACGTGGAGATCGTCGATGTACCGGAAGTTGTCGAGGCTTACAAGGCGGCAAAGCCGCAACTCTTCGAGCAACCGAAGAAAACGATCAGGGATGCCGATCGGTACATCGTCGAGACGCAGACCGTGTTCGAGCTGATGGGCTCGACGGTCACGTTCCGCGAAGGACAGATCGTCCAAGCCGACTCGCGGGAGTACGACATCGCGCGGGATCACGACGTTCCGCTGCGGCCGCTCGCGCCGATCAAGCGCTAACGGGTAGGGCGCCATGGCGCTGACTACGACCCAGCAAAACGAACTCTCGCGCTTCATGGGCTATCCGGACCTCGGCCAGCCTGTCGGAGCAAACGTCGCGCTCGCAAGCCTGGCATCGGCGTTCCGGTTCCTCGATCCGGTCGGCTACTTCCAGCAGCGCATCCAGACGCTCTCCCAAGATGCCGAAGTGCAGATCTTCGGTCAAGAAAGCGCATTCTGGGGCACGTACGGAGCCGCGAAGCCACCCGGTATCGCTTGGACCGATCCGACAACGAACACGACGTACAACGGGTACATCCCGACGCTACGCGTGCTCGAGGGTGACATTCCGAACATCCGCCGCTTTCGCACGTTTACCGAAGCGAAATCGGTGAAGTTCAATGCGATCGAGCCGCAAGACCGCCTCGCGCTCTACAACTATTTCCGGTCGCAACTTTCAAAGTTGCTGGCCATGCCACTCGATCCGGACATTCTTCCGCGCCGCCGGCGAGGGTTATTTCGCTTTCGATAGCCGGAGGGTAGCGTGACGTCGTTTCTGCCGGATATCGACGACGTTCTCCAAGAGGCCGGCGGCATCGTCGCCTCCATCCTCGGACAAGGATTCGACGTCTACCGCGTCGGCCCAACCAGCAGCGGCACCGGCGTCGTCTCCACCCAAAACCAGATCGCCGCGAATGTGCCGGTCGTATTCGAACGTACGACCAAAGCGAAAGACATCGAGATCAACCTCATGGGGAAGATCCTCGTCTTCCGCGCGGACATCGACGTTCGGCCGTACCAGATCGGCGACGTGTTCGTCGAGCGCTCGGACACCGTCCGTCCGGACCTTTCGGTCTTTACGCTGGCCTACGACCGGCCGCTTCACGATCCGCTGTTCGTCTTCACCCCGATTTACGGAACGATCCGCCGGCCGAACCGCAATCCGCTCGGCATCGATAGCGGAGCGGTACCGATGCAGACGCAAATGGCGGATTCCGACTACATCATCACGCTCGAAGATGGCCTATTCAGTTTCCAGCCTGATAGCGGCATGTTTGCGACTATCCCGATGTGCATTCAGGGCAATGAGCGTAAAGGCGAGTATCCGCCACGCGATACCGGCCTGTACGACGACGTGCGGATGCAGCAATGGGACATTTACGTGCCGCTCCTAAACGGCACGGTAATCATCGAGAACGACGTCATTGTCGGCGCGAACGGTGACAAGTACCGCGTGCACATGCCGTTCCCGCAGTTTGCGGGATTTCAAGGCCAGATACTGCGATGTGAAAAGCGCCGCGACTAGTGACCGACGACGAGAAAATCGCCGAGTACATCCGCCGCATTACCCCGATTCGCGAACAGTACGACCGCGATCAAGAGCGCCTAGAAGGCGAAGCCGACTTCCTGCGACGTGAGACGGTCGCCCGGTCTGCGCAAGGTCGAACCGGCGGACGCTATTGGGCCCTTGGGCTCGCCCTTGCGGCAATGGCTGTGCAACCGCAAGTTGATGCAATTGCCGCGCAGCTCGAAGACGATATCGCAGACCTGAATCGACACTATCAGGAAACGTGCCGGAAACTACGCGAGGAGATCGGACTGTGAGCGTAACGGCCGTAATCGTCGACGACAGCCCGCTCGAAGCCAACCAACTCGCCGGCATCCTCAAGCGCGTCGGCGTCACCGTCTTACAGATCGAGCACAAGGGCGATTCGGGGCTTGCCGCTATTCTCAAGCACGAGCCGACGATCTGCACCCTCGACATCAATCTACCGATGATGAGCGGCCTGGAGATCGCTAGGCATCTCAAGGCAAGCAAATGCCCGACGAAGATCGTGGCTTGCAGCGGCCTGAATGTGGGCGCCGTAAAGCGGCAACTCGAGGCTATCGGCATCGCGCTGTTCATCAAAAAACCGTACGACGACGTTCTCACCCTGCGCGATATGAAGAGCATCCTGTAGTGGCTGAAATCAACGATATCGCGTACAAGATTGTCGCTGACATCGCCAACGTCGTCAATCCGCTCGTCGGCACGACCTATGCGATGCCGGAGTACGTCGACCTCACTGGCACGGTGCAACCGACGCCCGATCTGCTTGCCTACGGGCAGACGCGCACGGTTCCCAATTGCACCATCTTTCCTTCGCGTCCGATGCTCTCGCAACTGACCGAACGAATGACGTCCGGCAAGGCGTCCATTTCGATCGAAGTCGGCAATCACGACGTTCCGCGCCAGCAGTATACCAATAAACCGGAAACGCAAGTCGGCGACGACGCTCTCACCCTAAATGCCGAGCAAAGCGGCGACACGGTCACGCTGAGCGGCGTGGTAACGCCCGGCAACGTCATCGGTCTGCAGTGCGGCGATTCCAGCACCTCCTACCTCGTCAAAGCGGGCGATACGCTCGCGGGGATCGCGACGGGGCTGCAAACGGCCGCTGTTGGCGACAATTTCTTTCCGATCTCCACGAACGGCGCTTCATTCACGGTGAATGTTCCGGCGAGCTCGCCACCGCTGCAGGTCAACCTCGGAACAACCTCGACCTGGATTCGCCCCGTCTCGTATCGCCGGCGCTTCTTCGATGCGCTCATCTGGACGCCGAATCCGTACGACCGGCAGTTCTTCGGACGCTACATCGAGACGCTCTACGATCTCGGTCAACGTCTACCGATGGTCGACGGCACGGTCGCGACCATCATGGATATTCCGGGCGCCATCGACCACGACCAAGAGTCGGCCGAGGGCGTGCTCATTCGGCGCGTTCGCTGGGTGATCGATTTTACGTCGGTCGTCACGTTCACTAAGACGACGATCGTCGCCACGTTCTCAACGCTTGCCGGCGTTTTCCCGGGCGGAGTTAACCCGGGCTATACCGATCCGATTGCCTCGCAACTCTAAGCAAGGAGTGCCTACATGCCCTACGTGGCCAAGTCCGCGATCTCGGCGAAAGTCGGGGATCAGCGGGTGTCGTTTGCGCGTGGTTCGCGCATTGCGCACGACCTCGGCGAGGAACTGCGTAAAACGCACGCGCACGCCCTGGTGCGAATTCCGCACTCGAGCGTGAACTGCGAGAAGACTTGCAATCACCACTCGCATCCGTGGTATCAGCCGCCCGAGGCTGCGCCCATTCCGGCCAAGGCGCCGGCCAAGACGGTTTCGACCCCGACCATGGAGGCTGCGAAGTAAGTGATCGTTCAAGACATTACCAACCTCTCGCAGCTCAGCGGACCGCCGGACGTCATTGTCGACGTACTGGCCCCCAATGCAGGCTCGCTCCCGATCGTCAGTACAAACGGCATTGCTCGCGTTGGCACCGGGACGTGGGGCGATCAGGCCGACATCGGCAGCTTCGACGATCTGAATCTCCATTTCGGGCCGCCCTCGGTCGCCAAACACGACCTCGCCACGGCGCTCTACGTCGACCTGCTGATGGGCAATACGAAGCTCAAGGGCAAGCGCGTGACCGACGGCACCGACGTTGCTGCGCAGTGCGTCCTGATGGACAACGGCTCGAGCGAGATCATTGTCAACAGCAGCCCGGCCACGGCAACCTTCGTGCTCGCTGGCGCTCCGGCAACCGGCGACGAAGGCATCATCTCGTTCTACAATAACGGCGTGATCGTCGGGCAAGCGGCCTCGTATACGGCGCTCGCCGGCGGAACGCTGCAGAATTTCGTCGACGGCCTCGTCGCGGCGATCGCGACGGACCGTACGAACAACGGCGCGCTTTCGACCGGAATTGCCGCAGCGACCGACCAGGGCGGCACCACGCTTTCGCTCTCGACGAACGGTGCGCCGGCAACCGGTGCGGCATGGACGGCGCAGCTCGAAATCAAGTCGGCCGTCGTTACCTGTACGAACGAGAACATCGTACAGACCATCACGCCGGGCTCCGACCTCGTCTACGGCGCGGTGCTCACGCAACCGGGCCAACCGACGCACACGGTAACGGAACCGCCAGCGCCGTGGCTCTTGCTCACGGCCGCCTCGACCGGCTCGCGCCTGAATCCCTCGAGCGGCAGATCCGCCCAAGTCCTCGTTGCGGCCGGCAGCGACTCGACAGCGGCGAAGCCCACCGTCAAACTCGTGTTTGTCGTGCCCGGAATATCGACTCCGGAAGTCTACGATCGCATCCCCGCATGGAAGCTCGTGGCCGGCGCTCCGGTCTTCGACGGGTTGACGCAACAAACGCAAGCTATCGCAGCCGTCAACGGTCAGCCGTACGGTGTGAACAATCAATTCCAAGCGCCGCGCCCCTCGCGCTGGTGGCTGGCCTCCGTGCCCGCAACTCAAAACACGCCGATCGGTCAAGCCGACTACTACACCGCGACGCCCATCGATGCGAACGGATCGCTCGGAACGGATGGCGCGACGGCTATTACGACCGCCGATATGCTCGGCTCGGGCGCCTCGAATCCGGGCACGGGAATGTACGCATTCGACGGCCAGATCAGCGGCTACAAACTCACGCTCGTGGGCTGCGACGACGTCGCAACCGCCGGATCACTTCTGCTTGCGTTCGGCAAAGCACAAAACGCGCAGACGGCCATTGCGTTCCCGAACGGAACCGATAGCGACACGGCGATCGACGACAAGCAGACGTACGGATTGCAAGACTACACGATGAGCGTCTGGGCCGGCGATTGGTGCGAGTTCAACGATACGACCAACGGCGGCCTGATTCGGTATCTCTCGCCGGCGGACATCGCGAGCTCGCAGATGGCGCTTACGCCGCCGCAGCGCTCGCCGATGAACCTCAACATCCCGGTTGTCCTGGGAACCAACCGCACGGGAACCCAGCAGAACGTACCGTACCCGACGAGCGAGATCGACGATCTCGAAGCGGCCGGCATCAACCTCATCACGATGGGCGGGATCTCGGGTGAAGACTTCCCCATGATCCGTACCAACGTCAACTCGATGAACAACGATCCGGACCGCGGTCTGCTCTCCTACTCGTCGATGATCCAGTATCTGGCCGTCGAGTTCGACAGTAACCTGCTCGCCGGTCTCATCGGTCAGACGCAGAGCACGCAGCCGGGTGACAAGCAACGCGCGAATGCGCGCGCGATCTTCAACGGCTTCTTGGGCGGCCTTGAAAAAGACGAGATCATCGACACCTACAGTGTGCAATGCGATCTTCGCAATAACGACCCGACCAACTCGATTCCGCGCGGCTACTTCCGCGTCGATTGCATCGTGGAGTTCATGAGCGTGATCGACAAGGTCGTCATCGGCCTGGTCGGTGGCCAAACGGTGCTCGCAATTCAACCGCAACAGGTCTCGCCCGCTACCTCGTAACCCGTAACTCGACCATTCGGAGCGCTCTTCGCAGGGCGCTCCTTGCTTTTGCGCCCGATAAGGAGATGCCAGCGTGTCGTCGCAGGTTTTCAACATTGGCACCGAGATGACGATGCTGTTCGTCATCAACGGACAGACGTGGGAGATTCCCGGACTGCTCGAGTCCACCGAGCGCAAAGTCGATTCCCATCTGCTCGAAAAAATCCCGACGAATAACGACGGGAAACCCGTCTTTCGCACCACGTACTCGGGCTACGAGTACGACTGCTCGCTCACGCGCGTGGACGACTACTTCGACGATCTCGTCACGGCCCTCGTCGACAACTATTACGGGCACGGCCCGGAACCGGTCATCAGCGCGACCGAGACGATCATCAATCAGGGCAGCGTGTCGATGTGGAACCTTTCGGGCGGCGCGATCGTGCCGGAAAGCCTCGGCACCTTCAAGGGCGCGGATGCCGTCGACGGCGTCACGTTCAAAGTGAAGTTCTCCGACAAAGCCAAGCAGATGGGCGCGAATACCGCGCCGGCATCGCTGAACAGCTCGAACATTCTGTAATCTCGAAAGGACCCGCCGCCTCACTATGTCCGAAACTCGTAAGAACGCCCAGGTGGGCAACGCTTAATGATCTCGACGCGCTACGTAAGGGCGGATCGGGTAACCCTCAAGTCGAGCCCGACGAGGATCCGTCGGCTGAAGCGCTCGGCCTGGAAACCTTCACGTGGAATTCACCCGATGGATTCTGTTCGTTGCGCTTTCGGCGCGCTCCGGGAGGAACTGCCGAAAGAATCGCGCGCATCCTCGGCCCTAATCAATGCGAGAACCCGCGCTTGCAGAAGTACTATCGCGCGATCGCGTCTATCATTGAATTCAACGGCGAGACGTTCAAACAACCGCGCAGCGATGCGCAGTTCAAGGGCGTGCAAAAGATGTTCGCTGCGGACGAGTACTACGACGAGAACTTCGAGACGTACTGTCTGGCGTGGGAAGTCGCAATGAACCCCGCCCTCTTCGAAGCGCTCGAGGAGGCTGACGGTGCCGGCCTGAGTCCTGACGATCTCGACCGGATCGCCAAGAACGCGGGGTTGTCACACACAAAAAAATCGCGGAGTCGTCAAAGGTCCGCCAAGTCCTAATGCTCAGCGCCCACGGCGTGCCGTGGGACTTCGCCTGGAGTCTTCCGGACGAGACGCGCATGGGCTTAGTGATCCAGTGCGTTGAGTACGAAGGGACGTACCGGTTCGATTGGGCGAAGCGCGATTTCGTTGAAAAGCCGGTAAAGAAGAAGTGACATGCGACTGGCAGGAATCAAGAGCCGCTACTTTCCCGATCTTGCGACGTTTCATGCATTTGTGCGGTACGTACGGCTGAACGAGTTGCGGGCGGATACGCAGGCTCGTCTTGAGACGTCAGGTTTCTTCGCGAAGAAGTTGCAGGAACGGATCGGTAACCCTACCCTTTTGCCGCCGACGCTCGCCGCGGCAACGCTGATAGCACGTAGCGAACGTAAAGGCTACTACGCTCAAATCCCGATGGCTGGCACGGGGATAGACTCGACGCTGCAATGGACCGGCAAATACAAGCGATCGATTACGTATGGAAACGTCGCGACGCGTGAATCGGGTGTCGGTTCGGACGACCCAAAGGCGGTCTGGTTCGAACTTGGAACGCTGCGTATGCCGAAGCGCGAGCCGATGGCAGCAACCGCACGCGACCATAACGACGAGGCATTTTTGCTCTATGCCGACCGGTTCATAACGATACTCTTTAACCTCTAGCGCCAGGGAGACTCGAATGGCCGTTGCGGCTTGGACGATCAGTATTCGGCTGGTCACCAATTCGGGGAACTCCCTGGCCTTTTCGCGTTTAGGGAACCAAGTCGGCCAGACAACGCAAAAAGTCTCGAAGCTTAATCAGACGCTCGCGGATCTGCGTACCGTTGGCCTCGGTGCGCTCGTTGCCGTTGGCCTGGCAGCCGGCGAGACGTTCACGACCGGCGTCAAAGGCGCCGCGGCACTGCAAGATGCGATGGTGAACACCGCAATCAGCACCGGCAGACTCGGCAAGACGTTCGGCGACACGATGCGCAATATGTCATCGTTTCACACGCTTGCGCTCAAGATGTCGATGAGCACGGCGCAGAGCGTCGACCAGTCGATGGGCTTGCTCGGGATCATGGCCGCTTCCGGTATCAAACCGCAAGATCTGCCGAAGCTTGCCATGCCGATCGCAAAGTATGCGGACGTGCAGTATCTGGGGAAGGACCACGTCCCGTTCGAAGATAGTGTTCGCCTCGCCGCAAAACTCTCGCATGATCTCCAGGTCTTCGATCCCGCGACCATGACCTCGGTGCTCAACCATCTCTACAAGATGGGAGCGAGCTCGCCCGACAGCATAGCGCGCATCTTTACGCAGGTTCGGTACTTTGCCTCGAAGGGCATGAGCGCTGGTCTCTCGCGTGATACGATTCTCGATCTCGGCGCGTGGCTGGACCGCATGGGCCTGGGTCAAGGCCGCGGTGGTTCCGGCGTCAACATGCTCATCAAGAACTTGCAGGCGCCAACCGGCAACGTGAAGATGAGCAATCTGGAAGCGCTCGGCATTTATGATTCGAGCGGCAGCAGTCGGTTCGTCAATTCGCGCACCGGCGCGGTCGATCTGATGGGCCTAATTTCGTACGTTCAGCAACAAGGTGCGGCCTGGAAAACTGCAGGCCGTGGCGCTGCGTTCAACCGTCACCTGGCGCGTGGGTTCGATACGAACGCCGCGAATGTACTGCAAACACTTGCGACGCCCGGCGGCATCGAGCAGCTTAATCGACTGCGAGCGCAGCAGAAGAATATGCCGAGCCTTGGCCCCGCTCAAGCGCAGCTGATGGGCACGCTCAACAATCAGACGAAACTGCTTACGTCGAACTTTCATTCGCTCGCGACGGAAATAGGGATGCAGTCTGCTTCCCGGAATGACAAAATTCGTTCACGGGCTTGCAGGTGCAACCGGAAAACTCGCGCTGTGGATGCATAGCCATCCTGAAGCGGCGCGCATGACCGGATACGGACTTGCCGGTGCTATGGGACTCGGTACGTGGGCTGCGCTGAAGCTCGGCGGTGAGTATATTGCGCACGCCGCGCCATGGATGCTGCGTCGCGGCCCGCTGCGTCTTGCAGCCGGCGTTCTGGGTATCGGCGCGGAGGGTGTCGCAGCGCATTCCAGCGTTCTCAAAGCGTTCGGCATGGGCAACGGGCTCCGCGGCGTCGTCGGCATGAACGAAACGCGCGGGATGCTCGGCGTCGGCCTTGGTGCTGGAAAATCCGGCGCGCTACGCGGCGCACTTGGCGACTTGGGATACGTCTTCGACCAACTGGGCGCGAAGGCGCTCGTGTCAAAAACGGGACTGTTGCTCATGGGCGAAACGCTCGCAAAACTCGGGCTTCGGGCAATTCCCGTTGTCGGCGAGATTCTGGGCGTTGTTCAGATTCTACAATTCCTCGGATCGCATTCGTTCAGCATCGGCAAGCTGGTCGGCGAAGGCGCGCATCTGCTCGTCAATGGGCTGGTGTACGCATGGAATGGCATCACCAACTTTTTTGGAAGTCTGGTGAAGTTCATTTTGGGTGGTCCAGGCGTCTGGATGCATGGAGCAAGCTCGTTCTTTTCGTCGATCGGCGGATCGATCATGAACGGCGTGCGGGGCGTTCAGGCCGGCTGGAATGCCGTCGGGGCGCATCCACCAGCGCATAAGGTTGCGCACCTCGCATCGGGGGGCTACACGCGCAGCGACGGCCTCGCGTATCTGCACAAACGCGAACTCGTCGTAAACGCGCCGCTGACCAAACGGCTCGATGCCCTAACCCGCGGCCGCGGCCGGGGCAACGACGGTCAATCGGTCGTCTTCAGTTTCGGCGACATCGTCATCAGTGGCGATACGTCGACGCGTTCGGCAAGGAGAATTGCCGCTGAGATCGCCGACAAGTTCGCAAAGGTGCTTCGCCTTGACGGTTCGGGCTCGAACATCATGGGCGCCGGATTCAGCTCATACGAATTGGTAGGGGGAATGAGTTAGGCCATGGCTCAGACGTTCTCGGTCGGTCCGGTTACCCTGACCGGCTGGGAAGTCGGAGAAAAAGTCAAATTCCCCCGCCGAACCCTGGCCTCGTATCACGACATTCCGCAAACGGACGACTCCGCGGCCGAGCGGATAGCGCAGACGTTCGGCGTGTTCGCCGACACCATCACCTTCGAAGGCACGTGCCTGGGCGCCACCGCCGACGACGACATCCGGAACCTGGAAGCGCTGCAGGATGCGCAAGCGGTCGTACCGTTCATCTGCGGACCGCGGGTGTTCGACGTTATCATCGATCACATTGAGCCCGAGTACGTCTCGATCGGTGAAATCAACTTCACCATCACGCTGGAACCGCTCCTCGAGCGCCGCGCAAGCGCGACCTCGCCGGCGCAGGATGCCAGCGGTGCGCTCGAAGGCAATCTCGACCAAATTGAAGCGCTGGCCGCTCAAGTTCCGGCTGTGGCGCCGGCCAACTTGGACCCGTCGGTGCTCTCGAACATCAACATCGTCTCGGCGCAGCGCTCGAGCATCGGGACCATTTCGCTGGCTACGGTGCAGCAGCAGATATCCTTCGGGCAGTCGCTTTTTAACGCGCTCTCGTCCGTTCAGAACTCACTGAACACGTTGCGGCAGACGTCGGGCACATCGAACATCGTGCAGATGCTGGAAAGCCTGAACGGCACCCTAGGAAGCGCGTATCGAACGCTTGGGACGTACACCGGGGCGGCGGCCAACACGCCGACGGTACGAGTCTCGAACACGACGGTCTATGCGGTTTCGGCAAACTATACGGGCGATTGGACAAATTACCCGGCGATCATGGCGGCGAACGACTTGACAGACCCGTTCATCAATGGATCGATGAACCTCGTGATCCCGCGCGTGTAGGCCCTTAACCAATAATATAGGCGACTTTTTCAGGGAGAGGGCATGGCCGTGAAGCTTAATATCCACGTCCACATAAAGCTGGGGCCGTTCGAAGCCCAGCTCTCTTTGCCGTTTAAACAAATCTACATTGGCGTTTGGTACCGGCGCTACTTGCAGCCGCTTTCCATTGATTGGAACGATATCGACGCCGGTTTGCTCTTTTTCCAAGCCGGTTGCCGAGGCTTCTTCGTTAAAATCATTCCGTAAGGAGAGGGCATGGCCGGACGCTCGTTTCGATGCAGCGGCGCCGTTCTGATCAACGCCCAATCCCTTCCGTTCCTGGACTTCACGGTCGACGTGAACGCGTTCTCCATGAATTCCACGATCGACGTGACCCTTCCGCGCCGGATGAAGAAGGGCCGCGCGGTCGTCTACCAGGCGCCGGATATCAGCGCCATGATGCAGCAGGTCAATCCGCTGCCGATCACCGTTCGGGCCGGCTACGAGGCGGGGCCGACTCCGGACCCTCCCGTGCCGATTATCGGCATCGAGCAAGGGTACGTCGACGAAGCCAAGTACAGCTACACGAACCAAAGCATTGAAATTTCGGCGCGTTCTTCAGCGTCGATCTTTCAGGACATCCGGACCAGCGATGCGCTCCCCCGGAACATCACCGGCGTTCAACTCGCGCAAAAATACTTCGCCCAGCACGGCATCCCGCTCATCATCGGCGCCCCCTCGCCCGTCAATTCCGGTAAATCGAGCACTGACGCGCTGCAGATCACCTCGACGCGCGATCGTACGGAGTGGGACGAGATGTCCGCTGCGGCGCTCGACGACGGATTCATCCTGACCGTCCACAACGGCGTTGGGTACTACGGGCCGCCGGCCGCGAACGCCCCGACGAAAACGATTACGTGGGCCCAGCGCGGCGGTATCTGCAAGACACTCGACATCGACCACGGCGCGCGCCGTTCGCACAATCTGCAGATCCAGGTTGTCTCGATTCAGCGGCACGTGTCCTCGAGTTACAAGATCATCGCGACGTACGGGAATGCCAGCGCACAGGAAGGCGAGACGCTCCGGTTCTTCATTCCGGGTCTCAACCGTCCGCAGTGCAAGCAGAAGGCCCAGGCAATCTACTACGACCTCGCGCGCCGCGAATTCACCGGCCGCTTGCAGATCGTACCGGATACGCAACTGCTTCAACTCATTTCGCAATACGGCGCCAACTTCTCGATTGCACTCCGGGGCGACGTTGATCAGTCGCATCAACTGACGTATGCGGTCCGTTCCGCGCGGCTCACGTGCGATATGAGCAATAAGGAACCCTCGCTGCTGGCGGATCTCGTCGTCGGTAACCTCAATCCAGTGAACGAAGGCGCGGAGCTCGATTAGTATGTCGAATTCATATGGACGTCGGGAGATACGCGAATTCGGCGAACGGCTGACGGCCCGCGCGAAACGCGCCATCGTCACGCCGCTCCCGTTCAAGAGCTGCGCGGTCAAGACCGTCGACCCCAATACCGGCCTCATCACGGTGACCGATTACAGCGGAAACACGCCGCAAGACCTTGGGCCGATGCTTTACTATCGGCCGTGGGCCGGCGACGAATACGGCGACGAAGTTGGGCTCGAGCCGGGGATGCATGTGGCCGTCCTGTGCGTCGATCGCGAAGGAAACGATTACGTCGCGTTCGATGCGGCGTTCGACCAGGACCACAAGTCGCTCGGTGCGCAGCCCGGCGAACGGTACATCGTCCACAAAAGCGGTTCGTTCGTCAAGTGGATGGCCGATCAGTCGCTCCGTTTGTTCGCGGCGGGCGTTGCCTACCTGTACGGTACGACGAAAGTGTGGCTCGGCGATGTGCAAGGCATCGACGACACGGAAGACGCCGTCATCACGAAACGTTATCTCGATCAGTGGTACACGCAGCAACAGGCGCAGACTCAAAACCGACCTGACGACATGGGCCACTGAAAGTCTGAGCGCCGGCTCCAACGCCGTTGGACCGACGTCGCTCACGGCAATCGCTAGCACCGGATCCTCGAAAGTGAAGGCCGTGCAATGAGCAGCCTATCTTTGAACTGGCCAAACCTCTTCAACGGACAAGGGGGCGACTTTCAAGTCGGGCCAACCGGTTCGCTCCTCTGCTGCTCCGGCTCGACGCTCGCCGCGCAAAAACTCGTTCGTTGGCTGCTTACGAATCAGCGCATCGTTAATCCGGACGGCAGCGTGCTGCCGGCGGACTACATTTTTAACGCGTCGTTCGGCATCGGGCTTTGTCGTAAAGTCGGCGACTCGTACTCGAGCAAAGACCTCACGGACATTAAGGCGCTCATTCAAGAAGGATGCCAGACGATCGACGAGATCGCGAAAGTCCCAACGCCGCGAATCAACGTCGACGGCGTTCAAGGTGGCTTGGTCATCACGATTTACTATAACGATGCGGTTAGCAACCGCCCGCGGGCCATTTCGTTCACTGTTCCGTCAACGTAGGAGATTGCGCTTTGCCTCAGCCGCAAACCAAGACTCCGGAGCAGTTCCAGGAGGACATCGAGTCCGGCATTATCGTTAAGACCGATCAGATCGACGACTTCAGTGATAACACCCCGGAAGCTGCCCTCACATACTCGCTGGCCACACAGTTTGACTTCGTCCAGCAGCAAAATCTCGACGTCGCCGAGCTCTCGCGCGGCAAGCTGTGCGCCGGCGCCGATCTCGACTCCTACGTCGGCGATTTCGTCGAATCGGGCTTTACGCCACGCCTCAGTGCGTCGTTCGCTACGACGACGCTCACGTTTGCGAACAATCAACCGAATCCGAATCAGGGCGTCATCCCGTTCGATACGATCGTTCAGAATGTCGTTCAGCCGCCGGCAATGCCGGTGCAGTTCCAAGCCATCGCCGATCCCGACAATCCAGCATCGAGCACCGTGCTGGGCGGTTATATTTTTCCGGCAAACGGCCTCACCGTTGCGGTCACGGCGCGGTGTCTTACGGCCGGAACAATCGGCAACCTCGAGGCGGGAACGCTCACCGTCATTTCGAGCCCCAACGTTCCGGCGGACAATGTTACGAACCAGAACGCGATCAGTAATGGCAATCCCACGGAAGAAGACGGGCCGCTTTGGCAGCGCTTCACCGATTGGATGGCGGCGCTCGGCGGCGATGGAACCGAACGCGGGATCTGCGCGGCCGTCTCGGGCACGCAAGTCGGCCTCGCCTTCACTTACAACGACCTAACCGACCAGAACGGCAACGAGAAGGACGCGTACTATACGATCTGCGTTGACGATGGATCGGGAAGCATCCCTAACGTCACGATAGCAGCTATTAAAAGCAGTATCTCGGCCATTCGAACGGGCGGCATTGGTTTCGACGTGGTGCCACCGCAAAACGAGATCGTTGCCGTCACCGTCAGTGGAACCGTAGCGCAGCCCGGCTTTCAGCTTGGGCAAGTGCAGCTCGCGCTGCAGCAAGCGATTATTGCGTGGGTCAACGCAAACGGTCCAGGCGGTTCCACGTATGGCTCTGGCGGCCTTAACCCAACCGGCAAGCTGCCATTCATCGGACTGATCCAACTCGTGGAGAGTTTCGTTGGAACGCAGCCCGGCCAGGGACTGCTGGGCTACGCGAACTTGCAAATTAACAACGCGTATCAGGATATTCCACTGACCAATTTTCAACTCGCGCGCACCGATCTTACGCACGTCACCATCTCCTAAACCGAGAGAGGTACCATGGGACAAAGTTTCATCCAGCTCACGGGCGGCCAAGACGTCGCGACCGATGTCGGAACGTGGGCTGGGCAGCAATGCCACGCGCAGTTGATGGAGATCGCGTGCGAAGAAGGCGGCACGATCAGCAAAGCGGACGTCACCGCGCCGGGCGTCGCCCCGGTGAATGGCGCCGTTGCGACGCAAGGTATGCAGGGTGGATATCCCGTTGCAACGGCGGATACGCCCTTCAAGTTCACGATCGTCGACGCACTCGGTGACACCGATATCGCCGGCGCCGTCGAGATCGGCTACCTCCGCAACCTCGAAGGTGCTCCGGCGGCCTACACGATCGGCGTCTACAACGGCGCCACCTCGGCCGGCGGTCAGTGCATCGGCAATTTTACGAATCTTGGCGACCGAGCCGAATACGACGGCCTGAGCGTCCCCGCCGGGCTTTGCATCAACCTGGCAGGTCCAGCCCCGACAAAAGGAGTGCTCGTCGCATGGCGTTAAAACGCTCTCTACTCAAGTATGGAATCGGAACGTTCGGCGCCCTCGTGGCGCTGTTTTGTTTCTTGGCTCCGACGCAGGCACAGACCACGTACTCGCAGGTGCAGCACGTCATTCCGGCGCCCACCCCGACGACGTTTCCCGCCACCGCGACGCCCGCGCCGAACACGTACTCGTACACGTTCGACGGCGGAATCCATGCGTACACGCACTCGGCTGCGATCTGGAGGGTTTCGACGGAACGACGGCAGTTACGTCGTATCTGGCATTCGATTCGCTGAACGCGAAACCGCAAGCGGCAAATGGCATCTATGTCCAGGGGCCCACCGTGGGAAGTTCGCTCACCGCGAACGGACAGTACATCTTTGCACTCAACGGCGCGCGCTATTTCGATCTGAGCGTGACGAACGTGGGTACCGGATCGATTACGATCCTTTGCTCACCGCGCTATAGCGGCGGACTGCCGTTCTCGTTCGACCCGGCCGGCGACGTCAATGTGAACATCAACGGGTCGAACGGTCCCGTTGCCGTCATAACGCCGCCTCCGCCCGTACCTGCCGCGACGTCTAATCCCGGCAACGGCGTCAACACGCAGCCTTACTGCCCCACCGTGACGTCGCCCGTCACGGCCAACGGCGGAACAGCGTACTCTACGCGCTGCGACACGTCCGGCAATCAGTTCGTAGCCCAAGCGAGTCCCGCTCCCTCGAGCGCGCAAATCTTGGTTACCGACAGCGCCGGTCCGGCGATGTTCGGCAATGGAAACGTCAATACGACGGCGCCGACTGCAGACTCGTACGCCGCGTTTTACTGCCCTGGTGCGTGCGGTCAAGTCGATCTGCGCATTAGCGGCCTGACGTCCGGAAATCTTTACTACGAACGCAGCGTCGATTCGACGAACGGCTCGAATGGCGGCTGGGTCTCAGGTTTTGGGATTCAGCTCGGGTTGCAGAGTCCCGTGTCGAACACCCCGAACTACTTTGCCAGCGCCAACGGCGTCTACCAACTCAACGTAACCGGTGCCGGCTGGATTCGCGTGCGCGCAGCGGGAGCGCTTTCCGGAACGCCGACGGTTGCATGGTCCATCTCGCCGCTTTCTGGCTACGGTAACGGCTATGCTTGGACCGCGATCAAGAACACGCCCACGGTAACCGGCCTCGCCGACTCCAAGGGCACCATGGGCGCTCCGGACGTTGCCGGGCTCTTCGCGGACAACGATTACAACGGCTTGTCGATGTGCACAACGTCCGTTTCCCAGGGCTCGATGTGCCCGGTCGTGCTGAATAGTACGACGAGCTGCATCAAAGGCGTTACCGAGCAAACCGGCGCCGCAGTGCGCGTTTCGGCGCTCACTTTGTCCAACACCAGCGCGACGGCAGTCTCCGTTCAAGCCTATGAGGGGACCGGCGCGAATTGCGGCGGCTCAGGCGTTGCCGTCGCGATCGGCGCGCCGATCCTGGTTCCCGCGGGAGGCAACGTCGTGCTGCACATGGCAAACAGCGAGATCTTCCGCACCGTAATCGGCGACGGGCTCTGTTTCGGATCGTCTGCCTCCGTGGCGACGATAAACATCAACATCATCGGCACGCAATTCAGCTCACGTTAGGTGTAGGAATGCTTCGAAGCGCCCTCGCGGCCGTATTTTTGCTTGCCGCTTTGAGCGGTATTGCTAGCGCGCAGCAAACGTACGGCACGTGGCCATTCGTCGGCCACCCTCCGACGCCGTACCCGCACCCGACGCCGCTCCCCTCGGGCCAAATTCTGGTCGGTGGCTTTTTCCGCGCGGCATCCAGCCCGTCACCGAAGCCCACCGGTCTGATCTTGAGCGGTGCGCAGATCCAAGAGAACAACCAAGAGACGCTCGAAACGCTCGTGGGGCATTCGCTGCCGATCGATCTCATTTACGGCTCGCCCACCTACTTCGTGAATTCGGGCTCAAAGGTTTGGGGACCGGTCGGCGCTCCCATCGATCCGCGCATCATCGCTTCTATAGCCCTCAAGCGTACGCCGATTGTCTCTTGGAGTGCTGGGCTCCCGACGTCGTCGGCAGAATCGCTCGCAAGCTATTTACCGGCAGCGGTTGCGGAGTCGCTCGGCTTCCCCGCTCCGCCGCCATCGTGCGCAACGAATCCAAATTCGTCTACGCAGTGCTACGAGAAGTGGGACAGCTACATCGACGCATTCGCGCAGCGTATGAAAGCCTATCCGGGTCCGATTTACGCGCGACCGTTTCACGAATTCGATCAGTGCCTGAGTTCAGCGAAGTGCAGCAATAACGACTCCATCTACGACTTTCCCGCAATCTGGCCAGCGACCGGCATGGCTCCGACCGACGCTCAAAAGGGCGAACTCTTTCAAGCCTGGTACGAGTACGTCTACTATCGTTCCGTCTACATCGACGGGGCCACGAACATTATGTGGCTGTGGAATCCTACCGGCGGCAACCCGTCGCTTACCGAGAATTTCTTTCCGAAAACCTGCTACGTGCTCGAGTGCGCAGCGCCTATCGACGGGTCGTACGACGTTGACATGATCGGCGACGATCAGTACGACGTCGGCAACGCGAACGGCCTCGTGAACACCTACCAGAGTGTACTACAATTACATGACCAGCCGGTACCCGGATCTCCCCGAGGGCTGGATCGAGAGTGCTGAAAACAGCGCGAACGTCACGGCGGACCCGAACTGCACCGGCTACGTCGCCGGGCTGAACACGCAAGCGCAGTGGTACTCCGATGCGATGACGTACATGCCGCTCGACTTTCCGAAGACGCAGGTCTTCAGCACATTCGAGTCCTGGTCGAACTACCCGAAATGCGATCGCGACTGGATCTTCGATGCGAACGGCTTATCCGAGTTCATCACCATGTCGCAGACCGCGCGCTTCTCGGGCTCGTTTTACGCAACCCCGACGCCGGCTCCGACACCGACGCCCACCCCGACGCCCACACCGACGCCACCTGCGGCGACACCGCCGCCGTTACGCGATGAAATGGCCTGGTTCGGCGAGCTCTCGTCTGAGGGCGTAAATTCGAACATGACCGCGACGTCCGCGCAGATCGCGCAATACGACGATCTGTGCATCGGATCGACCGCGAACAGTAACAACCTCTGGCCCACGACGTGCCCGGGCCCCGGCCGCTGGAACTTTGCAAATGGCTGGGAATACTACATGGAGTCCGGCTTGGGGCAACCCGACGCGAACGGACACGACGTCGACTTCCCGTTCCACGGCTCATATCTCAATAACGGATCGCGCACGTGCGACGCCGCGGCGACGATCAGCAGCGGCAACTTCTGGGATCAGCAAACCAGCGTCACGCTGGCCGGAACTCCGTACACGATTCCCGACTACACGTCGACCGGCGCGAACAATTGGTTTATCTACGTCAACGGCGGCACGACCGGAAACGTCGACTATATGGGCTGGGGAATCGACGGATCGTCTCGATACTACCTCTACCTGAACCTCGGATCGGCTAGCCTGCTCGCGTTCACGAACGACGTGATTGCGAATTGCAAGCACGACAGCAATGCGTCAACCCAACCGTTCGACGCGATCGCCTCGGTATTCAAAGACAACGCCTTCATCGGCCTGGAATCCGCGGGCTGGGATATATGGGACGGGTCGTACCAAGGCGGCAAAAACTTCGGAACCGGCTCGTCATCTCCGTACGCAGACCCAACCTCTGGCGCGAGCGGCACATCGTTCAATCCGAGCGCGTTTTTCAATGGCACGTACCACACGCGCACGACGCTCCTGACGAGCAACGATAGACCGCTGACGTTCCCGTCTGACACGTCGTACGAGACCGCGCTGGCCGCTTTCCTTGGTGGATTGCAGCATCAGAACGGATCGGCGATGAACGTGACCTATAACGGGTTGCAGAACACTTCGCAAGCGGTCAACCAAAACGCGAACACGCGCTTCGGAGTTGACGAAGAAACGCTCGTTGGGTGCGACGGCGTGACGTGCCCGACGCCTCAACCGCTGCCCTATAACGGCCCGGTCGCTCAGCAGACTCAAGAGCGGTATTGGCGTCGATCAGGGGATGCACAGCGCGATCAACAATATCGCTGCGCTCTATCAAGAAACGGTCAAGACCGGCATCAACACGCAGATCGCCGCGATGTTCCTTGCCGATCAGTCGGACGAGATTCAGGGGACGTCAACGAGTTCGCTCGGGACCGGCATTCACCAGCAGAATCAACTGTGGGAATACGCCCCGATTCTTGGCCTTTTCTCGGACGACGCACCCGTTATGTTATCCGAGTTCTCGGATATGTGCGGCTTCGGCAGCGCTGGACTCTCCCCGAACTGCATGGACGTCTGGCCATTCGATTTCGTTATGCCGTCAGGACGCGATACGCCCATGCCGGCAGATCCGACTGGCGCCTCTGGGCAGAAGCCGTGTGGCGAGGGTTCGTCTCCGTACAACGGTACGAACGTCAAGTGCGCGGTCGGCGGATCGTACGATTCGAACATCCTCTGCAACGGCATCACCGGGCTGTATTGCTTCGAGTTCGAGCATCTCTGGGTGTTCGATGTGACCGGAAGCGGCAGCTGCACGGCATTCGACCGGCGGCAGTGGTTCGCATGCGCTCAGGACCGCGGTCCGCTGCTCGTTGTCATCAACGGATCTGGCGCATCGCGAGTCGTCAGTGCCTCGAACCTTTCGGGCTGGGCGCCGCATACCTACTCGCGTCTCGGTCACGTCTTGGTGCCGTGCACGCCGCTTTCGACCTATTGGGGATCGGGGTCCGGTGCGCCGATCTACGCGATGCCGCAGAGCGGATCACTCGGCTACGGAACGGCTGCGGTCTGTAACGGATCGAGCGGTCAGGACGTCCCGAACGGCGGCACGTTCGACTACTCGAAGTCGCTTTCGGACATCACCAGCAATTCGCAAGTGTTGTACGACGGCCAAGTCCTGCTCGTCGTTCACTAGCCCAAGGAGCATACATGTCGCTTCTCTTGCTGCTTGGCGAAAGCGTATCCCAGCAAGTAGAAGTGACTTTCGTCGATCAGACCGGTACGCCGCTGGCGGCTGGTCTGACGGCGACGATTATCCAGCAGGGCGACGAGTTCGTTCAGACCGCCATTCTCGCAGCCGGCGGTACGATCGAGATGTACGCCGGGCAAAACGTCCTGTACGACGTGACGTTTTCGGGCGCCAACGCTCCCTCCGGAACGACCACCTTCATCGGCACGGGAACGAATCAAACGATTCGCGTGTTGGTCCCCGTTCAGGAGCAGACGCAGCAGCCGGTTGAGCCGCCGCCGCCGCCGCCTTTACCGTACACGCAAGCCGAATTTACGCAGCGGATCATGGCGCTGATCCCAAAGCGGTGGTTTACCGATGCGGCGCGCACCGATACGGGCGATCCGTCGACGACCGGGCTACTGTACGCGATGGCGTTCGGTATTGCGAGCGGCTTTGGGTACATTGCCTCGCTCGAAATTCCGTATACGAAGAACCAGACGCGCTGGGCAACTCGCAGCGATAACAACCTCGACCTGACCGCGAATGATATCTACGGCACGGAAATGCAGCGGTTGCCGTCGGAAGCCGGGAACGATGCTGCGTATTCCCTGCGAATTCGCAAGCGGCTCGGGATGAAGCTGCAAACGCTTCAAGCGATTCTCACCGGCGCCGTGAATTACTATCTTGCGGCCGAGGCAGTCACGGCCAATAAGGTGCTGCAAGACCTTTCACTCGGAACGATGGGCGGTATCGGTACGCGCGGCGGTTTAGCCGTCTTCCAACCGTCATCTGAGCAGTTACTTGTCCCCAATATTTACGTGTTCGACACGCAGAGCGACCCGACGTCAGCCGCGGCGTTCAACATTACCTACGGCCAGGTCGCGATCGTCATTGAGTGGGCGACTGACGACTCGGCGTTCTATGCCGATTTTGCGCATCTTGGACGGGAAACGATCCTGGGCCACGCGGCGCAGGTCTTCGACTCGACCAAGTTCGGGCCGGGAGCCGCGCCGGACCCCAACCTGGACATCGTTGTGCGTCGCATCAAAGCGGGCGGCGTGCGCCCCGTCTACATCTTGCGTTCCACCTAAAGGACACGTATGAGTTCGGATTTTTCCAACACCGAGAACGTCGCATTCGAGGACGGCGAGCTCGTCCAGTCTGCGGATATGCTCTCGGAAGCGCAGGCTGCGCGCAACCGATCGCAAGAGATCCTCGCAGCGGTCCTTGGCGTTATGAATGCCCTGCCTGCCATGGATCCGCTGCAGATTACGGCAAACGGGTCGTTTCAGGTCACGGTCGGCGGCGCGAACCAACGCGTGTTCGTGGAGGGGAATTGGTGCGACAACTGTCCTGCAACGCAACTGCAGTGCCCGGGTTCGGGGCCGGCGCAACGCACTGATTCCATCGCGATCCAGGCGACGCCGCAGGTTCCGGACGGCGATACGATTACACGCGAAGTCGAGGCTATCGACGGGTCGAAGACCGATCAGGTCATTCCGCTCGACGCTAACACGATAACACTGCAGTACGTCGAAGGCAGCGAAACGCCGCCGGCCGGCTACGTGGAACTCGCTCGTATTACCGTTCCAGCGAATGCGACCGGTATCACGCAAGCGGATATCACGATGATCTTTCCCGACGTGCGCAAGTGCATCACCGGAACGGATAGCTCGCCCGTAACGTCGCTCAACGGCGTGGGCGGATCGGTATTACTCGCCGGCAAGGGCGCGGCCACGGTTGCGGTCGATTCGGGGAATCCCGAGCAGATCGACATTACCGTCCCGGAAACGGTCATCAACAATCAGAACGGCCCGATCTTCACGTTTCAGGGTGACGGCCAGGTAACCGTAACCGAGCCGGAAGCGGGCACCATTCAGATCAACGCCCCGCCGGCGCAAGCACAAACCAGTGTGAACGGCAAATCCGGATCGGTCGTCATCGAGGGCGGCGGTGTTGCGGCGGTTACATCGCAAGACGCGCAAACGATCAAGATTAACGTTCCGGCGCCTCCGGCGGCCGCGACGATCAACGGCGATGGTCCGGAAGCCTTCACGCTCGAGGACGGCAATGGCGTCCACGTGCGTCGCGTCTCGTCGGGCACTTTTGCGTTTGATAACGAGGGCGTGACCACCCTCAACGGCTATGCTGGCGCGCTCGAGCTCGACTTCTCCACGGACTTCGAGGTTACCGACGGCGCGACGACGAGCGTAGCGCTGAAGAATCCGCCGCCGCGCAGTATGCCCTTCACGGTGACGTTCCTTGCAGGCGGCGGCTACGCGCGTCCGGGGAATGGTACGAATTGGGGCAAGTCCCTCTCGCTCGACGGCAGCATCAAGATCGGCGCAGACACCGTTTACGGCGAGCCTTTCTCAATCGGCTATCGCACGATTCTGACGCTTGCTGCCGGAGCCAATATTACGTTCCACGCTCTGGGCGTTGCATCGGTCGGCGTGTACGTCAACGGCGCCTTCGTCGGCAATGCAGGCGGAAACTCGAACAGTGTCGGCGCGAATCTGCCCGCGGGCGAAGTGACCGTCGATCTGGTCTACAATCCGACTTCGATGGGTCTGCCCTACTATCTCGGAAGCGAGGGTGGTTCCAACCCGTACGGCGGTTCGCTTACGCTCTTTGGTTGGGCGCCGATCGATTCGAACAACAACATTTCCGAGGCCGTCATCACGGCGATGCAGCCGGGCTAGGGAGAAACATGCGTCGAGTGCTATGCGCTGTGCTTGCAGCGTTTTTATTGTCTCAACTCGTTATGCTGCCGGCGCGCGCGGGCGATCGCCAGATCTACTATTGGGGTCTGCAGCCGAACGACCAGGACTATAATCAGCAAGAGCGCGACACCCGCATTCTGATCGGCACCATGATGCTGCATGCCGGCTTAACCGGCACGTACGCGGATCTTACGATAAGCCCCGGCAGCGGCCTGAACGTGACGGTTGCGCCTACCGCCGGTTCAACGAACGGCGCAGTTTATCAACAGGTTGCGGACGATCCGAATCCGATGCCGCAAGCGACACCGACGGCAGACCCGGACGCGTTGCCCGCCGATCCAACCAAGATCGCCGTTCCGGCCTTCATCAGCTCGGCGACCGCGCCGATCGGGCCGCTCACGGCGCCGACCACCTCCGGTTATTCGATGTACTACCTCATCGAAGCGC
The DNA here is from genome assembly GCA_963714015.1 of Vulcanimicrobiota bacterium. GTDB lineage: Bacteria > Vulcanimicrobiota > Vulcanimicrobiia > Vulcanimicrobiales > Vulcanimicrobiaceae > DASRDE01. Next base: position 2,637,194 of record OY970223.1, on the reverse strand, counting down.
AGGTGCAGCCGCCACTCGATCACAATCTCGCGAGCCGCACCTTTCTCGATAACCTGGGCAATCCGTCGCCCTTCAACGTCGCGCAGCAACGGTCAGATCTCATCTCGATCGTCGCCAAAGCCGGAACCGCCGGCACATCACCGACGCAGCCGACGGCGGATAGCGGCTATGTCGCGCTCGGGTGGGTAGCGGTCGCCAACGGCCAGACCAGCATCACGTCCTCGAACATTACGATGGCGCCCGGGTGGAACCACGGCTGGGCACAGATCGGGAACGCGGGCGTCTCGCCGGCGACCTGTGCCTTCTTCGATGCGAATGCGCAACTTGTGAGCGGCGGATGCAACACGTCCGGCGGTTCGCCGACGACGGTCTCGGCGGGCGACGCGAACGTCAGTGTCACGCCTTCGGGATCGAACTACGTCGTCGACGTTTCGCATACGCCGTCGTTCACATCGATTTCAGCCAACAGCGCGGCCTGGGCGGGAAACAGTCAAATCACGCCAGCCGGCGTTGCGACGTCGTCTCAGAATTACGGGTCAGTCGGCGGGTTCCAACTGCAGTCGTCGTCTTGGACGGGCAGCGCGCCGCAGACGAATACCTGGAACTTTGCCGTCGATAGTAGCGGCAACTCGAAGTTCCAGTACAATGGTGCGACGCAATTCAGCGTCTCGCCCGCGGGAACGGTGACGGCCGCGTCCTTCGTCGGCAATGGCTCTGGGCTGACGAACCTGTTCAGCGGCTTTACGAACGGCTTCTGCGTGCAGGCGACGTCCACGTCATCGCTCGGAACGATTTCCGGGGCGTGCGCCCAGACGAGCGGCCCTCAGACCTTCGCCGGACTGCAGACGTTTTCTGCTGCGTCTCCCTTCGCGTTTTCGAGCACTAGCGGCGCAACCATTGCCTCAAATGCAACCGGTTCAGCCGTACCGTTCACGTGGAATGCCAGCAACGCGTCCTCGCCGACGGGCGACATCGCGGACTATCAGGTCGGCGGCGTCAACGAAGTGCAACTGCAGCACGGCGGCAGCGTGAAGATCCAAGGATCGTATTTGGCGGGGTCGTCGACGTACGGCCCGGCGAGTGCAACGATCAACGGCGGCCTGACGCTCAATAGCAGCGGCGCGGTCGTCGCCGGATCGTCGTCCTACGGTCCGACGGGTTCGAACGTGAACGGTCCGCTGAACATTCTGGGCAACAACAATCTTGTCGTCAACGGCCTTGCGCAGTTCGGCGCCCCGGGCTCGGCGGTAACGCTTCAGGGCATTCCCTGCACCACCGCGGGAATCGCCCAGTCTGCGATCGCCTGGCGCGTCTGTGTCGATAACTCGAGCAACGTCGGAGTCGGCGGCAGCGTCTATGCCTCGAACTTCCTCTTCCCGTCGCGGCGTGAGTGGAAACACGACATTATGCCGATCACGTTCGACCCGCTCGACGTGCTGATGAAGACGGACTTCAAACAATACCGGTATCGGAAAGGCTACGGCGACGGCGGCAAGACCGAGCGCTACGGATTCATTGCCAACGATACGCCCTCGGTGCTCTCCGGTGCGCATCACGATCACTTCGATGCTGCCGCGCTCTCGACCGTCGACGCGCTCGCAATTCTGAAGGAGCAACGCGAGATCGACGGACTCGTAAAGATGGTTCGCGGCCTGTGCGCCTTGCCGCAGAACCGCAAGGTTCCCTCATGCGTTCGCCGCTAGCGCGCGCGCTGCTTTGCGCGATCGCAGCGGTCGCGCTGCTGGCGTCAGACCAGGGCTTTAGCCGCGGGTACGTCTACTCGCACATCGGCTCGCTGTTCACGTGGAAAAGCAGTGCGCAGTCATCGTGGAACGGTTCGCTTCAAGCCGTGTCCGTCAGCGACTTCGAAACGTACGTTCAAAATAACGGCGCGTGCTCGGGATCTCCGTCGAATGCGATGATGGGCCTGAGCGCTGCTGAATCCTGCGCCGTCAACTCGACGACGATTCAACCGGATGACGATCCGTGGCTGATTCAGGGATCGCTCAACTGGACCGTGCAGGCGGGTTCGGTTTCCTATAGCGCCACGCAAGACCCGAATTCGCCGCCGAGCGGTGCGCAAGACGCGTACGGAACCACATCCGGCTTTACGATCGAGCAGGCGGTAAACGACGGCGCCACGATTATCGGCGGGACACACGTCACGGTCTCGTTCGATTCCGAGCCGCAGACGGCCTCGACGACCTACTACTCGACGAGTTCGTGTACCACGCGGCTGACATCGACGGCGACCGGTTCGACGACTATCGAACTACTCAACGCGAGCGGCGGTCAGGTCATCGAACAACAGAACACGACGACGAATCAGTGGAATCCGACCAGCAAAGGGGGCACCGTTCCCTCGTCGGGCGTCTACTACGTCGCCGCGGCGGTTGCATACCAGACCGTCAACTATTCGTACTACAGCCAAAACGTCCATGGCTGCCTCGGTCCGACTACCGGATCGGTTTCGGCCGGCGGACGCGTCACTCACATCGAGGTTTCCAACTAAACAGGCTACTGGGTGTTCCTCGTCTAGAAGAGGATCAGTTCTTGATGATCGCCTCCAAAACGCACCTTGCTCGCCACCGCTGGGGAATCATGCACATTCAGCTCGTGCCGCTCATTACCGCCGTTGCTGAACTCGTCGCCGCATTAACGGCAATGTATGGCGTTATCCGCGGCATACCCGTATTTCGCGACAGGGTTCACCTTGCGCACGAAGCAGCGATCGCACTGAGCGAGCGCGACTCCGCCCTGCAACGCGAGCGAGAAGCACGCGCAGCAGCTGACGCCTACCGATTGAGTTCCGAGGGCTGGAAAGCGGCGGTCGAGCAGATGTGCGACGAAATGCGGAGTATGAAGCGTCAATTCGCTTCGGCTATCGTTTACATCGGATCAGTCATTGGGCACGTGCGCAGCGGAGGCGGTGAATCCGGACTCCCACCGATACCGGCCGAACTCGAAGAAGCACTACAAGAAAGCCTCCGTCAAGGGGGCTCTTTTTATAGACCTGGGGAGTAATCACATGGACTTCAATCCGCTCGGAACTTTCGACCCTGCCGCGCCTTTGACCGAGGCGGCGATAGTCGCTGCCGTCGAGTACGCAAAACTGCTCAAGTCGAAGTATCCGTGTCCGCCCGGTACGTTGAAGCGCATTTACCGGCATTGGACGGTTGGGCATTACGGCCAAGATTTCAACGATTACAATGGTGCGCTGCGTTTCGCGAACGGCCACTTCTATTTCGACGTTTGCGGCAACCCACAAGACAACGCCATCGGCGTGAACGACAACGACGAGCACTCGCACACGTATATGCGAAACACGGGAGCATTCGGGTTCGCGACGGATGATATGGCGTTCGCCGACGAGCACAACTTTGGACCAGAGCCGATCACCCTCGCGACGACCGATTGGATGTGCTCCGGCGTCGCTGCTGTCGCGTGCGCGTACGACATTGACCTAAGCGGCACCGCCGCGGATGGTCCGTATGCCGGGGAGCATATTTCGTTTTCGCATGGTGAAGCGGCGAATCATCCGGGCAATCCGCCACAGTACGCAAACTATTACGTGACCGGCGAGCGTTGGGACTGGGCGACGGAAGTACCGCTGCCGGATGGAATGAGCAACGCGAACATCGATCCGTCGATCATGGGAAACGCCCTGCGCCAACGCGAGCACGCCTATAAAATAGAGATAGAGCGTCGCCTCGCGACGACGTGACGCCGGTCTGGGCGTTCGTCGCCATGGGCATTGCCAGCTGGTACAACCAGCCCGGCACCATGGCGGACGGTCGTCCATTTAATCCGGCCGCTCGCATCTGCGCAACCCGGCATTTGGTGCCGTTCGGGACGCGGATTCAGATCGTCAACGATGCTAACGGCGCAGAATCGTGGTGCGTCGTTGAGGATTACGGTCCGGCGCTATGGACGGGGCACCTTGTCGACGTTTCACCGGTCGTGCGCGATGATCTGCGCTTTTCAGGCGTAACGCGCGTGCGCATCTACCGCATGGTGGGGACGATATGCTGCAAAACCTCAATACCTATCGCTGCGGATTTATCGGCCTTGCCGCGGGTGCCGTGTCGGTATGCAGTGCCGTCGCCGCGCTTTTCAAACTCCTCAGTCAGCCGGAATATCTCATCTCGCTGTATTGGTCGTTCTCCCACCTCAGGCATCACCAATTCATGCCTGCTGATGCGACGCCGATCGCGCAGCTCGTCGGTGCGCTCGTCTGGATATTCGGGACCGTGGTGTTGGCCGTGCTCGCCGCGTACTTTGGTATGCCGCGCACCGTTCGAACTACCCCGCCACCGCCGACGCCCGGAACCGTCGTCGCGCTCAAACAGAAAGACGCCGCCTAGTGCGGCTTTTTAATTTTGCTTCGCAAACCGCGCGCAGCCCGGTCAGCGCTGCCATTTCTGCAGAAAGGTCATATCTTGAGTTCTTTCATTCAAAAACTGGAAGCCGCCGTTGTCGGCTTTGTCGCCAATGAAGCGCAAGCCAACGAGGCGACGATCATCGCCGAAGTTGAAGCGGTTGCTCCTGCTGTCGGGTCATCGCCCTCCGAGGCGAACGTCAACGCGGCGCTCGAGAAGATCGTTCCGGCGTGGCTCTCGCCGATCGTCGGCAGCGCGCTGCAATCGGAAGAGGCGAATCTCGCTGCCGCGCTCTCCCAAGGCGCGCCGGCTTTCGTCGCCGCAGGCATCGCGTTCCTGAAGAATCTTCAGGCAAAACTCGCCGCCGTAGATCACGTATGCCTCTGGCATAACATGGATGTACCAAAGCCCCGCTTCGGCCCAAAGGATTGGGCTGCGGCGGGGCTTTTTCTGTTCTTACACCTTCGCTTTACGAGGTTTTTTCCTATGCGATCTGCCCTAGCATTGCTCGCGTGCATTGTCATTTCCGGATGCGCAAGTGCCTCCATTCCGACGCCCGTTTCCGTCCAATCGGTCCATAACGCTCCCGCTGCGCGTTACCTTTACGTCGCCGACCGCCCGCAAAACGCGCTTTTGGTCTATCCGGCCGGGCAGAATGACGCTGCGCCGCTTCGAGCGGTGCGCGGCTTGCCGAATGTCGGCGGGGTCACAACGGATACCGCAGGACACGTGTACGTCGCAACGCTGAACGGCGTCATGGAATACGCCTCCGGTGCGCGTTGGGTCATCCATCGCTTCTGGTGGAACTTGCATCATTCGATGAACGTCGCGGTCGGAAGCGACGGCACCGTGTACGTTGCGGATTCCTGGCAACACGGCACGTCCGGCGGTCAGATCGTCGAGTACTCTTCGAACGGGACCTACCTGAAAAGTGTCAACACGCCGACAGGATACGCGCCGCGCGGTATTGCGGTCGATAGCGCCGGTGACGTGTTCGTGTCGATTTCCGGCATCGGCGATGCGTGGCCGACGTACGTTATGTGCGAAGCGGTCGAAGAGGTGTACGAGTATCCCGTAGGCGCGTTCTTGGGAACGCATCGCTCGATCTTCGCGCGTGCGAGCGTTCAGGTTTTCTCGCTCAGCGTCGACGCTGCGGGCAATCTGTACGCAGCGGGTCCGTGCCCGATTCCTGTCGCCGAATATGGCGGGCCGAACTACACGTTGCTGCATGTTTTGGATAACCATGATTTTTACGTCGCGTATGCAACGCGCGATGCTGCCGGAGAAATGGTGCTGCCGCAGATGGGCGACGGCCACAACGGCGCGGGTGATGTCATTGTGGAGAACTTCTCAACGCAAGCGCGTTATAGCGTAAGCACCGGATTGCAGGGTCCGATTGGAGCGGCAATCGGTCAATGAAGCATCTCTTCATCGCGCTCTTGACCGCGCTGCACCTTGCTCATCCGGCCGCGCAATCTTCACCGGCGATTCAGTCGGCCTGCACCACGATTACGCCGACCCTCTGCTATCCGATACAGAACGGCGGCACCATGCCGTACGATACGCCGCTCGTGCTTCGCTTCGCAGCAGGACCCGTTCAAACGAGTGCGAGCGTTTCGCCTGCCGCAACCGTCTACGCTTACGGCGGAGTGGGCGCAAACAGCGTCGCGATTCGCTGGCGCCGCACGCCAGGCGTCGCGTACGTCGTCTCTTCGAACGGCGCAACGTTTACCGTCACGACGCCCGCGCAAGTCTATATGCCGCCCGTCTCGCATCCGCCGGCGCCGAAGGGTCGCTACTGCGTCATGGGCCATACCTGGACGCTCGAGGAGCAGACGATCCGCGACTGCTCGCACAACCCGTGCCAGAACCTTCCGAACGTTCCGGCCAATACGCTCATCGATTCAGCGGAACAAGCCGCGGCGAACGCCGGTGCAACGTGCGCACGGGTGGAGATTCAGGCTTCATTCATCTGGGGCGGCTTGCAAGGCAATCTCAACGGCCTAGACGCCAACTGGACGGCGTACGACTACATCGCAACGCATTTAGCGCAGCACGGCATTGCGATGTTCCCGATCATCTTGCAGTACGGCGGTTCGCGGATTCAGCAGACAATCGGCATGAACAAAGCTTTCGCGAACGCTACCGATTACGGAACGTATGCGGCGACCGTGACGCGTTGGATCGTCGCGCACAACGCGCAGATGGCCCAGCAAAGTCTCCCGCAGATTGCGCAAGTCGAGCTGATGAACGAGCCAAACCAAAGTTATTGGTTCATGGATTCAGACACCGGCGCCGGCATCGCAGCGTTTCTCAAAGCGGGCTACCCCGCCGTGAAAGCAGCGGATCCGAGTCTGACCGTCTACGGCCCCGGCCTCGCAAACGGCGGCGGCAATCACACGAACTTGTTCACCGATCTTACGAATATCTACGCTTCCGGCTGCAAGATCGGCGCCTGCTGGGACGGTCTTTCGGTTCACAATTTCGCCTGGCAGATGCCGCCGTCCGTCTCTTGGGGATTGACCTACGAGAATCAATGGCTGAACTACAAAGGCGTTGAGGCGATCGCTGCGCAGAACGGTGAGCGTCCGCCGATCTGTCTGACGGAAACCGGATTTGCAAGCGATACGAGCGCGTACGGACTCGATCCGCAAGTCGCCGCTCACGATCTCTCCGCTGCGTACGGCGTTGCGCTGCAAGACCCGCAGATCGCATGCATCGTGAACGCGTCGATTTGGGACGGCGACGACGGCGGGGGTCCCTTTAGCGCGATTGGACTCGGTTCCATCGCGAGCGGTTCGTGGGTGAACGATCCGCGCTACGACGCATTCCACGCCTGGGCGACGCCCTAGAGGAGCATCCATGAAGGCTTTCATCGGCGCCGTGATACTGGCGCTTTTTTCGTCATGCGGTCACGGTGGGAATCCGACGCCTTCGCCGATTCCAACGGCGGAAGTAACATCGTCTCCCTCGCCGAAACCCACGGCATGGCCCACTCCCAGACGCTCATCGTCACCACCACCGACGGTACAACCTTCCTTCACGCCGATCCCAACGCGAAGCCCGTTACCTACGCCGACGTCATCGCCGCGGTCGACGAGTACGCCCAGCGCGACTCCCTCAGCGATCGGTCCGTCGCCCACGCCCGAGCCTTCTACTTCCCCGGTGCCGACTGCAACACCGACAGCGAGTCCAACTCCTAGCGCAACGCCGATCCCAACGGCGAATCCAACGCCGACACCGCTTCCCACGATTTCCCCCTCGCCGCTCCCAACGCACGTACCCATGCACGTGCAGACCGCGGATTACTGCGATCCGCAGACGGCCGCGCAGCTCGCACCGTATCTCACCTTCGACTATGCGTGCAGCGGGCAGTATGTTCCGACGCACAACGCCGGCATCAAAACCGTTGCGTACGAGGACCCATTCGAGCCCAACGGCGGAGATTGGATCGAGATCGCAGCGCTCAAGAAATTTCCCGACATTGAAGCCAAAACGTGCACCGGCCAAACCGTGCAAACCTACCACGGAACCGGGTACTTTGCCGACCTCTCAAAGCCCGATGCCGTGGCGTACGTGCAATGGATCGTCGACACGCGCGACGCGTATCTGGGAACGCAGCCGGACGCGATCTTCTTCGATAACGCGAACAATCTCTATCAGGCCAACGCGCAGCCGTGTTCGTACGTTTCGCCCGCGCAGTGGACGGCGCTCGTCGTATCGGTGCTCTCGCGGATCAATACGCACGGCGCGCAACTCTATTTGAACACGCTCTCCACCCCGGAATCGTACGAAGATCCGCCGCCGGGCGTGACCTATCAGAATCAGATCGCTGGCCTCGCAGCGTCCACCGAAACGGGGGGCGAGTACGAAGCCTCTTACGTCGACGGCGCGCAGAATTGGATCGCAACGGAAGACACGGAGATCAGCACGATTGCGGCTGGCCGAACGTTCTGGGCGTACGCCGATGGCTCGTGGTCGACGCAGCAAGCCGATTCGCCGGCAGCGATTGCGCAGCGGATGTTCGTTTACGCATCGTTTCTCCTGACGTACGATCCGAACTTCACGATCTTTCAAGAATGGCTGCAAACGAAGAGCACGGTAAAGGTTTTCCCGGAAACCGGTTTCGTGGCGCTGCAGCCCGCGTACCGCGCTTCCGACGTATCGAACTATCACTACAGTGGTGGCGCGTACGAACGCTTTTATAACGCCTGCTACGCCTGGCAAGTGTACGTCGGACACTGCGCGGTCGCCGTCAATCCCGGAGCGTCATCGGTGCCGATTCAGTACGCGAGTGGGTTGAATCATTCGCTCGTCATCAGCGGATCAGACGTCTTAGACGGCGGCAGCATCGACGTAAAGGGACCGGCGGTCACGACCGTTGCCCCTGGGGCGGCAGCGATTCTGACGCCGTAAACTGAAAAGGGACCGGCTGAAACCGGTCCCTTCGGGACTCTTGACATTCCAAGGTCGATTGAGCTCTTCGACTATACCACACGGTCTTGAAAGTTTTAGTAAGCGAAGTTCCCGCTCGCATCCGAGACGAGGTACATCCCGTACGCCTCGCCGATGTTGCCGGTGTTCACGCCGCCCGATCCGGTGCCAGAATCGAACGAGTCGGCTTGCCATTTCACGCAGAATCCGGTTGCGGTCTTGAAAGCGATAACCGGGACCGTCTGATCGATCGCGAGGCTCGGAATCGTCGTGGGACCTGCAGCGACGCTCGGGCAGCTCGTCATGGGAATGAGGCCGTCTGAGCTGGCGACCGTCGTCGCGCCGCTATTGAAAACGAACGACGTCGTTCCGCCGCTGTTGAGGACCATGTACGCGTCGGCTTGAGTGGTGTCAGTCGTCGTATGCTCGCCGCCGGCCGCGTCCCAATAGAGGCCGGCAACGCAACCGTCGTTCTGATAGCTGTTCGGCGCGATGATGCACATGGCCGGGTACGCGTCGATCGTAACGTTCGCGCTCAGCGTCTGGCCGTTCACCGGCGCCGACGCAGTGATTGCGATGATGCCGGGCTGCGTTGGCCGTCCCAGCGTCTCGTAGCCGAGCTCCACCGGAGCCGTAGAGGGCGTAGGCATCGGGGCCGGATTCACCGTCAAAACCGGAATGCTGGGTCCGGTCTGCGCGTATGCGGGAGTCGGAAGCGGATTCGGGAGGCCAGCCAAGGTCCCGTCGCTGGTGTTCAGATACACGAATATCCAGGGTGCACCGGTCTCGCCGGGCTGCTGGGTGATGTACGGGTCGGGAACGTCGATCTGATACGTCGGCGGCAGCGAGAGCAGGCTTACATCGAGTGCCCGGTCCATCGCCGTGCGGCGGCCGCGACTCTGGTTGATGTTCGACTTCGCAAAGCCCGCACCGATGCTGACCTTATGCGTGGTCGGCGGTTGCGTGACGGTAGGAATCGGTGAAGAGCCGCCGCCTCCGCACGCTGCGAAGGCCAGGGTTGCGAGAAGAACGGCGATACGACGCATTGTGACACCTCTCTAAAGCGGTCGCTCTGGGGTTCCTATTGTAGTGGACGCAGCCGAGCGGCGGTACGGTGACAGAGTCATTTCCGCCGTTTTTTCCGCCGGGTATTCGCCTTTTCCACACACGTATCGCAGGTCGTACGATCCGGCCCAACCGGATTGTTACCGCAGACGATGCAGAGCCCGGCTTCCCGAAGGCGCTTAATGCGGCGCTTACGCTTGGCCCGGATTCGCTCCGCCGCGGTGGCGTACTGCTTGCGACGAGGCACTTAGGCGGATTTCGGCATTACGGCTATCCCTCAAATGGTGACAGAGCGTAATGCCAGGATAGGCGCTTAAGTTCTCAGACTTCTCGTCCATCATCTCGTCAAATGCTTGCGACTGCAGGCTGCATTTGATCCTGATGGCGCATCTGTTCGGCGTACATCGAGAGTTGGAACGCTTCATCCTGAGCGTCGAGAGCTCCCAGTCCGGCGTTGCCGATCGAGCCGGTCAGATTCCCAAGGCTGCCGCTCAAACCGTCGATCGAGCTGCCGCCGTCAAGCGCGCCCATGGCACCCATTTCGAGTCCGGTCGCCGGATTGCCGCTCATCAGGTAGCCTTCGGCGCCGCCTACCAGCGCGTTTAAGATGTTCATCTTGTCCTCCTAATTCGCGGTTCCATCACGCATTCGGGCCGGTTCGTCAAGATGCGGACGGAAAAAAGAAGGGGACGCCGCTGCGCCCCCTTTTCCGCCCTAAATTCCGGTGCTTGTTGCTTAGAAAGGCGTGCCGAACGCCGACGGCGGAGAATTGCTCACTCCGTAAGCCGACGTGAGGCCGCTGCTGATTGTGTTCACGAGCGCCCCGGTAGTGTAACTGTAGACCGGTACGGTGGCTGTGCCCCCCGGAGCGTCGTAGACACGTGTGTCGGCCTTGTTCAGCGAGAACTTATACGCATCGTAGCCCGAGGTGCTGATGGTGCGCGCCGGCGAGGTTGTTCCGCGCGCATAGATGTTGATCACCTGATTGGTCTGGTCTCCCAGCAGGAGGTTGCCCTGGGGATCGAGTTTTACATCGCCTGCGAAACCTTCGCTAATTCCGAGGTCGGTTCCGGAGGTGGATTTGTGTTTGAACTTCATGACGTGGCCGTTGTCGCTGGCGTCGTTGTACGAGACGTACAGATTCAAAAATTTGTCGAGCCAGACGCCTTCCGGCGAGCTGATCGAGATTGTGCGGGTTGGCGAGGTCGCGCCTTTGTCGAACTCGACGACTTGGCTGTTTGCATATTCGGAAACGTACATCGTGCCTTGGGAGTCGACGACGACACTGATGGGCTCACTGGCCGTAAGCGTCTCACTGGGCTTCAGATGACCGGCCGGATACACCGTCACCGTGCTATTGCCGAGGTTAGTAACGTAGAGTGTCCCTGCTGGGCCGACGAATGTTCCCAGCGGGCCGGAAATGCCGTTCGTAATTTTCCCCGTCGGCTTTTGGTTCTGGCCGTATGAGTTATAGATCAGGACATCGTTGGCATTGTAGTCGGAAACGTAAAGTTTGCCCGTGCCGGCTGGGACCTCGCTTTGCGAGGAAAACACCGGCAACGGGTGACTGTTCGGCGGCAACTCGAGGGCACCGGTCGGCGAAACGTGGCGGAGCATGTGCGAGGCCATGCTGGGGCCTTGCCGCACGGATAGCGGCGAAGTGGGGGTTACTTGGCTGCCTGAGCTGCTGCAAGCCGCCAGCACCGCGCCGGCGACCGCCGCGCTGATTGCTGCGCCCGTAAAACGTAAGAGCGACATAAGACTCCTTAGCTGCAAAATAAGCAAGCGATTTTTAGCGTAGAACAGCAGCGAAAGTGAATACAGTGCCTTTGGGCCCATTGCATCGCTAGTCGCAGTCAGTCCGAGGAGTCGCCGTCGTCGTCGCCATCGACGATCGAGCCCAGGCTGGGCACTTGCCCGCGGGTCGAATTGCCGTTCCCGTCCAAACCGGCGATTTGGGAGTACGAGTAGAGCTGCGGCGGGCTGCCGGGGTTGAGCGAGGCGCTCATTTCGTCCAGCAGCGGGTCGAAGGTTGGGCCGGATCCCCCTGAAGATCCGCCCGAAACGGCGGTGACCGCTGCGGCGCCGGCTGCCGCGAGCGGATTTCCCGTCTCTACCAGCGTTTCGACGCCGGATACGGCACCTTTGAGAATGTTGCCGAGGCTGAAGCCCATGCGAGTCTCCTTTCGGCCGGTCATTACCGCCGACGGGCGCGTTTGACAAGGCGCTCCTGAGGCGTCTACAATGACCCGAGTCCAGGAGGCTCCGCTCGGGGGCCTTCCTCTATGTTATGGCTTCTTCGTATAAGGTTGACATCAGCAGCCTGCTTGCCGGCGGACGAAGGCAGTTGCTGCTCGACGAGCAGGTTGCCCTTGAACCGTTCGAGGCGGTTCGCTTCACTGAGCCGGCTCGCGTTCGATTGAACGTGACTGCGTCGGGGGACGTGCTCGAAGTGAGGGGCACGGTCGACGTGCGGATGCGGGGGGAGTGCGACAGGTGCCTGGTAGACGTCGACCGGCAATTGCACTTCGACGTCGACGAAGAACTGGACGCCGCAGCGGAAGCGCAAAACGATCCGTTCGGGCCGAGCAACGTGTTGACGGGTGACCGTCTGGACGTAAAAGATCTAGCGACGCAGGTCGTGGTAAGCTCGCTCCCGATGGGAGTGCTCTGCAGTGCCGACTGTTTGGGCATCTGCGCGAACTGCGGAGAGAACAAGAACACGGGCGCGTGCACGTGTACGACAGAATCTGGGGACGATTGAACAATGGCCAACTTGAAATGGAAGACTCCGCGCAGCAAAACGCGCAGCCGCCGGGCGGCGAACTGGAAGCTCAACCCCGTCACGGTAGTTGAGTGTCCGCAGTGTCATGCGCCCAAACGGCCGCATTTCGCCTGCGAGCATTGCGGGACGTACGCGGGGCGTCAGGTCATCGAAATAAAGGATGATCACGCCGGTCATACGCACGGCTAAAAATTGAACCAAACCGGCGTCAAGATTGTCGCCGTCGGCCACTACGCGCCCGCCGGCATTCTGACGAACGAGGACCTCGAGAAAGTGCTGGACACCTCGGACGAGTGGATCACTACTCGGACGGGCATGAAACGCCGGCACATCGCCTCTCCGGGTGAGGCGACGAGCGATCTGGCAATCGCTGCTGCGCACAAGGCGCTGGGCAAGACCGATCTGACGCCGGCCGACATCGACTGCTATATCGTCGCGACAGTTACGCCGGACTATCCCTTTCCCGCGACCGCCTGCATCTTGGCTTCGAAGCTCGGTGCTTCGGACAAGGCGGCATTCGACATCGAAATAGCCTGCAGCGGCTTCATTTATGGACTGACCGTAGCCTCGAGTTTGATCCGGTCGGGCGTCTACAAACGCATCATGCTGCTCGGAGCCGAGACGCTCACGAAGATCGTCAATCGCAACGACCGCGCAACTGCGGTGCTCTTCGGCGACGGCGCCGGCGCGGTGATTCTCGAAGCGTCGAAAAAAGATTCGTTCCTCTCCAGCGATCTCGGTTCCGACGGAAGCCGTCCGGAATTGCTGCGCGTTCCCGCCGGGGGATCGCGCAATCCGCTTACGCCGGCGGCGTACGAGGAGGGCGAACAATACATGTACATGGAAGGGCGCGAAGTCTTCAAATTCGCCGTCACAAAAATGATCGACGCAACCGATCGCGCGCTCAAGAAAGCGAAACTCAAAAAGAAAGATCTGGATTGGCTGATTCCGCATCAGGCCAATAAGCGCATCATCGACTCGGCTGCGAAATACTTGAAGATGCCCGAAGACAAGGTCGTCGTGAACATTCAGGAGTACGGCAACACGTCTGCGGCGTCCATTCCGATTGCACTTTCCGAAGCAGTCGAATCGGGCAAAATTAAAGACGGCGACGTCATCGTGTTCGTAGGCTTCGGCGGCGGCCTTTCGTGGGGCGCCGTTACTTGGCGGTGGGCCGTATAATGCCGGTCGGCGCCATCTTCCCCGGACAAGGCTCGCAAGTCGTCGGCATGGGCACCGACCTTGCCCGCAACTCCCCAAAGGCCCGGGATCTCTTTGAACGGGCGAGCGCGATTCTCGGTTACGATCTGCCGGCGCTCATGCAGCAGGGCCCGGAAGAGCAGCTGCGCGAGACGCAGTTTAGTCAACCGGCAATCTTCACGGCAAATCTTGCGCTTTACTACGCCGTCGGCGATGCGCTGCAGCCGGTCGTCAGCGCAGGGCATTCGTTTGGAGAACTATGCAGTTTGACCATCGCGCATTCTCTGACGTTCGACCGCGCGTTGCAGTTGGTCGACGCTCGCGGCAAGGCCATGCAGTACGCGGCCGAACAGGCACCCGGCGGAATGTCCGCAGTTCTCGGTATGGAAGCGCAGCGAATTCGCGAGATCGTGAACGGCGTCAAGGCGCGAACGGGCGGACGCGTGCAACTGGCAAACTTCAACTCGCCTTCGCAGATCGTCATTAGCGGGGATCTTGCTGCCGTGCAAGCCGCCGGTGACGCGCTGCTGGAGTCCGGAGCAAAACGCGTCGTTCCATTGAACGTTTCCGGCGCGTGGCACAGCGAGTCTGATGCAGCCTGCCGTCGATCGCTTTGCGGCAGAAGTCAATGCGACCCAGTTTGCGGTACCGCAGTTCGACGTCGTTTCGAACGTCGACGCTAAGCCGTACCGCGACGTTGAAACGATCAAGCACAATCTGGTCCGATCCATTACTGAAGAAGTGCTTTGGCACGATACGGCGCAAGCGCTCATCGCGTACGATTTGGATTCGATCGTCGAGTTCGGCGCATCGGCCGTGCTCGCACCGTTGATGAAACGCCTGCCCGGCGTGCCGAGCGTGCTGAACGTCAGCGACTACCTCGGCGTTCAAAAACTTCGCGAGATGCTCGCGCAACCCGAGGCGCGAATCTCCGGAGGTTCCGCATGATTCTGGAAGGCAAAGTCGCGCTCGTCACCGGCGCCAGCCGCGGTATCGGCCGCGCAATCGCCGTCGACTTGACCAAACACGGCGCCGATGTTGCGCTTGCAGGCCGCGATGATGCGGCATTGCAGGAAACGGTCGCGGCATGCAATTCCGCCCGCGCCGGAGCCAAGACCCTGGTGCTCACGGGCGACGTGGCCGATCGCGCTGCGGTAGACGAATTCGTGGCAAAGACCGTCGAGAAGTTCGGGCGTCTGGATAGCGCGATCGCGAACGCCGGTCAATCCGTCGACGCCTTGCTGCTGCGCCTCAAACCGGAGGTGCTCGAGCAGATGCTTTCCGTCAATTTGAAATCGGCATTCTATCTCTGCGGCGCAGCGGCAAGACCGATGATGAAACAGCGCAGCGGGTCCATCGTGCTGATGTCCAGCATCGCGGGTCTGATGGGCAACGTCGGTCAGGCGGCATATGCCGCGTCCAAGGCAGGGCTGCTCGGCTTGGCCAAGTCCCTAGCGAAGGAATTGGGTTCGAGGAACATAAGAGTCAACGCCGTCGCGCCGGGCATCATCGAAACGGCGATGACCGAGAAGATGACGGACGAAATGCGCGACTATTTATTGAAGCAGACGGCCCTCGGTCGCCCCGGAAAACCGGAAGACATTAGCGGAGTAGTCACTTTTCTTTGTTCTGAAGCTGCCGGCTACATCACGGGACAAACCCTCGTAGTCGACGGCGGCGTCGTCATGTAAGGAGACGTATGGCCACAACGTTTGATAAGGTCAAGAAGATCATCGTCGAGCAACTCGGCGTTGACGAGTCGGAGGTCACGCCCGAAGCGTCGATCACCGACGATCTTGGCGCGGACTCGCTCGATCAGGTCGAGCTGGTCATGGCTTTCGAGACCGAGTTCAATATCGACATTCCGGACGAAGAAGCCGAAAAGATCAAGACCGTCGGCGACGCCGTCAAGCGCGTCGAGGAAGCTACTGTTAAAGAATAGTCTCTGCCCGTGTTCGATCAATTATCCGACCGGCTGAACGCGATCTTCTCGCGTTTGACCGGGCGCGGCCGGCTCAGCGAGAACGACGTCAATGAAGTGATGCGCGAGGTGCGCGTCGCTTTACTGGAAGCGGACGTCTCGCTCTCCGCCGCCAAAGAGTTCGTCAATCGCGTCAAGGAACAAGCCATCGGCGCCGACGTGATGGCTTCGCTTTCGCCGGCGCAGACGATCGTCAAGATCGTTCACGACGAATTGGTGGCGCTGCTCGGCGGCGCGCAAGCGCGGCTGCAATTCTCGGATGCGCCGCCGTCCGTCATTATGCTCGTCGGACTGCAAGGATCCGGAAAAACGACGCAGGCCGGAAAGCTCGCCTTGCGGCTGAAGGAACAGGGCCGGCGGTCGCTGTTGGTGGCGGCCGACGTTTATCGTCCGGCGGCGATCGATCAGTTGAAGACGCTAGGCGAGCAGATCGAAGCGCCGGTGTTCTCCCTTGGCCAGACCGATGCGGTGAAGATCGCGCGCGAAGGCGTCGCCGAAGCACGCCGGCTTGGACTGTCCACCGTAATCATCGACACGGCAGGACGGCTCCAGATCGACGACGATCTCATGCGCGAACTCGAGCGCATCAAAGAGGCCGTCAACCCCAAGGAAATTCTCCTCGTTGCGGACGCAATGACGGGGCAAGAGGCGACGAACGTCGCCAAGGGCTTCCACGACCGGCTGGGTATCACCGGAGTCGTTCTCACCAAACTCGACGGCGACACTCGCGGCGGTGCCGCCTTGTCGATTCATAAAGTCACGGGCGCGCCGATCAAGTTCATCGGCGTCGGCGAGAAGCTCTCTGCGCTCGAGCCCTTCTATCCCGATCGCTTGGCATCGCGAATACTGGGAATGGGCGACGTGCTCACGCTCATCGAGCGCACGCAGAATCTGTACAGCGCCGACGAGGCAAAAGAGCTCGAGAAAAAACTGCTCAAGCAGAGCTTCACGCTCGACGATTTTCTGGACCAAATGCGTCAGATTCGGAAGATGGGTTCGATGACCGACATCTTGAAGATGATTCCGGGCGTGTCGCGC
Source organism: Vulcanimicrobiota bacterium (assembly GCA_963714015.1). GTDB lineage: Bacteria > Vulcanimicrobiota > Vulcanimicrobiia > Vulcanimicrobiales > Vulcanimicrobiaceae > DASRDE01. The sequence goes on along the minus strand of OY970223.1, from coordinate 2,620,312 downwards.
GCGCTTCCGAAAGACTTCGAGATTCCGGAAGCGGATCTCAAGCGCATCGAGGCAATTATCTGCTCGATGACACGCCGCGAACGGCAGAATCCGGACGTACTGAACGGATCGCGCCGCAAGCGCATTGCCCGCGGCAGCGGCACGCAGGTTTCCGACGTCAATCGCTTGGTCAAGCGCTTCGAAGAGGCGCGCAAGATGATGAAGCAGATGGGCTTCGGCGGTAAGAAGCGTCCGCGCATCCCGATGATGGGCCGGCGATGAACGTCCTAAAGTTTGCTCTCAAGCCCTCGCGTGCTTTACGCGAAAACGTTCAATGGATAAAGGCTAATGGTTAAAATCAGACTTAGGCGCATGGGCGCGAAGAAACAACCGACGTATCGTTTTGTGGTCGCCGACGCCCGCTCGCCGCGCGACGGCCGGTTCATCGAGATCCTCGGACACTACAATCCGCGTTCCGAACCGCGCGAAGTCGTAGTGAATGAAGAGAAGGCGCGTGAGTGGCTTGCCAAAGGCGCGCAGCCATCGGATACCGTCCGCCGGTTGTTTGCCGAGAAAGGCCTCGTCGAGCGCGGGCCGATTCCCGAGACGAAACGCAAACCGAAGTCGGAAGCGGCCGGGCAATGAGCGCGTTCGATGACGAATTCGGTCTCTTCGGCGAAGAAGGCGAAGAGTCCGAGCGCCGCTCGACGTTGGGTGCGCGCAAGATCGCGACCAACGAAACGATCATCGACGACATCGAGCCTGAAGACGAGGCGCCCCGGCGCCGGGCCACGGGCGGCGATCGGCCGCAGACGCCGCGGTCGCGGGGCGGATTTGCCAAAGGCAAGCGCTTCGAAAAACATCGCGAGCCTGCAGATCCGGAGGCCGCGCGTAAGCGCGCGGGCGAGCTGCTCGCATTTCTGGCAAAAAAACTAGTCGCTAAGCCCGATGCAGTTGCGGTCGACGATTTTCCGCCCGAGGACGGATATCAAGCGCAGATCGAGCTGATCGTAGATGGCGAGGATCTCGGCAAGGTCATCGGCCGCAACGGACGCGTCGCGCAAGCGCTGCGTACGATCGTTCGCGCGACCGCCGAAGGCAAGGTTTCGGTGGAGATTCTCGACTCCGAGGAGGCGTTCGAAGAAGACGACGCGTCGACCGGCGAGGATGATGGCGAGCTCGAGTGATGAGCTGCCGGTAGGACGCATCGCCGGGATCTTCGGCGTCCGTGGTGAACTCAAGTGCGACCCGACGAGCGCGGGTCGCACTCTTTTTTCTGCCGGCGAAACGCTGCGCATGCAATTGCCCGACGGCACCTCGCGGAACGTTGAAATTTCTGCCGTTCGGGAACACAAGAACCGCCTGCTCATTCGGCTGCCCGGCGTCGACACGGCGGACGCGGCGGAAGGCTATGCCGGAGCGATGTTTTATGCGAACCGCGATCGCATCGTCTTGGAACCGGGCGAGTATCTCGATCGCGATCTGACCGGTTGCAGGGTCTACGACCACGCCGCCAAGCTGTTAGGAACCGTGACTGCGGTCGAGCACTATCCCAGTTCGGATATGCTGGTCGTAAACGGCAAACTCGTCCCGTTGATCGGCGAATTCATCAAATCCGTCGACGTCGCGTCCAAGCGGATCATCGCCGACTTGCCTTTAGGACTTTTGGACGACTCCGAAAGTCTGTAATGACGACCGGCATTCTAGCTGTTCTGAGGATGCGATGCTGCGTAAGCATCGACGGCCTGTTTGACGGCGGCGTCGAGCGAATCACCCTCGCCGGGGCTTTCGGCAAGTTTGGCGCCGAAGCACGTGTAGATGTCCAGCGTGAACGACCACTGCGTGCGCTCGCCCAAACCATGGTGGGACGTCGTCGCGGCAAGTGAGCCGGTGGCGATAGTGTTGTCGCGGCTGGCTCCGCAGATGCCGTCGGCTTGCTGCGCCAAATTATGGGGGACGACGCTGGTCATGTGCGTATTGAAGTGTGCGCTTAGTCCGCTGTAGAGCGCGCGCGTCGCTTCGTTCAAATTATTTGCCGGAATCGAGCCCGTTGCGCGAACGACGAATACGCCCTTGTCCGGTTTTTTGATCAGCGCCGGTTTCGGCGTGGCGGTGCGACGCTTGAAGAGACCGGCGATATCCGAAAGGCCTTTGCTGACGTTCGTCTGTGACGTCGGGCCGGGAGTCGAGGTGGACTCGCCCTGCGCTTGAGCGTAACGCTCGGCGTCGCTCTCCTCCATGGCCAGAACTGCGCTGTGCATCTGCAGCGCTTGAGAGCTCGCGTCTTCGAATGAATCGATCTGCGCCGTCGATCCGTAGGCGATCGTTCCGCTTTCAGTTGAAACGATTTGTTCGACGAGAGAAACGCCGCCGCCGAGCGGGGTCATGTAGCCCATCAGGTAGTAATCCGCCTGCAACTTTCGGGTGTACGAAAGGAAGTCGGTGCGTTGGATCGTGGCCGGCGCCAAAATTGCGTCTACGCCGCCGGCGGCATTCATCTGCTGGACGAAGAGTTCGGCTGCCTTCTCCCCTGTGTCGGATCTTCAGATCGCTGCTGGTTTGAAACGGAAAGACCACTACCATCGGAATCGGCGCACGCGAGGCCGCAGCAGCGGGCGCCGACGGCGTCGGCGCGGGCGTAGGAGTGCGCTTGGGCGGCGCGACGCCGATCAACACAACGGCCGAGCAGAAGAGAAGGAGGGCAGGGAGACGGCGCAACGGTTGTCCTTTCGAGTTCGCGACTATGGGATTCCCGACAGAAACGCGCGGACGGCTTGCGTTGTTTCGCCAGGGCGCTCGACCATCACGAAGTGGCCGGCGCCGGGGACTATTCGGGCTTCTCCCTGCGGAACCCGGCCCGCAAGGGCCTGCGCGTATTTGGGGGGCGTCATTTGGTCCGCTTCCCCGGTAAGCGCCAGCAGCGGAACGGTGATTCCGGCAAGGCGGTCGAGCGCCTCGAATGTATCGCAAGCGCGGAAGTCCCGCAGCGTCTGCGCTTGTCCGATTCGTTCCATGCATCCGGCGGCCCAATCCAAGCGGCTTTGCAGCGGCTCGGCAAAGAAGTGCCGCACGAGCGATTGCACGGCGGCCGGATAATTCGCCTCGAGTTGCTCCAGTACCGCAGGCGCCACGCGGAGCCGCGCGCCGGAACCGAGCAGCACCGCGGCACGGGCTGCAGTAGTACCGCGCAGCAGCGTTTCGATGACGACGGCGCCGCCCATGGAATGCCCGCAGAGGACGGCGTCGTCCGTAACGTTGTCGCGGACGTATGTTTCGAGAAATTCTGCAAACTCGGCGATAGTCGACGGCGAGCCGGGTTTCAGGTGCCCAGGAAGATCGGGCGCAAGCGATCCGGGAAACGAAGCGGAGATCTGCTCGAACACACTCCCGTCGAATCCTGCACCGTGAACGAAGACGATGGTCACGTTTGAGCCGCGCTTTCGGCCTTCGCCTCGGTTTTCTCTCCCGGATTGATCGCGTCGACGAGCGGCGAAACGCTTTCCGTGCCTTTGTGGTGCGCCCAGCCCGCACTAAGCTCGGCTCCGAAGAAGAAGATGACGCCGATCAAATAAAACCACAGCAGCAAAACCAACGGCGCGGAAAGCGCGCCGTAAACGCGCGTGAAATCGACGTGAACGGTATAGAAGGCAAAGGCGAACTGTACCACGGGCCACGCGATCGCAACGAACGTAGCGCCGGGGACCGCGAACTGCCACTTGACCGGACGGTTCGGCAGAAACGTATAGAGAAAAACGACGACGATGAACACCATGGTCATGGAGATAGCATAGGCCAGAATCTTCGAAAGATTCTGCGGATCGTTCAGATGCGCATAAGTGAAAATCACCGAGACGACGACGGGCAACCCGATCGCGAAGATCATGACGACGCCGATGATGGGCAGCGTCACGATCGAGAGGAGAAGGTCGTGCAGCAGCGGGCGGCTGCGCGGAACGGCCAGCGCCCGATTGAGGGCGTAAGCCAGTCCCATGAAGAGGTTCTTTGCCGCCCAAACCACCACGACGAAAGCGATGAAGCTCGAGACGCCGCGTCCGTATTTGTACGTCTGTAGATTCGCAGCAACCGTTTGATGCAGCGCGGGCGCGAACGTGTCGACGAACTTGAGGATTTGCTGGTCGGCATCGGGGAAGATCAGCGAGCCTACCGTTACGATGAGGACAAGCAGCGGGAAGATTGCAAATAGCGCGTTGAATGCGATGGCCTGTGACAAGAATGCGCATCCGTCGCGGGAGAACCGCATGCCCGCTTCCCGGAACGCTAAAATGAGCCGCATCGCTGTCTGTACTATCGCGGCGGACCGGTGATTTTCCCACTTGCTTGTGCGACCGTCGCCGTCATGCTCGATGGCGTTCCCATTCATTCCTACCAGCGAGCCTGTATCGTCCGCGGCCGCGTCATGGCACCGGTCGATCCGTTCGTGATCGACGCGGCAGCCGGCGTCGAGTACGATGGCAAGACCGTCATCGTGCGGCGCGGCGATCTCTTCGCCCAAGCCCCCGCGGCAGAATACGTGGCAATTGCTCCGCTCTTGCGCACGATTGGGGTAAGCGTCGTGTACGATGCGCGGCTGCGGCGCATAGCGATCCGCACGCCGCACGTCATGCTTGCGATGCCGACGCCGTTCAATCCGGCCGTTCCCGAAGTGGCGCCCACTCCGGTCTTTACGCCGGCTCCGCAGCCCACTCCACGCCCGATCTTCAGCGGATCGCCGGCGCCGCGCCGGACTCCGCTTCCGTTTACCGCGCCGACAACGCAGCCAAGTCCTTAGCCGCCAGCTCGCGCCGGTGATCGATCAGTCCACGCATCGCCGCTTCAACCGCGGCAATGACCGGCAACGAAGCTCCGCCCGAGCTCTCGAGCATCAATTCCGCGTCTTTATGCGCCATGTCGAGCGTCCAGGTCGGTTCGTAGTCCTCGCGGGCCATGCGTTTTCCGCGTCCTTGAATCTGCGCGCACGGATCGTAGTTGCCGAAGAGTTCGAAGGCTTCGAGACGGCTCAGACCGTTGGCTTGCGCTATCGTGAATACGTCGTTCAGTCCACCGACGACGGCGAGGATCATGGCGTTGCCCATCAGTTTGAACGTCGCCGCTTTGTCGACCGGCTCGCCCAAATACCAGACTTTGCCGGTCATCGGTTCCAACGCGTGACGCAGCTGCTCGAATCGCTTCCGCGCTCCGGAGGCCAGCATCAAACCGGTTGCCGCTGCGGCGTTCGGGGGACCCATAAACACCGGCGCGTGCAGGAATTCCAAGCCGTTCGCGGCGCAGCGCTGCTCGCGCGCCGCAACGCCGCTCGGCAGAACCGTCGTATGATCGACGACCGCGGTTCCTTTGGCGATGCCGGGAGCGGCCGCAGCCAAGACCTCGTCCACGGAAGCATCGTCACGGAGGCAGATGTGCACGCGAGCCGCTCCGCGAGCGGCTTCCGCCGGAGATTTGAATGCGACGGCGCCGAACGCTTCGAGCGCTTCAGCCTTCTCGAACGTGCGGTTCCAAACGCGCACCGGTACCGCGCGCTTGCGCAACGCTTGAACGAAACCGGAGCCGAGCATTCCCGCTCCGTAGAACGCGATCGTTTCCATTTTCAAATTCCGATCATCTGCGCGGCGCGCTGGGCGACGTCGTGCAAGACGCCGCTTTCGAAAGGCGAGCGCAGGCCTGCGGATCGCACGAGCGCCTGAAACGGCAGTTGGCCGCCGCGCTTGCAAAGCGCCGTGTAGGCCGCGAGCGCGCCGTCGTAATCGTCCAGGGATCGCACCCAGAATTGAAGCGCGCAGCAGAGTGCCAGCGTGTAGTCGATGTAGTAGAACGGCGCGAAGTAGATATGGCGCTGGGTCTGCCAGTAGCCGCCTCCCTCCAGATGTTCGATTCCGTCGTAGCGGCGCCAGGGCAAGTACGTTGATTCGAGCTGTTTCCAGAAGCCTCGCCGGTCTTCGGGCGATGCGTCGGAATGCTCGTAGACCCAATGCTGAAAGTGGTCGACGGCCGCGGCGTACGGCAAACTCAGCAGCCGGGACTTGAGGTGCTCGATGCGCGATTGCTGCGCGCCGCCGCCGAAGAAGCATTCCAGTTGCGGCCAGGCAAAGAACTCCAGCGACATCGAGTGCACCTCGCACGCCTCATACGTCGGCCAAATGTAGTCCGAAACGGCGATGTTGCGGCTCGAATAATTTTGAAACGCATGGCCCAGCTCGTGCACCAGCACGTTCACGTCGTCCGTCGTTCCGTTGAAGTTTGCGAAGACGTAAGGCAGCCCGTACGTCGGAAATGAGGTGCAGAATCCGCCGCCGGCTTTGCCGTCACGCGCATGCAAGTCCAATAGTTCACGATCGATCATCATGCGGGCAAAGGCGCCGATCTCGCTTCCCAGGCCGTCGAATGCGCTGCGCGCGGCATCCAGCATTGCATCGTACCGCTGAGGCGGTTTAGGCGATCCTTGTCCGCTGAAGACTCGTTCGTCCCAAAGCATGACCCGGTCGACTCCGAGATCTCGCGCCTGCGCCTCGACGATCCGGCGCGCGAGCGGAACGATTTCGCGCAGAATCTCTTCCCGCCAGCGAGCGACTTGGGCGGGTCCGTAATCAGTTCTCGTGAGGCGGCGGTACGCCAGCTCCGTAAAGTTGTTCAGTTCGAGATCGCGCGCCATGCTGGTGCGCACTTTCACGAGGTCGCCGTAAATGCGGTCGAGAGTCTCGCGGTTCTGCGTAAAGAATCCCCATCTGGCGAATTCGGCGGTGCGCCGGACTTCACGATTGGGATCCTCTGCGAACCTGCCGATCTCGGAGAGGTTATACTTCGTTCCGTGCAACTCGATCGACGCCCGCGCAAGGAGTGCCGTGTACTCGTCTTCGAGTTTTGACTCTTGCACGACGAGCGGTTCGATCGCGGGGTCGTACGCCGTTACGTCCATTTCCCAGCGCTCGAACAGATAGGCTCCGAGCTCGCGCTCGAGTTCGGCACGCATGGGGCTGGCCAAGAATTTGCGCTTGAGCGTCACGTCCAAGCCGGTGACTTTCGGGCGAAGTTCGTTCAACGTCTCGACGGCGCGTTTGAAGTCGGCGTTCGTCGTGTCGCGCCGGAATTGCAGGTCCGCCAGGGCGGACCACGTAGCGAAAGACCTGCGCAATCCGTCCCAGCGCGTAAAGATTGCGAGCGCACTCTGAGGATCCGGTGCGGCGTCCAGGTCGCGTTCGATTCGGTCGTACTGCTCGCGCAGCGCGTAAAGGTCGGGCGGTTCGGCGGTAATGTCGGAGAAGTGGCCGGCCGGCAGCGTGCGGGAAGGTGCTAGCATCGGCCTTTCCTACGCATCCCCGGCGGGGCGACCCTTGTCCGTAGAAACTTACTTATGATAGCCTATAGATATGCAAACGGCTGCAACGAGCGGCGATCTCTGTCCGCGGTATCACCGGGCCGTTGAACTTATCGGCCGCCGCTGGACCGGAGCGGTGGTTCGCACCCTCATGGGCGGTCCGCGGCGCTTCAACGAATTGCTCGCCGCCATCCCCGGAATCTCCGACCGCTTATTGACTGAGCGGCTGCGCGAACTGGAGCGCGCCAAAGTCGTCCGGCGCCACGTATATCCGGAGTCTCCGGTACGCGTTGTCTACGAGCTCACGGAATGCGGCATGGAACTCGGCCCCGCGCTCAACGAAATCGGCCGCTGGGCCGAACGCTGGATCGAGCTCACGGAGGACGAACTGCAGGCTCCGTGAGGAGCTTGCTCGCCGTCTTACTGCTTTTCGGAGATCTGCATTACCGCTGGATCGGTCCGGCTGTGATGGGCGGCCGGTTGGATGCGGTCGCCGGCGTTCCCGGTAATCCGAAGATCGTTTATCTCGGTCATTCCTCCGGCGGTCTTTGGAAAATCTCCGACGGCGGCCTGACGTTTTCTTCAGCATTTGAAGCGGGCCAAAGCAGTGCCGTAGGCGCAATCGCGATCGATCCGCGTAATCCGCAGCATGTGGTTATCGGAACGGGCGAGCCGTTTCCTCGCAATACGGCAGATGCGGGCGATGGACTTTGGAGCAGCAATGACGGCGGAACGCATTGGCGGCATCTTGGCCTCGAAAAGTCCGGCAGCATCGCCAAGATACTCTTCGATCCGCGCGATCCTCGCCGAATGCTGGTCGCCGTCATGGGCGACGAATTTGGGCCCGGCGATGAGCGCGGCATCTACCGTTCGACCGACGGCGGCGCACATTGGACGCGAACGCTCTTCGTCAATCCGACGACCGGAGGAAGCGATCTGGCACTAGACGTTGGCAATCCCAGCGTCGTCTACGCCGGAGTGTACGATTACCTGCGTAAGCCTTGGACCTTTCGAAGCGGCGGTCCCGGCAGCGGGCTCTACCGCTCGCACGACTTCGGCAAAACGTGGGCGCGACTGACCGGTCCGCATCTTCAGAACGGTTTGCCGGAAGCGCCTATCGACCGCGTCGGCGTGAGTGTCTGCGCGAGCAATCCACGGATTATTTACGCGCTGGTTCCTTCGCGGACCGGTTTACTTTACCGATCGACCGACGGCGGCGATCGCTGGCAAATGCGTAACAAGAGCCAGTCCATCGATTTCCGTCCGTTCTACTTCTCGCAGGTGCGCTGCGACCCGCGCGATCCGAGCCTAGTCTATTCGCTGGGAAGCGCCGTCGAAGTATCGCGCGACGCAGGCCATTCTTTCAAACCATTCGACGATGCCGGCGGTGACAACCACGATCTCTGGATCGATCCGCGCGATTCACAGCGCCTGCTCAATGCCAGCGATATGGGTTTCAAATATTCTCTGAACGGCGGGCGCACGTGGAATAACGACGACGTCGTCCCATTCGACCAAGTCTACCGCGTCGGGTTCGATTATGCACAGCCGTACCATATTATGGGCGGACTGCAGGACCATGAGGTTTGGTGGGGGCCGAGCGCGCTCTTCAGCCAGAGCGATGCCGCGGGCAACGGCGAGTGGTTAAACATTGCAGACTGGGGCGACGGCCAATACGCGATGGCCGATCCGCGCGATCCTTCCATCGTCTACGAAGACACGCATTTCGGCGATCTGGCGCGCCTCGACCTGCGTGCCGGAACGCGGCAGTACATCTCCCCGAGACCAATCGTTCCTTTCGGCGGCGGAGCGATTGACCTCACGTACCGTTTCAACTGGAGCGCGCCGCTGCTGCTCTCGCATTTCGATCCGTCCGTCGTATATTTCGGTGGAAATCTGCTCTTTCGATCGCCCGACGAAGGGCAAAGCTGGGCGCAGTTCAGTCCGGATCTAACGCGCTGCGATCCGGCATGGCTGGCGCCGAGCGGAGGCCCAATCGCGCTGGACAACACGAACGCGGAGACGTTCTGCACGATCACGTCGATAGCCGAAGATGCCCTCGATCCTAAGACGCTGTGGTACGGGACGGATAACGGACACCTCGAGCTCACGCGCGAGGCCGGACGAAATTGGACGGACGTAAGCGCGAACATTCGCGGAGTACCGCAGCCCTCGCGCGTTTCGTGCGTCTCGGCGTCGCCTTCGCGCTCTCTGGTGGCCTATGCCGCGTTCGATCGTCACCAATGGAACGACGCGCGGCCGTACGCGTTTCGCACGACCGACGGCGGCTCGACATGGCAGCCGATTTCCGCCGGATTGAACGGTTACGTTCACGTGCTGCGCGAAGATCCGCGCAATCCCGATCTGCTGTACGCCGGCACGGAACGCGGCATCTTCGTATCGTTTGACTCCGGCGCGCACTGGAGTGACCTGCGGTTAGGGCTGCCGCACTTGCCCGTGTACGACCTTCAGGTCCAACCGCGAGACAACGATTTGATCGTCGGCACGCATGGGCGTGGTTTCTATATCTTGGACGACCTCACGCCGCTGCAGCAATGGTCCGCAACGGCAGGGCGAGGGGCCGTGTTGTTTGCGCCCATGCCGGCCTTTCGCTACGCGGGCTGGCCGTTCCACGAGCATGGACGCGGTGCATTCGTCGCGGAAAACAAACCGTACGGCGCGCTCGTGACGCTCTACCTCGCTAAAGCGCCGCCCTTGCGAAACGGCCGATCGTACGCTCACGTGCGCGTGTACGAGGGTAGTTCGCAAATCGACGCTTTCGACGTCGTGGTTCATGTGGGGATGAATCGCTTTACTTGGGATCTCAACACGCAGTCCCCCGGACCCGTGCAAGATTCGCGACCGTATTACGTGTTTTATCCGATGGCGATTGCCGGGCCGCCGGTACTTCCCGGAAAGTACACGCTTTCCGTCCAAGCGGGGGCCGATCGGATGAACGTGCCGGTCACCGTGAACCTCGATCCGAAAGAGCACGTCGAGGCGACGCAGCTGCAGCAGCAATATGACGCTTTGGAGCGTTTGGCCGGGGTGCAGGAACGCGCGGAGGCGGGTATAGCGCAGCTCGAGTCGTTCCAGCGAAAATTCGGTCAGCAGGCGCAATCCGCGGCGCTGCTCGACCGGCTGCGCAACGCCGATCCCAGCGGATACCGGTCGCCGGCTCGTCTTTCGGAGCAGATCGCGTACCTGCGCCACGTAATCCTCCAGTATGACGGCGCTCCGACTTTAGCCCAGCGCACGCTGATCGACCAGTACGCGCAGGAAATGGACGCCATCGACCGCGATATCGCCACCGTGGTTCAAAAACTGCGGTCCGGGCATGCGCGTTTTTAGTTTCAAAAAATCATTCATCCTAAACGCGCTTTGGGTGCCGCTGCAGTTCCAAGATACGGCGCTCATCACGATTGCCGTTCCTGCAGCGTTGCTGCGATTGGCGCCGGCCGATCACGTTCGCGTTTTGGCCGCCATCGCGGCGATGGTCGCCTTCGTCTCGATGATCGTTCCGCCGGTCTCCGGTGCAATCTCGGATTCGATGCGCCGGCGCGGCGTTGCTCGCCGCATTCCGATCCTTGCCGGCGTCGCCATCGATGCGGCTTGCCTGATCGTTGCCGCGCAAGCCCACACTCTGGGCGGGTTTATCACGTTCTTGCTGCTCGCGACGATGGGCGCGAACATCACGCTCTCCGCGTATCAGGCGCTGATTCCGGACATCGTGCCCCAATCGGAATGGGGAAAGGTTTCGGGCGTTCGCAGCGTCACGTTCTTACTGGGCACGGTGGTCGGCATAGGCGTTGCGGCGGGGACGACGCCGCAGAGCACCCTCATCGGCATTGCGATCGCAATGCTGCTCGGCGCCTTCACCGTGTTCGGCATAACGGAACGTCCCGCCGATCGCCGCGAGGACCGCGCGCACATCAGCGACTGGCACGACTTCACCGTCGTTTTTGTCAGCTCGCGCGTTTTTGGCGTTTGGCCTGGCGCTGCTCATGACGTTCGTCCTGTATTTCTTCAACGACATACTTCACGTGCGCAACGCGCCTGCCGGAACGGGGTTCGTGGCGCTCGCCTCGCTCGTAGGCGCGATCATCTCGGGCATCGTGCTGGGAATCGTCTCCGATCGCGTGCCGCGCAAATATCATCGTCGCGCTCTGCGGTATTCCCATGACCCTTGCTGCGGCCGGATTTGCGCTGGTTCCCGAAGAGCACTGGATGCTGGGATTCGCGTTCATTTTCGGCATCGGGTTCGGCGGAATAATGTCCACCGGTTGGGCGCTCGCGATAGACGCCGTGCCCAAGTTGCGCGACGTCGCTCGCGATTTAGGTATTTGGGGCATCGCGCAAAACTTTCCTCAAGTCGTTGCGCCGCTTGCCGGAGGCTGGCTTCTGACGCTTTACGGCCACTCGCTGCTGGGCTATCGCATGCTGTTCTTTGCGGCAGCGGCGTGCTTTGCGTTCGGATCGGCCATCGTTTTGGCAGTGGGCAAAAAGCCGTTCATTCCGTGGTGGGCCGTGCCGGCGCGCATCTTGTCGGGGATTTTCGTCGGAGCGTACGTCGCATCCGCAAACCGTATTCGAAGTTGGGGAACGCTGCCTGCGGGGCGCGGGCCGGCGTTGATCGTTTCGAACCACCAAGTCGAGCTGGATCTCATGGGGCCGGCTGCACGGTTTATTTTGACGGGCGGCTCCAAGACGCCGGTTCTCATGGCGTGCGCGCGCATGATGTACGAGCCGGGCTGGATGGCGGTGCGCCTTCCGTGGCTTTGGCGCCTCCTGTACAACGTAAACCTGGGATGGCTGCTGGAAGGCATGGGATTGCTTCCGCTCGAGAACGAGCTGCAATCGCGCTGCATCGCTCGCTGGGCCTTCGGCGCCCAAAATCGTCATGGCGTTCTTCCGCTCGATCAGATTTTCAAAGACGAGATCGTGCGTGAATACCGGCTCGAAGGATTGACGACGCGCGATCTCTTCCGTCCGGAGAACTTCAAGATGGCGCAGGAAACCTTCGTGCGCCTTTCGGATCAAAAGATGCCGCACAAGCGCGAGGCATTCGATGAAATGCGCGCCGGAGTCGACCGCGATTTGGCGGCAATCGAGAACGCAGTGCGTCGCGGCGCGACCTTCTACGTAACTCCGGAAGGTGAGTACACACTCGACGGCCGCATGCTTCCGTTCCGCGGAATCTGGGAGCGGCTGGAGCCGCAGAGCGCAGCAGATCTATCTTGCCGCGATCAGCTACGATCCGTTCCGGGGACGGCGATTCTCGCAGCTTTACCGGATCGTCGAGTTGAGGCAGCGGGACAACGTACGCGCCGAAATGGCGGCGGCGCGCCCGGTGACCGTCAGTGCGCTCCTCGCGGACTGGCTCGTCAGGCGGAGCGGTCCCTTTACCAAAGACGAAGCGATGAGGGCCGTAATCGAGCGCCTTCGCGCGTTGCCGGAGCAGCTTTCGTCGACCCGGAACTGCGCACGAATCCGCTCCGGACCGTCGATCAGGCGCTGATGCAGATGACGCGGCTTGGAATACTGCTCGCTTCCAGCGAGCATTACATGCTCAGCGAGAACCGCCGGCATCCACGCTTTGAGAACGTCGCGGACATCGTGGCGTTCCAGGCCGCAATGCTCGCGGAGACGTGTCAGGCGGCGCAGCAGTGCTCGGCCGCTCCGGCGCGCGGAGCGAGCGCGTAGTCGCCGGAATTACCCGGCAGAAATAGGCCACAAGTACTTAGGACCCAGCCGCCCGTTGGGGTACGTTAGGGCTGTGACGATTGCAGTGACGGTCTTAGCCGTGGGTTCGGTAGTTCTGGGTTTGGGATTGCTGCTGTACGCCTTTCGAACTTCCAAGTCTGCGGAGCCGGCGCGGCAACTCAAACCGGCGGAACACTCAGCGGGCCCTCCCCTCGAACGCTTACGTGCGGAACGTGGAACGGTGAACGTCGTGCGTCCGAATCCGAACAGCGTCGAGGGGCTCGAGATCCAATATCAGCGCAATGGAATCGTTCGTTCCGTCCGCGTCGGCGCGATGAATTCGGAACACAAAGAACTGCTGCTGACGATGGACGACGTAGCCTGGAACGCGATGCCGAACGCGCAGAAGCAAGAAGTTCTCGCGGCCGCTCGCGGCACTTGGGCATCGCGGATGTGTCCGGTTGGGCCCGATATTGCGTACGTCGTGATCAAGACCGAATGCGGTGAAATCGTGGGGCGCGCCTCTCCGCGCACCGTTACGATTCTCTAAACACGGTTAACCGTTCATCACGTTCAGATAATACCGGTCGAACGAATGCAGCAGGCCCTCGGCCTGCGAATACGGTCCCGGCGTGTACGCGCGCGACCGAAGGCCGCGCTGCGTGAGCTCGTTTATCGCCCAGTCTTGCCGATTCGTCATATCCCAAAAGTCGATTGCGTCGGAACCGTCAAACTGCGGATCGGACATCGCCTTCGCGTCGAAGAGCCACTCGCACGTCACGTGCGTGCGGTCGGGGCCGCGCGGATGCACGTAGTGCGCCATCACGTAATCCGGATGCAGACTGAGAAGCAGTGAGGGAAAGATCGTGTAGTAATAGACGCGTGAGATCTCGCTCTCCGGCAGGCAGGGAAACGGAGCGCGAGACGTCCTGCCGCTCGTGGTCAGGCTTTGACCGCCCTCGCGCAACGTGGAATACCCGCCCAAGAAGGGGCCCTCGATCAGGTCGTTGCGTCCGCTGTCGGAGGCAGATAGCCGTTCGAGCTGCGGATGAATCACCGGACAATGGTAGCACTCGGAATAATTTTGAAAAACCAGCTTCCAATTGCAAGCAAGATCGTAGTCGATCCGTCCGCCGGAGCGCAGCGCGCTTCCGGTCCATGCCAAAAAGCGTCCGGATAAGGGCGCGTAAGTTTCTTCAAAGCTGCGCGACGGTTCCAGCGCGACAAAAAGAAAGCCGTCGAACTCCGCCGTCTGAGCTTCATGGAGCGGGTAATCCAAGCGATCGAACCCCGGTGAGTTTTCCATATTGCGAGCGACTAAGAGCGCACCGTCGAGACCGTACGTCCAGGCGTGATACGGACATTGAATCGAACCTTTGAACGTTCCGCTCTCACGCGTGCACAACATCGTACCGCGGTGGCGGCAAACGTTGTAGAAGGCGTGCAGCGCGCCTTGGAGATCTCGCGTGAGGATCAGGCTCTCGCCGGCGACGTCGATCGTAGCATAGTCACCGGGCGCCCCGATCGCGTCCGCTCGTCCGGCGCAAATCCAGCTGCGGCTGAAGATTCGATCGCGTTCGCGCGCGAAAACTTCCGGCGAAAGATACCATGATGCTTCGAGCGTCTTGGCGGCCGTTGGAATGGCGGCTCTGGCAAAGACCTTCATCGCCGCAACTTACTTCAGGAGATTCGAAAACTCCGCCCGCAGTGCCGCGAGCTTGGGCTTGTCGTTGATGACCACGTAAGGGTTCCAGGGATTCTTTGCGACGAAATCCTGATGATACGCTTCGGCGGGATAGAATGCTTGCAGCGGCGATACTTTGGTGACGATCGGTGCGCCGAAAGCGTGCTTGGCCGTAAGCTGTGCGATGTACTGGAGCGCTTTGTCCCGCTGCTCGTTCGTCGTGTAAAAGATCTCCGAGCGGTATTGCGTTCCTTCGTCCGGGCCTTGCCGGTTCAATTCGGTCGGATCGTGCGCGACGGTGAAATAGACTTGCAGTAGCCGATCGAACGAGATTTGCTTGGGGTCGTACGTGATCTCGACCGATTCGGCGTGACCGGTCGTTCCCGTGCTCACGAGATCGTAGTGAGCATTGGCGGCGCTGCCGCCGGAATAACCGGCCACGACGTTCTCGACGCCGCGCAGCGGTTCGAAGACCGCCTGCATTCCCCAGAAACATCCGCCGGCCAACACTACGCGCGCGGCAAGCAGTAGGGCAAAGATTGCGCCAACCATACCCATAGAACGCGCGGGCCGGCGCGGCGGATGAGGTTACAGAGCGATTCGCGGACCCCACCCGGCAAAGACGGTGGCGCTACCGCTCGGGCGGGACAGCAGCGTGGGGCGGGCCGGACGGATGGAGTTGGCGGCGATTGTGGAGGTGTTCACGAGCTTCTCTCCTTGGCTTTCGGGCCTCGGGCTTCAGAGTAACTAATTTATTAGTAGTATAACCGGCCGGGAGTCCGCTGTCAACTAAAAAAATAGTTAATGGTGGCGGCGGTCAGGCAATGCGCTTTGGGCAAGCAACCCTAGCGGTTGCCTTAAGTGTTTCAATATGAGACACTTCGGCGGAAGAATTTCCCTGAAAAATACAAAGAAACGAGGTATCTGCTATCGCTCGTCCCTCCCGAAACAGACCTACGGGGCCCCGGACACCCAAGGCGCACACGGACAACCCAAAAGAAGAAGCGCTCGAAGTATTTGGGAGCATCAAACAGGTTTTCCCGAGCACGACGTTTTCCGTCGAACTCGACAACGGCCATACGATTTTGGCCCACATCGCCGGACGCCTCAGACGGCACCACATCAGGCTTCTGCCGGGCGATCGCGTTGATGTCGAGCTCTCGCCGTACGACCTGACCAAAGGCCGCATCGTCTACCGGTATCGCGCCGGCGAACCGCGCCGCTCCTAAGAATCAAACGGCCGCGCATACCGCACGGCCGTCTCAATTTTTCCGCTGCCGCTCGATCCGCTACGGATAGAGCCCGCGAAGTTTCGTTGCTTCGGCGACCCTGCTGACGGCGACCACGTATGCGCCGCGCCGCATGTCTATGTTGAAACGAGTTGCTTGTTCGTGCGTCTCGCGGAAAGCGCGTACCATCTTGCGCCGCAGCCGTTCGTTGATCTCGTCCTCTTCCCAGAAGTTTTCTTGCAGATCCTGGACCCACTCGAAGTACGATACGGTCACGCCGCCGGCATTGGCCAGAATGTCCGGCAGCACCATGATCCCTCGATCGAAGAGGATGCGATCGGCTTGCGGGGTCGTGGGGCCGTTGGCCGCTTCGGCGATTACCTTGGTTTTCAGGCGCGGGGCGTTCTCTTCGGTAATCACCTTCTCGAGCGCGGCCGGAACGAGCACCGTGCACTCCAATTCCAGCAGCTCGCGGTTGCTGATGCGTTCGCCGCCGGTAAAACCGACGACCGATCCGGTCTCGGTCTTATGCGCTACGAGTCCATTGACGTCGAGGCCCTTGGGGTTTACCACGCCGCCGCGCGAGTCCGATGCTGCGATGATCCGGTATCCGCGAGCGGACATCAGCTCGGCGCAATGCAGACCGGCGTTGCCGAATCCCTGAATGGCAACGCTGGCGTCGGAACCGTCGAGGCCAAGAGTTTTCAATGCCTCATCGACCGCATACAGACAACCGCGCGCAGTCGCTTTGTCGCGACCCAGTGAGCCGCCGATCGCCACGGGCTTACCGGTGACGACGCCTGGGATCGAATACCCGTGCTGCATCGAGAACGTGTCCATGATCCAGGCCATGATCTGTGGGGTCGTGTAAACGTCCGGTGCCGGGATATCTTTTTCCGGGCCGATGATGATCGATATCTCCGTGGTAAAGCGCCGCGTGAGATTCTCGAGTTCTTGCATCGACATGTTCTTGGGATCGCAAATCACGCCGCCTTTGCCACCGCCGAACGGAATGTTGACCAGCGCGCATTTCCAAGTCATCCACATCGCAAGCGCTTTCACTTCGTCCAGCGTAACGTCCGGATGGAAGCGAATACCGCCCTTCGAGGGTCCGCGCGAGATGTTGTGCTGGACTCGGTAGCCTTTGAACATGCGAAAGACCCCGCTGTCCATGCGAACGGGAACGGAAACCTCCAGAATGCGCTTGGGTTCGCGCAAGAATCCGTGAATCGATTCGTTCAGGCCAATGACGCGCGCAACGTCGTCCAGTTGTTCTTGCGCCATTTGCCAAACGTTCTGCGATGCTTGAGCGGCCGAAATATCGAGGGTCGTCATATGCCAGACCTCCTGAGCGCAATTGGCACAAGAAGATTCCGCAGCGGCCGACTCCTCACCCTCGTGGCGATAGGGACGGGCCCACCCGTGACGAGCGAACCCGGGTTGGGCCGTTCGGCGATGCGACGACGGGAGCCGCAAGATACTAATGACGAAGGACGAGCGCGACTAGCAACGGCGGCGCGACGTGAAGGCTGACCGTGAGGCCGCCGGCGCTTTGGGATATATTGCCCAAAAGCGAGGGAAGCGGTTTGAGTGTGAGTGATTGCGTCCACTGCGCGACGTACGCATCCCACCGCTCGCCCACGAACGCCGCCGCGGGCGGTCCGCCCATTTGCAGAACCGTTCCCAGCCGAGCGGGGTGCGAGATGTACTGCTCGGTCAGAAGCCCGGCCGCCTGGAGATCCCGGCGGATCCGATCGTGTACCGACGTTTGCTTGGACAGGTATACCGCCTGCACCGTCAGAGGCGGTTTTGGAATGAGCGCGCTCGGCACTTCAAACTGCACGAGTTCGGCTTTCGACTGACCTATCTTGGCATCATACGCAGATAGGAGTAACACTGACTCGTTCTCGTTTGCGCTAGCAACGAGGGCATACTCCATCGAGTTGCGGCTTTGCGGCGATGGAAAGACAAAATATTCGCCGCCTGCCATCCGATCGAGAACGCTGAGAAGCCATGACTCTCCCGTTGCAAGCAGACGCAGCCGTTGTTCGGCGTCGCGAAACTGGTCGAACATGTCGCCGGGCCAGTGCCACAACCGGTCGATGCCGCCTTCACGCAGGCCCAGCATGATTTGACACGTGAGCGCGGCCCCCAACGCACCCGGCTCCGCGCTTACGAATCCACCACCGCCCGGCGGCGGAAAAGGCGCGATGCCAAACTCGTGGATCTCTCTGGAAACGTTCGTGAGCGGCGGCAGCTCCCGGCCGAACAAATTCCAAACGGCCCTGCACGGATCGACTTCAGCCTGGGTCTGCTGTCCCGGACGGAAATACTTGGAGAAGGCTATCCAGTCGAACCTCGTGCGCGGTCCCTTGCTGAAAACGTTCGGGTAGAGCACGCATTGTTCGGCCAGCGGAAGAGCGCGGACGTGATCGTATTTTTCCACGCCCGGCACGGTCGGATCCGAGATGTTGAACGGACCCACTTCGGCTTGCGGCAAAACCGCTGCCACCGCGGCGGCGGTGGTTTCGTAGAACCAAACGAATTGCGACTGGCTTCCGGTAAAGCGATCCGCGGAGTCGTCCTCCGTTCCGACACGGAAGCGCATGTTTGCGGCGACTTGCGGGCCCGCGATGCGGACGAGCTGGACGCAAACGGCTCGAATGAACTTATACCATTCGCCGTCGTTTCGAGGCGGCGACGCCTGCCCTTCTCCGCCGGGCGGCGCTACCGGGTGTTCGGGAAAGCACCACGGCGTGTTGTCCATCACCAACGTCAGGCGGTCATAGCCGTTTTCGAGATACGGTTGCAATCGCGGCTGCAGGAGCTCCATTCGATAACGTACCGTGCCGCTCGAATCGCGATAAGCAAGATCCTTCGAGCCGGAGGGATCGCCGCTATAACCGCCGAGCAAACGCACGACGCTGAGTTGATCCGCGAACGGAACCTCGAGCGCGGACGGCCGCTTGCGGTACGGAAAATCGCCGGCGAGCATGTACTGCGGAATTTGCATGAGTCCGCCGCCGCCGATCTCCAGATACGGACCAAGCACCGCGCTATTGCGCCAGAACGGCGACAGCGTTCCAAGATGCCTGGGTCTATCGGAAGCGGCGGCGAATGCGCCGAGAGGGACGGCGGCCATCAACGCTTCGGTCAACGTGGTGACCAGAAACTGCCGCCGCTTCATTCCGTCCTTCTTAGGAACGTTCACCGATGCCGCGCTCCAAGTCGCGCAGTGCCCACTTCCCGAAGATCTGCTGAGGATATCGGTCCACGAGTAACGCCAGAAAACGAATGGCCTGCGTTCTGGAGTCCTGGCCGGGGAGGCGTTCGTATTGTGTCGCGAGCTCCCAGGCGGCGCGCGCATAGGCTGCATCCGTCCCGCCGTGGGAGAGACTCCAAAATTTGTCGGCCAACTGATCTACGTACGACGCTCGTTGCGGATCCGGGGTCGCATTCGCGCCCAGAATGGCGCGAACCAGCGACTGCGAGTCGTTCACGGCGATCTCGGGAGATGGTGAAGGCGAGGAGGTCGACGTAGGTAACGCCGATCCATGCGCCGCAGGCGATGCCGAAGATTTCAGCTTGCGCAATGGCCCAGTGCGGCCACGGCCGGATGCCGACGCCGCGGCTCAGATCGCGCTGTGCATCGGCCGCAAAGGACGTTTCGGGAAACTTGTCCTTGACCAGCTGCAAAACGACGATCGCGTGCTCGTGCGCTTCGACGCCTGGAAGTTCTTCGAACAGCGTTGCAAGCTGCCAAGCAGCCGACGGAAGCCACGGATCTTGGGGGAAACGCGCCGCCCAGTCGTCCACTGCGTCTTCGATCAAATTCGCCTTGTTCTGTATGGAATCGGGCTGCTCTCGCGCGTGGTGGAGGTCGTCTTTGAGCGTGTATATCTCGTGACGGATCCCCAGCGGGCTGAGCTTTTGCCGTCCGAAATACTCATCCGCCGGAGCCAGCGCCGAAAGAGAAATGGGATCGCGCGATGCGATCCCATTCGACGACGATAGAGCAAACGCGGTCAGCGTTGCGGCCAGATAGACTGCGGCACGAAAGCTCGCTCTCATATCTGGACTGTAAACGTTCTGCCTCATTCCATTTCTCCCTTTCGTCACAGCCGCAACGCCGGCAAGCGTTACGATCGCAAATGCGTTATCGTGTCTTGGAAAATCCGGTCGTAGCGGTGGTGGGCGCGGCAGCGATCGTGCTGGTATTGGGAAGCCTCGCCGCCTCCAAGCTGCCCGGCGTGGAAAGCGGACAGAACCAACCTCAAAATGCGCAGCGCGCGATGGTTGGATCGCCTCTGTATTCCGGCCTTCAGCAGCCTGCGCTGAAGGTCGATGCTCTGACGCCCTCCGCATCCGCTGCGCCGGCGCCGGCCTCGCCGAACGTTCCGCAGATCGCGCGAGTCGGCAAGCTGAGCCTGTACGTGGGGAACGTCGACTCAGCGGTTTCAGCGTTATCGCGACTCGCGAAGCGAAATGCGGGAGACGTGTTCTCGCTGGATCTCTCTCATCAAGACGGAGATTCGGGAGCGTCCGCGCAGATGAGTCTGCGCATTCCCGAGAGCCGCTTCGACCAGGCGATGGATTCCGTGGCGGCAATCGGTAAAGTGCGGGAACGTTCGGTAAGCGCGGAAGATTTGACCTCGGATATTACCGACTCGGGAGCAAGGCTGCGCAATCTTCGTCAAACTGAGTCCGACATTCGCGCCATCATGGATCGGTCGGGGAGCGTCAGCCAAGTGATGGACGCGGAGAACCAGCTCTCCGAAGTTCGCGAGCAGATCGAAACGCTTGAGTCCGAGTTGGCTTCGATGAAAAATCGGGTGGTCTACGCCACGATCGAACTGGACGTGCAGACCGAGCTTGCGCCTGCGGCGGTGGAACCAACCTGGCGCGCCCAGCTGGCTAATGCCTGGGCAAGAGCGGTGCACTCCGTCTCGCAATTCACGATTGCGCTCATGGCATTCGGCCTGTGGCTGCTGCTCTTCGCTCCCTATCTGTTACTCGCGGCCGCCTTTGCGTGGCTTATCTACGGCCAGCTGCGCAAACACGCCGTCCGCAACCCCGGCTGACCGCGTCGAGTTGACGAGGGTCATGAAGATTCTCGTCATCGGTGCGAACGGCACCATAGGTAAAGCGGTCGTTGAAGAGCTTCGGCCCCGGCATGAGATCGTCACGGCGGGCAGGACGCATGGCGACAGGCGCGTCAACATCGCCGACTTACAAAGCGTCCGCGAACTGCTTCAGGCGGCCGGAAGCGTCGACGCCGTTGTTTGCGCTGCGGGCAGCGTGCATTTTGGACCGCTCGCAGAGATGACGCCCGAGCACTTCGCGATCGGGTTGGGCGACAAGCTGATGGGACAAGTTCATCTGGTGATCGCGGCTCGGGAGCTTCTGAATCCGGGGGGATCGATTACTTTAACCGCAGGGACGCTCAGCCGGGATCCCATCCGGTACGGTTCCAGCGCGTCGATGGTGAACGGCGCACTCGAGAGCTTCGTGCGCTCGGCAGCGCTGGAGCTGCCTGCGGGTCAACGTATCAATGCCGTCAGTCCGACAGTCGTGGCCGAATCGATGGGCGAATTCGGCGCGTACTTTCGCGGGTTCGACGCGGTGCCGGTCAAACGCGTCGCGCTTGCGTACAGTAAAAGCGTCGAGGGGGCGCAGACGGGGCAGGTCTACACCGTGGAATGACCGGGCCTGCGGCGCTTAGGCGCGGGAGTTATTCGTGCAACCGCGCGCCCTAAGATCGATGCCGGGATGGCCTGAGATTCTCGAGTTCTTCAAGGGTGCGAGGCCAATCGTGGCCCAACAGACGCGAGAGCGATCGGTCCGCCAGTATTTTGCCGCCGGTTTGGCAACGGGCGCAATAGTTGGTTTCGTTGTCCGCATAGCGAATGCGCAATACGCGTTCGCCGCAACGCGGACACGGCTTTCCGTACCGGCCGTGCACGGCCATCCGGTCGTGAAAAGCAGTAACATGCTCCGGAAATTGCCCCTGGGCTTCGTCGCGGAGGCGATCGCTCCAAAGCGCCAGAGTTTCGCGCGCGGCGTCAAAGAGGCGCCTCCACTCGTCATCGTTCAGCTTGCGGGTCAGCGCGACGGGCGAAAGCTGCGCCGCATGCAGAATCTCGTCCGAATAGGCGTTGCCCACGCCGCTGATTACGCGCGGATCGGTCAGGGCTCGTTTCAGCGTGCGATTTTCGGCCGACAGCGCGTTACGGAAAGCGTCGATACCGACGGCGAACACCTCGATCCCGCCGGGATCGAGCGCGCGCAGTGCCGCCTCTCCGTCCAGGACGTGCAGCGACGCGCGGTGCTTGGTGCCGGCTTCGGTGACGGTAAGCGTTCCGTTCTCAAAGTCGAACGCCGCCAAACTGTTGCGTCCGGCCAATTTTGCGCCGGCTTCTTTCCAATGCAGGCGCCCGGCGATCATCAAGTGCAGGACGAGCCAGAGCTCGCCGTCGAGGCCGATGGCGATGCGCTTGCCGATGCGGCGGATCTCGCAAACGGTTCGCCCCGTTGCATCGGAAATCGGTGGCCGCGCCGTGCGCAAAAAGAACGTGTTCGCAATCCGCACGCTCAAGAGCTTTCGTCCGGCGACGCGTTCTTGCAGAGCGGCGATGTACGCGGTGATGTCGGGAAATTCCGGCACGCGGCAACGTTCCTTGCGGCGATTGTGCTCGCCTCGTGTCCGCTGATGACGAGACTACTATTCGTCCGCGAGCGCGGGCGTTAGGCCAGCCGCAGCATCTCCGACGGAAGCAGATCCAAGTTTTCGCGGACAATTGCGCGCAGGCGCCGGAATGCGGCCGAAACCCTGATTACCGGCTGGTGCTCGACGAGATCGTCGAGCGTTTCGGTGAGAATTGCCACGACGACGTGCCATTTACCGGTCATGAGTGCGGCATGGTATGCGGCACTGAGCGATCCCAGCGTACGGTCGAACCGTTCGGAGCCCACACCCGAACCCCGAAGCACGTCGGCAAGGTCGTCGACAAAGCGGCCGAGGGCCGCGCGCTGATCGCTATCGAGCGCGCGTCCTCCGATATGCGTTAAGTTCATCATTCCGCTCATACTTAACTTTTTAGCAGAAGAAACATGACAGGCAGTGTCATGATTTCGCGCCGGATTCGGCCGGCACGCTCGCGATGCCGCATCCCGCAGGCACGAATAGTAATGTCCGTGCCGGCGAGGCGTACATCATTGGGAAGGCGAGCAGAAGCGAAGCGCCAACTTCGGCCTATACAAAGCGCACCTCAAGCTGACTGTACGATCCTAGTGGCGGGCTTCGTTTGCTGCTTGGTGTGCCGGACTCACACCCAACGAGCAACGGCACCGCTGCTCGGTAGCGGGTCTCGCGAGTAGGGCGCCCGGTGTAGCGGTACAACGCTCGCATGAGTTTGAACGATCTTTCCACGCGCGCCGTCCTGCTTCTGGTCGATCACCAGGAAGGCATCGCCGAAATGGGGCGGACCGCACCTGCGAAGTCCGTCGACAAAGCGGTTGCCGCACTGGCGAGCGTCTCGAAGCTATTCGGCATTCCGATCGTCTTTAGTGGAATCGCGATGAATGGTCCACCGAAACTTACCCATGCCCTTCGCGGCGTGGCCGGTGACGATGCGACGATTCACGTGCGGCAAACGACGAATTCATTCGACGATGCTGCAATTCGTAGTGCAATCGACTCCACCGGACGCAGTACTATTCTGATCGCGGGGATCATTACGGAAATCGCCGCTCAGCGGGCGGCACTGGGCGCAAAGGAGCGCGGGTACGAAGCGCAACTGGTGCTCGACGCTTCCAACGGAGCATCCGAACGCAGCGAGAAAGCTTCGGTCCATCGTATGGTGCAGACCGGAGTGACGGTGACGTCTGTGCCGGCAATTATCGGCGAACTGGCCGTCGATTTTTCCGATCCCCGGGCATTGGAGGCCGTCGGACTGCTCCAGCATCTGTAGCGGCATGGGCCCTTTGGTTCTCACATTTCTGATAGTTCCGCCGGCGGACGTTCGCGGGACGTGCACGTGCTAGTATTCCGGCATCAACAGTCAGAAAAGGAACCTCATAATGATGAAACGTCCACAGGGCCGCAAGGAAGCAGTACGGCCCGTTCTCCGAATGGCTGCAGCCGGATTAGCGATACCGCTGCTGTTGCTTGCAATTTTTGCGGTCTTCAACAGCAAGGCGATCGCTCAGGCATTTTCTATCGTCACCTGCAGCACGACATCGACGGCGTGCACCGGCGGCAAGAACACGAGCAGCGGACAAGGCGTCTCAGGCACCTCCGCTTCAGGCTATGGCGTCGAGGCACGGACCACAAACGGTACAGCCGCGCTTTATGCCGCGACCGCGACGTCCAATTCTACACATACGGCAGTGCTCGGCACCGCAACGAACAACGCCTTCGGCGTGCAGGGTCTATCCGTTAATAATGCCGGCGTGTACGGCTACAGCACGAACGACATAGCCGTCGAAGGCATCAATAGCAGCGGCAGCGCCGGAGTCTACGGCCAGGGCGCAAATTTTGGACTCTACGCCTCCACGCCGAATGCCGGCGTAGCGGGAATCTATTCGCTTGGAGCAAGCGCTGACGGCGCGGACATCTACTCCGACTCCGCTAGCGCCATCTACGCGCAGAACGGCTGCGGGGGCGGTTGCTCGAACGGTTATCCGGCAATCGAAGCGGTGTCCAACGAGGCCGGAGAAGGCGTCGACTCGTTTACGAGCGGTCAGCTCGCCGGGCGATTCGAAAACAACGGGTCGAGCCCGCAAGGCGACGGCGTCGAAATGTACGGGCAATACATCGGGCTCATCTCGCGCGCGCCCTCCGGATCGGGAACGTATCCACTGGTTTTGACCGATACCAGCAATAACGATCTGTTCTTCGTAGACGGAAACGGCGACGTGTTCTACCATGGCTCGCTCAACCAGTTCTCGCGCACCCGAGACGGCAACGTCGCCAGAAGCTACGGGACGCAGTCGACCAGCCCGGGCATCGAAGACAACGGAACCGCGCGCTTATCGATGGGCACGGCGCAAGTTGCTTTGAATCCGGCCTTTGCGCGCTCGATCGAGGGTCCGTATCAGGTCATGCTGACACCGGACGGCGATACGCGCGGCCTCTACGTCGCTCAGAAGAGTTCCGGATGGTTCACCGTGCGTGAAATGCAGGGCGGCCGCAGTTCGATCGCTTTCGACTATCACGTCTATGCGACGCGGCTCGGCTATTCGAACGAGCATATGACTGAGATGACGCCCGCGTTCGAGCGTGCGTTCGAGCCTCGCTCGGCGGTGAAGACGGTCCGGCCAAGCCCGCGCCGTCCGATAAAACTCAAGCTGCACAAATAGGTCTAGCGGCTTAGTGTCAAAGGGCGCTCTTAAGGGGGCGCCTTTTGTGCGCTTACGGAATCGGGGTCGGACCCGGAACTCGGGGCTGAGGCAACGCGGGGACCGGAGGGGGGCCTGCAGCCGGATCGATGATGTGCGGCGTTATGAGAATGTACAAATTGGTGTGAGTTTCCGTATCGTGCCGCACACGGAAGAGTCCGCCGATGAGCGGCAAATCGCCGATGCCGGGAATCTTTGCGAGATTTTGAATCTCTTCTTCCTGTAACAAACCGCCTATGACGAAAGGCTGGCCGTCGGTTACGGTTGCCATGGTCGTCGCCTGGCGCAGACTGATTTGCGGAACGTTGCCTTGCTGGGTCGGCACATACGCCGTAACGCTCGAGACTTCGGCGAAGATGTGCGAGGTGACGAAGTGGTCGCTGGATATTCGGGGCTGGATTTGCAGGTTGATTCCAACGGCGATGTAGTTCACGTTCTGCTGCGTGATCGTCGGAGGTCCCGGATAGATCGTGGTGGAGACGATCGGCAGCGCGTCTCCGGTTAAGATCTGCGCCGGCGTGCCGTTCAGCGCGACGATGCGAGGCGTCGCCAAAATCTGTCCTCCGCCATGAGCGATGGTGGCGAAGAGGCTTGCCTGAAAGTCGGCGCGGAATGCCGGAAGCGCTCCCGACGTCAAGGTACCGCCGGCGGTGCCTATCGGCGTGCCCGGGCCGCCGCTCGTCAAATCCAAGCCCAGATCGTGCGCCGCGGTCTGGGTGAGTTCCACGATCTCGCAGGAAAGCATGACGCTCGGCAGCGGTACGTCGATCTGCGCAATTTCCGCTTGCATCTGCGCGACTTGCTCCGGTGTCCCCGACAAAATGATCGCGTTCAAACGGCGATCCACCGCGACGTTGTCGTTGATTCGTTCGCCGAAGCTCTCGGGCTGCGAGGCGGTGACGGGCGCGTTTTGATAGACGGGCCCGGCATTCGATCCGGTTGACGTGGGAAGGCTGAAGATCGATCCCGACGGCTGAAACGTATCGTTCGGCGTAATCGACTGCCCTTGAACCAAAATGCCGACAACCTCGCTGATGTCCGCATACTTGAGCGGAACCACGACATAGGCGGCGGCTCCGGGTTGCGAGGCGCGCGCCTTCGGCGCGGCGGGCGCGCGGGGTGTAGGGGTCGCTGCTTTTTGAGCGGGCGCGACGATCACCGAGATCGAGTTGGGCGCGGTCGCACCGAAGACGGGGACCGGCGAATTGAGATCGATGAGCACGTCAACCTCGCTTGGCGCGGCGCTCAGTCGAATGGAATTGACGGACCCCGAACCTGCGTAAGACAGCCGCGATACTTGCGGAGAGACCGACGTCAACGGCAAGACTACGGTAACGTCTTGCGTGCCCATTCCATTGATGTGCCAACCCGGCGGGACGGGGCCGGCGAAAGTGAGCGTGACCAACGTATTGCCGCCCGATCCCGGCTGAACGCGGACCGCTGCAAGTTGCGACTGGGCGCGCGCGGTCGCCGTCGCTGCCAAAAAGCAGCAAATCATGACGGCACAGCAACGCAGCCGGCTCATGCTTGATAGTGCGCCCCGAAAGGATCTTCGGCCTGCTTCAATTCGCATTTATCCGCATGCGCCGCACGGGCGGCGCCGGGGTTCGGCGTAACTTCATTGATGCGCTAAGCGCATTATTAGGGGCGGTGCTTGATGGTTTTTCCGGTCGCCAGCGTCACGCAGGCTTCCTCGATTCGGCCGCTGCGATCTGCACGCTCTTTCGCTGACTCTATCCAACCGATCAAGTCCCTGCGCTCGGTCGGCGTAAGCCCGCTCCACTTTGCCTTCGCTTTCGGTGCAGCCGCCAACGCCTTGTGAAGATCGAGTGGGACGATTGAGTAGCAGCACGGGCGCCGTTGCCCCGCTTCAAGTTTCGAGCATGCGATTCGGATCCGGCGCTTGCGAGTTTCCGGCTGTTTAGCGGCATCTATCCACGAAATGAAATCTCTACGCGCAATAGGCGTAAGATCGCGCCATTTGTTCTTTGCGGCCGGATCGCCGGCGAGCGCTTTGCTGAGATCTGCCGGCACTTTCGGCTCCGGTTCTCGTCCAGCCGGCTTGAGATTCCGTTTGTTCATTGGTGCGCCGAGTGGTTCGGGATGCGCATACTGCGACCATTCCGGCGGCGATCGGCGCGTCGCCCGAATAGCGCCGGACGAAACGGGAGGCAGAATCGAATCTGCCTCCCGTTGCGGAGTCTACAACGTCGAAGTTTCTTCCACGGGCGCCGCTAAGCCGGTAAACGAACCCGGTACAGTGACTACGGGTAACGTGCCGTATGTGGCTTGGTTTGGTGCATAAACCGCAGCGCTGCCGTTGCTCGCAAGGGAGTAAAGATACTGGTTGGCCGGATCGAACGCCAGCAGATCCTGCAATCCACTTACAGACCAGTCGTTGACAATCGTGTCCCCGTTTGCAGTGAGCTGATAGACGTACTCGCTATTCGATTGTTAATTACTGCCCAAACGGTGCTCGATTCGGAGTCCCATACAGCACTTGTCCAATCGCTATATGTTGAATTCAAGTAGTTGCCGTTGGGGTCGAAATAGTAGCCGCTTGTCTGAAGGTCCCCAACCAAAACATTGCCGTTCGGCTCGACCAAGATGTCGCCCGGATCGTACAGTGCCGTTCCACCGTCGGTCCACTTGGGCGCTGCCGGCGTGATGTCGGTCGTTGTTGCGACGCCCGCGCTGACGCTGACGCTGACGACGCGAACGAACCCGCTATTGGTTCCCGGGCTGGACGACGTGCATGCCGCCAGAATGTTGCCCGAGGGAGGCTGCACGGCAATCTGCGCGAGCGCGTTGCACGTTTTCTTCGCAGCCTTCAAAACGGTCACGTTGAACGCGCCGGTCGCCGTCTGAACCAGTGCCGGGCTGTACACGAAGAGCTGACCGAATCCGCTGGTCGGTCCGCTGCTCGTGACGACGTCCAGTTGCCCGTGCGTTGCATCCCATGCGACACCGGTGAGGGGGTATCCCGTGTTTACCGACGTAATCGCGTTGCCGTCCTGATCGAAGGCAAATACCGAATCAGTATCGCCGACGTAAACGGCTCCGATGACGTTCAGCGAAACGGAATTGGGCGCCCACGGCGTTCCGCTGCCGCACTGTGACGAGGTTGCGCTCAGGGTAGTCGTTTCGCCGCTGGGCTCGCCGATCTTCGGCGTCAGCGTAAATGTCGTGACGCCGCCCGACTGCGCGGACGAAATGCCGACGTGTGAGACGCCGCCGCTTTCTGCTACCGTAATCACCGGTTGACCGCCCGAGGAAAGGAACGCGTTGCCGTCCGCATCCACCGGCGTCACGGTGAAGCTCTCCGGTTGGGTCCCAACGAGACGCAGAGCCGTTACGATGGACTGCTGCTGATCGTTCGGGAGACTTATTTGGGCTGTGGTCGTTTCCAGGAACGGTTGATTTGGAACGGGTTCCACCAAAAGTGCGGCACAGACGCCGTCGAGTGCGGCGCTCACCGTATTCGTCGAATTGGCAACGATTAGCTGCGAGACGGTGGCTGCGTCCAGAAGGTTCCCCTGTCCGTTCGGCTGGTCCCAGGCCTTGATTACGAACGTATCGGTACCGATGGGCGCGTCAATCGGAATCGCCGATGTACCGCCGCCGGGATTGTTTGCGACTTGCGGAGTACCGGAGTTCACCGTGACGGAGATGCTGAGCGCGGATGGTGAAACGCTCTGGCGCTTACGGGCGTTGGATTGGCCTTTCTTTGCGGGCCAATGAATAACGAACTGGGTCTTCGTCGTTTGGCCGGAATTCGAGCCGGTCGGTGGAAGTCCGGCGACTTTTGATGAACCGCCGCCGCATGCGGTAGCGCCGAATGACAGAACCAGAGCAACGGCTAAGGCGCGCGCTTTCATCGTGACGTTCCTTTCGAGCTGATATTTCCCGTGGTAACGGTATTGCCGACGAAAACCGTGGCTGTCTTACCTGCTCCGCCCTTTACGTCGAAAATGCAGTTTCCGCCGTTTGCACCCGACGTAACGGTCATTACGGCTTGCGGCCCGTTTGAGGCCGGAGCTGCAAATGATGCCGTCGCGACTCCCGAGGCGCCTTGAGATTGCGTGGGGGTCTGACAAGCGCTCGTAATCGTAAAGGCGCTCGTATAATTCACCTGGTTGACGAGAATTTGAACCGATTGATTCGGCGCCGTAAAGGAATAGTTGACACTTTGCGTGCCAAGAGTGCCGGGAGCCGGAGTAGCGCTGCCGGCCATGACATAGAGAAGAATAGAGTTTCCGGATTGCTGCTGGGACGGGCTTACCGCCGCCGCCCCGCCCGAACCGCCGCATGCGGCCCCAAAGAGCAGCAGGATCGCCGGAAGCAGTGCAAAGGCTCTGAGCCTAAATATCTCCATACGCGTCCTCCAAGTAAGCGAGTGATAAGCAAAATCGAGTCGCCGCCATAATGCGAAGGCTCGTCTTCGATTAAACTCGACACCAGTTACAGTCCGGTTACAAACGCCATACAAGGCGCGACGAATGCCTGCCCTGGCCAATTATCCGGCGTAAGGCTCCTTATAGCGGAGGTTCAGGAGCCGGATTCTCGCCAAACCTCGGCTTCAGGCATCCGCGGCACCCTTTCGGGATAGGCGCCGTTCGGATAGCGTTCTTTGAATTGCCGGCATATTGCGGCAAGGTATTCGAAGTTCTGCCAGATTTGCGGTTGTTTCTGAACGTGCCGTCGATTCGTGATGAGCGGCGCCATTCGCAGCCATGACGTAAGGATTATGCCCCCCCACATGTCTGCCGTAAAATTCTCGTCGAGAACGCCGCGCTTTACGTACATGCCTACGTTTTCGAAGAAATTCGCCACGGTTCGGGCCGGCTCGTATTGCGCGGGCAAGGGAACTGCAATGAGATCGACCCTCGCGGCCGGATCCTCGTATAAGCGCGGCAGTTCCCGGTAGACATAGCGTATGGCGTCGCGGAACCGGTCGGTTTCAAAGGTCTCACGAATTTCGTTGAGTGCGACAATCTGATTTGCACCGCGCATGTGCCGCAACTGAATCAGCGCGGCGGCGGCCGACGCCGCGACCACAAGCAGCGTTAGAAAAGAGGCTATCGCGCTCAGCCATTCAGGGATCATTTCGGATGAGTTATTTCCTTGGCAGTCAGAGCTTTCTTCTTTCCGGCCTTCGTGCTTGCACCGGCTGCCACAGTAAAGGAAGAAGGCCCGCTTCTATGCGAGCCTTCCTCGTTTCCGTCGTCTGAGACGTTGCATTGTGTTGGGCGTCTAGAAGTAGGTGCTCGCCGGGGTTGTGGCGACGCCGTAGACTTCGCCGCTGTCGTTGGGTGAGAAGTGGTTTACAATCTTGCCGGCCGGGAAGCTGTATTCGTCGACGTAACCGTAGAAGCGATCCGCCACGAAGAGATCCTTGCGGGCGGCGTTCAGGGTGAGGAACTCGGGAGTACCGCCGGTGTTGATCTGCTGGATTGGGTTCTGTTGAACGAACGGCTGGAACTCGTCCACGCCCGGGACATACTGATCGACGGCCAAAAATTCGAACTGACCGGATCCGCCCGGCGACTGCTCAACCGTGATTCCGCCGGTCTGTCCGAACGAATAGCCGAGCTGCGTGCAGGTCGACTGACCGGGGAAGCAGACTGAGGATCGTCCCGTGCGCTACGTCGTTTTGGTCCAAGGAATATGCAGTTGCGTAAATGGACGGGGAAGTCTTCGCATTCAGTATCGCGATGCCCGAGATCTCCAGGTTCTGCTGCGGCACGTACCAGGTGTACTCCGGCGCGGTGGCGCCTTTGGCGAACTCGGAGATGTATGCGCTGTTGCCCCACGGCAGACTCACGACGTACACGTTTCCAAAGCCGTCGACCTTCACGTCCCAGGGGAAGCTGATTCCATTCGAGAGCGTGAGTTTGGGTTTGCTCGCGCCGGGCCCGTACACGGTTACGGTGTTATTTGCATAATTGGCAACGTAGAGATTTCCGGCGAGATCCGTCGTGATGCCGTTGGGTTCGACCACGCCGTTGGTGATGACGCGCAGCGGCGTGGGATTCTGCGTGGTGGCGGCAGCATTAAACACGAAAACCTTGTTGGTTTCGGCGTCGCTCACGAAGAGAAGTTTCTTGGTCGTCAACGGCTCGTTCGCCAGGGAGGCCATGCTGTTGGTGTTAGAAGGCTCCGCCGATGATGCAGGCGATGACGGCTGCGCGATGCCGAGCGGCATCGCTGACGACGGAACCGAAGGCGATCCGCCGCTGCAAGCCGCGAGCGGAAGCATAATGATAGATGCGGTGAGGATGGCCCCCGTAATGCGGCCGATCGTATTGAGGTTTTTCACGTTGGTTGGGTCCTTTCTCATGACGCGGCGCGCGCATGCGCACCGACTTGAAGCGGTAAGTAGAGGTCAGCGCCCGTCGCGAGAATCTCACTCCGAAGACGCGAGAGGATCGATTCGGGAAACGCAAGCAGTTGGTGAATGTAACGCTCTAGGAAGGCAATTCCGGGGCGCTCGGCGCCGCCGGAACGTGAGGCCGCTGATGCCAACTCCGTCCGAGACCAGGAAGGCGACGTCTCCCGCGCTGCAGCCGAAGCCTGCGCGAACGCGGGTACGTCGTCGAGCCGATCGGTTTGGGGAACTGTCACGCCGAGGTCCTCCGGACGAATTCCGGCGTTTGCGCCGGTGTAATCATCCTACGAGGGCGCCGCTTGAACTCCACGAAGAAACTAACATTATCGCGCGAGCTCGGGAGTGCACATGACGGACTCACTCGCCGACCTGGTCCGAGCATATCGTTCCGGCGCGGGAATCTCTCAGGAGACGCTGGCGGAGCGAGCCGGTCTGAGCGTTCGCACCATCAGCGACTTGGAAACCGGGTTCCAGCGCTCGCCGCGCCTCATCAGCCTAATGCTCATCGCGCAAGCGCTGCAGCTCTCGACCGGCCGATTCGGGACATTTGCGCGCAGCCGTTTCAAAGCGGCGCGCAAAAGACGCGCCCGCGCCGGTTGCTTCGAAAACCGCGCTGCACGCCGTACCGCTGCTCGGCCGCGACCGCGAGCTTGCCGAAATTCGCGACCTGCTCAATGGCAAAGACGTTCGCCTCGTCACCCTTACCGGGCCGGCCGGCGTGGGCAAGACGAACTTAGCGCTCTCGATTGCCGCGCAGTGCAGCGGCCTGTTCGAAGCCACCTCCGTCGTTGCTCTCGCGCCGATCTCGGATCCGCATTTTGTGACGCAGGCAATCGCCGCCGAGCTCGGCCTGCGCGAGCAACCGGACACGCCTCTTGCGCAGGCGGTGGCCGCGCACATCGGAACCCAGCGCCGCTTGCTGGTGCTCGATAATTTCGAACATCTCATGGCGGCGGCGAGTACGACGCACTATCTGCTGAGCGCGTGTCCCAACCTCACGGCGCTTGTGACCAGCCGCGAACGTTTGCACCTTCGTATGGAATATGTCTACGACGTGCGGCCCCTCGCGGCGGACGCCGGCCTTGCGCTCTTCGTCGAACGTGCACAGGCGGTGAACTTTGACTTCGCGCTTTCGGATGCAAATGAGCGCGTCGTTGCGGCGATCGTCGAACGGCTCGAAGGTTTGCCGCTCGCCATCGAGCTTGCGGCGCCGCGACTGATGCTGCTGCCGCCATCGGCGCTGCTCGCGCGGCTCGAACGCCGGCTGCCGCTGCTCGAGCAAGGGCCCGTCGATCTGCCCGAACGCCACAAGACGATGCGCGATGCGATCGAATGGAGTTACGATCTGCTCTCCGAGCACGAGCAGCGCGTGTTTCGGGCGCTCTCGCTCTTCAATGCTGGTTCGACGATTGCGGCAGCGGGCGCCGTGACGAATGAATCCGCCGATTCGCTGCTGGCGCTTCTCGCGGCGCTGATTGAAAAAAGTCTGCTCTCCCTGGCCGAGGATCCCGAAGGCCAGCCGCGCACGCGCATGCTCGAGTTGCTGCGTGAGTTCGCGCGCGAACGTCTCGCCGAAGCGGGTGAAGAAGATGTGCTGTTTACGCGAATGGCCGCGTATTATCTGGAGTTTGCGACGGAATCGTACGAGCAATTGAAAGGCAACGATCAAGCACGGTGGCTTGCGCTCACGGAACTGGAACATCCGAATATCCGCGCGGTC
This sequence comes from Vulcanimicrobiota bacterium, assembly GCA_963714015.1. Lineage (GTDB taxonomy): Bacteria > Vulcanimicrobiota > Vulcanimicrobiia > Vulcanimicrobiales > Vulcanimicrobiaceae > DASRDE01. Next base: position 2,586,880 of record OY970223.1, on the reverse strand, counting down.
CTCGATTGGGCGCTCCGCGCCGGCCGGACCGATCTCGGCTTGCGCCTTGCGGGCATGATGTGGCGCTTCTGGTGGATGCGTGGCTATTTTTCGGAAGGAAACCGCTGGTACGAGCGCTTTCTCGAACGTGCGGACCGCATGCCGGAGAACGTCAGCGCATTCGGGGAGGCAAAGGCGCTGCAGGGCAAAGCGATGCTCATGGGCGCCCTGGGCGAATTCGAACAGGCGCTGCCGCTGTGCGAACGCGCGATCGCGCTGTGGCGCGAGATCGGCGATGAAGTCGAGCTTACGGTGTCACTCAATTCGAAGGGCCAGCTGTTGCTTTTCTTGGGCCGGTATGACGAAGCGCGGAAGGTGCACGAGCAGGCGCTCGAGATCCGCCGCAGGATCGACGACCGCTTCGGAATCGCGACTTCACTGGCCAGTATCGGGTCCGTTCTTTCCGCGCAGAACGACTGGGCGAATGGGCTTCGGGTCTGCGAGCAAAGCATCGATTTATTCCGAGCGCTCGAAAACAATTCGGGGCTGGCGATCTCGCTGACGAAGGTCGGCTACATTCTCGAACAGATGGGCGAGTACGAACAGGCAAACGACGTTTTCGAAGAATGCCTCGCGCTGCAAACGGAGATGGGCGACCAGGCGCAGATCGTTTATTCCTACGACCGCCTGGCTTCCGTCGCGATGAAACTCGGCCGGTACGACGTTGCGCGCGCGCGTTGGCGGCAGACGTTCGATCTGCTCGAAACCGTCGTCAACAAGGCGCTCACGGCGGACGCGTTGGAAGGAATGATGCGGCTCTCTATCCGGGAGGAAGACTTTCGCACCGCAGCTCGGCTTTGCGGAGCTGCCGAGGCACTTCGCGAGGCGATTCGCTCACCGCTGTGGCCTTACGAGATTGCCGAGTATGACTCACAGGTCCGGACGATCCGTGACGTTCTCGGCGATAACGTATTTTCGCAAGAGCGGCGTTTCGGTGCCGCCGCGCCGCTGCGCCAAATTATTGCAGATGCATTCGCCGTGTTGGCATAGAGCCGGCGAGCGCTCATTCGGAGCTGCCCCCTTGGCTGGTGTAACGGTGGTTGGACGGGGTCCAACTTTCTGATCCGTTATATGCGCGGCACCGGACCGATGCCCCCCCCCGGCACTCTACAATTGTTATAGTTCCCTGCTCGTTCCTGAGGAGGCTTTAGAACCTTGGACCCATTGCGTATTCACGTCACGCAGCTTGGAAACGGTTACATCGCGGAGAGTCAAATGGACATCGCGGCCGTCGGTGCGACCGCGGAAGAAGCGGTTGAAAACGCGCGCCGCATGGCCCTGGATCTCTTCGACGCATTTTCGGCACCGCACCCGGCGACGCTGATCGTTCGCATCGAAGAGCCGCACCAAGAGAGCATTGCCATGCAGTCCATGGGCAAGCCTTTTTCTTTGAGGGACCTGGGCAAGGAGTTTGGATCGTACTACTTTGACTCTGCCGGTAATGGGCGCTCTCCAACGCGTCCTTAAGCGCTCTTTTCACGGATCGCTGGTGAGGCATATATCTGAACCCGTTTCGCTTCACGGCGGCTGTTACGATATTTTCCGCAAGGTCGAGTTGAAAGCAGAATTGGATTCCGTCGAGCCCCGCAGCGACGTCGTGCTCGATCTATCGAAGACGGAACTTCTTGATTGCTCATGTCTTGGGGTGCTCGTCGGCAAGCTCCGTCAGTGGAGAGAGCGTGACCCCGAGACGCAACTCCGCTTGATTCACGTTGCGCCGCGATTGGCGCGAATACTTTCCCTTGTGAAACTCGACACCTTGTTCGTTCTCGAATGATTTGGTTATCCGATTATCAGATCCGTTTGCTGCTATGCAGGCCCGCTCGCCGCGACATCGCTCGCGACCGTGCTCGGTTGTTTTGGGCGTGTGGGTGCTGCGCCGTCGCTCCGGTCCCGAAAACATACCTCGTACGGCCTTGTCGCTACCACCAGCCGCTCTTAGCGCAAGTTTCGCCGGATGAGAATGGTGCACATACCGGCATGAAGCTGCCGCTCAATACCTATCGCGCGCCGCGGCCGATTTGATTAGGCGCGGCCGTCCGAGCTGCGGACAGGCGATCCGTCCTGTCTCTTAGACGTTGCACCGGGGCCGGCATCAATGTCGGCTGTTTTAGTAATCGAATATCCCATGACGCCTTTCAACTCTTTTTCCACGGCGTCGTAACACTCGCAGGAAGCCGATTCGAGTCCGCTCCGATTGCGTATGGTAATGTGGCCGCGAGAGTATGAAATGAAGCCGGCCTCCTGCAGAGCAGAGGCCGCAATCGTTACGCTGCCGCGCCGAAGCCCGAGCATTTGACTTAGAAACTCTTGCGTCAATAACAAGACGTCGCCTTCAACGCGATCGTGCGCCATTAAGAGCCAGCGCGCGCAGCGTTCGTTGGCCGGATGATGACCGTTGCATGCGACGGATTGCGCAAGGCAAATAGTCGTCGCGTACGCATACCGCGCCACATAGGCTTGCAGTTCCGGTTCGCTTTTCAGCGCCGCCCGGAAGTGGTCCGCAGGCATACACTTTGCGGAATCACCCACCTGCACATTCGAACGGTGTCGAGCGACGGATTGGCCGAGCGCAATCGTGTGACCGGTCATCCCCTCGCGGCCGACAATGCCCGTTTCGACGGTTTCTCCGTCACGCAGATCCGCTACGATCGAGACGATGCTGTGAATAGGAAAGAATACCGCATCCATCGATTCACCTGCTGCATAAATCTCGCGATTTTGCTTTAAGGGGACATGCTGAAGATGCGCTTGAAGCGCCTCGCGCGCGGCTGTCGGCATACTATCCAAGAAGAGATTGCCGGTTGCGCGAGTTGGCGAGAGAGTATCTGCCATCGAGATCACCACTTTGCCAATCCATAGAAGACCGGCGATTGGGAGTTTTCTCGATTAGGGTCAAACCGATAAGTCTATGATGAGACCGGGCGACCGCGCACTTTTTCCGTAGTACGGCGAGTTTTTTGAGCTTCGGGAAACTTAGGTTTCGCCCTGCTCCGGCGCCGAAAACCCCTCAAACGCTGCCTGTTTCCTATAAAACCCCGCCTACCTGCGTTTATAGGAACTCTTCGAGATCTTCCTCGGAGAACAACGGACGGACTTCGATCGATTCGCCATAGTCGAACGGGCAACGCAAAAGGCGTTCGACGAGCTCTTCCTTCGAGCGCGCTTCGAGCAGCCAGAATCCGGCAACCAACTCCTTCGTTTCAGTGAAGGGTCCATCGGTAACCTGGGGCCTTGCGCTCGAGTAGTCGATGCGGACGGCCTTGGAGGTGGGCTTCAGACCGCCCATGTCCACAAGCATGGCGTCGTTGATGAGCGTTTGGTTGAATGCCGCCATTTTTGCGAAGCTGTCGCTGAAGGTATCGGGGAAGCTGCCGCCTTCGTAACGGGCAACTTCGTCATTATTCGGTTTGACCAAGACTAAGAATCGCACGGGAGCTCCTTATCGTCGAGTTGGCTTTTACCTACACGTCGAACCGAAGGACCGGAAATCGACACCGGCCGGAAACCTATTTGCAGGTTTCGCTCCGGCGCGTTCGACAAAAAGGCCTCTGTGGGCAGACGCGACGGCAATTACGCACCGATCAACGGCATTCAACTCTATTACGAAGTTCACGGCGAGCCGCGGCAGGGAACCCCACCGCTCGTCTTGTTGCATGGCGGCGGGGATACGATCCAGACCTCGTTTGGAAAGATCTTGCCTGAACTTGCGCGCAGCCGACAGATTATTGCTTTCGAACGCCAGGGGTACGGGCACACTGCCGACATCGCCGATCTGCCCGTTCAGCTTCGAGGGGTTTGCCGACGATACAGTCGCGCTGCTCGACCATGTTAAAATCCCAAAAGCCGACCTGTTCGGCTTCAGCAACGGCGGTACCGTCGCACTGCACGTCGCGATCCGGCACCCGGAAAGGGTTCGAAAACTCGTCCTCGCTTCTGCCTTTTTCAACCACGACGGCGCAGAACCGGCATTCTGGGACGGCTTTGCGACGGCTTCGCCGAATATTATGCCTGAAACGCTGCGCGATGCCTACTTAGCAGTCGCGCCGCATCCTGAAGATTTCGAGCGCTTTTTCTATAAAGGCGTGAACTTGATGCGCAACTTCCAAGATATTCCTCATGAGTCGTTGCGCGCGATTCGCGCCGGTGCGCTTGTCATTTGCGGTGATTCGGACGTCATGCGGCCGGAGCAGGCAGTTGAAGAGTACAGATTGATCCCGAGCGCTCAACTCGCGGTGTTGCCGGGAACGGACCACATGAGCCTGACGGTCAGAACCGATTGGCTAGTACCGATGATCGAGCGGTTTCTTGACGCGACATAGAAAAGACGACGCGGTGCGGTCTCCCGTCGGCCCCCGCGGTTACGCTTGACCGCTATCAGCCGTCAATTTAGGCGACTCGTCACCAGTCCGGCGCCGCGCCGCGCCCTGCGAGAACGCCGCCGTTTGCAACGCGGCGGCCGCCAGCGGAACGCCGATCAGTAAGAAAATTGCACCGAATAGCGATGGCTTCCACGTCATATCCATGACCATCGCCACTGCCAGCGAGATGTTGATCATCTCGCCAACGGCGGCAACGGGATCCACCAGCGCCGCGCGCACTTCCGGTGTGAACTCGCTCGATGAAATCAACAGATCTTTGAGTTTTATGTTGCGCGGTTTGAGCACCGTCGCGCCGACGAGGCCCATCAGCACCACCGCTGCGATCGCGACGTCGATCCATGCCAGTGAAAAAGTCCATGACAGCCTGGTCAGGGCAAGTCCCGTAACGAGCAGCATGAGCCCGAACATCGGCATGAGCTTTGTAAGGAATCCCAGGGTACGAATCAACATGCCGGCGACCGGCACCGACGGCGCCTTCGGAAGCATCGAACGCAACACGAAGATCGCGCCGCCCATAAAGAATGCAAAAGCAACCGCGAGTAAATGGACGAGCAGAACCGATTGATAAAGCACCGGGCAATTCCTCCGTTGGGCGATATTTCGCTCGCGCACTGAACTTGCTCCCGCTGGAAAGACGTGACGTGCGACCGGACCTCGGGCCTATCGGGACGAGGTTGGAGAGCAGGCCATTGCCGCGATCGTTGCCGTTGAGTTCGACATGCTGTCCGATTGGTAAGGCGTTTAACAAGGCGACGAAATACCGTGCCGTATGACGTTCGCTCACAATGTGTAGGTACGGCGGTAGTCAAGGCATCTTTTTTGCGCGTGTGGTCTGCCCGTTCTGAAATACCATTAGGCCGGTGACGACGCCACGCGCGTTCTTGTCGAACGTGACGGTCGCATCCTCTGATTGCCACGCATAGCGCCCGTTTCGCAATTCCGGCAGTTTCTCCGGTGCGGACTCGGCGGTTTTCAGGTACAGCGCGCCCTTATATTTGAAAATGGATAAAGCAACGTGACCAAAGTTCGAGGCGATAAAATATGTGCCGCTATACGGCGAGGGTTCCTTCTTTACGAGTTTCCATTGTATCGGAGCGGCCGCAGTTGCAGGGAAAGCAATGTGCGACGCCATTTGATCGACGTCTTGATCCGCGATATTCGCGAGTATGACGAAGCCAAAACGCAGCCGGCGGTTGAAACTGATGTCCGATGTATAACCGCTGTCGCCGCCGGCTTTGTAGACCCACCCGGGCTGAACGTGAATGGTGTTGTCCCATCCCAGTCCCGTTACGTCATCCTCGTCCTCGGGGGCACGAGGCCGCTGTGCGAACGACATCGCGCGGCCCAACGGTCCCGCAGGAGCGTTGATGTTCGCCTCCAGATAGATCAGCATGTCGCGCGCGCTCGATTCGATGGAGCCGGCGCCGCTCAAAGCCGGAAAGTCCCACGGGACCTGCGGCCGGCCGCTGTAACTGAACCCCGGCGCAAGCGATTTCCTTGTGCTTTTTGAGCCGATGACGATCGTGTCGTTCATGCCGAGCGGCTGAAGGATGCGTTCCCGGACTAACGCTTCGTACGACATGTGCGTTCGATTCGCAAGGAGCCGGCCAAGCAATCCGAAACCGAAATTCGAATACTGGTACACTGTTCCCGGTGCGCGCGTTAGCCTGAAATGCTTTATCGCGCTATAGAGCATTTGCGTAGAATAGCCGGCGTAGGGGTTCGACGGATTCTTTTGAGGCAGATTCGCGGGTACGTCCGGCAAGCCGGATCGATGCTCTGCAAGTAAGCCTAGCCTGATGGGCTTGCCTTTGAACGTTGGCGCCGTGATGCCGGTAGGCAGATACTTTCGGATCGGGTCGTTCAGTTTCACTTCGCCGTCATCGACCATTTGGGCTAGCAGTGTTGCCGTGAACGTTTTTGTGATCGACCCGATTTGAAAAAGCGTGTCCTCGTTTAGTGAACGTGCCGTCGCTCCGTGCATTAAATAGATCGTGGACTTTCCGTTGCGGACGATGCCCAGAGCAATCATCGCTTCCGGATGACCCTCGACGTACGCAGCTAAGGTTCGCTGTATCTCTTGCGGTGATGCGGGACCGTTCACCGCTGCGAATGCACGGGAAGCGGAAAATGCCAACAGCGTGGCGACTAAGATTGCTAAGGCGCGCGGCATTTATCTCCCCTCTGATAGACCCCAAAGTCGACTTTCAACACATATACGGTTCCCGACGCTAGCCTAGGGCTGCTTTTTAGCGCGTGTAATCTGGCCGTTCTGCAGCACAGTGAGGCCGGTAATCTTGCTGTGCGCATCGCGGTTGAACGTGATGATCGCATGTATGGCGTCCCAAGAATAGCGGTTTTCCTTGAGTTCGACGAGGTGTTCGGGCGAGGACTGGGGAGTCTCAACGTAGAGCCGGCCCATATATTTAAAAATAGAGAGCGCGAAGTGCGGGCCGTTCGATGCGATGGGATAGCCTGCCGCTATACGGAGACGATTCTCTCTTGACGAGTGCCCACTCGGTCGGCGGCCCTTCGCTGGCCGGCATGATGATATGCGCAGCGAGTTGACTGAGATCACCGTTATTCGGAGCGTTCGCCAGAAAGACCATCCCGTAACGCGCGCGACGATCGAAGATAATCCAGGCGCTGTATCCGCCCGTGCCGCCCGCTTTATCGAGGAAACCGTGTTGGAGAGACGTTTCCCATGCCAATCCCATTAAATCTTCGTTGTCCTCGGGTACGCGCGGTTGCTGCGCGAAGACCAACGCACGGCCCAAAGGTCCCGGCGGCGGATTCATGTTCGCCCGCAAATACACGAGCATGTCATGCAAGTCGGATTCAATCGACCCAGCGGGGCTTAGAGCGCCCAGGTCCCACGGACCCTGTGGCTGACCGTCATAGGTGAAAGCCGGTGCGAGACGCCGTTTCGAGACAGTTGAAGGGATGACAACGGTGTCTTTCATTCCAAGCGGCTGAAGGATGCGACGCTCGATAAGCGCAGCGTACGGCTTATGCGCACGATTGGCGAGAAGCCGGCCTAACAGTGCGAAACCGAAGTTCGAGTATTCGTACTGTGCTCCAGGCGCTCGCATCAGTTTGTAATGATCGAGGACACCGTACAACATGGCAGTCGTGTAACCGGCGTACGGGTTGGACGGGTTTTTTGACGGCGAGTTCGGCGGATCCGCCGGCAAGCCGGACCGATGTTCTGCAAGCGATGCAAGCGTAATTGGGATCCCGTTGAACGTCGGCGCAGTGATGCCCGCCGGAAGATACTTTTGTATGGGATCATTCAGCCCAACCGCGCCGCTTTGGACCATTTCCGCGAGCAGGCTCGCGGTGAACGTCTTCGTGACCGAGCCAATCTCAAAGAGCGTGCGATCGTCGAGTGGGACCGAATCTTCCTGGGCGCCGCGTACCAAATAGGTCTGCGTCTTGCCTCCGCTAATCATGGCGAGCGCCATCAGCGCTTTGGGGTGGCCCTTAACGTATGCGTCCAGCGATCGCCGAATCTCATCAGGAGATGCGGGTGTATTCGTCTTCGCGAATGTGGATGAAGGCAGAAATGCGATTAGTGCAGCGGCAATAAGACTTGGAACGCGCGACATTCGTCCTACCGGCCGGCGTCGGGCAGCGACCGCGTCGAATTCAGGCGGCAATTGCTTCGAGCGCTTGGGTGATAGCGGTGTCGGCGTCCCATCCGGCCCCTTCGGCGAGGAGTTCTTCGAGGGTGGAAGTGGTAAGCCGTTCGCGCAGCAGGGCGCGTAGTCGGTCGTACGAGGTCCTTTCCGTGAAGTCGCGGGCATAGCCGGCGGCGCGGAAGTTTGCATCGGCATAGCCCTCGAGGCGGGCGGCGGCGTGGAGATCGCCGGCCAGGGCGGCGGCGAGCGATACGTGTTCGATCACAATCGCCGCAATGATACCGTCGGGATCGGTCTTACGGAGCAAGTTGAGCGCATTGCGTCCCGCTATACACGCACCGCTCAGGTCATCGATCGCCAACAAATAGGCCGGCAAGTTTCCGTACAGGTACGGCAACAGACGATCGAGTTTGCCCGGAGCGGCGGAGACTAGCGCCTCACGAATGTGCGCAATGGCGTCTTCCGTGTTGCCGCGTTGGTGCTCGAGCTCCGCCAACTGCAGCAGCGTGGCGGTCGACGCGTTTCCGAACGCCCGATCCATCGCACGGTAGCGTTCCAGCAAACGCGCGGCTTCGGCGAAATCTCCTTTCAACCTGGCCAGCCAGGATTGCTGTATGACCATCATCAATCGCATGCGCGCCGTCAGTGGAGCGACGGTTTCCGCTTCCGATAACTCGGCACTCGCCTCTGCGTAGCGATCGTGCCATATGGAGATGTTCGATCGCTGAATGAGCGCCCATGACAAGGTCAGCGGATCGCCCGATTCGCGTGCGAGCGAGACGGCTCGTTCGCTCGCAGCCTCCGTCTCCGCCAGTCGGAGGAGGGCCAAGGCCGCGTACGACAACTGGGTAAAGGCGCGACTGCGCAAAGCAGTATCGGCGCGCTCGAGCAGTGGCACGTACCGCTCGGCGATCGCGAAGGCTTCCCGTTGGAGGCCGAGCCGGTCCCATAACAGGGTCGCAACGTAGAGCTCACCGCCAAGTGTAGCCCGACCGCTCTGCGCCGCCCACTCGAGCGCCGCGCGCGCATCGTCGAGTTCGACCGCCAGCGCCAGAACGTCATTATCGCGAGGCATCTGCTCGAATGCTTCGCCCACGCGCACGAACACGTCGCGCAAGTAACGCAGATGGCATTCGGCGAGGCGTTCCCGCTCGCAGGCGGCGTCAAGCTTCTCCCGCGCGTAGGCGCGCATCGATTCCAGCAGCCGGTAGCGCGTCGTCTCACCTTCAGGTTCAGCGACGACGAGCGACTTGTCGACGAGTGACGCGAGCACGTCGAAGACGGTGAATTCGTCTAGGCGCTCGTCGCTCCCGGTTTCATCGCCGACGTCGTCCACCGCCGTGACGGCGGCGGCTTCGAGTGTAAAGCCATTGACGAAGATGCCGAGGCGGCGGAAAAGCCGGCGTTCGCGTTCGTCGAGCAAATCGAAGCTCCAGTCGATGAGTGCATGGAGCGTTTGCTGACGCGGAAGCGCGTCGCGCCGGCCGCCGGTCAGCACGCGGAAACGCTGATCGAGCCGCGTCCGCAACTCGCGCGGACGCAGGATCGCGACGCGCGCAGCGGCCAGCTCGATCGCGAGCGCAACTCCGTCGAGCCGGCGGCAGATGTCGGCGACGATCGGTGCGGACTCGTCGCTCAATAAGAAGTGCTTGTCGGCCATGCCGGCGCGTTCGATAAACAGTGCAATTGCGCCGTAAGCGCTCGCGCCGGCTGCCGTCAGTCGCTCGGCCTCGGCTTCGCTTGGAAGCGCGAGCGACGGCATTCGGTACGTCCGCTCACCTTCGATGCCAAGGCGCTGACGACTCGAAGCCAGGATCGCCACGCCGGGGCAACCGCGCACGATCGCCGACGCGGCGGCGGCGGCGGCCTCGACGAGGTGCTCGCAGTTGTCGAGGATTAACAGGCAGTGCTTCGGCCGCAGCAACTTTACGAGTGCGTCGAGCGGGTCGCCTTCGGCCGGTAAGATCAGGCCCAGCGCACCCGCGATCGTGATCGGCACGAGGGCCGGATCGGCGATAGGCGCGAGCTCAACGAACCAGACGCCGTCGTTGGAGCCGTCAAGCAGGTTCGCGCCGACCTCCAGCGATGTGCGCGTCTTTCCGACGCCGCCCGATCCGACGATCGTAACGACGCGCCGCGGTGCGATCAGCGCGCCGATCTCGGCAACCTCGGTTGCGCGCCCGACGAAGGAGGTCAGTTGCGGCGGCAGATTGTTGGGGAGAACGTCAAGCGAGCGCAGCGGCGGGAAGTCGCGCAGCAGATCGGGCGCGACGAGTTGGTAGACTCGTTCCGGCCGCGCGAGATCTTTGAGTCGATGCGCGCCGAGGTCATGGAGTGTCGCTTCGGTCGGCATGTCGCCCCGCGCGAGTTCGGCTGTTGCGCCGGAAATAAGGACCTGTCCGCCGTGGCCGATCGCCAATAGTCGAGCGATGCGGTTGACGGTGCGGCCGAAGTAATCACCATCGCGTTCGTCGGCGGTGCCGGTGTGCAGCGCCATGCGCACGCGCACGCCGCCGGCCGCCGAGAAGTCCGCTGCCGCTAGCGCGCGTTGCACCTCCAGCGCCCCGGCGATCGCGTCTTCCGCGCGCGCGAACACGGCGCAAAACGCATCACCGACAGTTTTAAAGACTCGGCCGCCGTGCGCTTCGATCCTCGCACGCAGCAGAGCGTCGTGCCGTTGCAGCGCGTCTCGCATTGCTTCGCGGTCCCGCTCCCAGCGCTGCGTGCTCCCTTCAATGTCTGAAAACAGAAAAGTGACCGTCCCGGACGGCAGAAAGCCGGACGCTGAGGCTGCCGGTTCCAGCGGCACGGTCATGTCCCGCCCGTTCGCTGATTGCCGCGTGCCGTCCGCCCTGGCTGTGCGCAGACTTTCCTTTTTGAGCCGGGGCGCTTGGCAAGCCGAGCCGCTGATTAAGCGCGAGCTGAGGCCCGCGCCGGTCCGCGAGCAGATTGCTTCCCGCAAACGTTTTGCGGCATTTCCGGCGACATCATCTTTCATGTCTATCAGGGTACCGTCACCTGTATGGAGGTTGACGAGCTGAGAGTGCCCTTAACCGACACACTGCAGGACCCCCCGCTGGCGGCGGTAAGCGTGACATTTTGCGTATTACCACTGGTTGACTGGTTGGACATCGTCACGCAGTTTCCGGGTGTGAATGTGTAAGGCGGCATTGAACCGCCGGGCTGAGCGGCGCTCGCCGACAGTGTCACGTTCTGGCCGATCGACTGGAATGCGATGGTTCCGGTTTGCGGTCCTTGCACCCACGGGGCTGTCCATGAAAGAACCGGAGCCGCCAGCGGAATAAATCCAGCCGCATTAGGCGTTGACTGATTGCACCCTGGAAACTGAGCACAGCATAGGATTGCGAAGAACATCGATTTGCGTCTACTGATATCACTACTCCCCTGAAATTAGTTGAAAGCCGTCGAGCGGCCCGATTTCGGACGCCGCATCGTGACCGGTCGTTGGCCGCATTACAATGTTGCCTTTTCTCGTATTTTACCCCTGATCGATTTCTTCTTGCCCGGACCCAAATGTCGGCGCCGCAAACGACATGCCGGCGCCTGGGGTGAGGGCCTTGCAAATTCAGGCCCATGTATACGCCGTATACTAATCCCCAGGCTGAGCACGAAGCAGCGGATCCTTCGCGCTGCGAAGCGGTGGTTTGAACGTTGCGATACCGTCGCGCTTGATGCGCGAGCCCACGAAAGACGGCCAACTGACCCCCATGGCGTTGTACCGTCACTTTGCAGACAAGAACGCAATCGGGCTCCTCACTATCGTCATTGCTTATGGACGATGGCCTTTTCAATTGCGTCGGAACAACGGCGTATCATAGTTTTTGTACTTGAATCACGCCGCGCCACCGTAGGGCATAATCCGAGCGTCCCTGGAAAGGAGGGTGCCATGTTGGGTTAGGGTAAGAAGCCGACGTTCGTATTTGTTCGGGAGTTAGCCGACGGTTGGAGACGGGTGATTTCGTTGCGACAAAGCATTTTATCACTGCTCATCATCGTGTCGACCCTCGTTTGTGTCGCGAGTTTTCCGGCCCCGGTCGCCGGCGCCGTATTTTGCTCCAAGGAAACCGGAGCTGTCGACCTATTCACCGTGACCGGGAACAAGATGAATTTTTGGGGAAAAGGCGATTCTCCGACCGTGTTGTTTATTGGCTTAACCAAGCGTGTAGATTTGAGAACGTTTCAAAGGTTGGCGTCGCAGCGCAAGCGGATTTTGAAAGCGATGATTGTTGACAATTCCGGCAGCGGATGGGACATCACTTTGCGTGGTGTTCTGGTCGCGGGTCACTCGGATGAGGCCTACACTTCTGAGCGGCCGCTAGTCAAGCTGCGCTTCATGTCATATAGTTTCGACCCGCACAAGAGTTCGTCAGATGCAATGTCCGTCCCGAACCTTAACTGCTTGTAAGCCAACCGTGATGCAAGAACAAGGCCCCGCATTCGCCTACCGTTTAAAAATTCCGGGGCCTTTACAGGTGCGGCATCCCTATGCTCGCCGCGAATTCTCACCAAAAGCCGCTCAGTCTAACTGCGTTTGATTTCGGATCGGAGCGATGAAAAGATCAGCCAACGCGCGGTGCATGATTTCAATTCGGTTAAAACGGCGCCGTCGCCTGAAGCCGGGCGGCCCAATACATCGAGCACGCCGGCCACATGGTCCGCCAGATCCTCTATTGCATCGGACTCGTCGGGCGCGTAAGACTCTTGCGAGTGCTTCGGCCCCAGCAAAGCGCGCCGATCAATCGTCCGCGCGGAATCATCGGATACGTAAATGAGCTCAGCTCACACGTTCATTGATGGACCTGTTGCCGGTCTAAACGCTTTGGAATTTGAAGATGGTAGTTCTATTTGAGTCATGTTTATAGAAACGAAAGTTCGGAACGTTTGGTGAACTTGCGCCCTGTTATCGTAGCGGGGACGGTTGCTCTCGTAGTTATATGTGCTGCTCTTGCCTATGTCACTCTCGCCCCGTGTGAAGTATTATTGCCTCTTTTCGATTCCAAACAACTTCAGGACACGGAAGCTAAGGAACTTTTGTTTGCGCTGAAACGAACTCATATCAGCAACGTTCGATCCGGTTCGGCGTTGTTGGCGTTCCCCGTCCTTCCAGCGCCCCTTAGGGTCGAATGGGTTCGTGGGCGGTCGGTAGGGATTCTCCTGAGTGCGCCCATTAGCGTGGGACAAGTTGAGGGCGGCTACGGTGGAGATTGGCAAAGCATATTTTCCGCTCATCACGGGGAACGCGCGGGTTCTTGTGTTTACGTTCGGTACGATTGGGCCGGTGGCAGCATTAGTTCAATGTGCTGCATGGCGCCACTTTGACGGCCCATCGAAGTTAATTCAGTTCGCGTTGGTAAAAACGTTCCGCGCCGGCATTTGGAGCACGACCGCAAGAAGATGACGCGTAATGTCGGGGATGGCTGACATAAGTCAGTTTCGGTGAATGCACGTGGCGGCGCGGCGTGGCGGTTAAAAGTTCGGCCGGCATTACGTGCCCTTTCAAATGCAGGCGGCAAAAGAAGAAGAGGCTGACGGTGTATTGCCGACAACCCCTTCAATCACGCGTTTCTGAGCACGATCATCAGACGGTGAATTGTAACATCTGATGAAAATCCGGGGCTTTACTGGTAAGGTGCACCTATTCCAACGTGGGCGTATTCATGTGTCAGGTGGTTGACACTTGGACGCAAAGAGGGATAATTTCTCCCTCACGGCACACGAACACCCATGACGCTTCAAGCCGCCGACAACACGGTATTTGCTGAGTGTTCTTGCGGGTCCGTCGCTTTGGTGCTTAAGGGCGTGCCGATCGGTAGTTTCGCTTGTTACTGCGACACGTGCCAGGAAGGTTCGAGCCGCATCGAAGCGTTGCCGAATGCGCCTTCCGTGCGACGGGCAGACGGCGGCACGGAATATGTCCTTTACCGGAAGGATCGTGTGACCTACGTCAAGGGCTCCGAACTCCTCAAAGACTATAAGGTCGAGCATAATCCCAAGACAAATCGGGTCGTCGCCTGCTGCTGCAATTCGGCGGTCTTGATGCGCTTCGATGACGCGCGGCATTGGGTCCCAATCTACCGCGAGCGACTCGGGCCTAATGCGCCGGCGATACAGATGCGTATCTGCACCAGCTTTCTGCAGAATGGCAAGGTATTCGCGGACGACATCCCTTCGTACAAAGGCTATTCACCGGCGTTTATGATGAAGGTTCTCTCATCTGGCCTTGCGATGCTGTTTCGTTTGTAGACCGACCAAGAAATGGGAAGAGAGCGGCCGCGCCTTCACGCCGTCGCCCTCTTAAGTGGATTACCCGGAAGGTTCTAGCTTTTACCCGTAACCGGTACATATTCCAACCGGTACATACTCAGCATTTCAACTAGGCCCTGGTGACATTTTGAACGTAAGTCCGGTTTTGACTCGAAGGGCTCATCTAAGTCCTGTTATGGTTTTTGGTGGTCGAGCTTCTGTAGGCCGGCGTCATCGGAAAGAGTCTAGCCGTAATGCCGTTTGTGTTCGGAGCGCCCGGCTTCGAACGGGTTCCGCGCGTGCGTCACGGGAAAAGGACTTCATATCCGGGTTCGGATTCCGGCCGGCAACGGTTGACCGGCGATACTCTTATACGTCAGCGTATAATACTGACGGCCGCGATAGGCGTTTGTTTTTCCTGGCATCTACGGTTCATTGGTTTCCCTTCCGATACCGCCGCCGCGCGGCGAGCCCTGCGCAGATTCCAGCGAACGAACGAAAACGGCCCGAGTCCGAAAACCCGGGCCGTTTCGCTTCTACACCGTCGCGCCTTAGTGCAATTGCACGTAGAACGGGTCGACAAGCAGCGTCGCCGCGCCTTTGATCGTGCTGATCGGCGCGACGTTGCCGTTCGCGTTCTTAGAGAACCGATACAGTCCCGTCGTGTTCGGCGAGGAACCGTTGTCGGAAACCCAGATTCCGCCCTGGGCGTCTTCCGCGACGCCGCTCGGAGCCGAGAGACCGGTGTTCGATCCCGAGATCGTCTGCACCGGAGTTGCGTTGCCCGTAGCCCCGGCCGCGAACACCAGGATCTTGCCCGAGGCATCCGCCACGAGCAGGCGGCCAGCGGCGTCGAACGACATCGCCGTTACCGACGTCAACGTCGTGTTCGAACCGGCAATGGTCGCAACCGGTGCGACGTTGCCCGTCGCGCCCGCCGCGAAGATCAGGATGGAGCTGCCCCCCTGGCCGACGTACAGTCGATTCCTCGAGTCGAACGCCATGTCCGTCGGGAAAGTCAGTTGCGTATTCGCTCCCGAGAGAACGTTCGTGGGAGCCATCGTGCCGCTGCTGCCGGCGGCGTACTCGTCGATTTCGCATGGGAAAGAGTACGAAGATTCGTACATGTTTCCACTCGAATCGACCGCGACTCCCTCGCTCGTCACGGGGTTGCTGTTCTGCACCCATGAATCCGGCGAGATGTTGCCGTTGTCGCCCCAATTGAATACGTTGATGTAATCGGTGCTGTCGCCGGCTTCGTACATCGTGCCGTTTGCGCTCATCGCGAGCGATAGTGCTGGACCGAAGCCCGACGCGGAGCTCGTGATGTCGATGGTCGGAGCGGCGTTGCCGGACGCGTTCGCGGCGAATCCGAGGATCGCGTTGGTGGTGCGATCCGCCACGAAGATCATCTGCGAATTCGGGCCGGTCGTCGGAGTCGGCGTCGGCGAAGCGGTCGGCTTAGGGCTTGGAGAAGCCGTTTGCTTCGGGGCGGGAGATGCCGTGGGGATCGCGGACGGCGTGGATCCGCCGCCGCAGGCCACCAGCATAGCCGACGCCCCCGCAAGGGCCAATCCAAAAACGTGTTTGCGCAATGTGTGCTCCATTACAAATAAGTGCCGAATATGACTCTGGGTCGTATCGGCCGGTTGAACGACCAGCATTAGGAGCAGCGGCATCCACCCAGGTCAAGGATAGGCCTAGCGTGCCCTTGACTCACGCAATCAAATATCCGAAAGCGCTGTCCCGAATGCGAAAAGCCGACGCGTAGTTCGTCGGCTTTTCGTTGGTTCTAGGGAGTGCGGAATATGCGTAAGTCCTATAATGCGTGCCTCACGCATTCTAACTATCTAGCTATTACTGGTAAGGGGTACATATTCCGACCGGTACGTATTCCCCCAAATCGGAGACTATGAAGGCCGCAATCGCAAGGCGCGAAGAAACAGCAAGGGTCGCGACTGCGCCTCTATAATGATCCGGGGTGGTCTGCAGCGTCGGCTTATTGCTTTGGGCAGCGGGGGCTTTGCCAGCTGGCGTTTTAGCGATGCTGCTCGGCATCGCTGCATGGCGCAATCCCAATTCCACTCTCGTCAAACGATGGGTTGAACCATCGCAGCTTGACCTGACGAAGTTCTTAAGTCTCCTTATCGGTTGCGGTATCCATAGCGTCTGGGACATTTCTTGGGACAGCCGAACTGCAGTATCGCAGTCTACCTTCAGATACCAGCCTTGATCGACTTGCATTGGACGTGGTGGCCCGGCATCTGGTCGGCTATAGGGTTGGCGACGCTCATTGGCATCCTGAACGCGCGCAAGAGAGTGCTTATCGTCGGCGCGCCACAGGTGCTGCTGACTGTATGCTTCGGCGTTGCTGCTGGTTAGGCAGCGGAGTTTCACGTTGGAGTTTATGCGGGCCTATTCGATCGTCCCGAATTCCTACGTGGAGAGTGGGTGTACCTGAGGCCTTAGAATCCCTTGAGCGCTGGGCCTGCGCAGGCCAGTGGAAAGCGGCGGACCATGCCCAGCGTGTAGGCCATATAATGGTCGAGGCTGCCCTATCTCGCGGGCCGGGCCTTGGTCAAGATGAAGATTGGTAGAAATAGTCCTTGCCCGTGCGGCAGCGGGAAGAAGCATAAGCGCTGCTGTTTGGAAAAAGCACGCCGGTTGACGATGCCCGAAAGTGTCCGGTTGAAACTCGCTGAAGCGCAGCGCCAAGAGGCCGAGCGCATCGAAAAATACGGTTACGTCAAGCCGCCGATCTGGATGGGCCACGCGGGCCAGACGTTCGTCGCGGTCGGGTCGCGCCTGTTGTACCACAAATGGAAGACGTTCCACGACTTCCTATTTTCGTATATCGGAGCCGTATTCGCGAAAGACTGGTTCAAGAACGAACAGTCGCTGCCACTCGAGGATCGGCATCCGCTCATGCAGTGGTATCAGGTCTGGTTCGATTTCTGGGCGGCGCACCGCTCCGATGTCGCGCTCGGCGATATCAATAAAATCGACAATCCACCAGCGCAGATATCGGCACTGCTAGCGTTTGCGTACGATATCTACACGCTTGAGCATCATTCGCTGCTGCTTCAGCGCCTGGTAGACCGCTTGCAGCGGAAGGATCAGTTTCAGGGTGCTCGATACGAAGCATTCGTTGCGGCCGCGCTCGTCCGCGCCGGCTTTTCCATCGGTCTCGAAGATGAAAGCAATCGGTCATCAACGCATTGCGAATTCACCGCGACCTACATGAAGACGGGCAAGCAGTATTCTGTCGAGGCCAAGAGTCGCCATCGTGCGGGATTCCTTGGGTATCCGGGGACGCCCGGGCGGCTTGTGGAGATCGAGGCCGACATAACGAGTCTGCTCGTGGCAGCGTTGCGCAAGAATGCATTGCATGAGCGACTCGTCTTCATCGATATCAACGTCCCGCCGAGCGAGGCGCACATTCTCGAGTCCGGATGGTTCGATAGGCTCGGCTCGCAGGTCAAACGCCTGGAGCAGAACCCGCAGACGAGCGGCCTACCCGGTGCCATCGTATTCTTCACGAACTTTCCGTACCATTACATGGAGAACGGCGATCCGCTTCGAGGGTCGTCGGTGGTGTTCACCGGATTCAACGTGCGCGAGTTCCAGGTACCGGCCGGCGGCAACGACCGCGCCGTAAGGGAGCGATTCCCGGATGTCCTGGCGCTTCTCGATTCCTTGTTACGCCATTCGCATCCACCGCCGGAACTCGCGTGACGCTCCGTATCAGTTTAGCGATGCTTACGCCGCGCGCTTTGGACCGACACCCACACAAGCATTGTCGTCGTTTGATGGCAACGGCATAACGGCCACCGCCCAACATTTCGTGAAGTGCTGTTTATCCTCAGGTCGGCGATACCCAATACGCAGCAATCTTGTTGTTTTTGTCCAACGTCATGTATACGTTCAGCATCATGCCGCTGCTAAACGTCACGCGATACGTGTAAGTCGTTGCGCCGTTTTTCTCCTGACTGCCGCGATAGACCCATGTTTCTGCTCGCCCCATAGGCGCGACAAGCTGCTTCAATGGCGCCACAGCATCAGGCGTGATGCCCTTTTGGGCCTCTTTGGTGAACTGGGCTCGGTCGAGATGCCCCGACATGAGCGAGGAATACGTGATCTTGATACGCGCGGTGACCGCGCGGTCTTCGCCCGCCGCGGCTTTGTTTTGCGTCGCCACGAACTCTGGATGCAGCGTGTCAAACGTCTTCTGCGCGATTGAGTCGGTGCCGCTCTCCCGATTGCTCAGTACGACAATCGCTTGTGACTGCTTCGGATAGACTTCGTTGCTCGCGCTGAAGCCGATCGTGCCACCGTTATGCCACAAGCGCGCCTGTCCGTCGTAGCTGTCGATCACCCAGCCGAAGCCATACCGCGCGTTTCCGTCAAGCGCCGGTAACGGTCCTGGCGAGGTCATCAATTTTAAATCCACCGCGCTGATGATCTTGCCGTTAAATAGTGCTGCGTCCCATTTCGCTAGATCTGCGGCGGTTGAAACGATCGCGCCAGCTCCGCCGGCCCATCCAGCATAATTGCCAGTCGGATCGATTCTATTTTTGTACCGGGTGTAACCGGTTGCCAAGTCAGCCATGCCCGGTTCGTCCTGCATGAATGAGCTCTCGCTCATATTCGCACGCGCGAAGATATGCTGCCGAATATATGCGCTCCATGGCATTCCTGAAACACGCTGCACGATATAGCCGAGCATATAGTAATTCGTGTTGCTGTATTCCCACTTCGTACCTGGTGTGAAGTCGAGTTTCTTGCCTTGGATGATCTCAACGACCGCCGCGAGGTCACCACGCTTCGTAATTACAATTCGGCCGTTCCGGTAGGCGCCCAGGCTGTTGAAGGTGCTAGTCTCGCTATAATCCGGAATGCCGCTGATCTGTAGAAGCATTTGCCGCAACGTAATCTTCCGGCCACGCACGTATTGCGGAACGTACTTGCTAAGTACATCGTCTAGTGAAAGTTTTCCGCGCTCGCGCAATTGCAGGATAGCGGCCGCGGTGAACTGTTTGGTGATCGAACCGATCTCGAAACGCGTGTGTACGTCGACCGGCGCTTGAGTGAGGACGTTTTTGACACCCAGCGCATCGTCGAGGATGACCTTACCGTGGTCGACGACTACAACCTGCATTCCGGGAATCTTCCCGCTCTTCATGGCGGTGGAATAATTGTGCTGGGTGGGCTCCGTAAGCGCGGCAGCAAGAATCAATTGCAGCATACGAAATCTACGTTCCTGAACTGTCCGGCGTTACACCTTCAGCCGTACATATATTGGCGGAAAAAGAAGTAAGAGGGCGCCGCCTCGTCGCCGTCGCTCGATATAACGGGTACTGCCTCCGGGTATTCAAAACCCGGCGTATTCTGGCGCCACGATTCGCCACGCCGCCGAAGCGTATCATTTACTGGTAGGGGTACATATTCCGACCAGTACATATTCGGCTCGTTGTCGCATGACCTCATCGAGGATATGGATTCGGTGTAAGGTTTACTGCGACAGCGCTCCCTCAACGTGGCGCAGAACTATTGAAACGTCGTAGGCGCTTGAATCGGGCTCTGCTTCGAGCCTTAGTCCGGTGGCTCGCAGCACGTTGATCAACTCGTCTGCAGTACGTTCAGAGCGAGGTCCATAAAGAACAACAAGCCCTGCCTCCGTCATCACCCCAGCTGGCACAACGTCAAGGCCGCCCCAGAAGGAGGCCGCGTGTAGAACGGATGTTGTCCAGCGCGCCGCTAAGAACGCCGACACTAAATCATCGCATGGCGACTCAAGGCCGGGAGCACATGAAACAGCCGCCTTGCCGACACCCGCATGCGAAAGTATCGCTGTCATACGGGAAAGGAGCAGCGGCGAAAATCTGTAGATCCCCGCCTTGGCTGCCGCCTCGCGCGACATTTGTTCGGCGAGGGAAAGTTGCTCGTTAGCTTCTCTGGAAATCCTTTGCGTTGTACTCTGAACTCGCCGCGAAACGTTGAGAGCGGCTACCGAGTGCGAGAACGCGATCGAGGATTCATTCCTCAGTCTGTCGTGTTGAGACAATCAGCGCCGTGACACGTTGTTGCTGCGAGGCGAGTTTCTCTTGTGCCTGCGTCAACGCAATGGTTAATGTCTTCGCGAGCTGCTCAGTTCTAGCGATGTGCGGCTTATCCTGAGAAAGCTGTTCCTGCAGATTGCGGAGGTGAGTTGCCTGTTTCGCCATTGACGCATCTGTAAGGTTCACTTGAGCCCGGACTAACTGCGCAATCTCTTGGGAACGAACCTGGAACAAGTACGCAACCGCTGCGCTTGTAATGCCAAGTAGTATGACTAGATTTCTTGCCCACCAGCGGAGCGTCCGAGATTCTCGCTCGTGAAGAAAGAATAGTGTAATGACTTGAGTCGCAAGAACGATCGCAAAAGGTAGCCATAGTGGGACATGCCTAAGAATCGCATCCGCCGACATGTTCATCAGGTAGCTGGTCAACGCCGGCTGAAGGCGGAGTCACGGTGGCCATTGCTGCCGCCTTTGGGGCGAGGCTTATGCTGTCTGCGATAGGCCCTCGCGAACTGAAAGCAAGATCGAACTCGACGAATGTGCCCTCAGTTGTCAGCACATCATCAAGACGCGAGCGAGGGCAGAAAACATCGGTTCCGAAATCCGCAGCTATGATAAATGCATAGTTCCCTTTGACGCTGCTGATCCGTCCCGTGAGGCGGATTCGGTCACCTCTACCGTCTATACGCGGTCGGTAGAAAATCCGCGTGCGTTCGCCCAATGAAAAGCCGCGCTTCGCGCTTTCGCTGAAGACGTCTAGTGCTGCCGTATAGTCCTTGCCTAGACAAAGCATGCCGCCGAGCGTCGCAATATAGCGAGGATCAGAAAGGCCCGAAAGGTACGCCAAGCGGAGGACTGCCGCAGCTTCTTTATACGGCTTCCCTAGAGCGATCAAGCATTTCGCGTACTCTATAAAGACGCGGAACTCTTCAACGGCGGTTTGAATGATTGGCTGCAAGAGTTGTTCGGCCTCTGCAGCTCTGCCGTCGCGTCTATACGCGCGTGCTAACAAGAACGCTGCGATCGGGCTGCTTGGCGAGCTCCCGTGCGCCTTCTCAAGCGCTTGGATTCGTGCTTCAGAATCACCAAGGTATGCCTCAACGCGGGCTGATTCAAGCCACAGAGACTCGTGGATGCTAGCGCGACGCAGTCCATCGCTGATCAGGGACTCCGCTCGGGCGGTGTAGCCGGTCGCGTCATCGACGTTCTCACATCGCTTAGCCCATTCGAGGTACAGATGCGCGAGGCCAGTATAACCGTAGTCGTCCCGAGGGCTCTTTTGAATGCAAGTGTTGAATGCATCCTCGGCTTGAAGAAGATAGCGTCGACCGACATCCGGACTAGGCGAGCCGAGAGCGAGTTGCGCCAAGATCAGGCCTTTGGTGTGGTGCAGCGCTCTCGGGTTAGAGTTTATGGAAAGGGCCTCGTTGATTTGACTGAGCGCAAGCAAGTCACGACCTTCCCTGGAAAGCATTCGCGCATAGTGCTGGCGCACGTAAGGATTGTCGGGGTCTTTGTTGATCGCAGTATCGAAATATCGCGTCTTCTTTTCGAGAGTTCCGAAAAAATCGACAAGCTCGTCAGACCTTACGAAAAGATCGAAAGCATCGCGATCCCATTTGTAAGCGAGGTTAAGGAAGGACATTGCGCGTAGCAGAAGGTCCTCGCGTTCGGTTCGCGATCCGCAACGCTCCCAAACTATTTGCGCAATGACCCGGTGCCGCGCCCTTGCGGCGAACACGCCGTTTGCCTCATCGACTGTTTCGTATAGCACCACGCCTTCGGTGGCTGCGTTCGTCTCACGGAACATTTCTTCAGTATCTACATCGAGCAGTCGCGCTAACAGCGTATCCCTAACAAATAGGTGCTTTTGAAAAAAGCACGCGACCATGAGATAGAATCGGCGCCCAAGCTCGGAATGGATACCGAGATACTCGTCCTCGATTATCGCGTCAAAGGAGCGTCCTTCGGTAACCTCGCGAAGCGTCACGAGCAAATCGTTCGAGTTACTTTGTTGAATCTTCACCACGCGTAGTTCGGGGGATAGATCGGCTAGAACGCCAAGTTCGCCGCTGTTTTCCAGGAGCGTCAAAAGTCGCGGTATCTCGTCAGGGCCAAGCTGTAGAAGTTGACGTTCTTTAGTTGCTAGGCGGACAGTGGATTCTCTCCACTCGTTGAGACGTGCTCCGAGGACGAGCATCCCGTTCGCATGAGAACTCTGAACGCGCTGCACAAGCCGTCGAAGGCGCTCTTTTTCGATCGCGGCGTTGTCGACAAAGAAGAACGGTTTTACATGAGGGTCACGTTGGGCCACGAATAGCACATCCCCCTCGAGGACTTGTGCTCCAGGCCTTAGGAAATATACGGGGCCCGCGCCTTCACGGACTAGTCTTGCCGCCAGCGACATGAGTACAGTGGTTACGCCCGAGCCAGCGTGACCCAATAGGGTTAAGCTTTCGCGTAGTGCGCCGCTCGTTGCGTAGTCCAGCATCTCATCATAGAGCGGGTCCTCGACATCGCGTTGAAAGAAGTGTTTCTGAGCGATGAGACCCCAGTTTGGCCGGTCGCCGCGAAGAAAAGCGTGCGCATTTGAAGGCTGGGAAAAGTCGCACTGATTGACATACTGCCAGGAGTTGAAGAAACGAGCCACGGCAACTGGATTGTCGGTGAAGTCTTCAGCAAAGTCGGGCGGGATATCGCGCTCGAGCTTCTCCAAAGCCGAAGACGTCATTTCAACAGCATGAAGCTGCGCGCGCGCAGCCATACAAAAGTCCGAGAGGGAGCAATGCAGCGTGTAGACATTTCGCGCTTCAAGCAGTGCATCCGCCATCGAAGGCTCGTCGATAGTTAGACGATATGATAGTGGAGTGGGTTTAGGACTGAATTCGCGCTGAACCTCATCCAAGAGGGTCTTCCAATTCTGGTCGCGATTCGAGTAGCCGACGTAAAGGAACGTCGACTGCGCGAATTGTTCCTTGAGCAGAGAAAACAAAGTTTCGCGGCGGTCCCTGAATCGGATGTAGTCAGTCTCCGTTATGAGCAGACGCGACTCATCACCCGCGCCGATGAACCCGTGCAAAAAATAGACTGGCACTTCCAAGCGACGGTCGCAGTATCGAATACCACCGGTAGATGTTATTGGAACCGCTAATTGAGGCGGGTGTGGATTATTCCTATACGCGGCGAGAATACCGTCGTCGTAGTTGGTCGTAAATATGCTTCGCCAACGAACGGTGGTAAGCCATTGGGCTATTTCGTCCGGAGCGAAGTTTGAGAGGCGCTCGCGAACAAACGCATTTAGGGCAGCCCTCCCTTTGCGAAGTTCAGCAAACTCCGCAACTTCGGCGAGATTTATGCTGCCGCGCGTGTCCAGTTGAAAATGCTGACTATCTCTAATGCAAGCGATGCAGAGTCCGGCATCGTTTGCCCAGTGCGGGCGTAATGTGATCCTACGCCAGCTCCCAAAAAGAGCACGCAGGATCCATTCTCAATGCCCTGGAGTAGCGGTAGCGGCAAGTCGATCATTGTACCACCTTGCAGAAGAACGGCCGTGAAGTGAGCGCGTGCATCGCAGATCAGACGGCGCTTACGCGGTCTGTTCCGCGTCCTGCGTACGCAAGACACTTCCAAGTGCGCGGGAAACCTGTCCGTACACGAACCAGCGGGACATCACGGCCGCAGTTAAGGCCTCGGGGCACAAGGCTGCGTTAACGCTATCCGGCAGCCAATATTGCGAGCCGGCGTAACCCTCGATTCCTATGACAACCTCGCACAGCTGCTGGCCGACCCACTCTTCTATTGCATGCCAGATCTTGATAGCCGCGTTCGGAACTGCACCGTGCCGTTTCAAGAAGTCGCGATGCATATCGGCAAAGCCGCGGAAGTCTCGATTCACGAATATTGTGCGCGACTCTGGAAGATACCATGCTGCACGGTCTTCCTGAAAGCCCGGCTCTCGAGTTCCTGCTGCAACGCTTACCCATTCGATCATCGGGATATTGAGCGGAGCAACTGCGGGAGTAGCGCGCTGCTGCGCTTCATCATTTGGTGAGATGAATGCAGCAAGACGTCTTCCACTGGAAGCCACGCCGCCCGAGCGCCCGTTGCCGATAGGAGTGACTTTCCCATCCTTCTTGCTCTCCGGCATTCCACCGAGAATCAAGTCATCAGGGTCAACCGGTATCGCGCCTTTAGTAGACCGACGATAGCGGCTCGGCTGAAGAAGGTGTTTAATGCGCTCAAGGCGTTTAGCAATGGACTCGGCTCGTGGTGTTTTTTCCGCCTTCGCAAGGATCTCGTCGTCCAAGGCTTTGATAGCTTTGGGCATGTTTTCAGAGAATTCTCGCGCCCAGGTGACATACGGTAGGCGTTGACCATCCATCAGAAGTCGAGAACGTGACGTGTCGGGAAGCACCGTGCTTGGGTCCGGTTCTAGATAGATTATCACGCGCTTGTATGCGAATAGGACGCCAAAACGCTGCAACTCGCTGTACCCGTCGTTGCCGATTCGCATGTCGTAGATTTCGTCTTGGTAAAGCGCTGCGATATGTCCACCAACGTGATGCTGCTGATGACCTACGTCTCTGCGGTCTTCTCTTGCCGGCATTATCCACCAGTGCGCCTTGCAACCGGAGAGCCGAACCGTTCCCTTCGCTGACGCGAGTTTGTTCAATATGTATTCTTGTCCGGTGACTCTGTTAAGCTGCGCACCCAGTGGATTGGAGTTTACCTCGACAGTTGGCCATTGATCGGGGTCCGGAGATGTGAAGAGGCGAACCCGCATCTCCACTCCATCGGGAAGGCGGAAATAGCGCAGGTTGAAATACTTTGAAAGCCACCGCGTCTTGCTTGTAACGTTCTCCGGCGGCAGCATCGTGTTGTGATCCGCAGATTTTCCAAGAAGAACGACCATCGTGCCGTGCCGGTCGATTTGCTTCGGCTTTACAGAATCCGCGACGGGCGCCCATACACCGTAGGTACCATCTGGGCGTTCAAAAGGCTCCAGGCCCCAGTCAGCGTTTTCCGCAAAATATTTCAGGTTCGCAACGACGCCCTTGCCATCGACCCAGGAAAAGTATGTGAGTCCTTCTGGATTTCTGACGCCGGCGGCAACCTTGGCACCGATTCCGTAATTCTTGTCTAAGGCTTGTTCACTGCCTGAACGGAAGAGCCGATTGATGTAGTTCTGGATGTCGTCGCCCGTCATGCCGGTCGCGTTATCGATGAAGCACATCTTGAAGCCATACTCGGGAACGAGCGGCCAACTACGTCTACAACTATCTCGCCCCTATGATGCGGGTCGATTCGTTTTTGGTTGCGGTGAGCGTCAATTGCGTTTTGCGCCAGTTCGCGCAGTTCTTGATGAGGCGCGCAGTCTTGTTCGAGACGGCGCAACGCAAAGCCAATGTTATGAAGGACCATCGGCTCGTATTGCCTGGTCATAATCGTCTCCTTAATCGCCCCGTCAGGTGTTAGCGGACTTGGCGATCAGTAGCACGACGTGGCTACGCCTTTAGGAGGGCCACACGTGCAGTGCGATATTCCTCAAGTTAGAGGGCGAAAGGGTAATCCCTCTGCTGAAATGGCCACAGTCGCAGGCCGTCGTCGTCAACTGGGACGGCGGTTCTCCACAACGTGCTGAAGAGCCGCATTTGCGCGGTCCTCGCGCGCGTAGGAGTTGCCTAGAGTTCGCGCGCTGTTCAGTGCCAGTAGTGCGGCGACGACTACGGACGCCACCACAACCAACCAGGGAACGGAGGACGCTTTGCTTATTTCATATCCGATGAACATGAAAGCCACGTTGCTTGTGAAATAGATCAAAAAGAACTGGCGAAGCGTCATTTGTATCTCCTGGACGTCGGTGTTGATGGAACAGCCATATCTCGAAGCTTGCGACTGCCCTCGTGTGGAAGGGTACTCGCGGATGCCCGAAGCTCGACATATTTGTTGAACGTGCGGCCAGCGGCGCGGCACCACTCGGCGGCAACGTTCTCGTGCAGATTCAGCATTTGTGCCAGAATTACCGGTTCCAGACGCGCAGCGAGATGCATCAGTGCAGCATTCCGAGCAGGGCGCATGTAGATGCCTAGGGCGGTGAGACGACGCCCTAAGGCGTCCGGCGTAAGGTGTGTACCGAATCCCTGCCCCGGAAAGAGCCAGCGTTGCTCATTAGGCATGAGCCCTTTCGGATTCTGTTCGCTGATCTGCGCTTGTTGGTTCACCAGACGGGCGATGTCTGGCGGCATGACGACATCATCTTTCCCGAACTTTACGTATATCTTGGACCCCTTTCGCGTCACGTTCTCGACCGTGAGCAAGCAGATACGACTTAAGTGTTGTCCAAATACTAGCCCTAGCAGCGCGGACAACCGCAGATCCAAAGGAAGTGCGTTATCGTGCAGTAGCCTTTCTACTTCTGCCCATCGTTGCTTTTCGTCGATGGCAGCGGCCGGCAACTTTATAGACCTACGGGGCACCGTAAGCTTTCGTGAGAACCTACGACTCCATGTCCAACGAACAAAGTCGCGAATTCCATATGCTGTCGATGGGGAGCTGCTTAGCCAAGCATCGATGTGATGCTGCGAACACGATTGCAGAAGTATATCGCTCTCGCGCAGCCAAGAAAGGAACGCAGCAGCTACGCGTAGGCGAGTTTGACACCATTTGATCCCGGAATCTGTCAACAGATTTCGGTCAATTTTGCGGCGGAGCCGTGGGAATAGACGCCAGTTGGCATACGTGCGAAGAATGAACACGTCTTTGTGATCGATGTCCTTCAGGAAGTCTGTCAAGCCAAACCTCGAGTCGACTTGCGGTGGCTCCGTTCTCGGACAGCACGCCGCTAGCAATCAGTAGCCAACGAAGGAAGATAACTGGTTTGCTGAAGCCGATTCGGTTGAGCTCGGCGTGTGAAAGTTCAATCTTCCCGCGAGCGATCTCGCGCAAAAGCGTCGCTCCACCGGATTTTCGAAGCCAACCGAGTACAGCACGTGGGTCCCTATCATCTACAAGATTTCGCAGCACAGGTTGCAGATCGATGGGAATCGCGCCGTCCGGGCCGGACAACATCTCCTCTACTCTCGCTTGAAGGACACATCGAGCGCACGTTCCCGCTTCGTACAGGTTGTCGTAGCCGCGACATTTCACACAGGTATCGCGAGCCTGTTGTGCCAAGACATGGCCGGCAGAGGGCACCCTCGCGCGTTGGCACGAGCTGTTCCATCTTGAGACAGCGCGAGCATTTGCGCAGCTCGTCTAAATACGTGGCATAACACGTGCTGCAAACGGGTCCCCCTTCCCATACTGCTTGAACAGGACGGGCGTCTTTACAACCGGCACATCTTCGGTGCGGCCGGCCAGCGCACGGTACACAGAGGGGTCTATCCGTGAGATAATCTACGCACGCGCGCGTTTTACCGCAAGATGTGCAAGAACGGCGGCGCGTGTTCCGATGTCGGACTATGCAATTGGATTCAACGTTGCGACGACGAGCAGAGTAGCAATCTCTGCAAACATCCCGTCCCTCTTTAGTGCTGTGGATGTATCGAAGCGCTTTGCAATCAGCACAGCGCCGCCGTGGGCGATCGTAACAAAGCTGGCAAATCGGTTTTCCTTTAGGGCGAACGGCGACGGGACCGT
Source organism: Vulcanimicrobiota bacterium (assembly GCA_963714015.1). GTDB lineage: Bacteria > Vulcanimicrobiota > Vulcanimicrobiia > Vulcanimicrobiales > Vulcanimicrobiaceae > DASRDE01. Next base: position 2,558,857 of record OY970223.1, on the reverse strand, counting down.
AGGTGTTGCATACCGTGCATGCTGCTAGATTTCGTGCGTCATTACCCCAGCACAACGGACAGATAGGCCCGTTCTCATCGCGCGTTGTGATTTGACGTCGGCGATGACACCTGGAGCAATTTGCGAGATTAATTCGCGACACAAAGCAGGCTCCGCAAACTCGACCGCTCGCGTGTTTGTACGGCAGGGTCTTGGCTTCGTTACAGACAGCGCAAACGGGCCTTTTTATGTTTGGTACGCCGTGTCGGACGAGCAGATCAGCGAAGCGAATCATCGCTGGTGGCATGTCGCTTCGGCCAGAACGCAGCGCGTATGGATGCTTTTGGACATAGCGAAGCATTGTGCCGTGGAAGTGCGGATCCGGCATGGCCTTGACGATGAAGCTCCTCAGTTGCTTCTGCGAGACAGACGGAATGCTTTTGGAAAGCTCAAGCAACAAAGCGGGTAAGTAAACACGCTTTTCGTAAGGCACGGGCTTTTAGTCGTCGTGCGGCTTACGGATGTTAGCGCGTATCGGCCGAATGTTTCCTGGCACCGCTCGAGTTTCGCCGACGGCCTTACGCTGTTGCTTCTTGGAGACGGAAATGGAGATTAGATCGTTGGGCGTACACTCGAGAACATCGCAAAGAGCTGCAAGGACATCTAGTGATATGCGTTGCGGCTCCTGGGCCGCCAAACGGTAGACTTGCATACGAGACAGGTGTATGCCGCGCTCCGCTAGCAGCGGAACAAGATCCGCCGTTGAATGAATGCAGCGTTCTTCCAGGCGGTCCCGTAGTTTCCAGTTAGCCGACATTTTCTTAGTCATAGGTGCTCAGTTGTTCTTGTAGAGACGTTCGAGAGCTTTGACGATTTGCCGATTCTTGAAATCGCTGCTAACATGCGTATAGATTGATGTTGTCGAGGCGTAGGTGTGGCCGAGCTGGTGCTGTATGAACAGCGGATCGTAACCATATTCCGCCAGATGCGTAGAATAGCACTATGTCTCAAGCAATGTAGTTCAAGTTCGTCGCTCAGTTTCGCAGCCTTGATAAGCTGCGTAAAACGTTCTCCAAGGCGCTTCGGAGTCACATAGCCGCGACGCTCGCTGACGAAAAGGCCGGGATGGCCACCGGGATCAAGCTGCGGTCTAATCTCATGCAAATATTGCTCGATGACGTCGACGATCCAGCCGAATTGCGGCACCGTAAGGACAACTCGTCGGCGCGGAGGGCTTCCTTTTACGCCTTTGCCATAGCGCACGTGCAGAGCGCCGAAGCGGCCGAAGCGTTTCATTGTCGGATTGGCTCGAAAGTCTGCCAAATCCAGTCGGCACGCCTCGCGTCGGCGCAGCCCATAAGCATACGCAACTTTGAACATGACTGCGTCTCGGAACGCTGACAGGGATCCCTTTTTCGGTCAGCTCGAATCTTCGCAAAACGAGAATCCGCGTAATCGAAGAGGTGTTGGATTTCCTCAAAGGTCAACGGGCGGCGGGCAGGGAGACCTTCGAATTCACTTGTATGGGCTGCCGTGTTCCATTCGTCCCAGATCTGGATCGGCGCTGCCCCAAAGCGCCGCGTACACTCTTCGACCCACTCATAGCGCGGATCAGTAATATAATCGGAAAAAAGTCGGCCCGCGCATTGATATTGCCGCAGCGTGCTTAGAGCGACTCTGCCCGAGAGATCCGCGCCAAAATCAACGGCGTCCTGCGCAGTCCACTGCCACCGATATCGATCCGTGAATGCGTGAAATCTCGCGATCACTTTGAGGCGCCCCGTTATCGTGTCCTTTCGAAGGGCTCGACTCTGCTGTTGTCGTCTCCATCCCTCCAGCATCGCGGCGAAGATATGCTCTTCGGGGTCGAGGAAGGCGACATCGGCAGGCAGCACGACGCGGGCACCGGCAGGTAGCGATAATGCTCCATCCATGGGCGTAACGTTAAACGCTACGAACGTAACTCCTTGCGTTACGCAAATCCGGGAAAACCTTTAGGCTGAACGCCAAAGGGTAACCGACATTCGTCGATCGCCCTTTGTTTTCAGCGGCTCACGAGCACCACTCCCGCGAGCCGAATTGTAACATTAGATGAAATACCGGACCTTTTCAACTACACCCCGATGTGGCTCCGCAGTCTGTCGCACTTCTCGCAAGCGCCGTTGCGAACCATGGTCAATTGTCCGCACTCGCTGCACGCGTTTCCGGTGTAACCCTTGGCGCGAGAGGCCGTGATTTGCTCCGATCGGGGAGCAGTAGCGACGCCCGTGGCGGCTGACGCCGGTGCAGGATCGCGCCGTTCTTGCCGGCGTTCCTCGACGGCGGGAGCGACGGCCGAATTCTGCACTTGCGCGCCCGGGTGCAAGTGCGTGCTGGTGGGATGCAGCTTCTCGCGAATGCCGGCCGGGATGTAATGGACTTCGCCGGTTTCTTCGGAGACGAACTCTTCCTCGCCGGGGCCCATCGCGTCCATCTCCATGCTCGGCTGAACGTGCGCCAGATCGTAGCGGCCGAGATAGCTCACCGCGAGTTCACGGAAGATGTAGTCGAGGATCGACGTCGCCATCTTGATGTGATCGTGACCGACGACCGGACCGTTCGGCTCAAACCGCGTGAAGGTGAACGCTTCGACGAACTCCTCGAGCGGAACACCGTGCTGCAACCCGAGCGAGACGGCAATCGCGAAATTGTTCATTAGCGATCGGAACGCCGCACCTTCCTTGTGCATGTCGATGAAAATCTCGCCGATTTGGCCGCCGTCGTATTCTCCCGTCCGTAGGTAGACTTTGTGTCCGCCGATGATCGCCTTCTGCGTATATCCGCTGCGGCGCTCCGGCAGACGCCGGCGTTTGGCGATGTAGCGGTAGATGATCCGCTCCGCGACTTGCATCGGCGTCTGGTACGGCGTCTGAACGGGCTCCTCTTCCTGAACGTCGCCGCCCAAATCGTACGTTGCCGCGAGCGGCTGCGAGAGTTTGGACCCGTCGCGATACAGCGCGACGGCTTTGATCATCCGTTCCCAGGCGTAGCGGTAGGCTTCCTTGACGTCCATGATTGTCGCATGCTGCGGCAGATTGATCGTCTTGGAAATTGCGCCACTGACGAAGGGCTGAGCCGCGGCCATCATGTCTACGTGCGCAAGCGGCCGAATGTAGCGCGAACCGTGCTTACCGCAGGCCGTCGCGCAGTCGAAGACCGGCAGATGCTCATCCTTCAGATACGGCGCGCCTTCGAGCGTCATGCGACCGCAGATGACATCTGATGCTTCCTCGATTTGCTGTTGCGAGAAGCCTAGGCCGTCGCGCAAGATCGAGAAGTTCCAGTCGCCGAGCTGATCGTCGGTTAAGCCGAGGTGTTCTTTGCAGAAGCCCTCGCCGAGCACGTATTTGTTGAACGCAAACGGTAGCTCGAAGGCGCCGGGTAACGCCGCTTCGATGCGCGCGATGGCTTCATTGTCAAAGCCTTTCGCTTTCAGCGTCGCCGTGTTGACGTGGGGTGCTCCCTCCAGGCAACCCGTACCTTTTGCGAAGGTCTCGATTTCCTCGATCTGATGCTCACTGTAACCGAGGCGCCGTAGCGCGGATTCGACGGACTGATTGACGATCTTGAAATAACCGCCGCCGGCGAGCTTCTTGAACTTGACGAGAGCGAAGTCAGGTTCGATGCCCGTTGTGTCGCAGTCCATTTCCAAAGCTATGGTTCCAGTCGGAGCGATCACGACCGTTTGGGCATTGCGATAACCACTGACCTCGCCCATAGCAAGCGCTTCGTCCCACATTTTGCGCGCCATGGACCAAACTTCTTGCGTGAAAAGTGAAGGAGCGTGTGTTACGGGTTTGACCGTGAGGGCTTCGTACTCATCCGAGGCGGCGTCGTACGCGGCACGGCGATGGTTGCGAATGACGCGAAGCATAGAAGACGCATTTTGCTCGAAACGAGCGAACGGCCCGATTTGCTGCGCCATTTCCGCGGAGGTGCGATACGCAGTGCCGGTCATGAGCGCCGAGATGGCCGCGCACCAGCCGAAGGCTTCCTCCGAATCGTACGGCAGACCCAAACGCATTAACAGCGTTCCCAGGTTCGCGTAACCCAGGCCCAACGTCCGGTACTTATGATTCTTTTGCGCAATCGCTTTGGACGGCATCTGCCCCATGGTGACGGAAATCTCGAGAGTCGTCGTCCAAAACCGCGATGCTTCCGCGAAGCGCTTCGCATTGAAAACGCCGTCGTCCTCGAGGAACTTCACGAGATTCAGCGATGCGAGATTGCATGCCGTATCGTCGATGAAGCAGTATTCGCTACAGGGATTTGTCGCGTTGATGCGATCGTCGTTCGAGCACGTGTGCCATTCTTGCAGCGTATCGTCGAATTGCAGGCCGGGATCGGCGCATTGCCAGGCGGCGACGCCGATCTGATCCCAAAGGTCTCGTGCTTTGATTTTCTTGACGACGCGGCCGGTCGTGCGGGACGTGAGATCCCAATCCGCGTCGCTGCCGATGGCGTCGAAAAACGCGTTCGTCAGGCGCACGGAGTTGTTCGAATTCTGACCCGCTACGGTCGCGTAAGCTTCGGAATCCCAGCCGGTGTCGTACTGCTCTATCTCCAGTGACGTGTATCCTTGACGCGCGTAGTCCAGCGCACTTTGAATTGCGCCGGAGGGCACGCCCGTGACGAGCGCTTTGCGCATCGCATCGCGCAAGTGTGGATTCAACTCCGCGTCCAGACGCGCTTGCTCGGGCACGCGCGTGTCGTGCGCGGCGCGAATAATTGCGTTAACTTGTTTCTCGAAAATCTTCGAGCCGATGACGAGGTCGGCCACCTTGCGCTCTTCGCGTACTTTCCAGTTGACGAACTCTTCGATGTCCGGATGATCGGCGTTGAGCACGACCATCTTGGCGGCGCGTCGCGTAGTGCCGCCGGATTTGATGGCGCCGGCGGCGCGATCGAAAACTTTCAGGAACGACATGAGGCCGGAACTCGTCCCGCCGCCGCTGAGTTTCTCGCCGGCGCTGCGAATCTTCGAGAAGTTGGCGCCGCTGCCGGAGCCGCCTTTAAAGATGCGCGCCTCGCGAATGACTCCGTCGAAGATTCCGCCCTCGTTCACGAGATCGTCTTCAATCGAAAGGATGTAACACGCGCTTACCTGCGGATGCTCGTAGGTGCTGGTCGAAGCTTTGCATTCGCCGGTCTTCGGATCTACGTAATAGTGACCCTGAGACGGACCGGCGATGCCGTACGCCCAATGCAAACCGCTGTTAAACCATTGAGGCGAATTCGGTGCGCCGATCTGGCGCGCCAGCATCGCACACATCTCGTCGTGGTAGACGCGCGCATCTTCTTCGGTGTCGAAATATCCGTTTTTGAATCCCCAATACGTCCAGCAGCCCGCCATGCGATTGAAAACCTGGCGCGCATCGCGCTCTGCGCCGAATTCGGAGTTTGCAGGTTCGCAGCGCCACAGCCACTCCGGCACGCCGTCTTCGGGCACCCGGTTGAGCGCCTTGGGCACGCCTGCTTTACGGCAGTATTTTTGCGCGAGGACGTCCACGGCGACTTGACTCCAGCCGGCCGGGACCATCACGTCTTTGGCCTCAAAAATTACCGATCCGTCCGGGTTGACGATGCGCGACGTGCGGGGTTCGAACGTGAGGCCGGCGTAGGGATCGCCGGGAGCAGAGTAGGTGCGGCGGAATTTCATTGAGGCTCCTTCCTCCGATGGGTGGAGGACCCGTTCACTTCTAGAGCGATGCATCGAACACCTGTTCGATAGTACCCGGGGCTCCGCTGGGGATGCCCATAAATTGTACTACTGGAATATCCGACATACAAGATATGGGGCCTCGGTCCTTGTGAGGAAGCTGTCCAGAATGCGCAATTAGTTGTGGGCGGTTAAAAATAAAGGGTGGATAGCGTGTCAGCTGGGTGGGCTCGTTGTGGAAACTTCCGAGGATAGTGGGGAGAAGTTCCCGCAAACGCTACTTGAATGCTTGGACCCGACCGATTTGCGCCGCGCCTGCATGACATCTCATTGGCCGAGCTCGAGGCCCTGGGAATTCGCGGGCTGATCATCGATCTGGACAACACGCTGCTGGGTTTCCGGGAGACCGAACTGGCTGCCGAGCATCTGGCTTGGGTAGAAGAGGCCCACGAGCGAGGCTTCTCAATGGTGATGGTCTCCAATAATTTCAGCGAGCGGGTGCGCGGTATTGCGCGGCAATTGAGAATCGAGTGCATTCCCAATGCGCTCAAACCGCTGCCGTTCGGCTTTTTACGGGCGCTTCACCATTTGCAGATGCGGCGAAAGCAGGTAGCGGTTGTGGGCGATCAGCTCTTCACGGACGTTCTGGGCGCAAAACTTTGCGGCGGGTTGTACACGATACTTACCGAGCCGATCGAAAGCAAGGATTTTCCGATAACCATGATGTTCCGGTTCTTCGAACGCGTGATGCTGCCGGAACGGCGCCGGCGATGAAGCTCGCCGTCATCGGCGACCCGGTCGCGCACAGCCGCAGCCCGCGGCTTCACCGTCATTTTCTGGAAGAAGCCGGCATCGACGGAAGCTATGTCGCGATTCGCGTACCGCGTGGAAACGGCCTCGACGTCGTGCGCCGTATGCGAATGGACGACTATACCGGAATCAACGTTACCACGCCGCTGAAAGAAGAAGTGCTCGCAGCCTGCGACGAGCTCGATGAAGAAGCGGAACTGGCGCAGGCGGTCAATACGATTTTCTTCGGGCGAACGGTTCTCGGAACGAACACGGACGGCATCGGCGCCGCAAGTGCATTGGAGGCGTTGCTCGGACAGCCGGTCGCGCTCGAACGCGTCGCGGTGCTCGGCACCGGCCCGACGGCGCGCGCAATCCTCTCACATTTGCGGGTTACGGATGCCTACACGTTCGTTTGGGGCCGGGACGCGCAAAAGGTCGCCCGGATCTGCGAGCGTTATGAAGCCAAACCCTGGCCGGTGACCGCGCCGGAGATCGTGATCTCGACGTTGCCGCCCAACCTCAAGTTACCCGATGACGTGGCCGCGGGGGTTTTGGCCGCGGACATCGTGATGGACACGAACTACGGGGAACGCTCGACGCTGCACCATCAGATTCATCGCGAGATCGTCAAAGGCGATTTGATGCTGGAAGCGCAAGCGCGCGCGTCATTCGACTTTTGGCTCGCTCATGCGCAGGCGGCAGTCGAGGAATTTTCCGAGTCGTAGACTACGGCGCGAGCCAGCGCGCGATGTTGCGCACGTAGTCTTTGTAGATCTCTAAGCGATTGCGGTCCTTGGCCGATGACCAGTCGGCATCAGTCAAGTAGTGCAGGCTCGAAACGGCAATCGCGCGGCCGCACCTCTGTCCGCCGTCGATCGGTTCATTTTCGATCGTGATGGCGACGTTGAACGTTTTTCCGTCACCGGACCCGGAAGAAGCCGCAATGGCGCGCGCGTACGGCGCGTGACGTGGAACCGAAATCGCACCTTCATTCGGATAGGCCGGAAAATACTCGATGATGCCGGTCGGCGAGTTTGCGCTGCGCAGCACTTCATGCACCGGTTCGAGCGGGACGATGCGCTGATACTCTCCGCGATATCCTGAATGACGCACCGGACGGCGGCCGCGCTCGCGGTTGTAGGCGTGAAAGTGGTTTACGGCGCCCAGCATACCTAAATTCAGCAGCGAGGTACCGATGTTCTCGTGATCGCGGGCGGTCAGCACGCCGCCGCCACGTTCGCGAAAACGCAGAATTCCGCGAACGTCTTTCGGGGACAGACCGTTTGCGCGATCTGCCGCAATCAGCCAGAGTTCGTCGAAATCGGATTCGGCAAGCGCCGAGATCACCGGATCGCTGCCGTCGGGCTGGGGATCGCGATCGCGCGCGATCACTTCATGGCCTTCGCATTCCAATACTCGAACCAATTGTTTGAACTGATTCGCCCGCGCGTCTTTATCCGCTGTGGTAAGCGTCGTCTGTATGAGTATTTTCGCCATTCCGACCTGCCGAGCGTCCGGCGTACATGCTATCTATTGCTACTAAACGCGTAACGCGGCAAAGACGTTCCCGGCGAGGCGTCAGATTGGTGGTCGAGCAGGTGAACAACCGGTTTGGGCATGTGCTGCTCGCCATAATGCGGCAACATTCGGAAGGGGGAGATTCGAAGTCCCGAGAGGCTGATGTCGTCTGCTTCGCAGCCGGCATCAGCGACGTTTAAAGCCTTGTTGAGCCTCTCGGGAGTTCTCGCTTTGTCCACGCGTGATTAACGAAAGACCGGCCATAGAGGGCCGGTCTTTCGTTCATTCGGAGAGGGGGAGATTCGAACTCCCGAGAGGCTGATGTCGTCTGCTTCGCAGCCGGCATCAGCGACGTTTAAAGCCTTGTTGAGCCTCTCGGGAGTTCTCGCCTTGTCCACGCGTTCATTCGGAGAGGGGGAGATTCGAACTCCCGAGAGGCTCAACACCTCTGCTCGCTTTCCAAGCGAGTGCATTCGACCACTCTGCCACCTCTCCGCAAGGAACCCGGGGTCCGGTCAGGGGCGACGATTAGGCGGACACTGAGGAAATGCCTGGAGCGGCGTCGGCCGGCAAGGATGTGCCGCGGGCCAGGAGTGTTTCGACCTCCGGCGCGGGGAGCGGGCGAGCGAAGAAATAGCCCTGACCCATTTGCGTGCCGCAGTCGCGCAGAAAATGCCATTGCGGCGCGGTTTCGACGCCTTCCGCGATCACTTTCAATCCGAGCGCGTGCGCCATCGCGATGATTGCGGAAACGATGGCGAGATCGTTGGCATCCTCAGGGATGTCCCGCACGAACGACTTGTCGATCTTCAAAACGTCGATCGGAAAGCGCTTCAGATAGCTGAGCGAGGAGTAACCGGTGCCGAAGTCGTCGAGTGAGAGACCGATGCCGAGCGCCTTGAGCTGCCGCATAACGCCGACGCTCTCTTCGGCGTTGTGCATCGCGATCGTTTCGGTGATCTCGAACTCCAAATCGACGGCACTCAAACCGGTGCTTTTGAGCGTATCCTCGACTTGCCGCACCAAGTTGTAGTGGTGGAATTGCCTGGCGGAGAGATTGACCGCCAAGCGGATGCGGCGTTTGAAGAGTTTCTGCCAGCGCGAGACCTGTTCGGCCGCTGTGCGCATTACCCAGTCGCCGAGTTGAATGATGAAGCCCGAACTCTCGGCTTGCGCGATGAACGTCTCGGGCACCGCGTAAGTTTGATCGCGTTGCGGCCAGCGACACAAGGCTTCGAGTCCCAAGATCTCTCCGTCGCGGATCGATACCACGGGCTGATAGAAAACCTTGAACTCTCCGTAGTTCAACGCATTTGCCAGGCGTTGATGCATCGGCACGAGGCGATAGCTCACCGCGAGCCCTTTAGTCGCCGCCCCCCTGTCTGCCCTACCCTGAAATCACGACTTTACCAAAATATGCAATTCGGGCCGCCTCCTCCGCCAAATCGGTCAAATTGAAAGGGGTCTCGAGGTCTGGTCCGGCTGCCGAGAGCCCATGGCGTTCCATCAGAACGGGCAGTAGCGCGCGATCTCGCAACGAACGAGCTCTTCGTTCAAATACCCGCCGGATGCCAAATCGTCTTGATCTCGCTGTACGCGGCGATCTCGTCCAGACTTTGAGCGTTGTCCGCGAAATACTCCCGGCGCGAACGCCGCGGCAAAACGCGCGTGCGCTTGACGTTGTCGGCGGCGAATGATTGCAGTTCCGCGTTGGCATCGCCGTCGATGAAGGCGATTGCATTCACGTCCATGTGCCGCGCGAGCACCGGCCCCAGTTCGTTGCGATAACCGCTAATGACGTTGGCAACGCCCGCCGGCATGTCGCTCGTTGCAAGCGCTTCGGCAAAAACTATCCCGGTACGCGGATCCTTCTCCGAGGGTACCAGCACGACCGCGTTACCGGCGACGATTGGCGGCAGCAGAACGGAAACCAGTCCCAGCAGCGCCGGCTCGTCGGGCGCAAGAATGCCGACGACGCCCATGGGTTCCGCGGTGGAAAAGTTGAAGTGCGGTCCGCCGACCGGATTGCGTGACGAGAGCAGCGCGTTATATTTGTCGCACCAACCGGCATACCAAAGCGTTCGATCGATCGCCGCGCCGACTTCCGCCTCGTCGCCGGTGTGCTCGACGAGCTCCGCGCGACGCGCTTCCATCATCTCCGCCAGCCGATAGAGAATTAGCCCGCGATTCCCGGGCGCCAGACTCCACCATTTGGATTGTGCGGCGCGCGCTGCTACGACCGCGTCGCGTACGTCTTTACGCGAACCGCGCGCGACGTTCGCGCCGAATTCTTTGCCGTCCCAGATCGGATCGCTTCGGCCGGATTCCGATCGCACGAACGCACCGTTGACGTACAATTTGTACATCTTGCGGACGGCGAGGCGATCTTGCGCTTTGGACACGATTCGACCTACGACGCAAGGGGCGACCGGCCCTGGGTGGAACTCGCGGCTATGCCGTCGTCCAGAGTCGTGATTGCGGAACCGTTTGCCGCGAGCGGCCGCTCCGTACTGCGAGAGCGTGGGATCGACGTCGTTTCGTGCGTTGGGAGTCCGCGGGAAGAACTGATACGCTGCATTGCGCGACGCGGATGGACTCATCGTTCGTTCCGAAACGCGCGTCGATCGAGATCTATTGGCGCAAGCGCCGAACGTGCGCGTGATCGGACGTGCCGGCGTGGGCGTCGATGCCATCGACGTGGATGCCGCCACCGAAGCCGGAATCCTCGTGGTCAACACGCCCGCGGCGAACACGATCGCAGCGACGGAGCAAATGTTCGCGCTGCTGCTGGGGGTCATGCGCCGGCTTCCCCAAGCGAACGCGTCGATCCGGGAAGGTCGATGGGAACGCGCGCCGTTCGTCGGAAACGAGCTTTACGGCAAGACACTTGGAATCATCGGCCTTGGACGCATCGGCGGCGCCGTTGCGATTCGAGCGCGCGCATTCGGCATGCGCGTCATCGCGCACGATCCGTACGTGCCGCAAGCGCGGGCCGAAGCGCTTGGCGTAGAACCCGCGGGTCTGGACGAGTTGCTTGGGTCGGCGGACGTCGTGACGCTTCACGTGCCGCTCAACGCGCATACCCGCGCAATGATCGACAGGCACCGGCTGCAGCGCATGAAACGGACTGCCGTGCTGGTCAATTGCTCCAGAGGCGGCGCGATCGACGAACAGGCGCTCATCGCCGCACTCGATAACGGTGTGATTACCGCGGCCGCGATCGACGTCCTCGCGCAGGAGCCTCCAACGCCGGGTTCTTCCAGCGAGCAGCTCCAGCGGCATCCCAGAGTTTTGGCGACGCCGCATCTCGGCGGTTCGACGCACGAGGCTCTCGAGCGAATAGCAGTGGAGTTGGCGCGCGACGTCGCCGATGCACTGAACGGAAAACCGGCTGCCGGCGCCGTGAATGCTCCGGCTCCGACGGGTGCGCAGGCCGAAAAAGTTCAGAGTTTCGTGGAGGTAGCGGACCGTCTTGGACGCCTGGTTCCGCAGATTTTCGAAGAGGCGCTCCGTTCACGTCTGCGCATGCATTTGGGCGGAGAACTCGCGGCAGCGGATGCGCGGCCCGTGCAAGCTGCGTTCCTCGCCGCATTGCTGCAGACGACGACCGAGCGACGCGTTTCAATCGTCAACGCGCTAAAGGTTGCAACCGAGGTCGGATTGAGCGTCGAACTCGTGCCGGAACCGCAGTCATCCGTTTTTGCATCGTTCCTTTCCGTGCTCGCCGGCGATCGCAGAATCACGGCGACCGTGCTTTCGGGCGGACCACGAGTCGTCGACATCGACGGCTACGAGCTCGACGCTATTCCGCAAGGCGCATGGATTCTGACGCGTCACGAAGACGTTCCGGGCATGGTCGGACGCGTCGGCACGATCTTAGGTGACGCGGGCGTGAACATCTCGACGATGCAAGTTGCGCGAAATGCCGCATCTTCGGAAGCGCTCATGGTGCTCGCCGTCGATCGGCCCATAACGCCGGAAGAGTTGCAGCGGGTGCGTGAAATCGGCGGCATGCGGCGCGTGGACGCCGCAGCGTTCTAGTGCCGATCGTTCGAATCAGCTCGTCACGGCGAGACTACGTGGAACGCGGTCGGACGATACCAAGGCCGGCTGGAGACTCCGCTTTCGCCGCTGGGTCAAGCGCAGGCGCAAGCGCTTTGCGCTGCGTTGCAGGACAAGGGCGTCGGCCGCATCATCTCGAGCCCGCTATCTCGCTGCGTACAGACGGCCCTTCCGTTGTCCGCGCGAACGGGAGTAGGCATCGAAATCGAACCTCTTCTGGTCGAAATAGGCCACGGTACGTGGCAAGGCCGGTATCGCGAAGAGATCGCGCGCACGGAGCCCGAGTCTGTACTATGAATGGCGCGAGCATCCCGAACGCGTGCGCTTTGCCGGCGGCGAGAGTTTGGAAGACGTACTCGAGCGCTGGAAGGCGTTTGCTGCAGCCTTCGAACCGGCTGGCGACACGCTCGTGATGACGCATGACGTCGTGGTCCGAATCGCCCTTTTGGACCGCAGCGGCCGCCCGATTAGCGAGCTGCGGCATGTGCGGGCGCTCAATGCGTCGTATGCCGAGTTCGAGATCGAGGACGGCCGGTGGACGCTGCTGCACGAGTGCGTCGACCGCCATCTCGCCGGGCTCGCGGCCGACCTTACGCGACAGGCACTGTAATGGGTATAGGAGGATTAACATGACTAGTACAACGCCGTTTCTTTCGGACGTTCAAGAACTTCGCCGTCGCGCGCGTGAGAACATGATGCGCGGGCCGGTAACCAGCGACTATCGGGGCGATGTGAACCGGGCCGTCGACGTCCTCAACCAAGCCTTAGCGACGGAGATCGTCTGCGTGCTGCGCTACAAGCGTCATTTTTACATGGCGCGCGGAATTTACAAGGAGTCCGTTGCCGAGGAATTCCTCCAGCACGCAAACGAAGAGCAGGAACACGCCGACATGATTGCCGAGCGTATTACGCAACTCGGCGGCGAGCCGAATTTCAACCCGGACGGTTTGAGCTCGCGCAGCCACTCCGAGTATCGCGAGGGCAAAGACATGATCGACATGATCAAGGAGAATCTCGTCGCGGAACGCGTCGCTATCGAATCCTACCGGGAGATGGTGCGCTTTTTCGGCGAGAACGATCCGACGACGCGCCGCATGCTCGAACAGATTCTGGCGGTGGAAGAAGAGCATGCCAACGACATGGTGGATCTGCTGGAGCAGCACGACACCACGACGCACGGTCAAACGTAATCCCCTCCGATTCTCCTCACGTTGGTTCGTCACGGCGCGACGGACTGGAATAGCGAACGGCGTTTTCAGGGCCACAGCGACCTTCCGCTGAATGCGGAAGGCCGCGCGCAAGCGCGAGCTTTGGCCGGCGCGCTGCAGGCGGAGAGCTTCGATTACGCAGTCAGCAGCGATCTTTCGCGCGCGCTGGAAACGGCGCGCACCATCTGCGGAGAAGGACGCGTCGAGGTCGATCCGCGGTGGCGCGAATTTTCCTTCGGCCTGTGGGAAGGGCTGACTTGGGATCAGATCGTGCTGCGCTGGCCGCAGTCAGGCAATCGCGAACACGCGGCAGCGGCATACGAGCCCATCGGCGGTGAAACGTTCTCTGCGGTGTGCGATCGAGTCGGCAAGGCGCTTGAAGATTTGCGGCACAGGAGCTGCGAACGCGCGCTCGTCGTCACGCACGCAGGTCCGCTTCACGCAATGCTCCACCTGCTTTTCGCCGATCGCGATCCGGCGTTCCGGGAAACGCTCAAGGTGCGCTTAACGCCGGCGAGCATCACACGAGTTCGCATAGAGGACTCGGGACCGCTCCTGATCGCGCTAAATGAGACGCCGTAAAGATTCTCATGCGATTCTCCTGAGCCGTCGAATCGGGCCTGATATGCTGGTGCGTAACCGGCATTCTCTACGGAGTGAGGTGCGATGAATCGCTTGGCAGCGCTACGGGTATCTTCGGTTTTCATTGCGGTCATAGCCGCGAGCGCAGGCGCGAATGCGCAGTCACCGGCTCCTTCAGGTAACGTCATTCATATTCCGCTTGTTGTCGAGCGCAATGCCCGGTTCGGCACGTATAAGGCAAATATCAATATCGGGATGGGGAGTTTGCCGCCGCTGCCGATGACCTTTGACACTGCGTCCGAAGGGCTGCACGTATTTGCAGCCGCTAAACTCGATCGAAGCGGCAGCGGCGTGTCATGCTCTGAAAAGCCGGTTTCCTTCACGGTCGGCAATCCGGGCCGCGTAACCTATGCGGGCGTGATGTGTTCGGCGCCCCTGCATTTCGGCGGTTTGACGACACCTGCGGTTCCCATTGCGTATCTCACTTCCGCGAAGTGTGCGGCAAATTACCCGCAATGTAAAATTCCGAGCCTCGAAAGTCCTCAAGCGCACGGCGGCGTGTATGGCATATTCGGCGCGGGGATTACCGGCGCGATGCCCGTTATCAATCCAATACTGGCATTACCGTCGCCGTATGGTTCGGTGTACAGCATTCGACTTACCCCGGCGGGTGGAGACTTAGCTTTGGGCGATCCGGCATCGTCCGGCGCGGTTCGGTTTCCGCTGACGGCCGCGAACGGCAACGGCGCGAGATGGCAGAATGGGCGAGCTTGTATCTTCGTGAACGACGTACCCACCGCCACATGTTTAGGAATCTCTTTCGATACCGGAAACGGCGTGGCGTGGATACGAGACTCGGACACCGGTTCGATTCCGCAGCGTGATGGTACAGTAAGTCCCGCGACGCGCATAGGCTTTGCTCCATCTGGGGCTACCGCGCCGGCAACGTCGATTACGGCCGGAATGTCATACGGCGATAAAATCAAGATAGAAACGACGGTCAGCCGTCCGCTGACGAATACCGGAATTCGGGCATTCTTCGATCGCGTCGTAACCTACGACGCCGTGCACGGCATCATTTCCGTTGCGCCGGTCAAGTGAAATCCTGGAGATTAGCGGAGTTACGCGACGTTAGGCGTGATGGCTTTCGGTCGCGCTCGGCAGCAGGCTTACGATGCGCACGGTTCAGTAATTGGGCGGCGTGGGCGTCGGCGTGAAAAGGTTCGAGTCGAAATAGAAATCCGGAACGAGTTTGGGAAACGAGAAGTTCCACAAACCCGTCGACTCCAGCGTGCACCCGCCGGGGTCGCCTTTGAATCGGCTCGGCAGGTAAACGCAAATGTACTGCAGGTACCACGTGTCCTTCACCGGTCCGAAATCGTAGCGCAACAGGAGCCCGGGACGAGATGGAACGGACTCGTACGTGAGTTCCCAGACGCGATAGTCGTTTGCGTCGACGAGCATCTCGCGCAGCTGATAGCGGCCCGGATCGTGGCGGGGCTGCATCGCGAGGTCGTAAACTTTGTGCCCTTTGAATTTTTTCTTGGGCCCGAACGTAACCGAATACGCGTCGGCGTAGGCATGCACGGTTGCAATCGTCTTGGCGTTCGTCGGCGAGGGAGGCGGAGTTGAGAACGGATCTGCCTGCAGCACGCCGCTGCAATGAGCGTTGCTGAAACAGAATCCTAGCGGCGAACCATCCGGGCCCGTCAAATGCGATCCGGCGACCGCCTTGGCACCTTGAGCCGGTGAAGAAGGAAGGCTCTGCGTATAGATGGCCCCATCTTCGGTTCGAACGATCACGACGACCGGATCGCTCTGACCTTGAACCCGGCTCGTGAACTCGACGAACGGCGGAAGGCTCTGGGCGTGCCAAACGTCTTCGGCGCGCTGTAGTACGTCGACGGGCGTAAGCCCCAGCATGTTACTGACCTTGCGCTAACGAGTATCCGCGGGCGCCGTCGAACGTGTAGAGACCCTCAGTCTTGACGACGTCGAAACCGGCCGCGCCGACCGATTGAATCAAACGCGCGACGTGATCTGCCGTGAACGGCTTACCCTCGAAACGGCAGCACCAGTGATCGCTCCAGAACGTGTCGGGATTTCCGTTGGGCCACACCTTGGTTCCTCGATTGCTTATTACCGTCAGCTTCGCGCCGTCAACTGCTGCCGCGGCGAGCTGTTCAGCCAGGCGATCGGGATCGCCGCCGGCCTTGTCGATGAAGACGTCTACGCCTACGCGCTCTTTCGCCGCGCGCGTACCTTCGGCGCGCGCAGCGATGTCCATCTGCACGCCTTTAGCGTACTCCACCGGCTCGAGCTGCTGCGGCTTTTCGCCCAGGCGCGCAATAACGGCGTCCGCAAATTCTCGCGTGCCGACTTTGTGGCGGCTGATGCCTTCCTTATAAATGTCGTACGTGTGCACGCCGTCCTCGATGGTGCGCAACCACGCGTTGTGCACTTTCTCGGCGATTTCGCCTTGGCCGATATGCACGAGCATGAGCAGCGCGCCATGCATCAGTCCGGAAGGATTCGCAAGGTTCTGTCCCGCGCGCCTAGGCGCGGAACCGTGAATTGCTTCGAACATCGAGCAGTGATCGCCGATATTGGCCGAACCGGCCAAGCCGACGGATCCGGTAATCTGCGCCGCCACGTCCGAGAGCACGTCACCGTAAAGATTGGGCATTACCAGCACGTCGAAGGCTTCGGGCGTATCCGCCATTTTGGCGGCCCCGATATCGACGATCCAATGCTCGTTCTCGACGTCCGGATACTCGGCGGCGATCTCGTCGAAGACCTTATGGAATAATCCGTCCGTGATCTTCATGATGTTGTCTTTGGTGAAGCAGGTCACTTTCTTGCGCTTGTTGGCGCGAGCGTACTCGAAGGCGTAGCGTACGATGCGCTCGCTGCCGGGACGCGAGATCAGCTTCAGACACTGCGTGACCTGATTCGTCTGGCGGTGCTCGATGCCGCCGTACACGTCCTCTTCGTTTTCGCGAACGATGACCAAGTTCATATGCGGGTGTTTCGTTGCGATAAAGGGATGCAGCGACGCGCACGGACGCACGTTGGCATACATTCCCAGGGTCTTGCGCACCGTGACGTTGAGCGATTTGAAGCCGCCGCCCTGGGGTGTGGTGATCGGCGCTTTCAGAAAGACTTTCGTCCTTCGCAGGGATTCCCACGACGTGTCTTCGATGCCGTTCGAAAGTCCGCGATTATAAACGCTTTCGCCGATCTCGATATTTTCGATTTCGAGCTGCGCGCCCGCGGCGTTGATCATGCGCAGCGTCGCGTCCATAATCTCAGGTCCGATTCCGTCGCCGTACGCGACGGTGATTGGCGTCTTTTTGGCAGTCAGGGTAGTGCTCACGTCTTTCTCCTTGCGACGCTGGTTCTGCGGCACGCCGGCCGGACAGCCCTGCCTGCTCTGCCCTCTAGCGCACGCAGCGGAATTTCGCGTACATGTACGGGTAGTCCGTGTAGAACCAATTCCGGAATGAAGGCCGGAGCAATTCGCGCGCCGTTACCGGTGAGGCGCCCTTCATGACAAAATGCTTGCCGTCGAAAAAGTCGGCGCTATACTGCGCGTAGCTCGCCATGGGTTCAAAGCCGGGGAATGGTTGGAACGGCGTCTGCGTCCACTCCCAGCCGTTGCCCACCAGCTGCTCGATGCCCCAGGCGCTGGCGCCCGCGGGATGCGCGTCTACCGGCTCCGGATCGAAGCGCGCAAAATCAAAGTTTCCGCGAGTTGCGTCCGCCTGCGCTTCTCCCCAAGGGAAGCGTCGCGTGGTCGCAGCGGGCGAAGCATAGGCGGCGCGATGATACTCCGGTTCCGTCATCAGCCGCGATCCGTTCCATTTTGCGTACGCCCGGGCTTGCTCGTTCGTCGCGTATACCGGCCACGAAAGCGGCAACGGAAGTTCTTCGAACGCGCCGAGCAGCTTGAATTCGCCGTTGCGTTCCGTCCAAAATGGCGGGACGGTGCCCCCGTCGCGCACGAAACGCAAATACTCGCCGTTCGTTACCGCATATCGCTGCACGGAGAACGCGGGGACGTGCTCGTCATGCCCTTGGAACTCATTATCCCAGCCGAACGGAATCCGGTCCCGATCTGCTCCCAATGTCGCGATCCCGCCGGGGACGTCGGCGAAGGTATTCTGCGGCGGCTTCGTATCGCGGTGACGTTGCGGTATGTGAACCTTTAACTCCGGTGATAGCCGGTTGAGGATGTACGTCAGCGTTTCGTGATGCATCGGTTCGTGTTCGAGCACCGTGAAGACCGCCTGACCGCGCACCAACCGCGGATTCCCATCCTCGACGAGCTTACTGCCGCGCGAGCGCTGCATACACGCGTTCGTCACAGCGCGCACCGAATTCCAGAATGTGCGCCCGCGACGGCCAATCCCCGCGCTCGTGGCGCTGTGCCGCCTGAACGCTCGACGGATCGATTCCCCGCTCGAAGAGCTTCTCGAGCGTAGCATCGATGGGCGCTTCGCCGAGCGAACGTTCGTTGAGCGTCAGGTAACTGAATGCGGGAAGGTGCCCTTCGTAAAATGCGAACGGGTGGCGCAAAGCAATTGGGCGGCTGTAGTAAGCGCTCGGATCGACGAGCCCGAATAGAAAGGCGGAACGCTCCCGGTTGCGACGGTACCAATCCGCAAGGGAGGCCCGGTCCAGCTCCGCTGCAAGCGTATTCATTCCGAATGCTTACCGAGTCTCGGTTCGGGTTCCTATGCAGCCGCGCTACGCGAGCAGTTCGGCAATTCGCGCTTCGAACGACGCGGCGTCGAGCGGCCTCGAAAAGAGGTACCCTTGAGCGCGATTGCAGCCGTGCACGCGCAGAAACTCCAGCTGGTCGCGTGTCTCCACGCCTTCGGCAACAGTCTGCAGTCCAAGACTGCTCGCCATCGAAATGATGGCTTTCACGATGCCTTCGTCGCTGCGTTCGCTTCCAATGCCGGCGATGAAAGACCGGTCGATCTTCACGTGGTCGATTTCGAAGCGGCGCAGGTAGTTCAGCGAGGAATGCCCCGTGCCGAAGTCGTCCACGCCGATGTGGGCGCCCATGTTCTTGAGGCGGTGCACCGTATCGACTGCGTGGCCGATGTCGGCGATGACCATGCTCTCCGTGATCTCGATCTCGATCCAGTGAGAAGCCAAGCCAATCGAATCGAGGATTTCGGCCAGGCGCTGGCAGAGGTTCGGCTGATGAAACTGCCGCGCGGAAACGTTCACCGCCAGGTACAGATCGCCGTACCGCGCGTTCCACTCGCGCAATTGCCGCGCCGCCGTTTCGAAGATCCATTCACCCAGACGAACGATCAGCCCGCTGGCTTCGGCGGTCGGAATGAACTGATCCGGATAGATGAGACCGCGCTGCGGATCGTTCCAGCGCACGAGCGCCTCGACGCCGACCAGACGTTCCGTTACGACGTCGACGATCGGCTGATAGTGCAGCACGAACTGTTCGCTTTCGATCGCGCGACGCAGAATCTTCTCTTGCGCGAGCCGCGTGTGTATCGGCGCTTCGAGAGATTCGTGATAGAACAGGTAGCCGTTGCCGCCATGATCCTTCACCTCGTACATGGCGATGTCGGCGTTCTTGATCATCGTCTGATCGTCGCGGCCATCGACAGGGTATATGGAGACGCCGATACTGGTCGTGACGAACTGTTCGAACTCGTCCAGCTGGTACGGCTCTTCGATCGTCTTGAGCAAACTCTCGGCCAGGCGCTGGATTTGCTCCACGTTCGCGCAATTCGGAAGCAGCACGGCGAATTCGTCGCCGCCCATGCGCGCCACGAGACCGGTCTTGCCGATTGCATCGGAGAGGCGCCGGGCCACGAGCTGCAAAAAGCGATCGCCCATTGCGTGACCGAGCGCATCGTTGATGTCCTTGAAGCGGTCCAGATCGAAGTACATCACGGCGACGGGTTCCGCGCGGCCGCGAATATCGAGCAGCGAGTCGCGCAGGCGCTCCTGAAAGAAGGCTCGGTTCGGCAATCCCGTGAGCGAGTCGAAGTATGCCAGCGCGCGAAGATCTCCGCGCGTGCGCCGGCGTTCCAGAGCACTGCCCACGAGCGCCGACATCAGCGCAATGGTGTCGAGATCGATCTCCTCGAACGCGGCGCGGCTGATTCCGGAGTAAAAAAGCAGCACGCCCTGCGGTTTTCCGGCGACCATGACACGCGCACCGACCCAAGATCCGCGCGAGCGGTCGCGCGGATCGCCCGCGCCGGCTGAAGCAGCGTCGTTGCGATCTGAAATCCGCTTGGCCAGCGTGAGGATTGCCGCCTCGTCGAACGCAGGGTCAGCTGTTTCATCGTAACGTATCTCGATTTTCGGCTCACCCGTCAGATCGACGATCGCGCCGCCGTCCATTCCCAGAAGTCTGGCGCAGGTCTGCAGCGTGGACATGACTTGCGTCTCGCCGTGCTCGGGGGCGATCGCCAGATGATAAAGATCGCGTACGCGCGCCGCTTGATGTTCGAGTTTTCGCTGAGCCTGCCGCCGCTCGGTAATGTCCTGCATGACGCAGTAGACCGCCACGACGAGGCCTTGCGCGTACTTCGGGAAGAGCGTGACGTCCAAGACGAGTTCGCTCGCGTCCGTGTTCTTCGTTTCGAGCTCGTACCGCAATGGTTCGCCGTTGACTGCGCGCGTGAAGAAGTTCCATGCGCGGTCGAGCGCTTCGCCTTCCAGGTAGGACCGGAAGTTCCGGGCGATGAGCTCTTCGCGCGACGACCCGCTGATCCGGCACGCAGTGCCGTTGAGGTCCAATATCGCCCCATCCGTGGAGAGCAGAAAGACGCCGTCCGGATTGTTCTCGAAGAGCGATCGAAAGTCGCTTTCCAGATCCATGCAGCTCTTCGCGCTGAGCGGCCACCGTCCGTTCCGCGCGCATTCGTTCCGTGACGTTTTCAAGCAAACCGTAGATCCCGACGACTCGATTCTGTGAGATCGTCGGCAGCGCCGTAGCCTCATATTGAATGAGCCGGCCGTCCGCGGCATAGGCGTCGATTGGAAAACTGACCGTTTCACCGCTCGACGCTTGTTTGAGCAGCATGCGCAGACGGTCACGCTGGCTCGGGGGAACGAACGAAGCGACGTTCTGCCCGACGATCTCCTCGCGCCGGTATCCGCTGATGCGAACGCCGGCGGGGTTGACGTCCATGATCCGGTTGTCCAAGTCGATTGCGAGCACGACCGAGGGATTGTGCTCGAACATCAAACGGAAGTTGGCGCGGAGCTGACCTATCTCCGCCGCGGCATTGGGCGCCGTTCCCGAACTGCGCCACGTGATGTCCTGAAAAATGACGAAAAGATGGACGCCGGTGCTTCCGCCGACCGGGATACTCGTGACCTCGCACCAAACCGCAGCGCCGTCCAAGCGAAGGAACTCGATATCCTGCTTCAGCGAATCGCCGCTTTGCGCCGCGACGAGCGCTTCTTCGACGAACGAGCGCAGCGCGATGCGGTCCAATTCCGCCGGAGTGCGTCCGATAACGCGATCCGCGACGAAGCCGGTTATTCGAGTGAATGCCGCGTTGCACGCCACGAATGCGCCGCGCATGTCGAGCGCGGCGATTCCGGCCGGCGAGTGCCGGAAGAGCGACGCAAACGCTTCTGAGTCAGCCAGCCAGGTATTCATATAATCCGTGGACGCCGCCCTCGCGTCCAAAACCGGATTCTCTGAACCCTCCGAACGGCGAACTCGGATCGAAACGATTGAACGAATTGCACCACACGACTCCCGCACGCATGTGCTGAGCGACATACATGTTCTTGCTGCCTTTGTCGGTCCAGATTCCGGCGGACAAACCATAAGGCGTGTTGTTTGCTTTTTCTATCGCTTCGTCCGGCGTGCGGAAAGTGAGTATTGAAAGCACCGGGCCGAAGATTTCTTCTCGCGCGATGCGATGCGACTGCTGGACGCGCGTGAAGAAGGAGGCCGGAAAAAAGTACCCGCGTTCCGGCAGCGCGCACGATTGCTGAACGAGCACGGCACCCTCGTCGATTCCGCTCTTGACGAGCTCTTGAATCTTCTCGAGTTGCGCGCGCGAGTTGATTGCGCCTATATCGGTGTTTTTGTCGAGCGGATCGCCCAGCCTGAGCGTCTGCAGACGCTCGGTGAGCCGCACGACGACTTCGTCATGGATGCTTTCCTCGACGAGCAGACGGGATCCGGCACAGCAGACGTGTCCCTGATTGAAGTAAATGCCGTTGACGATCCCTTCGATCGCTTGATCGATCGGAGCATCCGCAAATACCACATGCGCTGCCTTTCCGCCGAGTTCCAGCGTCAGCCGCTTCCCCTTGCCGGCAAGTGCGCGTTGAATGCCCTTGCCGACCTGCGTGGATCCGGTAAAGGCGATCTTGTCCACCCCGTCGTGCGAGACGAGCGCTGCTCCCGTCTCGCCGTCTCCGGTTATGACGTTGAGAACTCCGGGCGGAAGATCCGCTTCCTCGGCGATCTTCGCGAGCGCGAGCGCCGTCAGCGGCGTCGTCTCGGCCGGTTTGAGCACGACGGTGTTTCCGCATGCGAGCGCCGGCGCAACTTTCCAAGCCGCCATGAGCAGCGGAAAATTCCAGGGTACGATCTGACCGGCTACGCCGATAGGCGCAGGTTCGCGCCCCGCGCGCATCGCCCACTCGAGCTTGTCTGCCCATCCCGCATAGTAAAAGAAGTGCGCCGCCGCGGCCGGAACGTCGAAGTCTCGCGACTCGCGGATGGGTTTGCCGCCGTCGAGCGTCTCGAGTACTGCAAGTTCCCGCGACCGTTCCGTGATCGTGCGCGCGATACGGTAGACGTATTTTGCGCGATCGGCGGGCCGCATCTTGCGCCAATATTTGTCGTACGCTTTGCGGGCGGCGCGCACGGCGCGATCGACGTCCTCGGCGCCGGCGTACGCGATGCGCGCCAGCGGCTCTTCGTTTGCCGGGTTCACCGTTTCGAAGTGACCGTTGCTGCGCGGCGCCGCCCACTCGCCCCCGATGAAGAGCTCGTACTGTTCCTCGATGCGGGGCTTCGTCGACTCGGGCGCTGGCGCGTACTCAAAGGCGGTGCGTCATTCTCGTTAATCTTTCGGAAAATAATCGGGACCGGCGTAGTTTCCGGTCAGCTCTTTGTCGTACTGCATCAGCAGGTCGTCCAGCAGCGAACTGGCGCCGATACGGAACAGATCCGGCGTAAGCCAGTCGGAGCCGAGCGTTTCTTTCACGATGACCAGATACGTGAGCGCCTGCTTCGTCGTTCGCACGCCGCCGGCGACCTTTAGACCGGCGCGGCGGCCGGTGCTGCGGCAATAATCCCGGATCGCCTCGCACATCGCGAGCGCTACCGGGAACGTCGCGTTCGTGCCGACTTTACCCGTCGAGGTTTTGATGATGTCGGCGCCCGCTTCGAGCGCCAAGTCGGACGCGCCGCGGACGGCGTCATAGCTTCCGAGCTCACCGGTTTCGAGAATGACTTTCAGATGCAGGTCGCCGCAGAGACGTTTGACCGCAACGATCTCCTCGAATACTTCGCGCTCGCGTCCGGATAAGAACGCGCCGCGGTCGATCACCATGTCGATTTCGTCGGCGCCCGCCTCTATCGCGGCCTGCGTATCGGCAAGGCGTACTTCCAGTGAGGAGAGGCCGCTTGGGAACGCCGTCGCAACGGAGGCGACCTTAACGCCGCTTCCCTGCAGCGCCTCTTTTGCTACGGCCACCAAACTCGGGTACACGCAGACTGCGGCCACACTAGGGATCTCCGGCAGATGCGCCGCAGGACGGATCGCTTTTGCACACAGCGATCGCACCCGGCCTTGCGAGTCTTTACCTTCGAGCGTCGTCAAATCCATGCATGCGACGGCGAGACGAATTCCGGCTATCTTCGCCGTAGTTTTTATCGATCGTTTTGCGAGATCCGCTGCTCGCGCCTCGAGCATGACCGCGTCGACGGCGCTTACCGGACCACGCGGAATCACAGAGTTCCGCGTTTCTCCTGCTCCTTCTCAATCGATACGAAGAGCGCTTTGAAGTTTCCCTTGCCGAAGCTCAGCGACCCCTTGCGCTGAATGATCTCGAAGAACACCGTCGGGCGATCCTGCAGCGGCTTGGTGAAGATCTGCAGCATGTACCCCAAATCGTCGCGGTCGACCAGAATCCGCAAATCGCGCAGTACCTGCATTGCCTCGTCGATTCGTCCGACTCGCCCTTCCAGATCCTCGTAATAGGAGTCAGGCGTGTCGAGAAATTCGACGCCGTTGGCCTTGAGCGCGCGAATCGTGGCGATGATGTCGTCGGTCCGTATTGCGATGTGCTGGACTCCGGGACCCCCGTAGAAATCCAAGTACTCCTCGATCTGCGACTTTTTCTTGCCTTGGGCGGGTTCGTTGATCGGGAATTTGACGCGGTGGTCGGCGTCAGTCATCACTTTGGACTTGAGCGCCGTGTATTCGGTAGATATGTCCTTGTCGTCGAACGAGACCAGTTGCGAGAATCCGAACACGCGAGCGTAAAAATCGCCCCATGGGTCCATCTCGCCCCAGCCGACGTTGCCCACGCAGTGGTCGATGAACTGCAGTCCCGGTTTCTGCGTGAGCGGCGGGCTCCAGGGTTTGGGAATGAATCCCGGCATGAAGACTCCGGCGTAACCGTCGCGCTGGATGAAACTGTGAACCGTGTCGCCGTAACTGGCGATCGTCGCCCGGATGATGCGCCCATGTTCGTCGCGCTGCTCCGTCGGCGCGAGCACGGATTTGGCGCCGCCGGCGATTGCCGCATCGTACGCCGCCTTTGCGTCTTGAACGAGAATCGCGACGTCTTTGACGCCGTCCCCGTGCGCGGCGACATGGCGCGTGACGTCGTCGCCGGGCACCAAGCTCGACGTGAGGACGAACCGCAGTTTGTTCTGTGTGAGCACGTAAGAAGCGCGGCCCTTCACGCCGGTTTCCGGACCGGCGTACGCGACTTGATCGAAGCCGAACGCCGTGCAGTAATAATATGCAGCTTGCTTTGCGTTCCCGACGTAGAACTCGATATAGTCCCAGTCGATCTCGGCCAGCGGATTTGCTTTCGGCGAACTCATCGTAGTCATTGAAGGGCACTTTGCGAGCCGGCCGAAGCGGCCCTGTATGTCCGCGACCGCCGCACCGCTTCCCGCCGTTTCCGCCGCTCTTACGGCCCTGATCGACTATGCCGGGCTTTTCCCGCCGGCCGAGCTCGACGCCGCCTCCGCCGCCGCGGAGTACGAGGCTGCCCGCAACGGTCCTTACGCGTGGATGCTGGGACGATTCATCGTGCCGCTCTCTCGACTCTCCGAACTCCAGTCCGCAATACCGCCGGATGCCGCGCCTTTTCGGCTGAGCGCCATCGTCGATCCCGGTAGCGGCTGGTTCACGCCCGAAGGGGCGCGCGCGCGAATCGAAGTCTTCGAATCGCGCATCGAACCCGAGAAGATCGCGAAAGTCGCCGAACGCATCCGGAACGCGGATAGACCGTGCACTATCCGCGTTACGTTGAATGGCCGCGCGGCGAAGACTGGCTTAACACGCTCGATCGCACGATGGCACTGCTGCGCGAGAGCGGCTTCGGCGCAAAGATCCGCTGCGGCGGTTTGGAACCCGCAGCGTTTCCGCAGCCGCGCGAAATCGCAGCCTTTCTCGCGTCGGCCGCGCGGCACGGCGTTCCCTACAAAGCGACAGCCGGTCTGCATCACCCGATCCGGCACAAAGATCCGAAGACGGGCTTTGTGATGCACGGTTTTTTGAATCTGCTCTTTGCTTCAGTATTCGCCGATCGAGGCGCCGGCGAAGCGGCCCTGACGGAGTGCTTGGAGTCGGAGGATCCGCAGGCCTTTGCCTTCGATCAAGACGGCTTGCGCTGGCGCGATCTGCGCGCAACGACGGGGCAAGTGCAGCAAGCGCGCGACCGCGGCTTTGCGGCGTACGGCAGTTGCAGTTTTGCCGAGCCGGTCGACGATCTGCAAGCGCTCGCGCTGTTATAAATGAACTCCGGCGAAATGCATTCTTGGGTTCCGGTCGATGCCGAGTCCGGCTTTCCGCTGCAGAATCTTCCGCTCGGCGTCTTTGCCGCGCAGGACGGCGAGCCGCACATCGGCGCCGCGATCGGTGCGAGCATCTTCGATCTCTATTTAGCGGCGCAGGAGGATCTGTTCGAAGAAACCGTCGACCGGCGCATTCTGCAGGCGTCCACGTTGAATCCGCTGCTTGCGGCCGGCCGCAGCGTCTGGTCGAGCGTCCGCGAACGACTCACGCGGCTGCTCGACGCCGGCTCGGCGGAGATTTCGGCGCAAAGCCGCGACGGATTTCTCGTGCGGCAGCGTGACGCGCGCATGCTGCTTCCGTTTTCGGCCGGCGATTACGTCGACTTCTACTCCTCGATCGAACACGCCACCAATCTCGGACGGCTTTTTCGGCCGGGCGGCGATCCGCTGCTGCCGAATTGGCGGTGGATCCCAATCGGGTATCACGGCCGGTCCAGCACCATCGTCGTCGACGGCACGCCCGTGATTCGGCCGTGCGGCCAGCGCAAAGCGCCAACGGAGGAAGCGCCGCAGTTCGGAGCGTCGCGCTCCCTCGACATCGAGCTCGAACTCGGCTTTGTCGCGGGTCCCGGTAACGCCATGGGAACGCGCATTACGACCGGCCGCGCGCGCGATCACATCTTCGGCGTCGTGCTGGTCAACGATTGGAGTGCGCGCGACATTCAAGCATGGGAATATCAGCCGCTAGGGCCGTTTTTGGGCAAGTCGTTTGCAACTTCCGTATCACCGTGGGTTGTGTCGCTCGACGCGCTGGAACCGTATCGCGTTGCCGGCCCCGAGCAAGATCCGCAGCCGCTTCCCTACCTGCAGTGCCGCGAAGCGTGGAACTATGACATTCAACTCGCCGTCGAGTTGGAAACTTCGCGCATGCGGGAACAAGGGCTGCCGGCACAGATCGTCTCGCGCACGAACTTCAAGGATATGTACTGGAACATGGCTCAGCAACTCGCACACGCCACGGTTAACGGAACGGCGGTGCGTCCGGGAGACTTGTACGCCTCGGGTACGATCTCGGGCAGAGAGCCGGACAGTTGCGGCAGCTTCATCGAGCTGACGTGGCGCGGCGAACGTCCGGTGCAGCTCCCGTCCGGAGAACGGCGCTCGTTTTTGGAAGACGGGGATACCGTCACACTGCGCGGTTACTGCAGCGCTCCCGGAAAGCCGCGCATCGGCCTGGGATCCGTCAGCGGCACGATTCTACCGGCGGAGGTCTAGCACGCTAAATGCGTTTGCTGCTCCTGGGCTTTATTTTCTTGCTGCTTCTGACGCTCGGGAACGCGTGGCTCTTTCAGCGGGAACAACAGCATGCGGCCGGATCTTCCTATGCGCCCGTGCAGCTCGAGCAGCCGGTCAAGACCCATTACGAATGGGACGCCTTCGTGTGGCGGGAGCTTGCCGCTATCGTGATCAGTGCAGTGGTCTTCGGCGCTATCGCGTCAGCGGTGCGGGCTCCTCGATCCAAGACCGGTAGTACTTCTCGTCTTCGATAGCGAGTGTTTGTTCCGCCAACTGCAGCGGCTTGAACGTGTCGACCATAACCGCGATCTCGTCGGTTGACGTTTTTCCCAGGCTGGCCTCTACCGCTCCCGGCTGAGGGCCGTGAGGCGCGCCCGCGGCGTGCAGCGTAATCGAACCCTCTTCGACGCCCCGGCGGCTCATGAAGTTGCCGCTGACATAGTAGAGCACTTCGTCGCAATCGACGCTCGAATGATTGTACGGTACGGGAATGGCAAGAGGATGGTAATCGAACAACCGCGGCACGAAGGCGCAGAACGCTGCGCCCGGCGCCTCGAACGTCGCATGCGCCGGGGGCGGCTGATGCAATTTTCCGGTAATGGGCGCAAATTCGTCGACGTTGAAGGCGTACGGATAACAGAACCCATCCCAGCCTACGACGTCGCAAGGATGATTCTGAACCAGATAGACCGCGCTTCGTCCGTTATTGGTCACGCGTACTTCAAACTCTCCGCGTTCGTCGACGGGATCTTGGAGCACCGGTACGCGAAAGTCGCGCTCGTAGTAGGGAGCCGACTCGTCGAGCTGGCCGAACTCGTTGCGGTACTTGCGGGGGATCTTCACCATGCCGGCGCTTTCGTGCACGAGCATGCGCGTCGGGGACGACGGAATGACGCGATAGGTCGTGCCGGTCGGAATTACGAGATAGTCGTGCGGGCGGTATGCGAGATCGCCGAACGGCGTACGGAGCATGCCTTCTCCGCGATGGACGAAGATCAGTTCGTCGCCGCCGACGTTGCGGTAGAAGTACTCCATCGGCCGCTTCGCGTCCGCGATCGAAATGAGGAGATCGCCGTTGCCGAGCAGCGGCGTGCGCGATTCGATTGCGTCCTCGCCCGGCGTCATTGCCGACGTTTTGAAGTGCCGGTTGCGCAACGGATCGTTGTCGTGCAGAACGACTGCGGGGCGGTTCCACGGCCGCACGTCCAGCGTCGCCGTCGGCGGGCGGAGATGATACAGAAGCGAGTAGACGCTTTCGAAGCCTTTAGTCGAGAAGAGCTCTTCGGCGTAGAGCCCGCCGTCGGGCCGCCGGAACTGGATGTGTCGTTTCGCGGGCAGGCTGCCTGCGCGAATGTAAGAAGGCATCGATTACTCTCCAGCCGGTTGGGGCGCGCGTTCCGTTGCGGTAAATCCGCATATTTTGTGCGTTCCGTCGCAAAACGGTTTGGTCGAAGATTGACCGCATCGGCAAAGGGCCACGTTTTCACCGGTAATTGTGTAGGTCTGGCCGTCACAATCCGTCAGCATGACCGGGCCGGTGACCAGATAGGGGCCGCTTTCGCGGACCTTGATGCGCACTTCGCTCACGCATCGTTCTTAGCAGACGGCTGAAAAAAAGACCTGCTGCAACGTATGACCGTATAATCGCCGGGTGAGGTTTTCGATCGCCGTCCCGGCCGTTGCGCTGCTCCTGCAGGCCACACCGCTGCCCAAGCCGACTTCGACCGCGCCGGTGTATTTCGGGCGCCCGGCAGTGCGGTTCGCGGTTGCGTCGCGCCCGCTCGGTTTCGACCCCGACGGCAACGCTCGCTGGCTCGTCGTTGCGCGCTTCTACGACGCTCAGGGAAAGCCGACGCGCATCATGGCCAATAGCGATCTCGACTGGAATTCACGAGACGGGTACGTGCAATGGCAGACGCGGCTGCGCTTCGGTCAGCCGTCGGCGATCGTGAAGACGTCGCGTGACGGTGTCCTCCATCTTAGCGTGCGGTGCAACTATCCATCGCTGGGAATCGTCAGCGCGACCACGGACACGCGCACATGGCACGCGCCGCGCGTCGTGGCCGAAGCGCTCGGGCCGCATCTCGTGCAGATCGGATGGTTTCCGCAGGAATTGCGCACTGCTCGCGTCGTGCGCTACGATTCGGCGGGAACTTCGCATACGCTCGCAATCATTGCGGGGCCGAGTTCAACGTATCGCGACGGCAGCGCAGAACCCGGTCATTTTTATCGTTATACGTTATATCGCGCGGGTTTCGCTCCGATCGCACTCAGTGTCAGGGTTCCCGCGAGGATGCCCGCGACTCGCATTGCCAACGTGAGCGGAAAGGCAATGTGGCTGTATTTCACGACCAATCCGCTCGATGCGATCTACTACAGACACCTCGATCCCGCGGCCCTCGCCGATCGCGCGGCGCGAGCGGGATTGCATTACGTCGAACTCCGTACCGCGTACGGCGCGTATTGGGAGATCACTCCTGAAGCAAAGCCGACGATCGACGCGATCGTCGACCAACTCGCGCGGCGCGGCATCGGAACGATCGGCTGGACGGTGCCGCGTGACACGACATTCGAGGATCTGCAGACGAGCGTGCGGACCGCGTACTACCGGACTGCGCGCGGTACGCGCCTTGCCGGAGTTGCGGTGGATTTGGAACGCGGCGGGGACTTTATGGGCGGCGCACCACAAGGTCTGCCGGCGCTGTGGCAATACATGGCGTACCTTCGCGCCGCGTTAGGCCCGAAGTATCTGCTGATGGCGACGATCGAAGATCCTTACTTGGAGCATCTCACGCAGCAGATGTATCCGTACCGGCAGATCGCGCGGTATACCGACGTGCTGCAGCCCATGACGTACTGGCGCATGCTGCGCACAGACGCCGGCGGTCCCGCGCAGGTGGCCGGAATCGTGCGCGCATCGTTTGACGAAGTACAGTCGCTGGCGAGGCGCCCGATACCGATCAGCGTGGGAGGCCAAACGAACGCGCTCGGGCAGGACGGATCCCCTCCGGCAAATGAGATTACGGCATCACTCGACGCAAGCAAAGCGGCCGGCGCAATCGGCGAGTGTTTCTTTGCGTGGGACGGCACGCAGCCCGACCAGTGGAACGCTTTGGCGGCGTACCGCTGGCCGTAGACGGTCTCGGCGCGTTCCTACTGCTGAGGAAAGAAACGCAAGAAGACGATCTTTCCATCCGAATCGAAAGCGATCGCTTCCATCCATTTGCTCGTCGTCGGTCCCATCTGCGCCGGCAATGAGATCGGCTTTGCAAATGTGATTCCGTACGTTTCGACGGTCACGCCCATCTGCTGTGCCATTCCCTTGTAACCGTCGAAGGTCGCGGCCCCGCCCGAAGCGATCAGCGAGCCGACCTGACTGACGGCGCTGGGCGTGAGAAGGGTTTTGAATTGTTCGCCATAGTCGGATGTGTCGATTTTCCCGCTCGTCCAGGCGGCGAGCTGCGCCTTGGCGATTGCGGTGTGCGCCGGGTTTTCCGACGGTGTAGCGGTGGGAGCAGGCGCGGCGGATTGCGCCAGCGAGGCTCCCGGGGAAGTAAGCGCGCCGAGAAGTGCAAGGGCGGCGGTGGCGATAAGCAAACGCATGCGCTAGTCTTGCTTCGCTGGAGTGCGCGGCTCCTTTAGCGCATTTGGTAGAGTCCGACGATCGCGGCTTTACCTAGTGTGTGGCCGGCGACGGCCGCTTCGACTTGAGGCCCGGTCAAATGCGCTCGGCGAATCGAACGAAGATTCAGCGCGTAAACGGTGACGACGTAGTGATGGACTTTGCCGCGCGGAGGGCACGGTCCGCCGTAGGCGGCAGCGCCCCACGACGTCATGCCGAGCTGCGTGGTTTTGAGCGGTGCAGATTCCGCTAAACGATGCGTGGATGCGGGCAAATTATAGACCACCCAGTGATACCAGCCGCCCGGCGCAGGGGCGTCGGGATCGTGCATGACGATCGCGAAGCTGCGAGTGTTCGCCGGTGCACCTTTCCAATGCAATTCGGGTGAGACGTTTGCGCCGGTGCATCCGCTTTGATTGTAAATCGTCTTCTTGGGCATCGTCGCGCCGGCTTGAAACGTCGTGCTGCTTACGGCGAAGACCAATGCGGCCAGGACGATCATGGCGACTGCTCCTGGCTGAATTGCTGATAGAAGGCGTTAGGACTCATCGGACGGCCCAAGAAGCGTTTGACTTCGACGTCCGGATCGTAAGTGCGCGAAGGTTGAAGAATGTCTTGACGATAGCGCATGCCCACTTGCGGATTCTCCAGTCCCGCACGCTGAAATGCGGTAAAGAGATCTTGAGCATAAACCTGCGACCACAAGTACCCGTAGTAACCGGCGTCGTACCCGCCCATCAAGTGGGTAAAGCTGGCTTGAGGATGATCCGCGGGATCTTCCGGCACGGGCGAGAGCTGCGACCAGAGCTGGTCCCAGACGGCGGTCGTATCGACGTGCGGTCCGCTGGTGTGATATGCCATGTCGATTTGTGAGAGTGCTACCTGCTGCGTGACGCCGAGGGCGAAGTTGACGTAGCGTGCGCGCACCATCTTGGCTATCAAATCGTCCGGAAGCGGCTGACCGGTCTTCCAATTCGAACTGATCTGTTTGAGGACCGAGGGCTGCCAAACGAAGTTCTCAAGCATTTGTGAGGGAGCTTCCACGAAGTCCTGAATGAAGGGCTGCGACAGCATCTCGTACGGCGCGGTTGAGAGCAGCGTGGCCAGATTGTGTCCGAATTCATGGAAGAATGTGACGACGTCCGCGTGGCTGAGCAACGCGGGATTCCCCGGCGCCGGTTTAGGCCAGTTGCCGACGATCACCGCGATCGGCGGGCGGTAAGCGTTGCCGATTTGCCGTCCGGGCAAGATCGAAAAATTGGCGAAATGGCTATACTTTCCGGGGCGCGGATACAGATCGAAGTACGTCGTTCCGATGAACTTGCCGGTGCGGGAATCGCTGACTGCGTACTCGAGCACGTCCCCGGACCACGCGTTTGCGGGCTGCACCGGCTTGAAGTCGACGCTGAGCAAGGTGTGATAGATCTGCAGCACCGCATCGATCGTATGCTGTACGGGAAAGTACTGGCGAACCTGATTGGCGTCCACCGCGTACTGCGTCTTACGCAGCACGTTTCCGTAGTACGTGAGATCCCACGGCTGGAGTGCGGCGCCGGGCGCCTTCTGATCTTGCGCTTTGAGTTGGGCTAGGCGCGCGGCGTCGGCTTTCGCCTGCGGCATCGCACGCCTGTCGAGATCGTTCAGAAACGCCATGACGCGCTGCGGATTACCGGCCATGCGATCCGAGAGTTGATATGCCGCCCAGGTTTGATAGCCCATCACGTGCGCCAGACGGTCTCGAATGGCAATGGCCTGCTCGAGCAACTGCGTGTTGGGGCCGGCTTGGCGATTGTCGTACGCCTGATAGAATGCCTTGCGCGCCGATTCGTCGCTTTCGTTTTGCATGAACCGCGCATAGGTGCTTTCGTTAACCGGAACGGCGTAACCGCTCGCCACTGCGATCCAGTCCGGCCGTGAAGTCTGCGGGAAGCGATGCGGCCTGCGCCGGCGTAATCGTTATGGTGGTCGCGTCGTTGGCCAGATTGGCACCGTAGCGGTTCTCCAGATCGTTCAGCTGGTTGCTCAGCTTCACGAATTCGTTACGCTTAGCAGCGGGGAGCCCGGCGCCGCTGCGCTTGTAAGTATCCAGCCAAAACCAAAGAAGCTTTCGCTGATAGGGATTTTTTGCGGTTGCGCTTTTCTGAGCCGCCGCAAGATCGGCATAGATCTTCGGGTTAGCCTGCAGCTCGTTCGTGAGGGCCGATTCGTCGTTGCCGCATTGCAGCGAAGCGTCGCGAACGTCTTTAGCCGGCGCAACGTACAGCAAAAACGTCTGCGCGACCGTTTCGTCACTTAGATCGGCGTTCATATTCTCGAGGGGCAGCACGACGTTTGCGAAGTTCTTCGGACCGTTGTATGCCTCGAGGCGGGCGGCTTGGGTTTTCGTCGTCTGAATGGCCGCCTTGCAAGTCGCGTTGATTTGGGCGGCGGTGAGGTTCCAGGCAATCGTGCCGGCGGCTACTGAAATCATGGCCCACTGCTACGGGAGCGGCTTGCACCCGCCCTGGTCGGCCGTGGTATCATGCTTCGAGCCATGACGGGGGCCGGGCTGCCCGCGGCGTGAACTCGTGAACCCCGCCAGATCCGGAAGGAAGCAACGGTAAGCGAGCCTTCACGGGTGCCGGGCACTCCCTGGTCCTCGCCGTGGTTCCTGCCATATATTATGCAACCGGAGATTTATGCCGCGTGCGCGGCGCTTGCTGCGGCGCTTTTAGCCCTGGTCGTCTATCACTTTGGGGTGGTCAAGCCTGCGCTTCACGCCCACGAGACGATGCTCGCGACCCACGACGAACTGCTCGCAGGCGGCTCCAGCCGTGCGACTTCGCGCCTGTCTTCCTTAGAACAAGGCCATGGCGAGCTTGCCCGGCGTGCCGAGAGGGCGGAGTCGGCTTTACGCGAACTCGACGCGCTGTCTCGAACCGACGTTTCTCGCATCGGATTCGTCCGGTACGATGCTTTTCAAGACAGTGGTTCGGAACTGTCCTACGCGCTGGCACTGCTCAATCGCGAGGGCGACGGCGTAGTGCTGACGAGTATTTATTCCCGCACGGATACGCGGACCTTCGGAAAAGCCGTTCGCGGCTTCGAACCGGTAGTGACTGCTTCTGCGGAGGAAAAAGATGCCATTTCCAAGGCGCGCGCGGCGTTGTGATCAAACTCAAAGAACGCTACTTCGTTAAGATCATCCCGCATCGCGGCGAGAGGGTCTTGCGATTCGAGGTGCAGCGGCGGCACATCGTTGCGGCCTGCATCGTCCTCGGCGGGTTGATCCTGGGCTCACTGGGAGCCGGCGCCGTGCAAATGTGGCGGGCCCACGCGCAGGTGGCCGCGCTCCAATCGTTGGCCAATCGGCAGCGGGAGCAGTTGCGTACGATCGACACGAAGACGGCGGCTATTCGCCGGCAGCTCCAGCACATCCAGCACCAAAACTTGGAGATTCAGCAGCTCATCGGCGTTCACGCAGTGCAGAAGACGAGCGAAATCAGGCACTCCATCGACGCGCTGGCCGCCGAGGCAGATCAGACGAGCGCCGAATCCAACCTGCTGCGCCGATTGACCATGCATGTGCTGAACGTGCGACACTTGCAAGAACTGGCGCGCGCCGAGGCGCTCGCCGCGATTCCGTCGATCGACCCGGTCGACGGCGCGGACGTGATCGGCTGCTTCTGCTACCGCAGCTATCCGGATAGCGAATTTCATCCCGGCGTCGATCTTGGAGCTGATTACGGCGACGTCGTCCGCGCAGCGGCTGCCGGAACGGTTGCGAGCGCCGGCTGGGACGGCGGCTTCGGCGAGAAGATCGACATCGATCACGGCAACGGCTACCACACCTGGTACGCGCATCTCTCGCGCATGGACGTAACGCCGGGCGCATACGTCCACAAAGGGCAGGCCATCGGCCTGGTCGGCTCGACCGGTTTTTCAACGGGTCCGCACCTGCACTATCAAGTGATGCTTAACGGCGTCCCAGTCGATCCCACACCGTACCTGAAGGGTGTTCCGCCCAAGGTTCTGGCGTCGCTGCCGTAGGCCGGCGGCCCGCAACCGGGGTTTATCGGTCACTGCTCGAAAGGCAGCGGCGTGATCTGGTGTCAGCTTGCCTCGGCTCTCGACAAAATAATTTGGCTTTATACGCTCGTGATGCTCTTGTACGCCGTCCTTTCGTGGGTCCCGGATCTGCGCGGCAGTTGGAGCCGGTACGTCGATATGCTCGTGGAACCGCTGCTCCAGCCGCTGCGCCGCGTCATTCCGCCGGTCGGAGGCTTCGATTTGGCGTTCATAGCGCTGCTGGCGATATTGTGGGTGATCGACAACTTCCTCATCCGTCCGCAAATCTTCGCCTGCTACTGAGATGACCTCACCGCATCGTCCGGAAGTGGCGGAGAACGTCCGCAACTTCTGCATCATCGCGCACATCGACCACGGCAAGACGACGCTTTCGGATCGTCTGCTGGAGATGACGCGGACCATCGAACTGCGCGACATGGAAGAGCAGGCGCTCGACGCGATGGACCTGGAGCGCGAGCGCGGCATCACGATCCGGATGCATCCGGTGACCCTGAACTATCCATCTACGGACGGAAAGACGTATCGGCTCAATCTCATCGACACCCCGGGGCATGTCGACTTCTCGTACGAAGTTTCGCGATCGCTGGCGGCCTGCGAGGGTGCGATCCTGATCATCGACGCCGCCCAGGGCATCGAGGCGCAAACGCTCGCCAATTATCACCTCGCGCTCGAGCACGACCTGACGATCATTCCGGTGATCAACAAAATCGATTTGCCCGCGGCGGATCCCGAGCGTGTGATGGGCGAGGTCGAAGAGCTGCTGATCATCGAGAAGAGCGAGTGCATTCTCGCTAGTGCGAAGCAGGGAATCGGCATCGAAGAAATTCTGGAAGCGGTCGTGCAGCGCATTCCGCCGCCCAAGGGACACCGCGATCACTTGCGCGCACTGGTCTTCAACGCGCAGTTCGATCCGTATCGCGGCGTCGTGAGTTACGTTCGCGTCGCGGACGGTGTGCTCGCTGCCGGAACCAAGTTCATGTCGATGGCGCATCAACACGTCTACGAGTGTACCGAGGTGGGCGTTTTCAGCCCGCAGATGCGGCCCGTGGAGAAGCTCGAACTCGGCGGAGTCGGTTACGTTATCGCAAACATCAAATCGCTCGGGGAAATCGACGTAGGCGATACCATTACGCAGGCGAACAATCCCGCGCACGTGCCGTTGCCCGGATATCGCAAAGCCGTTCCGATGGTGTACTGTGGATTATATCCGAACGAAGGCGCGGAGTATTCGGCGCTGCGCGACGCGCTCGAGAAATTGAAACTGAACGACGCGGCGTTCACCTACGAGCCGGAGACGTCCGTCGCGCTCGGTTTCGGCTTTCGCTGCGGATTCTTGGGCCTGCTGCACATGGAGATCGTGCAGGAGCGACTGGAACGCAACTACGGCCTCGACCTGATTGCGACTTCGCCTTCGGTCGTCTTCCGCGCAACCATGACGGACGGGAAAGTCGAGATGATCGACAACCCGAGCAAACTTCCGGTGATGAATCTTATCCGATCGATCGAAGAGCCGTACGTCAAGGCCACGATCATCACGCCGCCGGATTACGTGGGCGGCATCATGGAGATTACGCAAGCGCGGCGCGGCACGCTGAGCAACATGGAATACTTGCACGACGGCCGTGTCATTCTGACCTACGAGATGCCGCTGATCGAGGTAATCATCGATTATTTCGATCAATTGAAGTCCCGGACGAAGGGTTACGCATCGCTGGACTACGAGGTGATCGGCTACCGCGAAGGCGATCTCGTGAAGCTCGAGATTCTGCTGAATGCCGAGGTGGTCGATGCGCTCTCGTTCATCGTCTCGCGGGAGCGGGCAGCCGCGCGCGGCCGCGCGCTCACGGAGAAGCTCAAAGAACTAATTCCGCGTCAGATGTTCGAAGTGCCGATTCAAGCGGCTATCGGCGGAAAGATCGTTGCGCGCGAAACCGTGAGCGCCATACGAAAAAACGTCCTGGCCAAGTGCTACGGCGGCGACATCACCCGCAAGCGCAAGCTGCTGGAGAAGCAGAAGGTCGGCAAGGAACGCATGAAGCGCGTGGGCCGCGTCGATCTTCCGCAGGAAGCGTTCATGGCCGTTCTGCGTCTAGAGGATTAGCGTGCCTGGTCAGGGCGCGGTGAAAACTTTCGTAGCGACCAAAAACCTGGGGAAGCTCGATGAGCTGAAGGCCATCTTTGCCGGAAGCGAACTCGAGTTGGACACGTATCCGCTGTACGCGGAGGCGCCGGAAGACGAACCGACTTATGCGGGAAACGCGGAATCGAAAGCCCGCAGCCTATACCGTCAACTGCGCGACGCGGGCGTTCAGGGCGCGGTCCTCGCGGACGATTCCGGAATCGAGGTGGCTGCGCTAGGCGGACGGCCCGGCGTACACTCGGCAAGATACGGCGGCCGCGAGATCCCGTGGCCGCAGCGCCGCGAAAAATTGCTCGAAGAACTCTCGACGACCCCCGTGCGGGATCGCGGCGCGAAGTTCTGCTGTGCGATTGTGCTCGTTTTGGAGAGCGGCGAAGAGTTTGCTGCCTACGGTGAGGTGGAAGGGGTGCTTACCGACGAGGAGCGTGGCCGTTTCGGTTTCGGCTACGATCCGATCTTTTGGTACCCGCCCGCCGATCGCACGTTTGCGGAGATGCCGGAA
The DNA here is from genome assembly GCA_963714015.1 of Vulcanimicrobiota bacterium. Classification (GTDB taxonomy): domain Bacteria; phylum Vulcanimicrobiota; class Vulcanimicrobiia; order Vulcanimicrobiales; family Vulcanimicrobiaceae; genus DASRDE01. The sequence goes on along the minus strand of OY970223.1, from coordinate 2,521,392 downwards.
GAAGATAAGAACCGCATAAGTCACCGCGCTCGCGCGGCGCAATCGCTCCTCGAGGCGTTGAGACGCCGTGTCTGAAGAAGCGCTTATCGCCGTCGCATCGGCGGACGACGTGGCGCATTTCGCCCGGCGGCGCTGGCGCGACGAACATGCGCGCAAACTGTACGTCGATTTAGCGCACGTGGCGCCCAGCGGCGTTTACGTCGCGAAAGACGAAGGCACACCTATCGGCATCGCCATTCCGCACGCGCTCGAAGACGAGTGGTTCATGAGCGAGATCTTCGTCGAACCCTCGTTTCAGATGCGCGGTGTCGGTTGGAAGCTTCTCACGCAGGCTGATAGAGAAGCAGGCGATGCCGCGCGCAGCGGATTGATCGAGCCATCGGAATTGGGTGCGCTCGCATTCTTCCTGCGCCGCGGTGTTGCGCTGCACACACCGATCTTGGACGTCTCCGGCGCCATCCCGCACGAGAACGAACTGCTGCGCATGGCGGCCGGCGATTATCGCTTCATTACCGAACCGCTAGACCCGGTGGGCCATCGGTCCGCCGTTGGACAGCTCGACCGCGAGGCGCGCGGAAGCGCCCGGCCGCTGGATCACCTGTACTTTTGCGAAAACGGCCGCGGCTTCATCTTCCGGCGCGATGAGGAATTGGCGGGTTACGTATACGTCTGGCCGAGCGGACGCATCGGGCCCATGTGCGCGGCCTCAGCTTCCTACTTGACGCAGTTCTTCGCGTTCGCACTGGCGACGCTGCGCCAGTCGTATGGTGCGTCATGGTGCACGGCCATGGTTCCTGGGACCAATATCCGGATCATGCGCGCCGCAATGCGCGCCGGGCTAACGCTCGAGGGAGTACGGATATTTGCCAGCGACAGCGGCGCAGCGGATCTTTCGCGCTACGTCGGTTTTCATTCGCTGCTGTTCTGAGAAAACGAAAAAGACGCCGGGCTCAGCCGGCGTCTCTTTAAACTGCGGGTTCTCGAAGCTCCATACCTGAGGAAGGGTCGCAGCGAAGCCGCCCACGCAGCGGCTGTTATTGAATATCGGTACGGCGGGGCCGGAAGTGACGAGCGCGGCGTTATATTTACGAAAAGAATTCTGCGGGCCGTAGATAAAAAGAAGCAATCCGATTTTTGCGCGCTCGTTAGGAGGCCTGATGAACTACCTGCCGGCAGCCTTGCTGCTCGCTTTCGCCGCACAGGCAACGTACAGCTTTAGTGCAGGGCCGCCGCAGCCGGACGATGCGAACGGCGGTTACTTCGTCCCGATGACGTTCAGCGCGTATCGCGCCGAAGTCGCTGGGTTGCAATCGATGCGCTCGTTCATTCCAATCCGGAGGCTGCCGCCGCACCTCTCACCGGACGCCCGCTTCGGCTTTAACGTCGTGGTGGACAACCAGAACAGAAGCTGGATTCTCGAGGGCTCCAACGCTCGCGGGTGGACGTTGTACCTGGACCTGCACGGCGACGGCAATTTGGCCGCGGCGCGACCGCTGCAGTTTAAGAAAGCTCACGGGATTTACCGGCTGCGCGTAATGGTCGCGCGGAAGGGCGACTCATACCCTTGCGAGTTTACGATCGTCGAACATCATTTCACGCGAGCGAATACTTACCAGCGGGCATTGTGGATTTCGGAAGGAACCGTTCGGCACGGCGAGATCGTCCTCGGCAATCGTCGTGCAGCGTTCAATTTGTACGGGAGTTCCGGCCGGTACGATATTGGGCAATCTGTGGTTATCGGCAGTTCCGAAGGGCTGCAGCGCTACAGCTTGGATGAACGTCATCTGAACTTGTTCGGGCGATCCTTTACATTCCGCGTAGCACCCGCGGGCGAAGCACTCTCGCTCACGCCATTGCCGTACACGCTGGCGGACCGTCCGTCGCTGAAGCCCGGCACGGCTGCTCCGGCCTTTTCGGCACGCGGCATTGACGGCCGAGTCGTCGCGCTCTCACAATACCATGGAGGTCGGGTTCTCCTCGATTTTTGGTCGACGTACTGCGAGCCGTGCCAAAAAGAGATGTCGCAAATGGCGAAGCGTTACAAGCAGGTGCAGCAGCGCGGTCTTTCGGTGATCGGCGTATCGGCCGACGACTCGCAAAATCTCGTACGCGCGTTCACTTCGCGTAATGGTGCCTCTTGGCCGCAGATCGTCGAGGGACCGTCCGGATCGATTCAGCGACTATATCGCGTAACGGCGCTGCCGGCGCACTATCTGATCGGTCGCGACGGGCGCATTTTGACGTCGTGGACCGGAGGCGACCAGACTGCGGCGATGCTTTCGAAATTTCTAAAGTGATCTCACCGCATCGTATGATGTACTAATTGCCGTCGCAGGAAAACAGCCCGTGATTTTAAATGGTTCAAGGCGGATTTCGGGGCGTAGCTCAGCTTGGTAGAGCGCTCGGTTTGGGTCCGAGAGGATCGCAGGTTCAAGTCCTGTCGCCCCGACCAATTCGTCCGCGGTAATAGCGAGTTGCGTCCGCATGGTATTCTGGTTCGGGTGCCGCTTGCGGGGGAGCGCACTCGGAGGGCTATCCGGCGTCGTCCGCAAATGCGCCCGTGGTCTAACGGATAAGGCACGAGTCTTCTAAACTCGAAGATGGGGGTTCGATTCCCTCCGGGCGCGTATTCAACGCAAACGTTTGTGGTGGCTGTCAGCTCAGACTGGTTAGAGCGCTTGACTGTGACTTAAGAGGTCGCGGGTTCGATCCCCGTCAGCCACCCCACCCCTGCTTGCCTGCTTGCCAACACGCCGATCGCTCGCGAAACGGCATAGTTAACACAGACTTTCCACAGGACGGCGGGTTCCTTACGCTTGTCCTAAATGACTGGTACCAGACGACGCGAACCTTAAGCGCTTAATGGAGCCCCGCCGTGCGGCCCCCACCTGGCGGGCGTTATTCGGTATCGGTTTGACCGCCGTTGCAGCGGTTCTGCTCGCGCTCAGCCTGTGGCAGGCATTTCGTCTCTCCGCCGACGCCGGGACCGGCGTGGCGACGCTCAAGCGAGAGCGCGCCGCGGTTCAGTTCGAGCACGCGCTAATGGCGCTATTTATCGACTTGAACCGCTATCGCGTGCGCACGCAAATGCTGCGGCAAGCTCCGGCGTATCCTGGACTTCGGGCGCAGATCGATCGCGAAATCGCCTCGGTCGATGCGTCGGCGCGCAGCACGAACGATCTAATTCGCATGCTGCCGGATTGGCAAAAAGTTCGGGGCGACTGGATCACAGCTCGCTCGCGGAGCAGCGCTGCGGTGCCGGCTTCGGATGCGGCAGTGCGCGACCTTGGCCAAGCTCTGCTCTATCGCTTGGAAGACGTGTCCGGTCTGGAATATGAGACGGATCGCGCCACGCAAGACTTGGCGGATATGTACTTCGCCAAACTTCCGGCAGCGATCGCCGAATTGATGCACGCGGATTTTCTGGGCGAAAACGCTCAAGCCGGCGGTTCGCTTTCGATACCGAACCGCATCATGCTGGCGCGGCTGCTCGACAGCGCCTCCACGGATCAGGGAGATTTGGACCTCACGACGGACGAGTGGGGTTCGGTGCTAAGCACGGCGCGGCGCGAAGGCGTCGCTTCGTCGGTGGACGTTTCCCGTTACGAGCGCGACAACGCAGGCATGCGAGCTGCGGGCGACAAGTTCATGAACGCCCTGAACGCTCAGGTCGTCGTCAAAGCACAGCCGTCCGGTAATGCGGCGTCCACGCGGGCAAGTGCGGACTCCGCGGTCGCTGCGACCGTTACGATGAGTCGCGACGTGTACGGACTACTGGACGGACAGCTCGCACATCGGGTCCGCGTCAAGACCGAGCACGATCGCTATCTCTATGCGGCCGCCGCTTGCGGTGCGGCCCTGGTGCTCGGAATCATGTTGCTCGTCTCCCAGACTGACGGCTCGCCGTAACCGCTTGGCCCTGCAGAAAGCTCGTCAGGAATCCGAACGGCTGAGCGTCGAACTCGCGCGTCAAACGGCCGAACGCGCGCTGCGCCTCAGCGAGGCACAGTTCCGAGCGGTGTTTGACGGCGCGGCACTGGGCATTGCGATCCTCGATCGAAACCGGCGCGTCGTCGACGCAAATGCGGTCTTTCGGCATTTCTACGGTGACGGAGAACCGGCCGTGCTCGAGGGCCGCGAGCGTGAATTCTCGGAGTTGATGCGCGGCGAGAGCGATCTGTTCGAGTACGAGCAGCACGTGATGACGCCTTCCGGCCACGAAGCGTGGACCGACGTCACGGTTTCGCTGGTAAAGGACGATTCCGGTAATCCGTTTTACGCGATGTGCACGTTTCGCGACCTTACGGAACTCAAGCGCAGCGAGCGCCGGATGCTGCACGACATGACGCACGACGGGCTGACGGGCTTGCCGAACCGCGCGCTTTTCGAGACCAAGGTGCGAGAGCAGTTCCTTCAGCTGAAAATATCGCCCGAGTCTTCATTTGCAGTGCTATTCGTCGATCTCGACCGCTTCAAAGACATCAACGAGAGTTTGGGCCACGATGCCGGCGACTTCGTCATCTCGCAAGTCGCTCATAGGCTGCGGTCGTCGATCGAAGCGGCCGACGTGGTCGCCCGTTTGGGTAGCGACGAGTTCGCCGTCCTCGTGCAGTCTCTGCCCGACGTTCTGCACGTCGAACTCATTGCGCGGCGCATTCTGACGGCACTCGCTAAACCGGTAGCGCTCGGCAGCCGCTCCATATTCGTTTCCGCCAGTGTCGGTATCGCCATCGGATCGGCGAATTATCAGCGCGGCGAGGACGTTATGCGCGATGCGGACATTGCCATGCGCCACGCCAAGGGAAGCGGCGGGACGCGGTTTGCAGTTTTCGACTCGCGCATGCACGTCCGGGCGCAAAAACGCTTACAGCTGACGACTGATCTGCGCCTCGCGCTCGATCGCGGAGAGTTTATCTTGCATTACCAGCCGATCGTGAAAACGGCGGACGGCGAGCTCTTCGGTTGCGAAGCGCTGCTGCGATGGAATCATCCGGCTGAAGGGGTGATCGGACCGACGGATTTCATGCCCCTCGCCGAGCAAACGGGTCTTGCGGTGCCGATCGGACGTTTCGTTTTGCGAACGGCGTGCGCACAGTCCGCTCGCTGGAAGCGTGCGATGGGCCGGGATCGCGTCTTGCCGATCAACGTGAACGTTTCCGCTGCAGAGCTGCTGGATTCGGATTTTGAGTCGACACTTTTGGCCGCGGTTCGCGAATCCGGAATCGACCCGTCCGATTTGACGCTCGAGATCACCGAAAGCATCGTGCTGGATGCCGGCACGCGCCCCAACGCGCTGGTGGAGCGTCTTCGCGCGCAGGGATTCGGCATCTGCATCGACGACTTTGGTACCGGCTATTCATCCCTTCGGTATTTACAGCAGTTCAAGGTGGACGCTATCAAGATCGACCGTTCTTTCGTCGCCGGCCAGGACGGCGACGTTGCAAGCGAGCCAATCGTCCGTACCCTCATGACGCTCGCGGAAGCCTTTGACGTTCGCGTCGTTGCGGAAGGCATTGAAACACAGCGCCAACGTGACGTGCTGCGCAACGCCGGCTGCCGTTTCGGTCAGGGCTACTACTACTCGCGCGCCATCAGCGCCGAGGAACTGGCGGCGCTGTATCCGCCGGTTTTCGAAGTTTCTCACAGGCACGCCTCGGCTTGAGCGAACGCGTTGCCCTTCTGGAGGCCGGCGGTGACCTGCCCGGAGATCTTGCTGCGGTCCTGAATGCCGCGGGCTTCGACGTACGCCGGGTCGCGCGTCTGGAACAGGTGCTGGAATCGAAAGACGTGCTCGATGCTCTCGTGCTGGTTTGTGACGCGCGCGCCTCCTATGGCGAAGAGGAAGTGAATGCGATGCGCAAGGCCGCCGGGGCGAAGCCGCTGTTGATCGCGGCGCCCGTCATCGACATGCCCGTCCTTCGTTTTGCGGCGAGCGTAGGCGCGCAGGACATCGTGCTGTTCGCGGACACGACGCGTTTAGCCGATTCGCTGCGGCGATCCATACGAGATCATGCCGCGCTGGTCAAAGCAGCGCTTACCGAAAATGCTCGCGGCGAACTCCTGCAGCGCGTCTTCGATCTCACCCCGAACTACGCGAGCATCCGTGACGGCGAAGGCCGGTACGTTCTCGTCAGTCAAGCATACGCGGACTTGCACGGTACGACCATCGAAGAGATGACCGGAAAGCCCATCGGCGCATTCGTTCAATCCGGAGCCGAGGCGGAAAACGATGCCGTCGAGGACTTGCAAGTGCTTACGACGGGCCGCTCCCGGTTCGTAACGCGCCGGCTTGTCGACAGTGCCGGCGTTCAGCACCAGGTCCAAATCGTAAAGCGACGGGTGACGCTTGCCGACGGCCGACAGTTCGTGATGTGTATCGGCGTCGACGTCACCAGCGGTCGACGGGCAGAATCCGCTCTGGAAAAGACGAACGACTTTCTGAAGAATATCTTGGAGACGATATCCGACGGCGTCTTTTCTCTCGATCTTTCAGGCAAATTCATCCTTGCAAATCAGCGGCTCTCCCAGATGACCGGGTACCGGCATCATCAGCTGATCGGCGTTTCGCTCGCGCGCGTCTTCGCACCAGATTCGCTTCCGGACGTTCAGCGCGCGATTCACAGCATTGTGAGCGAAGGCGCTAAGGAACGACGCTTTGAAGCGCACCTGGCACATGCCGACGGGCATCAGCGAACGATCACCTGCAGTCTGCTGCCGCTCACGCAAGGCGATAGAGTGGCCGGCATTGTCGGAACCGCAGTCGATATTACGGATCGCAAAGCGGCCGAGCAGCGCATCGAACACCTGGCATATCACGATCCGCTTACGAACCTTCCCAACCGGCGGCTCTTGGGAGATCGTTTGACGATGGCGATGTCTCAAGCCGAACGCGACAAGCGAATGGTCGCAGTGCTCTTTGTGGATCTGGATCGTTTTAAGAGCATCAACGATTCGCTCGGGCACCGCACCGGCGACCTGGTGCTTCAAGAGCTCGGCGCGCGACTCCGAGGATGTATTCGTGCCGGCGACACCGTCGCGAGGATGGGCGGCGACGAGTTCGTGTTTCTGCTTCCCGCAATCGACCGGGTCAGCGAGGTGCTCGCCGTTGCGGGCAAGGTACTCGAGGCGGTCCGCCGGCCCTTCCATATCGAAGGACGTGAGTTTGTCGTTACGGCGTGCGTTGGAATCGCGATGTATCCCACGCATGCCGGCGATGCCGACACGCTGATCAAACAGGCGGATATCGCGCTCTTCGAATGCAAGCGCCGCTCCGGCGACAGCTACGTGTTGTTCGACGAATCGATGAGTGCGCGTTCGATGAACTACTTCATCATGGAAAACGAACTTCGGCGAGCGATCGCGCAGGGAGAGCTCTTTCTGGCCTACCAGCCGATCGTCGAGATGCGGACGGAGCGGATCATTTCGCTGGAAGCGCTCGTCCGCTGGAATCATCCCGAGAAGGGCGTGCTGTTGCCCGACGAGTTCATCGGATTGGCCGAAGAGACGGGGCTCATCGTACCTCTGGGCGAGTGGGTGCTGCGCGAAGCTTGCCGGCAGAATCGCGACTGGCAGCGTCAGGACATTTTGACAGTGCCCGTCGCCGTGAACATCTCGGCGCGGCAGCTGGAAGGGGACCTTGTAGCAACGGTAATGGAGGCGCTGCGCGTCGCCGGTCTGCCCGCGCAATACTTGGATCTCGAATTGACGGAGTCGATTCTCATGGAGAGCGCCGCATCGGCTTCGTCCACCATCGACGGCCTGAAGGCGCTCGGAACCCGAATTTCAATCGACGACTTCGGAACGGGGTACTCCTCACTGAGCTACCTGGAACGATATTCGATCGACGCGTTGAAAATCGATCGTTCGTTTATGCCGTTGGATCCCCAATCGCCCGGCTCGGGTGTAATTGCGGGAACGATCATTTCGATGGCGCAGACGCTCGGCATGGACGTCGTGGCCGAAGGTGTGGAGACGTGCGAGCAGCGCGACTTCTTGCTGACGCGCGGTTGCAGCCGCGCGCAAGGTTACTACTACTTTGCGCCCCTTTGTTCGAAGGAAGTAGAAGAACTAGTTCGCGGTGATGCGCGCGATAGCGTCTTGGCGTAGCGCGCCGCGCAGCACCTTGCCGGTAGCCGTTCGAGGCAGTTCCGCAACGCGCAAAACCGCATCCGGGACCTTGTAATCCCCGAGCCGCTGAGCGATCGCCGCGCGCACTGCCGCTAAAAGATCGCCGGGCACCGCTGCGGCCTCATTCACCACCACGCACGCGCAAGTGCGCTCGCCCAAGACCGAATCGGGAATGCCGATTACCGCAACGGAATCGACCCAAGGAAGCTCTGCGAGCAAATGCTCGACTTCATCCGGATAGACGTGCAGTCCGCCGCGGATGATGATTTCTTTTTGGCGTCCTCTCAGGCATAGGAAGCCGGCGCTGTCGATTTGGCCCAGATCTCCGGTGCGCAGCCATCCGTCCGGCGTGAACGCGTTACGCGTAAGTTCCGGATCGTTGAAGTACCCGCGAAAGACACCAGGGCTCTTGACGAGCACTTCGCCGAATTCGAAGCCTTCCCGCGCGATCTTGATCTGCGCTTCGGGTATGGGGCGGCCGACGGTTTCGCGACGCGCTTGCGGCGGATCGTCGAAGAGCGTCATCGTCACGGCGGGCGAGGTTTCGGTCAGCCCCCAGGCGATCTGCACGTCGCAATGCAGTTCGCTGCGCACGGCGTCGACCAGCTCCGGCGCAACCGGCGCCGCTGCCACAATGCCGGTGCGAAGAGCAGCGAGATCGCGCGGCGCGCGGCGCTGCGCGGCGAGTTCCAACACGAACATAGTCGGCGAACCATGCAGCACCGTAACGCCTTCCCATTCGCACAAGTCGAGCGCGGCGCCGGCCGCAAAGGTCTTGAGAACGACCAACTTCGAACCGGCGATCGCGGCCGACAGCACGCCCGGCGAGAGACCGAAGATGTGCGTGACGCCGACCGTCAGCAAAAACGTGTCTTGCGCCGTGCACTTGAGCAAGTCGCAGATCACGGCGGCATTCCACACCAAGTTGCCGTGCGTCAATAGCGCGCCCTTTGGACGTCCCGTCGTTCCCGACGTGTAGCATAGGGCGAACACGTCTTCGCGAGCGATCGATGCGGGCCGTACGTTGGATCGCAGGGGCTGAGAGAACAGACCGACCGGATCCGTCGTCTCAACCGGCACGATTTCTCGCAGGTCCGGAAGCGCGAGTTCGCCGATTCGCGCAGCGAGCGTGTCGTCGCCGACGAACGCCAAGCGAGCGCCGCTGTGCCGCAGAACTTTCTCCAAATCGTCGTGCCCGAGCCGCGGATTGGCTCCCGCGAAAATCACACCCGAAAGCGCACATGCCCAGTACAGAACGATCGCTTCGATCTGGTTGGACAGGACGACGGCGATCCGGTCGCCCGCGCGAACGCCTAACGCGGCAAATTGTGAGGCCGAAGAGGCTGCCGCATCGTGAAGCTCTCGCCAAGTCATGCGACGCGTTCCGTCGGTCAGAGCTTCGGCATCGGGCCGAACGAACACGTTCTCACGCAAGACGTCGGCGATCGTTGCGTTGAGCCGGAGATCGTCCAGCGTCATATGGGGAGTGAACCTTAGTCGGATTCACAACCGGCACCTTGAAGGCCGCCGAGCAGGACGGACCTATTGCTCCGCCAATTCAAGAGCCGGTACGCGTCTTGTCAAAGTGGGTAATTCGGGCTAAACTATGGCGGCTGCGCCTTTAGCTCAGTTGGTAGAGCAGTAGACTTTTAATCTATTGGTCCCGGGTTCGAGTCCCGGAGGGCGCAAACGAGCACCGCTAGCTCAATGGTAGAGCAGTTGACTCTTAATCAATTGGTTGAAGGTTCGAGTCCTTCGCGGTGCAAAAGAAAAAGGGCCTGCAAAACTAAGTTTTGCAGGCCCAATAAACATCGGGCTGCCGGCGTTTACGTCGTGCCCGTGAAACGTTGCAAGTATACAAAGCCGGGTCTGGCCAGATGCGGTGCGAGCTCGTCCAGAACCGCAAGAGTTCCGCGGTCCGCCCAATGCACATCTTCCATGATTGCGACCAGCGCCTGTTTTTTTTTGCGACGGCCGGAAACGACCGCGTCAGTGCGGCAATGGGATCGTCCGGAAATCGACGAGCAGCGCGAGCTCCGCCTGTCTGCCCACGAATTTGCTGGAACGGCTAGGATCGGCAACGATCGATGCTAGTTTCCGCCGCCATAGGATTGCCTTGGGAATGCGTGAAGGGTTCTCGAAGATGCGTATTCTAGCGCGGTACGCGCTGGCTGCGATACCGGTTGTTATGCTCGTCGCAGCAGTGCCGTTTGTCAATCGCGTCGAGCCGCGTATAGCGGGGCTGCCTTTTCTATTCGCGTGGCTCGTATTTTGGGTATTGTCGATACCCTTCTTCTTATTGGCGGCGGACGCCCTGCGGGCGCGAACGTGAGCTCGTCCGTCGTTGCCTTATCGATTGTCGCGATCATCGTGTTCGGCACGATCGCGTTTGCGCTCACCGCGGTACGCCGCTTTCGAATGGATCCGCAGGAGTTCATCGTCGGAGGCCGCTCATTCGGGGCGTTGCTGTTGTGGATTCTGCTGGCCGGAGAGATTTACACCACCTTCTCGTTTCTGGGCGCTGCGGGTTGGGCTTACGGTAAAGGGGCGCCGTCATTCTACATCATCCCGTATGTGCCAATCGGCTTTGTAGTCGGGTACTTTTTACTGCCCGCGGTTTGGCGGATCGGCAAAGCGCGGGGATTGATGACGTGGCCCGACTTCTTGATCGACCGGTACGGCAGCAAAACGCTCGGGACGGCGGTCGCGCTGCTGCAGTTTTTCCTCATCGTGCCATATGTGACTCTGCAACTGACGGGCCTTCAGATTCTCCTTGGCATTGCCGGCTACGGTCGGTTCGATGCAAACGTCGTGGTAGCCATCGCGTTCAGTCTCATTGCCGTTTTCGTGTTTAGCGCGGGCCTGCGCGGCGCAGCCTGGGCAAGCGTTATCAAGGACACGCTGATTTTGGGAGCGGCAATATTCGCAGGAATATATTTACCCATACATTTCTTCGGATCGCCCGCAAACGTCGTCACCCAAGTCATGCGTCAAAAACCGGCATGGTTCGTACTTGCCGCGGGCGGATCGCAATACGGCGTGATGTGGTACGCGACGACGGTGGTGCTTAGCGCGCTGGGCGCATTCATGTTTCCGCAAAGCGCGCCGTCCATATTTTCCGCGAAAGACGAACAGACGGTCCGTCGCAACATGACGTTCATGCCGTTCTATACGGTGATGGTCGCGTTTATGCTGTTCGCGGGCTTTACGGCGCTATTGCTCGTTCCGGGGCTGAAGGGCGCCGCCGCGGATCAGTCATTCCTCCTGGTTGTGCAGCGGTTTTTCCCTGCGTGGGTGCTCGGCGTGATTTGTGGAGCGGGATGTTTGGCGGCGTTGCTTCCCGCTTCGGTCCTATTGCTCGGCGCCTCCAGCGTCATGTCTCGCAATGTTCTGGGTCACACGCGCTGGGTTCGGCCGATGGTACTGATTTGCGGGGCCCTCGCGCTCATTCTATGGTTTTTCGCAAAAACGACGCTCGTCGATCTCTTACTGCTCGTTTACAACGGCATCAGCCAGCTGGCGCCGGGCGTCATCCTGGGCGTCACCTGGAAACGCGTAAATGCCTACGCGGTCGGTATAGGCTTGATCGCGGGCGAAGCAATCGCCGTGCTCTCCTTGCACTCGACGACCGGGCCGTGGGGAATCAACACCGGACTTATCGCGCTCTTTGCCAACGCGGGCTTGTGCGTCCTGGTAACGCTGCTCTCACCTCGTGCAGTCGAATCGCGGATCGAATCACCGGCAGCGGGCTGAACGGAAACCTTACCGTCCCCGTTCTGGAAAACCGCCCAGTTCATTCATCAAATGGTTGAAGGTTCGAGCCCTTCGTTCTACGTCACGTCAGCCGTAGCGGTACGCGTTAGCGCCGGCACTACCGCGGCATGTTCGCGCAGATTGAGGCGGGCGTCCAAGTATCTGAGCAAAGGGCGTTCCACGAACCGATAGATTTGTATCGAAAACCAGACGGTGAAGACGACCGCGGCCAGGCAGCCCGCGATATGAAGCGGCAGCGAACGCAGCGGAAGGCGCGCGAACACCCGCGCCAATGCGCTTAGTACCGGGACGTGCCAAAGATACAGAGCGTAGGAAGCGTCGCCGACCAGAACCAACCTCGGATAAAAACGGAGTTTACCGGCAGTCTCCGAGGTAACGAATCCATACAGCATCAGCGCAATGGGCGCCGCAGTAATGAGCACGCCGATCCAGCTGTTCAATGGTACGTTGCGGATGAACCCGGACCAGTGACTGTAGTAAATAACCGGCGTCAACACAAGGCCGAGCGCAGCGCACGTCAAAGGCGCGCGAACCTTGCCGTTGAGAACGAAGTAGCCGGTGACGATGCCCGCAATGAAGAACAGATTGGCCGGATCGCCGACGAGCCACAGGTAGACGTTATAGGGATGATGCGCAGCGGCAGCGTGAAGCGCGATCATCGCAACGAGCCATCCAAGTACGATGAACCCGAAATACCGGCGGGCGAACGCCAAGGCAATCGTGAAAACGTAGTAAAAATACATCTCGAAGACCAGCGTCCAGCCGACCATCAGCAGCGCATAGCCTCGTTGCGGAAGTAGAAGGAATGAATCCACGACGCTGGTCGGATAGCGGGAACTGCTGTTCATCAGATGCGGCGCTTTTATGAATACGACCAGAAGCAGTGCCGATACGATCCAATACGGAGGCACGATGCGTACGATCCGGCGGAGCAGGAACCGCTTGGGCGCCGACGGTTTCCCGAATTCTTGCCAGTTCGTGGTGATCATGATGAAGCCGCTAATCACGAAGAAGATGTACACCCCGAGGCGCCCCAGATCGCCCAGGGGCGCAACGAGCGAGTAACCGCCCGCAAATCGAGTCTCCATGCTGCCGATATGAAAAACGACCACAAGCAGGGCCGCCACAGCGCGTAACGCTTGGACGCTGCCCAGCCGCCTTGTCGCAAGGCCGCGCGGCTCTATGTTGGCCATGAGCTCTATCATCGCAGCGCAGCGGCGTTCGGAAAACCGCGGAAAGTCCTGCCGAGGCGGGCCGTGAGGCCCCAGGGCCCACTCTGTCCGGGGCGCCAAGCGCGGCACCGTTCCTTTGCGAAGGTTCTAGCAAATTAGGCCCATGCCATGGCCTATGACGCGTGTTATCGTTGTCCAATGAACGAGCAGCCGCGTCGCTTTTTGTCGCGCCTTACTGTCATTATGTTGATTGCCGGTCTGACCGCTTGCGGCGGCGAAGGCTCAGTGTCCTCGATTCCATCGCATGTCCTATCTTCGCTCGTGCCCGGACGCGACGCCCAAGTCCAGCGTTCGTCACGCAGTTCACCTCAGACCGATTGGGATTCGTTCGGCTACGATTTGCAGCGTACGGGATACAATCCGAACGAAACCGTCGTCGGGACCGGCAACGTCGGTTCGCTGCAAAAAGTCTGGTCGTTCACCGTCGGTAAGCGTCCTATGCGCGAACCCGTTCTCGCCAGCGGCGTCATGGTCAACGGCACGCCGACCAACGTCGTGTACTTCGGGTCGAGCTTCGGCGCTACGATCTACGCGCTTAATGCGGCGACCGGTGCCGTCATTTGGCAAAAGAAGCTGCCGTCGGTATCCACTTGCGGCGGATCTCAGCAGTTCGGCGTGGGCGCAACGCCCGCAATCGATCGCGCGCACAACATTATTTACGTCGGCGACGGAAACGAACAAGTACACGCGCTGAATCTATCGACGGGCGCATGGATCAAAGGCTGGCCGGTCAAGATCGGCGACAATCCGATCCACAACAACATGCACGGTGGATTGACCTACAATCCGGCGAACGGATTCCTTTATGCCGAAACCAGCTCTATCTGCGATTTCAAGCCATGGAAGGGGCATATCGTCGCAATCAATACCGCCACCGCGCGGATCATCGGTTCGTTCTATCCGGTTAGCGGCACGTCGCAGCAAGGCGGCAACGGCGGCGGCATCTGGGGTGGCGGCGGCGCATCGATCGACCCCGCGACCAACCGGGTTCTGATCGCAACCGGCAATGCAGACGTGGCCAGCGGAATTCCGCAAACCACGGGAGACGCCGAGCGGGTCGTGGAGCTGAGTCCGAACCTGAGCACGGTCGTCGCGTCGAACTATCCGAACAACCTGCCCTCCGGTCCAAATCTCACGGATTTGGACTTCGGATCGACTCCGGTGATTTTCACGCCGCCGGGCTGCCCGGAGATGGCCACCGCGCTCAACAAGTCCGGGGTGCTCGAGCTTTACGACGTTTCGACAATTGCCCAGGGGCCGGTCCAATATCTCGAAATCTCCGTGGCGAACGACAACGGCGATTTCCAGGGCGAAACTACCTACGATCCGGTGACGAACGATCTTTACGTCGGTCTTCCCGCAACGTTCGGCAGCTATCAGGCGGGCATGGCAGCTTTCAACGTCCAGAGTAACTGCACGCTCAATCCGGTTCCCGCCTGGAGCGCACAGTTCGGTCCGGACGGGTCGGGTACCAACGATCAGGTAACGCGTTCGGCGATTACCGTCGCGAACGGCGTGGCCTACATCGCAAACAGCACGGGTCAGACTGAATTCGCTTTCGATGCTGCGACCGGCGCGCAGCTCTGGACTTACGCGTTGCCGAGCGGAGGCCGCATCGGAACGTTGGTCGCCAACGGCATGGTGTACGTGAGCGACAACGGCGGACACATTTCGGCTTTTGCACCTCCGTCCGAGCATTCGGTGCCGAAGCACCGGCAGCTGACACTTCCTTAAATAACACTCTGCGAATCGGTGGTTGGAATGAAACGAGTAGTTCTTTGTGCGGCGCTCCTGGTAATCACGGCCTGTTCGCAACGCGCGCCGGTCGTGCCCATCACGCCCGGAGAAGAATCCTTCAACGTTCACGGTGTCGCGCCGGCCGGATCGCCGATCCAGCACGTCGTTATCATGGTTCAAGAGAATCGGTCGGTCGACAATCTCTTCAACGGCTTGCCGGGCGCCGACACGGTAAAGTCGGGACTCGATTCCCACGGGAATACGATACAGCTTCAGCCGGGGAATTTGGTCAACACGTACGATCCGGACCATAGCCATGCGTCATGGGTAACCGAGTACCGCAACGGCCATATGAACGGATTCAATCTCGAGAAGATCGACAACGGCTCCGGCGAACCGGCGGATTTTGCCTATTCGTACGTGCCGAAGTCGCAAGTCAAACCGTATTGGACATTAGCTGAGACCTATGCGTTCGCCGATCGCATGTTCGCGACAAACGAGGGATCCAGCTATCCCGCGCACCTTTACTTGGCTGCCGGAAACTCGGCTATCGACGATACGAACACCCTCTACGTAATGGACAATGCGACGAAGAAAGACTCGGTCCATCCCGGAGGATGCGACTCGTTACCGGGAACCACCGCGCCGCTGATCGATCCGGCGACCGGATCCGAAAACTATACGCCGGTATTTCCGTGCTTCACGCACCAAACGATTTTCAATCTGCTCGACTCGGCGGGAGTCACGTGGAAGTGGTACGAGGCCCGAATGGGCCGGGGCCTGTGGTATGCGCCGGACTCTTACAAAAACATTCGCTACAGTCCGGATTACGCCAACGTGTCCGCACCCAATACGAATATCTTCAACGATATTAAAAACGGACAACTTGCAGGCGTTTCTTGGGTGATGCCGACCGCTGCGGAATCGGATCATGCGCACTCAAACACCGGAACGGGGCCGGCCTGGGTTGCGCAAGTCGTAAACGCAATCGGAGCGAGCCCGTATTGGAACTCCACCGCAATTATCGTCACCTGGGACGAGTGGGGCGGCTGGTACGATCATGTCCCCCCGGTGCAGTACAACCATTATGAGTTGGGCTTCCGGGTTCCGCTGATCGTCGTCTCGCCGTACGCCAAGCAGGGCTACGTCTCGCCTGTTCAGCACGAGTTCGGCAGCACGCTGAAATTCCTCGAAGAGACGTACAACCTGGGATCGCTTGGAACCACGGACGTTCGCTCCGACGATCTCTCCGACATGTTCAACTATGCGCAAAAGCCGCGCATATTCCAACCGATACCCGCTCCCGCGGTACCGCGATCCGCCGAGATCGACACGCGCATACCGGACGACGACGGAGACGGCAACTAGTTTCGCGAAATTCCGTCCGCAAATGTTCGAACGGGCGGGATTTGCGGCGCTCTCCCATCTCGAGCCTCGACGAGTACAAAGCGGTATTTCGTCAGCTCGAGGAAACGGAGCGCGAATTTGTCCAGGCAGCACCCGCGTTTCGCGATCCCCAATATATATGGGGAACGGAGATCCTGCACACGTGGAGCCGCGCGTGGGAGTATGCGTACGTATACGAACATTTGCGCCGCGCTTGCGGCGGTGCAGCGGCGCCCCCGGTAATCGCCGACTTCGGAAGCGGGTCCACATTCTTCACGTTTGCGGTTGCACGGCTGCCGGCATCGGTGATCTGCTTCGACAACGATCCCATAGCCGTGCGCGATCTTTCGGCTGCTGCGGGCGTTCTCAGCGCCGGTCGAGGTGCGATTGACGTGCGGCTCAATGCCGAGACGCTTCCGCTGGAAGGCGAAACCGCGGACGCCGCGTTTTCACTGAGCGTTCTGGAACACATACCCGAACCGGCGTCTATGGTTGCAGAGCTGGCGCGCATTCTGAAGCCCGGCGGAACGTTCGCGCTGACGTTCGATCTCGACGTCGAGGTAAGCGGCGGAGTCGGCGTACCGCTTACGCAATACGAAAAATTGCGCGCAGCGCTGGAAGAGCGGTTCGAATGGGTGTTTCCCGAACGCATCACTCATCCGCTGGACATGCTGACTTCAAAAAACAGTCCCTGGCCGGTGCCGGGAGAGCGCAAGGTCGCGGGTCTGCTGTGGCGCGATCGCAGCGGAGGGCTGCATCCCCTCGCGGGCGGACCGAGCCCCGGCGTGTTAACAGTTTACGGAGCGGTCCTGCGTAAACGGATCTAAGAAGCATCTGTTTTCCGTAAAGACCGCGGGGCCGCGCGGCCGTCCTTTAGAAGAGGGGCGCGTGAACGACGCGACCGGTGCGGCGTCCCTTTCGCGCGCGGCGCGCGATCGGGAGGTCGTACAGCGCACGGCAGAACTGCTCACCAGCGGCCTCTCCTTGGAAGAGCTCTTCCACGAGGTTTGTTCGCTATTGGCGCGATTCGTCGATGCCTCGATGGTCTTCATCGCCATCAAAGAAAAAGAGAGTGAGAGCGCGCGCATCGCCTTCATGCTCGAAAACGGCGTCGTTGGCAGTTTGGCGAACCGCCTGGTGCGTCCCGAATCACGTACCGCCGAAGTCTTACGCACCGGCCGCCCGATACTCAAGTGCCGCCTTTCCGATTGGACCGAAGGACGTCTGGCGCTCAATTTGCCGGGTCAGCCGCAGAACGACGAGCGCGTCTCGGCTTTGTTCGTTCCGCTCAAATTCGGAACCGAGATCATCGGCGTGCTTTCCGTTCAGAGCGTTATCCCGAACGCGTACACGGACGAAGACGTCGATCTACTGCAGACATGCGCATTGTATTTGAGCGTGCGGGTCCATCAAGCGCAGATCGAAACCCAAAGCGCGCGCTTGGAGAATATCGCATCCACCGATAGTCTTACGGGTGTTGCCAATAGGCGGTCGTTCAATCAGCGTTTCAACGCTGAATGGCGCCGGGCCGTGCGCCGGGGCACGAGCCTGGCGATGCTGCTCGTCGACATCGACTTCTTCAAGCCGTTCAACGACACGTACGGACACGTTGCCGGCGATGCCGCCTTGCAACAGGTCGCAACGGCTTTGTCATCATGCCTCTCGCGTTCGGAAGATCTCTTCGCGAGGTACGGCGGCGAAGAGTTCGTGGCGGTATTGCCCGACACCGACAACGCCGGCGCGCTCAGCATTGCTGAACGGATGCGGCAGGCCGTCCTGGATCTAGCCATCGCCCATAGCGGCTCTTTGCTGCACCGGCTGACGATCAGCCTGGGCGTTGCGTGCAAGATTCCCACGCGCGCGGATCGGCCTGATTCACTGATCGAAGCCGCCGACGTTGCGCTGTATCAAGCCAAACGCACCGGCCGCAACCGGGTCGCCGGTGAGAACTATCAGTCCGACGCGCCGCCGGCATATGCAGCAAAATCGTACCGCCATAATATTCCGGCAGTGCAGGGCACGACGGTCGGGCGTTTTGCGGAGATGCAGCACTTGCGCAGACTGCTGCGCAGGCTCAGCGCTGGTCACCATATCGGGGGCCGCGGGAATCGGCAAATCGCGCAGCGCACTCGACCTCGCGCGGGGCGAACTGGCGCGTTTTCCGGACGGCGCATTTTACGTCGATTGCTCCACCGTCCCCGATGGTCAGTATCTCGCCAGTAAGATTGCCTCCGTTCTAGGCGTTCCGGAGACGCCGCTCGTCGCTCCCGCCGCATCAGTTGCAGAGTTTTTGAAATCGAAAAAGGCGCTGCTCGTGCTCGACAATTATGAGCCGGCCGTGCGAGGCGCAAGCGAAGTGGTCGGCGAGCTCATCGCGAACGTGCGCGAGTCCAGGCTGCTGGTGACGGCGCGCGAGCCGTTGATTATCGGCGGCGAGACCGCTTTCACGCTACCGCCGCTTGCGACTGAAGCGTCCGCGGCGCTCTTCATGCAGCGTGTCAAGAGTTCACAGATAGCGCTGCCTGCCGATCGTCACGCGACGGTCGAAGTGATCTGCCGGCAGCTCGGCGGCCTTCCGCGCGCGATTCAGCTCGCCGCGGCCCAATTGCACAACGTGGACGTGGACGGGCTCTTGGAACGGCTGCCCGATCGCGAGCAGCTCGGACGCGAAGCCATGCGCGGGTTCGTCGAATGGAGCTACAACGTGCTCACGCCGGAGGAGCAGCGGCTGCTTCGCGCCCTTTCTATTTTCTCCGGCGGAGCGAGTTCCGCTGCGATCTCGGCGGTCTGCGGCAACGCCGGTGCACTGGGATTGCTGGTCGAAAAAGCGCTGGTGAACCTCGACAACGATGACGGCCGGGTCCGCTACGTCGTTCCTGCAACGATTCGCGCGTTCGCGGCCGACAAGGCGCGCGAACTCGGTGAATGGCGCCCGCTCGGCATGGATCATGCGCAGTATTTTCGCGCGCGCGCCGAAGCACTCGAGGCCAGCTATTCCACGAAGGAATGGCGAAACGAATTTCCCTCGATGGCCTACGAGATCGACAATATCCGCGCTGCCCTGATCTTTACCGTGACTAACGAGAACGATCTGCAGCTCGGTGCTCGCATTACGTGCAATCTGATTCATTACTGGGAGCAACTGAGCCGCATCGGCGCGGGCCGTGAGTGGATAGAGCAACTCCTCTCCCGTGAGGACCTCTTGCTGCCGAAAGAAGTCCACGCAAAGCCGCTTTTCGGCTTGGCGCGTTTAGACGGCGCGCATTCCCAGCGTGCCCTGGATTCGGCTCAACTTTCGATCCAGCTCTGGCGCGAGATCGGGGACGAGCGCGGGCTTGCGTCGGCCCTGTACGAAGCCTCGTCGGCTTGCATTCTCCTGCAGCGGTTCGACGACGCGCTCAAGTACCTTGACGAAGGCTACGAAATCTGTAAACGCGTCGGCGATCAGCGCGGCTTGGCGGACGTTTTCAACGGCCGCGCGATCGCGCAGAACTGGCTGGGACATCCCGACCGCGCGCGAGAACTCTACGAGGAGAGCTTGCAATTGCTGCGCCGGCTCGAAGACGATCGCGGCGTAGCGAATTTGCTCGGCAATCTGGGCGATCTCGCCGCCACCGTCGGCGAATACGATCGCGCAGTGAACCTGACGCGCCAAAGCCTCGCAATCTTCGAGCGTCTGCACGACACACAATCCGCCGGGTGGTCATTGACCAACCTTGGAATATTTGAGCTCAAACGGGGCGAGTTGGAGGCGGCGCGACCGGCTCTGCGGCGGGCGCTCGAAATCGTGCGCGATTATCAGGACGACTGGCAGAGCGGCAATTGCGTGGATTCACTGGCCCGATTGGCGATTGCCGAGAAGGACTGGGCGCGCGCGCTGCACCTTGCGGGCTTTGCGGACGGAGTTTTCCAGAGCATCGGCGTTCCACGTCAGCCGTTCGACCAGATCGATTACGAACAGGTAATTCGCGACGCCCAAAGCGCTCTCGGACAAGACGCCGCGCGCAAGGCGATAGCGACCGGACGCGGCATGGCCTGGCAAGACGCTCTCAAAGAAGCGCTTCAAGCCTAGAAAGCCCTTCCCGCAGGGCAAGCATGCGCCTTGCCGTCGATGCAGATTCCTTACGCAGCGAAGCCGCAGTCTCCGAACCTTAAGACTCCGATAACATGGAGTATGCTCCACCTTATGGCTTTCGGTCTAGCCATGACAATGCTGTCTGATCTGAACGGGGAGCGCGCGTCACGCGGGTTACAACCCCTGGCCATCGACGCTCGTTTGACGTCGGCCGCGACGGGCCACGCTGCGGACATGGCGCAGCACGGCTACTTCGCGCACGAGTCACAATCAGGGCAAAGTCCATTCGATCGCATCCGCGCCGCCGGCTGTTCGTTCGATTACGCCGGCGAGAACATTGCCATGGCGCCCGACGTACAATCGGCCGACAGCGCACTCTTCCAAAGCCCGCCGCACCGCGAAAACATCCTCTCCGCCGACTATCATCGCGTCGGTATCGGCGTCGCTCGCGACACTGACGGAGACCTGTATTTCGTGGAGGATTTTTCGAACTAGACCCATATAAAACGGGGTCGCTTCGTAAGGCCGGCGCGCCCGGGCAAGTGGCGGAACTGGCAGACGCGCTGGATTTAGGTTCCAGTGGGGCAACCCATCAGAGTTCGAGTCTCTGCTTGCCCAGGACAAAGCGCCTTGAGGCGCTTTGTCTAGGGGCAAGCAACAACTCGAGTTCAAAGGTGCTCCGGGCTACGCCGCTCCGCACCCCCCATCGGGAGACGATGGGGCCCCCACGTGTTTACCATCGCCGGGTACGTGAGGATCGGTAATAACGGTAGCGATGAGTGTGCGGAAGTAGGCTCAGTGGTAGAGCATCGCCTTGCCAAGGCGAGGGTCGCGAGTTCGAATCTCGTCTTCCGCTCCACGATTTTTCGACCCGGCCCAGGCCGGGCTCTTGGGAGAATCCACCCTGTCAACGTCGACCCTTACCAAACTCGCCCCAACGCAAGTTGAGCTGGTCATCCCGATCTCGCCCGAGGAGATCCGCGAGGCCGAGGATCGCGCCTTCCGTCGCCTGGCAAAGAAGGCCAAGCTGCCCGGGTTCCGCCCCGGCAAAGTGCCGCGCAAGGTCTTCGAACAAGCCTACGGCGCCGCGACGATTACGAACGAGGCGATCGAGGACGTCGTGCCGGCCGTCTACGCCAAGGCGGTCAAGGAACACGACCTGGACCCGATCGACCGGCCAAAGGTGGAACTGCTTCCCGATCACGATGGACGTCCCACGGGCGTCAAGGCAGTTGTCGAGGTACGGCCCGAGATCGATCTCAAGCCGTACAAGGGCCTCAAACTCGTTCACGAGACCGTGAACGTGGGCGACGAGGACGTCGAACGCGCGCTGAAGGCTCTGGCCCGGGAGCGGGCAACCCTCGTGCCGGTCGAGCGTGAGGCCCGCTTGGGCGACGTCGCTACGCTCGACTACGAAGGCAAGGTCGACGGAATCCCGTTCGAAGGCGGCTCGGCCAAGGGTCAGCAGACGGAACTCTCCGAGGAGCGATTCATTCCCGGATTCGTCAGCGGCATCGCGGGTATGAAGCCAGGCGAGACGCGCGAGGTCCCGGCGACCTTTCCGCAAGATTATCAGCAGAGCGACCTGGCCGGAAAGACCGCCTCATTCACCGTCACGCTGCACGAGCTGAAAGAGCTCGAGCTTCCCACGCCGGACGACGAATTTGCCAAAGCAGTCTCGCAAAACGAGACGCTCGAGGCGCTCAAAGACGATATCCGGCGCCGTCTGGAAACCGCGGCCGAAGCTCGACTCCGCCGCCAGGCCGGCAATCAGATCGTCGAGGATTTGATCGGCTCGCACGACTTTCCATTGCCGCCGGTCATGGTTGACCGCGAGCTGGAGAGCATGCTCTCCGAGGGCGTCTCCGCTGCCTCCCGCATGGGCATGTCCTTCGAAGACTATCTAAAGATGGTCGATAAGACGGAGGACGGCATGCGGGCCGAATTCCGCCCGGAGGCCGAAAAGCGGGTCAAGGGGACGCTGCTCCTCGAGGCCGTCGCGAAGGCGGAGAACATCACCGCAACTCCCGCCGATATTCAGGCGGAGCTTCAATCCCTTGCCCGGCAGTACGGGCAACCGGTGGATCGGATACGTCAAGCGGTCGGAAACAATCTGCTCTCGCTCATGGACGGAATCGTCCGAAATAAGACTGTAGACTTTCTCATCGAAAATGCCGATGTGGGGGAAACGGCACCGGGCCCCGCAACCTAGTCGGCGCGGGCGCCATTTCAGGTACTGTCAGGCAGCAACGGTTTAAGGTTTAGAGGAACGTAAACGTATGGGTCATTTAGTCCCGATGGTCGTCGAGCAGAGCGCACGCGGTGAACGCGCGTTCGACATCTATTCGCGTCTGCTCAAAGATCGAATCGTCTTCGTGGGCGGCGCGATCGACGATCATTTGGCGAACCTGGTGATTGCACAGCTGCTCTTCCTCGAAAAAGAAGATCCGGACAAAGACATCGACATGTACATTAACAGCCCGGGCGGCAGCGTTACGGCCGGCCTGGCAATCTATGACACGATGCGCTTCATCAAACCGGACGTCGCCACGATCTGCGCGGGTATGGCAGCCTCCATGGGTTCCATTCTGCTTACGGGCGGCGCGCAGAGTAAACGTATGGCCCTGCCCCATGCCAAAATACTCATTCATCAGCCGTGGGTCCAGCAGATCGGCGGTCAGGCCACCGACATCGAAATCAGCGCCCGGGACCTCATCTCTACCCGCCGCATGCTGGCCGGTATCTATGAGGACACGACCAAGAAGCCGATCGAGCAAATTCTCAAAGATATCGAGCGGGATTTCCATATGACCGCCCAAGAAGCCAAGGATTACGGTATTATAGACTCAATCATCGAAAACCGGACTTCGCTGGCGACCCCGGCATAGGCAAGAGGCTAAATGTTTCGATTCGGAGATGAGAAAGGTCAACTGAAGTGCAGTTTCTGCGGAAAATCGCAGGAGCAAGTGCGCAAGTTGATCGCGGGTCCCGGCGTTTACATCTGCGATGAATGTATCGAGCTCTGCAACGAGATTATCGAAGAAGAGCTCTACAAGAACGTCGACGAGAACCTGCGTCTCCGCAACATCCCCAAACCGAAAGAAATCAATCACATCCTGAACCAGTATGTGATCGGTCAGGAACGCGCCAAGAAGTCGCTCGCGGTGGCGGTTTACAACCACTACAAACGCGTGAACATGGGCGCGAGCGCCGACGACGTCGAGTTGCAGAAATCGAACATTCTGCTGGTGGGTCCGACCGGATCCGGTAAGACGTATCTCGCCCAAACGCTCGCGAAGATTTTGGATGTGCCGCTGGCTATGGCCGACGCAACGTCCCTCACCGAAGCCGGTTACGTCGGTGAAGACGTCGAGAACATTCTGCTCAAACTGATTCAAGCGGCGGATTACGACGTCAAACGCGCCGAGAAGGGCATCGTTTACATCGACGAGATCGACAAGATCGCGCGCAAGAGCGAGAATCCGTCGATCACCCGCGACGTCTCCGGCGAAGGCGTTCAGCAGGCGCTGCTCAAGATTTTGGAAGGCACCACAGCCAACGTTCCGCCGCAGGGCGGGCGCAAGCATCCGCACCAGGAGTTCATTCAGATCGACACGACCAACGTGCTGTTCATTTGCGGCGGCGCGTTCGACGGTCTGGAACGAATTATCGAATCGCGCGTGGCCAGCAACAACATGGGGTTCCGCGCTCAGCCCGAAGGTAAGAAGGAAGCCCGCGTCGGCAAGCTGCTGCAGCAACTGATGCCCGAAGATTTGCTCAAGTTCGGCCTCATTCCGGAGTTCATCGGCCGCCTGCCGATCGTGGTAACGCTCGATGCTCTGGACGAGTTGGCGCTGCGCCGGATCCTGGTCGAACCGCGAAACGCGCTGGTCCGTCAATTCCAAAAGATCATGGGCCTCGACGGCGTGGAGCTGACCTTCACGAAGGAAGCGCTGATCGCGATTGCATCAAAAGCGCAAGGCCGAAAGACCGGCGCGCGCGGACTTCGGTCGATCCTCGAAGAGACGATGCTCGACGTGATGTACGACTTGCCCTCACTCTCGGGCGTGAAGAAGTGCATCGTCAACAAGGAAGTCATCGAGAAGAAAGAGGCGCCGACGCTCATCTACAACGAGCGCCAGAAGGACATGCCCGCCTAGGATCCGTCGAACCGGAAAAGGGCCCTGTGACGCGGCCCTTTTTGCTATGTGCCGTTCCCGAGAACGCCCCGGCGATTAGAGGCGCCGTCGCTAGCCGAGAGGCGGCCCTTCGCCTTTAGTTCACACGACCTAACCAATTCCGGGCTATCTTACCACCCGGCTGACCGGGCCGATTCACGCCTCGTAAAGCCGCTCGCAGATACGATGAGTGCGGACTTAACTTGCCCGCACGAGGATGAATTACTAATGAAATTTCTGCGACTCTGCATACCGCTGCTCGCGATATCCGCCGTTCTCGCCGCTTGCGGCGGCGGCGGAGGCGGCAGCACCCCACCCGTAACGGGTCCCACGACACAGCCGGGCGGCGGAGGATCGTCGTCGCCTTCACCTACGCCTACGGTCAAGCCAACGAACACGCCGACGCCTACGCCGACACCGACGGCTACGCCCTCGGGCGGAGTGCCCGTCGACAAGGGTCTCGCGATAAATGCGCAAGAAGGCCCGCAAGTCAACGGCAGCGTCGGCTGGTACCTAGCCGGAACCACCGCGCTGTGGGCCCAGCGGAACGGCCAGCCGCCCGTCGCCGCGTTCGGTGACACGATCCAGGGCGCAAGCGCCAAGACCGGCTTCAAAACGATGGACAAAATGCCGTGCACGCCGACCGTTGAGCCGGCTCAGAATCCGGGGACGTATTCGGTTCACTCGTTCGTCGGAATCTATTACAACGGCACGGAAGAATCTCTGCCGTCGGGTATTGCCATGAAGAATCCGACCGAGCCGATGGCGCCGTCAAACAACGCGCCGGGCGGACACCCGAACGATCTTTACGAGATCGAGCAACAAGATTGCGAGTACAATATTCACACGCACGACTTTTCGGGTCTGGTGCATATCGAAGACGTGAACTACTCGCAGAGCACGTCAACGACCTCGCCGCTCTCGTACAGCCCGTCGGTGCAGAGCTTGCTGGATATCTGGGGCGTGACGCTCTCGGCAACCGGGCTGACCGTCCCCGGCGGCACGAACTTGACCGGCCCGGTGGCAATCTACACCGGCGTTCAGGGCAACGATATCGGACCGCACGGCGGCCATCTCGTCGACTCGTACACGCAAGTGAGCTCGGCAAGCTGCGGTGCCCCTGGCATACCATAACACGACCTGGATCGTCATCGGCGCCATGCCCAAACAACAAGACGGCACTGTCGGACTTCCCGAAGTCGAGTGGAACGTCGAGTACTAAATTCCGCGCGCGAAAAGGCCGGACGATTTCGTCCGGCCTTATTTCGTTTTCATGAGGGTTGAATGAACAGGTCACGAGTCGTAGGATTACTCTTTGCGCTGACAATCGCTCTGGCAGCGTGCGGCGGCGGAGGCGGCTCAGCCAGTGCGCCGATTCCTAATCCGACGAACAATCCCGGAGGCGGAAATCCTTCGCCCTCGACCTCGCCGGCAAACAGCCCGACGCCGTCCCCAACCGTTGCGCCGACCGCCGTGCCGACCACCGCACCCGTAAACGGGAATATTCCGGCCAACAACGTCGTGGTGAGTGCAGAGATCAACTTCATCAACGGAAATACGAGTTGGTATTCCTCAGGGACGGCGTCTTGGACGGATCAAGCCGGCGACACGCGCGCCGGCGGTTTCGGGCAAACGATCGGCGGGGTTCCTTGCCTGACGGGAAACATGGGCACGGGCTATCACGTCCATGCATTCGTCGGTTTGTATGCGAATGGTGTTTGGGAAGCGATTCCGCAAGCGATCGGCATGGAGAATCCGATCGAACCCAAAGCGTCCGGACAGCCGAACGACACCGACGAAGTTTTAACGGCCGACTGTTTCTACAAACTGCACACGCACGACTATTCGGGAATCATTCACCTCGAAGACCCGACGGAACCCCAAAACTTCAACGTCGACTACACCTATGCGTCGCTCCAAACGCTTTTCGATGAATGGGGAGAGCCGATATCGGCGACGCAGCTCGCTACCTTCAACGGTCCGGTTGCGATTTACGTCGGCTATTCGACGTCCAAAGACAGCCAAGGCAATGATCTGGTGACGAATTACACGCTGAGCGCCAAAGCGCCGAGTCAAATTTTGCTGCAGCATCACGTCGCATACTGGCTCGTGGTCGGCGCCATGCCGGCCGCCGGATTGCCGCAGGTGCGGTTCATGACGGAAAACTAGTGACGCTACGGTGCGCATCGGCGTACTGAATGCGGCGGACGTGCCGCAAAGCAAGCGCCGCTCGGTGGTTCTAGCGACAGCGCTTCTCTGCGTCGCGCTCGGCTTGGCAGGGCTGGCGTTTCGCATCGCGGGAATGCCCGGTCGAGTTTTTTGGTCCGATGAAGCGGTAACCGCAATGCGCGTTTCGGGACATACGAGCGCGGAGTTTACGGCCGTAACTACCGGCGCAAGCGCGCATCCCGTCTCGCAAATTCTTAGGTTTGCGGGACGCGGGGACGAACGGGGCGTCACTGCAGCGGTTCGTTCGCTGGCGCTCGAAGATGCGCAGCATCCTCCGGTGTATTACGTCATTACCGCGCTTTGGACGCGCGTAACGGGCGCGTCGATTGCCGGAATTCGTCTGCCGGCACTGATCTTCGGCTTGCTGGTGCCCTTCGCGGCGGCCTGGCTCTGCTGGGAGCTCTATGCCAGTGCGCTTGCAGCCGCTTTGGGGTTCGGGCTCACGGCGTTATCGCCGGTGCTCGTCATTTACTCGCTGCAAGCACGGGAGTACAGCGCATGGTCTCTCGCTATACTCGTAATGAACGCTGTATTTTTGCGTGCAAGCCGAACGGGTGGACCCGCGTGGTGGATTGCATACGCCGTCTGCGCCGGGTTGTCGCTTTACACCGCCGTGCTCTCCGTGGTCACTATTGCCGTTCATGCGGCGTATGCCGCGGTTCTGCTGCGCGGAAAGCGGCTCGGCGGTTTCATCGCGGCCGGCAGTGCCGCCATACTGGTCTTTCTGCCCTGGGCCGCGCAAATTTACGTTCATCGCTCGGCGATCGTCGCGGAGAACGCGTGGACTGCAAGTCCGTGGCCCCTGACAAAGCTTCTGGAAAAGTGGGCGTTCAACGCCGGCACGAGCCTCTGGGACCTGGAGTACCTGCGCCTCTGGCTCGCAGTGATCTTGATTCCCATCGGGCTTCTGGTTGCGTTTGCGCTTGTATGGAGTCTAAGCGGCGCGCCTCGCCGCGCGCGCATTTTTGCCGCGGCATCGCTTGCCGTTCCGGCGGTTACGCTGCTGTTACCGGACGTTGTGCTGCACCAACACCGCTCCAGTGTGACGCGCTACGAGATACCTCTGTGGATCGCGCTCTTGACTTGCCTTGCCGGCTTTTTGGCCTGCCGCATTCGAACGTCGCGATTTCCCGAGAAACGCGCGAGCTGGGCCGTCGCCGCGGCAATCGTGCTCGGACTCGCAGCCGTCTCTAGTTTCGTCGACACGCGCTCGAGCGTTTGGTGGGACAACCGCCAGGACGGAGCATTGCCGGCGATGGCCGAGCAAATCAATACGGTACCGCATGCGCTGATAGTCGTACCGCGACAATGGCCGCGCGCTCTGGACCTGGCATTTTATCTGGATGCTGATGCGCGCATCGAGATCCCGCGTACCGCGGCACCGCTGCGCGTGCCTCGGGGGTACGACGCGGTCTATCTGATCGCAAATTCCGCTGATTCGCGCTCCATGTTGCAGGGACACGCGGCGCGCGCCGTCGCGAGCAGTTTTGTGAACGCG
Source organism: Vulcanimicrobiota bacterium (assembly GCA_963714015.1). GTDB lineage: Bacteria > Vulcanimicrobiota > Vulcanimicrobiia > Vulcanimicrobiales > Vulcanimicrobiaceae > DASRDE01. The sequence continues at coordinate 2,493,156 of OY970223.1, read as the reverse complement.
CAAGTGGCGCAATTCCAGGGGGCGGCCGGTGATCCGGATGCGCTGACGCTATGGCTGGTCAGCCGATAGTGGCTTTTATCGCCGGGATCCCGTTGGGGCTGCCGTTATTGTATCGGATCACGCGCGCCGGCACGCCGGCTACGAGGGCATACGGTGGAACGTCTTCGGTAACGACCGCTCCTGCGGCAATCATCGCATGATGTCCGACCGTCACGCCCGGCACGATCACTGAGTTCGAACAAATCAGGACGTGATTGCCGATGACTACCGGTGCGCGAGCAATTTCGAGCGGTTTGTTGACGTCGAAATTGTCGGCCGGAACCTGCTCGCCTTCCATAGACGTGATGTGCACGTGGCAGCCGAGGTGCACGTCGCTGCCGATCGTCACGCCGCCGCCGCCCCAAATCGCGCTGTAAGGGCCGATTTCGACGTTGTCGCCGATCACTGATAAAACCGGGCTGACCGTTGACGTTGTTGACCTGCAGATACGCGCGATGATCGAAGAAGACGTTGCTGCCTACCGTAATATGCCGGGCCCCGCGCACGATCACGCCGGTAGCGTAATGGACGCCCGGCAGACGCCGGCGCTCGACTTCGTCGCTTATCAGGTCACGCAGTTGCCGGCGCACCGCACCGGGAACGGCCCGAATTCTTTCAAGCAGTACCACGGATTCAAGAGTAACCGAAATCCTCCAATTTTGCCCTAGGCCAAGCGTCCGTAATCGGACAGCCGGATTGGGGCCTTCGCCTCAGTTTCGGGGTCGTCGGCAGCCTGCGGGCGCCCAGGGCGCCGCGCTACAATTCGGCCAGACGACGATGAAATTTACACCGGATTTGGACACGACCGTTCGAGGGATCAGGCCGGGACTTCGGTTCGGACTGCTCATAGCGGACTTTGCCCTGCTCTTCATAGCCGTCGTGTCGGCCACGGCGGTCGGTGACATCCACTCCGCGCACCCCGTACAGCTCGCGCTGATAACGTTGCTTCTGTTCGTGACGGGCGCCTACATGCAATGGCGCTATGAGAGCGCCCGCACGTTCGACTTCCACGACGTCCTGCGCCTACTCTACGGCGCCGTCGGCGGAACCTTGCTGGCATTGACGTGTGTCTGGCTCCTTCCCGGCCCACTCGAACATTCGTCCGGGCGCTTGGTCGTCATAGCGGCGATGCTCGGCTTCATTCTACGCATGTTTCTCCGAATAGCGCTCGTGCTGGCGCGGACGTTCGTTTTGACCAGCCGCCCCAACGCTCAGCGCGTGCTGGTGGTCGGCGTCGGCATGCCCGCGCTGAACTTGATACGGGCCATTCAAGAAGATCGCACGCTGCCGATGCGCTTGGTGGGCTGCATCGACGACGGCCTGGCAGTCAGGCGCGTCGACGGCATTCGCATCCTGGGCAACATTGACGAGATTCCGGCCGTCGTAGCCAAGCACCAAATCGACTCGCTCATCGTCGCGATTCCAGGTGCGCCGCTGCCGGTGATCAATCGCATCAAGGATCTCGCCAGCCGCGCCGACCGGCCGACCACGGTTAAGGTGCTGCCCGATGCGGTGGACATTCTGAACGAAAAAGTCACTATCTCGCGCATTCGCGACATCCGGTTGGAGGACGTGCTCGCGCGCGAACCGGTCGTCGTCGACACGGCGGCGCTTCGTCCGCACCTCGAGGATCAAGTCGTCTTGGTCACGGGTGCCGGCGGCTCGATCGGCAGTGAGATCTGCCGGCAGATCGTCACCTTCGATCCGAAACTGCTGCTGCTGCTCGGACACGGTGAAAACAGCCTGTTCGCCATCGACCAAGAGCTGCGCAACAAATACCAGTTTACGCGCACGAAGATGATCCTCGCCGACGTCGCTGACGGTCCGGCGATCCGCAATGCGTTCTCGACGTACCGGCCGCGGATAGTCTTTCACGCGGCGGCACACAAGCACGTGCCAATCGTCGAGGATAATATCTGCGAAGCCGTTCGCAACAACGTCATGGGAACGCGATCCGTGGCGCTTGCGGCCGCGGCATCGGGCACCGCGAAGTTTGTCCTGCTCTCCACGGACAAGGCGGTGAACCCCACCAGCGTGATGGGCCTGACCAAACGCATGGCGGAGCTGATCTGTCAGTCCTTTTCGGGCAGCAGCAGCACGGAGTTCGTGGTGGTCCGCTTCGGCAACGTCTTGGGAAGCCGGGGCAGCGTAGTGCCCACCTTCAAACAGCAAGTGGCAAGCGGCGGACCGGTCACAATCACGCATCGCGATATGAAGCGCTATTTCATGACGATTCCCGAAGCCGTTTCGCTGGTGCTGCAAGCGATGTCCATGGGCAATGACGGTGAAGTCTTCGTCCTAGACATGGGCGACCCGATCAAGATTCTGCACTTGGCCGAGCAAGTGATCCGGCTCTCGGGATTGGAGCCCTATAAGGACATCGACATCGTCGAAACGTCGATCCGCCCCGGCGAGAAACTCTTCGAGGAGATTCTCACCGCCGGAGAAGGCGTCTGCAGCACGAGCCATCATCGGCTTTTCATTGCCAAGCAAGATCGCATCGACTACGAGCGGATCGGTGTCGCGATGGAGCGCATTCAGCGTGCCATTCGCGTCGCGGATTGGCGTGTGGCGCTGGACTTGCTTCGCGAGTTCGTTCCGGAATATGCGCTCGGCGCGCATCTGCTCCCGCCTGCGGTGCAAGGCACGGTAGCACGACACTCAATCGGCGAGACCACGGAGGTCATTGCCAAACCTTTAATGTCACCGGCACCCGCCCAATAGGAAAACCATGGAACTGCTTGAGGCCCCAGGAAGTCTACGCGAGCAACTCAAGAAGAAATTTGCCGAAAAGACTGCGCTGATCGGCGTTGCCGGCATCGGCTACGTAGGTCTGCCGCTTGCCGTCGAAAAGGCCAAGGTCGGCTTCACCGTCGTCGGTTACGATCGCAACAGCGTGCGCGTCGATCAAGTCAACGAAGGTCTGAACTACATTCGCGACGTCGACGATGGCGAACTTGCCGCTATGGTCGAGACGGGCAAACTTCTGGCAAGCTCGGACTTCAATTCGCTCACCCGGTGCGACGCCATCGTCATTTGCGTTCCAACGCCGCTGACCCCGAACCTCGATCCGGACATTTCTTACATTCGAGCTGTGGGGGAACAGATCGCCGGCCAGTTGCGTCCCGGGCAGCTCGTCTGCCTAGAGAGCACGACGTACCCTGGGACGACTGAAGAAGTGCTGTTGCCGCTGCTCGCACAATCGGGATTAAAAGTGGGGGAAGATTTCTTTCTTTGCTTTTCGCCGGAACGCGTCGACCCGGGTAACGCGCGGTACACGACAAAGAACACGAATAAGGTCGTGGGCGGCGTCACCGCGGCCTGCCGCGATGTCGGCAGCTGCTTCTACCAGCAGACAATCCTCGACGTGCTCGAGGTCAGCTCGCCGAAAGTCGCCGAGATGTGCAAGGTGTTCGAGAACACGTTCCGCTCGGTGAATATCGCGCTCGTGAACGAGATGGCTCTGTTGTGCGATCGGTTGGGCATCAGCATTTGGGAAGTGCTGGACGCGGCAAGCACCAAACCCTTCGGAATCATGCGCTTCGACCCGGGACCGGGCGTGGGCGGACATTGCATTCCGCTGGACCCGTTCTATCTGGCATGGAAGGCGCGTGAGTACGATTTCCACACACGTTTTATCGAACTGGCCGGTGAGATCAACATCGGCATGCCGTACTTCGTGCGTGAGAAGCTCAGTCGCGCGCTGAATGCTATCGGTCGCCCGCTCAAGGACGCCGACATCCTGGTGTTGGGCGTCGCTTACAAGAAAGACATCGAAGACTGGCGCGAGTCACCTGCGGTTAAAGTGATGGAACTGCTGCTCAAGGACGGCGCGAGAATCGACTATCACGATCCGTATGTCGCAAAGTTCGTCGAACACGGAAGGCAGTGGCACTCGATCCCGCTTTCCAAGGAGCGCATCGAGCGAGCCGATTGCGTGATAATCCTCACCAATCACAGCAATGTCGACTACGCTCGCGTGGTCGAACAGGCCAAACTAGTCCTCGACACGCGAAACGCAACCAAGAACGTCACCGTGGGCCGCGAGAAGGTGGTCTTGCTGTGAGGCGAATGCCGCGCGTCGGCGTTATCGGGGCCGGTTACTGGGGCGCGAACCTGGTCCGGAACTGTCATCAGCTGGGGGTTCTCGCCGCGGTGTGCGATGCCGATTTGCACCGGATCGACGACGTGCGCGCCAAATACGAGGGCGTGCAACTGTACGTGGACGTCGATCAGATGCTGCAGCTCGCCAAAGTAGACGCCGTCATCATTGCAGCGCCGGCGTCGGCGCACGCCGAGCTTGCGCTCAAAGCGATCGCCGCGCACAAACACGTTTTCGTCGAGAAGCCGCTCGCGCTGAACGTCGAAGATGCGAGACGCGTCGTCGAAGCCGCGGATACTGCGGGCGTGACGCTCTTCGTCGGGCACGTGCTGCTCTACCATCCGGCCGTCAGCGCGCTCGTTGAAGCCGTCCACGCCGGTAAAATCGGCCGTCCGCGGCATTTGCGCTCGCGACGTCTGAGTTGGGGACGATTGCGGTCCCAGGAGAACGTCTGGTGGAGCTTCGCTCCGCACGACTGCGCGCTGATGCTCGCAATCATGGAGGATATGCCGGTAAACGCAACCGGCTGGGTGAGTGAATTCGTTCGTCCGGGGGTAGGCGACTTCGCGTACGCCGACTTCGCCTTTCCGAACGGACAAAGCGCTCATATCGAAGTGAGCTGGCTGGATCCCGATAAGAGTTCGCGCATCGACGTTTTCGGCTCTGCCGGTACGCTCACGTTCATCGACAATCGGGAGGGCGGGGCGTTGACGTTCACTCCGTGCGGCGATCGCCTGAACGCCCGCGGCGAAGCCGAACTCTGGCGAGGGGAAACGCAAGCGATGGAGTTCGGTGATCCCGGCGCCGAGAGCGTCGAGCCGCTGCGGCTGGAGCTCGCGGCGTTTCTGCGGGCGCTGCGCGGGGGCGGCCGGTTCCCGACGGACGGCCACGAAGGGTTGCGAGTCGTTCAGGCATTGGAGATGGTCGACGCGCGTTCAACGGTTCACTCTTTCACTTTGGAGGCATTGGTTTGACCGTTACGGAGCAAAGGAAGGCGTTTTTCGTTCACGAGTCGTCGTACGTGGACGAGCCGAGCAACATCGGCGATGGAACGAAGATCTGGCACTTCTCGCACGTCCTGCCGGGATGCGAGATCGGCGCCGGTTGCAACATCGGGCAGAACGTCGTCATCGGTCCTCGCGTGCGCATCGGCAACCGGGTAAAGATTCAAAACAACGTGTCGGTGTACGAGGGCGTCGAGCTCGAGGATGAAGTGTTCTGCGGCCCCAGCATGGTCTTCACGAACGTCTTTACGCCGCGCAGCGGCACACCGCGCAACACCGCCGGCGATTACCTGAAGACGCTGGTGAAGAAGGGCGCATCGATCGGGGCAAACGCAACGATCGTTTGCGGCAACGCGATCGGCGAGTACGCGTTCGTCGGCGCCGGCTCGGTAGTAACCAAGGACGTACCGCCCTATGCGGTCGTGTACGGTAACCCGGCGCGGATTCACGGTTACGCGTGCGAATGCGGGGTCAAGCTGGAATTCAACGGCTCTGAAGCCGAGTGCGGCGACTGCGGCCGCGCCTTTGAAAAGCAAAACGGCGTCGTACGAAAGGTGTCTGAGTGATCCCCATTCTCGATCTGAAAGAACAGTATCACGCATTGCGCGAAGACATGGTGAACGCGGTGGAGCGCGTCTTCGAGGGCGGCGTCTTCATCAACGGCGCCAACGTGAAGGCGCTGGAAACGGAAGTTGCCGCATACGCCGGCGCCTCTTACGGAGTAGGCCTCAACTCCGGCACGGATGCGCTTCATTTGGCGCTAAGGGCACTGGACATCGGAGCGGGCGATGAAGTCATAACGGTACCGTTCACGTTCGTAGCGACGACCGAAGCGATAGGCATTGTCGGCGCAAAGCCGGTCTTCGTCGATATCGACCCGCTCACGTACAACATCGATCCGGAGCTCATCGAGGCCGCGATCACGCCGCGCACCCGAGCGATACTTCCGGTGCATCTTTACGGCCGCCCTGCGCCGATGGAGCGCATTATGCAGATCGCGGCCAAGCACGGCTTGGCGGTCATCGAGGATTGCGCACAAGCGATCGGGGCGAAGATCGGCCGCCGGTCAGTCGGAACGTTCGGCGAGTTCGGAGCTTTCAGTTTCTTTCCGTCCAAGAACTTGGGCGCATACGGCGATGCCGGAATGGTGGTCACGAACGACTCAGCCCTCGCCGAGCGTGCTCGAAGCCTGCGCGCGCACGGCGGACGCGTCAAGTACTACCATGAAGAGCTCGGCGTAAATAGCCGCCTGGACGAGGTCCAAGCCGCCGTCTTGCGCGTGAAGTTGCCGCACCTCGACCAATGGATCGAGAAACGGCGGGCCGCCGCCGCGCGATACACTGCGGCATTTGCGGATCTGGGTATCCAGCCGCCCGCCGATCCGGAAGGGGGACGGCACGTCTACCACCAGTACACGCTCCGCGTCCGCGATCGGGATCGCGTGCAGCGTGAGTTGCACGACGCCGGCGTAAGCACGATGGTCTATTATCCGGTGCCGCTGCACCTGCAGAAGGTGCACGAGTCGCTGGGACAAGGGCGCGGAACCTTTCCGCACTCGGAACGCGCCGCCGAGGAGGTCATCTCGATCCCGATGTTCCCGGAGCTGCGCGCGGACGTACAGAATCAAGTGATCGCGGCGGTGCAGAATGCCGTGCGGTCCGGATTAGCGCAGAAAATCAGCGCGTAGATGCGCGTCCTGAGCGTCGTCGGTGCCCGTCCCCAGTTCGTTAAGGCGGCGCTGCTGAGCGCCGAGTTTGGGCGGCGCGGCGTCGACGAAGTCTTGGTTCACACAGGCCAGCATTACGACGCCGAGATGTCGGAGGTGTTCTTCCGCCAGCTGCATATTCCGGAGCCGAAGCACAATCTGTCGGTTGGAAGCGGGGGCCATGGCGCACAGACCGGCGAGATGCTCAAACGCTTGGAGCCGGTCATTGTCGAAGAGCGTCCTGACTGGGTGCTCGTGTACGGCGATACAAACAGCACCCTTGCCGGAGCGCTGGCCGCTGCGAAATTACACGTGCCGGTTGCGCACGTGGAGGCCGGGCTGCGATCGTTCAACCGCGAGATGCCGGAAGAGGTCAACCGCATCGTCGCCGATCACGTCGCCGACATGCTTTTCGTGCCGAACGTGGGCGCGGCCGAGCAACTCGCCAAGGAAGGCATCACTCGCGGCGTACAGGTCGTCGGCGACCTGATGGTCGATTTGGCGATACGCGCGGCGCACGAGATTCCCGATAGTCCGGCAATTCTGAGCAGTTTAGGCGTGCGTCCGCGCGAGTACGCCGTAGCCACCGTGCATCGCGCCTCGAATACCGACGATCGTCAGACATTCTGCCGCATACTCGAAGGCCTGCGCAGCGTTGCCTTTCCGATCGTCTTTCCGGTCCATCCGCGTACCAAGGCGGTGGCACTCGAAGCCGGCGCCGGAGACGGCGACAACATCATTCTGTGCGATCCGCAGCCGTATCTCGAGATGATGGCGCTCGTCGCACGTTCCTGCGCGGTCTTCACCGATTCCGGCGGCTTGCAAAAGGAAGCTTTCGTGATGAAAGTTCCGTGCGTCACGCTTCGTGAAGAGACCGAGTGGCTAGAGACACTGGAAGACGGCTGGAACGTTCTTGCCGGCAGCGATCCTCGCCGCATCGCCGCAGCGTCGAAAAGGCTTACTCCGGTGCGTCAAGGCACGCCCTACGGCGAAGGTCACGCGGCGCAAAAGATCGTCGAGTCCCTCACGGGTTCGTATACGACCGCTGTAGCGTAATAAAAATTGACGGAACGCGGCACGACCGGACGAGCAGCCCCGCCCAAAAGACCTAAGGGCCGGTGACTTCAGGCGAAGAGAAAGCGTTGCGGGCGCATTACCGGCGCAAGGGTGGGTCCAAATACCCCACTTCATTTGCCTGTTGGAGTCTGGATGGCCGCGCTTTTGCTTTTTACAATTGTTGAGGGTGTCTTTACAATGCTGCGGCGGCAGGAGTGGGGATTCTGAATGTTTGTGGACGCGGTCCGGACAACTGAGCCTGAGGAGTCGCAACATATGCCGCCTTGGCATTGCCCGCAGGATGGGGGCCGCCTCCACTTCGACGGGAACGTCGCGCTTCGCTGCGACGGCGGCCACACCTACGCAATCGACCGCGACATTCCGCGCTTCGCACGCAGCTCGACGTATGTCGATCACTTCGGCCTGCAATGGAACGTCTACGATCGGACGCACTCGATTCGTACACGGGCGTGCCCATAACTCGAAATCGATTGAAGCACGCGATGGGACCCGATCTTTGGGACTCGCTCTCCGGCAAGAGTATCCTGGAATGTGGTTGCGGGGCCGGGCGCTTCACTGAAGTGCTGCTGGATACCGGCGCTTTCGTCACGTCCGTGGATTTGAGCAACGCAGTAGATGCGAACGCCCGGCAGTTTCCGATTAGCCGGCAGCATCGCGTCGCTCAGGCGGACATTATGAAACTACCGTTTGCCGATCAGACGTTCGACGTCGTGTTGTGCCTGGGCGTGATTCAGCACACTCCAAGTCCCGAGGAGACTATACGGCAGCTGTTCCGGTTCGTAAAAGCGGGTGGCAGCCTGGTAATCGATCACTACGCGCTGACGTGGCGGCGCTTCAGCAACATTGCTCCGCTCGTGCGGCAAGTGCTCATTCGCCTGCCCGCAGATCGCGCGCTAAAAGTCACGAATACGCTCGTGGACGCTTTTCTCCCATGGCACAAGCGCTTTGCGAATAACCGGTTCCTGAACATGCTGCTGTCGCGCATCTCACCACTTCGCTGCTATTACCGCGAATATCCGGAACTCTCGGACCGTTTGCAGCGTGAATGGTCGTTGCTCGACACCCACGATTCGTTGACGGACTGGTATAAACACCTGAGGTCGCGCGGCGCGATTCGGCGTTCGCTCGAAGATCTCGGAATGTGCAAGATCTTGTGTGAGTACGGCGGTAATGGAGTCGTCGCTCGAGGAGAGCGTCCAGCCTAACCATGTGCGGCATAGCCGGCGCCGTCCTTAACGGCGATCCGCACCAAACGTCTCTTGCCGTCGAGCAGATGGTCGAAACGCTTTCGCGGCGCGGACCCGATGGAGGCGGTCTGTGCACATGGGATCGGGCCGTCCTGGGCCATCGCCGTTTGGCTATTTTCGACATAAGCGAAGCCGGCGCGCAGCCGATGGTTGCGCCCGGTGGATGCTTCGGCGTCGTGTTCAACGGCGCAATTTATAACTTTCGCGATCTGCGAAGGCAGCTGGAAGCGCGCGGCTACAACTTTCGTACGGAAACCGACACGGAAGTGCTTGTGCACGGTTACGATGCGTGGGGCTTGCACGAACTCGTCGCTCGGCTGCACGGCATGTTCGCGTTCGCTCTTTGGGACGAGACGGAGCAAGCGCTTTTTCTGGTTCGCGATCGGCTCGGTGTAAAGCCGCTTTTTTACACGCTGCGCGACGGCGGCATCGCGTTCGCATCCACCGCAGAGGCGCTGCGGTGTGGCGGATTTGCCGGGCCGCTTGATCCCGAAGCGATCGCCGAGTATCTGCAATTCGGATTCGTGACGGATGCCCGTTGCGTGTATAGCGGCGTTCGGAAAATTCCCGCGGCGCACATCGCTGAATTTCGCAACGGCCGCCTAAGCCTGCAGCGCTATTGGGAGCCGCCGGCCCCTTCGCAGCAGAAGAGCAACTTTGAAGAAGCGGTGGAGCAATCCGAGGCTCTGTTCTTGCGGGCGGTCGAGATGCGCTTGTCCGCTGACGTCCCCGTCGGTGCATTATTGAGCGGCGGAATTGACTCCGGAGTGCTGTGCTGGGCCGTGGCGCGTTTAGGCGGCGATATCACCACGTACACGATCGGCACGCCCGGAGATCCATGGGACGAGACCGCCGACGCGCGTGAAACGGCGCGTGAACTCGGCGTTCGTCACCGCGTCTTAACCGCCGATCCCAACACGATTGAAAACATACGAGACCTGTCGGCTGCGTTCGGGGAGCCGTTCGCCTGCGCTTCGGCTTTGGGCATGCTGGCGCTCTCAAAAGTCATCCGCACCGAGGCGAAGGTGGTACTCACGGGCGACGGCGGAGACGATATTTTCCTAGGCTATCCACGCCATCGGAATTTCTATCTGGCGCAACGCCTTGGGCAAGCCATGCCCCGAGCCACGGCACCGCTTTGGAATGTCATGCGGCCCATCGTACCGCGCCGTAGCGTCGCCGGGCGTGCGGCGCATCTGCTGGATTACGCATTCGGCGGCCTCGGAGCGATCATCAGCGCGCAAGATGAATTTGCGGTGTACGCGCACAATCGAATGCTTGGGGAGCAGTTCGACGGCCTTCGCTCGCCATTGAAAGAGTTGAATTGGAGCGCCGAGAGTGGTCGCAACGTTCTTGGCGATTTCCTGGACTACGAACGCGAGACGCGATTCGTCGGCGAGTACATGACGAAGGTCGACGGCGCGACAATGTATCACGGTCTGGAAGCTCGCTCACCGTTCCTGGATCAAGAACTCTGGAACTTCGCCGGCGCGCTCCCCTACGATGTGCGGTTGCACCGCGGCAAATTGAAGGCAATTCTGCGCGAGATTGCGCGGAGAAACATCGGCGAACGCCTGGCATCCGGGAAAAAACGCGGGTTCGGTATCCCGGTGCAACGCTGGATCGCAGGGAAATGGCGCAAACACGTCGAGGAAGCGTTCGAATATTCGATTCTGGACCGCGACGGCTGGATACGAAGCCAGGCCGTCCTACGAAGGCTGCAGGCGTTGCGCGAAGGCGAAACCGCGCCTATGCAGCTCTGGTACTTGTACGTTCTGGAAAACTGGATGAAGCACCACAACGGCAGCACGACGACTCGCCGAATTCGTATTTCCGCCTAACGGTGTCTATTAAGGGCTCGTGACCTCAACAAGCTGGTAATAACAGCCGACGAATAGGGGATCAGGTACGACGGCAGATTGTATGTATGCACCGCGCCGCTGGGGCGTCGCGTCCGCGATTTCTCCAACATTGAGCGGGGAAGCGATTGGACATTGCACCGCAATACTTCCGTTGCTTCTGAATTCGTAGCCGTACAGCGAGTTATTCGTGTTGCCGAACCCCCAGATATTACCGTCGGCACCTTTGGCCAATGCGAGCAACGTGCGACCCTCGCCGAACTGCGTCTCGTGCGTTGATTGCGAAGCAAATCGATTTGGATGCAGCATCTCGCAGCGATGGCCTAACGAGCGATGAGCGCGCCGCACTGAGTCGCAAAGAGAATAAACGCCTTGCGCTCGAAACCGGCATCCTCGCAAAAGCCGCGGCCTCGTTCGCTAGGGAAACCAATCCCGTGCCGAACAGGTCTTCGAATTTGTGAAGGGGTACCAGGCCCGGAATCGTCGATCGATTCCTACGATCTTCCGTTCTTTTTGAGGTCTCCGCAAGGGGCTACTATGCGTGGTTGAATCGTTCGCCCTCGCAGCGTCGACAAAGTGATATTCTGCTTGGTGATCGACCGGAAGCGCTGCACTTGCAATCGCGCAGCACGTACGGACGGCCGAGGCTGCGGCAAGCCCTCCACAGGCGGCTCGAGATTTCCGGCCCGCATATCGCGATAATTCCTTATACTAGGGAAGGAACGCAGCTTGGTGCGGAATGGTGATTCCTTTGGTAATGCTGAACGCGGGATTGCTTGAAGCGGTCAATGAGGTGTACACGTCGATGCGGTCGGTCCCACCCACCGGTCCCTCCGTAAAGGGCTGAAAGAATGCTCCGCGATCATCGAAAGCCGGAGCGCCGGGTATTCCGTTCCCCAAGCCGATTGTAAACCCGTCGTTCGGAGTTAGCGGCAACGTGAAAACGTAGAGCTGGGAGCAGTAGCATCCCGGTTGGGAATACTCGGTGACTGCGAGCGTTTTGCCCCGTAGAGCTTCTCCGTACGCGTTGCCGTTGAGCGGCATGATCATCGGCGTACCCGGGTAGGGCTTCGAGTAGCGGACGAGCTGCATCGACGGCGGACTCGATCCCGTGTCCTCGACGACGTAGACATTCCCGTACGCATCCGCGACCGCCGCTACAGCACCTGCGGCGTCTTTCGAAATCGTTACTGCCGGCTTCGATGTACCGGAGAGCGGAGGCTTGAACTCTTGCACCTTCGCGCCGCCGATAGGAATCCACAAGTTCCCGTGAGCGTCAAATGCGCCGAAGCCCGGGACGCCGCTCGTTGTGATCGTTGCATAGACGCGCGCCGCGGGGCCGGCCGGTTGCTTGTAGAGCTCGATGCCGTCAGATCCGGTGCGAGAAACCGCCAGGTACTGCGCGCTGGCGGCTACGCTGAGCGGCGTTTTGGAGTCGCGGCTGAAAACCGGCGCCGAGTCTGCGCTATAAGGCGGGGCGAATTGTTGCCACACGAACCGTTCCGTAACGTACAGACAATTCCGGGTGCAGGTCGTTTTTGCAACGGATGCCGTTACAGATTCGGGCTGTGCACGGGACTGCAGGATATTTGGCGCTGCCAAGGGTGAGGAACAAGCGCAAAGCGCCGCCGCGAGGACGGTGCCTGAGGTGTAACGGAACATATATCTAAGATAGTGCCGTAATCGCCGCGTTTCGACGGGGTGATCGTCCTAACGCGTTGGGTAACTCGGGCTAAGCAAAGTTTCGTAGCCTTGCGGATTGAACGATGCTCTCTTCGGACAGCGGTGCTGCGTAGAAGGCAACGAGCGGATGCGGATTAAATGCACTGTCCTTCCCAATCCGCCGCGGGCCGCAGTCAATATGAAGGTGCACGTCATCGGGATAGTATCCAACGCCGCCTACGATCTTATGCGAGAGGCAAATATCTCTCAGATAAGCCAGCGGCACATGATCGACATGCTATCGACCGCCATGGCGCGCATGTGATACCGGTCCAAGACGCGGCCGACTTCTGTATTCGTGTGTGTCGTCCGTAACCGCTGTGAATGACACTGGGTCGACGCACTCCAGTCTAAGGTGACCCCGTCATGACGCAGCTCATAATTGTGGAGTTGGCTTAGTTTCATAGACTCCGAGGAATTCCTCAGGCGTCTTCCCGCCGAGCCGCTGTGGATGCTCCGCATTGTATTCGCCCGGCCATATTTCGGCAGCATCTCACTCCTTATCGTAATTCGCCCTAAGTGATCGTATTCGCTAAACCACAGCAGCCGGCCGCCGCCGGCTGGATGGTAGGGCGACAGGACGATGTCGTAAGGCTGAGCGTTCGGCACGGTTAACGGGTATTCCGTAAATGTGCCGCGGTAGAACCGGCCGATCTTATTCGCAGCCGCTTCGGTAAACCAAAGCGCGCCGCCGGGCCCCAGGACAATTCGCATCGGCATACTCGACGCGGTCGGGATCGGGTACGCGTTTTCCAGAGTACCGCCGGGGCTCATTTCAGCGATCTCATTGTTTCCTTGGTCCGTGAACCAGATGTTTCCGTCCTTGTCGAAGGTCATGCCGCCGACTCCGCTGGTTGACACCGAAAAGCGTTGGACGATGTTGCCCGTTGTATCGAAGTTGACTATCTCACCGCTACACCCCGTGACATACTCGTAAATGGCGTTCGGACAAATAAATGCGGAGGCCCACACCTTTCCATGGGCGTCTTCGGCAAAACTGGAGACAGCCTCTTTAGGGGGATCGATTTCGTACAGTTGGCCGTTCTTGGTCGCTACGTTAAGCGCACTGGAATAGTCGACGCTGGCGCCCGCGATCCAGACCGAACCGGCCGTGTCGATAAACATATCAAAATACGGTAGATTGTCGGCTCCGGACAGGTTCTGCACAATCTGCGTGCCGGCCCAATCCTTTGCGTACCCGCCGTTCGCGCCGCGCTGGATCGTTCCCATGATTGTCATTGAACGGTTAAATTGATACGTGCATGTCCAGAAAGCGGTACCACCAGCATCGACCGCCATCAACTGCGGTTCTGATGAAAAAGGCGACCAATCTTTGATTTGAGCGCATTTGGTAAAGCGGTATTTTCCTTGGTAATACCGCGTTCCGGAATTCCCCTCATTAAAATAGACGGCGCCGGTGGCGGAAACCGCAAGCAAAGGCGGCATGGACATATGATCTGGTAAGCTGATCTCTTTTATCGCTATCAAAGAGCGAGCGTTTTGCCGTTCGGCTGGGGCCTGTGCAATGCCGGTGCCGGCGCTCACGGGCATGTACAGCCCCGAATTGAGTCTCGACGTTGGCGTTGCGCCGCCTGATCCGGAGCAGCCCGAAAGGACTAACCCGGCAACCAAAGGTGCGCATAACGATGCAAGCCGCATTTTCACGCTCCCATAACTGCAAAGAGTGAAGCACGGTAAACTTTCCAATAAAAGGGCCTAATAGGGAACCCGTAATGGGGCCATGGCGCAGAAGCACAAACGAGGCCCGTCTGCGGGTCTGGATACCAACAGCCCGCTTGTGTCAGCGACGGCTTAGAATGCCCGAGATTGCACGGTCAATGTGACGCTTTAAGTGCCGCTGCGCATTGGAAGCGCCGTCTATGCAACGCGCGCGCGACTTCCTGCGGTAATCGCTTCGTCCAACTCCGCGGCGAAAGCGCCCGCTAGATCGATCGCGTTCGGAAATTGACGTGGGTCCGGATCGATCGAACAGTGGCCCGAAACGTAGCGATCGTGGAGCAGCTTTAGGGCATGCGCGGCGTCGTCGGAGTTCGAAGCGAAATAGCCCAGGCCATTCCGCTCGATGAGCCCGCGCATCACGCTCTCCTGCGGCCCTAATGCCACAATAGGCTTTCGGGCGCCGAGGTATTCCAGGTACTTGCTCCCGGTTTCCGATGCCGTTCCCGGATCCATGTTGAGAAAAATCAATAGTCCCGCGGAGCCGGCTTGGGCTTGCATTGCTCTTGTGCGCGGTACGATACCATGGTGCGTAACGGCGTCTGCGACTTGGTGCTCGTGGGCAGCGGGAATGACGTTGTCGCTGCTGGGTCCGTAGAAGTCGACCCGGACTTGCATGCCGGCGGGATGCCGTTCCTCGCGAAGCCGGGCGATCGCGGCGAACAACAGATCCGGGGTGCGTTTTCCGTCATACATTGAGCCGGTATAGCAAAGCCTAAAGCCGGCAGGCGGCTCCGCGGCCAAGCCCTGCCATTCCGACGCATCGTATCCGTTAGGAATTACGACGATTTCGTTGCGCCCTGCACGCTCTGCAACTGATCGGCGATTGGCTGCGAAATCGTCGTTATGACGTCCGCTCTGCGCAGAAGTCGCTTCTCGACCGAAGACTCCAGCGCGCGGCGTAACGCGTTGCGTCGAACGTAGCGATTTCCCGTCCACGGGTCGCGATAATCCGCTATCCATGGGAGTTCGCTTTCGCGGGCAAGTATGGCCGCGACGATGTGTACGCTTGCCGGAAGCGCAGTTCCGAGAATCGCGTCGAAGCGCTCTCGCGCAAGCAGTTGCCGTCCGGTTTTCAAGGCATAGGGAATCCAGGGCGCCGCGCGGTCGGGGATAAGGAGTGATTCCTTGGCGGTGCGCAGGAACGTACGCAGCGGCGAGTTCGGCGATATGCGCGCCGGCTTTGCGGGGCGTGGTTCTGCCCATTTAGTGTCTCCGCAAGCCCGCGTGACTACATGGGCTTCCCATCCGAATTGCGGCAGGTACTTGGCCAGGTATCCGGGCCGCTGCGCACCGGGCGATGGGTCCGGCGGGAAGGCATACGCAATCAAGAGCAACCGCTTCATTCAGGTCTAAGTCTACCGTGCCGGGCGCCCGCGACGTCGGCGCCGATGGACCCCGCCTGCTAGGACTTTTCCCCGTCGCCTTTGCGGGGTCGCGTCTGACACGATAAAGCGGCAGATGCGCAGCGCCGCAAAGCAGACAGAAGGTCGCTCACTTGACGTCGGTTCACACACCCGCGGACACGCGCATCGCGTATCGCGAGTGCGCGGCTTTGGCCGAAGCCGGCTATGACGTCGTGCTGATCGCGCCCGGCTCAGCGACCGGCCTTCCCGACGGGCGTTCGTTTGCGTTCGCTTCCGCTGCCGCGCAATCGCTTGGAGCGCATGACGTCCACAATGCGTCGGCTGCTGCGCGCGGCGATCGAAGAGGACGCCGACTTCTATCATTTTCACGATCCCGAGTTGATCTTCGTCGGCCTATTGCTGAAAATGCGCGGTGCGCGCGTCATCTTCGACGTGCATGAGGACATCCCGAACGACATCGCCGACAAACACTGGATTCCGCGGCCCTTGCGCGCACCGTCGGCGCGCTGGCGAAATTCTGCGCTGCGTATGCTGCACGGGCGCTACAGCGCTGTCGTTGCGGCAACGCCCGGTATCGCCAAACTCTTTCCCGACGGCAACGCCGTGGTCGTCTGCAACTATCCGCGCCTGGACGAAATGCAGATCACCGGATGCCGGTGACTTCGCCAGCCGGCCGCGACACGCCGTGTATCTTAGGCAACATCACGGAATTGCGCGGCATCATCGAACTGATGGAAGCGTTCGCATCGCCGAAAATGAACGAAGGAATCCGTCTGACGCTTGGCCGGTCAATTCGAAGACGAGACCCTCGAGCAGCGCGTTCGTGCCATGCCGGCGTGGCAGAAAGCCGATTTCTTGGGATGGTGCAATCGCCCCGACGTCGCACGCGTTCTTCGGTCACGCCCGCGTCGGGCTTGATCACGCTTCGGCCCGCGCCCAACTTTACCGATGCGCTGCCGGTCAAGCTGTTTGAATATATGGCTGCCGGACTGCCGGTGGTGATCTCGGAGACGATCCGCGCCAGCGAGCTCGTCACCGAATTCGATTGCGGCCTGGCCGTCAATCCCCTCGATCCGGACGCGATTGCCGAAGCCGTAAGCCGGATCGTCGATAACCCCGATCTCGCGCAAGCCATGGGCCGGCGCGGACGCGACCTCGTTTTGGAGAGGTATCAGTGGATCAACGAAGCGCGGAAACTGCGCAACCTGTACGCCCAGATCGCATAACCGTCACGGCGGTCGTCGCGACGTACAACGAGCAGGGGCACATCCAGCAATGTCTTCAGGGCCTGTTGGACCAGCGCGGACTGCCGGGAGAGCTCGAGATTCTCGTCATTGATGGAATGAGTACGGACGGCACTGCGCGGCTCGTTCGTGCCATGCCGGAGTTCGGCACGCGAATTCGTTTGATCGAAAATCCGAAACGATTGCAGGTGCACGCGTGGAACATCGGCCTGCGTGAAGCGCAAGGCGAGTACTTCGCAATGATCGTCGCACACGCGGAGTACGCCGCGGACTACTTGGCCTCGTGTTTGGAAGTAATCCAGCGCACCGGGACGACGGCGGTCGGCGGCGTCCAAAGACCAATCGGCGAGGGTGTGCTCGGATCGGCGGTGGCATGGTGCATGTCGAGCGTCTACGGCGTCGGAAACGCGCAGTTCCGATATGCAAAGGAAGAAACGGAAACAGATTCCGTGTTCTGCATCTTTACGCGCGCGGACGTCCTGCGCGCATTAGGCGGGTACGATGAACGCGTCGCGTTCGACGAAGACTCCGAAATGAATTACCGGATAGCGGCCTCAGGAGGGCGGCTGCTGGTCTCGCCGCACATCCAGGTGAAGTATCACGTTCGGCGTACGCTGCGGGCCTTGGCCAGGCAGATGTACCGCTACGGGTATTGGCGCAACATGACCCGGTTGCTGCACCCGCGAACCGTACCGATGCGTACACTGGCGCCGCCCACGCTAATCGCAGGACTAGCGCTTTCGCTCCTATTGGTCACGACGCCGCTGCGTCCCCTGGCTGCGATTGTGCCGGCGCTTTATTTCCTGTTCTTGCTGAATGCTGCTCTCAATGCGTACCTGCGCATTCGATTGTCCGCATGGTGCGTTCCGGCGGCGCTGGCGACGATGCATCTCGCCTATGGGCTAGGGTGGATTGCCGGAGCGGCGACGTTCCGCAAGCGCCGCGACGCTGCTTTGGCGATCTGGCCCGCTGCCCAGCGATAGTCGAACGTATAACCGAGGTCGTTGTAGTCGCCGGCCCGGAAAAAGCGGAAGAAGCGCCCTCGATCGCCGCCGTCTGGGACGACGAACCGTCCGTTGACGGAGAGGGCGTTTACACCCCAAGGCGCTTTCAATACGAAGTGCAAGTCTGTCGGAACTTAGGTGCAAATCAACGGTGCTCGATGAAGAAATCTCGCGCATTCCCCGGAGCGTGAATTCAAATGCGCGGCCGTAGTCGGTCAGCAGCGCCGACGTTCGCAGACGGGGAATGTAGCCGATTACCGGATTACGGCGTCTAATTCGCGACAGATAGCCGTTCATAGCGGTCTCGATGCGCTCGAGCGCTACCGAAGGCGCCTTGTCCGCCGGCCCGCGCGCCAGCACGCGATCGAAGTCGGCAGCGTAATGTTCTACGGCAATCGTCGAATCGTGAGCTGCTCCAACCTGCCAACGGTCCGCCGGATAGAGCACTATTGCTTTGCATTGCAGTTCCCGCTCTATAAACGCGGCAATGTCGCCCACCTGGTTCATACCGGCATTGTGGAAGAAGTTCTCCTCGTGCGAAAACCAAACGAAGCTGGCGAACGGAACCACGTACTTTGGCCTGAAATGCTCGACCTGCAGGCGGATCTGATCGAGCTTGCGCCGGGCCTCTCGCGTGTGCGCTTCGGTATCACCGGGGTTGCCGGCCCAATTCGCATATGAGAACTGCGTGAAAAGCACGTCTACCGGCCCAACGATCCGAGCGATGCGGCGCGCTTGTTCGACATCTTCCACGACGCAGTCGTTCATGTTGAGAACGGTGAAATCTCCGGCGCGCAGCACGAGCCAAGAGTCGCGATCCGGCCATGGGTTGCATTCCACCGAGAAGCCGTCCGCAATCGTGAGCGGCCGGTGCGGTGCAAGCTCGGTAGTGCTCGCGAACTTCAGACCCGCGCAGTAACGTACTACCTTCTTGTCGAGCGTACGCTGATAAAGGATGCCGATCTTTGCTCGGATCTCCGGCGGAATGCGGCGCAGGTCGCCGGGGCTGAAATGATCGGGATGCTGGTGGGAAAACCATATTTTCGTGATCGTCGAAAAATCTTCCGCAGCAAAAGTCGAGGTCGAGAGCAGGCGCCAGCCTCGATTGAATGCGGTGCCGGTGAGCCACGGATCGCAGATCAGCCGTTCGCCGCCGTACTCTAGGACGAAGGACGAATGATTGACGAACTCGACGATCGGCGCGCCGCTCATTACCGGACCTCTTGCGCCTGCCGCACGGTGGATGTGCCGGCCGCGATCGCCTCTTCGTAAAGCGACTCGTACTTGCGCGAAGCGGCAGCCCAGGTCAAATGACGCGTCGCAAAGTTGTGGGCTTCGCGTCCGAACAACTCGCGCCGCTGCACGTCGCCGGCGAGATCGGCGAGTGCGCGGGAGAGCGCCATCGCATCGCGAGGAGGTACGAGCAGCCCCGTCACGCCGTGCTCCACGATCTCCGGAATGCCGCCCGCAGTCGAAGCAACGACTGCGCGAGCGGACAGCATCGCTTCACAGACGACGTTGGGCAGCCCCTCGTAGTAGCTCGGCAGAGCGAAGACGTCGCACGCAGCCATAACCGTTGCGACCTCTGAATGCGGGCGACGCCCTAAAAATCGCGCATCGACCTGCAGTTTCAAAGCAGCGGCGCGCAGCTGCTCTTCGTCGCCGCCGGCTCCGGCAAAGCAGAGCAGCGGCCTCCGATCCCGGATCTGCCTCGCGGCCTCAATCAGCTCGAAGACGCCCTTTGCGCGCAGCAGATTTCCGGCATACGCGACGACGAACCGATCTCGTGGAAGGCCGAGCGCGTCGCGCGCAGCGCCACGATCGTACGGCTGGAAGAGCCGCTCGTCGGCGCCGTTCCAAATCACGCGCACGTCGCGCGGAGCCAGCTGCTGCATCGTTCGAGCCAGAAAACCGCTTACAGCGCTCAAACGAGTTGCTTTGAGCAGGGCTTCTCGCGCCGCGCGCTGCAACCCGGCGCGACGAAAGGGCCAGCCGTAGGTGTCGACGCCGTGCGCTGTGACCACTGTGGGCACCGCTTGCCTTACGGCCGCGTGGCCGCACGGAATCAGGAAACTCGCATGCAGCACGTCGGCGCCGAAGCGCTCGATCTCGCGCGACAAGCGTTCCTGCACTTGGGCGGCGATCGTCTCCATTGCGATCAGACGGGGCGGGACGATCGCGCGAATGGCCCGGACCGGAATGCCCTCGACGATCTCTTCGTCCGGAGTGGAGCGATACGATGCCCATTTTGCGCCGAGCGGCGGCGCATAGGGAACGATGCGCACGACCTCAACGCTGTGTCCCGAAACGCGCAACGGCCTGAAGACGGCGCAGCATGAAGATGCCGGCTTGCGGATTTGCATCGGATGGAAAATCCCGAAGCAGAGCCAGAACGCGCATCGTCAGCGGAAGGCGATTACTGCCTGCATCGGTGCGAGCGAGGCGCGGCATTGTGACGTGCTTTGTACGGCAATGCTGCCGCCGTCGAAGGCGCCCGAACCGCGAAGCACGAGCAGCGCGGCGCCAGCGTCGAGAGATCGACTTCATGCGATGCGTCGGCGTCAGGATTCACCGCAACGATGCACGGTCCGGCGGGACGGGAGCCGATGAAGCAGCGGCGATACTCGCGCATGTAGACGCCGCTGGGCGATCGAAGATCGTCTACGGATCGCAACCGATGAACGAACGGGATCGAGCGGAACGAGCTGCGATTCGGGCATGACGTGTCCGCCTGACGGCGTGCCGTAGTATTCCCAAAGCACGCTGGTCGCCGGATCGTAAGTCAAGCAGAAATGATGCGTAGACGTATTCGCCGCGACTCTAGCGCCCGATCCGCCGGCGTCAGATCGTTGCCGTAGCAGAAGAAGTATTTCCTTTCGCGCGTCCATCCGCAGCTCGGTGTTTTCGGTTGCCGTCCAGCGCCAGCCGGACGAGCGCGTATCCGGCGCGGACTGCGCGTAACACTGCTCCATCATGCCGCCGATCGCGGTGCGGTTGAGCGCGATCTCCTGGCGCGACGTCGTGGTCGGACATGTCCGAAAGCGCGTTGTAGATCACGGGAAAACCGAGCGCCGCTGGAGCTGCGATTTCGCCGCTAATCCATTTGTCCAGCGAATACCCGCAGGGCTGCTTGCGCGGAATAGGCGGTTCCGACCGCTTCGTCTTCAAAGACCGCCGTGTACGTGCCCTCGCTCGTGTGACTTTGAACGTACGACTTCCAATCGTGCAAGGAGGGACGGCGACGTCGGATCCGTCATGCGCACTCGCTGTGCGTTGTGACGCGGACGCCGTCGCATGTGTGCGCGTAAACACGTCGTCCCGATCGAGTACATCGTGTCGCCGGGTTCGATGCGGTTCGGATTGCTGTAGAGAATCGTCTTGACGCCTAAACTGCGCCAGCGTCGCGGAATCGGCCGGACTCGTTTCTGCCCACGTCAAGCCGAGCGGGCCGCTGGAGCGGCCGGGACTTTGTGCGTGCCGGCGTATCCGCCCCAGTAGTCGGCTGTCTGAACGTGGGCTGGAGCCGCTCCAAGCAGCGCGAGCGGCCGAGAACAAGCAGCGCGCATGCGGACGTCGATGCTTCATCCTTGCTCATGAAACCCCAAAAACCCGTGTCCTTGTCAGCGGGCAGCGCGTCCCCAGTCAGGCGCAACGAAAGGACCCGCGGCGGGTGCCGCGGGTCCTCGTGGTGCTCACATGCTGACCGGCTACGGGAAGACGATTGCTGCCTCGCCCGACGGTAACGACGCCGGCGGAGGCGGGCCATTGGTTGCCATCGTCCCGCCGTCCAGCACGCCCTCGCCGCTCAGCACCAGCGTGTGCTGGTATTGCGGGAACGGAAAGGTGTGCGCGGAGTTATTGTCCGGATTGACCACGACTGCGCACGGCCCGGCGAAGTTTCCGGCAATGTAGCAATCCTGGTATTCACGGCCGTAGGTTCCACCCGTCTGCTGCAGCGCGCTGACGTCGGTCGGTTCGGCGACCTTGGGATTGAGTGCGACGAGCTGCGATTCCGGGAAGACGTGCAGACCACTGGGTGTCGCGAACTCCTCCCAATAGATGTCGTTCTGCGCAGAGTACGTCATTAAGAAAGAGGCGTAGGCGTAGATCCTCGCGTCGATCGATGCCGCGCCGTCGTTGAGATTGCGCAGCATGCATTGGAAGAGCTTATTCTCGTTGTTGACGACGAGCTCGGTATTCTCCGATATATTCCATTCCGCGCCCGTCGTTTTCGGCTGTGACTGGTCGGAGTAGCAATGCTCGAAGTCGCCGCCCACGGTGTTGGAGCTCCCGGAGAGTACGTTAAGAACAAGGCCCGGGCCCGCCGTTGTACGGGCTCTCTAGTCCGTTCACCATAATCGGTATAGAAGACGCCTGGTTCAGCGCTTCTTCTCCGGCCGTCCATTGGGCGTCACCGTTCCCGCCCGAGTACTGGCACGGAAGTCCCGGCGTGAAGGTCACATACGGCGTATACGCGCCGAGAGGTCCTGCGTTGTCCTCGAAGATCATGTTGAAGCGGCCCGCCGCGGATTCGTTCGTAACGTAGTTCGTGAATTCGCTTTCGAGCGTGCCGTTCGTCGGATCGGTTACGTACTGCGCTACCCATCATGACACGCGAGACCGCTGCAGGTGTGCGCGAACGAGTTTTCGTTGTTGTAGATGTATCCCCACATCGGATCGCCGACCGCCACGCGATTCGGATCGACGTAATCTTGCGTCTTGATTCCGAACGACGAAATCGTAAGCGAATCCGCGGCGTTCGTTTGAGCCCACGTCAAATACGGCGCTGCCGGCGCCCCATTGCCCCGGCGCCCAGTGCGTCTTACCGAAATCACCGCCGAGATAGTCGGCCGTCGGAACGTGCGTCATGGCGATGGGACCGGGAGTTGGTGTAGGAGAGGAGCTCGGATTGGGAGTCGGTTCTGCAACGACGATCTGTACCGCGAGCACCGCGACGGAAGCCGAGCCGGTTCCACTGACGGTTACGGTCGAACCGACCGTAAGCGGCGCGCCGCCCACGACCGTTGAAGACGTCAAGACGATCGGTATTTGAGCGGATGGCGTGTTCAGCGAGAATCCATAGCTCGTGGCGGCGGAAACAGTGCCCTGAACGGAAACGGAACCGGGTGCCGCGCTAAACATCGACACTTGGACCGCATTGAGTGAATAACCAAGTTGGCCGGTCCCGACAACGAGCGCATATAGTCCATTCTGCGGCGAACCGCCGGCGAAGTTCGTAGAGCCGTTCGTGTAGATGTGCATTGAGCCGTAATTGCGGCCGGCATTGATCGTGAATATTCCGGAACCCGGGATTGCTGACGGGGCCGCCGGCAGAGACGACGTCCGCTCGGCACTGGTATCGGGTGCCTGCCGGCTGCGGCGAGGCGTTGAGGCGTGGGCGACGCGCTCGGGAGCGGACGTGCGAGGCAATCTGACGTGACGTTTACCGCAGTAATGTTTGCCGACGTCTGAGAGATCCGGTACCGACGTTACTTCGACGTTTTCGCCGACATACGGCGCCGGACCGACGATGATCGGTTGACGAGTTCACGTAAATGTGAAGATAGCCGAGACCTTGTCCGCCCTGAATCTGAAAACCGCCGGCGATCATCCCGGCACGATGCCGGTAAGCGGTAACCGAGTTTCCGTTCTGGGAAATTATCTGGAACGGCTGAGCCGGCGCCTTCGTCGGAGTTGCGGCCGGCAATGCGCCTCCGCCTCCGCCGCCGCCGCATGCTGTAAGCGCACTGACAAAAGCAAGGGCCGTAAGACTCAACAAGCGGCGCTGCGGTGAACAGAATTTCATTTAGGGTACCCTTCACGTACAGGAAGGGAGGCTCGACACTAACGGTATCGGATCGTTCCGTTAATGATTTTAGTCCTGGGCTCAACGCAACCAGCGGTGCTCCAAAACGTTTGTTTTCGGGACTTGCGACCCAAGCGAGTCAGGGACCATTGGGTACCCAAACTCATCCTTTTGGGAAGCAACGCGTGATTGGTCCTGAATTTTGGGAAGGATGCTTGCACCGATAGACTCGGCGTACTGCCCACGACGAGCCCATCGTGAACAACCTAGCTCACACTGTTTCAGGCGAAGGGAACAACGTGATTAGCACTGATACCGCACGCATTTACGTGATTGAGGGGCAGGTTCTCTTTGGGAAAGCGCTCTGCCAGGTTTTCTCGATGGACCCGACTCTGCAAATCGTCGGCGATTCCGAAACGGTTTACACCGCCGCGCTTGCCAAAGCCAAGCCGGACCTGATTCTTCTCGACGTCGACGGGGGGGCCGTCGAACTAGGCGAAGCGCTGGCCGCGTGCCGTGAAGCCGCGCCCCAAGCGCGCGTCTGCGTCCTTTCCATGCGGCCGCAAGCCGAGATGATGCAATGCTGCCTTGCCGCAGGTGCCGACGGCTACATCATCAAGGACATTACGCCCGCAGAACTCATCCGCGCCGTCAAAATGGTTGCCTCCGGCGACACGTACGTCGATCCGCGCGTGGCCGGCGGCCTGCTGCGGCGGCGCAGCATGAGCAACGGACGGCCGGACATCAACGAACTCTCAGTCCGCGAAACGGAAGTCATCCGGCTCATTGCCGAAGGACTTTCGAACAAGGAAATCAGCAGCGCGGCTGAATCTCTCCGAAAAGACGATAAAAAACCACGTCAGCCGGATATTCTCCAAGCTCAACATTTACGCGCGTACGCAAGCAGCCGTACACGCCATAAAAATGGGCCTCGTTTAAGTAAGCACTATCGACACCCAAGCGTGGATAGACACAAAGAGCGTGCCGCATGCGGCACGCTCTTTTCAGCGCTCCGGTTCTTGTTACTTGAAGGCGATGACGGCGGTGTAGGGCTGCATCACCGACGGTGGTGCGGGCCCGTTCACGCTGACGGTGCCTCCATCCAGGACGCCGTTTCCGCTAAGCGTCAACGTGTGCCCGTATCCGGAATACGGCCAGCTGTGCGGAGCGCCGTAGTCACGCGAAATCGCTACGGCGCAAGGTCCTACCGAGACGCCGCGCAGATAGCACGCATTGTATTGACGGCCATAGACGCCGGTCGACGTGCGCAGCGCTGTGACACCTTGCACATCGGTCGGCTCGGCCACGACGGGACTGAGTGCGACCAGGCCGCTTTCCGGGAAAACGTGGAAGTCGTCCGGCGTAGCGTACTCTTCGGCAAAGATCGAGTAGTTTGGATTGTACGTCAGCAAGAACGAAGCCAGATTGAAGATGCGTTCCGGGTATGACTCGTCCGCGGGTGACTGATCGCGCGCCATACATTCGAACGTCTTGTTTTCGTTGTTGACGGTGATCTCGGTATTTTCGATGAGCGGCCAGGCGCCCTGGCCTTCTATCGCATGCTGCTCGTCGGAGTAGCATCCCTCCAAATCCCCGCCTTGGACGTTGCTGTCCGCTAAGAGTGAGAGCACCGGCGAAAGTCCGCCGCTCGCAGTGAAGGCTTCCAGCCCGTTGACGATGAGCGGTCTGTTGAACGATTGGTACGCCGTAAGTTCGTATTGCGTCCATTCGGCGATCGGAGTAGCCGCACGGCATACTTGGCGTTATTTTCGAATACTCGTCGTAGGCCGACAGCGCGCCGCCGTTGTCGATGAACACGTTGTCGATGGGCCCCTGTTCCTCTTTGGAAGTAAGATATTCGTTCACGACTTGCGCCATGCCGCTATATCCGAAATTGGTGATGTACTGCGATCCGCCAATCGTAATGCGGCTGTTGGAGCAAGTGTGCGCGAAATCCGATTCGCTCATGTACCCGTAAAGCGGATCCGTTGTTCCCACGCGGTTCGGATCGACGTAGATCTGCGTGTGAATGCCGGCGGCCTTAATCCCCGAAGCATCATTCGCCGCAGTCTGGGCCCACGTCAGATACGGAGCCGCTTGCGACGGCGAAACCTTGGTCGTCCCAAACATCACCCTCGAAATAATCGGCAGTGATAAGGTGCTGCGGCACGCCGCCCTTGCGGCGTGGACGTAGGCGCGGGTGTAGGCGTTCCACCGACCCCGCCCGGTGATGCTGCTCGGATAGCTTGCGGTCGCGGCGCTCCCATACCCGCTCGAGTTGATGTGCGGTCCGACCGAAATCGATCCGGAGATTTGTCGTCGAGGAGCTGATGCCGACCGCAACGTATGAGCCGTTTGAATCGAGTCTGATCGCGACGCCGTACGATTGCGAGCTCTCAACGGTGCCCGTGAGTGTTCCCGACGGCGGAGCTCGAAGAGTACAGCGAGACCGCGTAACGGCGTAAGGTACTTTCCATTCAGCGGGCTGCTCGTCACGAGCACCGCATATTCGCCGACCTTCGGCGTCAAGCCGCCATAGAACTCGTGCGTCTGTGCGTTCGGGCAACGTCGATGTGACCGATGTGCTCCGCCGGCATTGATTTGAAATCCGTTGTTCGGCTGCAATAGCACGATCGGCCCTTCTACTAAAGAAAGGCTGCTCTGAGATGGTTCTATTGCGAAACTGCTTGGATGTACCGCCGGATTCTGATTGACCGGCGCCGCGGGCAGCGTGCCGGGCGTAACGCCCGATCCTCCGCTGCACCCCGTGAAAGCAATGATTGACCCCAGCACTGCAAGCAGTGCTGCGGCGCGCACGTAATACATAAATCCTCCCCATTTTTGTGGCGTGCGAGCTACAGCGCCACCATACCACAGGGGAGTGAGCGCGTCATCCCATGCAATGGGTCGTTCGCGTGTCTAGGCTGGCGAGCATGTCGCTAGTCTGCTTCCCGCTGAAAATGCAGGTATTTACTGCATCGATCACATCCTCGACGTCGGCATCCGACATCGACGGATACAACGGTAAAGAAATGATTTCGCGGCTGACCCGATCCGTTACCGGGAGGGGCTGCTCGCAGATCGATCGATACGCCGAGAAGTGGTGCGTTGGAATATAATGCACGCTCGTACCGATGTTCCGTTCCTTCAAATGCTCGATCAGCTCGTCTCGTCCGATGCCGGCTTCGTCTTCGTGTACCATAATGACGAACATGCACCAGCTGTGGCGGTCCCCAGGCGCGGACGGCAACGCTTGGCACGTAATGCCCGGCGTATCGGCTAGACCCGACAAGTATCGGAGCGCAATTTGGTCGCGGCGCGATTGCATTGCCTCCAGGCGAGCGAGCTGCACGATTCCCATCGCTGCCGCGATGTCGGGCATGTTGTACTTGAAGCCCGGCTCACGGACGTCATAGCGCCAAGAGCCGCGAGCGGTGTAGCGTTTCCAGGCGTCTTTGTCCATGCCGTGAAGTGAAAGCGCCCGTACGCGACCGGCGATTTCGTCGTCGTTCGTGAGCAACACGCCGCCTTCGGCGGTCGTCAAGTTCTTCGTTGCATAAAAGCTGTACGCGGCGAGTGCGCTGCGCGTGCCGGCCCACTCGCCTGCGTCGAGCGTCCCCGCAGCGTGCGCGGCGTCTTCTATTACGGCGATTCCTCGTTCGTTCGCAAATCGTACGAGCGACCCGACGTTCATCGGACGCCCCGCATAGGGCATCGCGATGATCGCACGCGTCCGAGGCGTGAGCGCCGCTTCAAACTCCGCTACGTTTGCGGTCAGCGTCTTTTCGTCGACGTCGCAAAAAACGGGGCGGGCACCGATCTCCAGCGTGCATTGCGCTCCCGCAACGAACGTCAACGACGGCATCACGACGTCGTCTCCGGGCTGAACGCCGGCCGCCAGAAGACCAATGTGAAGCGCGGCAGTGCAGCTGTTCACCGCAACGGCATACTTGACGCCGGCCGCCGCAGCAAATCGCCGCTCGAATTCTTGAACTTTGGGTCCCGTCGTGAGCCAGCCGTTCGAAATGCATTCCGTGATAGCGGCGATCTCAGCCTGGCCGACGTCCGGACGGCAATATGGTAAGAAGTCGTTACGCACGGGCTGCCGCCTCTGCGCCGGCAGTGTAAATGGGCGCGCGTCGCCGCTCGGGCGCCGCATTGTACGTCAGGGCAGCCAAAATGAAGGCAAGCCAGACGTATTTGGTGATCATGATGTCCGCGAACATTCCGGCGACGAAAAGTCCGATGATGGCCGCTTGGACCGCCAGTTTGATTGGGTAGCGCGGATCGTCTTCACCGATGGGCGAGAGCAATTTGTACGTACCGATCCACGACGCGATCAATAGACCGAGACCGACGACCCCGAGTTCGACGCCCGCGCCAAGCAAGATATTGTGCGAAGCACGATGCCACTGCGCATTGAGCAGCTGGAAGACGTGAATGTACGCGCGATCGTAGGCGAAGGGAAAATTACCGTAACCGGCGCCCCAAAACCAGTTGTCCTCAAAGGCGAGCCAACCGGCCTGCCAGATCGAGACGCGGCCCGCTCCGCCCGTCGCGAAACTTTCCGAAAAGCGCTGCAGCAGCGACCCGCCCGTAAAGGCGAGCACTCCCAGGAGACCCGCGGCGCTCACGAGCATGAGCGGAAGGCGATTCCGGTCGCGCACAATCAGAAAAGCGACGATTGCCAGCTAGGCCGAGCATTGCGCCGCGAGAACCGGTAAGCACGAGAGCCGCGAGCATCACCAAGAGCGATCCGCCGGCGAAAATCCGAAGCAGTGACGTCCGCGCCCAAAGCGCGGCAACGAGCGCAATGGCAATTGGAAGCAGCAGCGCATTACCGAAATGATCCGGATTGATCTGCGTGGTGTCGGTCTGAATCCAGAGCCGATCTCCGAAAGCGCTCAATTCGGATCCGGCGACGTGATAGAAGTAAAGACCGTAAAGCGAGGCCGCAAGGCCGCCGCCGAAGACCGCGCATACGGCAATGTTGAGCCGGGGAAGATCGATGCGAAACATCGTCATTACTAAGTACAGTCCCAGCAGCGCCCAGGACGTTTGGAGCAGAGTGAGCGCCGAGGGGGAATCGATCGCCCATCCCGCACTAGCGGTCGCCCACAAATAGTAGAGGATCCAAAACGCAGCCGAACGCGGCGGTTCGCCGAAGCGCTTGGTGCGCAGCATGTAAAACAGAATTGCGGCTGCAGTCGCCAGTCCCAGCATTTTGGAAAGCGTGCCGAGCTGCGAAAATACCAGCAGGGTATCGAACGGCGTCAATATCGCATACAGCGCAAAGGGAAACACGACGGGCCGAACGATCGCGGCGTACAGCAGCGGCGGCCCGATCGTCAAAATGAGCGCAAGTGCCACGCCGGTTTTCGTGTGTCCGAAAGCGGCTTCGGCGTAGGCGGCCAGTATGCCCAAGACGGCAATCACAGCCACGCCGACCGCGGTGGCCCGCTGTTGCGGATCCCACGATTTGATGTTAACGGCCATCGGGATTATTGTACGAAGGACTGCGCCACCGGCGTGAGTGGTCAAGGGGCACGGACGCTGGGTACGTCGGCCTAACCGCGGCGGGCGACCGCCTCCCTGCGCAGCAGTCGATGTCCATCTTGGAATACGCGTAAAGCAAAGGCCGTATAGACCTGAATATCCTCTTTGGTCGGAAGCAGGATCGTCCGCAGCGAGATCTTCGTCGCACGCGCAAAGTATAAAATTGCGGCAATTTGTCCAGTCACGTATGCGACCGTGGAGCCGGTGGCGGCTCCAATGATTCCTAAGCGCGGGAGCAGGGTCACCGTAACCGCTATGCAGATAATCGCCGCTCCTGCCGCCAACCAGAGGGCAACTTCAGGGCCGACCCAGCTTTAGGGTGAAATAGCTTGATATCGGGCTCGCCAGCGAGAGCGCAAAGACTCCAGCCAGGAGGATTCGTAAGGCCGGAATGACGGGCATGAAAGCCGGGCCGTAGAGCAGCTTGACGATGGGCGAACAGCACACGAAGATGGCGGCGCAGACGACGAGTGCGACGAGAAGATTGTTGCGAACGCAGCGCGCGGCCAGGGCAGCCGCCGGCTCGCGTTCGAACGAGCCGATATGCGGCGACGTCACCAGAGACGCAACTTGCGTGGGAAGCAGTAAGCTCTCCGCAGCGGATACGGCGACGGTGTAGACGCCCAGTGCCGCCGGGGTCGTCATAATCGCAACTAAATAGAGATCGGCGCGATAGTTCAGCAGCGAAACGAGTTGCACGAGTCCCACCTTGACGCTGAACTTCGTGAACTCTCCTAAACTAGGGATATCGCTGCCTTCCAGTTTGCGAGCGTGAATCGCTATTGCGGCAATCGCTAGAATCGCAACAGCGGTGTTTCCGGCTATCCAGGCGGCAATGGCGATCCCGGGCGTGCGCGCGATCAGGAAGAAGCCGCAGAGCATCAGGGCGAACGTCGTGACCGTTACTGCAGCGGTCAGCGAGGTGGCGTACCGAACCCGCTTGACGCCGATCGCGTAGCCGGTTGCCAGGCATATTGCAACTCCCGACGGCAGGGAGAGAATCGCGGGCAGCGCAGCCCAGCGCTGACCGGAGAAAAACGCGAGCGGCACGATGGCCGCCGCTCCGGCGATGACGAAAAGCGCGCCGGCGAGCAAAGCCGGCCGCAAGATTCCGGGACCGGTTTTGCGATGCAGCAGAAAATACGTCATCGCGCTGCCGAGACCAGCGAATCCGGAAACGATCAAACCGGCTTCCACGCTGGGCAGCGCATACAGACCTTTTCCGGCGGGCCCAAGCATGCGTGCGGTCAAGATTCCCAGG
This sequence comes from Vulcanimicrobiota bacterium, assembly GCA_963714015.1. Taxonomy (GTDB): domain Bacteria; phylum Vulcanimicrobiota; class Vulcanimicrobiia; order Vulcanimicrobiales; family Vulcanimicrobiaceae; genus DASRDE01. Next base: position 2,462,426 of record OY970223.1, on the reverse strand, counting down.
CCCATCGCGCAGACGATGTTCACAACGCGCAGACCAAACGTAAAGAGACCGTCGTAAAGCACCCGGTTGGTAAGCGACATCAAACCGCCCGATGAAACGCCACTTCGACGGCCGTCTTGAACAGCAAAGCGCAATCGAGCAGCACGTGACGCGTGCTCCACGTAAAAGAGATCGTAAGGAAGAACGCCGGGGATCTCCGAGGGATCGAGGTTACGGCGAAGATACAACTGCGCCCAGCCGGTGATACCCGGCGGAACGACGTGACGCTGCTCGTAGTTCGGAACGTTGCGTGAAAACGACGCCGCAAAGGTTACCATCTCCGGGCGCGGCCCCACGATCGACATCTCGCCGCGCAGAACGTTGAAGAGTTGCGGCAGTTCGTCCAAGCTGGTACGCCGCAGCAGCGCGCCCACGCGCGTTATCCGATCGTCGCCCGGCTTTGCCCATTGCGCGCCGGCGTTGTGGCGCATCGTTCGGAACTTCAGAATCCAGAATGGCCTGCCGTTTTCTCCCATGCGCTCCTGCCGGAACAGCACGGGCGAACCGGATTCAATGGTGATGGCGGCCGCGGCCACGAGCATAACCGGCATGAAGACGATCGTCGCCAGAAGCGCAACGATGACGTCGAACGTTCGCTTTCCGACGCGGAACGATGCCGATTCGCGGTCGTGCCAGGCACCCGGCGTAATGGAATCCAATCCTGCGTACGGTGATGCTCGAGCGGCGTTCGAGGTGCAGCCGGACGCGCAGTGCGGACGTTCCCACTGTGCAGAAAACCAGCGTAAGCGCGATCGACAGCAGCGTAAAGCTTCCGAGCACCGCCAGCAGAAGCGCAACCGGGATCGCCGCGAGCGCCATGCCGGCGCACGCGTAGTATGCCTCGTCCATGGGCGTTACGGCAAACGAACGGCGGTAGAGACGGCAGCACCAAAAGATGCCGACGATGATGGCGCAGGCAAGAACGGCGGCGGCAAAACGATTGCCGTCTCCGTCCAGCACCACCGTCGATACGAAGAGCACGACGGCGACGTCTCCGCATAACAGCAGCGTGCGCCATTGCCGCCCCAGCCGTTCCGGAAGACGGCATGCGCGTCTTTGCACGCCGGCCGAGATGGTTTGATGAGCTTGCGCGATCATTTCGATAACCTCCCAGTGTCTAAGCGCTGACCGGAGCCCGGAGCATTCGCCGGACGTTGCGTGTACAGATTGAAACGTACGCCGGTGAGACGGACCTCGCGATAGGCAACGGTTTGCGCGCCCATCTCTTGCTTGAACCTCGCGACGCCGGGAAGGCCTTCGCTCGAGCCCAAGTTGTACCAAAGCATGCCGCGATCCGCGGCCGCGCGCATCAACGCAAAATTCAGCGCGTTGCTGGGCCGGAGACGGCCGAATTCGGCGAGCATTGCCGCGCTCCAGAAAAAGAACTCTTTCCCGCCGTAAAAGACCACGCCGCCGGCAATCTCGCGCTCATCCGCCCGGGCAAACCAGATCTCGACGTCGTTTCCCCCGTATTCGACGATCGCCTCGATGAGCGTCTTCGGTACCGTCGGACGGTCCAATCCCCAGCGCTTTGCCGATGCCTCGAGTAAACCATAGTAGACGTCGGCCGCGTCCGGACTGCGCGATGGCGCACAGATCACGCCCCGGCGCTGCGCTTGTCCGGCCATGCGGCGAAATATCCCCTCTACTCCGGAAAGCGCAGCGTCGATGCCCTGCGAGAGATCGACGACTCCGGTTTCGTGCGGCGTTCCAATGCCGGCTCGCGGCCCCGCGGCCAGCGGCCAGGGGATGAAACTTGACGTGTCGCAAAAGCGCGCGAGCTGCTGCAGTACGGAATCCCATTCGTCCGTCGTTGCCGGCGCGCCGTCGTCGCGCGTGCAGCACGTGTAGCCGCCGAGCGGAAATCCGCAAAAATCACGCCACCGTAGCCTTCCGCCATGTAACTGAACAAGGGGCAGGATAAAAGACTTTTCGCCGACGCGCACGCGCAGCGGCGCCGGAGCCATATTGCCGTACGATTTTGCAAGCGCCCTGGCCCAGGCCGGCCGCGCAAAAAACGTCGGCGCGGGATGCGCGGCGTCGAAGGCCAGCCATTCCTCGAGGGTGATGCGTTCGATCATGGGGTTTCCATCACCAGGCTTGTCTTGACTCCGGCTGCAATCGCGTCCGTCCACGCCTGCGCGATCGATTTGGTGCAGCGCTCGGGCGCCGTAGCGTGCAGCGATCATCTCCGCTGCCGCCGCTTGAGGCTGCAAGATGCCGCGTTCGTGCTCGGCATAGAGTGCACGAATCTCCCGTTCCATGTCACTGTAACTGTGAATCTCACGCGTGTGCGGAAAATCTTGCGTCCACAGAACGTACCGGCCGTACGAGAGCGCTTCGAGCACCATCAACGAGAGGCCGTCGCGCGGCGTATTGCGGATCAGCACGGTGGCGTTTTCGTAGACGCTGTGCAGATTGTCGCGCCAGCCTAAGTTCTCGACCGATATTCCCGCGGGAGCATCGATGTCGCCTCCGCCGACGACGACATAGCGAATCGATTTGTCGGCCAAGCGCCGCATCAGCAACTTGAAGGATTGTCGTCCGTAGAAATCGGCTCGCGTGCGCGGCACGTAGAGCATTACGGTAAACTGCTCCGGAAGCGGGCGCGTCCCGCCGGGCTTGTGTCGCGGAGGGAGCGGTGCGATGCGCGCCTGAAAACCTTGATCGCGGAGCTGCGCCGCCGTCCATTCGACTTCGGCCAAGTGCGACGTAAGTGGGAGACGTAAGCGCGGTGCGGATGCCCGGATACTCGCTCAAAAACGCGATATCCGACCCGACCCAATGCACGACGTGCGGTTTTCTCAGAGAGAGTGCCGCGCAAATGCACCCAGCGATCCGTTATCGGGCTTCCGATCGAGTACCAGACGTCGCACCAGCAGTATCGCATTGATCGCCGTTAGGACTTCAAGGCGCGAACCCGTACGCATGACGCGCGGTTCCCATTCCGGGCAAAACTGCTTCACGTTCCTGCGCCATCTCGGCACAGAAGAGCCCTAAACCGGATATTGCAACGCGGCGCGCCGCGCGGCTGGCGCTTCGGCTGTCGCGAATGCCGCGGTCGAGCCGCGCTTCGAGGCGGTCGGCAACCGTTTTGCGCCTAAAATTTGCAATGACGTACTCACGGCCGAACGTGTTGATTTGCAGGACGCCGGCGTCGTGAAGCCGGCGAAGCTCCTGCAACTGGCCGAGCACGGCATCCAATCCGCGGGCGGTATGGACACCGGGCAATTCGTAATTCCAAACGACGTGGCGGCCGCGCGCAAGCGTTTCGAGCACGAGCATCGATTTGCCGTCGTGCTCCGGCTGGCGCAGCAGCACCGTGCATGCGTCGATCGTCCGGGTCATTTCCGTGACGTGCCCGAGAAACTCGACGTTGTCCGGAGCTTCCGGAGGGCGTGCGCCTTTTCCGACGACCGTGAATCGCACGCCCGGCATGGCGCGAGCGACGTCATAAACGAGCGGCGCGCCGTAGAAATCGCGGCGCGGTTCCGGCAGATACGTCAACACGCGAAACTCGCGCGGGAGCGGTAGGACGGGATCGTCGCGTACGGCGCTCGCCGGAATGTACTCCGAATCGACGCCAAGTTCGCGCAGCTCGTCGGTGAGCCAATGCGCGACGGCAAGATGAATGAACCCTTCTTGCTTGATGATCTCTAAATCGAACGGGTCCTCTTGCGCTTTGATTACGTCGCTGCCCGCCCAGATGACGAAAACGGGAACGTTTCGCCGGCGCGCCGCTTCGGTCAATGCGCTGTTCGGCGACGGGACCGCCGAAACAAATCAGACGCGTCGGCTCGATGCAGTGCAAAGAGCGCGCGCATCGTCCCGACGCGCGAACTGTCGAATGCGGTGAGGCGCCACGAAGACGAATGCTCGTTGATCAAGGTCCGCCAAGAACTTTGCGAAGTAATCGAAGCCGACGACGACCGCGCGCTTCATACGGCTGCCCCGGCGGTCTCGCGGATAGTTTCGAATCTCGGCCGCGCTCAGCGGCCCTTCCCGGATCCAGCGGATGGTGCCGCCTGCGTCGACGTAGAGGGTTTCCGGAATCATGCGCGCGCCCAAAACTGCATGCGTGACGTCGCCGTTGTCGATGTACACCGGATACCGCAGCGAAAACTCGGCGCGAAATCGCTCGACCGCCGCGGGCGGTTCCTGTTGATCGAGGCCGATGACGCTGACCCCGCGCGCCAGCAACTCATCGGCAAGGTGCGCGAACCGCGGCGTCTCGAACCGGCACGGCCCGCACCACGTCGCAAAGACGTTGATAACCTGCGGCCGGCCCGAGGGCGCAATGGTCACCGTGCCGCCGGTCAGCGAGTCAAATGAAAGCGGGACGAGGCGGTCGCCTACCCCGAGCGCGCGCTGGTGGGCGTAGTGATGCCGTAGGGCTGCTGCTGCCAGCACCAGCAGCAGCACAACTGCGGCCGCCTTCCACGGGTTGCCCATGCGCATGTTCCCGTTCTAACAGAAAGCGTGGCCGCGTGCCGAGACCCAAGCGAGCAAACCTCGTTGGGCCTCCTGCACTAACCGGACGCCCCGAGGACGACCTTTTGCTCAACAGGGCGGGACGATACCATCTGACGAGCAGAGTTCAGCGGCGCGTACCATTAGCAGAGCCGACTGGAAAGTGGGGAACCCCGTGTTACGACAAACTCATCGCTTGCTCGCACTCGTAGTCATGACGCTCCTCGCGTCCTGCCTGGGACAAGGGCTCGTTTTTGCGCAGAGTACGGGAACGACGATCCATCCGGGCGATCAACTGAGCGTCCAAGTCTACGGCGACCAGAGCCTCACCCAGAACGTCACGGTGCTCAACGACGGTACGATCGCTTACCCGCTCATCGGCCAAGTTCCGGTTGCCGGCAAGACCCCGGCGCAAGCGGCAGAGACGCTAAAGTCGCGGCTTCTGCAATACGTGCGGCACCCCGTCGTTACGGTTGCAATTAGCCAGCTCGCTCAGCCGAACGTCATGGTGCTCGGCGACGTCAAGAATCCGGGCAAATATCAGCTGCCCTCCGACGCGAAACTCTCCGACGCGATAGCTGCGGCGGGCGGGCTGCCCGACATCGACGGTGCATATCCGAACGCCCGGGTCTCCGATTCGGCCGGTCACGTCCAAAATGTTTCGCTGCAAAAACTGCTGCGCGGGGGCGACACGCAACTGGACGAACGGCTCGCTGAAGGCGATGTCGTCTACGTTCCGGGGCCGACGCAATTCTACGTGAACGTGACGGGTGCCGTCGACCATCCGGGTGCGATTCAGGTTAACCAGGGTGACACGTTGGCCATCGCGATCGCGAAGGCCGGAAACAGCGCAAACGCTCAAGCCGATCTAAATCACGTCCGGCTCATGCGCGCGGACTCGTCGGGAAAGCAGTCGACCGAAGAGATAGACCTTTATAAGGCGCTTCAGGGCAACGATCCCGCGGCGAACGTGGCGCTCGAGAAGGGCGACACGATCTACGTACCGCAGTCGGCCCCGCGTCACAGTGATTCCGTCGTGACGGGACTGCTCTACATCCTATCGCGATTCATCCCGTAAAGCTGGAGGAACTCACCCTTATGTATTCGCTTCCTGCTGGGCAACCAGCGTCGACCACTGCGGCCGAAACGCCCCAGCAGTTGCACGGGATCGTGCGCACGCTGCAGCGGCGGATCCGTCCGATGATCGGAATCTTCCTCGGCTTTATCGCGCTTGTGATCGTATTCTCGCTGCTCGTACCGAAAAGCTACACGACGGACGTAAAATTGATCGTCGGCAACTCGAGCGCCGCGCCATCGTCCGACAACAGCGACTTGAACAGTCAGCTGCCCGTGCTGAATGCGCTGCTGGAAGCCGGCGGCGTGCAGAGCGCCGAGACGTACGTCGAACTGTTCCAAGAAACGCCCGTCGCTCAGCAAGTCTCGCAAAACCTCGGGCTCGGGGTGTCGCCGCACTCACTGCTCACGCATGTGGCGGTCAAGCCCATTACGAACACGTCGATCATCGACCTGTCCGTTACGTGGTCGAACCCGAAGACGTCTGCGCTCGTCGCAAACGAGTTCGGCTCCGTCGTTATCGATCGCCAGCGCCAACTGGTCTCCGCGCAGGCGGAGCAAGCCATCGACTTCTTGAAGACGCAGCTTCCGTCGGCGCAGCGCACGATGCACAATGCGCAAATGAAACTCGCCGCGTTCGAAGCGAGCCACCATATCACGGACATTAGCGCACAAACGCAGTCCGATATCGCCGCTCTGGCCACCCTCGACGGCAACATCGGGAAGACTCAAGCGGATGAAGAGCAGTCGCGCGCCCAACTTGCCAGCGTGTCCTCACAGCTGTCCCACACGCCGGCGACGATAACCGGAGGTACGACCGTCGCGGCCAATCCGGTGCTGCAAAATTTGGAAACGCAGCTCTCGCAGGTCCAAGTGCAACTGAAGACCGCGGAGCAGCAGTACACCGATCAACATCCAACCGTAATTGCTCTCAAGCAGCAAGTGACGCAACTGCAGAACGAGATCGCAAGACAACAAGCGACCGTTACGGCGAGCACCAATACGGTGCCGAACCCGCTGTACCAGCAACTGCAGCAGCAGCAGGCCCAGTATCAGGCGCAGGTAGCGTCGGACACGGCGGCAATCGGCGCCTTCAGGCACCAGCGCGACGACATGAATCCGACGCTGCAGCGGCTGCCCGGGCAAGCGGCGGTGTTGGCGGACCTGCAGCGTAACTCACAGTCGGCGCAAGACGTCTACACGGCGTTGCAGCAGAAATTCAATAACGCGAACATCGCGCGCGACACCGCCCTGAGCGATGTAACGGTCACCCAACCGGCTACGCCCAACAGCGCCCGCGTGTCACCGAACCTGATGCTGAATGTGCTGCTGGGCGCGTTGCTGGGCCTTACCCTGGCGATTGTCGGCGCGTTCATCCTGGACTACCTTGACGGAAGCATCAAGGACGAGCGCGAGGTCGAAGAGGAGCTGGCGCTGCCTGCGCTGGCGCAGATACCGCTGGTACGGATGCGGAACGGCGTCGCCGCGCTTCCTTGGGTTCGCACGCTCACCGTGGAGTCGTTCCTGCAACTCGTAACGTCGATCAAGTACGCAAGCGATTCGAAGCTCGAGACGCTCGTGATAACGAGCCCGTCTCAAGGCGACGGCAAATCCACGATCTCGGTGAACGTTGCGCTTGCCATGGCCGAGTTGGAGCCGCGCGTGCTGTTGATCGACGGAGACCTGCGGCGAGCTTCGATTCACACGAAGACTTCATATGAAGAACGAGCGTGGGCTTTCCGACGTTCTGGTCGGACGCGCGCGTCTTACGGAGGTCTCGCAACGCACGAAATATCCGGGTCTCGATATCTTGACGAGCGGAACGCCGACGCCGAACCCGATCAAACTGCTCGAATCGCAGCGGATGGATGAATTGCTGCGCGAGGCTTCCGAACATTACCGCTGCATTATCGTCGACACGGCGGCGCTCAGCGTGAATCTGGATGCGGCAGTCGTCTCACGTAAAGTTGATGGAACGGTGGTCGTCCTCTCCGCCGGCCAGACGGATCTGCGCGAAGCCAAAGGAGCGTTGCGCCGGCTACAGCAGGTCGGCGTGAAGAACGTCCTGGGCTTCGTCCTGAACCGAGTGGTTCCGCGGCGCTCCGACTACGGCGCGTACGAGCTCGGCCCGGGTGAATCCGCGGCTGAAGAAGAGCCGATGATAACGGCTTAGATGTTGAAAACATAACGTGACGATTGAGCAACGATTAACGCGCGTGAGAGTACACGTCATCGAGCCGCAAGAGCTCTTTGTTTCCAGCCTAACCGAGGTCTTCGAAGGCCTCGGAATGGCTGTGGATCGGTTCTCCGCTGAAGCGAACTTCCGGCAGCTGCTGGAAGATCCGCCGGATCTGGTGTTTATCGACGTGGACTTCTCCGCGCAGGAGCCGCTCAAGTTCATCACGTTGCTGCGGACACTATTGCCCAAAGCGCTGATCGCCGTCTACACCAGTATGCGCAGCTCGGAGTGGGCCAAAGCCTGTCATTTCTCGGGCGCGAATGCCGTGCTGACGAAAGCTGCGGACAAAGACGAAGTCGTCGCCGGTTTGCGCGAGATGATCGACACCGGCGCCTTTACGGACGTTCGCCTGCGCAACGTGACATAGAGTCGTTCGCGGCAGGCTAGCGGCAGAAGAGCCTGCCCTCGACTGAAGTCCGCCGGAGCGGGGCGCGAAGGCTACGGGCGCAAGCCGTCAAAAGAACGGGCACCGTGAGCGAACTGCCCAAACACTTCGAGCCCAAGAGCGTGGAGCCGCGTCTCTATGCGCGCTGGGAGAGCGCCGGCTATTTTCACGAGGAGCCGGACCCCGCCAGGCCTCCGTTCATCATTTGCATGCCGCCGCCGAACGTGACGGCGCGGGCGCACATCGGCCACGGCTCGACGTTCACGCCGATGGATATTCTTACGCGCTACCGGCGCATGCTCGGCGATAACGCGGACTGGTTACCGGGCACCGACCACGCGGCGATAGCGACCGAAGCGGTGCTCGTGCGGCAACTTGCCGCCGAAGGCAAATCACGTGAGTCGCTCGGCCGAGAAAAATATCTCGAACTTGCTTGGAAATGGTCGATCGAGACCGGCGGCACGATCGACAAACAGTTTCGGGCCCTAGGTTTCGGACCCGATTGGCGGCGCAGCCGCTTCACGATGGACGACGGTCTCTCGGCTGCGGTGCGCAAGGTCTTCGTACAGCTCTATCGCGACGGATTGATCTATCGCGGTAAGCGGCTGATCAATTGGGATCCTAAAGCGAAGACCACGATCTCCGATGCGGAGGTCGAGCACGAGGAACGCGATGCGTTTCTCTGGCGCGTGCGTTATCCGTTCACCCGCGATTCCAAGGACGGAATCGAAGTCGCGACGACTCGCCCCGAAACGATGCTCGGCGACGTTGCAATCGCGGTTCACCCGGACGACGCACGTTACAAGCACCTGATCGGGAAAACGGTCCTCCTTCCGCCGCTGCTCGAGCGCGAGATTCCGATCGTCGCGGACGCGGCAGTCGATCACGAATTCGGCACCGGCGCCGTGAAAGTGACGCCCGCACACGATGCGACCGACTACGAGATCGGCGGACGGCATGATCTGCCGATGCCTTCGGTGCTGGATCTCGATGCTTGCATAACGGCTGCCGACGTTGCGGTGGGTAAATACGAAGGGCTCGATCGCTACGAGGCGCGCAAGCAGATTATCGCGGATTTGCGAGCGCTGGAATTGCTCGTGGAGGAGCAGCCGTACCGGCATGCGGTCGCCGTCAGCGAGCGCACGGGCGAGGTAATCGAACCGCTGCTCTCGTTACAATGGTTCGTCTCGATGCAGCCGCTCGCGCAGCCCGCACTCGAGGCCTATCGGGACGGACGGCTCCGCTTCACTCCCGAACGCGCCGGCCGCACCTACGAGCAATGGCTGACGAATATTCGGGACTGGAACGTCTCGCGCCAAGTCTGGTGGGGTCATCAGACTTCCGGTTTGGTACACGCCTTCAGGCGAGATCGTGGTCGCGGAAACGCAGGACGAAGCGCTGGCTACCGCGCGAGAGCAGCATGGCACGACGGAGCTTACCCGCGATCCGGACACGCTCGACACCTGGTTCTCGAGCGGTCTGTGGCCGTTCTCGATCCTGGGCTGGCCGCAGCAAACGCCGGAACTGGAGCATTGGTATCCTTCGCAAGTGATGGTCACCGGCGGCGAAATCATCTTTCTGTGGGTCGCGCGCATGGTAATGCTCGGCTTGAAATTCATGGGTGAGGTGCCGTTCCGCGAGGTGCTGATCACGCCGCTCGTCTTCGATGCGGAAGGCCGCAAGATGAGCAAGTCGCTCGGTAATGCGATAGATCCGATGGACATCGTCGAAAAGTACGGCGCCGACGCCTTTCGGATGGGCATGATGCGCCAACTGCACGTCGACGCGCAGGAGGTGCGGTTCAACGAATCGCGATGCGAAGAGGCGGCGAAGTTTCACAACAAAATCTGGAACGCGCTGCGCTACACGGTGGCGCTGCCGGAAGGTCTGCCTCCCGCAATGGCCCTGCCCGCCGGTTCCCTGACGCTCGCCGACAAATGGATCCTGACGCGGTTGCACGATACGGCGGCGAGGGCGAGCGGTGCGCTCGAGGGCTACGACTTCGAGAAAGCCTCGGAGGCGCTCTGGCGCTTTATCTGGCTCGAGTTCTGCGATTGGTACGTGGAAGCGACGAAGGTTCCCGATTCGCAGGCGACGCGCGCGGCGGTTCTCTCGTTCGTGCTGAACAACGCCATGCGGCTGCTGCATCCTATCGAGCCGTTCATTACCGAAGAAGTCTGGCTGACGCTTCCGCACGACGGACAGACTATCATGACCGCGAGCTGGCCCGATCTTGCCGAGATCCCCGTCGATCGGGAGGCGGCCCAGACGTTCAAAGCGCTTCAGCGCACCGTAGAGCGTATTCGAAATCTGCGCGTCGAGATGGGCCTTCGTAACGGGGAGTTGCTCGAGCTTCACGTGCCGCGAACCGTCCCGGACTCGCTCGCCTCGTTACTCGCTATGTACGCATGGGGAACGGTGACGCGGGTCGACGGCGAGGCTCAAACCTTGGAGCAAGCGCTGGCGGACGTCCGAGCCGCGGCACCCGCCGCCGTGCTGATCGCGCGCTATAAGAAGGAAGCACAGCACCTTCGTGCCGAGGTCGAACGGGGAGAAGCCAAGCTTGCCGACGAGCGATTCGTGGCGAAAGCGAAGCAGGACGTCGTGGCGAAGGAACGGGCAAAGTTGGAAGGCTATCGCAGCGAGCTCGCCCGAGTTATGGCGGCACTCGAGGAAATGGGAGAAACGGGATGACGGCATCGGCCGTAAAGCGGCGAGTTCTGGTAGAACATGCCGAGATCGACCGCATTCTCGCCCGGCTCGCCCATCAAGTCCTCGAACCCGAGGACGCGCAGGAAGGCCTGTTCATCATCGGGATTCGCCGCGGCGGCGAAGCGGTGGCGCAACGGCTGGCGGACCACATCGAACGGATCAGCCGCCGAAGGCCGGCGCTGGGATTCCTGAACATCAATCTCTATCGCGACGACGCGATCTCGCACGAGCTTCCGGAATCACAGATTCCGGGCGACCTCACGGGCAAGATGGTCGTGATCGTGGACGACGTGCTGTACACGGGAAGAACCATCCGCTCGGCGCTCGATGCCGTTACCGATCTGGGCCGTCCATCCGCAATTCGCCTTTGCGTGCTGGTCGATCGCGGTTTGCGCGAGCTGCCGATTCAGGCTGACTATGTTGGGCGATTCATTCCGACCAGCCGGCGAGAACGGGTGGCGGTGAGCGTGCGCTCGGCGCCTGCCGACTCCGACGAGGTCGCGATCGTTGCGGACCAGGCGTAGTCTTATCGACCTCGACGACCTAAAGGGCGAGGAGATCGAGTACGTCTTCGAGCGCACGCGGCAATTCGAAACGGCGCGGCCCGAACGGACGTTGGACGGCATTGCGTGCGTGAATATGTTCTTCGAGCACAGCACGCGCACGATGACCTCGTTCACGCTCGCCGAGCAGCGCTTGGGCGCCGACGTCATCACGATTTGGCCGACGATGTCGAGCTTGAGCAAGGGAGAGACGATGGAAGACACGGCGATCACGCTCGCCGCAATGGGCGTGAACGTGCTCGTCATCCGTCATCCGGAACCGGGGTTTCCGCGTCGCGTCGCGCTGGTGTTCGACGGCCACGTCGTCAACGCGGGGGATGGCGGACATGCGCATCCCACGCAAGCGCTGCTCGACATCTACACCTTGCGCGAGGAATTTGGCGATCTCCGAGGGCGAAAGATCGTGCTGATCGGCGACATCCTGCACAGCCGCGTCGCGCACTCGAGTATCGCCGGCTTGCTGAATTTAGGCGCCGAAGTGATCCTGGTGGGGCCGGAGGGTTTCTTGCCGGACAACTTCATGGGCCCGCGCGTTCGCGTCGAACGCGAACTGGACGCGGTTCTCGGCGAAGCGGATGCCCTTGTTCTCCTGCGGATCCAACGCGAACGTTTCCGGACCATGCCGCTTTCGGATCGGGAATATGTCGAAAAGTACCGCCTGGACTCCGGACGCCTGGCCCGCTTGCGCGAGGATACGATCGTGATGCATCCGGGACCGTACAATCGCGGAATGGAGCTCGACGATTCCGTCCTGGAGTTTGCGGGCTGGCGTTACGCGCGGCAAGTCATGCACGGCGTCGGCGTTCGTATGGCCGTGTTGGACTTTCTCGTCAACGGCGCGCGAACGCTGGCTTCAGCGTAGCGGATGCTGGTTAAGGGGGGACGTATCATCGATCCGGCCGCAAACCTGGACACGATCGGGGATCTGCGCGTGCGCTCCGGGACTGTCGTGGAGATCGGCCGGGATCTCCAAGCCGAACCCGGCGAACGCGTGCTGAATGCGCAGGGCGCTTACGTAGCACCGGGATTCATCGACATGCACGTTCATCTTCGCGATCCCGGGAACCCGGAAAAGGAGACGATGGCAAGCGGAACGGCAGCGGCTGTCACCGGCGGATTCACCGCGGTCGCGGCAATGCCGAATACGAATCCTGCAATCGACACGGCCGAACTGGTTGCATACGTTGCGCGGGCCGAGGGCGCGGCTTGCCGCGTCTACCCAATAGCGGCTATCACCGTTGGCCGCCAAGGCGTTGACCCGGTGGATTTCACGGAGCTTGCACGAAGCGGAGCCGTGGCATTCAGCGATGACGGCAGCACGGTAATGAATGCGCGGGTGATGCGCGATGCTGCACTCGCTGCGGGAGAAGTTCGCGGCTGCTTCATCGTTCACTGTGAGGATGAGCTGCTCAAAGGCGATGCTGTCATGAGCGAAGGGCCTACCGCAGCGCGCATGGGGCTGCGCGGCAGTCCCGCAGTTGCCGAAGACGCGATCGTCGCACGCGATCTTTTGCTGGCCGCGGATACGCGAAAGGCGTGGCATATCGCGCACGTGTCCACGAAAAAATCCGCCGGGATGGTGTCGGCGGCTCGAGAGCGCGGCGTGAACGTAACGTGCGAAGTGACGCCGCACCATCTGACGTTCACGGAGGAAAAGATCGAAGAACGTGGGCTCGTGCGCGAAAGTCAATCCGCCGCTGCGCACTCGCGACGACGTCGAAGCGCTGCGCAAGGCGGTGCGCGATGGAGAGATCGACGTCTTTGCCACCGACCACGCACCTCATACGGAAAGCGAAAAGCATGCGCCGCTGGAATGCGGTGCGGTCGGATTCAGCGGCCTGGAGATTGCGGTCGGGGCCTATGCGTATGCGCTGCCGGAGCTTCCGGTGAAGCGATTCGTCGAGATGCTCTCCGTTAATCCGGCGCGGATATTGGGCGTGCCCGGCGGCTCGCTGCGTCCGGGATCGCGCGCCGACGTCACCATCTTTGCCGACCGCGAATGGACCGTGCGTCCGGAAGCCTTCCGATCGAAAGGCAAGTCGACGCCCTTTGCCGGGATGACGCTGCCGCGCCAAGTGCTCGTCACGATCGTCGACGGAGAAGTGGTTTACGAACGTGCATAAAGCGGCGCTCTTTTTGGCCGACGGCACGCAGTTCGACGGTGCCGGACTAAATTACCAAGGCCTCGCGTTGGGCGAAGCGGTGTTCTACACCGGGATGACCGGTTACGAAGAAGCGTTGACGGACCCGTCATACGCCGGGCAGATCCTGACGTTCACGTTTCCGATGATCGGCAACTACGGAATCTCCGGCGAGGTCGCGCAGTATCCGCGCGCCTGCGTCGCCGGGGCGGTGATCAAGCGCATTGCGCGCCATCCTTCGCATCATGCCGCTCGCATCGACCTCCCGTCCTGGCTCGACGACCAAGAAGTTCCCACGCTCGTCGATGCCGACACGCGTTCGATTACGATCGCGCTGCGCGAGCACGGAACGATCTGGGCTGCACTTGCGGTGGGTGATCAAGCTTTGGCGCGGGCCGAATCCGAACTGACGCAATTCGTTCGGACCGCAACCACCAAGCATCTTGTTCCCAGCGTCGCAACCCGCGTGGAGCACGTGGCGGGAGATCCGGACGGACCGCGCATCGTGCTGCTGGACTGCGGCGTGAAGAAGGCGATCATCCGTGAACTGACGAGTTTGGGCGCGAACGTCACGGTATTGCCGTATGACGCGACGGCCGAAGAGATCATGCAGCACGAGGCCCAGGCCGTCTTCATCTCGCCCGGGCCCGGCGACCCAACCGATTTGCCGCAGACCATCGAGACGCTGCGAGCGCTGCTCGGCAAGCGGCCGATGTACGGTGTCTGCTTGGGACATCAGTTGCTGGCGCTGGCTTGCGGCGCGCAGACATTCAAACTTCCGTACGGGCATCGCGGCGGAAATCAGCCGGTGAAGGATCTGCAGCACGGAGACGTCATCGTTACCGCACATAATCACGGCTACGCCGTCGAAGCAAAATCGATGCCGGAAATCCTCGAGCAAACCATGGTGAATCTCAACGACGGCACGAACGAAGGTTTTCGCCATCGCAGTCTACCGATCGCCGCGGTGCAGTTCCACCCGGAGGCCTCGCCCGGTCCCTTTGACGCCCGAAGGCTTTTTGCGCAGTGGTTGCAGCCCTTGCTTTGATGACGCTGCACGTCCGCAGCATGACGCTCACCACCGATACGCAGCACCCGCAGCTCGACGTTCCGTTCAACGTCACCGTCTCAATTCGTGTCAGGGAGAAGGTTGCCCAACTCCAAGACGTCTATCTGCCCACGTTTTTCGGCCCGGAAGAGCTGGGCGACGTTCGCAGCGTTCAGCAGGGGCCGGCGGGCACGCTCTACCGCGAAACGTTGACGCTTGAAGCCCACTCGCGCGGGCCGCTCACCATTACGCCGGGATACATGGACACGATCGACGCCCGCGACGGTAAGCCGAAACGCTTTTTCACGAACGCGCTCCGTCTGTATGTCGAAGGCGGACCGGTCGGGGATTTTTGGGCGCCGGTGCGGATGGTGCTCGGCGCGATCCTCACGCTCGCAATTGTCTGCATCGCGTTCTTTGCCGGCGTGCGCATCGTTCGCGGCAGTTTGCAGACGAAAATTGTGCCGCAGACGCAGCCTGCGCCCGTTGCGCCGCAGCCGCCGCCTGAGCCTCCACCGCACGAGACGTTGGGAACGACGGTCGAGCACCTTCGTTCTCACCGGAATCGCGCCAATGCTCTGGCGGTGAGAGCCGCGCTCCGGCAGATGATCGGGGCCGGCTCGGGAGAGACGCTTGGCGACGTCCTTTTGCGATCGCGCGGAGCGCCGGAGTCGTTTCGGCAGACGCTCGTTGCGGCCGAGCGCGCCGCATTCGTGGACGACGGGCGATTGGCCGGCGCAATCGACGAGCTGCTCGCGCATTTGGGCGAGAACGCGATCGCGTGATTGCCTCGCAGCCGCGCTCCTTAGTGGACGCGCTTACCAAAACGATCGTCGGTCAGCGCCAAGTCGTCGAATCGCTCGTGCTGGGCCTGATCGCGGACGGGCACGTGCTGTTGGAGGGGCCGCCGGGTCTTGCGAAGACGCTTTCGTGCCGTGCGCTCGCCGCTGCGCTGAACGGCGAATTCAAGCGCGTCCAATTCACGCCCGATTTGCTTCCGGCAGACATCGTCGGCACGCGCATCTTCGATCAGCGCGAGAGCGTTTTCACGACCGTGCTCGGTCCGATTTTCGCAAACGTCGTCTTGGCGGACGAGATCAATCGCGCGCCCGCAAAAGTTCAGTCGGCGCTTCTGGAAGCGATGCAGGAGCGGCAAGTGACGATCGGTCCGCAGACGCATCCCCTGCCGGACCCGTTCATCGTTCTTGCGACGATGAATCCGCTGGACGCCGACGGAACGTACGCGCTGCCGCTTGCGCAGCTCGATCGGTTCCTACTGAAAGTCAAACTCGATTTTCCTTCGCGGGAAGAAGAGCGCGCGATCATGGATCGATTCGCAATCGATAGTACCGCGCTCGTGCGGGGCGCGGCCTTACTCGCCGACGTTTTAGCCTGGCGCGCGCAAGCCCACGAGGTCCACGTTGACGAGAAGATCAAGCGCTACATCGTCGACTTAGTGCAGGCGACGCGAGCCGGCAATCCGTACGTCGACCGCGGCGCTAGCCCGCGCGCGACGCTCGCCATGGTGTTTGTGGCTCGGGCCAAGGCGCTGATCTCCGGCCGCGACTTCGTCATTCCGGACGACGTGCGAAGCATTGCGCCATCCGTGCTGCGCCATCGCATCGGCTTCACGCACAAACTGCTGATCGAGCGGGCGGATCCCGAACAGGTCGTCGGTCAAATCATTGCGGACGTTCCCGCGCCGTGAACGCGCTTCGCGAGGCGCTGCTGCTGGGTCGCCGCCGCCCGCGCGTCAGCGGTTCCGGCTCGCCGACGCTTTACCGGGGCGACGGATATGAGTTCGTTGAACTGCGGCAGTACTCGCCCGGCGACGACGTTCGGCGCATCGATTGGGCGGCGACGGCGCGCTCGGGTTCCCTGCAGACACGCGTCGTGCTGGAAGACGTGGCGCTCACGCTGGCGGCTCTCGTCGACACTTCCGATTCGATGCAGGCCGGCCGGACGCGCGCGCTTTCCGCCGGCGCCGCTGAGGCACTGGCGCTTTGGGAGAGCGCGGCCAATCGGGAGGATCGCCGGCTGCGCGTTTTCAGCGACGACGTGTACGAATTTCCGCTCGAGAGTTCGGCTGCTTTCATTTTGGAGGACGCGCTGAACGTTGCCGCCGCAGTGCTGCCGCGCGGAACGGCGTTGCTGGTCATCAGCGATTTCTGGGATGCGCCCGGCGACGAGTTGTTCGCTTTTCTCGGGCGCCGGTTCGACTGCACGGCACTGGTCGCGCGCGATCCCTGGTTCGACGGCCTCCCGCTCTCCGGTTTCGTTCGCGTCCGCGATGCGGAGACCAGCATCTCGGCGCAACTGTACATCGGACCGGCCGAGCGAGAACGCTACGCGCAAGCCACGCGCGATCGGGAAGCGCACTTGATGGAAACGCTGCGCTCGGCCAATTGGCGCGTGGAAGCGCTCGAGTGGCATGAAGACGGCGCAGGCGCATTACTGCGCGCGTTCGGACTGCGATGACGTTCGCGCATCCGTGGTGGATCGCGGCCGCCGTCCTGGGAACGTGGGCGTTCTTTGCGGCGTATCGCTATGCGGACCGGCGGCGCTCGCAGCAGCAAATCAAGTACTCGAACCTGACGTTTTTAGTGTCGGCCGTCGCGGCGCCGCGCTGGCCGGCGCGCGCGCTGAACGGAATCATCGTCGGGGCGGTTGCGCTTGCGCTCTTTTCGCTCAGCGGACCGCACGTCGATGCCGCAGTTCCGGTTCGCGACGGTGCCGTAGTGCTTTGCATCGACACGTCGGGCTCGATGAATGCGACCGACGTGGAGCCGACGCGCGCGCAGGCGGCTCTTTCGGCAATGCGCGCATTCATTGGCGCTACGCCGGCGGGGACCGCCATTGGGATCGTGTCGTTCGCCGGGGACGCGCAGGCAATCGTGCAGCCCACACGCGACCGGGATGCGCTCGAGCTCCGCGCTCGACGAGATTCCCGCGCCGAACGGCGCTACGGCAATCGGCGATGCATTGTCGCTTGCGCAGCGCATTCTGCCCCGCGCGCATCGCCGCGTCGTCGTGCTGATTACCGACGGCGAGAACAATTCGGGAACCGATCCCCTGCAGGCGGCGCAGGCGCTCGGCGCCGCGCACATAACGCTCTATACCGTGGGCATCGGAACCAATAGCGGCGCGCTGATTCCGGGAACGCTCGAGACTGCCGGCATCAACGAAGACGCGTTGCGCAGTTATGCGGCGGCCACAGGGGGCGCTTATAGCCGCGCCGGTGACGCGACGGAGTTGCGGGAAGCACTGGCGCAGCTCGGACGGACGACGCTGTTCGAACGGCGCAACGTCGATATTTCGCTGATTTCGGCGCTCGCCGGCGCCGCGGCGCTTGCGTGCGCAATCTTCATCGGCATCGGAGCGGGGCGCTTTCCGTGAGCGACGTCGACATTGCGACGATGCGCCGCGTCTACGAGCGAACCGAGCTGCGCGAAGAAGACGTCTCCGCCAATCCGACGGAGCAGTTGCGGGCTTGGGTGCATGAAGCGCACGACGCCGGTTCGCACGAACCGAACGCGATGTGTTTGTGCACGATGGGCGAGGAATATCCCGCCGGACGAATCGTCCTGCTTCGCGGACTGGACGAGCAGGGACTGGTGTTTTTTACGAGCTACTTCAGCCGGAAAGGGCGCAATTTGGAGCGCTTGCCGCGCGCGGCCGCCGTATTTTTTTGGCCGCAGCTCGAGCGTCAAGTACGCATCGAAGGCGACGTGCAAAAGTTGCCCGAGGAAGAATCGGACGCGTATTTCGCGGGCCGTCCGCGCGGACATCAACTGGGCGCGTGGGCATCCGAACAGAGCGAACCGGTGGAGAGCCGCGCGATTCTGGACCAGCGCATGCTCGACTTCACGGAGCGGTTCGGCGACGAAGAGATACCCAGGCCGCATTCGTGGGGCGGCTACCGTTTGCGCCCGCAGATGATCGAATTCTGGCAAGGACGGCCGAACCGTATGCACGACCGGCTCGAGTTCCGGCGTGCCCGCGGCGGCTGGAGCGTGCGCCGCCTCCAGCCTTAACGCGGCCGGCCCGTTTCCGGCCTGGACACCGCCGCGGAGAAGAGCCAGGGACCTCAAGGCCCCGCGTCCCGGGCCTGGCCGGCACTTTAGTCCCTCGGGGCAGCGCCGGTACAATCGCTCCACAGAATGGCTACGTACCTCGTGACCGGCGCGGCCGGCTTCATCGGATCGGCGCTGGTCCGCGCCCTGCTCGAGCGCAATGAGGACGTTCGCGCGATCGATAATTTCAAGACCGGCAAGCGCGAGAATCTCGACGGTTACTGGGACGCGATCGCCTTCGAAGAGATCGATTTGAAAGATCTCGACGCGCTGATCCGCGCCTTCCGGAACGTGGACTACGTGCTGCATCAGGCGGCGATTCCGTCCGTGCCGAAGTCCGTCGTCGATCCGCTGACGAGTCACCGCGCCAACATCGATGGAACGTTGAACGTCTTTTTGGCGGCGCGCGAAGCCGGCGTTCGCCGCGTGATCTATGCGGCGTCTTCCTCAGCGTACGGAAACACGCGCGACGCTGCCGAAGCGGGAAGAGATGAAAGCCAATCCGCTCTCGCCCTACGCCGTTCAGAAGTTGACGGGCGAGCTTTACGCGGCGTCGTTTCATTGCGTGTACGGATTGGAAACGGTTTCGCTGCGCTATTTCAACGTCTTCGGCCCGCGTCAGGATGCGAGCAGTCAATACTCCGGCGTGCTCTCGAAGTTCATTACCGGTATGATCGCCGGTCAGGCGCCGACTATCTTCGGCGATGGCGAGCAGAGCCGCGATTTCACGTACGTCGACAACGTCGTCAGCGCAAATCTCAAAGCGGTTGCGGCACCGTCCGAAAAAGTCGCGGGCCGCACGTTCAACGTGGCTATGGGCGAGCGGCGCAGTCTGAACGAACTATTCGAAATGCTCAAGCCGATCACGGGCTTCACCGGAACGCCGCACTACGATCGCGATCGCCTCGGCGACGTCCGCGACTCGCTCGCAGACATCACCGCCGCCCGCGAGGCATTCGGGTACGAGCCGATCGTCAGTTTGGAAGACGGCCTGCGCATCACCGTGGAGTGGTACCGCAGCATCGCGGTTCCGAACGGCGCGGCACCGGCGATCCGTTCTTAACGGTTGACCGCCGGGTCACGAGGGCCGCTCGCGATTTGACGTCGTGTCAAATCGCTGCTTCACTGCATTTTCCGCAGAACGAGTTGTAAAACAGCCATCCTGGCTGGGCGAAAAATATCGGATATCCCCGTGACCCGGCATCATCCGCCGCGGGGCTAGATGCCGGGCAGTCTTCGACAGGCTACAGGTGACGAATCCGGGAACGTACGTGGCCTAGAATGCCCCCCCGCAACGTACTGGTCATCGGCTCGGGCCCCATCGTCATAGGCCAAGCCGCAGAATTTGATTATGCCGGCGTGCAAGCGTGCCGTGCCTTGCGGGAGGAAGGTCACCGCGTCATCCTTGTCAACTCGAACCCGGCGACGATCATGACGGATCCCGAGATCGCGGAGGCCGTGTATCTGGAGCCGCTGACGACGGCTTCGCTCGAGGGCATCATCGAGCGGGAGCGGCCCGACGCGCTGCTGCCGACGCTCGGCGGCCAGACCGGACTCAATTTAGCGGTCGAGTTGCACGAGGCGGGCATCCTCGAGCGTTACGGCGTGCAGCTGCTGGGGACTCCGGTCGAGACGATCAAGCTCGCTGAAGACCGCGAGCGCTTCAAGGCTAAGATGATCGAGATCGGCGAGCCGGTTCCGCAAAGCGCAATCGTTACGCGAAGCGACGAAGGTCTGGCTTTTGCCGCCGATCACGGCTATCCGCTCGTCGTCCGCCCCGCGTACACTTTAGGTGGAACAGGCGGCGGCATCGTCTATGACGAGCGGGAACTGCTTCAAACGCTGGAAACGGGACTCGCGGCGAGTCTCATTCATCAAGTCCTGTTGGAAACTTCCCTTTTAGGCTGGAAAGAGATCGAGTACGAAGTGCTGCGCGATGCGGCGAACAACTGCATCATCGTCTGCAACATGGAGAACATCGATCCCGTCGGCGTTCACACCGGAGATTCGATCGTCGTAGCGCCATCGCAGACGCTCTCGGATTTGGAATACCAGATGCTGCGCAGTTCGAGTTTGAACGTTATTCGCGCGCTGCGCGTCGAAGGCGGCTGCAACATCCAGTTCGCGCTGCATCCGGAGCGAAGCGAATACCGGATCATCGAAGTGAACCCCCGCGTCTCTCGCAGTTCCGCGCTGGCAAGCAAAGCCACCGGTTATCCGATCGCCAAAATCAGCACGCGAATCGCACTCGGGCAGACGCTGGACGAAATTCCGAATCCCGTTACGGGCGTGACGAAAGCCGCCTACGAACCGACGCTGGACTACGTCGTCGTCAAGATTCCGCGATGGCCGTTCGACAAATTTCCGCTTGCCGACACCACGCTCGGAACGCAGATGAAGTCTACGGGCGAGGCCATGGGCATCGGCCGCACCTTTGGCGCTGCGTTGATGAAAGCGGTACGCGGCCTGGATCTCAAACGCGAAACGCTGACGGGAAGCGCGCTTGCCGAGTGGAGCGACGCGGAATTGGAAGCCGTCATTGCAAGACCCAATCACGAGCGGCTTTTTGCGGTAGCGGAAGGGCTGCGCAGGGGCATTCCGATCCAGCGGATCGTGGAGCTTTCGGCAATCGATCCTTTCTGGCTCTACGAGTTCAAGAACTCGTAAGCCTGGAAGAACGCATTCGCGCCGGCGCCTCGAACGCCGACACGCTGCAAGCCCTAGAGAACGGGTATTCGGCCGGCGTCGCGGGACGCGCCCATGCGCACAACGGCGTGGCGTTTCGAATGGTAGACACCGCTGCGGCCGAGTTCCCAGCCAAATCGCCCTACTACTATATCGCGCGCAACGAGAGCAACGAGATGCGCCGGCCGTCGAAGGAAGCCGTCGTCGTCGTGGGCAGCGGGCCCATCCGCATCGGCCAGGGCATCGAGTTCGATTATTCGTGCGTGCACGCCGCCTGGGCGCTTCGCGAGGCGGGTTGCTCGCCGGTCGTCGTCAATAACAATCCTGAAACGGTCTCGACGGACTTCGATATTTCGGACGTGCTGGTCTTCGAGCCCCCGGGTGCAGACGAAGTGGAAGCGGCGTACCGGGCGACGCAGGCGCGCGGCGTGATGCTCGCGTTCGGCGGCCAAACCGCGATCAATCTGGCTGACGAGCTTGCGCGGCGCGACGTGCGCATCGTCGGAAGCGACCGGCGCAGTCTCGACATGGCGGAGGACCGGGAAAAATTCGACGCGGCGCTTCATCGGCTGGGAGTTGCGCGTCCACAGGGAAAAGCAGCCCGATCGTTTCGTGAGGCGCGCGTTATCGCGCGCGAGCTCGGGTTCCCCGTGCTGGTTAGGCCGTCATACGTTCTCGGCGGTCGCGGCATGGAAATCGTTTACAACGAGGGCCAGCTGGCCTCGTATGCCGAATCCGCCCCGCCGATTCTGCCGGACGCGCCGCTGCTGGTCGACAAATATTTGCGGGGTTTGGAAGTTGAAGTCGACGCGGCGTTCGACGGAACCGATATTCTGATTCCCGGCGTGTTCGAGCACATCGAGCGCGCGGGGATTCATTCGGGAGACTCGATCAGCGTCTATCCGACCCAGACCGTCGCGCCTGAGATGGAGCAGCGGATCGTCGAGGTCACCACTTCGATTGCGCGCGAGCTGAACATTCGCGGCCTGATCAACATTCAATTTGTGATCCACGAAGGCCGGCTCTACATCATCGAGGCAAACCCGCGCGCGAGCCGCACGGTACCGATCATTCAAAAAGCCACGGGGGTCAATCTGGTTGCCGCGGCCACCCGCATTGCGCTCGGTGAAAAACTCGCTCAGATGCAGTACGGCACGGGCCTTACGCCGCGCGCGCCGTTCGTCGTCGTGAAGATCCCCGTATTCTCTTTTGCGAAGATGCGCGGCGTTGAAACGATCTTGGGACCCGAGATGAAGTCCACCGGCGAAGTCCTCGGCATCGATGAAACGTTCGGCGGCGCTCTGCGCAAAGGTTTCATCGGCGCCGGCGTCCGGCTGCCCAGCAGCGGCGGCCGGATCCTGGTTTCGATCGCAGATGAAGAGAAGCAGGCAGCGATCCCGGTGTTGCGCCGCTACGTCGGCCTCGGCCATCGCTTGACAGCCACGTCCGGTACGCAGGAGGTGCTGCGGTCCGCGGGCATTCCGTGCGAACGCATCAATAAAATCGCCGCCGGTTCGCCGCACGTGCTCGATTTGATTGCGCAGCGCGCCGTCGACTTGGTCGTCAATGACGCGCAAGGCCCGCGCGAGATCTCCGACAACTACAAGATTCGGCGGGCGGCAGTCGAAGCGAATATCGCGTGTTTGACCAGTCTGGACACCGCCCGCGCTCTGGCGGAAGCGTTGGAAGTGGAGGCCGGCCCTCCGCGGACCCTGCAAGAGTACCGATGCGCGCAAGCCAGGACTTAGGCGCTCCGCGCGCTTTCGTTTTGGGCGGCAACGCCAGCACGCTAGCCTTCATCACGAGCCTTCGCTCCGACGCCGAAAGCGTAACGGCGCACCTGGTTCCGCTCGCTCAGACGCCGATCGGAACGGTCGCCGGAAGCGGCCGGCAAAACGTAACCGTCGCGCTTGCAAACTTGCTGGAATGGATCGACGCGACGTTTCCGTTCGACGACGAGCGGGCCTTCGTTGCGCCCGCCCGCGACGTCGAGTTGCTTGCGCGAATCAACTGGCACGTCGAGCCGCCTGAGAGTTTAGACGACGCAAGCGTACTGAACGTCGAAGATTTGCCCGAAGAGATCGCCGAGGCGCTCGCGCACCCGCCGGAGGTTCTCGTGCAGTGCGGTGCGTGCCGCCGGCTTTGCGTTCGCGATCACTTCGTGTGGAAAGAGCGTCAGCTGTGCGCGTGGGATTATCACAAGCAAGTCTTCGGCAAGCGGGGGCCCTGGCACGCCGGACCGTATGAGGACCGGCACTTTGATACACTCCCGGCGGCTGCGTACGTCGCGTTGCCTCTTTTAGACGAAGCCGGCGTGGACGCGGTTCTCGTTATCGGCGGCGTCAAGGAAGACGTCGCGCGAGATGCGCTCAACGTCATATTGCGCGCCGAGCCCGAACGAGCGTACCTTGCGGTCAAGACCGCCGATGGTTACACGCTCCTGCGTGAAAAATGAGCTCCCGAACCGCGGAACATTTGAAGATCCTTTTTGCGGTGCTCTTCGCGATTTTGTGCGTGCGTCAGTTTTACGTGCAGGTGATCGAAGGTCCATCCATTGCGGCCAAGCCCTATAATCCGCGTCACGCGTTGATGAGCGCGCATCGCGGCCGAATTCTCGCAAGTGACGGTACGGTTCTCGCGCAAACGGTCGGCGATCGACGGGAGTACCCGCTCGGACCGGCGCTCGCGCAAACCGTCGGTTACGTTTCGGCGCGCTACGGCACGAGCGGCCTGGAAGACGCTTATGACAGTGCGCTCACGCCGCCGGACACAACCGGCAGCCTGATCGCGCAGCTCAGTCAGATAGTGGAGGCATTTTCGGGGAAAAGCTCCGTCGCGCAAGGCGCCGACGTGGTAACGACCATCGACCCGGCAATTCAAAACGAGCTGTTCTCCGATCTGTCGGAGCACGCGCGCGGCGCCGGCGTCGTGCTGGATCCGCGCAGCGGCGAAGTCCTGGCCATGGCCAGTGTGCCGAGCTTCGACCCCAACGATCTGGTCGCGGAGTTTCCCTCGCTCACGCAAAATCAAAGCAGTCCGCTGCTCAACCGCAGCATCAACGGACTCTATCCGCCCGGATCGACGTTCAAGATCTTCACGGCAACGGCGGCGCTCGACTCGGGCGCGGTCAGCATGGATTCTACGTGGTACGACCCCGGGTATTACGTCATCGGGGACTTTACGCTGCACGATGACGAGAGCGAGGCGACCGGAACGCAGGATATTACGGGGGCTTTTGCCCTCTCGAGCAATGTCGATTTCGGACAGATCGCGCTGAAGATGGGCACGGACACGTTTTACCGGTACATGGATCGCTGGGGCATCGGTCAATCCCTCGATTTCCAGTTGCCTGCCTCACGGGATCGTGTCCCTGCCCAATCTTCTATCGTACCGGGCGAGCTTGCCCAAATGGGTTTTGGACAAGGGGCGCTCTTGATGACCCCGCTGCAGATGGCGCTGATCGCCTCGACTATCGCCGATGACGGAACCGAGCCGCGTCCGTACGTAGTTCGCAAAGTGGTTTGGCCGGGCGGCGCTTCCAGCAGCTACGGGGCAAGCGAGCTTGCGAATCCCGCGTCGGCGGATACGGCCGAGAACGTGAAGAAGATGATGATTGCAGTGGTGCAATACGGCACCGGAACGGGCGCGCGATTGCCCGGCATAACGGTGGCGGGAAAAACGGGAACGGCTACCAATCCGCTTGGCGCCGCCCATTCCTGGTTCGTTTGCTTTGCGCCCGCGGAGCATCCTCGGGTCGCGGTTGCGGTCGTCGTCGAAAACGCCGGTTACGGCGCCGCCGTTGCCCTTCCGATCGCCAAAGACGTGCTAAGGACGGCCTTGGAAGACGTAAAAGGATGAGCGAAATTTTGGCGGCGCCCTCGGGGAGGCGATCGTTTGCGACCGGCATTACGCGCCATGAGGTCGTGGGGGCCCCAACGCAGTTGGGGGGCGCGCAGGCTAGGCCGGAGCGCCTTTTCAAAAGGATGACGAAATTTTGGCGGCGCCCTCGGGGAGGCGATCGTTTGCGACCGGCATTACGCGCCATGAAGTCGTGGGGGCCCCAACGCAGTTGGGGGGCGCGCAGGCTAGGCCGGAGCGCCTTTTCAAACGGATGACCGAAATTTTGGCGGCGCCCTCGGGGAGGCGATCGTTTGCGACCGGCATTACGCGCCATGAAGTCGTGGGGGCCCCAACGCAGTTGGGGGGCGCGCAGGCTAGGCCGGAGCGCCTTTTCAAATGATCGAGCAGCATATTTTCAACAACCGCTACCGGCTCGATAACAAGCTTGGCGAGGGCGGTATGGCGACGGTGTATTGCGGAACCGATACGCTGCTGCGCCGGCGCGTCGCGATCAAGGTGCTGCGCGCGCAATACGCCTCGGACGAAGAGTTCGTTCGGCGCTTCTATCAGGAAGCGGAGTCCGCCGCCCGGCTCTCCCATCCCAACATCGTCAACACGTACGACGTGGGACGGGAGGGTGAAACGTACTACATCGTCATGGAACTGGTGGACGGCCCATCGCTCGCCGAGATCATCGCCGCAGACGGCAAGCTCCCCGAACCGGTAGCGATCGACTACGCCGCGCAAATCTGCAACGGTTTGGCGTACGCGCACCGGCAAGGACTGCTGCACCGCGATATCAAGCC
Source organism: Vulcanimicrobiota bacterium (assembly GCA_963714015.1). Taxonomy (GTDB): domain Bacteria; phylum Vulcanimicrobiota; class Vulcanimicrobiia; order Vulcanimicrobiales; family Vulcanimicrobiaceae; genus DASRDE01. The sequence continues at coordinate 2,436,351 of OY970223.1, read as the reverse complement.
GGCCAACATTCTGATAACCAAGGACGACGTAGTCAAGCTCTCCGATTTCGGCATCGCGCGGGCGATGTCGCAGCAGACGATGGCGATGACGCGCCCGGGTCTTGTAATGGGCAGCGTCTACTACCTCTCGCCCGAGCAAGCGCAGGGCCTGGAACTTCACGAAACGTCCGATCTGTACAGCATCGGCGTCGTGCTGTACCAAATGCTGGCCGGAAGGTTGCCGTACACCGGAGAGTCGCCCGTAACCGTCGCGCTCAAGCACGTCTCCGATCCGGTTCCCGTGATGGATCCGGCCGAGAGCGGCGTGAGTCCGGCGCTTGCCGCAATCGTGAACCGTCTACTGCAAAAGCAGCCGGAACATCGGTTTCACTCGGCCAGTGAAGTGGCTTCGGCGCTGCGCGAAGCGCGCGAGCGCCCGACCGTGGCGGCTTACGCGCAACAAGACGATTCGGCGACGCAGACGATGCAGGCAATACCGGCTCCGCCGCCCCGTCCCTCGCGCATGCCGGATACCCCCACGGCGATCGTCGACGAAGAAGAGCGGCCGCAGCGATCGATGGGACCGATCTTCGTGCTGCTGGTGATCGCCGCGATCATTGCGGCGGCGGCGGGGTACTTTGCGACGCGGCCGCCTTCACAGCCTCGGATCACCTTGGACAATTACGTAGGTATGACCGACGCACAGGCGCAGGAAACAATAGTGAACGCCGGACTGAACTACAAAATCGTCCGCGGCGCCAGTTCGACCGTGCCCGACAATCGCGTCGCGCAACAGAATCCGCCTCCCGGCAGCCGGCTCGAAAAGGGCGGCACGGTCGTACTCGACGTAAGCACCGGATTGCCGAGCCTCGAGCTCAACGATTTTACCAGCTACACGCTGGGGGATGCGCAGCGAGATCTGAGCGCTCAGCACCTGCAGGTCAAGGTAACGCGCAGGTACGATCGATCGCCCAAAGACACCGTGGTGAGCGAGTCGCCCGCTCCCGGCTCCAAAGTACGGGAAGGATCGAGCGTCACGCTCGTTGTCTCTAACGGGCCGGCGCCGATTCAAGTCCCGAATCTTGTCGGCAAGACCCTGGAGGACGCCACGGCGATTGCCGGTCGCGAAGGGTTCACGATTGCGCAAACCAAGGCGACCATGAGCAACGTTCCGCCGGACGTTATCGCGACCCAAGATCCGCAGCCCGGCCGGACCATTCCCGCATCGGGGGTCGTCAACGTGGTGGTCAGTGCAGGCGGCGGCTTGGCACAAGTACCGAATATCATCGGCGACGATTTCGTAACGGCTACGCAAGCGCTGCAGCAGGCCGGTTTTACCGTCGATACCGAGTATGCCGTCAATCCGCAAGCGTCGGCGAATGACAGCGGGCAAGTGATCAGCGAATCGCCTCCGGCCGATACGCCGGCCGAAAAAGGCGCGACCGTCAAGCTCGTCTACTCCGTCTACAACGCCATTCCCGATACGAACGGCCTGTCGATCGACGACGCGAAGAAGGTGCTGCTGAATCACGGCTACACCATCGGCAATCTCGTGCCGACGGCCGAAGGCGCGGACGGCAACGTCGTTCGCACGGAACCGGACGTCGGAACCGAAGCGCGGCTCGGAACGCCGGTCAACATTTACTACAACAGTCCGAGCTCGCAGCCGGCGCAACCGTGACGGCGAACGGAAAAGCACAAAACGGCAGAATCCTTGGAGTCGATCCCGGCCTACGCGTCACCGGTTACGGCGTCGTCGAACTCCAGGCGGGTCGAGCGCGGCTCGTTGAAGCGGGAATCATTGCTCCGCGCACCCGCGGGACGCTGGAAGAACGGCTGCGCGAACTCCATTCGGGCCTGACGGCGGTCGTGACGGCACACCGTCCCGCGATCATGGTCGTGGAAGAACTCTACACGACGTACAAGAACCCGCGCACCGCAATTATGATGGGGCACGCGCGCGGCGTTCTCTGTTTAGCCGGCGCGCAGCACGGCGTTGCCGTTCATACACTGGCACATTCGCTGGTGAAGCGCGCGCTCGTCGGGTCCGGCGCGGCGCGAAAAGAACAGGTCAATCGCATGGTGACGCAGCTGCTGGGTCTTCGCAAACGCCCGCAGCCCAACGACGTCTCCGACGCGCTGGCGCTGGCGCTCGCGTACGCAAGCCGGAACGGCCGCTGATGTTCTCGCGAATCCGCGGCAAATTGGTCGAACGCGGCGACTGCAGCGTCGTCCTCGACGTACAAGGACTCGCGTACGAAATATTTCTGCCTGCATGCGTCGCCGAGAAGATCGATGCGCAAATCGGCACCGAAGTGGCGCTCGAGATCTACGCGGTGCTCAATATCGAAGGAAACGCCGGTCACTACACGTTCTACGGTTTCGGCAATCCCATCGAGCGCGAGTTTTTCGAGGCCCTGATAAGCGTCGCCAGCATCGGTCCTCGTTCGGCGGCGCGCGCGTTTTCGCGTCCGATGTCTCACATCGCGGGCGCAATCGACCGGGGCGACCATACGTACTTGAAGAGTCTTCCGGGTATCGGCCAGCAGAAAGCCCGGGACATCGTGGCGAAGCTCCAGGGAAAAGTGGCTAAGTTCTTACTGATTCAAGAGGCGCAGCCGGCGCCGCAGGCGCAGATGCCCGATTTTGCGGACGAAGCGCTCGCGGTACTGCTCCAGCTCGAATACAAACGGCCTGAAGCGGAGCAGATGATTCGCGCTACGCTCGAGGCGGCGCCGCGAATCGACGATTCCGAAACGTTGCTCGCCGAGATTTACCGGCAGAAGGCTCTCGCGGCAAAATGAGCGACGACGCGCGGCGGCGCCTGCTCGGGCCCGAGGATGTGCAGCCGTTCGATTCCGAGAGCGCGCTGCGCGGTTTGGTCTCTCCCGACGACACGCTGGAAGACGAAGTCTACGGCGCAAGCCTGCGTCCCCGTTCGTTCGACGAATACGTCGGTCAAACGACCGTCGTCGAGAATCTGAAGATTGCCATCGACGCGGCGCGCAGACGGGACGAACCGCTCGAACACGTGCTATTTTACGGGCCGCCGGGCTTGGGCAAGACGACGCTCGCAGCGCTGATCGCGCGCGACATGGGCAGAGCGCTTCGCCCGACGAGCGGCCCGACGCTGGAGAAACCCAAAGATCTCGTCGGAATCCTCACGTCTCTGGAAGAGGGCGACGTACTCTTCATCGATGAGATTCACCGCTTGGGCCGCGTGGTCGAAGAGTTCCTCTATCCCGCGATGGAGGATTTTCAGATCGACTTCGTCGTCGACCGGGGCGCTTACGCGAAGACGATCAAGTTGCCGCTGAAACGTTTCACGCTCGTAGGCGCCACGACGCGCGCGGGAATGCTTTCCGCGCCGCTGCGCGAGCGCTTCGGAATCATGCATCACTTGGACTACTACAGCGTGGAAGAATTGGAGCAGATCGTCGGCCGCTCGTGCAGCGTGCTGAACGTTCCGATTGAAGCGGAAGGCGCGCACACCATCGCTGCGCGCAGCCGCGGAACGCCGCGAATCGCCAATAGGCTGCTCCGCCGGGTGCGCGACTTTGCAGAGGTGCGCGCGGAGGGGCGGATCACGCGCGAAGTTGCGGACGAGGCACTGCGTCGCGAAGGGCGTGGACGAACTCGGACTGGACCGGCTCGATCGCGCGTTTTTGCGCACGATCGTCGAGCAATACCGCGGCGGCCCGGTCGGAATAGGCGCGATTGCGGCAACGTTGACGGAAGACGGGGAGACGCTGGAAGACGTCGTGGAGCCGTATCTGCTCAAGCAAGGCTTCGTCGTTCGAACGGCGAGCGGACGAAAAGCGACACCGCGTGCATATAGTCATTTGAAAGCAACCGCGGCACCGCCGCCCGCACAGGAACGGCTGCTGTGAACCGCAGCGAATTCGTAAGAGCGATTGCTGCGGCCGGAATTGTGCCGCACGGACTGCGAAACGCGCCCGATCAGGACGATCCCGCGACCGTCTCGCAGGCGCAGTCGCTGCGCGTCCTTCTGGGAAGGGGCAGCGCTCGGACCTTGGACGCTTCGACAATCCTATTCGAAGGGCGGCGTTACCGCGGAAGTTATTCGAGCACCTCGGATGGGCAGATCGTCAATCTCGTCCCGCTCGAGCAGTATCTCTACAGCGTCGTGCCGCGCGAGATGCCGCACTCCTGGCCTGCGGCTGCGCTGCAAGCTCAAGCAATTCTCGCGCGAACGTATGTGCTGCAGCGCAGCAATCCGGTGCGAGAGTACGATCTCGTTCCCTCCGAAGCAGATCAGGTCTACACCGGACTGGATGCCGAGCATCCGGAGACCAGCGATGCCGTCGATATAACAGCGGGGCAGGCGCTGCGCTTCGGCAACGGCTTTGCGGAGGTTCTGTATTCTTCGTGTTGCGGCGGACATACGGAGTCGAATGCGAATGCATGGGGCGGCAAACTGCTCGAGTATCTCTCCGGAGTCACATGCACATACTGCACGCAATCGCCGTGGTACTCGTGGACCAAGACTGTAGCGCTCACTCAGGCCTCGGCACAGCTCCGGGAAATCGACGCAGCCGGCAATCTCCAATCCGTAACGCTGGACGCACCGGACTCGAGCGGAAGACCATTGACGTGGACCTTCGTGGGAACCGGCGGGGCCGTTCAGATCAAAGCCAAAGACGTGCGCCGGCTGCTCGGAACGCGAACGCTTCCCAGTCTTTTGGTACGGCGCGTGATCGTGCGCGCTGATGCTGCGCAGGCGTCAACGGCGCTGACCATCGAAGGGGGAGGCCTCGGCCACGGAGTGGGACTCTGTCAATGGGGCGCGCGCGGAATGGCGCTCACCGGGGCCTCCGTTCGAGCAATTCTGTCTTACTACTATCCCGGCACCGGAACGGGGAATGACTGACGCACCTTCCAGCGGCGATCGCGACGAAAAACGGACCACCGGCGTACGCCTGCGCAAATATATCGACGTCGTCGTCGAGGACCGCCTTTCGTCGATGCTTTTTCGCGGTGCCATCGCGGACATCTCCGAAATGGGGATGCGCGTGATCGTCGATCAATATCTGCCCAAAGGAACGAAGTACATCTTCACGATGAAGCGGCCGCCGAATCTGGTCCTGCGCGCCGAAGTCCGGTGGATTCGTCAGTGGGAGCGTGAGAGTTTCCAAACCGGCGTGCTTTTCATCGACGTGACCGAAGAGGATCAAAAACGGCTCAGCAGCTTCCTGGCGATGGAACGCAGCCGGCTCTCGACCCCCGGTTAGCCGCCGCTTACGACTACGAGCTGCCGAAAGAGCTGATCGCGCAGTCGGCAGCTTCTCCGCGCGACTCGTCGCGTCTTTTGGTGCTGGCGGCGGGATCGATCGAACACCGCGTCTTTGCCGATCTGCCGGAGTTCTTGCGGTCCGGCGATCTGCTCGTTTTGAACGAGACCCGCGTCATTGCCGCGCGAATCTTCGGCGCACGGCCGTCCGGAGGCCGGGTGGAAGTGCTGCTGCTGCGGCCGGCGCATGTCCCCCGTTACGATCCGCGCGCAAACCGCTGGCAGGCACTGGTAAAACCCGCACGCCGGTTGACGGCGGGCAGCCGGATCATCTTCGGAGACCTTGGTGAGGCAACCGTAGCGGAGGTGCTCGACGGGGGCGTGCGCGAGATTGCTTTCAACCTGCGCGTACCGTTCGAGTCTTTTTTGGAGCGCGCCGGCAAATTGCCGCTGCCGCCTTACATTCACGAGGACTCCGTGCGGTCGCAGCAAGCGTATCAGACGATATTTGCGCGGGAACCCGGCAGTGTCGCCGCGCCCACTGCGTCGCTGCACTTTACGCAGCGCGTGCTCGACGAAGTCGCCGCGAAGGGCGTGGAGATAGCGAAGATCGTGCTGGACGTGGGCTTAGGAACGTTCCGCCCCATGCAGACGGAGCGTGTCGAACAACACGTCATGCATTCGGAAACGTATGCTATACCCGAGCAAGCCGCCGCGGCGATAGCGCGCGCGAAAAACGACGGGCGCCGGATCGTTGCAGCCGGAACGACCGTGATGCGCGCGCTGGAGGGATGCGCGGCAGCGCACGGTAAAGTGATCGCCGCGGAAGAGTCCACCGACTTGTTCATCAAGCCCGGCTTTCGATTCAAAATTGTCGACGCACTGATCACGAACTTTCATTTGCCCCGCTCGACGCTCTTGGTGCTCGTTTGTGCATTTGCCGGTCGGGAACAAATCTTGGCGGCGTACCGTGAAGCCATCGATCGCCGGTACCGGTTTTTTTCGTTCGGAGATGCGATGTTCATCGAACCGGCGAAAGGGAATTAGGTATGGAACCTTTGGACCTTCGCGTAGCAGCGGCCCCGATCGCCGCACGAGCATCTGGCGGGTATCGTCTTCTCGGCGCGCGTGGTCGATAAGCTTCGGGCGTCTTTGCCGGGCGGAGTCCTGAACGGCTATTTCACCGACATCGGAATGAGCGCCGCCTGGGCGCGCTACACGAACATCGACCTCGCGCAGCTGCGCTCGGTCGTCGAGTCGGCGCAGTCCGAGGACGAGGTCGCGTCATGGATCGCCGATCGCACCGCCGGCCTCGATAAAGAACGGATCAACACCAAGCTGGAAGGCATGGTTACCGCGCGTATACCGGAAGCGTGGCAGGCGGCGTTCGAGTCCGCGTACCCGCAGGAATTGCGCGAGCGCTACAAGTTCATCTTCGACTTGATAGAAGCCGACGACGCCTTGATGAACGCGTGCGGTTCGTAGAGGTCACCCAGCCGGGCGGCCCGCAGGTCCTGCGCATCGGCGAGCGGCCCAAACCGCGCGCCGGCGCCGGCGAAGTTTTGATCGCAGTCAAAGCGGCGGGAGTCTCGCGCGCCGACGTGATGCAGCGCGAAGGCAAGTATCCGCCGCCGCCCGGTGCTTCGGACATCCTGGGGTTGGAGGTTTCCGGAATCGTTGAGGAGATCGGCGACGGCCAGGCGGAGCTCAGATCGGGCGATGAGGTCTGCGCATTGCTCACGGGCGGCGGCTACGCGGAATACGTCGCGGTACCGGCCGGGCAAGTCTTACGTCTGCCGGCCAACTGGAATTTCGTTGAAGGCGCATCCCTGCCGGAGAACATGTTCACCGTCTACGACAACCTCTTTATCCGCGGGCGGCTGCGCGCGGGTGAAAGCGTTTTGGTGCACGGCGGAACGAGCGGCATCGGAACGACTGCGATCATGCTGGCAAAAGCGTTCGGCGCGCGCTTTGTCGCGTGCACGGCCGGAAGCGATGAGAAATGCGCGGCGTGCCGCGACCTTGGAGCAGAGCTGGCCGTCAACTATAAGAACGAAGATTTCGTGGCCGAAGTACTTCGCGCGACGAAGAATGCCGGCGTGAACGTCGTTCTGGACGTCGTGGGCGGCGATTATATTGCGCGCGACGTCGACGCGCTCTCCTTCGACGGGCGAGTCGTGTGCCTGGCTACGGCGCGGGGCTCCGCCGTGCAGTTGGACCTGGGCCGGATGCTCTATAAGCGCGCGAGCATCCTGGCTTCATCGCTCAGGGCTCGGACGGTGGAGCAAAAAACGGTAATTCGAGACTTGCTGCGCGAGCACGTTTGGCCGCTGCTGCCGGCACGGAATACGATCCGCCCCGCGATCGATTCAACTTTTCCGATCGAAGAGGCCGCGCAGGCGCACCGGCGCATGGAGTCCTCGCAGCATATAGGCAAAATCGTCCTAACCTTTTGACCCGGGTGGGCGGGTCTGGGCGGCGAACGTTTCCGTATGCTGACGCGCGCCTTGGTCTGCCCGACCTTGGTGGGCCGGGACAACGAACTGCAGCAGCTGGTAGAACGCCGGCTGGCTTCAGCACGCGCTCACGGCGCGCTCATGCTGATCTCGGGCGATGCGGGCATCGGAAAAAGCCGTCTCCTCGTTTCGTTCCGCAAGACTCTGCGCGGAGGGCGCGCTTCTCTGGGCGTCGGCCTTTGCCGGGAGTACGGAAATTCGCCGTACGGCCCGCTTATCGAAGCATTGCGCGGCGCCGGTGTCTCCGGACCGTTCTCGACCGCCGCGACGCGCCCGGAGCAACTGGCCGAGTTTGCGGAACAAACGGCTGCAGTTTGCCGGCGCCGGTGCGTGGTGCTGTTAATCGAAGATCTGCAGTGGGCCGACGACGGAACGCTGCATTTTCTTCAGCACATTCTCTCGTCGATTACCTCGCTGCGCTTGCTGATCGTGGCGACGTACCGGGCGGACGAAGCATGCCGCCTGCAGCAGTTGGAGCCGCATTTAGCTCGGCTCGTGCGCGATCGCGCAACGCATCGCATCCTTCTTGGGCCCTTATCGCCGTCCGAGCTGCGGCGGTTAGTCAAACTCGCAGCCGGTCAAAGCCGGCGCCTTGCTCAGGCGCAGTTGGAAGAGATCGTCGAACGCTCCGACGGCAATCCGTTTTTCGCTGAAGAACTGTTGAAAAATGCGCTCGAGGGCGCGCGCCAGCTTCCGCTGACTGTCCGGGGCGCGCTGCTGGAGCGCGTCCGCGGAATGGACGATCGCGCGCGGGAAGTGCTCACGCACGCTTCTGTGGTCGGACGGCGCTTTACGGCCGAATTCATTGCGGAAATCTGCGGCATGGAGACGCCGGAAGTGCTGGCGCATTTGGGAGAATTGCGCCGCCTTCAGCTGGTCGACGAAATTGCGGGCGAGACTTCCGGATACACGTTCCGGCACGCGCTGACCCGAGAAGCGGTCTACGAACAGCTTTTGGCGGCGCAGGCCCGCCCGCTGCATGCGCAGATTTTGCGGGCGCTCGAGCAGCACCCGGGTTCGAACGCCGAGGACATGGGTTACCACGCATGGGCGTCGCACGACGCGGGGAAATGTCTGCGGTATAACGAGCAGGCCGCGGACGAGTCGGATAAGATGCACGCTTATGCCGAGGCGATTCGCTGTTACATGCGCGCTTTGGAGGGTGCAACCCAAGCCGCCGAGCGCGGACGGCTTTTAGCCAAAGCCGCCGCCTGTTGCGGTAAAGACGGCAGAGCGGCGCAGGCAGTAGAGATTTTCGCCGATGCGGCCGCTGCTTATGAATCCGCCGGTTGCTCCGCAGAGCTCGCCGGTATTTACCAGGCGATGAGTGCGCAAGCTCGCATAGCCGGCGACAACGAACGCGGGATGCGCATACTGGAGCAGGCGCTTGAAGTCGTGCCGGACTCTCAGACGGCGGATCGCGCGGCGCTCCTTCTGAACCTTGCGTACATGCGCCTCGACCGCTGCGAGGTCGAAGAGGCCGGCGATCTGATCGCGCAAGCGCGCGGCGCCGATACGTATTCGTATCACAACGTCCTGCAGTACAGTGCTCTGGTTCGCGGCGACGTGCGCGCCTTTCGATCGCAGCTCGACGGCGGCAAGGAGCTTTCCGCGCAGCTCGGCGAGTACGCAATGCAGCGCGCCAAGTTCAACGAGTTCTTTGGATTGACGATTCTGGGCTTCGATCGAGAAGCGCTTGCGCGATTCGGCGAAATGCTGCCGAAGCTTCAGGAGCTGCGTCTGGCCTCGCTCGAGGTCTTGGCGTACGCTAATGCCGCTTTGATATGCGCCCGTAACGGCCAATCGCTGCACGCCAGAGAGCTGGTAGAACGCGCCGCTTCGGCACCTGAATCCACGACGACCGGTCCGATCGCGCTTGCGGCGGCGGCACTGACCGTCGGCTTCGATCTTTGGGACGAAGAACTGATTGCGCGCCTCTGTTCGGATGCAATTGTCGAAGCCGCGTTTTCCAGCCGCATCAACTCCACGCTGGGGCGGCTGGCAGGGCCGTATGCTCGCTGGCTGCATGCGAACGGTGATACGAGCGGCGCGCAAGCGATTTTGGAGCGCGCAATGAAGCAACTTGCCGCGCCTTTCGGCGCAACCGAAACCATTCTGACTGCGGCCGAGCTGGGCGGTCCCGCAGCGAGCCGCGCGGCGTTCGGCTTTATCGATCGGCTCGAGGCAACGCCGCAGGTGCAGCTCTATGCCGCGACCGCTCATCACCTGCGCGCTCTGCGAGCGAAGAACGAGAACGAGCGCAACGCCGCCGCGCAGCATGCGCGTGAAGCCGTAGCGCTCTACCTCGACATGGGGTGGGTCACGCACGAAGCCAAGTGCTTGGAACTCTCGGGCGATTCGCGCCGTGCCGCGGCCGAATTTCGCCGATTGCGCGCCGGCGGCACGGTGCGTTCGAGCGCGGCGCCGGTGCTCTCGCAGCGCGAACGTGAGATCGCATCGCTCGTCGCGACCGGCGCCGCCAACCGCAAAATAGCCGAATCGCTAGCGGTCAATCAGCGAACGGTAGAAAAGCATTTGACGTCGATTTTCGGCAAGCTCGGGGTGCGCAACCGCTCCGAGCTTGCCGCCTTCATTGCCCGCGAACGGCCGTCAGTGGGAAAATAGGTTGTAGATTCCGTCCTGGTGATGAAAACCGGTCGCCATGAAAAAGAGCATCGGAATCGAGAGCATCGTGTTGACGCGCGATGCGAGAAACGCGACGCGGCGCACCTTGGCCTTCTCTTCGTCCGTGGCGGGAACCATGCCCAAGAGTTTCTTTTGATTGGGCCAAATCAACACCCAAACGTTGAAAAGCATTATCGTTCCGAGCCACGCGCCAAAACCAATCGGAACGAGATTTCCCTGTAGAAGAAAAGCGCCGACGAAACCGCCTCCGCTGCCTGAAGTGGGCAGCGTGCTCAGCAGACCGGCGCCGAAGATCCACGTGAAAACGGCGCCCCAGCGGAAGTAGAGAAGCGCGCGCGGGACGACGTACTTGGAAATCGGCGCACCTTCGCCCGCCGCCGCGGCTTGCTTCACCGCCTCGACGTTGACGAAATTGAAGTAGTACAGCATGCCGATCCACATGATGCCGGCAAAGAAATGCAGCCAGCGCAGAATTGCATCGCTCCAGCCCATTAGGTTGCTCCTCCGGCCATCGTGTGCGCCATGAGCAAGTTCGCAATGAAATAAAGAATGACGGTAATCACCAAACCCGAGATCACCGTCCCCAAAAGGGAGTCCAACGGGTTCTTCACGACTGTCCTCCTCGAGTAAGCTGTTGCAGGGTTGTTTAGGCCTGCGGAGGTCCCTTCCTCTGGGCTGCGAACCCGGCGCGCGGGTTTTGGCCCGTTCGGGTAAAACCCGAATATCATCTATTCAGATTTGAGGAGCCAAGGATATTTCATGAAGACGTACTCGCCGAAGAAATGGGATCTTTCCGGCCTGCAAGGCATATCGGACGCAACGCTGGAGATGCATTTCGGCTTATACGAAGGCTACGTCACGAACACCAACAAGTTGATCGATCTCACGACCGAAGCACGCCGCTCCGGAAACGCTGCCGGAAGCGATCCGCGTTATGCCGAGCTCGTCCGGCGCATGGGCTGGGAGTTCAACGGCATGCGGCTGCACGAATATTACTTCGACAATCTAACGAAAAACGCCGCAGATCTTTCGTCCGGATCGCTTTACGATCTCTTGGGGGAGAGCTACGGCGATTTCGAGACGTGGCGTAAGGATTTTTTCGCCGTAGGAGGGATGCGCGGCGTCGGCTGGGCCATCGCGTTTTTCGACCCGGCTGCCGGACACGTCAGCAATCACTGGATCGAACAGCATCAGAACGGCAATATCGCCGGGTTCATTCCCATCGTCGTGATGGATTGCTGGGAGCATGCGTTCATCAAAGACTACAAGCCGGCCGAGCGCTCCAAGTACATTGAAGCTTTCTTTTCCAACCTTGACTGGAAAGTATGCGAAAGCCGCCTGGCCCAAGCACGCCGCGCGGAGCCCGCTCTCAGCAATCGTTAATGTCTCTGGATACGTCGCGTAGCGAACCCTTGTACCGGGAAACTGCGTTATAGAGTATGTGAAACAGTTTTTCGTCAATTTTTTGCGGGCAGCGGTAATCGGCGCGGCGCTCGTGCCGCTCGTGCTGCCCGCTGCGGCTCCCGCAGCGACTGCGCAGCTGCAGCAAACGATTACTCGAACGTATCAAACGACGTTCGTCAAGGACTACGGCCCTTCGGTTCCGTTTACCGGCGGGACGCTTCGGCTGACCCTCACCAAAGACGGATACGTAAACGGCTACTACACGCCGCCGGGCACGGTCGCGTTCGTCGACGTGATCGGCGGACGCAACGGTGCAAGCGTGTGGTTCGACATCGGGAACGGGCACCGCACCACGCACGTCACCGGGACGCTCCAGGGCGGCCGGATCGTGGGATACGCCTCGGATCAAACGGGCGCGCAATACCGCTTCACGGCCGTTCCGTCGGTTCAGCCGGGCTAACGTAAAGCGACTTCGGGTTGGTGTAAAAAACCAGCCCCGGAGCCGCCGAAGGCCGCTTGCGCACATACTTGCGCTGAGTGTAGTCGACGGTGACTTTGGGGCTGTTTTTTGCTTTGGAGTGCAACGCGGCAAGTGAAGCGGCGGCGAGCACGTCGCTCTCGGGCGGCTCCGCGCGATCGTCGCGCTGCAGAATGACGTGCGCACCGGGCTGGTTTTGCACGTGAAACCACAGATCGCCCGGGCGCGCCGTGCGAAAAGTCAGCTCCGCATTCTCCAGCGGTGTGCGTCCCACGAAAATGCGCGATCCGCTCGGAAGCGCGTACTGCAGCGGCTTGCGTTTCCGCGCCGTCGCGCGCCGGTTCTCTGCTGGTCGCCGCTCCAGCGCTTCGATCGCTTGCGCAACGTCGTCGAGCTCGTCATCACCCGCGCGCTCCAGATCCCATTGCAACTGCGCCAAATCCTCAAGCGAACCCGCGAGCTCGCTGCGCCGCCGCGCGAGATGCTCCATGGCTGCCGCGGCTTTCTTGTAGGAGGCGAAAAGTTTCGCGGCGCGTTCTTTGGCTTCGTCGCGTTCTTCGGGCGGCAACTCATGCAAACGTGCGTAGATATTATCGCCCTCTGCGCGCATCTGCTCGCGATTTTGCGCCTTGGCGATGCGCGCCTCGACGCCGTCGAGCTCGGCCCGGACCCGGCGTTCCCGCTCGCGCAGCGTTCTGGCGAGGCTGCGACGCCGCTTTTGCACGCGGTCGCTCTGGGCGGCGTGAGCATTGCCGGCGCGCAGTTCCACAAGCAGATCGAGCAGCGAGGGGGCCCGTTCCGGGCGGATTTCCTCGTATTTGGGAATCGGCACGAGATGTGCCCCGATCAGTGCGCCCTCGCGCCGGTAGACGTAGAGGTCGTCCAAGGGTATGCGTTCGGCCAGTGGAGCGGCCGCCTCGTCTGGTAAGAGCGGCGTAATCGCTCCCGGCCTGAGCGGGGGCGGCTCGTACAGATCGCCGGCCTGCGTCGTGCGCGCGGCATTCTGCGCGGGCGCGAACTCCTTAGCCGCGGCAACGACGGTCTCACCTTTGAGCAGCACGATGTTGCCGAAACGCGGGACCAATTCGCAGATCAGCGAGTAGCCGTCTTGGACTCCGAACCGCGACCGCGTGCCGAAGTCGAGCCGGATAAGCCGGTCGCCGCGGCGGGATTTTACCGCTAGCAGAGTCATGCCGCGCAGCGCAGCGCCGGCGGAACGGACAAAACCAGGCTCTTCGGCAATCGGGAGTTCGCCCGCTTCGGCCGTGATTGTGGGCGTTGGCGCGAAAATGTCGATACAAAGGAGCGAGGTGCTCCCGCGCAGCCACAAAGCCAAGGCGAAGCGCCCGTCCTCTAGGCGGCCGGCGTCACGGACGCGGGCGGTGCGAAAACGCTCCTCGATCTCGATAGCCAACCGCCGGATGAGCAGCCAATCCGTGTACATCGCGCCTCGATTTCGCTCCGGGCGAAACAAAGGGCTGCAAGCCGCCGGGTGTGAACATATCGGGCTTTGCCTAAATAGGGGAAGATGTTCGGACCGGGCCTGCTTTTTGTCGTATCCGGGCCTTCCGGAGCCGGAAAAGATACCTTGGTGGACGCGCTTCGGGCGCGTTTGCAGCGTCTACGCTACTCGGTTTCCGCGACGACTCGCGCGCCGCGGCCGGGTGAAATCGAGGGCGAACATTATTTTTTCCTGACGCGGGAAGAATTCGAACGGCGGCGCGAAGCCGGCGGATTCTTGGAGTGCTACGAGTACAACGACAATCTCTACGGAACGCCGAGGGATTTCGTGGAGCGTACGCTGCTGCAGGGCTACGACTTGGTAATGAAGCCCGAGGTCAACGGGGCGCTGGCAATCAAGAAGGCCTTTCCGGATGCGGTTCTGATCTTCTTGGCGCCCGATAAATTCTCGCATCTGCGCGCCCGGCTCTTGGCCAGGCGCACCGAGACGAACGAAGAGATCGCGCGCCGCTTGGAGATCGCGCATCAGGAATTCAAATTCGTTCGCGACTTCGATTACATCGTCATCAACGAGGAGTCGCGCTCGGACGAAGCGGTTCTGGATTTGCAGGCCATCGTGCAGGCCGAACACTTCCGGATCCATAGATATGGCGACGATTCGATAAAGGAACTGGAACATTCATAATGAGCGACTCGGTTTTCGGCGATCTGGACAGATTGCTCGACCACGTGGATTCGAAATTCAGCTTGGTAAACGTCGTTACGAAACGAGCCAAGCAACTCAACAACGGCGCCCCCCCGCTTACCGAACGGGTCAACCCAAACAAGCCCGTCTCGACCGCGTTCAACGAGGTCGCCGGTGGCAAGATTCAATATCACCGGACGCGGGAAGGAATAAAGTAACCGGGCAGTCGTTTCTGTAGGGGAGTCTCAACCATGTGCGGCATCGTCGGCTACATCGGAGAGCGGGACAGCGTTCCGATTATCTTGGATTCCCTAGGACGCCTCGAGTATCGCGGGTACGACAGCGCCGGAATAGCGGTCATCGATGCCAAGGGCGACCTCGCCGGGACCAAGGCCGAGGGCAAGCTGCAGCGGCTAGCCGAGCGCTTGCGCAACGGCGGGCGCATCTCCGGCCGCGTCGGAGTAGGGCATACGCGCTGGGCGACTCACGGGCGTCCGTCCGACGCAAACGCGCATCCGCATATGGACTGCACCGGCAAGATCGCAGTGGTGCATAACGGCATCATCGAAAACTATGCAACGCTGCGCGCCCGTCTGATAGAAGAAGGGCACGCGTTCAAGAGCGAGACCGACACCGAGGTCCTCGCGCATCTCATCGAAGCGCACAACACCGGCCGGCTCGAAGATGCAGTGCGCTGCACGCTGCGCGAAGTGACGGGCGCCTATGCGCTCGGCGTGATTAGTTCGGACGATCCCGATCACTTGATCTTTGCGCGCAACGGCGCGAGCCCGCTCGTGGTGGGGATCGGTCAGGGCGAGATGTTCGTGGCCTCCGACACGCCGGCGATTCTGCAGTACACGCGTCGCGAGATCATTCTCCAAGAGGGCGAGATGGTGGTGGTCGGACGCGACGGCTACAAATTGACCAGCTACGAGGGCAAGCCGGTCGAACGCGACGTCATTCAAGTGACGTGGGATGCCACCTCGGCCGAGAAAAGCGGCTTCAAACACTTCATGCTCAAGGAGATCTACGAGCAGCCCAACGTCATCAAAGAGACTTTGGCCGGTCGGATCGACGAGAGCAACGACGTACATCTGGCAGCCGAACTCGGCATAGACGAGCAGACACTCCGGAACCTTTCGAAGATTGCTATTACGGGCTGCGGCACCGCATATCACGCCGGCATGGTCGGGATGTACCTGCTGCGATCGCTCGTGCATGTTCCCGTCGAGATGGAACTTGCCAGCGAGTTTCGCTACGGCGATCCGGTGATCGATCCCACCGCGCTGACAATCGCGATGTCGCAGTCGGGCGAAACGGCCGATACAATCGAGGCAATTCGCATTGCGAAGCAGGCGGGCAGCACGGTTTTGGGGATCTGCAACGTTTTGGGATCGCATCTCACCCGCATCGCCGACGGCACGCTTTTCACCCGCGGCGGCCCGGAGATCGGCGTGGCCGCCACCAAGACGTACGTCTCTCAGGCGACGGCGATGACGCTCTTCGCGCTGTATTTAGCGCGTTTGCGCGGAAGCGCGCCGCTCGAGCGTCTGCGCGAAGTTGCGGATAACACCAAACTGTTGCCGGCCGCGGTCGACGTCGTGTTGAACACGTCCGACGACATCAAGAAAGTCGCCAAGAAAATTCGCAAGGCGCGCTCCGTCCTCTTCATCGGCCGCTACGTCAACTTCCCGACGGCACTCGAGGGCGCGCTCAAGCTCAAGGAAATCTCGTACATCCACGCCGAGGGCTATGCGGCCGGGGAGATGAAGCACGGTCCTATCGCGCTGCTCGACTCCAACGTTCCCGTCGTCGGCGTCATGACGGACGGACGCGTGCGCGAGAAGATTCTCTCGAACATCGCCGAGTCCAAGGCCCGCGAAGCACCCGTCATCGTCGTAGCCAATCACGGCGACGAAGATGCGCGCGCGATTGCCGATCACGTCTTCTGGGTTCCCAAAGTCGACGAGTTGCTCTCGCCGATCGTCAACGTGATACCGCTGCAGCTGTTGGCCTACCACATTGCGGACATCGAAGGCAAGGACGTCGATCAGCCGCGTAATTTGGCCAAAACCGTCACGGTCGAGTAGTTCGCCGTTGCCGTGGCAAGTCTAAAGCAGATCGAAGAGCGCATTTTCGAACGCGAAGGGTTCCGGGTCGCGCTGGAACCGTTCGAAGGCAAACGGCCGGCGCTTCCGGCATACGACTGGAAAGTGATGGCGCCGCAGCGCTGGCATATCTCGGAATGGAAAAACGCGCGCTTGGAGCCCTATCGCCTGCTGCTCAAAGGCGTCACCGTGCTGCGCGGCGACGGTTCGCCGGTCGCGCGCGACATGCAGCTCGGCAATCTGCGCGATACGTACTACGAAGCGGAGTACGGTCCGATCCGCAAAGCGGAGGACTAAGGATCTTTCTTATTGCGGCGGCGTTATGTCCGGAACACTGTTGTACTGCGAATAGACGATCGTCGTCGTTCCGTCTTTTGTTGGGACAGACGCCTGCAGCGGAAGGTAATCCTTACCGACCCAAAGATCGATGGTGTCGTTGGTCTTCGTGTTGACGAGGTGATATTTTTCGGCGGGCGTCGAGCCGAGGACAGCGGCTCCGGCGTCGGTGATCGTGTAATCCTTCGGCTGGGTTGCGCCGAAGCCGGCGGTACGGACGCTGTTCATCGCCGCCATGCGGTTCGCCGGCATCGCGCCCGGCATTTTCATCCAACCTCCATTCAAGTACATCCAAGCGTCCGGGCCGATGATCACTGCCTGCATCCCTCCGGGCAGGGTCTCCCGGAATTTGTCGGGCGGCACCATGTCTAAGCCGACGTGCTGGCCTTTGGCGGTCGTCATATCGGCGTGCACTGATTTGACTGCATTAAAAGGACTGCTGCATGGCGACCAAATCGCTTGTGGGATCGGCCAGAGCCGCCGCGGATAGGACGAAAAACGAGGCCAGAAGCGAAACAACGAAAACGCGCGTTCGTACAACCTCCAAAGACGCGATTGCCGTGGGCTACCACAGGGCGGTGTAACGCACCTGGCTAACTCGCCCAACGATGACCAGAAGCGACGGTCGCAAAGCCAACGAGCTGCGGCCGGTAAAGATCGAGCCGAACTACCTGAAATTCGCCGAGGGCAGCGTGCTGATCTCGGTTGGGCACACGCGCGTGGTCTGCGCCGCCACGCTGGAAGATCGCGTCCCGCACTGGATGAAAGGGCGGGGCACGGGGTGGGTCACTGCCGAGTATTCGATGCTGCCGCGCGCAACGCAAGAGCGCACGCAGCGCGAAGCGGCCAAGGGCAGACTCGGCGGCCGCACGCACGAGATTCAGCGCATCATCGGACGAGCGCTGCGCGCCGTCACCGACCTTGCGAAGCTCGGCGAACGAACGGTCTGGCTCGATTGCGACGTGCTCCAGGCCGACGGCGGTACGCGCACTGCGGCCGTGACGGGTGCGTGGGTCGCCTTGGCACTGGCGCTTTCGACGGCGTTCGACGCCAAGAACAAAACGAAATGGCCTTTGGAACAGCAGATTGCGGCCACCAGCGTCGGCATAGTCGCGGGCTCGCCGCTCCTGGACCTTGCTTACGATGAGGATAGCCGCGCAGAGGTAGATATGAACGTGTTCATGACGGGTAACGGCCGCTTTACCGAACTCCAGGGAACTGCCGAAGCGACGCCTTTCAGCCGCGAGGAGCTGGGAACGCTCCTGGAGCTGGCGGAGAGCGGCATCCGTCAATTGCTGACGGCGCAGCATTCGGCGCTCGAGGTCTATGCCTGAAACCTTCGACCTTCCTTCGCTGGTCGCGCGCGTGGGGGAGTTCTACCTCACGGACAAAGCGATGAAGCAGGCCCAACGGAAGATGGAAGCCGCGCTTGCGGCGGGAGAAGCGACCACGAGGGAACGCGATGAGTACCTTGCAGCGGTGCGCCGGTATTTCACCGGATTCGAGCGCGAAGCGCGCTCGCATCTGCGCGACGTGGACAAGCGGTTGGAGCACGTGAACCAAGTGCACTTCAATTTGACGGCCGAGCGCGGCGTCGCCGTCCGGCGGATAGAGGCGACGCAAGCGGTGCTGCAGGAGTTGGATGGTGTCGCAGACGCTCGATGATTCCGAGTCGACCGCCGAGTTGGTCGAGCGAGCCGGCGTCGGCGCTCTGGAGGGTGTCGGCGGGCAGATCAATTCGTTTTTCGAGTATATCGGCGGCGTTACGGCGCTCGGCACCGAGGCGGCCGTCACGATATTCCGGCTGCGTATTCGTTTCTCCGAAACGGTGAACCAGTGCTTTTTGCTGGGCTATCAGTCGCTGATCATCGTGCTGCTGACCTCGCTGTTCACCGGTATGGTGTTCTCGCTGGAATCCGCGGTTCAAGCGGTACAGTACGGATTCGGCAGCTTCGTCGGCGGCATCGTTTCGTACACGAACGTGCGCGAACTCGGGCCGATGCTCACGGCCGTCGTCGTCGCGGGCCGCGTCTGCGCCGCGATTGCCGCCGAACTGGGCTCGATGGTCGTTACCGAGCAAATCGAGGCGCTGCAGTCCCTGGGGCTGGCGCCGGTGCGTTTTTTAGTCGTGCCGCGCGTGATAGCGCTGATGATCATGCTGCCGCTTGCTCACCGTCTTCGCGGACGTCATCGGCGTGCTGGGCGGAGAGTGGATCGCCAACGCTCAGGCGCACATCGCGTACAACGATTTCATGTCGTCGGCCCGCCAAACGATAGGCTTCGAAGACGTCGTTAAAGGCCTTTTCAAATCGGTGATCTTCGGCATCATCATCGCGCTGGTCGGCTCGTATCAGGGCTTGACGACAACGGGCGGCGCCGCAGGCGTCGGCAAATCGACGACCAGCGCGGTCGTCATCTGCATCATTTTGATCTTCATCATGAACTTCGGCATGTCGTATTTCCTCTACGGTGGAGGCTGATGGTCAGACGTGAGCTCGAGGGTCATCGCGAGGCTGGATGACGTGACCCTGCGATACGGCGAACGCGTCGTGCTCCAGAACTGCAGCCTGGATATTGCGGAAGGGGCAATTACGTGCATCATCGGCATGTCGGGCGCAGGCAAGTCGACGATCCTGCGGCTGCTCGACGGACTGCGCAAGCCCGATGACGGGCACGTCTACGTCCGCGGCCACGACATCTGCCACATGCGCGAGAGCGAACTGATCGAGATGCGGACGAAGATCGGCTTCTCGTTTCAATTCGCCGCACTCTTCGACAGTATGACGGTGGGCGACAACATCGCATTGCCGCTGCGCGAGCACACGGCGCTCAGCGAGAAGGAGATTCAGGACATCGTCGTCCACACGCTCGATAGTGTGGGACTGGCGCATACCATGGATAATATGCCGAGCGAACTTTCCGGCGGGATGCTCAAACGCGCCGGTTTTGCGCGCGCGGTCGTAACGAATCCCGACTTGGTGTTGTACGACGAGCCCACTACGGGTTTAGATCCCATCGTGACCCATCTGCTTACGGACACCATCAAACGGCTTCGGCAGCAGCTCTCCGCGACGGCCGTGGTGATCTCTCACGACTTGGAATCGATCTACATGATGGCCGACTACGTGGCGATGCTCTTCGAAGGCGCGATCATTGAATACGGAACGGTCGAGGACGTGCGCAACTCGATGAACCCCATCGTCCAGCAGTTCCTTCAGGGGTCCGAAGTGGGGCCGAT
The DNA here is from genome assembly GCA_963714015.1 of Vulcanimicrobiota bacterium. Taxonomy (GTDB): domain Bacteria; phylum Vulcanimicrobiota; class Vulcanimicrobiia; order Vulcanimicrobiales; family Vulcanimicrobiaceae; genus DASRDE01. The sequence continues at coordinate 2,416,249 of OY970223.1, read as the reverse complement.
ACCGCTATGACCGCGTTCACGAGTTCTGCCGGCGCGGCAGGAAAACCAAAGGGATGCACTCAGGAAATATGGCAAGCTGATGTCCAGACAAGCGCAACTGGGACTCTTCGCGGTGATCGCACTGGCCCTGCTGTTCGGGATCTTTTACGTGATCACCGATTTCGGAACCCGCCACAGCGGATACCGCATCGGCGTGCACTTCGCTAATGCCGCCGGCTTGCCGACGGGAGCGCAGGTTTTCTTCAGCGGCGTCACGGTCGGCACCGTCGACCAAGTGGAACTGCTGGCAGACAATACGGTCGACGTCATCCTGGCGATTCAGAACGGAATAAACATTCCGCGAGACTCGCGTTTCATGATTCAAGCGCCGTTGACGGGCACGCCGAACATGGTCATTCTGCCCCCTGTCCCCCACAAAGCGCCGCCGGGATATCCGTCGACGCCGCCGCCCGAAGTGCAAACGCTGCCGAAGGAGATTCTGCCCGTCGATCAACAACCGGTCGGAACGCCGGTTGCGTCCATCGCCGATCTGATGCAGCAGGGTCAGGGTGAAGTGCGGCGGCTCGACGAGATGCTCTCGCTGCTGAGGAGCGAGAGCCCAAACTGCTCGGCACGCTCGATACCGCCCTTACGAACATGGATGCGATAACGACGGAGTTCAAAGGCACCGTCGCCGACCTGTCGGGCACGATGGAAACGACGATGCGTACGGCCGGAGGCAACATCGTCGGCATGACTTCGACGATGAACTCGACGTTGTCGCGCAACCAGTACCATGTCGACTCTCTCCTCACGTCGCTGGACGCTACGGCGGTGGCTTTGAATAAATCGATGGATCAGCTGCAGTCACTTGCGCAGGATCCGCGGCTCAAAGGCAACCTTATCGACACGACCGCCAATATCCGCGATTTGACCGCGAACATCGCCGGCATGACGAACGATCTGCGGACGATCTCCGGTAATCCGCAGACGCAGGCGCAGCTGCGCGACACCGTCGCGAATCTGGATGCCACGATGCAGAAGGCGGACTCACTTCTTGGGATCGCTCGGCGGCCGAAGCCGCGTCTACGGCATCGATGCGGGCGCCACGCCGTATCCTATCCCGCACGGCCCGAACAGCTTGCCGCCGCCGGGCACCGAGACGCCGCCGCCCAATGGCGCCGGCGCCGCGAATCTGCAAAACCGCGCTCTCGCACATCGCGAGCAATCTCTTTGAAGTTCAGGCGCGGTTCGGCTACTTGAGCGCGCAGTCGGTGAACGGTCCCAGTCCGCTGCTTACCTCCGATCGCGGACCGCAAGCCGACGTCAACGCGATCGTCTTGCCGCACGGACAGCACGAGCGGATGATCGGCGCCAATGATGTCGGCGGCAAGACGACTTGGAACCTCGCCGGGTTGAAGAACATGGGCTGCCTGCGCGCGGGCGGCGGCGTCCTGTACTCGCAAATCGGCGTGCTGGCATCCTGCAACGGCACGCGCCTCGGCGCGGAAACCCGGATCTACGATCTGCGCCATCCCACGTTCGACATATACGGTAATTTGAATCTGGCGCAGTGGGCGCAGGTGTTCTTCGGCGAACGAGACACGACCCGATCGGATCGCCGCACGGTCTACGGCTTGCAGTTGAACTTCTAAAAGCGTCGCTACCGTGATTCCGTACCGCGACGAGCGGAGTCCGCAGATCTTCGCGATCGCCGTGTGGGCCGTCGTCGCGGCGAACGTGTACTTTTTCTATCGCGAACTTACGGCCGCGTACCCGCCGCGCGTCATCAACGAGTTCGCGCTCGTTCCGTACGACGTCACGCATCATATCCAGCTGCCCGCCGCCCTCGCCGCATCCCTATGTGCTGACGATCGTCACCTCAATGTTCCTGCACGGCGGTATATCCGCACATTTTCTTCAACATGCTCTTTCTCGTGGTCTTCGGCCCCCGAATCGAGCGCTTTCAAGGCCACTTGGCGTTTGTGGGATTCTATCTGCTGTGCGGCATCGCCGGAGGAGTAGCCCAGACGCTGGTGGCGCCTGGACAGCCACGTTCCGGAGATTGGTGCGTCGGGTGCGATCGCCGGAGTCATGGGCGCGTACATCGTGACCTTTCCGCGCTCGACGATCGACACCGTTACCCCGATCGGCTGCTTTCCGCTATTCCTGCGCTTGCCCGCCGTCGCGGTAATCGGAATTTGGGCGGCGTTGCAATTCTTTTTAGGCTTCGACACGTTCGACCCGAGTGCCAACCAAGGCGGCGTTGCGTACTTCGCGCACATCGGCGGTTTCACGTGCGGCGCAATCGTTCAGGGCTTTGCGCAATCTCTTCGGAAAACGGGAGCCGCGATTCGCGGCCGCGAAGTCGCCGCTGATGGAGCAGAACCGCCAGCGCGTCGGCATCATCGGATCGGGAGCGATGGGAACGCTTTTCGGATTCCACTTGGCCTCGCGCTGCGAAGTGACGATGCTCGACAGCAATCCGGCCGTACTCGGCGAGATCGAGCGAGCCGGCGGTCTGAGCGTCAACGAAGAGTCCGTCCGTCCGGTGCGGATCGGCCGGCACTGGCGCGATCTCTTCGGTTCGAACGTCGTGTTCTTGTTCGTCAAGGCTGTGGACACGCTGCGCGCGTTGCGTCCGTTTGCGGGCGAGCTCAGTCCATCGACGCCGATCGTCTCGCTGCAAAACGGCGTCGGAAACGAAGATGCGATCAAAACCGCGCTCGGCGGGGCGGTGCCGGTCGTGCTCGGAATCACGACCGAATCCTCAGCTGACGGTCTCTCCGGGACGCGTCCGCAGTTCGGAGGAAGGCAACACCATCGTCGGATCGGGCGGCGCGTCCCCTGCAACCTCACGGAGCGTCGCCGAACTTCTTACAGTGAGCGGAATGCGCGCGTCCGTAGTTTACGACATCCGTCCGCACCTCTGGGGAAAGCTCGTCGCTAACGCGGCAATCAATGCGCTCAGCGCGTTGCTCGATTGCGACGCCGGCGAGATCTTGCGCGAGCCGAATGCCGCCCGCCTTGCCGAAGCGCTTGCCGAAGAGGCGGCGGCCGTAGCAGCGGCGCTGAAGATCAATCTGCCGTTTGCGAATCCATGGACCTACGTGACCGAAGTGATCGCCGTGGGCGCCGACAGCAAGAGCTCGATGGCGTTCGATCTGGAGACGGGACATCCGAGCGAGATCGATCACATCAACGGCGCCGTCTGCGCGGCGGGACGGCGCACTGGAGTGGGCACTCCGTACAACGACGCAATGCTGCGGCTCATCAAGGCAAAGGAAGGGCTGGCGAGGACGCGCGCATGATCGCGCGCCCGGCGGGCAGAAGCAACGCAGGCCGAGCGCACGTTCTGCCGGCGGAGAGGGACGCATCATGAATTGTCCGTCGTGCCAAGCAGCGGTTCCCGATAGTTCCAAGTTTCTGCCCCAATTGCGGCGCGCCCATTCCACAGACGACCACCGTCGGTTCGTACTCCGAGCCGCAGCCCGAGATGGACAACCCGAAGACGCCGATCTCGCTCGGCGACATGACCATTCGCGTCGAAGGCGAGCTGGTTCCGGTGGTCGACGTCGAGTTGGGACGGCAGCAGACGGTGTACTTCGAACACCATATCTTGCTTTGGAAGCAGCCCAACGTCACGCTTGGGTTCATGAGTATTCAAAACGCCGCGAAGCGTTTTTTCTCCGGCTTGCAGATCTTCATTTCAACGGCGCAGGGTCCCGGGAACATTGCATTTTCACGTGAGGCGCCCGGACAAATCGTCGCGCTGCGGCTTGGGCCCGGACAGTCGGTCGACGTGCGCGAGCACCAGTTCCTCCTCGCTACCAGCAGCGTGGACTACAACTTCTATTGGCAGCAAGGCTTGGCAAACGTGCTATTCTCGCGCACGGGATTATTCATCGATCGTTTCACGGCAGGGCCGTCCGAAGGATTCGTGCTGATTCACGGTTACGGCAACGTGTTCGAAAAGACGCTCGCGCCCGGTGAGATGCTCGACGTCGAACCCGGCGGCTGGCTTTGGAAAGACGCGAACGTGCGCATGGACACGGTCTCGGTTTTGAAGTCCGGAGGCGGCGGCGGATTGATGGGCGCGCTCGGCGCCTTCGTGGGCGGCGCTGCGCTCATGCTGAACCGCTTTTACGGACCCGGGCGCGTCGGCATACAGTCGATGACGTACCACGAGCCGGCGGCCGAAGGCGCGCAGCAGGCCGGCGGATCGAGCAACATCGGAAACATCGTCAACTCTTTCCTGAATCCGCGGCAGTAAGGTCGTCGTACCGCAGAACGCCGGATGCATCGACGCGTGCACCCGGCGTCGGGACGTGCGGACGCAGTTTACCGTCGTGCATCAAATGCAAGACCTCGACACCGTGAAGCAACTGCGCCGCGTCCGCGATCAGGCGGCGGTGACAGCGCCACCAGAGGCTCTCCGAGCACATGACCGCGGTTTGAACGCCGGCGGCCTGCTCGAGCACGTCACGCAAGGCTTCACGAAACGGCGGAGTCTCCATATAGTCGGCGTAACCGCGGAAAGCCGGATGGCGCAGCGCGAAGTTCCGACTGTCGGGGTGCGCTTTGCGGAATCCGCCTAGTGCGGGCGCCCACGTATACGAGCAGCCCGCGAGCTGCGGTATCCACACTTCGAGTTCTTCACGCCAGAAGTGCGGGTGCCGGCGGCTCTTGGGAACCGTCCGCACGTCGACCAGCGAAGCAACTCCGGCGCTGCGCAGAAGTGCGGCTAATTCATCGGCGCTCGCCGTACCATGTCCGATCGTAGTAAAGGGTCGCCTCATAGAACGGATTATAACGTACGCTTGTCGCAGTAGGCCGCAAGGGGGAGAGCCTTTCCTTCCAACCTGATTTGCAGTGACCTTGGACGCAATCGTGCGAAGCAGAAAACTCGGCCATCCGACGGCTCACGCAGCTCGGAATATCGGTAGATGAAATTGGCACGATCGCAGCATGCTTCATACAATCCTGAACGTAGTTCCAGGCGCTCTGGACTTCTTGGAGTTGCAGTCGCGGTCGTATTCGGGCTCACCGGATGCGCGTATGGGTGCGGACCGACTAAGGACGAGCCGGGCGAGGGGAAAGCGGATATCGCTGCTTTTCAGCGCGTACTTTCAGCGAATCCGGACCTAAGGGAATTCCGAATTGTCGCGGTGCACGGTCACGAAATAACCATTGTTGATCGGACTGACAGTCTTTCAAAGGGTGATGAGCGTGCGGGCGAACTGACGGATCAACTCCGTGACGCTTACGCGAAAACGTTCCTGCGACTCCATCCGCATGCCTACAACGCCGGCATAACGACGGTATCGGTGTCCGACTCACGAGGCGGCGAAAATATGACCCTATCTCCTCAGCAGTGTGAGGGCCCTTAGACCCAGGCGCAGCGAAAACCGCAGAACCGGATTTCGCAGCAATCTTAAAGAGGCAGTGCTCCCCCACCGACTAGATTTGCGGTTTGAGCTGCATCATGCGGATGGAACCGCTGCGAACCTCGACGTCGATCGATCTTGGGCCGCCTCCGTTGATCGTGCTGTCTATCGTCTCGTTCCATCCTACGGACGTACCCTTCAATGGAAAGTCACTGTAAATGGTTCCCTTATCCGTGTGCATCCGTACGTGCGCTTTTGCATGTTCGTTCACGTATAACTCCACGTTCCCGTCTCGAACCGAAAAGTGCAGCGTTCCCGGCCAATCGGTTGAGGCGAAAATGACGCTGACGTTCCCGGTTCCGACTGAGGCACTGCCGTACTGCGGGATCAGCATTTTGACGTCTCCGCGATCGGTATGCGCGTTGACGACGCCTTCGAAGTCCGCAACGTTGATGGAACCGGTCCCCGTACTGAGATCGAGCGAGCCGCCTTTCGGCGCGCGAATCAGAAAACGGACGCCGGGAGCACTCGCCCGCGCCGTTACGAGCAACGGGCGGACGCGAATGAGCGCGCGCTTTGCGGCGTCGCCGTAGACGTCGACGGTGTACTCGTCCGACGGCTGATTGCGGGCCGGCGCGTATGCATTGACATCGCCTTTGAGGTTCCGAACGACGATCGTTCCTCCCAAGGGCATGAATCCGTGGATGTCCCGATCGGGGAGGGCCGGTGCGCACGCCGTCAAGGCCAGCAGGAGAAGCAGAAGAGCGCGCTTCACCGTGGAGTCTCGAGGCTCAGGAGCAACTTACGCAACAGGGCGCAGAGGCGTGCGTGGCTGGTTTCGGAGAGCGTTTTCGGCAGGCGCCTTCCGTTTGCCAGATGCTCCAGGCGCGCTTTGTCGATGACATGCTTTCCCTTCACCGTCAACTTGACGAGCGTTCCGCGGCTGTCCGCCGGTTCGGGCTGGCGCTCCACCAGTTCTTGCTGTTCCAGCCGGTCGATTCCGGTTGGTCATCGCGCCCGACGATAGCATCATTTCACGATATAGAGATCAGTTGGCGTCAATGCGTCCGGCGTACCCGAACGCCGCAGCGAGGCGCGCACGTCGAACGATTCACCTAAAAGACGAACCGTTCGTGAATGGCATCCAGCCGCGGTCGAAGAATCTGCGCGATGCGCCGAATACGGCCGACCAAGGCCGTAGCCTCCGTGTCGACGTCCGGCCGTTCGCGCGCCCATTGCTTGAGATTCGATCTGGTCCACAACCTCGACCTTAAGATACTTGACGCCGTGATACCTGTGGAAATTCAATATATTAATATCGAGGATGGTGGTGTAAAGATGGCTCTGAGTGAGGTCACGTGTGCGCCGTGCAAAGCGGAAGTCGAGCAGAATCATTATAGCGAGAAGAGTTGGTCGGTAAACCGGGGGCGATATCCGTATAGTGCTCTTCAACGCGCGGATCCGATTCGGGATAGAGCAAGCCGTCCAGCGCGTGTACCTCCGATCACTAACTCCAACATTGATAACTTTGGTATGAAAGTAGGTTTACCGGTCTGACACATGCGTATAAAAGGGCTTGTCTGGGCCGTTTCCGCATTTGGGCTTCGCGTTTGTGCCGTCGCACCGTGAACGGTGAACAGATGGATGAACTGCGTGTTAAAAATCGGCGAGGGCGCGGAGTGCCTCTCATCGCGGGGTGCGAGGCTGCGGCCACGACAGTTTCGCGTAGCTGATGCTCGAACACGATTCGACCATTTTGCTCAAACCCGAATTGCCGTTGCTTCAGTAATACGGTCATCGCCTAGTAGATACGTTTGTCTTAGTCGACTAATGGCCTGCGCAAAGGGGTCCAGCCCCCACCGGAAGGCTACGGCAGCAGAATCGCACTCTTTCGAAGATATGCCACCAACGCCTGGCGAGTACAACGCCGAGCGACTTGCGCTTTTTCCGGTCGGCGTCAATTCGCCGCTGAACCTCGGCGACGGCTGCGCTTGAACGTGAGCGTTTTCCCGCGCGGTCTGCCCCGTCGATACCGACCCAGGGCCCTGGCCTCATTCCTGTCACCTCTGAGAGTTGACGGAGGGAGAGCTTGGTCGTTAGTATGGCTTGAGAACGAGCCAGCTTCATAGCGGGGGTAAGTATGCTGTTCTTAAAACGACTCGGGGCCTTGCTTCCCGTTCTGCTTTGCATGGGCAACTCATGTGATTGCAACGCGAACGGCTGTACAATTGGGAACAACAACGGCTACAACGCGGGTCCGGCGACGGTAAACTCTGCGACACAAAACCCGGACCCCATCCAAGCGAGCTCGACGTTGTATTACAACGGATGCTCTACAGCGCCATCTACAAGCCCGTTGCAGGACGGATGGACAATCCACATGAGCGATGGTTCCACGCTAAGCCAGGGGATCTATTGGCCAAAGGGAGCGGAGGATGAGAACTATACCATCGTTTACTATATTGATAGCAGCGCGAGTGGCTACTATACGCCGGTAGAGGACGCAATAGAAGCCTGGGACAAGGACCTTGCTCAAAATGCCACGGGCACGCTCGAACTGGGGCTTACATATACAAATAACCCCACCGGTAGCCAAGTACAGATCTACGACGAGGACTTAACCGGCGGCGGAAATGAAGATGGTACTTTAGGGGTTGAGACTTTCGGCAACATCCCGCTTAACAAGCCTCTAAATCAAACCTTTCTCCAGAGTGCTAAAATCGTTTTTGATTCCGCGAGTGCGCTTCAGAGTGCTGATACCGTCTACGCTGTGATGGCGCACGAGGTCGGACACAGCCTAGGCTTGAGCCATAACCAGTACGAGAGTTCAATCATGTTTCCCAAGGTACCGGTCTGCATTACAACGGAGGCGCAGCCGTTGCCATCATGGGACACTCCCTACCTCGAGTCCCTATACGATCCCTATTTTGTCAAGTTCACGCCTCCTCCGTTCAAGTGTCCTGGAAACGCGCACTGTCCACCGCCCGAGTTTGCGCACCCTGTTCCGCCTCTGGCGCCAAAGCGCTATCCAGCCTCTTGGGCGTTCGCACAAGGTTACCAGGGAACAGGCGATGCCTTCGGTACGCCCACACGGCTTGGGCGCGATTCACGCAACGGAAGCGGCTCGGTCCACCTTGACGATCATAGTGGTTCAGCATACGCCAGTATTCAATCGATGTATCTCATGTCGAGCCTCGTAGCTCGGGTGGAGATATTGCCCGGGTCAACCTATGTGCGAGAGGGACCCTTCAGAACAGCGATTCGTAGAGCGCGGGTGCTACATATTTACCGTCATCTCTTTGGTCCCGACTCACTGTGCAAACCCGGCGACGTAATACAGGTTGTAGATCAACAGCCGGCCGATACGGGGGTATTTCTCGACGATCCACCGCTCGATGAGGGCAGTAATCTCATCGTGTTCCTTACCCGCATGCAGGGCCGTGGCAAACTCGCAGCATTTGGTAATCTTCATGTTCCCGTGTTGCCCCATGTGAGCAAAATCGGAATCGACGCCGCCGGCCGGATGTACGTGGCCGGTTCGACCAATTCACGCATTGCGGCTGAGTTAAACGCGCATTCGGTTGCAGAATTCGAGCGGCACGTGCTAGGTAACACGGTGCCTCTTGATGTGGCGAGATTGCCGGCCTTCCAACGCAGCGAATCATCTTTGCTGCAAGCCTTGCTGCGCAGTCGAGGCGTCTCGCAATTTTCCCAAATCAGCCAGTACCGAGCTCAAATGCAGGTCGCACCGAATACTATTGCGCGGTGGGCGCTTTCATTTGATGCGCGGCCGCAAAATCACAAGTGACGATTAGACGTGGTGGCTGGCCCTCGGACTCACGCGGTTCGGTATTATTGCTTGTTTGGGCAGTGCTTACCGGCTGCTCGGCCGGTTCGCCAACCCTAAGCGCAATCCAAAACCAGTCGCTGTGGCACGGCCGGCTTTGTACGGATGTGATCGCCCTACCCGACACAGTCCGCGAAGACGACGCGCGGAAAAACTTCGAGGACGCATTGGTCTCGCTGGGTATCTTCCAACGAGTCGGGCGGACCGTTCGGGACCATAGCGTACTGTTTACATACAATGTTAATCCCAAACATAGAGACGTGCTTCGCTATTTACGCGACGTACCTTCCGCAGGTTACGTTTGCTATGGGAGTATCGAACCGACAGCTGTTGTGGCAACGCACAATGCCGGCTATGGGGGCGTTTCAATAGTTTCGTTCCGCTACAAAATAATGTTCGATCAATGGGCGCAGCCTTTTCAGACACGTATTCCCGTAAAGCTCAGCGGCACTGCCATGGCCCCGGTCTCGGCAACCGATGATCGAAGGATTCCCGTTTGGGCTGGCCCAGTCACCGGAATTAATGCAAAAGCGATCCACTGGCCGTTTAATGGACGCAATTGGTACACGCACGGATATCCGTCAATATTGCGGCATCGCAAATTCACCGCGTAGAGACGAGTCTCGTGAAATTCGCTTCTGATGCACGATCGGCCGTCGCGCTGAGCATTTGCGCAGGAGCTGTTGCCGGGCTTTCCTTCGCTCCTTCTAGCGTTTCGTTTCTCATGCCACTCGCGCTCCAAGCGCCGCTGTTAGCAATTCGGCGGTTGACACCTGTGGGGGCCTCCATTTGCGCGTACGTATTCTTTGTAACGGTCATACTCAGCTCGTGCCATTGGATATACGCGTCGGCGGCTGGCATCATGGGGCTGTCATATTACGCAATCGCACTGGTTTCGGCTTGCATGAAAGCGTCACCGTACGCCATAGCGGGAGGGCTTTCGTGCGTCGTTTGGGCCCGCTTTCCTCGAACTTGGCCGACTGCCACAGCTGGACTGTTTGCATGCGCCGAATGGGTGCAAATGGCAGGACCAAACGGTTTCCCTTTTGGAGCCGTCTCCTTGTCACAGGTTGATGGTCTGATGGCCCAGCTGCTTCTCCCGATATTCGGCAGCCTCGGCCTATCGGCGTTCACGGTTGGCATAAGTTGCATGCTTAACCTCTCGATTACAAATCGCCGCTGGGTAATAGCGGCGGCTGCCGTATCGCTCCTAATCGCCCCGACTGCGATCCACGTTCCGGTCACTCGGCAAAGCGGCGGTCGTGCTATGCGAGTGGCTCTGGTACAAGCTCGCGTGACGAAGACGCTCCTACATCTGACCGAAAGCGCGGCGCTTCATAAGCCAGCGCTAATCGTGTGGCCTGAAGACGCGATCTACACCCACGACCCTTCAGTGGCCGAGGTTAGTTTGCAACGGGCGCGCGTCCTGGCACATCGCGAGAATCTCACCTTGTTGATCGGTGTTTCCTCGCCGAGTACTGGACTGACTTTTTCAAACAGGCTCGTTGAGGTACATCCCGACGGTTCAAATGACATTTATGTGAAGCAGCAGCTCGTACCATTCGCAGAGTTCGTGCCATATCGTGCTGCTTTTGAGCGCATTTTCCCTATTCTGACTCAGCTTCATGACCTACAACGCGGGCAGGCTACCCGCGATTTTACCGTAGCGGGCTCGCCGTTGACAATAAGACCATTGCTTTGCTATGAGGGGATGTTCCCAACGTTCGTTAAATCGCTTCAGCGCAATGAAATCGTTGTAGTGTCTACCGACGACAGTTGGTTTCACGATGTCTCGGGGCCCCTTCAACAAATCGATGGAATGCGGATGCGAGCGGCCGAGACGGGACATCCAATCGTCGTGGATGGAACGACCGGCCCTTCAGGTATAATAGACAGTCGAGGCTTCTGGCATCCCGTTCTTAGCATTGGGAATATCGGAGAGGCGACCGTCGATGTACCGGTATCCATTGAAACGCCTTATGGCCGCTTTGGAAGTTCACTGCTCACGGGATCGCTCCTGGTGCTGTTCCTATTTAGTGCCTTATCGAACCGACGCTTGGACTACAAACGCAAAGGCTATGCCTCCGAAGAAGCTTGGTAGCGCATCAGGGCAGCACAATGTTGTCCACTCCGAGCCAATGACCTGGCCTCGACAAAGTCGTGACATTACTCTCACTGCAGCGAAGCCTGCGAAAGCAAACCCGGTCGTAACGCCTGGCGCAAATGGCGTAACCATCACAGAGCTCATAAGCACTATTAGTAAAGCGGCTTCTATGAGCGGGAGCGGAAGCGGTACGATGCTTTTGGTACGCTCGTCCTTAAAATTGCAACACCCAAGAGATGCACACGTCAACCTTCCAATAGCGTAATATCCAGCCAACACAAGGAGAGCATCGCGGATGAAAAGTGCCCCGGCCGCGGATCGGCTGAAGATAAAGATTAGGGTGCACGAGACGACCGATCCCGTGAAGGCACCGCTCCATGACAGATGGTCGTCGGGCGCGTTTCCCGCTAAGACCGTTCTTATGCTGGGCCAACGCAACCCAACGTATGACAAGAAAGTGAACAAAACCGAGTACGTAGTCGATTCTAACCATCCCAAACGCCAGTAGTTCATCGCAATAAGGGAAGTCGTGCCCAAAAGCATTACGAGAACGCGAAGCCGGCCTATGTTTTTTACCTTCTGCATCGCTGCCAGATGTGACTCTCCCAGTCATGCAGCAACGCTGCCCCGGGGGCGATCGCCGCGTGCTTTCTTTGGATTGCTTCGTGCCATCAGAAAAATGTCCCTTGCAAGTGCGCACGCAACTTCGCAACTAACACGTGTTCGCATCCAGTCGGCGCTAGACGGTAACGCTGTGCTAACACTAACCTTTTCGGGTGGCGTCCCGGCGGGCTGGCGGGTTGATGGGATGGGATCTGAAAATGCTACCGTAGTGCTTCCCTTGACGACGCTTTCTCCAAGCATACGGCAGTTGTCGTACAGCGGAATGAGCCTACTGCAATTTCTTCGCATTAACCTCGTACCGGGCGAAGTGCAACTGCTCATGAAATTGTTAAGTCCAACGCCGATCTTCACGGCCGAATCGTCAAACATTCTTTCCGTTGAAGTTGCCGCGCCGTCGCATCAAGCGCAACACGGTCGCTTTCTCTAGGGCAAGGTGTTCGGTCTACTGCGCCGCCGGCGTATGATGTAGTGTACCTGAAATATGCTGACATCAGTGAAGTGGTTGGCGTCCGCGTGGAGGGACACAGCATCGCTCCCAACGACACGTTTCAGCGGTCAAGTTTTATTCTTCCGACGTCGCCCGGCGTGAGCCAAGTACAGCCTTACCAACCTGCGCCGCTGCCTCAAGCAGAATCGAGAGCGTCGGGCGACGCACCAACGCCACCATGCGGTGGATCGGAGACTCAATGCGATGATTCTTTCTGGAACTGCCAGAGCAGATCGGGCGCCGTAAGTCTGAAATTGAAGCGATCGATCAGCCATTACCAAATGTCATGCTGGAGTGCGAAGTCGTCGAACTTAGTCAGACAGACTGCACGCGACTTAGGGCTGGATCTAACTAGTGGGGCGGGAACTCCGGTTGCCGCTGGATCTCCAACATTAACAACGGGCTCGGTGCCGCATCCCGAGCCCATTTTCAGGGAAGCCTTTTTGCGACAATCGCTCGAGGCGGCGGGCGAATCTTGGCGAACCCAAGAATTGTCGCACAAAACGGCATATCCGCGCAGATTTTGACCGGCGACGCAATACCAATTGCGTCAACTACAATCTATTCTGGATCCCTTACAATTACGCAGCAAAACGTGAACTACATTGCGGTTGGTCTGAACTTGCAAATAGAGCCTCGAGTTACGAATGACCGCTTTGTCACCTCGCACCTATTTGCGGAGGTTTCAAGTGTGACGGCGTTCGTTCCGACGCAGCAAGGGAATGTTCCTCAGATTAGCCTCCGACAGGTCAGCACGAGCGCTACTGTCGCGGAGGGTCAGCCTTTCGTCGTGGGCGGCTTATTGGAAGACGAAGAAATTCGAAACTTCTCAAAGGTACCCCGCCTTGGTGATTTTGTCTATCATCGGAGGTCTGTTTCGCGCGCGTCACGACACTGAAACGCAAAGGAACCTTTATATCATAATCACCCCTCACATAGTCGAACCGGGAGCCGCGTCAGTTGCTCCGCATTTGCCGAAGGCGACAGTTCCCGGGCCATCTCCCGTTCCGTGAATCCACAGATACCGGATGATCTCGGCGAGGTCAACGTGTCTCGGTTGGTTTCGACTGCCACCCAAACCGGAATCTCAGGCCAAGCAAAACTCGACGAACTGCCGCGGCGTCGCGAAGTCGCATCCGGATAACATCGCGATCAGCGTGAAAACGCCGATCAATACGGTTCGAACGACGGTCCTCGGCACAGCTTGCACCCCACACAATAGATTCCGGCGGAAGCCCCGATTCCCACCCACCGCCTGCCCACAAAGGGCCGAGCGGCCTCTTCTCGAATGCGATAAAACTGTTATTATGTCGCATTCAGCCGAGGCGTGAGGAGAACTCTGTGGAGAGACCGCCGGTCGACCCGCTCATCCAGGAGCTCACGGCCTACCTCCGCCTGGAGCGCAACCGCAGCCAGCTGACGGTCGAGGCCTACGCGCAGGATCTCCGTGAGTTCGCTGCCTTCCTGAATAAGGCGCCGCTGCGCGATGCGACTACGTCGGACGTCCGCCGGTACATCATGCATCTGGCGGGTGATCGCGGTTACGATAGCCGCACCGTGCGGCGAAAGCTTTCGTCGATCAAAGCGCTCTACAAGTATTTGCGTCTTTACGGACAGCGGGCGGACGATCCGGCGTCCGGCGTCCCCGGACCGCGAATCGAAAAGAAAACGCCCGAGCATCTGGACGTTCCCGACGTCGGGAAGTTGCTCTCGACGTCACTTGCCGGCAGACCCGCATGGCAGCGCCTGCGCGATACTGCGATCATGGAACTGCTGTACGCCAGCGGTGTGCGCCGTGCCGAGGTCGCGCGCATCGACCTCAAAGACGTGAACCTGCGCCGGCGCACCATTCACGTGCACGGCAAGGGCAGCAAAGAGCGGATCGTTTTGATCAATACCAGCGCGGCGCGCGCGATCGAAGCGTATCTGCGCATCCGCCCCGCGACGACGGATGCGGCGCTGTTTTTGGGACGCGGGAAAAAGCGTTTGACGCCAAAGCACGTGTGGCGGATCTTTCGCGACATATATAACGTGAGCGGCATTACGTATCATGCCAGCCCCCACACCCTGCGCCATTCCTTTGCGACGCACTTGGTGGAGAACGGGGTCGACCTCGAAACCGTGCGGGAACTGCTCGGGCACGAGAGTCTCGCCACGACCGGCGTCTATCTGAAAATCTCGATGACGCACAAACAGCGTCAGTACGACGCGGCTCATCCCCGCGACCGCATGAAGGATTGAGGGTCCAATTTGTGCCTTTTGTACTACTCCCAAACGGCAAGCGGACTATGCCGCATTAGTCAGCTCGCAGCAAAGTTCGAATAGCGTCATTCGTTGACGCATGAACGCCTTTTTGAAAGTACAAAATTCCTAAACCGCGCAAAAGGTAAGCGTACGAGGACGTCATACTTTGGTAGCATCCGGCAACCGTCGCTGCCGTTCGGGCACCGGCGTATTCACTTGGAACCGATTACTGTTACTCTTCTATTGGAGAACATTTACATGCGTTTAACCACGCGATTGGGTTCACTCGCCATCGTCGCCTCGCTCGCACTCGCAGCGTGCTCGGGCGGCGGATCGCAGATTCCGACAACGGGATCAGGATTGCTGCAACACACGATCTCTCAACCGGTCAACATGATGTCGACGCACCGGCAAATGAGCTATCGTGTATCTGAGGCGGCGGCGCCCGCATACTTCACGCCGGCGACAAAGATCGACGGCGCTTGCGGCAGCTCGCTCATGTTCATTTCCGACTTTACCGAAAACGAAGTCTACATTTACTCCGCCGGAAAGATGTGCGGATCGATCACGGGCCTTAGCAATCCGCAAGGATTGACGGTCGACGCCAAGGGCGATCTCTACGTTGCCAATACGGGCGCGTCAAATGTCCTGGAATATGCGCCTCCGTACACGGGCTCCCCGATCAAGACGATCGCGGATCCCAACTTCTACCCGACTGACGTTGCGCTGTGCAAAGGCTACATCGCAGTGACGAACATCGAATCGACGAGCGGCGGCGCCGGCAACGTTGCGATCGTTCGCAACGGCAAGGTCTCGCACCTGAAAGATTCGAGTGCGCTCGAAGAATACTTCGACGGCTGCGACCCCAGCGGTAACCTCTTCACCGACGGCCGCAACAGCAGCGGTGCCACCATCGTCAACGAGTGGGCGCTCGGCAAAGGCAAAGTCATTGAGTTCCCAAAGTTGCCGCCGCCGTCTCGTTCCCCGGCGGACTGCAAATTATCCACAAGAACATGTGGATTGACGACCAAAACGGCCACGACATCTCCGTTTGGCCCTCACCGTTCACGACGAGCAGCAGCACGATCACGCTGAGCGGCGCGAGCGATCCGGTGACCTTCAGTGTCAACAAGGCCTACACGCAGATCCTGACGGCCGATGCCGGTCTGGACGAAGGCGTGGCGTACACGCTTGCGGGCAAGGTCGCGCGCAAGCTGGCTCCGGGAATCAGCGGCGGTACGCTGATCGGCGCCTCGTACAACGCGAACCTCTAAACCAATCTACGCTTCGGCGTAACCGTAGAAGGGGCGTTTCGGCGCCCCTTCTTCTTTTTGGGTAAGCCGCGCAGATGAGCGCCGTCTGGATTTGGACACTGTGCGGTTTGACGTTGGCCGCAGTCGCCGCACGGCCGTTTCGAATTCCGGAATGGTGCTGGTCGCTGCTCGGCGCCGCTGCGCTCGTCATCTCCGGATTGCTTCCCGTCCATCAGGCTGCGCTGGCATTGCAAAGCGGCCTGGACGTGTATCTCTTCTTAACCGGAATGCTCGCGCTGGCTGAGACCGCACGTACGCAAGGGCTGTTTGAATGGCTGGCCAAGCGCGTGACTCCGGCTGCGCGCGGTTCCCAGCGGCGGCTCTTTGCCGGAACCTATGTCGCGGGAGTCGGCGTTACGGCGCTGCTCTCCAATGATGCCACAATCGTGCTGCTCACGCCGGCCGTTCTTGCGGCCGTGAGGCAAGCCGGTGCGAATCCTTTGCCGTACGTCTTTGCCTGCGCTTTCGTCGCCAATGCGGCCAGCTTTTTGCTGCCGATCGGGAACCCCGCGAACCTCCTCGTCTTTCGCACGTTGCCTGGGCCGGCGATCTGGTTCCAGTCGTTCGGCGTCCCCGCCCTCGTTGCAATCGTTGTAACGTACGAAGTCCTAGCGTTGCTTTTTCGCAATACACTCGCGCAGCCGTGCTCGCTTACCCAAGAGTCCCCCGCTTTGGGCAAAGGTGCGAAAGCCGCGGCGGTCCTCGTTCCGTTGTCGGCGTTGTTCGTATTAACCGCGTCCGCTTTGCATTGGCCGGTGGGTTTGTGCGCCTTCGTCGGCGGCGTAGTTTCGCTTGCTACCGTCGGTATTTGGGACTCGCGCAGCATTCCGAGCGCAGTTCGGCACGCGCAATGGTCGATCGTCGCGCTCGTGGCGGGGTTATTCGTTATCGTCCAAGCCCTGGATGCAACGGGAGTACTGAACGCAGCCCGCACTTTTCTCATATTTACGAGCCGCACGCCGGCGATCTTCGGAGACTTCCTCACTGGTTTTGCCGTAACTGCGGGCGACACAATCTTCAATAATTTGCCGGTGGGCGTCGTTGCACGGTACGCCGCCGGCGCCAACGGCGTAACGGCGCACATCGTACATGCAACGCTAATCGGCGTGGATCTTGGCCCGAATCTGAGCGTTACCGGTTCACTCGCGACGCTGCTTTGGCTTGCGATATTGCGCCGGGAACGAGTAAAAATTAGCCTAGGGCAATTTTTCCGGTTAGGAGCCGCCGCTGCAATCCCGGCGTTATTCCTATCGCTGCTTTTCGTTCGATGAGACTTTTGTACTATATTCTTGAAGTTCCGAAGGGGTGCGCAATCTTCGTGTTATAATTTCGTCAAGTATCCGGCTGCGTCGTCGTTTCATTAGGACGCCGGCGCAAAACTTATTGGAACCGACCCATCGTTACTCTTCCAATTGGAGAAAAGAAAACTATGCGTTTAAACGCGCGACTCGGGTCCTTGGCAGGCGTGGCAGCCTCCTTGGCGCTGGTAGCAGGATGCTCCGGCGGCAGCGGAACTGTTCCCGCAACACAGGGTGCATCCCAATCCTCAGTCTCGCAACGTCCTGCATTCGGCAACTACCTGAAAACTGCGGGTACGCTGAATAACACCGTTGCAATCAAACCGCTTCAAATCGCTCAGAACCGGCCGTCGCAGAGCTACATGCTGCGCCGCAACATCACGACGATGGTGTTTACGTCCGACTATGAAAACGGCTTGATCGACATCTTCAACTTCAACACCGGTCAGCAGATCGGTCAAATCGCCGGTTTGAACGGCCCGCAAGGACTTGCGACCGACACCAACGGCAATCTGTACGAATCCGACACCAATACGCAATCGATCAACATCTACGCTCCGTACTCGATCAACAATCCGACCAATATCTCCGAAGCCGGCATCAACGGCGGTGAGTATCCGGTCGGACTGCATGTCGACAAGAAGCTCACGCTGTGGGTCGCCAACATCTGCTCGAACGGATGCTCGAGCGGCGGCAACGTAATGTACTACAAGTACGGCTCCAGCACGGGCACCGCTCTGAACGGCGGACCGTACCGCGCGTACTTCGTCACGACCGACGCCAGCGGCAACGTTTGGGCGGACGGTGAGGACAGCTCCGGCAATCCCGTCATCGGCTGGTGGACCGGCGGCAAGGGCAGCTTCAACGTCGCGAACATCAAGCTGAACTTCCCGGGCTCGATCCAGTTCGACGGCTACGGCAACATGATTCTCGACGATCGAGCTGGGTGACCCGAACACCGGTGGATCCCGCGTCGACATCATCCCGGGCGGAAAACCGCCGGCTAGCCGCCACATCACGATTCAGACCGACGGCGACGACATCGTCTCGGTTGCGCTGGGAACGGCGAATGCCCGTCTCTTCGCGTCGCACGCCTTCGACGGCAGCGGCGTAGGAAAGATCGGCTACTGGCCCCCCTCGCAGATGTTCGGTTCACTCGTCCCCACCACGCCGGGCGAGCTGATCGGCACCGCGGTCGTCCAGGCGACGCTTCCGTAAGTACTTTCGAGTACTGCAAAAAGGGGCCGGCTTCGAAAGAAGCCGGCCTTTTTCTTTCACTCGTTGATGCCCTCAGCTGATGTAACTGATGTTTACGGGAACGCCGGCTTTTTCAGCGCGCTCGAGAACGTTGTACACCTCGCCGAGCTCGTCTTCGATCGCAACGATTTCACGAGCGCTGACGCCGACGGGGGCGGCGTTTTCCCATAATACGCGGCGCGCGGTCTCGAGCGCTGCGCGCACGCGTTGCGGCGTCGATTCCAACACCGGCCAGTCGTCGAGTGTGGCGGCGGGCACGACTCTCCAGCCGCGTCCCCACGACGTCTCTTCGTCGTCAAAAAAGGCATGCGGAATTGCAGCGAGCATTTCCAACGCTTCCCGATCGTCCGCATGCAAAGGCAAGCCTGCTTCCGCCAATCTAAGGATATAGCGGAAAAACGACGTGTTTCCGACGGTGTAAGCTCCAGCCGGCGAAGCTACGCTGATATGGACGGGAGGGTGCGCCGGCTCGCCTCGCATGAAGTTCATGTTTGTTCGCTTACTTCGAACGGAATGCCGAATTCACCCGCGGGCCGAATCTCCAGTCTCAATGCTCGACGCCTCAGTATACAACAAGTGCGTCCGATGCGGACTGTGCTTGCCTAGCTGTCCCACATATCTGGAGACGATGACGGAAACATCCGGTCCTCGCGGCCGGATTAGCCTCATCAAAGCCGTCGACGAGGGCCGGATGGACGTGCTTTCGCCCGGCTTCGTCCATCAAATGGGGGAGTGTCTGGACTGCCGCGCATGCGCCGCCGCCTGTCCGAGCGGGGTGGAGTACGGTAAGCTCATTGAGGGTGCACGCGCCCGAGTCGAAGCCGCGGTCGCCGAGCGGCGTTCGCCTATCAAAGCTCTCGCGCGGCGGATTGTGCTCATCGCTCCATTCGCGCACCTTTGGATGATGCGGGGAGCGGCTCGTGCTTTACGCTTTTACCAGCGTTCGGGTCTACAGCGATTCGCGCGCGCTTCCGGAATTCTGAAACGTTTAGGGCTCGAGCAAGCTGAGTCGCTCGCGCCGCCGATCTCGGCCGAATTTTTTGTTCCGCGAGGACAGCAGTTCAAAGCAATCGACGAGCGCGCAAAAGTGATGCTGCACGCCGGCTGCATTATGCACGTCGCTTTTGCCGGCGTTAACGCGGCGACGGTGCGCGTTCTTCAGCGTAACGGCTGCGCTGTCGTCGTGCCTGCAGCTCAGGGCTGCTGCGGCGCTATCGCGGTACACGCGGGCGAACCGAAGGCGGCGCGCGAGATGGCAAAACGCAACATCGCCGCATTCGAACGTTCGGGAGCGCAGTTCTATATCGTCAATGCAGCGGGTTGCGGCTCGGCGCTCAAAGAATACGGCGAGCTGCTCAAAGACGATGCCGCTTGGGCGGATCGTGCGGCTGCTTTTGCCGAGCGCGTTCGAGACGTGCTCGAGTTTCTGGATGACGTCGGATTAGCGGCCGGACTGCAGCCGCTCCGCGCGTCCGTGACGTACCAGGATGCATGTCATTTGGTGCATGCTCAGCGCATCGCCGCGGCGCCGCGGCGCCTGTTGAGGCAGATTCCCGAACTGCGCCTCTTGGAACTGTCCGAGAGCGCACTTTGCTGCGGCAGCGCCGGGATCTACAACCTGACGCAGCCAGCCATGTCACAGCGTCTGCGCGACCGGAAAGTCTCAAACGTTCTGGATGCCGGTGCCGAGATCGTTGCCACCGCAAACCCGGGGTGTGCGATGCAGATCGCCGCCGGGCTGCAGCAGAAGCAAAGCTCGATCCGCGTCAGGCACGTCGTCGAGTTGCTTGACGAATCTTACGCCAAGCCAACGCTAAATTGAAGCAACCAGGCGGTCGCGGTCGTTCAGCGCTGCGTCCAGGGACGCATAGACCGACAAAATGCTCATCAGTCCGGTTATCGTCAACAGGCGTTGAATCGGCCCTTCGTTGACGATAAGACGAACGCACCCGCCGTGTTCCAGCGCTCGGCGGTGCGCGCCGATGATCGCGCCCAAGCCCGTGGAGTCGAGAAATTCCAGTTGTGAGAGGTCGACGACGATATCGTGCTTGCCTTCGTCGGCGGCTTCGATCAACGCCGCTCTTAGCGAGGGCGACGTAGCCAGATCGAGACTTCCGCGCAGGCGGTAGATGATGGCATTGCCGTCGTGTTCCGACTTGATGTCTACCGAGAGTGCATCGTGCGACATTGACTTCCCCTTTTAGCGCTCGATAGCGCGGCCGTTGCCGGGCAGTTCGACGAGCGTCTCTTCGAGATCATTCCAGCGCCAGCGGGATTGGTCGGTCAGATGCGCACCTCCTATCCATCGATCCAGCGGCTGGTAATCGAGCCAGCTCGCGTCCCCGGCGAGCACCCTGCGGCCGAGCACCGTCAAATCGTAACCCGTGTCCAGCAAGCAAAGGAGCGGAGCCGGCTGCGCGCAGAGATCGTCGAGCGAGCCGTATGCGCAAGTGTCGCCGAGAAATGAGGCCTCCTCACGCGCTTGCGCGCGGCGGAAGATTTCTTCTTTGTGGCGCGCCCCTTGAGCGCACGCCTCGAGGAGCTGCTTTTGCGTCCGCGAGAGTCCGGTTTGCGCGCCGGGATACTCTTCGCACAAACGATGTAATGCGTCGCTCATGTATGGTAAACCGACGTATTTCTCCCCGGCCGCGCTCCACAAGCGCTGCGGCGACTCGCTTGTGAAAGCTTCCCACGCGCGCCGCGCGCCTTCCGCACTCGCATTCGTAATGAAACGGCGTTTGGGATACAGCGCCATGAGTTCGTCCGCGTCGAGCATGCCGAGATAGTGATCGGACTGAACGATCTGCACGCTGCCGGCGCCGAATCCCAGCTCGCGCAGCACTTCCAGAATCTGCAAGATGTGCAGCTGATCGTAGAGGTCGTGTTCGAACCAGAGCACGATCTCGTCGAATTCGGCGGCGCGCCGGATGGCGGCGTCGCGTTTCTCGAAATCGCGCTGGATCTTTATGCCGTTGCCGTAGCCTCTAGACGCTAAATACGAAGCCCGAAGGCGGCTCATTTCTTCGAGCGCCAATCCGGCCGGCACAGGACCCTCGTGCAGGTTGTCTGCCCACGACAAGTGAGTGCCCAGGAGCCCCGCCTTCTTCCACGTGTAAATCACCGACTCGCCGTTGGTGATGTGCAGGGTATTGACGCTCACGGCGAATGAGTTAGTCCGCCAGCTTACTATCCCCTAGTATGCTGCCGGGATCGGTCGTTCGTGCTTCGTCCGCGTCGGGCATTTCAGAAAAGTCGTCGTGTCGTAGCTTTCGAATCGAAGATGCAAGGTCAGATTCTCGTTCGGGCGTTCGCAAAACGTCTGACATGAAGGATACATAGCCAGACGTCAAAGACATACGGCGTCACACGAGTGCGCGAGCAAGATCGAACCTCAAGCATCGAGCAAAAAAGAAAAGACCCGCTGAGCGAGCCTTCTCAATTTGGCTGGGGTGGCTGGATTCGAACCAACGCATGGCGGAGTCAAAGTCCGCTGCCTTACCGCTTGGCTACACCCCATCGATTTTCACGTCGCGGCAGACCGCTTGGCGGACCCACAATTAGCCGCGGCGCGAGCGCGTCCTTCAGTTTAGGGGGCGTATTGGCCGACGCTGAACGTGTCGCCGCGGGCCGCGCGCTTGCTGTAGTTCAGGGCGCGGCGCAGCCAAATGACAAAGACGGCGATGTCCACGGCGAAAGCGATCGCGTAAATGACGACCGTTGCGGTAAGGTTGCCGGTCAGCAGCGACAGGAGTAGTGGCCAGACGAGCGCGGCAAAGCCGATCGCCATCCAGACTAGCCCGAAGCGGAGCGCTTGACGGATCTGCTGCCGGTACCAATGCGAAGCCGGCTCACGGTCTGCGAAATATTCGTAGAGCGCGGCCGGCCATAAGAAATACGCGAGTGACGCGCGCCGGTGCTCGTCCGTCGCGCGGGTGTCTTCTGCCGTAACTATCGAGTTTGCGCGATGACGCGCTTGGCGCCCAGATACCGCTCCGACCAGTACGAGTCGGAGAGGCTGCTCACCATTACGCCGTGCGAGCTGGCATGAACGAATTTCCCGTTGCCGATGTAGATACCGACGTGGGACGGGCCCGGAGCATAGGTTTGGAAGAACACGAGGTCACCGGCCTTTACTCCCCCTCTGGCACGGTGACCTGCGTAGTACTGCGCATCAGCTGTACGCGGCACGCTGACGCCAAGCATGGCGAAAACGTGCTGGACGAATCCCGAGCAATCGAACCCGGACGAGGTCGTGCCTCCGAACACATACGGAGTTCCCAGGAACCGCAGAGCGTCGCGGGTTAGATTCTTGGCGATTCGGCTCGTGCGCGAGATGATGCGACTTGCGAATCGGCCTAAAGCATGCGGCTGTGCCGCAGCGGCTTTATGGCCGGCCTGAACCTGCTGCTCGTGAATCAACTGGGCGGTCCACTCGGCGACGTCCGGACTCTGAACCGGAACGCCGGGGGCCTCTGAATCCGTGGCCGCTGCAGCGTTTGGAGACACTGCTGTGGGCGCGGATGCCGCCGGCACGGTGACGGCGGCGGGCTGGGCGGCGTTTGAGGCCGGATCGGCCAATGCCAAAGCATTGGACGCTGCGATACAAAACGCCAAAACCCCAGTGGTTAAAAGATAACGCAAAGACTGCTCCTCTTTCAAAACACTTGCGGGGTTAGTTGACGGGTTCGGACGTTGAAAGTCGCCCTAGGGCCGGACCGGCCCATTCACCCCTACCGGCATATCCCCCGCTCCGGGTTGTCCCGGACTCAGTGATTCCATGGCAGGCTGGTTAGCGACCGGCTGGGTAGCCGGAAACGCTAGGCGGCGATGTTTTGCCCCAATGGGCAATTCCCTCCCCGGGGCTGCGCCGCGTATTCCAGAATTATCGGCGGCCGGTCAAGAAACCATAGCCGCTTGCCTAATGCGGTCAGCAAGGTCGTTGGCAAGAGCCTCAATCCGCTGCTGATCGTCGCCTTCGACCATAACACGTATGAGCGGCTCGGTTCCCGACGGACGTATCAGCAATCGTCCATTTCCGGTTAAGATTTGCTCGGCCTCGCGCACCGCTTCGCGCACCTCGGGAGTATCCAACACACTCTTTAAAGGCGTCTGAATATTCACGAGCACCTGCGGATAAACCGTAGCTCGCCCGCAAGTTCGTGCAGGGTCTTGCCGCTGCGCACGATCGTCGAAAGCAGCGATATTGCCGTCATCGGTCCATCGCCCGTCGTGTTGTTCAGCAGATTGATGATATGTCCGGACTGCTCGCCGCCTAGAACGAATCCGCCTGCGCGCATCTGCTCGAGCACGTAGCGATCGCCGACCGGCGCGCGCAGCAGCGCGATGCCTCGAACGCGCAGAGCCTTCTCGAGACCCAAATTGCTCATCACCGTGGCGACAACCGTATTGCCCAGCGAGCTCCTCGGCAGCGTGCAACGCGCTTGCGAGGATCAGCATCACGTGATCGCCGTTGAGCGCCGTTCCCGTTTCGTCGACGAACATTGCGCGATCCGCATCGCCGTCGAAGGCCACGCCGATGACGTGCCGTTCGCCCGAATCGACCAGTTCGCGCACGCGGGACTGGAGCGGCCGCAAATCCGTCGCGCCGCACTGCACGTTGATGCGGGACCCGTCGTTCTCGCAGTTCAGTTCGTGCACCGTCGCGCCCAGTTTGCGCAGTGCGTACGGCGCATAAGCGTACGCGGCGCCGAACGCGCCGTCCACGACGACGGTGAGCCCGCTCAAAGCGGCGGCATGCGCGTAGAGCTCCTCGTAGTAGTGCTTTCCGAGATTCTGCGCGACGGCGGCGATGCCGATTCCCGTTCCCGTCGGACGAGGCAAATCGTCAGCGGCGATCAGCGATTCGATCTCTTCTTCTACCGCATCGGAAAGTTTGAAGCCGTCAGGTCCGAAGAATTTGATGCCGTTGTCGGCAATGGGGTTGTGCGAGGCGCTGATCATCACGCCCGCTGCAGCGCCGGTACGCACCGTTATAGCGGCGACCGCCGGCGTCGGCACGATTCCGAGGGAAAGTGTGTCCCTTCCGACCGACGTTATGCCGGCCACGATGGCCGACTCGAGCATCGTACCGGAGAGCCGCGTATCGCGTCCCACGATTACGGGCTTATGCCGGTCGCTGCTGTGTCCGAGAACCGTGGCGCCGGCACGTCCGACCGCAAATGCCAGCTCCGCCGTGAGCTCGGTGTTTGCGACGCCTCGTACGCCGTCGGTTCCAAAGTATTTTCCCATGTACTTCCCTATCGCTTCGGGCCGGTGGCCGGCAGGTAATGCGCTTGAACGCGGACCAGATTCGGGACGACCTGTACGTCGCCGATCTCTTCGCCTTGCGAATTGACGGCAACCGGACGGATCATCTCGTCGATCGAAGGCTGAGAGGAAACGAGCGGCAGATCCACTCGAACGGTCGCGACTTGCGAGAGCTCATCCGTCGGACCACGAGCACTCACCGACGCGGGCGTTACGGTGAAGCGGCTTACCACCACGTTTGCCTGCCCGCTGTAATGCATCGCCACGGAGAACGTTTTTTGATCGATCTTTTCAATGGTGATCGTGGTGGACGCCGGGCTCAGTGACTGCACGGCAATGCTGGGAGCGACGAGCTGAACGGGAACGTTGTATACGCCGGGCGCCCTATTCGACAGATCGATCACGGCTTTGATCTCCTCCGGCTTGATCGGCGGCTCGCCGCGTTTCGGCGCGACCGTTACTTCGGCCACCTTGTCCGAAAATTTGGCGATGTCGTCCGGCGGCAGATTAACCGCGACGATTGGAACGCTGAACTGCTGATTGAAGCGCGCGGCGACCACCGGGTTCGGCGGACCGAAACGGAAATACGCCCAGCCGATGATGGCAAGCGCGAGCGAGAGTAGTTTGAGCCCGAAGTTTCTGCGAATCGCCGTGACCACGGCCTACATGTGCTCCGCCTTGGGTTCGTTGTGGCTCTTGGCGCGCTGCGGCGGCGTCAACCGTGCGCGCAGCTGCGTTACGAAGTCGCCGCGAATCGCACGCCGCTCGCGGCGGGGCCGCGTCGTCGCGAGCAGGAGGCGGAAAAGGCGCGACTCGTCCTCGATCGGACGGGAGAGCTTGCCTTCGCGCGCCAGCGAGATCGCGCCGCTCTCTTCCGAAACGACCACGACCACCGCATCGGTTTGCTCGGTTACGCCTATGGCGGCGCGGTGGCGCGTTCCGAGCCGTCGTTCGGCCAGCGACTGCTCCGCGAGCGGCAGAAAGCAGCCGGCACCCTCGACGATCTCTTCCTTGACGATCACTGCGCCGTCGTGCAGCGGCGAGCGCGGAAGAAAGATCGCCAGCAGCAGCTCTGCGGAAAGCAGCGCGTTGAGCGTGGTGCCGCTCTCGACGAACTCCTTCAGCCCCGTCTGCTGCTCGATGACGATCAGTGCGCCGTACTTGTTGCGCGAGAGTAGGAAGGCGGCTTGTGCAATTATCGCCATCACCTTATCGTCCGTGCGGGTTGCGCGTTCTTCGCCTTCACCGAAGTGAAAAAAACCGCCGCGCCCGATCTGTTCGAGTGCCCGCCGCAGTTCGGGCTGAAAGATGATCGGCAGCGAGACTGCCGCGCCGATCGCGATCAAATAAAGAATCGTGCCCAGCAGCAGCAGATGAAAGAGATTGGCTATGCCCAGAAGCGCCACGAGTACCAGTACGCCGGTGAGGATCTGGACGGCGCGCGTGCCGCGAATGAGCAGCAGCAGGTAATACGCCAAGACACTTGTGGCCAGAATGTCGACCACGTCCGCCGGACCGATGTATTGCAGGACGTTATTCAACATCGACGCGTTCCAGCAGCAATTCCAAGATGCGATCCGGTTGAATCTCGGGCGCCTGCAATCCGGCGGCCGCGATGCCGGCGAGTGCCCCGCCGGTTAACGGCGTAAGCAGTCGCGTGCGACGGAAACCCGAGAAGCGGCGCAGCTCCACGTCGACAACGGTAAGCACCAAGCGCGCAGGGGTGACTGAAGGCGACACTTCGACTACGAGCTCGTTTTCGATTGCGGCGCAGCCGCAGACACCCGCCGGTGCCCCGAGCCCGCCCAGCGCTTGAGCGAGCACCGGCAAGGCATCCGGCGGCGCGGGTTCAATTGCCAAAGCAATGATCGCATCAGGGTACCATCGAGCGGACGGCACGCAGACCTCGAGTTCCGCGGGATCTACGCTCGCCGGCCCTTGCAGCAAGGCGTATGTGCGGCCGATTGCAGATGGAGCTCCAAACTCAATCCGCACGCCCTCGCGAAGCACCGACGCGGCGATCTGTTCCTTTAGCGAATCCGACGTCGGCTCGTCCACGCGCAGGGTTCGGGCCCAATCCACAGTGGATTACTCGTTAGGCGCGTGAGCGAAACGTTCCCGGCGCGCGTCGTCTCGGTCGGTAAAAACGCCGCATGGATCGTTTTGAACGCGGAAACCGCACCGCGCGTCGCCGACTTGAAGCGCGCCGCCGGCCGGCGCGCAATGCCCGTGCCGGGCGATACGGTGGACGTGCGAATGCTCGAGGACGGGCGCGTGCTGATCGACCGGGTTCACGACCGCACGTTTACACTGCAACGCCGTTCGGCCGAAGGGCGGTCCAAGATTATGGCGGCGAACGTCGACACGCTGGCCACGGTCACGTCCCTCGCCGAGCCGCCCCCACGCCTGGTTACACTCGATCAGTTGTTGGCATTTGCCGAACTCGAATCGCTCGACGCGCAGGTGGTCTTCACGAAGTCCGATCTGGCTGAAGCGGCCTTCGCGGAGCAGCTGCGGTCTCTGTATTCCGGATTAGGCTATCAGGTTCTAATCGTGAATCCGAAGTCCGGGCAGAACATCGAGGCCTTGAGGGGCGCGCTCACCGGCCGCCATGCGATGCTGTCCGGCATCTCAGGAGTCGGTAAGAGCTCGATCTTTCGAGCGCTCGGCGGCGAGGCCGTCGTCGGCGAAACCTCGCGCCGCGGCCTCGGACGGCAGACCACGAGCGCGGCCCGGCTGTACCGCCTCGCGGACGGCTTCCTTATAGACAGCCCCGGCGTGGCCGAGTTCGGCCTGGGCGCCATCGGGCCGCAGGAGCTCGTCGAAGCCTTTCGTGAGATGCGGGGACCGGCGCAACTTTGCCGCTTTAAGGACTGCACCCACCTCCACGAGCCCGGGTGCGCGGTGAAGAACGCCGTCGAGAGCGGCAGCATTGCCGAGAGCCGCTACGCCAGCTACCGCCGAATCCTCAATCCCCGGCAGCTGCGCCCCGTGACAAACGTCTGACCGCGGACGCTTTCCTTGCTGGACCGGTCTGGTCCGGCTATGGTATACTCCGCCTCGTGCCCGAAGTGCAAGGAGTAAAGATTCGTGCCAAACATCAAGGCCGCCGAAAAATGGGTGCGGCAGTCCCAAAAACGTACCCAGCGAAATCTGGACGTCAAAACGCGTCTGAAGACGATTTATAAGAAGGCTGCCGGTTCAGGCGACGCCGGCGCGGTGAAGGGCGTCGAAGCGCAGTTCGACAAAGCCGCGCAAAAGGGCATCATTCACCCAAACAAAGCGTCACGCAAGAAGTCGCGGCTGGCCAAGGCCGCCGCAAAAGCGGGTTCCGCTCCCGCCCCGGCAAGTGCCGTGAGGAGTTCCGGCAGCAAAAAGAAAGCCGGCAAGTAACGAGGAAGCCGCCCGCGATGGCGGCTTCGCTCATTCAAGACGATCCGAAAGCGATCTTCATCGCCCAGTTGGCGCATGAGCTGCACCGCGCCGGCGTCGATTCCGATCAACTCGAAAAGACGATTAGCGCAACAGCGCGGGTTCTCGGGTTGGAGATCGAGATATTCGCTCTGCCTACGAACGTCACTATTGCCGTCGGTCCGCGGTACGCTCAACGGATCGTGATGCTGCGCCTGGATCCCGGACGGGTAAATCTGCGCAAGCTCGCCTTTCTGAACGAGCTCTTCGACGAATTACAGACCAACCGCATCGATCTCGATCGCGCAATCGCTCAGCTGCGCCAGATCGACAAGCTCTGCCCGTCGCCGCCGGCCCTGCGGTCCATTTTTGCGCTGGCCTGCGTCGCTTTGGGCGTCGCGGTTTTGCTGGGCGGCGGTGTGAACGAACTGGCCGTCGCCGGTCTGATTGGCGCGGCGACGGGGATTTTATCCTTCTTCACACAGCGCAATCAGGTCATGTATCGCCTGTTCGAGGTCATCGCGGCGTTCGTCGCGACGCTGATCGTCGCCGCATACTCACATTGGATCGCTCCGGTAAATCTGTACATCTCGATCGTGGCCGGCGTCGTGGTGTTGCTGCCGGGATACTCATTGACTTTGGCGTTGAATGAATTGGCGAATCAAGACCTCATTGCAGGAACCGCGCGCCTGGGACGGGTGTTTGCGATTCTGCTCACGTTGGGTTGCGGCGCATTTCTAGGATTCAGCTCTGGTCGGGACCGCCTTTGCGGGCACGGCGGACGTTCGCCCGCATCCGGTGGGGCCGCTGTATTGGGCTGCCGCCGCAATTCTTCTTTCGATCGGATTGTCGATCGACCTCGATGCGCGCTTGCGCGATTTCAACTGGGTCTTTCTTTCGAGCCTCGTCGGCCTGGGAACGTCATTTTATTTTCGGGACATGCCGGCGCACCAAGTTGCGCCGTTTGTTTCCGCGCTCGTCTGCGGATTGGTCGCTAACGGGGGCGCCCGTTATCTGCGCGTGCCGCAGCCCGTGCTGCTCGTTCCCGCGCTTCACGTGCTGGTGCCGGGGGCGCTGAGTTACCAAAGCATACTCTGGGTCGTGCAAGCGCACAACTATACTGATGCCGCTACGCTGGCCGCTAACGCGATCATCGCCGCGGTACTGATCGTGGCCGGACTGCTCCTCTCGCAGCTCATCGTGCCGGGGGCGCCCCTTCGCGTAGCGCTTCGTTAGGGGACTCCCTAGTCGCATCGTGAAGGCGATGGAGATAGCCGCTGACTGCGCGGGCCCGGTTGTCGATGTGGCCGACGTACAAGTAGGCCGTAATCTGAATGTTCGTTTCGTTGATTGCGGTAATCGCTACGCGGCAGCGCTCGCTCTCGACCTTTCCCGCGGCCTGGGCGACGGAGTCGCACGCGGCTTTGAGGGCGATCTTTTCAAGAGCCTCGGCTGAGGGCTTCCACGAAACTATAGCGTCGACGTTGATGATGAGATCCGAGACGCACATCGAGTAGTTGGTAAAGGGCGACGTGTTGATTTTCGAATTCGGAATGACGACCAGATTGTTCTGAAGATTGCGTATCGTGGTGTTGTGCCATTGAATGTCGGTGACTTCGCCCTCGGCGAAGTCGAATTTCACGTAGTCGCCGACGCGAATTTGGCGCGCGGCCACCATCTGCACGCCGGCGAACAAGTTTGAGAGCGTGTCGTTGAGGGCGAGCGCTACGGCTAGACCACCCAGTCCCAACGTCGTGAGGATGGGCGCAATTGCAATGCCGAGCGAACTGAGTGCGGTGAGTAGGCCGAGGATGAGAATGACGACTTGAACGATGGTCGAGTAGAGCGAGACTGGAAAAAGCCGATTCTCGGTCCGGCGTCCGAACGCCGCGATCCATGCCGACGCGAACCGCGCTGCGATCCAGGTCAGTGAGAACACGAAAAGCGCAGCCGTTGCGCGGTCGACGAACGTTTCGGTTCGCGGCGAAACGTGCGTGTGATCGAGACTGAGGTACACGCCGGCAAGACCGCCCCAAAGAACGACGACGCCTCCGATGATCGACGTGACTTCGTTCAGGACGTGCCATCCGTGCTCGCGGCTCGCGCGGCGCAGCGGCTGCAGCAGAACGGCATAGACGAGGGCCCCGACCGCGAGTCCGCCCGCCACCCAAACCAGCGGCCAGAGCTGCGCGGTGGTCGTTACGTGAATGGGTGGAATTTGCAGAGCCGAGGGCAGCGGCGCCGCTGTCGGCGCGGAGGCGGCAAGCATCGCCCCCATATACCCCGCCGGTTACGGATCTACATTTACGACCAAGCGAGTCTCGCGTTCGGCGCGCGCAAGCGGGAGAACACGATCCTGAAGTGCGAGCCGCATCGGTTCCCGCGAGACGCCTTTGAGCGCGATGCGATAACGCCATTCGTCGTTCATTCTGGCTATCGGATACGGCGCCGGACCGAGCACTTCGGGGCCGGCCTCTTGACTGAGAACGGCCGCATAACGCTGCGCCTGCGCGTGCGTCTTCGAGCGATTTCTGCCGATGACGCCGACGTAAATCAACTCGCACGCCGGAGGATAGTTCGAGATTCGGCGTTCCTGGAGTTCGCCGGCGGCGAAGCCGTGATAGTCATGCCGCGCCGCGAGCACAATCGCGGGATGATCGGGCGAATACGTTTGAACGATAGCCTCTCCGGGACGCGCGCGTCCGCTACGCCCGCACACTTGCGCTATCAGCCCGAAGGTGCGCTCCGCAGCGCGAAAATCCGGCGCATGCAAGCCGATGTCTGCCGCGATCACGCCGGCGAGCGTCACCGTCGGAAAATCCAGGCCTTTGGCCACCATCTGCGTGCCGACGAGCACGTCGGCGTTATCGCCGAACTCACTGAGGAGCCGCGCGTGATCTCCGATGCGGGTCGTCGTGTCGCTGTCCATGCGAATGACCCGCGCCTGCGGATACAGGCGTGAAACCTCTTCCGCGACGCGCTCGGTTCCGACGCCGAACTCGCGGATGCTTTGCCCTTTGCAAGACGGACATGCGCGTGGAATGGACAGTCTGCGCATCGCAGTAATGGCAGCGCAGCAGTCCTTCGGAGCGGTGCACCGTCAGCGAAACGCTGCAGCGCGCGCACCGCGGAACGAAACCGCACGTGCGGCAAAGTAAAAAACCTGCGCTTCCGCGGCGATTCACGAAGAGCACGGACTTCTCAGCGCGGGCGAAGCGCTCGCCCAGCGCTTGCGTCAGACGCGTGCTGAATATCCGGCGGTTTCCGCTTTCGAATTCCTCGGCCATGTCCACGACGTGGACTGCGGGCATGGGCAGACCGCTCGCGCGCCGATGAATTTCGAGGAGCGAGATCCGTCCTTCAATCGCTTGCGCATAGCTCTCGATCGAAGGCGTCGCACTGCCTAATACGAGGGTCCCTTCTTCTATACGCATTCGCTCGCGCGCTACCGCGACGGCATGGTAACGCGGTACGGTATCCTGTTTATAGGAAGATTCGTGCGCTTCGTCCACGACGATGAGGCGCACGCCGCGCAAGGGCGCGAATACGGCGCTGCGCGCGCCGACGACGACGTCGACCTCGCCTTTGGCACAAGCCTGCCAAGCCTCGTATCGCTCCCGTTCGGAGAGGGCTGAATGCAGCACGGACACGCGATCGCCGAAGGCTTCTTCGAAGCGCCGCGCCGTTTGCGGTGTGAGCGATATTTCCGGTACCAGGACGATTGCGCGTCCGCCGGTGCGCAGCACTTGTTCGATCGCGCGGACGTAGACCAGCGTCTTACCGCTTCCGGTGACGCCGTGGAGCAGCAGCTCGGAAAAACTTGCACGCTCGAGCGCCTGTCCAATGGCGGCGATAGCGCCGCCTTGCTCCGGTGTGGGCACCAACGTGGAGGCGCGCGAAATCGGCGCCGTATGCCGGCGCGCGGGAGCGATGTAGCGTTCGGCGATTGCACCGGCTTTCGTCGCGCGCGCAATGAGCGCGGTCGAAAAACCTGCAAGCAACGCGTCGGCGCGCGGGACGCCCGGGTGTTCGCTCACGAACGCCAGCAGCGCTTGCGCCTTCGGCCCGCGAATCGCTCCCCCGCCGGGATGCAGAACGCGGATGCGATACGGTTGCGTCGCGGCGGTTACGAACCGGCGTTCGCGCCGCAGTTCGCCGCTGCGCACCAGGGTGTTGACGTAGCGAAGCAGCGTCCTGCGATCTCCGGCGCGGCGAGCCGCCGGATGACGAAGCAGCTGCTCCAACGTAAAACCTTCGCGCAGGTCTTCCCAAATAAGCGAAACCAACCGCTGCGGAACCGATGGGTAACGACTGCGAGTCGGCTGAGCAACGGTAACGACGAACGCGTCCACCATGCGCGGAACGGCGCCGCTCAAGACCACCGCGCCGAGAGCCTCACCGAGCGTGCAAAGATAGCGCTTGGCGACAAACCGCGCCAGGGCAAGGCCGGCATCGTCGAAAGCGCGCGGCACGCCGGCCATCGGATGCACCGCTCGCAGCGGCCGATCGCGCTCGATCGCACGCGGTTCGCAGATGACGTAGCCGACGTGTTCGCGCGATCCGATTGGAATGCGGACGACGTCGCCGATCCGCAGTTCAAGGTTTCCGGCGTCATAGGTGAGCGGCAGATCGAAGCGCGACGAACGAATGGCCGCTAAAACGTCGACGGCGCGATCTAGCGGAATTCGCCGCCTCCCGGCACCTGCGTGATACGTTCCAGAACGTGTAAAACCGCGGACTCGGGCACCTTGATTCCGAACTCCACCTCGCCGATCCGGCGCGGCAGCACAAAGCGCAGCGTATTGTTTCGCTTCTTCTTGTCGGCTTGCATTGTCCGGAAGACTCGTGCGGGCGCCTGGGCGGTACGCAACGGCATTCGAAGCAGCGTCAGAAGCGTCAGCACGCGCAAATGATCCTCGCGAGAGTACGTGCCGCTCTGCAGTGCGAGGAGTCCCGCGGCGCGCAAACCGACCGAAACCGCGGCGCCGTGCGAGACGCGATAATCGGACGCGCCTTCCAGGCCGTGCGCGAAAGTATGTCCTAAATTCAGCCTTTCGCGCGCGCCGCGCTCGTGCGGATCTTCACGGACGATTGTCGCCTTCACCGAGATCGAATCGCTCACGATGCTCTCCCAAGGCCAGCGCCAAAACGGATGAGGCGCAAGCGTCTCCAAAGACTGAAAGACCTCTCCGCCCTCGATGATGCCGTGCTTTATCATCTCCGCTAGACCCTCGCGCAGATGACGGTACGGGAGCGTGCGCAGCGCGGCGGTGCAAGCGAAGACCGCGATGGGATCGCGGAACGTTCCGGCCAGGTTCTTGCCGGCGGCCAGGTCCACACCGTTCTTGCCGCCGATGGCCGCATCGACCATAGCCACCAAGCTCGTTGCGACGTGCACGTACGGGATGCCGCGCATGTAGATCGAGGCGGCAAAGCCGAAGAGGTCGCCGGCAACACCGCCGCCGACGCCGACGGCGACCGTACCGCGGTCGGCGCCCGCCGCAATCAGTTCGCCAAGCACGCGCTCCACCGTTACCATCCGCTTCCGACGCTCGCCCAGCGCGAACGCTCGAAACGCTCGCCGCTGCGGCATCCGGCGGGTCAGCTGGTCGGCCATATCGGCCACGTTCGCGTCGCAGAGCACTACGAACGGTGCTGCGCGGCCGCGCAAGAACGCGCGCAACTGATCGTACCCGGAGTCCGCAACAACGACGGGGTAACCGAGGTCGATTACCGCGGGATCTTGTTCTTGTGCAGCCATTCCGCGATTCGATCGACGATTTGGGTCGTGGTCAGGTCGGCCGCTTCGACCACGAGATCGGCGTGCGCGTAGCGCGGCATGCGTTGTTCGTATAGTTCCCGCACGCGTGACAGAGAGGGCGAGGGGCCGATCAACGGACGAATGTTGCGGCTCTTGCGCAGCCGGCCAACGATCTGCTCGGGCGGCACTTTCACGAAGATCCGGTAGGTACGCTTCTTTAACAGCTTCAAGGTGCGATCGTAGGTAACGGCGCCGCCGCCCAGCGCGATGATTCCCGGATTCGTCTGGTCGAGCAGACGCGATAGCGTTTCACATTCGTATATCCGGAACTGCTCCTCGCCTTGCGTGTAAAAAATGTCGGCGATGCCGCCGTATTCGCGAACGATGCAGTCGTCCAGGTCGTAAAAAGTCATGCCGAGCTTGCGGGACAATTTTCTGCCGATCGTGGATTTGCCCGCCGCCATGAAACCGGTGAGCGCCACGTGATTCTTCACGGCTGCTTTTGAACTTCGAACAAACTTGCGGCCGCCGCATTGCTGCGGCGCAGATTGTCGATCGTTTCCTCCATCGAATCGCCGCCGTATTTCTCAAGAACCGGCGCCATCAGCGCCAGGCGCACCATCGCCTCGCCGACGACCGCTGCTGCCGGAACGACGCAGACGTCGCTGCGCACGATCGACGCAGGCGCATCGGTCCCCTCGTGCAGATTCACTGACGGCAGCGCTTTCATCAGCGTCGGAATCGGCTTCACGCTGACGCGCAGAACGATCGCCTGGCCGTTGCTCATTCCGCCTTCAATGCCGCCGGCACGATTGCTCCGGCGCACGACTTCGTCGCCTTCGAATGCAAAAACGTCGTGCGCGCTCGAACCCGGTCTTTCCGCGACGCCGGCGCCCAGTCCAACCTCGACGGCTTTTACGGTCTGCATCCCCATCAGCGCGCCCGCGAGAACGCCGTCCAACCGCGTGTCCGGCTGGCGATTGCTGCCGATTCCCGGAGGAAGTCCGTCGATGCGAACGACGTATTGTCCGCCGAGCGTATCACCGGCTTTCTTTGCTTCGTCGATTGCCGCAATCATCGCCGCCGAGGTTTCCGGTTCGGGACAGCGCACCTCGCTGCTTTCAACGTCGCCGGGGACCACGCGTTCGGGCTCGGGCGCTTCCACCGTACCGATGCGATGCACGTACGACTGCGTCGTAATGCCGAGCGAACCGAGAAATTCCGCACAGATGGCCCCCAGGCAGACGCGCATCGTGGTCTCGCGGGCACTCGCGCGCTCGAGCACGTTGCGCAGATCGCGATGACGGTATTTGAGTGCGCCGGCGTAGTCGGCATGCCCCGGCCGCGGGTTGGTCAAGGGTTTGCCGTGACCGGTAACGGGGTCCATGAGCTCTCGCACGTTCTCGAAGTCACGATTGCGCACGATCGCGGCGATCGGCGAACCGAGCGTGTACGATCCGCGCACGCCGGCCAAGAACTCCACCCGATCGCGTTCGATCTTCATGCGCGCGCCGCGGCCGTATCCGCCTTGACGCTTGCTCAGACTGCGCGTCGATGTTTTCGACGTCGATGCGCAGCTGCGCCGGAATGCCGTCCAAAATACCCACGAGCGCCGGACCGTGGGACTCTCCGGCGGTCAGATAGCGGAACATGCGCCCTTGGTTGGCGCCGGGAGGCTCTGCGGCCTTGGAGGAGCGGCTGTTAGCGGATGTCCACCGCAAGCATAGAGACCGAGCCGCCGTCCACGCCCTCGACGGGGAACGCGATCGTGTCGCTCTTGCGTCGTGTACCCAAGACGTAGAGCAGCGGCAGATAGTGATCGGGTGTCGGAACGGACAACAATGCGTCGCTGCCGAGCGACTCGTACTCGATGAGCGGCTCGATTTCACCGTTCAGGATGTGGTCGCGCACGCGACCTTCAAAGCGCGACGCCCATTCGAACGGCTGCACGGGATGGCGACCCCAGGCAAACGCATGCAGATTGTGTACGACGTTGCCGCTCCCGAGGATCAGAACGCGCTCGTCCCGCAACGGCGCAAGACGTCGTCCGATCTCGTAATGAAAGCTGGGAGGCTTGGTCTCGTCGATGCTGAGTTGGACGACCGGAACATCGGCTTGGGGAAAGACGTGGCGCAGCACCGACCAGGTGCCGTGATCGAGACCCCAGCGATCGTCGAGCGCCACCTGGACCACCGGCGCAAGCAAAGACTGCACGCGCATGGCCAGCTGCGGATCGCCGGGCGCCCCGTATTGAACTTCGTACAGCTCTCGCGGAAAGCCGCCGAAATCGTGAATCGTGCGCGGCTGCGTCGATATCGTTACGGCCGACTGCTCGACGTACCAATGCGCGGAGATGGCGAGGATCGCTTTGGGCGCGGGAAGGGCGCGTCCGACCTCGTTCCACTTGCGAGTGTAGGCGTTTCGTTCCAGGGCGTTCATCGGATTGCCGTGCCCAAAAAAGATTGCGGGCATCGTTCCGTCGCCGTTCACCATATCACGCCGCGTGCACGGCCTCCACGTTAATCTCGATCCGGATCTCGTCGCCTACGGCAACTCCGCCGGCCTCCAGTGCTTGATTCCACACCAGCCCGAAGTCCTTGCGGCTCAGTTTGGCGTGTGCGCTGTATCCGCGGCGCGTTCCGCCCCACGGATCTTTGCCGGATCCTTCGAACTCGGCTTGCAACACCACCGGACGCGTGACGCCGTGCATGGTGAGGTCGCCGTGGATCTCGAACGATTCGGGTGTTCCCACGATTTTGGTGCTGCGGTACTCGAGAAACGAAAACTTCTCGACGTCGAAGAAGTCGGCCGAGCGCAGGTGTGTGTCGCGGGCAGACTCGCGCGTGTCGATAGAGGAAGCGTCGATCTTGACGTGGACCGCCGCCGGCACGTCATTGCCCGGGTCCATACGGATCGAGCCCGTGACGCCGCCAAAGCGCCCCCGGACCTTGCTGATCATCAAGTGGCGTACCACGAACTCAACATTCGAATGGACCGGGTCGACGGTGAACTCTTGGACGCGCTCGGAAGTACTAACGGTAGTCATGCTCTCCTCCAGTGCTTGGGTTGCTCGCACCGCCCAAGCGTGTTATAGTCAAACCGACTATTGCATAGTAACCAACGATATACAAGTACGAACCCAAAGGTGCCGTAATTACCTAATGGAAACCGAGACTCGACCGCAAGACCCGTACGCCGAGAATTGCCCCGCTCGGGCGTTGCTTGACCGGATCGCGGACAAGTGGACGACGCTGATCATCGGCACGCTTGCCGGCGCCGAGCCCAGCCGATTTACCGAACTGCGCCGCGCGATCGGCGGCATCTCTCAAAAAATGCTCACCCAGACGCTGCGCCAGATGGAGCGCGATGGTCTGGTCGAGCGCACGGTCTATGCGCAGATTCCGCCGCGCGTCGAGTACCGGCTTACGCCGCTCGGACGCACGCTGCAGCAGCCGCTCAGCGCTCTGGCGCAGTGGTCCCGGGAACATATGGACGAAGTGCGCGCCGCACAGGCGCGATTCTCGAAATCAAGCAGCCGCGACGCCGACAGCCCCGCAGCCGACGCTGTTTAGTGCGAATGGCCTCGGGTAGTCCTTGGTCATGACAACATCAAATCGACTGGAAGCAATGAAGGTCGCCATCCTGGTCGACGACCGGTTTCGAGCAAGTCGAATTGACGGAGCCGCGCAAAGCGCTCGATCAAGCGGGTGCTGCGACAGTGCTGATTTCGCCCGGCAAAGATCAGGTCCAGGGGATGAACCACGACGAGCCCGGCGACAAGTTCAAAGTCGATCTGCAACTCGATCAGGCCAGGCCTGAAGAGTTCGACGCGCTGCTTTTGCCCGGCGGCGTCGCTAATCCGGATCGCCTGCGGATGAACAAACAGGCGATGCAATTCGTGAAGTCTTTCGTCGACGCAGCAAAACCGATTGCCGCAATTTGCCACGGCCCGTGGTCGCTGGTTGAAGTCGACGCCGTGCGCGGCAAACGGTTGACGTCATGGCCGTCGCTTCAAACGGATATTCGCAATGCGGGCGGCGACTGGGTGGATGAAGTGAACGTCACGGACGGCAACCTCACCACCAGCCGCAAACCGGACGATATTCCAAAGTTCAACGAGGCCATGCTGCACCTGTTTGAAGAGTCGCGCACGCGCGGCGAATTGCGGCAGCACGCACAAGTGTAATCTCCAGCGCAGGAAACCCTCCACGAAAAAGCGGGGCCCGCCCTACCCACTACCCTTCGCCGCGGACCCCGCTTGGCGGCTAAGACTTAACCGACGTGAACGCGATGCTGATCTGCGGAACGTCGGCTTTGCCGTTGAAGTCCTTGCCGGTAACTTCACCGCTGCCCGGGACGGTGGGGCCGCCCGGAAGGTTGATCGTGAACTTCAGCCATGCGCCTTTCGGCTTTTTGAAGACGGTACCGGAGCATCGCAGAGTAATCGTGTGATGCTGGTAATAGGGATTCATAATCCCGACGAACGTCGTACCGGTCTGCTTTATGCGGATCGTCAGGCCGCTGGCCAGGCTGTGTCCGTCCACTGACTCGACGATTCGCCCGGCGTACCAACCCGAAACGTTCGGGAATGTCGACTGTACGGATTCGGAGGC
Source organism: Vulcanimicrobiota bacterium (assembly GCA_963714015.1). GTDB lineage: Bacteria > Vulcanimicrobiota > Vulcanimicrobiia > Vulcanimicrobiales > Vulcanimicrobiaceae > DASRDE01. Next base: position 2,377,657 of record OY970223.1, on the reverse strand, counting down.
CGGCGCGCGCATGACGGCCGACGGGATGAAGCCGCCGGAACCCGGCGCTAAAGTGCCGCCGCCGGCGCATGCGGCGAGGGCGAGTGTAGAAACCACGGAAACGGACGCGAGAAAACGCGGTAAGTTCATTACGAAATTTGCTCCCACTAAAAGACGGCAAGAAACCGCTCACCGCTTCGTGTGTATGTAAGCCCATCCTGTCTCGAAGACTCGCGATAGTCAACAAAGACTAGTGCTCTAGTAACGATCGAGCTTACTTCGTAGGAAGCGGCGAATTCGGCCTGATTACGTGCGGAGTTATCAGAAACACCACCTCGTCACGCTCGTGCGTGCGCTGTTTGTTTTGAAAGATTTTTCCGACGATTGGGATATCAGCGAGGCCGGGCATTTTTGTAAGCGTCTGCGAATCTTCGTCCCGCAGCAAACCGCCCAGAACGATAGTTTGTCCATCCCCTACGCGCAACGTCGAGTCGATTTTCCGGTTGGCGATGATCGGATAGCCGCCGGCGAAACCTTCTATGGCGCTGTATTCCGGATGCAGCTCCGCCGTGACGCTTCCGTCCGGACCGATCGTCGGAGTGAGCCGAAGCTTGACGCCGATGTCGACGAACTGTACTTGTTGTCCGCCGAACTGCGAATCGTAGTACACGACGGGATACGTTTGACCGATAAGCAGGTTGGCTTCTTTATTGTTTAGCGTTACGATGCGCGGCGTGGCCAGTATCTCCGCGTGCCCCTGGCTAACGAGGGCATTGAGCGTCGCATTTACCGCGATCGCATCGCGAGCGAACGCCCAGGTCGTAGCGCCGGGAATGGTTTGCCCTTGGAAATCGATGCCGCCGAAGGTAACGCCGACGTTCGTGTTGTCGTTCACGGGCGTTAGGTCTGCAACGCGAACCTCGAACAATACCTGCGAACTTGGAACATCGGTGCTTCGCACGAACTGCGCGGCAATGTGCTGAACCGCCTCACTGCCGGTCACGACGACGGCGTTCTGCGCGTCGTCTGCGACGTACGAGCCGTCCGGAATCAGGCCCTTCAGATCGCTTACCAAGTCCGAAGGCTTGTGGTATCGCAGCGGATAGACGCGAGCGACGGCCGTATCTCCGGTATAGCGTCCTGAGTCGAAGGTCTGCACCAAATCCCGCGCTCTGTTTACCGTATCGGTATTTCCGGTAAGGACGATCGTATTGGTCCTTTTGTCGGGTACGATAACTGTGCCGTCGGGTAAGCTCGCCGTGAGTTCTTTGGCGATCTCCTCGGGATCGCCGTGCGCCAGCGAAAGAACGATGGTTCGCGCGCTGCGCGCGTCGTTCGAATCGCCGTAGCGCCGGTTCATGGAGTCGTTGCTGCCGACGATAATGATGCCGTCTTGTCTGCGAACCTCAAGGTCATGCGACTGCACGAGCACGGAGAGGGCATCCTCAAAACTGACGTTATGCAGATGGAGCGTAATTTTCTGCGGCTTTACCGACGAGTCGGCAACGATGTTCGTGCCGCTTTCAGCCGCAAGCAGCGCGAGAACGTCGCCCAAATCGGCGTTATGGACGTCGAGTGTTACGAGGTGTTGGCCGGCCGAGGCTAGGCCCAAGGTGCCGAAGGCCAGGACAAACGACAACAGCAGCGATTTCATTGGTTCTCCTGCGATAAAGCGTAGCGCGTGCCGTTTTTCAAGAGAATGCCGGCTGAATCGATGGCCGTTATGGCCGAGCCCTGGACGGCGTCGCCGATCTCGACGATTCGAACCTGACCGTTCTCGTCCAGAAGCGCGCGCGGCGCCGCACCGCCGGTGATGAGGGCTCGCACCATAGGCTCGTCGCCGAAAACCGCTTGCGGTACATTCGCGGCGCCGCGATTTGCCGGAAGCGGCAGCACGAGCGGATCCGCAGAATCGTCCGGCACGGGTGGGGATGCCGAACCAAACGGGTCTCGCATTACGATCAATTCAGGCGCAGCAGCACGCGGCGGAAGGACCGGGAGCGGCAAACGCTGCTCGAGCGTCATCCGTTCGTCCGCGGCCTCCATCGACGATCTGGCCGCCACGGGCAACAGCAGAGCAGAAACGGAACACAGCGCGGCCGAAAGAAGTGCGAGTTGCGCGCGGCGGCGATCATCGAGCGGTTTCAATGCGGTGCTCCTCTTCGGTCGGTAAGGTCAAGCGATACAGCGTCGTATGAACGTCGGCATCGAGGCTGCCGGCTTCGGATTGTGCCGGATCCATTTGCACTTGCGCGTCGTCGATTTCGAGCAGCGTGCGCTGTCGTGAAATCGCCTCGATGAAGTACAAAAGGTCGCGGAAACCGCCTCGAACTCGTACCGTCACCGGTTCCGGCTCGAGCCAAGGGGTCTCATCGGTTTGCGGCGCCGGAGAAATTGCGGGCAGCCGGCTTTGCTCGGGCTCTACGGCGATCACTTCAACGTGATGGATCGACGCCGTGCTCTGAAGCATTGCCAACAGTTGTGCCGTGGTGATCGAGAGCGATACGTCACGTGAAAGGTGCCGCACATCGCCCTCGACTGTCGCTTGCAGTCGCCGCAGCGACGGTGCTTCGGCGATCGTTCGTTCGTTAGAGACGGTGCGTTCGTAGAGTGCTTGGCTGCGGGCGGCGGATTGACCGATCGCCTCCCGGCACTGCGTCTCGACGACGTACGAGCCGCCCAGGAAAATGATGAAGGCGGTCAGCCATAAAGCGCCCGCATCGGAGAATCTCGGCACCGCACTTTTCACGGCAGTGCGCCCTCGGCCCGAACCGTAAATTTCACTTCACGAGCGCTCTTTGGGTCCGCTTCTGCGGATGCGTCGAGCAGCTTGGGATCGCGCACGCCGCGAATCTCGTTCAAATCGGAGAGCACGCGGCCTACTGTAGCCATGTCGGGGGCGGTTCCTTCGATCGATAATCCCTGGCCGTCGTGCGAAATCGAAGAGAGCCAAACAGTGGAGGGCAACGCATTGCCGATTTGCGCGAGACGGCGCGCGGTCACATTTCCGGAAAGGACGACGTCGCGCAGGCGTTTGTCCAGAGCAACGAGGTTTTTTACGCGATCGAAGTAGACGTCGGCCCTTGCCACATCTGCGCGGCTGCGCTCGAAGTTTTGCCGGTATTCGGCTTCGACGTTGAGCGCGGCAGCCAGCCGGCACGACTCGATTCCCCAAGCGCCGCCGACGAATGCCGTAGCGACGATCACCGCAGCTACTCCGGATTGCAGCCTTGAAGGAATCCGGAATTCCATTATCCTGACCAGCAGATCGGGCCGCGCCGAACGCAAATAATCGAAGGAAATCATCGACGAACCCACAGTGCCAAACCGGCCGCGAGCGACCAGTCGGCGGCGCCGGAACGTACCACGTCATCGGGATAAACGCCGGCCCGAAGTACGCTCGGGACCGCCGTTTCACAGATGGCGCCGGTCGCGGATTGAAGTTCCGAAGACAAACCGTGAAGACGGGAAGCATTGCCCAGAAGCGCGAGACGCGAAATTGCGCGGGTTCTGCGACCCGCCGTTATAAGCGAGGCGATATCGGAGGTGAGCGTGACGCGGGCACGCTCGCCGGCCCCGGACGTACCGAGAATGCGTTTACGCTTCTCAGCGGTGTGCTGATCGATCGAGAGTTCGCGGACTATTCCGCTCGTAATGTCGGCTCCGCCGCTGTAAACGTGAAACGTGCTAGGACTAACCGCCCCGGCTACGTGGATGCTGGCCCGGTGATGGCCGACGTCGACGACGGCATCGAATTCGGGCAACGCGCGCGTTAGCGCGCAAGCCTCGTGATCGAGCGCCAAGGGCCGCAGACCGGCACGGCGCAGCGTTGCAAGGCGCGTTTCGATCACCCTCGCATTCGCGATTCCCAAAATCCAATCACCGGCCGTGGTTCCTCTATGAACCCGAACGACGGCTTCGGAGGCTGGAAACTCAATAAAGCGCTGGGCCTCGAATCCCGCAGCGCGCTCCCGTTCCGCGGCAGTCATTTTCGGTATGTGAAAGGGCCTAAGCATGGCATCCGGTTCGCCGATGCACGCGACGCAGCGGCGCTCGGTCGTGCGCAGTTCGGCGACCGCTGCAGCCAGCAGGCCCGCGACGGAATCAGGATCGTTGATGCGGCCGGAGTCTGCCGTTCCGGGCAAAGTGTTTCGGACCGCCACGGCCTGAACGCGAGGTCCCTCGGGCGTAGCGACGGCATGCAGCACGCGAACGCGCGTGGTGCCGATGTCGACGCCCAGTGGTAGATTGCGATGCTTCATCCGGCCGCTCGCAAACAAGCGACGAGCAGCGTGCTTCCGGCAAGATACGGTGCAAAATAGAGCGCACTCCCGCGCCGCGCGCGTTTCGTAATCAGAAGGTACGCTGCATATACACCGCCCGTCACGAATGCGACGCCGAGCGCCGCAAAGACGGAGAAAACCCCTAACCCGGCACCCATGCAGCAGGCCAGCTTGACGTCACCGAGTCCTAAACCGCGGCCTCGCGTGATCGCGTACATGATCGCCAAAGGAAGCGCACCGGCGACGGCGCCGGCCGCAGCGGGCATCAGTTCGCGATCGCAACATGCGAGAATGAATGAAGCAGCGATTGCCGGAACGGTTACGACGTCGAAAACATAACCGCTCACGGCGTCGGTGGCGGCGGAAACGACGATGCTCGGCAGCGTCAATGCCAGCGCCGCGCTCGAAAATTCCCCGTGCATCAACCTGAGACAGAGCGCCTGACCGGCCGCTCCGAGCAGCAAGACCAAGCCGCCGGTTCCGGAGAACAGCCGCACCCGAATGTCGTGAGACGATGCGATGCGCTCCGCCAGCATCGCAAATAACGCAGTCATGGCCATGGATGCCGCGGTTTCAAGAAACGTCATAAAGAATTAACCGTTTGCGCTGCGCCGAAGGGCTAAGACCGCAGCGCCGTCACGCGGGTCGATTTGGAGTGCATCACGCCACAAGGACCTCGCCGTTACGTGAAGCCCTCGGTGCCAGGCCGACCAGCCGGCAAATACGAACATCTGAGAATCCTTGTCAATGCGCGCGGCCTGCTCGAAGTCATCCTGCGCTTTTGCGTAACGCCGCTCGATCAAAAAGCACAGCGCCCGGTCCGAAAGCAACAGCGCGTCCTTCGGATGCCGTGAAAGATACCGGCCCGCTACGGCAATCCCGGCGTGCAGCGCCGGAATCGAGTGCTGCTCCATCGACACGAACGTGAACCGATCGGCTGCGCTTTCCGTATCGGGAGTTATTGCAAGTGCACGCCGATACCGCTCCAGAGCTGCAGCCGGTTTTGCACTATAGAGATACTCGTCGCCGCGAACAGTCAAGGCTTCGGCTATCTGCGAACGCATCAGGATGGCGGCAATCCCCAGAGCCGCACCGGCAACGGCAAAACGTCGCGTGCGCGAGAACGGCGTCATGCAAGTACCGCATAGTAAGCAGCCAGCCCGAGCATCAAGGAACCGCTGAGCACGGCTCCGGCGCGCACGACTGTCAGGCGCTTGAGGATCGTCACGGCTTTGTTTGCGCTTACTGCCGCTGCAATTACCGGAAGCATATGGCCGAGGGAAAATACCGAAAGCATCGCCGCTCCGTAAAGCGGGTCACCCGCGGCGGCGCTGTAAGCGACGACACCGGCTACAACGGGGCTGCAGCACGGCGAGAGGACTAAAGCAGAGGACGCTCCGAGCAAGAACACACTTCCCAGACTCGCGCGGGATCGGGCATGGGACGGCCGGCATTCAGGCGTCTCGCGCCAAAGCGTAATTATGCCCGCCGCCGCGAGCGCCGCAGCGAGGAACGCATAAATGAAAGCGGAATGCCGCAGCGCCTGCGCGAGCAGCGTGGCCGCCGCTCCCAGCGTCGAAAACGTGGCGGTCAGCCCGGCGCAAAACGCAACCGCGAGACGGATTGCCGCAGCGCGCTCTTCCCCCGCCGAAATGGCCGCAATCGCGATGAAGCGCGGAGCAACGCAAGGGCCGATACTCGTAACCGCGCCCGCTGCGAAGATCAATGCCGGAGCCGCCGCGTCGTGCGTTGCCGCGGCATGCAGGCTCTGTGAAAAGAGGTCCACTGTCAACTTCCCGGTCCCGAGACGACGCTGAAGCCGCTCTGGTTGTCGTATTTCAACGTCGTGTTCGTGGTGGTTACACCATTGTTGAGCTTCGTGAGCGTAGCGGGATCGTGCGTGCCGGGACACCAGATCTGGTATCCCGCTATGCCGCCGTTGCCCGGCGCGTTGTTGGTAGACACCGTGTACGAAGCGCCGGCGGGCGCAGCGGGATCGGCCGGTACCTGGTTGAGATATCCGGTCAAACCCAGGGACTGAACCGGCTTGTTGCTGGCCGCCGGATACGCCTGATTGTCCGTGTAATAAAGCTCGAGCGCCGTTGCGATCATCTTGATGTTGCCCATGCATGCAGAGGTCATTGCCTGAGCGCGAGCGCGCGTAAAGTTCGGTATCAATATTGCCGCAAGGATGGCGATGATCGCAACCACGACCATCATCTCCAAGAGCGTAAATCCGCGCTGACTTTTCATTTTTTCTCCTGCGAGCCGTTCGCAGAGATATTAGTGCCCCTTCAGCGCGTATTGAAGACGGAGAGCGGACGCATTTTCTTTAGTGCCGTCCGGTGCAGGCGCGACACGTGGCGGCGCGAGTAGCCGAGACGATCGGCGATCTCGACTTGCGTGAATCCGCTGTGATAGAGACCCAGAATGACGATCCGTTCCATCTTCGTAAGGCAACGCAGCGCATCGTCAATCATCAGGCGGTCTTCGCGGTTCTCGATCGTATAGCTGTGCGAGGCGAGATCGTTCGGGCGCAAAACGTCGATGGACTGAGCTACCGCTTGTTCTCGATACCGGTAAACCTCTTCGAGCTCGCTCCGCCCGATTTCCAGGCGCCTTTGCAGGTCTTCCGGCGAAGGTTCACGTCCCAGCTCCAGCACTAAAGCATCGTGCGCCGTTTGGAAGCGCCGGTCCAGGTCGCGCAGCCGCCTAGGCGGGCGCACGATTCGCTCGTGATCGCGCACATAGTGCATGAGTTCGCCGACGACGAACAGCCAGGCAAACGCTTCGAACGGCGTCTGCAGATCGGCATTATACCGGTCGCAGGCCTTGATGAGCCCTATTGCCGCGACCTGCTCCAAATCCGCCCGGTCCAAGCCGGCGCGATGAAATTTTCGAGCGCCGCGTTTGCATAGGTAACGGTATTGCGCGATCAAGCCGTCCCGCTCGGCGTAGGGAGTGCGATCGTTCAATTGAATCATTTGATGTTGCCTATGAGCGTGTAGAGCGGGATGAAAATCGCGGAGACGATGAACGCCACGGCGCCTCCCAGCAGCAGTATCATGGCCGGCTCCAAGACGGCCCCCAGCGTGCTGAGCGCGGTCTCTACGTCGACGTCGTAGTAATCCGCGATTTTCAGCAGCATGCCGTCGAGCGCGCCGGTTTCTTCGCCTACGGCGATCATTTGAACGAGTATCGGCTCGAACAAATGCGAGTCTTCCAACGGCTTGCTCAGGCTCGACCCTTCATGAAGTGCCTGCCGCACTTTTTGCAAATCATCGGCATGCGGCGAGCTGGCGACGCTTTGCGCCACCACTTCGAGCGCTTCCACGATCCCCACGCCCGAGCGCAGCAGCGTCCCAAGCAGACGGGCGAAACGGCTCGCCGACGCTTTTCTGCGTATCGCTCCGACGTAAGGAACATGGAACAGCAAGCGTTCCAAAGCTGAAACGAGTGTTGGCGAAGAACGCAGGCACACCGCGCCTCCGGCTGCTGCAGGGACGACTATCAAAGCCCCGAGCATCCAGCTGTTATGAATCCACTCGCCGACGTTTATCAACGCAGAGGTTGCAGGCGGCAGCGGCACACGCATCTGCCCGTACATCGCACTAAACACCGGAACGATCGTGGTCAGCAAGAACAGAATCAAGCCGACGGCCGCGATGCACACCACGGCGGGATACGCCAGAGCCGAACCCACGCGTTTGCGAGCGGTTCGGTCCCGCTCGAGAACGGCGGCCAGCCGTTCCAAGACTTCGTCGAGCGCGCCGCCGAGCTCGCCCGCCCGGACGGAAGCGACGTGAAGTTTTGAAAATTCGTTCGGATGACGCGCCAGCGCATCGCTCAGCGCGATACCGGATTCGATGTCGGCCGCAACCGCGCAAAGCGCCTCGCGCAGGCGCGCGTCCGCGCATTGCGCGATCGTTACGTCCAACGACTTCTTGATTGAGACTCCGGCGCCCACGAGCGTCGCAAAGGATCGGAAGAACGTTACGAGGCTTCCGTGCCGGACCGGAGCCAACTGCAGCAGAGCGGACAGCGAGCCACCGAGCGAGCCTGTGCCGTGCAGTGACGTGACGAACAGCGTCCGAGATCGAAGCGCGGCGACCGCCGATGCAGCGGTCTGCGATTCGAGTGAACCCTTTACGAACCGCCCCGCGGCGGTTCTAGCCGTGTAGTAGTAGAGCATCAGCGCAGACCTGCCGCTACGGAACGTACCTCGTCGGGACGTTCCGTGGACGCCTGTGCCGCTTCAAAAGTAATCTCTCGACGAGCCAGCAACTCGGAGATGTGTGCTTCGAGTGTTTGCATCCCCATTTGACGGCCGGCTGAGATAACGTTCCGCAGTTGGTGCGTCTTCCCGTCCCGAATGAGGCTGCGGACGGCGTCGTTGGCGATCAGCAATTCGGCGGCACAGACGCGTCCCGGCGCGGCCGCGCGCGGAATGAGACGCAGGCAGGCGATGCCGATAAGCGTCTGAGCAAGCTGAATGCGGACCTGTTCTTGCGCGTCCCCGCCGAACGATCCGACGATTCGATCGATCGTTTGCGGAGCATCTCCCGTATGCAGAGTCGCAAAGACCAAATGTCCGGTCTCTGCGGCGTTCAGGGCTGCCAGCATCGTTGCAGATTCCCTAAGCTCTCCCAGCACAATGACGTCGGGATCGCTGCGAAGTGCTCCGGACAATGCCTCGCCGAAAGACCGGACGTCACGCGTCACCTGACGTTGCGTCACGAACGATCTGTCGGACCGGTGCTCGTACTCTATCGGATCCTCGATGGTAACGATGTGCTTGGCCTGCGTGCGATTGATGCGATCGATCAGCGCCGCTACCGCTGTGGATTTTCCGCTGCCGGTCGGTCCGGTAACCAATACGATTCCGTTCGCGCGGCTTGCGAACGAGCAAAACGAACGCGGCAGCGCGAGCGTTTCGAGCGCCGGAACGTGATGCGGCAGCAGCCGGATGGCAACCGTAGGGCCGCAAGCCGTGAGGTAAACGTGTATCCGAAGCGTGCCGTTCGAATCGTTTCTCAGACTCGCCGTGAGGTCGCCGGTCTCGACGAGTCTTAGGTGCTCCTCGGGGGTCAGAACCGTCTGAACGATCTCGGAGATTTCGGCCGAGGAGAGGGTTACGGTGTCCTGATCCTGGAGCGCACCGTCGACGCGCATAACCGGCGTCATTCCGGCGCAGAGGTGCACGTCCGATGCGCCTCGCTCGCGGGCAAGCCTGAGCACTTCTTCAAGCCGTACGGATGCAAGAGCGGCGCTCATTCGGCGGAATCCATGACCAGCACGCGGCGCAGCTCTTCAAACGTGGTTTCTCCGCCAAGAACACGGCGCAATCCGGCAAGGCCAAGCGGTTGGTATCCGCGTTCGCGCGCAGAAGTCGCGATGGCCACGCTGGAGTCGCCGCGCGCAATCATTTCTCGAATTTCGGCGTCGACGAAGATGCACTCGAATATCGCGGTCCGGCCCGAATAGCCGGTGCCCGAGCATCGGCTGCATCCCTCACTGCGATAAGCCCTGAGCCCGGCCTCTGTTGAAAAAGCTTTGGCGAGCCGGTCTCCCACGGTAAAAGGTACGCGGCAATGGACGCAGAGCACCCGCAGCAATCGCTGCGCCAAGACCAGTGTGAGGCCGGATGCCAAAGTATGCCGCGCCACGCCGAGCTCCGCTAGGCGATCGATCGCCGTAGGCGCATCGTTGCTGTGCAGCGTCGTCATTACGAGCTGCCCGCTCAGAGCTGCTGCGGAGGCGACCGCTGCCGTTTCGACGTCCCGCATCTCGCCTACCATGATGACGTTTGGGTCCTGACGTAGAAACGCGCGTACCGCCGATGCGAAGGTCACGCCGGCTCGGGCATTGATCTGAACCTGAGCAACGCCGGGTATCGACACTTCGACGGGATCTTCGACGCTGCAGAGGTTCTCCGTCGTGATGTCGCGCTCCGACATCGCGGAATAAAGCGTCGTCGTCTTTCCGCTGCCCGTGGGACCGGTTACGACGATGAATCCGTGCGGCGCCTGAACGAGGCGGCGGAACCGCTGCAAGTAACGCTCGGGCACGCCGAGCTGCTCGATGGTGGGAATCGTCTTCGAATGATCGAGCAGCCGCACGACGATCTTCTCGCCCAGCGTAGTCGGCATCGAGCTGATGCGCGCGTCGACCGTGCCGCCGGGTACTTCGACGGCATAGCGTCCGTCTTGGGGTTGACGCCGATCCGCGATGTCCATGCCGGCCAGCAGTTTGATGCGCGATACGAGCTGATTATAGAGTTCCGGTGGGAGCGTCTTGCATTCGTGAAGCATGCCGTCCACGCGGCGCCGAATCCGGCCGCCGCCGCGGACCGGTTCGATGTGCACGTCGGATGCCCCGGCCGCCAGCGCCGATTGCAGCACGGCGTCCAGCTCTCGAACCGCGGGCGCTTCGACCGAGCTCGCCGTTTCCCGGAATGCCGGCTGTGAAGCATCCGGCGAATACGCAGCCTGCAGTTTAGCGCGGATAACTTCGCGGGAAGCAGTGAGTGCCTTGACGTGCATTCCCGTCGCCAAGCGGACGCGATCGATGGCATCGCCGGCCGCGCCGTCGGGAAGCGCGATGGTAATTTGGTTCCCGTCGCTGGCCAAGGAGAGAATGTCGTGCCCCAGCGCGAGGGAACGCGGGATACGCCGAAGAGCATCGGGCTCTAACACGATGCCCGATAAGTCCGTGTTGGAAATTGCGTTGCCGTCCGTTGCGAACACACCCAGTCCTTTGTGAGATCGAAGAATAATAATGCGGCGGCCTGATAAAGCATGCGCGCCCATTCCAAGCCGACAATCACCGTTTTACCACACGTGTCAATATGTCGAACACAAACCGGAAACGTTCTCTTAATGTCTATTTTTCGTGTAATTTGGGCCGGTTCGTGGAATGACCCTTACGTGCGAAGAGTAACGATTGTTTGCCGCCTGGGTTCGCGAAACGGACTTGCATATTACAAACGTCTGGCCGACGAACTTCCCCGACGCAATGTAAAAATTGAGGAAGTTCACATCGTTCGCCGCAGGAAGGAGCTTTGCGCGCGTTTGCGCCAAGCCGTGGCCTCCGGCACGGAGTGCATCGTCGTGATCGGCGGAGACGGCACGCAAACGGCAGCGGTCGACGTGCTGGCAAAATCGAAGAGCGCGCTTGCGGTCGTGCCGGCGGGTACGGGGAACAGCTTCGCGTTCAGTTTGGGGATCAAGGATGACGTCGAAGCGGCGATCGAAACAATCGTGCACGGCAAAGAGATCCGCGTCGACGTCGGCGTCGTCAACGGCACGCGCTTTGCGAATTTCGCAACCGTCGGCATCATCGCCGATGCTGCAAACAAGACGCCGAAGGGTTTGAAAAAACTCATCGGTCCCATTGCCTACGGCGTTGCCGCAATCGACTCGTTCTTGCGCGACCGGCCGTTCGAAATGCACGTAAAGTGGAAGCACAACCGCTTGACGATTACGACGCATCAGGCAATCGTAGCCAGCGGAAGATACTTCGGCTGGCAGCCGCTCACACCGCAGGCGACGCTGCGCACGGGCGATCTCGCGTTTTTCGCGGCGGCCGGTAAAACGCTGTTTGACGCCCTCGAGACGAATGCCGCGCTGCTGCGAGGGGAGCATACGAAACTCGAAACGGCGCACTACTTCTCAGCCCCGAAAATTACTATCAAAACCAAGCCTCGGCAGCCGCTCAACATCGACGGTCACGCTTTGGGCAAGACGCCGGCGAAATTCAAAGTACTCCCTCGGGCCCTGCGCGTGCTCGTTCCGCAAGACTTTCACCCGCTCACATGACCACACCCACGCAACTGTTCGTGGCGGCCGCGGTACTTTTCGCAATGTTCTTAGCACTGGGCGCGCGGGTTGCGCACCGTTCTCCGGGACGTTTGGACGTGTTGTCGAGACGGCTGCGCGCGCATGCGACCGGGATCGCACGCGTGTTTACGATCAGCGGCCGCTCCCGCGCCCTCACGGTGGCCGTGATTATCGCCTTCGCGGTCTTCTTCTTGCTGCACAAGCCGTTGTGGATTCCGGCCGCTATGGCGCTCTCGCAGCTCGGTTGCCAAGGTGCGGCCGAACTTTTCAAAGCGGTCTTCGCGCGAGTGCGGCCGGATTATTGGATTGTGGGGCTGGACGCGGGACATTCCTATCCCAGCGGGCACTCGTCAACCGCCGTAGTATTCTTCATCGGCTGGGCCTTGGTCGCGGCATACGCCGGACTTTCAGTCCCGGTTAAGGCTGTTCTGATTGCATGGTTCGTATGTTGGGCGCTCGGGATTATGTGGTCGAGACTTGCGCTCGGGGCGCATTATCTGACCGACGTCGCCGGCGGAACACTGCTCGGCGGGGCCTGGCTTTGTTTGGTCTGCGCGCTCGTCGTTCGCTATTTGCCTTTCCTGATTTCCCGTCACGTCTGGTGAAATGCCGCGGCCAAGCGGGTAGCAGAACTTCGTGCGCGCTGTTCTTCTTGCCGCGCTGACGCTCGTTGCGGCGGCGCCCGCGACGCCGGCCGGTTCCTGGCTGCAGTTCCGTCTTCACAATAGCAACAATGCAGTGCTGAGGGGAACCTTGGACGTTTCGTGGCGCACGCATACCGGCGCAGCCCTCTCCTCGAGCCCGACGATCGTCGACGGCGTGCTGTACGCCGGCGACAACGCCGGCAATCTATTCGCAATGGATCCAAAGAACGGGCGGATTCATTGGACCGCGCACGTTTCCAAGCCGCTCATGTCGGCGCCGCTCGTCGACGGCGACTTGGTCATCGAAGGCGAGGGTGACGAAACCAGCCCGTCGGCGTCGACTCCGTCGCATCCCATCCATGTCGGGAGCACGGACAACGCGCTGCTGGGTTTCGATCGGCACACCGGCGCGCTGCGCTGGCGCGTTCCCCTGCCGGGAAGCGGCATGCCGACCGGCGCGATTATCGACGGCGTGCTGGTACATCACAACGGCGCGGGCAGCATCTACGGCGTCGATCCGCAGAGCGGGCGCGTGCTGTATTCGCGCGACCTGCATTCTATCGCCTCGATGACGGCCGCGCTGCCGATCGGCGAGGGACGCTTCGTCACCCTCGGCGTGGACACGAACGCGCTTTGGGTCATCAATGCGAAAGACGGATCGGTCGTGCACAAAGTGTTGTTCTCGCCGATCGCTTCAGGCTTCGGCGATTGTCCGGCGGTGGGTGACGACCGCGCCGTTTTCTGCGACTACGCCGCGCCGCCGTACGCATCCGTCCCCAGCCAAAGCGATCGCTTTTCGGTAGAGCGCGCGTTCGGCATCGATCCGCTCAATGGAAAACGATTGTGGGACACCTACTTGGAGCGGGGCTCGCTGCCTCGCCGCAACGAAGCCGCGATTCCGCTGCTCGAGTACGGCATTATGTACTGCGGCAGTTCAGTCGCGCCGTACATGCACGCGCTGGACGCCGGCACTGGATCGCTGCTCTGGAAGACGCAAACGCACGGCGAGATCCTCGGAGGCATCGTCGACGTCGACGGAACGATCTACTTCGGCGATTTAGGCGGATATTTGTGGGCGCTGAATGCGCGCACCGGCGCGGTAATCGGCGACGTCGACGAAGGCACGCCGTTCAACGTCGGTTCGCCGGTGGTCGACGGACAGACGTTGATCATCGGCAGTCGCGGCGGCACCGTTATTGCAGTGCCGCTCGAGGTCATCCGCGACTCACGCGATTGAGGAACGCTAGTAATCAGTGTCCGGAGGTCCGTAGACCAGCTGGTTTTCGAAGAAGGCCGCCTGCCGCATCGTTGGAATTTGACGAAAAGGCTCCGGCGCTTGATCGAAGTCGAAGCAGTCGCGCAGGGCATCGGAACGGTCGTCCGTCGTATGCAGCGAGGGCAGATCGAACGTCAGCTCCTCGAAGCGCAGGATGCTTCCGAATTCGTGCCGGACGTGTGATACGTAATGCCGCTTCGCCCACGGCGAGATTACGATCATGGGTACGCGAAAGCCCAATCCCATGCGGTCGAGCTGCGGCGGCACGACGTGATCGTACCAGCCGCCCCAATCGTCCCACAGCACGATGATCGCGGTCGAGCGCCAAAGCGGGCTCTTGCCGATAGCGTTGACCACCGACGCGACCCATTCCGGTCCATAGGCCCCCGTAACGGTGAGATCGCGCCCGGTGAGCTGCGTCGGAAACGGATGGTCCGAATTCTGCGCGTTGGGCACGACCCAAACCAGATTGGACAGATTCGCGCGCGCCGCGTCTTTGAGGACCGTGGTTTCGGGCGAGATTACATTGCCCCAGTACTTCGAATACCTGATGTGGCGGATCGCGTCGAACGCCGACCAGATGTTTCCGAGATCGTCCAATCCGGGGGCATAATAACTCCACGTGACGCCCTGCGACATCGCCATGTCGGCAAGCGTGGGAAAATTCAAACAAGGGTAGATGCCGGGCGAGACCTCATGACCGTCGGCGTCGATCCAGCTCACGCGAGCGTCGAGCGGCGAGTCGCAACCCCACGCGTACTGCGTGGTCTCCATGTGATTCGGATTGTTCGACGTCCAGTCCGACTGTCCGGAAATGAGATACAGATGGGCCGGAAACGTAGGACCGGTATTCGACTGAAACATTCGATCGGCGAACGTATACTGCAGCGCCATGTCCCAATAAGGCTCGAGCTGATCGCGCGGAACGTAGGCGTACGGAAAATCCGGATCTTGGCGCGGCAGCGTGTCGACCGTGTCCCAACCGTCCATGCGGCCGTCGTCGTACTCCTGGACCCACGCTTTGTGCTGATGATCGACGTCGACCGGAGTGTCGAGATTAACGGGGTGCAACGGAACCGGACCGTTATGGCTCATGCCTTCATCGACCGTATCGGCACCTGGAAATCCGTGAAAGAAGTTGTCGACGCTGCGGTTTTCTTGGATGATCACGACGACGTGCTTGATGTGCGACCGCAATCCTTCGACGTATTCCACTTCGGCCCGCTGATGAAGATTAATCGGCTTAGCGTCTGCCTGCGCCGCAACAAGCAGCGCGAGCGGCAGCCCAACGAGCGCCCGGATCGCGTTGACTTTCATTAGTCGGGGCGTTGCGCGAACCGCTGCACGATAACCTTTTGCGTGCAGCCAGGCGCTCACACCCGGCTGGCCGAAAGCCGCGCTCGTGGAATACGTCTACACGATGATCCGCGTCGGCAAAATCGTTCCGCCGAAGCGGCAAATACTCAAAGACATCTCGCTCAGTTTTTTTCCGGGCGCAAAGATCGGCATTTTGGGGTTGAACGGCGCAGGCAAGTCATCGCTGCTCAAAATCATGGCGGGCGCGGATACTGAAATCGAAGGCGAAGCGATCCCTGCGCCAAACCTGAAGATCGGATACCTGCCGCAAGAGCCGCCGCTGGATCCCGGCAAGAGCGTTCGCGAAACGGTCGAGGAAGCTTTCGGTAACGTCCTTTCCGCGCGTGATCGTTTAGAAATTGTCTACGCCGCCTACGGCGATCCCGATGCCGATTTCGACAAACTCGCCGAAGAGCAGGCGGCTCTCGAAGCGCAGCTCTTCGCCGCTGACGCCGAGAGTTTGGATCAGCAGACTCGAGATGGCAGCCGATGCGCTTCGCTTGCCGCCGTGGGATGCGCGAGTCGGGCCGCTTTCGGGCGGCGAGAAGCGCCGCGTCGCGCTTTGCCGGCTGCTGCTCTCGAAACCGGACATGCTGCTGCTGGACGAACCGACAAATCATTTGGACGCGGAGAGCGTCGAGTGGCTCGAACAGTTTCTGCAGCGCTTTCCCGGAACCGTCGTCGCCGTAACGCACGATCGTTACTTTCTCGAGGACGCCGCCGAATGGATACTCGAATTGGATCGCGGTCGCGGTATTCCGTGGAAGGGCAATTACAGTTCCTGGCTCGATCAAAAGGAACAACGCCTAGCACGCGAGGAGGCCGCAGAAAACGCTCGCCGCAAGACGCTCCAGCGCGAACTGGAATGGATCCGCTCGGGCGTCAAAGGCCGCGGTACCAAGAACAAGAGCCGCATCTCACGTTTCGACGAGCTCTCAACGTACGAATATCAGCGCCGTAACGAGACGCGCGAGCTCTTTATTCCCCTGCCGGAACGCTTGGGCAATCAGGTCATTACGTTCGAGCACGTGAGTAAAGGCTACGGCGACCGGCTATTGATGGACGACGTCGGCTTCGTCGTTCCGGCCGGCGCAATCGTCGGAATCATCGGGCCCAACGGCGCCGGAAAGACGACGCTGTTCCGGATGATTGCGGGAAAAGAACAACCCGACTCGGGCACGATCGTCATCGGTTCCAGTGTCAAGCTGGGTATCGTCGATCAGTCCCGTGAGGCGCTGCACGACGAGAAAACCGTCTTCGAAGACGTCAACGGGGGTCTAGACGTCATCGCTGCCGGTAAATTCGAGATGCCTACCCGCGCATATCTTGGACGTTTTAATTTCAAGGGGGCGGATCAGCAGAAGCTCGTCGGTACGCTCTCCGGCGGCGAGCGGGCGCGGCTGCATTTGGCAAAGACTCTGGTCAGCGGTGCGAACGTGCTTTTGCTCGACGAACCCTCGAACGATCTGGACGTGGAGACGCTGCGGGCGCTCGAAGACGCGCTCGGCGAGTTCGCCGGAACCGTAATGGTGGTCAGTCACGACCGCTGGTTCCTCGATCGCATCGCCACGCACATCATGGCGTTCGAAGGGGACTCGCAGGTCTTCTTCTTCGAGGGCAATTATCGCGAGTACGAGGAAAATAAAGTATCGCGGCTGGGCGAGGAAGCCGCCCGTCCGCACCGGATCCGTTACCGGCCGCTCAGCATGAAATAAGGGCCTAGCCCGACTCTTCACACGAAGTACGAGCGCAAATGGAAACGCCCCGGAAGCCTCTCCGGAGCGTTCCCATCTTTCCGCGGTACGCGAGCCTAGGATACTCTCCTAGGGCCGGATCAACCGCGATACCGCAAGAACGCCGGCACTTCGATGTCGTCCATATTCAGGGGCGCAACCGCGTCGATCTTCGATTCCGACAAGTTGAACGTGCTGCGCGCGCGCTGGTACTGATGACCGCCCCCGAAACCCGCCGCGAGCACGGTAACGCGCACTTTACCCGTCATGTTGGGATCGATGCCGGCACCGAAAATGATCTGAGCGTCGCTGTCGACGGCTCGGCTGATCATCTCGGCGGCTTCGTTGACTTCGTACATCGCCATGTCGGGCCCGCCGGTGATGTTGAATATCACGCCGCGCGCGCCTTCGATCGTCGTCTCCAGTAGGGGCGATGCGATGGCTTTCTGCGCCGCGTCCGCCGCACGGTGCTCGCCGGTGCCTTCGCCGATGCCCATCATCGCGCTCCCCGCGTCCGACATGATCGTCTTGACGTCCGCGAAGTCGAGGTTGATCAAACCGGGCTGCGTGATGAGATCCGATATTCCCTGAATGCCCTGGCGCAGGACGTCGTCTGCGTAAGAGAATGCTTCATTGAGCGGCGTGCGCTTTTCTATGACCTGCAGAATCCGCTCGTTCGGGATCGTGATCAGCGTGTCCACCTTGGCTTCCAATTCAGTGATGCCGTTCTCGGCGACTTGCATGCGTTTGCGGCCTTCGAACGCGAACGGCTTGGTAACTACCGCGACCGTCAAGGCGCCGCTCTCGCGCGCAATCTCCGCGATGACGGGAGCCGCCCCCGTGCCCGTGCCGCCGCCCATGCCGGCAGTAATGAACACCAGGTCCGCGCCCTCGATGATCATAGCGAGATCCTCGCGCGAATCCTCAGCCGCTTCGCGCGCCAGCGTAGGATTTGCGCCCGCGCCCAATCCGCGGGTGAGATTGCTGCCTATCTGGACCGTGTTTTCCGTCAACGTGCTGCGCAACGCTTGCACGTCTGAATTTACCGCGAAGAAGTCGACGCCGGATAGGCCGGCTTCGATCATGCGGTTCACGGCGTTGCAGCCGCCGCCGCCTACGCCGATGACTTTGATCGTTGCCGCGTGCTCGGGGACGTAGCGCTTTGCGTCAGCCATTGTCAGAGATTCCTCCGTAAAGAGTGGTATCAGTTCCACAGATCGCCCAGCCACGAGCGAACCTTGGCAAAAACCGAGGGGCTTCTTTTGATGTACTGATGGTTGTCCAGACCGCCGTTCGGTCCGAATAAGATGAGTCCGATTGCCGTCGCGTACTCGGGCTGCTTGAGGGCGTCGGTCAATCCGGCAACGGCGCTCGGCGATCCGACCCGAATCGGCAAACCGAAGACTTCTTCCGCGATCGCTTCGATGCCGATCAAATGCGCGCCGCCGCCGGTGATGACGACTTCTCCGAGCACCAGATCCCGCGGAACGTTTTCGATGATCTTGCCCTTGGCCATCCGGAACGTCTCTACGACGCGAGGCAGCACGATTTGGCGCAGCTGCGCCGTCGTAGCGTCCTTCGTAGCTCGGCCGTCCAGCGTCTTCACCGGAAAGATCTGCTCCGGCGAACCGTCGCGGCCCGCTCCGTAAGCGCGCTTTATTTGCTCCGCTTCGGCACTCGTCGTCTTGAGCCCGAGGGAAATGTCGTTGGTGAGAATGTTGCCTCCGACCGGGATCGTCGAGGTGTAAATCGCGCCCCCTCCGGAGTAAACGGCAATGTCCGTGGTGCCGCCGCCGATGTCGAGCAATACGACTCCGACCTGCTTCTCTTCCGCCAGAAGCGTCGCGGCGGAGCTTGCCAGCGGTTCGAAAACCAAACCGGCGCTTTCGAGTCCTGCGCGATGCACGCACTTGAGGACGTTGGTGATGAAGGACGATCCGCCCGTGATGATGTGGGTATCCACTTCGAGGCGCCCGCCCGCCATGCCGACCGGGTCCTCGACGCCGTCCTGACCGTCGACGGTGAAGTAACGCGGCAGCGCGTGTATGATTTGTCGATCCGCAGGCAGATTGATGATCTTGCTCGCGTCGACGACGCGGCGCACGTCGCCGATGCCGACTTCGCGATCCTCGCTTTGCACCGCAACGACGGCGCGATTGTTGGTGCTGCGGATGTGCTCGCCGGTGATCGCGACAAAGACGTCCTGTATGTGTACACCCGCCATGCGCTCCGCCTTCTCGGTCGCCGCTTCGATGGACCTGATCGTCTCGTCGAGATCCGTGACGACCCCCTTGCGCATGCCGAGCGACGGCGCTTCGCCGTATCCGATGATTTCGAGACCGCTCGGACCGTCAGCGGCCACCACCGCGCACGTCTTGGTGGTACCGATGTCGAGCCCCGCCACGGTCTCGTGCTTCATGCGTCTTGAATAGCCCCCGAAGAGAAGTCGCCGCCGGTCCGCCCGCTAGCCGTTCAAACCCAATATATTGGGCCTCACTATCGAAAACCCTACTACTTATAGCGGGTCGGCCGGAGTTCCGAAGAGGGTTGACGCGGCGGCCTGCGGTCTCCTTGCGAGTAACCTGTGACTATTAACCTTTTCGAGCCGGACGGCCGACAACCAACACGATATGGACGCACATCGTACGAGCCTTGAACGAGGCCTCACGTCGGCTTTTGCGCTGGTCATTCTCGTGGTGATAGCGATGATTCCGCTCGCGCTCTTTGCGATGAACGGAATCACGCAGCAAGCTCAAGTTCTGCACGACACGATCATTCGCGGCGAACTGGCTTACGTGAAGGTCGCTGCCGACGCCGATTCGCTGCGGGCTGCGACGATTGACGCGGCGACGAACCCCGACTCCGCAAAAGCGGCCGACGCACTTGCAAAAGCAAAGACGCTCGTTGCGCAATTCCCCGACGATTCTCGCGCAATGGGCAAACTGACCGGATCCGACCTCGCGGTTCGCCCGCTGGTTCAGAAATTCGTCGGCCTGCACGACGACAAAACGAACGCCCAAGGCAGCGTCGACGACTACGATTTTCAGGCGCTGGCTGCGGTCGGATTGCTCTCGCAAGGTAAAAAAGCAGATGCGCTCAAGCAGATACAAGGTTCCGCTTCTACGTCATACGCGCAGCAAAGCGCCGATGGCGAAGCCGTTCTAAACGCGCTGCGCAACAGTTCGGACGCCCGGTTCAACGCACTTATGGGCGCGCGCAATTTTGCCCTGCTCGTGCTGATTACCGGCGCGCTCGTCGCCTGCCTCATCGCGTTCTTCGCGATGGGATGGTTCCGCCGGGCGATGCGGCAAGGGCTCGAGCGTTGCCTCGAGGTTTTCGAAGCAATGGGACGCGGCGATCTCACCGCCCGCGTCGGATATCAAGGCAAAGACCTGCTCGGACGCTTGGGTCAAGCGGTGGATCAGCTCGGAGGCCGGCTCTCGACGATCATTGCAACGATTCAGCACGCCGTCACGACCGTGCAAAGCGCAAGTTCGCACACGAACGACACGGCTCGCCAAGTCGCTGCGCGCGTCAACGAAGAACTCATGGCCCTAGGCAGAGCGGCGGAATTTTCGACATCCGTGCGCGCCACGGCCGGCACCGTCGCCGACAACGCCGAACAGGTCGCACGACGCGTCACCGACATCTCCAGCGCAGTTGCGGAGATGACCGCGTCGATTCAAGAAATGGATCAGAACCTGCTCAATCTGGCTACCGTCGTAGAGCAGGCCGTTACGAACACTCAAGAGATGTCCGCGTCGATCGTGCAAGTCGCCGGCAACGCCGAACGGGTGCGTCAAGAGTCGACGAATACCGATCAGCGCGTGCGTGAGGGCCGCAACGAAGTGGCGCAGCTCTCCAAAGGTATGTCCAGCATCAGCGACACGGTCGCCGACGTCGTAACCGAGATGCAAAGCTTGGACCAAGCATCGCGTCAAATCGGCGAAATTTTGGGATTGATCGAAGAAATTGCCGACCAGACGAATCTTCTGGCGCTCAACGCCGCAATCGAAGCGGCGCGCGCGGGCGAGCACGGCCGCGGCTTTGCCGTCGTGGCGGACGAGGTTCGGAAACTAGCCGAGAACTCTGCCAGCTCGACCAAGCAAATCGGAACCCTGGTTGCGGATATTCAGCGCCGCACGACCGCGGTGCTCGAGCGCACGGCGCGAGCGAATAATTTGGTGCAGGACAATGCGGTGTCTGCCCGCTCCGTCACCGAAATGATCGAGACCATCAGCGGGCGCGTCACCGAGATGGCGCAACTCGTCAGCGAGATCAGCATTGCGACCACCGAGCAGGCGCGCGCTTCCGAAGAGCTTGCTAAGGCCAGCGAGCAGATGGGCGCTATGACGCACGAGGCAGCGGCGACCATGCGCGAGCAAGCCATTACCTCCAACCAGATACTGGAAAGCGTTTCGGAGATCGAGCGCCGAACCGGCCAGGTCGCCATGGCGAGCCAGGAGCAGCAGATAGCGGTCGAGTCCCTGGGACAAACCATCGGCCACACTTCGGACTTGGGACGCGCCAATTCGGATGCCGTGACCGACGTTGCCGGCCAAGCCGGTGAAGTGCTGGAGCAAGCATCCGAGCTGAATGGGCTCGTCGGACAGTTCCAAGTCCAGGGGACCGCGCTCAATTCGAAAAACGGCCATTCGGCTCTAGAGGACCAGGGATCACTTGCGCTATCATCCTAGGCTAGGACCGGGCACTGTGCCTTCGAAACGACCTACCTTTCTCAACGTTATTGCAAATATGGAGTTACCGTGCTAAAACCGCTGAGCTTACTGGCCCTGATTGCCTCCGTCGCCTTTCCGGTAGCGGCGCATGCCGGCAATACTGTAGATGCGTCCCTGATTCCGGACGGAACCTACACCGCCGTGGTCGAGAAGATCGTCGACGGTAAGCACATGCTCGTCAAAATGGACAACGGGATGGAGACGACGCTTACGACGGATCGCGCGAACGTCGACTTCAGCAAAGCCAAACCGAACGACAACATCAAACTTTCGCTCATCAAGGGTTTGGTCGCCGTCTTCAAGGTTCAGTAGCGAGCCCGCATCCGAACTAAGAAAGAGAGCCGCCGCCGGCTCTCTTTTCATTTGCGGCGATTGCCGAAGGGCCGCACGCGGAGGGGTTCGTATCTGCCAGCGGATGCGACGCGGATATCAGGCGGCGTGGGGCGCCCACGTATGTGAAGACGGCGTTCGATTTCGCCTTTGGGCTCCGGCGGCGCGCAGTGTCGCCGTCGTTCTCTTCGATGCCGGCGAACGCGTCGTCCCGATGACCCCGGCGGCGGACGCCGGCTGGCACGAAGTACTGGAGAAGTCGGCCCGTGCCGGCAGCCGCTATCTGTACGAAATAGACGGTGAACTTCGCGTGGCGGATCCCGCCTCGCGCTTTCAACCCGAAGGCCCGGAGCGCGCCGGCGAAGTGGTGGACCCGTACGCTTTCGAATGGCCTGAAGATGAGTTCGTTGCGGCGGAGTTTCCGCGTTCGGTCGTCTACGAGTTGCACGTCGGTGCATTCACGCCGCAAGGAACGTACGCAGCAGCCTGCCCTTCACTTAGCAGAAATTGCCGAGCTGGGTGTGACGACGATCGAGTTGATGCCGCTCTCGCAAGCGCCCGGAGATCGTAATTGGGGATACGACGGCGTTCTGCATTACGCACCCAATCATCGCTACGGCCGTCCGGAAGATCTCAAACGTTTCGTCGTCCAGGCGCACGCTCACGGTCTGACGGTGCTGCTGGACGTCGTGTACAACCATTTCGGCCCCGAAGGCAATTATTTGACGCGCTACGCGCCCCAGTTCTTCAGCGAGCGCATTGCGCACGCCATGGGGCGCCGGCATCGACTACAGCTCGGCCGGCAACGATCCCGTTCGCGCATACGCGATCGACAACGCCTGTTATTGGCTGGTCGAATACGGCTTCGACGGACTCCGGCTCGATGCCGTGCCGATGATCTCGGACTCACGCGAGCGGCATGTGGTGGACGAAATCTGCCGGCGGGCCCGGGAATCGGCCGGGCGGCGTGTTCACCTCGTCGCCGAGGACGTGAAGAATGAACTCTCTGGGGAACGCTTGCAGCCGTTCGACGGACGCTGGAGCGACGATGCGCACCACTCGCTTCACGTGTCGATTACGGGCGAGCGCGGCGACTACTTCGGAGCGTTCCTCGATTCGCCGATCGAACGCCTCGGCAAAGCCCTTACCTCCAATGGGACGCTGCGCGTCGAGTATCTGCAGAACCACGATCAAATCGGCAACCGGCCGTTCGGAGAACGCATTGGTCGTCTCGCGCCGCAGCCGGCTGTGCGTGCCGGGATTGCCGCGCTGATGTTAGCACCGCCCGTACCGCTGCTTTTCATGGGGGAGGAATGGGACGCATCGACGCCGTTTCTGTTCTTTTGCGATTTCGAACCCAATCTCGCCAAACGCGTCACCCAAGGGCGACGCAGTGAGTTCGCGGGCTTGGCGCAGTTTCAAAACGCTAAAGCTCCTCCGATTCCCGCTGCGGGTGCTGCTCGGACATTCGAAAGAAGCAAGCTGCGCTGGGAAGAACGCGCGCTGGAACCGCATGCTTCCTCACTGCAGTTCTATCGCGAGCTGCTGCGGATACGCCGCAATCGCATCGAGCCGCTCCTTCCCCTTGCAAACGATGTGGGAAGCTTCGAACTCGTCGGCGCTGCCGGACTAGCGGCGTGGTGGAATTTGCCCGGCGGCATCCGTCTGCGACTCGAGACGAATCTGGGCGAGCGTCCGCAGGACGGTTTTTCGCAACCGGAAGGCGATCGAATCTTCGCAACGCCGGGCTTCGATGCGCAGACCGCTCCGGCTTGGAGTGTCCGCTGGTCCTTCGGGGAATAGCCGCTGCATGCCGGCCCGGATTCTGGGAGAGTTGGATGCCCATTTACTTGCCGAAGGCACGCACCGGCAAGCTTATTTCAAACTCGGCGCACATCCGATGGAGCGGGACGGCGTCGCCGGCACGGGCTTTGCGGTATGGGCGCCGGACGCGGCGGCAGTAAGCGTCGTCGGCGACTTCAACGGTTGGAACGATAGCGCCGATCCGATGGACAAGCGCTGGGATTGCGGAGTCTGGGAGCGCTTCGTTCCGCGCGCGCAGGAAGGGCAGCGTTACAAATTTGCGGTGCGGGACGCGGCCGGAACGCCGCTGCCTTTCAAAGCGGATCCGTACGGGTTTGCCGCGGAGCTGCGTCCCGCAACGGCTTCGATTGTCGCCACACTGCCGTCGCGACGATACGGCACGCCGGCCCGCGCCGGCGTTCCGAACGATCGCGAGTCGCCCATGACGATCTACGAGGTGCATTTGGGATCGTGGAAGCGCCGGCCCGAAGAAGGCAACAGGTTTTTGACGTACCGCGAACTTGCGGACGAACTGATACCTTACGTCAAGCAAATGGGGTTCACGCACGTCGAGCTGCTTCCGGTCTCGGAGTATCCGTTCGACGGTTCCTGGGGCTATCAGCCCATCGGACTCTTCGCACCCACGAGCCGGTACGGAACGCCCGACGATTTCTATCGATTCGTTCGCGCGGCGCACGAGCACGGTATCGGCGTGCTTCTCGATTGGGTCGCGGGACATTTTCCGAACGACGAGCACGGCCTTACGCTTTTCGACGGAACGCATCTCTACGAACATGCCGATCCGCGCCAAGGCTGGCACCCGGACTGGAACACTTGCGTCTACAATTTAGGCCGTCGCGAGGTCGCGAATTATCTCATCTCCAACGCGCTCTTTTGGATAGGCGAGTACGGCGTGGACGGACTTCGCGTCGATGCGGTGGCCTCGATGCTGTACTTGGATTATAGCCGGCACTCGGGCGAGTGGGTTCCCAACCGTTACGGCGGCCGGGAGAATCTGGAAGCGATTGCGTTTCTGCGCAGCATGAACGAGTCGGTCTATGGAGCGCATCCGGACGCGTTCACCGTAGCCGAGGAGTCGACCGCGTGGCCGAAAGTCTCCGCTCCGACGTACGGGGGCGGTCTTGGCTTCGGCTACAAATGGAACATGGGCTGGATGCACGATACGCTCGAATACATGAGCCGCGATCCGGTGCATCGGAAGTACCACCACGACCGGCTGACGTTCTCGCTGCTGTACGCGTTCAGCGAAAACTACGTGCTGCCGCTTTCCCACGATGAGGTCGTTCACGGCAAGGGATCGATCCTGGCGCGGATGCCCGGCGATCGCTGGCAGCGTTTCGCGAACGTTCGCCTGCTCTACGCCTATATGTACGCCCATCCGGGCAAGAAACTGCTCTTTATGGGCAACGAGTTCGCTCAAGAGGGCGAGTGGAGTCACGAACGGAGTCTGGACTGGCATTTGCTCGACGATCCGCTGCACGCAGGGGTGCAGCGGCTGATCGCGGACCTGAACGCGCTCTATCGCAGTACGCCGGCGTTGTATCAACGCGACGCGGTGTCCGAGGGCTTCGAATGGCTCGCGCAGGATGCCGGCGCGGGCGTCATCGCTTTCGCGCGCTGGAGTTCGCAAGGCCGGTCGGCGGTAGCGATCTGCAACTTCACGCCGGTCGTCCGCGGTGGATTCCGGATCGGCGTGCCGCATGCGCGCGCGTATCGCGAAGTGTTGAACTCCGACGCCGCCGCTTACGGCGGATCGGGAGTGACCAACCCGGGTGCGATTGCCGTCGAGCGCGTGCCGTGGGACGGCCGGGACCAATCGGTGGTTCTCACGTTGCCGCCGCTCGGCGCGCTGCTTCTGGTTCCCGAATAGCTCGCAAATGAGACCCCTGGTTCGCGCGGCCGTTCTTCCTGGACGGCCGTATCCGCTGGGCGCCACCTGGGACGGCCGCGGCGTCAATTTCGCGCTGTTTTCCGAGCACGCGGAGAAGGTCGATCTGTGCATCTTCGATCCACGCGGAAACCGCGAGCTGCGGCGCGTGACGCTGCCCGAATACACCGATCAAGTCTGGCACTGCTATCTTCCCGAAGCAGAACCGGGGATGCTTTACGGATATCGCGTCTACGGGCCATACGATCCGGAGCACGGTCACCGTTTCAACCATCACAAACTGCTGCTCGATCCGTACGCGAAGCGTCTCCAGGGCGCCGTGCGATGGAGCGATGCGAATTTCGGTTACCGCGTCGGATCGCCGCGCGCGGATCTCTCCTTCGACCGGCGCGACAACGCTGCCGCGATGCCCAAGTGCGTCGTCGTCGATACCGCGTTCACATGGGGTAACGACCGGCTGCTGCATACGCGCTGGCCGAACACCATCATCTACGAGCTGCACGTTCGAGGATTTACGATGAAGCATCCGCTCGTGCCGCCGGAAGCACGCGGAACGTTCGAGGGCGTCAGCGCTCCTGCCGTCATCGAGCACTTGGTGCAGCTCGGGATCAGCGCGGTCGAGCTGCTGCCGGTGCACGCCTTCGTCGACGATCGCTATTTGGTCGAGCGCAAGCTGCGCAACTACTGGGGATACAACAGCATCGGCTTCTTTGCTCCGGACGCCCGGTACATGCGCGGCACCTCGCTGGGCGAGTTCAAAACGATGGTGCGCCGGCTGCACGAAGCCGGAATCGAAGTCTTTCTCGACGTCGTCTACAATCACACCGCCGAGGGGAATCATCTGGGGCCGACGCTGAGTTTTCGGGGTATCGACAACAAGTCATACTACCGGCTCTCGGACGATCCGCGCTACTACGTCGACTATACGGGCTGCGGAAACACGCTCAACTTGAAGCATCCTCGCATCATGCAGATGGTAACGGACTCGCTGCGGTATTGGGTGACGGAGATGCACGTGGACGGCTTCCGATTCGATCTTGCGCCGGCCGTTGCCCGGCGCGACTTCGAATTCGACTGGTGGTCGAGCATCTTCGTCACATCGCTGCAGCAAGATCCCGTCCTCTCACGCGTGAAGCTGATCGCGGAGCCGTGGGATTTGACCCCCAGCGGCTACCAGCTCGGAAATTTTCCGCCGGGCTGGTCGGAATGGAACGACAAGTACCGCGATACGGTACGCCGGTTTTGGCAAGGCAACGACGGAGTGATTCCGGAGATGGCATCCCGGCTGACGGGCTCGAGCGACATTTTCGAAAAGAACGGCCGGCGGCCGCGCGCGAGCATCAACTTCGTCACCGCGCACGACGGCTTTACGCTGGAAGATCTCGTCAGCTACGAGCGCAAGCACAACGAACCGAACCAAGAAGGCAATCGCGACGGCACGGATCAGAACTACAGCTGGAACTGCGGTGTGGAAGGACCGGCCGGCGATCCCGCGGTTCTGCATTTGCGATCGCAACAGAAGCGCAATTTGCTGGCCACGCTGCTGCTCTCTCAGGGCACGCCGATGCTCCTGAGCGGCGACGAGCTGGCGCATACCCAGTCGGGAAACAACAACGCGTATTGTCAAGACAACGACACCGGCTGGATTTCTTGGACGTCGATTCACGAACACGACGTGGACCTGCTGGATTTTACCCGCAAGCTGATCGCGATGCGGCGTGCCCATCCCGTCTTCCGGCGCACGAACTTCTTCCACGGCCAAGTGACGCGCCACGAAGGACTGCGCGACATCAGCTGGATCGATCCGGCCGGCGGCGAGCTCACCCCGAGCGCATGGGGCGAATCCGGCCGCCGTTGTTTCGGCGCGCTGCTCGGGGGAGAAACCGGCGATCGGTTCGTCAGTTTGAGCGGCTATCCCGAATACGACGATACGTTTCTGATCCTGATGAACGCATTCGAGGGCGCCGTCGACTTTACGCTTCCGAAGGCGGGCGCGTTCGACCGCTGGGAGCTCGTTTTCGAAACGCGGCGCCCCGTAGGGCTCGCTCCCGGTACGCAATTCGAGATCGGAACGCCGTACGCAATGGCGGGGCGAACGCTGGTGCTGCTGGCGGCGCGCACGAGTTCGGCATGATTGAGGAGCTCGCGCGTGCCGCCGGGATATCCCCCTCGTATACCGACTATTTCGGCCGCGTCAAAACGGTCTCGCGCGAGACCAAGATAGCTATCCTGCGGGCAATGGGTTTCGAGGCCGAAACGGATCGCGACGCTGCGCTCGCCCTGCACGAGTTTACCGCCCGTCGCGATCGTGCGTTGGGCCCCGTATACGTCGTCGCGGCCGGCGCAGGTGTGATGCTCGCCGGAAAGAACGCGACCTTTGCGCTAGGCTATCACGTGCGCGAGTTCGGCGGCAACAGCGCGACCATCGTCGCCGTTCCTCCTAATGCGTACGTTTGCGCCGCTGCAGAGCACTCGCGCGCATGGGGCTTCACGCTGCAGCTCTACTCGCTGCGTTCCGCGAGCGATTGGGGAATGGGCGATTTCGGAAGCCTGGCGCGCTTTGCCGCCCTCGCCCGCCGGAGCGGCGCCGCAGCGGTAGGGCTGAATCCGCTGCACCAACTGCACCTGGCTAATCCCGCGGCCTGCAGTCCTTATTCTCCGCTCAGCCGCCTGCATCTCAACGCGCTCTACGTCGACGTGGGCGCTGCCGCCGCGATGCTTAAGTGCACGCCCCCGGCGGTTACCCAAACCGATCTGCAGCGCGTTCGCGCAGAACCGCTCGTAGACTATCCTGCGGTCGCGGCGTTAAAGATTGGGGCGCTGACGCGTATGCACGCGGAGTTTTTGCAGCGGAAGCCGGGAACGCGGCAAGCACGGCAATTCTCCTCGTTCAAAACCCGGCAAGGTGAATCACTGCGCCGCATGGCGCTTTACGAAGCGCTGAACGCGCATTTTCGCGAAGCAGACCCCAACTCTTATGGATGGCTGCAGTGGCCGGCGCCTTATCAAAATCCCGACTCGCCGCAAACGCTGCAGTTCGGCCGCGACCATGCCGCCGAACTCGACTTTTACTGTTTTCTGCAGTGGCTCGCGGACGTCCAATTGGCAAAAGCGGCCGACTGTGCCAAAGGGATGCAAATCGGCCTTTACCGTGATTTGGCCGTCGGCGTCGATGCAAACAGCGTCGACGTATGGGCGGACAAGGGCGCTTTCTGTTTGGGTATCTCCGCCGGAGCGCCGCCGGACGAGCTCAATACGGAAGGGCAAAGCTGGGGATTGCCGCCATTCAATCCGCATGCGCTTCGCGATCGCGCGTACCGGCCGTTCATCGACGTCGTCCGCGCCAACATGCGCCATGCCGGTGCGCTGCGGATCGATCACGTCATGGGCCTGCGCCGCCTGTTCTGCATACCGGCCGGAGCGCCGGCGACCGAGGGCGCCTATGTCGACTTTCCGCTCGACGACTTAGCCGGCATTCTGACGCTGGAGAGCCGGCTCAACCGGTGCATGATCGTGGGCGAAGATCTGGGTACCGTACCGCCCGGATTTCGCGAGCACATGGCGCGGCGCAGAATTTTCTCGTGCCGGCTGCTGTACTTCGAACGTGAGGACGGCGGCGCGTTCCGCGATCCTCGGGAGTACCCGCACGACGCCGTCGTCAGCACCGGAACGCACGATCTTCCGCCGCTTCTTGGGTATTGGCATGCGCAGGACGCGCACAGCCGCGATCGACTCCGGAGTCTGCTGGAAGATTCCGGAGCGGAGGGGACCGACTTGGATTTCGTCTCGTCAGTTTATCGAACGCTTGCGCGAACGCGAGCAGGCGTCGTGCTGCTGCAAATGGAGGACGCGCTTCTGCAAGCCGTGCCCGTGAACGTCCCCGGAACTACGAGCGGGATGCCGAACTGGCGCCGGAAGCTGCAATTGCCGGTCGAATCAATGAAAGATGACGTCCGTTTTTCCACGATTGTGGACGCGCTGCGAAGGGCGCGCAGCGCAGAGGTGAGATGAAAGCCGTGGTCATGGCGGGAGGCGAAGGTTCGCGTCTGCGCCCGCTCACCTCACGTTTGCCCAAACCTCTGGCGCCGATCGCGAACCGTCCGGTCATGCACCACATCGTGGATCTGCTTCGGCAGCACGGGATCACGGAGATCGTCGCAACGCTGCATTATTTGGCCGATGAGATCGAGAGCTATTTCGGCGACGGCACGCGCATGGGCGTCCACATGTCGTACGTCGTCGAAGACACGCCGCTCGGGACGGCCGGTGCGGTAAAGATGGCTGAAGACCGCCTGCGCGACGATTCCTTCCTCATCATCTCGGGCGATGCGCTGACCAATCTGAACGTCGGCGAAATGATTGCGCGGCACCGGAGCGAGGGCAATGCGGCGACCATCGCACTCCAAAGCGTCTCTAATCCGCTCGAGTTCGGCGTGGTCATCACCGACGAGCAAAGCCGGATTACCCGCTTTCTGGAGAAACCGTCCTGGGGTGAGGTCTTCTCCGATACGATCAACACCGGCATCTACGTGCTGCGCCCGGAAATATTCGACTACATGGAACGCGGCGGCATCTACGATTTCTCCAAAGACATCTTTCCGCGGCTGCTGCGTGAAGGAAAGCGCATCGGCGGTTACGTTACCGGCGACTATTGGACCGACGTCGGAAATCTGCAGCAGTACCAGCAAGCCAATTACGACGCACTGAACGGACTGATTCGGCTCGAAGGCGCCGGCAGCGAAGTGACGCCGAAGGTCTTTGCAGGCGACGGAACGCGGATCGATCCCACAGCGCGAATCGTGGGGCCGGTGCGCTTGGGCAAGAACGTGCAGGTCGGACCAGGCGCGACGATCGACGGTCCATCGTGCATCGGCGATAATTGCACGGTTTCCGCCGGCGCGCAGATCGAGCGCGCCATCGTCTGGAACGACGTCTACATCGGTCCCGACGCGAGTCTCGTGGATTGCACGATTGCCGGCCGAACCATCGTCAAGGATCGCGCCGCCGTAGGCGAAGGAACCGTCATCGGCGAGCGCTGCAACATCGGCAGCGGTTCGACCATTCGCGCCAACTTGAAGATCTGGCCCGACAAGACGATCAGCTCCGGTTCCATCGTTTCGATGTCCCTGATTTACGGGATCAAGTGGCCCGGTTCGCTCTTCGGCGGTGCGGGCGTAAGCGGTCTGGCGAACCTCGAAATCACGCCGGAGTACGCTACGAAACTCGGGCAAGCGTTCGGAACGTATCTCAAGCACGGGCAGGTGGTCATGACGAGCCGCGACACGCACCCGGTCAGCCGCGTCATGAACCGCTGCATCATTTCGGGACTGCTCAGCACCGGCATACACGTTGAGGATTTGCGGTCTTTCCCGCTGCCCATTTCACGCTTCGCTACCCGCGCCGAAGGCGATGGCTGCGTCCACGTACGCCTCTCGCCGAACGACCCCAACTCGCTGCTTTTCGAGTTCTTCGACGGAAACGGGATCAACGTCGATAAAGCGACCGAACGAAAGATCGAAAACCTCTTTTTCCGCGAAGATTTCCGGCGTACGCCGATGGACGAGGTGGGACTGCTCGATTTTCCCTCGCGCGTTCTGGAGAACTACGGGAGCGCGTACATCGAGGCGCTTCATGCCAAGGCGCTTCCGCAATCGCATTTCCGGATCGCGATTGACTACGCCAACGGCAACGCCGCGCTCGTGCTGCCGCGCCTGCTGAGCCGGCTGGGTGTCGATATGATAGCGCTCAACGCGTACTTCGACGACAGCCGCGTCCGCATCGACGAACGCGCGCGGGACCGGCATTTGGAAGAATTGCGCGACATCGTTTTGACGCTAAAGCGCGATCTGGGCATTCTCGTCGACCACGACGGCGAGACCTTCGCGTTGGTCGACGACACCGGACGGATCATCACCGGCAACCGCCTTTTGGCGCTGCTGACCCTCCTGGTCGTGCGAAACTACCCGAACGCCAACATCGCGCTTCCCGTGACGGCGCCCAAGGCGATTGAAGAGGCCGCGCGTGCTCAGGGCGCGCGCGTAACGCAGACCCGAAGCGACCGCCGCACCCTAATGGCATTAGCCGAACGCGAGGGGAAGTCGCTCGCATTTGCAGGCAGCGCCAACTTCGAGTTCGTTTTTCCGGAACTGCACCCGGCGCTGGACGCACTCTATGCGGTAGCAAAGACGCTGGAGCTGCTCGCGGAAGAAAAACGCCCTTTGAGCGAATTCGTCGACATGCTCCCGGACTGGCAAATGGCTGCGCGCAGCGTCGCCTGCCCTTGGGAACACAAAGGCCGCATCATGCGCACGTTGATCAACGAGCAGCGGAACAATCAAATCGAACTCTACGACGGCTTACGCGTGACGCGCGACAACGGATGGGTGTTGGTGCTTCCCGACGCGTCCGAGCCGACGTTCAACGTCATCTCCGAGGGCAGCACCACGGAGACGGCCACCCGTTATGCGGATGCGATGGCGATGCGAATCGAGGAACTGGTCAAGGTCTGACGCCCTCGAGAAACGCTAATTTAACGTCCATCAAATCGAACACTTTCGGCCACGCATATTGCCGTGCGGTTTTGAGCGCCCGCTTGCGAATGCGGCGCGCGAGCGATTTGTCGTGAAAGAGCAGCTGCAGATTCGCCGCCAGTTCGCCCGGATCGCCCGTGTCGCAGACGATGGCGTTTTCGAAGGGGCGCGCATAATCTTCGCCCGTTGAGCCGCAGACGGGAATGCCGCGGCAAGCCATCACTTCCAGACCCACTAGGCCGAACGGCTCCTTACCGCTGTTCGCCAGCACGCCGTCGACCGCGCCGTACAACGCGTAGAGTGTTTCGTTTGGAAGAAGCTGCGCAGGTTGACGATGTCGGCGGTTTGCTGAGCTATTGCATGCGCCAATTGATCGGCCGTCGATTCGGCGAGCGTAACCTCCGAAATGGAGAGCCCGCGCGTCCGCGCCCGTTCGAAGATCGTCCGTCCGTAAGGTTCTTTCCCGCCGCGCACGAGGAGCTGAACCTTCACGTCGGCGGCCCGAAGCTGCGCGAGCGCGTCGACGGCCTGCATCCAGCGTTTGTCCGGATCGAAGCGCCCGACTTTGAGCAGCGTCCTGCGTCCGCGCATCGCGCGCTGAAGGACCAGCACGTCGCGTTCGCTCGAGGTCTTCGAAAGCGCCGGAGGAATGCCGTTTGGAATCACCACGCCTTCGACACCGAGCAGGCCGAGCTCGAATTTCATGTACTTGCTCACGCACGTGATGTGCGCCGCCCGCGCGAGCGCGGCCCAATCAATGGTTTCGAATCCGTAGGTGTTGTTGGCGTTCCAAGCCACGCTGGCTGCACCGCGCAGACCGGCCTCGGCAAGTGCCCGATCCAAGCGCAGCACCGCCGGGACGACCTGCCAATCTTCGGCGAGAACGAGCACCCGTTCACCTCGCCGGTGCGCGGGTTTCACGATCTCCGAAACGATGAACGCCGGCGCGCTTTGCGCGTAGTCGTCGATCTTTCCGTGCTCGCCGTCATAGACGCCGCCCGGATGATATTTCGAAATCCACTGGCACCAGCGGCGCAGCTCGACGTTTGGCGCGAAGCCTTCAACCGGAGCCTTTTCGGGATCGCCCACGAAGATCAACGTCGTCTTGAATCCGTTCTCTCCCAGCGCGAGCGCCAGCTCCGTGGCGCGCACACCCAGTCCGCCGATCATGGAATAGCGGTCCGGGCCCTCGAACGCCAAAATGACGACGTTCGGGGGTATGTGCGGCGGCCGGCTCACTTGTAGACGACGACGGGCGTTCCCGGCGCGCGAAGATCGACCGCGGAGATCTTTCTTCCCTGGGCGGCCACTTGGGAGAGGATCGGACCGACGAGCGAGGCCTTCTGCGCCAGATCCGCATCGTCGCCCAGCAGCAATCGAACGCCGCCGCGCATGGTTACCACGAGATCGCCGAAGCGATCGTAGCGGAACTGCTCCGTGGCGACATGCTGTGCGCGCAGTACGTCTTCGTCATCGCGCAGCTCGGCGGCTTTGGGATCCTTGATGAAGACTCCGGGAACCGGCAATGCGTCGTCGCCGACATCGAGCAGCGGCAGGGAGCGATCGATCTCGCCCGTTTGCAGGACGCGAAGATCGTGGTCGACGACCACAGTGCCCTCGGTGAACTGCACGAGCGCGTACGGGGACCTTTCCGTCACGTCGATCCGCACGCGATCCGGTAGGAGCCGATGAATGCGCGCTTCGCCGACGTACGGAATCTGCGCGACGCGTTGCGCGGCTGCGTGCATGTTCTGCAGCCAAACATTTTGCCGCGGAGCGATCGCAGCACGCTCCAGAATAAGCTCGGCCGGAACGACGTGATTGCCGCTGACGCCCACCGTGCCGGGATAGAAGCCCGGCCACGTCGCGGCCCAGTAGCCAGCTGCCGCAGCGGCAACGCCGAGCACGGCAATCAGCAGCCAGAACGGCCGCATTCGCGAAATTGCGGCCGTTTTGCGACGAGTGTTCTTTCGCGCCGTCATGCCAGGACGAAACGCTCGATCGCTTCGGCAACACCGTCGTTGAGAACGTCGGCGACCACCGCGTCTGCGATCTCGCGCAGTTCCGCGGGCGCCGATCCCATTGCAACGCCGAAACCCGCCGACTCGAGCAGCGGCGCGTCGTTCCACGAATCACCGATAGCCATCACCTCGGCGAGCGGAATCTGCAGCCGGTCCGCCACCACGGCCAGCGCTTTTCCCTTGTCGACGCTTGCGTCCATGACCTCGAGGAATTGGGGCATGCTGCGAGTGACATACGCGCGTCCCCCGAGCAGTGCCTTCACGAGCGGCAGATGCTGCAGCACGACGGCGGGATCGGCGATAATCACGGCCTTCGTAGCGTCCCAAAATTCGAACTGCGCGCGCAGAGACGGGACCACGATGGGTTCTACGCCCGAAATCCGGGCGTAGAGATCCGAATGGCGGTTGCGATGCTCGCAGTAATATCGATCGTTGGCGTACAGCTGGAGATGCAAATCGTTCGCCTGCGCGTACTGTACGAGCGCCATCGCTTCCGCGTTCGGCAGGGGCGTGTCGAGCAGCACTTCGTCTGTGTTCGGATCGATCACCGCGGCGCCCTGATAGCACACGACGGGCGCGCTAAAACGCACTTCACGAACGAACGGCACGGTCGCGCGGTACATCCGCCCGGTTACCACGCATCCTTGCACTCCTCGCTCGAGCATCCGTTCTATCGCAGAAAAGACCCGCGGCCGCACGAGCAAATCTCGCCCGAGCAGCGTCCCGTCGAGATCGAACGCGACCAACCTTGGTTCGATCGCCGTTCTCATAGCGGACCGGCTCCGCTTGCGCCGGCAATCGTATCGCCCTCTGGTGCCGGCCGGCGGGGCATCGGATCACAGGGCCGCTCGCAATTCGACATCGTGTCGAATTGCTGCTCAGCTGCATTTTTCGCGCAACGAAGTTTTGAAGCGGCCATCCATGGCCGGGCGAAAAATGTCAGATATCCCTGTGACCCGATGCCCCGCCGGCCGGCACCAGAGGGCCGTACGATCATTGCGGTAAGCCTTCGCGCACATTGCTCGCTCCGAATACGCGCTCCAGCTCCGTTTGGACGCGGTAGTCGGCGGCAATTCCTCGCGGCAGACGCTGCGTGCGATTTGCGATGCGGGCCATGACGGGGACCGTGCCGGGCCATTCGTCCAGAATTGCGGCCAGGCGGTCGACCTGATCGCGCGTGGCAACGATTACGTGCCAGCCCGCCGGCTGCGCGGGGCGCAATGGGCGTTCGAACGCCTGAACATCGTTCGCGCCGACGGAAAGCTCGAGCGGCCCTTCCTCACCTGCTGCTCCGGGACGCTCGCGCATGCGCAGGCGGCCTTTGACGATAAGGATGCGATCCTGTTCGAACAGGCCCTGCACTTGCGGATAGAGTTTTGCGAAGACGATGACGTCCACCGTGCCTGTCGTGTCCTCGATCTGCGCGATGAGAATTTGCTGGCCGGCTTTGGTCAGCGTGCGCCGGACGTTGGTTACCATTCCGGCAACGGTTACGAAGCTGTCGTCTTCTCGCGCCCGCAGATCTTTTACCGGAATTGCGCCGGTGCGCGCCAGCGCTTCGGCAACGTCTGCAAGCGGGTGCCCGGAGACGAAGATTCCGAGCGTCTCCTTCTCCCACTGCAGCGTCTGCATCGTATTCGGAGGCGCCACCGCAGGCAGCGTCGGCGTCAAGCCCGCCAATGCCGCCGGTGCATCGCCGAACAACGAAACTTGACCGAGTTGAGCATCGCGCGATTCGGCCGCGGCGATCTCGAGCGCGAGGTCGAGGGCGGCGAGTTTTTGCGCGCGATTCCCGGGCAGGCAGTCCAGGGCGCCGCACCTGATCAGCGCTTCGAAGACACGCCGGTTGACTTGTTTGGTGTCCACGCGCTTGGCGAGTTCGAAGATATCCTGAAACGGACCGTCCGACTCCCGCGCGTTCAGCACGATGCGCACGGCGCCTTCGCCGACGCCCTTGATCGCCGAGAGCCCGAATCGTATTTCGCTGCCGACGACCGCGAAGTCGATGAGCGACTGGTTGACGTCCGGCGGAAGCACCGCAATGCCGAGCTTCTTGGCTTCTTCGATGTACTCGACGAGCTTGTCGGTTTTGTCTTTGACCGAGGTCATGAGCGCGCAGAAGTACTGCAGCGGATGGTTCGCCTTCAGATATGCGGTCTGATAGGCGACCCATGCATATGCGGCGGCGTGCGACTTGTTGAACCCGTATCCCGCGAACGGTTCGATGAACTCGAAGATCTTCGCGGCCAGCGGTTCCTCGATGTCCGAGTGTTCCTTGCAGCCGGTGATGAACTTGTCCCGGTAGAACGGAATCTTGTCCTTGAGCTTCTTGCCCATGACTTTGCGCAGTTCGTCCGCTTCGCCCATCGTAAACCCGGCGATGTCGCGCGCCATCTGCATCACGGACTCCTGATAGCAGGCAATGCCGTAGGTCTCACCGAGAATCGGTTCGAGCTTGGGGTGCAGATACGTCGGTTTCGTGCGGCCGTGCTTGTTGCTGATATACTGCGGAATCCACTCCATCGGACCCGGACGGTACAGCGCGACGAGCGCGATGATGTCGTTGAAATCCGACGGTTTGAGCTCCGAGCAGACGCGCACCATTCCTTCGGATTCGAGCTGAAAGACGCCCATCGTCTCGCCGCGGCTGAGCATTTCGTACGTGCGACGGTCGTCGTCGGGAATCTTCGCGATGTCGAAATGAGGGCTCGTAGTGCGGCGTATTTCTTCGACCGCGTCCTTCATGACGGTCAGGTTGCGCAAACCGAGAAAATCCATCTTCAACAGACCGATCTTCTCCACCCAGACCATGTCGTATTGAGTGTTGACGCCCGCCTCGCTCTTGGCGAGGGGCGCGTATTCCATCAGCGGTCCCGCGGAAATGACGACTCCGGCGGCGTGCGTTCCGGCGTTGCGCGCGAGCCCTTCGATCGCTTTGGCCGTGTCGAGCAGTCTGCGGATCTCCGGCGAGCCGGCGTAAAGCATCTTCAAATCGGGAAGCTGCTCGAGCGCCTGCGCGATGGACAGGCCGCCCGGGCCTGACGGAATCATCTTCGCGACCCTATCCACGTCGGGCAGCGGCACGCCCAGTGCGCGTCCGGCGTCGCGAATTGCGGCACGGGCAGCCATCGTTCCGAACGTCACGATCTGCGCGACCCGATCGGATCCGTATTTTTCGGTAACGTAGCGAATGACTTCGTCCCGCCGTTCGACGCAGAAGTCGGTATCGATGTCCGGCATCGAAATGCGCTCGGGATTGAGAAAACGCTCGAAGATCAACTTGTACTTGAGCGGGTCCAGATCCGTGATCTTCAAACAATACGAGACGACCGAGCCGACCGCCGAACCGCGGCCCGGGCCGACGGGTATCTCGTTGTCGCGAGCGTATTTGATGAAGTCCCAAACGATGAGGAAATACGAGGCAAACCCCATCTTGTTGATGATGCCGAGCTCGTATTCAAAGCGCTCGCGCAGCGCTGCGTCGTTTGCGGCCCGGTCCGCACCGTAACGTTCGACCAGCCCTTGCTCGCAGATTTCGAGCAGAAACTCCTCCGCGGTCTTTTCGGCCGCGCGCTCCGATTGCGGGACCGGGTACGCGGGCAGATGGAAGATCTTCTCCGGAATCCGAATGTCGATGCGCTTGGCGATCTCGACCGTATTGTCGCACGCTTCCGGTAAATCGGCCCAAAGTTCGCGCATCTCCGCATCGCTCTTTACGTAAAACTGATCCGAATAGAACTTCATGCGGCTCGTATCCGAAACGGTTTTTCCGGTTCCGATGCAGAGCAGTACGTCGTGCGCCGGGGCGTCGCGCTGATCCAGGTAGTGCGAATCGTTGGTCGCCACGAGGGGCAGATTGAGCTCGCGCGCCACTTTGACGAGACCCCGATTGACGACTTCTTCTTCCGGCATCCCGTGGCGCATCACTTCGATGTAAAACCGGTCGCCGAAGATCTGCTCGAACGTCTTGGCCGCCTGCAGGGAACGTTCGTAGTCGTTCTTGAGCAGCGGCGAGGCGACCATGCCGGACATACAGCCCGAAAGCACGATGAGGCCTTCGTTGTGCTCGGCAAGCAGATCGAGATCGATCCGCGGCTTGTAGTAATAGCCCTCCAGAAAACCCTTGGAGATCAAAGCTGTTAAGTTTCTGTAACCGGTGACGTCCGCGGCCAGCAGCGTCACGTGCGCTTCGTCGCGCACCGTACGGTCGAGGCGTCCGCGCGGGGCGATATAGGCTTCGCATCCGATGATCGGCGTAAGCTTGAAGTCGCGGGCCGTGTAGTAAAACTCCATCGCGCCGTACATGACGCCGTGGTCGGTCAGTGCTACCGCCGGGCTTCCATGAGAGGCGCTGCGCTCGCAAAGCCGGTCGACGCGACAGGCCCCGTCCAGGAGAGAGTACTCACTGTGAACGTGGAGGTGGACGAACTGGCTCACCGGAAGGCGACTGACCCCTTAAAGAAACGGTTGTTAACCTAAAGAAAGAGACGGATTAAGACGTTACCATATTGGTGGGATTGAACCTGTCCGCGGGCGCCCAGCCCGAGAGCGAAGGCGACGAGCGGGCCGTCCTCCATGCGGAGGTCGAACGCCTGCAATCGCGCGTTGCTGAACTCGAAGCCGAACGCGACGAGTACGCGCAGCAGAACGCGGAACTCTTCGTTCTGCAGCAGGTATTCTCCACGATCAATTCCACGCTCGACATCAACGACATTCTGTCGATGGTGCTCCGCGGCGTCTGCGAGGCGCTCAAATTCAACCGGGTGATTCTCTTTGACGTCGACGATGGCGGCACCGTCGTGCGACGGCTCGAAGGCGACGCGACCGGCGTCGTGACGCATGCGGACGAAGCGTTCGACTACCTTTCCGATTCAACGCTGCAAGACGTCGCTTCCGGCGTGCTGCAGGTCGCATTCGGGCACGAGACCGATTCCGATCGCCCTTTGGAAGATACGCGAGGGGCTTACTGCATTGCGCCGCTGGTCGCTCGCGATGTGGTTCGCGGCATGCTTTACGTAGACGATCCGCCCTCGGCCCAAATCACCGAGAACCAGCTGCGCGTTCTGCTCGATTTTGCGGCGCAGGCGGCCATCGCCGTTGAAAACGCCCGCCTGTACGAGGAAACCCGCCGCCTGCTCGAAGAGACGCAGCGTCTAGCGCTCACCGATAGTTTGACGGGCATTCCGAACCGGCGCGCTCTGGCCGAAATGCTGGATCGGGAGCTGCACAGCTCCGAACGGTACGACTCGCCGTTTGCCTTCGTGATCCTCGATCTCGACGATCTCAAAAAGATCAACGACTCCGGAGGTCACAGTCTGGGAGACCTGGCGCTCAAACGCTTTGCCAACGTGCTCAAGAAGACCGCGCGCAAGGGCGACATCGTAGCGCGCTATGCGGGCGACGAATTCGTGGTCGTCATGACGAAAACCGATCGTGAAGCGGCCGAGCGAGGCGTAGAGCGGATCATCTCGGCATTGCGCAGGAACGGCCTGCAAAGCTCCATCGGCGTCGCGATGTTCCCGAGCGACGGGACCGACGGACAGACCCTATTTTTCTGCGCCGACGAGGCGCTCTACCGGGCTAAGCAGAGCGGAAAAAACACCTTCGAATTCTTCGGCCGGATCGCTGAGCCGGCCCAGGACGCCGTCTAGCGGCAGCCTCGGACTCGTCTCTTACTATAGTCGTGGGAACGCTCTCCCCGGAGTAGTATAAAGAAGCAAAGCTTCTCCAATCCCGGGAAAGGTCCACGTGATCAAGCACGACGTCGTCGTCATTGGTGGCGGCCTAGCCGGCATGCGCGCCGCTGTCGAAGCGGCCGAGCGCGGGGCCGACGTGGCCATCGTCAGCAAGATGCACCCCGTTCGCAGCCACTCCGGCGCGGCGCAAGGCGGCATCAACGCTGCCCTGGGTAACCGCGAGGACGACTCGCCGGAAAACCACGCCTTCGACACGGCCAAGGGCTCGGATTATCTGGGCGACCAGGACTGCATCGAGGCGATGTGCTCGGACGCTCCGGGGCAAATCATCTGGCTCGAACACCGCGGCTGCATCTTCTCGCGCCTGCCCGACGGCCGTATTGCCCAGCGCCCGTTCGGCGGCGCCGGTTCGCCGCGAACCTGCTATTCCGCCGACGTCACGGGCCTAGTGATTCTGCACACGCTCTGGGAGCAACTGGAGCGTTTCAACGTCCGGGTTTACGAAGAGTACTTCTGTACGGCGCTTTGCGTCGACGACGGTGTCGGAACCGGCGTGATCGCATATAACATGCGCAACGGCGATCTCGAGCAGATTCACGCCAAGGCTACGATCTTTGCGACCGGCGGCGCGGGCCGCATGTATGCAAAGACGACGAACGGCTACGCATCGACCGCCGACGGTTTAGGAATTGCGTTCCGGGCCGGCATTCCGATCATGGACATGGAGTTCGTCCAATTCCATCCGACCTCGCTCAAAGAAAACGGCGTCCTGCTCTCCGAAGCTGCGCGCGGCGAGGGCGCGTATCTGCTCAATTCGACCGGCGAGCGTTTCATGTTCAAGTACGCTCCCAACAAGGGCGAACTGGCCTCGCGCGACGTCGTTTCGCGCGCCGAGTGGACCGAGATTCTCGAAGGACGCGGCGTCGAAGGCTGCGTCTTCCTCGATCTGCGGCACCTGGGCCGCGAAAAAATTCTCGAGCGCTTGCCGCAAATTCGCGAGCTCGCGCTCGACGCGACGGGCAAAGACGCAATCAACGACCCAATTCCGATTCTGCCGGGAATGCACTACACGATGGGCGGAATCGAAACCAACATCGACGGATGCACGCGCGTGCCGGGTGTCTACGCCGCCGGCGAGTGTGCCACTCCCAGCGTGCACGGCGCAAACCGCTTGGGCGGAAACTCGCTGCTCGAAACGATCGTCTTCGGAGCGCGGTCGGCCAAACACGCCTGCGAGTACGTCAAGTCGATCGGTGAGGTTCGCTCCTCGGATCGCGCACTCAAACACGAGCAAGACCGTCTGGGCGGATGGCTTTCCAAGACCGGTGGAACGCGTGCTCCGCAGCTCCGCGCGGCGATGAACCGAGTGATGAGCGAGAACGTCTTCATCTTCCGCAACGAAGAGCAATTGCAGAAGGCTGTCGATCAATTGCTTGAGATCCGCAAGCGCTTCGACGAGGAAGTCTACGTCATGGATAAATCCAAGACGTTCAACACGGATCTCGTCAACACGATGGAGACGGACTATCTGATCGACGCCGCGATGTGCGTGGCGAGCGGTGCGCTGGCCCGTAAAGAGTCCCGCGGAGCGCAGGCTCGCACGGATTACCCGGAGCGCGACGACCGCAATTGGCTCCTACACACGTTGGCTTGGCGTCAGGACGGGAACAATCCCCGTCTGGATTATTCACGCAAAGTCACCATCACCAAGTGGCAACCGGAGGTCCGGACTTACTAGATAATGGCTGAAATCAAATTAGACATCTTCCGGTTCGACGAGGCGGTCGACGCGGTTCCGCACCGCGACCTCGTCACCGTCGATGTGCCCGAGACCACTACCGTGCTGGACGCGCTCGAAGCGGCCAAAGCGGAGGTGGACGGATCGATCAGCTTCCGGCGCTCCTGCCGGTCGGCGATCTGCGGATCTTGTTCGATGAACATCAACGGCGTCACGGGCCTGGCGTGCAAAACCCCTTGCAACACGGTGATGAACGCCGACGGTGCGATCAAAATCGATCCGATGCCCAATTTTCAGCCGATGCGCGACCTCGTCGTGCACATGGATCCGTTCTGGGACAAGTACACGCGCCTCAAGCCCTATCTGCAGCCGAAAGATCGCGACGAGGACCATCCGCGCGAACGCCGCGTGAGCCCGGAAGACATGAAGAAGCTCGTCGACGTGGCAAATTGCGTCATGTGCGCGACGTGCTATGCGCTCTGCCCTGTAGTCAGCGTCGATCCGTCATTTGCGGGTCCTGCGGCGATCGCTTACGCGTACCGGTTCATCGAAGACGTGCGCGACGCCAAACGCGAAGAGCGCCTGGCACAAATCAACGAAGATTATCTCTGGCTGTGCGCGCACTGCTACGCGTGTTCGTACTGCCCCAAGCACGTCGATCCGAACGACCGGATCATCGACGTGAAGCGGGCGACGGTCCAAGCTCGCGTCATGATGGACGAGCGCGGACCGCGGCACGCCATGATCGTGAACAAGACGATCAAGAAGACCGGCATGCTGGCGGAGACGGAAGTCATACAAGGAACGGTCGGCCGTTTCAACTTTCGCGGTCTGCTGAGCGTCGCACCGCTCGGCCTGCGCATGGCGGTCAAGGGCAAACTGCCGCCCCCGTTCCTCAAACCCATTCCCAAGATCGACGAAGTGCGCACCATATTCGACGCGTTGGAGGTTCCGGTAGACTGACATGACTGCAACGTTACTTCCTGAAGAGCAGCCGCTCGATGCGCACAAACGCTCGCACAGCGCTGAAACGAAACGCTACGGCTTCTTCCCCGGCTGCGTCGCGAAGGAGAGCTGCAAAGAGCTCTTCAATTCGACGATGCTGCTGGCCGACAAACTGGGAATCGAGCTGATCGAACTTACCGCGGCCTCGTGCTGCGGCGCGTCGGTTGTCAACGATACCAACCGCGATATCGGACGAGTGCTCAATGCGCGAACCTACGCGCAAGCCGAGGCCCTCGGTTTGGACGACGTCATCACCATTTGCTCGACCTGTACCGGCCACATGCGCCTGGCGAACAAAGAGCTGCTGGAAAG
Organism: Vulcanimicrobiota bacterium; assembly: GCA_963714015.1. Lineage (GTDB taxonomy): Bacteria > Vulcanimicrobiota > Vulcanimicrobiia > Vulcanimicrobiales > Vulcanimicrobiaceae > DASRDE01. The sequence goes on along the minus strand of OY970223.1, from coordinate 2,334,465 downwards.
CGAAGAGCGCATGACGCAGGCCAACGCGATCCTCGGCAAGTTCGGCGCAAAGTACGGCGGCAGCGTCATCGTGCGTCATTTGCTGTGGATGCTCATCGACGACATCGGCTTGGACAACCTGCGCTCGATGGTCGTGCGCCCGCTGAACGGCTTGCGCGTCGCGCCGTTTTACGGCTGCCACATCATCCGGCCCGAAAAGGTCAACGGCTGGGAATCCGCGCGCAACCCCCACTCGCTCGAGGACCTCATTTCCGCACTGGGCGGTGAGCCGGTCGATTACGCCGGGAAGACACGCTGCTGCGGCTTCCACATTCAACTCGAGAAAGAGGGCGTCGCGACCTCAATGGTCGGCCAGAACATGCGCATGGCCAAGGACAAGGGCGCCGAAGCGGTGATCACGCCGTGTCCCCTGTGTCACCTTGCATTGGACGGCTACCAGCAGGACGCCGCCGCACGCTGGGGACGCACGGATCTGCCGACGTTCCATCTGCCGCAACTCGTCGCTTTGGCATTGGGCGTGCCGGCGGAGAAACTCGGGCTGAACAAGCACCTCATCGACCCCCGCACCGTAATGGTGGAACGCGACCTTATCGCTTAATTTTTCCAGTCTGGTTAGGGCCCGGCGTCCCACGTTTCGGGCGCCACGGGATAACGCAGCATGTTGCGTGCGAATCCCCGAACGTCTTCACGCATGCCGTCGAAATAAATTTCGTAGTACAGCGGAAGAACCGGCAGCCGCTCGTGGATCCGCTGCTGCATCTGCCGAAAATCTGCAAGCCGCCGCGAGCTCGACGCCGTCGACTGCTGATCCGCAAAGAGCGCCTCAAAGCGCGGATCGCAATATCGTCCGGTATTGTCGCCGTCCACATTCGCCTGCGAGCAAAGAAAGATAATCGATTGCTCGGGATCGGCGCCGCCCAGCCAGCCGTCGATAGTTAGCGTAAAGCGCGCGTTGCGAACGGGACCGTCCGGCGCATTATACAAGGTCGTCGGAAACTGCTTGACCGAAGCATGGATTCCGGCGCGGGCGAGTTGGGCTTGAATGATGGTCGCCGTTCTGATGTCGACGCCGTTGTTTGCGATAACCAGTAGCGCGTTCACCGTTCTCCCATGGAGCAACGATCGCGCTTGCTCGGGATCGAAGCGGTACGGGCGTATCCGCGAGTCGTACCAAGGCTGCATGACGGGCGGCAGAAAAGAGCCGGCGGGCGGGTAGACTCCGTGGAACAGGTCGTGAATCGTGCGCAGATCGATTGCGGCGGAAATTGCGCGTCGGACCGTGATGTCATTCGCGGGCGGCGCTGAAAGTCTGCATGGTGAGCCAGACAGTGGCATTTTCAGGCGTGCGTAAGATCTTTACGCCCGGCGCGTGCGATGCAACGTTCAGCTGGTCCGGGTAAACCGGCGCGACGTCCACATCATGCGCCTGAAGGGCAACGAGTCCGGCATTCACGTCCGGAATCATCTGCAGAACTATCCGCTTCAGTTTAGGCGCCGGCGAATAGTAGCGATTGGGTTCCAGGATGATGCGATCCCCACGCCGCCACTGCACGACGCGGAACGGTCCGCTTCCGAACGCGTGATTCTCCCAGCTCGCCTGCAGCAATTCGGTGTCTTTGAACGCATGCGCGGGCAAAATGCCGAACGCGAAATCGGACTGCGCGAAGAGCTCGCTCACGGCCGCGTTCCAGCGGTGTTTGAGCCGCAGGACGACCGTATATCGATCCGGCGTCTGCAGTGAAGCGATTCGCCGGTACGCGTCCTGGGAGAGAACCGGATTGCGTGAATCGAGGATAGCTCGATAGGTGAACGCGACGTCCGCCGACGTGAGTTCGATGCCGTCGGCAAAGCGCACGCCGCGGCGCAGATGGTACACAATCCGCTTACCGTCCGCCGAAATGCCGCCGTTGCGCTGCGTGGGAATCTCCGTAATGAGGACGGGCGTCAGCTGGTTTTGCGCGTCCAATCCGACCAGCGTCTGACAGAAGAGCAGGTCGTAGCCGATCGTCGCTTGATCGTGCGCCAGCAGCGGATTCAGCGACGAAGGATCGGAGAGATCCGCAATGCGCAGCACGTGCGCCGATCCGCTCGACGGTCCATAAAGTTTACCGGAACACGCCGCCAAAAGCGCGCAAAGCACAGCGAGAGCGCACCGCATACCACGAAGGTTTCCGGGCGCGTCCGGCAGCTCCCGGCGCTCGCGTTATACGGTAAGCAGGTCTTGGACGATCACCTGGACGGACGCCACGCGCGATGCCGGAAGCTCTACGGCCTCTCCGTCGAAAACCACGAGCGGTTCACCGCGCCGCAGCCGATCCAACATGTTCTTTCGCGTGAATTGCGCCATCTCGGCTTGGTTGAAGTACTCGGTCATGCAACGGCCGTCGGTCAAAGTTACGACGAGCTCGGCGGGGAATCGGCTCACTTGCAGCTCCTTAGCGGGACGGATTGGCTTATACCCGCCCAACCTTTGGCCCACACCGCGAGCTCGCTTAAGTCGTATAGTAACACAGGCTACTTTTCGTAGGCAACAGAGGGAGCGAGTCAAATGAGTGCTGCAGTCCTCATTGCACGTCTGATAATCGGCCTGGGCGTCGCTGCACACGGCGCGCAGAAACTCTTTGGGTGGTTCGGAGGTTACGGCCCCTCCGGCACCGGCAAATTCATGGAAAGCCTGGGATTCTACCCGGGGGTCGTATTTGCGGTCGCCGCAGGTTTGGGCGAGTTCATCGGCGGTCTCTTGCTGGCGCTCGGGCTGCTGGGAGGGCTGGGACCGGCCCTGGTGATCCTGGTGATGCTCGTCGCGATCATTACCGTTCACTTGAACAAGGGCTTCTTCAGCAGCAACGGCGGCTGGGAACTCCCCGCAATGGTGATCGGAGGCGCGCTGGCCCTCGATTTCGGCGGCATGGGGCGCTTCACGCTGGACCGGGTGATAGGCCCAGGCATCTTCACGTTCGGATCGATTCGAGTCTATATGATCGCGGCCGCCGTAGTGCTCGCGCTGCTGACGCTGCTAGCCCGCAGAAGACCCGCGCAACAAACGATAAAGCCGTCCTCGACGTAGTCTTCGAGGGCGGCTTTATGCCGTCGTTTGCGGTTGTAGAGTTTCCTTGACTCGTGGGCACCCGCGGGCCGTAAATTTTGCGCCGGCCCCAGGCGCGGCACGAGTTTGGGCTTGCGCCGTTTTCGTTTCATGCCGGACCTCCTACCGTGATAGTACCCTGCCAGGGGAGCGCCGGTTGCATTAGAAGCGCCTTTCATGCAGTCCGCGCGCGCGTATGAATCGTTGGATCGCGATCTCGAAACGCTGACGGCGGCAAAGACCGCATGGGCGCGGCTCGCGATTGGCCGCAAGATCGCGATGCTGGACGACGTGCGGCGCAACGTCCACGCACTTGCAGCTGATTGGGTGAACTCGGCTTGCAATGCAAAGGGGCTGCTGCCCAATTCGGCGGCGGCGGGCGAGGAGTGGATATCGGGGCCGTGGGCCGTGCTGTACGCGTTGAACCGCTACCGTCGCACGCTCCGCTGGATTGACGTCGCGGGCGAACCACAGTTGCCGGCGGTGCGCGCCGGCGCCGGCGGCCGAACCATCGTGCGCGTCTTTCCGCACGACGCGTACGATCGGTTATTGCTCAGTGGGATAACGGCCGATGTTTGGATGCAGCCCGGCGTTACAGCGGAGCTCGCGCAGGCGCAAGCAGGGGCGTTTTACCGCCGGGCGCAGCCCGAGGGACGCGTCGCCCTGGTATTGGGAGCGGGGAACATCGCGAGCATTGCACCGCTGGACGTACTCTACAAGCTCATCGCCGGCGGCGCCGTTTGCATGCTCAAAATGAACCCGGTCAATGCGTACCTGGGACCGATCTTGGAGCGCGCATTCCGGACGTTCGCCGATGACGGCTTTTTGCGCTTCGCGTACGGAGACGCCGCGGCAGGAGCGTATTTGTGCAGCCATGCGGCGGTTGACGAGATTCACATCACCGGCAGCGAGACTACGCACGATCGCATCGCCGCGAGCGTAGGCTCGGCAAAACCAATCACCAGCGAACTGGGGAATGTCAGCCCAACGATTGTCGTGCCGGGCGATTGGAGTGACGCCGACATTCGCTTTCAAGCCGAAAACGTCGCAACGCAGAAAGCGCACAACGCCGGGTTCAACTGCATTGCCGCGCAAACGCTCATCTTGCCCAAGCGCTGGAAGCAGAGCGAACCGCTGCTGGATGCGATCGCGCAGGTGTTCGCGCGCATGGAACCGCGGCCGGAGTATTATCCCGGCTCCGCCGAACGCCGTATTGCGATTGCGGGGGCGGCCTCGCCCCTGCGCCCGATTGTCCAGGTCGATGCGTCGGACGTCACCAATCCGGCGTTTTCGACGGAGGCATTCTGCGGCGTGCTCGCCTGCGTTCGAGCTCGACGGCGATCTTTCGGAGTTTCTGTCACGAGCGGTGGGCTTTTCAAACGACGTTCTTCGCGGCACGCTCGGCGCAAACATTATCGCGGATCCGGCGACGCTTCGCGGCTACCCGAGGGAGATCGATGCCGCTGTCGCGGCGTTACGGTATGGGTGCATCGGCGTCAACGCTTGGACCGGTGTCGGCTACTTCATTACCGAGGCGCCGTGGGGCGCTTATCCCGGACACACACTCGGCGACATACAAAGCGGCATCGGCGTCGTGCACAACGCGTACTTGCTTGAAAAAACTGAAAAAACCGTCGTGCGCGCTCCGTTCGCGCCGTTCCCGCGAAGTCTGCGCACCGGAGAGTTTTCGCTGCTTCCCAAGCCGCCGTGGTTCGTTACGAACCGCGTACAGGCGGAGATTGGACGCGCACTCTGCGACTTCGAATTTACGCGTGCGCCGGCCGACGCGCTGCGCGTCGCGGCTCTCGCGCTGCGCGGTTAATCGAACCTATATCTTCATTGCGCTCCGCTTATTCCGGCGGTGCGCAGCATCGGCAAAACGCGATCGACCGGCAGCCCGTAGACCGTCGCGCCTCCCTGTCCGGTCATCGTCTTGGCGTTGAACAGGGCGTCGTAGATAGCGGCCTCCGTCGCCTCTGCAGTCGCGCGGTAGATCGCGTTGAGCGTATCCTCATCCTCGGTAATCGCCTTTGCCGGTGCGCGTATGTCGAAGTTGCCGGCGCGGTTGAAAACGTACCCGGTGCTGAATGCCAGAAAGAGATCGCCGCTTCCGATGTCGCTGGTCAGTCCGGTTCGAGCCATGCCCAGCCCGGCTCTATACGCCACAGCGCGCAATTGCCGGGAGTCGAGCGGCGCGTCCGTCGCGATGACGATGATAATGCTTCCGGAAGCCATGCGGCCGTGCATCGAAACGCGTTTCGGGAATTGCATGCGGTACTGATCCTTGAGACGTTCGCCGACGTGCACGCCGTCGATCGTGAGCTGCTCGCGCGTCGAACCGGTATTGTCGTTTACCAATACGCCGATCGTGTAGCCGCCCAAATTCTTGGGAAGCACGCGCGATGCAGAACCGATTCCGGCTTTGAACCCGAAGGCTTTCATGCCCGTGCCGGCGCCTACGCTGCCGCGCGCAAACTGCGCCGGACGAGATTGGTCCAAAAGCGTTACGATATCGGCGGCGGAAACGGCTCGCGCTTGTATGTCGTTCAAGAGTTGATCGTCGCACTCGGCGACTACCGGAAGCGGGACGTCGTCGGTCCGGCCGATCTGCGGATGCTGCCGGATCATCCAACTCACGACGCCGTCGTCCGCCCTTCCGATATCCAACGTGTCGGTAAGCACGATCGGCGTTTCCAGATACCCCGCCTCGTTGACCCAATGCGATCCCGTCATTTCGCCGTTGCCGTTGAACGGCACCGCCGCAGCAGCGACCTTGTGGTTCCAAGGATCGGCATTCGGAAGAATCGCGGTCGCGCCGGTTCGGATCGAAGCGCCTTCGACCTTTGTCAAATTGGCGACGCGGACACCGGGAACATCGGTGATTCCGTCGAGTGGTCCGGCAGGGTAAAAGCCGAACCGGAAGGGGATCGCGGCCGAGGCACCTGCTGCGGCCGCAAGCAATAGACAGAGCATCGCAAGTACGGCGCGTCCCATCGGGCCAGATTAGGACTATCGGCTACGGAGGCCCTGCAGGCTCGCTCTGCCGCCGCACCTAAGTCAACTTTATAATTGTCCTGTGGAGATTTTACGATTCTAACGGTACCGCAAAAGATCAAAGCGGCGTGTCTGTACGAGAACCTCTCGGCACCCGAACTCGTCGAACATGCCTTGCGCCGGGGGGAAGGCGTCCTAGGCAACGACGGTCAGCTGATCGTGGACACACGTCCGCACACCGGCCGGTCGCCTAAAGACAAGTTCTTCGTCAAGGAAGCCTCGAGCGAAGGCCACATCGATTGGGGCGAAACGAACCGCGCAATCGAACCGGCGATCTTCGACGCGCTCTGGGACCGCGTTACCGCATACCTTTCCGAACGGGAACTTTATTCGCTGGATTGCTACGTCGGCGCGGACGAACGCTACCGGCTTGCGGTCCGCGTCGTCACGGAATTTGCCTGGCATAGTCTTTTTGCGCGCGATTTGTTCATACTTCCCGAGGATGCTCCGGCGGACTTCGCACCGGAATTTACGGTCGTCGATGCGGCGCTCTTCCAAGCCGACCCCGAGCGCGACGGGACGAACTCCTCGACGTTCGTGCTCGTCAACTTTGAAAAACGAATCGTTCTGATCGGGGGCACGCGGTACGCCGGTGAGATAAAGAAGTCGGTCTTCACGATCATGAATTATCTGCTGCCGCTGCGCAGCACGCTGCCGATGCACTGCTCCGCGAACGTCGGCGCGCAGCAAGACGTGGCGATCTTCTTCGGTCTTTCCGGAACCGGCAAAACAACGCTCTCCGCGGATTCTCACCGGCCGCTGATCGGCGACGACGAACATGGGTGGTCGGCCGACGGCGTCTTTAATTTCGAAGGCGGATGCTACGCGAAGGTCATCCGGCTCTCAAAGGACGCGGAGCCGGAAATTTGGGCAGCATCGCATCGCTTCGGATGCGTTCTGGAAAACGTCGTCTACGATCCGCGCACGCGCGCGCTGAATTTGGATTCCGATTCGATCACGGAGAATACGCGCTCCGCCTATCCGATCGAGTACATTCCCAACGTCGTCCCGGGCAGCCGAGGCGGTCACGCGAAGACGATTATCATGCTCACCGCCGACGCCTTCGGCGTTCTGCCGCCGATTGCGAAGCTGACCAAAGAGCAGGCGATGTATCACTTTCTCTCCGGCTACACGGCGAAAGTGGCCGGGACGGAACGGGGCGTTACGGAGCCTCAAGCAACGTTTTCGACGTGTTTTGGCGCGCCGTTCATGGTTCACCACCCCACGGTCTACTCGAAGCTTCTAGGCAAGCGCATCGACGAGCACAACGTCGCGTGCTGGCTGGTCAACACCGGCTGGAGCGGCGGCCCCTACGGCGTCGGTAAACGCATGGCCATCGGATATACGCGCGCAATGGTGAACGCCGCAATCGAAGGAGCGCTCGCGGGCGTCGAATTTCAAACGGAGCCGTTCTTCGGACTTTCCATTCCGCTGCAAGTTCCGGGCGTGCCGGGCGAAGTGCTCGACCCGCGCAACGTGTGGCTCGACGGAAAAGCATATGACGCACAAGCCAAGAAGCTTGCCGCGCTTTTCGCCGAGAATTTCCGCAAATTCGAAGCTCACGCCTCAGAGGGCGTAAAAGCGGCAGCGATCAAACCCTGACGTCATGGCGTCATGTTTCTCGTCCGATACCGACCGCTTTGAATAAAATGCGCTTCGACCGCTGACCGTCGAACTCGCCGTAGTGAACGCGTTCCCAGGTCCCGAGATCTAAGGCTCCATCCGTGACCGGAACCAGAACTTGGTGCCCGAGCAGCATGCGTTTGAGGTGAGCGTCGGCGTTGTCTTCACCGGTAAGATGGTGCTTGTAATCCTCACCGCGTGGCGCGAGGCCTTCCAGCCACGTCATGATATCGTGCCATAGTCCGGATTCGCGATCGTTGACGAATATCGATGCGGTTATGTGCATCGTCGAGACCAGAATGAAACCGTCCCGGAGGCCGGAACGCCCGAGAAAATCCTCCACCATCCCGGTGATATCCAAAATCTCGTAACGCTTGGCTGTCCGGATGGTCTGGTGTTCGGTGAAAGCGAGCATTTCTCTAATCTTTTCTTAGCAAGACGGCAGCATGAGATGCGCTAAGGTAGACGTATCCCGACTCCAAGGAGCCAATTTGTGAACATTTTACGTACTCTTCTCGTGCCGGCGGCTTTTGCGGCGGCAACCGTTCTTCCGGCGGGTGCCTTTGCACAGACTGCCGCCACGGCACCGATGACCAACGCGGCGGCCCCGTGCGCGAACATGGTGCGCGGCGAGCACCACGGTCCCAACATGATGGCCGCCCTCAATCTGAGCCCCGCCCAAAAGGCGCAGCTCAAGCAAATTCACCAGCAGTTCCGGGCGGCGCATCCCTGCGGCCAGGGCGCTACGCCGGCCCAACGCGCGCAGCTCCGCCAGCAGATTATGAACGTCCTCACGCCGCAGCAGCGAGCCAACTTCAAAGCGAGCGTCAGCAACGGCGTAACGGCGGTTACTAACCGGACTTACCGCCCAAGATGACGTCTTGGGCCGAATCGAACTCCAAGGCGAGGTCGCGCAATGCGACCTCGCGCACGTTCCAGACGCGCATCCCCGCCGCTCTACCGGCGGCAAGGCCGCCCAAACTGTCCTCTACCACCAGGCACGCCTCCGGTTCTACGTGCAAGCGTCCTGCGGCCAGCAAATAGCAGTCGGGCGCCGGTTTTCCGTGAATGACGTCGTCCGAAGTCACGAGGACTTCCGGTTGCGGAAGCTCGGCTCGTGCGACGAGCTGCCGGGCCAAGCGCGCCGGGCATGACGTGACGATGCCCCAGTGCGAAAGTGGAAGACGTGTGAGGATTTCGCGCGCGCCATCCACCGCATCGCCTCGCTCGTTCACGAGCGTTCCGAACAGATCGAAGAGGACGGCCTGGTACGTTTCCATGACCTCCTTTTCTCCCGCGCGCAAGAGTTGTCTTCAAGCTTCGCGTATCGCTCCCGAATGAGCGGCGAAACTGCGGCAATTTTGGTGGGCGGCGGCCCGGCGCCCGGAATCAACGGCGTCATCGCCTCGGCAACGATCGAAGCAATCAATAACGGCCTTCGCGTGATCGGATTGTACGACGGCTACTATCACATTGCCCAAGGAGATACATCGCACGTCGCCGAGCTGCGCCTCGACGACGTCTCGCTGATTCATACGACCGGCGGGTCGATACTTCGCACTTCGCGGACGAATCCGGCCAAAGACGAAAAGATACTGGAAAATTGCGTGCGCGCCCTCACGCATCTCGGCGTTCGGTATCTCATTGCAATAGGCGGGGACGACACGACCTACGGCGCGACTCGCATCGCTGCACTCGCGCAAGGCCGGATCGGCGTTGTCACCGTCCCGAAGACCATAGACAACGATCTACCGCTGCCGGACAATGCGCCGACGTTCGGTTTCGAGACGGCGCGCTCCGTAGGAACCGCCATCATCGAGAGCCTAATGGTAGACGCGCGCACCACGGCGCGCTGGTATTTGGTGGTGAGTATGGGTCGCAAATCCGGCGCGCTGGCGCTCGGAATGTGCAAAGCCGCAGGAGCCGATCTGGCGGTAATCCCCGAGGAATTCCCGGGTGAACTTCTCGACCTCAATGCGGTCGTCGACACGATCGTCGGCTCTATCGTCAAGCGCAAAGCCGCCGGCCATGACAACGGTGTGGCGATCGTGGCGGAAGGCATCGCTGAACGGCTCTCGCAGGAGCAGCTCGCGGCGTACGAGCACGCGCCGCGCGACGCATACGGACACATTCGCTTGGCGGACATTCCGATCGGCGCCGTGCTGCGCGATGCGGTTCGCGACCGTTTGAACGAACTGGGCGTGCGCGCGACCGTCGTAAACAAAGACATCGGTTACGAGTTGCGCTGCGCGAAGCCTGTTCCGTTCGACGTCGAGTACACGCGAACGCTTGGTTATGGTGCGGTGCGATATCTGCTCGAGGGCGGCAGCGGCGCCCTGATTGCGTTGTCGGGCGGACAAGTCGTTCCCGTTCAACTTTCGGAACTCGCCGACGCGCAGACGGGCCGCGTGAGGGTTCGAATGGTGGATATCACCACCGAATCGTATCGCGTCGGGCGCAATTACATGACGCGTCTGGAGAATTCCGACTTTGAGGAACCCCGCCTTTCGCGGCTTGCCGCACAGAGCAATCTCGGCGCCAAGGAGTTTCGCGACCGTTTCGAAGGGGTAGCGCTTAACGGACATGTCTAGGTGGCCCGCGGCAATCTTCGGTTCGCTGCTGCTCGCCGGCTGCGGCGGCGGCACCTCAGCAACTGCTACCCCTTCCTCGACGCCGACGCAAGCAGCGCAAAGCGCCGGCTGCATGCCGAATTCAACGCCGGCACCGACGCCCACGCCGTCTGGGCCCACTCCGGCACCCGCAACGGGTCTCTCCGTTCCAAGTCCGTTTACGATAGAGGTCGTCGCAAAAGTATCACAGGCGCGGGAACTGACATTCGCGCCCAACGGTGACCTTTTCGTCGGAACCGGTTCGAGCAGCATTTACATCGTGCGTAATGCGGAGAATCAGGCGGCAACGCCCGAAGTCTTTGCGAGCATCGACGATCCTCCGGCCGCCGGAGTTGCGATTTCGCTGCAGAGTTGCGCGCTCTACGTGGGTGCGCAGCACGGTGTGTACCGCATTGCGTACACGATCGGCGATACCGCCGCGAAAAGCGCGCCTGCCAAAATCGCTTCCATTCGCAGCGGTTCGCCGCCGCCCGGAAGCGACGGCGACGTTCACCGCACGACGTCCGTCGCAGTCGTGGGAACGACGCTTTACGCGTCAGTGGGTTCTTCTTGCAACGCTTGCACGGAGATCGACCCCACACGCGCGACGATCCAACAGATGAACCTCGACGGTTCCGGCATGGCCACGCGGGCAATTCGTATTCGTAACGCTATGGCGCTTGCCGTCGATCCGCAAACGAACGTACTTTGGGCCGGAGGGGCCGGACAAGACTATCTGCCGTCGCTGCATCCCTACGAATTCTTCGATCCCGTTACACTGCATCCGGGCATTGCAGACTACGGCTGGCCGGAATGTGAAGAGAATCACAACCCGTTCGGTTCGGGCGCCAACTGCACGGCCACGATCGCTCCGCGGGTCGAGTTCTTAGCCTATAGCACCATCATCGGCGCGGTAATGTACCCGAAATCCGCGTCCGGCCCGTACGCCTTTCCCGCGCAGTATCGCGGCGGCGCGTTCGTTGCCATGCACGGTTCCTGGCATCAGCCCGGCGGCTGCTACGTTTCGCCGCGCGTTGCCTTTGTCCCGATGAACGGCGACACGCCGCTTACGGCGGTCGATTGGAGCGATCCCACGAAGCAGTGGAACGATTTCATCACCGGATTCCAGCCGAGCTGCGACACGCGCATTGGGAGGCCGACCGGCATTGCAATCGGGCCGCAAGGCGACCTCTTCGTGGCGGACGACCTTACCGGCTCTATCTATCGCATCCGCCCGTAGGTTCGACGCTGCACGGGTACGAGGGTGTTATGGCAGAGATATACGGAAACGGCGGCGAGCAGGTTACGGTTGGCGGCTTTTATGAGTGCTCGGAATGCGGTCACCGTGAAAAGTTCGAAAAAGGCGGAACGTTTCCGCCCGACCACCACGCGCAGAAACCCTGGACGCTCTATCAAGCAACCGAGGAGCTTCCCGCCTCGCAAGTGCAGAGCTAACCGCGGTTAAGAGTCCAGACGCAGCAGCGCCCGTTCAATTGCGGGATAACAACGTTCGGCAATCTCCGCATGTCCGAAGTCCGACGGATGGTAGCCGTCGTCGCATAGGTATTGCATTCCCTCGACGAGCGGCGCCGCCGTGAACTCGAACATGTCGATGAACTCGTCACCAAACTGAGCGGTCGATTCGCGCATGCCTTCGTTGATGCGCCGGCATAAGCGCGCGGCAGCAGGTTTGAGAAAAGCGGGGACGCCGATCGTTTGCGTTACGTCGGGCATTCCACCGGCGACGACGGCGGCTTGAGGGGCGAGTTCGTGGACGCCCTCCAACAACTTTCGAAACCGGCGCTTGACGAGGGCCGGGTCTCGCGTGAACCGCAGATCGTTTGCGCCCGCAATCAACAGGACGAAGTTTACCCTCGAACCATGGAGCGCAGGAAGCTGGTGACGTAAAACGTCCCCCATCGTTGAATGGGGGACGGCAAAATTCGAATACGTGCTCGCGGACCGGCCCTCGCGTACCCGGCGGAAGATGAGGTAAGCCAAGCCTTTCTCCGCGCAGCTGGCTCCCAAGCCGAACGCTAAGCTGTCGCCCAAAACGGCCATCGTTATGGGTGCAGGCTGCGGAAGGGGCCGTTGCAGTGCGTGCATCTCTTTACGATATTCCCCACTCTTTATTACGTTTATCGGCAGGGAATCCGTTCCGCGTCATTGGGGCTAACGGCTCATTTTTTCGCCGAACGCCAGTATTCTCGCGACCGTTTGCCGGGGCGGCAGTGCGCCGACGTCGACGACGTCTTCTTCGTCAGTCGCCTGCTGTTCGATGAGATCTTGACCCACGTGAACCTCCGGAGGATACCAAATCACGTGATAGTCGGCCGGCTCGGTGCGGATGATCTTGACTTCTCCCAGTTCGTGTCCGTTCGCGAACGTTGCGACGGGGAGGCTGCCTTCTTGCTCGTCCGCCACGGCGCCGGTCTGTTTTCCGCGGGTTACGATTTCTTGGTAGATGCTGCGTGCTTGCCGTTGGTCCACTCCGATTGATATACCCAGCCGCGGCAAAGGCTTCCACGGCACATCGGCGGCCGCCGTTCAGCCGTCCGGTCGATCCCATGGCGGCGGGTAGGTCGCCCCCGCGTTTCGCTGAATATTCAGCCATGGCAGCTTCCGCGGTGATGCCTCGCGGTTCACCTGCTATCCTTATCAGGTAGCACATGTGAGCGCGATACCGGACGCCACCGGTCAGTGGTACGATACGGCTGTCGCGTTGCTGCGCGAGCTCCCCAATCCCGTTGCCGTTCTCGACCCTGCGACACTGCGAATTCTAGACGTCAATCAGAGCGCCGTCGATAGATTCGGATTTACGCGCGACGAGTTTTTGCGCATGACGGTCTACGACATGACGCCGCCCGAGGATCACGAAGAGATCCGGCGACGAGCTCAGTCCTTTGCTTCGGATAAATCTCAGTACTTCAGTCCCGCCCGTCATCTCACCAAAGACGGCAAAATCGTGCTCGTCGAGAACGTCGCGATTCCGGCGATCCGCGAGGGCACGCTCGTCGGCATCAGCATCCTCACCGACGTCACCGAGCGCATCCATGCGCAAGAGCGCAATCGGAGCATCTTCGATAATTTTCCGTTGCCGATGTGGGTCTACGATCCGATCCAGTTGCGCTTCTTGGATGTGAACCGCGCCGCCGTTGCAACCTACGGATACTCGCGCGAAGAATTCTTGGAGATGCCGATAGCGCGGCTCGCTACGCCTTCCGCCGCCGAATCGTTCAGTCGGCTCGAGGTCGATACGGCGCGGTATCTGTTTGGCATTTACGAGCACGTGCGCAAAGACGGTTCGACCCTTATGGTGGAGATCGAATCCGACAGCATCCCGTTCGGCGGCAGCGAGCGCGCCCGCCTCGTGGTCGCAAAGAACGTGACCGAGAAAGTCATGCTCGAAAAGGATGCGGAACTCTCGCGCCGCCGGCTTGAAGAAGCGCAGGAAATCGCGCACCTGGGCAGTTTCGAACACAATTTCCGCACGCAGCGGCTGTACTTATCGGCGGAAGCCATGCGAATTTTGGGACTGAGGCCCGAAACCGCGCCGGCATTCGAGGCCAATTTGCTCAACTTTTTCCATCCGGACGATCGCCCCGCTATCAATTCGGTGATTCGCTCGGCATGGCCGGGCGGGGATTATACCGTGGAAGCTCGCGTCCTGCGGCCGGAAGGTTCGACGCGTTGGATCAGCGTTCGCGCAAAAGGGACATATTTCAAGAATTCGCGACGGCCGCTCACCGTAACCGGCACCATGCTCGACGTAACGGATCGCAAAGCGGCCGAACGTGAACTCCGGTTCCTGGCTTTTCACGATCCGCTGACCGAACTGCCGAACCGTTCTTCCGTTGCCTCGCTGTTGCAGCGCGCGATGCAGGAGGGAGCGTTTGCGCTATTTTACATCGATTTTGACGGATTTAGCGAGGTCAACGACACCTTCGGCCACGTGTTCGGCGATTCGGTTCTGCGCGCGATCGCGCAGCGCTTGACAAAAGCAATAGGCAAAAACGGACAGGTCTGCCGCTGGGGAGGCGACGAGTTCGTCGTTATCGTTCCGGTCGAAGAGGAAACCGACTCTGCCCACGCCGTGGCGCTGGAAGAGTTTCAAAAGGTGCTCGAGCCGGCCTACGAATTCGGCGGCAGAGAGTCTGTTCATTACGGCGAGCATCGGCGTTGCCTGTTTTCCGCGGCACGGAAATTCCGCGGACGAACTGATTCGCAACGCCGACACCGCGATGTACGCCGCCAAACGCCAGCGCAACAGCAGCGCCGTCTTCCATCCACGAATGTACGATGCTGCAAGGCACCGGCTGGAGATTCAGAATGGATTGCATCAGGCGCTTCGCCTCAAGCAATTCGCATTGTATCTTCAGCCGCTTATCTCCGTGGACGGCGGAATCGCCGGTGCCGAGGCGCTCATCCGCTGGAAAGATCCGTCGTGGGGCCTTCGTCTGCCGGCGGAGTTCATCGAGATCGCAGAGCAATCGGGATTGATCGTGCAAATCGGCGAATGGGTCATGGGCGAGGCTTGCCGCTTGTCCCAGGCCTTCGGAAAACGGGGTTTTGCGCTTCCGATTGCCGTTAACGTGTCGAGCAAAGAGTTCGAGTACGGTCACGTGCTGAACTCGATCGACCGCGCGCTCGCCCGCAGCGACACCGATCCGCGCGCACTGACTGCCGAGATTACCGAGACCGGCATCATGCGCGACGTCACGCGGTCCATTCGCGTCATGCAGTCGCTACGCGCACTCGGCGTGGGAATCGCTTTAGACGACTTCGGCACCGGTTACAGCTCGCTCGGACACTTGAAATCGTTCCCAATCGACTCGCTGAAGATCGATCGAAAACTGCTGCAAGACGTCGCCACGGATCGTCAGGATCGCGAGATTGTCACCGCCGTCGTGCACCTTGCCGCCGCGACGAACCTTACGGTCGTTGCCGAAGGTGTCGAGTCCGCCGCACAGGTGAGCATTTTACGCGAACTGGGATGCCACGTTTTCCAAGGCTACTACTACTGCCGGCCGCTGCCGGCCGAGGAGTTCCTAGACTTCGCCGCCGTCTATGGGAAATAGCATCCCGCTCAGCACGCCGTTTCCAGATCGACGTAGATCAGCCGTCCCGCGCGAAACGCAAAGGTCATCGCTTGGCCGCAGTCTGGGTTGAACGGATGGATAGTACGAAAGCATGCGCAGGTCCGGGTAGTGAGGAACCGCATGCAGCGCTGCCGCGCCGTATGCTGCACGGACCTGCGAGAGCTCGTCGCCCAAATGCACGCCGCGCCCGGTGCTTAAGGATTGCAGGTTGCGGTTGACGACGCGAAGCGGTGGAGGCGCAACGTCGCCGGCCAGAACAACGTCGCGCCAATCACAGCAGCCTTGGTCGTAATACGCAATATGGTGCGCGTAATCGTAGACAGCGTCGGCTTTCACGACGGCGCGCGAGTAGATGATGCCCGTTCCGTCTTGCGGATATCCGCCGATGTCGCCCCAGTAACGCACCGGTTTTGCCGGCCCTTCGTACGCAAAGCTGTCCGTGAAATCCACGATCCGGACTTGGCCCAGCCCTTGCTTATCCGAATTGTCGATCAGCACCGGCAGCCAGCGACCTAGTGCCGCATTCGAGCAAGCAACGTTGTCCTTCGGACAGCCTTCAGGGCGCTGAAAATCCATGTCCGGCAGCCTGTATTTGATGAACGTGACCGAGCCCGCAGTTGCCCAAACCGCGCTGCTCGCAAGCGCCAGGAGCGGGACGAGAAAGCGAAGCGCTTGGATCATTCGCACGCGGGCGTCTTCTTCTCGTGCACGCCGCTCTCCGGCCCGAACGAAGCCGGCATGCCGCAGCCGTCGCGGTTAGCAGGCGTTCCCGATCTGAATGATCGCCAGCCGGCCGCCTCGGAAGTAAAAATCTTGAGATTGCCCGCAATAATCTTGGAACTGCCCATGCCTATTCGGTACGAAGCTGCCGTTTTTGTCGAGCGTCCAGGTGCTGTACGACAACACGGTTAGGCCGGAGTGGCTCGGCACGGCTTGCGATCGCGCGTTGCCATAGATGCTGCGCACCATCGATTCGGTGATCCCCAAATATGCGCCGCGCACCGTCCTCAGTGCGGTCAGGTCGCGGTCGACCACGCGCTTGGGCGGCGGCGGCGCATAGGCTTCCACGACGTCATGCCATGCGCAGCACCCTTGGTCGAAAAATGCAATTCGGTGCGCGTAATCGTAGACGACGTGACCTTTCGGCGGTCCGGCATTACCGTAGACGAAGAACGTGCCGTCGTCCGGACCGACAAATCCCAGACCTTGACCGGGCTGCACCTTTTCATGCTCGTAAACGAAGCCGTCGCGCAGCGAAACGTGCGTCGCGCGGCGCTCGAAATCGCTGCCGAAAGCACTGTAGTCCGGCAGCCATGCGCCGATGGCTTCGCTGCAGGCGCTGTGGAAGTACTGCAAGCAGTCCGGGTTCTCGGTCGGCGCCGGCTTCGGCGCGGCCGCAAAGAGCATTGATGCCACGATCGCCGCCACGAACGTCATGCGAGGGTCGTTCGCCGCAATGCAAAAAAGCCCGCGGCTAAACCGCGGGCTTTTTCGTTTGGAATTAATCTGGCGCCGACCTACTTTCGAGGGACCCTGCGGTCCGACTATCATCGGCGCTGGCGGGCTTAACTGCCGTGTTCGGGATGGGAACGGGTGGGACCCCGCCGCTATGAGCGCCAGAAACTTGATCCTCACCGTCACGCCGAGCCGGAGCTCCAGGCTGTGACGATGAGAAAGCTGCATACAGAAGAACTTTCAGTGCCAGACAGAGGAAGACGAGTCAAAAATTTCCGGGCGATTAGTACCGGTCAGCTCCACACCTTGCAGTGCTTCCACCTCCGGCCTATCAACGTGGTAGTCTACCACGACCCTTCACACTTACGTGATCGAGATCTCATCTTGAAGTCAGTTTCACGCTTATATGCTTTCAGCGTTTATCTGGTCCGAACATAGCTACCCGGCTATGCCCCTGGCGGGACAACCGGTTCACCAGCGGTTCGTTCAACCCGGTCCTCTCGTACTAGGGTCGACACTCCTCAAATCTCTAACGCCCACGGCGGATAGGGACCGAACTGTCTCACGACGTTCTGAACCCAGATCGCGTACCGCTTTAATGGGCGAACAGCCCAACCCTTGGGACCTACTACAGCCCCAGGATGCGACGATCCGACATCGCGCGTAATTCCATCGTTCCCGATGGCGCAGACTATATCTTCACCTTTCTCGAGCGATTCTCGAGTTAAGGGCCGGCGTCTGATAGCGCTGATAAATTTGCGCGACGCATCGCGCAGCAGTCACTATCTCATCGTTCTTGCGAACGAATCAGTCGTTACGGGGTCACACGCAGATCGCTCTCGCGTGGACTTCCCACGGTATTGTCCTCGGTCCAGTCCTAGACCGATTGGAGTTCACCGTTATAAGCCGGAACTTTTGCCGCTGTTTCCAGCGCAACACCCCTGATGTTGAGGTGCCAAACCTCCCCGTCGATGTGGACTCTTGGGGGAGATAAGCCTGTTATCCCCAGAGTAGCTTTTATCCGATAAGCGACGGCCCTTCCATTCGGTACCGCCGGATCACTTAGCCCTGCTTTCGCACCTGCTCGACCTGTCCGTCTCGCAGTCAAGCTCCCTTTTGCCTATGCACTCTAAACGAACGGTTTCTGACCGTTCTGAGGGAACCTTTGGGCGCCTCCGTTACTCTTTAGGAGGCGACCGCCCCAGTCAAACTGCCCGCCTGACGCTGTCCTACTACCGGATTACGGCAGCTAGTTAGAAGCCCAAGATTTTCAGGGTGGTATCCCAAGGTTGGCTCCCTGTGAGTTAGCGCCCACAGATCATCGCCTCCCACCTATCCTGTACAGAAAATCTCAGACCCCAACATCAGGGTACAGTAAAGCTTCATGGGGTCTTTCCGTCCTGCCGCGGGTAACCAGCATCTTCACTGGTACTGCAATTTCGCCGGGCCCCCCATTGAGACAGTGTCCAAGTCGTTACTCCATTCGTGCAGGTCGGAACTTACCCGACAAGGAATTTCGCTCACTTTTTTTCCGGCGCTTTCACGCAAGAGTGGACTATATCTTCATCCGGCAACCTAGACAAAATCCCGCAGCGCATACGCGTCTGCAGTTTTTTGAAAAGCCGGAGCATCACGTGTAGTCTCTGAGGATCCCTTACGACCGTAAGGTTTCCTGCGGATTGTCCAATCCCGGACCATTTTTACTTCCGGCGACGCACCACGATGGTGCTAGAGTCGCCGATGAGTAGGCCGGGCTCTAAGGATGTTCCCGCATATAGTGATGTTTTCGTTCGCGCGTTACCGCGCGATGAGGCAACGATAAAGTTGTTACCTTAGGACGGTTATAGTTACCGCCGCCGTTTACTGGGGCTTCAGATCAAAGCTTCGCTTGCGCTAACCTCTCCCTTTAACCTTCCAGCACCGGGCAGGAGTCAGCCCCTATACGTCCGCTTTCGCGTTCGCAGAGACCTGTGTTTTTGTTAAACAGTCGCTTGGACCTATTTTCTGCGACCTCCCTCAGCTTTCGTTGTAAAAACTAGACCGAAGAAGGCACCCCTTCTCCCTAAGTTACGGGGTCAATTTGCCGAGTTCCTTAACAGGGGTTCTCCCGTCGCCTTAGCATGCTCTGCCAGTCTACCTGTGTCGGTGTACGGTACGGGCACCTATGATCCTATCTAGAGACTTTTCTTGGAAGCGTAGAGTCTGCCACTTCAGATCCGAAGATCCTCGTATTCGCTTCTCGGGGTTAGCCACGCGGATTTGCCTACGTGACCCCCTACCAGCTTAAACGCACGCATCCATCGGTGCGCTGGCATATCTTCCTCCGTCATCCCTTCGATTCATGATTACCTACGAACGATGGTAAGCCGTCTTTGGTTTTCTTCGATCGCGTCGCCGTCGATCGGCTTGCAATCCAGTAGATTGCGGCGCCGGCGCCGGCATAGCGCTCGAGAGAAAATCAAGAGCCGCTTCGTCTAACAAAAGACGAAGAGGCGATACGACTTAACATTGTTCGGAAGTAATCAAACGGTCATCGGTGGTAGCAGAATATGAACTGCTTGTGCATCGCCTACGCATCTCTGCCTCGGCTTAGCTCCCGACTCACCCTGAGACGATTGACGTTGCTCAGGAAACCTTAGACTTCCGGCGAGAGAGGTTCTCACTCTCTTTTCTCGCTACTTATACCTGCATTCGCACTTGTAGTTCGTCCAGCCGTCCTCGCGGTCGACCTTCTGCCTACGCTACAACGCTCCCCTACCGATCATGTTTGACATAATCCCAAAGCTTCGGTTATATGCTTGAGCCCCGTTACATTTTCGGCGCCCCATCACTCGACTAGTGAGCTGATTACGCACTCTTTCAAGGGTGGCTGCTTCTAAGCCAACCTCCTAGTTGTCTGTGCGACGAGACTTCCTTTACCACTGAGCATATATTAGGGACCTTAGCTGTTGGTCTGGGCTGTTTCCCTTTTGACGATGGAGCTTATCCCCCACCGTCTGACTGCTACGATGTTCGCCTCGGTATTCGGAGTTTGATGGGGTTCGGTAAGCCGGTAAGCCCCCTAGCCCTGTCAGTGCTCTACCCCCAAGGGTTAAATCGTAACGCTAGTCCTCAAACTATTTCGGGGAGAACCAGCTATCTCCAAGCTCGATTGGCTTTTCACCCCTATCCACAAGTCATCCAATGTTTTTTCAACAACAACAGGTTCGGGCCTCCACATGAGGTTAATCATGCTTCACCCTGCTCATGGATAGATCGCTTGGTTTCGGGTCTACTGATACGGACAAAGCGCCCTATTCAGACTCGCTTTCGCTACGGCTCCGGCTCAACACCTTAACCTAGCCCGTACCAAGTAACTCGCAGGTTCATTCTTCAATAGGCACGCAATCACACATATAAAAATAGTGCTTTCACGGTTTGTAAGCACGCGGTTTCATGTTCTATTTCACTCCCCTCCGGGGGTTCTTTTCACCTTTCCCTCACGGTACTATGCGCTATCGGTCTCCACAGAATATTTAGCCTTGGAAGATGGTCCTCCCAGCTTCAGACAGGGTTTCCCGTGCCCCGCCTTACTCACGAACAACTCCGCAAGATCGATTGATTTCGCATACAGGACTATCACCTTCTGTGGTGCGGCTTTCCAGCCGGCTTCCGCTATCGATCGATTTTGTAACTTGCGCTCAGCAGATCAGTGCTGAGATGGTTGCCGTACAACCCCGCGCATGCAACGCCTGATCGCTTGCACATACGCGGTTTAGGCTGTTCCCTGTTCGCTCGCCACTACTAGGGGAATCTCGGTTGATGTCTATTCCTCCGGCTACTTAGATGTTTCAGTTCACCGGGTGCGCTCTCTCACGACTATTGAATTCATCGTGGAGTCCGAGCCCATGACGGCTCGGGGGTTGCCCCATTCGGAAATCCAGGGATCTTCGCTTCTTAGCAGCTTCTCCTGGCTTATCGCAGCTTGGTACGTCCTTCATCGCCTGTGGAGCCAAGGTATCCACCTCGTGCTCTTATTAATTTTTGACTGATTCTCAATATAAATTGAAATTGCACCCACAGCGATTACGGAAATAAGCCGCTGCGGGCCGCTTCATGTTTGACACATGAAAGTTCTTCTCTATGCAGTTTTCAAGGATCTCGTGTCCGATCGCTGCGTTGTTTTCGACCTTGTTTACCAAAGTAAACGGCGGCCGAAAACTGCCTTGCGCTCGGGACACGATTTCCTTGAAAACGCGTGCCGAGAGCGATAGCCTCGATCGGGCCTTGAGTGGAACTTTCGCAAATCAGTGACACACCGAAATGGTCAACTGCAGCGAGGTTCGTTCCCTCAAAGCTGAACAGTGCAGTATCTTGATCCTCCGCCTTGACTGGTGTCGTTGCTTGGAACCTTGTGATGCGAACATCAGGACGGCTTCAAGCGGCCTAACCAGACAAGAGCGGCCGGACGGAAATGATAAACCCTCTTTTTAAGAGAGCCGCGCATCGTCAACTGTAATCCCTTGACAACCCATAGGGCGACAACGGATGACAATAACGGCCATGAACCTCAGCCATACGAGCGAGATGCTCGGTAGACCCCTGGTCCGCGACTTCCCTTACCGTTGCCGGCAAGTCATGGTCGCGTTTTCGATGGCATCGTCTGTGGTCGACTTAGAATGTACTCCGCAGTTGCATTCACGCTAGGCGTGAACCAACTGCATGTACTCCTTAGAAAGGAGGTGATCCAGCCGCACCTTCCGATACGGCTACCTTGTTACGACTTCGTCCCCCTTACCTAGCATACCTTAGACGTCTTGTCCCCTTGCGGGTTACACGGACGGCTTCGGGTACACTAAACTCAGGTGACGTGACGGGCGGTGTGTACAAGGCCCGGGAACGTATTCAACGCAGCGTAGCTGATCTGCGTTTACTAGCGATTCCGACTTCATGAAGGCGAGTTGCAGCCTTCAATCCGAACTGAGCGCGCGTTTATGAGATTGGCTTGCCCTCGCGGGTTCGCAGCTCGTTGTCGCGCGCATTGTAGCACGTGTGTAGCCCTGGACGTAAGGGCCATGCTGACTTGACGTCATCCCCACCTTCCTCCGGCTTCTCACCGGCGGTCTCGTGTGAGAGATCTTGTGGACCAACACACGACAAGGGTTGCGCTCGTTGCGGGACTTAACCCAACACCTCACGGCACGAGCTGACGACAGCCATGCAGCACCTGTGTTGCGGCCGGGTTACCCCGGAGCCTACTTTCATAGGATTTCCGCACATGTCAAGCCCAGGTAAGGTTCTTCGCGTTGCGTCGAATTAAACCACATGCTCCACCGCTTGTGCGGGCCCCCGTCAATTCCTTTGAGTTTTAACCTTGCGGCCGTACTCCCCAGGCGGGATACTTATTGTGTTAACTACGGCACATATGGAGTCGATACCACATACACCTAGTATCCATCGTTTACGGCTAGGACTACCGGGGTATCTAATCCCGTTTGCTCCCCTAGCTTTCGCTCCTCAGCGTCAGAACAACCCCAGGTGATCGCCTTCGCCACTGGTGTTCCTCCCGATATCTACGCATTTCACCGCTACACCGGGAATTCCATCACCCTCTGATTGCCTCAAGAACTAGAGTATCCGAGCCGGTCCCTCAGTTGAGCCGAGGTCTTTCAACACGGACTTCCAGTCCCGCCTACGAGCGCTTTACGCCCAATAATTCCGAACAACGCTTGCCCCCTACGTCTTACCGCGGCTGCTGGCACGTAGTTAGCCGGGGCTTCCTCCAAGGGTACCGTCATTATCGTCCCCTTCGACAGTGGTTTACGACCCGAAGGCCTTCTTCCCACACGCGGCGTCGCTCCGTCAGGCTTTCGCCCATTGCGGAAAATTCCTCACTGCTGCCTCCCGTAGGAGTCTGGGCCGTTTCTCAGTCCCAGTGTGGCTGGTCGCTCTCTCAAACCAGCTACCCATCGTCGCCATGGTAGGCCATTACCCCACCATCTAGCTAATGGGACGCGGTCCCGTCCGAAAGCGGATTGCTCCTTTCATCTATAAGCGATGCCGCTCATAGATCGTATGCGGTATTAGCTAACCTTTCGGCTAGTTATCCCCCACTATCGGGAAGGTTGACCACGTGTTACTCACCCGTCTGCCGCTGGGTATTGCTACCCCGCTCGACTTGCATGTGTTAGGCACGCCGCCAGCGTTAGTCCTGAGCCAGGATCAAACTCTCCATAAAAAATTTTATGGAGCCGTCTTTAGTTGGCTCTCAAATATTCGCTGACTATATAAGGATAGATTGCGAATCTATCCACCCCTCGCGACCGCCGGCGAGCAAGGCTTGCGCCCTGATCATCCTGAGGTTCACGAAGAATTAGCCATAAAGTTTGTACGGTCGGACCGTTCGAAGTCCCCGGTGGAACGGGAACGTCGCGTATCCAACCAAAATTCTCAGAAACCGGCAAACAAAAAACGCCTTTCGGCGCCTCTATCTACTGATTTAGAGACCCACAGACTTATGCGCTACTGCACTGTTCAGTTTTCAAGGAACGAACGCCGACGCCGGGCCCGATCGGGCCGCCCTTCGACACGCTCAGGATGACATACCATTTCTGGACGGCACCGCTGCGCATAGGCGTCAGAGTCACGACGAGCATCATACCGCGGGCATCTACTGAAGTCAAGCGCGAATCCGAAAGTATTTTTACGCTTGCTCGGATGCGACTTTACCCGTATTCGACGTGCGCCGCCGGCGACGGCGGGCCTTCATACGGTTGCCGCATTCGGCCATACTGCACCACGTTCCCGAACCATTTTTCGATCGATCGTAGAATGCCCAACGGCAATCGTCCGCTCGGCAAGCCTTGAAGCGCTGCCAGTCGCCGCTGCGCACTGCGTCGTACACGCTTGCCAATACGCTTGCGACCGTCCGATCGATCCCTTCGCCTGCCGCGGCCAGCTTGGGGTTGCCCGCCTGATCGATCGCGACTCGGAAGCGGCTGCTCCGTGCGTAAGGTTCGATCTGTCGCCAGCTTTCCAGGCGGTCGCCATGCCCGGCGTTCGCAAACGCGGTTTGCCGCAGCGCCTCCCGAAAAGACCGCAGGCGATCGAACGCCTCCTGCGAGTCCTCGCAAGGAAGGCCCTCGGCGGCGCACCACTCCGCCAAGCGGTCCGGACCGTGCAGGCCATCGCCGCCGCCGCTGAAGCTTACGGTGTTCAAAAACCGCCGAACCATGTCCAGCCCCGCCGGAGCTTTTTCGCTCACGCCCTCAAGTCTAGCACCACCAAACTCTGTTGACAAGTTACCCTAACCAATATATGATGTTTGCAGGTTACTTTAGGAGGTTACAAATGGTTCAAAGCAATCGCTGCCTGCCGCTGGTCTTCGACTACATCGAGCTGCGCCTGCGGATGCCGGTTAGGTGCGCGGACGACTCGCACGTCCGAGACGCCGGTTTGGCGCTGCCGTTCAGCCGGCTGCTCTGAGGTGATGACTGCGCGAATTTTGGCGAGGCCGTATTCGGCCGGCGCCGCCGCGGCGCGCCGGAAGGCGACGCCGAAGCGGGGGTTGCGAAGGCAATGCACTATCCGGAGGACGCGCGCTTTTTCTTGGAATTTCCCGAATACGTCGAGCACTACGAGGTGAATGAACATGCTGTACGATCACGTCGATCTCCGCGTAACCGATTTGCGCAAAGTTCGCGCGCTCTACGATGCGCTGCTGCCGGCCCTAGGTTTTACGTTGATCGAAGACGGCGCCGAAGAGATCAATTACCACGAACCGGGCAAGCAGCGATCCCGGCCGTTCTTCGGTTTGATGCTGGATCGCGATCACCGGCCGGACCGCTCCCGGATCGCATTCCGCGCGAGCAGCCGCGACGAGGTCGATCGTTTAGCTGCAATAGCGCACAAAGCAGGCGCGCCGGCGTTCGAACCGCCCGAAAATTATAGCGCCGAGTATCCATGGTATTACGCGACGTTCTTCGAAGACGCCGACGGCAACAAGCTCGAGATCTGTTATCGCGAAGACTAGGCGCGAACGAAGAACGCCTTTAGGTACTCGGTTTCCGGCATCGCCGGATGAATGGGATGATCCGGCGCGTGAGCATGCCGCTCCAGAATCTGGATACGGCGGCCCGCGTCCTTAGCGGCTCCCAGAAGCACGCGCTGCAGCATCTCCGCAGTAAGGTGGTGCGAGCACGAACAAGAGATCAGGAGTCCGCCGGGTTCGACGACTGCGAATGCCAGACGGTTGAGCCGTTCGTACAACCCTTGCCCGGCCGCAATGTCCTTGCGCCGCTTGATCAAGGCCGGCGGATCCACGACGACGACGTCGAAACGCCGCCCCGCATTTGCGAACGCCGAGAGGCACTCCAGCGCGTCCGCCTGTTGCGTTTCGATCGCAACGCCGTTGCGCTGCGCGTTTTCGCGAGCGTACTCCAAGGCAGGCGCCGAGCTGTCGACGCACGTAACGCAAGCGGCACCGAACTTTGCTGCGCGAATGCCCCAGGCGCCGATGTACGAATAGAGGTCTAATACGCTCGCACCGCGTGCATACCGCGCTAAGCGCGAGCGGTTGTCGCGCTGATCGAAAAAATAGCCCGTCTTCTGTCCCGCGCGCAGCGGTGCCGAAAACTCCGCGTTCTCTTCTACGACGCCGGCAAGTTCGGGGACGTTGCCGATCGCTTCGTCGAACTCGGCGATACCTTCAAATTGCCGTACGGAAGCGGTACTGCGGAGGAGTATCCCGGAGGGTTCAAGCACCGCCTGAAGTGCTCCCAGGACGTCGTCGCGCATCCGTACGATGCCGGCGGTGTTGAGCTGGGCAACGAGCACGCTGCCGTAGCGATCCACGACCAGCCCCGGACAGCCGTCGGACTCGCCGTAAACCGCACGATAATGCGGCGTCGGATACAGCCGCTCGCGTAGCTCGACCGCGCGACGAATTCTTGCAGTCCACCATGCTGCATCGATGACCGCTTTGGCATCGCTGGTGAGAATGCGCGCACAAATAAGCGCGCCCGGATTGACGTATGCCGTGCCGACCGGCTTGCCCAAAGCATCACGAACGACCGTCAGCGTACCTGGTTCGAATGCGGTGAGCGGCGTCTTGGCGATGTCGACTTCGTTGCTGAAGATCCACGCGTGCCCGAGGCGGACGCGGCGATCCGCCTTGGGCAGCAGGCGCAGTTCTTGCACGAGCAGCTTATGCTTTTACTTTGCGAGAGATCGATTTCGCCTGAAGGAAGAGCAGCAGATAGTCCTGGCCGCCCGCTTTGCTGTCCGTGCCGGACATGTTGAATCCGCCGAAGGGATTTGCGCCCACCAGGGCGCCTGTGCATTTGCGGTTCAGATAGAGATTGCCGACGAAGAATTCTTCCTTCGCGCGTTCGAGTTTCTGCTCGTCCGCCGAATATAGGGCGCCCGTCAAACCGAACTCGGTGTTGTTCGCGATTGCAAGGGCATGATCGTAACCGCGAGCCTTGATGACGGCCAGCACCGGCCCGAAAATCTCTTCCTGAGCGATCGCGGCGTCCGGCGCGACGTCGGCGATAACCGTCGGCTCGAGAAAGTAGCCGCCCGCGTTCGTCCGGTTTCCTCCGGCGATGAGCCGCCCTTCTTTTTTGCCGGTCTCGATGTACTGCTGAATCGTTTTCATGGCGCGCTCGTTGATCACCGGCCCCATGTAATTAGACTTGTCCGAAGGATCGCCGACGGTGATCTTCGCCACGCGCGCTTTGAGTTTATCGAGGAAGTCGTCGTAGATACTCTCGTCGACGATTGCGCGAGAACATGCAGAACATTTCTGGCCTTGGAATCCGAACGCCGAGACTGCAACGCCGTCGACTGCCTTGTCGATGTCCGCGTCGGCTGCGACGATGATCGAGTCCTTGCCGCCCATCTCGGCGACGACGCGTTTGATCCATTTCTGGCCCTTGGCCGTTTTAGCGGCGCGCTCGTTGACGCGCAGACCGACTTCTTTGCTGCCGGTGAATGAGATAAAGCGCGTGAGCGGGTGCTCGACGATCGCATCGCCGATAACGCTGCCGTTTCCCGGAACGAAATTCACGACGCCAGGCGGCAACCCGGCCTCATGCAGCAGATCCACGAACCACGCCGCAATGACCGCCGAATCACTGGAGGGTTTCAGCACGACGGTGTTACCGGTCACGACCGCGGCCGACGTCATGCCGGCCATGATTGCGAACGCAAAGTTCCACGGCGGAATCACAACGCCCACGCCCAGCGGAATGTATCGCAGTTCGTTTTCTTCGCCGGGTATCGGCGTCACGGGCTGTTTGCCGGCGTAGCGCAGCGACTCGCGAGCGTAAAACTCGAGAAAGTCGATCGCTTCGGCGGTGTCCGCATCGGCTTCGACCCAGCTCTTTCCGACTTCATACACGAGCAATGCGTTGAAGTGGAACCGGCGCTCGCGTATCATCGCTGCGGCCCGCAGGATCAAATCCGCGCGCTCTTGCGCGGTCGTGCGTTTCCAACTGTCGAAGCGCTCGTGAGCGATCTCGATTGCGCGATTTGCCTGCTCCAAGGAGGCCGCAGCCACGTCGCCGACTATTTCCTCGGGCTGTGAGGGATTGATTGAGGGGATGTGATTCTTGCTCTCTATTCGCTCGCCGTCGATGAGCAGCGGATACTTCTTGCCGAATCCGGATTTGACTGAGGCAAGCGCGGCCTGCATCGCCGCAGCGTCCGCCGGATCGGCGAACGTCTTGATGGGCTCGTTGGTGAAGGGCGCAATGCGCTCAAGCGTGGTGCTCAATCAATTCTCTCCTGTTCAAAAGGCGGCGCTGCAGCGAGGGTATACGGTGGGCGCCGGCCGGGCGCCGCTCTATTTTAACTCATGGTTCCGGCGGGGGGTTACGGCAAGCGTCGCGCCGGCCCTAAAAGAAAGCGGGCGTCAGACAGCATCCATGCTTGAGGAGCCCCGCAGTTGGAAATACGGCCGCCCTCGCGCTTTACCGAAAAGCAGGTTTCGAGCGTCGCGAGTATTATGCACGCGACGCCGTGCGTCAAAACGGTGAGAGTCTGGGACACGATACTGATGACGAAGGTCTTGTCATGACACGCCGCTCGTTGCATCGATCCGAAGGGACGCCGCGAAGTCCGCGACGCTCTTTGCAGCATTCTCGCCCCGGCGCCCCGCGTAGGCGTCAATGATGGCGCTTCCGACGATGATGCCGTCGACCAAACCCCGCACTTGGTCGACGTGCGCGGCGCAGCTCATGCCGAACCCGACGGCTAAAGGCTTCTTCGTAACCTCACGCAGCGCGGCAATCTGTCCGCGCATCAGCGTGAAGTCCGGCGCAGAACCCGCGCCGGTAACGCCTAAACGCGAAACAACGTAGACGAAACCGGTCGATTCGGCCGCGATGCGCGCAGCGCGTTCGGGAGGCGTCGATGGAGTTACCAGCAGCGGCATGGCCAAATTCGCTGCCGCGAGTGCTTCACGAAGCGCGGTGCCCTCCTCCAGCGCGACGTCGGGAACGATGGCACCGGCGGCACCGGCGGCGGCGGCCTCGCGCGCGAATCTTTGGGCTCCGTATTGGTAAACGGGATTGAAATAGGTGAAGAGCAGAATGGGCGGCAACGTTCGAGCCTGCTCGCGAACCAAATCAAGCACCTCGGCTATCCCCACGCCGCGGCGCAATGCTCGACCGGCCGCCGCCGCGATTGTCGGACCGTCGGCGAGCGGATCTCCGTAGGGAATCCCCAGCTCGATCGCATTTGCGCCGGCCCGTGCCAACGCGCGCATCACTCGAGCGGTCGTCTCCAAATCGGGATCGCCGGCCATCAGATAGGGGATGAAGGCAAGTTTTCCGGGCTTGAAGATCTCCTCAACCATTTGCGGCTTCGGCAATCTCAGCCCGCAAATGCGCGGACTTGGGCGATGTCTTTGTCGCCGCGCCCGCTCAAGTTCACTAGGATGAGGTCGTCGGCCGTACGCTCCGCCGCAAGTTGGCGCGCGAACGCGATCGCGTGCGCGCTTTCAAGCGCCGGAATAATTCCTTCGGCGCGGGCAAAAGCGAAGAACGCCTCCAATGCTTCCGCGTCCGTCACCGGAACGTACGTTGCACGTCCGGTGTGTTTGAGGTGTGCGTGCTCGGGGCCCACACCGGGATAATCGAGTCCGGCGCTGATCGAATGAGTCTCTACGACTTGCCCTTGCGGAGTCTGCAGAACGTAGGAACGAGAACCGTGAAGCACGCCGATGCTTCCGGCGGTAATCGCTGCCGCGGTGCGCCCGCTTTGAATTCCTTCCCCGGCGGCTTCGACGCCCCACAGACGCACGTCCGGGTCGTCGATGAAGCCGGCGAAAATTCCCATTGCGTTGCTTCCGCCGCCGACGCAAGCGACGACATCGGTCGGGAGGCAGCCGAAGCGCTCCAGACACTGCCGCCGGGATTCCACGCCGATGACTTTCTGGAACTCGCGCACCATGTACGGGTACGGATGCGCACCGACCACGCTCCCGATGACGTAAAACGTGTCGTCCACGCGAGCCGCCCATTGCCGGAACGCTTCATTCGTCGCATCCTTTAGCGTCTGCGTTCCTCCGGCCACCGGATGAACGGCCGCGCCGAGCAACTTCATGATGTAGACGTTCAGCGCCTGACGCTCCACGTCGAGCGTCCCCATGTAGACGTCGACCGGAATTCCGAACTTTGCGCCGACCGTTGCCGTTGCGACTCCATGCTGTCCGGCGCCGGTTTCCGCGATTAGGTGCGTCTTGCCCATTCGCCGCGCAAGCAATGCTTGACCGACCGTGTTGTTGATTTTATGCGCGCCCGTGTGATTCAGGTCTTCGCGTTTTATTACAAATCGAACGCCGGAGAGGTCCGCGGCGTATCGCTCCGCACTGTAGATGGGGCTGGGCCGTCCGACGAACTCGCGGAGAATGGATTCGTATTCGGCCCAAAACTGCGGCGAATCGAACGCGACTTCTACTTCACGTTCGAGCTCCGAGAGCGCGGCGATCAACACCTCGGGAACGAACCTGCCCCCGAATTCGCCGAAATACCCGCGATCGTCAGGACGCATCGGTTTCCTTTACCGCCTGCACGAACATCCGCATCTTGAGCGGATCCTTCTTTGCGCCGGTCTCGATTCCACTTCGAACGTCGACGCCGTACGGCCGAACCGTGCGTACGCAGTTGGACACGTTTTCCGGGGTCAAGCCTCCGCCAATCATCACCGGCCGCTTTCGAGCAATCTGCGAGACGTCGCGCCAGGAGAAAGCGATGCCCGTGCCGCCGGCAGCACCTTCGACGCGCGTGTCAAAAAGAACGATCGCGCGCGGGTGCTCGAATGCGCGCCTCTCCAATTCCTGCGCGTCGTCGCCGTCCGGCCGCACATGCACCGTCTTGATGATCTTGCCGTCGACGGAAGACACGAACGGCGCCGGCTCGCATCCATGCAGCTGATACACCAAGTCGGGAAAGATCGCTCGAGCACCGGCGAGCTCGTCATAGCTTGGGTTGACGAAGACGCCGACCGGAGTGATGAACGGAGGCAAATGCCGTGCAATCTCTTTCGCGTCCTGCGCGCTGATGCGGCGCGGCGAAGGCGCGAAGATCAGACCGACTGCGTCGGCTCCGGTTTCCACCGCGAGCATGACGTCGGCGACGGAGGTGCAGCCGCAGAATTTGATCCGCGTCCTCACCGCATGGCTGCGGCGACGGACTTGAGCGCGCTGACCAGTTCGCGCGGATCCGCCGCGCGCATCAGCGCTTCACCAATCAGGAATCCGCGCGCTCCCGCGCGGTAGAGCCGCTGGATGTCTTCGGGACTTTGCATCCCGCTTTCGCTGATCGCCAGAACGTGCGGCGGCACTTTGGGAAGGAGATACTCGCTGACGCCCAGATCGGTTTCGAAGGTTCGCAGGTTGCGGTTGTTGATCCCGATGAGCGTTGCCTCCGCTTTCAGGGCGCGTTCCAATTCGGCGCCGTCGTGCACCTCGACCAGCGCGTCGATCTCGTACAGCGAACTTTCGTCCATGCACTCGCGAAGTTGTTGGTCCGACAAACCTGCTACGATGAGCAGCACGGCATCCGCACCGTACGCAGCCGATTGCGCGATCTGGTAACGCGTGGACAGAAAGTCCTTTCGCAGCAGCGGGCGCGTGCTTCGCGCTCGCACGGCGTCCAGGTAGACCAGCTCCCCAAGAAAATGATCTGATTCAGTCAGCACGCTGATGCAGTCGACCGCCGAATCTTCGTACGCGCCCGCGGTCGCGACGGGATCGAAATTGCGGACGATGAGTCCGGCCGAGGGCGACGCGCGTTTGATTTCTCCGACAATGGCCGGTCCGCTCGCTGCGCGGAGCGCGCCGCTGAAAGGACGCCGCTCGTTTTTTCGAGCGAGGGCGCGCTCGCGTACCTCTTGATAAGGTTCCTGTTCCTGTTCGCGCGCCATGGCGGCGGCCTTTGCATCGTAGATGCGCCGTAAAATGTCAGCCATGTGAAAGGTGTTTCGCGCGCTCGAACAGCGCCGCGGCGCGGCCCTCTTTCAGAAGCGTGCGCGCCAATTCCAGACCCTCCTCGAGGTCCCGCGTTTTGCCGCAAGTGGAGAAAACGAGTCCGGCATTGAGTGCAATGACGTCCGACCGCGGTGAATGCTCGCCGGAAAGGATGCTCTCGAAAGCGTCCTTGCACGCTTCAACCGAACCTCCGCGCAGTGCATCGAGGTTTGCGTGAATTCCAAAGCGTGCAGGATCGAGGGTCCAGCGTTTACTCTCGCCCTCGCCGAACGTGTACACGGTCGTCGGCCCTTCGCCGCTGACCTCGTCGATACCGCTCGAAGCGTGCACGATTGCGCCGCCGCGCACACCCAACCCGCGCAGCACCTCGCCCATCAGTTCGATGTGAGCCTCCTGCGCGACACCGACGACTTGATGCGTGGCGCGTGCCGGATTCGTCAAAGGCCCGAGGACATTGAAGATCGTGCGGACACCCAGCTCGCGGCGCACCGGCGCGACGTTTTTCATCGCCGGGTGGTAGCGCGGCGCGAACATGAAGGTGAAGCCGGATTCATGAAGCATGTGTGCGGCTCGCTCGGGCTCGACGTCGATCGTCATGCCGGCCGCCTCCAACACGTCCGCGCTTCCGCACGCGCTCGAGGCTGCCCGGTTGCCATGCTTAGCAACGGCCACGCCGCCGGCGGCAACGACGAGCGCCGTCATCGTCGAGATGTTGATCGTATTTGCGTTGTCGCCGCCGGTCCCGACGACGTCCACTACCATCGGCAGGCTGTGTTCGACATGCAGGCTGCGGTCGCGCATCGCGCGAGCGGCGCCCACAACCTCGTCGATAGCCTCACCCTTCATTGCAAGCGCCGTCAGCAGACCGGCGGCCTGGGCGGAGGTAAAGGCACCGTCCATAATCTCGCCGATCATGGCGGCCGCCTCGTCCCCGGTGAGGTTTCCTCCCCCGATGAGACGACGCAAAAGGGACGCGTACTGCACTAGCACGCGCCCCTTATACGCATTTCCGGGCCTCGAGCGCGTTCGCTAGCGAACGAGCTCGATGATGGACAGCTCGGCCGAATCGCCCGAACGAACGCGCGTCTTCGTGATGCGCGTGTAGCCTCCACTGCGATCTTTCAGCGCCGGGGCGATCTGTTCGACGAGCTTCTTTACGACCGCCGGTTCGGTGAGATACTCGGCCACCAGACGGCGCGAATGCAGATCTCCGCGCGCAGCTGTGGTGATTAACCGCTCGACGACCTTGCTGACCTCTTTGGCCTTCGTCGACGTCGTCTCGATCTTTTCGTGCTTGAAAAACGACGTAGCCAGATTGCGCAGAAGCGCCTTGCGGTGGCCATCCGTGCGCGAGAGCCTCTTATATGCTATCTGATGCGGCATATGTATTTCCCGTCTACCAATAATCGTTCAAAGGGCGACGATTACTGGCGGAGCGAGAGTCCCCTTTCTTCTAATACCTGTTTGATCTCGTCCAGCGACTTCTTACCGAAGTTGCGCATCTTGATGATCTCGTCTTCGGTCATGTCGAGCAGCTCCGAGACCTTCGAAATGCCTGCGCGCTTGAGGCAATTGAACGAACGCACGGAGAGATTGAGCGTTTCGACCGGGATGTCCCACTCGCTGGCCGGCGCCTGCGGGAGCGGCTTCTCTTCGTTCGTAAAGTTGACGAACAAGTCGAGCTGCTCTTGCATGATGATCGCGGCCGTAGAGAGCGCTTCGTCCGGCGTAACGGAACCGTTGGTTTCGATCTCGATAGTCAGGCGATCGAAGTCGACGTTTTGGCCGACGCGCGTGTCGTCGACGGTAAAGTTACACTTGCGAATCGGCGAGAAGATCGAATCGAGCGGGATCAGGCCAATCATGTGCTCGACGTTGCGCTGGCGGTCTGCGGTAACGTACCCGCGTCCTTTTTCGATGCCGATCTCCATCGAGAGCTTCGCCGTTTTGGCGGAGAGCGTCGCGAGATGGTAGTTCGGATCGAGAACCTCGACGTCGGCGTCCGGCGTGATGTCTGCGGCCGTAACGTCTTTCGGACCCGATGCGTTGAGCGTGAGCACCTTGGGTTCGTCGGTATTCAGCTTGACGGGGAGACCCTTGAGGTTGAGCATTAGAGCAATCGTGTCTTCCACGATGCCCGGGATGGTCGAGAACTCGTGCAGCACGCCGTCGATCTTCATGTAAGTGACGGCCGCGCCCGGAATCGAGCTGAGCAGGATGCGCCGCAGCGCATTTCCGAGCGTTATGCCGAAACCGCGTTCCAGCGGCTCGATGACGAACTTCGCGTAGTTGTCGTGGCGCTCGCGAACCTCAATGCCGGCGCCTTGGGGTGTGTCCAATACGGTCATGGTTTTACTTTGGGCTTCCTTTGTTGCTGCTTACGTTATCCGCCGTAACCCAGTTACAAGCGATCCCACGCCTAGCAGCGGCTTCTCGTGGTTACATTATCTCGAGTAGTATTCGACGATCAGTTGTTCGTCGACGGGGGTGTCGATTTGTTCGCGGCTGGGGACCTGGAGCACCTTAGCGCTCTGATCCGTCTCACTCCAGTCCAGCCATTCGGGCGCGCGCCGATTCTTCGCGACTTCGAAGTTCGCTTCGAAAACCGGCGACTTTTTGCTGCGCTCGCCGATCGTGATGACGTCGCCCGCCTTGACGATGTACGACGGAATGTTGACCAGCTTCCCGTTCACGCGAAAATGGCGATGGGTAACCAGCTGGCGCGCCTGCGCGCGGCTGTTCGCCAAATTCAAACGGTAAACGACGTTGTCCAACCGCCGCTCCAGAAGTTGCAGGAAAGTGCGGCCGGTCTGACCCGGAACGCGCGCGGCTTCGCGGAAGTAGTTTTCGAATTGCGTTTCGTGAACGCCGTAGTAGCGGCGCATCTTCTGCTTCTCGCGCAGCTGGCGTCCGTACTCGCTGACCTTCTGACGCTGCTTGCCCTGCGTCTTCTGACCCGGCGCGGTGCCGCGGCGCTCGACGGCGCATTTTTTCGAAAGGCAGCGATCGCCCTTGAGAAACAACTTGATCTTTTCGCCGGTCTTGCTCGCCGCGGTTTCGCGGCGGCATAGGCGGCACACGGGTCCGGTATATCTCGACATCTGTTAAACTCTCTCTTGCGCTTTCGTTAGACGCGGCGCCGCTTGGGCGGCCGGCAGCCGTTGTGCGGAATCGGCGTCACGTCTTTGATGAGCGTGATCTCCAGCCCGGCGGCTTGCAGTGAACGGATTGCGGCTTCGCGTCCGGCGCCCGGACCCTTAACCAAAACCTCGGTCGACTTCATGCCGTGCTCCATCGCCTTGCGCGCGACCGCCTCGGCAGCCATCTGCGCCGCGAACGGTGTCGACTTCTTGGAACCCTTGAATCCCAGGTTCCCGGCGGATGCCCACGCGATGACGTTTCCGAGATTGTCGGAGATCGTCACGACGGTGTTGTTGAACGACGCATGAATGTGCGCGACGCCCGATTGAACATTCTTGAACTCACGCTTCTTGCGCGACTTCGCCTGCTTTTTCAGCTGCCATTGACTCCGTGCTTTTCCTATCCGCGAAACGATCGCGGTGTCGTCGCCTCGACCGCAACGATGCCGTGGGCATTGTGCGATCTGATCCCGAGCGCGCGGCGAACGCGTCCGGCTTCGGCAGTGGGCTAAGCACCCCGAAGCAGGGCCGGGAGAGATGGTCCGGCACCAAGAGGCTATTCTACCGGACCTGCCGTTTACGGTCAAGCCGCCGAGTCGCGCGCCGCCGCCTCCAGGCCTCTTCACGCTTGCTCACCCTACAGCGACGGTTGCTCGGCATCGGATTCGCCGCGATGGTAGGTACGTGGGGGCCCCATCCAACCGTAGGAACCGTCCGCAATAGAAAAAGACCCTCGGAACCCCGAGGGCCTTTTTCTATTAGGACGGATTCCTAGAAGTGTATGCCGATACCGACGTATCCTGCGTTGTGCGAGAAGTCGGAAGGCGCGTTCAGTCTTGTTCTTGCCGTTGTCGCCAATCCAGCCTCCTTCAACGAAGACCGGGGTGCCGGGGATACTGTAGTCCGCGCCGATCTCGTACCGGAAGATGCGGTATTCGAGCGAGAACGGACCAGTCGGGCATACGCCCGTGTCGCACGTACCCTTGACCTGCGGGTAGTAGTACGCGCTGCCGTAGATCGAGAGCGGACGGTCGAGGTCGGGCAGTTTCTCCAGCCCGAAGCCTACGCCGCTCTGGCGCGGGTAACCGTAGTTGGTCCACCGTCCCAGATAGCTCACGCCGATGTAGACGCGCGGATCCAGAACCTTCAGACCCAGACGTCCATCGACGTCATTGTCCTTCGGACTGAACGGCGCAACCCACGTCTGGCCGCCTCCACCAATGATGGTGACGCAGCCCGGTTCGCCTGCGGGAACGCCGTTGACGGCGCAGCTTCCCGGAATCGTCGGTATGACGGTTGCGTTATGCTGATAGCCCCACTGGCGATACTCGCCTTCGACCATCCACGGCAGACTCAACGCGTTGAACTCGAACGCGCCGCGCGCTGCATAAGATGAATCATTCGGCTGTTTGACGCCCGGATCGAACTCGTTGTACACCTTCGGTCCGAGCAGGTAATCGCCGGCGACGAACACTTCGTTCGTTACTTTCTTGGGAGCCGGAGCCGGCGTCGCGGCCGGCGCAGCACTTGACGGCGGCGGCGGCGGAGCGGGCGGCGGCGGCGGCGTGGGCGGCAGATAACGCACGACGACAAGGCGCTTATCGGGCACCCATTGCACGTACGCTCCCATGCCCTCGGAGATCACACGAACCGGAACGAGGATCTGACCGTGATACATCATCGGCGGCACGTCCAGCGGACGCGTTTCGCCGTTAATCGTTACTTGCGGGCTTCCGACGGTAACTTTTACGTCGGAACCCGGCTTGGTCACATCGACCGTTTTGCTTCCCGGATCGTAAGAAACCGTCGCGCCCATTTGCTCGAACATCGAGCGCAACGGCACGAGAATCGTTCCGCCGCGAACGAGCGCAGAAAGAACGCGTCCTTGTTTTAGGACGTCCGGTTTCGAGTAAACGTGGTGGTCGTTGAAGAGAATCGGAATCTCACCCGAAGGTGGAGATCCGAATTGCATCGGCGGCATGTTCGCCGGAGTGGAAGGTGCCGTTCCGCCCGCGGGAGCGGCCGGCGAAGCCATCGGCGTTGCAGTACCGGCCGATGGTGTCGCAGTCCCGGCCGAGGGCGTCGCAGTTCCTGCCGACGGCGACGCCATCGGCGTCGCAGCCGGAGCTGTCGACGCTGCAGGCGATGCTGACGGCGTGGCCTGTGCGATCACTTTGGATCCAATGTTGCCCGGTGATGCATGGCCCGACGGAGCGGCGACCGCAGTAAGCCCCAGACTTGCTATAACGAGCGAAGTCAGGACTCCGGTGCTCAGTCGTTTCAAAATTGCCTCCTAAACTCGAGTTTAGAAACCGTCGCACTTGCTTTGAGCACAAAGGCACGCTGGCGCCCGGTCTCCATACTGCTTTAACGGGCAAGGGTGGCCTTGAAGTTCCACCTGCCCGACAGCCTTAGGGAGTATTCCCACCAAATGCGGACTCAACCGCGGGGCGCGACGAGGCAGGCAAGCGCCAGATCCAGGCGATTCCGGCGAGCACTTCTACCGCCGCCAGAACGAATGCGATTCTGGGGGCGCTGCTTTTTTGCATGATTCCCAGCCCTGACAATATCGCCGTTGCGATCAGCGGTGCGGCAATTTGCGGGATCAGCAGCGCAAGGTTCCATATACCCATTGCGGTGGCCAATGCAAAACGTGGTAAGAACGCACATCCCAGCGCCCAATCCGCGGTCAGGAACACTCCCCAGACTCCGCCGGCAATCGCCGCGCTGGCAAAAATCGATACGGCCGAATGCGAAATCAGGAATGCGGCAAGCGCCGTTATGAACCCGGCGCCGCCCGCCGTTGCGACTGCGCGCCGATCCATGCGATTGGCTGGTGCAGCGCTCAGCCATGCGCCGATCGCACCGGTCAACGTGACGACCAGGACCACGAATCCCGTCATTTCTTTCGCGCTGCCGCCGATCGTTGCGGCGACGTAGAAGAAAAGATAGCCCAGCAGCGTGTAAAAGCCCAGATACACGAACGCTCGAGAGATAAAGAGATCGACGAACGCGCGCGAGAGGCGAAGCGGCTCGCTTGTGACTTGCAGCGGCGTCAAATGGCGGACATGGCGCACGGTCGCAGCGCACGTGCAAAGCAGCATTGCTGCAAGCGCGGCCGCGACGAATCGCGCCTGAGATATCGCGAACGCCGCGATCGCGCCTGCAGCATTGCCCAAACTCTGCAGTGCTGCCATCCAAGATGAAGCCGTCCCCAGATCTTCGTCGCGCACAAAGTCGGGAATGACCGCTTGATACGGTCCAATCGCCACGTTCATGGCGAGTTGCACGAGCAAGAGCGACGCGACGAGCTGCGCGATGGAAGGGGCTAGGTAAAACCAGAATAAGCCGGCGCAGGCAACGAGCGCGCCCGTTACGTAAAATTCCGTCCGGCGGCTGCCGTGCGTGCGTCGCAGGTCCGAAAACATTCCGGCTGCGATCTGCGTCACCGCGGCAAGAGCTGCGCCTGCACCCGCCAGCAGACCGTAAAGCCGCAGCGCATCATGCGGCGCGAGCTGCGTGGCGCGCACCTGCAGAGAGATTGCGAGCAGTGCTCCCCAAACGGCTTGAATTCCGAACCAGAACAGTCCCAGCAGCGCGGCGTTAGGCTCGCGTGAGCGCATACTGATACTCCTCCAAAACGTCGACGTCGTAAGCCAGCTCGGGCGGCGCGCCGCGAACCGCGACCGCAGCAAACCCCAGCAAAGCGCGGGCTCGCGATTCGAGTGTCGCCACGCTCAAACGCCGGAACAAAAAACGCAGCAGGAGACCCGCTCCGGCGAGCCGTGCCATGCGCACCCGGCTTTTTCGGGCGTTGAAAAAGTCGGAAGCAAGCCGTTCGATCGCATTCGCGCCCGCTGCCGGGATCACAAAAGCGCCGCCGTTTACGACCCGCTCGCCCGCAAGCGTTATGCCGAACGGCGGAGCGCCCGGGAATCGCCGCTGGAACTCGGCATATTCGGTGAGGGGCAGCGCCAATGCTCCGGAAGGCGCGGCGTCGATGAACGATCTGAGTGCGGCGGCGCTCACGAACGGCATGTCGCTGGTAAGATAAAGCAGAGGCGACGTGTTTTCCCACGCGCGCAGCGCTCTACGCAGGTTCTCCGAGCCGCTTTCCGCTTCGCCGACGACGCGCACGCCGCCATTCACGTGCGAGCGTATCTCGCTGCCGCCGACGACTGCGATGCGTTCGATGCCGATGCCGCGCACCGCATTTATCGTGCTATCCAGCATCGTGACGCCGCCGATGCGAGCCAACGCTTTGATCGGAGTTTGCATCGCTTCGGCGAGCGGGCCGTCGACGCGTCCGCCGGCGGTTATGACCGCGTCCATGCGCGGTCATTACGAGATTAGAGTGCGCCGACCCCGTTTGGCGAGCCGTAACCCGCAGGCCCGCTGTATCCTCGAACGGCCGTGCAAAGGTACGCGTGTGAGGGCGCGCACGTCCCGTCCGCACCTTCCGTTATCGGATTGAGCAATGCCGAGTGTTGTGAAATGAACGATCCGCTGACCGCCGTCGAAGTCGACGAAAGCGCGATCGCCGCAGCGACGATCGGCGTAGCCACGCTGGTGCCGCCGAAGACGAGCCATCCGCCGTAGCGCGCGGGTAAGTACGTATCGTAAACTGCAACGCCCGGGTTCGGATCGGCAACCGCCGCTACGTCGTTGATGGTGCGGTTTGCGCAGCCTGCATCGTGCTGCCACGCGGGCTTGGCGATGTACGCGCTGCATCCGCCGCCGGTTCCGCTCCACACCGACTCCGTATAGCCGCGTGCGCTCGAATTCGGCATCAGTGTTGTGCCGCCGACGGCAACGACGGTGGCAGCGGCCGCGGGCCACGCCGGACCGTAGCCTTCATCGCCCGCCGCGGCGACGACCGTTGCCGAAAGTTTGGCGAGCTGAACGGCGGCGCCGCGCTCGCCCGCGTATTCCGGCGTGACCCAGCTATTGCTGACGACCGAAGCGTGAAGGTTGCTCGAGGCGGTTACCATCGCTTGCAGCAGATTACTGGGATCGTTGCTGTTGGCTTCGACGACGTCGATGTTGCAGTTGGGGCAGATTGCCGAAACCATGTCGAGATCGATCGACATCTCGGCGCCCCACGTCTGGTTGCCGGCGGGAAGAGCGCTGGAGCCGTTCTGGCCGTACTTGTGGAAACACCCGGTTTGCGATAAACACGGACGCAGTCCGAACATGGCACGATAAATCGCCAGATCGGACTGGGCGTTCGGATTGTCGTAAGGGATCACGATCGCGATGGTTTTTCCGACGCCGGCGCCGCTTGAAGGCAAATCATACGCAGCCCGCAGTTCGGAAGGCTCAT
The DNA here is from genome assembly GCA_963714015.1 of Vulcanimicrobiota bacterium. GTDB lineage: Bacteria > Vulcanimicrobiota > Vulcanimicrobiia > Vulcanimicrobiales > Vulcanimicrobiaceae > DASRDE01. The sequence continues at coordinate 2,294,604 of OY970223.1, read as the reverse complement.
AGCCGGGGATCTGTGCCGCGGTTAAACCGCGAGAATTCGGCAAAGGCGGCAAATCGACGCGCTGCTGCGAGGGACACCTGGACTGGACGCTCGTGGTGCTGGTTGGGGACGCCGGAGCCGGCGTACTGCAGACGGCGACGGCCAAGGCGTGCAAGCGCATCGGCTCGCGCGCGACGATAGCATGGTCGGAAGCGCTTTGCGGTGCGTTGAATGTTCCGCCGCCGGAACAGCCGGCGGCCAAGAGGCCCAGAGTCACCAGTGATATCGCTGAAAGCCGCATGGTCTCGTCCCCCACAGATCGGGCGCGCCACCTCTAAACTGCCTGCCGAGGAAGCGACCGTGGGGTAAGTTTAACAAACATCACCTGATTTTGTACGTTAGTTAACGGTTTCTTAACCGCTAGCGGCCGCGTAGGACGACGTCCTCCATGGCCTCAACCACTTCGGGGTCGAATTGCCGGCCGCGATTTCTGCGCAATTCCTCGAGGGCGACGGACGGCGGAAGCGGCGGGCGGTAAGGACGCCGCCCGATCATGGCATTGAAACAGTCTGCTACCGTGACGACTCGAGCGATGAACGGAATCGCCTCGCCGCGCAGGCCGTCCGGATAGCCGCCGCCGTCAAAGCGCTCGTGATGGCTTCGAATCGCCGGAAGCGTTTCGCGAAGCAGCGGTTCCTTTTTGGCCAAAGCCTCTCCGGCCGCGGCATGGCCGCGAATCAGCCTCCATTCGGCTGCGTTCAACGCGCGCGGCGCATTCAGAACGTCCTTCGGTATTTTCAGCTTGCCGATGTCGTGCAGCAGGCCGCTGCGCGTCAGGAGCGTTACGTCTTTCTCGTTCAAGCCCAATCGTCGCGCTATGCGCGAACACCAGGAAGCCACCGCTCGGCAATGTTCGGCGGTCAGCACGTCCGCCGACTCCAACTTTGCGATGAGGTCGTTGATGCGCGCGTCCGTTTCGTCGATCGCGCGCGTATCTTCGATTTTGCGTTCCGCGCGTCGGCGGCGCGCCGCTTTGTCGGCACCGGATCGCAGCACGGCACGAAGCGCAGGGTCCAAGACTCCTTCGCGCAGCAGCATCGCTTCGAGTACGGCACACGTGTCTTGCACGATTACGAAAGGCGGCGCGGGAAGCGTCTGGGCAAAGGCGCGATCGAGCCACGAGGACAGAAATCCCGAGTCACCTTGCAGGCGGGACTCGATCAGACAATCGATTGTCATGTCGATGAAGGCGCCGGCCAAGACGGTGCGTTCTCCCGGCGTTGCGCTCTTGCACAGAATTTCGGCAGCAGCCTCGCGGCGAACGCGTTCGAGCGCCGCGCAGTCGCGACTCACGGCTCCGGGTTGCGAAGGTTGCGCGTTCATCCGGCCAGCCTCACCGGACTGCGGTGGTCCGGAGCCGGAATCTGCTCGAGCATCTTCGAGTAGCCCCCGAGCTGCGAGCCGTATGAGCTCATGCAAAGCGTCAAAGAGCGCGGCATGATTGACGGCGCCGTTCAAGCGGCGATGGAGCTCGCGCGCCGCGTCGACGAATTTTGCCAGCCGCTGGTATTGTGCGGTAGAACTGCGTGCACTTTCAAAGCATCGCTCCGCTTCGGCAGTTCTGCGTTTCAGACTGTACGCCAGGCCGATCAAAACGTGAGTCTGCGTCCATGCGTGCGTCCCGGACGCGCATTCTCCGAGCGCTTCTTCCGCAGAGTCCAAATGCGAGGACGCGTCGGCATCGCGCTCCGACGCTGCTGCGTACAGAGCAAGCTCGGCATGCCGCTGGGCCTTCCAATCGGCGCCGCGTTGTTGCGAGGCGCTCGGCGCAAGCAGCGCGTACGCACGGTCGAATTCGCCGCGCCACGCACATTGCAGGGCGCGAGCCGGCAGCAGCGCCTCGAGGGTCGTGTTCGTGTCATAATGCAGATCGAACGAGGCGAGCGCGGACTCGCAGCGCGAGATGCCTTGGAGATCGTAGCGCTCCGCGTAGAGCTCGTAACTCCCCGTCAACGCGTAGAGCTGAAAATCGAGATTTCCGGTGTAGGTGCTGTACTCTCCCAAACGAAGCAAATGCTCGAGCGCATCGTCTACTCTTCCGCGCTCGCATGCAACGCTGTAAAGCACCGAGAGCGCCCCGATCGCGGTCACGTACTGATGGGCCGGTCCGGCGAGATCGAGTGCTCGCCGTGCAAAATGCTCGGCGGCCTTCAAGTCCTCGGAATACAAGCAGACGTAAGCGGCTCGTCCCAGCGTACGCGCCACGACCTCCTCGTTGGAAATCCCTTGTAAGCCCGAAACTGCTTCGTGCATGCATCGACGCGCCTCGTCGACGCGGTCTTCCAAGAAATATGCCTGGGCCAGAGCCGATCGCGCATTCGCCAGCATCTCCGCATCCTGCGCGCGCGTCACCAGGCCCTCAAAGAATCCGATGCAGTCCGACCCGCTGCCGCCGAAGCAAATCACACGCGTGGCGGTAAGTAATTTCGTCGTGAATCGCGCCGCCGGACTGACGGAGTGCGTGCACGAACCAGGCTTCGGCAACGTCGCTGCGCCCCAGACTTGCTTCGTACGATCCGCGCAGCGCGAGCGTCACCGGCCGCGCAATTCCGGGCTCTCCGGGCAATATTCGCAGCGCGGCGTTGACGAGATCGCCGTAACCTCCGTCCACCAGCGGAAAGCCGTGCCGTTCCAAGAGCGCGCCGATCGCACCCGCGGCCGCGTGCTCGACATATAATGAAAGCGCCTCGCCGGGTTGGCCGGCTCGCTCGAGAGCGCCGCCGCACCGTTCTACCGCAGAAGAACAAGCCTGGGCCCCTCGATCGCGCAAGCGGTCGACAAGATAGGCTCGTGTGAGATCGCCGTAGGTCAGCACGTCGCATGCCGAGTTGAAGAAATGCGGAAAGTGCGCCCGGAGCGCCCGCAGCTTGCGCTCGGCGTTTTTCCAGCCGAGCACTTGCAGTGCAGCGGGATGCAGCCGATGCATCAATGCCGTGTCGAGCAGCAGATCGGATTCGGCATCGCTGCAGGCTCGATAGCATCGTTCCAGCAGCGAGCGGTAGGCTTCGGCGGGATTGCGCTGGTCGTACCGGACGTCCTCGAAAGGCGAACCATAGCGAAAACGCGAGCAGAGGCCCAGCGCCCACCCGCCAAGCTGCGAGTCGAGCGCGGCCGCATTTTCAGGGGAAAGATCCTTGCCGTAAAGCGCTCCAAGCTGCAAGGTCTCGGCCGTGTCGAACGCCAGAGCATCCTGGTCGATGGGAAAGTCCATCAGCCCGTCCGCCATCCAGTTGGGGACCGGAAGCGACCCCGCCGTCCGCGAGAGGAGATGCCATTTGAACTGAGGCGTCTCGCGCACGATGGAGTCTAGAAACCGGACGGTGCGGCCATCCGCGGCAGCGCGCTCCAGATTGTCGATGGTGATGCAGAGTTCGTGCGAGGGGATCTGCGATCGTAGCCAGCGCGCCAGTTCGGCCTCCGGCGCAACGGACGCGGCGACCCGGTCGTAGACAGCGGAGAACGAGAGCTCGGGCCGGTCGAGGGCCCGGGAGAGCTCGCTCGCCAGCGAACGCACGAACGAGAAGAGACCGCCGTACGCCTCGTCCGGAACGATTCGTATTGCTTCGGTGCCTCGAGCGTCGAGGAATTGCTCCAGCGCGACCGTCTTGCCGTGACCGGGAGGCGCCACGCAAAGAACAATCCGGGCCTGCGAGGCGCGTTCGAAGAGCTCCGTCAGCCGCTTGCGCTCAAGCAGTCGCAGAGGCGGCGCTTTCGCGAGCCCTGGCAAGACCATAGTCCAGTATTCGGTGCTTCCCCGTCACCGGTTGAGGCGGGGGGCGATAGAATTACTGCACGAGGGGACGCCGGAATGGATTTAGCGGACAAGGAGAAAGCCGTGCGCGCGGCTCGCGGCGGAGTCGCCCGCATCTTACTGCGGCACGTCCAAGCCTGGGCGGTCGTTATCGCCGGATGCGGCACGGCGTACGCACTCTACTCGGGAGGCGCCTTAGTGCGCACGTCGCAGACGACGGGGACGTTGCGGGTTCCGCTGCTCGGAGCGCCGGCAGCGATTCTTCGCGACGATCGCGGGGTTCCGTACATCCAGGCGGACAGTGAAGGCGCGGCCTTCTTCGCCGAAGGTTTTGCTCAAGCGTCGGATCGTCTCTTCCAAATGGACCTGTTTCGCCGCTACGTGTACGGGCGAGCTCTCCGAAGTACTCGGTTCCATCCAATTTTCCACCGACGAGCAGATGCGGGCGTACGACGTGCGCGACGTCGTGGACCGTGAATGGCGTGCACTGGGGCCCGAAGATCGGCGCGCACTGTCGGCGTTCGGCAACGGCGTCAACGCGGCGATGCGCTCGCAGCCGCGTCCACTCGAATTCCGGCTCCTCATGTACCAGCCGCGCCCTTGGGATCCGCGCGACTCGCTTGCGGTTGCTCTCGCCATCTCGATATCGGTCGGCGACACGCCGGCTAACGTGATCGCTCGGGACGCGCTTTGGCGCAGCACGACGCATCCTCAGTACGCCCGATTGTTTCCGCTCTCCGACGATCGCTACGACGTGGCATTCGGGAGCAATGCCTGGGCCGCCGGCGCCGCTCATAGTGTCGACGGTCACGCGCTCATCGCGAACGATCCGCACCTTACACCGGAACTACCGGGAATCTGGTATCTGGTCGAGATGCATTCGCCTGCCCTTCACGTTGCCGGCGTTACCATTCCGGGTATTCCCGGCGTCGTGCTCGGACACAACGATCGACTCGCCTGGGCCGCGACAAACGCAATGGCCGCAACCCTCAGCGTGTTCCGCGGCGGCGCACGCGCCTCGCGCTGCCGCATGGAGCTCTTTCACGTCCGCTTCGCACGCGATCGCCTGCGGCGTTATTGCGGAACCCGCCGCGATTTCGAACTCGTGCCGCAGCTGCAGCAAGGCCCGATGCTCGTGCGCTGGGCGCCGTACGCCGATTCCCGATCGGCGCTTACCACCGTGCTGGCGCTGGACCGCGCGCCCGATCTCGCTCATGCTCTGAAGGCGCTGCGCTCGTACGCGGGCCCCCCGCAGAATTTCTTGCTTGCCGCCTCCGACGGGCGCGTCGCGTATCATTTGGCGGGACCGATCGCGAACGATCCGGCGTGGGGCCGGTACGTGCACCCCGCGAGCGATATTTCCAAGACGTACGGCGACGTGCCGTTCGATCGATTGCCGAACGCGAGGCCTTCGCGCGATCTGATCTCGATCAGCGCGAACAACAAAATGTACCGGCCGGCATACCCGTACCGCCTTTCTGCGATGTTTGCGCCGCCGTACCGCGCGTACCGCATCGCGCAGCTTCTTCGCACGCGCTCTTCGTACGATGCCGCATATTTCGAACGGATGCAGCTGGACGCGGTTTCGCCGGCGGATGCGGAATTCGCGCATCGTTTGGCTGCATACGCGCGAAGGCACGCCGGGATCCTATCGAGCACGCAGCAAGCAGCGCTTTCACGCTGGAACGGATCCTTTTTTCCTCGCTCCATGACAGCGACGTTGGAGCACCGGCTGCGCACTGCCGCGGAAGATTCCGAACCCTCTCCCTATTCGGCCTTGGATGCCGTTCGTTCGAACGATCTGCCGGAAACGACGCTAGATTCGCTGCGCACTGCCGCTCAGTTCGCGACGCCGCAACCGTGGTCGCGGGCCGGAAGCATTCCGGCCCTGCATCCCTTCGGGCCGATCGGCTTTCCGTTTTTGAACGGGGTGCCGCTCCCCGGTGACGGTGACGAATTCACCATACGCGTGCAGACGCCCGACCTTTCGCAGAGTTTTCGATCCGTCTGGGAAGCCGGAGCTTGGGATGCCGGCGGCTTAAGCATTCCCGGCGGCGAGTCCGGAGAGCGCGCATCACCGCATTATGACGATCTGCGCAACCAATGGGTGCGCGGCGTAATGCAGCAGTTGCCGTTTTCGCGCGCGGCGATTCTGCGCGCCGCCCGGTCGCGGCTCGTGCTCGAGCCTTCGCGTTAGTCGAAAAGCGATCTTTGCATGGGGCCGCCCCCACGTTCCGGAAGTATTCCCGCGGCGGCCTCGCCGTAACGCTCGCTCAGAATCTGGGCAAACATCTCCGCGTTGCGAACGGCGTTACCGCGTGCGTGATTATTGAAAAACGCGTACGTTTGCTCGACGCTCTCTTCGATTTCAGCGACGCGATCGCTCCAGGGCACCAGTTCATCCGGCGCATAGAGATAGTCGTAGCGCGTCGTGTTGTTGCCGGTCCACCATTGCGCAGCATTGCGTCCGTGAAAGCGCACGTAACCGATGCTGCTCGTGACGTCCGAAGCCGGCAACATCAGCGACTCGTACTGCGGCATGTCGACGTTGCACCAGCCGATGCCAAGGTCGGCCAGCATTTCCAATGTGCGGCCGTTCTGCCATTCACGATTGCGAAATTCGGCAACCAGCGGCAACCGATCGAGAGCTGCCGCCAAACGCCGTATGTACGCAACGGCATCATCAACCGGTTTGAAGCCGTTCGGAAACTGCAGCAGCGCGGCACCCAGTTTCCCATCCTGCCGAAGCGGCATCACGCTTTCGCTAAACGCTTTTGCATCCGGATGCACGTGCGGGGTCACGAGGTCGGGCTCGTGCGTGAGCGTGCGCGGAACCTTGAAACAGAACCGGAAGCCGTCCGGCGTGACGGCATGCATTCGCGAAACTATTCGTGGGGCGAGAACGCCGTAAAACGACGCGTCGATCTCGACGGCGCGGAAGTGAGCGGCATAAAAGGCCAGCATCTCGTTCCTGCGGGCGGTTCCCGGATAGAACGGCCCCATCCAGTCCTTGTACGAATAACCGCACGTCCCGACGTAAATCATCCCGTATGCGGTTCAGAGTGTCCGTTTTGCGGCCGGGCCGGCGCTGCCGGCTCTGCGAACGCCGGCGTATACTGCGTTCATGGACGAATACCGTTCCATGAAGCGGCGCGCTATCTTCGTAGATCTTCCCTGCGTTCCTTATTAAGAAAGCAGGCTCGATATCGAGCCTGCTCCGAAAGTCCGTTCCGTCGAAAATGCTACTTCTTAGCGGCCGCTTTTTTCCGGTTGCCGACCGTTTTCTTCGGGCCCTTCCGCGTGCGCGCGTTGGTCTTGGTACGCTGGCCGCGGACCGGAAGGCCGCGCCGGTGCCGAATGCCGCGATAGCAGCCGATATCCATCAGCCGCTTGATGTGCGAGCCGACCTCGCGCCGCAGATCGCCTTCGACTTTTATCCCGACCGCGTCGATCGCGTCGCGCAGCTTCTTCTCGTGATCTTCGCTCAACTCTTTGACGCGCAGATCCGGGCTGATTCCCGCGTGCGCGAGCAGCTTCTGCGAGGTCCTCAGACCGATCCCGTAGATGTACGTAAGCGCGATCTCGATGCGCTTGTCGCGGGGAAGGTCGATACCGGCTATACGTGCCATTTTTTAAATTCTTCCTTATGATCCTGAGCTGGTCGAAGGGTAGCGTTTATAAGCCTAACCCTGCACTTGCTTGTGCTTGGGATTGACCTCGCAGATCACGCGCACTTTACCTTCGCGGCGAATGATTTTGCATTTTTCACAGATTCGTTTTACTGACGGTCTGACTTTCATATCTAACGGCGCTTCGGCCTAGCCTCCGCGCCCCCCATTTCATGGGGCCCCCGATTCCTCAGGCGCCCTAGTGCTTTGTTGCCGTCCAAGCCTCCCCGAGGGGCGCCGGGACGATTTTGCTCGATCTAGCGGCGCTTCGGCCTAGCCTCCGCGCCCCCCATTTCATGGGGCCCCCGATTCCTCAGGCGCCCTAGTGCTTTGTTGCCGGTCCAAGCCTCCCCGAGGGGCGCCGGGACGATTTCTAACGGCGCTTCGGCCTAGCCTCCGCGCCCCATCGAGCACCACCTCATGCGGCCATCTCTTCCTTTGGCCGGTACTTCGCGACGTCGGGATGCTCCCCGATTTCGCGCAAGGTAAGAATCTTGGGGCCGTCGTCGGTGATGGCGATGGTGTGCTCGAAGTGCGCTGCGAGTTTACCATCTGCGGTCACCACTGTCCAGCCGTCCTTGAGCGTTTCCACGGCGTAGTGGCCTTGCGTTATCATGGGCTCGATGGCCAGGACAAGCCCCGACCGAAGCTCCAACCCCCCGCCTGCCTTGCCGTAGTTCGGGACTTGCGGCTCCTCGTGCATTTTCGTTCCGACGCCGTGCCCGACTAGTTCGCGGACCACGCCGTATCCGTGCGATTCGGCGTGCTTTTGAACCGCGTGGCCGATGTCGCCCAAATGCTTGCCCCGATACATCTGCGCGATTCCAATCATTAAGCACTCCTGCGTCACGTGCATCAGCCGCTGAGCGTCCTCGGAGACTTTGCCGATCGGAATCGTTACAGCCGAGTCGCTGACGTAGCCCTCGAGCGTCGCCCCGATGTCGATCGAGAGCAGGTCGCCTTCCTTCAAAGCGTAGTCGCCGGGAATTCCGTGCACGACTTGATCGTTCGCCGACGTGCAGATCGAACACGTATACCCGTGATAACCTTTGAACGTCGGCTCAGCGCCCAGCGATCGAATGCCTTGCTCGGCCATCTTGTCGAGATCGCGCGTCGTCATGCCGGGCTTGGCCGCGCGCATCAGATCGGCCAGCACCTTGGCGTTGACCTTTCCGCTGCGCCGCATCACCTCGATTTCACGGGCCGACTTGATCGTGATCATTGCGCCGCGTTGCGCCCGGCGGCGTGCACACCGATCTTCGAAACGATCTCTTCGGTGACCGCAGGAACCGGCGCAAGCGCGTTCACTTCGACGAGTTTTCCCGTCCCGCGATAGTAGGAGACAAGCGGCGCGGTTTGCTCCTCGTACACGTCCAGACGCTTCGTAACGGTTTCCGGTTTGTCGTCCTCACGCTGCACGAGCGGGCCGCCGTCTTCGTCGTCCACACCCGAAACGCGCGGCGGATTGGTCACGGTGTTGTAGGTTTGGCCGTTGCGCGGGTTCGTCCAGCGCGCCGTCAGACGCGTAAGCAGCGTTGCGCGGTCCGCGTTGAAGTGAACCACGCCGTCGAGGACGAGGTTCTTGCCCTGCAATAAACAGTCGAACGCTTCCGCCTGCGCGACCGTTCGTGGAAAACCGTCCATGATGAAACCGCCGTCGAGCTTGTCGAGCTCCGCTTCGATCATCTTGATGATGACCTCGTCCGGAACCAGCGCGCCGCTCTGCATGAAGCTCGCCGCGAGCTTGCCGAGCTCCGTTCCTTGCTCCCGATTCTCACGCAAGATGTCGCCGGTCGAGATCTGCTTGGCGCCGAAGCGCTCTTGCAGAATCTTTGCCTGCGTGCCCTTGCCCGCGCCGGGCGGACCGATGAAGATCAACCGCACTACGCCCCTACCTGCGGATGAATCCCTTGTAGTCGCGCATCGCCAGGCGCGCCTCGATCTGCGTGATCGTATCCAGCGCCACGCCGACCACGATCAGCAGTGACGTTGAACCCAAGTAGAACGTAGTAACGGAGAGTCCTTGCTGGGCAATGCTGGGCACGACCGCGAGCAATCCGAGATAGATCGCGGCGGCCGTCGTGATTCGCAGCAAGATGCGATTGATGTAGTCGACCGTCGGTTGACCCGGACGGATTCCCGGGATGAACGACCCGCTCTTTTTCAGGTTGTCCGCGATGTCTTTGGTGTTGATGACGATCGCGCTGTAGAAGAACGTGAAGACGACGACCAGCACGAAATAGACGATGTTGTACAGCGCCGACTGCGGGTGGAAGTAGACCTGGAAGAACGTCGAGAGGCCGCCCATGAATCCGCTGGACGAGCCGCCGTTCTGCGCCTTGTTGACCCACGAGAGAACTTGCTGGGGAAGCAGCAGCAGCGAGATTGCGAAGATGATCGAGATGACGCCCGCGTTGTTCAGCCGCAACGGAATATACGTGGAGCGGCCCGCGAACATCTTGCGGCCCACGACGCGGCGCGCCTGCTGCACCGGAATGCGGCGCTGCCCTTGATAAAGGAAGACGATCGAGATGATTACGCCTATCGCTATCAGGACGTAAATGAGGATGTTGAAAACGGACTCGCCGCCTTTGGAGGTCGAGGCGAACGTTTGGGCTACGTACTGCGGATAGCGCAGCACGATACCGATGAAGATGATCAGCGAGACGCCGTTGCCGATGCCCTTGTCGGTGACCTGCTCGCCGAGCCACATCAGGAACAGCGTACCGGCGACGAACGCCAGCATCGCGAAGAGCAGAAACCAGATGCTCCGGTCGTAGAACACGCCGGAGTTGCGCATCAGATTGGCCATGAAAAACGATTGGAGTGCAGCGAGCACAATCGTTAGCCAGCGAGTGTACTGACCGATCTTCTTGCGGCCTTCCTCGCCGCCTTTCTTGGCCATCTCTTCGAGTTGCGGCAGCACCACCGTCATGAGCTGCATGATGATCGACGCGTTGATGTACGGGGTGATGCCCATCGCAATGATGGAGAGCTTCTGCAGTGCGCCGCCCGACAGAAAGCCGAGCAGGTTGAAGAACGCGCCCTGCGAGAGCACCTGCTGCCAAACTTTTTCATCGATGTTCGGCAGCTGCACGTGGATCATAAAGACGAACGTCGCGAACGCGCCGAACACGAAGAGCACCCGCTTGCGGATGTCCGGTACGAGCAGAGCTGCGCGAAGATTATTCAGCATCGAAGGTGGCGCCGGCGGCTTGCAGTGCTTCCTTTGCGCTGGTCGAGAATAAAACGTCGCGGAAACGAAGGCCGTTCGGAAGCGTCTTCCCCGCCTTGCTACCGCCGAGGACCTTCACGCCGTCGCGCACGGCTTTGATCTTCTTCGCGACCTTGAGCGTCTGCGGCGTCACTTCGACCGAGGCGTCCCAGTCCGCAAGGTCATGCAGATTTACAACCGCGAGCTCGGTCCGGAAATGACCGATGTCGCGGGCTTTTTGCGAGTAGCCGCGACGATGCGGAAGACGGCGCTGCCAAGGTGTCTGTCCGCCTTCGAACGCCGGACCTTTACCGCCGCCGGAACGCACCGTCTGACCTTTGCCGCCTTCGCCGCCGGTCTTAACCATTCCGGAACCGTGACCGCGGCCCACGCGCGTGCGCTTGGGCCAGCTGCCTTCGGCCGGTTTGAGCTTTCCAAGCGACATCGAGCCGCTCCCGGACGCAATCGCGGCGGCGGTGACGGCACTTGCCGTGCTTCGCTTCTTTGCTGCCGCCTTTGCCGCCGGAGCCTTCTTGCGCGAGGTTGCGGCTTTGGACGTTTTCTTCTCTGCCATGTTCGTGTGCTTTCTTATGCCGCGAAGATTTCGCCGACGTTCTTGCCGCGCATCGATGCAACTTGCTCCGCCGTCTTGAGCGAACGCAGCGCTTCTACCGTCGCGTAGACGACGTTGATCGGATTGTTCGTTCCGAGCGACTTGGTCAGAATGTCGTGAATGCCCGCGAGCTCCAGCACCGCGCGCATAGCGCCGCCCGCAATGACCCCGGTACCGGGCGCCGCGGGTTTGAGGAGCACGCGCGCCGCACCGATCGAATGATTGACCTGATGCGGGATCGTCTTCTCGACCATCGGCACGGAGACGAGGTTTTTCTTGGCCGCCTCAACGGCTTTGCGGATTGCTTCGGGGACTTCGCCGGCCTTGCCGATAGCGAAACCGACCTTGCCTTTGCGATCGCCGACAACGACCAAAGCGCTGAAGCTGAAGCGCTTACCGCCCTTGACCACTTTGGCGACGCGGTTCACTCGGACGACTGTCTCTTCGAATCCCGAATTGTCGCGATCGCGACCACCACGATACTGCATTAAAACTCCAAGCCTGCTTGGCGAGCTGCGTCGGCGAGTGCTTTGACGCGGCCGTGATATTTCAAACCGCTGCGATCGAAGACGACCTGCGTGATGCCGGCCTGCTTTGCCTTAGCGGCGATTGCCGCGCCGATCTTCTCGGCTGCGGCGACGTTCGTCGTGGAATCCAAACCGTCCGTAAGATCCTTCTCGCGCGTCGAGGCGGCCACGACGGTATGCCCCTTAGCGTCGTCGACGACCGTCGCGTAGATGTGATGCAGCGTACGGCGGATCAGCAAGCGAGGGCGCTCCGAGCTTCCCACGACTTTGCGGCGCAGACGCTCGTGGCGCTTGCGGCGGCTCAGATCTTTGGAAATACGCGGCATTACTTCTTACCAGCCTTTCCGGCCTTGCCGAGCTTCTTACGCACCACTTCGCCTTCGTAGCGCACGCCTTTACCCTTGTACGGCTCGGGCGGACGCAGATTGCGAATTTCGGCGGCAACCTGTCCGACTTGCTGCTTGTCGATGCCCTCGACGTGGATCTTGTTGGTGCCCTCGACGGAAAGCGCGATGCCCTTCGGCGGATCGTAGCTCACCGGATGCGAGTACCCCAGCGTCAGATTGATCTTCTCGCCGGACTTTGAGGCTCGGTAACCGACACCCTGAATCTCCAGGCTCTTGCGGAAGCCCTTGCTGACGCCTTCGACCATGTTGTTGACGATCGTTCGCGTCAGACCGTGCGCCGCGCGATGTTCCTTCGCCTCACCGTTCCGCGTGATGACGACCTTGCCGTCTTCGACCGCGACGGTGACGTGTGAAAGCACGCGCTGCCGCAACTCGCCCTTTGGCCCCTTGACCGCGACTTCGTCTCCTTCGACGTTCACATTGACGCCGTTCGGAACAGTTACGGGAAGCTTTCCAATTCTAGACATTTTAAGTGGCGCTCCGCTCTAAGCTCCGCGCCCCCCATTGCAACCAATGGGGCCCCCCGCCGCAGGGCGCGGAAGATGCGTTGTAATTTGAAGCCTCCCCGAGGGCGCCCCGATTGTCGCTTTGTTCATCACCACACATACGCCAAAACTTCGCCTCCGCATCCTTCTTTTTTCGCGCGTTTGCCCGACATGATGCCCTTGGAAGTGGACATGATGACCAGGCCCAGTCCGCCTAAAACCCGAGGTATCTCGGTCTTGCTCGTATATACGCGCAGACCGGGACGCGAGATGCGCCGCAGACCGGTGATGACTTTCTCTTTGTCCGGGCCGTACTTGAGAGTGATCTTGATCCTGCCTTGCGGCCCCTCGTCGACGCGCTCGAAGTCCTTGATGAAGCCCTCGTCCTTGAGGATTTGAGCCACAGCTTGTTTCATGCGCGACGCAGGAATTTCAACGACCTCATGGCTGGCCGTATTGGCATTGCGAATGCGCGTCAGCAGATCGGCGATAGGATCGGTAATTACAGCCATTACCGGATCACCACGACGCCTTGGTCACGCCCGGGATGTTGCCTTTGTGGGCGTTCTCCCGGAAGCAGATGCGGCACAGCCCGAAACGGCGGTACACGCTGCGCGGACGTCCGCACAGCTGGCACCGGTTGTGGGCGCGCACCTTGAACTTTGGCGTGCGCTTGGATTTTTCGATGAGAGAAGTTTTCGCCATTAGCGGGCTCCCGTTTTCTGAAGCGGCAAACCCATTGCCGTGAGAAATTCCGTCGCTTCTTCGTCGTTCTTTGCCGACGTTACGATGACGATGTCCATCCCGCGCATCTTGTCGACCTTGTCGAAGTTGATCTCCGGGAAGACGATCTGCTCGCGAAGACCCAGATTGTAATTGCCGCGTCCGTCGAACGATTTGCGGGGCAGACCGCGGAAGTCGCGGATGCGCGGCAGCACGATGTTGAAGAGCTTGTCCAAGAACACGTACATGCGCTCGCCGCGGAGCGTGACTTTCGTGCCGATGTTCATGCCTTCGCGCAGCTTAAAGGCGGCTATCGACTTCTTCGCTTTGGTGATTACCGGCTTTTGCCCGCTAATCGCCTGGAGCTCCGAGACCGCCGCGTCGAGTGCCTTGCCGTTGCTGATCGCTTCGCCCACGCTCATGTTGATGACGACCTTCTCCAGCTTCGGGATCTGGTGAGCGTTCTTATATCCGAAGCGTTCCTGAAGCTGCTTGCGGACTTCCTTATCGTATTTTTCTTTCAATCTAAGCATGGCGCTCCGGTCTAACCTCCGCCCCACCCAGCGCAAGCGCCGGGGTCCCCGCTACCGCAGGGCGCGCGAACTTTGTTGCAACTTGAAACCTCCCCGAGGAAGCCCACAATGATACTGCCATCATGCGCCCTTTGCGGAGAGACGAGCGGGTTCGCCGCAGCGCGCGCAGACCCGATGCGTACCTTCGGCCGTCTCGTGATGACGAAGCCGAGAAGGTGCTTTGCACTTCTCGCACACGTACATCAGCACGGAGAGTGGAAGCGGAGCCTCCTTCTCGATGATGCCGCCGGTCTGCGCAGAGCCGCCCATGTTTTGCGACTGCGTGCCCTGCTTGGTGTGCCGTTTGACGATGTTCAGGCCCTCGACCGTCGCCGTTCCGTCTTTCGGAAATACGGCCTTGACCGTGCCGCGCTTGCCTTTTTCCTTGCCGCGCCGGATCATGACGGTGTCGCCTCTGACGATGTTCGCCATCTGTTAGAGTACCTCGGGCGCGAGCGAGGCGATCTTCAAAAAGCCGCGATCCCGCAATTCGCGCATGACCGGGCCGAAGACGCGCGTCCCGCGCGGATCTAAATTGTCCTTTTCGCCTTTGATGATCACGCAGGCGTTGTCGTCGCATTTGACGACCGATCCGTCCGGCCGGCGAATCGGCGAGGACGTACGGACGATAACCGCTTTGACGACTTGGCCTTTCTTGACCGCCGCGCCGGGAATAGCGCTCTTGACCGTGCCCACGATGATATCGCCCACGTGTGCGTATGGATGACGGCTGCCGCCGCTCACGTGAATGCACAGCAGCTCGCGCGCGCCGGAATTGTCAGCCACCTTTAAACGCGTTTCTTGCTGAATCATTTGAAAAGGCGCTCCGCTCTGAGCTCCGCGCGCCCCATAACGCGATGCGCCCCAATCAAAGTCTTCATTTGGCACGCTCCACGATCTCGACCAGGCGCCAGCGCTTGTCTTTGGACATCGGACGCGATTCCATGATGCGAACGGTGTCGCCGATCTTGGCGTCGTTTTGCTCGTCGTGCGCTTTGAACTTTACCGACTTGCGGACGATCTTGCCGTAAACCGGATGCGGAACCCGCGTCTCGGAAAGGACGACGATGGTCTTGTCCATCTTGTCCGAGACGACGCGGCCTTGTTTAAGGCGCCGTGCCCGGCGCCGGACGGTATTAAGCTGCTCCATTCTTAGCCTCAGCGATCCGTTTCTCGGAGATGACGGTTTGAATCTGTGCGTAGGTGCGCCGCATCGCCCGGACTTTGCTGAAGTCCGAAAGGTGCCCGGTGCGCAGCGCAAAGCGAAGATTGAAGAGCTCTTCCTTCGTCTCTTTCGCCTTTTGCTGGAGCTCTCCGATGGTGAGGTTGCGCAGCTCTTTGAACTCTCTCGAGATCATGCCGGGGCCTCCTCGCCGCGGGTAATCAACTTCGTTCCGATCGGCAGCTTTGAAGCGGCGAGTTGAAGCGCGCGTTTGGCTACGTCCGGCTCAACACCTGAAAGCTCGAACAGCACCCGCCCGGGACGCACCACGGCTACCCAGAACTCCGGGTTGCCTTTACCGGCGCCCATGCGCACCTCAGCGGGTTTCTTGGTAACCGACTTGTCCGGAAACACCTTGATCCAGACCTTGCCGCCGCGTTTGATGTGGCGCGTCATAGCAATACGCGCAGCTTCAATCTGGCGGTTGGTCATCCAGCACGGCTCGAGCGCTTGAAGTCCGTACTCGCCGAACGTCAAGGTACTGCCGCGCAAGGCTTTGCCGGTCATCCGTCCACGGTGAACTTTGCGCCATTTGACGCGTTTTGGTGTAAGCATTACGCCTGTTCTCCGGTCGGTTCGGATTGCGGTACGATGGTTTGAGCCTCTGCCGCATCGGCAATGGGCGCAGAGTCTACCGGCGGCGCGGTCGGCTCAAAGGCCGGCGCTTCGCCGACGGGCGCTTCGACGGGCGAAAGCGCTTCAGTCTGCGGCGAACGCGGAGTTCCCGTGCCGGGACCGCCGCGGCGGCTGCGTCCGCCGCGATCGCGACGATCGCGGAATTGCGGACGCTCGGGGCGTCCTTCGCGCTCGGATTGACGTGCGTGATCCGGCAGCACTTCGCCGCGGTAGATCCATACTTTGACGCCGATGCGTCCGAAGGTCGTGAAAGCTTCGACGTGCGCGTAGTCGATGTCGGCTCGCAGCGTGTGCAGCGGAACCTTGCCGTCGGCATTGCGCTCGGTGCGAGCGATTTCGGCGCCGCCCAACCGTCCCGAAACCTGCACTTTGATCCCGCGCGCGCCCGACTTCATCGTACGCATGATGGCCTGCTTCATGGCGCGGCGGAACGCAATGCGCTTTTCGAGCTGGTCGACGATATTCTGCGCGACGAGACGCGCATCCAGTTCCGGATGCTTGATCTCCATCACGTTTACTTGCACCGCTTTGCCGGTCAGCTTCTCGAGATTCTTGCGAATGTCTTCGATGCCGACGCCGCGCTTGCCGATGATGATGCCGGGCTTGCCCGTATTCACGATCACGCGCGCTTGATTGGCGCGGCGCTCGATCTCGATCTTCGAGATGGCCGCCGGACGCATCCATCGCGTGAAGTATCTGCGGATCTTGACGTCTTCGTGCAGCCAGTCCTTATAATGCTTTTTCTCGAACCAGCGGCTGTCCCACGTGCGCGTGATGCCCAGACGCAACCCAATCGGATGAATCTTTTGTCCCATTAAATCGCCTCCGCCTTATTCCGGCGAGAAGGTTTCTTTGAAGTTCTGGCCTTCTTCGAAGGCGAGCCGCCGGCGGCCGGCGCCGCCGACGCCGCTTTAGTTTTGCGAGTGGTCGCGCGCTTGAGCGCAACCGAAGCACCGCCCAGGAGCTTGCGCTTTTTGACGGGCGCCTGCTCTGCGACGGCGATCGTCACGTGCGCGAGGCGCTTGCGCTTGAACGCCGCGCGCCCTTGTGCACGCGGATCCAGGCGTTTGGTAAATCGTCCGCCCGGCCCGCCGTCCACCGTCACCCGCGCAACGTAAAGTGCGTCGGCATTCATGTCGTGATTGTTTTCAGCGTTCGCGACGGCGCTGCGCAGCAGTTTTTCCATCGGCTCGGCCGCGAAGACGCCGGCAAATTGCAGCAGCACGAGCGCTTCTTTCACGCTCTTGCCGCGAATGGCGTCGGCAACCCGGCGCAGTTTGCGCGGACCCATTCGGGCGAACTTGAGATGCGCGACGGCCTCCATTACTTCACCGCCGCTTTGTCGCCGCCGTGGCCGCGGAAGTTCCGGGTCGGCGCGAACTCGCCGAGCTTGTGCCCGACCATATTTTCGGTGACGAATACCGGAACGTGCGCCTTACCGTTGTGCACGCCGATTGTATGGCCGACCATGGCCGGCACGATCGTGGAGGCGCGACTCCACGTTTTCACGACACGCTTTTCACGGCGCTCGTTCAGGCCCTCGATTTTTTGAATCAAGCGATCCGCGACGAACGGTCCCTTTTTAAGGCTGCGCCCCATTTTAGAAGGCGCTCCACTCTGAGCTGCGCGCCCGCCGCGCTGAATCGCGCGGCTCGCATACGGCTAACAGAACTCGAATCATTTCGATCCTCTCTTACGGACGATCATGTTTTGCGTGCGCTTGTTGCGGCGCGTCTTCTTGCCCATCGTCATCTGGCCCCAAGGCGTCGTGGGCGGACGTCCGGACGTGGAACGCGCTTCACCGCCGCCGTGCGGGTGATCGACCGGGTTCATCGCAATGCCTCGAACGGACGGCCGCTTTCCGCGATGACGCTGACGACCTGCTTTCCCTACCACTTCGTTTTCGTGCTCGACGTTGCCGAGCTGACCGATCGTCGCGCGGCACACCACGAGCACCTTGCGCACCTCGCCCGAAGGCATACGTACCTGGGCGTATTCGCCTTCCTTGGCCATGAGCTGTGCGGAGCCGCCGGCGCTGCGAACGAGCTTGCCGCCTTGTCCGGGCCGCAGTTCGATGTTGTGAATGACCGTGCCGACGGGGATGTTTTTGATCGGAAGGCAGTTGCCGATCTTGATGTCGGCCGCGGCGCCGGACTCGACGACGTCGCCGACCTTCAGACCGAGCGGCGCGAGGATGTAGCGCTTCTCGCCGTCGCGATAGTTCACCAGCGCGATGCGAGCCGAGCGGTTCGGATCGTATTCGATCGTTGCCACCTTGGCCGGAACGGCGTCTTTGGTCCGTTTGAAGTCGATGATGCGGTACATCTTGCGCGTCCCGCCGCCTTTGTGGCGTACGGTAATGTGCCCGTTGAAGTTACGGCCCGAGTGCTTCTTGCGCACTTCGATGAGCGATTTCTCCGGCTCGACCTTGCTCAGGTCCGAGAAATCCATCGTCGTCACGAAGCGTCTGCCGGGACTGGTCGGCTTGTATTTTTTGACTGGCATCATAGTCTCCGCGTTGCTACGGCAATAATCGTCCGGACTGCTTCATGCATGGCGTTATTGCTCGAAATAGTTGACGCCGCCCAGTTCGATCTTCTGACCGGGCTTGACGGTGACGACGGCTTTCTTGTAATCCTTGGTGCGGCCCGCGGTTCGCGCACCGCGGCGCGCAAACGTCTTCGTCTTACCGCCGACGTTGACCGTATTGACTTTGATTACGTTCACGCCGAAAATCTCTTCGACGGCGTGACGGATCTGCGTCTTGGTCGCATCCGGGTGAACGACGAAGCTGTACTGCTGACCGAGCGCATTGGCCATCGATTTCTCGGTGATGCGCGGCGAAACGATGACGTCCCGTGCGTCCATTTTAAGCGCGCTCCTTTTCAAGCGGAGCCTGTTCTGACGCCGCGGCCTTCTTGCCGGTAAGCGAATTGACGACTTGCGCGTACGCTTCGGCCGTGAAGACGATGCGGTTGAAACGCAAAACGTCTTTCACGTCCAGCGCACCGGCGTGCGTGACGCCGACTTTGGCAAGATTACGCCCCACGCGCTCCAGCTGCCGGCCCGCGCGCTCGTCGCGGCCGAAGACCACCAGCGTGGACGGACCTTTTCTCGCGTCTTTCGCGCTGCCGAACAGAAGCTTGGCGAAATCGGCGGTTTTTTCGATCGCAAAATCCGATGCTTCGAGCACCGTGACCGCATCGCCGCCGAAACGATCGGCAAGCGCGGCCACGAAGGCGGCGCGCCGCTCCTTTTTGTTGAGATCGGTCACGTACGTGCGCGGCTGCGGGCCGAACACGACGCCGCCGTGCGTCCATTGCGGCGAACGGATCGACCCTTGGCGGGCGCGTCCGGTTCCTTTTTGGCGCCACGGCTTGCGGCCGCCCCCGCTGACTTCGTCGCGCTTCTTGGTAGAAGCGGTGCCGGCGCGGGGATTCGCGAGTTCACGGTGTACGGCGCGATAGATCGCGTGCGTTTTGTTCCCATGCTCTTGCGAGAAGATCTCCGGTGTCTGCTCTTCGCGCAGAACCTTTCCGGTGGCGTCTATCACGTTAGGCATTCGCCACCGTCCTCTGAGCATGACGCGCGCTCGCGGAACGGCTCTTTCGAACCATTACGAGTGAATTTTTGGCGCCCGGAACCGGACCGCGGATGAGCAGCAAATTGCGCTCGGCGTCCGCCTTTACGATCTCGAGGTTCTGGTGCGTCGTGCGATCGACGCCGAAGTGACCGGGACGCCGGCTGCCTTTGACGGTGCGCCCCGCGTTCGTGTCACCGTTGGAGGCGGGCTGGCGGTGAATCATCGATCCGTGGCTTGCGCCGCCCCCCGAAAAATTATGGCGTTTGATGCCGCCGGCGAACCCGTGGCCCTTCGAGATTCCGACGACGTCCACGCGATCGCCGGGCTCGAATTGCGAGACCGTGACGGTCTGACCCGCTTCGACGCCCTCGATGTCGATGCGAAATTCGCGAACCCAGCGCTTGGGTTCGGCGTCGTTCTTCTTATAATGTCCGGCAAGGGCACGCGAGACGCGCGACTTTTTCACGTCGCCGAAAGCCAAAGCGACGGCCTCGTAGCCGTGCTTGTCCTTCGTTCTGCGCTCGACCACCGTGCAGGGACCGGCTTCGATCACCGTGACCGGCACGTGCCGTCCGTCATCGGTGAAGACGCTCGTCATCCCAACCTTGCGGCCAAGGATGTTCTTCATGTTTATCCTCGTCCAATAGTACACGGGCCCACGCGTACTTAGTAAGTTCTTCGGCCGGACGCGCGAAAAGGGCGCGGCCGGCGTGGACCACAACTTCGGCATACTACCAGGGACGGGGCTGGGCGTCAAGCACCGAGCCCGTAACCCGCGGAGCTACGAGCCCGGGGGCGGGCTCGGAGCGGGCGAAGCGCTCGGCTTACTCTGCTTAACGGTAGGCGGCTTTTGGTCCTCAAGGTTGATTGGGGCCTGCGGGATCATCAGCGGCATACAGTTTCCGCCGGTGCCCATATAGGGCGCGGGCGGCCCGGTGTTGGCCGACTGGCTCGCCGCGTTACCGTTTATGGCATACGGAGGATCCACGTTCTGCCCGCGACCGCACTGAGTCGGAATGAGCGGGCTATCCGGGTCGTCGGGAAAGAGCGCGCGGTAATTGCAGTTGGTGTTGCAGACCTGCGCGTTGAGCATCTGTCCTTGCGAAGAAAGATCGCCCAGTTTGGGCGGGTCCGTCGCATATTGCGCATTGTTACACAAATACGTGGGCTGGTTCATAGGTTGAACCGCCGGCAATTGCTTGTTGCGCTGGTTGGAAAGCGAGGGGCAGTTCGATCCGGAGCCCGTTATGGCAAGCGCGACGCCGCTGCTCGAGAAACAGAGCGCAATAAGCAGGATTGATGGGAGAAAGCGCATCGCGAAGACCTCCGCTTTAACGACCATTGTAGCACTTTTGCCGGGCACGGTCGCGCCATCTTTGGGATCGAATCAGGTTCCCGGAATGTGACAAGGGGCTCTGCGCTGCCCGACGCAGGGCCCCTTGCGGTGCGATGGATGTCTCGGCGGCTTATTCGAGCGCTGTTGCCATGAACGTGCTGCCGTTGTAGTAACCCATTGCCTGGACGACTTGGCCGGCCGCGATCGGCCCGCTGAGCGCGTTGCCGTTTTGGAAAGCCGGACTTGCATCGACCAGCACGGGCGTCAGGCCGCTCTGCACCATCAGCACATTGCCGTCGCGCGCGAGCACGACTCCCTGCACCTGCTGCTGAGCCAGCTGCAAGCCGCCGGCGTTGTATCCGGCATACGGGGCGGCGGAGTATTGATTTCCGTAATACGGGCTTGCATTGTAGCCGTTGCTCGGATACGGCGACGTGTTGCTGTAACCGTTGTTATAGTAACCGGTGTTGCCGCCGTAGTACGGGGTTCCGCCCGTGTACGGCAATCCGCCCGTGTACGGCAATCCGCCCGTGTACGGAACCGCCCTGTACAGAACCGCCGTACGATCCCGTCAGCGCTCCGAGAAGACCTGCGTACTGCGGAGGAAGATTAGGAATCAGCTCCGGGAGCAATCCGATGGCGAGCTCTTCGACGAGCGAAGGGCCGGATCCGTAGTAGCCCGGAGTGTAGTACGGATATGCAGTCGACGCGTCGTAGTACGGATATCCGCTGGGACTGTACGGAGTGGTGCCGTAGTACGGCGCGGTCCCGTAATATGGAGTGCTGCCGTAATTCGGGGCATTGCCGTAATACGCACTGTTACCGTACGGATAGCCGTTATAATAGGGAGACGTGTTTCCGTAATATGAGTATCCTGCGTTGTTGTAGTACGGCGAACCGCCGCCGTAATAGCTGAGACGGATAGCTGGTAGAATACCCGGAATAGTAGCCGCCGTTGTTTTGGTACCACTGCGCCACCTGCGGATAGTACTGCATCGGTGCCGATGCATAGTAACTTCCGTTGCTGTAGTTTGCCGGAATCGTCACGTACTGGTTCGCACGAACCTGCGTTCCGCACATGCAGCGGACGAACACCTCACGTCCGGCCGGAGGAGCCAGCACGACATAGTTGTTACGCACGACGCGAACCACGCGTCCCGTAAGTACGGCCGGCCGATACGACACTGAAGGCAACTCCCGGACCGTGCGCACCCGCGGCGCATTCACGCGAACGTATTGCACGAACGGCGTCGTACGAGCTTGCACGCGAGGCTTCACCACAACCCGCTGCGGCGTGTTCACCCGAACGCGCTGTATAAATGAAGCTCGCGGGGCCGTGTACGTGCGAACCGCTGCACGCGGGGCCGTGTAGGTGCGAACCGCTGCACGCGGCGTCGTGTAGGTGCGAACCGCTGCACGCGGCGTCGTGTAGGTGCGAACCGCTGCTCGCGGCGTCGTGTAGGTGCGAACCGCTGCACGCGGCGCCGCGTACGTGCGAACCGCTGCGCGCGGGGACGCGTACGTGCGAACCGCTGCGCGCGGGGCCGTGTAGGTGCGAACCGCTGCGCGCGGGGCCGTGTAGGTGCGAACCGCTGCGCGCGGGGCCGTGTAGGTGCGAACCGCTGCACGCGGCGTCGTGTATGTATGGACTTCTGTTTGCAGAGGGCTCTCTAACCGCGCGGGCCGCGCCGGAGCAATCTTATGCACCTGCGGCTGCGCGCTTTCGTACGAGCGCTGCGGGCGCGGAGGCGCAGTGTTCGCCCGATAGACCGGGTTTTGCTGCGGTTGGGGCGCATCGTACGATCGTGCCGGAGCTTGCGGAGCGCTATACGCGCGTTCGGGTGCGCTATACGCGCGTTCGGGTGCGCTGTACGAACGCTCGGGGGCGCTGTACGAACGCTCCGGTGCGCTGTACGAACGCTCAGGTGCGCTGTACGAACGCTCCGGTGCGCTGTACGAACGCTCGGGGGCGCTGTACGCGCGTTCGGGTGCGCTGTACGAACGCTGAGGTGCGCTGTACGAACGCTGAGGTGCGCTGTACGAACGCTCGGGCGCACTAGTTGCGCGGTACGACTGCTGCGGTGAACCGGAGCTTGCGGAAGCACGGCCGCTTGCATGAGAATGGCTGGGCGCTTCTTGCGCGATCGCCGGCGTAAGGCCGGAGAAGGCAAGCGCCGTGCTGATCCCTGCGGCGACCAAATTTCTGAATATTCTGCTGGAGAGATTGGGCATCGTTTCCTCGCTTGTTCTCCCGCCGTAGGTTCCGGCGTTGAGAGAGACGACTAGGAAACGAAATATTTGAGCCGCAGGTTTCAGAAACGTGCCCCTGGCGGCCTCGGGACGTTAGAGGTTGCTTAGAACGCGCTCATGCCCGTGATCGCTTGACCCAAGATCAAGGTGTGGACCTCGCTCGTCCCTTCGTAGGTGAGAACCGATTCGAGGTTGTTCA
Source organism: Vulcanimicrobiota bacterium (assembly GCA_963714015.1). GTDB lineage: Bacteria > Vulcanimicrobiota > Vulcanimicrobiia > Vulcanimicrobiales > Vulcanimicrobiaceae > DASRDE01. The sequence goes on along the minus strand of OY970223.1, from coordinate 2,271,379 downwards.
TGTGGCGAATAATCGGATACTCCAGGGTCACCCCGCTCGCGCCCAAAATGGTGCGAGCCTCGCGAGTTATCCGCAACGCTTCGCGAACGTTGTTCAGTTTGCCGAAGCTGACGTGTTCGGGCCGCGCCCGGTGCTGATCTTTCATTCGGCCCACGTGCAATGCAAGCAGCGTGCCCTTCCCTATCTCGAGCAGCATGTTGACGAGTTTTTCCTGCGTCAGCTGGTAGGCGGCGATCGGACGGTCGAATTGCACCCGCTCCTTCGCGTAAGCCAGTGCGGTTTCGTAGCAGGAACGAGCCGCGCCCATGGCGCCCCAGATGATGCCGTAGCGCGCCTCGTTCAGGCATGCCAGGGGGCCGCGCAAACCACGCACTTCCGGAAACGCCGCATCGTCCGGAACCCGGCAATTCTGCAGCACCAGTTCTGAGGTTACCGAAGCGCGCAGCGAAAGTTTGCGCTCTATATCATGCGATGAGTATCCCTTTGAGTCACGCGGCACGGCAAAGCCGCGAATGCCTTCGTCCGTCTGAGCCCAGACGATTGCTACGTCGGCTATGGATCCGTTCGTGATCCACATTTTCGTCCCGTCGATCACCCAATCGCCGCCGTCGCGCTTGGCGAAGGTTCGCATTCCCGCAGGATTGCTGCCGAAATCCGGCTCGGTCAACCCGAAGCATCCGATCGCCTCACCCTTGGCCATTCGCGGAAGCCATCGCTGCTTCTGATCTTCGGAGCCCCAGCGGTGAATCGCATACATTGCGAGCGATCCTTGAACCGAGGCGAAGCTGCGAACCCCGGAATCGCCTGCCTCGAGTTCCATGCAAGCCAAGCCGTATGCCACGGCACTGACGCCCGGACAGCCGTAGCCGGACAAGTGCATGCCGAGTAATCCGAGCTCCCCCAGTTCCCTTCCAAAGTCGCGTGGAATCGTTCCGGCTTCGAACCACTGGGCGACGTTGGGCCCAACGCGATCCCGCACGAACGCTCGCACCGTGTCCCGAATCATCCGCTCCTCTTCCGTCAAAAGGGCGTCAACGTCGAGAAAATCGGACGTATTGAGGGACGCGCGCTTTTGGTCCATCGTCGCCATCAGCGTTTGAGCACTCGGGCGATCTTGTCGAACAAAGCCTCCATCGATCGTTCGTTGGCGTCCTCGAGGCGCCGCCAGAGCAGACGGCCCTCCGTGTCGCTCAGCGTTGCCTCGATGCGGTGCTGAACCGTCGTCTTTTTTGGGTCGCCGCTCAAATAGAAGCCGTGTTTACCTTCAAAACCGTCGTTCCGAATCTGCCAGACGATCCGCTCCAGCGGAACGACCTCCTCGAGAACCGCGTGAAAGCCGTTGTGCCATTCTTCGGTTTTCCCCGGCGTCAGCGGACCGGGCGATCGCATGAACGGCTGGGCCGGGAACGGCCACACGACGTCGTTGGACGTGCCCATGTCCACCAAAAGTTGAAAGATGCGCCGGCGAGTGCCCGAAAATATTCGTTCACGCACCTCGAGGAGAGGGATCGGCATGTCCGACCCTTCGCCGGGCGGGCAGGCGTATCCATGCAACAGAGTGGGTAGAGAGGAGTAAGTGGCTTACAGCCGTCCTTTAGAACCGGACGCGCCGCCTGAACAGGGCACATTGGAACGCGTCGCTTTAGGCGCACCGGTCGGTCTTTTTCAAGCCGACTGCACCGGCGCGATTATTTTTGCCACTCCGCGCTTTTTCCAGATCCTCGGACTCGACCGTAATGACGGTTTGGGCAGCGAATGGCTACGCGCCATTCTGCCGGCGGATCGCGCGCGGTTGGAAGCGGCTTGGTGTGCCGTCATCGAAGAGGGCGGTGCAGGCGATTTTCACGCGCAACTCGCGGCGGACTCTGCACGGACCGTGCGCATTTTGCTCGCGCCGCTCGGCAGCGAAATCGGCGCTGTAAGCTTTACGGGCGCCGTATCCGACATCACGCAGTTGACCAGCCGCGTCGCCGAGCTTTCGGCCAGTCGCGATCGTTTTCGCGAATTTGCGGACGCGATGCCGCACTTTGCTTGGATCGCCGCTCCGGACGGCAGCATCGAATACTTTAACCGGCCGTGGCTGGACTATACGGCGCTGACCGTCGAGCGCATGAGGGCAACGGGTACCAAGCACGTCGTGCATCCGCAAGATCTGAATCTTACCTGGAGCCGCTGGTCCAGCGCCCTTTCAACCGGCAAACCGTTCGAAATCGAATACCGGCTTCGCAACGCCCGCGACGGAACGTACCGGTGGTTCATCGCGCGCTCCGTGCCTATCCGCGACGAGTCCGGAACGATCCTCAAGTGGATTGGGACGGCGACCGACGTCGATCAGCAGGTGCGCGCGAATGCAAACCTCCGTTTCGCACTCGACGCCACCGCCGCATTAACCGCGCTTCTGGACGTTGAAGCGGTCTGCAACGAGCTCGCTCGGCTCGCGATCGCGAGCGTCGCTGATTGGTGCTTCATCACTTTGCTGCAGGAGGACGGACGGTACGAAACGATTTCGATCGCACACCGTAATCCGGCACGAATCCGTTACGTCGAGCAGTTTCGCGGCCGCTATCCTATCGAGCGCGGTTCAGCCGTGGATAAGGCCATTCGCAAGAATCTCTCGCTCCTGATGCCTACTATCGATCCGGAAAGCGTACGCAGAGCAGCAACAGACGCCGAACATCTGACGATTCTGCAAAACCTGGCAATGCATTCGATCATGATCGTGCCGATCGGCACTGAGGCGAATCGGGCGCTCGGAGCGATCACGCTCGTCTCGTCTGAATCCGGCCACAGCTTCAGCAACGACGATTTGGCCGTCGTCGAAATGGTGGCGCGAAGAGCGGCTTCCGCTATTGGCACCGCAAAGTCTGTATAGCGAAGAACGGCGGCGATCTGAGCGTCTGCGCTTTATCGCGCGGGCCAGTGAATTGATCTTTGAGTCGTTCGATTTGCAGTCCACGTTCGACCGGCTGACCGAATTCGTCGTATCGGAGATGGCGGACTTGGCATTCGTCGTGCTGGCGGAGGGCGGGGAGGCGTTGCGAACCGTTTCAGCGGCGCATCGGGACCGGCGCAAGGCGCAGATCGCGCACCAACTGCGAGGTCAGCGCATTCTGCGCCCGCAAGCCGAGGAGCGCGCTGTTCGTGAACTAACGCGCGAGAGACCTCGGTTGCGTGCCGAGATTTCAGCCGGGGAACTGCTCGCCGACGTTTGGGAGTACGTCATCGCGGATCTCAAAGCGCTCGGGCCGACCTCGTGCATAACGATCCCGCTGTACGCGCGCGGCGAGTCGTTCGGTGCGCTCGAGGTCTATTGGTGCCGGGCGGATCGCCGCTACTGCCCTGAAGACGTCCCCGTGTTCGAAGATCTGGGGCGCCGGCTGTCGATTGCAATCGAACACGCGCGCACGCTTGACCGCGAGCGCCGAATCGCGCACGCGCTGCAGCGGACGCTTCTTCCGCAACCGGGTATGCTGCCGGTCATTGCCGGATTGAGCTTTGAATCGGAGTACCGCCCGAGCTCACGCGAAGCCGATGTCGGCGGCGATTGGTACGACGCCGTCAAACTGCGCGATGGATCGGTTGCGGTGAGCGTCGGCGACGTGACCGGGCGCGGGCTGCGGGCGGCCGGTTTGATGGGAAAACTTCGCCAAGCGATGGGGATGGCGTGCCTTTACGAAACGGATCCGGCGCGTCTGCTCGACTCCGTCGACTTCGCGCTGCGCACGCGCGGCTCGAGCGAAATTGCGACTGCATTCCTTGGAATTATCTCCCCCGACCGCAAAACGATGCGCTTTGCCGCCGCGGGTCATCCGCCGCCGCTTTTGCGACGAGGCGCCGGCGTGGAGGAGCTGCGATCCGACGGTCTCCCGCTCGGTCTGCGCGATTTGGATCACGAGGCGGCAAAGGAAGTCTCGCTGGAGGGCGCCGATCTGCTGATGCTTTACACCGACGGCCTGACCGAAGCGACCCGCGATTTGGCGTTCGGAACCAGCCGTCTTCGCACGGTGGCCGGTTCCGAAGCGATTCTCTACGTTCGCAGTGCTGCGCGCTTTCTCTGCGATGCGTGTTTGCCGTACGAATCGCAGGACGACACTGCGGTTCTTACCGTGCGCTTCGGCGAGGGGTACCAATGGTCGTTCGATGCCGAAAACGCGCAGGCGGCGCATGAAGCGCGCACGGAACTCATGTCGTACCTTCGCGAAAAGACCAACTCCCGCGGCGATTTTGAAGCGGCCGAGCTGGTCTTCGGTGAACTGGTCGGAAACGTCGTGCGCCACGCGCCTGGGCCGATAGACGTGCAACTGCAGTGGAGCGGAACGCATCCCGTGCTCCATGTAACGGATCGCGGTAGGGGAGTCGTTCGTAATCCGTCGCTGCCCGAGAATCCCTTTAGCGAAAACGGCCGCGGACTCTACATCATCTCGCGGCTGACGCGATCGCTGCGAGTCGAGCGGATTCCCGGCTACGGCAACCACGTTGCCGCGGAACTACGCTTACGGCGCTCTGCGGCCGCACACTAAGGCCCTAGACCTTCGGCCCGATACCCCGCTCGGCCAGTTTGCCGAGATTTTGAATGACGGTAACGGCGATCAAGGTGATGACTACGGCGTACAACAGTTCGGCCCATACGCCGCTCCCCGGCTTGAGGAAGAGCGCGATTAGATCGGTGATGAACTTGTTCCACGCAAGCGCCGAAATGATTCCGAAAGCGACCGTCGCCAGGGCAATCATCGTTCCAAGGTAGGTGGGTTTTACTTCCATAGCAGCCCCCTTTCAGGCAAGTCTCGGACTTCGACCTCGCCATGCAGTGTCCTGACTGTCGATCCTAGTCGCCCGCACGCCGGGAAGTTGCTAGATGTTGCTTATATTACCGGACGTGATCGCGCCGTTGTGCGCGCGGGCCCAGCGCACGGAATTCCGCACGCCCCAGCAATGGCTGCGCTCGAACGTGTCGCCGCGCTGGATGGGCCTGCGGCCGTCTTTGCGCCGCTGGAGTAGCGCCCGCGCTCGGACGACGAAGTCACAGCCATCCCTTCCCGGCGCAACCAGAGTTCGGCGTTGCTGCACGCCGGCGCGGACGATCAGCGCGAACGGAGAGCCGGCCGCGAGCGGCGGATATACGGAGTTTGCCGAGAGCTGATACGCGCCGAAGAAGACGCTCTTTACGGTTTTTTTCGAACTTTGTGCGAGCGTTGCAAAGGTGAAGTACTCGTCCTGCGAGGCGTCCTGCTCGCCCGTTGAAAAATTTAGGCGCTGGTGATTCGAGAACGACGACCCCGCTCGGATACTGTGCCGGACTGCCCCCGCACTGGTCACGACATACCCTTTCACGATCCAGTTCGTGACCGCCGACTGACCGAACCGCCCTCCCTTAGGGTCGAGGCCGTCACGTGTGATGACGTGGGTTGGAGCAATCGTATCTTCGACGACCTTTCCGCCGGTGCGAGCGGCGCGACGATCCCGCCAGAGCAGAAGATTCGCGTCCATCGGCCACAGGCCGCGATTATCGAACACCGCGAGGGTAACGGTGTGCGGTTTACCGTCTGAGAGCACACCCGCCCAGGGATCGAGATCGACCCGGTACGCCGGAACGTTCAGCGTATCGATCGCCGAGAGCGGACGCCACAAGAGCGGATTGATGCCGCCGGTCCAGATGTATGGAAACGGATAGACGACCGATGCCGGTCTGCCGTCGATCGCGACGTCGATCTCGCGATACGTTCCGCCGCCGCACAAACCGTCGGCCTTATGCCTGGCGGCATATGCGTCGGGGACATTCGTATACCAGAATTCGTCGCAGCCGTGATTACTCGCGTATAAATCCAGCTGCGCTGCGACGATGTTTCGCGGCAGCGGCGCAAGCCGGTCGGTCAGCATACCGCCGGTGCTCCAGGGAACGGCGCTCAGTTCATTGTCGATCGGCAGTATGCCGTCCGCGCCCATCGGCGCCGGATTCGCTCGAGACGCCCGATAAAAATCCAGATAGGCGTCCAAATAGTAAATGCCGTCATCCTGCTTGTCGACGTAATTTGCAAGTTCCGCCACGACGGACCCGGGCGCTCGAAACAGGGCCGCGTACGCCGTAACGTCCTTCTGGACGGAATACGCTATGCCGTGCTTCGTCGGCTCGGCAGTCGTGAATCGCAGCAACTCCGATCGGTTCAGCCACAGGGCTCCCATGCGATCGTACTGCATGCCCTTGATGCGCGTATTTAAGTGCAGCACGACGCGTGCCCATGGTCCCGTACATTTCGGCAGATACGGTCCGAGGAACGGCGCGTCGCCCAAGAAAGCGCGGTTCTCGAATAACGTGACGCGGCATGGCGGTTTTGGCGGATGCGGAACGGGCGTAGCGAGCGTAATGGGCTGGTATGTCGAAAACCCGGAGAAGGCCGCAAAGAGCAGCATGGCGAGCATAGAGCTAACGGATTCGGCCTTACGTCGCGGGCTCCGTCCTCGTCAATCTGCGTGCGGCTGCATGCTCCGGCGCGAAAGAAAAAAACCCCGCTGAAGCAGCGGGGTCTTGAATAATCGGGCTAAGCTGTTAGGCTTTGAGTTCGATGTCGACTCCGGCCGGTAAATCGAGGTGCATCAGCGCGTCCATCGTCTTGGGCGAGGCTTGCAGAATATCGATCAGGCGCTTGTGCGTGCGCATCTCGAAGTGTTCGCGCGACTTCTTGTCGACGTGCGGCGAACGATTCACGCAGAAGCGGTTGATTTCGGTCGGCAGCGGAACGGGCCCGCTGACGAATGCACCCGTGCGCTTCGCCGTCTCGACGATACGCTCCGCCGATTGATCGAGCACTTTGTGATCGTACGCCTTCAGGCGGATGCGAATTTTCTGCTTAGCCATTTACTTTCTTTCTTGAATTTCTTATTACTCAGGACGACGGTATTTTTCGTCGAGATTAGGCGCTCAAGGCCTAAGTGTACTGACTGCTACACGAGGCCTTGAGCAACGACATATCGGCGGAAAAGACCTAGTCCTGCACTCCGACGACGACGCCGGCGCCGACTGTCCGTCCACCCTCGCGGATTGCAAAACGCAGACCCTCTTCACACGCGATGGGCGTGATCAGCTCGACTTCCATGGCGACGTTGTCGCCCGGCATGACCATCTCCACGCCTTCCGGGAGTCTGATCGTTCCGGTCACGTCCGTCGTGCGGAAGTAGAACTGCGGACGGTAGTTCGCAAAGAACGGCGTGTGCCGGCCGCCCTCTTCTTTCGAGAGAACGTAGACTTCGGCTTTGAACTTCTTGTGCGGTTTGATCGAGCCGGGCTTCGCCAGCACCTGTCCGCGCTCGATGTCGTTGCGATCGACGCCGCGAAGCAGCACGCCGATGTTATCGCCCGCGATGCCCGAGTCGAGCAACTTGCGGAACATCTCGATGCCCGTAACGACGGTCTTCTTCGTCTGCTCCTGGAGACCGACGATCTCGACTTCCTCGCCGACCTTGACCTGGCCGCGCTCGACGCGTCCCGTGCCGACGGTTCCGCGGCCCGTGATCGTGAAGACGTCTTCGACCGGCATCAGGAACGGCTTGTCCGTCTCACGGACGGGATCCGGAATGTACTCGTCGACCGTGTCCATGAGCTTGAAGATCGGATCGGCGTCCGGGTCGCCGCGCTTGCCGGAGCTGTTAAGCGCCTTGAGCGCCGAACCGCGAATGATCGGCGTGGCATCACCGGGGAACTCGTATTGGGTGAGCAGTTCGCGCACTTCCATCTCGACGAGCTCGAGCAGCTCCTCGTCGTCGACCATGTCGACCTTGTTCAAGAAGACCACGATGTACGGAACGCCGACCTGCTTCATCAGCAGAATGTGCTCGCGCGTCTGCGGCATCGGGCCGTCGGTCGCCGACACGACCAGGATAGCGCCGTCCATCTGCGCCGCGCCGGTAATCATGTTCTTGATGTAGTCCGCGTGACCCGGGCAGTCGACATGGGCATAGTGGCGCTTCGCAGTCTCGTACTCTTGGTGCGAGATTGCGATCGTAATGCCGCGCTCTTTCTCTTCCGGCGCGTTGTCGATATCGTCGACGTTGCGCTTCTGAATGTTGGCGTTCTCGGTGGCGAGGCAATTGATAATAGCCGCGGTAAGCGTCGTCTTACCGTGGTCGACGTGCCCCGTCGTGCCGATGTTGACGTGCGGTTTGGTACGTTCGAATTTAGCCTTCGCCATGATTCGCTCTCAGTATCCTTTGCTTTGCTTATCTTTTGTTTATTGGGTCTTTAGGGTCCTCAGGGTTCTTCCGGTCCTCGGCGTATTTTCGAAACTTCGGATCCATGCGATCTCTGAGGTCTTTGAGATCCCTTTTGGGATCGTCGTCCTTGCGCGGCTTATGCGGCGGAGGTTTTTTTGCCCGCGGCTTTCGCCACGATTTCCTCCTCAACGGACTTCGGAGCCTTCTCGTAATGCGAGAACTCCATCGTGTACGTTGCCCGGCCCTGCGTTGCCGAACGCATGTCCGTCGCGTAACCGAACATCTCGGAAAGCGGTACGTTCGCCGTGATCACTTGCGCGCCGCCCGGAGCTTCTTCGGTTGCCTGAATCATGCCGCGCCGGCGATTCAGGTCTCCGGTAATTGCGCCCATGTAATCTTTTGGCGTCGTCACTTCGACCTTCATAATCGGCTCGAGCAAAATCGGGCCCGCAGCGCGATTGGCTTCTTTGAAACCCATTGACGCAGCGATCTTGAACGCCATTTCGGAAGAGTCGACGTCGTGGTAGGAACCGTCGAAGGCCTCGACATGGAAGTCCATGATGGGATAGCCCGCGAGCACGCCGCTCTGCGATGCCTCGCGGATGCCTTCCTGAACGGCCTTCTGGTACTCCTTGGGCACCGCTCCGCCGACGATTTTCCAGTCGAACGTGAATCCCGAATTCGCTTCGCCCGGCCCCACGCGCAGCCAGATGTCGCCGTACTGGCCTTTACCGCCCGACTGACGAACAAATTTGCCCTGCTTCTCGACGTTCTTGGTGATCGCTTCTTTGTAGGCGACCTGCGGTTTGCCGACGTTGGCTTCAACCTTGAACTCGCGGCGCAGACGGTCGAGGATGATCTCGAGATGCAACTCGCCCATGCCGGCGATGATCGTCTGCTGCGTCTCTTCGTCCGTGTACATCCGGAACGTCGGGTCCTCTTGCGCGAGGCGCTGCAGGCCCTTGCCGAGATGATCCTGATCGCCTTTGGTCTTGGGCTCGATCGCCTGGGAGATGACCGGCTCCGGAAACGTGATCGATTCGAGCACGATCGCCTTTTTTTCATCGCACAGCGTATCGCCGGTGCGCGTGTCCGTCATGCCGACCGCCGCCGCGATGTCGCCGGCGCCGATCGCGTCGATGTCTTCGCGATGGTTTGCGTGCATTCGCAGAATGCGGCCAACGCGTTCTTTCTTGCCCGAACGCGAGTTGTAGACGTACGAGCCCTTTTCGAGCGTGCCCGAATATACTCGGAAATACGTCAAGTTCCCGTACGGGTCGGTCGCAATCTTGAAAGCCAGCGCCGCAAACGGTTCTTTGTCGTCGGGATTACGCGCGATCTCCGCGTCCGTCTTCGGATCCTTGCCGACGATCGGTTTGGCTTCGAGCGGCGAGGGCAGATACTCGACGATCGCATCGAGCAGCGGCTGCACGCCTTTGTTCTTGAAAGCAGAACCGCACAGCATGGGCAGCACCGTGCCGGCGATGGTCGCCTTGCGCAGCGCTTCCTTCATGCGATCGATCGGCAGATCTTTGCCGTCGAAGAACATCTCGAGCAGCTCTTCATCTTGCTCGGCGATGTTTTCGACCAGATTCTGACGCCACTCGAGCGCGAGCTCTTTCAGCTCACCGGCGACGTCTTCTTGCTCGGTCGTCGAACCGATGTCGTCCGTGTAGATGACCTTCTTCATCGTGAACAGGTCGACGACGCCCTTGAAGTTGTCTTCGGCACCGATCGGCACTTGGATCGGTGTGGCGTTGGCGCCCAGACGCTCTTTGATTTTGGCGACGGCATTGAAGAAGTCGGCGCCCATGCGGTCCATCTTGTTGACGAAGATGATCCGCGGCACTCGGTACTTGTTTGCCTGACGCCAAACGGTCTCGGACTGGGGCTGCACCGCCGCAACCGAGTCGAAGAGCGCTACCAGACCGTCGAGTACGCGCAGCGAACGCTCCACCTCGACGGTGAAGTCCACGTGGCCAGGCGTATCTATGATGTTGATTCGCGTGTCGCGCCAAGTGCAGGCCGTCGCAGCGGACGTGATCGTGATCCCGCGCTCCTGCTCTTGAACCATCCAGTCCATCGTAGCGGCGCCGTCGTGAACCTCGCCGATTTTGTGCGTGCGGCCGGTGTAAAACAAAATACGCTCGGTGCAGGTCGTCTTGCCTGCATCGATATGGGCGGCGATGCCGATGTTGCGCGTTCGCTCGAGCGGATATTCTCTTGCAGCCATGATGTAAAAGTTACCAGCGGTAATGCGCGAAGGCCTTATTCGCCTCGGCCATCTTGTGGGTGTCCTCGCGCTTTTTGATCGATGCGCCTTGGTTGTTCGAGGCGTCCATCAGTTCGGCGGCGAGTTTCTCTTCCATGGAGCGGCCGGAACGGGCGCGCGCAAAGCCGATCAACCAGCGCATCGCCATCGCCTGACGGCGGTCGGGCCGCACTTCCATCGGCACTTGGTACGTTGCGCCGCCGACGCGGCGAGGGCGGACTTCGACCAGCGGCATCGCGTTGGAGAGTGCTTGCGAGAACACATCCATCGCCTCGCGGCCCGTCTTCTCCGTGACGATGTCCAGCGCTCCATAGGTAATCTGTTCCGCCAGCGATTTCTTGCCGCGGAGCATGACCTTGTTGATGAAGCGCGAGAGCACTTTCGAGTTGAAGCGCGGATCCGGCAGAATCTGCCGCTTGGGCGCGGGTCCTTTACGTGGCAATGTCTCGGTCCTTACTTTTTGGCGGAGCGCTTGGCGCCGTACTTGGAGCGGCCTTGCTTGCGGTTCGCGGTCCCGGAAGTGTCCAGCGTGCCGCGAATGATGTGGTAGCGAACGCCGGGCAGATCCTTGACGCGGCCGCCCCTCACCAGCACCACGGAGTGCTCCTGCAGATTATGCCCGATGCCGGGGATGTAGGCCGTGACTTCTTCACCGTTGGTCAACCGGACGCGGGCCACCTTACGCAGCGCGGAATTCGGCTTCTTCGGAGTGACCGTCTTGACTTGCGTGCAAACACCGCGGCGCTGAGGATTGCCGGCGACTTCGAACGTACGCAATGGCAGGTCCGGATGCCCCGGCTTGGGACCGGTCTGAATGACGCGGAACGCCGGCGTCTTGACCTTTTTTTCGGCTTTCTCGCGGCCCTTACGAACCAGCTGACTGATGGTCGGCAACGTTACTCCTTAACCACACACACAAAGTCGGCCACACCATCGGTGGGACCGAACTACGGGAGTATAGCAAGGAGTTCCAGCCCCGTCAAATGCGCGCTCGATGCGGTGAAGTACCGCTTGCTCGCTGCCCGGAATGCGGCGCGCGCCGGCGCCACGCTCGGAAACGGCGCCCCCCGGTACTCCACAGCACCCAAATATAAGGAAGAATCTTTTTTGCGGCTTCCGCCGGAACGCCCGCGCCATTGCGGCCACGCTTGCCTCAGCCAAGCAAGCGGCGCGCCTCAGCCAGGATCTCGCCTGCGGAGTAGCCTCGACCGAGCAGCGAGCCCACGACGTTTTCGATCGTCTCCCGCAGAACGTGCGTCCGGACTTTTTTGTCCGCAACCGGCAAACGCGTGGCGATTCTCGTACCGCGCCGGCCCTCACTGATGATCCAGCCGCCGCTCTGCAGATCCGCGTATGCCCGGGCAACAGTATTCGGCGCAACGTTGAGATCGTCGGCAAGCTGCCTGACGGTGGGAAGCATCGCGCCCGGCTGCAAGTCGCCGCGCTGGATCGATCCGACTATCTGTTCTTCGATCTGCTGGTACGGCGCGATCTCGATGTTCGGATCGACCGTAATTGCTGTGCTCATGCGACGGCCGGAGAAACGTCGACTTTCCGCAACAGACGCACGAAGAACCAAACACTGTAGCCGGCCCAGAGTACGGCTGAAGCGATCTCGGCGTATTGCAGCTGCGCTTGCGGATGAAACGGCGCGACCTGAGTGATGAATACGAACGACTGCGCCAACGCGAGATAAAGGACTGATGCGGCGCGGTGAAAACGCAGGCGCTCGTCCAGGAACTGCTCCACTTCGATGTCGTCACCGGCAAGGAGTGCCGGCATTTCGGTTACGCGCCACGCCAGCACGGCGCATGTCAGCGTCGAAACGCACACGAACAGCGCTCCTAACGCGTCGGCGCGAACGCTGAGCGCCGAGAGTGCGAGCAAAGCCTGGACGGCTGCAACGGCAAACCACACCGGCGGAATGACGGCCGTCGGCACGCGGTGGGACAGCACCGCAACCCTTACAGGTTGGCGATTACGCAGTTGAACGAAGGCAACGGCCATGGCAAAAGCCGCAGCGAGAAGCAGAGCACCGTAGAGGACCGCAGGCTCGATGGATGTGAACGCCGCGACGGCAGCGAGCATGAAACTCACGATTGCCGGCACGATCTTGACCAGCGGCGAAAGTTGCTCCATTTCGCTGCGCTTGCCCAGCGCAGCCCGGACGCGAGGTTTGATCGCCGGATCTTGCAAGCGCAGGAGCCAAGCCGCGCGCTTGGCGCCTAATTCACCGCGCGACGCGGCCAGAATTCCCGCTCCGAAAGCGGCGAAGAATGCCGTCCAGAACCAGTGCAAGTAGTGCGCTATTTGGGCATTGCTCATCGTATCGAGACCTTTTCAGGGAGGAGTAGTTCGGCGTAAATCATGACGTCATGCCGGCAGCGCGTTAAAGCCGGCTTTGCGAAACGTCTGATAGAGGAACCAAGCAAAGTAGCAGACCATGAGCAGCGCAGCCGCGTTCACGCTCCACGACGCGGACCGGGCGAAGCTCAGGAAGACGAAGGTTTGCGCGAATGCGTAGAGGAGAATGCTCCCCGCCCTCTGCCGCCTCAGCCGCTCGTCGACGTACTGCTCCATCGGCAAATCCTCACCCGCGAGCAACGCCGGCATTTGCGTGACGCGCCAGGCCAGCGTCGCACAAACGATGGTCGATAAGCAGACGAATATCGCGGCAGCCTTTGTCTCGGTTGCCGGAAAGCGCAGCGCTTCGAGCGCGACTAAACCTTGCAGGGCCGCGAGCACGAACCAAATCGCCGGAATTACCGAAGCAGCCTTTCGCGGCTGCAGCACTGCGACCCGTACGGGGAGCCGGTTGCGCACCTGCAAGAACCCTGCCGTTGCGGATCCTGCGATGACGAGCATCAGGAGGCCATAGCTCAGCCCTCCGCCCAGCAGATCGAGTCCGGTAACGATGGCCAGGACGAGGCTTGAAACCCCCGGGCAAAGCCTTATGGATTGCGCAATGTCTTCGTTCCGGATGCGTTTGCACCACACGCGGCGCAGGCGGCATGCCGTTTCCCGATTCGCGAAGCGCGCGAGGTAATGGAGTACGCCTGCAGGATTGTCCGTAGGAGGCATCCAGAGCAAGAACGCGCCCATCGCGGCGAAAAAGCCGCAGTAGAACCATCGAAGGAATTCAGCCGTGTGTGCTTCAGCCATTGTACCAATATGTTAATACAAACTTCGCTTTTGTGTCAACATCCTAATACAAAGACCTGATGGCGCAAACTCGCCTGAGCGTGCTCGACGGGCTGCGGGGCATCGCAGTGCTTCTGGTCCTTTGGTATCACATTTGGGAGATCTCGTGGCTGGCTGCGCCGCTTCCGGCGCTCCAGTTCATTCCGGAGACCGGCTTCATTGGGGTGGATCTCTTCTTCTTCATCAGCGGATTCGTCATCGCGTATCCGTTCGTCAAAGCAGCCTTCCGCAACGAGCCCGCGCCGCGATGGGGCGATTTTGCCTTCCGCCGCGCAATGAAGATCGTGCCGTCCTACGTGCTTTCCATCGCCGTCGTCATTGCGATCGGTTACGCCCATTTCACCTCGCCGGCGCAAGCGTTGCGTGACGTCGGCTCGCATCTGCTCTTTATTCACACGTGGTGGCCGCAGACATACGGCTCGATTAACGGCGTGCTCTGGACGCTTGCCGTGGAAGTCCAATTCTACGTCTGCTTCCCGCTAATCTGGTCCGGTTTCTCGCGCCGGCCCTTCGTAACTGCGGCGGCAATGATTCTGGCAAGCCTGGCTTGGCGTTCGTACGCGCAGACCTGCTGCTGGACGACGTCTACCGAATTGATGATTGAAAATCTTCCCGGTTATCTGGATGTGTTTGCCGCGGGCATGCTGTCCGCTTACGCTTACGTGCGCTTGCGGGAGCGCGGTGCCGATCGCCGGGTGCAGATCGCGGCAACGCTCGTCGCGGTCGCCGGGTTTGCTGCGCTTACGTTGCTGCTCGAGAATCTCTGGTCGATGCGCACGGCGGATCAATGGTCGACCGCCTGGGCCATTCACAACCGCACCTTGGTCGCGGGCGCGTTCGTGCTCATGGGACTGGGTTCGCTGCTGGCGCTTCCGTACTGGCAGCGCGTCATTGCCAATCCGGCATTGCTTTTCTTCGCCGCGATTTCATACAACCTATACCTCTACCATCAGGTCTTCGCCCGCGAGCTCCTCGCATGGCACGTTCCGCCGTCCGCATCGGCGGATCCGAAGCTCGATCCGCATTGGCAGCTCACGTACACAGTCGTTGCGTTTTCCGTCACAATTGCGCAGGCTGCGCTGGTGACCTATGCGTTCGAAAGGCCGCTACTAAGAGTGCCTATCCAAAATTGGCGCCGGCTCGCGTCCCGCTTTCGGCGTTCGCGGGCACTTCCCGGCATGTGAGGAATCGCGCTCAATCCGGGTTCACGTTAATTGAAGCTGCGCTCTCGTGCGCGGTGCTGGCAATTGCCGCCGCCGGAGCGCTTTTTGCCATAAGCTCGTTCGGAAGGTTCACGGCACATCAAAGCGGGCCGGTTCATTCGGCGGCCCAGCTTCTGGCGCAGCAGACGCTGCGCGTCGCGCAGAATGCTTGGAAGTACGGCTCACCGGGAAACGCGCCGTCGGGGATCGCCGACGTGCAGGTTCCAATTGCGCTGCCGAACGGTTCTGCAACCACCGCGCCTGTTACCGTGACCACGGCGTTGACCTCCGTGACGGCTTCCGATGCGCAGCTTTCGGTCCAGGTGCGTTATACACCCGACCCGGGCCATCCATCCGATAGTGGGGTCGTCTCTGTGTCGGGCGCTGTATCCGTTCGAGCACCGGTACCCGGTTCCGAGATTGTGGATCCGACCGCCATTCCAGCGCCGAGCGGTGCGCCATGACGTGTTTTTAAACGCGTTGTTCTGCGTCGCGCTGCTCGCCGCAATCGCGTTGTCGTTCGTCAGCGCGGGACTCGCGATGACGCGCGCCGCGACCTATCGCGCCGCTGCGACGTACGTTGCGGGCGCTTATCAGATTGCAAACCGCACCCTGGAACGCGAGCTTTCGAGCGACATGCAGAACGGTGGCCTTCCCTCGCCGCTGCCCGTCATTTCGCCGCTGCCGCTTGCGTGCGCGGATCCGGCTTGCCGTTTCATGACGGGCGAAAACATCACTTACACGATTATCGCGCCGGCCACTCCGGCAGCGAGTTGCGATCAATCCTCGACCAACTGCGCGCAAAACGAAGAAACCAACGGTTACGTAACGGAAGGACGCGTTACGGCTCACATTGCCGTCTCGGTAACGGACGCACAAAAGAATCCTTTGCTCACTCGCGCAGAGGACGTGACGCTCCGAACCTTCCGCGCCCCGCCGTACGTTGCGGCGGCGGATGCTCGCGACGGCACATTTGACGACGTGACTGCGCAAGCTGCGCAAGGCGACGACGGCGGTTTGCCTCCTGCAACGCCGAACCCGTGCGCTACGCCGGTTGCAGGCACCTCGGACGACACGGCAGTTCGCGTCGCGTACGAAAACACGCAAACGTCGGCATGCACGAACGGCAGTACCTTCGGAAGCTCGTCATACTCCCAAAGTTCGAACGCTGCGCCGGGCTGGTCGCCATAGGACTCTTAAGGGTTTGCTTAGATACGGGCGCAACGAGTGCTAAAGGCCGAGACGCGCCAAAACCGCATCCCCAAACGCCGCCGTGCTTACCGCGTCCCGGCCGCTAGAACACAAGTCGGCCGTTCGTACACCATCTCGAAAACATTGGGCGATCGCGTTTTCAATCCGCAATGCCGCCGGCTCGTCGCCGGCGCTGAAGCGCAGCAACAGTGCGGCCGACAAAATGGCCGCCGTCGGATTGGCGATACCGCGGCCCGCGATGTCGGGTGCGGTTCCGCCGATGGGCTCGTACATGCCGAACACGCGATCGCTTTGCCCCGCGAGGCTCGCGCTCGGCAAATTTCCGATCGATCCCGTCAGCATCGCCGCCTCGTCCGAAAGGATGTCACCGAACATGTTCTCCGTGACGATAACATCGAAGTCACGCGGACGCCGAATAATTTGCATTGCCGCATTGTCGACCAGGAGATGCTCGACTTCAACGGCGGGATACTCCGTGGCGACGCGCTCGACGACGCCTCGCCACAGCCGCGACGTGGCCAAGATATTGTGTTTGTCGACCGACGTAACGTGACGGCGGCGGCGCATCGCCAGTTCGAACGCAACGCGCGCGATTCGGTCGACTTCCCCCTCGGTATATGACATCGTATCAACGGCGTAGCCTTTGCCCCGCGCGTCGACGCGGACTTCCTTCGGCGTACCAAAGTAGATGCCCCCGGTGAGCTCGCGTACGACGATGAGATCGAGGCCCGCGATAAGGTGCCAATGCAGGCTCGATGCATGTTCGAGACCTTGATACGTTCGCACGGGGCGAAGATTTGCGAAGAGGCTGTAGTCGTGGCGAAGTGAAAAGAGCGCGGCTTCAGGGCGCCGAGCAAAGGGCTCAGCGTCGAGCTCGGCGTCGCCCACTGAACCAAAAAGAATCGCATCGCTGGCGTCGCAGAGCGATCGCGTCGCGGGCGGCAACGGTTCTTCGCCGGCGCGAATTGCCGCCGCGCCGGCCAATCCTTCGACGCATTCAACGTCCGGTCTAACGGCTCGCAGCACGCGAACCGCTTGTGAGATGACCTCCGGTCCGATGCCGTCGCCCGAAAGTACGGCAATCTTCATGCGAGCGCGAAAAGCCGTCGCGCGTGCGCCGCAATTGATTCGGCATTCAGCTCATACTTCGCCAGGAGCGCGTCGTTCGGCCCGCTCTCGCCGTCGACGTCGCGCAGACCGGATCGCGCGATACGCGTCGGGCACCGTTCGGACAGAACCTCTGCTACTGCGCCGCCGAGGCCGCCTAGGATCGAATGTTCCTCGCACGTTACGATAAAAGGAATCCTCAAAGCCAAATCGACGATAGCCTGTTCATCGATCGGTTTTAGGGTCGGCACGTGCAGCACGGCGCAATCGATGCCTTCCCGCCCGAGCACTCGCGCTGCTTGCATCGCCCGCACGGTTTGCGCTCCCGTGCTAATCAGCCCTATCTGCGTGCCCTCCCGAAGCAGCGCTGCCGCGCCGATGCGAAATGGAGTTCCGGGCTTCGTCACGGTTTCGATCGGATCGCGAGTGAAGCGCATATAAACCGGGCCGTCGAATTCGTTTGCCGCTCGAATCGCCATACGGGCTTCCTCGGCGTCGCAGGGAGCGATCACAGTCATGTTCGGCAGCGAGCGCATGATCGCGATATCGTTGACGACCTGGTGCGTCTTCCCGGTGTAGCCCGTCAGGATACCGCTGTAATGCGCCGCAAGCTTTACGTTCAAGCGCGGTTGAGCGACCACCACGCGAACCTGGTCGAGATCGCGCGAAGCTAAGAACGCGGCAAACGAACACACCCAAGGTATCATACCGACCGTCGCCATGCCGGCCGCCACGCCTACCAGGTTTTGTTCGGCGATGCCGATCATCACGAAGCGATCCGGCCGTGCCAGCGCAACGCGGTCGCTTTTCGTTGAGTTTGCCAGATCGCCGTCGAGGACGACCACCCGAGGGTCCTCGTCGCACAATTGCACGAGCGTCTCGCCGAAAACGTCTCGCTGCGCAGATGCAGTCATCGCTGCAGCTCCGTCAGCGCTTGCGCCAGAGCTTCCGGGGTGACAGGCCGGGAATGCCACGTATAGTCGTGCTCCATGAACGTGACGCCCTTCCCCTTAACGGTGCGCGCTATGACGATCGACGGCCGTCCGCGCGTACTGCATGCCGTTCGGCATGCTTGGAGAAATGCGGAAACGTCGTGGCCGTTGCATTCCAGCACGTTCCAGCCGAAGGCCGCCCATTTATCGCGAGCGTTGTCGACCGGCTCACGTCTGTCGTCTACCGTATATCCGGAAACGGTCGGCCAGCCGTACTGCTGCAGGCCGTTCCAATCCAAGATGGCGGTTACGTTGTCGAGATCGTACCGGGCTGCGCAGAAGGCGGCTTCCCAAATCTGTCCCTCCTGGATCTCGCCGTCGCCAAGCATAACCCACGTGCGGAAATCCTTGCCCGTCATCCGCGCGGCTAGCGCCATGCCGACGCCGGGTGAAAGGCCTTGCCCGAGCGACCCGGTCGACATGTCGAGGCCCGGTAACGCTCGCATGTCCGGATGCCCCTGCAGCCGGGAATCGATCGCGTCGAACGTGTTCAGTTCGTCGATCGGAAAATACCCGCGCAGCGCCAGCGCCGCATACAATCCGATCGCGCAGTGTCCTTTGGAGAGAATGAAGCGGTCCCGGTCGGGCCAAGCCGGCCGAGCCGGATCGATACGCAGAATTTCGAAATAGAGCGCGGCCAGCATATCGGCTGCCGAAAAGACTCCGCCGATGTGACCGGCTCCGGCATGATGGACCGCGTGCAGAACGTGTCTGCGAATGTCGTCGCCGATGCGGGCGAGCGACTCGGCGTTCAAAGACCGAAGTACTCGCGAAGGTAGCGCCGATTCGCAAGCGCCGAACGAAGCGGCTCCGGTGGAGCGTCCTGCTCGACGATGATCCAACCGGAGTATTCGCGCGATCGCAGCGCTTCGACGATCGCAGGGATCGACACCGCGCCCGTACCGAGCTCGACGAACATCCCAAGCCGCACAGCTTGGACAAAATCTATTCCCTGCTCGCGCACGCGCGCCAATTTTGCCGCGTCGACGTCTTTGAGATGGACGTATTCGATGCGATCTGCGTAGTCCGCGAAGACGTCCTCAGGCCGCGCGCCCGCATAGGCCAAGTGTCCAGTATCGGGGCATAGGCCGATTAGCGCAGGATCGGTCATCTCGCAAAACCGGTCGATTTCGTCGCGCGTTTCCACGTACGTCCCCGCATGCGGATGAAAAACCGCGTGTATGCCGCCGGCTCGCAGCCTTTCAGCGATTCGCTGCAAGCCGTCCGTCATCGTTCTCCAGCCGCGATCGTCGAGTTCGTCCGATTTGCTTGCGCGTCCGGCCACGGCTATCCGGCCGGAGGACGGCTTGTCCGAGAGGATCAAGACGTCCGATCCGACGTCTCGCAGCCGTTCCGCCACGCGCATGCTGCTTGCCATCGCTGCGTCGTGATTTTCCGGGTCTCGTACGTCGACGGCGTGAAACGTTGCGGCGGCAGCGAGATTGCGGCTTGCAGAGTTCATCTCTCAGGGCACCGGCGTCGTCGGGGAAATTGTAGCTGATCTCCGTCCCTTCATAACCCGCTTGTTCCATTTCGTCGAGCATCCGTTCGAATGACGGCGTCTTCGACCAGGTGTAAAAAGGGTCGAAGCCCCAATTAACCGATGCGGTCCCGATGCGCATCGCGCTCACCACACCCAATCCCGCTTGATCCACTCGTGCTCGGGATCGAAGGTCATGTGATAGACGTGCTTTGGACCGGCGAGAACGTTCAAGTAATAGATGCTGTATTCCGCAGCGGCCGCGCAGACGTGATAGCCGCGCGGCACGAGCACAGCGTCGCGATTATGCGCCGTTATCGTCTCGTCCAGCTCTCCGTCGGCGGTGTAGATGCGCTGAAACGCAAAGCCCGCGGGCGGCGACGCGCGGTAATAGTAAAGTTCCTCGAGCGCCGACTCGCGCGGCGGATCGTCCACGTCATGTTTGTGAGGAGGATAGCTCGACCAGTTTCCTGCGGGCGTGAACACTTCCGTGACGAAGAGCGTCGAAGCTTCGTCCGGGCTCATCAGCAAGTCGTACACAGTGCGCTCGGCTGCGCCCGTTCCTCGCGTCCGCGCGTCGGTGTCGCGCAAAGCGACAAGTCTCGGTCGCCGGCGCGGCCCGCCGCGCCACGGCGGCGCACAGGGCGATTTCGCAATCGGTGATTGCCTTGATGACATAACGAGAGTCCGGGGGAAGGTACACCGCTTGCGGCGGCCCTTCGAACGGCGATATCCGCTCGCCGACAGCGTTCCATGCGCCTTCGCACGAATGCACGTCCGCCGTTCCCTCGACGAACACGGCGAGCAATTCGTTGCCATCGGTGGTTCGAGCCTCCGTCTGGCCTTTCGGAATGCGCAGGACGCGGAAATCGATGTAGTTCCAATCCGGGCCGCCCGGTGTCGCTCGCACGACTTCGCCGAAATCGTTCGGGCTGCCGCGCAGAAGTAGCGGGCTGCTCACGTGCTTAAGCGCCTTCGATCTCGGCGAGCTGCACTGTTCGCCGTTCGCGCCGCGAGCGATCGGCTGCGATTGCTATGCGAAGCGCCTGGAGCGCGTCCTCACCGCGCGCTTTGGGAGCGGAGCCGCGCTCGAGCGCAGCGAGAAATTCGTGAAGTTCGACCTTGTACGCTTCGCCGAACCGATCCGCGAACGAGTCGGCGTCCGGCGTGAGAAATGACGCGTCCATCACCGTTCCCGAACGCAGCCGATCGTCGTCCAAGAACAGGCCTCGCGATCCCTGAATCTCCAATCGCGCGTCGTAACCGTAGGGAGCTTCGCGCGATGCATCGATGACCGCTAAGGCGCCTGAAGCGAAACGCAGGCAAGCCACGGCAGTATCGACGTCGCCCGCATCCGCAACCCGGCGATCGGCAAGCGCGCTTCCGACTGCTACCACCTCTTCCACTTCCTCACCGGCGAGCCAGCGCGCAGCGTCGAAATCGTGTATCATTTGATCTTTGTACTGACCGCCGCTCGTACGAATGTATTCGATTGGCGGCAGGGCGCGGTCGCGGCCGACGAGCCGTATGAAACGTACCGGACCGAGCTCGTTCGACTCGACTGCACGCCGCGCCCGCACGAACTTCGGGTCGAACCGCCGCTGAAAGCCGATTTGCATCGTTACGCCCGCACGGCGTACGGCGGCGATTGCGCGATTGGTCTCATCGACGTCCAGCGAGATCGGCTTTTCACAGAAAATATGCTTTCGGGCGGAGGCGCACCGCTCGATAAGATCTGCGTGCGTGCCGGTCGGTGTCGCGATCACAACTGCGGTTACGTCCGGATCCTGCAGAAAGGATTCGACCGATCCCGCGCGGCCGCAGCCTAACTCGGCGACGAGCCGCGCCGCTGCATCTTCATCGACGTCGGCCACACCGGCGAAAGCCGCGCCGTGCTCGACGGCAAGATTTCGTGCGTGCACTCTGCCGATTCGTCCGGCGCCGAAAACCGCCGTCGCGGGAACGCTGGCCACTACGTGAGCGCCTCCTCCGAACGGGCCTTCTCATAGGCTTTGCGTTTGTCTAGATGGTACGCGGGAACCGTGACGTCCCACCATCCGGTCGAGGTTAAACCGCTGCCGGGCAGCTCGCGGCTGCACAATGCCTCAACGACCGCAGGGCGTCCGCTGGCAAACGCGCGCCGCAGCGCCGGTCCGACTTCGGCCGGGTGCTCGACGCGCTCGGAGTGGCAGCCCATTGCTTTCGACATCAGTGCAAGATCGGCTGAGAACGGCGTTCCGTCAGGCTTCTTGAAGTTCGTTGCGATGACGCGGTCCGGCCCGAACTGCAGTACCTGCAGGTTCTTGATACACTCCCACCCGTAGTTGTTCATGACGAGGAATACCGCCGGAATGTCGTACTGCGCGGCCATCGCCAATTCTTGAGCCGTCTGCAGGAAGCTTCCGTCGCCGACCACGGCGACGACTTGTCGATCCGGGGCTGCGAGTTTCGCGCCGATCGCGCCGGGCACTTCAAATCCCATGGCGGAGAAGCCGCCCGCCGTTATGTGCTGGCCCGGACCGTAAACCGGAAACTCGTTGAATACTTGACTCTGCGGATTCCCGGCTCCGGTAACGACGATCGCATCGCGGTCCAGTACTTTGCGCAGCTCGACCAGAGCGCGCGAAATCGTCATCGGGGCGGCGTCGCTTTCGCGCGACGATGCAAGCGCCGATTCCCATTGCGTCTTCAACTCCGCGATGCGGCCGAAGTACGGCGTATTCCGATAGTCGCGCGGCTTGGAAAGGTCGCGCAGCGCGCTCACCAGATCGGCTAGCGTCGCTTTTGCATCGCCGACGATTCCCACTTCGACGTCGTAATTTTTCCCGATTTCATACGGGTCGAGGTCGATTTGGATCAGCTTCGTCGGCGGTATGTTAAACGTCGCGCCTCGGCGGAAAGACGATGCCGTTCGATCGGTGAAGCGGCAGCCGACGGAAAGAATCACGTCGGCCTCACGCGTCAGCGTATTCCCGGAGATCGAACCGAGATCGCCGCAGGGCCATGCATACAGCTCGTGATCTTCAGATATGGACCCTTTACCCATCCACGTGACCGTCACCGCCGCACCGATAAACTCGGCAACTTCGCGCAGTTCACTGTAACCTTGCGAGGCAGACAAGCCGCCGCCGACGATGATGACGGGCCGCTCAGCAGCCAGCAAGAGTTTTGCAGCCTCTTCGACCATTGCGGGATCGCCGTGCGTGCGGCCCCTGGCCCTGCGCGAAACGGGCTTCGGAAGATGCTCAACGTCCGCGTACTCCGCCTGCACATCCATCGGAATGTCGATGTACGCGGGACCGCGGCGGCCTTCGAGCATTACGTTGAAAGCCAGGTGCAGCACGTTGGGCAGCTGGTCCGCACTGCACGGCTGCCACCAACGTTTCACGACCGGTTCCATCATTCGCGGAAAATTCGCCCAATGCGTTCGTTCGAGCTCTTGAAGTACTCCGCGCCCGCGCATGTACGTATGCACGGAACCCGTCAGCAGAAGCAGCGGGATGGAATCGATGTATGCGTTTGCGACGCCCATCGCGGTGTTGGCCGCGCCCGGGCCGATCGAAGTGAAAACGCCGCACGGTTTGCGGGCCACGCGATAGTAAGCGTCGGCCATATGTGCCGCGCCCTGCTCGTGGATAGCTTGAACTACGGAAATCTCGCCGCGGCGATCGACGAATGCGTCGAGCAGTGCGGTGATTCCATGCCCGGGCACGCCGAACAGCATCGGCATGCCTTCACGGATCAGGTACGCCGCGACGATTTGGCCTCCCGTCATTCGCATTCGTACATCCCTCGTTTCAGGGAAGCGCCGGCGCCCGCTGCGCTGTGTTTCCGAGCTGCACGGAAATTGCCGCGGCGGCGGTTCGAATCTCTTCCGCCAGTTCCGGAATGCGGGCGCGGCTCAGGCGCACCGCCGGCGAGGATATGCCGAAGGCCGCTACGACTCGGCCCAAGTGATCCCGCACGGGCGCCGCAATGCAGCGCACTCCCGGATGCAACTCCTCATCGTCCAGGGAATATCCTAGGCGGCGGACGCGCGCAAGTTCCGCATCGAGCAGATCGAGCGTCGTAATCGTTTGGGCGTATAACGCTGCAGCGGCTCGCCGCCGAAAAGCTCGGCGAGCTGCGCATACGTATAGTCGAAGAGCAGCGCCTTCCCCACTGCCGTGCAGTGCAGGGGCTCGGCCGATCCGACCTTTGTTTCGACGCGCAGTATGCCGGAAGCGGACTCGGAACCGACCGAAACGGCCGCGCGCCGGTTCTCGCACTGCAACGTGCGTGTTTTCGCCGGTACTCGCCGAGAGCGCGCTCATGAACGGCTTTGCGGCGTCGACGACACTCATGCCGCGCAGTAGTCCAGCCGCCACTTCCAGCACGCCGTATCCAATCGAATACTTTTTCGTCGCCGGGTCCTGGACGTACGAAACCATCGCCCTCGAGCGTACTGAGCAGACGGTATGCGGTGCTCGGATCGACTTGCAGGCGCTCGGCGACCTCGGTCACCCCCAAAGCACCGCCGCGCTCCGCCAGCAAGCGTAGAATAGCTGACGCCGCGCGCCAGAGAGTTGATCAGCGTTGGGTTTCTCAGGCGAATCGTTCCCTCTATTGCACTATTCTCAATAAGGCTCCGCACAAGCATAAAGCATACGGCACGGTTTTGCAATGATATTGACAATGACGCAATAACATGGTGAAGTTGGGGAGAAAGCCTGCTTTCTGGAGGTCGCGTGCCCGACTTTTCACGCCGGCATCTTCTCCGGCGTCCGCCGGCGCCGCCGGACTGCTGTTCTTGACCGACTGCGCGCAAGGCGCTAAATCGTCGCTGGGCGCGGTCCGGTTCTCATTTATCGTTAAAACCCCGAACTCCGATTACTGGCAGGCGTGTTTGGCCGGGGGCAAGAGCGCCGCCAAACAGTTCGGGCTAGACGCGCTGCAGTTCACGGGCGCGAACTCCGAGGCAAATATTCACGGACAGATTGAGATCGTCGAAGACGCAATCGCTAAGCGGCCGAGTTTCATCGCGCTCGCTCCGACAGCCGCCAGCGCGCTCGTCCCGGCCATTCAAAAAGCCCACGATGCCGGCATCAAAGTCATTCTGATCGACTCTGGTGCAAACACGACGGCATACGACACGTTCTTGGCCACGGACAATCACGCCGCCGGCATGTTGGCGGCCCACACGCTCGTCGAGTCGATCCGCAAGAAAACGGGAGCTCGCTGCCGGGCAGATTGCCTATTCGACCTTCTTGAGCGGCGTTGGTTCACTCACGCTGCGCGATCGCGGTTTCCTGGACGCGCTCAAAGCATATCCGAACATTCAGGTCGTATCGCACAAGGACGCGGGCGGCGACCAATCGACAAAGCCCATCAGTATCGTTGCCGACACGCTGACGCGCTTTCCCAATCTCGCCGGCTATTTTGCCGACTCGCTCATCACCTTGCAAGGCGCCCTCACGGCGTTTCGAGAGAATCGGACGGATCCGAAAAAAATTTCGTTGGTAGGCTTCGACCCCTCGCCGCAACTCGTGCGCGCTTTGCGATCGGGAAGCGTTGACGGGATCATCCTGCAAGACCCGTATCAAATGGGGTACGGCGGTGTGGCGTACGGAGTATTGGCGGCAGCAGGCGTCGACGTGCCCAAAAATATCGATACGGGCGTCTTCGCGGCGACGCCGGAGAACGTCGATTCGCCGCAGATTCAAGCGTCTGCTCGATCCCGTAGCAAAGCGTCACATGGGTTTTTCGCGGCCGGTATGACGCCGAGTGTGGCAAACGTCACCCCGGAACGCAGTGCCGGCACGCCGGCAACCCGCGACGATCGGCGTTTGGCCGTGTGGACGGCGATGTTGCGCCTCGGCCTCGTCGGCATCATCGTCGTGCTGTTCGTCGTCTTCGCTGCGGCGGCGCCGGGATTCCTGAGCGTTGAAAATATCGAAAACAACGCGCGCCAGATGGCCGTGGTGGGAATCATCGCCGTAGGCGAAACGTTCGTCATCATCACCGCCGGGATCGATCTTTCCGTGGGATCGCTTTTGGGGTTCGGCGGCATACTGGCTGCGCTGTCGCTCTCGAACCAACTGCCCGTTGCATTCGTCTTGCCGATCGTGATTACGGCGGGACTTGCCGTGGGTTTGCTGAACGGCGCGCTCATTCTGGGCGGCGCGCTTCCGCCGTTCATCGTCACGCTCGGCATGTTAGGCGTTTTGCGCGGTCTTACGCAGATTCTCGGCAATGGCCAACAAGTGGCGTTCGACGCGCCTGGCTTCGTGAATTTCGCGTCGGACAGCACGTTCGGAATTCCCAACCTCTTTTGGGTGCTGCTTGGGGTGAGCGCGATCTGCGGCATTTTTCTGCACTTTACGCGACGGGGCCGCTATATTTACGCCGTCGGAAGCAACCGCGAGAGTGCGCGACGCGCCGGCGTCAACGTCGGCGCAACGATCCTGACGGTCTACGCGATTAGCGGCGTGCTTGCGGCGCTCGGCGGTCTGCTGATCACGGCGCGTCAATCGCAAGGCGATCCGAACGCCGGAACGGGCTTCGAATTGGATGCCATTGCCGCAGCCGTTCTGGGCGGCGCCAGTCTTTTCGGAGCGCGCGGCACGATCGCCGGCACGTTCTTAGGGGTCTTGCTCGTGCAGATTATGACGAACGGACTGAACCTGATGAACTTCGATCCGCAGGTTGCGCGCATGCTCGAAGGCGCGCTGATCATCGCTTTCGTCTTTGCCGATCAGCATCGCAAGCGACTGGCGGCGTCCGCGTGAGCGTCGCTGCCGGCGTTCGAGCGGCCGTCCTCGAAGCGAAAGGCGTCTCGAAGCGCTACGGCAAGGTCGTCGCGCTCGAAGACGTCGATTTCGAAGCGTATCCCGGAGAGATCGTCGCACTTATCGGTGACAACGGAGCGGGAAAATCGACGCTGACGAAGATTCTTTCGGGCGCCGTCACGCCCGATACGGGAGCGGTCCTCGTCGACGGCGTGGCTCGTACGTTCGGCGGCCCGCGCGACGCGCAGCGTGCGGGAATCGAAACGGTGTATCAGGATTTGGCCCTTGCTCCGGACTTGGACGTGGCGGCAAACTTATTCTTAGGCCGCGAACCGGTTCGCAAGGGATTCCTGGGAAGATTCGATTTCTTCGACGATTCCGCTATGCGCGGGCAAGCGGAACGTCATCTGCACGACTTCGGAATCAAAGTTTCGAAAATCCGTCAAACCGTCGACACGCTTTCCGGGGGACAACGGCAGGCCATCGCCGTTGCGCGTGCGGTTCTGTGGGGAAAGCGCGTCGTCATCATGGACGAGCCCACTGCGGCACTCGGCGTAGCGCAGTCGGCACTGGTCCTTGGTCTTATGCAGCGCGTTTGCGCGAAAGGCATATCGGTCATCTTCATCAGCCACAATCTGCCGCACGTTTTCGAAGCGGCCGATAGGATCGTCGTTCTTCGCCACGGTCGCCGGGTCGGATCGTTGGATCCCAAAACAACTACGATGGACCGCGCCGTCAGTCTTATGACCGGCGCTTCCGTCGCATCCGCTCCCGGCGACTGATGAGTTCGGCGGGACATTGAAGTTGGAGCGTCCGCATTATGCAGTTACTCGACGCACGCAAGATACGGTTCATCATCTGCGCTCTCGTTTGCGCCGCCTTCTTAACGACGCCGTCGTTCGTCCGCGCGCAGCAGCCGGCTGCCACCGGCGCGACGATAACCGGCACGGTGCTGGAGCTCCGGGCGGCGCTTCCCGTTCCGGGGGCGGCCATCGCGTTGGTCCAGGGAGATCATACGGTGGCGCATGCCACTTCGGATCCGTCGGGGGCATTCACGTTCTCGAATGTCGCGCCCGGAATTTATAACCTTCAGGTCAGTGCAGCGGGATATCAAACCGCTCGCTCGGACGATATCGTGGTCGGAGGTGCGCCGGTGCAGGTGTCGGTGACGATCTCGCGCCTCCAGGCCGCGAATATATCGTCAGAAAAGACCATCGCTCATGTGACTACGCGCGCGAGTGGTCTGCAAACGACCACGGCCGTCCAAACTCAGATCGATCCGAAACTGATGCAGAACGTAGGCCAGCTGCGGGCGGCGGAGGGGCTTGCAGAGCTGCCGGGCGTTAATCTAGTCGGGCAAGACTCCGCGGTGGGCGACGACATCTCAGTCGACATACGCGGCTTAAAGCCTAGCGAGACGCAAGTGCTGCTGGATGGACATCCGATTGGCCCTATCGGCGTCTACCCTTCGCGGATCGGCGGAGGCAACGGCGGATTCGACTATCAGGTCGCTCCCCTCTTCGCGCTGCAGAATACCCTCGTAACGTACGGCTCCGGCGCGACGGGCTTGTACGGAGTGGACGCTGTCGGCGGTGCCGTCGATTTTCAAACGATCCAAGCCAGTCAGCGTCCGGAAGGGCTGCTGAAAATGGCGTACGGCGACATGGGTACCCAAATTGCCGATGCGCAGGCCACTGGAACTCTCGGCAAGCTGAGCTACGCGTTCGTCCACGGCATCGAGAACACGCTCGGGAATTTTCCAGGTGCGATCATTCCGCAAACCGGCATCCGGGGTAACGATTTTACGTCGGCCACTTTGAGCGGCGTTACGTACTACGTTTCCGGAAACTACAATATTGCCAACGATCTCGCGAAAGTGCAATACGCATTTTCGCCCGCCACGAACTTGAGCTTCACCGCATACGCTGCCAATTCTTTGGACGACAAGACCGGTGAGGGCGATAACGACTTCGTCACGTACGACTACTCACTTTATCAAGCACAGCACAATACGAACTGCACGACCGGTGCGGGTTCACCGGGCCTGAGCGTGAGCACGGATGCCGGTACGCAGTGCTACACCCCGCAGCAGTACGCCGCGAATGCGAGCGGTCCCGCCGGCGGAGGCCCCGGCGCATACCAGCATTTGGGCAATCAAGATTATCACGCGCGCATGACGACCACCGAAGGCCGCAACCTAGTGGTTTTGGACTCTTACCTAGACAACTACACGCAGTACCGCGAACGGCCGGAGTCGTTCGTCAACGGGCCCCTCTCGATCTTGGACGTCGACTACCGCTCGATGGGAACGCTTTTGAGCGACGACATCTCGCTTTCCAAAAACGACGTCGGCTTCGGCCTCTTCTCGATGCGCCAGTACACGAACGGCGACAACATCAGCGGCACTGCGGTGTTGGGCCATGCGCCGATATTCGACCGCCTCAACAGTTTCTTCGTTCGCGAGGTGTATCAGCCGTCCCAACCGCTCTCGTTCTTCCTGAATGCATGGATGAAGAGCTCGAACGTCGGGGGCAACTCGTTCGATCCGCGGTTGTCCATACTATTCCGCCCGACTCGATCTGACATGCTGCGGTTAACCGGCGGCAAGTCTTCGGCGGATCCCGCGCCCCTGGCGCTGCAACTCACCGGAGTGGGCGGCATCGGCGCCGGAAACTGTAAGATTTTCTCTGTGGGCGAAGCGCAATCGCCGAACGAGCAGCCGGAGCGAGCCGCCGATCTGGAATTCTCCTACGGCCACCGCTTCAACGCAAACGCATCGGTGCAAGGTGTCCTGTACGATACGAACGAGACGAATACGATCTTCCAAGCAGACGTGCCGGCCTCGAACTTCCAGGACATCTTGAACGCCGCGGGCTCGACGTACCTTCCGTCGATCTTCGCCCACATCCAGTCGATTTGCCCGAACTTCTCCCCGCCGAGCGCTCCGCCGACGATTTCGAACTTGGTGGTCGTGACCAACGTCAACTTGGCCAAACAGCGCGCACGCGGCATCGAGCTGAGCGGCAACGTCCGATTTCACAGAATGTCTCTGCAAGCGTACTACGACGTGCAGTCTTCGGCTATTTTCGATGCACCGGTCTTTTTGCAGCAGTCTAACCCTACTTTGATAAACGGCAGCCAGCTCGTCGGGATCCCACTGCAAAAGTACGGTGCCACGCTCGATTGGACGCTCACGGATCGAACCGAATACTATATGGACTACACGCATTTCGCCGGAAACAATCCGCTCAATCGCGGGCCTTTCGGCATTGCGAACGCCGCATTGACGCAAACTGTTACGAGTAACGGGCTGGCCGCGACTCTGGGCGTGACGAACCTGTTCAACGAAGCCTCGGACATATACGGCCGAATAGGATTAGGCGTATTCATCCCTGAGAACTCGTACGGCACCGATACCAGCGGCTTGCAGCAAGGAACCGAGCAATTCGGTTTGGCGCCACGCGCCTTTTTGTTCACCCTATCTCAGAAAGTATAGAGTAACGCGCCGTCCTTGAGGAAGGACCTGAAAAGAGGTACCATCATGAGGCTCGACTGGGAACAGCTCGTCCGTTCGATCGTCGTCACGATCGTTTGCACGGTATCGGTAACGGTTTGCGCCGTCGCGCAATCGACGCCAACCCCGTTGGCGCGGACTGCGGCAATCACCGGGGTGATCCTCGACCAAAACGGCGGCCTTCCGGTGGCCAATGCGCAGCTTCAATTACAGCAGGGCACGAAAGCCATTGCTTCGGCAGTTTCCAATGCCTACGGTAATTTCGCGTTTCGTCCCGTACCATACGGCATCTACTCCATTTCGGTGCAGGCGACCGGCTATGAGAGTGGGCGTTCGCAGGACATCGTGCTGAGCGGACCCGTCGCAGTTAACGTGGCGTTGATACGGGCGGTCTCGCGCGGAGCGCTCCGCACGATCGCAAATATTCGGGCAGGCGGCGCCGGCACGCTGCAGACGACGACGACAATCCAGCAGACTGTCGACATGAACGTCGTGCAGCAGACGAACCAACTCCGCTTGGCTGAGAGTCTCGGGAAGCTTCCAGGCGTAAACCGCGCCGACGCGGACTCGTCGCGGGGCGACGACATCGGCATCGACATACGCGGACTCAAACCAAGCGAAACGCAGATTCTTCTGGACGGCCATCCTATCGGCCCGGCGGGCGTCTATCCCGGCTGGGATATCGGCGGCGGAACCGGAGGCTTCGATTTGGCCGACTCGCCCGTGTTCGCGTTGAAGGGCGCACAGGTCACTTACGGATCGGGAGCGTCAGGGCTGTACGGCGTCGACGCGGTCGGCGGCGCGATTGACTTTCAAACAATCGATCCGACGAAACAGCCCGAGGGAATCATGCGCTGGGGATACGGCGACGAGGGCACGCAACTTTTCGCCACGCAGGCGAGCGGAACGTTCGGCAAACTCGGTTATGTTCTCATCCACGGCGTGAACGGCACCTACGGTCAGTTCCAGCCGCAAATTATTGCGCAAACCGGTGCGCGCGGGAACGATTGGACGTCTGCAACGCTCGCTGCGGACACCTACTTCGTTACCGGTAACGCCGTGCTTCGCAACGACCTGGCAAAACTCGTGTGGTCCTTTTCGCCCAGTACTTCTCTCACGTTTACCGGTTACTCGGCGACGTCATGGGACGACAAAACCGGAAACGGCGACAACGACTTCATTACCGCCGACTACGCGCAATATCAGGCGGCGTCGAGCACGGATTGCACGATTGGCAGTTCGTCGACGCCGAACGGTATAACGGTCACGACGGACGCGGGCTCGACGTGCGTTACTCCCCAGCGGTACGGCGTCGTCGCGAGCGGCCCTTCGGGCGGCGGACAAGGGCCATTTCAAGCGCTTCGCAATCAGGACTATCACGCGCGGTTCTTGACGATGCTCGGGAAGAACCAGATTGTTGTCGATTCATTCGTCGACAACTACGGTCAAGACCGCGAGCGCCCCGCGTCGAACCTCAACGGCGATTTGTCCGTTCTGACCCGTATTTTTCGGACGTACGGAACTCTGGTCAGCGACGACATCGCCAGTGACAAGAACGACCTCGGCTTCGGGTTTTACAGCCAGCGCCAATACACCAACGGAGATCAGATAAGCGGTGCGACGGGCCTCATCCCCACGAGTGCCTTGTACTCCAAACTGGACAGACTTCTTCGTGCGCGATGCATTTACGCCGTCACAACGGGTATCGTATTTCACCAACGCATGGTTCAAACACTCGCTCATCGGCGGCAGCTCCTTCGACCCTCGACTGTCGGTCGTTTACAGGCCCACGCCGCGCGACGTGGTGCGCCTAACGGGCGGCGCGTCGTCGGCCGATCCGGCACCGATCGCGTTTGAGCTGACCGGCGCCGGCGGAATAAATCCGGGGAACTGCCAGTTGTTCTCACTTGGGTCGTTGCCGACACCGGGCGAGCTGCCTGAAAAAGCGAAGGACATCGAAGCTTCGCTGGGTCACCGGTTCGGGACCGACGATACGGTGCAGTTTACGGCGTACGATACGAATGAAACGAATACGATCTTCGAAGCCGACTTACCGGCAGCACCGTTCGTCGGAACGATCAATCAGCTCTACGGGCCGTCATACCTAACCGGCGTGTATAGCCACATTTCGTCCATCTGCCCAAACCTTTCCTCGCCGAATCCCGCGCCGACAATCGCAAATCTGACGGTTGCCACCAACGTAAACCTCGCAACGTCACGAGCGCGCGGCTATGAGCTCAGCACGCGCCTGCGCGCCACGCCGCAACTCGCCGTAGATGCTTATTACAACGTCCAGTCCGCTGTCGTGTTCGATATGCCGGACAGCATTCTCATGGCGAACCCCACACTCATCAACGGCGCACAGTTGCCCAACATCCCGCTGCATACGTACGGTATCGCCTTGGATTTGACCAATACGCACGGTGAAGAGGTCTATCTCGACTACACGCATTACGACAACTACAACGCCTACAATCGACCCGCCTTTGGGGAAACGGACGCGTTTTTCAATGCACGGCTCACGGATCGAACGTCACTGAATCTGGGAATCTCGAATCTCTTCAGTGCTGCAACCGACAACTACGGACGCATCGGTTGGGGCCTATTCCAAGCGGAGAACCAGTTCGGAACCGACGCCAACTCGCTGCAACAAGGCACCGAGCGCTTCGGCCTCGCTCCCATGTCGTTTACGTTCTCGGTAACACAGCGCATCTGAGCTCAACGCGAGGAATCTTCATGACCGCCGCAATTGATTCCGTAGATTGCATCGTAACCGAAAACCCGGCTACCGGAGAAACGGCCGGGCGCTACGAGGTCTTCAGCGGCGAGCAGATCGACGCTCGGCTCGGCGAGGCGCACCGCGCGTTCTTACTGTGGCGGGAGACCCCGCTAGAGCACCGGTGCGAACTCCTGCGCAGCCTGGCCGCGCACTTTCGCACTAAAGCCGCAGGTTATGCGCGGACGATCGTGCTCGAGATGGGGAAGACTGTCGCCGAAGCCGAAGCGGAGGTTGAAAAGTGCGCCTGGGCGTGCGACTACTATGCCGAGAACGCGCCGGAGCATTTGGCACGCAGGGACGTACAAACCCACACGCTTCGCAGACTACGCCGCGTTCAGGCCGCTAGGCGTGGTGCTCGCCGTCATGCCGTGGAATTTTCCGTTCTTTCAAGTCGTTCGCTTCGCGGTCCCGGCAGTGACTGCAGGCAATGCCGCCGTTCTGAAACACGCCGCTAACGTCACAGGCTGCGCCATCGATCTTCAGAACGCATTTCTTGAATCGGGATTTCCGCCGGGAATCTTTACGACACTCGTGATTCGTTCTACTCAAGTCGAAAGCGTCGTCGCGGACAAGC
Organism: Vulcanimicrobiota bacterium; assembly: GCA_963714015.1. Taxonomy (GTDB): domain Bacteria; phylum Vulcanimicrobiota; class Vulcanimicrobiia; order Vulcanimicrobiales; family Vulcanimicrobiaceae; genus DASRDE01. The sequence goes on along the minus strand of OY970223.1, from coordinate 2,238,074 downwards.
GAATCGCAGCTGTGACCTTAACGGGGAGCGAAGCTGCGGGCTCTGCCGTTGCCTCGATCGCCGGTAAACATCTAAAAAAAATTGTATTGGAACTGGGCGGTTCCGATGCTTTCGTCGTGCTGGCCGATGCGGACGTTGAAGCCGCCGCGCAGGTCGCAGTCCGGGCGCGCTTTCAAAACTGCGGACAAAGTCTGCATAGCGGCTAAGCGGTTCATCGTGGAATCGCCCGTTTATGAAGAATTTTGCGATTTTTTCGTCGGACACGCGCGCGACATCGTGGTAGGCGATCCGATGGATCGCAGCACGACGATGGGACCGCTGGCCAGAGCGGACTTGCTCGACGATTTGCAGCGCCAGATAAAGACAACCTTGGAGTCGGGCGCGCGGGCCATTTTAGGCGGCCGGCGCATCGAGCGGCCCGGCAATTTTTTCGAGCCGACGATCTTGAGCGACGTCCGCCCGGGCATGGCGGCATTTGACGAGGAAACGTTCGGTCCCGCAGCCGCAATCATCCACGCGTCCGGCGCGGATGCAGCCGTCGAACTCGCGAACGCATCCCCGTTCGGCCTCGGCAACAGCATCTGGACCCGCGACCTCGGCCGCGCGGAAATGATCGCCGCGAAGCTCGAGTCGGGCCTCGTCTTCATCAACGGCATGACTGCCTCGGATCCGCGTTTGCCGTTCGGCGGCGTCAAGAAAAGCGGATACGGGCGCGAGCTCGGGCAGTTCGGAATGCACGAATTCGCGAACGTTCAGACGGTCAGCGTTGCCGCCTCCGGCCCACTGCAATGAGGATGCTGAACAAGACACTCTGTACGCTCGCTGCCGCGGTGGCTGCTTGCGCGATAGCGCCGCATGCATCGGTGCGCGCGTCGACAGCCACGTCGCAAGCAGCCTTAGTAGTGTTGCTGCGCGCGCACGTCAAACACGTCTTCATCATTTACCAGGAAAATGAGTCGTTCGACCACTATTTCGGATCGTTTCCCGGGGCAGACAATCTGGGCGGCGTTTCCGCCGCCTTGCACGGATTCCGTCAGTGGGATCCGATCGGAAAGACGTGGGTCACTCCGTTTCGCATCGCGGACCCGGACGTCGAAAGTCCGGACCACTCTCGTGCCGCACTGCTTTCGAAGATGGACGGCGGAAAGATGGACCATTTCCTTACCGTACAGGAGGCGTCGTCAGCGAAAGACGGATATGGGCGGGACGATCGACGCAGGCTTGGTGAGTTGACGATGAGTTACTACGACTGTGCAACCATACCGTTTCTCTGGAAATACGCCGGCAACTTCGCGCTTTACGATCACTTTTTTCAAGCCATGACGGCGCCCTCAACGCCGGGTAACATCGAGATCATCGCCGCACAGTCCGGGCAAACGCAGGCCGCACGCGATCCGTCGGAAATCGTGCGCGGCTCGGGGTCGGGTGCAGGCGTGCCGGTCGAGAACAGCATGGATCCGCCATACGGTCCGTACGCGGCAGATGCAGCGAAGAAACATCTGCAAGTTCCGCAGCGGTATGCTACGGTAATGCTGACCCTCAACGGCCGCAAGGACGTCTTGGCAACGAACGACACGGCAGGCGTGCGCAGAGATTTGTCCCTAGTAGGACGCAACGCGCGAGCGCCCGTTCCGTGGGGGTGGTTCCAAGAAGGGTACAACGGCCCGTCGAATGCGGCGCTTCCCGGCTACTCCGCGCATCATAATGCGGTGCAATATTTCGCGTACATGCGCCACAACGACGTATTTTGGAGTCACGTTGCGCCGCTTGGCGCGCTGATACCGGCGATTCGCGAGGGAAGGCTTCCGGATCGCGGTGTCTTCTACATCAAAGGGGGAAACCAAAACCGCTTCGGATGGCGCCCCGCGAACAGATCGCCGTTCATACAGCGGAACTTCCTAGGCGACGACGATCACCCCGGCACGGGGGATTCGGATCGGCAGGTTGCCGAATCGTTCGTCGCAACATTCGTCAACGCGATCGCGCGAAGCCGCTATTGGAAGGATTCGGCCATCGTCATTACTTGGGACGACAGCGGCGGTTTCTACGATCATGCACCGCCGCCCCGGTTCGAACGGTGTTGGGACGGGCACCCATGCGGCGACGGTCCCCGCGTACCGCTTATTCTCATTTCGCCTTACTCAAAGTCGAGTGCGATCGTGCACGACCTCGGTGACACCTCATCCGTTGTGCGGTTTATCGAGACGGTGTTCGATCTGCCCGCGCTGGCGTCGCTTCCGGATGAGAAGCCGTACATGCCCGAAGGCCCGCGCGACACTAACCCACGGCTGTCCGATCTCACCTCAGGTTTCGATCCGTTGCGTCTTGCCGGTGTTCGTCCCGCTATCCCTGCGGATCGTGCGATCGTTCCCGATCGCGTCGTGAACGTGTTTCCGGCGGCGATGAGCTGCGCTGCTTTGAAAATCGCGCCGGAGCGCGTTCCCCACGCCGGGGTACAGCCGCGCGGATTCGCCGGCTTGCCGAAGCAGTTCATTCCCTAGGCACGAAGGACAACGTGGCCAGGAGGTTTTGCCCGCGGCCGGTATGACCTGTGCGGTGACGACGCAACGCGCGCTGACGTATCTCGGACTCGTCTACACCGTCGCGACGTGGTCGATCAACACCGTTGCCGTTAAATATGCGGTTCGCTTGATGGATCCGCTCGCTTTTACCGGTTTGCGCTTTCTCCTGATGACACCGCTGGCGTTTGCGCTGGCATATGCCTTGGGCGAACGCGTGCGCATTCAAAAGAAAGACCTGCCCCTGCTCATCGCATGCGGCGCCTGCGGATATGGAGTCTATCAGTATCTTTGGGTAATCGGTCTCGCGCATACGACCGCGTTCGCCTCGGCGCTGCTCGCGTCGATGGCGCCGGTCATTACGCTGGCGATCGTCGCGTTCGCCCGGACCGAACGCGTTCGCAGCGGACGTTGGGCCGGGGCGGCGATGGCGCTCTTCGGCGTTGCGATCTTCGAAGGCGTCTTCGCGCGGCACGTGACGTTCCGTATCGGCGACGGTCTGACGCTGCTCTCGGCAGGCGTCTTCGCCGGCTTTAACGTGCTCAGCGCGCGGCTCGTCGGACGCTACGCGCCGGTCTCGCTCGTAGCGATTGCGATGGCCTTCGGAACGGTGATGCTCTTGCCCGGTGCCGTACCGCGGATGCTCCACCAGAATTGGCAGCTCATTCCCCCGATAGATTGGGCGATCTTCGGTTATGCCGTCATCTTTCCGGTCGTCCTCACGTATCCGGTTTGGAGTTTTGCCATCTCCCAGCTCGGTGCCGGCCGCGTGTCGATGTTTCAATTCGCCGTTCCGGTGGCCACGGGGTTCTTGAGCATTCCGCTGCTCCAGGCGCGGATAGAGCCGCACGAAATCGCCGGCGCCGCCGTCTGCATAAGCGGGATGGCTATTTCGCAACTGCTCGGCAAATACTCGCTGCGCGCGCTGTGGGCGAAACGTACGGTCCCATTGGGAAGATAGAACCGCGCACGGCTCGAACCTCGCCAGCAATGAGCCGGCGTTTGTGGTATTGGGCCCTGGTCATCCCGTTCGCCGCAACGCTGTTCCCCCCGTTTTATGCGCGCCGCGAACCCGACTCTTCGGCTTTCCGTTCTTTTACTGGTACCAGATCCTGTGGATCGTACTCTCGGCGCTGATCGTCATCGCCGTCTATCTCGCCACGCGGGAGCAGGAGCGTGAGTAGCGGGACCGCCATCTTCATCTTTTTGGTTGCTGCAGTCACGCTCATGGGATTCTTGGCGGCGCGCTGGGGCAACGCCAAGATTGAAAGTTTGGACGAATGGGCCCTGGGCGGCCGGCGCTTCGGAACCCTGGTCTCCTGGTTTTTGCTCGGCGGCGATCTCTACACCGCCTATACCTTCATCGCAGTACCGGCGCTTGCGTTCGGAGCGGGCGCAATTGCGTTCTTTGCCGTGCCGTACACGACGATCGCGTATCCGGCAGCCTTTCTCGTCATGGCCCGCTTTTGGACCATCGCCAAACGCCGGGGCTACGTAACGACCGCCGATTTCGTGCACGACCGCTTCGGCAGCCGCGGCTTGGAGTTCGCGGTCGCAGCGACGGGCGTTGCAGCAACGCTTCCCTATATCGCGCTTCAGCTCATCGGCATGCGTTCGGTGCTGCAGCAGTCGGGCATCGCCCCAAATGCGCAATCGTCTACTCTGTTCCTGATTGGCGCGTTCGTATTGCTGGCCGGCTACACATTCGTCAGCGGTTTGCGCGCGCCCGCGATGATCGCTTTCGTGAAGGACGCGCTTATCTACATCACGGTCGGTGCCGCGCTGGCGATCGTTCCGGCCGCGCTCGGTGGTTGGCATAGCGTCTTCGATGCCGCGCAAAAGGCTCTCGCGGCGGCGCCGAAACCCGCCTCGATCATTCTAGGACCGAATGCCTATTTTGCGTACGCGAGTCTGGCGCTGGGATCCGCGCTTGCGCTCTTCCTCTATCCGCACACCATCACGAGCGTATTAAGCGCCAAGAGTGCAGGGGTGATTCGCCGCAACTGCGCGCTGCTTCCCCTTTACAGACTTATTGCTGACGTTCATCGCGCTCCTAGGTTACTGCGCCCTCGCAGCCGGAATTCACGTCAAAGACAACAACCTGGCGATCCCCATGCTGTTTTCGCGATTCTTTCCCGGCTGGTTTGCCGGGGTTGCGTTTGCGGCGATCGTTATCGGCGCGCTCGTGCCGGCGGCTATCATGGCGATCGGTGCGGCGAATTTATTTGCGAGCAACATCCTGCGCTCGTTCCGATCGCGCAGCGAACGGCCGCCGATTCAAGCAGCGCTCGCGCGTTACGTGGCATTGGGCGTGCTGGCGTGCGCACTTACCGTCGCACTGCTGATCAAGCCGCAATTTTCCATCAACTTTCAACTGCTCGGAGGAGCTGGATCTTGCAGATATTCCCGTCCGTCATCTTAGGCCTTTATACGCGGCGCCTGCACTCGGCCGCACTCCTAACCGGTTGGGCCGTGGGAATGATCGCGGCCACCGCCATGGCGATTGTCACCCATTTTTCATCGGTATTTCCGCTGCACCTCGGCGGCCTCACGATTACGGGCGCGAATATGTTCTACGCTTTTCTACTTAATCTGGCGGTGACGCTCGCCCTGAGCGCCGGCCTCAACGCCGCCGGTGCGCGGAACCAAACCGATTTCACTACTGCGGCGGATTACGCGTGACGCGGGCCGTCCAGCCGCCGGGCTGGCCAAACCCGCAAGGCTACAGTAACGCGATTTGCGCGCAAGGCGAGTACGTTGCAATAGCCGGCCAGATCGGCTGGAACGAGCACGGCGAGATCGTTTCGGATGACTTCGCCGAGCAGGCCGCGCAGGCGCTGCGCAACGTGGCAGCCGTGCTGCATGCGGCCGGCGGCAAGCCTAGCGACCTGGTTCGCATGACGTGGTACGTGACCGATAAGCACGAGTACGCCGCCGCGCGCAGCCGAATAGGGGAGGCCTATCGCGGGATCATCGGCGGCCACTACCCCGCGATGACCCTCGTTCAAGTTGCGGCGCTCCTCGAAGATCGGGCGAAGGTCGAGATCGAGGCAACGGCCATTATTGAATCGCGCGCATAATCTGGAGTGTCGGCCTCGACCAGACGATCAGCCGCTGAAGTCGATCATCACCGGGGCGCGGCGCAGCCCGCGTGTTTTGACGATCAGATAGAGAATGCCGAGGGCGAACCAGATTCCGCCGACGGTCTTTGCAAGGGGATTGAGGTTCCACCAGATCGCCGCGCAAAATGCGAATCCCGCGAGCGGCAGCACCGCGTCGGCGATCACCTCCCGGCGCAGCCCCTTCCAACCTAGTACGGAGAATTGCCAAAACGCCGCGAAATTGACGCCCATGAACGCGAGAAAGGCGCCGAAATTCAGCATCTCTCCCGCGAGCTCGTACGCGTTGCCGTAGCGATTGAGCAGAACTGCCCCTACCAGCGTGAGCACGCCGATAATCACGATGTTGTAACTGGGCGTCGTGCTGTTCGGACTCAAATGCCCGAAGACGCGGCGCGGCAGCACGTTGTCACGGCCCATGCCGAAGAGCAGCTTCGAGGCGCCGAGTGCTCCGGTCAGTCCGCTGCCGAACGCAGCGAGAATCAGAATGACGCCCATTCCATTGAAAAGCCAAGGTCCGCCGACTCGGCTGCAGACGTCCATGAACGCGGTCGTGAGATCGTGAAACGTCTGCCAGTTCGGCCATACGCGCTGCCCCAGATACACTTCCAAGCAGCCGAAGACGCCGGTGAATGCGCACACCAAAACCGTGGCGAGCATTATGTTGCGCTTAGGATTCTGCGCGTCTTCCGCAAGTGTCGTGACGCCGTCGAAACCGATATACGTGAGCGCGGCAAACGAGGTGGCGGTCCAGATGCGAGTCCAGTTGAAGGTCGCCGGATCGTAGAACGGCTGGGTCGAGAGTACGCCGCCCCAGCCTTGCGTGCGGAATAAAAATTCCAGTGCGAGCAGCACGAACGCGGCGATGACCACGAACATGAAAAGGAGCAAAACTTTATTTGCTTTTGCCGAAGTCCGAATGCCCCGCAGATTCAAAACCGTAAGAATTGCAGCGATGACGAATGCCAGTACCGCGTACGGAACGGCCTTCAGATACCGCGCGTGCAGTTCCATCGAAATGAAAACCGTATTGATGAGCGGCTGCAGCAGATAGTCCATGAACATTGCCCAGCCGGCCAAAAACCCCAAATGCGGATTCAGCCCTTTGCCCACGTAGGTATATGCCGACCCGGCGGCCGGATAGACCGCGGCCATCCGCCCGTAACTGACCGCCGTGATCATCATCGCCGCCATCGCTATGAGAATGATCGTGGCGAAGTGGCCGTTCGAAAGTTGCTGTGCGACCCCGAAAAGCGGCACCGGCGCGATGGGCTGGATAAGGATTATGCCGTAAAAGATCAGATCCCACAGCGTCAGCCGCCGTCGGGGCCGCCCGGTCCCGGATTCATCTGAAGATTCGGTGAGCGCCATGAGTCCGGGACTATTATTTTATTAAGGAAACTAAGTCCTGCCGCTCGCGATTCACATTGCGACGTTCGGATTCTTTTCGGCAAACGCCCCATTCGGGTTAGGCTTGACCCAGACGATCAGATCCCAGATCGAAGGCATGTCGAAGACCTGCGTGACCTGCGAGGTGTCCTTCACTTTGCCCATCTTGACGAGCTGCTGGGCCGTCGGGTGCGCAGGATCGCCGCCTGCCGCCTTGTACGGGCCGGCCATCACGTAGTTGTCGTACGTCGTCTTCCCAGTCGACGCGCTGCGACCGATCCAATGCACGTGATCGTCGAACTCGACCCAGCGGCCGGGATTGACGCCGAACAAGTTGGGACGTTTTCCGTTGGTGTCCGGAACCGAAAAATCGGCGCCGAGCAAATTGCCCTTCTTGTCATACCAGAGCTGGCTGGGATGACGGATGTCGCTGGACGTCCACTGCTGGTTCGCGTAACTGATGGCGCCGGTGTTGTCCTCGTTCGTGTACCGCACGTAGCCGGCTTTCATCGCATCGGCTGCGGTGGGAAACCGCTTCATCAGATCGCTTTGGATACTTTGTACGAAGGCTTTTTCCGAGGCACTCATCGGACCGGTATACGTGGGGCCTTCATCTGCGTTCGCCGGCGCGATTGCCGCAAAAGCGGCGAGCGCGAAACACAAGAGCAGCGAGCTTACGCGTGCAAACATCGTTCTACCTCCGGGGTCGCATTATAGCACGTTATTGTGGACCTCGCCCGTGTGCCGATTATCCGGCTTACCGTAATTTATTCGGAAGCGGCTTGTTCGCGCAGGCGGAACCGCTGCACTTTGCCGGTCTGAGTGCGCGGCAGTTCCGGAACGAACTCGATCTCGCGCGGCGTTTTGAACGGCGCGATACGGTCGCGGACGAATTCTTGAAGTTCGATTGCCTTGGCATCGGTGCCGATCGGCGCGTCGGTCAGGACGACGTACGCTTTGACGATGTTCGTGTGGTGGATCGGATCGGGTTTCGCGACGACCGCGCACTCGCGCACCTGCGGATGCGCCGACAAGACTTCTTCGACTTCGGGCCCGGAGATGTTGTAGCCGGCGGAGATGATCATGTCGTCGGTGCGCGCGACGTAGTGGAAATAGCCGTCCTCGTCCATGCGATACGCGTCGCCCGGATAGTTCCAGCCGCCTCGCACATACGTGTGCTGACGATCGTCTTGCAGATACCGGCACCCGGTCGGACCTTTGACGGCGAGACGTCCGACCTGCCCGCGCGGCAGTTCGTTACCATCATCGTCGTGAATTTGCGCGATGTAACCGGGAACGGTCTGTCCGGTCGATCCGCCGCGCACGCGATGTTCGGGCGAACCGATGAAGATGTGCAGCATCTCGGTGCTGCCGATACCGTCCAAGATACGGATGCCCGTCTGCTCGTGCCAGCGCTTCCAGACCGCAAGCGGCAGAGTCTCACCGGCCGAGACGCATTTGCGCAGCGACGACACGTCGTATTTTTCCATCAATTCGCACATTGCGCGGTACGCAATCGGCGCAGTGAAGAGGACGCTCACTTTGAATTCACGGATTGCCCCAAGCAACTTCTCCGGGGGCGCCTTTTCGAGCAGAAGCGTCGCGGCGCCGACGTCGAGGGGAAAGAGCAGGCCGCCCCCCAAGCCGAACGTGAACCCCAGGGGCGGACTTCCGGTGAACAGATCGTCCGCGTTTGCTTGCAGCACGTGTTTGCCGTAGCTGTCGCACGTCGCCAAGATGTCGCGGTGAAAGTGCATCGCAGCCTTCGGTTTGCCGGTCGTTCCCGACGTAAATGCAATGATCGCCACGTCCTCTGCGGCCGTGTCGACGTTCCGAAAAGACGGCTCCTTTGCGCGGGCTCGTTCCTCCAGATCGCCGTTTCCGAAGTGCACCGTGGTAAACCCGGCGGTTTCCGCCGCTGCGGCGTGCAGTTCTTCGGCGAGTGCCGCATCGCAAAGCGCCAAACCAATCCGCGCCTTACCGATGATGTTGCGAAGTTCGTTCGCGCGGTAGAGCGGCATCGCCGTAACCGCGACGGCGCCCGCTTTCATGACCGCAAACCAGCATGCCGCGAGCATGGGCGTATTGGGCGCCCGCAGCAATACGCGATTACCAGGAACGATGCCTAGGTCTTCGGTGAGCACGCGCGCGATGCGATTGGCGTGCTCGAACAGATCGCGATAAGTCCACTCGATGCCGGGAGCGACGATGCAGCGGCGGTCTCCGCGGCCTTCGGCGACGTGCCGGTCCAGTAAGCGCGACGCGCAATTCAGGCGCTCCGGATACTGCAATTCCGGAAGGCTAAAGATGAGATCCGGCCACTGATCTCGCGGCGGCAGACCTGCGCGCGCGAAGGCGTCGACGTGGGCCGTTTCGGTCACGATCGATCCTCTAGAACGCTGCGCGCAATGACGAGCTGCTGAATTTCGCTCGCGCCTTCGTAGATCCGCAGCGCGCGCACGTCACGGTAGAGCCGTTCGGCGATCTCGCCTTTCGTCACGCCGGCACCGCCGAAGAGCTGCACGGCCGCGTCCGCCGCTCTCCCGGCCGCTTCTGTGGCGAACCACTTGGCCATTGCCGCTTCGCGCGTGATCCGGGGCTTGCCCGAATCCTTTTCGAACGCGGCGCGATAGACCAGCAATTCACCCGCTTCGATTTCGGTGGCCATGTGGGCGATCTTTGCCTGCGTCAACTGCATCTGGGCGAGCGGTGCGCCGAAAACACGGCGCGACTTCACGTGCCGGATCGTTTCGTCCAGCGCGCGCCGCGCAAAGCCCATTGCAGCGGCGCCGACGGTCGGACGGAAGAGGTCGAGCGTGGCCATTGCGATCTTGAAACCCTCGCCGGGCACGCCGATGAGCCGGGCGACCGGAACGCTCACGGCGTCGAATCGAAGGGTGCCTAACGGATGGGGCGAGATCGTTTCGATGCGCCGCGCGATCGACAGCCCCGGCGTGTTTGCATCCACTACGAACGCGCTGAGCCCCCTCGATCCCTCGTCGGAAGTGCGAGCAAAGACGACATACCGGTCGGCAATGCCGGCGTTGCTGATCCACGTCTTCTCGCCGTCGATGACGTAGCTCTCTGCGTCGCGCCGCGCCCGCGTAGTAATAGCTGAAACGTCGGAGCCCGCTTCGCTTTCCGAGAGCGCGAAGGCCATAATCGCTTCGCCGGAGACGATCTCCGGAAGAAGAGTTTGGCGCTGTTCCTTGCTGCCGAACAGGGCGATGGGTCCAGCGCCGAGGCCCTGCATCGCGAACGCAAAATCGCCAAGCGCGTCGCGATAAGCCAGGGCCTCGCGCGCAAGGGCCAATTTGCGCACTTCAAGCTCGACGCAGAATGCCAGCCAGCCCCCTTCCGCCAGCGTGTGCACCCATCGCCGGCACGAACCGTCAGCGTCGTTTTCGTCGCCGGGCGGCTGCCTTGAAACCCACGATTCGAAGTCGGAGGCAAAATCACGCTCAGACTCTCCGAAGAACGGCCAGTGAACGATCCTTTGCAGCATTTAATCGCCCGCAAACAACGGTTTGGTGCCGCCGGCAAACGCTTCGTACGCGCGCCGGAAATCGTTCGTCTGCATGCAAAGCGCTTGCGCCCGCGCTTCGGCGTCGATGGCGGCGTCGAGCGGCATGTTCCATTCCTCATGCAGCATCTGCTTGGTCATCGCGTGGGCGAACGTCGGACCCGAAGCCAGCGTCTGCGCAAACGATGCGGCGTATGCAAGCAGATCGCCGGGCTCGTGCAGCCCGTTGTAGAATCCCCACGACAGCGCCTCGTCGCCCCCCATCGTCCGGCCGGTGTAGAGCAGCTCGGATGCGCGGCCTTGGCCGATGATGCGCGGCAGCAAGGCACAAGCGCCCATATCGCAACCGGCGAGCCCTACGCGAACGAACAGAAACGCGACCTTACTGCGTGCCGTACCGAATCGAACGTCCGATGCCATCGCCAGAATAGCACCGGCTCCGGCGCAGACGCCGTCGACCGCCGCGACGATCGGCTGCGGGCAGGCGCGCATTGCTTTGACTAAATTTCCGGTCATCTGCGTAAACTCGAGAAGTTGCTCGGGGCTGCGCGCCGTGAGCGGCCCGATGATGTCATGCACGTCGCCGCCGGAGCAAAAATTCTCGCCTTCCCCCGTCAAAACGACTACCTTCGTCTGCGAATCGTCATTCAACGCAAGAAAGCAGTCGCGCAGCTGCGCGTACGACTCGAACGTCAGCGGATTCTTTCGCTGCGGGCGATCGAGCGTCACCGTCAATACGGCGCCGTTTGAGGCAAAGCGAACGTCGGGCATTACGTCTTCATCTCCAAATCAGCGAATCCGGAAAGGCAAGTCTTCTTCAGCCTGCGCGCCCGCCGCGTTCCGCGCGATCACGCGCAGATCGTACGCCCGCACGAAGATCGGGGGAACGTCGAATACGTGGAGCCGAAACGCGAAGCGTCCGAACGCGCGCCGCGGAACGTCGATCGAAAACAGGTTCGTCCGCACCTCCACGCTTGCGACGTTGGTCGAGGTTACGATCTCTCCGGACCAATCCGCTCCTCGCCGCACGTCGTTGCCGGAAAGCCAGATCGCCTGGATACGCGGCGTCGCTTTCGGCGTATCCCTTTCCGGCGCCGGAAGCGACGGTTTTTCACCGAAGGTCGCATTCGCCGGAACGGCGGTTACGTGCGAAGCACATGCCGCAAGCAGGAGTGCGGCGAGCGCATAGGCCCGAGTTTGCATCGCGAGCTTTCTACACCCGGTGCAGCGGATATTTCCTGCCGGGGCTCGTACGCTAGGCCCATGCGTGCCCGGCCAAACCGCAACGCTGCACTCGACCTGCTCGTCGGCGCGTGCACGCTCTGGATCTCGTGCGGATTCTTCTTGGACGCCTGGGCACACGGCCACGTACCGATCGAATCGTTTTTCACGCCGTATCACGCACTATTTTACAGCGGTATGCTGGCTTTGGTGGCCGTGCTCGTCGCTTTCCGCAAGCGCATTCCCTCCGCGTACCGCCTGCCGCTGCTGGGCATTCCGATCTTTATCCTTTCGGGTATCGGCGACATGCTCTGGCACCGGCTGCTGGGCGTCGAAGAAGGCGTCGATGCGCTGCTCAGTCCGACGCACCAAGGACTTGGACTGGGGATCTTCTTCATCGCGAGCGGGCCGATTGCATCGGCGCTGCGCAATCGCGCGCAGTTGCGCACCCTTGCGGATCAACTTCCGCTGATCTTTGCGCTGGCGACCTGGATCGAGCTAATTCACTTCGGAACCGCCTATGCATTCGACCCGGGCGCCGGGCGCACGAACGCGCCGCCCTCAATCGCCGGCTTTTCGCCCGACTACCTCACCGCGGTCGCAATCGGGTACTACAAGATCGGAACCGGCGTTCTGGTCGTGCTGTTTCAAAGCGCTATTATGGCCGGCTTCGCACTTTTTGCCGGAACGCGCTTCAATCTGCGTCCGGGTGCGCTTACGCTCACGTATCTGCTCGGCAATTTTGCCGCAGCCGCGGCATTTACGAACGACACGCCGCTGCTGATTACGGTGCTGGTGATGAGTCTTGCCGCCGGAATCGTAGGCGATGTTATCGTCGCGACGCTGCATCCTTCTCCCGAGCCCGGTTCGCCGTACCGCATCCTGGGGATCGCCGTGCCGATGGCGTATTTTGTTGCCTACTTTCTCGTTACGGCGATCGCGGACCGCCTGTGGTGGGACTGGAACGTCGTACTCGGCGCGACGCTCTGGTCCGGGGTCATCGGATTCGGGCTGACGCTCCTTGCGGCGCCTCGGACGCAAAGCGGATAGGATGCCGCTCGTCATCGCCGTCGCCGCCTTCCTTGCGCACGTTGCAACGGATTGGCGCTACGGCTACTTTCGCGACGAGCTCTACTTCATCGCATGCGCGAAGCATCTGTCTTGGGGCTATGTGGATCAGCCGCCGCTCGTGGCGTTCGATGCATGGCTATCGGGGCCGCTGGGTTACAATCTGATTGTACTGCGCCTGCTGCCCTCGCTTGCGGCGGCAGTCACCGTTTGGCTGGCGGCGCGCATCGCTTCGGACCTGGGCGGCGGACGCTTCGCGCAATCGCTCGCAGCGCTGACCGCATTCGTGCTCCCCGCGTACCTTCTGCTGGGCAACACGCTGACGACGACGTCGTTCGAACCGTTCTCCTGGACGCTCTTCATCTATATCGTGATTCGCATGGCCCGCACCGGCGATCGCCGGCTTTGGATTGCGGCGGGGGCTGCGTTTGCGTTCGGCATGTACGGAAAGTACTCAATGCTGCTGCTCGGCGTTTCGATAGCGGCCGGCTTGATGGCGACGCGCGAGCGAAAACTCTTGGCAACCTGGTGGTTCCCCGCGGCCATCCTATGCTCGGGCGTGCTGCTGGCGCCGAATCTGCTCTGGCAATGGGCGCATGCGTGGCCGTTCGTTCAAGTCGTTCAAGGCGACTTCGCGCATCGCCACGCTTTTCAAACGGGCCTGGAACTGGAATACCGCAACGTCGGCCAAAACGGGCTGGCATTCATCGTCGAACAGCTCGTCTACACGAATCCGATTGCGGCGCTCATCTGGATTTTGGGGCTGGCCGCGCCGGCGTTCTGCCGGCGCTTCGCGGCGCTGCGTTTCCTGGCGGTGACGTACGGCGTGCTGCTGCTGTTGGCCATCGCGCTCGAAGCGAAAGGTTACTACATCATCGGCGTCTACGCCGCGCTGCTTGCAGCGGGAAGCGTCGTGGTCGAATCGGTTCTGCAGAGCGTCACGAAGCGGGCCCTGCTCGTCGCCGTCTTGGTCGTGACGTCGGTCGTGTTTCTGCCGATCTCGCTGCCGGTCTTACCGGTCGACTCGCTCATTGCGTATACGCGCGCGCTGCATCTGACCGGCCGGAACGGCACGGAGCCGCGGCTGATTCAGCCGCTCTTCGCCGAGGAATTCGGTTGGGACGAGCTGACCCGGCACGTCGCCGCGGTCTACAATTCGTTGCCGCCGCGTACGCGTGCGCGAACGGGCGTCTTTGCCGACACCTACGGCGACGCCGGCGGCTTGGAATTCTATGGCTCGCGATATGGGTTGCCGCGCGTCATCAGTGCGCAAAATACCTATTACCTCTGGGGAACGGACGGATACGACGGCAGCACGCTCATCGTCGTCGGTGCAACGCAAGCGGACGTCGTGCGCAGCCTTTATCGCCGAATGAAGCTCGTTGCGACGTACGGCAATCCGTACAAATGGATCGTGGAAGGCCCCACGCCGATTTACCTGTGCAGCGATCCGATCGCGCCGCTTCCGGCGATTTGGCCGCGTTTACGCTGGTACGGCGCGTGAGGGACAATTCGCTTTCCCTCGCGCAAGCGCGGCGCATCGCTCTCGACGCGCAAGGTTTCGGCCGGGAGTATCCGCGCGCCGGCCTTCGCGCGCTGCTCGCGCTGATCCGCAGTCTGGGCACGGTGCAGATCGACTCCGTCAACGTGCTGGTTCGCTCGCATTATTTGCCGGCCTTTTCGCGACTTGGTGCCTACGATCGTAGTCTGCTCGAGCGTCTGGCGTATCGCCGTCCGCGCCGCCTGTTCGAATATTGGGGTCACGAAGCATCGCTCCTACCGATCGAATCGTATCCGCTGTTCGGCTGGCGGATGGAACGCGCGCGCGACGGACGCGGGACATGGAACCACGTCGCGCGGATCGGACGCGAACGGCGCGACTTCGTCGCGCGCGTGCTTGAAACGTTCCGGAAAAACGGCGCGATGAGCGCGTCGGAGTTCGGCGAGGGCAAAGGCACCGGCAGCTGGTGGGGCTGGAGCGACACCAAGCGCGCCGTCGAGTTTCTCTTTTGGGCCGGCGATCTCGCGGTCGTCGAGCGTCGTTCCAGCTTTGAACGCGTCTACGATCTCAGCGATCGCGTTATTCCCGCCGAACTGCGCAGCGCACCGGCGCTTCCGGAAGACGAACAGCAGCGGCGCTTGATTCTAATCGGGGCCCGGGCGCTGGGTGTAGCGACCGAGGCCGACCTGCGCGACTTCTTTCGGCTCGACGCCGCAGACGGAAAGCGCCGAGTTCACGAGTTGGTTCAAAGCGGCGCTTTGCAAATGGTCGCAGTCGAGGGCTGGAAGCAACCCGCGTACGTCGAGACCGGCCGGCGCGTACCGCGAAACATCGAGACCTCGGCGCTGCTCTCGCCGTTCGACTCCCTCGTTTGGAATCGCGCCCGTACGCATCGCCTGTTTGGCTTTCATTACCGGATCGAGATCTACACGCCTCCGCACAAGCGCGTCCACGGATACTATGTGCTGCCGTATCTCTTGAACGAGCACCTCGTCGCGCGCGTCGATCTCAAAGCCGACCGCGCCGCCGCGACGCTGCGCGTTCATGCGATTCACTACGAGCCGGGAGTAAAACACGCAGCCGTGCGCGCGCGATTGGACGAAGATCTGCGTTCGCTCGCGATCTGGCTGGAACTCGAACGAATTGCCGTAGGACGGTCGCGGCCGCGGCCGGTATAGTTTGCCCCCGGCAACCGGAGTCTTACGTTTGGTCGATAGCGTACTGCAGCGTGAACGTCGTAGCGGCCGGTCCGCGAACCGACATTTCAAAATAGCCGCATATTTGGCCGTTCGCCGCCGTTCCCGGCAGTGACGTGATCTCTCCGGTGAGCGGAAGGCTGGAATTGGACGTCTGTCCTGCGGCTATGCCTGCGCCGCTCTGGAATGCGACGTTCGTCCAATTGGAGTACGACGGCGGTTTGGGCGTCGGATCCGAGCAGTCACCCACGTATTCGTTGCCCAAGATCGTGTAGGCGATGGGCGCGGGGATGCTGTTCGATATTCTCTCTATGCCGACCGGATCCGAGGCGCTGACCGCGTATGGCGTAATAAAATGGAACGTGCAGTCGTAGAGATAGCCGTTTGACGAAGACAAGGCTGCGACGCAATTCGGCTGGGTGACGAGCGAATTCGTCAGCACGTTCGGCGCGTACGTGTTTACGTCGATCGTTTGGGTCTGCGTGCCGTCGCTTACGGTAATGCCGCAAACGGCGTTTGCAGTGGTTGCAGTCGGCGTAACGGTGCCCGCAGCCGTCGACGCCAAAGAGGCGCCGCCCGGAACGGAACTAGGCGATACGGTCGCATCACCGCTGCACGTATTGCTTACGCTCAAAGGCGTCGTATCGTTCGTTTCACTGACGGAAAAGGGCATGCTGGTGGAATAGGCGCCGCCTGGCCCCGCCGGGTAATACTCCCACGTGTGGTACGTCGAGACGGTTAACGGGCAGCGGCTCCCCGTGGAAACCGTATTCGCATCGATTTGCGCGCCGGCAGGCCCGCTCGAGCAATGCTGGACGGCGGCCGGGATCGAGGTCGGAATATTTATGCTCGTCCCGCTTGAATCGGAAAACGTGCCGGTGCAATTCGATGCGGCGGTCTGAAGATCGTCCGACTCAATCGTGTCGCTCGCCGAAGCGCCGCTGCCGGAGATGCCCGAGGTCGTGACGTTGCAGCCGCTAAAGTCGGCTGCATACGTAATTGAGGGCGGCGCAGCAGCCTCCGAGATCGTAAATCCGACGCTCTGAATCCCCGAAGTGTACGTCAAGTTGCCCAAACAGTACTGGCCGCACGGCGCCGTCACGTACATGGGCGACATCTGCAGCGTGGAGCCGGTTGCTCCCGAGGCTGAAACGGACGTACTCGTATAGTATCCCGGCAAGCCGCCGCCGTCGTAGTGCAGTACCAAACTGTCCGACGAGTGGGCGATCGTCGCCGCCGTGCCCACGTTCGAACCGTTGAGCCAAAGGCTGGCATGCCCCGAGCCGCCGGTTTCACCGAGCGTCACGGAAATCGGGTTGCTGTAAGGGTCGTTCGCGCCGCCTTGCGTAACGTTCCCGTCAGCGTCAACCGGAATGAGATCCATCGCCATCGTTTGCGCAGATCCGTTTGCAGGGAGCGACTCGTAACTCAGGCCCCCGCTATACGACACCCCCGCAAGCACCGCGCCGACGTAGAAGTTGAGCGTGTTGAGCGTATCCAGTGTAATCGTCTGCGCAACGGTAGCGGTTTCCCCGAGAACCTTTGCGGTTGAAGGTATCGTGCCGCCGACGGGTTTTTGATCGTACGTGGTAATGGTGAAGTCATCGTTGCCGACGGGTGGATTCATGTAGAGCGTGCACGACCGGGGAGAAGTCGCCGTGCAGTTTGGTCCCCCGGAGGATATGTCGAAGACCTCCGTATCGGTCGGAGGCGACCCGTGCGGACCATCCTGCACTTCAAGCCCCATGCTGGAAGGTGAGACCCACATACGCGTCCGGCTTTTGGCCGGCTCGGCGGCGCGTGCAGCGGCTCGATCGGCTTCGCTCGCGATCAGCACGACCACTCGGGCCTTTCCTTTGCCCGATGCGTGCGGAGACGGAAGCGGTGCGAGCGGAGTTCCGCTGCGTCCAGCGCCGCACGCCGTAAGCGACAGCATTACGATGCTCGTTAATACTGAAACGCTGCGGCGCGCGACGGTGGACATGCGCATCCTTCCTTTTCCTATTCCTACTGCACCGATCCGCCGGTGATCGTGACGCCTACCGGACAAGTCAACACATTGCCCGACCCGTCGCCGAACGTTACGGTAGTCGTTCCGGCGGTCAACGCGGTGATGGTGACGTTTGCTCCGGAAACCGAAGCCGACGCCACCGCCGGCGTTGGGTTCGACACCGTGTAGGTGCCCGGGAAGCCGGGATCGCTCAGTGTGAACCCGGCGGTTTGATTTGCCGCACCGAACTGAATGCTCGACGAGCAGCTGCCCTGCCCGCCGCCGGTGAAAGTGACCGACCCTGCGGTTATCGGCCCATACACGGCGAAGGTCACGGGGTAGTTGTACGTCGTTCCGTACACGTCCGTCACTTGGACGGTGCACGATTCAGTCTCACCCTGGGGCGCGCTCGTCGAAACGTTCAGCGTTGCTGAAGCGCCTGTACCGGTAACGCTCGTTGAGGTGATTTGCGCGCAAGCGGTACTGGCCGAGTAGGCCGTCGCAGAAGGCGCACCGTTTTCCGTGATCGCCGGCGTATTGGTGCTCGTATTCGTGTTGATCGTAAGCCCGGCCGGTGCGATGAACATTGGAGAAATCTGCACCGTCGCTCCGCCGATCGTGATCGTTGAAGTGTAGCCCGCAGCTCCGCCGCCATCGTACTTAACGGCGAGATTGTCCGTCGGATACGTTAGATTAACGCTTGTGCCCGACGGCGTACCGTTAAGCAGCAGCTGCATATGTCCCGATCCTCCGGACTCCACCAACGACACCGCGACCGGCGAACTGAACGGCGCCGAACCGGTAATCGGGTTTCCATCTTCATCGTAGAACGTGAAGGTGAAGCCAAAAGAATGGGTGGCCCCGTCCGCGGGCAATGAAGCATAGGTCAGCGCGCCGCACGAAGGACTGCAAGAAACACCTGGCGGCCCTACGACGATGCCGGATAGCAGGAACGTGACGCTATTTAATTGATCGAGGACGATCGTTTGCGTCACGGTCGAAACGCCCAGCTCGATTAGCGCCTCCGGGAATGACTCCGCTTACCGGAGCCGCATCGTACGTTTGCAGTTGGAAGTCGAAATTGCCGCCTTGGTCCAAGTTCATCGCAATCGTACAAGTGCGAGGAGGGCCCGCCACGCAGCTTCCCGATCCGGAGGAAAGATCCGCAACGCCGCTCCATATCGCTGCATGCGTCGAATGATCGGTGACCGTTACTTGCGCACCGTTCGTGGACGGCGAGACGAACATCGGCCGCCGGCTGTGATTGCTGCTCTGTTTGATGCGATGGCCGGCCGGACTGCTGCCATTATCCATGATGATGTGGACCAGCACTTTCGCGTTATGCTGAAGCGCCGGTACCGCTTTTGTCGTCGATCCTGCGCACCCCGTTAGCGTCAGTGAGATCGCTGCTGCGGCTGCTAATGCCGCTCTAAACCCTCCTAGGTTCGTGTACATGAGAACTCCATTTCTGGCGATTATTAGCGTGGTGTTATGGAACGTTGACCTGACACGCGTTTGAATTTCCAAACGAATCGGAAACCGTTAGGCGGGTCGAGCCCGAGGCAAGTGCGTCGATCGTCAACACGTTGTTTTGGATCGCCGCGCTCGCCACGGACGGATTGGGATTTGCAACGGAAAAGACTCCGAAATATCGGCTTTCCGTCACCCTGGTGTCGGCAACGCCCGAAGGCGCGTCGATTTGGAGACCGGCGGCGCAATTTCCGGAACCGCCGTCCGGAAAGAAAAGCGGGCCGAATCCGGGGGTAGACGTCGGATTCGGCGCAGGGGTTGGGATCGGGATGATGACGGGAATGCACCCGGATGTGCAAGACGGCGATGAGCTCGGGGTTGCGCTGGGCGACGGGGCTGGCGTCGAACCTACCGGTGGGCTTGAGGACGGCGTCGGAGCCGGAGAGCCCACGGGCGGCGTGGGATTAGCAGAAGGCGAATCCGTCGGCTGCGAAGACGGAGCCGTCCCCGGGTTTGCGGGCACCGGCCCGCAAGCAGCAATAAACGATGCAGCGACTACGTGGGCGCAGGCAATACGAAAGCAGCGCCTTATGTATGGCGCGTTACCATGAACTATCCGCATGCCGGCACAGTAGTAAAATCGGCCGGTCTCAAAGATCGCGGCTGGCACGAGTGTATTATCGTCCGCTTGCCGCTTTTTGTTAAGGAAGTTTGGCAGTATCGAGCTTATTTAATGAATAGTACACGCCGGCTCAGGCAGCTAACGCTAGCGGCCAATCGGGCGCGCCTATTACGCGGTCAGTGTCGTCATGACTATTCCGCGGCGAACGAAAGCAGCGGTTCGAAAGCCATCGGATCGCGATAGTATTCCGATAAAACCAGTGCTGCCGGAGCGATGGGATACGCGTCTTCGCCCAAAATGCTCGGCAGAATACGCTGCTCCAGATCGATATCCCGATGAACGTGCCGTGCGACCGCGGTTCGAAGATCGTCCAAATACTCGGGCGCGTGGATGATGCCGCCGGCGAGAACCGTCACGTCGGGATTGATCAATTCAAAGATCAGCGCCGCCGCCTGACCGACGACGCGCGCGCGGTCGCGCAGCAGTTTCTGCGCCGCAGAATTTCCGCCGCGTGCCGCTTCGATGACGTCTTTGAGGACATGCGCCTTCGGCACGATCTTGCGGTCGCGCGCAGCGGTAAGCACGGCCTGATCGCTGCCGACGACCTGAAAGCAGTTGCGGTGGCCGCACGTGCACGTCATGATCCCGTGCGCGCCGCGAATCGGCAGGTGCGTCAGGTCGCCTGCGGCAGATTGCGGACCGCGCTGAATCGAGTGCTCGACCGAGATCGCCGCTCCGACGACATTGGCGACGAAGAGTCTGCACCCAGTTCTGCGCGCCGACTGCGGTGCCGAACCAGCCTTCGGCCAGCGCCATTGCCCGCACGGTACTGTCCAGCCGGACCGGATATGCAAATGTTCCGCGAAGCATCTCGAGCAGCGGAACGTTTTTCCACCCCAGCGCCGCATGCTCGACGACGGCGCCTAGTTCCGTGTCGATCCAGCCGCCGATCGCCACGCCGACCCCGATCACGTTGCTCGCGGGCGCGTGTTTGCCGAGCAGCGTCTCCGAGTAGCGTTTTGCTTCCCGCAAGACCACCGCCGGGTCTCTATCGTCGCGCGCAAAGAGTTCTTGATGGATGAGGCGTCCGGCCAAATCGACGATACCGACCGTGGTCCACTGCGTGCCGATGTGCAAGCCCACGACGACATGCAAACGATCGTCGATCTCCACGGGTACGCGCGGACGTCCCAACACGGAGGCGGGGCCGAACTGGCCTTGGACTTCCCGGAGCAATCCTGCGGACAGCAGTGTTGCCGTAAGTTTCGTGACGCCGCCGGGGCTAAGGCCGGTTCGCTCGGCAATCTCCGAACGCGAGAGCGGCCCGTTGGCCAGGACCGTCCGCATGATGGCGCTGATGTTCCGGCGGCGCATCATCACAGGCTGGTCCGCGGCGAGGCTCAAGCGCCCTCGCTGATTGAGGTTCACTGTGCCTACCGTATCAGAGCCGCAGGGGCCAAAACAAGCAAGGAGGACTTACTTTCCTTAGTAAAAATAAAAAGCCCTCGAAGCGCCCGTGCGCCCGTGACCGTAAGGAGCAACCGATGTTCATGACCTCTCGCTTTGCCCGCCTTCTGTCTTGGATCGCTTTTGCCGCCATCGTCTTTACGTGTATAGCGCAGCCGCTTGCGGCATCCGCTGCCGGCGGAATCACCGGAAACCTCCGGGGAATCGTTCTCGATGCGTCGGGCGGCGCGCCCCTGGCGGGGGTCCAGGTGATCGCCAATTCTCCGTCCGGCAGGTTCCAAACGACTACGGACAACCACGGCTACTATTCATTCTTGCAGTTGCCGGCGGACACGTACAATCTGTCCTTCGAAAAAAACGGCTACGACGCGTTCGCGTTGACCGGCGTAGCCGTCTTCGGCGATGAAACGAATACGGCGGCGACGGTGCGATTGTCCGGGTCGTTGAAGACTGTGGCGCACGTCACGGCGCGATCGCAATCCTCCGCTTTCGAGCCGCATCAAACGACGGACGAGACCACGTTCAGCGGCGCGCGCGTCGATCAGGCGCTGGGTGAAAAAGGATCCACGGATTACAACACCCTGGTCGAATCGGCACCGGGCGTCATCCAAACGGCGCAAGTGGGAACCAATGCCGCATTCTCCATTCGCGGATCCGCGAGCGTCGACATCGGCTATCAGTTCGACGGCATCGACTTCCGCGGCGCATTCTTTGATGAAAACCCCGACGCCGGATTCCTCAACGGCATCGGCGGGGGACGCGGCTCGCTTCAGGTCGTCAGCGGCGCGGGCGACGCGACGCAAGGCGGCATCGGCGCGGGCGTCGTGAATTTGATACCCGGGCGCGGTTCGTATCCCGGCGACGGTTTCATGAGTTTCGACATGGGGTCGCCGTGGTACGACCACGCGTTTGCGTTCCAATACGGCACCGCCACAAAGAATGGGCGTTTCTCGGATTTCTTCTCCGTTCGCGCCGATCGGTCGGTGCCGCAGTATGCGCCCTACGGACGCAGCGCCGCTGACGTGGGCGCATATTTCGGAACGTCGTTGACGTACGATGACGACGTTCTGAACAACTTCGTCTACCGCTTCGGCCGCAACAACGATCAGCAACTTCAAGTGCTCGCGGACTTTATCGATCATCGCTCGTGGGCGAACTACGGCGGCCTCGCGCAGGCTGCGTATTATCCCTGGAATCCGGCGAACTACGGCTTCGCGCAAACGGACTACAACGGCAACAGCATGTGGGGCTGCTACTTTCCGCTTCCGCCCGGCGTCCAGCAGTGCAGTCCCGCGGATCAACTCGCGTGGTACGATTCGATTCTGACCTACGTGCAAGGTGTTCCGCATCCGTCGAATCCGTTCCAGTCCGTTCCCGTCACTCAGCCGGAGCAGAACAATCTCGGACCCGACGACGTCTTGAAGATCGGTTACACCCGGCAACTGAGCCGAAACGCGACCTGGAATACCTTCTTCTACAACTGGGGCGGCCTGAACGAGTCCAACATCACCGGAAACTATTCCGATTTGACCGACGGCGGCGACGGATATTTCGTCAACGGCTACAATCCCGAGGGGAGCCGTTCGACCGGCGTGCAGTCCCAACTGGTCGTGCAGGCGGGCGAGAAACATATTCTCACGCTCGTCGGCAAGTTCGAAAACAACTTCCCGTATTGGAATCAGCAGAACGACGGCAACACCTGGACGGGCCTCAACAACGCGCAGTCGTACGACCAGCAAATCACCGGATACAGCGGGTCCCCTATTCTCGAGTCGCAGTACGCTCCCAACGGCCCGCGCATTTGGGATTGGTATCTGCCGCGTGAATCCGGGACAACCGGTCAGCGCGAGCAATCCCTGCATCGGACCGGCGCTCGACAACGCCTTCACCCAAACACCGACCCAAGAAGGCTGCTACATCTATTCGTGGATGCTGGCGAACGGCAAATGGAACGGGCAATTGCCGGCGATGCCGACCGCGGGCTGGAACTATCACAACACCGACTTCCAAGATTTCGGCGTCGGCATCCGTGACCAATGGACGCCGAGTGCGAAATGGAACATCGACTACGGTGTGCGCATGGACGGACAGAATCTGAAGTGGGGTGCAAATCCGTTCAGCGCGGATCTTTCCAACCCGTATGACGTGGGACTGAGCTTCGCGCAGTTGCCGAATACGTTTCTTAGGCCGCGCGATCTGGAGCCGCGCGCGTCGGTCGATTACATCTTCGACCAAAACGACAGTGCACGAGTCAGTTTCGGACGCTCCGTCAGCGACTTCTTCGGTCAGTACGCCGGCACGCCGAGCTCGCTCGAGAACATTAACCCGATCCTCTATCAGATTCCGGCCCAGGACTCGGCCGGAAATCCGGCCTGCGGCAGCGGCTGGCACGGACCGGGCACCAACGGGAACGGTACGTACACGCAAAATCCCAACGTGTACTTCGGCGGCGCCGACATCATCGGCACGCCGGCCAATCCATATTCCGGCTGGTTCTTCAAGTGCCCGAATTACGCCGAAGCGCTGTACTGGAATTTTGACCAGGGATATAGCGCGCCGGATTACGGCGGCCAGCGTCCGTCGACGTACAACAATTGGGACCTCAGCTATCAGCATCAATTCAAGAACGCCTGGGGCATGAAGTTGACCGGCTACGCGCGCCGCGGTTTCGATACGTTCCAAACGGTCGAACTCAACAACGGACCGCCGAACCCGGTCACGGGACAGCAGACGGCCGGCTCATTTCAAGAGCGTGAAACCGGATTGCAAAAAGCGCTCGGTGTCGAGTTCATGCTCACGACGCCGGTGCGCGAGTACGGCTGGAGCGGATTTTTGACGGCAAACTACATCAATGAACTCACGGACACACCGCCGGTCAGCGGGTCCGACAGCCTGCCGATCGCGCAGCAGTTCTTGTACGAGTCAAACGTGCTTTTCCATCAGAGCTTCCTGCCGCCGTTCTCGGCGCGCGCAGGTATTACTTACGCGACGAAGGGCGGGATTCGGGTGAATCCGATTTTGGACTTCGACGGCGGCGAGCCGTTCGGCGTCGGCCGCGATGCAATCGGCTACATCAACGGCGTGCTCTATCACATGCCGACCGGAAACCTCGGCGTCGCGACGCCATACGCTGGTGCCGCTGGTCCGAATTTACCCATCGACGCGACGTGCTACGTCGATCCGGCCGATCCGGGAAGTTACTTGAATCCGCGAGATTTCGCATGCCGCGGCAACAACGAGCCCGCGCTTGCCGGACAAGCGTTCACCGCGCCGCGCCTGTATTCGGATCTCGATCTGGAATATACGCACGATCGCTTGACGTGGGGCGTCTACGTCAGCAACCTGTTCGATAACTATCGCGGACAGCCGCAGCCGAACACGGATTGGCAACCCGTCGCCACGGGCGTCGGAGGCGCACAGACCGGCCAATACGCCGTCGACTACCCGATCGTGCAAGGCGGCGTTCCTAATCCGATTTACCTGGCCGGTGGACGTAACGAGAGCTACTACGATCAGTACTGGCTGCCGTTCCAAGAATTCTACGTACCCGGACGCACGTACCGGTTCTATCTGCAGATTGCCCTCTAGGAGACAACGATGAAAACACTCCGCCTTATCGCCGCGCTTCTTTGCGGCGGCTCGATCGCCGGCTGCGGCGCCGGATCTGCAGGCGTGCCGATCAGCTCCGTTAATCCGACGAGTCAGAGCTACGCGAAACTGCAGTTTGCCGTCGGAACCGCGAACATCTACGGAAGCGCGACCGGCTTGAACGTGGTCTCGACGCTGCGCCAGCCGAACGGACAAACCGCAATCGGCGCGGATACGCCGAAAATCACCGGTCCCTTCACTCTGGGGAAGCGCAGCAGCAGCGCCTGCAAATGGTGCCGATCAAGATCCGTATACGACGATTCCCAACGCCGGACCGAGTTTGTCCGAGACGACGGCAGCGACTCCGGCGATCACCGGCACGTCGCAACTCGTGCAATTGGGGACTCCATATTGCGACGGGACGGGGAGTGTGCCCGCTAACTTCACCGCGTGTACCAACAACATTCCGCCGAATGCTACGACGTTCGGACAGAGCGGCGGCGTCTTTGCGATGGGCCTTGCGCCGTTCAACTCGTATCCCGTCACTGGACAGGCGGACGGATACGCGCCGTATCCTCAGCCGCTCTACGACGACGGAAGCACGCACCCGCTCTTCGTCCCATGGGGCGGTCCGCCGGCGTTCGACCCCAACGGCGATCACATGGGCGATCGTGACGGCCTTACCGTTCAAGGCGACGATACTTTCGGACAACCGTACTTCTTGGGCTTGGCCGAAGGAATCACGGTATTCGAAGGCCTCGCGGCCGGATCCGGAACGTACAAGCTCAATGTCGCCGTTGCGACCGTCGGAAACGGCGGTTCGCAAAGTGTCAGCAATATCGCTCAGACCGCCAATCTCAATGCGGGCATCGTGCTGCCGGCGATTAGCGCTCCGCGCGTCGTTCCGGATGCAAACGGCGACGGGGGCGCAACACTTGCAGTAACGGTTCCCGGCGGCGTCACCGAGGAATTCGTGCAGATCGTCGACTGGGGCCCTGTGGGAACGCCCGGAAGCACGGCAAACAACTGTCAAGGACCCAAAGGCACGGCATTCGCTCCGGTCTATTACACGATCGAAGTGAGGTCCTCGGGAACGTACAATCTGCCCGCAGCGGACGGACCCAACACGAACATCGGGGGCGGCGTTCAAAATCTGACGCCGAGTCCGAGCATCTGCACGGCCGCCGACAACAACGCCGCAAACACGCCGAGCTTCCCCGTCTCCGGCCAAGGCGACACGATCTCCGTGCAGGCGATCGGCGTCGACTACCCGCTGTATGAAGCCGTCGCCTCGCTCGAAAAATCGGCAGGCAGCGTTCCTCAGGCACCGCCGATCGCCGGCACGAGCGGTCAATCGGACATCACGATCTCGACGCCGATTGCGGAATCCGGTCCGGGCTACGCGCCTTCGCCGCTGTCGGGCCATCGGCGGCCTGCGCAGACACGCGCGCGCCGCGCCGCAGTGCGCCGTTGATTCAACTCGTCGCGCTGCTCGCGTCACTTGTCACCGTCGACGTAGACACCTCGCATGCAGTCAACACGTTCCGTGCGCGCGACGCTGTCGGGTCCACCGTGGACAAGGAGCCGGCCGGAACGATTCCCGCCCTGTACTCGCCGGAGAACGTGCGCCAAATGCTGCAGCCGGGATTCGGCTGGCTCAGCTACCGGCTCTTCACCGAGCTTTCGTCGCAAGATTGGCACTGGAATCCCGCCGGCGCATTCAGCGCCGGCAACGCCGGATACTGGACCAGCAGCGCAGTCCCCGGCGCGCCGATCGCCGATTCCTTCGGTTACCGTCTTCCGCATCGCGGTTCCACGACCGATCAGGGGAACAACGCCGACTACTCGCGCATCGACGACGGCGATCCGAAGACCTATTGGAAAAGTAATCCGTATTTGACGTCCGCATTCACCGGAGAATCCGAAGCGCTTCATCCCCAATGGGTCGTGGCGGATTTGAATGCGGCAAAGCCGGTGAACGCAGTTCGCATCGCGTGGGGCTCGCCGTATGCGACGGCGTATCGCGTTTCATACTGGACCGGAAGCGATGCGATCGGTGACCCCGCACACGGATCCTGGAAAGATTTCCCGCAAGGCGCCGCATCGAACGGCCAAGGCAGTACGGTTACGCTGCGTCTTGCGAGAAAACCCATAAACGCGCGCTTCGTGCGCGTGCTGATGTCGAGGTCGTCGAATACCTGCGACTCCCACGGTGCCGCCGACAAGCGCAACTGCGTCGGCTATGCGATCGAGGAGCTGTCCGTCGGCGTCCTGCGCCGCACCGTCTTCAGCGATTACGTCCATCATGCGCCGTTGCGGCGGATATTTGCCCAAGCGCTACGCTTGCGGGTTGCGTCAAACGGCAATGTACGTTTCGTCCGTCGATCCATGGCATACGGCGGCAACCCGGGTGCGCGACCAGGAACAGCCCGGGCTCGATCTCATTGCGCGCAGCGGACTGACGCGCGGACTCGGCGGCACCTATCCGGTCGCCATGATCTACAGCACGCCGGAGAACGCGGTCGCCGAGGTGCAATATCTGCACGCGCGCGGCTATCCGATCGAACGGATCGAGCTCGGTGAGGAGCCCGACGGACAGTACATCGAGCCCGAAGATGACGCCGCGCTCTACGTTCAATGGGCGCGCGCAATTCACCGCAAGTTTCCCGGATTGGCGCTCGGCGGCCCTGTCTTCTCCGGTGTGAACTCCGATTTGCAATGGTGGCCGGATGCACACGGCAAACGTCTCGTGGCTCAACCGTTTTCTCAATTATCTGCACGCGCACGGCGCTCTGGCCCAACTGAACTTCATGTCGTTCGAACATTATCCGTTCGACGGCTGCGAGCACGGCGCGGCCCTGCTCAAAGACTTGGAGAGCGAGAGCGGCATCATCCACACCGTCGTCTCCGCGTGGCGCCGCGACGGTGTTCCGCCGAACGTCCCGATGTACGTCACCGAAGCGAACTTCTCGGCCGTGAACTTCACGCAGACGCCGATGCAGATTGAAGGCGCCTTATGGCTCGCGGACTATATGGCGGGCTTCTTGGAAGAAGGCGTGAAGGGGATCGTCTACTATCAGTACGAGCCGGTCCCGCTCTCGCAGAACGAGCAGTGTCCGGCCGACTGGGGTAACCTCACCATGTTCGTGGCGGACGCCCACGCGCGCATTCGCGCCCGCGGCGCCCAATTCTACGGCGGCGAGATGATCGCAAGGCAGTGGCTGGATCCGGCAAATCGCGTGCAGCGCCTTTATCGCGCGCGCACGAGCAGCCGGCTGCTGACGGCGTATCCCGTAAAGCGTCCCGGGAATACTTGGTCCGTCATGCTGGTCAACAAATGCGCGTGCCGCCTGCCCGTCAAATTGGTATTCGCCGGCGCGCGCGCGTTCACCGGATCGGTGACGCGCGTCACGTTCGGAAGCGATCAGTACGTTTGGCGGTCTCGCGGATCGCAGTCCGCTCCTAGTCCTGATAATCCGCCGGTTACGTCGATCGTGCATGCCGATTCAGCCTATACGCTTGCGCCGCAGTCGATCACCGTGCTGCGCGGTACGCTCGGGCCATGACTTCGCAAACGGATAACGGAAACGTGCTGGGGGCAAACTTCGAGAGCGAGATTCGGGAACAGCCGGCGATTTGGCGCGCGCTCGCCGCCACAAATAAGGCGCGCGCGGTCGCGGACGCGATTGCGGGCCGGGAAGTGATCTTGATCGGCAGCGGCAGTTCCCTCTTCGTCGCGCAGCTGGGCGCGATTGCGCTGCGATGCCGAGGAGTCCGGGCGCAGGCAATTGCGGCCACCGAGGCGGCAATCGATCATGTCGTCTATGCGCGCACGACCGCAATCGTCTGCTCGCAGAGCGGTAAATCCACGGACGTTCTCGACGCGCTCGACGTGCTGCAGCCCAGCTGTTTGATCGCGATCACAAACACTCCCGATTCGCCGCTCGGCCGGCGCGCAACACTGTGCATCCACGCCGATTGCGGTGAGGAGATCGCAGTGCCCGCCAGCAAAACGGTCACGGCCATGGCGGCGATACTGCTATGGGTGGCGGCGCTCCTGAGCACGGACGGCGCCGGCGGTGCCGAAGCGCTCGTGCGGATCGCGGATGCCGTCGAAACG
The DNA here is from genome assembly GCA_963714015.1 of Vulcanimicrobiota bacterium. Lineage (GTDB taxonomy): Bacteria > Vulcanimicrobiota > Vulcanimicrobiia > Vulcanimicrobiales > Vulcanimicrobiaceae > DASRDE01. Next base: position 2,209,281 of record OY970223.1, on the reverse strand, counting down.
TGGCTCAATAGCCCCGACACGGGCGCGGTTCGCGACGCGGCCGCGCGCATATCGACGCGTTCGAGCGTCGTCGTAATCGGCAGCGGCTACGGCTTGCCAATCGCCGGCGAGTTCGCACTGAAGATCAAAGAAGCCAGCTACCTTCATGCCGAGGGTTTTGCCGCCGGAGAATTCCGTCACGGCAGTGCTGCGATGCTCGACGCTTCATGCGCCATACTGGGCATCATCGACGAACGCTCGGATCGCCTCGTGCGACGCGCCCTAACCGAAGCGCTGGGTGCCGGCGCGCTCGGCTACGTCGTGGGCGAACGCACCGAAGATCTCCCGGTGCTCGGACCGTTGTATTCGGGACCATTCGATCCGCTCTCGTGGCTGGTGGCCGGACAGATGCTCGCGCTCTATTTGGGCCGCGCACGCGGCGTGCAGAGCGACGCACCCCGCGGCCTGGTCAAAGCAATTCTGTAGATATTCTTAAAGAATCACTTCGCGGCCGTTGGAGCCGTCCTGGCAGAGCTGGACGACGGCGCGCGCGACTTCTTCCACCGCAACAATGCTTCCGGACGGATTCGTCTTCGCGAGTTCGGCGCGCGCCAACTCCGCGGAGAGTCCGGTACGCTTGACGATGTTCCCAACTGCCGAAGCCATCATATCCGTTTCGGTATAGCCCGGACAGACGGCATTCACCGTGACGCCGCTGTTTGCGAGCTCCGCCGAGAGCGCGCGCGTAAGTCCCATCACGCCGTGTTTGCTCGCGCAATACGCGGATATATACGGCGCGCCGTAGAGGCCGGCTATGCTGGCGACGTTCACGATGCGGCCCCATTTGGCGGCAAGCATCTCCTCGATGACCTCGCGCGTGCACACGTAGGTCCCCGTGAGATTCGTCCCGACGATCCGATCCCACATGGTTCGATCGGTTCGCTTGAACGGCGCCGATTCGGCGATGCCGGAGTTGTTTATCAAAATCGAAACCGGGCCGTTCGCTTTGCGGGAGGCGGCGAATGCGATCGCGACTTGCCGCTCCTCGCGCACGTCGGCCGCGGCGTGGGCAAACGTTTCGTCCGCCGGCAACGCCGAGCGGCTTATGACACTTACGCGAGCGCCGTTCGCGCGCAGACTCCCGTGCGATCGCAAGACCGATCCCGCGATTACCGCCGGTGACGACGGCGTGCTTTCCCTCAAAATTCATATGCGGCCGGAAATCTCCGCCGCACGCGCCAAATTGCGCTCGAGCTGCGATTTGCCCGGCAAATATTGCACGGGCCATTCCAGGCCGGTGTACCCGAGCTGGGCGGCGGCGTGCAGCGTCCAGTTCGGATCGGCAAGGTGCGGCCGCCCGATCGCGCAGAGATCCGCGCGCCCCGCTGCGATGATTCCGTTGACGTGGTCCGGTTCGAAAATGTTGCCGACCGCCATCGTCTTGACGCCGACCTCGTTGCGAATTCGATCCGCATACGGCGTTTGAAACATGCGGCCGTACACTGGATTCGCTTCGCGCGAGGTTTGGCCGGTCGAGACGTCGACCAAATCCACGCCGGCGGCTTTAAAGGCCCGCGCAATCTCGACGGAGTCCTCGGCCGTGATGCCGCCCTCAACCCAGTCCGTAGCTGAGATGCGCACGGACATCGGCAAATGCTCCGGCCACACCGCGCGCATCGCCGCGAAGACCTCGAGCGGATAGCGCAGGCGATTCTCGAGCGATCCGCCGTACTCGTCGCTGCGCCGGTTTTGCAGCGGCGTGATGAAGCTCGACAGCAAGTACCCATGTGCGCAGTGCAACTCGAGCATGTCGAACCCGGCTTGAACTCCCATTTCCGACGCGCGCACGAATTCGCTGCGAATGTGATTCATCTCGGCGCAGGAGAGTTCGCGCGGCAGTTGATTCTGCGGACCGTACCGTATCGGCGAGGGTCCGCTGACGGGCCAATTGCCCTCGGCGAGCGGCTCGTCCATGCCCTCCCACATCAGTTTCGTCGAACCTTTGGGGCCGCTGTGTCCCAGCTGCAGGCAGATCTTAGCGCCGCTCCATTCATGCACGAAATCGACGATGCGTTTCCACGCCGCGAGGTGCTCGGTCTTGTACATCCCGGTGCAGCCGGGTGTAATCCGCCCTTCGGGACTCACGCACGTCATCTCCGTATAGACCATGCCCGCGCCGCCAAGCGCGCGCGCACCCAGGTGCACCAAATGAAAGTCGTTCGGCGTTCCTTCAATCGCGCTGTACATGTCCATCGGCGAGACGACGACCCGGTTGCGCAGCTCGAGTTCGCGCAGCCGGATCGGCGTGAACATCGGCGGCACGGGTTCGCCCGCGGGTGAGAACCAGCGCTCCACCGACTCGACGTAGTTTTTGTCGCGCAGCCGCAGATTTTCGTGGCTGATGCGCTGACTGCGCGTGAGCAAGCTGTACGCGAACTGTTCGGGCGGCAGACTGCGCGTAGCGGGCGACGTTTTCGAACCATTCGGTGCTGTTGCGCGCCGCGTTCTGCAGCCGCAGCACTTCGATGCGCCGTTCGCTTTCGTAGCGTTCGAGCGCAGCCGTCATGGAAAGTTCTTCGCAAAGGGCGCGCTGCAGCGCAATCGCGTCCTCCATAGCGAGTTTGGTTCCGGATCCCACTGAGAAATGCGCCGAATGCGCCGCGTCCCCCAGCAGCACGATATTGCCGTCGGTCCAGTGCGCGTTGCTGACGCGCGTGAAGTTGAGCCAGTCGCGGCCGCGCAGGTGCGGGCTGTTCGACATCAGCGCGTGGCCGTGCAGATACGGCGCAAACAGGTCCTCGCAGAAGCGCAGCGTGGTTTGGGTATCGGCGCGATCTAGGCCGTGGGCGACCCAAGTCTCCTCGCGGCATTCGACGATCCATGTGCTCGTGTTCTCGTCGAAACGATATGCGTGGACGGTGAACCAGCCGTGCTCGGTGCGTTCGAAGACGAAGGTGAACGCGTCGAGCGGCAGCGTCGTTCCCAGCCAGACGAAGCGGCAGTTGCGCGTGTCCAAGTCGGGTTGGAAGCGATCGGCGTTCGTCGCGCGCACGCGGCTATTGATGCCGTCGGAGGCGACGATCAGATCCGCATCGCGGTACGGCCCGAGGTCCGCGACCTCTCTTTCGAACACGAGCTCCACGCCGAGCTCTTCGGCGCGCCGTTGCAGGATGTTCAGCAGATGCTTGCGGCCGATGCCGGAGAACCCGTGTCCGCCGGAGCGAAGCGTGTGCCCTTTGAAATGGATCTCGATGTCGTCCCAGTGCGCGAACCCCGCGCGAATCTCGTCGTGGGTGGCTTCGTCGGCTCGCTGCAGATTCTCGAGCGTCGCGTCCGAAAACACGACGCCCCAGCCGAACGTGTCGTATGGGCGGTTACGTTCTATCACGCGAACGCGATGGCCCGAATCGGCCTTCTTCATCAGCAGCCCGAAGTACAATCCGGCCGGGCCGCCGCCGATGCAGACCAGGTTCATGCTCCAAGGTCCAGATCGTACTCCAGAAGTACCGGAGCATGATCGGAGAAGCGCGCCTCGCGATAGATAGAGGCCGATTTCACTGACGGCCCCAGGTCCGGCGTGAGGAGGTGATAGTCGATGCGCCAGCCGTTGTTGCGCGCGAACGCGTTCTGAAAATTCGACCACCAACTGAACTGTTTGGGCTCTGGGTTGGCCGAGCGAAAGCCGTCGACCCAGCCCAGTTCGGTTATGACGCGATCCATCCAGGCGCGCTCGTGAGGAAAGAATCCGGAGATTTTGCTGCACCGGATAGGGTTGTAAACGTCGATCTCCTTATGCGCAATATTGAAGTCGCCGCAGATGATGAAGGTGCGCCCGCTCGCGCGCAAACGCGCGAGTTCCGGATAGAATTTTTCGAGAAAGGCTTCTTTTACAGCCTGCCGCGCGGGGCCCATCGAGCCGGACGGCACGTAAAGCGAAACGATGCTGAATTCGTCGTAGTCGAACTGCAGCCATCGCGCCTCGCGGTCGTATTCCGGCCAGCCCAAGCCGCGAACGACGTTTTGCGGTTCGCGTTTGGCATAGATGGCGACGCCGCTGTAGCCCTTCTTCTCGGCATCCAAAAACACGCCGGTATAGTGCGAAACGGCCGCCGCTTCGAGCGGGAGCTGATGCTCCTGAGCCTTCGTCTCCTGCAGACAGATGAAGTCTGCATCCTGCGCCTCCATCCAACTGTAGAACCCCTTACGCGCTGCGGATCGAATTCCGTTGCAGTTCAGGGTAACGATCTTCACCGCTTGCGGACGATCATCAGTCCGTCACCCAGCGGCAAGAGCGTAGCATCGACTCGCTCGTCGCGACCGATCTTTGTGTTGATCGCGCGCAACGCCGCCGTGCTTTCGTCCGATACCGCCGGATCGGCGACGTCGCCGCTCCACAGAACGTTGTCCACGGCGATCACGCCGTTCGGACGGATCAGCGTCAGGCAGCGTTCGTAATAGGCATCGTACGACGGTTTGTCGGCGTCGATGTAAGCGAAGTCGTACGTCCCCGCTTCGCCCTGGGCAATCTTGCGATCGAGCGTCTGCGCGGCCGGCGCGAGCTGCAGATCGATCTTACTCGCAACTCCGGCACGTTCCCAGTAGCGGCGCCCCACCGACGTGAACTCCTCGCTCACGTCGCATGCCAAAATCGTCCCGTCGGCGGGCAGCGCCAGCGCCACACCCAGCGCGCTATACCCCGTAAATACGCCGACTTCGATGCAGCGCTTGGCGGCGATAAGCCGCACCAGCAGCTGCAGGAACTGCACCTGATCTGCGCCCGTTTGCATTCCCGCTTGAGGCATTCGCGCCGTTTCCTCGCGCAAATCCCGCAGCACCGCATCATCGCGCAACGTCGTGGTCAAGATGTACTGCTCGACGTTTTCCGGCAGATAGAACGATCTCGTGGTCGTCATTGTTCTTTCTGTTTCATTGGCATTACTTGTTGCGAAGAATTTCTCGCGCCGCGTTCCAGCCGGGCGAACCCATTACGCCGCCGCCGGGGTGCGCTGCCGCGCCGCAAAGGTACAGACCTTTGATCGGCATCTTGTATCCGGCATATCCCGGCGCAGGCCGGAACATGAAGAGCTTGTCCAGGTTCATCGCGCCTTGGAAGATGTTGCCGCCCGTGAGGTTGAACGTCTCCTCCAGGTCGACCGGCGTAAGAATCTGGCGATCGATCACCGATTCTTTGAATCCGGGCGCGTACTCTTCCACGATATCGAAGCAGCTGTCCGCAAAGGCGTTCTTCGCTTCACTCGTCCACTCGCCGTCTTTCAGCTTGTAGGGCGCGTACTGGACGAACATCGACATCACGTGCTTTCCGGGCGGCGCAACGGTCGGATCGACCGACGAAGGCATCGTGCATTCAACGACCGGACTGCGTGAAGGCACACCGTACTTGGCGTCGTCATAGGCGCGCTCGATGAAGTCTTGATCCGGACAGAGATGCACCGTTCCGTGATGTTGAGGACCCGGCTCGTGACCGGGCAGCGCTGCGAAGCTCGGCAGACGTTCCAAAGCGACGTTGATCTTCGCCGAAGCGCTCTCGTAGCTGATGCTGTTGACGGCGTCCATGAACCCGCTCGGAAGCTCGCTTCGCGCGCCGTTCAATAATTTATTGAACGTCACGTTGCAATCCGCACTGCTGGCGATGGTCGTTGCCCTGAATTCGTCGCCGTTGCTCAGCGCCACGCCGGTCACCGCACCATCTTTGGTTAGAATGCGCGCCACCTCAGCCTCGGTTTTGATCTCTACGCCGAGATCGCCCGCGGCTTGTGCCAGCGCTTGTGTGAGGCTGCCCATACCGCCCTTCACGTAGGCCCAGACCCCGCGTTTGCCGTTCGTCTCGCCCATCACGTGATGGAACAAGACATACGCGGTACCAGGCATGGACGGGGCCGCAAACGCTCCGATGATTGCATCCGTTCCAAGCGTGGCCTTGAGCTGCTCCGATTCGAACCAACGATCCAAAATCGGCCGTGCCGCACCGGTGAGGATCTCCACCGCTTCTCCCATGGACGGGCCGAGCTTGCGCATGTCGAGGCCGAGCATTCCCATTTGCAGCAAATCCGGCACCGAAGGACTGAGCACGTTCGGCGGCCGCTTCGTAAGCGTCGGTTCTATCACGGACGCCACGCGCAGCAGCATCTGTTCGTACTGCGGATAGCGCTCTGCGTCTTTGCGGCTGAACTTGGATATCTCCGAGAGGTTAAAGTGCTCATCGCCTCCGAGCATCAAGTACCGTCCGTCCGGAAACGGCGAAAACGACGCCGGATCGCGCTCGAGCAGTTCGAACCCGTACGCAGTCAGGTTGAGATCGCGAACGATCTCCGGCCGGAAAAGACTATTCACGTACGCGGCCGTAGAGATTTTGAATCCCGGAAACGTCCGTTCTTCGGTAACGCAGGCGCCGCCGACGATGTAGCGGCGTTCCAGTACGAGCACTCGCCGCTTCGCGCGAGCCAAATAGCAGGCCGCAACCAAACCGTTATGGCCGCCGCCGATGATGATCGCATCGTAGGTGGTCGTCATGCACGCCGTATACGAAGTACAAGCGCCGGACTCCCGGCCGGGCCGTGGCGGAAGACTAGACCGTGCGCCGGCGACGCAGCCCGAGCACCACCGTCGTGTGGATGCCTCCGGCGGTGCGCCGGCGATAATAGTCGCGCGAGAGCGTCTGAATCAGAAATAGGCCGCGCCCGCCTTCACAGAGTCCATCCGGAAGTTGCGAGGGGTCGTCAATCTTTGGACCGGGACCTTCGAGCGTTACGATCGCCTCGTCACCTGCCACGTCGACGGTCATCCTGGCCTCGCCCGGCTCGTGTTGAGCCACGTTGGCCAACAGTTCTCCGACGACGAGCTCTGCATCGAAGAAGCGGCCGTCGCTCCGCGTGCTCGACCGCAGAAAACGGACAAACTGCCGGCGCACATCAGTCTGCGTTCCCGGCAGTGTCCAATTTAACGTTCCAACTAACGGCGGTCACTCGGGGTACTGTAGCATACCGTTGGGCGGCGGATCAGCAGGCAACCTGGCGAGGGCTGGTTACCAGGCACGGCGTCAGCACGCGAAGCGTGTTGTCGTTGTCGTCGTTAAAGTACAGCTTGGTCGTGGCCGGCGAATCGCCCGTTGCGGCCATTCCGAAGATTGCGCCCGATGCGCCTGTATCGATATTTCGCACGTCGGCCACCTTTCCGCCCGGCGTGACCTCGACGATGAGGTTCTTGCCGGCCGGGTCCAGCGTGTTGCCCAGAGCGATATGCCCACCGGGCAGCAGCGCCGAGCTGAATCGGGCCGTTCAGCGGCTTGCCCGCATAAATAACGTGTGCATCTTTTGCATCCGGGCCGCTGAATTGCAGTCCGTCGACCGTGATGCCGTTCTTATGGACGCTCGAGACGTTGTCGATCGCATACAGCGCGTTATCCGTTCCGTCGACCACGTACAGGCGGTCGCTCGAGGCGACGTAATTCAATCCCGACGGCCCGAGAATGCTTCCGGGCTGTCCGCCGTTGACGGGAAAGCCGGTTGCGATGACGGTGAACGTTACTTGGTTCCCCAGCCCAATGCGAACCAGGCTTCCGTCGCCCGCATTGCTCACGTAAAACGCCGGGACGTTCTTCTCGCTCAGCGGCGGAACGAACGCTTCGCCCCAAGGGCCGTGCCATGGTCCATTGCTCTCCGTCGTGAGAATCTTTCCACCGGGCGTGACGATAGGCGCGTTGTTCGCGACAAAGTCCGCGGGCCAGATCGTATCGTCGGGAGCAAGCGCAATTGCGTCGCAACCTTCCAAGACTTTCGCATCGACGATATGGCGAGGCTTCGAACCGATGGCCGGACCGATCGACACGATCGCCGTACCGGTGCCTTGAACGTTTTGCTTGTCGTTGAAATCGCAGACGACGAGATCGCCGGCGTCGATCTTTCCGTTGGTTATGGGCGCAACCGCCAGTCCGTACGGATTTACGTCGCCGGTGACCGGATCGGCGACCGAACCGACAGTCTGCTCGTGCAAATTTTGCAGAACCGACGAGTCGCTGGTTTGAGGCGCCTGGACGCCTCGTCCGGCGATGGACTGCGGAACTATCGGAGCGGTCGCACTTGGACCGCCGGGTGAAGAGCAGGCCGCCAGTGCAATAACCGCTGCGGCTGCAATGGGCACCATGGTTGCTCGCATCGAGGTCTCCTCAGAGAATGTGGAGTCCTCAGGCTAGGCAGAAGCTCTGAAAAGATTCTGAAAAGCAAAAAGAGCCCGCCGGTGCGGCGAGCTCATTTCTGCGTAATTCCCAGTACTAGCGGTAGCTGGGTTTGGACTGGAAGCAGTCGCGGCAATACACCGGCTTGTCGCCGCGCGGCTGGAACGGCACCTCTGCAATGCCGCCGCATTGGCTGCATGTTGCCTGGTACATTTCACGACGCTGTCCGCCGCCGCCCATACCGCCGCCCCCGCCGGACTGCGAGCGCATTTGCTTGCGCGCCTGCCGGCAATCGGGGCAACGATTCGGCTTGTTTTGAAAGCCCTTGCTGGCGTAGAACTGCTGTTCTCCGGCCGTGAACGCGAACTGGCGTCCACAATCGACGCAGTTCAACATTTCATCAACGTACACTAAACGAGACTCCTTATAACGTGGTTTGTTTGGGCCTGATTCGACTCGCCTAGGTACCGTTGAGAGAGGACACTGAGGGGACTTCGAAACCAGATTTTACCCGGCAATCCTACCACGCGGTTTACGTAAATGCAATCAAGTTGGCCGCCTCGCCTTGCTTAACGAACCGAAAAGTTCTTGAAAAAAGTAGAGGGGGCCGATGAGCAAATAGACCACGTTCTCCACGAACTTGGGCCGATTGCCCTCGAGGCGGTGACCGACGAGTTGGAAGCCCCATCCGAGAATAAAAGCCCCAACATTTGCTTCCCAAGTCAAACGGACGGCGATACAGTACAGAACTGCGAAAGCAACCGCTGAAACGAGAGCGCCGCGCGCGTCGATCGCGACGTAATAGAGCAGGACCGCGACGGCCGCCGCAGCGGCCAAATCTACCGGACCGATCCGCACCAAGTGCAGAACGCCCAAGAGTCCTACGACGATGAGCGGGATCCCCACGGCGTGAGCACGCCGATTCCGCATATCTTGATGATATCCGGCATATTCCGAGTACAGTTGCTCTTTGGTCATGTCTTGAATGAGGGTCCGCGTTCGCGTCGTGGTGTATGCCACGCAACCGACAAAAGTCCCTGTCACATCGCAGTCTGTCTTGCCGTGGCGGCATCCATCGCGGCATCCACGAATAAGAAGGTTTTTATCTTACAACGGCCTCTCAGCTTTGGGAGGCTTCACAAGATGCCCGAGCGCCGTAGGGATCGCGCGGAACGTAAGGCGGCGTGAGCGCTCCCTCCACGCGGACGGTATACACAGCGCCCGCGCCTCGGTGCCGAGTCAAATCGTACCGCTCGCCGCACACGTTCAAATGCGTCACGCGCAATACTTCTCTAAGCGGCGTGCGTGGGAGCGCACGCGCCGACAGAGGCGTTAAGATGAATGCGCCTCTGGTCGAGTAGCCCCGATCGGGTCCGATGACCAAGGTTGCGATTCCATTACGGTCGACTTCGAGCGCGCTTCCTTCGTCGATCGCAAGTCCGTAGCGCATACCCGTCCGCGACAGAAACGCGGCTAGCCGTCCGAAGCGGTCGCGACGCGCGAAATGCGTATCGGTTATCGTCTCCCGCAACGCCGGCCAATGGAAGAGATCGTTCGTAAAACTCATCGCGGACGTGTATGGATCGCGAACCGCTTGCGACGTTTGGAGCTCGCCGTCGGCGAGCACGCGATCCGCGGCGACGGAATCGTAGATTTTCGCCCCTTGAATGGCAAGGCCCGCGCTCGTTCCGCCGACGACCCCTCCTCGCAAATAAACACCGCGAACCGCTGCCGGTAAGGCGGTGTCCTTCCAAGCCACGTAATTCGCCTGATCTCCGCCGGCAAAAAATACCGCATCAGCCGCGCGCACGTAAGGAACCGCCCTATTTACTTGTGCGGCGCTTGCGCACGGCCGGATGAGAATCGTTCGCACCGACGCAAACGGCGCCACGGTGAGCGCCCAAGCATCATAGTCGTTGTCGCCGGACGCGCGCAGAATCACCACGTTTCCGCCCCGAACCCGGCGTCCAACCAGCGTGTCGTGGATCCAGCGCCAGCCTGCGTCCACGTCCTTTCCGCCGCCGTCCAGAAACAAACCGGGGCCGTGCAGCGCGCGATGCGGCGCAACGGTTCCGGCGGCCGGATAGACGTGCAGCGCGCAATCCGCCGCCTGCATCGGTGCAATCATGATTTCGATACTCCTCGGATCTCGCCGATTCGGCGCCCCGCCTTATTGTGAAGTTCGGGCCGGGCGAACGCATGCAACAGTTCGAGCTGCCGCTGCGAGAGAACTTGCAACCGTTGCAGCGCCGCGATGACGCCGGGCGAACGCGCCCGAGCGTTGCCGTCCGCGACCTTCAACACGAAACCGGCGCCGCGATCCAGCAGCGCGACGCCGTGCACGCCTTCGGCGCCGCCTTTGCAAATCAGCATGCCTTCTCCGGCCTCGATGAGCGCGGCGTCGAACTCGCCGGTTCCGGACATATATTCGGGATAGCGGATCATCGCAGAAGTCACTCGTTTCAGCGCCGCCGAATGCCGCGAATTCAATCCGTGCCCGACCGCAAGGCGCATATACGACACGGCAGCCTGACGCAGCGTCGTTGCATACACCGGGATGCCGCAGCCGTCTACTCCGACGTGGAGCTCTTCGCGGCGCACCTCAGACATGCCGGCGCAGACTTCCAAAATCAGCTGCTGCGCTGCATTGCGCGGATCCAGGTATGTTGCGGGATCGCTTCCGATCGCGGCGCAAAGCGCGAGTATTCCCGCGTGCTTTCCGGAGCAGTTGTTGTAGATCGGATCGGGCGGATAGCCGGGTCCCTCGGAACCGCACTGCAAAGCGCCTTCATCCATACCGATCTTCGCTAAAATCGAACGGACGGCGGCCAAATGAAACGTCTGCGCGCTGTGCGAGGCGGTGATCACCGCAATCTCGTGCTCCTCCAGGCCGAAGAGTTCCGGGACGCCGGCAGCGACGATGGCTGAAGCGATGAACGGTTTTGCGGCGGATCGAAGATAGAATGGAACGTCGAGACGTCCGATTTCGAGGATTGCGGCGCCTTGTGCATCCACAGCGCAAGCGGCAACGCAGTGTACGGACTCCACGATGCCGTTACGCGTGACTTCGACCCATGGTTCGCCCAGCAAGAGCGTCATTTGGGCCTCATCCGCCATTTCTCGACGTTCCAGAACGGTCCCCAGGGCGAAACGTCGACGCCGGCGATGCGATCGGCGAATGCGTTGATCTGGCGGCGCTGAAACATGAGCGCGATGGGCAGATCCTGGTAGAGGATAGACTCGAGTCGCGAGTAGATCGCTTTTCGCTTGGAAGGATCGTACGTTTGCAGACCCGCTTGAAGTAATGCATCCACGCGGGGGTCGCAGAGGCGCGACTTATTGTAACCGTCCGGCGGCACGTTACGGCAAGCAAATTGGTCGGTCGTATCCGGATCGTCGCCGTTCTCGAAATCATAATAGGCGAGTTGAAACTTACCGGAGTACACCGGTCCGCCTTCGGACGCCGGAGCTACGAATTGCGTAATGTTGTACTCTTTGAGCGTTACGTCGGCACCGACCGCGCGCTCGTACTGCACGATCAGATTGGCGACGATTGCGTCCACCGGCGTGCCGGCTTGGATGATCAAGAGGACCCGCAGCTGCGCGCCGTTTTTTCGGCGAAGGCCGTCTTTACCGGCATGCCACCCGGCTGCATCGAGCAGTTTACGCGCGTGCGGCGGATCGTACGGGATCTCCGGATAAGCTCTCGGATCGTACGCCCATAGAAACAGTCCCCGGCCCGGAGCATCACTGGAAACCGCCCCGCGGTACGCTTTGGAAATCGTGGTGCGAATGTCGATCGCTTCAGCGAGCGCGTGCCGCACACGCGGATCGGAAGTGAGCGGATCGCGCGTATTGAATATCACCGAACCGACGGCGTGCTCCGGCGTAGCGGTAACGCGATACCCCGGAATCTTGCGTAGGAACCCGAAGTTGGAGACGTCCTGATCGTTCTCCAAACCGTCGATTTCCCGGGTCTGCAACTCGTCTAATTCCGTCTGCGGATTGGGAACGAAGGATATCCGCAGCGGCCCCAGACGCGCTATGCCTTTGAAGTAATACGGATTCGGCCGAAGCAGTACGCTATCGCCGCGCGACCATTGCTCGACCAGGTATGGGCCCGAGCCGACGGGCTTGGAATCAAACGGAATGCGGTTAAAATCGGGGTACGCGCCGAGCAAGTGGGCGGGCAGAATCGGAAAACCTTGCGGGGCCAAAACGACCGTTATCACCGGCGGAAAGCGCTTTTTCAGGTGAAGCACCAGCGTCCGATCGTTCGGAGCATCGGCGCCGGCCACGTCATCATAGGCGAACCGGCTTTGAATCAGATTGCGCGGGTTTTGGATCGCGCGGATCGACCAGACACAATCCTGTGCGGTAAGGCGCGAACCATCGGCGAACCGAATTCCGGGGCGCAGACGATACGTTATCGTCAGACCATCCCGGCTGATGCCGCCGTTCTGCGGCGTGGGCACTTGTAACGCCGCATCGCCGATCAGGCGTCCTTTCCCGTCGTAATTCACCAGGTACGAAAACAGCAGCTGTCCCCATTCTGCTGCCGACGTGCCGTTTTCGAGCGCGGGATTGAGCGATTGAGGTTCCCATTGCTGCGCTATGCGGATCTCTGCATGAGATCGGTTTTGCGAACACGCAGCGAGCGCGAGGCAACTCGCCGCGGCAAGCGCCTCTATTTTCACTAAAGCTTGAACCGCAATTGGAAGTATACTTCCAGGGGCAACGTGAGGTTGTACGCGGAGTCGTCGCCCGGCGCCGGCATGAAAGCCGGACTAAATGCGGGATTGAGCGGTACGCCGTTGGCAGAGACGTCGTTGGGACTCGTGCCGTTATAGAAATTGCTGATGTAAAAGATGTTCGAGCCGTATCCGCAAACGGTGCGGCTGGGCGGGTGCGCCGCGGTCCACGGCTCGGCCGATCCGCCGAAACACTGATTCAGCAAATTCGTGACCGTCAGGTTCGCGGTCACCGATCGCGTGAGATCGTAGCTGGCCTGCAAGCCTAAATTGAAATCCCACGGCTGCTGAAACTGGCCGAACGTGTCGAACGTTCCGGTATAAGGATTCGGAATGTTCAACGTACCGGTCGGCGTTGCGGCCAGCCCGCACGAGGTGTAATCCGCGTTGAGCGGATTTCCGCTCTTGACGCCGATCGAACCTTGATTTGCCCCACAGACGCGCGGGTCCAAGCCCTGGAAGTCCGCCGGCGTTCCGTAAGAGGTTCCCTCCGCCAATTCAAGAGCGGGCGTTATCGCAAAAGGACCGTGGCGGTAGTTCATTACCAGCGAGAACGTGTTCGGCGAAACGTACGGAAAATCGAGCCCCGGCGTGTACCAGCCGTTCTTGTCGAGCAGCGGCTGCGCCGGCATGTTGTAGTAGGGGTTGCGAATCGACGTGGGTGCGCAGGTGGGATCGGGCGAGTCGGTTCCGCTGTTGGTGTAACACGGCGCCGGGGGCCCCACGACGCTCATGTCGCCGCAGAGCACGGGTGAGGGGTTGGAGCCGCCGCAAGCGGACGTCAGACTGATTGTAATACTGGATCGCTTCGTTGTACGGGTCGACCGGATTGATCGGCACGCCGGCGTAATTCGCCCACTGCTCTTTCGCGTTGGTAAACGTGTAAGAGAATACGCCCGAGAATCCATTCTTGTTGAAGTCGCCGGCCGTGAACTCCAATTCTACGCCGTCGGCGCGCTCCGTCCCGGAATTGAACGAAGGCGAGAGCCCGAAGAGCGTCGGAATGCTGACCGTTTCGTATAATTGGTCGGTCGCATAACGGTAGAACGGGGTCAGTTTGAACGAAAGATCGGTTCCGCGGATATGGTGTTCGTACGAAAGGTCGAAGTTGTTCGAGAACTGCGCGCCCGCGTCGTGCCGCGGCGTCGTAAAACCGAACGGGAGAAAACCGAAGAGCCCGGCGGCGAGGTTTTCTTGCGTGCCGTCATATTCGACTTCATAGTTTTGGGGCTCTTGAGCGTAACGTCCGGCGGAAAAGCGCAGAACGGTGTCGGGATCGGTTTGGTACGTTAGCCCAAAGCGCGGTTCCGCATACGACTGCACGTACGTCGGATTGAACTGGTCCGTAAAGAGCACGTGGCCGTTCTTCCCGTCGGGATGCACAGTGTTGCCGGGGCACGTCAGCGCAACGTAAGGCTCGACCGAACTTGCGTTTTGCGGCGGCTGGGGAACGACAAGCGGCAAGAGGGTATCCGGATAATAGCAAAACTCATTTTGCGCCGCGGCGAACCAAAAGTTCGTTCCCGGCGAGGCGATTGGGCGCAAGTCGAACTCATCACGGTCTAACCGAATACTTGCGTTTATGTCCAGCTTCTCGTTCGGGCGCCACTCGTCCGTCAGCGAGAAGTTTGTGAATTTCGGCGTAACGGCGTTTATGAGCGCATTGTTGCCCGTGTAGGTCAGTCGCCACGAGGCGCCCGCTGCGCAAGCCGGCGAGGGGATAGGCGCGCCGGAGGACGATGCGCTGCAGTTCAGAGCCTCGGCCACCGGAGTTGAAGCGGAAGGATCGGCGACGCTCGTCGGATCCCCGAAGGTTCCCTGCGTGATGGGGTCGTTGCAGGGTTCGGCACTACCGGCGGATATCGGATTGAGCCCTTGCGGATCGTTCTGCAAGTAACCGTTATACGCGGCGAAGCATTGCGATCCGTTCGTCAAGTTACTGACCGGAGCGTTCCAGTTATTCTCGTCTTGATAACTGTAGGATCGCAGCGTGCTCGCCGTTGTGTAGTTGAGGGTAGCCATCAGCTGATTCGTTCCCGTCAGCTGATCCGCAAACTGCATCTCCGCTCCGCGGGTGTGCGCATCGACTTCGTAGTCGTAGTTCGTTCCACCCAAACCGCTGCCGATGCCGTACCGCGACGCGCCGCTGCGGTTCGTGTTGCTGTAAAACGTATATCCGAACAACCGCAGATAGGCGTTGCTGCCGAAGTTCTTTTGGTATTGAGCTTTAAAGATGCTGGCCTGATCCCATCTCCCGTCCCGGTAGTCGTTCGGAAGCAGCGAAAGGCCCCCATTGGCACACTGACCGGCAATCGAAGGAGGTGAGACCAGGTTGTCGTTCGAGAGCAGGTCCGTGTTGTTGCAGCGGTCGAGCGGCGATCCGGGGAAGAGGTAGGCGATCGGCGGCGTGTTCGCGGGAGCGAAGAACGGCGTGCCGGCCGGGTACGTCAAGAAGTCCGGCCAGTGCGGCGCATAGATCAATCCGCCGCCGCAGCACGTCTCGAGCGCCTGGAGCAAGGGTTGTCCGACGTCGTTGGGACCGGCGTAAATCTGCTCGTACTGCGTGGAGTTGTCGAACAGGAGTTGAATGTCGTCTCGTCCGGAGTCGTGCCTGTGAGGAACGGCAAAGTGCAGGTTCGCAACCGTTTCCCGATCGTCGACCATCGACGGCAAAGCGTACGCATCCGTAATTGCGGAGTAGCACCCCGGATCCGAGGTTAGCGTCGGGCCGGATCCCGTATTCGCCGGACTGCCCGGCGCCACCGGATTCTCGTAGAGGTTCGGATCCGACGGATTGCAATTCGGGTAGACGGCCGGATAGAACGGCAAGAAGGTCGTCAAGTTGCTCGGACCGTCGCCGTAAGGAAACGTGTCCAGCATGTCCGTACCGTTGTTATTCGAGAGATAATTGAAGAACTGATTGGTGCCGGAGAGCGCGACGTAGTACGAAAACCGGTGATCGGGCGTGGCCCCGGAGAGCTCGCCGCTAAACTCATGATAGAACGACGGGCCGCCGACGCGTGCCTCGATCGTTGCCGAGCCGGGATATGTTCCGGTTTTGATCACTTGGTTGACGAATCCGGCAAGCCCCGTCGCATCCGCGGCCGCGGGACCTCCGCCCGTGTAGATCTGAAGTTCCTGCTGTCCGAGTGTCGCGACCGCGTGCGAGGGCAGATTGTCGAACGAACGGTTCACCGGAACGCCGTCGAACTCGAAACCGATCTGATCGTAGTATCCGCCGCGAATGTAGACGGATTGGTCGACCCCTACCTGATTGGGCGGAACGTACGCGCCGGGCATCGCCGCGATCGCGGAATACGCCGTTGTAAGGTTGCCGCCGCCGCCCAGCGTTGCCGATGCTTGGGCGAGCGCCGGATTCACGGAATAGACGTCTCCGGTGGTGCCCGGCTTGACGGGACTGATCGACGAGCGGGAAGTAACGCGCGCGATGGTTTTGAGCGAGGGCTGCAGCGCTACGGTGACTGTCTGGGTCTGATCGGCGAACACCGCAATGCCGGTGATCGTCGACGAATCGTAGTTCGTCTGCAGGGCGGTCAGCGTGTACGTGTCGGGCTCCAGCGATAGAAATGCAAAGTGGCCGCCCGAGTCCGTTTGAACCGTGGCGGTCTGCGAAGGACTCGTGACGCTTACTTTGGCATCCGCCAACGGACGTCCGGTGGCAGCGTCGGTGACGACGCCGCTTACCCCTCCGGTGGTGCCGGCTAGGGCGGGCGCGCATTGCCAAGCCAAGAGCGCGCAGCAGATGCAGAGTGAGAGAATCGCGCGAACGCAACCGAACAAGCCCATGAGTCGTCCTCCACAGACGTATTGCGTTGAGTATAAGGAAAGAGGGATGCGAGCGGTATCCCGGATTTCCGCTATGGACCTGACCTTCGCGCCATCACGCCGGCAAGTTGCGCTCGCGATTTTAGGTTGAGCCGCGCAAAGATGGCCGAGAGATGGTGCTCGACCGTATGTTCGCTGATGTTCAGCCGGTCCGCTATGCAACGATTGGTGTCCCCCAGCGCGACGAGCTCGGCGATCTGCAATTGCCTTGGACTCATCTCGGCCGGCGGCGGCTTACGCAACCGGGCGCAATCCCGCACGCTGCCCATTTCCGTATATACGCGCAGTGCCTTTTCGATCTCACCGCCCGCTTCGAGGCATCGGGCAGTATGCAGGCGGTCCCCGACGATTGTAAAATGCATTGCCGCCGCGGCGCCGCAGCGGTCGCGTTCTTCTCGCGCACGCTCCCGCACCAGCGTTTCGAACAGCAAGCGGTATGACCGGCGCACCCGCGGGCGGCCCAACGCCGCAGCGAAGAGCTTGCGCGCTCGTTCGATGTCGCGAGCCTCGCCCAATATACCGGCGCAAAGCAGCAAATCCCACGCGCGGTGAGCCCGTTCCACACCTTCCAGTGCGCGTCTGAGGAGTGACCGCGCTTCCTCCGGCGATCCTTGCTCCGCCCGCAGCTCGGCGAAGGCTGCGCTGACCGAAGCGATGCGCTGCGCCTCGCCCGACTGCAACGCAAGGGCCAACGCTTCTTCTCGAGCGCAAAGATCGAGCAGGGCGCGATCGTTGAGCATCAGCCCAAGCGGAATACCCACCGCGGCGGCCTTCGTTTTGAACGTGGCGGTGGCGACTCCCGTATCGAGCGCGCGCCACATCAGGTCGCGCGCGGCCGCCAGTTCCCCTCTGAGCGTAAGCGAGCGGGCAAACCCCAGCGAGCAATATGCAACGCGCCACATCAATCCGGTGCGTTCGGCCTCTTCCAAGGCGAGGCGATGGTGCGCTATTGCGACGTCCAGTTCCCCCAGATCGCATGCATTGAGCGCGACGTTGTTTTCGATCTGCGCGACGAGTTCCGCGGATCCGCTTTGCGCGGCGTTTTGTGCCGCAGCTTCCAGTTCATCGAGCGCACGGTAACCTCGGCCCATTGCAGCGAGCATCTCTCCGCGTATTTCATGCAGCGACGCGCGAGTGGCGCAGTCCGCACTTTGCGCAGCGGCGGCTGCAGAAGCCTCGAGATATCCGGCGGCATTCTGCGGGTCGCCGAGCGTGCATGCGAAGCGCGCAATGGAAAGCAGCGCATCGGTGCGCAGCACTTCCTCTCCAACTGCGCGCGCGCGTTCCTCGGCATGGGTCGCCGCGATGAGGGCCTCCTTCGTCCGAGCGTCCACCCAATGCTGATCGGCCAAAAGCCAGATCGCCCGAGCAGCATCGCGCTCGTCGCCTGCGTTTTCATACTCGTGCTGCGCGCGGGCAAACCACAGCGCGGGCTCTTCACCCGAACCGTCGATGTAATGCAGCGTTCCGAGGCGTTCGTAGAGCGAGGCGCGGGCGCTGCCTTGCGGATAATCCCAACGCAGCGCTTCATTATAGAAACGAATCGCATCGCGATATGCATATGCTTTCCAGGCTTGCTGGGCGGCGCGCTCGTTCCAAACCCGCGCTTTTTCGGCCTGCCGGGCGGCCGACCAATGATATGCGAGCTGCGCCGTTCCGGCGTCGTCTTCTTCGCCGTCCTCGAGCATTTGTGCGATCCGAACGTGAAGCGGGGCTGCGCGCGCAAGGACGAGACGATCGGCCAGCGTTTTTCGAATCAACGCGTGCTTGAAGTGGAACCGCAGCGGAAGATCCGGGTCCTGAACCAGGAGCCCGCGTTCGACGCAGCGCTGCATCAGCGTTACGAGATCGTGCAACGGTATTTGCAATAACTGGGCCAGTACCGGAACGTCGAAGGCTTCACCGATGATTGCGGCATGGATCAGCGCGTTGCGGTCGCCCTCGTCGAACGGCGCGATTCGTTCGTTCAGAATCGCTGCAGCGGAGAGCGGCGCCCGGGACTGCAAGATCAACTCGCCGTTCTCCAGCGCCAAACGCGCGAGCCTCTTCGGCAAACAGCGGATTCCCTTCGGCGAGCAGTTCGATCTGGAGCATCGCCTCGGAACTGGCCTGAAGGCCGCGCTGCTGGAGCGTTCGCCGCACCAATGTCCGGACGTCGTTGCGCCTGAGCGGGCGAAGATGCAGGGAGGCCGCCCTGCAGCGGGAGACGATGCTGCGAAACGCCGTAAGCTCCTCGTATCCCCTGTCCGCATCGATGCTCCGCATCGTAAGTACGAGCAGTACCGGAACATTCACCAGCCGCTGCGCTAGAAAACCCACGACCTCGAGCGTCGCGCCGTCGGCCCACTGCAAATCTTCCAGCGCAAGAATCAGCGGAAATTGCGCGGCGCGGCGGCGCAATGCTTGGGCCGCGGCGGCAAAGAACTGGGGCTTGCGCTCATCACCGGGCGCCCATCTCCTGGCCGGGTCGAGCTCCTCGAGCACCGGAACGATGGGAAAGTACGGGCTGCGAATCTGTTCGGAACAGCTTCCACAAATCGCGTGTTGCGCCGCCGACCGGAAAAACTCTTGGAGCAGACGCGACTTGCCGATTCCGGCATCGCCCTGGATCGCGACCAGACGCATCCGCCCTTCGCAAGCAGTGCGATACTCGTCATGCAGAAAGTGCAGCTCTTCCCGGCGTCCGACGAACTCCGGACTATATAGGGGCGTCCAGCAGCGGGTTTGATCGATGCGCGAAACTCCGCTCGGGTTCACCCTGCGTTGAGTTCGTCGCGGCGATGGTAATCCCGCCAGCGACGCTGGCGATCAAAACGTACGCGCGCGGCCGGCGCATGCCGATGAAAAAAGGGCCCCGCCTGGAAGCGGGGCCCTTTCACTGACGCTTACCGTCGCTCGAACCGTCTACTGTCCGTTCTGGCAGACGCCCAGGTTCGTACCCTGGAACGTAACCTGATCCTTGATCGACGTGTCCTTCGGAGCGCCGAAGTACGGAAGGTTCGTCAGGTCCTGCAGATGGTACGTGAACCCGCCGAGGCTGTAGGGATAGAGACCGTAGTTCGGCTCGTTCTCGAGCGGGTCGCCGACTTCGAGAAGACCGCCGCAGAACGGCTCGTTGTTGATGAACGGATCGTCGTACCATTCACCGGTCTCGTGCGAGAGCGCGCCGACGTCTTGCGAGAACTGGACGCCGCTGCCCGGGTTGTTGATGTACGTGAACTGCATGTACGTATTGGTGCCGGTATAGTCGTGGTATCCGCCGATGCAGCAGTCGTTCAGGTTTGCCGGACCCTCCGTCAAGTAGACGTCGTACGTCATGAATACCGGCAACGTTCCGGCCGGGATCTTCAGCGAGGAGATCAGGCCGGTGAGAATTGGATCCAGGTAGTTGATATTGACGAGTCCGACTTCGATGCCGAACGGGTTGCCTTGTCCGCCGTTCGAACCGGTCGGCTTGACGGTTTGCGTCGCAAGCACGGTCGGAGTGCCGAGCCGCACGTGATACTGCTTGTTCTTCTTGACGCTAATCCAGAAGTTTCCGCGCTGGAAGGCATCGATGTACTGGGTGTTGCCTAGGCCGATGCCGCCCTCCTTGAACGTAACGCCGCTGGAGTAGATCGGGGAACTCACGGTGTTCTGGATTGCGGTTTGTCCGGTCGACAACTTCGTATTGGGATCGTAACTCTTCGAGTCCACCACCACCTTGATCGGAATAATGTCGACCGGAATGGTCGTATTCTTATTGCTGGTCGCCGGATTCGGCCCGACCATCGTGTAGTTGTAGGTCGACCCCTGATATTTGAACGAACCGTGCCACGTCGGGAAGGCGGTACTGGGAGCCAAGAAACGATTGCCGGCGAAATGGAAAACCCGATCCATCGGCCGCGGACCCGTTCCTTGCTGGGTCACACTGAATCCCTGATTCCTGTTCTGGGCTTGGGTGGACTGAACCGGAATAGATCCGTTCTGCCCTGCGCACGCCGCTAGTAGGGAAGCAACGGTCGCAGCCGCCGCGATCCTGATAAATCTCTGCACGGAGAAAGACCCCTTTCAAACGAATGTTGGATAGGACAAGTCGATCTGACCTTGGTCGCACTGCAAAGGGGTCCTTCATGCAGGCGGTAGTATTTTTACACTATGCCGTCGCAACGCCCGTCAGGCCGGGTTCGTCCGGGTTCTTATGGAAAGAAACTCTCCGGCGCTAAGGTTCGCAGAGCGGTTCGTCCACTACACTCAGATCCGCTAAGCGAGGCAGCGTCCCTTGACGCACGCTCTGGAAGGCCACCTGGTACTGCGTGTACATTAGGCCGTGATAGCCGACGATGGGACTTTCGGCGCGCTCGCTCTGAATGTACGTCGTGCCGTCGATCTGCTCGAACCGCACCATCCACGAAACGCTCTCCGTCGCGGCGTCGGTGAAGTTGCCGCCGATGCGCGCGCGGTCCGTTTCAAACGTCGCCTTGTCGATCCAAAGATCGCGCAGCCGGTACTTGAGCGGGTCCCGAAGCGGCGTGAGGGCGAGATGGTATGCCGGTCCCGTTTGTTCGGGCTCGACGCCGACGAGTTCTATCTTATACGATCCGGCGCTGCTGGTTACCGAAGCGATCGTCTTCAGGCCGGAGGTCTGCTCCAGTTGCGCGATCTTGGCGGGCGAGGGATCGTGATATTCGCGCCGGATCTGCGCGACGAGATCCGCCGGCGTCAATGCCGACGGCGGGATATAGGGAACAAGTCCGAAGCTGTAGTTCGGTGCGAGCAGCGGTACGCTGATGAAATCTTTGACTCCGCTGCCCTCTCGAGGCGCGCCGATGTTCCAGCCCATGAAACTTACGCCGGGTGACGGCTTGTACGGGTTTTGCACCTGTTCGTCGCTGACGGGCGGGTTGACGAAGACGCGGCCGTCCGCGGCAGACCAAAATTCGTGGTAGTGCCGCTGCGCCGGCGTGCCGTCGTTCGCCGCGGTGACCTCGACCGTATACGCGAGAACGTCAGGATAGCGCTGCGTCAACCACACTTCCCGCGCCCGCTCGTAGATGCCGTACGCATCCGGCCGGCCGGGTGCGGCGGCGAGCGCGGTCGAAAGCAGGAGGGTCGTCAACAACGCCATGCGCTCCTTTTCTTACCTCTGTACGCCGGGAGGCGCTTTGAAGTTCCGTCATTGGCCCGATGGCTGATACCATTCCCGCACAAGTAAGCCCCGAGCGCCTCGGAGACTACCTCGAAGTCATGACGCGAGCCGTCTTTCAGGCGGGTTTGCGCTGGTCCTCGATCGCCCAGCGCTGGGAAGGCTTCCTCGAGGCTTTCGAAGGCTTTGACTGCGCGCGCGTAGCCGCTTATACCGAAGGCGACGTCGATCGGCTGCTGCATGACGATCGCATTTTGCACAGCGCCCGAAAGATCCGCGCGACGATTGCCAACGCGCAGAAGTTGATCGAGCTCGACCGCGCGGCCGGCGGATTTCGAGAATTCCTGCGATCGTTTCCGGATTACCCTTCGCTCTCGGCCGCCATTCGCAGCGAGTTCAAATTCATGGGCGAGATGAACGTTTGGTACTTCTTGTTTCGCGTTAAGGAACCGGTTCCGAGGTTCGAAAGCTGGGTCGACACGATTCCGGGCGACCATCCCCGCATGCGCGAGATGGTCGAGAAAGCGCGCGCCGCGGGGACGTCGACCGAACTCTAACGCTCGTGCACCTCAAGGCTGCTGCGGCGGCGGCGACTGACCGGGCGCCGGCGATGGCCCCGCTCCCGGCGGCCGTTGCCGCATCATGACGTAGAGTCCGACCTTAGGAGCGTAATTTAGTGAAGGGGGCGCGGCTCCGTCCAGACCGAGTTTGGTCAGGTCCTCTTTGGCGGCAGCGGCAACGTGCCCGCAGCTGATTACCGCCGGAACGGTGGAAACGTCGGCAGCATCGAGAGAGTACCACGTACCGCTCGCGGACGCGTGCGGGGTTATGGTCCACGCCGGAGCGGCGGCACCGCTTGTAAAGTGCGCCTGGAGCTGCGCGAGTACGGTCTGCGCGCTCGATCGCATATCGGCGGTACATGCGGGACTGCGCAGCACGGCAAAAGGCGCCTTCGGCGCAGTCGCCGGGAGTTTGTACATCCGGAAACTCTCCTGGCCCGGCTGCGGGGGACGGCGCACGAAGTAGAACCCGACGGAAGGCATGAACGCGATCGAAGGCCGGAAGAACATTCCGCCGCCTTGCTGCGGGGCAACGTACAGATTGCGCTGCTGCGCCGTCTGCAAATCCGCGATATGGAAGCTCGAGCACCCGAAGATGGGACGCAGCTGCGCGGTCTGCGTGAGCGAAATGGAAAGTGCATACGTCGACTTCAAACCGTGATAGTCGACGGTCACGCCCGGGATGGACGGCGCGGGCATCGTATCGGGATAGCCGGACGAGTTCTTTGCCGCGTCGATCTGCGCAACGTACGCCTTGAGCGCGTTGAGGATCGGCTGCGCGATCTTCTGCGCGTCGGCGGTGCATAGGGGTGTCTGATTGAGCGCGAACGGATCGGCCGGCGGACTTTCAGGCAAAGGCTGGAAGAACCGCCCCGGCCCGCCGCGTCTGCCGCCCTCCGGTCCGTTTTGCGCCAGCAGCGTCTGCGAACTATTCTGAGAGGTGATGCCGCTGCCCATGCGCACCGTGTACGTCACGGAGAATTGACGCGGACTGTTCGGACGCGCGATCGTCGCGATCTGCGTGCCGCCGAGCGTGGTGTAGGGAACTGCCCACTGCGGCCCCGAGAAAACCCCGCCGTACGTATTGAACAGATTCGTGCCCGCAAACGTGAGATCGCCGCGCTCGAGATGCAGATTCACGCCTGCGTCGACGGTCGTATACGGCGGAAGATTCTGCGGGTTGTTGGCTCCCGTGTAATTGGCGTCCGCGAGCCACTCCAAGTAGGAATGCGGCGCTTTGTAATCCAGTGTGATGCCTGCGCGGCGAAGCGGTACGTTAGGTAACTGATCGCCCGGTATCGTGATCGAGTACGGATTGTTCAACCGAATGTCGCCGCTGAGCGCCTTGGCGACTTGGACGTCGTAGTACGGTTCGACGACCAGTTGTCCGAGCGTGTAGAACGCCGACAGCTGGCCGCCTTCATAAACGCGGCGCACGCCGCCGATGGGTGTCGAGAAGTACGTGTACTGCGCCGGATTCAAGCTGGCCGGAAAGTTGCACTGCGTTTGAAACTGCGTTCCGACTTGGCCGAAGTAATCCGGTGGAAAGAGACCTTCGTTCACGAGCACGGTGCCGTTGACTTGCGTGGGCAGCACGACGTCGTTCTGTGCTTGCTGATACAGCGAGGCGCTCACGAGTCCCGTTCGGCTCTTGTGAGTGTAGCTCAAGCGGGCCGACGTCGAAGAGCTGGCTCCCGGCTGATCGCCCGGAGCGTTTCCGTATGCGACCTCGCCCGTGCAGTCGTAGCGCAGTTCGTCGGGATCCGTCAGCAACCCGAAGCGTCCCGGATGCGCGGCAGTGCCGCCCACGTTGTAAGAGAACGCCAGCGAATCGCTGGTGGTGGGCTGCCACTGCGTCGAAAGCCCCGCCAAAACCGATCCGCCGGCATTGCTCGCGTGACTCAGTCCCACCGACGTGTTGAAACGCAGCTTCGTGTTGGAGCGAATCGTGTCGTTGAGAGTCACAGCGCCGTAGGATGCGCCGGAAACCGGAAAGACGTACGGCGCGGCTTGTGCGACGAGCGGCGTAAAGCTGCTTTGGCTATTCGTCGAATACGCGCTGATCGAGATCGTATGGCGTTGATGGGCCGGAAGCGTCGCGTTGAGCGTAAAACCGTCGTCGTTCATCGTCTGCGACGTGCCGGTCGGCTCTGCAACGCCGTCGACGTAGCGATCGAGCAGATTGCGCGTCGACGCGTTATGCATACCGAAGAATGCCGCTTGCAGCTGCGTGTCCCCGATCAACGCGTTGTCGGTCAGCGAATAGACGTCGAATTTCGTATCGTAGTCGTTGTCGGGACCGTACCCGCACGGAACCGCTCCGGTAAACTGGGCGCAGACCAGTTCGGACGAATTGACGTTCTGAAGAAACATGCTCGTGAGGGTCTGCGCCTGCGTGACCTGATAGCGCAGCTTGACCATGGAACCGCTTGCGTTGCTGTCGCCTTCGTGCGGATAGTCCAAACCGCTTGCGTCCAAGAACGTCATGCCGTCCAGCAGGCTGGGCGTGGAACGGTACGTCTTCATCACTGCGATGCCGAGCTTGCCCAGACTTCCGCTCTCTCCGAACGAGTAGTTGTTCTTGCCGTTCGATCCGGCGGACAGCGAGAACTCGCTCTGCCATGAAAGAGTGGGCTCGAGCGTCGAAAAATTCACGCCGCCCGCCAAGCCGCCGATCTGCGGTCCGAACGACACCGAGGATCGCGTGAACAGATCGCTTCCGATGGCGCGCAAATCTCCGGCTGCACCCGGCGCGTTCAGCGGAATTCCGTCGAGCGTGAGCGCCGTTTGGCTGGCGTCCTGTCCCTCCAAAGAAACCGTCTGCGTCGCGTCGCTATCGCTGCTGGACGTGGAGACTGTAACGCCTGAGAGTTTTCCAAGCGCGTCTGCCAGAGTGTCGGAAAGGCGGCGCTGGGCGCTGTTTTGATCTATCGTCGTGGTTGAAATCGTCGTAGTCGACTTGACGGTCTCCGATGCGATCGTTTTGAGGGGCCCGCTGCTGGAAATGGCTAGCGCCACGGCGATCGTGACGACCTTCCCGTTCGTGACCTCGAAATTCTCCGACGTTACGGCTTGGAAACCGCGGGCGAAGACCCGCGCGCGGTAAATACCGTCCGGGACGTCCGTGAAGGCGACTTTGCCGTTGTCACCGGTAAACTCGCTGGCAATGACCGGGCCGTCCAACAGTACGCGCGCCAGCACGACGGGCGTCTTGTTGCTCGCTTGCAGAACCGCAATATCGATTTCGCCGGTGTCGGACTGCGCCAGTGCCGGCGCTCCCGCAGCGAGCAGCAGAAATACAAGTAAACCCGAGGCCACTCTTCGCATCGGGTTACTTGTACCACCATACGCCTAGGAAGAGCCTGAGAATCGCTCGCTGCTTTCCGGCGATTTTTGTCGCGGGGCCGAGTACCGCTAGTGCGGGACGACCGGCGGGCTCAGCGCGATGGAATACCAGTCAAAGTTCCCCGCGAAGTTCGTAACGGCTTTGCCCCCCGGGAACGTAAACTCGTCAACCTGCTTGTTGAGGTCGTCCAAGACCCAAACGTCTTTTCCGTCGGCCGTAATCGCAAAAGCAAACGCGTCCGAAATCGGAATAGACGTCGTCGAAACGGGCTCGCCCAGGTTGCCGTCGACCGGCGGACGGTACGTGTAAATAACGGAAGACTCCCCTTCGGCCGAAAGTACGGCAATCGAACCGCTCGGCGTGAGCGTCGTCACAAAGGAACCGGGAGAGAGCGAATTGCCGGTTTTCAGGTACGCGATCTTCGCGGCTTTGCAGCCGCCGCCGATCTCTTCGACGCGATAATCGCCGCTTCCATACAGGTTGTCATTCGCGTCAAACGTGATAGTGTAGAGCGCTGCCGGCAGCACCAGCGTCTTGCACGGGTTGGTTTTTCCCGGCGCGAAGAAGCGCAGCGCGGCCGAGCCGGACGTAGAACGCGAAACGACGGCCACTAATCCCTTTTGCGATCCGGCCGTCGCGACGGCAATCGCTTCCGGCGTTCCCGCGGTGTCGGCGAGCGTGACGCTCGGGGTTTGGTACGGCGGCGGATACATAAGCACGCGATAATTCGGGCCGTCGGTCGCCCAGAGATTCGACGAAGCGTCGACCGCGACGTCGTTGGGCGAAACGCCGGAGATTTGACCGATCCTGCCGCCCTTCGGCCCAAAGACGTCCACATACGCGTCGTAGGAATCGCCGATAAAGATCTTCAGCCCGGGCGCCGGCAGCAGCCGTGCATCGGAAAGGGGCCGGTTTTCGGGAATGAACTGCGGACCGGGTCCCTGTCGCGCACAACCGGCTGCAAACAGCCCGAGCGCAAAAACGATCGTGTAACGCATCCGCATTTAGAACGCGGCCGGACGTACGGCTACGCCGTACGCATCATAAACGTACGGCAACCTTCCGACGACTTTTTCCGCGGCAAAGTCGATAATGGAAACGGTGCCGTAAGTAGTGTAAAGGTATTGGTCCTTCCGATCGAACGACATGACCGCGAACTCCGGCGCCGCGAACCGATATTTGCTTCCGTCGGGATGGATAACGCGGATGACGTTCCCGCGAGGCCTCCCCGGAGAAACGAGCAGGTCACCATTACCGTCGAGTGCGATCCCGCCGCCCATTCCGCCGGTGTTCTGCACGGATATCGGGTTTTGTGATTGTGCCGGATACTCAAAGACGCCCTCGCCGCAGCACGCGCCGCCGTGACCCACGACGAAGATGTCCTTCGAGCCGTCTACGGCAAGGTCACCCAATCCGTACTCGGGGCCGCCTTGGCCCGGATTCTGCAAAATTATCGACGGCTGCGTGGCTTTGGGAGGATAGACGTCGATATTCCCGTCGCCGTCCGTAACGTAGAGCGTGTCGTCTTTCCCTGCCGCAATGGCGTTGCCGACGGCAGCCGCTAATTTCAGCGTGAAACTGGGCTTTGTCGCATCGGGCGGATACTCCGTAATCGTATCGTTGCCGGTGTTGTAAACGAACAAAATCCCCGACCCGCCGACGGCAATGCCCGTCGGACGGTCGATTCCGGTCAACTTCAGAACGCGCGCCGTCGGATGCGCTTGGCCCCCAGGAAACGCTTCGATTGCGTTGATCGAGGCAACGGAGATAAAGACCGTAGGTGATGCGTGCGGTGCGGCAGCGCCCGAGCCGGTCGATTGAGAGAGCAAAAGCGTCGACGGCAGCGGCGTTCTGACGCCGCCCGCGCAGCCGCAAAAAGCGACGACGCACACGATTGCCGAAGCCCGGGCAGAGCCGATCATGCGTTTCTCCTTTAGGTTCCAGAGTACGCTATCCCGCGCCACCGTTACACTAGTGCTTTTGACCCATCAGATGCAAACGCCGTCCGCTTCCGGTAGAAATAGAATGCAGCCCCCGCGAAAAGCACTGCAATTGTAAGGCCTACTACTTTGACCACCGCAAGCGTTTTATGCGGTTCGTCGTCGGCCGGAAACGCCGCAAGAACCATCGCGCCGAGTGTCGTTGCAAATCCGACGAGCGCGGCGAGCACGATCCCGGCGTGACCGCGCAGTTTCATTGCGGCGGCGAACAAAAACAGAAACGGCACCATCGTGATAAGCACCGTTGCGCTCACCATGACGTCGTAAGCGCCCTTGACGGTAGTACCGCCCTGACCGGCGATGATAAAGACGGCGGAGACAGCCGCTTGCGTAAGCAGCGCGACCACGGGTGAATTCCAGCGCGGATGCATTCGTCCGAACGCTTCAGGCAAATACCGATCGATGCCGGCAACGAACGGAATGCGCGCGACGGCACCGAGCCAGATGCCGACGCTCCCCAAACAGCTGACCGTCATGAGCACGGCCGCAATGGGCGCAAGCGCCGGGATTCCGAGACGAGCGCTGACGTTTTCGACGGCCTGCATAACGCCGTACAAGTTGCTCACGCGTCCCGCGGGGAGCGCCGTCAGCAGCGCCGCCGTTCCTAAAACGTAGATCGCCGCTATTGCGGGCGCGGCGAGAGCCAAACCGCGCGGAATCGTTCGGCGCGGATCCTTGATCTCGCCCGCCATGAACGGAATAACTTCCGGCCCGACCCACGCAAAGGCGATCACCGACCAAAAAATCACGTCCTTGAGGGCGAGCCCCGGACGCATCGATTCGAGCGTGAACGGTGTCGCCGAACCGAATTGCCGCCACGCGAGCGCACCGAGCAGGATCAGGATCAGCGTTACGATCCAACGCCCTGCGGCGCCGGCGTTATTCAGCCATTTTCCGACGTCCCAGCCGAGCACGTTGACGACCGTAGCGATCGTAAAGCCCGCGAGCGAGACCGCAATGTAGTACGCCGGAGATCCGGCGAGATGCTTACCGCTCTCGCCCGCGATGAAAAGCGCGTTGCCCGCCGTAAAATAGAGCAGCGCGGGAAAGTAGGGAAGATTCGAGCACCAATACGTCCAGCCGGTGATGAAGCCGGCGAACGGCCCAAATGCGGCCTTGCTCCACACATACAAACCGCCCTCTTCCGGAAGGCGCGACGAGAGATACATGACGCACACGGAGAGCGGAACGAACATGGCCACGCATCCGATAATCCAAACCGGGAGCGAACCGGGTCCGGCAGCGGCCGCCGTCGCAACCCATTGGAGATTCGTGCAAGCTATAACGAAGAATAGCGCGACGTCGGGCAATCCCAGCGTGCGGCGCAGTTCCACGCGTCAGATTTTGATCGAGACGGTGGTGCCCGAGCCGGGCGAACTTTCGATGTCGATGCTGCCGCCGGCGCGGTCGACTGCGCGTTTGGCGATGGCAAGCCCGAGCCCCGTTCCCGGAATTTCACCGCGCGCGTCGCCGCGATAGAAGCGTTCAAAGGCGTGCAGCCGTTCGGATTCGCTCATGCCCGGTCCCTCGTCACGAACGCTGAGCACGGCACTGCCGTTTTCACGATAGGCACGCAGATGAATCGGGGCACCCGGAGCATACTTGAGCGCGTTCTCGATGACGTTCCAAAGCGCTTCGGAGAGCTCGACCCGATCGGCGACTACTTGAGGATCGCCCTCGATGCTGTAATCGATCTGGCGCGCTTCGTCCAACCGCCGCGCGGCGTCTACTTGGTCGCGCAGCAGCTCCGGTACGTCGATCGGCGCGGCCTGCGGCGGCGTCTCCGAATCCATTCGCGCCAGCCGCATCAGCCGATCGATCAACGTGCGCATGTGCTCTTTCTCGAGCGCCATCGTCGAGAGAATCTGCTTGGCAACCTTCGGCTCGTCGAGGGCGCCGCGGCGCAAAACGTCGATGTAGCCGGCGATGACAGTCAGCGGCGTGCGCAGCTCGTGCCCTGCGTCTGCGACAAACTGCCGCATGCGCGCTTCCGTGTTGCGGCGCTGTTCCATTGCCGCGGCAACGCTCGCTGCCGCGTCGTTGTAGGCTTGCGTAAGTGTGCCGATTTCGTCTCCGCCGGCGCTAACGAAGCGGCGCTGGGTATAATCGCCGTCCGCCAGAGCTCGTAACGAGCCGGTGATCTCGTTCACCGGCGCGAGTGCGTGCCGCGCAAAGACCCGGCCCACGCGCCACGAAACGACGACGGCGACGACGGCAATTCCCAGAACAGTCCACCAATACGGGATCAGATTCATCAAGATGATCCATGGCGACTCATCGAACGTCACGTAACCGCCCTCGACAGCCACAATGCGCCACCAGTCGCGCGAGGGCGGACCGCCGTTCGGCGCTCCTTGCGGCCCTCGGCCGGTATTGAAACCGGCGGACGGATTGTTCGAGCGCACCGCATGCTCGATCACGACCGGAGGACCGGGGAGTTTGACCGTTCCCCGCACGGCTCTATCCAAGATACCGGGATGAACGGATTTGTCGCCGCCCAGAAACCTGCCGGAAGCGCCGTAAACCGCAACGCGAAATCCGATTCCGCTGAGCGCGCCGACCAGACGCGGCGCCGCTTGCGCCAGCGTTTGTCCTTCGGTCTTGTAGCGCGTTGTAAGGAAACGCGCTTCTTGATGTTTGGCGACGATGATGTCGTTGCTGAATCCGGCGAGCAGATAGACCAGCGCGATCGAGGACGCCACGATGACCACGAGCACCGTCACCGCAAAAATTGAGGCGTACAGCTTCGCAAGACGGTATGAAAGCGATTGACGAGGGTTTACGCTCATTGCGTGAGGCCGTACCCCACTCCGCGAACGGTCCGCACGAACGAGGACTCGTCGACTCGATCGATCTTCGCGCGCAGATACGAAATGTACGTCTCGACGATGTTGGGTCCGCCTTCGAAGTCATGGCCCCAGACCAGCTCGAGCAGATGATCTTTGCTGAAGACGCGCCGCGGTTCGCGCATGAAGACCTCGAGCAGATCGAATTCCCGTTGGGTCAGATCCAACGGCCGTTGGGCTCGCCACGCTTCACGCGTTACGGGATTGAGCGAGAGATCGTGCCAGCGCAGCACCTTGTCTTCGATCAGTTGCGGCCGCCGCAACTTTGCTTGCAGCCTGGCGATGAGCTCTTCGAAGACGAACGGCTTGACGAGGTAGTCGTCGGCGCCGGCGGCCAGCGATCCGACCTTGTCGCCCGTTTCGCCCTTCGCGGTCAGCATCAGAATCGGCGCTTGGGTAATTTCACGCAGCCGCGGGAGCAATGTAACGCCGTCGATCTTCGGCATCATAATGTCCAGGACGATAATCTCCGGATCGAACGATTTGACCAGTTCGAGTGCGGCCGCTCCGTCGGAGGCGGTCTTTACCACGAAACCTTCTCGAGCGAGCCCCAGTTCGAGCATTTCGCGCACGTACCGGTCATCGTCGACCACGGCCACCCGGGCAGGCTGCATTCCGATCATTTACGGTAGATGGTCGGCGAGAACCCTTGGAGCCGGCTGTGCCCGTCGTTAGGCAGCGTGCCACCAGTGGCGGCGCTGCCCCGAGACGAGCGCAGCTTCTTCTATGGACTCGAGCGGGTGCGCGATCAGCGCGATGCCGGCGTTCGCCAGTTCCGTCGTGGTCACCGGGTCCGGAAGCCAATGAGCGAAAAGGTGAACCTCGTGCAGACCGGCAGCTTGGGCCAGTACACCCAGCACGTCCGCCAGCGTGCACTCCCGTTTCTCCAGCAGACGATCCGAAACGCAGCGCCCGAACCGCGACGCATTCCAGCCTTGCGTTATGATGACCAGACGCCGGAGCGCGTCCTGACTGCCTGACTCGAAGTCAATCGCTGCGGCTTGAACCGTCCGTGCCAAGACCGGATCGACGTGGGCGTGCAGTGTCGTCGGCGTTATCGAGGCGTTGACGCCGCTCTCCAGAAGGGCGCCGGCTCCGATGATGTAGTTCATGGAGACACTTTGCGGCACAGACGTGACGACTGTATGTCACTCTTCGGCCGCACCGAGCAGCGCGATGACCCCTTCAAAGCGGTCCGCGGCACGTTCTTGCTCCGCGGACCACAGGGCTTGACCCGAGGGCGTGGCCCCGTATCGATTGCGGCTGCGCACCGACGCGCCGCGTCTGACCAATAAGTCCGCTACGGCGGTTTGGGCATTCATTGCCGCCCAGTGCAGGGGAGTGTGGCCGCCATAACTTCCGTTGAGATCGCCGCCGGCGTCGAGCAGAACGTCGACCACGTCCACGTATCCGTATTCGCACGCCCAAGCCAGAGCGGCCGCGCGTTGTTCTGCGCCGGCATTGCCGGCGGCCAGAAACGATCGCACCTGGTCCAAGCGTCCGCTGCCCGCGGCGCTCTCCAAATCCAAAGCCGCGCCGCGGTCGGCCAGAAACCGGGCCGCCTCGCCTCGCCCGTTTCGCAGCGCCGCAAGAATCGGAGTCGCGCTGCCCGCTACGCCGTCGATCGCCGCACCATGGTCCAACAGCAGCTGCAGCAGCGGCAGCTGCACCCG
Source organism: Vulcanimicrobiota bacterium (assembly GCA_963714015.1). Lineage (GTDB taxonomy): Bacteria > Vulcanimicrobiota > Vulcanimicrobiia > Vulcanimicrobiales > Vulcanimicrobiaceae > DASRDE01. The sequence continues at coordinate 2,176,964 of OY970223.1, read as the reverse complement.
CGCCCGTTGCGGATGCACGCTGCTTGCCGCGAGGCTGAGCGTTGTGGAACCTCCGTAGATGTCCGCGACGGCATCGACTTGCGCGCCGGCGGTCAGCAGCGATTGCGCGATCGCGGTAACATTGGGCGGCGTCTTCTGGCGGTAATCTTCGACGCCGTTTGCCGCCGTGTAATGGAGAAGCGTCGCGTGGTGGCTGCGGGCCGACCGGGCGCGCGGCAAATTCGCGTCGCGGCGAATGAGACCACGCAGCAGCTCCTCGTCGCCCCCGACGATTGCATCGGCTGCCTCTTCGAACGAAGCGTCAATCATCGGGATTGGCTCCTTGAGAACATCGACGTGTAAGTATAGCAAAAAAAAGGCGCGCCCTAAGCGCGCCTTTGCCCACTGCCCGATATGGGAACGTTTAAGCGGAGTGTGTCTGGGCCGTGCGCTGATGCCGCCGGTTGGAAAATAGTCCGATCATCGCGTCCACGATGTACGGGTCCCACTGCGTACCGCGTCCGGATTCCAAAATTTCGAGGGCTCGGCGCGGCGCGATTGCCCGGCGGTAAGGGCGATCGCTAATCATCGCGTGGAACGCGTCCACGACGGCGACGAGGCGCGCTTCGAACGGAATATTTTCACCCGCCAGTCCGTCCGGGTAACCGAGCCCGTCCCACCGCTCGTGATGCGCGCGCACGATGACGCTGCACTTCGCAAGCGAAGGAATGTTGTTGAGGATCCTTTGCCCGGCCGCCGCGTGATCGCGAACGGTTTCCCATTCTTCGGCAGTCAGCGGCCCGGGCTTGAACAAAATCTCATCGGGCGTTGCGACCTGCCCGATGTCGTGGAGCATTGCGCACAGCTCCACAAACTCGCTCTGTGAACGCGGCAGGCCCATGGCCGCGCACAACCGGCGTGCCCACTCGCTCGTCGCCATCGAATGCGCGCTCGTTCCCAAGTTGCGCTCGGCCAGCATCGTGAGGAGCGCTTGCGCGACCTCGTCCTGGCTTCGTGGACCGTCTTCCGTCGACTCCGAATCGAGCGCCGAGAGCGCCGATTGGATCTCCGCCCGCAGAATGTCCAGATAAGCCAGCAGCCTGGCGTGATCGGTAGGTATCGCGGCAACCTCGCTCGCTATCACGTGCGCGGCGGCATTCGAGAGTTCCAGCGTCCGCGCGGCGCCCAGCCGCCGCCCCTCGCGAACCGCCCAAGTGGCTAGTCCGACGGGTTTTCCCAGCTGTACGGAGAGGCAGAGCCGGTCGAGGATCAGTTCGATCGACGATTCGAGCGCCGGGTCGCCAATTAGGTTCGGATCGTTCAAGTGATCGATCACCTGCATGGTTAGGCGGCGCAAGTGCTTGCTCAGCGTCGAAGCTGCGGACGAGATGGTCACCGCTTTGTCTTAGCCGTTACCGCTCGGCGGGTTGGTCGTGCTGAAAAGCAGCACGATGGCGGCAACTACGGCGAAGGTGGTCAACATTATAAAAAATCGCTCCCGGAATAAGACAGGGTTCTTTTCCACAGGATAGCGAGAGGCAGGGGGTTAGGTCTCTCGTTAAATTTCACTAGACGGTCGCAAGGTGAATACTAGTGAACGATCATGGACCCTACGCTAGCAAGCCTCGCTTGCGCGCTACCGTCAGGGCCTCGTGACGGCCGCTGCACCCCAATTTCTTGATGACGTTCTGAACGTGCGCCTGAATCGTATAGATGCTCCGGCCCGTTTCTTCGGCGATGTCCTTTGGACTCTGACCTTCGGCCAAGCGCGAAAGCACGTCCAGCTCGGCTCTGGTCAGGATGATTTCGGGCGCTACGCCCGCGTCCTCGATCAAGCAGCGAGCGACTGCCTGCTCGAGCACTCGTGCGATGCCGCCCCACCCCAACAGCTGCAGGGGTTCGAGGCTGTCACGAATATCGCCCCGGAGCGCCGGCCGCTTTATCGTTCGCCAAATAGCGGTTGCTGCTTCGTGCATCGCCTCGATAGCGGGGCCCTCGGCCTGAGGCCGCCGCTTCAAAATCCGACCGGCATTCGAAAGCCGCCCCGCGAGCGCCTCGGTGCTGCCGCATAGGAAGCGGGCGATCTCCGCTTGCCGCTTGCCGAACAGATATTGAAAGTCGCCCCGATCGATTTCCTTGAGGACCCGCTCGCAGTGCTCCAGCCCCGACTCCCGCCGGCCCGAGGCAACTGCGTAGAGCGCGAGCAGCGCGCCGTTATAAACGCGGTCGAAGGCAAAGAATCCCGGATCGGCGAGGGACTGCAGACGGTGAGCCTCGTCGAAACGGCCTTCCCATGCGGCCATGATGGCGCGGTCGGACATGACGTACGACATGCGCGCTGCGTCGGTCGTCGCAGTTGACGCGAATTGCGCGAGCAGGCCATGAAGACGCTCTTGATTCCCTCGCCTTGTCTCGACGTTGATCATTTGCAGGAGTGCCGTCTGCATCGGAAGGCGATCTCCGGCTTTTATTGCGGAGTTGAGCGCTTGCTGCGCGTACCACGAGCACTTCGATCCGTCATCTTCATAGAATAAGCTGAATGTTGGCAAGGGAGCTGAAGCAGTGCGCGGCGATGCTGAACAACGCCGTCTGCTGCGAGAGCGTCTGTCCTCGCTGCAAGAACGACACGATTCGCTCCTGCGGCAGTCTGCGCGGCAGTCGACGCGTTTCCCAAACGCAAATACATCTTGGCTCGAATCTCATCCGATTCGACGCGCAATGCAAGCTTCTCCGTTACGTCTATCGCCTTTTGTGCTTCCTCGAGACGGCCGGTATACGCGTGACCAACTGCAAGCATCGCCATCGCAGAGCCGTGCAGGTCGTCAGACAGACTCTTCTTCCACGACGGGCGCGAGCAGCTCGCAGATATCGCGGCCCTGATTCGAAAGTATGACCGACAGGCGGATCGAAAGATCGGCCGCCAGTTCCTTGCTGTGAACCCGCGCGATGGCGCGCTGCAGCAGCGACTCGGCGCGATCGAAGCGGCCTTGATCCGCTTCCCCCAGCGCGCGCAAACCCAGGACGAGCGAATTGCCGGCTCGCACTTCGGAAGAGAGCGCATCGAGCGCTTCATGAACGACGTCCGCATGCCCCTGATCCATGAGCGCGAAACCGCGCACGTCCAGAATCCGCAGAATATCCGGCTCGGATTGCAGCCGCGCGTACAAACGCAGCGCCGCGGAATGCTTGCCGGCCGCATCCAGCGCCGCGGCTGCTCGCCGCCGCAAATCCTCAACCTGGCGGTCGCCGCCCAGCTCGGCTTCGTGTTGCAAGAAGTCGCGGAAAAGATCGTGACACCGGTAAACGCCCGGAGTGTCCGGATAGATAAAGGCGACTTTGTCCCGCAACGCTTCGATGACGGACTTCGCGTTCACGTATCCGGCGGCCCGCAAAACCTCGATGTTGATGTCCGGCAGGAACGCAACGAAGTGGAGAAGATCGCGCTCCTCGTCGTGCAGCGATCTGTAAACCTGCTCGGCGAGATAGCGATAGACCATCTCGCGCGTCGTCGCCGCAATGTTGCGCAGATCGATCGATCGTGTCGAGGTTCGCAGCGCAAAGCTCAGGGCGGTCGGCCACCCTTCGGTCATGGCAAGTATTTGCGCGAGCTCTTCGTCGCGCACGCCGACGCGCGAAGCCTTGGCAGCGACGCGCGCCTCTTCGGTGGTGAACCGCAGATCCTGTTCGTCGATGTTCAGATCCATTTCGCCGTACGCCAGCCACGATCCGACGGGCAGATCGAGCGAAGAGCGCGATGCGATAACCCAGTTCAGGCGGCCTTTGGTGCGCTCGATCAATGAGACGACGAACTTGGATATCTGGGGATCGCCTTCGGCCACATGCAAGTCGTCGATTGCGATGACGCCGGTAAAGGTCTTGATGTGCGCGTGCAGCCACATCGCAAGGTCCGCGCCTTGACTCGCGGAAGACCGGCTCTTCTCGAACGCGTTGGATACGCTCTTGCGCGCATCCGGCGCCACTTCCAATAACGCGTCCGCGAAGCCGCGGACGAAACCTAGCAGAGTCGCGTGTTCGGCGCGAACGTCGTAACGAACGTGCGAGTCCTGCAGCGTTTCGAGATACTGCCGAAGGGCCACCGATTTGCCGTAGCCCGCGGGGGCGATGATGAGGACGATACGCTGAGCCGCCGCCTCGGCAATCCGATCGACGACGCGTGGACGCATGATGGGCGTAAACGCACCACCGGTCTCCAGCCGCCCATCGGCGGCTACCGGACGTATCACCTCCCTATTTTACCAGGAAGCTCAGCCGAGCGTATCGACCGAAGGGCAGTACTCTTCGATCCCCTCGTAAAGTCCAAGTAAACGTTCGTCCAGTTTGAGCATGGCCGGCTGACGGTCCGGTTCGCCGTATTCCACCCGGAACGTTTGTCACGTAGATTCCGGCATCGCTGCGGCGCCGGAAAAGGCGCGTTCGTTTGTAGGCCGGGTGCCGGCGAAAGAGCTTGGCCCAGGGTCCCGTCGGCCCGTACGCGTGCTCGAATGCGCGCACCTGAGCGGATGTACCCGGTACCGGTAGCGCCGGCTCGCAAGCAGATTGTGCCGGCGATGCTCCTCCCTGAGGGGCCGGTCAACGCACGCGCACGACGCGAATGATCTTGACGGCCGGGGTGAGCTTCTGCTTAGCCGCCTTCGCCCACTCGATCTTGCGCGCAACGTCCATGCCTTGGACGACGTGGCCGAAGACCGCGTAGCCGTAGTGATCCGGGCTTTTTTGGGCATCGAGCACCGGATCGTCGACCATATTGATAAAGAACTCCGAACTTCCGGTGCCGGGAGATTTATCGCGCGCGATGGCGATTGTGCCCGCCTCGTTGCTCAAACCGGATTTGGCTGTCGATTCGAGCGGAATAGGGCCGTAGGGGCCATACTGCTCCACGTTCAGACCGCCTTGGATTACTTGAATCGGCCGGTGATACGCCTGATTTCCGGGGCGCACCGTTCGATAAAACGTGCTTCCGTTGTATTTGCCGGCGTCGACGTAGCGAAGAAAGTTTGCGGTCGTGATAGGAGCGTGCTGCGCGTCGAGCGCGACAGTGATAGTCCCCATCGTCGTCTCGATGCGCACGAGCAGGGCGCTTAGGAGCAGCGCGGCAAACATAGGACCTCACAATCCGGTGTTTGGGGTCGTTGTCGAAACGTGCGATTGATCTTTGCTCTGCTCCTGCAGTCACTCTTGACGACCGCTCCGGCACCGTCGCCGTCATCCACGCCGCTGCGCACGATCGAGCAGATGCGCGTGACGCCGCTGTGTAATGCGATGCATCGGGTGCTGCCCCTGTTTCTCAACGCATTGGAGCAGAACGACCAGCGCTTCGCCGCGATCGACGATCACCGCGCGAAAATGTCCGAATGGACCCGAGCCGGCGCGATGGAAGGTCCCGCGATAACGCTTCAGTCGGCCGACATCGACCAGCTCGCGTCGCAGACGTACGACGATCTGAGCGAGGTCGACGACGCGCTTCGGCGTTCCTACAGCGCCACGCCGCAAGGCCGCGATCCGTCTCTGGATGCGTTGCGAGACCGCATTCAAACGATCGTCGACGTCGAACGCATCCTTGCGGACCGGTACGAATCGATGACGAGCGGCGGCGGCTCACAATCTGGACCGAAACAAACCAGCTTTCGCTTCATTGAAGCGGTGCGCGCCGAGATTGCACGAAATTATCGCAGTGAGCCGCCGCCCGTTTACGATTTCGAAACGCAGACGCCGTCGCCGTACTTTCTCTCGCCGCCCGCCGGCGCGCCCATTACCCCAACGCCTACTCCGGCGCCCCCTTCACCCTCGCTGACCGGTTCGCTGCGCGACTTACGCCTGCAGCTCCTACCGATTGCCCTGTCGGCGGCGCATCACTGCGGCATTCAATAGCTCGGACGCGAACCCTTCAGTGCGATACGTTTCGCTCCCGGCGCAAGTCTTCGACCATAGCGCAAAACTCGGCGGAGTAAAACTCGAGCGCTTCCGCGCTGACCGCGGTACCGGATCCCAGGGCTGCCTCCACGGTTGTCCTAGCGATTTCGGCACACTCTTCCTCGCTAGGGAGCTGACGGCCGGAAGCTGCCCAATCCTTAGCGCTTTGTTTCAGCCGGTTCCAAATTTCGTCGGCGCCGCTCCACATTTGCAAACCCAATTCCCAAAATTGTGAATATTAGTACGTCAGCGCAAGCGAACGCGTATTTTATGCAGAGTGCCACGACGTATGGCACGGCTGCACCCTACACTTCGGAGCGTCAACTTCTAACAAGAAAGGGTGTAACGCATGGACATGGACGCAACGATGGTAAAATTGGACTGCCTTTGCTCGCGCGTCGAGGACCTTCTCGCCGAGCTGCAAGTACTTGGCAAAAGGCCGGGACCCTATGCTAAGCTGCGGGAGACGCATCCGAACGCCGGCAAGGCTTGGAGCGCCGCCGACGATGAAGAATTGCGCAGACTCTTCACCGCCGGCAACGCCGTCGAGGATATTGCCTTGCTGTTCGGACGCACGAACAACGGGGTTCGTCAGCGTCTCGAACGTTTAGGCCTCATTTCGACTGCGGCGTGATCTGAGCCGACGCAGTTGCACCGAGCGCCGCGGCAGCTTGTTTAGCAGCTGCCGCCGCGTGGTCGATCGCTGCTTGCGCCCCTGCGGGATCGCTGCCCGCAAAGAGCACCTCCGGGAAGCTGACGAAAACCCGGTCGAACGTATGGTAATACTTGTTGAACGCGAGCCCGTCCGGATCGAAAAACGCGTTGCGTGCGTCCGCTTCTTTGGCGGCGATCGACTTCATCGTTGCGGCATCGCCCGAAGCTTCGGCCTTGGCCATCTGCGCGTCCATCGCTTTCGCGGCCGCTTCATACGATCTTAGGGCGCCGGCGAGCGAGGACAGGTCCGCTTTCCCCATCGTCGCTACGGTAAGCATCGGCATGTCTTTGAGCAGCTGCTCCGGGATCTCCGCCACGCGCAGCGGATCCACGGTCGCACCTGCAGCGCGCATGGCCTGAATCCCCGTGACCTGCGCGCACGCTACGGCTTCTTTCATGCCGGGATCGTAGGTGCGCAGACCCTCGAGGTTGTCTTCCGCCGTATGATGCGCGCCGAAGAATCCGTAGAAACCATTGGACGTGCTCGGCACGCCGAGGATGTAAGCAAAATTCTGATGATCCGACCCGCCGGTCATTGCGTTCAGCAATGGACGCTTGCTTTGATCGCGCGCACTGAGCATTTGGTCGTCCGGTCCCGGAACGACGTCGGCGATCTGCTTCATGAATGCGAACAACCCCGGAGATGCGCTGATGATGAACGGGTTGCCGGTCGTCAGCTGATCGGTATTGATGTATTGAAAGACGTTCGTACGCAGCTGCGGTCCGTATTGATAGATGTACGAAGCCGAACCGTAGAGGCCCAGCTCGTGGCCGTCCCAGGACAATATCTGGATCGTCCGCTTGGGCCGGTATCCTTGCAGCAGCAACTTGTGAAAGGCGTCGGCGTCCTGCAGAAGCACTGTGGTGCCGCTTCCCGGGTCAATCGCGCCGAACGTCATCGCATCGCGGTGACTGCCGATCATGACGATCGACGCCGGGTCCGTCGAGCCTTTGATCTCGCCCAGGACGTTGTAAATCGTGACGAGATGCCGGGTAAACTTGACGCGCACGTGCGCCTTTTCGGAACCGTCGCCCACATGCTGAACGAACTCGAACATGGGATGCCAATCCGTTCCCTCGACCGGACCTTTCAAGCCGGCAAGCAGTTTACGCGCAATCGCCATCGTGATACTGAGCTCGGGGATAGTGGCGTGCGGAACCTGATCGTACGGAAGATGCGCGACGCCGACGATGGGCGCTTTGCCCGGCAACGTCGGATCGCCCGGCGGCGCGTTCGCAAAACTGCCCGGCGCCATTCCGCCCATTCGCTCGGCCATGTTCATGTTCTTGTAATTGCCGCTGGGCCATGTCTGGCCGCCGCCGTAGCCCTGCGTGGCCGGATCCATGAATTCTAAAATCGCGGCGACTCCGCGTTTGCGCAGCTCCGTGTACGCGTTGTATTTCGGATCGAAGCCGCGTGCCAAGCCGCCGCCGCCCGGCGCGGAGAGCCGCACGACCGCGATCGCGCCTTGCAGATTTACGTGGAGCGAATCGAGCTCCGCCAAGTCTTCTTTCGAGGCGGCGTTCACATAATACACCGGCCCCGTTACGTCGCCGTCACCGGAGTCTTCCAAGAATGCGGGGCCCGACATCCTTTCCCACTTGGTATGGGCGCCGGGCGTTCCTTCGACCAAATCGATCGTCTCGCGATGCGGTGCAACGAGCTGCAAGGCCTGCGACACCGGCCCCGTAAACCAAACGCTGTACTTGATGAAACGCGTGCTGAATCCGTCCTTCGTCAGACGGTCGCGCACGTAATTCGCAGTGGCAACGTCCGCCGGGGAGCCTGCGCGGTGCGGCACGGACGAGATATGCGTCTCGATGTCCATCGCGTTCGACGCGCTGGGAACGCTCATCATCGTCTTCTCGTACTGGAGTTCTTTCGCGACGTCCGGTCCCGCAGCCCAGCCGACGAGCGCCGGCGAGTTCTGCGCCACGGAAACGATCGGCACGAGCAGCGTGCAAGCTAATGCGACACCAAAGAGACGAATGGGAATATTCATAAGCGTCCTCCACTGACGATTTATCGAAAAGAAAAGCGAACCGCGAGAGCCTTCGCTGCAATCGCTCGGGTTACTCCGTGCCGATGAGTTGGCGTACGAATTGGGCGATGAAATCACCCTCCCAGCGAAGCCTTGCGGAAAGCCAGGAGCGCTGCGCCGGACACGATACCTCTCCCAGCTCGAGCACCAGCGCCCCGCGCTGCGCGCGCACTTGACGGAAGCCGTAGTAGTCGCGCAGTCCCCCGGTGAAGTTATCCGGCTGAAATCGAAAAGGAAAAACTGCGCCGTAATCCTTGTGCCAGAGTTGCGCGGCATATGCCGAACCGCGGTCGTGGTATCCGATCGACGCTCCGCTGCTGCAGGGCGACGTGCTGCCGTCGAAGTGGATGAAGATGGCACTCCGGACCCGATATCTCCCCTTGAAATCGGCGGGTTCCCGGGCGACGGAGTAACCATCGGCGCGCAGTGCTCGCGCCGCTTCATCCGCCACTATCGGCGTCCAGTTTCGCTCCCCTGCAGCTCCGAGATTGCACGCGCGATGGGGGAAGCGCGCGCAGCTTGCTGGGCGGCCTTCGTGACCCGCGGAGATCAGTACGTCGTAAACCGCCGCGTGAAGTACCGCCGCGAGGAGGACCGCGATCACACGCGTTTAGCCGATTGCATCGACGAAGCCGTCGCCGCTTGCATAAAAATTGTTCCTCAAGTGGTGACCGGCGTCAAAGTAGAGAACCCGACCAAGCGTTTTATGTCTTCCGACGGTTCACATTGCAGTTCTTCCAGCAGCGTTTGCCGGTATTGCCGGTACTGACGCAAGGCTGCACTGCGATCCCCGGCCGCCAGATAACCGGTGATCGCAATCTGCCGTCCCGCTTCGTCGCAAGGATCGTAGCCGATCATTTCCAGCGCCAGTTCGATTGCGCGCCGCGCGCTTCCGTGAGCGAGAGCATCGGAGGCCAGACGGTGCGCGACTTCCATGCGCAGCTCGCGTATATGGCGTTCCGTCGCCACGAACCATTCCCATTGCATCATGCGTTCCGGGCGTCGCACGCGAAGCTTCTCATACGCGTCCTCGAATATCCGCCGATCCGCCTCGCTGAGCGCCGGGCGCGATCTCAGCACGCCCGCCACGCGATCCAAGTCCCAGAGATCCACGCGCACTTCGTCACCGAGCGCGTACCCTTCCTTACTGCGCACGATGGTATGATCGTTGCCCAGATGCTGGCGCAGGCGGTGCATGCAAACACTGAGCGAGTTGCGCCCCGCATACGCGTCGAGGTCCGGCCACAGCATGTCGGCCAGACGGGAACGCGCGACGATTTCGCGATGCAGCGCGAGCGCGATCAGCAACGCATGTTCTCGTTCCGACAGTGCGACCGGACGGCCCTCGCACGAAACCGTACCGCTCAAAATCTGAACTTCGAGCGCAGGCACGCGTTCCACGCGTTCCAGCTGCAGACGCGAAACGAATGCTTGCAGCATGCCGCAGTCGCCGCGCCGCTGAGCGGCAGCGTCGACCGCCTGTACGAAGGCGGGCGCCTCGCACCGTCCGGCGCACGCGAGCGCTTCTCCCATGTGGGCTTCGAACTCCAGATCCTCAAAGGTTGCCAGCGTGATCAGTGCCAGCGCTTCCATAAAAGGCGCGCGGTATTGCCGGGCCGCCGTCACCGCCCCGCGCGCATGCCGTACCGCGATCTTGACGTCGGGTGTGGTCGCTGCCATGATAATCCGTCCGCAAGCAACCCACTTGAGCAGATCCGAATCCGCCGGTTCTTCCAGCCGTCCGCGCACGGCCGCGGCAAAAAAAGCAAACCCGCGCACGCCGTTCAGATGAACGACCCGGTCGAGCTCGGCGCCGTATCGCCCGAAATCCGCGTCGTCGCCGCGCAGCCACGCGCCGAACGCAGCTTCGGCCAGATCGAAGGCGAGGAAATTGTACAACCCCGAACGGCGCGCACCCTCGATCGCGCGATCGACGAACTGACGGGAGAGCGCGAACTCGCCGCGCACCCTTGCAATGTCCGCGCCGAGCGCCAGAAGGGTACCGGAGGACATGACGTCCATGCTTCCCACCAACGGAAGCGCCAGCGTAAGATCGTGCTCCGCCTGCGTAAGCCGTCCGCTGCGCGCGCGCATCAGTCCCCTGAGGTAAAAGACGTACCCCTCAAAGAAGCTCCCCGGCTCCTCGCCGACGCCGTTCTCGGTGGCGAAACGCGCGAGTAACTCTTCTGCTTCCTCGAGCAAGCCGATGTAACTCATGAACAGAATGCGAAACACCAGCACGTAATAGCGCTCGAGCGGCGTAACGTCGGGCGCGAGCGTGCGCCAAATCGACTCGGCCTCGTCGAGCAGCTCTTCGGTGTCGATGCAGAACATCCGCATGAGCGCCGTGACGCCCCACAAGCGCGGATAACGGTGCAGCAGCGATCGATCGAGTGAGGCCAAGACCCGCGCGTATCCCATCGAAGGAGCGTGATCCCGGATTACTTCGTGCTGGCCCAGCGCGTGCGCGGCCGCACCCTGGTCGCCGCGCGCCAAGTGCAGCTCGGCGGCGCGCTGAAAGCGCCGCGCATTTGCATGAGCTCGAGCAGCGCGATCGAGCAACTCGTCCCGTGCCTGTTCGCGATATTCCGTCAAGAGTGAGGCGAGCAACGGATGCACGCTGTACGATCCGTCAGGCGCGCGCATGAGAAACGGTGACTCCTTCGCAAAGTCGCCCAGCCGCTGCACTGCCGTCTCATCGTCCAATACCGCGTGCAGATCCGTCAACGTTACGTGCGGAATGCAAGCGCACGCGAACAGGGCGTCGAGCAGTTCCGGATCCAGCGACGCGAGGACCTGATCCGCCAAGTAGTCGTGCAGCTCGTCGAACGCGACGTCATTGAGCCGCTCGAGCAGTTGTTCGATGCGGCCTTCGTTCGCAAAGCGCTTGAGAAGGAAGACCGCAATGGGCCACCCTTGCGAGACCCTTTCGATGCGCGGGATCAAGCCCGGGTCCGGCTCCCCATTCTGAAAGAGCCGCGCAAGTTCCACGCGATCGAAAGCGAGGTCTTGCGCTCGCAGCGTCAGGATTTCGTGCGGGGCGGCAAAGCGCGTGAGATGCACCCGCAGCGGCTCTCGCGAACAAACCACGATTTGCCGGCCTTCCGGCCGATGCGCGAGCAGACGCGCAAAAAATTCACGAGCCGGGATACTGCGCGCAACGTGCTCGGAGTTCTCGAAGACGAAGACGGTATCGCCTGCGGGCGCCTTCCAATTCTCGAGCGCCAGGTTCACGCGGTCGTGCGCCGACATTCCGCCGTCGCCCAGCATCAATTCGCGCTGCGTCAGCGCTTGGGTCTGTTCCGGCGTCTCCGACGCCAGCGCTGGAAGCAGACGGCGCGCCAAGTCGAGATCGTCGTGCACGCCGCTGACGTCGCAGATCGCCGCGCGTTTGTCCGCGATCATCTGCCGCGCGAGGGTCGACTTGCCGAACCCCGCAGGCGCAATGAGCGCCACGAGCCGGGGCTGGACGCGTTCGACCCGCTCCAGCAATGTATCTCGCCGGAGTTCAAAGGGCGCGCCGGATTGAACCGTCACCCCTCTAATTACGACACGGGCGGCCCTTCCGACTTCCGTAGCACCCAAGCAGGCAGCGGTGTAATCGCTTTGTAAGGCCGCCCTCATAGGTCGTAAGTCCCATGAAAAATGACCGGAGTAGGCTTTTGGTGTTCGACTTTCCTTATTGGAGTGCGGGATGGCCTATTTGCAAGAACCGGCGCTGGCGCGGGTTATGGTGGTCGGCAAGGATCCGCTTATTCTGCGGGCGCTTTCGCGGTTGCTCGAGTTGGACGAGGGCATCGCCGTAATCGGCGAGTCACCCTCCGTTGGGACGGCGCCCATCGCGGAGCTGCGCCCCGAGATCGTCATTTTGGACCAGAGCGATCAGGCAGTCGACGCTGCCCAGGCGGAGCAGTACGTTGCGGAAGTCTCCCCCGGCACGCGAGTTTGCCTGCTTGAAGCGCTCGGTGATTTGAACTTGCGCGACCTTTTGGGCGCGGTCAAGATGCTTGTCCCATCGTTCCCGGGCGCAGCGCGTCCTCGCCTCCGGGTTCTGGCGACCGGCGGCACCGAAGCGCTTTCCGGGCTCTCCGAACGCGAGATGGAGGTGGTTCGACTCGTCGCCGAGGGTCTTTCCAATAAGGAGATCAGCACGAGGCTTTCACTGAGCGATAAGACGGTGAAGAACCACATCTCGCACATTCTGGCTAAAATGAACCTGACGGCGCGAACTCAGGTAGCGGTTTATGCCTTGCGCGCGGGTTTGGTATCAGCTCACCAGGTATTTCCTCGGGTGCAGCAGCAAGACGCCCGGTGCCGTGCAGGTGCCGGGCGTCTTTGCGAACACGATAGAGCTGCGTGAGAAATGGGAATCTGCGCTACATGCGTGATGCTAGACCGAACTGGCCGACAGGAATCGGCCTTTTAGTTATTCACCTGGGCGCTGCGGCGGCAGTGGTTCCGGCGCTCTTTTCGTGGTGGGCGCTGGTCGCGGCGGCCATCATTGCGTATGCCACGGGGGCCTGGGGAATTACGCTCTGCTATCACCGCACGCTCTCGCATCGCAGCGTCCGTTTGCGTAAGCCGGTCGAGTACTTCATGGCGCTGTTGGGAATGCTCGCTTTTCAGGGAGACCCCATAACCTGGGTTGCCACGCATCGAGTACATCACGCCAACTCGGACCGCGAAGGCGATCCGCATAGCACGCGCAAGGGATTCAGTTGGGCGCACGTCGAGTGGCTCTTCAAGCCGAACCCGAACATTCCGAAAACGGAAGACTTCGCCAAGTACTGTCCCGATTTATGGAACGAGCCGTTTTACCGGGTGCTCTTTCATCTCCATCTGCCGATGCAGTTTGCATTCGCTGCACTGCTCTTTGCCGCCGGCGGCTGGCCCTTCGTCGTATGGGGAATCTTCGTTCGTTTGGTCCTCGCCTACCATTCAACGTGGCTGGTCAACAGCGCAACGCATATGTTCGGATATCGGACGTATCGCACGACGGATCGTTCCACGAACTCTTGGTGGGTGGCGCTTATTTCCTGGGGGGAAGGCTGGCATAACAATCATCACGCATTTCCGTACTCGGCGCGCCACGGCATGGCGTGGTACGAAATCGACCTTACGTGGTGGACGATCCGCTTGCTGAACCTGCTGCGTCTCGCGGATCGCGTCCGCGTTCCAAGCCGTGCCATTCGCGACCGGCTACGGATTCGATCTCGGCAGCCTCAGAGCGCGGCGTAGGACCGTCGATTCGTTCAACGGATGCCTTACGACTGCTCGGGCGTTTCCGTGGCGACTTGTCCGTAGTTGAGAATTGCAACGAGGCCCGCTCCTCCGATGCAGTTGCCGATTAGGACCGGCACCAGAAAGTTCGTAACATACAGCGTCCAGGGCCAGGCTCCGGCGCAAACGGCGTAAAGCGCATCGACCGAGCCCGCAATCACGTGACTGAAGCCCGACGCGCTCACGATCCACGTGATGATGACGACGATCCAAACGCGCTGCGGGTTGGCTGCAGGTAACAGCCAAACCATCAAAGCGATCAGCCATCCGGCAAGAATGCCCCGCCAAAAAATCTCGGCAACCGTCGGATGGAGCGACTGCAGCCCGAGCTGCAAGAACGCTGCTTTTACTTCCGGCGTGAAGGCCTGCGTGTGAAATGCGCCCAGCGCAAAGATCGCCGCGCCCGCCAGATTCGTGAGCAGCACGATCGCCCACAATCGAATCATTTGCACGCCCTTACCGATCTTGTCGCGATCGTCGAGCACCGGAAGCATCGCGGTCAGCGTGTTTTCGGTGAAGAGTTGTTGCCGGCCTAATACCACGATCAAAAAGCCGAACGTATAACCGATGCTCGACAGCAGCGGCTTCCAGTGCGAGGGCGGGAGATAAGCGTAAAGCACGCCGGAACCGACGAGCGAAAAACCCATCGAAAGTCCTGCTGCAACGCCGGAGAGTGCGAGCGCAACCGGCCCGCGTTCGAGCTCCCGATTCACCTTCTCGACGAATCGTCTCGAACACGACTGCGGCGCGCAATGCCGAACGCTTACGTACCTCCCGCTCCTCGGTCGGACTTAGCGCGACGACGTTCCCTCCGCCGTCATTACCGCTGTTCGAATCGTCGCTCGCCATGCGGCGCATGTACCCTTCGGAGGCCCCGAGGGCCGAATGACTCCGCGTAATAATTCCAGACCGGGGCATAACCCCGGCATGGCGTATGTGCGCAGGCGGCGAGCGCTCGCCGCGGTCTTGGCGGTAGTGGTCCTCGTGGCCGGCTTGGCGTATGCCTTTCGCGGCACGGTAGCTGCCGCGCTCATTCCAAAGATCGTCGGCGCGGCCACCGGAACGAATATAAACTTCGGCCGCATCGCGCTTCATTCGAACCACGCCGAACTTACCGGTGTCATCGTAAGTTCGCACCGCGGACAGCGGATTGCCTACATCCCGCGATTGGACTTGACCTACGATCTGCGCGACGTTCTGCCGGGGAGCCGGCACCGCTTCGGATTGCATTCAATCGTGGTCTACGACCCGCAGGTCACCATCATTCACAATCGCGACGGCACCTACAACATTCCGTCACAGGCTAAGAAAGCCGCATCTCCGCGCGCGGCATCGCCGCTCTGGTTTACGGCCCGGATCCTGAATGGCCGCGTCAGCGTCGCAGACTATACGCGCGTCGATTCCGACTCACAACACCTCTACGTCGATCGCGTGAACCTCAGTGCGTCGGTCGACACGGCAGCGAGTACGACGTACGTCGCGTCGCTTATTTACCGAGAGGGATCGCGGCGTTATCCGATCTATGGGAACGGGACGATCGACGAGCGCAGCGGTTTGAACCTGCAGCACTGGAGCGCGGCTCGCGTTCCGCTTCCGCGCATCGTGAACTACGGCATCAACAATCGCGCGATGCGCATGATCGGCGGAGCGTTGACCGGTGTTGACGTGCGCTTTTACGGAAAACTCGCGGCAAGCGCGTACGTCGAAGGCGCGAAGGTCGCCGCTGCGCAGCTGCGCACGCCGATCCGCGATGGAAAAGGCCGGCTGGACGTAAGCAGTGACGCCGCTACGACCGGTGATTTCACTGCCGATTTGAACGGCATTCCGGTAAGCGTGCGCGGCGGAATCAGCGATCTTTCGCATCCGCGCATCCGCTTCCTGATCCAAGGAAGCGGCGATGCATCGCAACTGACGAGCGCGCTGGCTCAGACGGCGCGCCTGCCGGTTCGCGGACCGCTCGCGTTTGCAATGCTTGCCGAAGGCACTCAGAAAAGTCCGCTCGTCCTCATTTCCGCACGCTCCGGACAGGCTGAACTACAAAGGCACGCTGCTGAACGAGCCGCAGGCGTTGGTCGCCTTCGACGGACGAGAGGCCGACGTGCTGAGCGCAAGCGTCGGCTACCGGCGCCTTTCGGTAAATGCTCGAGGCCGCGTCTCACTGCAGTCCGGTCCGCGCGCGGTGGAGATCCTTGCGGGCATGGAAGGGCCGAGCGGCGACGTTCCCTTTGCGCCGGCGATCGCGCCGTCGATGCAGCTGCAGGGCTCGGTTCTCGCATTCGCCGACAATCTGAAAAAGATCGATACGCGCGGCGTCGTGAGCGGATCCGGTTTTGACTCGCAACTGGCCGGCACGTTCCACGTGAACAGTCAGGGCGTCGGAACGGCAGGGCCGCTCGAAGTGGACGAGCCGGGAAGCTCGCTCTATGCACGGATCGCTATCGATCACCCGCACGACGCTACGCAGGCCCTCGTTAGCGCGCGAAACTTTCCGATCAATTATCGGGGCAGCGCGCAGATGACCGGCAGCGTGTTTGCAGCGCAGCAGGGCAAAGCGCTCGGCATGCTGGGCGATGCGGATCTTCAGAATGCCAGGTATGGAAAGATCGAAATCGCCGACGCGAGCGCTCGCTTCGGCGGAACGCTCGGAGACGTGCGCGTCTCGTCTCTGAACGCGCGCGGCTCGTTCGGAACGCTGCACGCCGCAGGAACGATCTCCGGCACCAACCACGTCGCGCTGGAGGGGCGTTACGCCGGTTCGCTTTCGGCGCTCTCACAGTTTGCCGGAAGCATGCCCGCCACCGGAAGCGTCAATGCGCCGATAGCGCTGGTATACGACGGCGGGCGCGCCGTAGCTCAGATTCATCAGGCGCGATTCTCCAACGCAACGGTGCGCGGCGTGCCGATTAACGGCATGAGCGCGACGATCGGAACTCAAGGAAAGACCGTTCGAGTTTACGCGGCGCGCGCGCTCGTCGCTAGAAGCGGACGCGCGAGCGCCACGGGAACGCTCAATCGCGGTATGGCGCTGACCGTCGCAAATTTGAACATGCAGGCGCTCCACGGCGCCGGCGTGCCGCTGACCGCGGGCCGAGCGGACTTTGCCGCAACGGTGCGCGGGCCTATTACCGCACCGGACGTGAACGGAACGCTGCTGCTGAATCGAGGAATGTACGACAAATTCCCGATCGATGCGCAAGGCGCGATCGCTTATAGCGGCGACACCCTCACGCTTCGCGACGGCATGGTCGGACTCGGCCCCGCGCTTATAGCGATCGACGGAAACGTCTCGGGCGTCCGTTTGGGAACCGGGACGATGCTGCCGCAATACGACCTCAATGCGACTCTGCGCGCAGCCGATGCGCATCAGCTGATTGCGATCGCGCAGCCCAAACTTTCCAAGCAGGACATTGAAGGCAGCATCGATGCGAACGTCCACGTAGGCGGTAGCGGCAAAGCGATCGCGGTGAACGGCGATCTGAGCGTGCCCGAAGGATCCGTGCACGGTCTTGCGTTTCGCGACATGCGCGCAAACCTTCGCGGTACGCCGCAAGACATGACGATCGGCAACGGACATGTCGCTATCGGTTCTACTTCCGTCGCGTTCGACGCTGCGGCCGCTCGCGGCGCAATGAGCGCGGCGATGACCGCGCCGCGCGCGAACCTCGCCGACTTCAACGACTATTTCGATACGGGAGACACGCTCGCCGGAACCGGGCGCGTAGCGCTCGATGCGCGCGAAATCGGCGGAACTATCGCCACCAACGGCAACGTGGCGCTGCAAGGCGTCCGATTCCGGCGCTTCGACCTCGGTAACGCCGCTGCAAATTGGCAGACGCAAGGGCAAACGATCGCGCTGAATGCCGCCGTCGGCGGAGATTCCGGCCGCGCCACGCTGGCAGGGATTGTGACCGTTCCGCCTTTCAACAGTGTAGCGGATCTCGCCACGCACGCGGACGCGAATCTGAACGCAGACGTTTCGAATCTGGATTTGGCTACATGGCTTCCGATGATGGGCTATTCCGCACCCGTGACGGGCAAACTCAATGCGCATGCGGCCGTTCGCGGGCGCTTTCCCGATGAAACGATCGCTGCGAATGCGGCAATCGAACGCGGAACGGTGGGCAGAATTCAGTTGCAGCGCGCGCAGCTTGCGCTGAGCGCCTCACGCGGACACGGCAGCATCACGCAAGCGATCGTGCAGATTCCGTACCTCACCGCAAATGGGTCGGGCACGTTCGGCCTGCACGCAAACGATCCGCTGGATTTGTCGATGCGCGCGACTAGCCCCGACGTCGGTGCGCTGATGCGCTCCGCGAGCGGAAAAGCGCCGCCGGTTACCGGAGCGCTCGACACGACTCTGCGCGTGCAGGGCACGCGCACCGATCCGCAATTGACCGACACGCTTGCACTCACGCGGCTCCGGTACAAGGATCTGACGATCCCGGCAGCCAGCGCAGTCGTCGCAGTGAACCAATCACGAGTGCAGATCCGTAACGGGTTGGTTCAGTTTGCGCGCGGGCGGATTACCGCCTCGGGCTGGGTTCCTATTGCGATGAAACCGCACGTGCAGCTGGATCCCGCAAATAAACCGGTGCGTTTGGCGATCGCGGCCGACAACGTAGATTTCAGTAACTTCGAGAGCGCGCTGCCGAAAGGTACTCGTTTGGCGGGAACGCTGACGGGCGCGATGACGATCGACGGCACGCTCGACGATCCGCTGCTCGCCGGACAAATCGCGCTTCACAACGGATATTTCGTCGGACCGATCGACCAGAATCCCATCTCCAAAATGAACGGCGCCGTGATCTTCTCCGGAAGGACGGTTGCGCTGCAAGCGGTCCATGCCGACGTTGGCGGCGGAACGATGGATCTGCTCGGCAGCGCCCATTTGCCGAACGTTCGCGACATCCGGGCGGCGACGTTCAACGCGCGTGTCGTCGCCAAAGGTGCACAGTTCAACAGTCCGCAGTACTTCCGCGGAAAGATCGACGCGGACGTCACCGCCTCGCGCACGACGCCGCGCGCCGCCCCTGCAATCGCTGGAACAGTCGACCTGCCGAGCGCGCGGATTCCGCTGACCGCATTCTGGAATCCGAAAGCGCCTCAGGGGCCGAAAAAAACGCTGCCGGACGTTGCTTTGAACCTCACTGCCCACGTCGGTAACGACGTGCGCGTGCAGAGCTCCAACGTTGACGTTGGCGCGCAAGGCGCGGTAACCGTAGGGGGAACGCTGCAAGACCCAACGCTGCGCGGCGCATTCCAGGCGACCGGCGGCACCGTGAGCTTCTTCCGCACCTTCGGCATACAGAGCGCTCGCGTGCGGTTCGATCCGGCGAACGGAATTATGCCGTTCGTAAACGCAACTGCCACGACGACTCTGACCACTCCGCAGACCACGTTCGTCTCAATCAACGTCAGCGGTCTTGCGCCGGATAATCTCCACATCGCGTTCGATTCGGATCCGCCGTACAACGAACAGCAGATCATGGGATTACTGGCGGGTATCGGAGGTCCTAGCGGTCCGGCACTGGCCGGAGCGGGCGACTTTTCGGCGAACTCCGCCGTCGCAAATCTGGCTTCGGGCGAGGTGAACACGTTCTTTACGCGTGAGATGCTCGAGCCGCTTTCCGCACAGTTGGGAACCGCACTGGGACTGCAGAATCTGCAGCTCACGGACGACTTCGCCAGCGGATTCGGTGTTAGCGCCGCCAAGGCGTTCGGAAAACATATGACCGTCGTCTACGACGAGACGATGGCCCAGCCGAAGCGCCAGAGTTTGAGCATCGAAGCGCATCATGGCGAGTCGACCGCTTTCAATCTGATGTTCTATGACGTGCAGTCGCCCTCGCTGCTGAGCTTCGCGCAAAGCAACAACCTGCTGGGATTCGACAACGGCGGCGGCAGCACGCTGATGCAGCCGGCGCTCGGAAGCAGCGGAACGAGTTTCATGTATGAACATAAATTTTAAGATTCTCCTCTCGTGCGCAACGCTCGTGCTCGCCGGATGCGCTGCAAGCGCCGCTCCGGTGCAGCATGCCGCGCCGCTCAGCGCCTCCGAGCAAGGCGTCCTCAGAGGAGCGATCGCGCAGTACGACCGGCAGATTGCGGCGCTGCGCGCGACGTTCGGCGCGCCGGCATTCCAAAACACCGCGAGCAATGTGGACGCGGCGGTTGCTGCATTGAAACGCGACGTCGCAGCCGACTCGAGCCGAGCAAATTCGCTCATCGCACAAAAAGCTGCGGCCTACGCCGCGCGCGAAGATGACGCCGTCAGCGCCGTTCTCGCGGCCGCTTCGGCTTCAGCGCCGAGCCGCGCCGACGTGCAGCAGCGGCTGCAATCGGATTATCGCTCCGAGTACGCACAATTGCGCAACGGCGCGCAGGGCGATATGGCCGCCTACGAGCACGCGCTGCTCGCGCAGCAGCAGCGCGCCTACGCCACCTTCGTGCGCGCGATTCAAGAACGCACGACGCAGGCGTATCAGTACCGCGCCGCGGAGCTGAACGAGAAAGAGTCGGCGCTTCTGCTCGAACTGGCGCGCCGCGATGCGCCGACGCGACTGCAATTGCGCGCCAAGCAAGGGACACTAGCCCTGGACTCCTCGCAAACCGCTGCGATCCGGGCGCAGCTTGCCGCAATGCAGGCTCGCGAGAATCGCGCCGCAGCGCAAGCGCAGGCTGCGGATGCCCGAGTGCTCTCGGCCTACCGCGAACGGTTGCTGACGCAGGCAAATAGCGACGTCGCCGCCATGAGCGCCCGGCTCACGCTGCGCACGCAGGCGAACCTTGCACAGCGGCGCGACGTGCTGGCGGCGCAGAAAGGAACTCCGGCGAGTCTGCCGCTTGGCTCGAGCCCGCGCGAAGCCTCCGGCGTCAATGCCGATTTGCGCTCGCGCGTAACTGCAATGCGCGCCTCGGGTGCGCAAGCGTTTCGCGACGATGCCGCGGCGACGGTCGCCGCTTATAGCGCGGCCGGGAACGACATCGCTGCCCGCTTTTCCGAAATTCGACAGACCGATAGTGCAGCCGACGCGAGCACGAAGGCGGAAATCGCGCAGCTGGAGCGCGACCGCGACGCGCTTGCCGCGCGGCTCCCGCGATAGACCCGCGACTCGTTTCGGCAACGTTCGCCCATCCGGCCAACTCTCAATGTAGAGTACTCCGGCATTTTCCCCCATCTTGACAGGACCCCGTGCGTGACTCTATATTTAGAGTAAACGGAGACTTCACAACGTGGCGAGAGCCAAGATTACGGCCGAGCGGGAGCCGCCTGCGGCGACAAACCGGTTGAGCGGACCGGCACTGCACGCATTTTCAAGGATTGCCGAGAACTGGGCGCTCTCTACAGCCGAGCAGCGCACGCTGCTCGGCTCAATGCCGGAATCGACGTTCTTCAAGTACCTCAAGCAGCCCGAGTCCGCAAGGCTCTCCCCCGACGGGCTGGAACGCATCTCTCATTTGCTCGGCATCTTTAAATCGCTCAACATCCTGCTGCCGCGTCCCGAAGCCGCCGACGGTTGGATCCGCCGCCCCAATCACGCGCCGCTGTTCAAAGGCCGCAGCGCGCTGGAGTACATGCTCAGCGGGCGTTTCGAAGACTTGATCGCGGTGCGCCGTTATCTGGATGCGATGCGCGGATGCTGACGACTCTGCATTGGAGCCGTTCTTACCGCGTCGTCGCCTCCAAGTATCCGATGGTCAGCGTGTACGACCGCATAACGAATGCGCGCAACTTCCAAGCAGTGCTCGAGCTCGAGGCACTCACCAATCCGCGCCTTCGCGAAGAGGCCGGCGACTACCGTAAAGTGCGCGCTGAGGACGCCGTGAGCGGTCCAGGCGCCACGCCAATCATGGCTTCGTTCGCTTACTCAGGTCCGAGCCGCTTTACCGACGGAAGCTACGGCGTGTACTATGCGGGGCACGAAGAGGAAACTGCAATCGCGGAATCGCGGTACTGGACCGAGCAGTTTCTTCGCGCAACGAACGAACCCAGCATCGACGTCGACAAGCGGATGTACTGCGCGTCCATCGGCGGCCGCTACGACGACGTTCGCGCGAAATCGATGCGATCCAAAGTGTACGACCCCAAGTCCTACGAATATTCGCAGGAGTACGCGCGCGGAATCTATGAAAAAAACGAAGCCGACGGCGTCGTTTACAACAGCGTCCGCCACCCGGGCGGTGAATGCATCTGCGCTTTTCGGCCGCGTCTTATCAAAAACTGCCGCATTCACAAGTATCTGCAGTTTCGCTGGAACGGCGAGCGCATCATCGCCGTAGCCTCCATCGCGAGCATCAACGCATGAACGTGCTGCTCACCGGCGGTTCGCGCGGAATCGGCGCCGGGATCGTACGCGCGCTCCACGCCGCCGGCGACCGCATCTTCTTCACGTACAACACCAACGCGGACGCCGCGCAAAGCTTGCGCCGGGAGTTCCTTTCCGGCGTTACGGCAATGCAGTGTGACATCGCGGATTCCGCAGCGCTTCCGGCACTCGTCGAACGATGCATCGCGCAGCTTGGTTCGATCGACGTGCTCGTTAACAACGCGGCCATTTTCGAGTACAACCCCTTCTTCGAGAACAGCTACGAGCACTGGCGGGCCGGGTGGCAGCGAACGTTCGCCGTCAACGTATTCGGCTGCGCCAACCTAACGTTTTTGGTGCTCCAACATATGCGTGAGCGGGGAACCGGACGCGTCGTCAACATCGTTTCGCGTTCGTCGCATCGCGGCGAATTGAGTTTCGCCGACTACGGAGCGAGCAAAGCGGCGCTGAACAACCTTACGAAATCCATTGCGCGTTCGTGCGCGAAAGACGGCATCGTCTCAATCTCTATAGCTCCCGGCTTCATCAACACCGAGATGGCCGCCGAAGAACTCGAAAACCGGCGCAGCGAGATCGAGGCGGAGATTCCCGGCCGGCGCGTCGGAACGCCCGCCGAAGTCGCCTCGATCGTGGCCTTCTTCTGCAGCGGAGCGGGAGACTACGCCAATGGCGCAACCATCGACGTCAACGGCGGCAGCTACGTTCGTTAGCTGGTACCGTAGAGCGTTGGAACTTCTCAGATAGTCGCGTTCGCACCGCGCGATGGGGTATATTCGAAATGAGTGGGCTTAAACGCCTACTCCCTCGCGTAGGAGTGCGGGGCCGGCATAGACAAGGCGTAAGCATCGGAGGACGGTCACTTGCGCGTATCTTTTATAGCCCGCCTTATTGCCTTTTCGGTGCTCGTCAGTGCTTGCGGCGGCGCAGGTTCGCTGCCCGGCTCCGGCCCGGCCCAGACCCGCCAGGGCCCCGGCGCGGTACCGCTCGTGCAGCAGATAGGCGGCGGTTCCAAGTGGGTCACCTTCAAACCATCTACCCTAGCCACGACTCCGTACACGTACGACGGGCTGGTCGACGGGCCCAACGGCAACGTATGGTTCGAGGATATTTCCGGTAACGGCATCGTTCGCCTCACGCAGAACGGCACGGCGACGGAATTCCCTGCCCTCGGCACGATGAGCGACGCCAATTTCGGAATGGCGATCGGTTCCGATAGACGATTTTACTTCGGCAGCTTCGACAGCGCGAACGGCAACTGCAGCGGCGGATGCGGCGCTGTCGACGCTATGGACACACAAGGTCACGCCTCGCTCTACGACATCGGAACGAGCGATGCGAACAACGACGTGTCCGCGGGCGGCTTCGTTTTGGGCTCCGACGGCAACGTGTGGTTCACGGAGTACCATCACATCGGCATGATTACTCCGGCGGGCGTGGTGACGCAATATCCGTATCCCGGGAATTATCAGCCCAGTCCGGGCGACATCGCGCTTGGCAGCGATCACAATCTGTGGTTCACGCTCGGAGGAGCCGGAATAAATCCCGCTTGGCTCGGCACTATCGTCCCCTCGACCGGCGTCATGACGTTTTACAATCTCACCTCCTTGGTCGGCTGCCAATTCGACAACGCGCTAACCGCCGCGAACGACGGAAATATTTGGGTTGACTGCGGGACGAAGATCGTGCGAGTGACGCCGGCCGGCATTCCAACGGCCTTCACGCCTCCTTCGAACGCCTACGCGGGCGAGGTAAGCGGCGACATGACGAGCGGAGCCGGGCATACTCTCTGGTACGGTGGAGTCTGCCGATAGCGGCAACGTCGTGCAATACGACATCACGACGAACGCATTCACGGCGTACGCGCCGCCGCTTCACAGCATCTCGAATCCGCGCGTTACGATCGTCGGTCCCGACTCGAACGTCTGGTTCACAGCGGTGTACCCGGGAAGCCCGAGCCGAATGGAAATCGGGGTGCTCGTTCTGCGGCCGATCAAGGTGACTCCCGATACAGTCACCCTTTCGGGTCCGGGTGCTCAACAGACGCTCACAGTGACGCAGAGCGGCGTAACGAAGTGGACGGCAACCAGCTCCAATGCTGCAATCGCCACGGTGACGCAGGGTCCCAACGGCAACGAGTTCGTGGTAACCGCCGCAGCCGCCGGGAAGTGCAACATCGTCATCGCCGACAAGAGCGGCAACGGAAACTCCGCCAAGATCCCGGTGACGGTTCAGTAGCAGATTGTTATGCTGAGTTTGTGAAAGCACGGGCGAGCCCGGCGAAGCCGCCGTGCCATATTGAATTGCGACGTATCATAAAATAATTGCAGAGAACCAAAAAAAGATAGCCGATGCACAACCATCAGGCGGTTTCATTTCGTCAATGCAGTGAGAGGTCCGGGGCTTTCAAAACAATCTCGGCACGCTTCACGCGTTAAGAGAATTGATACAGATACCATTGACAAAAGCAAGGATAATGGAATTGCATCAACTTAATCTCCGAAAGCACTGCTTCTATCGTGCGCAGCTTAGGTGGTTGCTCGACGATAGTCCTCGTCGTGGAAGCGCTATTGACACCGACCGAAATAAAAATCATTGCACGCGGCGTTTCCGAGACGGCACCGCGCTTCGTAGTAGCGTGGGGACCAGTCGCTGAGGCTCTGCATGACGCGATCGACAAGGCGAGTCATATGATGAATCCTGCACGAGAGCCGATAACAGTTTTCGATGAAGAGTCGCCCTTGGAGGAATTTCTCTGGCACGTGGCATTCCCATACAAAGGGCTCGATGACAGCTCGGAAGAGATTCGAACAGGTGTCCTATGGTATGGATTGGACGATCGACTGAAAGCTAATCTTGAAGAATGGATTCATAGCCGCTGATCGGTAATGACATTTCGGAATTTGTCTTGTCGAGCAACTTCAGTGTCCACCTCGAAGCAAGCCGGTTTATTACCGTATTATCTTTGCGCGAGTTGCCATTAATTGACGCGTAGCCCCTGACTTATGCCGCGGATTGGTTGAAGTCGTGACTCGTCGAACTGGGTCCGTAACATCTACTACACGTGGCGCGCGGATCATTCGCAGCGGGTTTGCGAATTCATCAGGGGAATTCCGCGGGATGGTGAATGCGAGGCATTCTGGCCCTCCGATTGATTTTTCCAGCTCCACCACTATAAACGTAGACCGGAATGCCATACCCCTGGCATGACTGTATGTTCCAATTGGCGTATGAGAGCAGAACACCATGCAGATCGTTGAGGGGCATTTCGTCTTTGCGGCGTCCGACCTGAACAATTTCCTCGAGTGCGAGTACCTGACGCACTTGGACGAACTCGTCGCGCGCGGCCTGAAGTCAAAGCCCGAACGCGACGATCCGACGGCGGAGCTGATCGCTCGCAAAGGCGAGGAGCACGAGCATCGTCATGTTGAAAGGCTCCGCGCCGAAACGCCGGGGGGACTCACCATCTTCGAACGGCCCGATCGTTCCCTGGCCGGCTTTCGTGACGCGCAGGAGCGCACGATCGAAGCGATGGAGCGCGGCGACCGCCTTATCTTTCAAGGCACGTTCTTCGATGGCCAATTCCTGGGACACCCGGATTTTCTGCGCAGAGTCGATGTTCCCAGCGGCCGCTGGCAGTGGAGTTACGAAGTCATCGACACGAAGCTCGCCGTCAACCCCAAGCCCTACTTCATCATTCAGCTGTGTAATTACAGCGAACACCTGGCGCGCATCCAACAGTCCGATCCGGAGTACGGCGCAATTGTGCTCGGCAGCGGTGAGGAGCGCCGCTATCGGTTGAACGAATTCGCCGCATACTACCGCCGCATCAAGCAGCGCTTCATCGCCTCGGCGCAATCCGCAAATTCTCTGCCTTCGCTTTATCCGAACAAGTGCGCGCACTGCCCCACGTGCAAGTGGAACGCCGAATGCTCGAGCCGCCGTGAGGGCGACGATCATCTGAGTCTCGTCGCGTGGATGCGCCGCGATCAGGTCGAACGGCTGGGCTCAAAAGGAATCGCAACGGTCGTCGACCTTGCCGCAGCGCGCGACGACCAGCGTCCCGAGCGCATGAACCCCGTGACGTTTGCGAAATTGCGGCGTCAAGCGACAATGCAGGTGCGCGGGCGCAGCGAAGGTCCGGTGCACGAACTCATCGAGCACGAGCCGTTTAACGGTTTCGGCCTCATGCCCAAACCGCAGGCGGGCGACGTGTTCTTCGACATGGAAGGCGACCCGCTCTACGAGCCGGCCCGCGGCCTCGAATATCTCTTCGGATGCTGGCTCCCGGACGACGAACCGCGCTATAAAGCATTTTGGGCGCTGACCCGGACTGAAGAAAAACGCGCTTTCGAGCAGTTCATCGACTTTATCGTCGACCGCCGGCTGCGTTATCCGCAGATGCACGTGTATCACTACGCCGATTACGAGAAGTCGGCCCTTCGGCGTTTGGCACAGGCTCACTGCACGCGTGAAACGGAAGTCGACGAGCTCCTTCGCGCCGAAGTGCTCGTCGATCTTTACGCCGTCGTGCGTCAGTCCGTCGTCATCTCCGAATCCAGCTACAGCATCAAGCGGTTGGAAAAGTTCTACGCCTTCAAGCGGTTGACCGAAGTCAAGAAAGGCGACGACTCGATCGTCATGTTCGAACAGTGGCTCGTCGATCGGACGCGCGTCGAGATTCTTCACGACATCGAACGCTATAACGAAGACGACTGCCGCTCCACACTTCTTTTGCGCGACTGGCTGCTCGAACGCCGCGAAGAGGCGCAAGCGAAATCAGGCGTCAGTATCCCCTTTCACGAACCGAAACTCGTTTGTCACGAGAATTCCACGCCCGGCTGCAAAAAGTGCTCCGATCGCGAGAAGATCCGCCGCGAAGAACGGCAGACCAGCGATCTGCAGCGGAAATTGCTGGATGGCGTTACGGCACCGCAATCCGCAAGCGAGTATGCGCTGATGAGCGACGACCGGCGGGCGCGATATCTTCTGGCAAACCTTATTGCATATCACCGCCGCGAAGAAAAGCCGGCGTGGTGGGCATTCTTCGATCGTTGTGAAAATCTCGATCATCTCGTGGAATTCGACCGCGAGGCGATCGGAGGCCTCAAGCTCGAGCTCGAATTCGCGCCCTACAAAGCCGGCGCAAAAGATCGCAATCTCGTCTATACGTACAGCTTTCCCGATCAGGCGTATAAAGTCGGAGCCCGCGACAACGTCACCGATCCGGCGACGCGCGAAGGCGCCGGTACCATCGTCGCCATTGACGAGGACCGGCGGCTCCTGCGGCTCAAGCGATCCGGTTCACTCGAGGAGGCCGCGAAGACCACCGCGCTTATTCCGCCCGGTCCCATACGCACCGACGAGCAGAAAGCTTCGCTCGTGCGAATTGCCGAAGCATACGGGAACGGCGCGCTTCCGAATGCGACGCTTGACCTGCTGCTCGCGCGTAATCCGCGCCTTCGGCCGGATTTCGGCGGTCTCGTCCAGCCGGCGGAGTTGACCGCGCAAGCCGTCAGCGAAGTTGCGCAATCACTGAACGACAGCTACTTGTTCATTCAGGGTCCGCCGGGTTCGGGCAAAAGCACGATCGGCTCGCAAGTGATTTGCGATCTGCTCGCCGCCGGCAACCGCGTCGGCGTGCTCAGCAACAGCCACAAAGCTATTCACAATTTGCTACGCAAGGTCGAAGAGTGCGCGCACAAACGCGGCGTGACCTTCGCCGGTCTCTATAAGCATAGCGACGAGGACTCCCGGTATCTCTCCGAGCTTGTGCAACCGCTCATAACTTCGATCAACTCGAACGAACCGTTCGAGTCCGGCGACTGCCGTTTGGCCGCCGGAACCGCGTGGCTTTTCACGCGCCATGCGGTCGCCGGAAAATTCGACTACCTCTTCATCGACGAAGCCGGGCAAGTCTCGCTCGCCGACGCACTCGCGGTTTCGCTTGCCGCACGTAACATCGTTCTTCTGGGTGACCCGCTGCAGTTAGCGCAAGTCTCCCAGGGGACGCATCCAATCGGCGCCGGCGTCTCGATCCTCGAACATCTTCTTGGCGATCGGCAAACGGTGGCTCCCGATCGCGGCATCTTCCTCGAGATCTCGCACCGCATGCATCCCGAGATCTGCAAGTTCATATCGCAGTCCATGTACGAGGGGCGTCTGCACGCGGGCAAAGATAACGGGCTGCAACGCGTCGATAGCCCGGGCCTCTCGGGCTCCGGCATGCAATTCATCGCGATCGATCACGAGGGCAACAGCCGCGAGTCCCGCGAGGAAGCGGAACGGATTGTTGCCGAGATTCGTCTTCTGCTGCAGGGCACGTTAACCGACGCCAAAGGGCAGCGCCGCGCGTTGACGCCTGCGGACGTCATCGTCGTCACGCCGTACAACGCTCAACGGCGCTTGATCGCCAAACTCTTGCGCGACGAGGGCGTCGACGTTCGCGTAGGGACGGTCGACAAATTTCAGGGGCAAGAAGCTTGTGTTGTCTTCTACTCCATGGCTACGTCCAGCGGCAACGACCTGCCGCGTGACGTTGGATTCCTGTTCGAAAAGAATCGGTTCAACGTCGCGATATCCCGTGCGCGGGCGATGAGCATCGTCTTGGCCGGAGCGGCATTGCCGGACGTGCGCTGCCGCTCGATCGACCAAATAGCGACGGTCAACATTCTCTGCAGCTATATCGAGAAGGCACGTTCGCCTTCGCAGGATTCGCTGCTCGCGTTGCCGCTCTAAAGGGCGGCGCTACATGCTCGTGTCTTTTCCGGTTTTCTTCGGGACGGGTACCAGCGGGTTGGAGTCCGCAAAGGCTCCTTTGGGGTTGTTCTTCACCCACAATTCCAAGTCCCAAAGGTCCGGAAACGCGAACACGTGCGAAACGCTGCTTGCGCTCGAGACTTTCCCCATCTTCACCAGCGGCGCCGCGGACGGATCGTTCACGTTTCCGCCGGCCGCCTTGTACTTCGCTACCGACGTCGCGTGTCCGTACGTCATGCTGCCGTCCGGCATCGTTTGGACCCAGTGCACGTGCGCGCCGAACTTCGTCCAGCGGGCCGGATTAACGCCCCAGAGCGAAGGCGCAGTGCTTGAATACGGCTGCGTGTAATCCACGCCTAACAGTTCGCCCTTCACGCCGTACCAGAGCTGACTGGGATGCTGCAGATCGCTCTTCCAGTACGCCGGATTTACGTAGCTGATTGCGCCTGTGTCGTCGACGTTGGTGTAGCGAAAGTACCCGGCCTTCTCGGCAGCCGCCGGTGTGGGATAGAGTCCGCTGATCGTCGTTTGAACGGAATGCACGAAAGCGATTTCCGCCCCGGCCGGTTTGTCCGAAACCGCCGCGGCGGAGGCCAGCGGCCAAATCAGCGACACGGTACAAAGGAACGCCGCAAAAGCGGCGCGAGGCCAAGTTGCAAACATACTTTTCTCCTTTATTTCAACAGTTCGATGCGGTTGCCGAACGGATCGTGCACGTACGAGTGAGCGCGGTCCCCGGGAAGCGGCGAGGCGCGTTTCACCGTTACGCCGCAATTCGCGAGTTTGTTCACCAGTGCGTCGTAATCCCGGCAGTGCAACGCCACGTGCGCTTTGGCGCCCGCGCGAAAATCCGGGTCTGCGCCTAAGTGGAGGTGCACTGAACCGCTTTCAAACCAAACGCCGCCGCGTTTAGCAAGATCCTCGGGCTTCGGGCGCTCCTGCATTCCCAAAATGCCCGCGTAGAATTCACGCGCGCGGCCTTCCTGCCCCGGCGGCATCGCCAGTTGCACGTGATCGATCGCCTGGAAGATCGCCTCTTCGGCCGGCTTTCCCGGAGGAATCTTTTCAATCACCCGGGCGCGAACTTCGTCGTAGCGCGCGGTCAACGGCGCGATCACCGCGTCCGAAGGGTCGCCTTCGCGCAATATCGCGAGCAGCAGATGCTCCTCGCCGATAAAACGATGGTTTAATTCACGGGCCTGTGTGAACGCGAGCTCGATCGCTCGTTTCGCGCCCGCAGAAAAGACCATCTCGCCGGAGCGTTTCGTGCCAGGCTCGCCAAAAATTGCGCGATAGTGCTGGAATGCAGAATCGTACGTTACGCCGGCATCTCGCAACAACTCGGCGCCGCTCTCGTTGCGTGAAAGAATGCCGAGCAACAGATGCTCGGTGCCAATCCATGCCGTACCCAAATGTTGCGCCGCTTCTTGCGCCAGCACGATCGTGCGCTTCGCCTGTTCGGTAAAAGGTTCCCACATCGACACGGCGTTACTCCATCGCGCGCAGGGTCAGCCAAAACGCCGGCGACTTCGTAATCCAGGGCGGCACGTTGCCCTTCCTAATCGCCACTCGTTCCACGGCGTCGCGGCCCATCATGCGAGCGCCGACGCGCGTCACGACGCTTTGAGCCTTGGCGTCGTCGATACCGCGGGCCACGCGAAAGCCGGCATACGCAGTCAGCGCCAAATAGCACACCACAAGCAAGCCGAGAAAGCTCAAAAGCGTCCGCATCTTCCTTCAACGGTTCGCCGGACCGGCTCGTTACGCCCCCGGAGGCAGCCTCGGACTACGGGCGATTAAGGCCCTAAGCGGACGGGTAGTTGTGTCGTTAGGAGAAATGTTGCAGAGCGAAAGCACCCAGCCGGATTCCCATGCAATTCCGGCCTTCGGCCTCGTCGAACCGTTTTTGGCGCGCGGCGGTCAGCCGGTGCGCGAAGGTTACGAGTGGCTCGGCCAAAACGGCTTCAAAATTATCGTGAACCTGCGCCATCGCGACGAAAGTTCGTTCGTCGATCGCGTCGCTCCCGAGCTCAAGCCGGTGCGCATTCCAGTTCTGAACGACTATCCCCCCAGCGTCGAGCAGTGTCTCCAATGGCTGGACTTGTGCGCGTACAATCTGCCGGAGCGACCGATCTTCTTCCATTGTAAGGGCGGAAACGGCCGAACTTCCACGTTCGCAATCATCTATCGCATGGCGCAAGGGCGCGAACTAGAAGAAGCCGTGGCCGAAGAGCGTCCATTCGGGTTCGATCCCGAGCAAGAACACGCAAAGCAGGCGCGCTTTCTTCAAGGATTCTATCGTCGCGTGCGCGCCGGAGAACTTCGGCTTCCCGCCGTTCCATGACGGATCCGCTGCGCAAAATCGGAGCCGAGTTCGTCGGCACGTTTTTTGCGACACTCGTGCCGACCTCGGTCGACGTCATCTACTACACCGACGGCCATATGGAAGACGTCTCGCGGTGGCTCGCCCGCGGATTTATCACTATCGCGGTCATTTACGCGCTCTCGGGAGTCTCCGGCGCGCATATCGATCCGGCCGTCAGTCTCGGCTTCTTTGCGCGGCGCGTCATGTCGATGCGGCAGCTGCTGTATTACTGGATCGCGCAGTTCGCGGGTGCATTCGCCGCGGCGGGACTGGCACTGGCGTTGTGGGGTCATTTGATGGTATTGGGCGCGAGCCATCCCAGCGCAAAGTACACCGATGTCCAAGCGTTCCTCACCGAGATCATTCTGACGTTTTTGGTGATGCTGGTGATCCTGGGCTGTGCCGAACAAGAAGCGGTCGTCGGAAAGCAAGCGGCGCTAGCCGTGGGCTTAAGCGTTGCTGCATGCGGCTTTTTTGCCGGGCACATCAGCGGCGCATCGATGAATCCCGCGCGTTCCATTGCGCCCCAGATCCTGGGCGGTGCATATCATCTGGTATGGATTTACCTCGCAGGGCCGTGCATCGGTGCCGTCCTTGCAGCCGGCGCTGCGTGGCTTCTGCTGGGTGCGCCCGACGAAGGCGAGGCCAAGGCAGCGCGCGGCGAATAGCAGCGCGCTCACCTGCCCTGGGTACTCTTGAGGCCCGGCCCGAATACCGCCGGCGGAGGTTTCTTTTTGCAACCTAGCGCGACCGAGAACGACTTCCGAAAGATCGCTGAGGCAATGCCGCAGCTGGTGTGGACCGCCGGCGTCGACGGCACCATCGACTATTTCAATCAAGGGTGGATCGACTACACGGGCATCTCGGTCCAGGATTTGCCCTTGGCGCAGGGCGTCGTTCGCATCGTACATCCCGACGACGTGCCGCTCATGAACGAGCGGTGGAACGAAGCCCTCCGCACCGGCAATCCGTACGAGATCGAATATCGTCTGCGTCGCGGTCAGGACGGGAGCTACCGCTGGTTTTTGGCGCGCGCCGTCCCCGTCCGTGACGAAGAGGGCGGCATCTCACACTGGATCGGTACCGCGACCGACATCGACGACCAGCGCCGGGCACGCGAGAGTTTGGAATTCGTCGTGGAAGCCGGTTCGCTGCTCTCTGCCTCGCTCGACGAGGAGTCGATTTGCCGCGAGGTTGCCGCGATCGCCGTCCACGACTTCGCCGATTGGTGTTTCGTCACGATCGTCGAGCCAGACGGCTCCTACGCCACGCGCGCGATCGCCCACAAGAACGCCGATCTCGTTCATTATCTCGAACGTTTCCGGGATAAGTATCCGCCGAGCCGCGGAGGGCCGCTCGCTCAAGTCCTCGGTTTGAACATTCCAATGCTCTTCTCGCGCATTACTCCGGAACAGCTCACTGAGTCGGCACAGGACGAAGAGCATCTGAAGCTGCTCCACCAGCTCGCGATGCATTCCGCAATGATCGTCCCTCTCGCGTTCAAAGGCGAAGTCTTCGGTGCAATAACGATGATCTCGGCCGAGTCCGGTCACCTCTTCGATCACAAAGATCTCGACGTGGCCCTTGCCGTCGCATCGCGGGCAGGAGCGGCGATGAGCAACACGCGGCGCTTCGACGAAGCGCGCCGCACCTCACAGCGTTTACGTTTCTCGGCCAAGATCAGTCAGCTCCTCATCGAGTCGTCCGATCTCGACGACACCTTCCAAGCCGTTGCGGAGATTATCGTTTCCGAGATGGCTGACGCAGTTTTCGTCGCGCGGATCGAAGACGACGTCGCGTTGCGCGCAATTGCGGCGGCGCATCGCGACTCCGCCATGAAGCCGCTCGTAGAGTCATTCGTCGGCACGCGCACCATGCAGCCCGCTGCGGAGAAAGAGTTAATCGAGCGGCTGCGGACCGGCGAGCCGATCGTGCGGGAACATCTTAACGTTCACCGGCTCAAGGATCGCGGTTGGCCGTATCTCTCTCCCGGCGTCGACGCGCTCAAACCGACGTCCGCTATTGTGGTTCCGCTCGCCACGCGCACGCACACGTTCGGCGCGATTTTCGTTTACTATACCGACTCGGGGCGCTACTACGATTTGGAAGATCTGCCCGGCTTGGTGGAGATCTCCGGCCGCGCCTCTATTGCCATCGAAAACGCCGAGACGCTCGAGCGGGAGCGCCGCATCGCTACGACGTTTCAGCGAGCCTCGCTGCCGTCGATCATTCCGCGGCCGGCGGGCTTGTTCTTGAACGCGATATACTCACCGGCCGGCACCGAATCCGAAGTCGGCGGGGACTGGTACGACGTCATCGATTTGGACGATGGTTCGGTCGTCATCAGCGTCGGCGACGTTACCGGACAAGGCATCGAGGCGGCAGCCGTCATGAGCAAAGTACGGCACGCGCTCGGCGTCGTGCCGCTTCACGAACGCGATCCCGCACGTATTTTGGACTCTGCGGGCTGGTTTCTGAGCAAACGCTATCCCGAAACGATCGTTACGGCGTTCGTCGGCATCATCAGTCCGGATCGCAAGACGATCCGCTTTGCAAATGCGGGCCATCCTTATCCCATACTGCGCCGGGGCAGCCGGCTCATCGAACTGAAATCCTCCGGACTTCCGTTGGGATTGCGTACTCTGGCGGAAGCGGCCCCTAGCGAGGAGGCCGGTTTGCAGGCCGAAGATTTCATCACGCTTTATACCGACGGCCTCATCGAAGGATCGCGCGACTGGAAAGCAGGCGAGGCGTGCCTGAACGCGATTTTGCAGACGGACGCAATCGTTCACTCGATCGAACCTGCGCACCTGATCGAACAGTCGTGCGTTGGAAAAGCCTCGCACGACGACGTGGCGGTTCTCACGGTGCTCGTCGGCGATCGGCCACAGTGGTCGTTCAAAGTTGACGACGCGCGCGCAGCCGAGAACGCCCGCCTGGAGCTCGTCGAACATCTGCGTTCTCGCGGCTCGGCCTTGCCGCTCATCGAAACGGCAGAGCTCATCTTCGGCGAGCTGATCGGTAACGTCGTGCGGCACGCTCCCGGTCCGGTCGAGGTGGAACTCGAATGGACCGGCGATACGCCAACCCTGCACGTCATCGACTCAGGCAAGCCGTTTCGCGTGCCGGATACTCTCCCAGACACCTTCAGCGAATCGGGACGCGGGCTGTTCATCGTGCGCACAATCGGCCAGAACCTCTGCGTCGAGCGGATGGGAAACTACGGCAACCACGTGCGCGTGTCGCTTTGCGCTCAGGATGGGGTATGATGAGGGCAGAGTGCTGCACCTTCTAGCGGGCCTTCTGCTGCCGGGTACGGCCGGCTCTGCCGGGACGCCCGATCCGTACGGTATTTTCGCGCAGGCTCGCCAGGTCTGGGCGCAGCAGCGCTATCCCGACTATCTCACGTACACCGTGGCGGTAGACGTGACGGAGAACGGCGTCCCCAAGGCCAAGCATTATCATTTGGCGTTCGATTCGACAAACGGCAAAATCGGCGTCAATCCGATCAGTGACGAAGAGCAAGCCGCTCCGCCCGATCCGAACGGCGTAACGATCCATCTGATTCCAAAACGGAACTTTCAACCGCTGATGGACAAACGCGTCGGTAATCCCGGCGAAGCGGTGGATTTTCTCGGCGTTCCGATAGTCTCGCCTACCTATTCGTTTGGCATGACGCTTGCCTCGAGCCAGGGTGACGAGCCGTCCGGCGATCCGCTGGTCGATCAAATACGCAAAGAGTTCAACGATCCCGTTCCGGCCTCCAAAGCCGAGCAGAGCGTCACGAGCGGCAGCGATAAGACGATCGCTTCAGTCACCGCGTTTTCGCGCCGTTACACGATCGAATTTGCGGGGATCGAGACGCTGAACGGCGTCCAATGCTACCACCTCAAACTCACGCCCAACTACGATCCGCAAAAGCTGCGCTTGCGCGAACTATGGGTCGAGACGCACACGTACGACACCGTGCAACTGGTGAGCGCGGGCAACTTCGCCGCCTCCAAGGTCCCGTGGCTGATAACATTCGACGACGTGAACGGTGCCCAGTACATCAGTTCGGAGACAGCCCTTGCACCG
Organism: Vulcanimicrobiota bacterium; assembly: GCA_963714015.1. Classification (GTDB taxonomy): domain Bacteria; phylum Vulcanimicrobiota; class Vulcanimicrobiia; order Vulcanimicrobiales; family Vulcanimicrobiaceae; genus DASRDE01. The sequence goes on along the minus strand of OY970223.1, from coordinate 2,141,493 downwards.
GTGGGCGTGGGCGATCACCGCTACGAACGGGCTAGCATCTCTTTCGAGCAGATCGCCCAGGCGGAGCGGCCCTCGCGACCCCTCAGCTTCTTTGTCACCAAAGAAGCTCTCATGGCCGAACCCGACACGAACATCCGCTAAGCTCTTCGGCTCCCCCGACACTCTCCTAAGCAAGCCGCCACCATGTATTTTATTGCATGTTTCGAGCTGGGATTTCGTATGGTATATACGGTGTGATGAGGACCAAGGAAGCCGGCGAAAACCTTCTGCCGGGAGACGACGCTCAAGCGCACGAGCGCGCCATGAGCGCGCCGATCGAGGATGTCGTCCGGCTCCTTACCGACATTCTTGGTGCCCCGGCCGTGGCTGACATCGGCGGCGTTCAGGAAACGCGCGCGGTCGCGCAATGGATGCATGGACGAGGCCCTCAACGGCCGCACGTGCTGCGCTTTGCGCTGCAGCTGGCCCTGACGCTCGTCCACCCAAGCGACGTCGAAACGGCGCGCGCGTGGTTCCACGGCAGCAACCCTTACCTCGCGGATCACGTGCCGATCGTGATGCTGCGCACAAAGCCGCTTCACGAAATTCAGCACGCGATGCTGATTGCCGCGCGCTCCTTTGCTGCGCGACGCCGGGAAGCGGAGGCATAATCCCAGGCCGGATCACAAGTCTGAGGCGCTGCCCTTAGAGAATCTTGTTTGCCGTCCGGGGACCGCCTACGATAGGTGCATGCCGCAATTCATCAATGAAACGCATTCCGGCGTTCCGGTCCTTGTCGTCGACGGAGAACTCGACATCTCGACGCAATCGCCCTTTCACCAGGCTCTTCACGCTCTGGACACCACCGCGCCTCACGTTCTCATCGACTTCTGCAAATGCGGCTACTTCGATAGTTCCGCGCTCTACGAGCTCTGCAACTTCCGGCGCCTGCGCATACCGCGGCAGCGGGTCTTAATCGCGATGCCCAGCGAATTCGGCCGTCGGATTCTTAGGATCACCAGCGTCGACGCCGTCTTCCCGATCATCGACTGCGTGCACGCCGCCTAAATCCGTCTCCGGCGTCGAACATGGTGCAGCCCGGACTGCTTGAGCCGGGTTACAAAGGGCATGCCCACACAACGCGAAAAAGCCGAAGCGCTCCTGGCGCTTCATAAACCAGGTCAGCCCCTCGTGCTGATCAATGCCTGGGACGCCGTCACTGCGCGAATCATCGAAAGTCTCGGTTACCCGGCGATCGCCACAACCAGCGCCGGCGTCGCATTTGCGCAAGGCTACGCCGACGGAGAACGCATCTCTCGCGAAGAGATGCTGAACTGCGTGCGCACCGTGAGCCGCGTCGTCAATGCGCCGGTGACCGCGGATCTGGAGGCGGCTTACGGCCCCGGCGAACAAGACGCCGCAGCCACGGCGCGCGGCGCGATTCAGGCCGGCGCAGTCGGATTGAATTTCGAGGACGCGGACGGCAACGGCGGACTAGTCGAGCCGCAGTTCCATGCCGCGCGTATTCGGGCGATGCGTGCGACGGCTGCAGAGCTTGGCGTGCCTCTCGTCATCAATGCGCGTACCGATTCTTTTTTGCTGGATCTCGGCGACAGCGACGAGTGGCGATTCCGGGAGTCGGTGCTCCGCGCCAACCTTTATTTGGAAGCCGGCGCCGCCGGCGCGTTCGTGCCGGGCGTCACCGATGAACCCACGATCGCTGAACTGGTAAAGGCAATCAATGGTCCGCTGAACATTTTGGCGGGCGCCGGCGCTCCGACAGTGGGCCGAATGGCCGAGCTTGGCGTGGCGCGAATCAGCACGGGCTCCGGTTCAACCTCATACGCTCTGGCCCACTTTCGCGACATGGCCAAAAGCCTGAAAGAAAACGGATCGTTCGACTTTGCCGCGGAACGCATTCCTTATGCCGAGCTGAACGCGCTCTTTCAGCAATAGGAGTTGCCTATGACCGCCGAGCTTCGGGCCGAACCTGCTTGGCCCGAACTGCACGTTGACGTCTGGAAAGACACGCTCGACACACTCCAATTGTGGACGCAGGTCGTTGGAAAGATCCGTCTCGCGCACGAGCCGATGGTCAACCACTGGTGGCAGGTCGCGCTCTACGTGACGTCACGAGGGCTGACGACATCCGCCATGCCTTGCAGCAGCAGCCGATCGTTTCAAATCGACTTCGACTTCATCGCTCACCGCCTCGAAATCTCCGATTGCGATGGTATGCAAACGGCAATGTCCCTCGAGCCGATGGCGGTGGCGACATTCTACAGCCGCGTCATGGAGCAACTCCGCGAACACGGAATTGAGACGCGTATTCGCACGATGCCCAGCGAGATTCCGGACGCCATCCCGTTCGAACAAGATCGGACGCATACCGCGTACGATAGAGCGTACGCGCATCGCTTCTGGCGCGTGCTGCTGCAAGCAGATCGGCTTGCAAAAGAATTCCGTTCGCGCTTCATCGGGAAAGTGAGCCCGGTGCACCTGTTCTGGGGCGCGCTGGACTTGGCGGTTACGCGTTTCTCGGGACGCCGCGCACCCGAACATCCGGGCGGCATTCCGAATCTGCCGGATTGGATTACGCGCGAGGCGTACTCGCATGAGGTCAGCAGTTGCGGATTTTGGCCGGGCGGGTACGGTTTGGACGCAATGTTCTACGCGTACGCGTATCCCGAGCCCCCGGGCTTTGCTGAGGCCGCGTCCGGTCCGGCGGAATCTTCATACAACACTCAACTGCGTGAGTTTCTGCTCCCGTACGATGCTGTGCGTCAGTCATCCGATCCGGACGCGATGGTCCTCGATTTTTTCCAAGCGACGTACGAGTCCGCAGCCGGCCTGGGCAATTGGGACCGCCCTTCTCTGGAGCGCAATCCCCGCTCGACAGTGATCCGCTGAACGCCGCTCGCATATTCCAAAACCCCTTCACGTGCTAAGACGCGACAGCGATCGCACGCGGACCCGCCGGGTTTCAATGGCCATGCCCTTGCGCCACGCCTCGAGCAGATTCGCAACCGTCAACACACCGCACCAGCGCTGTTCTTCGTCCAGTACGGCAACGCTCGAGCGTCGAGCGCGCGCCATCGAACTGACCGCCGAACGCACGCGATCCTCGCTGCGTACGGTCAGCGGCCTGCGCGCCAGCGACGAGAGTCGACGATCGCCTGCGCCGCCGTTGCGGTTCCTGAAGAGAATCTCCGTGTAAGGGACAAATCCGGTAAGTGCGCCGTTCGAATCGACGACGGGATATTCGGTGTATTGCGAGGCCGGATGAACCTGGACGAGCCGTTCGGCCGCTTCGCGCACCGTCATCTCGCCGTTCAGCTCAGGTATGGCGCCGCGCGCAATCATCACCGAGCTCACCGCGATTAGCTCGAAGGGATGTACCGAATACTCGCGAGCGACGTGCATGCCGCGTCTGGCGAGTTTCTCCGTGAGAATTGAACGCGGGACGAAAATGACGGTAAACGACGTCGCCGCAACGCATCCGATGAATACGGAAGGCAGCAGGCTCCAAGCATGCGTCGTTTCGAGCGCAAAGATCGTCGCCATGAACGGTGCGCGCATCGTGCCGCCCATCAGCGCAGCCATTCCTACCGTCGCCCACACGGATGCGTCGTGTCCGGGTATCGCGATGGAAAACAAGGTGCCCATCGCGCCGCCGATCATCAGCAGCGGCGCAAGGACGCCGCCCGACGTGCCCGAGCCCAACGCCGCAATCCAAATGACGACCTTTACGATGATAATTCCGACGACGACGCCGATTGCCAGTTGCGCGTTCAGCAGGCCGTTGATCGTCGCGTACCCCACACCCAGCGCTTGCGGCACGAACCATCCGCCCACACCGACGATCGCTCCGCCAATCGCCGGCCACCACATCCAATGGATCGGAAGCCGCTCGTACAAGTCCTCGGTTGTGTAAACGAGTTTCGTCATGACGGCCGATACGACGCCGCCCCCGATACCGACCACTGCAGCCCATCCGAGCGCGCTCGTATGGATTACATGAGGATGCGCGATGAGAAACGGCGGATTAGGCCCGATGATGATCGTGCGAATTACTTCAGCGATGAACGCCGCCACAGCAACGGGAACGAAGCTGCGGGGCTTCCATTCGAAGAGCAGCAATTCGACGGCGATCAAGACCGAAGCAATGGGCGCACCGAACGTCGCGGACATGCCCGCAGCAGCTCCGCACACGAGCAGCACCCGGCGTTCGATAGACGTCAGTCGAATGAACTGCGCGAACAACGATCCGAAGGCCGCACCCGTCATGATGATCGGACCTTCCGCGCCGAACGGTCCACCGGTCCCGATGGTAATTGCGGAGGCGATCGGCTTCAGGTATGCGACGCGCGCTTGAATGACGCTGTCGCGATCCAAAATCGCCTGAATCGCTTCAGGAATGCCGTGTCCGCGGATCTTTTCCGATCCGTACCGCGCGATGAGGCCCACTGCCAGGCCGCCCGCGATTGGAATCAGGATTGAGACGGGGCCCAAATGGCCCGGATCGGGTTGCGTGAGCGTCGCCGATCCGATGCGCTGAAAATACGCGAGCTGCGTGATGAATCCGATTAGCGCGAGCAAGGCCTTGGCGACGCCCGCGCACAGCGCGCCGATGACGACGGCGTAGGCGCAGAGAATCGCCAGCCTTGCCGGGTCGGTAGTGAAATCTCCGAGTTTTCCTCGGACCGTACGACGCATAGAGTCGATAATATCCTACCTCCGCACCGGGTGCAGGAGGTTTTGTCACTTTATTCCACTTCGAGCCTTCGAGGAAGCACGGCGCGCAGCCGCGGTTCCAGAAGATAGACCGGCACCCACATCAGGATGCCGAAGAGGACCGGAAAGAGCGTTTCGAACAGCGAGAAGCCGGCACGCATGTTGGCTGCGCACGCACCGCCGAAATAGCCGGTCAGTAAAACGGCGCCGAGTACAGACGTGCGGGGCAGAGCGTACAACACGGTCAGCACCAGCAGCAGCGTCCCGATGAGGGGCGCAAGCGCCAGGGGCATACCTTGTCTTGCAAAAGCGTCCACCACGGGCGCCGGGCGCATGTACTTGCCGACGACGTCAAAGAGCATAAAGAGCACAACGAGCACTTCGATGACACGGGCTGTCCACAAGGTCGATTGCGAGGGCTGAATCGTCAGGCTGGATTGCATTGTCGTTCTCCTTCTTTACAAGGCGCCCACGCATGGGACACTGCCTCCCGGTCATTATAGCAAGTGTACTTGCTAAATACAAGTGCACAATCGTCGCTTCCCTCAGCCGCGATTTTCGCGGCTGGCGGGACCAACGGCCTACTTGCCTGCCCGTCTCAGCTACGTGGGCGCATCGGAGTGGGCGAGCTGCGCCACTCGGCTAATCGCAGCAGCCCGATGAGGACAGCGGTAACGACGAGGATGATATTTCCCAACTCGTTGTTGTTGCGAACGATCGCGGTTGACGCTGCTAGTGCCGCGAAAGCCAATCCGATGACCATCAAGCGCCGGCTGCGGCGCCGGCCGCGGTCCGCAATTTCTCGCGGCATGCGATCCCCGCGAAGCTTCACGCCGCGGAACGTGAGAAACGAATTGATCAGCATGATCGCAGCGATCGATCCGGCGTACATGACGTACGCGACGTAATGGTGCTTGGTCGCATGCAGCCACACCTGTAGCGTGTACACCAAGAACATCACGGCGCCCAGGGAGCAGAAGTTCAGCACGATGTTCAGCGCGGTGGGCACGAAAAAATGCGTAAACATGCGGTGGTGCGTCCACCACATCGAAGCGACGACGCCGAACGTCATCACGAACGCGATGAGGGTGATCGAATCCTTCCCAAAGAGATCCAAGACATCCGCCGGAAAGACCAGGTTTAACGTGAGCTGGGCTAGGCTGAATCCAATGACAATGTCCGAGAACGCCTCCAGGCGGTGGACGACGTGCTCCTCAGACTCCTCGCGGAACGCGGTCACGCGTTACATTACTGGACCGTGATGCTCTTGGGTGCCGACGCGATGCCGTTGGCAACGACGACGAGCGTGCTCGCGCCGGTTTCCGCATTTGCGGGCACGTCGAAATGCGTCGAGACCGGCTTGGAACCCGTTGCCACGGCCATCGTGCTGTGGTCGTGCGTTCTGGCATAGAATACGTGTCCGGTCGCAACATTCTTGATGCGCACCAGCGGATAATTCGTGGCGTTTTGATACTCGTCGCCGAAAGACATCGCCTGTCCCCAGCCGTTGAACTTCGTGCCGGTAACTGTGTACGTTTGGCCCCGCGTAACGGTCGCCGGTACCGACGAAATCGTCGGCGCCCACGATGCCTGCGGCTTACCAGCGGGCGTATACAGGACGTCCGTTGAGCCTACCATCAAGACCTGTCCGGTCGGCAGCAGCAACGGCGCGCCGCTCACGCTTCCGACGTTCGTAAATTGTTTGCCGTCGTAAAGGTACATCGTTCCGCTCGAGCCCAGCACGAGCACGTCACTGCTCGGAAGCAGCACCGCGAACGAATCGCCGGCGTTATCGTCGTTCGGAAAATCGGGACCGGCCTTCCATGTTCCCGTGGCGATGTTGTATATCGCCGTATGTCCCGCGCCGCCGCTGGCCGTGTACGAACCGAAATAGAAAACCGTCCCGTCCGGCCGAAGAATCGACGGGCCGATTTCGCCCGGAGGGTAGTAGCAGTCTTGCGGCTTGGGCCCGTAGGTCAGACAACCTTGAATATCCGTGGGTGAATGAAGATCGACGATGGTCGAACCGGCGCTTTTCCATTGCCCCGTACCCGGATTCCAGATCTCCGAGTTGGGCGCGTTTTTGACGTCTGCGGTAAGCACGGTGCCGTTGGGAAGCAGCGTGAAGCCCTCTTCCGCATTGAAATCCGACTTGCCGGCGGTTCCGACGATCTTCCACTGCAGCGTTTTAGGATCGAGTTCTGCGCCGGCTTTCGTGAGCTTCTGCGCCATAAAGAACTTGCCGCCCGGCAAGACGCTGTTCGGTGAATCACCGATCCATTGCCATCCCGTAGGATGACCCAGCTTCGTCCACGTGTTCTGAATCGGATCGTAGACCGCGCCCAGGTTCGTCAATTGCAGATTGTAGTTGCCCGGTGAATTGTACTCCCCGCCGCTGATCAACAGTCGTCCGTCGGCCAAAACCGCCGAAGAAAACGCGCTGGGCCCGTATCCTTGGGGCAGCCTTGCGACCTGAGTCCAAGTGCCGTCGCTATAGTTGCCGTTCTTGTCCGGAAGATATTTGTACCAGGCGGCGTTGTCTTGGTTGCTTTGCGCTAATACGGATCCGTCGGTCATCAAAAACGAAAGCTGCATGGCCACCGGAGGCTGACTCCTCAGCGGCGCGAGGCCAGGCTGCAAAGCTTGGTCGATCAGGGATTGCCCGAAGGGCGCCGGCCCCGAAACGGGCGGCGTGAGACTTCCGCCTGAACCATGGCAGCCGGCCATAAAGACGGCGACGATCGCGGCATATGTAAAAAGAGACCTGCTGCGTGAACGCGGCACCATTGACCCTCCCAAAGCTCGTTCGTACAACCATAGCATTCAGCGGCGCGGCGGCGCTCCCCCCAAGATCGGGGGGATGTCAAATAGCTGTCATCCAAAGGCGAGGTATCCCGATCGTGCGCAACACGATAAAATCGTCTACCGCATCGTTGCGCAAATGCTGCACGCGTGATTATCGCAAGAGCACGCGTTTTCACTTACCTGCGAATCGCCGCTATACACGCATCCACCCGATGCCGCAAAATAGGAGCGATTCCACTGTGGAGGTCTGTCTTGCGAAAACTACGAGGTCTGCTATTGATTAGCGCGCTTGTGCTCGCTGCGTGCGCAGGTCAAGGCGGCAACCCGGCAACGGCACCGATTTCTCGCGGCGATTCGGTTGCTCGCAGAATCGTGCTTCCGCATCAGAACGGGCGGCACGCGTTCGACTCGAGCGGAAAACTCATGGACCGGGGATTTGAGTCCGGCGGCTTCACGTACTGGCAACAGTGCGGAGACGTCAACGCATCGATCACCCGCGCCAAAGCACACTCCGGATCCTATTCGGAATTCAGCGGTTCCACTTCCGCTCCCGAGGTCAACGGCGATTCAGGCGTGTGTCAAGAAGTTCAGGTCCCTTCGAACGGCAACATCGCGTTCTGGGTGTGGCAAGGCACAAACGAAGTCAACACCGACTACGCTTGGCAAGAAGCAGATCTGCTGGACAGCAGCGGTAACGTACTCGACAACCTGTACACCACCGCCGCGAAGACCAAAGGCTGGGTCCAGCTTTCGTACAACGTCGCTTCTTACGCCGGACGAACGGTTTGGTTGTATTTCGGCGCGCACGGAAACGGCTGGAGCGGCGGTTACATTTTCCAATACGTGGACGACGTTGCATGGAGCGGAACGAACACGCCGACTCCGAGTCCGTCGAACTCGCCAACGCCGACGCCGAATCCGTCAAACACCCCTTCCCCGACGCCGTCACCGACACCGAGTACAACGCCGAGCCCGAGTCCCAGCCCCACGCCGACCGCATATCCTTGCAACGACCAGCAATTCCTCACGTATCAGAAAGAATTCGGTAACGGTCAACTTCAGCCGGGCGACGATCAACTCGTAGACGTCTGCGGCAGCGTCACGCAAGTGTTGCCGGCGAAGAGAACGTCCAGCGGCCTGCACGGCTACTTCTACGTTGAGATGCCGTCCGGATACGACATCGAGATCGTCTCCAACCTCGACGCGATGGCGCAGGCTCCCAACCACAAACCGCCTTCGCAATGGCCGTGGGTTGCAGTCGGCGATTACGCCTACGTTCAGGGACGCTACTATTACGACAATCAAAGCAGTCAGGGCATCGACTGGACCGAGGATGACACCGGTCCGTCGTGGCCGCACACGGGAGACGTCGTCGTGTGCAATTCCGGTGGAACGGGCTGCAACTTTTACTGGTAGTCTCGCGCGGTTAAACGCAAAGGGAGCCGCAACCCACGGCTCCCTTCCTCATATCTGAAACAGCTGCACGAAGCGATTCAGAAGCTTCACGTCACCCTTGACGTTGACCATCTTGCTCTTCACCGCCTGATCCGCCGTAATCTCCCGTGCCATCAACTGCTTGATCGCGGGACCTCCCTCGATCACGAGATCGGGTTTTTCGATCGGGCCGGTGCCGACCGCGACCTTGCCCTCGCGCACGTGCGCATGCACGACGATTTCGCCCATACGCACCTCGAACTTCGCGTTCGATCGTCCGGCGTTCTCGGGACGAAACGTCGTCAGCAAGGCACTCGCAAACGAGTCCGGCGTTATCACTTCTCCCGGGCGCGGCTCTCCCAAATGCTTGGCTCCCCAGCGCCCGAGTGCGATTACCGGCGATTCCAAGGCTTGTCCATCGGCCGTCAATTCATAAACCACCGCTCCGGAGGGCCGCGGGAGAAGCCGGCGCTGGACGACACCCGTCTCTTCCAGCTCTTTCAATCTGGCGGTAAGAATGTTGCTGGGGATGCCGGGCAGGCCGCGCTGCAGGTCGCTAAAGCGTTTCGGACCGATCAGCAAATCCCGAACGACGAGCAGTGCCCACCGCTCGCCCACGATCTCGAGCGCCCTGGCGAAACCGCAGTATTGACCATAGACCCTTGCCGGCACGAGCCTATTATAGCGCCATCTTTCAATTCTGTATAGTACTTGTTTTTTACAACTACTCCGGCTAAGGAACGGTAAACTCGCCGGCCTCTTGTGCGTACTCCAGCAGCGAGTTGCTCGACGGCGGTTGCCGTCCGAGATAGTTGCCGTCGAGCGGCGTAGTGGTCATGCGTTCTCCGAGGATCCAGGTTTCACGATTTCCGGACGACGGCGCACTTATGAATCCGCCCAAGGACGAAAGATCCGGAACGGTTAGAGTGTCGCCGTTGATCTTCAGGTATTGCGGGCTGGCGCCAATCTCAATTGATGAAGAACTACCGAAGATCGCGAATTCATACGCGGCATTTCCGGTAATGTTGAAACCGCCGTACTCGGGGACCGAAAACGCCGGATATTGCGCCGGTACGGGGCCGCCGTACGAAAGCGGCGCGGGAAACGTCAGGGTTTGATTCGCCGCCTTTGAGAATGTTGAGAATACGCCGACCTCATTGGGAATCGCGCCGTTTGAAGCGGCGAATGCTTCGATATGATAGACGTCACCATTCTGCGCGTCTGCGGCGGCAAGCGTCGGAAACCAAGTCATAGCGGCTTGGTCTTGCAGTTCTAAATCGGCTCCGCCGGCCGTCTGATACCAGTCGTTGACTGTGGCCGTAAAGCCGCTCGGCGGCGCGCTCATCGTCAGCGTCGCTTTGCCGGTCAAATCAGCGTTCGTGTCGACGATTGCCGGCATGGGACCGCCCGTAATGTTTACGCCCCGCTCTATTTTGACAGCCAATGGATCGCCGTTGTTGTCGTACGCTATCAACGAGACGTCCTGCGTTCCGGCAGGCGCACTCCTTACGTCGCCCGTTCCTTTTGGAATCGTCTCTTCTTGAAAGGCGCTGCCGACGTAAAGATCGGCATTCGTCGCGTTATTTATCCCGGAAGCATCGAAGCCGAGCGATTGTGACGTTCCTCCGGCCCCGCCGCAGGTGATGGAGGGATTCAAGCTATCGGTAACCGTCAACATTTCGATCAGTTCCGACTTACCGCAGACGATTGCAACTCCGTATCGCGCCGTTCCAGCCGGAACCGTGAATGTCGCCGTCGAGCCGGTCATTGCGATTTTCGTCCATGTTCCGGTGCCGGACTGGACTGCAGCCACGCTCGGCGATGCTCCGCCCGTAACGGTCAGCGTAATCGCCGTCCCGCCCGGAGGGGGTGTCGGCGTAGAGCCAACTCCGCCGCCGCCCGAGCCGCCTGAGCCGCCCGGAGTTATCGAAGTACCACCGCCGCCGCCGGCCCCTCCGCCGCACGCCGTCAGAACGAAAGCGAGGGCAACAGGCAATACACTGCGCTTCATCCAGTTATCGTAGCCGCAGTGCCGTGCAGCGTCATCCGCTAAATGGATTGGGTCAATCGGCCCGGGCTACCGCGCTGACTATCGCGTCGCAGCCATGATGCAACACTAGATTCCCTGACGGGCGCAGTCGGCTGTAATGGGAATCGACGGATCGAGCATCGATAGATGCGTGGCCATGGCGTGCCAGCATACCGGCGAGCATCGAACTTTGCCGGAACAATCGTAGCCGTACGAATCATCGACGTGCCGATAGCCCAATAGGCTCGGCGGAATTTTGGGAACGAAGTCCTGATCGACGTACACGCGCCAGGATGCGGGCAGGTTCAACCGGCCGAACGCGTCCGCAAACTCTTGGTTGCCTACGCGCGGGCTTGCGAACGTACACACGGTCGTCACGTTGACCGAGCCGTTGCGATCGTTCTCCACCGCGAACAAGGTGGCGAGCGCCGCACCCAAGCTATGTGCAGTCACGACGAGCTGTTCCGCTTTGGGAGTCACACCTTTGATCTTCGCGCGCCGCAAGGCATGCCGGTGCAACGAACGTGAAACGCGCTGGGCAAACGTCCCCGCTGCGTCCGGCTGCGCTTCCGGATTGCGTTGCACGAACGCGCTCTCGGCGGCCGGAAGCGGTGCGTCCACAATGTCGAGCGTTTGATAGATCTTGTCGAAGCCCTCGGCGACTTTCCCAGCGTCGGGCACGTAGCGGAACGGCACCGGCAAGCAGTGCGCGTCGTCCCACCATTCCACCATCCCTTCGGTACCCCGCAGCGCAAGCACGAATTGTGTGGGCTCCTCGTCGTTCTGAGCGATGAAGCCGTAGAACTTCGCAGAGACGTCGCCGAAAGCAAAATCGGACATCAGCAGCCAGGAGCGCATCGTCCAACCTTCAGGCATACTCGGCCGCGGGTGAAGCGGATCCCCAGTCTTTTCGAAATGCATTGCATACGCCGCATTTACGAAAGCGCCGTAGCGAACCGCCGCAGCGGGGATCAACGGCGCGCTCAACGCTCGCACCAGGCCGGGATCGTAAAAATGGAGATGTTACCGCGAAAATGCACAAGCCACCCCGTTCATTAGCATTCAAGACTCGGTTGAATATTTGCGCGTTTCGTCAAACACCACCTTCCGCCGCCAGTCCGGAATGGGACGGGCACCGAAAGCAGCAGACAGGTCGTCGCGAGAAATTAACGCGTATCGCCTGAAGTATCGTCCAGCGGCAGCTTCCAGGCGAAATTTCCTTTGCGATCGCTCGAGAAAAACAGCGTCCTGCCGTCGGCTGAGACGAGTGGTGATGCGTCGTTGCCGGGCGCCGCGTAGTCGCCGGCATAACGCAACGGCCGCGGCGTGCTCCAGGTGCCGTTGCGGTTAGACGAGATATACAAATGTTCGATGTTGCTGCTTCCATTGCGGCTCGTACTCGCGAAAACCAGGAACGATTGATCCGGCGCAATCCCGGGGTCGTAGTCGCCCTTCTCTCCGGCGCTGAACGCTAATGGCGTCGCCGTAGCATAGGTACTTCCCTCGAGTGCTGCGCGGTAGAGCTCGTGCAAGTGATTCCGAATGTGCAGAAAGTAGAGTGTACCGTCCCGCGCAATGCTCGGTGCCACGTTGAAAGCGCCGTCGTTCACGCTGGGGGGAAGCTTCACCGGCGTCCCCCAGCCTGCCGCCGTACGGTCGACGCGCCAAAGGTTCGCCGCAACGCCTTTCTTCGGCGCCAGCGGACGGAGCGATGAGAAGATCGCATACGTTCCATCCGGGGAAAAAACCGGGTCCATATCCTGATACTTACCGGAGAACGGCACGGCGACGGGCGCCGTCCAGTGTCCTCCGGCGAGGTGCGACTCCACAATTGTGTCATGATTCTTTGCGTCGCCCTGCGCGAAAATCATCATGCTGCCGTCCGGCGTAAAGCTCGGCGTACTGTCGTTATTCACTACGATCGTAGGCTCGAAGATTACGGGCGCGGGCAAGATTCCGGCACCCAGCGCAGCCGATAGTGCCGCCACGGCGAAAAAGCGTTGAGCGGATCCGATCATGGCTGATACATAGATCGAGCGGCCGCCGATGTGACCCGGCCGCTCAACGCCGACGGTCTACTGCGCGCTGATTCGCGCGTTCGCGTTGTTCAGCAGATAAATCCTGTCAGCGTGACGCGCGCCCAGGACCGACTGATCGTAGATTATGCCGACATAACGGCCGGCCTTGACGTCCTTCATTTGATACGTCGTTTTCCCGTCACCCGAGAAAACTCGGTCGAATTTCGGAAGGATCACGAAACTCAACGTCTGCTTGGATTTGGGGTTGTAAACCTTAATATTATTTACGGACACGTGCTTGGTGATTCCGTAGAACGTCGATGCAGCGAGCGCCGCGCGGGGGGACGCAAACGCGAGCGCTGTTATCGCAAGGACAATTGCAGCAGTCTTATGTTTCATGCTGCCATCTTACCCCGCATTCGCCGGATCAATTCATAAATTTGCTGCTGAAACGACATTCCGCTTTTAGGGCAAATCATAATCCAACGTGATGCGGTGCTCGTCGTTTTCCGTAACGCTAATTTCCACGTTACCGGTGATCTCCCTAAGCCCGCCAGTCCCGGAATGACTTACGATGAACCCGAAAGCGCTTGACGCATGGGCGTCGTGCAATCCGCCGTGTTGGTATACGAAGCTTCCCTCCCTTCCCTCAATCGTTTCGCGAAACTCGTCCATCCCGGCATAACCGAACGTCTCCGTGCCGGTGCGACACACAAGAAGCTCGCCGCCGCCTTGGCCTGCAAGATCTCGCTAGAAACTCGTTGCACCGTTATGCGGGACCGGCCGGCGGTATCATCTGGTCCAAGAGAAGTCGCGATGTGAGCGGTGTTCGTAAACCGGCCCCGTGCCTGACGCATCATAATTAAATACCTTATTCACTCAGCGTTCCTCGACCAGTTCGGCCTCCCTATTGAGCAGCAGCGAAGTGATCGCTTAGCAGTTCGATGGGGCTTTATTGAACGACTCGTGCAAGAGCTCGGACTTCCACGCCCCATTCTTCCAATAAAGAACGTCGGTTTGGCACTCTTGGACGTCGGAGTACGGTTTGTGCATCGAAATGCCGGACTCGCTCGCGTGGGTCGTTACGAGCGCCACTCTGCCGTAAATCCGGATGCGCGGATTCGAAATCGCGACCTTGGTATGAATCCAAATTCCGGTTTTGATCGCCTCGAGGATGTCGCCCCGGCTCGTTCGACCGCCGTAGGCGCTGATCACGATCCAGTCGGGAGCCAATAGCTCCCGCAGCGCGGAGGTGTCGTTCGCTTGCAGCGCGCTCGAGATCCGCTCTTCGGTGGTTAGCGCGCTCTGGACGGTTAAGGCTTCCGGCGAGGCGCCCTCCTTAGCGCCCACTGAAACGGATAAGGTCGGCAAGAAAAGGAGAACAAGAGCCGGTAATATCGCCGTAAACCTCGACATTTGAAGAGTCTCCCCGTCTTTGTTGCAGTAGATCGCGTTACTTCGGAGCCGGCGACCCGTCCGACCAGAACGGGGCCAGGATAACGAGCGTCACCGGTTCGTACGAGCGGAACGTATCCGTCGCCGGTGAAAGGATGGGTGACCCCTTGAAATTTGCGGCCCAGGTGCCCAATTCGTCTTTGGCGACGAACGGCATAATGTGAGGGCGCCATGGGCCCTTCACGCCGTCATTCAGGTAACTTTCCTTCGAGAGCATCAATGCGAATCCGCGCGGTTCGGTGAACTGATGATCGGCGTAGGCTGCGTACGACTTCTTTGCGATCTCGTCGCGCGTGTCACCGGCCAGGGCCCACTTTGCGCGAGCGACGTAAAACGGCAGCACGCTTTGCACGGCCGGCGGATTCAGACAGGCCGCCCCACGCCCCTTCGGATTCCAAAATTCGGGATCGTCCAGACCTGCACTCCACATGCGCCCGACTAGGCAGACCCAGCCATTGCTCCCGTTCGCGGCAACTACGTAGCCGCTCTTGGTAAGCACGAGCACCTGAGCGTTTCCGGAGATCGACGCCGGTGCTGCGCTGCGCGCCATCTGGATTTCAACGGCACGAGGCATCAGATACTGCGAGATGGGCGCCATCGTCGGATAAGGACCGTCCGCCGGCAACTGCCCGTATGCTCGCGCGCAAGAAGCAAGTAAGACGATTAAGGGTGCGCAGGTGATGTTCCTCATAAGTGACCTCTAAAGCAAACTCAGTCTCATAAATACGCGTGTTTACAGGGCAAGGCGGCGGCGTGCGAACGCGGCTTCCTTTTGCGCCGATGCGACTTGGGACGCAAAGACGGCGCGAGCGTCGCGGTCGATCTTGTCTCCGGCTTTCGCCTCGCTTCCGGCATCGAACGGAGGCTGCGGATCGTACTCAAACAGCAGCTGCAGCATGCGAGCGTAATCGTCACCGCGAAGTTTCGAAGCCATAGTCAGTCCGAAGTCCAGACCTGCGGTAACGCCGGCGCCGGTGATTCGGTTCCGATCGATGACGACGCGCTTGGTGACGGGGATCGCGCCGAGCGTTGCGAGCACGTCGTGAACGACCCAATGCGTGGTCGCGCGGTAGCCGCGCAGCAGTCCGGCTGAGCCAAGAATGAGCGATCCGGTACAAACGCTCGTAACGTATTCGGCGCTTGGACCGACGCGCTGCAGAAATCGGACGACGTCAGGGTCGTTCATCATGGGATACGACTTCGAGCCTCCCGGAGCGAACAGCACCGTTAGGTCGGGCGCGACCTCGTCAAACGATTGCGTTGGAACGATCGGCACGCCCGTATCGCTTTGGATGGTCCGGCGATCTTTCCATACAAGTTGGACGTCGGTATTTCCAAGCACATCGAAAACGAGCTGAGGTGCGATCATGTCGAGCGCCGTCATCCCTGGATACACGAGCATTGCAACGCGCTGCGTGTCTTGAGGCGCCGCATGTGGTACCGCCGAATCCACAGGGAACGATTTTGTCGCAAGCATTCCGGCAATGGCGCCGGCCAGCGCGGTAAACGTTGCTCTCTTCATACGCTGACGACGCGACCTCCGATTCTACTAATCGTACGCTAATAGGCGCACTATGCGCGATACCGCTCCCTGCACGAAAATCGCAGTTCGCTGCAAGTCCGTATCGACGTCACAAAGAGACGGCAGTGGCGTTGTATGATCTTGTAACGCGGAAGCACGCCGACGTACATAGTCGTTTTGCGGAGTGAAGCGCTTGAGAGAAATTGCATTTGGAGAATTCGTACTGGATGTACCGTCTCGAACACTGCGGCATCGTTCATCGTTCGTCGCCCTTCGCCCTAAGGAGATCGATTTGCTACTCCTGCTTGCAACGTCGCCCGGAGTTATCCTCAGCAAAGACGCAATAGCGAACGCCGTCTGGAGGCAGGCCGACGTAACGGACGCTGCGCTTGCACAATGCATGTACCGTCTAAGGCAAACGCTCGGACGGCACGATCCGCAAACAAAACATATCGCGACCATTCCGGGATGCGGTTACCGGTTTGAGGTTCTGCTCTAGCGCACTCGAAGCGAGCCTTGAGAGCGTTCGTGCCGAGAGGCAGTTTGATAGCGTTCGATTTGCTCGAATTACCGAATACGCCGCGTTGCTGCGCATCGCGGCTGCGCCCTTATCAAGTGGAATGGAAACGGTCCTAACTTACTCGCATAGCATTACTATCGAACTTCAAGGCACCCCCAAAGAACGGCTTTTCGCGGCCTTGCCGACGGGTGCGATCGACTCCGGCATCGGGCCTATTTTTGGACGCGAGCGGATCCCGGCAAATGGTATACTACCTTTGCTGCGCACCGCTTCCCGCTGTGATGACGACGAGCGCTTCGAGTCGCTCATTTTCAAGGCCTTCGAATTGGCCTCGCAGCGTTCGCGGGTTCGCGGGCGTCGCGGAATCCCGCTGCGAATGTTGCATCTCAAGCGATTGATCGAACGCGACTCACACAACGAATTCACGCTTAGGCGCATGGCGTCTATCTCCGGGCTTTCCACGTTCGCGTGCTTAAGGCAGTTCAAAGCAGCGACCGGCACGACGCCGTACGCGTATCTGCTCGCCTGCCGCATCCGATCGGCATGCGCACTGCTATGTGGCGAGTCCGCCAGCATTGCCGAGGTCGCGCTTGCTGCCGGGTTTCCGGATCGATCATACTTTGCTAGTGCATTTAAGAAGTCGACCGGCCTAACACCGATGCGATACCGTTTGCAGCAGAAGAATTCGCGCAAAATTGACTGAGCTCGTGTTATGACGTAAGCGCTAACGCTTCGCTACAATGATCGTGGGTGCATGCGTGAAGCTGCGCCCCCGGGGAAGACGGCGGCAATCGCGACCGTCGGAAACAAGGAAACAACGGTGACTCGATCGCCTAGGCCGCCCGGCACATACAGGAGCATCACACTATGCCTTCAATCCATGGCCCTTGGCGGCGCCGGGGCGCGGCGATTTGCTCGACGATTCTGATGACGCTGAGTTTGTTCGCAACGTCACTCGCGCCGGCATTTGCGGCGGGCGGCGTGCAAGGAAACTTAACGGGAACTGTTCGAGATGCAAGTACCGGCAAGCCGCTCGCGGACGTTCGCATCGCCGCTCAATCGGCGTCCGGTTCCTTCACCGGTTCAACCGATCCCGGCGGACGTTTCACGCTGCTCGGCCTTCCGGCGGACACGTATACCGTGTCGTTTACGAAGACCGGCTACGAATCGGTTTCACAGCCCGGAGTGGCAGTCTTCGGCGACGAGACCGACAGTGTCGGCGTGGTCCGAATGAGTTCTTCGATAAAAACGATCGTTCACGTCAACTCACGCGCGCGCAGCGGCGCATTTCAGCCGACGCAAACGCAAGATGTGACGACGATTAGCGGCCAGCGCATCACTCAGGCGCTGGGAAACGTCGCCTCGAGCAATGAGCAAAACCTGATTCTGGCTGCCCCGGGCGCAATGCTGGATTCGCAGGGCAACATCACGGTTCGCGGTTCGCTCAATGTTGAACTCGGCTACCAGTACGACGGCGTCAACTTCACGATTCCGTTCTTCGACGGAAACGGCGGCGGCGGAGCCAACGGCACCGGCGGCTATTTGAACAACCTCGCCGGCGGGACCGGCGGATCGCTCCAGGTCGTTTCCGGTTCCGGCGACGCGACACAAGGCAACATCGGTGCCGGCGTTATCAACATCGTGCCGCCGCGCGGAACCTATCCGGCAACGGGCATGCTGAATGCGCAGGTCTCATCGCCCTACTACGATCACCAGCTCGATCTGAACTACGCCTGGGCGACCCCGAACAACCGCTTGAGCGACTACTTATCGTACGACGGATCGCGCCAAGTTCCGGAATATGCACCGTATGGCGCCGATGCGGCGACAATCGGTCAGTACTTCGGAGTCAGCCGCATCGACCACGATGACCTCCAAAACAATTTCGTGTTGCGGTTCGGGCACAACAATAACATGTCGCTGCAGTGGCTGATGCGCCTCTCGAACGAGGACCAGTACGGAAACTACGGCGGCTTGCAGCAAGCCACGTTCTATCCGTACAACGCGCTGTCGGCGGCGCCGTGGGTTGTTACCTATCCAGGTGTGACCGGCCCGAATGGGAACGTCATTCAAACACCGGCGCAGGAGTATGCGGCTACCGTTTATCTGCTTCCCGGCGTTCCGTCCTCGAATGCTTTGCCGACGTCGGCCGCGCAAACCTTTGCAACGCCCCTGACGTTCAACAAGCTCGGCTACACTTGGAACCTCAATCCAACGACTTTCCTCAACGCCAACTGGGCCAACTTCTATAATCAAAGCATCTCGCAAACCTACAACGACGGCTCGTTCCAGGAAGCCGACCAGGCGTTGGGCGGCCAGCGCGTCTTCGGGGAAATCGACCTGACGCACCAATTCGGAGCGAACCACACCACCACGCTCGCCGTGCGGTACCAAGACGATCTCCCGCGTTGGAACCTCCAGGCGCCGTGGTTTTCGGCGGAGACCCTTGGATACAGCGGTGCGGGCGTCAACCAAGCAAGTCTTGCCTCGGACGGGATGGCGTTCTTGCCCGACATCTCCGACTGGTATCTTCCCGCCAACACGATGCAGCCTGTAAGCCCGGGCAATCCGTGTCCGGATTACCCGGGCTCGACGACTGCCGGATCCTGCTATATCTACAGCTACATGCTGGCGCACGGCTTGTGGAACGGCATCGGCTCGTTGCCGCGCATTCCGACTCAAGGGATCGATTATCATCACGCAATCTTCCATGAGGCCGGCATCGGGCTGCGCGACCAATGGACGGTCAATTCGCGTCTGCATGTGGACTACGGCGTGCGTCTGGACGCCGACGGCCTGGATTGGGGGCAAAACCCGTACAACTTCACCACCGAGGCCCTTTCGAATCCGTCGGACGTCGATCCGGGCCAGCGATTGGGCAACGACTTTTTGCGACCGCGCGAGGTGCAGCCGCGTCTTGCCGCCTCGTACCAAATCGGCGCGGACGACGCGCTGCGCTTCTCCTACGGGCGATCCGTGAGCTTCTTCTTTGCGCAGACGGCCGGAACGCCGTTCGATCTTTCGAACGTTCCGGCATTCTTCAATCAGATGCCCGCGAAGGACAGCATGGCCCAGCCGGGCTGCGGCAGCGGCTGGAACTCATCGCTGCCGGGATCTCCGGCGTATAACGGTCCCGGCAATCTCTACAAATGCCCGAACTACGCCGACTCATTGTACTGGCTGGGCGACCAGAACTTCGACGCGCCGGATCTTGGCGGGTACGGACCACCGACCTACAACAATTGGGATCTGCAGTGGTCCCACCAATTCACAAGCGGCCCGGTTAAGGGCTTCAGCATGAAGCTTACGGGCTTCTATCGCCGCGGCTACAATGTCGAAGAAAACACGCTTCTCTCAAACACTCCGCCCAATCCGATTACCGGCCAGACCTCCGCTGCGGTCTTTGCAACGCAGGCAAACGGCGTTGAAAAAACCTCGGGGCTCGAGTTCATGCTCACTTCGCCCGATCGGCCGACCGGCCTGAGCGGGTTCTTGACGATGAACTACATCAGCGAGTTCTCGTCCACGCCGCCGGTCGGCGAAGGCAACACGAACTATGCCGACGATCAACTGCCGATCCTCTTCCAATACGAGTTCGGAAGCGGCGAATTGTATCGCAGCGCATTCTTGCCGCCCTTCCAAGGCCGATTGGGCTTGAGTTGGAAGACCGCGAACGGTTGGAAAATCAACCCGATCTTCGCATTCGACGGCGGCTTCCCGACCGGCGTTGGATCGGAAACGTACGGCGCGGTAAACGGTCAGTATCTTTGGATTCCCGAGACCAACTTCGGCGCGGCAACGCCGCTTGGCGGTCCAGAGGGTCCGGGTAACGCGTACAACGCCTCGTACTTCATCGATCCGGCGAATCCGGGTAACTATCTCTCGCCGAATATCGATGCTTCGCGCGGTTATTCGGAACCGGCGCTTCCCGGCAACGCCGTCACGAAGGCTCACGGCGAGCTCGACCTCGATCTCGAGTATTCGCCAACCGGTACGCCGTGGACGCTGGGCGCGTACGTCGGCAACGTGTTCAACAACCACTACGGGCTGTGGTATCCCAACCAGCAGTACCAGCCGGTCGCAACGGGCGTGTCCGGCCCGCAGACGGGAACGCTGGCTACCGCCTATCCTGGCAGTGCGCTCTGGTTCACCGGCGTGCGCGACGACTTCCTGGGAACGAACGCCAATGGCCCATTCCAAGTGCCGTACAACGCAGGAACGACATTCCAGTTCTACCTGCAGCGGCGATTGTAAATCCATAGCACTCCTCAATAGGCAGGCGGCGAGCTCTTTGCTCGCCGTCTGCTCTTCCTCAAAAAAATCGCCTTCGAACGGTTGGACGCCTTGGTCGGACAGCGACGGCACAACATAGGCGTCCACAAAACGTTGGACAATCTTGCCTATTGCAGCCGGGCATCGCAATGCTTAACATACATACGTCGAGCTCGCGCTGCGTGTTTACGAGGTGCTCATGCGAGTATTTCTTGCCGGCGCGAGTGGTGCAATCGGAGCGCGGCTAGTGCCGCAGTTGATCGAACGCGGCCATGACGTCGTCGGTACCTATACATCCCCGCAGAACGCCGAACGGGTGCGCGGGCTAGGCGCGCTGCCGATGAAGGTCGATCTTCTTGACGGGCATGCCGTAAGGCGCGCCGTTCTGGAGACAAAACCTGACGCGATCATTCACCAAGCGACTGCGCTCAAACATCTCGACGTGCGAAAGTTCGAGCAGGGTTTCGCGCTGACGAATCGCCTCCGGACCGAGGGCACCGATGCGCTGCTTGCGGCGGCCCATGAAGGGGGCGTACGGCGATTCGTCGCGCAGAGCTACGCCAGCGGACGATATGCGCGAATCGGCGGCCCCGTGAAAGCCGAGGCGGATCGGCTCGATCCGGCCCCGCCGCGCGCGATGCGAAAAGCCTTCGATGCACTGCGATACCTGGAGGACGCCGTGACGCGTTTCGGAGGCATTGCGTTGCGCTATGGCGCGCTGTACGGGGACGAGGGCGACGCGATGCTCGACCCGATTCGTAAGGGTCATTTCCCGATCGTCGGCGATGGCGCCGGCGTAACATCGTTCATTCACTTAGAGGATGCCGCTCGGGCAACCGTGCTTGCCCTCGAGCATGATGGGCCTGCAATATACAACGTTGTCGACGATGAACCGGCGCCGGTGCGCGAATGGCTTCCGGTATTGGCCCGACTGCTGGGTGCAAAGCCACCGCCGCATTATCCGCGCTGGCTCGCGCGCATCTTCGCCGGGGAGGCGGTAGTGGTGATTGCGACCGAATCGCGCGGAGCATCAAATGCGCTGGCGAAACGCGAACTCGGGTGGACCTTGCGGTACCCCTCCTGGCGAAGCGGATTTACCGCACTTCAAAGGCAGCGAGCCGGTTCAACGGCGAACGGCTCGTCGTTCAGCTCAGCGCCGGTTTATCTTGAACGTCTCTATTCTCGCCTGGAAGTCGCGCCGGTACCTGCGGCTAAGGCGATGTGCGCTGCCGTCAATGAGGCGTACTTCGTAGTCGCCGTTCTCGTCCGGCCCCACTTCGCTAACCCGCCAAAGATTCACGATGGTCGAGCGATGAATGCGGCAAAAATCCAGCCCTTCCAAGTCTCGTTCGAGATCGGCCATGCTCCGGCGCAGCAGATGCCTTGTGCCCGCGATGTGAAGGCGCGAACAATAGTCCGCGGCCTCGATCCAATCGATGCGCTCGACTGGAATGAACGAAACGGAGCCATGCGATTTGATCGCGATATTGCGCAGCGATCCAGGCAAAGATCCCGCAGCATGAATTCGTTCCTTTGCACGAGCGAGCGCGAGGTGGAATCGCGCGTCGTCGAAGGGCTTCAGCACGTAGTCGAGCGCACCCGCATCGAACGCGGCGATGGCGTATTTGTCATACGCCGTTACAAAAACAATGACCGGGCCGCCCGCGGATCCGAGCATCTCGAGCACGTCGAACCCATCGCATTCGGGCATTTCAACGTCGAGGAACACTAAATCCGGTGAGAGGCGCCGGATGTCCTCGAGCGCGTCGGCCCCACCGGCCGACTGGCCGACAACTTCGATTTGCGGGTCCCGTTTGAGCAGTGCAAGGACGCTGCTCCGCGCGAGCGGTTCGTCGTCGACCACGAGCGTTCGTATCGCCATCAGTTCGCAGCGGTGCGCAGCGGTACGGTAATTGCGACCTCGGCGCCGCCGGCGCTTTGCGCGTTCATGACAAACGATGCGGCATCGCCGTAGAGCGCTCGTAGCCGAGCACGGACGTTGCTCACACCGACGCCGGCCGATGTTACGTCCCAATCGGGAGATAGCGGTGGGCCGTCATTGGAAATGCTGATGTGCAGCCGGTTGTCTCGCGAGGTCGCTGCAATGCGTATGGAGCCGCCCTCCCTGCGCTTGGCGACGCCGTGCTTAATCGCATTCTCGACCAGCGGCTGGAGAATGAGGTTTGGAACCACCGCACTTTGCAGTTGCACCGGCACGTCCACGCTGAGTTGCAACCGCTCCGCGAAACGCACCTTCTGCGTGGCAAGGTACTGCGCGACGAAGTCCAGCTCTTCGGAGAGCGGCACCTCTTGACGGTTAGATTCCGAGAGCGTGCGACGTAAGAAGTCGCTCAGGCTCACAAGCGTGCCGATCGCCTCGCCGGACCTTTCTTCTCGAATGAGTCCGGCAATAGAATTCAAAGAATTGAAAAGGAAATGCGGCTCGATCTGGTGGCGCAGCGCGCTAAGTTCTGCTTGGGCAAGCTTTGCATTGAGTTGCGCCAATTCCATATTCTGTTTTACGAGGCGCTCGCGGGACTCGAAGAAATTATTCATCGTGATGATCAGCGCAAAAAAAACGATCGTCGTCAAAAGGCCATCTCCGAACCCGCTGACGAAATGCGCGAACGCGTTCTTCGGGAAATCCGGACCGAACGGCCGGAAGGTCACCACGAGAAACGTCGTCCACGCCGCAAATGCCGTGTTGGCGCAGAGTGCCGTCACGACGAGCGCACTCCACGTCACTGCACGTGGCGCAGATCGAAGACGTTGCCTGAGCGCGACGATGAACCACGTAGCAGCAGCCCAGGGCAGCCACTCCAACGCCTCGATCACAAACAGCACCGGCCAGTTGTGCTGCATCCCCTCCGACCGCATGACCTCGACGGTCCTCGTTGCGTCGAAGAGCGCTAGGGCTAGCCACCAAAGAAGAATCCAGAGCCGCTTCACTCTGCGGCTATTCTACGAGATTTATGAGGAATGGCATAGGGTCTTGCAGCGAACTGCGATTGTCGATGCAGGGAGCGGTATTGCAGCGCTAATCGGAGTGGTTCAAGTCGAGTTCGAGTTCGTTGCCGGATACGAACCCAAGCTTTGCATAAAGCGGTCCCGCCTGCTCACTTGCGTGCAGCCGAACCCCGGTGCACTTGTTCTCGCGTGCCCATTGCAGAGCGAGTCTCCATTAACCGATTGGCGACGCCTTGCCCTCTGAAGCCCGGATCAACGTACAACGCATTGATCTTCGCCGTACGGATTCCGAAAGCTGCGCGCCGATAGCTGTCCGCAATTTGCACGACGACGTTGCCCACTACGGCTCCCTCGAGCCTTGCGACGAAAACCTGAGCTTCTCCACTGCGTCGCTTCGCTGAGAAATACGCCACGTAACGATTCCGCCAACCCGCGAATAGACCATCCAAATCGACGCCCGATTCGGCCGCCCATTGGGCACGAAGATCAGGCAGCTGCGCCATGGCGTCGTCACTGGCCGCGCAATAATTCAAGATAGCGCTTTCATCCACTTGGTGATACTTCCAGTCAGCTCGATCCACGTTTCAAAGCGGGACATAAGACGCGCCAGGTTAAGGAGAATCCGTTCGTCGACGAGTTCCTCCCGATCGTTTAAGCGTTTGGAAAAGTTCGCGACGAACATTGCGGGAGGCGGAAGCACGAGCGCACCTGTTGTGTATAACAGCTGACGCAACGCCGATTGGGCTAGGCGCGTGCCCCACGGCCCCGGCGAGGCTCCCACTACGCAGACAGGTTTGCCTTCCAAAACCTCGGGCGTGCTGCGTGAAAGCCAGTCGAGCGCATTCTTGAGAATGCCCGGAATCGCCTGATTGTACTCGGGTGTTGCGATCAACAAGCCGTCGGAATTGTCGACCCGGCGACATAGAGCAGTAACGGATTCGGGCGTGCCTCGCTCTTCCAAGTCTTCATCAAAATAGGGCAGATCGTCCAACGGAAGAAGAGGCTCGAACGAGAGGCCCTGAGGGGCCCACGCGGCAGCAGCCTCGAGGAGCTTGCGGTTGTAAGATCCGAGTCGCAGGCTGCCGCAAATCGGCAAAATTCGCGTGGGGGAACTTGTGGACGGCACGTTTAATTTCCTGTACAATAGTTGCGTGAGAAACTATTGTAGCACGAAACAGTTGCTAGTGCAACTATTGTGGAGGTCAGGACTTTGAGCCCTCGCCTATCCGGAACGGAGGCTGGACACGTGGCAGGCCTTCCTACATGCGCAGCACATCGTGCTTGCTTCTCTAGAAGACGAGTTGCGCAAGGAGCACGGGCTGACGTTAACTCAGTACGACGTTCTCTTACGTCTGAGACGAGCACCCGAAAGGTCGCTGCGAATGGTCGACATAGCGCATCGTATCCTTATGTCGCCGAGTGGTTTAACGCGACTCGTCGACAAGATGATTGAAGGCGGCCTGCTTGAACGCCGGCGATCGGAAGAGGACGCTAGAGTTGTTCGCGTCTGCCTCAGCGATAAGGGGTTGACCACACTGCGAGCTGCAGCGCGGACCCATGTCCGAGGCATACGCGAACATTTTACTAGCCGTTATAACGAAACGGACCTTGAGGATTTAGGGCGTCTCCTGGCAGTCATTTCCGGCCCTCACCAGCCGCACTAGGCTGCGTCGCAACTGCCCGCCGTGCTACTTCAGCGGAATAGTGTTCGAGGTCACACGCTGAGTCTATCGATGCGCTCCTTTTTGCCGCCGATCGAACTGAAGCCGCTTCGTACGCCCGGTCGTGATCCAAAGCAACTCGCCGTCCGGGCCGGACCGAAATTCGACGAGGAGCCTGAGCGGAAACCACGTGTCTTGAAGCTGCGCAAGCCACACGTCTTGCGTGAGCGGTTCGAGCGCGTAAGCGGTCGAGCCGTACGGCGACTCGAGCACCATTCGCGGCGTCGTTGCGCCGTCGATCGCCGCTTGCGCTTCACAGTCCGCGTTTACGTACAAGCCGCGGTACGGATCGATGGACTGGCAGCTTTCCGCCTGAACGCGCCCGAGAACGGCACGATGGCCGCCTTCCCGAACTTCGATTGCGCCATTCGCCTCGCGTATGGCAACGCTGAGCGAAGCGAAGTTCGTCCGAAATCCGCCCTCCGGCAGTTCGTATAGCGGCGCTTCGCCCGATTCGCCCGCCATGAACACGCCGTCGTCTTTGGTCACTATTCGCATCAGATCGCCGGTTTCGGCCGAATAAAACGTGCCGGCCAATGCGCCGGTTTTCTGCGCGGAAGCAAGCGCGGCTGCGGAATCCAGCTTGCCCTCCAGCAATGCGTCCAGCACGCGGTCGGCTATCTGCGCAGGAAACACGTCCGACGCGTTGCTCATGATTGCGATGTCGATGCCGTGATCGGGAACCTTGAGCGACTGACAACGGCCGCCGAACACCGTTCCGCCGTGCTCTACGACTCGAATCCCCCGATAGGCGTTGTGCATCAACCCGAAGCCGTACCCGTGTTCGTTATCGGAGCCCGCGCTCAGCATCGCCGACCACGTTTTGGGGTTTCCGATTACCGGAGAATCCATGTTCCGCAGCCAGCGCAGCAGGTCCTCAACGCTCGAAACGATCGCACCGTCTCCGCTCAGGCCGATGCCAATCGTGCCGCGATGATAGGAACCGTCGGGATGCCGCTGGTGCAGCGTTGCAGACTCAGGAAGCAGTTTGGAATCGTCCGGTTCAAATGACGTGCGCGTCATGCCGAGCGGTTCGAAGATCCGCTTTGCAAAAAATTCTCCCAGCGGAGTCTTCGCAACGCGTTCGATCAGCATCGAAAGCAGCAGATACCCGCCGTTGCAGTAGATCAGCCGTTCTCCCGCATCGAAATTGACGCTGCGCTGACGCAGCATCAGCCGCCGCGCACGCTGCGCGGAGATCGCCCGATCGAAACCCGCCAAGATGCCTATCAAATCGAGATAGCATCGCAATCCGCCGGTATTCGACATGAGATGCCGAATCGCGACCGGCCGCGGATACATTGGAAGTTCGGGAAGGTGCGCGCGGATATCGTCATCGATTGAAAGCAAGCCTTCTTCGGCCAAGAGCATCACGCCCAAGCACGTGAATTGCTTCGTGGTCGAACCGATGCGCATACGCGTCTGTTCGCCGTTGCGCGCTCCGCTTTCGATGCTCGAGACTCCGCCTGCGCGCCGGCAATCGGGTACGCCCGGACGCGCAACGGCCGCCACGAAGCCCGGATCGCGCGCCGAGTCGAATTGGTTGAAGACTGCTTCCAAGCGCGCCTCGACGCTCCCCAAAAACACCCTCCCTCTAAACGACGATATACTGCCGCCTTTGACAATATTTTGTCTGCGCCTGCTAGGAGCCGCCCCTTTTGCGCCGTACCAACACCGCATGCGTACCACGTGCATTCGTATCGCCGCGGCCGCTTTGGCGGCGTCGCTTTTACCGCTCTCTCCTCCGGCGGCTGCAGCCGCCCCAAGTGTTGACGACGCGCTGCGGCAGATCGAAAGCTATGCGCCGCAGGCCTTACTCGAGCAAGCCGCGCCCGGAATGTCGGTGGCGATCACCGATAAACAGCATACGCTGCGCATTCTGACCCTTGGATATGCGAACGTAGACGCAAAAGCGCCGGTGACGCCCCAAACTCGCTATCCGATCGGTTCGATCACCAAGGGCATGACGGCGCTCGCACTTATGGAGCTGCGCGATCAGGGGCGCTTCAATCCGCAGGCGCCCGTGCGCACGTATTTGCCGTGGTTCTCCATCGACTCGCAAGGCCGAACGATCTATGCGCACCAGCTCTCTCGCATACGGCGGGCGTTCCCGGCGACTACTCGTTTTCGCCGGGGTATCTCTACAGCGTCGCCGCGCTGCACCGGGCTCACACGACCTACCCGCCCGGAACGAGCTGGGAATATTCCAACGACGGTCTTGCGACTGCCGGCGCAATCTTAGCGGCGCTCGACGCCAAACCGTGGGCGGACTCGGTTCAGGCGCGCGTCTTTGACGCGCTCGGCATGACGCGCAGCAGTCCCGTATTCACACCCGAGACTCTGGATGATGCGGCGTACGGTTACGTCTTCGACGATTCGAACATCCTTACGCCGCCTAGTCCGAAGCTCGTCCCCTCGTTCCCGGGGGATTTCGAGGATCCGGCGGGCTCGGTAATCTCGACGCCGGAAGACATGGCCAAATACCTGCGTCTGATCCTGAACGGCGGCGTGAACGACGCCGGTAAACGGATCATCTCGCCGGAAAGCTATGCGTTGTGGACCACGCCCGACACGAACAACGGAAAACCGGCCGGCCAGAAATCTCCCGAACTCGCGGAAGCGCCGAACTTGTACGCGCACTATGCGTTCGGTTTGGCGGTGCACGACGAAAATGGCGACAAGATCGTCGGCCACACCGGCGGAATTGCCGGTTATACCGCCTGCATGGAAGCCGACGTTACGCGCGGCTTCGGCGTCATTGCCATGTCGAATCTCGTCGAATCGCCGCTGCATCCGTGTGCGATCGTGCTTTATGCGATTGCCGTACTGCGTGCTCAAAGCCAGGGACAACCGCTTCCCCCGATTCCGCCGGCTATCGGAAACTATCTGCAGCGTACGCAAGTTTCTCAGGCATCCGATTATGCCGGGACGTTTACCGCATCCGACGGCTCCTCGTTGTCGTTTAGCACCGACGGCAAGGCGCTGGCAATGGATAGCCCTGCGGGGCCGAAAACGCTGTATCCGCGCTTCGGTCCGTTCTGGGTCGACGATCCGCGATTTGCGATCTACGGCCTAACGTTTTTGCGCAACAAAGCCGGCAAGGTCGACGAAGTGGTTTCAGGTTCGCAATGGTACACGAATGCGGCTTACAGCGGACCGCGAACGTTCACGTATCCGCCGGCATGGAATGCCTTCATCGGCCGCTATGAGACGCTCGGTTTATGGGGCGTTCCGGCGACGAGCCGCGTCTACGAGTTGAAGGGAAGCCTTACCGTCGACGGCGCGCCTCTCGTTCCAAAAGCCGACGGAACCTTCCGCGCGGGCACCTCGACGATCCGCTTCGACACGCCGGCGGCGGGTATCATGCAGCGGATGCGCGTCGACGATCTGGACTACTACCGTATCGCGTTACCGTAAGCGCAAATTTCAGTGGCAGGCCGATGCGGTTAAATGCGCGGTGAGGAAATCGACCGTGGCCGTATCCGCCTGAACGAACGACGCATGCCGCAGAAAGCCGTGGATCTCGTTGGGAAGCACCAGTTCGTTATACGGAACTCGCGCGAGATCCAGCCGGCGCGCCAAGTCGACGGTCTGGTGAAACCGCACGTTATGATCGTCGTCGCCCTGAATCAGAAGCACCGGAGAGCGCCACTTTCCAACCGATGAGTCGGGCGAGGATTCCCACGCAATCCGTCGCTCCCGCTTCATGTTTTGGAGTTGATAGCGCGCCGGCGGATCGGGCAGAATGTCAGCCGACGACCAGTCGTGCACGCCGTGCCAATCGGCGCCCGTGCAAAAACGATCGGAGTTGCGCGCGAGCGCGAGCGCCGTCAGATAACCGCCGTAGGAGCCGCCCCAAATGCCGATGCGCTTCCCATCGACGTATGGCAAACTTCGCAAATACGCGTTCGCGCCCAGCACGTCGTTATATTCCGATGCGCCGGTCGGCCCCCAGCGGGCGGGATGCGCATAGTCGTAGCCAAATCCGATGCCCAGCCGGTAATTCAACGACAGCACGACGAAGCCGTGGTTTGCCAAGTATTGATTCACCGCGTATCCGTTGGTGTAATAGTCCATGTAATGCCACGTCGTAAGCATCTGACGAGGCGGTCCGCCGTGGACGTATACGAGCGCGGGCTTGCGGCCCGCGCCGGCACCCTCGAAGATTTGTCCGTACGTCGTACTTCCATCTGCTGCGCGAAACGTAACGCTGCGCGGAACGACCAGCTGCGAAACGGGGAAATCCGCCGGCAAGCGATCGCGATCGATTGCACGCGGCGCACCGCCGTTTGCGGACGCAACCGTTATCAGGGGCGGCACCTTACTGCCCGCTTGAATAAACGCGATGCCGTTCGCGGTCGACGCCGGTCCCCACTCACTGGAGGTTCCTGCGGTGAGCTCGCGCACGCCGCCGCCTTTCACGCCGGCCCTGAACAAGTGCCGGCGATCGAAGTCGCCCGCCGTGCGCCCGGTGTTCGCGCTGAACACGATGCTGTTTCCGTCAACGGAAACCGCGGTGTCTTCGACCATATAGCGCCCCGGCGTCAGCAGCTCGAGCGCGCCGCCGTCCGGAGCGATGGAATAGATGTGCGGCCAATTGTCCGCGCTGGTAAGGAACGTAATGCGATCCGGAACGGTCCAGCGCAGCGATGGATCGAATTCGTCCGGGTAGGATGCGCGCAGCGTGTTCGCGCTCGACCAGATACGGCGCGCGGAGCCCGTACCGGCATCGCCGATCCACAGCTCCACGGCGTTACGATCCAAGCAAAATCGGTCGTCGGCGGGCCGCCGTTTCCGGGCAAACGTAAAAACGCGATTCGCGTTCCGTCCGGCGACCAGCGCGGTTCGACGTCTTGCGATGTCGACGGGGAAAGAAAGCGCAGCGGCGTCTGCGCGTCGCGGTAAATCCCGATAAAACTGTGATCGGTGCGCGTCGAGACGAACGCCAGCCGCGTTCCGTCCGGCGACCACTCCAGATCGCTGTCTTGTCCCTCGTCGAAGAATAACTTGTCCGCTTTTCCTGAGCCGTCCAGAGGCGCCCACGAGACCGAATTATCCGGCGCAACGAACGCAACGCGACGGTTATCCGGCGAGACGGCCGGCGCGTCGCCGTTGCCGATGACCAGCGCTTTTCCCGCCGGCTGAAGCGCAACCGACCATACCTCCATCTGCGGCGCAACGGTGGCGGCTGAGGGATCGGGCGGAAACGGCGGCGGCCAGTTGGAGTCGTGATCGCCGCCGCGCACGAACACGACGTATTTTCCATCGTGCGAGACGCTCAGATTGGTAATCTCTTGACCGTCGTCCGCCGTGAAGTTGGTAACGTTGCGAGGAGCGTAATCCGGAGCGCTCGCGACGAACACGTTGCGCACACCGCGTTCGTCGAGCACGTACGCAATCGTCCGTCCGTTCGCCCCTGAAACGAGATGCAGCGGATATGGATATCCGAGAACCGATTCAAGGGTAAAGGTGCCCGGCGCAGCATGGACCGGACACGCCGCGGCGCTCACGAAGAGCGCCGCAGCGACGATCGCCAAACGTTTCACGACGTTAGAAGTCCTGCACCAGGATGATACGGAAGCTCGCCGGTCCGTAGTTGCCTTGCGGCGTCGCGGCGACATTGGCCGGTTCGAACGCGCCGGTCAGCGGATTAGTCTGCATTGCGCCGTTGACGAGCTGCAGCGGTATGCCGCTGAAAAAGTCCGCGTACGGATTCGAATAGGCATTCGTAAGGTTGTCGCCCGAGAGTCCGCAGACTGGTGCCGTGATTGCCGATGTTCCAGCGAGCGTTGGCCGAGACCACGGCGAACGCCGGCACGTTGAAGTCTGTTGTTCGTGCCGAAGTACGTTAGACCGAGGTTGTAATACTGGCCGTGCCCCGTCCAGTTGAGCTCGCCGTATCCAAGCGAATACGGTACGCGCGCGCTGCCGATGCCGTTCGGAGCTCCCGCCAGTGCCGTGGGCTGACCGCCGAAATTCACTTCGGGAAGGACCGCGAGGTTTGTGTTATAGATACAGCCCGGCCCCGGTGGGACTGTGACCGGACCGCTTTTGGTCACAACGGTCGAGCCGGCGCAATA
This sequence comes from Vulcanimicrobiota bacterium, assembly GCA_963714015.1. Lineage (GTDB taxonomy): Bacteria > Vulcanimicrobiota > Vulcanimicrobiia > Vulcanimicrobiales > Vulcanimicrobiaceae > DASRDE01. The sequence goes on along the minus strand of OY970223.1, from coordinate 2,109,957 downwards.
AAAGTACGGCGGGAGATTGTAGGTGAAGGCGCGCTGCACCGAACCTTGCAGTTTCCAGCCCAGACCGGACACCGGAGTGTTGTCGAGCGCAAACTCGACACCCTCATAACGAGCTTGGCCCAGGTTCGCCGTTTCGGAGACCTCGCACGGCAAGTTCGGACACATTCCGGGAGCGGGACCAAACGTCGGCGGAATTATCGAGCTTGTCTCGTTCAAAAACAGGTTGTGAAGTTGCGTGAAGTACAGATCGAGTGAGACTGCCGTCGAGCGTTCGACGCGTTGATCCAGTCCCAGGTCGTAGCTCCATGCCGTCTCCGCGTTGATGTTGCCGTTATTGGCATTTTCGAGGTATCCCGCCGCGGGGACACCGCCGATGATCGCGCTCCATGACGAACCGCCGGAGGAGATTAGGCTGATATACGGCGGCGCAACCGATCCGCCCGTCGAGAAGCGCAAGGCGGTGTCGCCGGTCGGAAGCCACGTAACCGCCGCGCGCGGCTCGTTGTAGACGTGTGTGGCGTCGTTCCAAGTCGCGCCTTTGTCGAGCGAATAGTGGCTCAGATAGTTGATGGCGTAGTCGCCGAGGTTCAACATGACCTTGCGGTTGAGCGCGGTATTGTCACGCAGCGAGATCGTCTGGAACGTTTGCTGCGATCCTTTGAACGGACTATTGACGATAATATTGACGGACGGCTCATCCGCCGTTTCCGTCGATGACTGCTGCGAGCGGTCGAAAGCCAGCGTCACCGTGTTCCGGCCGAGCAGCTCCTGCAGTTCGAGCGTTTCACCGCTCATTGCATCGTTCGTGAGGAACGTGTTTGCCTCGTTGGGAGTCGAGAATGCGACTCTCTGTCCGGTGAACGTCGTGTTCACCGGCGCGATACCGGATCCCGACCCGCCGCCCGGAGGCACGCACAGCCATCCGTTCGTATCCGTGCCGCCTGCTGCAACGGGCGCGCTTTGATCGAACGTCGTGCCCGTCGGGCACAACGGAATCGTGCCGAACGTATTCAACGCGTAGTTCAATTGCGAGCCCGAAGACCCCAAAAGAGCGTACTCATCCAACGAGCCGGTGTAGTAGCGCGCAAGCACCGTCCCCGTGCTTCCGAGCGTCGTGCGGAACTCGCCTTGGAAAAGGTTCTGCTGCGTCCACGTGTGGCCGGCACCGTTGACGGAACTGACGTCAAAGGGCACAGCCGAATTGCACGCGGGGCCCCCGGTGCTTGCGCAATTATAGGATGTTCCCGTGGCGAAGGGATTGCAGTTGAGCGGACCGCTCGCGCTGCCGCAGGGTGCAAAATATGCGGCCGGCAAGCCCGTGTTGCCGACGAGCGAGTCGGAGTACGCATTGACGTCTCCGTTCCCGTACATGTTCTGGCCGCCCAGGTAGGAGAGCGTCAGCGACGTGCTGTTCGAGAAGTTGAACAGCATCTTCGCAAGTTCCGATGTCGAGTGATAGCCGGTGTCCATCGTAAAGCAGCAGCCGACCACCGGATCGACGAAATTTACACCCATGCCGTCGTACGGAGCAAGCTTCGCCGGGCCGGCGCCTAAACCAACCGGAGAGCCGATCAGCGCAACCTGCTGGCCGTTGATGTAATATGGACCCCCTACCGGACCGCTGTCGAGCGGAAGCTGCGTCGCGTTGTACGAGAAGTTATTGAGCGGTCCCGGCGCTCCGTCGGTTACATATCCGACCGCGTACCCGATTTTGTGGTTCGACGTAAAGCCCGTCGCCTTGAAGCCTGTCGTGACGCCGCCCCAATTATCGTAGCCGAACATCACGGACTGCCTACGCTGCGCCGTCGGATCCAGCGTGCGGTAGTTCACCGTGCCGTTGATCGCGTAGTTGATCTCTTCCGGCATCGAGCCGGGACCTTTCACGAGTTCCACGCCCTGCAGCAGCCACGGGTTGAGCAGATTCGGCGAATAGTAGCCGGAGGATCCGACCGAAACGGGATGACCGTCGATGAGTGATTCGGTTTCATAGGGCAGCGCGCCGCGAATTTGCGGCGTCTGAGGCGACCCGGGCGAATCGCCGTTGCTCGGATTGCCGTTTTCGGAGTTATAGGGAGAGGTGATGATGCCCGGAGTCTCGTTGAGGACCTTCGTGACCTGCGCTTGCCCTTGGTTCGCGAAGACTTGGCCGGAAATCGAAGTTACCGAAGCGGTCGATTTGTTGATCGATGCGACGCCCGGCTGATTCGTCGATATATTGGCGATGGTGCGCAGCGAAGAGAACGACAATTCCGCCAGAACGACGTTCACGGTTGCGTTTTCGCCGATGAACGCCGCAACGTCGTCGTTAGTGTACGTCTGGTAACCCGCCTTGGTGACGACAAGCGTGTACAGACCGGTCGGCACGTTCGAAAATTGAAACGCGCCCTTTGAATCGCTGACCGTCGACATTCGCGCTTGCCCTTCGAGTGTGAGGGCGGCATCGCCGAGCGGCGTCCCGTCACTCGTTTGTACGGTGCCGGAGATCGTGCTGGTGTCCGCCGCGGCGCTCGCCGCCATAGGCGTCAGCAAAACAAGAGCGCACACCATCGCTGCAATTAGTGAGGATACCCGCCGAATCTGCATCGCGTTCACTCCTCTATAATGAATAAAACCCTTGGTGGCCCAAGAACCGCCCGAGCCTTCCGTTCGTGCCGAGCCCACTCCTCTGAAATATTGTGCTTGCGAGCGAAATTTCGGCGGCAGCAAAATTTCGTCACGGGGCGAATAGGCCGCCTATGAAACGAGCGGCCAAGAAGCGCGCGAGCGGTGACTCCGAAGCAGACCAGCGGCCTGCCGCAGAGGGCTCCGTTCCCGACGTCGGGCGAATTCTGCAGCGGTTGCGCGAGCAGCGTAACGCCAGCGTTCGGGAGCTTGCGGAAAAGAGCGGTCTCTCCGAGTCATTTATTCGCGCCGTCGAGCGAGGCGAATCCGACATCTCGCTCGGCCGCCTGGCGCGTCTTGCCCAATTCTTCGAGTACGATCTGGGCTCGTTTTTGGGCTTTACATCGCGCCTCTCTCGCCCCAACTTCGTTCGCAAGGAGAACCGGGCCACGATTAACCGCGGCCGCGGCGTAAAGTACGAGGCGCTTCATCTTCCGGGTATAGATTTGGACTTCGTCACCGTCGAACTCGCCCCGCACAGCAAACTCAAGGACGAGCTTTCCCACGAGGGAATCGACGTGGTGTACGTGACCCAGGGAGAAGTCGTCGTGGTGGTGGACGGCGTCGATTACCCTATGAACGAGCGCGATTGCTGCGTTTTTTCGGCGGCTTACCGGCACCGCGTCCGCAACGACTCCGGCCGGCCGGCGTCCATCGTTTCGATTACGACGGGGCGAATGTACTGACGCGAGGCGGATTGGGGGAGGAAAGCGCCTTTCGCCAAAATAAAGGCGAAAGTAACAATATTCTGTTCCCTTTGCCTCCCGAAGGGCTTGCCAATGGCCGATTCGAGCACCCGCAACCGCCGTTACGCGGTTCTCACCGAAGGCTACCTTGCCGATCCGTCGGCCGGGAAGACGGCGCACGGCGTCATGCGTTTTCGTGCCGGCGAGATTGCGGCGGTCATCGACTCCGCGTACGCGGGCAAGCGTGTCTGCGACGTCGTGCCGTCCCTTCCGTGCGATGCTCCGATCGTTGCCGGCGTCGCGCAAGCGCTTGCGCACGAGCCCACTTCGCTCCTCATCGGTGTCGCAACGCACGGCGGCGTGCTGCCGCCTCAGTTGCGCGAGCGCGTGCTGGACGCCATCGACGCCGGTTTGGAGATCGTCAACGGCCTGCATCAGTTTTTCAACGACGATCCCGAGTTCGTCGAACGAGCCGGCAAACGGGGCGTGCGTTTATGGGACGTGCGCGCGGTGGGCAAGATTCCGCTTTTCAGCGGCGCCGCCTATGACGTGCCGCAGCGCGTGGTGCTCGCGGTCGGCAGCGATTGCGCCGTCGGAAAAATGACCGCAATGCTGGAGATCGAACGCGCGGCGCTCCAAGCCGGCGCGCGCGCCGAATTCATCGCGACGGGACAGACGGGCATTATCATCGCCGGCTGGGGAACCTGCGTCGATCGCGTCATTTCGGATTTCGTCACCGGCGCCGCAGAGCAACTAGTGCTGCAGGCGTCCCCACAGAGCGACGTGCTGCTCGTCGAAGGCCAAGGCTCGATCTTTCATCCGGCGTATGCGCCCGTGACGTTCGGCTTGCTTTACGGCAGCGCCCCGGATGCGCTGATCCTTTGCCATCGGCCGGGCACCGCGCGCATCGATGGTTTCAGCAATGCCATACCGCCGCTGCGCGAGCTCGTCAAGGCGCACGAAGATATACTCGCACACGTCAAGCCGGCGCGTGTGGCGGCGATCGTTCTCGACACCTCCGCTCTGGATGCACCGGCGGCACAGAACGCCATCGACGACGCGGCTCGCGAAACGGGCTTGCCTTGCGACGATCCGGTCCGTAACGGCGGCGCGCGTTTGTGGGAGGCTATCGCTTCGTCACTGGCGCGATCGGACGGCGCGAGTAAACTCAATGGATCGAAGGCCTCGTCCGGCACCTAGCGTGAAGCCGTCGATTGCGCCGCTATGGTTGCGATCCAGCCGGATGGTGAATCCGCCGCCTTCGTCGGAGAACGTATCGCGCAAAACCGGCGTCAGGGGCCCTGCAGCACCGCTGGGAAGATTACGGGACGGCTGTACTGCAAGCGTTGCGCCGACGGCCCGCAGACCCCACGCAGTGTCGAGATCGGGACTGTAGTATTCACCCGTAACGCCCGAGAGCTCCGATGCCTGCGGCTTCCAAGGCGTATATCGCCGGGCCGTCGTCGATTCGCCCGCGGCGTCGAGTGTGAGCGCCTGCGCCGTTCCGTCGCTGCCGATCGCAAAGCGAACGGTCGTCGAACCGATTTGGAATGCAGTACGGCTCACCGCGCGAAGCGGATACGAGCTGCCGCCCGTCTCGAGCGCGATGCCGCTTCCGTGCGCGGTTACGCGATAGACGTCTCCGCCGATGGCGTCAAAGTATTCGCCGGTCACATACCGCGCAGCGATGGGATTGCCGTATGCCGCAGCGACCGCGCCCTCGCGCGCACCCTTTAAGAACGGTTTGAGCACGATGTCGGCAACATCCTGAGCCAGCGCTCCGGGATGCGCGCCGCCGGAGTTGCAGAGCACGACCACCGAGGTGTGCACCGTTGGATAGCGGTCGAATTCCGCGCGATAACCGATCCAGGCGCCGCCGTGCGAGATCGACGGCAGCCCCCGGTAGCTTCCGACGAATAGCCCGCGTGCGTATTGCAGCGGCTTACCGTTCGCCAAATGACCCGGCGTCCGGAGTTGCTCGACCATCCGCGATCCGCCGACGATCGGGTGGTAGAAGTTCTCGTCCCATTTAATGGCGTCATCGATCGAGAGTTGCACTCCGCCATCGCCGGTCTGCTGCCAGTTCGACATGCTGTTCTCGAACTGGCCGTTTGCCGCAGGCGCATAGCCCATTGCGAGATTTGGGATCAGCATTGCGTAGTCCGTGCGGTACGTGGTGTGCGTCATACCCAAAGGCATGAAGACGTTTTGCTTGACGAACTGCGCGAGCGTCTTCCCGGTAACGCGCTTGACGATGACGGACAGCAGAAAGTAATTCGTATTGGAGTACTCGTACTGCGTGCCGCTGGGAAACTCGAGACCGCGCTGACGGACTATTGCGGCCAATGCTTCTTCGTCGGTCGTTACCTGCTCCAGGCCGTAACCTTGCAGATCCAGCAAATCCGTGTAGTCGCGCAGGCCGCTCGTATGCCACATCAGCTCGTTGAGCGTGATTGGGGCACCGTAGTTTCGCATCTCGGGAATATATTTGCGCACGTCGTCGTTCAGCGACAAGCGGCCCTCATCGGCCAGCAACACGATTGCCGCCGCCGAAAACTGCTTTGAGACCGACCCCACGTCGAAAAGCGAACCGGGCGTGATACGAATCGCATGATCCAAATCGGCCATTCCGTATCCTCGCGCGTACGCGATGCGGCCATCATGAAAAATGCCCAATGCGCATCCCGGCGTCTGCGGCCCGTACGATTTGAATACCGCGTCGACGCTCCGTAACTGCGCGTCTTCGATCCACGCTGCGAGCGTCATTCCCGGCGCCAGCAGCACCGCGCAAATGCATGCAGCGACCGCGCGGTTTATCCTACGGTCCATGAATGCTCCAGGCTCCAATATTCCAGTAGGGAGTTACCGGCGAGGGGCTCACTCCGCTGAGCCACTGCGGGTAAACGGAGATGGCTCGGCGATGCCACAGCGGCACGAACGGTAAGGTCTGCGCCAACCGCCTTTGAACGATAGACAAGTACCGCAGGCGTTCGGCGCGATCGTACGTGCGCGCATCCGCTTGAAACGCGCGTTCGATGACCGGATCGCAAATTCGGCTCAAATTGAAGCCGCGCGGCGCGACCTCGCTGCACCCGAAATACGCCAGCCCGTTCGGGTCGGTTCCGGTCAAGAATTGCAAAAACGCCATTTGGAAATGACCGCCGAACATTGGTCCGCCGCTCGCGGCGGGCGCCATGTATTCGACCGGCGTGAACGTTCGCAGCACGACGGTAATACCGAGCGGCCGCAATTCCTGCTGCAATGCCACGCCCACCTGTTCGCCTTGCGCGTCGCCGCTCTCTAAAATGAAACGGATCGTCATGCGCTCGTGCCCGGAAGCAGCGAGCAACGCCTTTGCGTCGGCCAGGTTTTGCGCCGGCGGTTCGGCGGCCGGATCGAAAGCCCAGGAGAAAAGCCCCGCGCCGGCATTTTCCGACGTTTCGCCGCCGCGCGTCGCATCATGAACGAGTCTTGGAATGTCGATCGCTTCGACGATCGCGCGGCGCACGCGTACGTCGCTCATCACCGGGTCTTGGGTGTTGAAATACAGTGCTGCCGTACCGGCTATAGGCGTGCGGGCGACCACCATGCCCGGTATCGCTTCATATTGCCGCAGATAGGCAGGGTCGGCATAGAACGCGGCGTCGATCTCGTGCGTGCGCAGTTGCTGCAGTATCGTGTTGTCGTCGGGAATGAATTTCCAGGCTACCTGCGCGATGCGCGGCGTGCCGCCGAAGTAGCGCGGATTTGCCGCCAGACTAACCGACTCCGCGCGCTTCCACGAAATCGCGCGGTACGGACCCGAGCCGACGGGCGACGTGTTGAACGGAATCTGATTGACGTTGGGATAACGCGCAAGCAGATGCCGGGGAAGCACCGGATAGTTTTGATCGGGTCCGAAAAGTGTGGCGACAATCGGTGAAAACCGTCGCTTCAGACGCACGCGTACGGTGGTGGGATCGACTTCGCTGACGCTGCGAACGACGTCGAATCCCTCTCGCGAGAGCACGTCGTTGCGCGGGTTCATCACGGCCGAATAGCCGAACGCCACGTCGGCGGCGGTCAGCGGCGCGCCGTCCTGCCAGTGCAGGCCTTTGCGCAGATGATAGGTGATGGTCAAACCATCCGGCGAGATGCCGCCGTTCGCCGTCGAGGGAACGCTGCTCGCCAGATCGGGGACGAGTTCGCCGCGTGAATCGGCAGTCACGAGCCAGTCGAAAATCGTGGGAACGACGAGCGCCGTCGGCTGCCCTTCGATCAAGAGCGGGTCCAACGATTGCGGTTCGGCTTGCACGGCGATGGCCAGGCGGTCGTGCGGCGCAACGGCGGCCGACCGGCGCGAGCACCCGGTGCAGACGGCGGCCAGCGCAGCGGCTAACGCGAATGCACAGGCAGTCCGGTTCATTCGTTTGCGAACGGATCGGCGACGCGCGGCCAGTACAGCGGATCGCGCTTGCGGTACGGAATTGCGGCAAAATCCATGGACAGCGCTCCGGGAGAGTCGACGTGAAAGATCTTCGCGGCAATCGGAGCGAACTTACCCCAGAAATGGTGCGACGATTTGACGACGATGATGCGCGCGCTTTCGAGCGGGATGCCCAGCCCCGTAAATGCGTTGGGCGCAAAGATTTGACTGCGCACGGAGGCCAGCAGCAACTGTACGTTTCCGGCATCCACCCACGCCGACCGCCCGAGCGCGCACGGTGCACTGTCGTCCATATAATCTTGCACGTGCTCCTCGCGCAACGCGCGGACGCGAACGCGCACGTCCAGCGGCGAACCGGACGCCGCTCCCATCTTTCCGCCGACGCGCAGATCCAGTGTCGCCCCTTCCCCCGCTTCAAAGCACATTTGCACCGCGGCCGGGTCATAATACGCTCCGCTGACCACATCTTTTTCGCGGCGCTCGATCAAGCGCTGAAGTAAGAACGTAGCGTCACCCGGCGCGCCGCCTCCGGCATTGTCGGCAACGTCGGCAAGCACTACGGGATATCTTCCACCGGAATGCGCCGCTTCGAGCGCTTCGTCAATACTCAGCGTGTGGATTCGCGCGGCCTCCCGCATTCCATAAAACTCTCGGCCCAGTTCCGTCGCCACGCGTTCGGCCAGAACCGGATCGCCGTCGCAAACCGCGAGCATCTTCGTCCCGGCTTCGGCAACGTCTCCCCATGGAAAACCGTGAATCAAACTCGTCGTGAGCACCTTCCCGGTGCGCAGCGATTTGAGGGCGTCAACGAACGCTCGCATCGGTGAGAGACTCGTCGGATAGATTGCAGTCATTCGGCAGTCGAAGACGCGGGAAACCGGTCGAACTTCGTCGCGCGCGGCAGCCATACAGAGCCGGTACAAGTCTTGCGCTCGAGCGACGATGTCCGTGTGCGGGTATTCATCGTACGCTATCAGCACGTTCGTCCGGTCGAGCATCGTCTGCGTCAGGTGAGAGTGCGGATCGAGTTCGGCCCCGATAATGGTCCCCTCGCCGCACAAATCACGCACGCGCGTGAGAATGTCTCCCTCGCAATCGTCGTAGCCCTGCGCGACCATTGCGCCGTGCAAATACAGCAATACGACGTCCACCGGACACGCGCGCCGCAGATCCTCCAACAGCTCGTCGCGCAAGGCTTCGTACACGGAACGCACGGTGGGTCCGCCCGGCTGCGCGAATCCCGCTACGCTTTCACTTACGGTGCATCCGTCGGAGAGCGCCAGCTCACGCCAGTGCACGAGGGTCGCAAACTCATTCGAAATTTGAATCGGCTCGCGGCTGCCGTGCTGAAGCCCGTTCAGCCGGAACGCTTCCATCCCCGTAGGAATCGGCGAGAAGGTGTTGGTTTCCGTAACGATGGCGCCCGTGAAGATCTTCATCTTCCATCGTAAATTCTACGAGCGATGCTCAGCGCGATATCCTCGGGGTCCGCTTGCGTCGCATTGGTCAGCACGACGATCTCCAAACGATCGGCCGGAAAAAAGGCGTTCATAGCGCGCGCCCCGGGCAGACCACCGTTGTGCCAAATGAGCTGCCGGCCCTCGGCGCGCGCCTGGACCCAGCCGAAAGCGTAGCCGATCCCTAAGTCGTTCACGCGATTCTTAGTGGGGAGCATCACGATGCCCGGCGGCGGCTGGGTCGAGATTCGAACGCTCGCCGGCGTAAGTAGCTTGCCGCCGAAGTATGCCTCGTCCCAACGAATCAGATCGCCGGCGTTCGAAGCCAGTGCCCCCGCCGCATTGCCCCAGTCCATCGAAAAGTTGGCCAAGACGGAAAATCCGTTCTTCGTCCAATCGTATCCGCGCGTCACGTCGCTGCCGGCCGGCACGGACCAGCGCAGATATTGCGTCGAGGTCATGCCCGCCGGCGTTAAAACGTTCGTCTTGAGAAAATGCCCGTACGGCATGCCGCTCTCGCGCGCGACGAGCAATCCGGCCAGCGCGTAGTTGGTGTTCGAGTACTCCCATTTGGTGCCGGGCTTGAAGTGCAGCGGCTTGCCGTCGACGAGCGAGACGAGTCGCTCGACCGAATCGGGGCCGACCTTGCCGGACATAATCGAGCCCAGAAGCGCTTTGTCTTCCAAATAATCCGGCAGCCCGCTGGTTTGATCGAGCAGCTCGCGCACGGTGATCTCGTTGCCGTGCGGCGCATGAGGAAGGTAACGCGCGACATGCGCGTTCAAATCGACGCGACCGCGCTGCACCAGCAGCATAACTGCCGCTGCGGTGAACTGCTTGGTAATCGATCCTACCGGGAAGATCGTCTGCGCCGTAACGGGCAGGCGCCGCGCGCGATCGCGCAGCCCGTATCCTTGCGCGAACAACAGCGTGCCGCCGCGTCCGATGCCGATCTCCAAGCCCGAGATATGTTGCTTTACCAGCGCGTTCGATGCTATGGCGTCGACGGCTTTTATCTGCGCCGAGCTTAGCGGACTCGCGACGGCCTGCGCGCTGCTGCAAAGCATGAACGCGAGAGCGGCGGCCGGCATTTTCATGCCGTCCATCCCCACACGTTTTCATCGCACCAAATGTGCCCGTCGCGATATTGCACGGACGGCTCGCGATCGGTTGTCAGCAGCAATGGCCCGTCCAAATCGACGATGTCGCAAAGCTGGCCGAGGACGAAGGCCGGCGCCATCGCGAGCGACGTGCCGCTCATATTGCCGATCATGACCTTGAACCCGAGTTCGCGCGCTCGATTCGCCATTATGAGTCCTGCCGTCAAGCCCCCGCACTTGTCGAGTTTGATATTGACGATGTCGAAGCGGCCAGCAAGTTTCGGTAAATCATCGGCGGTCTGCGCGCTCTCGTCTGCCGCGACCGGGATGGGCGAGCGTAAGCCGTCCATATCCGCATCGCGATCGAGCGGAAACGGCTGCTCGATGACTTTGACGTCCGACTCGATGAGCACGGGCATCAGCTCCATGAAGCTTCTCGCGCGTGAAGCCTTGATTTGCATCCACGCCGAGCCACACGTCCGGGCGTACGGCCCGTACGGCTCGAACGCACTCGCCGTCGCGGGCGGTTCCGGTGAGTTTGAGTTTCAGTGCGCGCGCGTCGAGGAATGCTCTCGCGCGTTCGGCCATTTTCTCGGGTGCGTCCGAGCCGATCGTATAGGTCGACAGCAACGGGCGCGGTTCGGGGACGCCGGCGAGTTGCCAAACCGGGCGTTGCTGCTCTTTGGACTCGAGTTCCCACAGCGCGCAGTCGATGCCGTTGCGCGCGCCGCCCGGCGGCAGCAGCGTGAGGAGCGCATGCCGGTCGACGCCCCGAGCGACGTCGCCGCTGACGCGCTCCGCTTCGGCCAGCGAATGTTCCGGGGAGTCGTTTTTGTAGTACACCCCCGCGCACTCTCCGCGACCGCTCAGGCCGTCTCGCCCGATCTCGACGTATGCCACTTCGGAATCGGTCCACTCGTAACCGGATATGCGAAAAGAATATTTGAACGGCCAACGTTCCAGGCGGGTTGAAAGCGTCGTCGTCATCATCGTCAGAAGTTCGTCACGAAGTTCACGAGGCCGAATGCCGCAAACAGCCATATGCCGTAAACTGCCGCGAGGCCGACGAGAATCTCGCCCAACCGTACGAGCCATCCGCCCGGACCGTTGGAAACGCGCAGCACCGTCTCCGCGATCATTCCAACGCCTCCGATAATAGCAATCACGCCTGCGACGTAGAGCACGATCATCTGCGGAACGAGGGCAGGCGAAAGCAAGATCGCATCGTTCGAAAGGAGCGCCACCCAGCCCAGGAGCGTTGCCAGAAACGCAATTGCACCGATCCGCGCAGCGAGATGAACCCAGCGTTCTTGCGCACTCAGTTCCAATCGCAAGTGCAGTTTTCGGCGCGCGATCCACGCACCGAGACGAATCAGCAGCGAGATGGCGAGGATCGCAATAAACAACGCCAGCATGAGCTTGAGCGTTCCGAGCGCTTCAAGCCCGTTGACCCGCTGCATGACCGAAACCATGTTGGACAGATCGCTCGCCCATGAAATCACTCGGCCGTTCGCATCCGTGTTGAACCGCAGATGCGCCTGCCCATCGGTCTGCCGGTAATAGAGCGGACCGACTTCGCGCCAGCGCAGCGGCGTGTCGGCCTGGTTCGTCAGCCCGCTCACTTCGATCTCGCCGTTCGGCAACGCGCTCACGCTGCTCTGACCGAGCGCGTACACGAGGCGAAGCGCGCGCGCATCGCGGCGGCTGCTTTGATACCAACCCGCGACCCGCGCGGCATCACGGCCCGGATTCGCGACGGTCTTCTCCGCCGGCGGCACGTACGGGAAATACCGGTTCAGAAATGAGTTGAAGATCTCCGTACGAACTTTTTCGACGGCGCCTGCGTTGCCCGGACTGTTGAACGTCACGTAAAAGCCGATATGCCGGCTCGGAATGATATGCAGGTCGCTATGAAACGCGTTCGTATCGCCGCCGTGACCGACGATCACCAGACCGTTGCGGTTTTCTTGATAGAAACCCAGATCGAACCCGATGATGCCCGGCGCCGGCGCAACCTGCAACTTCCACATTTCGTCGATCGTCGCCGGTTTGAGGATGCTGCCGCCGCCGTACCGGCCGCCCTGCAGATAGGCGAGCATGAAATGCGACATGTCCGTAACCGTCGTGGTCAACGCGCCTGCGGGCGCAGCCTCGATCAGTTCGAACGGCGTGGGCGGCTTCTGCGGGCCGTCAACGTAGCCTTTCGACATGAACCGGTCCATTGCACGCGGCAACGGCTGGACAAACGTCGAATGGTTCATCCCAAGCGGCTTGAAGATGTGCCGCGCGATGTACTGATCGAACGGCTCACCCGAAACGCGCTGCACGATGTATCCGGCCAGCGTTGCACCATAATTGGAGTACGCAATCACCTTCCCAGGCGGGAAAATACGCGCCGGCATGCGCTTCTTCAAGTAGTCGCCCAGCGGATAAAGCTCACTTGTTTTGTCGAAGATGAGATCGCGGATCGTTTCGTCAAAACCGGGCGTGTGCGTCATTAAGTCGCGCATGGTCACCGGTTTTCCGAACGCGGGCGGAATCTTGAAGTCGAGGTACTGATTGACGTCCGTGTCCAGGTCGATCCGTCCCGCTTCCACTTGCTGCATGACGGCCGTCCATGTGAAAAGCTTGGACACCGAGCCGGGCCGGAACAACGTCTGATCCGGAATGACCGGCGCGCCCTTGGCGACGTCTGAGAATCCGTACCCCTTGCTAAGCAGCACGCTGCCGTCGCGGACGACGACGATCGCACCGCCCGGTATGCCTGCCCGCTGAATGGCATACGCGAAAAGCCCGTCCATGAACGGGCCTAAATCCGAAGCCGTCAGCGGCGCCGGAGCGTGTCGTCCAGCGGCGTTGACCGAAACCGCTTGGACCGCGCGAGGATGCGGCGTTAGCGGACCGACCGCCGCCAGGCCGGCATTGGGCAAGCCCGATAACGCCAATGATACGCACAGCGCGAGGGCGCAACGCAGATGTTTTTCCACGGCGCTTCCTTGGCCGTCACTTTGGGCGCTCCTGCAAAAAATCGCTCCCGGCGCCAAAATATCGTCGCCCGCCGCTGGGTCGCGGCGAGACAACGGCAATCGAATCGCGCGCGCAAGTGCAGCCGTTGATCAATGCACTGCGTGACAATGCACAGATCCTTTTGGTGCATTTCAACCTCAACGAGATGCGTGAAGATCGTCTCAAGGCCGCTTAGAATGCTGACCCTTTGCGTCAAAGCCGTGGCGCGCGGCACCCGCATAATACCAGCATGAAACCCCTGGATCCGCGCGATCCGAAGAACTTGCCGATGTATGACCTGCTGTTCTGCGACGAGGACGAGAACCGCGCACCGCAAGTGAAGCGCCCAACGGAAGGCAATGCCTTCGGCTGTCTCTTGACGTTGATCGGCCTGCTGCTGCTCGTGCTGGCAGTGGGAATGTGGCACTAGCGCCGGGCCCGGTACGCTTTCGTACGCCCTGGACGGCCTCTGCGATGAAGATTACGCCATCTCGCGTCGAATAGAGCTGCATGCCCAAAGCGATTAGCGGCAAAGGCCGTCAGTCCGGGGAGCCCAGCGGTGCGACGGAACGCAAGATCCGTATTCTGCTCGAACTGGTGCGCAACAAGTTCGTGCGTCTGAGCCGCATGTGCGAGGAGTACGAGGCATCGGAGCGCACCATCTTACGCGATCTGCAGGAATTGCGCGCGATCGGCGAGCGCGCCGGCTTCCGCATCGCCGAAAAGAGCGAACACGATGTCGTCCGCCTCTTGGACTTCGATCGCCGGCCGACCGCGCTGGACAAGAGCAGCCGCGCGCTGCGCTCGCTGATTCGGGACATCGGCCGTGCCCTGGGACCGCCGGTGCAGGCGCAGCTCCAATCTATTGAAGGCGAAGAGTCGCGCGACGATCGCCGCTTCTTGCGCTTTCTACAACCGGCGCTGCTCCAAGGCAGCCGCGTGGCGCAGATCTTTGACGAACTGCAGTCCGCCTGGGCCAACAACGCCCGCGTGACGTTTCGCTACTCGGGCAAAGAGCGGCGCGTCGAGCCGGGGTGCGCGATTGTACGCTCCGGCCGCTACTATCTGCTGGCCCGGGATCCTGCCGCCCGAAACTGGAAGTACTACGCGCTCGATAGCATCGCACCGCCCGTCAAACGGGCGGGCTCGTTCTCGCCGCAGCCGATCCCTGCGCACTATCAGAACGACGACGTGCTCGGTTTTATTCAGGGTACGCAGAAGCATCGCGTTTCCGTATGGATTTCGCCCGCGCTCGCCCCTTCGGCAACCTCACGCCAATGGCAGCGCGCTCAAGAGATCGACACGCACGCGGACGGATCGGCAACGATGACATTCATCGTCGGCGACGTCGGCGAGGTCGTGCGTTGGGCGCTCGGCTTCGGCATCGATGCCAAGGTCGTCGCGCCGGCGGAGGCCGTTGACTGCGCCCGAGGCATCGCGGATGCCTTAGTCGGACTTTACGACGAACACGCTGTTCTCTGAATGAAATTACATCGCTGCACGCTTTGCGAGGCCCTGGCCTACAGCTCGAGAAGCTTTCCGGGGATCGAGCTGGACAACACTCGATTCGGATCAACCAAACGTATCGCATTGGCTTCGTTTGGAGGGATGGCGACGCTTACAACGTGACCATTGTTGACTATCATTGATGTGACTTTGTTGTCTTTAGAACTAGCTGGAAACCGCACACATAATGAAAACATTTGGCCCCGTCCATCCCGGGGAGCTCCTCTCTGAAGACTTTCTAATGCCGCTCGAGTTGAGCGCCAATGCCCTAGCGATGAAAATTCACGTTCCCGCAACGCGCGTCGGAGCAATCCTCAAGGGTGAGCGCGGGATTACGCTGGACACGGCGCTACGGCTGAGCCGCTTTTTTGGAACCGGACCGGAAATTTGGCTATCGCTCCAAACGCGTTATGATTTGGACTCCGCCAAGAACACTCTACGTAAACAAATCGAACGTGAAATTCAACCTCTGCGAGAAACAACCGGCGTCTAGAACGCTACTTCATCGCGTGCGCAACGCCTGGCATATTTCAACTTCGCCGCTTAATGCGCGATAGAACGCGCTGACGTCGCACGATACGGCCAGAACTCCATGGTACTCCTGTCCCCTGACCGCGCCGGCATCTGCCGCCAATGACGCCGGCCATGCGGCAAGCTGCCCACGGATTGACTGAAGAACACCATGAAAAGCCTTGGCGGTCGCGTATAGGTTCGGCGGAATATTGACCGCCGCAAACGCTCGTTCTGCATCGACGATCTGCCCCAAGAGATACCGATACGCATCGCAGAACATTTGGGGGGATCCCGTCGCCGAGCTTGATTGCTCGAACCGTTGCTGCGCCTGCTCGAAAACGGTAGCCAGCCGGCCCGAGAAGCTGCGCAATCAGCGGCAGCAGTGCTTGCCTCACATCGGGCGTGGCTACTGCGCGAACCGGCGCAGGCCGGGGTAGTTCGGAAGCATCCGCAATGCACTTCAGCTCGGCCGAGAGCATCTCCAGTGTTTGAACGATTTTGATTCGTTCACCGGAAAACTCAAAATCGAGGCGCACGTGGAGATGGTCGTCTTGCTCAACCAGCGAAACAGCGTCGGCGCAGTACTTGCAACTGCTGCTTCCATGCGTAATTCGTACGCACTTGCGGCAAAGGAAGTATGGCTTGTCTGCGCCAGTCGCCTTGAGGAGAAGCTTGCCGCCGAACCAGAGGATAAGGGCGATAATGAGCCACGTCACGGGCAAATCCTAGCGCATCGTGGCGCCAGAGGCTTGGCACGGCTCGGAGACCCGACGGGCTCATAGCGATTTTTATCGAGGCCCCTCCCCGCAGTGCGGTAAAGCTCACGCGCTTCGATCACAACTTGCCGCGTTTCCCATGTCGCTGAATGATCTCAACATCAATTCTGCGGCGCGCAAGAATCTTCAGGAGCCGAGGCCTGCTACAGTTTCACTTTGATCTTTCCGATTTTCTGTGCGCCGGTATCGGTGAACCAGACATTGCCGTCCGGCCCGGGGACGATGTCGAACGGGTTGACGTGCGCCGCGAGGATTGGGTATTCGCTAAAACCCGCGTTCGGATCGATGCGTCCGATGTAGCCGATGGCATTTTCCGTGAACCAATATGCGCCGTCCGAGCCGACCGTGATTGTGCCGATGTTGCGCGAGCAGTAGCTCTGACACCCCGGAACCGGCTGATAGATCTGATAGTAATCGATAACGCCGGTGGCGACGTTGATTTTACCGATTGCATCGGCCTGCGTGAACAGAATGTTCCCGTCGGGCGCCTCGGTAATGAACTTCACTGCGAAGTCGTATGTGTCGAGGACGTTACCGTGCGTGTCCATCTTGACGATCTGTGAAGTGGGGTACGCATTGTTGTACATCCACAACGAACCGTCGCCGGAAAACGCAATTGGATTTCCGTCGCCGAACAAGCCGTTTATCGTGAAGTCTGCTCAGCACGCCCTCCGACGATACGGAATCGGCAAGCTGGAACTCGGTCAGCCACATCGTGTTGCCCGGGCCGTAGGCAACTGAATCGGGTAATGAGGGCGGCCCTTGATTGTACTGATAGTTGAGCTTGTACGACGTGACCCTTCCCCCGCCCGAACGGTGCGACAAAACGCCGTCGGGCGGATCGTAAAACCACGGCGTGCCCTTGCCGTCAAGTGCAATATCGGTCGGCGTAGAAAACCGCGGATGTGGGATTATCTGATATTCCGTGCTCTGCCCCGCGGGAGTGATTGCTGCGATGCGCCCGGTCAACTCGGTGTACCACAGCGTTTTCGCCGGAGCCCGCCAATCGATGGCAAACGGCTGCGCACCCGGCGTTGCCGTTTCGTACATTGTGATTAAGGAAGAAGGCGGCGGCGGCGCGGAACCGGCAGTCGTGACCGTACGCAGCGCTCCACCGTTCCAAGACGAGTCGAGTTCGTAGAGTTTTCCGCCGACGGTTGTAAGAGAGGTCGGCGCACTAAACTCGGCGTTCAAGCCGGCGCCGTCGACCGATCCCGTTCTTCCGCTCCCGGCCAATGTGCTGACCATGCCGGCGGTCGTCACTTCGCGAATCGCATTGTTCTGGCTGTCGGCGACGTAAAGGTTGCCGGCCGCGGTTACGGTGATGCCCGTCGGCGTCGCGAACAAAGCTTTCGTGCCGGGCCCATTACGCTCCAGAGGCGCGCACTGTTGGTTCTGATTGGCCACGCACTGCCCGGCCAATACGCTCACCGCTCCTGTGGAGGCCACGCGCTGAACGCTGTCGGTAGCCGGGGCGGCCACGTAGAAGTTGCCGTCTGTGGGATTCCAGACAATGCCGGCTCGGACATCACTGCTTTCACCGCCGATCGAACCGGGCTGCGTCAACGTCGTGACCGCACCTCCCGGAGTTACCGCGCGGATTCGATCGCTGTCGACCAAGTACAGCGTCCCATTAGCACCATCGAGTGTGATTCCGGTCGGGTTCAAAAAACTTGCCGCTTGTCCTTGACCGTCTTGCTGGCCCCACGACGAGCCTCCCGCAAGAATCGACACGTTACCCGCACTCGTGATAGCGTAGACGCCCGCATAATCGTTGGGCGGCAGGTACGGACTCGTCGCGTAAAACGACTGCGTGGCATGGTCGTAAACAATGCCGTATACCAGTGGTCCAAGCTTCGCGAACGTGGTCGCCACGCCGGCCGGTGTTATCTTTAGAATCTGATAGGCGTTTTGCCCGGAGATCTCTGAAAGGACATAGACGTTTCCATCGTCCGGGTCGTAGGTTACGTCCGTGGGGCTTATGAGCGATGGCGGCAGCGTAACCACGTTTCCGCGATATCCGCTCCCTCCAACGTGCGTGCCGCCGAGTGCGTTCCGCTGCGCGTCCAGGTGCACGGTGTGACGGACGACGGCAAGGGATGCGTGCGCCGGTTGGTGAGCTTTAATTGCCGGCACCACGCCGCTTCCCACTTTTTGCGCGCAGCCCTGTAGAGCGATAATCAGTATGCAACTCAGCGCTGCCGCAAACTTCTTGCTACTCGATCTTAGCACGAGCTTCTTCTCCCTTACTGCAGCGCCAGCTTGCCGATTTTTTGCGCGCCGGTATCCGTGAACCACAGGTTGCCGTCCGGACCCGAGACGAGATCGAACGGCTTTGCGTGAGCCGCCAAAATTTGGTATTCCGTGAAGCCGCCGTTGGGATCGAGACGGCCGATGTAGCCGATGCCTTCCGTAAACCACCAGGCGCCGTCGGAACCGGTCGTGATGGTGCCGATGTAGCGCGAACACTGGGACGGTTGGCACCCCGGAAGTTGCTCGTAAATCGGGTAGATGGTAACGAGCCGCGTCTTGATATCGATTTCCCCGACGGCATCATTTTGCGTGAACAAGATGTTCCCGTCGGGCGCCTCCGTAATGAAATTGACCGGAACGTTATACGTTGCCAAGACCTTGCCGGTGCGATCGATTTGCGTAAGTTCGGAGCCGCTGCCGGACAGCCATATGGTACCGTCTCCCCCGAAAGCGATCGTGCTCGAGTCGCTCGACGGCCCTTTGACCGGGGTAACCGTGCCGGAGGGTGTAACGGAATCGATATCGCTGCCGTCGATCAGCCACACGTTTCCGTCGGGGCCGTAGGTCAGGCTATCGGGCCATAACGGCGCACCGCAGCAAATCTCGAATTGCAGGCTGAATCCTTGAATGCTCCCATTGGCCTCAAGATGCTGAATCAAGCCTTGTGCGCCATCATAGAACCATGGAGTGCCATCGCTGCCCAGGACGATATCCTGCGGCGTATCAGACGGTTTCTGCGACGTCGTCGTGTATTCGGTGCTCTTTCCCGCGGTAGTCAGACTCGCGACGCGGCGCGTCAACTCGCTGTACCACATTGTGGTCGCGTTCGTCGAGCGCGAATCGATGGCAAACGGCTCCGCGCCGGGCGTGACCGTATCGAAATACGTAATCGGCGTTGGGGGCGGAGGCGGCGTGCTGCCTGTCGTCGTTACCTCGCGAACGGCGGACTTTTGCAGATTCAAGTCGGAGTCCGCGACGTACAGCGTATTGCCGGACATCGTCAACGCCCAGGGAGCATCGAATTCGGCGTTCAGCCCGGCGCCGTCGACGTTTGCCGCCAGCCCGTTGCCGGCCAGTGTCGACGTAAGGCCCGCCGGCGTCACTTCGCGAATCGAGTTGTTTCCGAAATCGGCGACATAGAGATCGCCCGTAGTCGGCGAGACGGCAATTCCTTCGGGCCCGGCGAATAGCGCCTTCTTCCCAGCCCCGTCGCGCTGAAGCTCGGCACATGAGGAGGGACCACCCCCGAGGCATTGGCCGGCAATCGTCTTGATAGCCGCGTTCGGGGTTATTGATTTGATTTCGTCCTCCGGCGCATCCGTCGCATAGAAGTTTCCGTCGACCTTGCTCCATGCCAGGCCGTTGGCCGAAATGGAGTTCGCAGGTGTAAATGTCGTAACGGCGCCCGCAGTAGTTATACGACGTATGCGATCGCTGTCGGCAACGTAAAGGGCACCATCTTTCGCGTCGATCGTTATCGCATTTAACGACGCAAATGTCGCTGCCGAACCTTGCCCGTCCGTATGGCCGTTTGCGGTCCCGCCGGCAAGAACGGTCATATTGCCGCTTGAGTCGACGGCGACGACGCACGGGTACTGATAGCCGGATTCATTGTACGGCGAGGTTACGTAGACGAGTTTCGTTGCAGCGTCGTAGACGAGGGCGGTCGGCTGGAACGGCAGCGAGGCGAGCACGATTTCGGCGCCGTTTTTCGCAAGCTCGACAAGCTGATATTCGCCGGAACCGGTGATGAAGTAAAGCGCACCGCTTGCGGGGTTATAGGCTACACCAGCCGGAAATGCCAAGTTCGCCGGCAGCGTCGTAACGTCGCCGCGATACGATGCGTTCGCGCTTACGTGCGAGCCTTGTCCGAGCCGCGGAGGGACGGCGTGCGTTTCTCGATAGACGATCGAGGCTCGCTTGACCGAATTAGTTCGGGGCGGAAGCGCGCTGCTGACCGCGTGGGAGCATCCTGCGGCTAGGAGGGCCAGCGCGCCCAAAGTAACGCAGAGTACAATCGTACGACGCGGTGCAAACACAAATGCCCACCCCTTCAAAACAGGAAGCTTTAGATTACGGTTAGATGCGTTCCGAGGCGCTCCTTTGGTAAGAATGGCCTAGATCGCGTCGGACGGCAAACATTAGCGGCCATCGAGCCGCGCACCGGACGCATGAATTCAATTGCGCGAGGACGCGTCGGCAGAGATCCCTCGCAGTGCAACGATTTTTCGACGCTTCTTCGCTACGCGACTTCCAATTCGCGAACACGCGTCGTGGGCTCCGGAACGGGATCGCCGTCTTGGCGTAGGGCGGCCAAATGTAGCGCAATGCTCTGCCTAATAAGATCCTCTACCTCATCCGCGGTTTCAGCAACGGCGACGCAACCCGGAAGGTCGGGAACATAGGCTCCGTATCCGTTACTAGACTTCTCAATAACCACCGCGTATTTGCTCATTTCCAACCTGCCTGACGCCGAATATTCTTCCAAGTGCCGTCCGGTAACTCAAGACTATCCTTCCCCGAAAGCGTGACCTTCCCGGGCTTGGTGTTCCCAATCGTCAGCCAGGAGCATTCGCCGCACGTCGCGTTTCTTCGGCACACTGCTCGTTCCCGCGATGGACGAGCTGCGGCAAGACGGTTTTGCGCCTTACCGTCCTTGCCTTGCCCGAAACAAACCGGACCTGAGATTCGGCTAGTGCTCCAAACCTATTGCGGCGGCGAAACGACCACGATCGCCGTCTTCGTCGCATCCGTCCAAACTGCGACGCCGACGAGCGGATTGGTCAGATATTCGAACGCCAGGCGTACCTGTTCGCGGGTGCACGACGCTTTGCAATTTTGCGCCGCGAGATATTGATCAACGAGCAGCATAGCCGCATCTTCTGTTAGCAGCGGGGCATCCTTGGAACTTCCCGCTTCCAGCGCGGCACGCTGCGTCACCCAGCCGGAGGATTGAATAATCTGTGCCATAATTTTTAGATCTTTAACCTGCCCATGCCGGCGCGACCACTTCAGATCGGTGAGAACGTCATAGGCTGCCACACCGGGAGCAAAGCAAGCCTCGAGCTCGAGCGGCGTGAACTCATACGTCAGCGCCGTTATGAGATCGCCGAGACTCCAAGTGCTCACCCCATGCGTCTGGCTTTCCTCGCGAATGAAGCGTTCGTCCCCGACAAAGGGTGCGACCAGCATGCAGTATTGAGCGCCATACTGGTCCTTAAACTTCGCCGCCTCCCAGATGTTCGGATGGTCAGCGTCCCCAGACTTGCACTCAATCATTACGCGGTAACCGAGTGTGCCGAGGGGAGCATCAATGTATCCGTCCGGCGCTTTCTTACCGCCAACATGTACGGCCGAGAAATTAAGCGCGGCCAGCGCGTCGCAAACCGCCTGCTCGAAGGCTGTGGGCTGGTCGCCCTTAGACGTCGCGCGCAACCGATCGACGACCTTCTGCATTTCGTCGGACAGGGTCGGCTCAGTCCATGGCTGGAGCGGCCAATTGTCGGGCGGTTGATTCAGGCGATAGCGTTTATCGAAGTCCTGAATGATCGGCGGCTTGCGGCCCTTGCTCTCAAGCCGCTCAATGAACGAGATTAGCGCCGCGGCCAGACTGTTGAGGCTCGGAGCCTTAATGAGTTTGCGCGCGGCGATCTCTTTTTGGAGCTCCTGAATTGTCCTAGGAACTCCATCAGAGAGCACGGCGATAACTGCACGAATGTCATCACCTTTCGCGTTACGAGAGGAGCCGGCGCCGGCCGCCATTATTGACGATTCCTTCGGTTCCGCCGGCAGCGGCAATGCTTTTATGGCGGCGACCTGTGCACCGAAGAGATCGCCGCGCTCGGCGAAGCGAGCTGCAAAGTTCTCAATCGATGGAGTATGCAGGTTTTGCTCGGAGACTTCGTCCCATTCGAGCGGCATGGCAACGTGGCGCCCTTGGTGATGGATGCTATACGGCATGATGCTGCAGCGGCCCACCGCGTTCGAGGAAACGTGCAGGTGCACGCACCCGTCGACATGCGTATTCGGCGCTAGCGAAACCAGGTTGGGATGCTTTGCGATGAGGCGCGCGGCGATCAAATGGCAATACGTGCGCGCTTGTGTGTAGTCCGGCCCATCGGCAACAGGAACCCACAGCGTAATACCGTCGCCGGACGCAAGCAGCGGAAGTGACTCTCGACCGTCGCTTAGCAATTCCTGACGCAGCGCGTGCGCGGCCTCGACGAGCATTGATTTAGGCACATTCGGCGCTTCGAGCAAGAACCGCAGAAAGCGGCATCGCTCGGGATCTTCCGCTATCGGAAACCATGAGAAGAACTCCTGCGCCCCGATGCTGACGAGGTGTTGCAAATGCTCGGCGCTCAGGTGCGAGTAATGGCCGAAGCACTGCTGGTGCCACGTGGCCACGGCGTGTGGATCGCGTCTTGAGTACGTCGTCCAGACGATCGGGATATTCCCGAAATTGGCCTCCATGACCGGCGCGACGAGACGATAATGCGAAAGAACGGCGTCGTCTAAAGACGCCGGCGGTGCCGTGATTGCCATGCCCACTCCGTTGATGCAATGGTGATTTTGTTGCGGCGCTTATTCGCTCCGGCCGGGGTGAGCAGCCTGGGACGGTTTGTTAACTTTTCGAGAGAGCAGCGGGCGGTACGAACGCCGGCAACCGCGTGTATATGAAGAGAGCACACGGGCCGCGACTTAGGTCGCAGATGTTAGCCTACTCGACGTGTCCAAGCAGCCTATAGCGTCCGTGGCCAACCCGCTCGAGATCCGCGTACGCAGTCAAATGGTTTTGGGGCGCGTTTTTGCACATGACGGAAACGACGTGCGTGCGGATGGTAGACTCCGCGTACCTTGTGCCGCGGTCGCGTAGAGTGCGGATTATCTCATCCGGCGTGAAATCTGTTTGCCCCAACGAACCAAGGTGGGCGGCAGCCTTCAGTATCTCATCGCGACAGCCGTTCGCCGGGCCGGCAGATACGACGCGCGCTGATTTCAACAGTCTTGGAGGCCTCGGTTTCGGAATCGCTTCAGCAACTGCGACAACGGATGAAAGGGAGACCTCATTACTGGCTAACCCCTTCACGCGGTCGACTTCTTGTTGGATCTCCGACGGAAGATGAATGAGTTCTATTTCAAGCCCAGGGGCTAGGCGGTTTTCGATGTATTTCGTAAACATCGTGTGCCAGTCCGGCGTGGTGAGGACAAGGATGCGGCGCGGTGATTCCACGAGCGAGAGAAAGTACAGTTCAGCGAGACAGGTCGAATATTTCGCCGCCGGTCGCTTTCCTGATGCGGTCTTTCCAGAAAGCGACTTAATGCTGGCCACTATGGAGCCATCCAATGCAACGGCGTCGAACTCGTGCGTTCCTCCCGTCGTGAGCCTTAATATTTTGGACTCGAATCGGACGCCGTGCCGGCGTTCCAACTCGGCTCGAACGTACGGTTCGACGTGGGTCTTATAATAGTTCGTGTTTGCCATTTCGGCCGCCCTCTGGTTCGGCTTTTGAGAACTTACGTACTGACTTCGCTTAAGGCCGTCTCGCGCGAAAGCGTTCAGTTGCTGCTCCGTGTTAAAGTAACGCCCGCTAAAATGCGGCGAAAGCACCATTCTTCTTCATCCTGACTCGCAACCTTGAAGGGCGGACGGATTCGGCAAAAACACCGACGGGAAGAGTCTGCTCGAAAATTGTCCAGTCGCTTTGCCGCTGCATACAACAAGTCTGCATTGGCGCGTCGCAACCTTGTCGCGTAGGACCGCAATCCGCTGGGACGCATCGCCGCTTCGTATATTGCTCGGGTCGAATATGCGCAAATGCCGTCATACGGCCAGGACTGACGGTCATGGCATGGGTACGGCATAAGGTCGGCGAGAAGTGAATCTCCATCCTTTTCCGACGCTCCCCGTGCGATAGGCGCCGCTAGCGCCATGACGCGACGACCTCTCGCATACGGGCGAAATTGCGCTCGAACGTCTTTGCGCGATGGCCGTTTGCTCGGGAAGGGTGCGGAAATCCACGCAGCACGCGCTGTTCGCTGATGTGCCCGCTCGCCCGAAGGTACTCCAAGGTCGACTCCACGCAGGGGCCAAACGGCACGATCATCTCATCCGGCATTGCGGCAAGTCTGAGGAGCGAGGATTCGATCGAGCATCTCTTTGAAGGGCCGAGCCGTAGTGATGGCGCGATCACCGTGGTAGTTGGAGTCCCCATTTATGAAGACGGGATATCGCAGCGCCGAGGTCGTCCTGGCAATCTGCACGTCAGGCAAAAAAAGCTCGTCGCATGTATTCAGGCCTAGCTCTCGATGAACATCGAGCTTATCCAACATGGCAACCAAATTTACTCGCATCGGCCCAGCGAAGGCCGCCCGCTCTCTTATTCTGCTGCCGATGTCCGACCAGTCAACCGTGCCTGTCGCCGTCGCATCGCGAGCCACCTCATTTGCCAGTTTTAACTGCGCGAAGCCGGGCGTCAGCCCTAAAAGAATGATCCTCGCTTTCGGCGTGGGCGGTACGTCGAATGGACCGTACACGATGCGGTACTTACCCCATGCTGCAAGCACGCGATCCTCGGCAAGGATGTCGCCACTTGTCCAGCACTGATTATCCCGTAAATAGTCGCGACGATCCCAGTCGAACGTGCCGGAGGGGGGCTGTTTCTTTCCGATCATCCGTAGGACCAGTTAAACCGCATAAGTTCCGTTAGCCATTGTTAACGGTTCCCCGCAACGAACAGGGCGTCGTCGCGGAGGGCAACGAATCGCTTCAGATCGGAAAGCATTTTGGCAGCGCAGCGCTTCCACTCCGCAATTCCCATTCGATTCAACGGCCGTTCAGTGAGTACCCAGTCCGAGTGCCCTAGATTGCATTTAGGATGGCAATGGGGCCTGGGGCGTTGTAGCCGGTAATCCTTCACGTTATGGCGAGCGGCTTCAGGCGCGCGATCTGCTTGGCGGTGGGCGCATGCATTGCGTCCCAGACATCGCACGCGAGCTGCATATTCAGCCATACGTCCGGACTCGTCCCGAGTACGCGCCCGAGGCGCAGTGCCGTGTCCGGCGTTACGCTACGCTTGCCGTTCAGGATCTCGTTCAACCGGTGCCGCGCGATGCCGAGTCGATCGGCGAAGTCCTGCTGTGTGAGGCCGTGCTCCTCGATAATATCGCGTAGTGCAGTCCCCGGGTGTGTAGGCCGTCGCTTGCGCGGCAGCGTTTCAGTCACTTCAGCGATAGTTTTCATCCTCCGTCCTCATCGTGAAAGTCGCCAACCACGACGTTCGCGGCCCGGCCGTTTTGCCACTGGAACCGAACGCGATACGCGCCGCCGATACGGAATTGGTACGGCCGCGCAGGTGTCCCCGCAGCATTTTGAATCCCGGATAAACGACGCCAGTCTTGTGGCGCTCGAATCTGTAGCACAAAGCCAATCCGCGTCTGAGCAACCTCGTGGAGATTTTGCGGGAGTACCCGCCGAGTGGCTTTCGTTGCCTCCCCCTCTGCGATCAACCATGTTTCCTCATCCCCAAACCGTTCTCCCAAGCAAAAATTATATCATGTATCGGTATACGATACGACGGCCAATAAGGCGAAGATGGCGTTCACCGTGAGCGATGTCGGTGAGGTCGTTCGTTGGACGTTCGGCTTCGGAGCGGACGCCAGAATCGTGTACCCGCCGCGGCAGTGGAGTACGGGGAAACTGGCGGAGCAGATGTGCGCCGAACACGAGCGTTAACCGATGTCGGATTGCGTCGAGAGCGCTGGCCTTTGAAATGCTTGTTGCAAGGACTCCATCGCGCTGTCGCCTGACGCAATCCGAAACAACTGCGGATAGTACTCCTCGCACAGAGAGTGCATTAGCGATACAAGCCCGTTAAACGCCGCAGCATCGGCATGTTCTTCGCGATACTCTAAGTCCAGGCTGAGTACTTCCTTTGACTTGCTGAACTTCGCAACATTCATGACGTCGTTCATTTCGAGCATACGTTCAAGCAACGCACTACGCTGCGGGCCTTTTTCCGGAACCTCCATGAAATAGGTGTTGAGCAAAAGCCAGCCGTTGTGAATTCTCGCACGGATATGCCAGTCCCGGAACTTTCCCGCGAAAGGTATCTCGTAGCCGGAATCGCTAATGCGATGGGAACGGTAACCGTTAGCGTCGAGGAGCGCCTTCAAGGCGCGGCGGTTGCGGAGCGCATCGTTCTGTTCCATGGGTACATTATAGGCCCAGACCATGTCGTAGGGTTGGCACTTCGCAACTTGAGGTTGAAAAATTCTTTGGCCACGCCGCTGAGGTGTTCGCGGACGGGATCGAATGCTTTCTCGAATGCCTCGTGCTCAAACACAAGAAACTCGAATTGAAAAACACATATGGCCCCCTCATCTGAGAAATTAACGATCGCCTTGTCGATTTTCCAGCTCTGTTTACATGATTCGCCAGCTTTATGACGTCGCTTCTTCCAACGCCGGAGGGTCCCGAGCGTGTATCGCAGCCGCACGTTCATAAATTGCGGGTCTTCGTCGTCCCTAAGCACGTGAAAGTACTCGTCTTCCACCTTTGCGAGTATGGAAACCCATGACTCGGATCGCTTGTCGTCTACCTCGTACTCGCGCCCTTCGAAGAATCGGGCGCAGCGATCGGGGTCGAACCCCCGGCGCTTACATCTTTGCGGCACACTTTTCAGCCTGCTGCCAGGGCGCCAGCTGCGTGGCGAGCTGCTAACGGCGAGCCAGACTAGATGCAAGGGCCGGCGGGACCGTAGACCTCAACTCGGGCACGGCTCTACATGCGCCCGTCGCATGTAGATGCTAAGTTTTCAATGTCCTCGTAGGACGCCAGGTTCGCTGGGTGGAGCGCGCGGGGTGAAGTACTTTCGCGTGGAGTCCGGTCATGGTGGCGCAAGCGGGCGGCGGCTGTAAAATTACGGACTGACGTGCGTGCCCAGGCGGCGATGCGGTTCCTATCTTACACCTGTTACGCCAAGTGGGGGTTCGAATACGGTAGAGGTATCCGAGGCAGCAACGTGCATCTTAACGCGAACCGTCTTAGGCCTGCCGGCGAATACAACCACAATGCCATCATCCACAAGCTCTTTGAGAAGCGCGCGCGCCGTCAGGTCTTTGAAGCCAGAAACGCTTAGTATCTCGGCCATTGTAGTTTCCCTATCGACCTGTAATAATGCAAGCATCCGCCGTTTTGCATCATTACGCCTGGAGGCATGGAGAGTTGAGCGTTCTTTATTGGTTCGGTGTAGCCAAACGGGGTTAACCTTAAATTTTCGGCGTACTCGTAATTCCGTTCGGAATGCTTCAATCGAACCCCAGATGCGGATTATGGAGGCATATTTAGCACGCCCTCCATCTGCGCTCTGCATTTCCGTCGTGCTTGGATGGTCGTGCAATTCGCTGTGTAGTTCGAGATACCACTGACGAAGCCGGTGTTTCTGTCTGTCGATTCTAAGTGCCCTACGAACCGGCGCCGATACATCAGTATCGATTGATTGCGAGCGTATGTAATACTGCAGCCGACCGGGACTCATTCTTAGGGCTTGAGCAACCTCTACGAGAGAAGGTTGACGAGCCAACTCGCGGTAGATTGCGCTCGCTGTCGGTTTTTCGCGACAATAAGACGCATGGTCAATTATGCCAAGGCGTTCACCGTTCTTCAATGCGTTATAGACAGTTTGCCGCGTTTTGCCAGTTTTTTCGGCGATTTGCGCGACCCTGAAACCTGACCTACGCAAATCGCAAATATTTGTGATTAACTTGAGATGTTTTGGGGTTATCTGCTTCATGGTCCTCCAAATAAAAGATTGTGGGAAATAATAACTGACGTTACCGATCGTTCAACATTAGAGCTGATGTTTTTTGAACAACAAATGACCGCCGGGAATCTTTTGGGTTACGATTCAAAGTCTGAGTAGCCAGCAACAAGCGCTGCCGTTCGTAACGGGTTAAGGAACGCGTAGGCTTCTTAGTTTCCAGCGATTTGGCGGACCGGCGGAGCAAACTGGGCAAGCTCACCGCCGGATTCGCCGTTTCTAGAGTCACGAATGTCAGCCGGCCGAGTTTGATTCTACCGCGAGGGCGCCGTAATTGTCAAAAGTCCTAAGGCGGCGCGCAGAGTGCCGTCCCACAGCAGTACGTACAGAGCGCAATCGTACGATCTAGGCTATAGTCTAAGCTTACGAACATTGGGCGCTCACGATAGCCTTCTCCACGTCTGGTGCGACCGTGGGTTGGATACGGTTCCTACACAGCGATGCAGCGCTGCTGTGCGAGCCAGAACTCATGGTTTCGCTTTCCGAACCTGCTTTTGGAAACGACGGGCCGCGCTGAGAGCGCGATGCCGGCGCGTATTCCCAATCGCCGACGCGGGCAATACCACCAGCGTCGTCAGCCTACATCCGGGTGGTGCAGTACGATTCGGTTCGTGGACTTGAGGGCTGGTGCACCGTGCTAACGGAACTCGACGCGTTTCTTGAATTTCGCCGGCAAAGGCAGAACGTAGAAGGGTGCACGAGAGCCTACGACCACGAGCAGGTGGTGAAGTGTGCGCTGCTCATGGCGTTGACCCCGCGGCGCAGACGCTAGTGGGACCCTGCGCGATTGGGAGGGGAGGCTTACCCGGTGGATTCGGGAGGCTGCAAAAAGCTTATGCCGCACGACACCGGAGTATAGGCGACCCGTAGCGGCCGCAAGATTCCTAACCCTTGCCGTGCCGGGCTCATCCTCCGGCCGCTGGAACTCGCTTGTCATACGTCTGACACAGGCTGTAGTGCAAAATCGGTTTGTGGCGAAGGATAACGGGCGAGAGCCAGCAAGGCGCGGCGAGGAGCGTATGCAGCTTACTGACAGGCAGTGGATTTACACCGCCGCGGATTTGAACAATTACGTTGAATTCGGGAGCTTACCGCAACTCAAGTCGTTGCGGTCGTTCAAGAATCCACGCAAGGCCAAACCCGACGTCGAAGGCACGCAACTCATGCGCCTGGAAGCCGCCTTGCACCTCGGTGACCCTACCTGCAGTGCGCTACCTATGCGCATCTGGCAATGCAACATTCCGTTGGCCGCTTGCGCACGGGACCGCGAAACCAACATGCACCCTGTCGCCGACACAAAAGTGCTCGGGACCCAAGCGAGTTCGTGGAACGCCCGCTCGAAGAATCCGCGGATGGGATAGCGCCTCCATGCAGATTTTGGAAGGACGCACAGTATACTCGGCGACCGATCTAAACAACTTTCTGCTATGTCCCCATTTGACCACGCTCGACTTACTTCATTTGCCAGAAGGACCTGGGGGTAAGGCCAAACCCGAAGAAGGGCAGTCACAAATATTGCGCCGGCTCGGAAGCGAGCACGAACAGGCGTACTTGACGGATCTTCAGTCAAGCCATGACGTGTACTGCATTGATGGCTCTTGGCCGCTGCTCCGTCGGCTGTCTGAAACGAAGGCCGCAATGGAGGCAGGGAAGGAATACATTTACCAGGCGGCCCTGATGTACGGCGATTGGGTGGGCAACGCCGACTTTCTAAAGCGCGTAGAGGACGGGCCAGAAGGCCGAAACTGGACACATAGCTACGAGGTCCTCGACACGAAACTGGCGAGCGAGACAAAGCCGTACTTTTTATTGCAGTTGTGTTTTTATAGTGAGCTCGATTGCGCAATTGCAGGGGTGCTCACCCCGCCTGGCGTGGGTCATTCTTGGAAACGGAATGCCCACACCATATCGCGTAACCGACTACGCGGCGTACTATCGCTCGGTCAAGGCTCGGTTCTTGGAACGGCTACAAACCGACACCGACAGTACGTATCCTGACCCTGTCAAGCACTGCAGCCTGTGCGAATTCGACCAACAGTGTTCAGAACGGCGCATTCGGGACGATCACCTGAGCCTAGTGGCGAACTGCACGACGCTTCAGCGCGCCCGCCTCACCGCGGTCGGTATAAGCACACTTGAGAAACTAGCCGAATCCGCCTCTACCGCGCGCCCACCGAAGATGACCTCAGCCACCTTTGATAAGCTGCAGAGGCAGGCCGCGCTACAACTGCAGCAACGGCGCGCCTCGGACGCCGGAATGCAACCCCCATTTACAAAGGCGCTGCTGCCCATAGCGCCAGATCATTTCGGCAAGCGCGGCCTGAGCCTACTGCCGGCGCCTTCCGCCGGCGACGTCTTTTTCGACATCGAGGGCGACCCGTACTTCGAGACCGGCAAGGGCTTTGAGTACCTCCTTGGTGTGTATTCGAGCGACGCTGGATTTAAGGCGTTCTGGGGATGTGACAGGACTTTGAACGGCAAGATCGGCCATCGAGCTGCCGAGAAAACAGCGTTTGAGGGTTTGATCGATCATGTCATGAGACGACGAGCCCAACACTCCGATATGCATATTTATCACTATGCAAACTACGAAGAACGCGCACTCAAGGAGTGAATGGAGCGACATGCCACTCGCGAAAGCGAGATAGACACCATACTTCGCGAGCGCGTTCTGGTCGACTTATATACCGTCGTTCGTCAGAGCGTCATGTTGGGACAATCCAATTATTCGCTAAAAGCGGTAGAGGAGTTATACGGCAAGCGAAATGATCACTCGAGCGTGAAGGGGGGCGACGAGTCAATCCTGCGTTTCGAGGAGTGGCTTGCCCTCCAGCGCCTGGGAAAGCTGGATAATACGATTCTCGAAGACCTTGAACAATATAACGAGGCCGATTGCAAATCTGCTTATGCGTTACGTGGATGGCTGCTTGACCTGAAGCAGGAAGCTGAACAGCAGTTTAAGATCGACATTCCGTTTTTCGTTGGCCCTGCGCCTGAAATTGAGAAGGATTACAGTGGAGACCACGCCGACCTAAAACGGGCGCTCCGCGACCGAATTGGCGCTGACTTTGACCCTGAAGATGCGAAATCCGATGATCCCCGATTACCCTACTTCCTTGCGCCCCAATTACTCGAATACCACTGGCGAGAACGGAAACCGGTACTCTGGCAGTTTCACAAGCGCTCCGAAACCTATCATGACGATCCAGAACAATTAATCGACGATTCCGAGTGCTTACTCAACGTCCGTTGTTCTCATGCAGAGCCCAAGATCGGCAAAGCCGGCCCTACCGGGACTATCATTGAAACCTACGAGTTCCCAACGCAACTCTTCAAATCAAAGCCAGGCGCCTTCTGCTTCTCGGCGGCAACCAAGGACAAGATAGGCACGCTTCTGGACACATCGGTGGGTACACAACAGGATCAAGTTAGGATTGAGCGAGGAAAGAAGTTTCAGCGCGCTGTCGTTGGTGACGCCATAATAGTTCGCGATGATCATCCCAATAAAGCAATCCGCGACGCTTTAACTGCGTTTGCGATTGAATTGCTCACATGCAACGGGGCGCCCACCATCTATCGCGGCGCCTTTGACCTTCTCCGCGCCGCCGCTCCCCGGTTTAGATCGCGACGCACTAAGGTACAGCCGGACGTTGTTACGGCGAATGCACTGGTTGATCTCGTAAGGGACCTGGACAACAGCTATCTTTTTATTCAGGGGCCTCCGGGCTCCGGCAAGACCTACCAAGGCGCTCATCTGGCGATTGCCTTGATAGACGCGGGATACAAAGTCGCAGTGTCCGCAAATAGCCATCAGGCGATTCACAACCTACTCGATGCGGTTGAGAAAGCCGCGCTTGACAACAATGGGTTTCGATTTCGCGGGTACAAGAAATGTACTGAGGGAGAATCTCGTACAGAGTACTTTGGCCGAAACGTAACGTCCACTACGGACAACCTGGGAACTCTAGACATCGATCTTTATGCCGGCACGCCTAGCGCATTATCCCACGCCTCGATGCGGCAAAAAGTCGATTTTCTTCTGATCGACGAGGCTGGCCAGGTGGCGCTGCCGACCGTGATCGCGGCGACAATGTCCGCAAGGTCGGTCATTCTTCTGGGCGATCCCGCCCAATTACCGCAAGTTGCTCATGGACGCCACCCAATGAACGTCGGCGCGTCAGTTCTGGACAGACTTTTGGCTGAAGCGGACGGCCCGGTTACGCCGGAGCGAGGCGTCCTTCTCGAGCAGACGCGCCGCATGCACCCTGACATTTGCAGATACATATCGACAATTATGTACCGTGACCGTCTTGCGTCGATGCCCGGTCTGGAAAAGCAGTGCGTATCCAGTGACGGGCAGTCCGGCGCAGGGTTAAGATTTCTGCCGGTAGCACATCGTAACAATCGAAGCCGCTCGATCGAAGAGGCGACGCGAATTGCGGACGAGGTGGAGCTTCTTTTGAAAGGGTCAGTTACCGACGCTTACGACATGACGCGTCAAATGACGCCCGCAGATATTATCGTCGTCACTCCGTACAATGCCCAAGTTGATTGCATCGCCCGAGAGCTTCGGCGGCGCGGCGCTTGGGCCGCGGTCGAGGTCGGCACAGTCGATAAGTTTCAGGGCCAGGAGGCGTTCGTTGTCTTCTTTTCCACGGCGGCCTCCAGCGCGGAGGACGCCGCACGGGGACTCGATTTTATTTTTAACCTAAATCGACTGAACGTCGCAATCTCGCGAGCGCGCGCCCTATCAGTCATCGTGGGTTCCCCTGACCTTTTGCTAAGCGAGTGCTCCTCAGTAAAGCAAATGCGTCAACTTAACGCGGTCCTCTATTTTCATGAATTAGCGAAGGGCTAGACAAACAGGATTGGTTAGAGGTCGGCGGGTTTCGAACTGCAGATAGTCCCTTCCAAAATGATAAGCGCGGGCAAGTTAGCCGCGATTTCGACAACCGGTGAAATAGAGCATACCGCGTTGGGCGTACATCCGCGAAGCGCTGAATGCGGTGAGTGCGGGTTAAAACCCGGTGCACTTGACGGTATCCCCGCGAGTACCGCTGATTCGCGGATTTGAGGCGAAGGTCTCGAAAGGAACCCACGTGCGGAAGTCTCGATTTTAGTGAATCCCAAATCGACGGCATCCTGAAGGACCCAAAGCCGGGGTGAAGGCCGCGGCGCTCTGCCGCAAGCATGTATCAGCGAAGCAATGCTGTACGATTGGCGCTCGAAGTACGGCAGGCTCGAGTCAGCGATGCGTTGTCTTGAACAGCTCGATGATGAAAAATCGCCAGCCGAAAAAGATTGTCGCAGACCAAGTGCTCAACATCGACGCGCTCAAAACGCCGCCGAGGGAAACTTCTGAGGCCCGCCCAGCGCCGCGCAGCGGCGCACGCCGTGCGGGAACGGCTCAGCGAGAAGGAACGTCCCGTTTGCTGGTGCGTCGGGATCAATCGAAAACTTACACGGTACCGATCCCGGCGTAATGATGTACCATTGCGACTTCGGCTGGTCGCCCTAGCTACACGCCGACGCTTTGGATTGCCTCGACTTACTGTGTTGCTGCGCCGAAAGGGCATCAGCGATAATCACAAGCGCATTGGGTGGATCTACCGCGCCGCAAGCCGGCAAGTCCGCAAACGGGTACGACGCAAGCTGGCTTTGGGGCGTGGGCCGGCAACCGAGGCGGTCACCGCGCCAGATGAACGCTGGTCGCTTGATATTGTACATGACGGTTTGCGCTCGAATCGCCGATTTCGGATACTTGCGTTCGGCGATGATTTCACTCGAGAGAATCTCGCACTTGAAGCCGACTTTGCGTTCTCCGGCGAGCGCATGACGCGGGTGCTCCACGCGATCGCCGCGATGCGCGGCTATCCCAAAATGTCTCCAAGCAGTATAACGCGTGACCTGGCCATGGTTGCGGGCCCACTGCAGATCCCCAAGCGCCTCGACCGCGAAAACGCCCGGCTGAAAGAGCGCTTCCACTTCCAGTGCGATGCCATTCATTTCCATAGCGTGAGCCCATCTTCCCCAGTCCAAGCGCTCACGCCATGCGTGACCAATACTTTCATGATGCAGGCGTTGTTCAGCGCCCGACGATTTCAGTAATCTACTGGCCATCAATTTTGTGCGGGGCGGCCCGAGCGCCTTTGGGCTTCCGCCCTACTGGCAAGCGAGCGTATGATAGGATCACCCTTGGGGTTGATCGGATGCAGGCCGCTCTTTAGGATGGCCGAAGCGGGCCGAGGTGGCACTCAATCCAGAGGACGACCAACACCTTTTTCAGATCCTTGCGGGAACGCAGGGCCGAAGACGCGGCCACGCCTTCGAGAAGAACCTTGCTGCTCAAGTTAACGAACTCGACCTGAGGAAAATTCACTGGAATCGACCGACCACCGGCCACCTTGTTACCGGTCACCCCGCGCAGGAGATTGTTCGATTCATTGCCCAGAAAAGGCACGTGACAGGCATAGTGCGGATTCGCGCCGCATGGCTGGGCGGCCTAAAGACTGCCGGGGACGGCGACACGATAACAGACGATAGCGGCCGAACGGTTACTGGTTCAAAGACGGATGTGCTCCTAGAGTTTACACATGGAGAGGGTACGAATCGCTACGGCGTGTCGATAAAGCAATGCAACAATCCTTCTCCTACAAACGCCCAGATCTTTTGCGGATCAGCGGTGAAATTCTGTGAAACGCTCCGCATCGCCGGCATTTTCGTCTCGACGGCCGCAGAGGACGGATTGCGGATGTATTGCGGAGACCCCGGGTTTCGTCCCATAGACATGCGCAGCCGGGCCGACCGCCGGGTTAATGATGAGCGGTGGTTCTGGGAAGAGCTGCAACCAGCCGTTCGCGAAGAGTGGGCGACTATCTTGACCGTGCACCAGCGCGAAATCACGAAGATTGTCCTCACCAGGTCTCCAGCATACGCTAATGACCCCTTTCCACCACAATTCATCATGCATAAATGCACAGCGTGCGAAGACGAGAAACACATGGAACTGTCCCTTCTCGACGTCGATGACCTCGTCACGTACTCGCTGATGTATTGCGGATTTACAACCAAGCTCCGCAGGGTGACGAAGGGTCGATTTAAGGAAGACCCAAACCACCATGAATATCCCCGGTTCGGATTTATCCAGTTCCAACCCATAGGCAATACACAGAACAAGAACGAACTGCAAATGAATTTGCAGGCTGGTTACTTTAATAAGATTCCCGCCACTGCTGAGGCCGTTATCCGCGCGCCTGCGCCCTAACATGGATTACGGCTTTCCATTCGAGAGCTTTCTAAGGTGCATCGCTATTGAGTACGCCAACCGAGGGGGGACCGCGTTGCCAATTGAAGTTCGGATGTCACCGACCCGACCGAACATTACAAAGTGATCAGGAAAGGTTTGACAACGCATCGCTTCCCTTATCGTCAACGAGCGCGTGCTTGACGGGTGCACATTCCGAGATCCAGATATCATGCCGAAAGTAGTACTTATTGTTGAGCTGGGCTCGTCCCACTGCAGGCGTTTGTACGTGGTATTGTAGCCGGACTTCGGCCTCTTTCTAGGATCGGTATTCTCATGTGCGCTGTGTCCCTCTGGAACATCTATCAACATTTCAATAACGTGATCCGGATGGGACACGGCCCAATGAAGAGGATCTCGTGATTGTTCTCCTGATTCGAGCGGTTCCAGATCGGCAATTGCGTCGCGTAGCGTTCTGAAGGGAGTTAGCAAGTCCTTAAAGAGCGTTCCCGACTCGTTCTTGCCGTGAGTTGCGCACGGAAAGGAAGGCTCGAAGCCCAACCCCCGGCGGATTCCCACGAAGAATACGCGCTCTCTGAATTGGGGCACGGCAAAATCTTGTGCATTCAACGCACGGTAGCGCATGACGAAACCCTGATTTTCAAATTCTCTCATAATGCAGGCTGGTACCGGCTCGCCTTCCGGCGACTTCATCGACGTGAGTAGTCTGACGTTTTCCAAAACGACCATGCGAGGCTGCAGAACGCCAGCGATGCGTGCGAACGAGCGATAGAGCTGGTTGCGCGTGTCCCATCGATCGCGCTTTCCAGTTAGGCTAAAACCCTGGCAGGGCGGCCCACCGAAAAGCACATCGACATCGCGAAAACGTCGTCTCCATTCGGCGACGTCGCCCTTCTTGATGCTCTGCACATTGGTCCCGAGCATCTGCGCCTCGGGAAAATTTTCATGGAAAATGGCCCTGGCGGCTTCATTAAGTTCAACTGAACCTAGTATCTCAAAACCGGCGTCCCGGAAGCCAAGACTCATGCCGCCGCATCCTGAAAATAGACTTATGCCCCGCAAAGGCCGTGGAGTGTCTTCTCTTTCGACGAGGCAAGCGCGAGCGAAGGCCCGGGCGGTCTCTAAGTCAATCGTCCCGGGCCGATTGTTATAACGTCTACGCCCATACTGGACCGACCAGCGCGTTTTCGAAAAAAAAGGCTGCCCTTCGCTCCGATGGAATCGGTCTAGCTTTTCGAAAGCTTCTTGAATGCGCCGCTTCATGGGCCCGGGAAGGTCCGCCTTGTCGAGCTCAAATGCAGACAGCATGTGTTGCGCCAAGCCGGCAAACTTGGCAAACTGCGCTTGACTAATCCCCCGTTTCTGACGGTCCTGGCGAACCTGACTACCTTCAATCAATTCTGGCTCCTTCGCATAACCTGAATCACATCCCATTCATACTTGCGCAACCATAATTGTGGCGCCGCGACTTACACAGACTCCACGCGCAGTAGCGACTGCAGCGATTCGCTCGTCGTGGCAGCTGCGAGCGCCAATCGTTGGCAGCGCAACCTTTTGATGTCTATCGTAACGCCGTCGCTTCGCAGAAATAGGCGCTCGTTCCAAAAGTCAACCACTTAGGGTCGGAAATCTCCCCATGAGAAAGCCTCCGTATCCGCCTCGATCTGGGTCCAGCCGCATTTCGCACGGTCCCCACATCTTGTGGGCGAACTTACGTTCGGCGCGATATCTGGGGGCTCCTGTATTTCGAGGGTCGAACCAGCATAAGCCCTCCGGCGGTGCTCTCTGCAAAGCCAGCACTGCCCAGGTGGCGTCCGGTCGCTAAGCATCCAACCCTCCAATTGGCTGTGATTTAACCATTGGAATGAGCGATTCTATGTCGTTCCCCCACGTTCCTGGCGACGCGTCATTTATATCGTGTCTCGCAGGACGCGGCATATGTAACAATGACGTCATGAGGGAATACGACGATTTCGCTCGGTCCGTCTCTAAGGTAATTCGTTCAATACGCCAGGAGGCCGGACTCAGTCAGGAGGCGGTTGCATTCGAGGCCGGTGTAAGCGTCCGCCATTACCAGAAGATAGAAGCGGGCGACACAGCGAACCCAAAATTGGAAAATCTATTCCGAATATCACTAGCATTAGGATTATGTCTCTCACGGCTGATCGACCGCGCGGAGCGCGCGGACCGCAAGAGGCGAGCGTAGGCCGCGTTCGCTAATAGCACGCGGGCGGGTTTATGAACATTGGCGCTCGGACCACAGGCACACGCCCGGTAGGGTTGGAGCAATCTTCGACTGTCGCAACTGCGCGAAGGGTCGCTTCGGCTTACGAGCGGACAAAAGTACCCGGTCGTTCGAGTATGCTGGCCGCCGGCTTCTAATAAGGTCTTAAAGCAAACCGCAACTGTAAGAGAGCATCGGCTGGATAATCGCTAATCCCACATGGCAGACAAAGCTTTCGACATTCAGCAGCCTAAGCGGCTTCTCCAACCGGCCGCGATTCAGAGGGAGCGCACCCGCGTTACATCCACGCTGGCTTGGGCTCTCGAACCGGACCCGGCTGTTCTTAAGTCTACCTTGGGCCCTTCCGTGTCCTTTTTTCCTCGGCCGCTTTCATGCGTTCGAATTTGATATCATGAAAGCATACACTGCAATACTCTTCCTTCGGCTTGAACCGAAGCTTGTGTTCCTTACCACACCTTAGGCAATTGTAGACGTAATAACTCGTTGGCACACTCGTAACTAGGGCGGACGGTGGTTTTTTCCCTCCCAGCGCAGCGCCCTGGCCCGAACGGCCTGGTGCACCTGAACTATCAACGGTTATCGGCTTGATGATAAGCGGGGGCCAAGCCATCACATGCGCGTTCGAGCCCTTTCGCCTAGCATTTCCAGAGAACTAACTGAGCCGATCACCGAGTGTCTGCAGCGACCCGCGTACGGAGCGGTCACGTTCCACATTCGTGCGTATGTTGTTCACCCAGTAAGGCCGATTCCTGATGGTCAGTGCGGATCCACGCTTGCGTTATGGCCATGCCAGAAGCACCCATTTACGAACACGGCAACACGAAGCCACGGCATAAAAAGATTCGGGGTGCCTGGCAGATTTATCCGGTGAATGGTAACGAACACGAAGCTCCGATAACAGCTTGCGGGCAAGGTGCTCAATTTTCGTGTCATGATACGGCCACCAAGCACATGACCATTTTGCCGCTCATTCCCAGGGCGTTCGGCGGTATCGTGGTCGACAAGGTCGGGTCGCCTTGGGTCGGTTGCTACACGGTACGGCAAGTCGGCTGCATTGAGCACGTGACGCTGTCGTCTAAGTGGGCTGTCTATCCGTCGAACACGCTGAAGCTGTACAGCAGCGACGCCGGCGGTAATCCGTTCCCGCCGGGGCTTATCGGCATCGGCGAGACCGGGAACAGCGGACCGTTTACCGTGACCCCATCCAATTCGTCCGTTTGCACTGCGTCCGTCGAGAGCGGATTCGATCATAACATTCAGGTAAATCCGGCCGCGGTGGGCTCCTGCACGCTTTCGATTACGGATGCGCACGCTCGAACGGTGAAGGTTTACGTCAACGTCGTGAACGGGAGCGGCTCGCCGCAAATGCGCGTCACGAGATCGATACGGCCGCAGCCGCGATGAGGCGAGGCCACGAATGAAGTGGTACGTTCGCTGCTTGCGGCGCTATGTCGATTTTCGCGGTCGATCGACGCGCACCGAGTATTGGATGTTCTCGTTGATCAACTTCTTGATCTCGGCCGTTATGTTGATTCCGGTGCTGCTGGTCATGCGCGGCTGGAGCGGCACCTTCGATCAGCAGTTCGTCGGTGCGTTTAACACGGCGTCTACGCCGGTGAATATCTACGGTTTGGCAACGTTCATTCCTGGAATCGCCGTCCAGGTCCGCCGTCTCCACGACGTTGGAAAAAGCGGGTGGTGGTATTTTATCGCGCTCATACCTCTGGCTGGGGCGATCGTACTTCTCATCTTCAACTGCACGGATAGCGAGCCTGGGCCGAACAAATGGGGCGATAATCAGAAGGGCACGCCGGGCGGTGCTGCCGTGGCGGTTACGTAGGCTCGGGGGGGGCGGGCTTAAGCGAACTTCGTCTCGAGATGTTCGACGCGGTTCTCAAGAACGTCGACGCGCGTTTCGATGCGGCCCAGCCGGCCGTCGATTATGTCGAAGCGCCGGTCGTGCTCGTCGAAGCGATGGTCATGCTCATCGAACCGCTGATCGTGTTCTGCCAGCTTGGGATCGATGGAATCGAAACGCGAGGCCATGCCGTCGCGCAAATCGACGATCGCATGTAGCAAATCGGCCATCGTAATACGTTTGCTTGCCCGTGCCGGCCGGAATGAGTTTGCCGATGATGACATTCTCTTTCAGGCCCCGCAGCGGATCGCGTTTGCCCTTGATCGCCGCGTCGGTCAGGACGCGCGTCGTCTCTTGGAACGACCCCTTGTGCTCCTCGCCGCTCAGACGCTCGTTCGATGTGCAGCACATCGTGCAGGCATGCACCCTCGATAAAGAAGAGCGCGGTTGGACTTAGTGGATCATATATGATACATTACACGCAGTAATGAGACTCAATGTATCAGACATGGCCCTTCCACTCCTTGCGCCCGCGGAGATTCTCGCCCGCGTTGGCAACCAGGCGAAGGCGCTGCGTATTCGACGCAGGATAACCCAGGCGGAACTGGCGGCCGCCGCCGGCGTCGGCCGTAAGACGATCGTGCGCATGGAGGCAGGCGAACCGGTAGGAACCGATATCTTAGTTCGGGTCGCCCTTGCCTTACGATCGGTGGAAACCCTTGCGACTCTGTTCCGGGAGTCCGAAACGCCCACCGTCGATCAAGTATTAGAAGTAACCGCGCGTAAGGCGCCCACCCGCGTCGCGCGCGCGCGCCGATGATCGTTCCGGCCGGCCAAGCGCTACGCGCGTTCCTAACCTTTGCGCCCGGCCGTCGCGTTCCAGTGGGACGCCTTGCAATGGATCGCGGTCTTGCTGTTTTTGAATATGCGCAGGATTTCATTGCGAGTGGTCTACGGATCAACCCGCTGCTGGATGCCCCTCGACCAGGGCCGATTCGGGCGAAGGATCCTCGCGCGTTCGACGGGCTGCACGGCGTCTTTGGGGATTCGCTGCCGGATGCTTGGGGGCGGCTTCTTATCGATCGGCGCATCGCCGAACAAGGCAAGATCCCGGCGAACCTCTCACCGTTGGACGTTCTGGCGATTATCGGTTCTCGCGGCATGGGTGCGCTCACCTATGAACCGGAATCGCCACTCGACTCGATGCAGCGAGACCAGCAACTGGACCTGGATGCGCTCGAGAGTCAGCTCGGCGCGGTGATCGATGGTAGTGACACGGCGGTGTTGTCGCAGCTCCAAGCGTTGGGCGGCTCGTCCGGAGGCGCGCGCCCCAAAGTGCTCGTTGCCATGAACACCGATGGACGCATGATCGCCGGCGCCGAGTCTATCCCCGACGGTTACGAGGCGTTGCTGGTCAAGTTCCGCAGTAGCGCCGCGGACCTGGCCGATGTCGGCCCGCTCGAGTGCGCGTATGCCGCGATGGCCCGCGCCGCAGGAATAATAATGAGCGACACGCGGCTGATCTCCTCACACACCGGTCCGGGATACTTTGCGACCAAAAGGTTCGATCGCGCCGCGGGCAACCGGCGCATGCACGTGCTCTCCGCAGCGGGAATGCTCGACCTTCCGTGGGCGCAGCCCGGTGTAATCGATTATCAAACCCTGCTGCGGTTAACGCAGCGCGTCACCGCGGACGCGCGCGCGATTGAGCAGATCGTCCGTCGCATGACGTTCAACGTGTTCGCTCACAACCGGGACGATCACCCCAAGCAGCACGCGTTCTTGATGGACGACTCCGGCCGATGGACGCTCGCGCCGGCCTACGACTTGACCTATTCGCGCGGCCCGGGCGGCGAGCATTATCTAGCCGTAAACGGTTTGGGAAAAGACATTCGGCGCGCGGACGTGCTCCGGGTCGCGCACGACTATCTTTTCCGTCGGGCACACCGCTGCGAGCACATCGTTGAGGACGTGATTGCCGCAGTCGGCGACTTTCGACGGTTCGCTAAGGAGAACGACGTAAGCCGTGCTACGACGCGGACGGTTTGGCAGGGCATCGAAGCACAGCTCCGTCTCCGGTAGACACTGGCCCTCGGCGGAGCTCTACCAGTTCGATTCGAGCACCGATCCGAAGCCGCCGACATAGTTTTCGGAGCCCTCGGAAATCGTGTCGGCGAAATACAGGTTGCCGGCGTTTGTGGTCACACTTTCCGGAACCGAATTAGCGGCGAACGTTGGGAATTCTGCTACCGTTCCGTCCGGAGCGATTCGAACAACCCCGTAGTTGTAGTCGGCGACCCAAACGCCGTTCTGATCGGAGAACACGTCCCACACGTTTGGAACCGGCGACGCCGTATATTTTTTCACGGAGACGACGCACCCGTTTGGTTCACGAACAACACGGGCGAAACCGGCTACTCAAACGTTGGCCGCGTTACGCAGGACGGCACCATGGCGTTCTACCATCTTCCCGACTTATATCCGCCCACAACGATAGTAGTAGGTCCCGATCGCAATTTGTGGATCGCAGACGGCTACGAGGTCGCAAAAGTGACGACTGCTGGAGGGGTTACCGCATACTCCATTCCGCAGCTGCCCCAGGGTGCGGGCGATTTCTGCGTCGGAAAAGACGGCAATTTTTGGTCGATCATGCCGCCCGGGCTGTCCGCGCCTTCCATTGTAACGTTCAACACGGATGGGCAGTACGTCGCATCGTACCCTGCCAATCTCGGTGTAGACTACGCCACTGCGGCCGGTTGCGCGATGGACGCGTCCGGCAATCTCTACTACGGAGATTCGGTAACGCAATCCGTCGGACGCGTGTCGCCGAACGGCACAGTCGTCGAGTGGCCCATTCTTCCTCACAAGTATACCTACGCAGATCCCGATACGATGACGATCGACTCGGCCGGCATTCTATTCTACGGTGACAATGCCACCCAGTACGACGGCGGCTTTGGAAAGATCAATCCCGCCTATTGGTAGAGTCCTCGCCCGGCGAACCATCGCTGCTCGAAGCTCAGACACGAGTGGGGCCCTGAGGTTTGAGCCGTTAAAACGGAAGAGCCGCGGTGCAAACCGCGGCTCATTCCTTTCCTCGCCCGTAGCTGGCGCTACAGGTCTTCCGGATTAATCCCCTTCGCTAAGCCGGCGTTGCGATCGTATTGGGTTTTGCGAGGGGCGGCGTGTACGTTGAGGTGATCTTCGTACTCGCCTTCGTATTGCACGGTCGCCGGTTCGCGCGTGCGGTCGTATGCGCTGACCAGTTTCTGCATGCCGTCGCCGTTCGCGCCCATGATCTCCGAGAGCGCCGCATCGTCGGCCGACATGCCTTCGTACAGCGATGCCTCGAACGCGTTGCGCGGACGGCCCTCGTCGTCCAAATCCTGCCCTTCGGGCTGGATCTGCAGGTTGCGATAGCGCGACATGCCCGTGCCGGCCGGAATGAGTTTGCCGATGATGACATTCTCTTTCAGACCCAGCAGCGGATCGTGTTTGCCCTTGATTGCCGCGTCGGTCAGCACGCGCGTCGTCTCTTGGAACGACGCTGCCGAGAGGAACGACTCGGTCGCAAGTGAGGCTTTGGTCACGCCCAGCAGCACCGGGTCGGCCTGCGCGTGCTGCTGATCGCTGTTTAGACGCTCGTTCTGTTCGTTGAAGTGCGCCGCTTCGACGAGCTGCCCCGGCAGCATTTGCGTGTCGCCGCCGTCGCGGATCTTCACCTTGCGCATCATCGAACGCACGATCACTTCGATGTGCTTGTCGTTGATGTCGACGCCCTGCGAGCGGTAGACCTTCTGCACTTCCTGAACCAGGTAGTTCTGGAGCGCAGTCTCGCCCTTGATGCGCAGCACGTCGTGCGGATTGAGCGATCCTTCGTTGAGCTGATCGCCCGGCTGCACTTTGTCGCCTTCGTGCACGGCTAAATGCGTGCCGTGCGGAATGTCGTACTCGTGCTGCTCGCCGACCTCGTCGACGACGATGACGATGCGCTTGTTCTTCTCCTCGCCGAAGCGGACTTCGCCGGCGTGCTCGGTGACGGTGGCTTGACCCTTGGGCTTGCGCGCTTCGAAGATTTCCTCGACGCGCGGCAGACCCGTGATGATGTCTTCGGTCGCGACGCCGCCGGTGTGGAAGGTTCGCAGCGTGAGCTGCGTACCGGGTTCGCCGATCGATTGAGCGGCGATGATGCCGACCGCCTCGCCGATGTCGACTTTGTTGCCGGTGGCAAGATTGCGCCCGTAACACATGGAGCAGACGCCGTAGCGCGCTTGACATGTGAGCACGGAGCGAATCTTGATCGTCTTGATCTCGGCCTCGGAAATCGCCTTGACCTTCTCTTCGTCGATCTCGTCGTCGCGTTTGACGATCGCTGCAGCGCGCGGCGAACCCGAAGGATCCTTGACGTCCTCAGCGGCGCGGCGTCCGATGATGCGATCGTTCAGCGGCTCGATGATCTCTTTGCCGACGGCGATGTTGCTCACGGTGATTCCGTTTGGCGTTCCGCAATCTTCCTCGCGAATGATGACGTCTTGCGCGACGTCGACCAGGCGCCGAGTCAGATACCCCGAGTCCGCGGTGCGCAGCGCGGTATCGGCCAGGCCCTTACGCGCGCCGTGCGTCGAGATGAAGTATTCCAGAACCGTCAAGCCTTCTTTGAGTGAGGCTTTGACCGGAATCTCCAAGATTCGGCCGGACGGGTCGGACATAAGACCGCGCATACCGCCGAGTCTGCTTGACCTGCGCGATCGATCCGCGCGCGCCCGAGGTCGCCATCATGAACACCGGGTTGAGCGGGTTCTGCGCCTCTTGCATGGCGGTCGTGACGTCGTCGCCGGCCTTCTGCCAGATCTCGATGGTCTTGTTGTACTGCTCGTCGTGCGAGATGAAGCCTTGCTCGTACAACTTGTGCAGGTTGTCGACTTCGCGCTGCGCCTTGTCCAGAATGTCGTGCTTGGCTTCCGGAACCACGATGTCGTTGATCGACACCGTCGTGCCCGACTGCGTCGCATAGTGGAAGCCCAAGTCTTTGATCGCGTCCAGGAACTTCGCCGTCTCGGCGTTGCCGTACGTGCGGTAGCACGACGTAATCAACTTCTTGAGCGCCGTCTTGTCCATGATGTAGTTGGCGAACCCGAGGT
The DNA here is from genome assembly GCA_963714015.1 of Vulcanimicrobiota bacterium. GTDB lineage: Bacteria > Vulcanimicrobiota > Vulcanimicrobiia > Vulcanimicrobiales > Vulcanimicrobiaceae > DASRDE01. The sequence continues at coordinate 2,065,244 of OY970223.1, read as the reverse complement.
TCCAGTTCTTGGGAATCGCGTTGTTGAAGATGATGCGTCCGACGGTCGTGCGGATCAATTCGCCGTTCCAGCGAACCCGTATCCACTCGTGCAGTGAGACGTTGTGGGTATCGTTGGCCATGATCGCTTCATTCGCGTCCATGAACGTGCGAAGGCGCTCGCCGTCAGGTTGCGGCCCGGCGGGTGCGGTCTTTTTCTTACCGTTGTTGGACGGGCCGCGATAGATGCGCTCGTCGTAATCTTCGGTAATTGCGGCCTTCGCCGGTCCCTTGTACTCTTCGCGTTGGAACGTGAGGTAGTACAGTCCGAGCACCATGTCTTGCGTCGGAATCGATACCGGGTTGCCGTACGCCGGCAAGAGGATGTTGTTCGAGGAGAGCATCAGGATGCGCGCCTCCGCCTGCGCACCGGCGCTGAGCGGAAGATGCACGGCCATCTGATCGCCGTCGAAGTCGGCGTTGTACGGCGTGCAGACGAGCGGATGCAGGTGGATGGCTTTGCCTTCAACCAGAACCGGCTCGAACGCCTGAATGCCCAAACGGTGAAGCGTCGGTGCGCGGTTGAGCAGCACCGGATGCTCGCGAATGACTTCGTCGAGCACGTCCCAGACCTCGGGACGCACGCGTTCGACCATGCGCTTGGCGCTCTTGATGTTGTGCGCTTGAGCGCGATCGACGAGCTTCTTCATCACGAACGGCTTGAAGAGCTCGAGCGCCATCTCTTTGGGCAAGCCGCATTGGTGCAGCTTTAAGGTAGGGCCGACGACGATGACGCTGCGGCCGGAATAATCGACGCGTTTGCCGAGCAGGTTCTGACGGAACCGCCCTTGCTTACCTTTGAGAATGTCGCTGAGCGATTTCAGCGGCCGGTTATTCGGACCCGTGACCGGACGGCCGCGGCGGCCGTTGTCGATCAGCGCGTCGACCGCTTCCTGAAGCATCCGCTTCTCGTTCTTGATGATGATCTCGGGCGCGCTCAGCTCGAGCAACCGCTTCAGACGATTGTTGCGATTGATCACGCGGCGGTAGAGATCGTTCAGGTCGGACGTGGCAAAGCGGCCGCCGTCGAGCTGCACCATCGGGCGCAGTTCGGGCGCAATTACCGGCACGGCGGAGAGAATCATCCACTCGGGCTTGTTGCCGCTGTTGATGAACGCTTCGACGACTTCGAGCCGCTTGATCGCCTTGAGGCGTTTCTGCCCGCTCGTCTCCTTGAATTCTTTGCGCAGCTCTTCTTGAATGCGGCGCAGATTGAGATCGCGCAGCAGTTCGCGAATTGCTTCGGCGCCCATGCCCGCCTTGAACGCGCTTCCAAATTTTTCGCGGTGCTCGCGATACTTCTGCTCGGTGAGCACTTCGCGTTTTTGCAGCGGAGTGTTGCCGGCATCGATCACCACGTACGCCGCGAAATAAATAACCTTTTCGAGCTGGCGCGGCGACATGTCGAGCAGAATGCCGATGCGGCTGGGCACGCCCTTGAAGTACCAAATGTGGCTGACGGGCGTTGCCAGTTCGATGTGTCCCATGCGCTCGCGGCGAACTTTCGCGCGCGTAATCTCCACGCCGCAGCGGTCGCAGATCATGCCTTTGAAGCGGATCCGCTTATACTTGCCGCAGTGGCACTCCCAGTCTTTGGTGGGACCGAAAATCTTCTCGCAGAACAGGCCGTCGCGTTCCGGCTTGAGCGTGCGATAGTTTATGGTTTCCGGTTTGCGGACTTCGCCGAACGACCACGCGCGGATCTGCTCGGGCGACGCGAGACCGATACGCATCGCATCGAAATTATTGACGTCTATGAGGTTCAAGTGTTTCTGTCATCCCGTGCCTGCGAAGGAGCCTGAACCCGTCGAAGGCTGGATGCCCATACCGGCCGCGGCTTGCGCAGGGATCGCGGTTCTCACGTTGTCTCGTAAGCCGTCCCACCGCTGCCTTAAGCTGGTGCCGCGGCGCGTCCGCCGGGCCCGGGCACAGTCCACTAGTATACCGGCTTGGCCCGTGCAGTGCAACTGCAGCGGGTGCAGCCCTCCTCTCGCTTGCCAGGCTCGAGCGCCTGCTTGCGCGTACTTTCGGCAGGGCGTTTTCGTACCGGGAGGAGCGATATGCGGGCGGGCTGGTGCGTCGGGTTGGGTTTTGTGCTTCTCGCAGGGTGCGGCGGCGGACGCGCCGGCATAGCGCCGATTCCGCAGGCGGACGCGATCCGCGCGGCACATTCCCGTCCCATTTATGACGTACGCTTGAGGGCCAACATTGGCGGGCCGATCGCGTATGATCGCGACGACCACATGGCGGTCGTCGCCCTCGGAGCCCGGCTCTGGACACTGAGCGGGGACGCCTTGCCGATTGCGCTCCCCTCGACCGATCCGGGACAGCTCATCACGGGCGTTGCGTACAGCCGCGCGCTGCGCGCGTTCGTTTTCTCGAGTCGAACGGCCGTGTATCAGGCGCCACGAACGGGGGGCGTGTCTAGGATTGCGGCCGGATTCAAACAGATCGAAGCGCTCACGACGGATGCCGCCGGTCTGCCTTACGTCGTCGATTACGATCACGTCGCAACGGTTTGGTCCGGCGCTCCTAAGACCGTTACCGCTCCCGGAACGATCCCAGCCCCGCAACAGGGTGAGCCGCCGCCGGCGATCGCGATGGGTGAAGCGGGAATGTTTTACGTCGCCGATGCTACCTCCGACGTCATCTATCTGGTAACCGCAAGCGGCGCCGTTTCCACGTTTGCGGGACATTGCGTACCGGAAGGGCCGAACGGAATAGCGCCGTGCTGGCCGGGAAACACGGCCGGGAAATGGAACCGCTGCCGTTTTCGGCCAGCCGGACGGCATCGCATTCGATACGCAAAACGGCGTGCTCTACGTCGCGGATCAGGAAGACGGCGAAATCTGGAGAGTGGACGCAAACAAATACGCCGCGCCGATTGCGGGATTCGGCGCGCCGCTTTTCAGAAACGGTGACGGCTTTTTCTCGTTCATCGAGAGTCCGCGTTGGATCGCGTACAACTCCGATATGGACGAGATTGAATTCTGCCAGACCGCGCCGCAACTGCACGGAACTTACGTCACCGCTTCGCTCACGACGACTGGTCCGACTCCCGCGCCCAGAGCCAGCCCCGCGTCCCGTTTCGAAATGCCGTCGATTCCCGCGGAGCCTCAAGGCATCGTGACGGCGCGCAATCAGAGCGCGTGGGTCGTTGAAAGCGGCGCAAACAAGGTTCTGAAGGTCGGTAAGAAGGGCAACATCGCCGAATACGCAGCTCCGGCGAATTTCGGCAACTTACAGAGTGTCGTCGTCGACGCATCCGGCGACGCATGGATTTCCGGAACGTACGGTCACACCGCCATCCAGCCCGCACTGATCGAAGTGCGCCCGGACGGCAGCGTCTCCGGGTATCCGATCACCGACTACGTCTCGGCGGGCGGAAGTATCGGCGGCATCACACTCGGACCGGACGACAACGTATGGTTCACATTATTCGATTCAAACGGCGGCGCTGTCGGCTTCATCAACGCGGCGACCGGGACAGTTCAGCAATTTCGCATTACCGATCGGGCGAGTGCCCGGCAGCCGCACGCGATCGCAACCGGCCCGGGCGGGAATCTTTGGTTCTACATGCCGGCAAGCGGCAGTAAGCCGGCGGCGATGGGACGCATCAACGTTTCCGGAACCATCTTGCCTCCGATCCCTCTGCGCGCGCTTCCCACGACGATTTGGAAAATGGCGTTGAACCGCAACGACGGCTCTATCTGGTGGGTCGACGGCGACCGATACGTCGGATCTGTTTCCCCGAAGGGTTTGGTGCGTGCATTCGATCTGGACGACGGGCGCGGCGCTCCGGGCATCTCAGACATAACCGTAGGACCGGACGGCTCCTTGTGGGTGCCCGAGTCAACGTACGGCGACATTGCGAACGTTACCACTTCCGGCGCCGTAACGCGATATTGGCTCCCCAAAGCTCCCGAAGGGGCGGCGGCACGAAGTGATGGTACAGTTTGGGCCGCGTCGCTTTTCGGTGAGACGTACTTGCTGGATCCGAAAGCGTATGACGACGCCGGATTCCCGCATCCGTAAGATAAGGAGTTTTCACAAGGGCAGAAAACGTATGCCCAGCCGTGCTCTGGACTTTTTCTTCTTCCGATGCAAAACGAGCGACTCGCGCTCGAGAGCAATTCCTAAGTGCGCTCAAGCTCAAAGGTGAGAGCGACGGCGATTATAACGCATGTGAAACGATCTTCGGGGAACTGATCGGCAACGTCGTACGTCATGCGCCGGGTAGCATTCGGGTCGTGCTCGATTGGAACTACGACGAAGCGATCCTCTGCGTCGAAGATCACGGTCCGGTGTTTCAGTTCAATCCGTCGCTTCCGGTAAATCCGCTGGCGGAAAGCGGGCGCGGGCTCTTCCTGGTCAGCGCGCTGGCGGAACACATCGACATCGAACCAATCCTCAACAACGGCAAAACCGTCCGCGTCGTTCTCCCCATCCGTCCCCGCAACTAGCCGCCGCCCGAGGCGGCCAATCGTCTATGTCGAACGCTACGATCATGAAGAGCGTAAGATCGTCCGTCGCTATTGTATTGCTTGCTTCAGTGGCGGCATTGCCCGCACTGGCTGCGAATTATCCGGCACAAACGTTCGTTGCAAAAGCGCCGGCCGCCGGCCCGAACGGAAGCGATCCATTCCTTTGGCTCGAGGACAAGGACGGCGCCCGGGCAATGGCGTGGGTGCGAGAGCAAAACGCCAAGACGCTCCCGGTGCTGCAAGGCGATCCGCATTACGCGGCGCTGTACGCCGACGCGCTCAAAGTGGCTCAAGCGAAGGGCCGTATACCGACGCCTTCGTTCATCGGCGGCGACATCTATAATTTTTGGCAAGACGATACGCACGTGCGCGGGATTTGGCGCCGCACGACGCCGGCCAGCTATGCCGGCGGTTCGCCGCAGTGGACAACGGTGCTCGACCTGGACGCGCTCGCGAAAGCCGAGAAGGCAAACTGGGTTTGGGAAGGCGCAAACTGCAATTGGCCGGCGGAGCGGCGCTGCCTAATCTCACTTTCGGACGGCGGCGAAGACGCGGTCACGATTCGCGAATTCGACTTGCGCACTCGCCGATTCGTTGCCGGCGGATTCGTGCTGCCGCGCGGAAAGCAGCAAGCCGACTGGATCGATCAAAATACGCTGCTCGTCTCGCGTGAGTGGAATCCCGGCGATCTCACCACCTCGGGCTACGCCTATATCGTCAAACGCCTCAAACGCGGTCAGCCGCTCAGCAGCGCGGTCGAAATTTTCCGCGGACAGAAAAGCGACGTAAGCACCTCCGCTTTCACGATGCACGACGGAACGGGCGACTCGGTAACGCTGATCGGCCGAGGCACGACCTTCTTCACCAACCAATACTACCTGGTCGCACCGGCGGGAATCGAACGCGTGAACATCCCGCTGAAGACCAACATTCAATCGCTCGTCGACGGACGGCTCGTCTTCACGCCGAATCAAGCGTGGGACGCTGACGGCAAGCATTTTGCGGCGGGTGCGCTGCTCTCGGTCGATCTCGCCGCGGTAAAAGCCGATCCGCAGAAGTTGAAACCAACAGTGGTCTACAATCCCGGACCGCGGGAATCGATCGACGCCGTGAACGCCACCCGTTCGCAGCTGCTCGTGACGCTCTATCAGAACGTGCGCGGCCGCGCCGTCGTCTTCACGCCCCAAGCGAACGGTACTTGGAGCGCACACCGTCTCGATCTGCCGGACAACGCCGCCGTCAGCCTGGTCGACACCGATTTGCGCGGCGGCAACGCGTTCGTCGAGGTGACGAGTTTCCTGAATCCCACAACGCTCTGGGCGGTCAATACCGCGCAAGATACCGCGACTGTGGAAAAATCGCTTCCCGCCGAATTCGATGCGTCCAGCGACGTCGTCGAACAGCACGAGGCGACCTCGAAAGACGGAACCAAAATTCCGTATTTCATCGTCCATCCCAAGAACATGCAGCTCAACGGGCGAAATCCAACCGTTCTCAACGCGTACGGCGGTTTTCAAATCTCCATGACGCCGTTCTACTCCGGCGTACTGGGCAAACTGTGGCTGGAGCACGGAGGCGTGTTTGTACTCGCGAACATCCGAGGCGGCGGCGAGTTCGGGCCCGCCTGGCATGAGGCCGGTCTGAAAACGCATCGCCAGCGTATCTACGACGACTTCTACGCAGTGGGCAAGGATCTCGTGACGAGAAACATTACTTCGCCGCGATATTTGGGGATCGAAGGAGGTTCCAACGGCGGTCTGCTCATGGGAGTCGAATTCACCCAGCATCCCGACATGTGGAACGCCGTCGATATTCAAGTGCCGCTGCTGGACATGCTGCGCTACGAGAAGATCGAGGCCGGCGCATCGTGGGTAGGGGAGTACGGCAGCGTTGCCAATCCGGTCGAACGCGCCTTCTTGGCCAAGATCTCGCCTTACAACAATTTGCGCGCCGGAGTCGCCTATCCCGAACCGTTCATTTGGACCACGACGAAAGACGATCGCGTAGGCCCGCAGCATGCCCGTAAGTTCGCCGCAAAACTTGCCTCGATGGGCGTGCCGTATCTCTTCTATGAAGTTACCGAAGGCGGCCATGGGGCGGGCGCAAACCTGAAGGAACGCGCCCATACCTCGGCGCTCGAATGGACGTACTTTACCAAGAAACTCATGCAGTAACGAAACACAAAACGGATCGCCGGCAGCCGCGCTTTCTCAAACCGAGAGCACGACTAAAGCTGCTTCGACGACTGCGTCCAGCAAGTAAATCCGCGAGATCCGTCCAGGCACGGCATACGCGACGTCGATCGCCGCGAACGAAAGTGCTGAGAAAACCGCAAGGGCGCGCTGGTCGACTGCGAGTTCCTCTTCGTCGCGCCGGTTTATTGCGCCGGCGATCAGCGCTGCTCCGATACTCATAGCCAAGAGTCCGACCATCTGCACGAGCCACCAGTCGCGCTTGCGCCCGGTGAGCCGTTCGAATGTTCGGCGCGATAGCAGCGGCAGGGCGCCGGTCGCTACGTAGTACACGCCTTGCAGTATCGCGCTTGATTTACGTCTGCGCATTTGCTTTGGATACCCACGTCTGAAGTAGCCGACCCGGCGCACGCGGACGCTGCGGACGAGACTGCGCGCGGTTCTTTTTTGTTCGGCCGAGCAGCCTCCCGCTTTTCATACATTCGCGCACAATGGGTAATGAAACTTGGTGCCCTTAGAGGAGAATCGAATGCATTCAACCCGAGCATTACTTTCAAGCGGAATTGCAGCAGCGCTCACGCTGGCCTTCACCGGCGCGGCCTTTGCGCAGCAAACGACGCAAACGACCAATCCGCCTCCGACGTCACCCGCGACTGCCAAACAGCAGCCCGTTCGTTACGAACAATGCAACAGTGCTACGCCGAATGAGGCTACCGGTCAGTCGCCGGCCACGCCCGGTACGCAGTCGACGTCGAACGCCGGTACGAACACGAATACCGACACGAACACTACGACCGGGAACAATGGTGGAACGACCGGCAACACCTCCACGTCGGCCGACGGCGGCACGACGTCTCCCTCGACGAACAGCGGAGTAGATACTTCGACGTCCGCCAATAGCGCCACGCAGCCGATGCAGCCATGCGCGCATCAAGGCGTGGTTCATGGAAAGACCTCGACAACGACCAATCCATCGACTTCGACGCCGGCCGTCGCACCGGCAATGCCTTCGACCACGAGCGGTATGGGCAACGGTACGACTATGGACGCGCTCAACGGCAATCCGAACGGCCCGAACTGGCTGGACAAGTTCAATCGTCCGAACGTCGCTGCCACGACGCACGTGCATCACATGAAACGCACCAAGAACAGCAGCACGAGCGGCGGCGGAGGTCAGTAGTTTTATCCTCGAGTCGCAGCAACCCCAAAGGCCGGCTTTCCGCCGGCCTTTTTTTAATATCCCGCCAAGACGCTGCCTTCAAAGCCAGCGCCCTCGCGCATCATCGGTTGATCTTCGTTGGGCAGCGGCTGGTCAGCGCAACCGACGCCCCCAAGCGAGTCGGCAGAGATTTGCTCGAGAAACCGTATGCGCTTATTCGCGATCTGCGCTATCGCGCTTTTGGTAGCCCAATAGAGAGCTGCACTTGCCGCGTCCCGGCAATCTTGCCGGCCTTGCCATATAGCCATCGGCGGTGGAAGGCCCCTCGCTGAAAGCTTGCGATTAACGGCTGCCACGTCCCGCTCCAGAGCCGCGCTGGATGAACCGTCGAACTCCAGCGCCGAAGTTTCAAAATCGAGGAACGATGTAAACGTCAGCTGATCTCGTGCTCGCGATCTTCATGTAACGCCGCACAGTTTGACAGTTTCTTCACAATCAAAGGGTCGCATAGGGGTCGCCGGCGACACTTCGAAACTTCATTGCATGGCTGACGCGACCTCGCCGGCTGCAAACGGTGCGCTGCTGCGGATGGATCAACGCCGGTTGGACGAGATCTTCAGTGCCGCTCCGGCCGGTCCGATTCCACATGGTCCCGCGGAAGGGCTCGCGTTGATCGCGCCCGGCACAAGCCTCGCGGCGCCGATTGCGCAGCTCGTGCGCGTCGCCGTCTGGCAAGGGAAAACATTCGATGCTGCGGGGAGCCGGCTCGTCAATCGCGTCACGCCCATCGGCATACCTGCCGTGCCCGCGCACGTCTACGAAGCTCCTAGCCGCTTCGACGGCAAACCGTGCATCGTGCTCGACTATTCCAAGACTTCGATCATCGCGTGGTTCGTAGGCGATGAAATCCGCGCGATCGGGCCGGGGCGTTATCTCGGTCGGGCATATGTTCTAGGGCGCTACGTCTTCGGTTTCGCCCTGCAGTTCTAGCCGGGCGTGCTTGAGAGGGCCGAGGTGCGTTCGAAGTACGTATCCAGTTCGCGCACGAACGCGTCGAACGCGGTGCGATGAAGGTTGTGATCCGCGCGCTCGAATTCGCGGATCGCAATGTTCGGACCGCCGTGTTCGCGGACGTATTTGAGATCTTCCAGCGCGACCACGCTTTCGCCGGAGCCCGCAATCGCGAGCAGCAGCGGCTTGGGATAGTCGTCCAGATCGGGGCGCAAGTCCCACGTCTCCGGCGGATTTTCGTCGCGCAGGCGCTGAATCGGCAGAATCGTCATGTTGCGGACCGCATGAACCTTGCCTTCAACGTCCGTCTCGGACCAGCCGCGCTTGGGATATTCCGCGCGAATCAGTGCATCTCTGGCATCGCCGCGCTTTGAGAACTGCGCGCGTAATTCGTCGATGAACTCGTCGTACCATGGGCCGTCGGCTTGGCGAATCATCGGATCGATCGCAACGACGCGCTGGACGTCGAAACGGCGCCCGCCGAGAATCGCTACCGCACCGCCCCATGAATGTCCGATGAGCGTTTCGACGCGGTCGGGAATGGCGTCGATCACGTTGTAAAGATCGAGGAGCGCGCGATGCAGCGTCATCGGGCCGCTCACGTCTGCCGATTCACCGTGACCGCGCTGATCGTAGGCGTAGATTCGCGCGCGATCGCTATAGTGCGCGGCGAGCCGCTCCCAGGACCGGCGCGAACTGGTCATTCCGTGCACGCACAAAATCACCGGCCCGCGCGTTCCCCAGCGTTCTAATATGGTCTTTGCGCCGTCGTCTAACGTGACGCGCTCTTCGACATGTACCACCCGGGGTACTTGAGCAGTTAGGTTGCCGTTGCCTGCCGGTGCAACTCGTCCAGATCCTCGACGGTATTCAGCGTGACGGCATCCTTGATATGGTCGTGCGGAATGCCGGAACTTTGACGCATCTGCGTAGCAAGATCTTCGTTGTGGCAGTAGCCGTTGACGGCCTCGTTGTGCTTGCGGACCGCCTCGGGGTCGAGCTTACCGCCGCTTTCCTTGGCGACCCATTGCTCGAACTGCATATACGTGGGCTTGTGATCGCGCACGAACTGCACGACCCGATCTTTCGCGAGGTTCAAATTATTGATTGTCATCGCATCGAAGCCCGGGCCGCATTCGTCGTATCCTTCGGCCAGCCGGCCATGCGCCGCAAGCGTCAGTTTGGCCCAAAGCCGGGGTAGATGTTTCACGCCCAGCGGACCGGCGGTGTCGGAGCTTATCATCGGGACGATCTTCTCTTTGTTTTGCGTCGCGGGCGTCGTTGAGTCGGTGGTTCCTGCTGTCGTCATGTTTGGTTCTCCCTCAGCGAGACAGAGAAGTATGTTCGGCGTGGCGGGATTTGAACGTGAGTTCGGAGATTCCGGATTTGTCGAGTTCGCCCAGCCCGAGCGACTTCATTCGTACGTATTGATCGTACGTCGCCCGCGCAAGAGGCAGCTCCACGCCGCTCTCCCGGGCGAGCGAAAGCGCAATGCCGGAATCTTTGGCGGCATGCGCCGCCGAAAAGTAGCAGTCGTGATCGCGGTTCTGCATGTCTGCACCGTCGGTTTCGAGCACGCGCGACGCCGCGCCCGTTTGACCGAAGACCTCGCGCAGCATCTCGAGATCCAAACCGAGCGCATCGCCCAATCCCAGCCCTTCCGCTAGGGCCGCGGTATTGGAGTTCATCACCATGTTGACGAGCGCTTTGACTTGCGCCGCCCGGCCAGCCTCACCAATGTAGCGAAGGGAACTGCCGAGGTTCTCCAAAATGGGGCGCACCCGTTCGAATGCCTCACGTTTTCCGCCGCACATAAGATACAGCGTTCCGTTGCGAGCTTGCGTGATGGAACTTGCCATGCATGCCTCAATGGAATTCGCGCTCCGGGCATTGACGATGCGCTCGATCTCCCGGTGCACGCCCGGAGAAATAGTCGCACAGTTGATGAAGTACTTCCCGCCGGCCAGTTCCGGGTGTTCCGGAACCAGCAAAGAATCGCCCGTGGCCGAAAAGATGTCGAACATTGCCGCGTCATCGGTTACCACGGTAATGACGACGTCGCAGTTCTCGGTAACGCCGGACAGTGTTCGGTAGGCAGTCGAACCGATCTCGTTCGCAAGCAAGCGGGCGGACTCCGGCCGAACGTCGTGAACGGCAGTGACGGCGTAGCCTACATCTTTCAACCGCCGAGCCATGTTGGCGCCCATTCGCCCCGTACCGACCACACCGATACGCTCGGTTGCCATTGCAAATTCCTCCGGTCAAAGCGAGCAGGGGCTGGAGAGATTCGAAGGCGGGGAACAATTGCCTTTGGCGCCTGCGTTACACCACTTAGGAGGGCAAGACCACGCTATGAATTTCAAACGAGCAATCGCCGGCACGATGCTGGCAGCCATGACGGCAACCTTCGTTCCCGCCGCTCCGGCGCTCGCCGACGGCCGCGCCAGCACGCGCAACATTTTGCTGGGAATCGGCGCGGCTTCGTATTTGATCATTCAGCACAACCGGAAGGTTCACGAGAAATACGCCGAGGATGCGCGCCGCCAGGCCGAGCTCCAGTCGGAAAACAACGACGCGTGGGCAGCCTACAGCAGCGAACAGAAAGCTTATGACAACGCCGTCGCCGAAGTCGGCGACCTCAAGCGCGAGGTGTCCTACCAGCACGGCGTCATCCTTCAGCAGCGCAGCGAACTGGCAATGGCCGGCAAGAGCGATCGCACCGTCGCATATATTCCGAACCCGCGCTCGAACAGCTCGCACTCGAAGACCGATCGAAAGCATCGCGTTGCGACGCGCGTCGCGGATAATGGCAGCACGGAGATGGTCTCATACGGCTGGGGCAGCATTTAGTGCTCCGTAACGCAATCTTGGCGGGTGCGGGCCTCGTGCTCGCGCTCGCGGCTTGCGGCGGCAGCCCTGCAGGCTCGGCGCAAGCTTCAGCGGATTCGGTCACCAAAGCGGTTTACAACGACGACATGAACGCAGCCACGCAAAACTTCGACGACACGCTGAAGTCGCAAGTTACTCGATCCGAGCTAGGGATTCTCTCGGACAAGATGCACTCGCTGGGTGACTACCACGGGCTAACGTACCTGAGCACCGATCAGGCGAAGAACGAATACACGTACCGCGCAAACTTCGGCAAGGGCTGGATGAACGTCGTGCTCCGGCTCGATCCGGACGGAAAGATCGCCGCATACCGGGCGATGGCTAAAGCGCAGTAAGCGCTGCAGCGACGACGCTACGATTCTGATTCTTCGCCGCGCCGGTGCACGAAGGACGTCTTGCCCTGCTCCATACAAGCAACGCATTTGCGCTTGTTGACCGACTGCGCGCCGATGGTGCGAATGCTATGGAAAAAGCAGACCACATGGCCGTTTTCGCATTCGAACTGCGCCTCGTTGGCGCATGCCGCGCCGTTGGGCTTTCGCGCTACGCACATTGCCTGTGCGGAGGCGTGCTGGCTCATCTCCATATTCCTCAAAGCGGGGGCTTCCTTGCCGCTCTTCTTCCTTATCGGCATTCCCGGCGCGTTTGCGCTCCCGTTGCACGAACTTTACACAGGGGAATAACCAGTCACGGTCATCATGAGCAACGTCGAGCGCCCAGAGCGCGGCCGCGCTGTCAAACCGGAAGGCGAGGCCCGCGAGGCGACGGTCATCTGGCGTTACATGAAGCTGAACTCTTTTTTGGAGCTGCTTAGCGGCCATCTGATTCAAACCAGAATCGACACCCTTTACGATGCCTCCGAGGGCGCCTACGGATGGAAGAGCGTACGCTTCGCGCGCCCATTGCTGCGCAGGCTTGGTTTTGACGGCAAAACGCCCTCTACCGAGGATGTGATTCGCGCGGCGCGCACGCATGCGGTCGCGACGTACTGGTTCGAATTCGATCGCGAATCCTACGGCATGTGGAACATCTACGGGCGCTCGGGAGAGTCGGTAGCGATAGAAACTACGGTCGGCGCGCTACGCGAAATGCTCGCCCGCAACGGCGAGGTGCGAATCGAACGCATGCGCTACGAGCCCATGGAAGGGGAGATCTCCGACATTCACAAGATCTTTTTTCACAAACGGCGCGAGTACAAGGAAGAACAAGAGATACGCAGCGTTCAGATATTCCGCCAGCCCATCGACGGGCCGATCGTCGATCAGCAGCTCTCGCTCGACGATCTGAATGCGCTCGTTCGACGGATCATCCTAGCACCGGACAGCCGGCCGACGTTCATCGACGCGGTGAAGAAGCTCGTGACGGCCGTCTTCGCCCTCGAACGAAAACGCTTCGGGGGTCAGATCGATCGCTCGGTGCTGGATGAGGAGCTAGTCCCGCAATAACAGAGCACTCGCCGCGGCTGCGGCGCCCGCCAGCGCCAATCCGCCGAGCACCCACTGACGGTTGATGACCAGCTCGGTCTCAAAGCTTCGCGGTGCAGCTTGCTCGTCGAATTCACCATGCGCGCCGAAGTCGCGCGTGCGATCTGCAGGCTCGTACAGATTGTCGGGACGTCCCGGCCGTATCGGTTCGCCGGTCTGCTGAGACTTGTAGCCGGTCTTTCCCAAGTACCAGTCGGCAAGCCGCGGAGCGATCTTTTGCACGAGAATGGCGATTACCGTGGAACCGCCGACCCACATCTCGCGCGGGTGCTTCTGCGCCGCCCAGTAGATCGCGCGCCCCGCGACTTCCGGCTGGAAAATCGGAGGCAGCGGCTGAGGATGCTTGAGCCCGCTCTTGACGCGATTCCACGTGAACTGCGGAGTGTTGACGGCGGGCATTTGAACCATGGTCAAATTGATCTTGCTGTTATGCTGAATCAGCTCGCAGCGCAGGGAGTCGGTAAACCCTCGAATCGCGCTCTTGGCCCCGCAATACGGCGATTGAAGCGGAATGCTGCGATAGCAGAGCGCCGAGCCCACCTGAACGATCGTCCCGCGGTTGCGCCCGCGCATGCGCTTGATCGCCGCCATGGTTCCCCAAACGTAGCCCAAATACGTGACGTCGGTGAGGCGGCGCCATTCCTCCGGCGTAACGTCCCAGAACTCCGAGAATACGTTCGTGAACGCCACGTTCACCCACACGTCGATGGGCCCGAGCTCGCTTTCTGCGCGAGCGGCGGCGGCTTCCACTTCTTCCGGATTCGCGACGTCCACGGCTATTGCGATCGCGCGGGCGCCTAAAGCCTCCGCCTCAGCGCGGGCCGTTTCCAGCCCCTCCTCGCCGCGAGCCAGGAGCGCAAGCTTCGTACCGTGCTTGGCGAATTCTCGGACTGCCGCTCGTCCGATTCCACCGGATGCTCCGGTGACGACGACGACTTCAGGTTCAGAATTAGCAGCCATGGTATCTCGGTCTTACCCACGGCTCGCACGTTTTGGCCGACGCCGTCATTGACTCCGGTCAATCGTTTAACGCCGACGTTTGCTTGGTACCATTTTATCGATGAAAAGGAACGCTTCAGGCTGGCCCCTGCTTCGCCAGTTCGAAAACGATCCGCTCGCGCTTGGCGCCGCGGCGCAGTCCGAGCGCACGAAAAACTGGACGGCGCGCACGCAGCAAGTCTAAAGCCGTAAAATCCGTTTGTCCCTATTGCGCGGTAGGATGCGGTCAGAACATCTATGTGAAGGACGAAAAGATCGTCTCCATCGAGGGTGACCCGGACAGCCCGATTTCGCGCGGCCGGTTGTGTCCCAAGGGCTCGGCAACCCGTTCCTTGGTTGAAAGTCCGTTACGCGAATACAAAGCGAAGTACCGGCGGCCCTACGGCACGCACTGGGAAGAAATCTCGCTCGAGCAGGCGATGGAGATGATAGCGCAGCGAGTCGTGAAAACCCGTCGCGAAACGTGGGAAGCCGCCGATGAGAAGGGCCGGGCGCTCAACCGCTGCTCCGGAATCGCGCATTTGGGCGGCGCGACGCTCGACAACGAAGAGAATTACCTGATAAAGAAACTCTACACGGCGCTCGGCATCATCCAGGTCGAAAACCAGGCTCGAATATGACATCAGCTCGACGGTTCCCAGTTTGGGAACCTCGTTCGGCCGGGGCGGCGCGACGACGTTCCAGCAAGACCTTCAGAATTCCGACTGCATCGTGATCATGGGCTCGAACATGGCGGAGAATCATCCGGTCGGGTTCCAGTGGGTCATGGAAGCGCGCGAGCGCGGCGGTAAACTGATACACGTCGATCCGCGGTTCACGCGCACGAGTGCGATGGCGGACATGCACGTGCCGATACGCGCCGGCACCGACTTGGCGTTTCTCGGCGGGATCATCAACTATATTCTCACCAATGACCGATCGTTTCGAGAATACGTCGTCAATTACACGAACGCTCCAGTCATACTGAAGGACGACTTCCGCGACACTGAAGATCTGGACGGTTACTTCTCGGGCTGGCAGGCCGAGACGAACGGCTACGGGTTCGAGAGCTGGCAGTACAAAGGCATGGATCTGCACGGCGCAGCCGGCCAGCGCGAGGACGAATCGCAACTCGGCGGCAAGCCCGAGCTTCACGCAGAAGGAAGATGCGCTCAAATCAGGTGAGCCGCCGCACATGGACAAGACGCTGGAGGATCCGCGGTGCATTTATCAAGTCACCAAGCGGCACTTCTCGCGGTACACACCCGAAACCGTCGCACAGATTTGCGGCATCGAACCTGCGCAACTCGTCGATGTGGCCGAAATGCTCTGCGCCAACAGCGGGCGCGAGCGCACGTCGGCGTTCGCGTATTCGGTCGCATGGACGCAGCACACGTTCGGCGTGCAGATCATTCGCGCTGCGGCGATCGTCCAATTACTGCTCGGCAACATCGGCCGCCCGGGAGGCGGTATCCTTGCGCTTCGGGGTCATTCCTCGATTCAAGGCTCTACCGACATCCCGACGCTGTTCAACATCCTTCCGGGATACATTCCGATGCCCCATGCGAAGGCGCATAGCAACTTCAAACATTTCATCGAATCGGAAGGCGCGCGCACCGGTTTCTGGGGCAATTTGGATAAGTACTTCGTCAGTTTGCTCAAGGCGTGGTTCGGCGAGAACGCAAGCGAGCAAAACGATTATTGCTTCGACCTGCTGCCGCGCATCAGCGGAGATCACTCAGCGTATCGCAGCGCAATGGGGATGGTCGACGGGAAAGTCAAAGGCTTCTTCTGCGTCGGTGAAAACCCGGCTGTCGGCAGCGCGAATTCCGGCTTGCACCGGCGCGCTCTGAGCAGTCTGGAGTGGCTCGTCGTTCGCGACTTCAGCGAAAATGAGAGCGCATCGTTTTGGTACGATTCGCCGGAAATCGAATCCGGCGAATTGAAAACGGAAGAAATCGGCACCGAGGTGTTCTGGCTTCCCGCTGCGGCGCACACCGAAAAGGACGGATCGTACACGAACACGCAGCGGCTGCTGCAGTGGCACCACAAGGCCGTCGAACCGCAAGGCGATGTGCGCTCGGATCTGTGGTTCTTCTATCACCTCGGCAAACGCCTCAAAGAGTCTGATGGCTGGGGGCGAAGAGCCGAACGCCGATCTCGTGGAGTACCTCACGTGGGACTATCCCGAGCTGGGCGCGATCCGCGAACCCGACGCCCACATGGTCCTGCGCGAGATCAGCGGATGGGATGCCGAGGGCAAAACTGTTTCTTCGTACAGCGAGTTAAAGGCGGACGGCAGCACTGCTTGCGGCTGTTGGATCTACTGCGGATCGTATGCGAACGAGCAAAATCAAACGACTCGGCGCAAGCCCGGAGCAGAACAGAGCTGGGTCGCTCCGCAGTGGGGATGGGCATGGCCGGCAAATCGCCGTCTTCTTTACAACCGCGCGTCGGCGGATCCCGACGGCAAACCGTGGAGCGAACGCAAACGCTATATCTGGTGGGATGAAGCGCAGGAGCAGTGGGACGGGCACGATACGCCGGACTTCGAAAAGGACAAGCGTCCGGACTACCGGCCTGCTCGTAACGCGCAGCGAGAAGAGGCGCTGGCGGGATGGCATCCGTTCATCATGCAAGACGACGGACTGGGCTGGATCTTCGTTCCCAACGGCGTCGTCGACGGTCCTCTTCCAACGTACTACGAACCGCATGAATCGCCGGTGCGCAACGCGCTCTACGGTCAGCAATGCAATCCGTGCCGGCAACAATTCCGGCGGGAATTCAATCAGTACAATCCATCGCCGAGCAGCGAAAAGGGCAATCTCTTCCCATTTGTGCTGTACACTTACCGTTTGACGGAGCACCACACCGCGGGCGGAATGAGCCGTACCGTTCCGCATCTCTCCGAGCTGCAGCCGGAGCTTTTCTGCGAGGTCAGCCCTGAATTGGCGAAGCTCCGCGGTCTGGAACACGGCAAATGGGCGACAATCTATACGATTCGGGCGGTGATCGAGGCGCGCGTAATGGTTACAAGCCGCGTGCGGCCGAGCAGATCGAACGGCACCGTGCTGCACAGCGTCGGATTGCCGTATCACTTCGGGCGCAAAGGATTGGTCACCGGCGACAGTGCCAACGACCTGCTGCACATCACGTTGGATCCCAACGTCCATATTCAAGAGACCAAGGGACTGACGTGCGACATCCTCCCAGGGCGCCGCCCTCGCGGCGGCGACATGCTGACATTCCTTGACGGCGTACGCCGTCAAGCGCATCTCGGGAGCGGCGTGTGACGACGTTCATCGATTTAACGAAGCTCACTGCAATGACGTCCGCAGAGCGCGAAACCGCGACATTCGGGAGCGCGGCGGAGCAGCGAAAGGGCTTCTTCACCGATACAACGCTCTGCATCGGCTGCAAAGCGTGCGAGGTCGCTTGCAAAGAGTGGAATCAGCTCCCGGACGACGGCTACAACTTTACGGGCATGTCGTACGACAATACCGCGGCGCTTGGCGGATACACCTGGCGGCATGTGGCCTTCGTCGAGCAGTTCGACCGTCCGCAAGGCAACCGCTGGTTAATGGAGTCCGACGTCTGCAAGCACTGTACGCACGCCGGCTGCCTCGACGTCTGTCCTACCGGCGCGATCATCCGCAGCGAATTCGGAACGGTCGTGATTCAGGACGACATCTGCAACGGCTGCGGGTATTGCGTCGTGGCGTGTCCGTTCGGCGTCATCAGCGAAAAAACGCATGAAGGCACGATGGGCAAGTGCACGCTCTGCTACGATCGCCTCAAGGCCGGCGAGCAGCCGGCCTGCGCGAAAGCGTGCCCTACCGAATCCATCCAGTTCGGCGCGGTCGAGGAGTTGCGGGAGCGCGCGGAAAGCCGTCTGGAGCGCGTGCGCGA
Source organism: Vulcanimicrobiota bacterium (assembly GCA_963714015.1). Lineage (GTDB taxonomy): Bacteria > Vulcanimicrobiota > Vulcanimicrobiia > Vulcanimicrobiales > Vulcanimicrobiaceae > DASRDE01. The sequence continues at coordinate 2,047,100 of OY970223.1, read as the reverse complement.
ACGCTTCGATTCGGCCCGATTATATTTGGAGAATCCGCAAGACGGCATCGGCGGCGGAGGTTCGCTGTTCTTATTGCTGGACAAGCCCGAAGTCTACGGTTTGCCTCCCGATCCCGTCGTGCCGACAAAGTATCTGCCGCAAATGTGGAGATCGGCGGCGCAAGCGATGTTGATGCTTACCGCAGTAATAGCCGTTTCTGCCGGACTTCGCAGATTATGAATCAGCCCGGATATTACGGAAAACCGATGATCAAACCGCCGGAGTGGACCGATCTCATTCCGGTGTACTTCTTTTCGGGCGGACTTGCGGGCGCGTCGGCAACGGTCGCGTTCGGCGAACGTCTGGCAAAAAATCACGCGCTCGCGCGCATCATGCTGCTGACGGCTGCGGGCGGCTGCGCGGTCAGCGGATTCTGTCTGATCGCCGATCTGAAGAAACCGGAGCGCTTTCTCAATATGCTCCGAGTCTTCAAACCGACCTCACCGATGAGCGTCGGCGTCTATATCTTCAGCGCGTTCAGCACTGCGGTGTTTGCCGCGGCGGCCAGTGAACTCACCGGCATTGCGCGCCCGCTCGGACGAATCTTCGAAGCCGCAGCCGCGGTGATCGGTCCTGCGATGTCGTGTTACACGGCGGTACTCATCGGCGATACGGTCGTGCCGGCGTGGCATTATGGAAGAACCTCCATGCCGATACTGTTCGCTGCAACCTCCGCAGCAACCGCGGGCGGCATCGGCATGCTGTCGGGCTCGAACGGCACAACGCGGCGTCTGGCTATTGCCGGTGCCGCCGGAGGCATTGCGGCGCTGGAACGGCTGCATCATGAATTGGGCCCGCGCCAAAGCCAAGCGTACCGTACCGGTGAGGCGCAACTCTTCGCCAAGGCGGCCCGCGCTTTGAATATTGCGGGTCTCGCAGCGGCCGTGGTGAGCCGCCGCAACGCCGGCTTGGGTAAAATTGCGGGTGCCTTATTGCTTGCCGGCGGACTTGCGGAGCGATTCAGCGTCTTTCGTGCAGGCTGCATCTCCGCAAAAGATCCGAGTTACACGATCGACGCTCAAACGCGTAAGGGCGATTCGGCGCCGGCCGAACCGTCAACCGCGCTACGATTGTGAGACTGCGGCTTTCAACTCGGCGCGCAACGCTCGGATTTCGCTCAGCACCGCATTGATGTCGTCTTCTCCGGCGATCTCGCTCCCGGAATCGCCGGCATCTCGGTTGACGAAGTAGCTGGCTACGGCCGCAGTCAAATAACCGAAAACCGAAAAGCCGAAGACTGCGAGCGCCCACATCAGCAAACGGCCGGGCGTCGATTGCGGATACCGGTCCGGCCCCATGGTCGTCATCACCATGCCGGTCCACCAGAGTGAATACCCGTAGTTTGCGAACGTGCCTCGCTCGAAGGTGTCCATACCGGCGGCACCCGCGAACGTAACGATCGCGGTGAGGGCGATGACGTAGGCGACGCCGCGACGCTTCATTGTGGTCGCCAGCGAGTGCATACTGCGGTTCATTGCGGCAATCAACCGGAACAAGACCAGCTGCCACGACGGCAGTACCGAAAAAAGACGCAGAACTCGCAAGAACGCCAGCGCCGGCAGTATCAGCGAAACCGCCGTCAAGATGTTTTGCTTCAGGAACGCTACTCTGTCCGTTGCAAGAAGGAAACGCAAGACAAAGTCAACGATGAATATGCCCCAAATAACCGAGGTGAAGACGTTGATTGCGGCGTTGCTGCCCCACGCGTAAGCCGCAACGATCAATCCTAACCATGCAAAACCCAATGCGGCCAGGGGCTTTTCGAGCGCCGTTTCGATCGTTTCAAGAAGTTGGAGCCGCTGGTGCGCTATTGCGGGGCGCAGGTCGGACGGCGGTGGTGTCTGCATGACTGCAATCTACCCGCTCCCGGCCGGGCGGCACTCTACTGCTGGCTGTCGTCCATGGCAGACTCAATGAGCTCGATCACCGTCTTTTGGCGGCGCGGCGAGGCTCCCGCCAAGAAGCCGGCAACCGCACCGAGGGAGGATCCGGCCAACAGTTCACTCGTGGCGCGATCGTAACCGCCCGCATTGAGCAGACGCACCGCCTTGCCCACGTAGCGCGGATCCAACTTCGAATCCAAAAGCATCATCATTAAAATGTCGGCCGAAGGCGCCGGAACGATTCGCCGCTATCGACGCGTTCCGTAATATCTTTGTAAAAAAACGCCAACCGGGCGGGCGTCTATTCCCTGATCCGGGCCCGTGTAAGAATGGTTTGCGCGAGGTATAGAAATCGTGCGATGCGATGGGCCATTTGGTGGTTTGCGGTGCTCTGTGCGTACGTCATCGAGTTCGTCACCCAGACGCTATCGGAAGTCGCGGCCGGCGCGATTATTGCCGCCCTCTGCGTACCGCTGGTGGCGATCCCGCTGCGCGAAGGGCTTCCCGGCGTGCGCGTCCGCTGGCGCTGGCTGCGCAATCTCGCTCACGTGCCGGCGGCCATGGTGCGGGACCTGTTCTTGGTCTCGGGCCGGGTTTTATGGGTGCTGCGCACCGGAAATCAACTGACCGGAATGCTTACGCGCGTCCGGTATGACTGCGGCGACCGCGAGAACGATCTGAACATGGGCCGCGAGGCGTTGGTGATTTTCGGTGTGTGCGCCGCGCCTAATACCGTTGTTGCCGAAGTCGATTTACGGGGCGAGCTTGTCGTACATCAGCTGATCGCCCGCGAACAACACTACCGGTCCGAGCAGTGGCCTCTGTGAGCACGTTCAACGGGTTGCTCTTCGGCACGGAACTCCTGTTTATCCCGATGGCCGTTGCTCTCTATCTTCTGGTTTCCGCGGACACCGTTCGGCGCCTCATCGCTTTGCAGGTGATGACGCTGCTGGCTTCCGTGCAACTGGTGCTGCTCTCCATCGTCTTTGCAACCGAGGAGTTCGCCGACCTCGGCATCACCCTCGCCTTGCTCTCGATTGGCGGAACCATTGCCTACGCGCGCTTCCTGGAGCGCTGGCTGTGATCGCGCGGCAACTCGCGACCGCTATCGTCCTTGCATTGCTGGCCGGGTTCGCGCTGCTGGCGGCTCTCGGGGTTCTGCGCAGCAAGAACAACCTTGCGGCCCTGCACGCCTTGGGTATCTGCAGCGTCGCGGTTCCGCCGCTTACGCTCATTGCCGTGCTGATAGATACGGGCTTCGGAGTTTCGGCGGTAAAAACTCTCTGCTTTATTTTCGTGTTGCTGATTGGCGCACCGATTACTTCGCATGCAATAGCGCTAGCCGAATACCGCCGGCGCGCGCGATGAGTCTGCTTCAGGCAATTCTCTATCTGCTCGTCGCCTTCACCGGCGCGGCCGTCGTGTTCAACAAGCGGCCGGTCAATCAAGTCATCGTTTATGCAGCTTTCGGATTGACGCTTTCGATGCTCTTTTTCGTCCTTCACGCGCCGGACGTCGCGCTGAGCGAACTGGCAGTCGGCACGCTTGCCATACCGGCGATCGTGCTGGTGACGCTGATGAAGACGAGTTTTCGCGCGTGAGCATTCGCGCTCGAACGATCGTCTACGTCGTTAGCGCCGTCGTCGTTGCCGGCATTTTGGCGTACGGCGCCGTGGGACTTCCGGCATTCGGAACGTTTTCGGGACCGTATACCGCGATGGTCTTGCAGATTGCAACGCTGGAACGCCATGCGCTCAACGTGCCCAGTGCAATCAATTTCGACTATCGCGGCTTTGACACGCTCGGCGAGGAATTCATTTTCTTCACCTCCATAACCGGCGTGCTGGTGATCTTCAGCGAGTTGCGCGGCCCGGCCGAACAGCACGTCGAACCCACGGATGCCGAAACGCGATGGCAGACAGACCGGCGCACTTCGCTGGCTGCCGACGAGTCTGACCGCGTTCATCGCGGCCATGGCGATGGATCTCGGCGCGCATGGACAGCTGACGCCCGGCGGCGGCTTTCAAGGCGGCGCCGTATTCGGCAGCGCGCTTGCGTGCATCTATTTGGGCGTTGGGCTCCACGCCTTCGTCCGAACGGCGAACAAGGAGGTCTTCGACTTTCTCGAAGCGCTGGGCGCCTTTTCCTTCGGTGCAATCGGCGTGACCGCGCTCTGGATCACGGGCGCATTTTTGAAGAATTTTCTGCCGCTCGGTCAAACCGGTGCTACCGTGTCGGGCGGCATGATCTACCTCGTCAACTGCGGGGTCTTTATCGAGGTGGCGTGCGGTTTTGTCGTGCTCCTCTATGTCTTCTTCAAACAGACGCGAGAGATTCAGGAGGCCGAAGAATGAGCGAATGGATACTGTATTTGCCTTACGCGGTCGCGTTCTGGCTTTTCGTCGTAGGCTGTTTCGGCCTGACGCAAAGCCGCAACCTCATTCACTCGATCCTGTGCCTGGCCGTCGTGCAGGCGTCGACGTACATGTTTCTGCTTTCGATCGACTTTCAGGCCAAAGCCGGGGCGCCGATTTTCTCCTCGACTAATCCGCCTGGAAGCGCCTCGGTCGATCCGATTTTGCATGCGCTCACATTGACCGACATTGTCGTCGGCGCGACGGTCACCTCGTTGCTTCTCGCTCTGACGACGCAGATTTACCGGCGGCGCGGCTCCATCGATCCGCAAGCATTGGCCGCAATGAACAAATGACGGCCGCTCAAGTCTCGGCGCTGGCGCCGCTTTGTGTAGCGATTCCGCTCATGGCGGCTGCGTTTATCGCGCCGTTTACCAAGATGCTGCCGAGGTCGTTCGGCTGCGTCGTCGCCACGCTCACCACGCTTTGCGTCTTCGGCATGGCCTGCGTTCTTACGGCCTACACCTCGCAGCACGGTATCGTCGTGCATTGGATGGGCGGCTGGACCCCGAAACATATGCTCGCCATCGGCATAAGCTTCTCGGTGGACACCATGAACGCGGGCTTGACGGCATTCGTGGCGCTGCTGGTCTTGGCCGCGATCGTCTACACCTGGACGAAGTTCGACTTGGTGGGCACGCTGTTCCATTCGCTGCTCCTTGCCTTCTTGGCGGCGATGTGCGGCTACGCGCTCACCGGCGATCTGTTCAACATGTTCGTATGGTTCGAACTGATGACGGCTGCCGCCATTGCTCTGACCTCGCATAAGATCGAAGAAGCCGCATCGATCGAGGGCGCAATCAACCTGGCGATCACCAATGCGATTGCCGGGTTCGTGGTTCTGCTTGGAATCGGATTCATCTACGCTAGAACCGACGCGCTGAACCTCGCCCAAATCGGCGTCATCGTCTCACAAAGGCCGGCCGACAGCCTGGTAATCGTGGCCTTTGCGCTGATCCTTACCGGGTATTTCGTCAAAGGCGCCGTCGCGCCGTTCCATTTTTGGCTTGACGACGCGCATGCCGTCGCACCCACGCCCGTCTGCGTGCTTTTCTCGGGCATCATGGTGCAGCTCGCGCTGTACGGCGTTGCGCGCATCTACTGGACCGTCTTCGCCGGCGTTCTGGCACCGCACTCGGAAAGCATCAAAGCGCTGTTTCTGGGCGTGGGCGCCGTGACGGCGATCGCCGGAGCGATCATGGCCTTCGCGCAGCGCCATCTGAAACGGCTGCTCGCATTCTCGACCGTAAGTCACTCCGGCATGTTCGTGGCTGTGCTGGGTTTGACGGGCGCGGCCGGCGTTGCGGCGGCCGCTATGTTCGTCCTCGCGCACGGTCTGATCAAAAGTGCGCTGTTCATCTGCGCGGGAAACTATTTGAACCGATTTCGATCGCTCGACGAGCAGATGCTGGGGGGCCGAGGGCGCGCCGCTATCGCCAATAGCGTGTTGTTCCTGATCGGCGGCATCGCACTCGCCGGACTGCCGCCGTTTGCCGTTTCCGCCGCGAAAGTGCTCTATGACTCGGCAATGAAAGACCACGCGCTGTTTTTCATGGCGATCGTCATGGGATTCGCCTCGGCGCTCGATGCGGGCGCGGTCCTGCGGGCAGGCATTCACGTGACGTTCGGCATCGGCAAAGGGCAAGAAACCGGCGCTTCGCCCCGCTGGGAAGAGTGCGAATGCGACGCCGATAATCTGCAGCGAACTCCGCTCACCATGCTGTTGCCCGCCGCAGTGCTCTTGAGCATCGCAATTTGGGCCGGACTGAGCGCACCGCTTTCGCATGAAATTCAGCGCGCAGCGGCGGCTTTCGTGGATCGTCAATCGTACGTTGCCGCCGTCCTGCAGAATTCGCCGCGTGCTCTGCCGGCTGTAGCCGCGATACACCCCGAGCCGGGCGATATCGCTTTCAATCTCATCGTCAGCTTGGCGGCGGTGATCGCGGCATTCGCCGGTCTATACCGCGATCACATTCCGCAGCATCTCGCGCCGATATTCGGGCCCCCGCTGCGCGCGCTGCGAAATCTGCACAGCGGCATCTTCTGCGATTACGTAGCGTACACGATGATAGGAATCGCGGGTTACGGTGCCTGGCTGCTCATCTCCATGCGCTAGGGCAGGACCACTTGGACGATCGAACTGGGCGATCCGCCGAAATGGCTCGTGATCCATAAGTTGCCCTGCGTTCCGGATGCAATTGCAACCGGATTGAACTGCACGTTATAGGCCTTGAACGATTCGCCGCTCGTCATGTCCCACAGAGCACCGTTGAACTGGAACGGATCGTCCCCCGTCATCCACAGATCGTTGCCCAGACGCGTTAACCCGCTGGTGATCGCGGTGTGCTTTATCCCCAAGGTTGGAATCCGCACGAACTTCATGCCCGTGGACGTGAGCGTCGCGAGCAAGTTCGCGCCGTTGCCGTTCGGCCGCGTGTAATCCAGCGTAGTCATCCACAGGTTTCCGTCGGAACCGAACACCATGCGTTTGGGCGCTAGATTGGGACAGCACGGTTCGTAGGCTTGCTCCAGACCGGTGGAGTAACGGACCAGCGTTCCCGAAGCCTTGCGTTCGACGAGCACTGCATCGCTGTTGGGCCAAAGCGCCATAAACCACAGATCGCCCGCGGAATCCGCGATCAACGAACCGTCGGGCGAGAGTTTCGAGGGCACGGCGTACAGCGTCAATTTCCCCGCAACGCTTGCATGCACGATGTACGACGTTGGACCGACCGACATGAACCACGCAGTGTCATCAGGCGCGACGGTCACGTCGGCCGGATACGTTCCGTTCAGTTTCGAGTTCGTGTACTCGGTAATCTCGCCGTCCGGCGTAATGCGGCCCACCGATGCGCTTCCCTGATCCGTGAACCAGCCGTTGCCTTTGGCATCTCGCACGATCGAGTAGGGCCGCGCGCCGGAGGGCAGGCCGTTCGAATATTCCTTGACCGTTCCGGACGAGGTGATCGTGCCGATCGCGGGCGTGCCGCCGTCGGTAAACCACATCGTCGTGGCGTTCGCGGGCGCTATGTCCCACGCAGACGCGCTCGACGGAAAGCCGGGCGTCGATCCGGCGGTGTACACATTGAAAATCGGACCGGACGCCGGTGCCGAAAATTTGGCTTGACTCAGCCGCGACTGCGGCGGAATCGACGAGAGGCCGGACCCACTGCCGCAGCCTGCAATCACGGCGGCAAACAACGCGCCGATGGAAAGACGCCAATACATTCTACTCATAGCCCGGACTTATTCCGCGCCGGCAATCCAACGCCTCGGGCGTGCCGAAAGGGACAAGCGCGTCGTTTTGCGGTATCATGTGCCCATGACTGAGTCAGCGCTGTTTGCCGTATGCGGCCTGGGAATTCTCTTCATGGCGATGTTTTTCGTCGGCGGGATTTACGAGTCTCACCGGACCAGATGAACGGCCGATCCGCCAGCTGATCCGCCGGAGTCACCGTGTGGTTTTACGCAAAAAAAGGCCGGTGCGGTAAGCACCGGCCTTCGTTATTGTTTGCGTTGTCCGCGGTTAGAAGCTCTCTTCTTCCGTGTTCTCACGGTACGAATCGGACTCTTCCTCTTCTTCACCGAAAGGCGATTCTTCTTCGGCGACGTCTTCGTCTTCTTCCTCGAGTTGGTAGCCTTGCTCTTCCTCTTCCTCTTCCTCCGCGGGCTCTTCTTCCTCGAGCTCGAGTTCGTCGATCTCGCCAATCGTGGCTCGAATTCCGGCGCCCGGAACCTGCATGTCGGCCTCGGCCGACGCCATGGCGCCGCCTACCGGACCGGTGACGATCGGTTTGGAGTCGTCGATCTCTTCCTCTTCCTCTTCTTCCTCGTCAACGGGTTGGGCTTCGCCGATTTCGGCTTCGACCACGCCGACCGTCGCGCGCTGCGCTTCGGCTTCGCGTTGTGCCGCGGCCGTCTGCGTCATGCGCGGGTCTTCGTCGCCCATGAGCAAACCGATCTCCTGAGCACGTTCGCCCATGTCGTCGTCTTGGATCTTGATCTCGATCTCTTCGCGGTTCTCGGTCAGGACTTTGACGTCGAGCGCGAGCGATTGCAGCTCTTTGATCAGGACCTTGAACGACTCGGGAACGCCCGGCTCCATCACGTTCTCGCCCTTGACGATCGCCTCGTACGTCTTGACGCGTCCGACGACGTCGTCGGACTTGACCGTCAGCAGCTCTTGAAGCGTGTACGCCGCGCCGTAAGCCTCGAGCGCCCAAACTTCCATTTCGCCGAAACGCTGACCGCCGAACTGCGCCTTGCCGCCCAGCGGCTGCTGCGTGATCATCGAGTATGGGCCCGTCGAACGCGCGTGAATCTTGTCGTCGACCAAGTGCGCCAGCTTGAGCATGTAGATCATGCCCACCGTGATCGGACGCGAGAAGCGGTCGCCGTTGCGGCCGTCGCGCAGCCAGGTCTTACCGTCAGCCGGCAAGCCCGCGTCTTGCAGCCATTCAGCGATGTCCTCGGAATGCGCGCCGTCGAATACCGGCGTTGCAATGTGCATGCCGAGCATCTTTGCAGCCCAGCCCAAGTGCGTCTCCATGATCTGGCCCAGATTCATGCGCGAGGGAACGCCCAGCGGATTCAGCACGATGTCCACCGGCATGCCGTCTTCCATATACGGCATATCCTCTTCGGGAAGGACCTTGGCGATGACGCCCTTGTTGCCGTGGCGTCCGGCCATCTTGTCGCCTTGAAGAATCTTACGCTTCTGCGCGACGTAGACGCGCACGAGGTGGTTCACGCCCGGAGACAGACTCGTCGCCGTTTTCGCGCGAGAAGACCTTCACGTCGATGATCTTGCCTTTTTCGCCGTGCGGAACTTTGAGCGACGTGTCGCGAACTTCGCGCGATTTCTCGCCGAAGATTGCGCGCAGCAAACGCTCTTCCGCGGTCAGCTCGGTCTCGCCCTTGGGCGTGACTTTGCCGACCAGGATGTCTTCCGGGCGCACTTCCGCGCCGATGCGAATGATGCCGCGCTCGTCGAGATCCTTGAGCGAATCCTCGCCCACGTTGGGAATGTCGCGCGTGATCTCCTCGGGACCCAATTTCGTGTCGCGCGCTTCGCACTCGTACTCTTCGATGTGAATCGAAGTGAAGCGGTCTTCCTTGACCATACGTTCGCTGATCAGGATGGCGTCTTCGTAGTTGTAGCCTTCCCACGGCATGAATGCCACAAGGACGTTTTGACCCAGCGCCAGCTCGCCTTCATCGGACGAAGGGCCGTCGGCCAGGATTTGTCCCGCGACAACGCGCTCGCCCAGATTCACGATGGGACGCTGGTTGATGCACGTGCCGGCGTTGCTCCGCGTGAATTTGAGCAGATCGAACTTCTTCTCGCTGCCGTCACCGAGTTTGAGCGTGATCGTCTTGGAATCGACGTCGACCACCTCGCCAGGAACGTCCGTGACGATGAGGCTGCCCGAGTCCTTCGCCGAGCGGTACTCCATGCCGGTGCCGACGATCGGCGCCTGCGGACGCAGAAGCGGCACGGCCTGACGCTGCATGTTCGCGCCCATGAGCGCGCGGTTTGCATCGTCGTGCTCGAGGAACGGAATCAGCGCCGTCGCGACCGATACGATCTGCTTGGGAGAGACGTCCATCAGCTGTACGCGCGATGCCGGCTCTTCGATGTACTCTTCGGCATAGCGGCAGACGACCGAGTCGGACGTTATCCGGCCCTTTTCGTTGACCGGCGTGTTTGCCTGCGCGATGATGTACTCGTCTTCGCGATCCGCGGTCAGATACACGATCTCGTCCGTGACGTGACCGTCGCGCACGACCCGGTAAGGCGTTTCGATGAAGCCGAACTTGTTTACGCGCGCATAGGTCGCGAGCGAACCGATGAGCCCGATGTTCGGACCTTCCGGCGTCTCGATCGGACAGATGCGGCCATAGTGCGAGTGGTGAACGTCGCGCACTTCGAAGCCTGCGCGTTCGCGCGAGAGACCGCCCGGCCCGAGCGCAGAGAGACGCCGCTTGTGCGTCAGTTCGGCGAGCGAGTTGGTTTGATCCATGAACTGCGAGAGCTGCGAGGAGCCGAAGAATTCCTTAATCGCCGCCACTACCGGACGGATGTTGATCAGTGCCTGCGGCGTAACGGTCTCGATGTCCTGAACCGTCATGCGCTCGCGCACGACGCGCTCCAGACGTAGCAAACCCACGCGGAACTGGTTCTGCAGCAGCTCGCCGACCGAACGGATCCGGCGGTTGCCCAGATGGTCGATGTCGTCCTTGGGAATCACGCCTGTGGCGACTTTGATCAGACGGCGTATCACCGCGATCATGTCTTCGCGCGTCAAGCAGCGCTTCTCGATTGGAGGCATCTTCAGGCCCGCATCGCCGTACTCGTCGATGAGCACGGTCGGCTGCTCGCCGCGTGCTTCCACGTCGGGATTCTCGATGCGGTATTGGAACTTCGCGTTCAGCTTGTACCGGCCGACGCCCGCCAAATCGTAGCGTTTGTCGTCGAAGAACAGCGACTCGAGCAGCTTCTCGGCGTTCTCGGCGTTTTCGGGTTCGCCCGGACGAAGCTTCTTGTAGATTTCCTTGAGCGCGTCTTCACGCGTCTTGATATCGCGATCTTTCTCGATCGAGTTGCGCACGAGCGGAGACTCGCCGAACAGCGCAAGAATCGCCTCGTCGGTCTCCCAGCTGTAACCCATGTCGGGACGCGAGAGCGCGCGGATGAACGTCGAAACGTAGATCTTGCGATTCTTGTCGATGCGAACGCCGATCGTACCTTCGGTCTCGTCGTTCTTCGTGCCGTTGTCGGTTTCGAATTCAATCCATGCGCCGCGATTTGGGATGATCGTCGCGTTGTAAACGGGACGGTTGTTCGTGTCGACGTCCTGGTTGTAGTACACGCCGGGCGAGCGCACGAGCTGACTGACGATGACGCGCTCGGCACCGTTAATCATGAACGTTCCGTTCCTTGTTTGAAGCGGGAAGTCGCCCATGAAGATCTCTTGGTCGGGAATGCCTTTGATTTCGCCGGATTCGGCCGTAATCAAGCGCACGCGAACGCGCAGCGGCGCGCTGTACGTCATGTCGCGCTCGCGGCATTCTTCAACGGAATATTTCGGTTCGCCCAGGCTGTGGTCGCCGAACTCCAGGACCAAATTGCCCGTGAAGTCCTTGATGGGCGAAATGGAAGCAAACGCCTCGGCCAAGCCTTCGGTCTTGAACCACTCGAAGCTGGCCTTCTGGAGTTCGATCAGATTAGGCACTTCCAGAACGTGCGGAATCTTCGCGAACGTGTAGCGCTCGCGCTTTGGGCCCGGATCCGGCGGCTGCTCGATTGTGAACGCGCCTGTCGGCATCGGGAAGGTGCTCGGCTGAAACGCGGCGCCGTTTCCTGCCGTTTGGCCGGCCGCGCGTTTCGACTTGCTCTTGGTGCCCGCGGTGCTCTTAGCCGGGGACTTAGGAGCCGTCGTTTTCGCCATTACTTCTTTCTCTCTCACCCAGGTGTTTGCGCAATCTATGCCGCCCGGTTTCCGCGCACGCTAAAAAGAACGAGACCTCCACATCTTGTGGATAACTCGTCCTTCTTCTATATAATGCCTTTATCGGGCGCGGGGCATAGGCAAGTAGTATATCACCCCGCCTCATTCGGGTCAAACGCGGGAAGCCGTCAAAAAGTGGTTACTTGGAGGCCGGAACGGGGACGCGGATGCTGATTTTTCGGCGGAAACCGCGATCACCGCGGACGAGGGCGCCTGCCATCAAGCCCCCGATGCCGGCAATGGGCAGGAAGGAAAGCCAGAGGGCGATGAGTTGCGTCGTGTAGGGGTGCGCTAAGGTCGCATGCATACGTGCTCCTTATAACGCATCGCGGCGCTCGATGGATGCAGCAAAGGAAGCAGCACGACTGCCTGCTCGCCTGCTCTGCGAGCAACTTTACGAAAAATTCAATCTTACTGATGCTGCGCACGAACGACACGGTTTTCATGAACTGAGCGCTTTTTATTTCGTCCGGGCTGGGGGCAGCGCGCGTGTAAACTTTGGGCTTAGGACGGTTTAATAATATAGGTGCGGGGAATTTTTCCAAGGGTGAAGTGGTCTATCGACTGCGCCGACGCTTATGCTGTTGCCAGCGTGCGCCACGCGGTTATTGAAGAACTGGCGAAGCTCACGCAGAACGGCGACGCGGATTTGTTCAGCGTCGAAACCGTTTTGGGTGAACTGCTCGGCGCGGAGATGGTCCGCGGGCATATCGCGCTGGCGGTTCTGGTCGAGCAGTCGGTGGGCGGGCCTACAGTTCACGTCTACACGCAAGGCCGCACCGTCGGTGCAACGCACGGCGAACTGCGAGAGGCGATCTTGCGCAACACGCGTCTGCCGATGTCGATTGAAGTCACGCCGCAAGGCACGCACGTCTGCCTGCGCGTTCCCTCCAAACACGAAGCCGGGAGCGCTCGGACCGGGACCTAAATGCGGCTCCATGAACTATGCGCGCGCACCGCGCACCACTGCGACCGTAAACGCCGGCTCAGTCCGGCATGCCTCAGCGGCCGCACGGCGGCGGCGACCACAAAACGCAAGATCTTAAACTTCGGGTACGCGTAGAAGGCCGAACCCCGGCAGAATCGCACCGGCTGTGCGGGAAGCGCAACGACGCCGGTAATAGGCGGATTCAAGTAGAGCGTTTGCACTAGTCCTCCTGGACTACCGATTATACCATGCCTCCGAGCCGTCCCGGCCGGATCCAAGCCGCGATACGGTCTGATTCAGCAACGGCCGAGCGCTGGCAGGGGAGCCCGCTGAGCGCATGCTTGCTGCCTACAGCAGTGGATTATGTTCGTGCAGGCCATTCATCACGAATTGCACCGCGAGCGCCGCAAGAATGATACCCAGCAGCCGTGTTACGACATGAATGCCCGTGCTGCCGATAAGGTGCTGAAAGCGGGTCGCGCCGCGCATGGCAAACCATGTGATTATCAACGCCGCGGCGCAGGACGCCGCAACGATCGTGAGGCGCGGTCCGTCGCCGTGCGCCGAGTTTACAAGCAGCATCACCGTAGCAATCGTCCCCGGGCCGGCGATCATCGGGATCGCCAGCGGAAAGACCGCGGGATTTTCGGCCAATGCGGCTTCCCGCTCTTCTTCCGGCGTTCGTTTGGCGCCCGTGGGACGGGCGAACAGCATATCGATCGCGATCAGAAAAAGTAGAATGCCTCCGGCGATTTGAAACGCCGGAAGCGTGATGCCCAGATAATTCAGCAACGCGCGTCCGATGAGGCCCATCACGGCCATCACGATCGCCGCAACGAATACAGCTTGATCGACGATCTTCGTTCGCTTATCGGGCACCGACGTAATCGTCGCCGCCAAGGTGAGCGGAATCATCCCGATGGGATCGATGATCGTGAACACTGCGGCGAACGCTGTCAGCGCGAAATGCCAGTCCACGCGGCAGCATTGGCCCATCGTTCCCGGTTTGCCTTCGCCTGATAATACGCCGCTGCGGCAGCGGGGCCGAGGCGCCTCGTTCTTAGAGCAGACGCTCGCGGCCGTGGGGCGACGTTAGATCCAGTTCGGGACCGATCGGCACGATGCGAGTCGGGTTGATGTCGTCATGCGTATAGTAGTAGTGACGTTTGATGTGATCGAAATTCACCGTGTCCGCTACGCCGTCGTACTGATAGAGGTCGCGCAGATAACCCCAAAGGCTGGGATAGTCGACGATCCGGCGCAGGTTGCACTTGAAATGTCCGAAGTACACGGCGTCAAAGCGAATCAGCGTCACGAACGCGCGCCAGTCCGTTTCGACGGGCCGCGCGTCGATCAAGTAACGGCGATCTCCGAGCCGTTGCTCCAGTTTGTCAAGAGTTTGGAATACTTCATACGCGGCTTTTTCGTACACGTGCTGCGTCGTGGCGAATCCGGCGCGATACACGCCGTTGTTGAACGTCTCGTAGATCCATTCGTTCATCGCGTCGATCTCCGCCCGGTATGGGGCGGGGTAAAGCTCCGGCGATGCATCGCCAAACGCGTCGAACTCCGTTTCGAACATGCGCATGATGTCGTCGTCCGAGTTGCTGACGATTTGCCTGGTCTGCTTGTCCCAAAGCACCGGTACCGTCACGCGCCCGCGATAATCCGGATCCGTGACGCGGTACGCATCGCTCAGGTAAGAAAAGCCGTTGAGCGGGTCGCGCGAAGCGCCGGGAACTTCGCGAAACGCCCAACCCAAGTCGTCGCGCACGGGGTCGAGGACCGTCATCCCAATTGCCTGCTCCAGGCGCTTGATCTTTCGAACGATAACCGTCCGGTGCGCCCACGGACATGCCAATGAAACGTAGAGGTGGTAGCGGCCCGCTTCGGCGGGAAAATCGCCGCTTCCGTCGGCGCGTATCCATCTGCGGAATGCATCGCCCTGGCGGACGAATTCGCCCTGCTCCGATTGCTCCGCCGGAAACTGCCCCTTCGGGTGCGTCGTGCTCATGCGGCTCATAAACCGGCCGACGCACGCAGCGATTCATCCTTGCGCTGCGTGCCTCGCGCCGACCCATACTCCTCGCGCTAAGAGACGGCCGCTCTGTTCCCGGTGCGAATCTCGCCCTTCTCGGTTTTAGCGGTGGTTCCGTTGACCAGACGTTCGGCCTGCTCCGCAGTCAGCTCTTTCAGGTAACGATCCGTGTTGGGCTCTTGTTTCTTGCCTTCGTGCAGCGGCCCGACGTCGAACGGAACGAAACCCGCGTCGCGGATCAGTTCCGAGACCTCATTGGACTTCACCGCGGGATGGTTACCCGCAAGAAAAATCACCAATCCTTGGCCGGTGCGCGATGCCAGCGTCTCGTCCTTGAGCGTGTTGAATGCTTTGATCACCTTCGCTCCGGGCAACTTGCGCTCGATATGTTCGCTTGAGGAGTCCTTGTCCGAGAACGTCTGCACGTTCATGTTCTCGTCGTAAGGATTGGTCGTATCGATGACGATTTGCCCCTCGAAGCGGCCCATCTGCTTTATCGCTTCGTCTTGCGCCGTCCACGGAGGTGAAAAAAGCACCACTTCCGCGCAGCGGACCGCATCATACGCGCTCACTGCTTTGGAACCGTTGCCCGAATCGGCCGCGAGCCGCTCGAGCTTGCCTTCGTCGTGCGAAAAGCTGTAATACACTTGGTGTCCCGCCTTGGCCCACAACCGTCCAAGCGTTCCGCCGATGTCTCCCGAACCTACGATACCGATTTTCATAGCGCCACGATTGTTCCCAAGTTTCCGCAACAGGGCCCTCACTTTCTCGCCGCCACGCCCACGTAGGACCATAGCGCGCGAGGCGCGGGAAACGTGATTTCCCGCAAGCGCTAGCCGCCGTAAACGTCCAGGAGCAGTTCCGTAGCCAGCGCGATGAAAAATCCGCAAGCTAACGCCGACGTCATCGCCGCGGTCAGGCCGGGGCTGCGGCGCAAGACACTCCAGAGCTCGCCGATGACGAAGAGCAGCGCACCGGTAGCAGTGGCCAAGAAAAGCACCGAGAGCAGCGGAGATTGGAACGCGTACCCGATGACGGTTCCAAGAAAGGTGGGGCCGCCGGCAACCAGTCCGGCGAGCAGCAGCAAGCGGCGCCGTGGAATGACCCGGCCCGCCAGCGGCGCCGCAATACCGAAGCCCTCAGTTGCGTTGTGCAAACCGAAACCGACGATCAAGCCGACGGCAATCGCCGTCGCGCCTGACGCGGCCGAGGCGCCGATCGCCAACCCTTCCGCAAAGTTATGCGCGCCGATGCCTATCGCGATAACTGCCGCGAGCATGTACGGATCGTGCGTTTCCGATGCGGCGCGTTTGCTGATCTTCGCCGCGAGGCTTCCCAGTCCGACGAGGCCCGCGAAGAATCCGGCGACGTACGCAGCGGACAGCATCGCCACCGTCCCCGAAGATCCCCCGCCTCCATGCACCTGGTGAACGGCGTTGGCGATCGTGGCGGTGGCATTGCCGGCAATCTCGACGACCAGGTAGGCTAGGATTCCGATGGCTATCGCGTTTAGAGCGCCGATCGTGTTGGGTGAGACGTTACGCATCCGGGCGATCGGCAAACCCAGAAATATCGTGAAGCCCGCGATCGCTCCAAGCAGTACCGTCAATCCGAACGAAAGCGATCGGGCGGTGTTGCCGAAGCTCGGCAAACGCGCGCGCATGACGTTGTTCATCGCGGCAGCGTCGTTCGGAGTGCCTTCGTAGTGGATTACGGTTACCAAGCCGTCCGGCATGCCCATGTTGTCTTCGGTGTGATCCAGAACGTGACAATGCACCAGCCAATTTCCCGGGCTTTGGTTGGCGTCGACGATTACGTCGACGCGCTGTCCCGGCCCGAGCATGACCGTGTCTTCGACGTCGCGGTAGGTCACCGGCTGGGCGTCTCGCGCGATGACCGTCTGATAATGCCCGTGCGTATGCATCGTATGAAAATTCTCGCCGGACATGTTGATCCAGCGGATTCTCACGCGCTGTCCCTTGCGCACGGTAATCGGGGCCGTCGCCGGATACTCTTTACCGTTAATCGTGAAATGATTCTCACTTAAGCTCTGAATCGTCCACGACGAGAGCATCTCCACATAATCGCGATCCGCCCGCTCCTGCGGCGTAGGATGCGTGGGCAAAACGACGATCGCTCCGTAAAGTCCGCTATTGACCATCTCTTCGTTGTCGTGCGAATGGTAAATGAACGTTCCGGATCGATCGGCGGTAAACGCGTAGCGGTAAGCACCGCCGTTCTGAACCAGCGGTTGAGAGATTCCCGCTACGCCGTCCATCTGAATGGGGATGCCGTGAATCCCGTGCAGGTGAATCGTATCGGGAACATTCTGCGAGTTGGTGTAGTCGATGACGACGCGATCGCCTTCGTGCACCACCAGCGTCGGGCCGGGCACTACACCGTTGTAGGTTTTGGCCATCACCGTCAAGCCCGGTTGCAGTGTCCACGGCGCGTCGCGTTCGACCAAATGGAACGTCCGCGTCCTGCCCTGAACCAGCGGAACCGCGGCGTACGTTCCGTCCTCGCGCCGGGTCAGACGCGATTCGCCGGGAGCCGGCGTGACGACCGGAATCGGACCGGTAATGGGCTGCATGCCGACGGTACTGGGGTTGACGCCTTGCGTCGTTTCATCGGTGTCGGCCGGCGCGGCGCTCGCTGCTCCAAGGAAAAGCAGGCTCACGGCGGCAAGCAAATAGGCGAGGCGAACAAATCGGTTCGGCACGCCTAATGCTTAGGCAATCGCCTTAATTCTCCGCCCAGCCGCCGCATGCTAATATTAGCTCAGGAGGCTGCCGTTACAGACGCTTCGCCGGCAAGAGCGAGCGCTCTGCCCATTTGTAACGCCGGCCTCTGTTTTTTTTGTTTTTGACGGTCCGCGGGCAGCACGCGAAGGAACGCCGCACCCAAAATTCTCACTTAGCCCGGGATGTTTCGCGCGCGCCAAAACGCTCCGGTAGCCCTTATCACGATCACGGTCATGCTTGGGCTCATCATGGCCATCATCGACGCCACGATCGTCAACGTAGCTTTGGACGACATCGCCGGCAACCTCGGTGCTTCGATCGACGAAGTTTCGTGGGTTGCGACCGGCTATATTCTCGCGAGCGTGATCACGATGCCGCTGAACGGCTGGCTCACGGCGTATTTCGGAAGAAAAAATTTCTATGCCGCGTGCCTCACGATCTTCACGGTGTCCTCTCTGCTTTGCGGAACCGCGACCAGCATCTGGCAGCTCGTCTTTTACCGGGTGCTGCAGGGCTTCGGCGGCGGCGCGCTGCAGCCGACGGCGCAGGCCATCTTGTTCGAAACGTATCCGCCCGAAAAGCGCGGCGCCGCAATGGCGATCTTCGGATTAGGCGCGATGGTCGGCCCCGCGATCGGACCGACACTGGGCGGCTACATCGTCGACAATTATTCCTGGCCGCTGATCTTCTTCATCAACATTCCCATCGGCATTGCGGCGTTCGTGATGACGCTCATGTTCATTCCCAATCCGCACTTCTTGCAAAAGCCGAAGGGCGGCATCGACTGGTGGGGACTCACGCTGCTCGCTGCGGGCCTTGCATCGCTGCAGTACGTGCTGGAGCGCGGGCAGCACGACGACTGGTATCAGTCCACATCGATCTGGATCCTCAGCATCGTCGCCGCAATCGGCGTCATCTGGTTCATCGTCAAATCGCTGCGCGACCGGCATCCGCTCGTCGATTTAAACGTATTCCGCTTCCGAACGTTTACGATCGGCAACGTCATCGGCTTCATCAGCGGCTTCGGTTTGTTCGGAACGAGCTTGGTCTTGCCGCTATTTTTTCAAATGGTGCTGGGATTCACGGCATTCGACACCGGAATGGCGCTGCTGCCCGGCGCGATTGCGACCGCGATAAGCATGCTGATCTGCGGACGTATCCTCGGAAAAATCGATCCCCGGTTGCTCGTCGGTGTGGGGATGGTCATTTTCGGCATCTCGACGTGGTGGATGGGCGGCTTGAACGAAAACGCAGGTTATTGGGACGTCTTCTGGCCGCGCGTCGTGCAGGGATTGGCTCTCGGGTTCTTATTCGTGCCGCTCTCCACGGTTACGCTCGGTGCGGTTCCGAAGGAAGAACTCGCGGGAGCAACCGGCGTGAACGTCTTGCTGCGGCAGCTCGGCGGCAGTTTCGGCATCGCCATCCTCACGACGCTGCTGGCGCGGCAAGAGGCGGTCGCGCAAAATGCACTCGCGTCCGGGGTGACGCAGACCCACGGCTACTCAATCGCCGTTCTGGATCAGCTCGTCGGCGTGGCTTCGCAAGTGATCAGCTACGATTATTTATTCCGGGTTTCCGCCATCGTATTTTTCGTGACGGCGCCGCTCGTCATTTTCATGCGGCCGTCGCGCCGAAGCGGTGCAGTGCCTGTAGCGGCCGCGGAATAGGGCTTAGTCGTTTCCTACGCTGCGGATCTTTCGAAAGCTGCGCTCGCGAAGATCGCGCAGCACGCCATAGCACTCGCACGAGCGCTCCATTAAACCTTGGCGGCTCCGCACCACCAGGCGCCGTCTTTCGAGAGTCACCAAACCGCCGGCTGCCAAGGCTTGGAGCGCGTAGGTAATCGAGGGGCGATGTACGCCCAAAAAATCAGCGAGCATTTCATGCGTGACGCGGACTGACCCGTTGGCGCCGGCGCAGTCGCTGAGCGAGAGAATGCAACGGCTCAGGCGCTGTTCGATGCGGTGCAGCCCGTGGCACGCAGCAAGATGCGTGAGAATTTGCAGCTGCAGATCGGCATATAACAGCATCGCGTCTTGAAGCGGTGCCCCGGGTTGGCGAACGTGCTCTTCATAATCGGCAGCCGAAATGGAGAGGGCTTCCCCGGCCAATTGCACGCGATTCACGCCGATGCCGTATACTCCGCCGAGCGCAAGCGGAAAACCGACGGCGCCTTCATTTCCTTGCAGGCCCGCTTCGATCGTCTCTCCCGACGGCAACTGAGCCACGCGCGAAACGACGCCGGAAATCGGGAAATAAAGATGCGTCAGCGAATCCTCGGCGCTGGAAAGCCGCCGTCCCTGAACGAGTGCGGTAACTTTGAAGTACCGGCTTAGGCGCTCCGCTTCACCCTGCGGCATAGCGCGAAGGAGAGCGTTGGCTCTAAAATCAGGCGCCAACGGGCTGTTCAAAGAATGCTCCGGACCATTTAGAAATATTAAGGGCTATGAGGCTCGTCCAACAGTCTGGAATCGTACCAAACGCAGCCCAAAACTGGCCTATTTAGGCCGCAGCGAGGGCTTGAATCTGCGCCAGCGTTGCATGGGTTCGGCGCTGCATCGCTTCATGGCAGTCGCATGCCTCCGCGCAAAGCTTCTCCCGGCTTCGAATGCGCAGCGAGCCGCGCCCCAATTCCAGCACCTCACGTTCCTCGAAAGCCTTGAGCGCATTCGTAACGGAGGGACGGTATGCGCCCACCATCAAGCCCAGAAATTCGTGCGTCAGCGGAAGCGTGTCGCCGCCCGTTCTTTCCTGCAGATCGAGCAGCCATCGCGCGAGGCGCTGTTCGATCCGGTGCAGACGATTGCACGCTGCGGTTTGTGCCACGTTTGACACATAAAGATTGGCGTACTGGAGCAATCCCTTGCAGAACGGGTGCCCGGGCGCAAGCACGACGTCGACGAACGGCTGCTTGGCGATGCGCGTCGCAGAGCCGCCGACTTGGACGATGACGTGGAACGAATTGGTACTGCCCCCAAGGACCAGCGGAAGTCCCACCAGCCCTTCCCGCCCGACCAATCCAATTTCGACCGCCTCGCCGTTTTCGACATGCACCAGTGTGGAACAGACCCCGGAGTGCGGAAACCAGACGTGGTTTATCGGAGCATCCGGTTCGTACAGCGTGCTGCGCGGCGACAATTGGACGACCTCGCAGTAGTCGGCGATGCGCCTGCGTTCGATCTCCGGCAACACACCCAGCAGAAGGTTTTGTTGCATAGGGGGCGGGCGCATTTTACCCAACCTCACGCGAAATGCGTACCTTTGCCAGCGACAATAACGCCCCGGCTGCGCCGGCAGTCCTCGAAGCGCTGGTCGATGCCAACGACGGCGACGTCATCTCGTATGGCGACGACGAATACACGAACCGAGCACGCGAACGCTTCCGCCAGATTTTCGGCGAATCGACGGACGCGTATTTTGCATTCAACGGAACCGGCGCAAACGTCGTAGCGCTGAGTTGTCTGCTCAAGCCTTACGAAGCGGTGATCTGTCCCTCCTCGGCACATCTGCAGACCGACGAATGCGGCGCTTTCGAGCGTTTCACGGGCTGCAAAGTGCTGCCGATCGGCACGGCTGACGGAAAACTTTGCCCGGGCGATTTGCTGCCCTATGCGGATAAAGCGCCCGACGAACACCATGTCGTTCCCCGGGTCATTTCCATCTCACAATCGACCGAGTACGGAACGCTCTATACTCCCGAAGAGCTGCGCGAACTTTGCGCATTCGCTCACGCGCAAGGCTGGTACGTGCATATGGACGGCGCGCGCATTGCCAATGCGGCGGCGGCGCTCAAACTGGGTCTGCGCGAATGCACCCGGGATCTCGGCGTCGACGTCTTGACTTTCGGCGGAACGAAGAACGGGCTGGTCTTCGGCGAGGCAATCGTGTTTTTCGATCGGACGCTGCATGCGGGCGCCGCAAAGTTCGCGCGAAAGCAGGGCATGCAGCTTGCTTCAAAGATGCGCTTCATCGCGGCCCAGTTCTTGGCGCTGCTGCAAGACGATCGCTGGCGCATGTACGCCTCGCACGCCAACGAAATGACTCGCCGTTTGGAGGGGCGATTGCGCGCCATTCCTGCGGTGCGCGTCACCCGGCCCGTAGAATGCAACGCAATCTTTGCAACGCTCGACCGCGCCGCAATTCCTCGAATTCAACAGGAGCATTTCTTCTACGTCTTCGACGACGCGCTGCCGGAAGTCCGGTGGATGACGCATCACGCAACGCAGGCTGCAGACGTGGACGCGTTCGCCGATGCTATCGCACGAGCAACGGCCACGCTTTCGGGTTGATCGCGCGCGTGCGCCAGCGCTGCTCGTAGTTGAGTTTCATCGCGGCGTTGCGTAGGCGCTGCGCCGGACCTTGACTGCGGGCGACGAGGCGATCGGCTAATGTGAATTCGGCCGCGCGCCCGCTTTTCATGCGAGCGATGACCGGTGCCGCGGCGGGCGGATGCCGTGCACGAAAGCGCAGCGCGTACTGCCAGCGGTGCGCGAACTCGTAGTAATCCTCCAATCCCACCGTGTCGAGCTCGTTCTGCGCCAAGACTCGTCCCGGCGCACCCAAACTGAGGTATTGCCGGCCTTTTTCTGCATGGTGCCGTACCGGCATCACCCATCCATAGTGCGCGTATACGTACGGCAGAACGAGACGCCGGCCCCCGATGTGGAGCAGTTGCTCGTGCACTGCACCCTCCCACCGCAGCTGCGGCGTGACGCGAAAGAACGACATACGGCGCTCGATCGACATATACCAATCGAATGACGCGAAGAAGTGCCAAGTGTAGCCTTCGACGACTGCAACGTCCTCGGCGGCTCGATTGAGGTTGCGCGCAATGCGGTTCACGCCCGTCCCGTGCACTTCATCTGCGTCTACGAATGCCGCCCACTCGCCGGCATCATGGTGCGCGTGGAGCCGCAAACAAACGTTGCGCGCAGTCGCGAAGTCAACGAACGGCGTGCGGTCCAGTAGCATGCGGCCTTCACGCGCGAAACGGCTTTGCCGCAAAATATCGGCGTGGGGCGAGGGCTCCGGCGAGTTGTCGTTGACGATCGCCGTCGCGCACGCGTCCGCGATCGACTCCAGCAATGCCGGAAGAAACGGCTCTTCGCGCGGACCGACGATCAAGTGCGCAGCGATGCGCGGTAGAGGGTTCGCGTTCTTCCGGGCCAAGGTGATGTTCCTCATGAAGGGTCGTTTGCGGCTTGCCGTCGATGCGCGGGATCTCGCAACGGACGTACGTGGTATCGGCCGCTACGCGCGCGCAGTCCTGCGGCGCATCGCGCAAGACGAAGACGTCGATCTGACGCTGCTCGCCCACGGACCGTTTCCGTTTCTGCAGCGAAAGCGGCTTGCGCAGAGTATCGACAGCGAGGACTTTCGCATGAGTTCGGCCCCGCGCAGATGTGACGCGGTCTGGCATCCGGGAAACGGAACCTTCTTCCAAAGCGCTCTGCCGGCCGCCGTCACCATCCATGACGCCGTCCCGTTCCGCTATCCCGATCCGGATTCCGCAAAGCGCAAACACCAGCAAGACCCGTTTCTGCGATCTATCGCGAGCGCGTCGCGCGTGATTGCGGTTTCGGCGTTCGGCCGTGACGAGATCTGCGACATCTTCGGTTTCCCGCAAGAGCGGGTCGACGTGATCCACCACGGCGTCGATCCGTTCTTCATTCCCGGCGGCAACCTTGAAGTCCGCGACAAGCCGTATTTTCTCTTTGTGGGCGATCCGGCGGAGCATCGCAAAAACTTTTCCGTTCTGCGCGCGGCCCACGAGCGCGCGTTCAACGGCGGCGGACCGGCATTGACGATCGTCG
The DNA here is from genome assembly GCA_963714015.1 of Vulcanimicrobiota bacterium. GTDB lineage: Bacteria > Vulcanimicrobiota > Vulcanimicrobiia > Vulcanimicrobiales > Vulcanimicrobiaceae > DASRDE01. The sequence goes on along the minus strand of OY970223.1, from coordinate 2,023,729 downwards.
GTCCACCGAATCCGGCAATCACCGACGACCAGCTGCGGGAGCTCTATCGCGGAGCGCTCGCGCTGTGCGTTCCCTCCTATTACGAGGGCTACGGCATGCCGGCCATCGAGGCGATGGCTTGCGGAACGCCGGTATTGTCGGCACGCGCGAGTTGTCTGCCCGAAGTCTGCGGAGACGCGGCGCTTTATGCGCCGCCTGACGACCCGCAAGCGTGGGCGGCTTTGCTGCGGCAAATCGCATCGCAGCAAGACTTACGCGCGCAGATGCGCACCGCAGGGTTGGCGTGGATCGGCAGATACAACTGGGATGAAAGCGCGCGCCGTCACGCGGAAGTTTTCAAATCCTTGGTTTCACGCAAATGAGCTGCATTCACCTTGCAACGGCGCTGGTGCGCAGATCCGGCGCCGTGCTCCTGGTAGCCTCGCGGTATCCAAATCATCCGCGGCCGCTTTGGAATTTACCGGGCGGACGGCAAAAGGACGGCGAACTGCTGGCGGCCGCCGCGTTGCGCGAACTTCATGAAGAAACCGGACTGCAGGGAGTGGTTCGCGAGCTCGCATACGTCAGCGAATCGTATGACGGCTCTACGCATTTTACGAACTTCACCTTTGCCGTCGACGCGGCCGGCGAGCCGCAAACGCCGCAGGTCGAAGGCGATCACGTCGCGGAAGCCGCGTGGATCTCGGTCGACGCACTTGCGAATCACATCACCGTTGCAGTCGTCCGCGAGCCGCTGCTCGCCTTTTTGAACGGCGCGTCGCCGCGATATTCGGGCTATCAGGACGCCGGCATTACGATCGTTTTTCCGGACTGAGTCCATCGCTCGCGCTCCAAACGATGCATGAGGACGTCGACCGGATGGCCGCTCACCGTGGCGCCGTGCGGCAAGATGCCGTCGTAAAGAAAACCCGCACTTTCGAGAACCCGTCGCGAGGCCAGGTTTTCAGGGACGCAATAGGCGTTGAGCCGTGCCAGGCCGGCACTTTCGAAAGCCTCCTCCATGAGAGCGCGCACCGCTTCAGTCGCAATACCGCGACGGCGAAATTCTTTGACGATGCTGTATCCGATCTCTCCGGCTCCGGGCTCGCGGTCAGCGATGCGAAGGGAAACCCAACCCGCCGGCTTGCGCACCCGCTCCATATAAACGAGCCATTCAAACCGCCCGCTCGAGCCGGGCCGAAGCGTCCTCGGCCGCTTGGCTACCATTTCGGCAAAAGCGGCGGACCCCACGCTGGGCAGATCCTGGTACGTGCGCAGGTCCGGCTGCTGCAAGACCGTCCACAGTGCTCCGGCGTTTTGCACCGTGACGGGAACCAGCCGAAGCCGGGATGTTCGCAGCATTCTCATCTACAGCTTTATGGTACCACGAAGCGTCGTGAACGATGCGCATGAACTTGCAAAGCGCCTATTCCGCGCGGCAGCCGTGCGAGGTGACGTTCGATGCAACGGTAACGAGCGAACCGCGTTTCTTTTACGGAAAACGCACGAAGTGCGAGCACGAAGAATTTTCGGTGCAGACATCCAGCGGACCGGTCGACGTGATCGACAACGTCGGCATCGCACCGCGCATACCGGTCAAACCGGGACAACCGATTCAGATTCGCGGCGAAATGGTTCACGATCCCGGCAAACTGCCGATCGTGCACTGGACGCATCACGATCCGGGCGGCCGTCATCAAGACGGGTTCATTCGCTTTCGGGGGCGGATGTACGGTTAGGCGCCCGCCCGAGCGCAATGAGCTGCGGAACCGTGACAAAACGATATCCTTTAAGTTTGAGCGTTTGAACGATCAAACGGGTTGCTTCGATGTCGCTGCGCCGATCGCAGACTCGCGGATTCAGACGGTCGCGCGAGCAGAGTTCCCCACGATTTCCGTCGTGCAGCACGATAATCGATCCGTCGGTAACGTACGGTAATATCCGCTGTGCGATGACGGACGCAGGCGGATACTCCCAGTCGCGCGCCAGCGGAACGGACCACATCACGACGCTATAACCCAAGTCCTTGGCGGCTTGCATGACGATCCAGTCTCGCGATCCAAAGGGTGGACGCATGATCTTGGTGTGGATTCCCGCAGCCTTGTAAATTGCCGCATCCGTGCGCTTCAGGGAACCGCGCACTTGGTCCAAGCTCATGACGATGAGATGCCCGTGAGACCAGGTGTGGTTGCCAATCGCGTCGCCGTCCCGCACCTCCCTGCGCACGACCCACGGATAAGACTGCACCGCTCTTCCGACCACGAAGAACGTCGCGCGCACGTGTTCCTGCTCCAACACGTTCAGGATCCGTTCCGTGTACGGAGAATTGGGGCCGTCGTCGAACGTCAGCGCGACGACTCGCTTGTTGCTCGGGCCTCCCGTAATCGTGCGGCCGAAGATCTGATTCGTCGGCTGCTCCGCAACTTCGTAGACGGCAAAGCCGAAAACCGCCAGAGCCGCGCAACAGACCGAGAAGCGAAGCGCTGCTCGAAGCACCGCTCTAATGCGAGGCCGCGACCAGCTTTCGCGCCTGCGCGACCTGCGCGCGGAACGAAGGCGTGCCGAACTTGCGGAATTCCTGCACGATGGTCTCGTACCGGGGATCGGCCAGCGTCGTGCTGTTCAACTTGGTCAAGTCTTGCGGCGTAGGGCTATGCGGATTGAGTTCGATCGTGTACTGCCGGCCGGCGGTCGTCGCCCAGTAGTGCGGATCGGTAAAGACGATCGTCCGCGAACCCTGCTTCTGGTCAGCCACTTGATGAATGTACAGCGTGTAGATCGCATTCGTGTCGCCGGCGGCGGGCCTATTGGTCAAATCCCAAATGCCTTCGAGCACGACTTGCTGAAAAAAGAAGCTCACGTCGTAGGTCTTCTGTTTAGGGAGGGTAATCGTCACCAGTTTTCCTGAGTAGCCCTGCACGCGATACTGCGCCGTCGAGACCCCGTTGTCGTCCCGCATCGTCCACTGCTCCAGATAAATCGGCGGTTTCGAATACTTGATCGTCATGCCGACGTCCAGCACGCTTTGTCCGTGCAGCACGCGTTCGACTTGCTGTTTGTGCGCAAAGTCCGGCCACTTCAAAAACAGTCCGCCGATTATGAACAGTACGGCGAACACGAAGATCGCCGTCCCGAACCAGTTATTGCGACGCATCCAGCACCCGGTTCACCACTGCATCGGCAAGCGCGTTCTCTTTTCGCCTCACGTGACGCACGTCGACGTGATCGAACCGGCGGATCAGACCGCGCACGCGCTGGTAGAGCGGCTGCAAGTCCGGATGCTTGACGCGATACTCTCCACTGAGTTGCTTGACGACGAGTTCGCTGTCGAGACGAACGGCTAAGTTGCGCATGCCCTCGTCGAGCGCCGCTTGCAGTCCCAGCGCAAGGGCAGTCCATTCCGCCACGTTATTGGTGGCGCGGCCCAAATATTCGCCGATCTCTCGAATCACCGTGCCGTCAGGCGCCAGCAACACCGCTCCGGAAGCGGCAGGGCCGGGATTTCCACGCGATCCGCCATCGGCAAAGAGCGTCGCTTCGGCGACCGGCGCGGCAAAGAGCGGTTCCATCGCGCCTCCCATTCGGTGCGGCCGGTCCCAGGTCATGGTCCCGCTACCGGCCGTGAAAGCGCCCCTAAACCCTGAATGCTATGCCGGCAAATTGCCTGGGGCGATAATTGCGCGCGCCCGCCGGACGCGGCGTGTCTTTCCACCAAGCGCTGTACATTGCCAGCCATTCGAAATTCTCGAAGATGTACTCATTCTTCTCGAGTTTGCGCCGCCGCTCGACAAAGTCGCGAATCGTGTCCCAACGGCGGCGGATTGCCAGGCCGGCCGCATCGACCAGGAGCGATGGGTCGAGTACGCGGCGCCGTGCCAAGCACGCCAGCGTTTCAATGAATGCAGCCACGGCGTTCAAATCCCAATCGTCTTGCGACTCGGGATACTTCGCCAAAATATCCTGGTCCGTCGGATAACGCTCGTCTATCCCGCGCAGCCGCGTGAATATCTCCACCACGCGCGGGTCGGTCAGTCGCTCGATGGCCTCCAGGATGGCGAGTGCGTTGCGTTCGTGCTCCATTTGCCGCACTTGCCTTGCCAGCAGCAACGTGGTGAACACCAGCGCAATCAATGCAACGCCGACTGAGGCTGCAGACGAAATGATTTCAGCGTTCATATCAACCTCCAAACGCTTCTTCGAGAACGCAGCCGCGCGTACCGTCAAAAAGGAGAAAGCCCGCCCCCTCGGCAAAGGTGAGCCGCCCCCGAAAATGCCGGGCTGTGGCGCAGTTTGGTTAGCGCGCTTGACTGGGGGTCAAGAGGTCGCAAGTTCGAATCTTGTCAGCCCGACCAGAGCAAAAGAATCCGCAGTGCTTTTCCTGCGGATTCTTTTTTTAATGGGGTTGTTTTAGCGTGAAGCGTTGCCTTTTTTTGCGTTCCGTTTTCCGCTTATCGCTTCTTTCAAGCCCCTGCCCGGAACGAATGCCGGGACTTTACGTGCCGGAATTTTTATGGTCGCGCCCGTTTTCGGATTGCGGCCTTCGCGTGCTTTGCGGTGACGTACGACGAAACTGCCGAACGGCGTGAGCGCAACGCGGTCGCCGCGCTGCAGCGCGACGCGAATTTCCTCTAGGATGAGCTCCATGATGACTCCCGCTAGTCGTTTGGTGATCGACGCCTCAACGGCGACTGTGTCGACGATGTCAGCTTTCGTCAAGGAACTGCTCCTCTGGCGGCGATCGAAATCCAGGCGGGGTGGTGCGGCCAGGCAGGGGAACATACGAGAACGCGCGCGTGCCTCCTCCCCGCCTGAGGGTGAAAATACCTTGTCGTTATTGGCGTTTTTGTTTTTGCGTTCGCGCAGCCTCACACGCTCCTCGCAACGCCAGCAAGTACGAATTCGCGCCGAAGCCCGCGACTGTCCCGGCGCACGCCGGCGCCACGACGCTCGTGCGCCGAAACTCTTCGCGCGCCGCAATGTTGCTCAGATGCGCTTCGATCACCGGTATTCCGATCGCCTTGACGGCATCGGCAATCGCATAAGAGTAATGCGCGTACGCGCCCGGATTGATCACGACGGCGTCAAACGTACTTCCGGCCGCATGAAGTTCGTCGACGATCGCCCCTTCGCCGTTGTGCTGAACGCAGCGCACCTCGACCTCGAGTTCTTGCGCGGATTTCCGCAACAGCTCGTCGATCTGCGCGAGCGTTTGAGTTCCGTAGATCTCCGGTTCGCGTTCGCCGAGCAAATTCAAATTCGGACCGTGAATGACGAGCACTCGCATGCCTTGCGGTTCGCAGGGGGAAACCGGGGCCCCTGGGGTAACACCGGCGTATGCCCGACCTGATTATCAGCGCCTCCGCACCGGACGCGGGCTTCGCACTCGTTGCCGGCGTCACGACGGAGTTGGTCACGGAGGCACAGCGCCGGCACGAGCTCGCCCCTACTGCCGCGGCCGCTGTGGGGCGTTTGCTGACCGGTACCGCACTTCTGGGCGCGAGCTTGAAAGGCAAGGAGCGGATCTCGCTGCAGATCTCCGGCAACGGTCCGCTGCGCGGCGTTGTTGCCGACGCCTGGCTGATCGACGGCGAACGGATCGGCGCGCGCGGTTATGCCAAAGTCTCCGAGGTCGATCTCCCGCTGAACAAGCGCGGCAAATTCGACGTAGCGGGGGCAGTGGGTGAGGGCTCGATGCAGGTCACGAAGTCGTTTGAAGTCGGACAGCCCTACGTCGGCGTAGTTCCGCTGCAGAGCGGCGAGATCGCCGAAGACATCGCGTCTTATCTCGTCAACTCCGAACAAATTCCCAGCGTCGTGGCGCTGGGCGTTCTCGCCGATCGGAAGGGAATTAAGGCGGCGGGCGGAGTTATCGCGCAGGTGCTGCCGGGGGCCGACGAGCGCGCCGTTGCGGGGCTGGAAAAACGGGCGCTTGCAATGCCGCCCATCACGAAACTCATTGCCGAAGGCGCAGATGCGCATTCGCTCCTGCACGCGCTGGCCGGCCGCGTCGAACTTCGTTCGCACCGCACGATCGACGTGCGGTTTGCATGCCGATGCACGCGGGAGAAAGTCGAAGCTGCACTCCTAGGATTGGGCGGCGACGAGCTTCAGAAGATGGCGCGCGAACGCCCCGAAACCGAGGCGACGTGCGAATTCTGCAAGAAGTTGTACGTGTTCACCTCGGACGAGGTGACCGATCTCGCTAGTCGTTTGAAAAAAGCGTAGAAGGCGGCTCGCGATACGGCTCGATGCGCTGCCAATAGCGCTCTTTGATCGTGCCGTGATCGTTTTCGTACCACCATCCGCATTCGCAGCGAATCGGCGGCCCTGCATCGACGGGCCAGTTGTAAACACGCTTGCAGCGCTTACAGACGAATTTCTTTCCCTCGACCGGTTTTGCCGAGGACGTGTACGTTACCGCTGGATCAGCCATTATGTTACTTCTCGTTTGGCAGCACTTTGATGAATTTGCGGGATCCGACCGAGAGCACTGCAGGCGCAGCCGCGTCCCAAAGCGCCCGCGGATCGCTGACGATTGTACCATCGACCCGTACCCCGTTCCCGGAGATAAGTCGCTCGGCCGCGCGCTTGCTTTCGGCAAATCCGGCGGCGACCACCACGTCGGCAATGCGGCGAGCCTCACCCAGACGCAGTTCCGGCATCTCCTCCGGGATTTGACGCTGCTGCACGGTTCGCTCGAAATGCTCGCGCGCCTTATTCGCCGCTTCGGGACCGTGATACAACGCCACGACGTCGTGCGCGATTCGCTTCTTCTCGTCCATCGGATGCAGGCTTCCGGCAGCCAAGCCTTGCGTCAGCTCGTTTACCTGGGCCGTCGATCGAAACGCAGCGAGGCGCGCGTAGAGGGGCATCATCTCGTCCGTGATGCGCATCAGCTTCCCGAACTGATCCTCCGGCCGCTCGGTCAAGCCGACGTAGTTGTTTTTCGACTTGGACATTTTGTCGACGCCGTCGAGTCCCACCAGCAGTGGAACGGTCATGCAGATCTGCTCTCGCTGTCCGGCTTCGCGCTGATAATTCCGGCCCATCAGCAAGTTGAAAAGCTGATCGTTGCCGCCGAGCTCCACGTCGGCCCGAAGAGCCACGCTGTCGTATGCCTGCGCAACCGGATACAGAAACTCGTGCAGCGATATCGGCGTGCCCGCGGAGTAACGTTTGCGAAAGTCCTCGCGCTCCAGCATCTGCGCCACCGTGACCTTCGAGAGCAGGCGGAGCAAATCGGCCATGGTGAGCGGCCCCAGCCACGTGGAGTTGTAATCGAGCTTGACGCGATCCATGTCGAGCACTTTGTGGGCCTGCTCCGCGTACGTTTTCATGTTCGCTTCGATCTGTTCGGCGGTCAGCGGCGGACGCAATTCGTTTCGGCCCGACGGATCGCCGATCCGGGCCGTGAAGTCGCCGATGAGCAGAATGACGTTGTGTCCGGCCTGCACGAACTGCTGCATCTTGTGCAGCACTACGGCATGGCCGATGTGCAGGTCCGCACTCGTGGGATCCAGACCGAGCTTTACAGTGAGCGGTTTGCCTTCGCGAACTCGTGCTTCGAATTCGGGTCGCGTTTCAACGTGATCGAATCCGTCGAGCAGGTCGTCGGTAGAGATGGCGGCGGTCATGGGTCCGGCCCAGATTCCAAACGCGGCTTGACTAAGCCTCTAACTGAATCGGACGCAAAAGATCCCGGGCGGCCCAGCCCGGGATCGCTTGCGTGGAGTGTCGCATCCCTCCCAGAAGCGACGAGCGCCGCTTAGATTTTCCGCTGCAGATAGAACTGGAACGTCGTACCTGCGTTATACGGCACTTGGAAAGGACCGTTGGCATACGTTCCCAGATAATTATCCCGAGCGCCGTTGAGGTAGAATGGTGTGCCTGGATAAGCGCTCGCGAACGTTCCCGTTTGCGGACCGGACACGCCGGTTGCAACAGGCTGGTACTGCTGGTTGGGATACCACAGTCCGTAGTGGTTGTCGAACACGTTCGAAATATACGCGCCCATCGTCCAGGGCGAGCTGGGCGGTGAATACTCGAGATCGAGATCCAGACTTCCGTGCGCCTTCGTCAACGCGTTACCGGGGAGCGCGGGTTCCGGATAGCCGCGTGAAGCGGCGATGTTCGGCGAGAGATAGTTCCCCGGATTTGCCGGATCGACGAAGTACGAGGCGTTGTACGGATTACCCGGACCTTGCGGACCGCCAAGCGGCGTCGCCGCACCGAAATTCGTCTCCGGAATCCAGAGATATTGACCGTTCACTGCCCCATAAGTTTGCGAACCGACCCCCGTCGGGAAGCCTCCGTCGAATGCGAAGATCGGATTGATCTTCCATCCGCCGGCGGTCTTGAACGAGAGCCCCAAGCGCCCTTGAAGCGGCGGCAAGAATGCGCTGCGATAGAGCTGCCCGGTGCTGAATTCGTCCTGGAACAGGATCGGCAGCTGATCGTTCGCATAGTTCGTGGCATCGACCGGTGGAGTCGACGAGAACTCGCTGATGTAGTTCATCGTCAGGAATCCGCTCAGGCCCGTCGGACGATCCGGCGCGGTGAGCATGAACTCGATACCCGACGTCTTCTCGACGCCGTTCGCTTCGGTCGCAAAGACCGACGCCGCCGTTTGACCGGTGATCGGGTTCGGCGGACCGTTGGCCAGCAGCGTGTTTTCTTCCACGTTGTAGCCGCGGCGATCGAAGGCCGTAAGCTTCATCCCGAAGCCGTTAACCGGTCCCCCTACGAACTGATGCGACCACTGGAGATCCCAGTTATTGTACGTCGGCGGACCGTAACCGCCCAGGTCGGGTGCATCGAAGTTCTGATCGCCGAGCCAGTACAGGGAATCCGCGTAGTTCGGGCACTTGTAAAAATTGCCCGGACCGTTATACGCCGGACCGCCCGGCAGTGACGAATTCCAGCCGCTGCCGCATCCGGGTTGCGCGGTCGAATCCTTCGCGGGCATTTGGAACATGAACGACGGAACGTTCGAGAGGTTAAACGGTGTACCGGCCGTTTGTGCAAAGAAGAAGTTCACGGAGCGCCCGTACGAAAAACGCAGGGCGTCGTCCGCGCCGAGTTGGTACGACGCCGCCAAACGCGGCTGCCAATCGCGCGGACGCAGGAAGTCATTCCCGAGTTTCGTCGACGGATCCACGTCCGACGGATTCGAGAGCGCTTCCGACGTGAAGTTGTAAGGGTTCTGTCCCCAGTCCAAATTGTCGGCGTCTAGACGAAGACCGTAATCCAGGTGCAGACGCGAATTGACAGTCCACTGATCGCGAAGACCGATGCCCGACTCGTGGAAGATTGCATGGTGGTAGTCGAGTCCTTGCGTTCGGAATCCGCGGCAGCGAACCGATACCGTTCCATAGACCGTGCGCCATCATGTAACTGTAGATGTAGCACGATCCCGCAGTCGAACTGCCGGGGTAATTGGGGCATGGGTTGGCCGCGCTTACCGGCGCGGTGGTGTTGGGCGGGAGATACCAGTCGGAAATATCCGGCAGATATGCAGCGCCGCCGTTGGCGAGGCTGCCCTGATTGACGGCGGCGCCGGTATATCCCAGCGTGTCGGATGCAAACCATGGCGACTGATTGTTCCAACGCGGAAGGTCGTCTTGGTAGCGAACGGCGAGCGTCGTCGTGTGGTTCGCACCGAATTGATGCGTGAGATCCATTTCGCCGAAGACGCGCTGACCTCCGACCTGTTCCTCAGTCATCTGGTATTCCGCGGCGGTATTGAAATGCTGGGTCGTCTGGTTGTAGAAATTCGCCCAGTTCAGGTTCAGGAATGTCGTGGGATTGATATTCCACGTGTAACCGATTTTGTTGAACGTGAGCGGCGTCGCGAACAGCTGCTCGGCGTCGTGGGGAGAACGTCCGTTGACGGGACTGCCGGGAAGCAACCCCACCGTCGCTGCGTACTCCTGGGCGGGTGTTTCAATGACATTGCCGTTTTGATCGACTACGCCTGGATAGGTTTGGCTCCACGGCGCACTTGCGATGGGATTGTACGGGTAGTACGATGCCTGCCCTAAACCGCCGTAGTTGCCGAACTCGCTTTGGTTCGAGACACGCATCAGCCACTGCAGCGGACATATTGTTGTTGTGGCCGAAGCGAAACACGAAGTTGTTCTGAAGGTCGTCGTGGTCTATTCGGCTGATGCAGTAGGTCCATTGTACTCGCCGATCGTCGCCGCGTCGATGCCGAACGGCGCGTACTCCGGAACGTCACGCGAGCCGTCGTACGAGAAGTAGTCGCTGATGCCGGTTGTTCGGCGTGGCCCATGCGTAGTTCACGTCGAATTTGTGACCGTAGTACGGCGAATCGACTTCCGTGTTGAACATTCCCGACGCAGGGTAGGTTCCGCGCGGCGGAACGATGTTGATCACGCCGGCGCCGATGTTGCCCTGGGTCGCGTCGCCGGAACCGGAGACGACTTGCAGCGAGCCGCCCGAACCGCCCGCGAGGTTGTTCAGGTAGCCGCCGGTGCCGTTTTGCACCGCCGCCGCCGTTGCCGTCGAAGAACGGAATCGTGAAGTTCACGCCGTCGTACTGATAGCCCAATTCGACGTTGAGCGAGCCGCGAACCGTGATGTTGCCCTGCGAATCCAACATTGCGCCCGGGGCAGCAAGGATAAGGTTTTGCTCGTTTCGCGAAGTGGCATTGCCCAGCGCCTGCGTGATGCGCTGGCCGCTGATCGTGGTGACGTCTTGCGTTTGCGTCGGCTGGAACGCGCCGTTGCGCGCCCGTGCGTTGACGTGAACGATGGTCTTGAGCGATTTGCTCATTCGAATCGTTCCCGACGCTGTTTGTTTCGTCGCCGAACACCGCCACGCCGGGTTGGGAGATGGAATCGTACCCGGATCTGGTGAAGGACACGGTATACGTGTCCGCCGGAAGACCAAGCATCGTGAAGTGGCCGCCGGCGTCCGTGATTGGCTGAAAAGCTGCCCGAGGGCGACTGGGCGGCTACGTGAACGTCGGCAAGGGGTGCTTGCGTACTCGTGTCGACTACCGACCCGGTCAAGTTTCCTTGCACGCCGCCTGCCGCGATTGCGGGCGCGAGGGTTGTCGAGAACAAACTCAGCGTAAGCAAAATCGCCGAGCATGCCGCAACCGCCCGTCGCCGCGCACGGCTAAGGGTTGACTGCATAGTTGTTACTCCTATCGTTGCCGGGCGACGCGCTGCAGCCGGTGGCGTTGTTTCCTTGTTTCCGACGCCTGAGTTTACCGCGGCCGTAGTCCGGTGAAATCACTGTGACGGAAAAACGGCGGCAAAGTCCTAACATCCACACGCTTTACGGGCTTTCCAAAGCCAAAGTGGGCAATTTTATCCAAGCGCGTTTGCAGCGCGGTATTGCATCGGCGTCATCCCCGTCGATCTCTTGAACATCCGAGCAAAGTGTGCTTGATCGGTAAAGCCGGCGGCAATTGCGACGGCACCAACGCTCGCGCCATGAACGCACAGCAGCCCCAGTGCCTTTTGAATCCGGCATTGCAGGAGATAGGCATGCGGCGTCGCCCCGGTCGCTTCTTTGAACTGCCGCAGACAAGCAAACGTCGATAGGCCGGTTACGCACGCCATGCGTTCCAAGGTCAGATCGCGGTGGCACTCCTGTTCGATGAAACGCTTGAGACGCTGCATACGCAGTGAACGGCTTCGCCGCGGCGTGATCCATCGAACGGCGCGAGGCTAGTTGGAACGCTTCAAAGATGATCGACTCAAACCGCTCGTCGCTCGCGCAGTTTGCCGCAAGCCGCAACAGCGCCGCCAAACCGTCCGCAGGGATCGTCGGGCGATCGAAGATGCGCCGCTGATCGGCATCCAACGCTTTAGTGCGCAGAACCGCGATAAGATCGGACTGTGGAGAGGACGCAAGCGTGACGCTGATGCTGTGCGACCATCGTATGTCCGGCAGAATTTTAGCCGCACCAAGGAAGTTTGAACCGGCGCACAACAATCCGGTATTCCGCGTAATTTTGATCGGGCGCGCGTTGCTCAAATCGACGTCGCCGAGTACCTCACGCAGGCGCGCTTCCGGGGCGCGCTCGTCGATTTTCATGACGCGAATCGGTAACCGCGACCGGGAATGGTGGCGATATGATTGGTATTCGGGTCGTGACGGCTCAGCGTTTGACGCAGCCGGTAGATGCTCTGCGTAATTGCGGAGTCGCTTACGTCCGCGCTATGCCAAACCACGTCGATGATTGCCTCCTTGCTGACGGCCGCACCGCGGGAGAGCGCGAGCAGCAGCAACAGCTCGAACTCCTTGGGACGAAGCAAAACCGGCGTCGAACGATGCCGCAGCATTCGTCCGGACACGTCGAGCACGAAGTCACCGAATACGATTTGCCTCACGTGCGTCACGCCGGCTCTCCATCTAAAAGTGCTACCGAACTTGCAATTTGCAAGGGCCGCATGGTAAACGAAGCGAACCGGCCGCCGGTGACGGCTCGAGCCCGTCAAATTTTGTCAAACGCGGACGCGCCGGTCACAAACCGGTCCGTTGCCTTGTTTTTAGCAAGTACGTTGTACTAAAACAACCCGAACGGAGGCACTTATGATGACTCGAGCGGGATTTCATGCGGCCGCGGCTATTGCCGCTGTATCGCTCGCCGTGGCGGCCGCGTGCGCTCAGGGCGAGGCCAAAGACACCCTCTATCCGCGGATGGCACCGCTAGCGCAGTATCTAACGCCGCAAAGTCGAGCGGAGATCGCCCTTGCCCGAAGCGCGGCGCCGTCCTCGATTTCGCTCCACGCGACGGTTCTGGTCCTAACCTCGAGCGGATACCGCGTTGTCCAGACGGGCAGCAACGGCTTCACGTGCTTGGTGGAGCGTTCGTGGATGAACCCGTTCGACAGACTCCGAGTTTTGGGATTGGAAGATGCGCGCGCCGGTTTGCTACAACCCTGAGGCTTCCCGCACGGTTCTTCCTTACACGTTGAAACGCACGGGCATGGTTCTGGCGGGCCTTTCGGAATCGGCAATCTACGATCGCATCAAGGCTGCCGTCGCGGCCAAAGAACTTCCGGCAGCGGCACCCGGCTCCATGGCCTACATGATGTCCAAAGACCAGCACCTCACCGACGCCGCCAAGGCGTGGATGCCGCACGTCATGTTCTATTCGCCTAAGGCGGATACGGCAAACGACGGTGCGAGTTGGGGAGCCGACGAGCCCGGTTCTCCCGTGATCTTCGATAACGGTCATCGTGTCAATCCCGAGCCGTGGACGCTCTTTTTCGTCCCAGTCTCTCACTGGTCCGACGGATCGCCGGCACCAATCATGCATTGAATGCGTGATGGTTGAGATGTATCGATTTGGGCCGTACCGGCTCGATCTTTCCCGGCGGCTTCTCACGCACGGCACGTCCGTCAAACAGCTCAGTGAAAAAACTTTCCAAATTCTGCGGCTGTTGCTGGAGGCCGACTGCGCGGTCGTCGAGCGGCACGTTTTCTTCCAACGGTTGTGGCCTGACGAATCGGTGACCGACGGAACCCTCAGACAGCATATCTTTGCGTTACGCCGCGCGCTGGGAGATGGCGTCGCAAGCCATTCATACGTCGTGACTGTTGCCAAGAAAGGTTACCGCTTTGCCGCGCGTCTGGATCGCTCGCCGTCCCGCCGCTGCCCGAACTGCGGCGGAGTGAAACCTGCGAAGTCCGCGACGCCGCAAGCCTTAGCCGGTCGTATACCGAAAACAGGTAGACCACGCTAGGACCCTGCAAAGCATGCAGGCAGGTACCCCGCGGGACGACAATTGCCGATTACGAGCCGTGACGCAGACGATGCATAGAGATGCCGGGACCCGACTACCGTTCCTTATCGCCGTTGCGCTCATTGCCGCGGCGCTCGGTGACCCTTTGGTCGAAACGGTCTCCAACAGCGGCCTCATTGCGCGAGGATATGCCGATAACGATCACTTGAGCGTGATCCCGACCCTCCTCGCAGGCGCAGTGCTGGCGCTCCTGCTGATTTGCAGGCATTGCCTCCAGCTTCTTCGCGGGCCGGGCCGGCACAAAGACCGGCTGGTTGAAACGGCGGCGCTTGTCTGCGCACGATCGCCGCTGCAAGACCTGCCGTACGTTCTCGTGCTGCAGTTCGCCGCGCTTTACGCGATGGAAAGCACTGAACAACTGCTCTCCGGCGGCACGCTTCTTGGGGGCGGAGTATGGCTTGGCGGTCCCGTCTGGTTCAGCGTTCCCGCGCATGCGGCTTTAGGAATGGTTTGTACGATTCTGCTCGCGCGCGCGATGCGCTCGATCGTCAAGCGGTGCGCTACGCTCGTTCGACTTCACTGCAATACTTGTCCGATGCTTTCTCTCATGAAAACAGTCCGATTTTGGCCGGTCATTATGCCGAGCCGGCCTCATTTCGCCGTAGCGCTATTCACGTTCACCAGCTAGGTGAACGCGCACCTCCGCTTCTCCCGACGCTTCCTTAAATATCTCCTCACTCAGCGTCCGGACGCCCTGCGCGTTCTCTAGGACCGTTCATGAAGCTTCCATCTTCGGCGCGAATGAGCTTCGCGCTCCTCCTCGTCGTTCTTATCGCAGACTCTTGCTGCGGCATCGGTCGAAGCGGCTGAAGCGACGACCGGGACGATCGTCGGCAGCGTGAGCGGCGACGGGTTACCGGTCGCCAATGCACGCATCAGGGTGTCGTCCCCTTCCGGTGTCTATACTGCGACCTCAGACGCCCATGGACGCTTCAACATCCTGGGCGTAACTCCGGATGACTACGCGGTTTCCGTAGAAGCGAACGGATACCAAGCCGCAATGCAAAGCGGCGTGGCGGTTCTGCCCGGACAATCACTGTACTTGGTGTTTCGTCTGGTTCGTCAAATCCATACGATCGCAAACATTCGCGCGACGAATAAGGCCTTTACGATCGGAAACGCCGCAGACGCTTTCACCGTCAGTGGAGCTGGGGCTCGCGCAATCTCTCCTCCGGTATCGTCCTCCGGACTTTCGGGCTACATCGCCGGAACCGTGCAGGGCGCGATTGCATCGGTGCCGGGGGTCGTTTTGGATCAGTTCGCAAACGCAATTCTGCGCGGCGGTAAGGTCGCGGATGCGATCTTCGACTACGACTCCGTGCCGATTCCTCAAGGACTCATCGCAGAGCCCGGCGGCAATATCGTTGGAGCGCAGCTCCCGACGACGGGGGTTGCTTCTACGACGGCGACGCTCGCGGGATACACGACGCAGGGTGACAATGCGCTTGGCGGCGTCATCGACGAAATTCCGGCTGCCGGCACGTATCCCGGGAGCGCAACGCTCGAATCGGGAGTGGGACTAGGTGGCGGGCAGTTCCAACGGAACTCGCTGCAAATCTTGGGCGCTACGCCGGATCTGCGCTGGCGTTACGCGTTCGCCGCCACGGCCGCCGGCCAGTACTTCGACTACGGGGACGGACGCACGTTCTATCCTTCCGAGGCTGCAACGTATGGTCTGGCGCTGCAGAATCGCGGCGAGTATTCGCTTGAATCCAACGTTCATTTTCGAGTCGACCGTCAAGACGACGTCTCCGTCCTCGGCCTGGCCGGTCAGGCTGCGTATCAGCAGTACGGCTCGCCGTACGCCGGCGAGACGATTGGAGAGTTCGACGGTCGCTCCACGACGTATCCGGGTGAAGTCAATGCAAACGCGCCTGTCGCTTTCGCGTCGGGCGTTCGCGGTTCGTATGACATTTTGAAAGCGCAATGGCTTCACTCCGCTCCCCACTCGCTTTCGCGCGTGCAGATTTACCAGTCGCAATACGGCTCGCGAGCCGGCGGTCCATTTTGGGACGAGAACGGCTGGCCCGACGGCTCGATATCGCTCTCGCAGGCGCAAGGCAGTCGTGAAGCGGGACTAGGCTACGACGGTGAGGACCTTACGGCAAACGACGATCTGCGATTCGGCGCCGAGTACCGCACGAACACTTCTTTCCTCAACCAGGTCGTGCCGACCGCCGGCGAATTCGTAACATCCAATCCTACGCTGATTTCGTATCTCGGCTACTTCGGCGACACGTGGCACGCAACGCCGCGGATCGACCTCATGGCAACCGCCCGTTATACCGACACGCACGTCGTTCCGAGCTCCGGGTCGATTTACGACGCCGGCGCACTCGATCCGCATCTTTCGGGCGTCTATCGCCTCGGCAGCATCGCGTTTCGCGCGAGCTACGATCGCATTACCGTCGCTCCATTGCCGCTCGAGGCAGATCGTGTCGATTCGGGCAACGTGCCTAATGGAAGGCCCGCGCCGTTCGTGCAACTCGCGCCGCAAACGGCGAACGACGTCACTTATTCCCTCGAGGGAGCGGCGCCTTTTGAATTTCGAGCGACACTCTACAACGTCAACGAGGCCAACCTTATCGACGTGCTGCCGTACAACTTTCGATCGGCGCTGCAATCCGGACTTGCCCCGGGCGGCGTCGGCGTTCCCACGAACATCGGCGACCTTCGCGCGCGAGGCTTCGAGCTTTGGTTGAGCCATGGCGGATTGACGGTCGATGCAAATTACGTCCGGGCGTACTCGTCGAGCGCCTCGCAGTTCGCCTACAACGGTCTCAACGCGGCGGCCGCTGCTGCCGGGCAGCTCTTCCCAGTGAGTTATCTCCCGAAGTTTTCGGCGAATCTTTCGCGCGAATTCGACTCGCGCAACCGCCGGCTGCGGGTCATACCTTCGCTATCCTTCGAGTCGGGGTATCCTTACGGAAACGGCACAGCGGTCTGGATCTTCAATCCGGCGACGCACCAACCGCAGCAGGTCCCCAACGACAACTACGTCGATCCCGGCTATAATTATTACTTCCTTCGTAATCCGTCGCAGCCGTACGATTCGCTGAGGAACCCGTATATCGGTTCGCTGGGAACGCACGAAGGTTCGACGCCCGACACGCTTTATGCCGCTCCGGAAACGTACGTTAACGTCCATGCCGAGCAGGAAGTGACGTCCAAATTGACTGCGATCTTGGACGTCGTGAATCTGCTCGGAAATTTTGCACCTACCTCGCTACAAGGCAACCCGTACTTGATCGGACCGCCGGGATATGCGGGCGGTAATCCATTCTACGCCGCCGCATACGAAGCGGCCGGAGGATATTCCGTCCCGTATACGCTCGGAAACGGCGTGCCCACGAACAACGGACGCACGCAGTCCGTTCCGTGGACGTACGGACGCGCCGGCTACGTGCCGCAGAGTTACCCGATGGGGCGCAGCATTCAGCTTAGGCTGCGATACCGGCTGTAGCGAGCGCGGCCGGGACGCCCTCGTTTAACGCAGGTCGAAGATCGTCACGCCGCCGCCGCCCTCGTTTTCGTCACCGTAGCGGACGTTTTTTACGCTGGAATGATTTCGCAGAAACTCTTGAAGACCGCGCCCCAGCATACCGGTGCCTTTGCCGTGGATTAGGCGCAGCGGCGAGTTGCCGGCAAGGACGGCTTCGTCGATCCATTGATCGACCAAAGGCTCCGCTTCGATGTAGCGTTTGCCGCGTACGTCGAGCTCGCTCATCGTGCGTGCGGCGGCCTCCATCTTCGCCGCGCCGCCGCCGCCGGTGCTGCCGCGGCGCACTTTCTCACCCGAGCCCGCGCGCTGCACGTCGCTCTTTCCCACGACGGTTCGCATGGGGCCGATCGCGATTAGCAGCGAGTCCCCGTTGTCGGCAATTACGCTGCCCTCCTGTCCGAAAGAAAGCACGCGCACCCAATCGCCGGATTCGAATCTTCCGGAGTCTGCCGTCTTCGGCGCTTCGGGTTTGACGCCCAAATCGCGGCGCATATCTTCGATCGTTCGCTGCAGCAGCGCACTTTGAGCGGTCGTCACTTTCGGTCGCGCGGCTTGGTTCTCGGCGGCGCGGCGCGCGAGCTCTGCGCTGAATTCCCGCAGCGCCTCTTGCATACGCGCCTCAGCTTTGTCGGAGAAGTCGCGGCGTTCGCGTTCCAGCGCCTCGGTGCGCGAACGCAGGTTCTCTTGCAAGCGATCGACGTGCTGCCGTTCGCGCTGGACCCCGTCGCGCTCAGCCTGAAGCTGCGCGCTCAGCGATGAAAGCTCCGCAAGCGCGCTCTCATAATCGCGTTCGCGCGATCCCAGCAGCGCGTCGGCGCGCTCGATGATCTCGCCCGGAATCCCCAAGGCACGCGCTAGCGGAAAGGCCAGCGATTGCCCGGGCATGCCGACGTCCAAGTGATACGTCGGCGCGAACGTGTTCGGATCGAAACGCACGCTGGCGTTCGCGACGCCCGGCGTCTGATGCGCGAAGAGTTTCAATTCGGTCGCGTGCGTCGTTACGATGCCGCCGGCCCGCACTCGACTCAGCCGCTCGAGCATGGCTATCGCGAGCGCTGCGCCGCTGGTCGGCTCCGTGCCGCCCCCAATCTCGTCGACCAGCACGAGCGATCGTTCACCGGCCTGCGAAATGATCTCCCGCATCCGCCGCAGATGAGCTGAGAACGTCGACGTGTTCTCGGCGATCGATTGTTCGTCGCCGATGTCCGTAAAGATCCGCGTGAAGTGTCCGATGCGGCTCCCCTGAGTGGCCGGAATCTGCAAGCCGCAGTACGTCATGCAGACGAAGAGCCCGACCATTTTGAGCGCGACGGTCTTGCCGCCCATATTCGGACCGCTGATCACGATAAGCCGCGTCTGCTCGTCGATCTCCAGCGACTGCGGTACGGCACGGTCGCCCAGCAGCGGATGGCGGCCATTGGTGATGCATAGCGTCGAGGTCTGGACGTGTTCCGGTTGGCGCGCGTCCATCGCCGCAGCGAGTTGCGCCTTGGCGACGAGCAGGTCGAGCTGCGCGAGCATCTCGACGTTCGCTTCGATCTGCCCCGCCGACGATCCGATGAGGCGCGAAAGCTGCGCCAGTATCCGCGCGATCTCGCGTTCTTCTTCCAAACGCAGCGTTCGCACGCGGTTATTTGCCTCGAGCGCGGCGAGCGGCTCCACGAAGAGCGTTTGACCGCTCGAACTGGTGTCGTGCACGATGCCGGGCACTTCGCCGCTGAACTCCGCCTTGATCGGCACGACGAAGCGTCCCTCGCGAATCGTCACGACCGAGTCTTGAATCGCTTTCGAATACTTGGCGCTGCGCAGCAGTGAGCCGACCCGATCGCGCGCTTCCGCCTGCGCGTGCTGCAGATTCTTGCGGATACGCCCAAGCGCCGGCGACGCACGCTCCAAAACCGTTCCGCGCTCGTCGATTGCCTCGAATATCTCATTCTGGACGTCTTTGAGCGGACGATACGCGGCGGTGATTGCGTCCAGCACCTCGCTCGGCTGTTCGCGCGTCTTATTGTACGCTGCCGCGGCGGCAGCGATAGCTTCGCCCACAGCACGGATCTCGCTCGACCCGAGCGCCGTTCCGGCGCCCGCGCGCTGCGTTAGTTCAGCCGTGTCGATGGCCGGGAGCACGTGCATATCGGCCGAAGCGATGAGGTCGCGAACGTGCGCCGTAGCCGTTTGCTCGCGCCGCACGCGTTCGAAGTCGACGAACGGAACCAAGTCTTCCGCAAGACGGCGCCCGCGCTCGGTGCGCGTGTTCGCAACAACGCGATCGCGGACGCCCGCAAAGTCCAGCGTCTCGAGGGTCCGGGCGTCGGCTAACTCAGCCAAGTTTCTTGGTCAACAACTCCCCAACCAGCGCGGGATTGGCCTTGCCGCGCGAAGCCTTCATCACCTGGCCGGTAAGGAATCCCAGAATGTTCGTTTTGCCGGCTTTATAATCCGCAACCGCTTTCGGGTTTGCGGCCAGCACTTCGTCGACGAATTTCTCAATCGCGCCGGCGTCGCTGGTTTGCGCGAGGCCTTCGTTCTCGACGATCGCTCTTGGGGAGCCCTCGCCGTTCCACATGCGTGTAAGCAGTTCTTTTGCGATCTTCGAATTGATCGTTTTGGCGTCGACCAGTGCGATGAGCTCGGCCAGATGCGCCGGCGTAACCGGCGACTGGTAAGCGGCCGTGCCGGATTCGTTGGCTAAACGCGAGAGTTCGCCGAGAACGAAATTCATGGACTGCTGCGGATTCTTGCTCGCCTGAACGCACGCGTCGAAGTAATCGGCTAGCGGGGCATTGTCGATGAGCTGCGTCGCCTGTTTTACGTCCAATCCGTATTCGCTGCGATACCGGTCGAAGCGCGCGATAGGCAGGAGCGGCAGGGAAGCTTTGATGCGGTCGATCATCCGCCGGATCGATCTGCATCGGCACCAGATCCGGGTCCGGAAAGTAGCGGTAGTCGTGGGCCTGCTCTTTGCTGCGCATGCTGTGCGTAACGCCTTGCACTTCGTCCCACCCGCGCGTTTCCTGAACGATGCGTCCGCCCGACTCCAGAACCTCGATCTGCCGTTCGATCTCGCTCTCGATCGCGCGATGCACCGAGCGGAACGAGTTCATGTTCTTGATCTCCGTCTTCGTGCCGAACTCTTTCGAGCCGGCGGTACGGATGGAGACGTTGGCATCGCAGCGGAGCGAGCCTTCCTCCATTTTCACGTCGCTTACGCCGAGTTGCACGAACGCGCGTTTGAGCGCCTCCAAATACCCGACCGCTTCATCGGCGTTGCGGATGTCCGGCTCCGAGACGCATTCCATCAGCGGGACGCCGGCACGGTTGAAGTCGATCAGCGAAAAGGTGCTGCCGGCAATGCGGCCGTCGCCGCTTCCGGCGTGCGTCGACTTGCCGGTGTCTTCTTCCAAATGAATGCGCGTCAAACGGCATTCTTTAACGGTTCCGTCTTCCAGCCAGTAGCGCACGACGCCGCCTTGGGTGAGCGGCATATCGTATTGCGAAATCTGATAATCCTTGGGCATGTCGGGATAGAAGTAGTTCTTGCGGTCGAACTTCGAGAACGGCGGTATATGCGCTCCGAACGCCAGCCCTGCCGCGATCATGTGCCGGACGGCTTCTTTATTCGCTACCGGAAGCGCACCCGGGAGCGCCAGACACACCGGGCAGACTTTCGTGTTCGGCTCGCCGCCGAACTCGTTCAGGCACGCGCAAAACATCTTCGTGCGGGTCTTCAGCTCGACATGACACTCGATGCCGATCACCGCTTCATATTTGGTACGGACATCCTGTGCAACGGTCATTGTCTAAGCTCCGGCACCGGTGCGAGCGCCTTCCAAGCGCGCCCAAACGTCGACTTCCGCAGCATGCTTCGTAGCCTGCTCGTAGGCATGTGCGGCTCCGAGCAATTTGGCTTCTTCGAAGAGCGGCGCGGCAAGCTGCAAGCCCATCGGCATCGAGTCGATCCAACCGCACGGCACCGACAGGGCGGGCAGCCCGGCGAGCGACATGGGAATCGTGTAATAGTCCATCATATACATGCTGTACGGATCGCTCTTCGAGTTGAATTCGAATGCGGGCGAGCTCGCTGCGGGCGACGCAATCAAATCGCATCGCTCGAATGCCTGCCGGAAGTCCCGCGAAAAGAGCGTTCGCGCTTTCTGGGCCTTGACGTAATATGCGTCGTAATAGCCGCTCGAGAGCGCATACGTGCCGATCAGAATGCGCCGCTTGACCTCCGGACCAAAGCCCGCAGCGCGCGTGTTCTCGTACATCTGCCCGACGTCCGCGCCCTCGACGCGCAGCCCGTACCGCACGCCGTCGAAACGCGCGAGGTTGCTGCTGCACTCCGCCGGCGCGATGAGATAGTAGGTCGCAAGGCCGTAATCCGCCGTCGGGAGCGAAACGTCGACCAGCTCCGCGCCCAAGTCCCGGAGCTCCCGGTAAGCGCGCTGATACAGTTCGTCGATCTGCCTGCCGAGCTTGCCGGTAACGAATTCCTTGACGATCCCGATGCGCATCCCTTTGAGATCCCGCCGCAACGCCGAAGCAGCAGGTTCGACGGCGCGGTCGATGCTCGTCGAATCCATCGGATCGTGACCGGCCATGGCGTCATAGGCAAGCGCCGCGTCTTCGACCGTCCGCGTCAGCGGCCCGATTTGATCCAGACTGGAAGCAAATGCGACGAGCCCGTACCGCGAAACGCGACCGTAGGTGGGTTTGAATCCAATCAAATTGCAGAACGCGCCGGGCTCGCGGATCGATCCGCCGGTATCGCTCCCCATGCCGATTGCAGCTTCGTGCGCTGCAACGGCTGACGCCGATCCGCCCGAACTGCCGCCGGGCACGCGGTTCAAGCCGTACGGATTGCGCGTTACACCCAAGGCGCTGTTCTCGCACGAGCTGCCCATTGCGAATTCGTCCATGTTGGTCTTGCCGATCGGAATCGCGCCCGCCTCGATCAGCCGCGCAACGGCGGTCGCGGTGTACGGCGCGATCCAATGCTCGAGGATCTTCGAACCGCACGTCGTGCGCGTCCCCGCAAGACACATGTTGTCCTTGACGGCCAGCGGAACCCCGGCAAGCGGCAGTTCTTCACCCGCGCGCACACGCGTGTCCACTTTATCAGCGTATTCGCGCGCGAGCTGATGCAGCGGCGTAAGGTAAGAACCCACCGCACCGTCGATCGCGTCCACGTGCTCGAGCACCACGTCCGTCATCTCTCTCGCCGAGAATTCACGGCCGTTCACCGCGCGCGCCGTTTCCGCCGCGCTCCGGGAAATGCGTTCGTGCATCACTCAGCCTCCGCAATGATGCGGGGAACGCGGAAGAACGGGCCTTGCCGCTGCGGGGCCATCGCAAGTACCGCCTCGCGGTCGAGGCACGGCTGCGGGGTGTCTTCGCGTTCGATGTTACGCGATTCGACGACTTGGGCGGTCGCCGCCACCGATGCAGTATCGAGCTCGGAAAGCACGTTTACGTGCTCGAGCAAATTGCCCAGCTGCACGCCGAACCGCTCGACCTCTTCGTCGGTCAGTGCGATACGGGCCAGTTTAGCCACGTAGCGGACGTCGATTTTATCGGATGACAAACTCGGGATACTCCTGCGGATCTTCGGAAAATTCGCCGGTCGGCCACGCCGGCACGGGGGCATCTTTGAACGCCTGCTGGATAATCTGCTGGTGCATCGCCGTCTTGAGATGCACCGTGACCAGCGTCTCGATGTGACCGGTCTGCGGAAACATGTCGAACGGCTGCACGACGCCCAAACCATACCCTTTGGATGCCAGAAACTTTAAATCCCGGGCCAACGTGGCGGGGTCGCACGACAGGTACCAAATGTTCGGCACCCCGCTGCGCGCCACGGCTGCCAGCGTTACCTCGTCGCTGCCCTTGCGCGGCGGATCGAGGAAGACGATCTGGGCCTCGCTCAGCGCGCTCGCGACGTCCGGGCGGCGAACCAGATCTTCGACCTT
The DNA here is from genome assembly GCA_963714015.1 of Vulcanimicrobiota bacterium. Taxonomy (GTDB): domain Bacteria; phylum Vulcanimicrobiota; class Vulcanimicrobiia; order Vulcanimicrobiales; family Vulcanimicrobiaceae; genus DASRDE01. The sequence continues at coordinate 2,000,494 of OY970223.1, read as the reverse complement.
CCCCGAAAGAAACCGCGCCATCCCCGTCAGCTCGTTGAGCGCCGCGTTCTCCTTTGCCTCATCGATTGCGTGCGGACTCTCTTCGACTCCGAGCACTTCGCTTCCGAGCTTCGCGAAGAACAGCGAAAAAGTTCCGGCTCCGCAATACAGATCCACGATCTTGCGCGGAACGTCCAGGCCCGGGCGCATGAAATCGAAGATCCGGCCGACGATTTCGACGTTCACTTGAAAAAACGATCCGGCGGATACGCGGTAGCGCACGCCGCCCAGTTGCTCCTCGATCTGCGGCTCTCCGGCAAGCACGCGATGCTTACGTCCGACGATTGCGTTTTGGCTGGAGAGATCGAACGAATTGGTCAAGCCGACCGCCCCGGGCAGCGTGTTGACCAGCTGCTGAGCGCGCTCTGCGAGCGGCGCCGAAGGGTGCGTCGTCGTAAAGGTCACCACGGTTTGATCGGTAGCCTTTGCCGTGCGCTCCACGATGTGCAGGGCATCCTCGAAAGCCGGCGCGAGCGCGGGCCTCCCCAGGCTCTCGTTCAGCTTTGCGATGTGCGCGTTGAGCTGCGGCAGCACGATTGGGCAGCCGTCGATACGGCACCACGTCGTGCGATCGCTGCTTGTAAAATCCTAACGCTCGCGCGGCGCGCGGACCGGAAGAGACCACGAGCGACATCTTGTTGCGGTAATTGCGCGGGTTGATCATACCGACGGGATCGCGGACGTCCACGTCGCTAAAGCCGCCGATGCGCTCGAGCGCGTTCTTGACCACGTCACGTTTCCAACCGAGCTGCGCCGGATAGCTCAGATGCTGCACCTGGCAGCCGCCGCAGACGCCGAACACCGGACAAAACGGCTGTGCCCGGTACGGCGATCGTTTCGTTAGCGAAAGCAAGTCGGCAACGGCGTACTTCTGCTTTACCGTCGTGATGCGGACACGCGCCCGCTCGTGCGGAAGCGGCCCGAAGCAGAACACCACCATTCCGCCGGTTCTTCCGACTGCTTGGCCGTTGGCTAAGAGGTCGCTGAAGCCCATTTCGACTTCGGCGCCGGCTTTCAGCGGCGGTGTGGCGGAGTTATCCCGTGTGTCTTTGGTCGTCAAGCGTCTTGAGGAGTTGATTCGCCTCGTCGATCAGTTGCTGGATGCGCCGGCTGGTCGGATCGGCGGGTTGGCGCGCCAGCATTGCACGAACGACGGTGAATGCCAGCGCCGCGGAAAGCCCTGCGACGCCGATCCATACGAGCGCGCGCGTAATGTTTCCGTCGCGATCGCCGCTCGGCGGCTGACCGTTCGTTCCGGGTGTCTCGTTCGTCTGCTGCACCTGCGTCAAAGCTCTCCTACTCCTGCGGGGACGCACACATCTTCGCTAGGGATCGCTCCCATACATGGCGCAACGCAAACGCCATGAAGCCGCTCGCATTGGTCCTCGCACTAACGGTGGGCCTCGTACCCAATTCAGCGGCGACCGTCTCGGTGCTTTACGCGGGGAGCCTGGTGCGCGTGATGGAAGGGCCGCTGGCCGTCTCGCTCCGCCGTCATACGGGCCTGGATTTTTCGGGTGAGGGGAAGGGCAGTAAAGCGCTGGCGCATCTGGTCGCCGCCGGTCTTCGCACGGCGGACGTCTTCATTACCGCGGATCCGGGGCTGCTGCGCGGGATTGCGCCGGGCGTCATTTTCGGATCGGCCCGGATGCTCGTCGCATACTCGCCCGAGTCGCCGGAGCATGCTCTCTTCGATGCCGTCCGCAGCGGCAAAGGTTCGCTTCTCTCGGCCTTAGCCGATCCTCGGGTACGCGTCGGCCGCACCGATCCGGCACTCGATCCAAAGGGCGAACGGACGATCGTCTCACTGCGCTTGCTGGGGAAACATTTTCACCAGCCGCAACTTGCGCAGGAAGTGCTGCAAAAGTCGGAGATGTTTCCCGAGGAAGATTTGGCCGTGCGCGTAGAGAGCGGCGAGACCGATGCGGGCTTCTTCTATTCTACGGAGACGCCCCGGCGAGGTCTCAGTCTCCTTGAACTGCCCGCCGACGCCAACCTCTCGGGCAAGATCGCCTACGCAATAGCACAACTTCCGGACGCCCCGCACCCTGCCGCCGCCGCAAAATTCATCGAATTCGTGCTGAACGGTCCGGGGCGCCCGATCTTGGAGCAAGCCGGCGTGAGATACTTCACGCACCCGCGTCGTATAAGCAGGTAGTGCATCATCGAGTCTCGCGGCTGCTGCTCGGGTGTATCGTCCTTTCGCTTCTGCTTCACTTCACGCTCGGACCGCTGTTCGTCTGGCTTTTCGGCGGCCGCAGCAAAGTGCCGGGGCCTCAGGAAGTCGTCTATGTCGCGCGGTCGTCGGCTTTGCGGCTCACTCGGCGCGTGCGTCCGGCGCCGCCTCACCCTCAAACCCCGCCGGTCGTGCGCCGGCAACTGCAGCCGCGGCCTGCGCCGCACCCCATTGCGCGTCCAAAACCGCCGGCAGCGCCCCCGCGCGAATTCAGCTCGCATCAATCCCCGCGCTTCGGTGAAGCTGCCCACCCGGCGAGAGCCGATCGATCTTCCGCAGATCGACACTCAAGCGCAGCAGCGGCAGTTCGAAAAAACCATCGCGAAGCTGCGAATGGAAAACAACCTCGTGCTGAGCGTCGCTCGGGCCAACGCGGCGCCCGAGGCGATCAAGCGCTACCACTTCAATGCTTTCGGCAGCGTCACAACCGGACCAGTGCAAGAAGGATTGCTGGAACCGGTTCCGGGCAAATCGTGGCGCAGCGCCGGCTACGATTACTATTACGTCCGCTACTGGGTCGAGTACGCCGACGGAACCACGGAAACGGGACTGGTCCCTTGGCCGCTGCGGTACCTGCCCTCGCAAGATCCGTTCTTGCTGCACATCGAGCACATCCCACTGCCCACGCCGATGCCCGATTTTGAATTGACGCCGGGAACGAACGTTCATCCGCTGATCGCCTTTTGCTTGCGGCACTTGGCGCAGTTGCTGACCTGCCCTATTGCCCGCGACTGAACGGAACCGTGTCGTCGTCACGGGCGCCCCATCGAAGACAATGCTGATTACCATTTAAGCAAGCGGTTCCCCAAAGTACCATTGAAAGCCGTCGAACGCGGCGACATACTTAGCCAATGCGCTCTATTGCCGCTTCGGCTATTCTTATTTTCTGCGCCGTGCTTGCGGGTTGCTCGAACGCCGGCGGACTCGTCCCGGGGGCAAGCGATTCGTTCTCCGAATCCGTTCGCGCGGCCGGTCAACCGTTGATCTGGGCTGAAATAAACTACGGCATTCCGCAGTCGCAGAATCAAGTGGCGGAATTCGATCCGGCTACGCACAGCGTTTTGCACACGTTTGATTTGAATTTCGGCGGCCCACCGCCGATCGCGGGGCCGTACTTCCAGCGCGTCTACGTTCCGCTAAATGAAGGCGGCTACGTCAAGCAGATCGCCGTCATCAACGCCGGCACGCAGTCGGTCGTGCAGATACAGTTGCCGCCGCGGGCAGACATGGACGTTCTTACGATCTCTCCGTACGGTCATTTCCTCTACGCCGGCGGTGCAGACTTCACGTACAAGATCGATCCGAACAGCCGCCGAATCGTGGCGCGCGGGTCCACCGGGCTGGTTACCACTTCTTTCTGTCATGCCGCCGCCGTTTCTCCCGACGGAAAGTTTCTGTATAATGCCGACGGTTCGGGCGTCAGAGTTCTCGATACGTCGACTTTGGCTGAAGTGGGCGAATATCCGGCGGGATCGCAACCATACAGCGTATCGGTATCCGCGGACGGCCGCCGCCTCTACGTGCTCGGGTATAAACCCTCAAACCTGACGACAGTGAGCGTCGTCGATACGCTCAGTCACGCCGTGGTAAGCACGATCGGCCTGGGGGGAAACTTTCCCAGCGACATGGTTGGAGACGCGCAAGCGCACCGTCTCTACGTCGCGGCCGGTGCGGATGAGATCTTCGTGATCGACACGATGACGAATCAACTCATTCATACGATTTTGCTCAAGAACACCGCGAATTCGTTAACCATCGATCCCGTCACGCACGATCTGTGGTTCGTCGACGGTAGGGGTGCAGTGCGAGCGGATTCGAACACTTTCACGCTGACGACGTACGGCACGACGCCGCTGAACGACGCCGCTGCGCTCGCGCTGACACACTAGTTCGATTACTTCACTGGAAATTGCGGGAACGCACGCCGCCGGTGACGTCGCTCGCATCGAACTGCCAAATGCGCCGCGCGAGCACGTCGATGCAGCCGCTCTCCTTTTGCAGCTGTCCCTCGACGATGACCGACATCGCCTGCCGGACGGTGCGGCGATATTTCTCGTAGACGTCCGGCCGGACGATCACGTTCACGAGGCCCGTTTCGTCCTCGAGCGTTAGGAAGACGAAACCCTTGGCCGTTCCCGGCCGCTGGCGGGTAATGACCATCCCGCCGACCTTACAGATCGCGTTATGCCGGGTCCGGCTGAGTTTTTCCGCCGGGATCACGCCGCGGCGATCGAGTTCTTCGCGCAGATACGCCATCGGCTGAACGTTCGGCGAAACGCCCGTCGACCACAGATCGAACGCCGTTTCTTGCCGCGCCGAGATTGCCGCGAACTCCGCCTGCGGTTCGTCGACGTCCATCATGCGGCCCAGTTCGCCGCGCGTTTCACGCTCGTCCAAACCGCGCAGCGCCCACATCGCCTCCCGCCGCGATGAGAACCACGGGGTAAACGCGGCCGCTGCCGCTAGGTTCTCCATCGCTTCCTTTTCGAGTTGCGTGCGCCGCGCAAAATCCCGCAGATCCGCAAACGTTCCCTGCGCTACTGCGTTTTGCAGCTGCTCGCGCTGCGCCTCGCCCAGGCCGCGAATCAAGTGAAATCCCAAGCGCAGCGCACCGTCCGGCTCGACGAAGCTCCAGTACTCGCTCGCGTTCACCGTCACCGGCAGCACCTTCACCCCGTGCCGGCGAGCGTCATTGACGAGCACTTCAGTGGAGTAAAAGCCCATCGGCTGCACGTTGAGAATCGCCGCGGCGAAAATCGCGGGGAAACGACACTTCATGTACGCCGACTCGTACGCGAGCAGCGCAAAGCTTGCGGCGTGCGATTCGGGAAATCCGTAGTCCGCAAAACCTTCGAGCATGTGAAAGAGCTGCTCGGCCGCTCCCCGTTCGATGCCGTTGTCGACCATACCCTGAACCAGCTTCGGATAGATCTGCTGCATCCGCTCGTGCGAACGTTTGTGTCCCATCGCGCGGCGCAGCTTATCGGCTTCGGCCGGCGAGAATCCGGCCGCCTCGATCGCCATGCGCATACCCTGCTCTTGAAACAGCGGCACGCCCAGCGTTCGCTCGAGCACCGGCTTGAGTTTGGGATGCGGAAAGGTTACGGGCTCCATCCCGGATCTCCGGCGCAGAAACGGATGGATCATCTGGCCTTGAATCGGTCCCGGACGAATGATAGCGACCTGCATGACGATGTCGTAAAAACACGCCGGCTTCATGCGCGGAAGCATCGACTGCTGCGCCCGCGACTCGATCTGAAATACGCCGATCGTGTCCGCCTTCTGAATCATCTCGTACGTCGGCTTGTCGTCTTGAGGTATCGTATGGAGCGCAAGCGGAGCGTTGCCTTCAACCCCCGTATCGGCGCGTTCGAGGCAGCGTTTGTGCAGTGAAAAAGCCTCGCGCAAAAGCGAGAGCATGCCCAGGCCCAGCAAATCGATTTTGATCAGGCCGAGGTCCTGGAGATCGTCCTTGTCCCACTGCACGATCGTGCGATCGCGCATCGTCGCCCATTCGACCGGGGCAACGCGCACGAGCGGATCTCGCGTGATCACCATGCCGCCCGAATGAATTCCCATATGGCGCGGAAAGCCTTCGACGCGCCGGCAAAGTGCGAACAACCGCCGGCCGATCTCTCCTTCCAGCGGCGCTTTGATGTTCGGATCGGGATCGTCGCCATAGTCGCGATCGTAAAAACCGTGATAGTCATGGGCGTGACCTAAACGCGGCTTGCGCGCTTCCCCCCGCGGCGGCATGTCGGGATCGGGCTGCTCTGCCTCACCTGCAACGCCGGCCGCGCCCGCCAACGACTCGCGCGCGTCGTATTCCTTTGCCACGGTGTCCACTTGCGCGAGCGTCAGACCGATGGCTTTGCCGATGTCGCGAATCGCCGATCGCGTGTGATACGTCACGACTTCGGCCGCCATGGCGGCGTGCGTGCGCCCGTAGCGGTCGTACACGTATTGAATGATCTTCTCTCGGTCTTGATGCGCGAAGTCGACGTCGATATCCGGAATCTCCACGCGCCCCTCCGACATGAAACGCTCGAACAGCAGGTTCATGCCTATCGGATCGACTGCCGTTATGCCTAGTGCGTAGCAGACCGCAGAGTTCGCCGCCGATCCGCGGCCTTGACAGAGGACGCCCTGCGCGCCCGCCTCGCGAACGATATCCCAAACGATCAAAAAATAGCCCGCCAAGTCCATGCGCGCGACCATGCCGAGCTCGTACTCCAATTGGCGTTCCACTTTGGAGTCCAGCGGATTGCCGTAACGCCCGGCCGCGCCTCGGTACACCAGTTCGCGCAGATAGCTTTGGCGCGTATACCCTTCCGGCACCGGAAAGAGCGGAAATTGTCCGGCCAGCTTATCCAGGCGGAACGCGCAACGCTCCGCGATGACGAGCGTATTGCGAATTGCCTGCGGATAACCGGAGAAAATCTGCGCCATCATGCGCGCCGGTTTGAGATGGTACTCGGCATTGGGACGCAGCAGGGCATCTTCGCGCGCTTGAGTCAGCGTCGTTTTGTTCTTGACGCAAAGCAGAACGTCGGCAAGCCGCGCATGCTCTTTGAGCGCGTACATCACGCCGTTGGTAGCCACGTACGGTAAGCCGCTGCGTTCCGCGATTGCAAGCAGCTCCCGGCAGCGGCGCGCGTCGGCCGCGTGTAAATGATGCTGCAATTCGACGTAAAGCGCTCCGGTGAGCCGCTCGCGCAGCATTTCGACGAACGCCGTATCCGGCTCGTTGCAGAGCGCGATAAGGCCGCCGGTCCGGCCGTCCAAGTCTGCATATTGCAGACGCGGCTCCAGTCTTGCTGCCGCGCAGTTGTCCCGCGGAAAGAATCTCGCACAGGTTCGCGTATCCGGTTTCGTTCTCGACCAGCGCCGTTATGGTTCGTCCGTCTTCGAACCGCAGATCGGCGCCGATGATGCCGGCAATGCCGCGCTCCGCCGCGGCTTTGGCAAAGCGTACCGCGCCATACAGGCCGTCGCGGTCGGCAATCGCTAGGGCGTCAAGACGAAGCCTCGCAGCATTCTCGACGAGTTCTTCCGGATGCGAGCCGCCCTCGAGAAACGTGAAATTCGACCGGCAATGGAGTTCGGCATAGCCGCTCAATCATATGCACCTCGCAGATACCAATGCTCTCCTTGACGATAGATGCGGCAAAGCATTCCGTCGTCGAGCAGCACGTCGAACTCGTCGCGCACGACCGGCGACTCGAACCAGCCGTCGTCGACGCGCCAGGGTCCCGCGCAGTCGAGCACTGCGCGAGTGCCGACTTTTTCCGGAGCGTTGCCGCGCATCGTCACGGCAACTTCTCGTACCGTCAGAAGCCGCAGTTGCGGCACCACGTTTTTCGCCCCCCCGGTCATGGCGACCGGCCTCGAAGGGCAGAGCCGATCGAACGACGGATCGAAACCCTCGTACCGGAAGCGCTCTTCGAAATTCGCTGCTGCGCGCACGTGAGGGCGCAGCGGCACACTTCCCGTTGCGGCGTGCAATCGCGCGAGCGCAACCGCCAAGGCTTGGCGGTCGACCTCGTTTTGCCCGAAGAGTGCCGCCGGCGCGCCGCCCTCTTCGAGCCGCATCGCCTGCATGCGCAAACCGGTGATCGGTGCATCGAACGCGGCGCCTTCCAGCTTCGCGCGCATGACGTCGAGCATCATGCGCGGATCGGCCGTCGCCTGCGCAAAACCGGTGTCGATCTCGCGTACGTCGCCGTTTTCACATTCGAACGTCAGGCGAACCAAACTTGCAGCCTTACCTGCGCGGGTCAGATCGGCGCAGATGCGCTCGGCCAGCACGCGCACTGCGAAGTACACCTGCTCCTCTTGTTCGGCGGTCCCTTCACCAAAGACGGCCGCATCGATCTGCAGTTCGTGGGCGCGCGGACGAAGCGGCGTGGGATCGATGCCGCGCGCTCGTTCGTGCCACTCTGCTGCGGCCTTGCCGAAACGCCGGACGAACGGTCCGTGCGGCAGCTTCGCCAGATCTTCCAGCGTGCGCACGCCCAGCAAGCGCAACCGTTCGACGATGCGCGGCTCTATCTGCAGGATGTCGATCGGCAAACGTTCGATGCAGCCGTCCGGTGCGTACGTGAGCGCGCGCGCCAGGAACTTGTTGGATCCGGTCGCCGTGCGCACCGGCAGATCGAAACGCTCCAGGGCGCACTGCACACCGCTCTTCCAGACGTTTGCATCGCCGGAGGCGCCGCGCATTTCGAGATACGCCGTTCCCTCGCCGCTGTCGTCGATTAAGGGTGAGACCGCGTCGAGCGCGTCGAGCATATCGCTCCACACGCGCTGGGAACGTCCGGCATCGTGCACCAGCACGTGCACCCCGCCCGACGCGGCCCGCGCCTGCAGTACCGTCTGCCCGATACGCGCGCCAAGCGCCCGGGCGCGCGGATCGAGTTCGATCACGCGGCCGCGATCGGCTTTGTCGGCGAGCACCGCGGGTTCGTCTGCAGGAACGTCGGGGCGTTCGCGCCGCGCCACGGCCAAACGGAATGCCGGCACGTGCACGCAGAGCAGCATTTTAATCAAAACTCCATGTCGGCGCAAACGCTCCGGCGTAAACTTGATCCATCTCACCCTCCTGCCCCCGCCAGGCGAAGCGGACGGGCGGCAGGGACTGCGGCGCGTCCACCCCTTAGAGGCGCGCCGCTTTCTTCTGCCGAGATCCGGATGTGGGCAACGGCGCCCGGTGCAGCGCGCCGATGCTTGAGCACATGCGCGCAGACGTCATAACCGGACAGTTCACGGAGCACGCCCGACGCGGGCGACCAGGAAACCCGTTCGATGGCGCACCGCACGCGCGTCGAGGCAAAGTAGGCCAGCTCCATCGCAGCATGCGCCCCCAGTGCAACGAGCACGGTTCCGGCTTTTTGCGCGAGCCCGCACAACCGCGACCAGACCGTTGCGCGCAGTAAGACCGCCGGCATCGCAACCGCGGCAAAGACGCGAGAACGAAGCAAAATGTCGGTACAGCGCGCAATTGCGCAGGGTCCCTGAGCCTGCACGACGAGCACGCGATCCAGACAGACGCCGGAGCGCTCGAGATCGGGCGGATAGAGCGTACCGTCGTCGACGATTGCCGCCAGCCCGCAGTGAGTCGCCCGCGCCAGCACGCCGGCCAGAATCGCCGTTCGTCCGGAGCTGGGACCGCCTTCGAGCGTAGCCAAGGCGCCTCTCGGAAACCCGCCTCCCAGCGCCTGGTCCAATTGCGGAAAACCGGTCGAAAACGCCTCCGTTCGAGCCGCCACGATGCGCCCGGCGGCGCGCACGTCCAGCCCCGCCTTGAGGGTCGCGAAGGTGGGTCGGGAATCGGTTTGCACATCCATGGGACCACGATCCTAATCGAACGTATGTTCGATGTCAATAGCCTTTTCGCGGGGTCCTGGACCGGGGCGGTGAAGCATCGCCGTGTGGACGCCGCGCAACCCTAGTCCGGGCACTGGAAATTTGGGCTCAAGAAGTCATCCGCTTCCAGGTCAAGCAAGCGGGTCGAGGCCCTTGCCGCCTATTGCAAAAAGCCGCGGTCGGCGAAACGGCTGCATAGCGCGCGCAAGCAACTCGCGCGTCTGCGCGCCGCGCTCGACGATCTCGGGCCTCTCGCCGGCATTGCTCCCGAGTTTCGGGAGCGCGTTCACGAATTGCACGAGCGGGCGGGCAAAGTTCGCGACGCCGACGTCCTGCGCGAGCGCGTGGAGCACGTATTCGCGAAGATGTCGTTCGGTCGGGAATGCGAACAACTGCAGGCCGTCGACGGCGCCTGCTCAAACGCCGGAAAAAAGCGCGGCGCAAACTTCCGGCGACCCGATCAGCCGAGCACTTCGCAGGATCTGCGGCCGTGAAGCAGGGACGGAGCGCTGCGCTTCGACGGCGCGCAGAGTATCGATGAGGCGATTTCACTGCTGCTGAGCGTCCGGTTTGCCGAGTGTTTGGAGCTTCAGCCCGCACTTTTCGCCGAAGACGGCGAAGCCATGCACGCCTTTCGTTTGGCGTGCAAGCGTCTTCGCTTTGCAATCGAGCGGTTCAGAAACAGTTGCCGCAGTTGCAGCCGGTCGCGGAGTTCCTCTCGCAAATGACCGACGAGCTCGGCTGCGCGCACGACTGCATCGTGCTCGCAGAACAGGCCGTTAAATGCCAAGCCGATATCGTTGCCCTGCGCGCGCGGCGCGATCGGGATCGCTACGTTGCCCATGCCCGGCGGGTTTGGCGGCGCGCGTTCAAAAAGAACGGCGCGCTCGGCGAACTGGCAAACTACGCCGGCTTTACTTGGAAAATCCCCGCAGATTGACGGTCAAACTGCAGCGTTTTCAAGACGCGGAAGCTGAACTTTACGGCCATGCCACGGCGCTACGGTGCCTTTCCCCCGCACTCGGTGACGGCTTTGAAAATCGCCTTCGATATGCCGTCTTCGGTTGCGGAGATTTTCTGCTGATAGGTATCCATCTGCCGATCGAAGCCGTTTAACGGATTGTAGCCTTCCAGGGAATTCGTCGTGGAGAAGCGCGGATCGGACGAGCGTTGCGGATTGGGAATGCCCGCGTTCAGCAGCTCGTTCGGTGATTCGCTGGGTGCGGGCTGCGGCGGCGGCGAAGCTCCCTCTTTCTCCTTCGGGAGCGGAGGGGTATTCTTCGCCTTCCTGCTGCAACTCACCGAGTTGCTGCGTATCCGTAAAGCCGCCGATGAGGTTCAAAGCCAGCTTCTGCTGCGCGATCGCTTCTTGCAACTCATGCCGAATTGCCAGTAGATCGCGATCGCCGCTCGATGCGGGCACGCGCGGAAAGACCGAATCGTTCAAATAGGATTCGGCGTCTTTGGTATTTTGAACGAGCGGGGTGATGTAACGTTCCAGGCGTGCAACGTCGAGGTCGACTCCGCTATGATTGCCGGACGCGGACTGCTTGACGTAATCGCGGAAGAACGGGCGGCTTTGAGCGATCAGCTGGTCGTCTTGGAGCACGCGCCCAACTGCCGGATAGACCGCACGTTTGAGCCCGATGCACAATCGCTGCGCGCGCACGTGCGTTATCGTCTTTAGCGGCGTGGGCGAGGGCGAGGGGACGGCTAAGGCGATCAGCAACGCGGCGGCAGGGCGAGAAACCATGCCGCCAACGTTACCTTGCGAGCGCCCCGGTCCCTGGGAATTCTAGATCCCGCGGGCCCCTGCCAGATTGGCGTGGCCTTCGCTGCGCAGCGTTGCCGCGTCGAGCGCCCAGCAATGCGCCGGATCGTCTTCGTCGTCGTGCGAATCGCAGATTTGGGCGCCTTGGAAGTTCGCGCCGCGCAGATCCGCGCCGCGGAAATCGCTGCACGCAACGCGGCCGTCGCGATTCCGGAAGCAGAGCGTCGTATTGCTAAAATTTACGTTTTGCGAGAGACTGTCGCGAAAAGAAGCGCCGACGATCTTGTCCCCGGCGAACGTGGTTCCGGAGAGATTGCTGCGTTCGAAGTCCGTACCGATCAAATCGGCGCCGGTAAAATCGAGCGATCGTAGATCCGAGTCTTCCATGTCGGCTCCGACCAGTTTGGCTCCGTTGACCTTCGCGCCGGCCATACGAACGTGTTCCATGTCGGCGCCGACGAGATGCGCGCCGCGCAGATCCGCACCGCGCAAGTCCGCGTTTTGCAGGTCGACACCCGTCCACGTCACGCTGCGCAGGTCGCGCCCCTGAAAGTCCATGTGCGAGAGATCGCAACCGGTGCAGTTCGCCGGGACGCCGCCGGTCGAGGCAAGGACCGCAACCGGCGCCAGGGCCGGCGCTGCAAGCAGCGCGCAGAACAAGTATACGAGAGTTTTCAGTCTTTCCGTCATATCGTTTCTCCCAGTCCCAGGCCGCGGGAAACCAAGCCCGCGCTCCGCGAGCAGTGAATCGGGCTTGGTTTTTAAATGGTGTTAGTTTGTATTAGCGCCCGTCACCGGCTGCTGTCGTCGAATTTGTCTCCGGTGAAGCGGGCGTTGCTCATATCGACGTTACCGAGATTAACGCGGCTGAAGTCACACCCGACGAACTCCGCGCCGCTAAGCTTTGCGTCATCCAGTTTCGCATCGCTGAAATCGACGCCGCTGAGTTTTGCATTCTCCAGATTCGCGCCCGTCAGATCCGCGCTCGAAAGATCGACGCCCGTCAGATCGAGCCCGTGCAGATCTTGCCCGCGCAGATTCGCTCCTTTGAAATCGCACCCGTTACGGCACGTCCGCAGCCATTGTCCGGCTTGATCGGGAGCGAGCGACCGTGCGTCGACGTCGCATCCGGTCACGTCCGCGCCGTCGAACGACGCATTGGTGATGTCCGCGTGCGAAAGATCGCAGCCCGTCATCTTCGCACCGCGGAAGCTCACACCGCGCAAGTTGGTGTCGCTGAAATCGACTCCGGTCAGCACCGCGCCCGTGAAATCCGCACCATGCAGATCGTCGTGGCTGAAATCGGCGCCGTTGAAGCGTTGACCCCGGAAACTCTTGCCGGCCAAGTTCTGGTTGGTGTAATCGCAGCCGACGCAGTTAAAGCCCTGTGCTTCACTATGCGCGTATGCGTTTGAGAAGGCGTGCGAGAATGCGCGCGAATACGCCTGTGAGTACGATCGCCACGCAGCGGGCGAATCGCCACGATGTTGGAGCGCCTGCGCCGCTTGGCGCAGACCTTGACTAGCGGCTTCCATTCCGACGTTTGCCGCGTTCACGCCCAGATCCGCGGGTACGTTGACGCGCACGTTGGGATTCGGAACTTCAACGTACGTGGTGCGCGAAGAACTATGCGAGCTGTAGCGACGGCCCGGAATCGTGACCTCCGGCGGCGAGACTTGAGAGACCTGGCGCGCGACGTGAAGGTGCTGCGGCGGAATGTCGAGCGTGCTCCCGCCCACGTGAATCGTCTGGGCGGCAACGTGCACGCGCCGGCCTTTGGCCGTCGTGACGTCGCGCGCGGGCAGTTTGATCGTCTCCGCGGGAACCTGCACGTGCTGGGCCGGAATCACGACGTCTTCTTGCGTGAAGGCGAAGCTCGGCGCAACGGTCTGCAGCACGAAGAACAGCACGACGAATGCCGCCACGACCGTCCCGGCCGGTCCAAAGGAAATGCTCGTGCGGATGTCGCGGCCTGCCCGAAGCAGACGCTCGACGCGAACGGAAAGGCCGCGGCGCGTTACGAAGACGCCTGGTGCGGCCATTGCGCGATGCGGCCACGCGGTAACCTCGGCCATTTTGGTCAAGCACGACGCGTACGGACGCACGCTGGACGTCTGACGCACGACCCAATCATCGCAAGCGACTTCACGCTCGAGATCGAGTTGCTGCGCGATGAACAACATAGCGGGGTTGAAGAAAAATAAGGCTTGAATCAGTCGCTGTACGCCGTTCGTCCAATCGTCGGCGCGGCGCAAGTGTGCCAGTTCGTGCAGCATGATCTGATCGATCTCGTCTTGCGAGAGCGTGTCGAGCAGATGCTGCGGTATCAGGATCATCGAATCGAACAATCCCACGGCAACCGGAACTTCGATCTGATCGCAGATGCATAGACGCACCTCGCGTCCGCCCTTGTCGGCGGCAGCCCATTTCGCTAAACGCTCGCGATAGTCGATGGGCAAGGGCAGCGCGTCCGTCTTCAAACGCTCCAAGCGGTAAAGACTGATTCCCAAGCGCACGAGCAGCGCCAGGGCGGCAAGCGCCCATGCGGCAAAGAGTCCGAGCGCCACGTATCCGGGAACCGAGAAGTGGAAGCGCAGCGGCAGGCTTACCGAACGCGCCGCGGAGTCCGGCGCGACGTTCTGAACGGGCGCAGGCTGCGCTTTGACGCGACTGCGTCTCGGCCGCTGCCGGGCGCGCGACATGCGCAGGCTGCGCCGGTTGCTGCACCGTCGTTCGCGCAGGCGTCTGCGCGGCCGCATGCCGCATCTGTATTTGCGGAATCGCGGTCGCGAGCGGAAGCAGCATTGAGGCGGCCAGCGCGAAAGCCCACGCCGCATAACGCGTCGTCGCACTGACGTTCGGCGCAATGCGCAAGATCGTCCAAACGATCAATGCCAGCAACGCCGCTTCCCACAAGCTGTTGAACAGCGTTGCCACAGTGATTCCCGCAATGGGCTCGAGCGCGCTCAGCATGGAAAACATTACCGTTCGTCCTCGTATTGTTCGATAAGGCGTTTCAGCCGCGCCAGCTCTTCGTCGCTGGGGCGGTTCTCTTCGACTAATCGTAGCGCCAAAGCTCCGGATTTGTTTCCGAAAAACCGTTGCAAAATATTGCCGACGGCCGAATTGGCGGCATCGTCACGCTGGATGAGCGGCTGGTAAACGTACGCCCGCCCGTCTTCCTTATGGCTGACGTAGCCCTTCTGCTCTAATATGCGCATGGTGGTGAGAACGGTGTTGTAGGCAAGCGGCGGCGGGGGCAGCGCTTCGGTCACTTCGGCGACGGTTGCCCGTCCTTTGTTCCAAAGCACCTCCATCAAGCGCAACTCCGCCTCTGTTAGAGTAGACGACTTCTTCCGGGCCACAGGTGTCCTCCTAAACTAATTCCTTAGTAGACTATACCTCCTGGGAGGCACTCTGTCAACTAAGGAATTAAGGGTCCCCCGGGAGCGGCGAAGCTAAGCCGCTGAGGTTTCGACCGACTCCAGCTGGGCCTTCTCCTCGCCGTTGATGACCATCGTCAGGTCGAGGAGGATGATGAGGCGGTCGTTCACTTTGCCGACGCCTTGAATATACTCAGTCCCCACGCTGGCGATCATGTCCGGGGCATCCTCGACGTGCTCCATGGGGATGTTAAGCACTTCCGAAACGCTGTCGACGACCATGCCCACGCGCTTGCTCCCGATCTCCGTGACCACGATGCGCGTGCTCTTGGTGTGCTCCGTGCGCGCCATGCCGAAGCGCGTGCGCAAGTCGATGATCGGAATCAGCTGGCCGCGCAGATTGATGACGCCTTCCATAAAGCGGGGCGCCCGCGGCACGTGCGTGATCTCGACCATGCGAATGATCTCTTGGACCTGCGAGATGTCGACGCCGTACTCTTCATTCCCAAGCCGGAAAGAGACGACTTGCACAACCTCGCCGGAGAGCTGCGTCTTGTCCCTGTGTTCCATTGTCTGCATGGCCTAAACCCCCGAAAACTCGGCGCGCGCGACGCGCCCGCTATTGTACGCTTCGGAAACGAGTGAGTGAACGTCGATGATCAGCGAAATGGACCCATTGCCCAGAATCGTCGCGCCGGAGATGCCGGCAATGCGGCCTACGACGTCGGAGAGCGGCTTGATGACGATCTCCTGTTCGCCCTGAAAAGAGTCGACGACCAGGCCCACCTGACGGCCTTGAAGACCGACGATGACGATCATCACCTTCTCCGGATCGCGCCGGCCGCCCAAACCGAAAAAGTCGGCAACGCGCACCAGCGGGACCACTTGCCCGCGCAGGGTGATCACTTCATTTCCGTGGACGGTCCGCACGTCGGGCATCTCGATGCGCTGCGACTCGATGACGGAGTCCAGCGGAATCGCGTAGAGTTCGTTCACGACGCGGACCAGCAGCGCTTGAATGATCGCGAGCGTCAGCGGGAGTTTAATCGTGAATGCCGTGCCGGCGCCCGGGACCGTGTTGACGTCGAAGACGCCTTTGAGGCGGGTGATGTTCTTTTTGACGACGTCCATGCCGACGCCGCGTCCGCTGACGTCGCTGACTACCTCGGCCGTCGAGAAGCCTGGCGTGAAGATCAATTCGACGATCTCGCGGTCGGAGAGGCGGTCTTCGGCTCCGATGAGCCCCTGCTTGACGCCGCGCGCGCGCACCTTCTCCAAATCGATGCCGTTGCCGTCGTCGCTGACCTCGATGATGATCTGGTTGCCTTCGTGGTACGCATTGAGCGAAATCGTACCGTGTCGCGGCTTGCCCCGTTTTTCGCGCTCATCCGGAGTTTCGATGCCGTGGTCAACGCAGTTGCGCAGCAAGTGCATGAGCGGCTCGCCGACCTCGTCGACGATCGTCTTGTCCAGATCCGTTTCGGCGCCGGAGATCATCAGCTGCACTTCTTTGCCGCGGGCTTTGGCGACGTCGCGCACCAGACGAGGAAACCGATCGAACACCTGGCCGATCGGCACCATCCGCACCTTCATGATCGACTCTTGGATTTCGTTCGTGGTGCGCGCAAGCAATGCGGAACTGTCGGCTAGTTCCTTCGCCAGAGGAATGAAGTCTTTGGCGTGGCCGTTCAGATGCGCTGCTGCGCCGTTCTTGCCGGTGAGCGATCGCTCCAGCGTGCCGGCGATATCCGAAATCCGCGTGCGGTTGATCACGAGTTCGCCGACGAGATTGAGCAGCAGATCCAGACGCTCGATGTCGACGCGAATCGTTTGATGCGCGGCGCCCCGGCGCTCCTTGCCGTCTTTACTATCTTTGGCTTTCGGTGCTGCCGGCATTTCGACTTCGGGCGGCGGGGGAGGGACGTCGGCTTTGGCCGGATCCGCCTGCAATTCGATTTGCGCGCTCACCAAACCGGAAAGGGCTTCCTGCGTCAGGGCGTCGAGCGCTTCTGCGCTGTCGACCTGCGCCGGAGCGGATTCTTTGGCGAGCTGCGCCTGCTCGAGCATGCGCGCAACCTCCGCTTCGAACGCCGCGACTTGCTGTTCGCCGGCCCCCATGCTCTCCGGCGGCCGCTTCTGCAAACACCAATTCGGCGGACTTGCCTTCGATGACGTTCGCGGTCTCTTCGTAGATCGCGACGAATGAATCGAGCCGCGACGAATATTCGCCGAGCCCCGACGGCTGCTCTTTCGCGCCGATCGCCGACTCGATAAGATCCGTTAGAAAATCTCGTCCTGCAAAGAGGATGTCGACGCAGCTCTCCGAGAGCGGCATGCGCTCCTTGCGCAGCAGATCGCACAGGTTCTCCAACTTGTGCGCCAAGGCTTGAACGTCGGTGAACTGCAGCATGCCGGAGCTGCCTTTGATCGTATGCAGCGCGCGGAAGAGCGAGTTGACCAGTTCGTCGTCTGCCCGTCCGGACGCGACGTAGTCCTCGAGCTGAAGCAGATCGGCGTCGATTTGCTGGAGCAGTTCCTCCGCTTCGTCGCGGAAGTACGAGACGAACTCGCTTCTATCGAATAAATCGTCGGACATGAGACCTAAGCCGCCTCGGCGGCGCGCTCACTCGACTCCGAAGACGGCGAGCAACGGTCCGAGCGAACCGGTTTCGGGGATCAGGATGAACTGGCCCGAGACTTCTTTCTCTTTGTCGAGGAAGCTGCTCTCGATCAAGAACACGTCCTGATCGGGAAGAATCGACATCAGGGTCCGGAAGGCTGCCTGAATCGTGCCGTACGAGAGCGTCGGAACCGAAGGCAGAACGTTCTGTCCCGTCAGATTGTTGATTGCCGACAGATACGAGCCGGCGATGATGTTGCCGATCTCTTTGAGCGTCGAATCGGAGATCGAGTCGAAGATCTGGATGTCGCCGATGACGCGCTTGAGGAACGTCGCGACGAAGTCCAGCGCCTGTTCCCGATCGAATAGAACGACGATTTGTCCGGGCGCTTCGCCGCGGATATACATGTGCAGTGCGGCAACCATGCGGTTCTCGTGGCCGACGCGCGTGGCGAGATCGCGAAACTTAATAACGTCGATGCGCGGTTCGCTCAGGTTGATCTTTGCGTTGAGCAGCTGCGAGAGCGCGGTCGCTGCGTGACCCGCACCGATGTTCCCGACCTCTTTCAGCGCGTCTTTCTGCAGTTCGTTGAGATTCAGAGTTTGCGTACTCACGCGAGCACCTTGTTGATGGTTTCGAGGATTTTCGGCGGTTGGAACGGCTTGGTGATGAATGACTTGGCGCCGGCTTGAATAGCCTCGACGACCAAAGCCTGCTGTCCCATCGAGGTGCACATAATGATCTTTGCACCCGGATCGTGACTGATGATCTGCCGGACGGCGCTAATTCCGTCCATCTCGGGCATGACCATGTCCATTGTGACGAGATCCGGATTCAGCGCCTTGTACTTGTCGACGGCCTCAAGCCCGTTCTGGGCTTCACCGACGACGTCGAATCCGTTCTTGCTCAGTATCCCTTTGATCATCATTCGCATGACGACGGCGTCATCGACGATCAGGACCCGCTTGCTCATTACGCGCTCCCAAAGTTCTTAGAAAGGTCTCTTGTGTGGAATCGGCCGGAGGGGCGATTTTCATTAGGAGCCGGCGGGCGCTCCGGGCTCACGCTAGACCTCGGTTCCGCAGTTCGGCCGTTTTCGTATTGATGAATTCCAGGATAGTCTGATCTTCGTCGGGACGCAGCCCGTGGAACCGTAAACCGTGCGAAAACTTGCCGGATGTCGGAATCTGCTTCGAACGCTTCACCTCGGCCAGCACCGTCAGAGGCGGCGTATTGCCCCGCAGATTGACTCGCACTTCGAGCATCTGTCCGACTTTACACTGGCGATCGATGATGAGCGCACATCCGCCGCGGCTGATGTCGCGGATGTTGGCACGCAAAAAGTCGCCGACGGGCACTCCGCCGGGCGCAAAGCGCCAGCCGCCGGTTATCAGAACGTCCATGCGAACGCTGGAGCGTTTTTGCGCTCCGCCGGCGACCGTTTCGATACGCGCCGGCATTCCGAAAACGCTCATTCCATTGCGGAGCGCAATCAGCGTGGCGCCGAAGCGAAACCTCCCGGCCGGAGTTTCGTAAACGAACGAGGCCCGGTCCCCCGCTCGGCCGACGACGTCCCGAACGACGATCTCCCGCCCGCTCACGCCTTCGATGGGGACCGAGCGCGTGGCTCGCCCGGGGATCGTCACGTCGACGAACGAGTTCAGCACCGGCAGCTTCTCTTCGGCAACGGCCGGCTTCTTCGGCGCGGGCTTGAAGAGCTTGAAGATCATCTGGCCGCCGGCTCCATCTGGGGCGCGGTCGTTTCATCGGTCGTATTGACCTGACCGATCGACTCGACGCGCAGCCCCGGCGCGATCTCCGAGTACGAGAGCACGACGAGCTGCGGTGCGGCACGTTCCGTGAGCCGTTTGAGCGCAAGACGAACCGACGGAGAGCAGAGCACGATGGGATGCAGACCCGAGGACTGCGCAGCCTGCATCTGTTTGGTCAAGGACGTGTAAATCTTGGCCACAGTGTTCGGATCGAGCAGTGCGTACGCGTCCTCGCCGCGGCGAACCGCTTCGCCGAGCAGCGCTTCCAAACGCGGATCGACGGTGATGACGGAGAGCAATCCGTCCTCCGAGTATTCCGCGCAGATGTGGCGCGCCATCGCCGAACGCACGCGCTCGGTTAGGAAATCGATGTCCTTGCTCACGCGCGCGGCGTCCGCCAAACTCTCCAGGATCATCAGCAAATTGCGAATCGGTATGCGCTCGCGCAGCAGGTTCTGCAGCACGCGCTGCACCTCGCCAACGGTCAAGAGATTCGGAACCAGCTCTTCCACGACGACGGGGTAGTGCGATTTGACGTTGTCGAGCAGCGCCGACGTCTCTTGCCGCCCAAGCAGATCCGGCGCATGGCTCTTGATGAGCTCGGTGAGGTGCGTTGCAATGACGCTCGTCGGATCGATGACCGTGTAGCCCGCCATTTCCGCTTCCGCCTTTCCGGATTCGGGAATCCAGAGCGCGGGCAGATTGAACGCAGGCTCCGTCGTCGGAATGCCGTCGATTGGCGCCATTGCGGTGCCGGGGTTCATCGCCAGCAGACGGCTAACCATGACTTCTGCCGATGCGACTTCCAAACCGTAAATCTTTACGACGTAGGTGCTGGGCTTGAGCTGCAGATTGTCGCGAACGCGAATCGGCGGAACGACGATCCCTAAATCGCGCGCAGCGTGACGGCGGATCAACGTGATGCGTTCGAGCAGATCGCCGCCTTGCGTCGTGTCCACCAGCGGAATGAGTCCGAAGCCGATCTCGAGTTCCATCGGATCGTACGAGAGCAGCGGCACGACCGACTCGGCCGGTTTGATTGCCGGAGTCCCCGAACCACCGGTGACGGCAGTCTGCTGACCGGCCAGGGCAGCCTGACCCGTGCGCTGATCCGGTTTGAGGTTGCGCGTGCGGAAGTAATAGATGAAGAGTCCGGCCGAGAGCGGCAGCATGAACCACGGCGCAAGCCGCGCGAGTCCGAACAGAGCGGTCATGACCGCCGCGATCAAAATGGCCTTGGGTTGACCGGCGAGCTGTCGCGTCAGATCCGCGCCGAAATCGCCTTCGGAAGCCGCGCGCGTAACCACGATACCGGTCGCCGTCGAAATCAGCAGCGCGGGGACTTGCGTGACGATGCCTTCGCCGACCGTCAGCAGCGTGAAGTGCTGCAGCGACTGGAGCAGCGTCATATGCTCCTGCGCCACGCCGACGATGAAGCCGCCGACGGTGTTGATCGCGACGATGATGAGCGCCGCAATGGCGTCGCCCCGCACGAACTTGCTCGCGCCGTCCATAGCGCCGTAGAAGTCGGCCGCGCGCTGAATGTCCCGCCGGCGCTGGCGGGCTTCGGCCTCGGTGATGAGACCGGCGTTGAGATCCGCATCGATGGCCGAGCTGCTTGCCGGGCATGGCGTCCAGGGTAAAGCGAGCCGCAACTTCGGCGACGCGGCCCGCACCGTTCGTGATGACGACGAACTGAATGACGATCAAAATCAAGAAGATGACGAAGCCGACCGCGTAATTGCCGCCGATGACGATCTGCCCGAAGAAGTTGATGACCTCGCCGGCATAGCCATGCAGCAAAATCTGCCGTGTCGCCGTGATGTTCAGCGAGAGCCGGAAGAGCGTCACGATAAGCAGCAGCGTGGGGAAGACGCTGAAGGCCAGCGCATTCTCCGCGTAGAGCGAGACGCCGATGATCAGCAGCGCCACCATGATGTTCATCGACAACAGGAAGTCGAGCAGTACCGAAGGGATCGGCACGATCATCAGCATGACCAGCATGACCGATGCGCCGGCAACGAATACCGGGGCCGTTGCGCTCATGCGCTGGGCGATACTGCCGGAGGTCCGGGCGATCTGAGCGGTTGCCACTATGCTATCGTCTTCCGTTTGAGTTTGAAGACGAACGCGATCACCTGCGCGACTGCCGCGTACATATTCGGCGGAATCGCTTGATCGAGTTCGACTTTAGCGTAAAGTGTGCGCGCGAGCGGCGGATTCTCCATAATCGGGACGCCATGTTCCTTGGCGATCTCGCGAATGCGTTTGGCTACCAAGTCGGCGCCTTTGGCCGTGACGACCGGCGCGTCCATCTTGGATTCGTCCCATTCCAGGGCGATGGCGAAGTGCGTGGGGTTCGTGACGACGACCGTGGCACGGGGAACGGCCGCCATCATCCGGCGGCGGGCGAATTCGCGCTGACGCCGTTTGACCGCGCCTTTGATCTCAGGGTTCCCTTCGCTCTGCCGGTATTCGTCCTTGAGTTCTTGTTTGCTCATCTTGAGGTTCTCTTCGTACTGCCAGCGTTCGTAGGCGTAGTCGATGAGCGCAACCACGACGAGCAAGAACCCGAATTTCCAACCGATCGAAAAGATCAAATCGCCGGTGAAGCCGACGATCTGGCTGGCAGACATCTGGCCCAACATAAAGAGCGTGTTGATATTGGCCATCACGCTCGTGTAAAGAATCACCATCACGGCGCCCAGCTTGAGCAGCTGTTTACCGAGATTCACCAGCACCGTCTTGGAAAACAGCCGCTGCAAGCCGTGGGCCGGATTGATCTTGGCGAAGCTGGGGCTCAGCGGCTGGAGCGTTATCAAAAAGCCGGTCTGCAGCACGTTCGTTCCTATCGCCGATACGATGGCGGCGCCGAAGAGCGCGATCATCGCAAGCGATATGGCGCCGAAGGCGCGCGCAAAGACCATCCAGACGGATCGAACGGTCAAATCCTGTTGCTGGTGAGTGCTCCAGAGCACGGCTTCCATGGCTGTCGAGACGTTGCGGAACGTGATGCCCGCGACTGCGTGCAGCACAAAGACACCCGCAAGAAAGACCGCTGCTCCGGCGAGATCCTGGCTCTTCGCAATCTGGCCACGCTTTCGCGCCTCTTCCCGGCGCTTCGGAGTGGCTCTTTCGGTTTGCTCCGGTCTAGGCATAAGAAACGCCCCTTCAGGCGTCTAGACCTATCATCGGCCGCTTACGTTAAGTGTTACAGCAATGCACGGAGTCTTAACCCCGAGCAAGGCCGCCTAACCCCGTCTAACACCGGCGGGACCCTCCCCCGGGGCGACGAATACCGCGGACTGCGCGCGTGCCGGCGGGGCGCGCCTTTTTCTAAAGGAGAGGTATGCGGCTCAAGGTTGGCTTTGGTTTAGGTGGGGTTGTCGCGGCATTGTGCCTGACTGCGTGCGGTCATGGGCAGCTGATCGGCAGCAGCGCCACCCCTACCCCGACGCCAAACCCCACCGGAGTCAGCGCCGAGTTCCCGAACACCGTCGCGGACGCGGGACCCGTCGGTATCACCCTCGGCACCGACGGCCTTCTTTATATCACCGACCAGACGGCCGGGGCCATTACCGCCTACAACGTCGCGGCCAACACGTTCAATCGCTACCTGCCAAAGACGTCGGCCGCCCAGCCCACCGGTATCACCACGGGCGCTGACGGCGACATTTGGTACGTCGAGACTGCCGGCGATAAGGTCGCCACGCTGGTTTCGGGCGCCTCCACCGAGTTCGGGCTTCCCGCCGGCGCGGCGCCGACCGCGATTGCGCCGGGCCCGGGTTCCACCCTGTACCTGACCGAGCCGGGGCTAAACGCCATCGGAACGATCAGCACCACCGTCGAGGTCGCGGCCGGGCCGTATGCCATCCCGACGGCCAACGCGGGGCCGTCCAGCTTAGTGGCGGCGCCCGACAACGACGTCTGGTTCACCGAGCGCAGTGCCGCTAAGATCGGCCGGTTCAACCCGCTGACGAGCGCCGTCGATTTGGAAGTGCCGCTGCCCGCCGGCTCAGCCTACCCCACGACGATCGTGCTCGGACCGGACGACGCGCTTTGGTTCACCGAGGACAACCCCGCCGCACCAAAGTTGGGCCGGCTCGTGCCAAGCACCCAATCGCTCACGGAATATCCGCTCAGCGGAGCCGGCAGCGCTCTGGGACTGACGGTGGGCATCGACAACAATCTCTATTTCACCGACCCCGTGAACAACGCGATCGGTTCGTTCAATCTGACCACCTTGAAGGTCGCCGAATACAAAATTCCGACCGCCAAATCTTCGCCCGCGAACATGGTCCTGGGAGCGGACGACAAGATTTACTTCGTCGAGCAAGCGGCCAACAAGATCGGGCAGTTCACCTACTTTTAGATCCGCACCGGATGCGCAAGGTCGCGGCGCTTTCTCTAATAGCGGGACTTTTTGCCGCGGGATTCGCGCCGAAGTCCGGCGCCGTGCCCGGCGGCTACCGGACCGAGCATTCCATTACGGTCCTAGTAAAAGACGCACCGCCGTCATCGCCGCCGCTCAGGCAAGTGCTCGACACGATATCATCCGTTTCACCGGATAGCACGCCGGCGCTGGACCAAAACCTGCTTTACGCCGTTTCTGCCGGCGGCCAGGTCGCAGAGCGAAATGTGGTCACTCGACGCGACGGCTGGCAAACTGCCGGCGCAACGACGTTCGGTGACGTGATTGTGGACCAAGATCGAGTTTACGCAATCGGTCCGAATCGCACGGTCTTCGCGCTCGCCAAGAGATCGGGCACGCTGCTCTGGCGAAGTAGCGTTTCGGACCCCGGAAATCTGCACTCTCGGAGATCCGCGGCATGCTGTTCGTTCGGGGAGAGAATGTAACGCGCCTGAACCCTCGTACGGGCAAAATTCTTTGGCAGGCACAAACCGGACGAGCTAACCAGCTCGTCGCCCCTGCGTCTGTTTTTGTTTCAGTTGCTGAAGGTGAACCGATTCAAGAGTCGATAGTGGTCATCGACGCCGCATCCGGTAACGCCCACACGGGCGATGATCCCGGAAAGCCTGCAGGTATTGCGCGCATTCTTGGAATCCGCGGCAAAGCGGTACTCGTGCATGCGTCGGCCAGTTCAGCGACCATAGATGAAGACGGTTACGCGCTCACGCGCATCCATTGGCTAAGTTCACAAACCGGTCAAATTCAAAAAGACTGGGCGTACCGGCCCGATTCGGCACTGTACGGTCCCGATACGGGAATAGCAAATCCGATCGTCGACGGCAGCGAGGTTGCGTTTCAAACGGGCGATTCAATTTACCGTTACAACCTCGATACTGCTCCGTTCTTGCAGTTGCCTGTGCGCGTTCAAGGTGCCGGGACATTGATGGCTTTCCGCCGCGGAGAGCTGTATACCCAGACCGGCGATGGACTTTATGCTACTCGCCTTCAAGGCGATCGGGCGATTCGGCGGCGCGTTATGGCGTACGAGTACGACCCGTCCCTGAACGAACCGGCGCTCGTGCAAACGGACGACACGATAGCGGTAAGCGACGGCGCGACGATCCAAGTTCTCGACCTTCTCACGGACAAGGCACAACGTTATCCGGCGCACTGCGGATCGCTTTTCCGCGTCTTGAGGTCGGGAAACTTCGTCGCGATGCAGTGTGAAAATTCGGCAGCCGAGCAAGCCGGCGTCATTTATGCGGGGCGGTTCGACAGCCGCTGAACTCGTTAGATCTGCATCGCTTCCGCGAGCGCCCGATCTTCCGTCCAGAAGCTGCCCTCGTGCATGAGGTTCGCGACCTCTTCGGTTCCCAATGCGTCGCGCAGTACGGGGACGGCCGAGTCGTTCTGCATGCGCTCGGTTTCGTCGGGCGATTCTTCGAGCCGCGCAAAGCCCGCGTTGACATAACCGAACAAGCGGGCACCGCAGCGCATGTTCTCGAGCGCTTGCGCGTTGTCGTCCGGCCGCAACGCTGCGACGGCGGCGAGCCGCTGCAGCGCAAGCAGCCGCGGCACGGCATACTGCAAATCGCGCGCGAAGGCCAGCGCTTCTATTGCGCTCGAGCGGGCTTCGTCATAGCGCTGCAGCGCAAGCAGATATCCAGCCTCGTTCGTGAGCGCAAAGGGAAGCAATTGCGCGTCGTTGATTTCGCGAAGTATAGTTGCCGCCTCCCGTACCAGCCGCACGGCCGCCACGCCGTCGCCGGCGTCAAATTCGCATTCGGCAAAGTTGCTCGCGATGATTGCCGACAGACGTTTGCCGCCGGCAGCGCGCGCAGCCGTCAAGGCCTCAGCGAAGAGCTTGCGTGCTTCAGGCGTGTCGCCGGCGAACCAGCGCGCTTGCGCAACGAGGACGAGCAGGCCCGCGACTGATTTGCGAGCTCCGAGCGCACGGCGTTCGGCGAGAGCCTCTTGCAGCAGTACTGTGCCTTCTTCAATTTTCCCAACCGTTACGAGCGCGTCTCCGACGATTTCCTTCGCCAGCGCAAGGCCCTGCGGATCGCCAAGTTCGCGGTAGGTTTCCAAGCCGCGCTCGCCGCAGGTGAGCGTCGTTTCGAATTGATGGAACCCGGAAGCCAGGCTTGCCTCGGACAGATCCAGTGCGGCAACGACCTCCGCCGGCGTCTCCGTGCCGGAACGTTCCCGAGCGGTCTTCAGCCACCGCCGTCCTTCCGTCACGCCGAACGATATCCACGCCTTTCGCAGAGCCGCGGACAACCGTTGCCCGAGCGTAACGTCACCCTGTGCGCCGAACGCCCAATGCAGTGCTGCGCGGTAGTTCTCCATCTCCGGCCCGACGCGCGCAAGCCACTCGCTATCCGGCAGAGTTTCCCACATGTTATCGATTTGCGAGGCTGCTTTGCCGAAGGCAAAAGCGTGGCCGCGCGCGGCGTCTTGCTCCTCCCCGCATTCTCTTAGGCGCTCGCGCGCGTACTGGCGCGTGGATTCCATAAAGCCGTAGCGCGTGCCGCTCTCCGTAAGTTCCGCCTGCACGAGCGACTTGTCGACGAGTGAAGAAAGCAGATCGAGCACGTCGATCTCGTCCGCACTCGCATTGGCCGCGGCCGCGCTCTCGAGCGTAAATCCTCCCGCAAAGATAGAGAGTTTCCTGAAGAACGCGCGCTCTTCGGGCGAGAGCAGGTCGTAACTCCAGTCGATCAGTGCACGCATGGTCTGATGACGCGGCAGCGCGCGGCGATCGCCCCCGGTCAGGACGCGAAAGCGTTCGTCGAGTTTCTGCACGAGCTGCTGCGGCGAGAGAATTTTTACACGAGCAGCAGCGAGCTCGATTGCGAGCGGAATTCCATCGAGCCTGCGGCACAACTCCACAACGGACGACGCATTCTCATCCGACAGTGTAAACCGGCTGCTGCTCAGAAGCGCGCGATCGAGAAAGAGCTGCGCCGATCCATAAGCGGATGTTCCCTCTTTCACGAGCATCTCTGCGTTGGGCGGAACGGCCAGCGAGGGCATGCGATACGCCGCCTCACCGGAGATATTCAAAGGCTCGCGGCTCGTTGCTAAAATGCGTACGCCTGGGCAATCGCGCAAAATGGCGGACGCTGCGCGTCGCGCTTGCTCGATCAGGTGCTCGCAATTGTCGAGAAGCAGCAGCAAACGTTTGTGCTTGAGGTAAGCGACAATGGTGTCGAGCAACGCGCTGTTCGGCTGCTCTTGCACGTGCAAAACTTGGGCGATCGCGTTTGCGACTTGTGCCGAATCCGCTAGCGGTGCCAGCTCCGCGAGCCAGATTCCGTCCTTCCAGCCGTTCAGCAGATCGGCGCCGATCCGGATCGCACATCGCGTCTTGCCTGCACCTCCGGCACCGGTTAACGTAACCAGCCGGTGCTCCGCGAGGAGCGCGACGATCTCCGAGATCTCGCGATCGCGTCCGACGAACGTTGTAAGCTGCGCCGGCAAATTGTTCGTCAAATGCTCGAGCGATCGCAGCGGCGGAAATTCCGCAGAGAGATCCGGCGCGGCGAGTTGAAACACTTGCTCGGGACGCGTAAGGTCCTTCAGCCGATGCGCGCCCAAGTCGAGCAAACTCGCTTGCGAGGGCATCGCATCGCGCAAAAGATCCACGGCCGCTGCCGACACGAGGATTTGCCCTCCGTGTCCAATCGCGAGCAACCGCGCGATGCGATTAACCTCCGGGCCGAAATAATCGCTATCGCGTTCTTCCGCCGTCCCGCTATGTAACGCCATGCGCACGCGCAGCCCATGGACCGCGGAGAAATCCTCGAACCGAAGAGCCCGCTGCGCCTCCAGTGCCGCGTCAGCAGCATCCGAAGCTGTGCGGAAAGCCGCGCAGAAAGCGTCGCCCATCGTTTTGAAGACGTAGCCGCCGTGAGCGTCGAGCGCCGCGCGCATTAGTGAATCGTGGCGAGACAACGCCGATGCCATTGCGATGCGGTCGGCATCCCAGCGCGCGGTGCTGCCCTCGATATCCGAAAACAGAAAGGTGACGGTGCCGCTAGGGCGAGACCGCGACAGCGCCTCGGCTTGGGTCCGAGTCGTCATGGCGGAAGCTTCGCGCTAGGGCTTTTTCAGTCCGCCAATCGGAGAAATTCTCGCCTAATGAACCGCGAGAGCGCGCATCACGGCGTCCATTTGGTGCGCGGTCTGATTGAATAACTGCGGCGCTACATAGCCCAGCAGCGGAACGCTGACGGCCATCATCATCAGACCGACGCCGATTTGCAGCGGGAAACCTACGACGAAGACGTTCATCTGCGGGGCAACCTTGGACATCAGACCCAGGCCGATGTTCACCATGAACAGCGCGACGGCAGGGGGCGCCGCAATCTTGAGAATGACCAGAAACGCTTGCTGCATGATCGAAACGACGCCGCCGACGAGGACGGGGTCCATGTTGATATACGGAAGCGGCACCAGATGGAACGACCCGCCGATGCCCTCCAAAAACAGCAAGTGCGAGTTCGTGATAAGGAAGAGAAGCGTCGCGAGCGTCAGCTCGAGTTCACCGATGACGCTGACTTGCTGCTGCGTCGCGGGATTGATGACGTTGGCGATGGCAAAGCCGATCTGCGTATCGAGTATTTCGCCCGCGTACTGGATGCCCATGAACACCAGATACGCGACGAATCCCACGATGAGGCCAAGCACGACCTGACTGACGGCCGCAACGACCAGAGCGCCCAGATCCGGCAGCGGATGCATCGTCGGCACGGCATGAAACAGCACGAACGAGACGAGCATCCCCAGGCCGATGCGCACCAACGTCGGGATCTGCTGGGCCTGGAACACCGGGAAGACGTACAGCATCGTCGACGTCCGCAGCCAGATCAGCAGAAACGTCTCGAACTGGCCCTGGTGGATGTTGAAGAGGTCGAGCACTAATGTACGTAGTCTTTGACGTGCAGCAGTATCCGGCTCAGAAAGTCCGTGAGGATCGCAAGCATGAACGGACCGAAGAACAGAATCGCAAGCGACGACCCGATGATCTTGGGAATAAACGTCAACGTCGGCTCTTGAATCTGCGTAACGGCTTGGAAGATCGAGATCGCCAGGCCGATTACCATGGAGATCAGCAGCACCGGCGCGGCGACCATGAAGCAGACGAAGATCGCGTCCCGCCCGAGGCTTATTGCATCACCGAATTGCATGCTGGGCAGCCTCCAATCGCAACATCACAAGCGCACTCGCCCTCGGTGCTCGCCATCTACGAGTGGGCGTCATGCGAGGGGTTGTGATGTTTCGTGCGGCAAACTCCGACATTTTCGCGCAAACCAGGATGGTTTCTTCAGCGCTTAGCGCTCGCGAAAATGCGGCGTAGCGGCGAACTTCCCAAGGAGGGGAAGTTCGACAGCGATTGCCGGACGAAACATCGGAACCCCTGACAGTCACCGGTAGCTCTGGAAGATGGCGTTCACCGTCAAATTCCATCCGTCGACGAGTAAGAAGATCAAAATCTTGAACGGCAGCGAGATGATCACCGGCGGAATCATCATCATGCCCATGGAGAGCAGGATGCTTGCGACCACCATGTCGATGACGATGAAAGGCACGTAAATCGCGAAGCCGATCTCGAACGACGTTTTCAACTCCGAGATGACGAACGCCGGAATCAGAATGTAGGTCGGCACATCGGCCTGCGTTGCGGGCCGCGGTTCGTTCGAGAGCGAATAGAAGAGCTGCAAGTCCTTCTCGCGCGTCTGCTTGAACATGAACTTGCGCAGCGGTTGGGACGCGCGGTCGAAGGCAATGCTCTGGCTGATCTGGTTTTTCAGATACGGCTGCAGCGCGTTCTGGTTGACGTCCTTCACGACGGGCGCCATGATGAAGAACGTCAGGAACAGAGCGAGTCCGACCAACACTTGGTTGGGCGGAACGGTCTGCGTTCCGAGCGCCGTACGCACGAATGAAAGCACGACGATGACGCGCGTAAACGAAGTCACCAGCACGAGTAAGGTCGGCGCGAGCGCCAAGACCGTCAGCAGCAGCAAAATCTGAAGCGCGCTGGCGACGTCTTTAGGATTTTTGGCCTGTGCAACGCCGAAGTTGAACTGCGGGATCGGCACGGACGGACCAGCCGGCGCACTCTGGGCTTGTGCCACCGCCGGAATCACCCAGAGGCACGTTATCGCCACGGCGCTCACGATCAAGAAGGCTTGGTGCCTCGACCACAAGCGCTTGAAGAAAGCTATCATGTTATTCTACGTTTGCGGCTTGCGCAGTTGTTTGAGGAAGCCGGCGATGGACTGCGTTTGCGCAGCGAACAGATTCCGTTGTTCCTGCAGCCAAGGCTCGACCTGTCCTGCGGGAACTTCCGCCAGGTTCGAGACGTGGCCGCTGCCGCCGCCGATTAGGAAGTAACGTTCGCCCGCCTTCACGACGTGCAGCGTCGTGTTCTGAGCGAGAAACGTCGATTCTACGACCGTGATGAGGCGTCGGTCCGTCGACGTCACCAAGCGGCCGCGGCCAAGTGCTCTTACCACGCTGTACAGCCCGAACAGCATGAGGGCAACTACAAGCAAAGCCAGGATATACTGGCCGGCAAAACCCATCAGCGGTTACTCGACGCTCGGGTTCAGCTCGCTGATCTTCACCGCGAATTTGTCGTCTACGACGACGACCTCTCCGCGGGCGATCAGGATGTTGTTCACGTACAAGTCGATTGGATCCGTCGAGAGCTTGTCGAGCTCGAAGACGCTGCCGGACGAAAGGGTCACGACGTCGCGCAATGTCAGAGCCGTCTTTCCGAGCACCGCGCTGATCTGCAGCGGCACGTCGTGAACGAGATCCAAGTTATTTCCGCCCAGCGGAGCCCGCGCCGCCGTCGGCGCCATCGGCGCAAACGAAACGGGCTGCGCAGCCGGCGCAGGAGCCTGACGGCGTGCTGGTGCCGGGGGCGATGCTGGTGCGACGCGGGGCGCCGGCGGTCCAGGTTCGGGCGCAGCGCCCGCGCCGCCGATCTTTGAGACCGCGATGCCGTCGAAATCTATGGCTACGCGCGCTGCAACATCGGCGCCGACTTGAACGGTTCCTTCGTAAGAAGCAAACGGCGGCGGCGGCAAGTTGGTCGCGTCGGTGCAAAGGTCCGCGCGAATGCCCGACCAATCGACGTTCAGCCCTTTGGCCAGTTCCTCGGCCATTGCGCCGGCGATTTGCGTGACCGTTTCGGAAACGATGGAGAGTTGCATTGCGCCCATCTCGGCACCGTCGTCTCCGCCGCCGAGCATGAGATTGACGACCTGCGCCACGTCGGCGCTGGAGAAACGCACGACGACTTTGAGCCCGAGCGAAGGAACATCGGCACACGTGACGAGCTCGCCGGCATCGATCTTGATCGAGCCTTCGTGATCGTTGCGGGATGCGGCGCTTGCGGTTATCGGCTGGTCCACGAGGCGTCCCAAAACGGCGCCGGCGGCCCCCAGCATAGTGTTAGTGAGTTGTTGAATGTCGGCCATGGCGCTTATTGATCCTCATTTTCGATGACGTCGGCAACTTGCACGGACAGGCGGTCTTTGTGCACTCCGGGATAGACGCGAAACTTCTCGCGTTCGTTGATTCGGGCGACCAGCGGCGCATCCGTGGGTTTGTCGAACAGAATGACGTCACCCGGCTGCAGCGCGACGAGGTCACGCAGCGAAACCATCGTCTTTCCGAGCTCGACCTGAACGTCTACCGGCGCGCGCTCGACGTTGCGCGCGAGTTGCTGAATATCTTGTTCGGTCATGCCCCGGCCCGCGATGACCGTCGGCGACCATTGAAAATCGGTAAGCTGCGTACTGATGGACTGCAGCACGAGATACGGCAGACAGAAGTTCATGACTCCGGTCATCTCGCCGACCTTCAGCTCCATCGAAACGTACGCGACGATTTGGTCGAGCGGAATGATGCGCGGAATGAACTGCGGATTGGAGTCGAGCGCCTCGATCTTGAGCGAGAGCGTCAGCAAGTAGTTCCAGGATTCGCGGTAGCTGTTCAGCATGCGCGCCATGAACCGTTGCATAAGCGTGCGCTCGATGTCGGTCAAATCGCGAAGTTTCTGCGGAAACCATCCCGGGCCGCCCAGCAGACGATCGATGATCGAGAAGACCAAATTGAGATCGACCTGAACGATGCCGCTTCCCGGAAGCGGGTCCATCGAGAAGATCGACAGGATGGACGGGATGCCGATCGACGCGATAAAATCGCCGTAACTGATCTGCTCGATCGAGACGATCGTTGCCTCCACGCGGGTGCGCAGATAGACGGAGAGCGAGTTGTTCAGCAGGCGGGTAAAGTTCTCGTGGAGCGTGCGAAGCGTTTGGAGCTGGTTGTTGGAGAACTTGTCGAGACGCTTGTTGAAACGGAAATCGAATGACTTGATCTTCTTGTCTTCGAGAGCGGCGTCGCGCGCCGCGGGCTCGGTGGCAAGTTGATTTATGAGCGCATCGATTTCTTCTTGCGAGAGACTGGACATGACGGACTACTGCCCCTTTTCGGCTCGTGAGAGGTTGGCATTGAGCAGTACGATGTCGACCCGGCGATTTTGCTGCCGCTTCTCCGGCGTACTGTTATCCGTCCGTGGATGATACTGTCCATATCCCGCCGCCGAGATTCGTTCGGGATCCACGTGGTCTTGCTCCACCAGATACCGCACGACGTTGACGGCACGCGCCGTGGACAGTTCCCAGTTGCTCGGATAATCTGCCGTAGCAATGGGCACGTTGTCCGTGTTGCCCTCGACGCGAATGAGGTTGTCGTTCTTTCTTAAGAAAGCATCGACTTCATCGAGAATTTTCTTAGTCTCGGGCCGCAACTGCGCGCTGCCCGAATCGTAGTAACTGTTATCGGAGAGTAAAGTGATGACCAGGCCCCGCTTGCTCATCTCGACTTGCATGCGGTCCTGGAGGTGGTTGCGCACCACATAGCGCTGAAGGTCACGCTGGATCGCGGGAATGTTCGAATTTGAATAAAACGGCTCCGTGCCGTTCTGCCCGCCGTTCGGCGGTTGGTTGACCGCCCACTCGTTGTCGAATCCGCCGGAGACGTCGTGCGCGAATTCCTGAAACTTTACGCGGTTGATGCTCGACATCGCGAAGAGGATGATGAAGAGCGCCAGCATGAGGGTGATCATGTCCGCATAGGTAAGCAGCCAGCGCATCATGCCGGCCGTCTCGACCTTGGTGTCCTCGGTCTTCTTGCGGAACTTGCTTTCGGCGGCGCGCGCGGCCGTCTTAATCGGCTGGCTCATGAATGTCGCTACGTTGGGGAGTAGCTGGGCTGCTCCGCGACGGCTCCGCCTTCTTCGATCTCGGTTTCGCGCTCTTGCGGATCGAGGAAGGCGTGCAGACGCTCCTCGAGCAGACGCGGATTGTCCCCGGCCTGGATCGAGAGAATGCCCTCAATCATGATCTCTCGCAGCAGCAGCAGCTGGCCGGAACGTTCTTTGATCTTGTTCGCGAGCGGAAGCCACAGCAGATTTGCGAACATGATGCCGTAAAAAGTCGCCACGAAAGCTTGCGCGGTAGCGGTGCCGATGCCGCCGGCGACATTCGAACTTCCGCCCATGCCGGCAAGGCCTTTGAGCATGCCGATTAGACCAAGAACCGTTCCGATGATGCCCAGCGTGGGAGAGTACCCGCCAAGATTCGTGAACACGGCTTCAGCCTTGGTGCCTTTTTCCTGCACGTAGCTGACTTCCGTTTCCAGAACTTTCCGGATGACGTCGGTGTCGCGGCCGTCGATGACGAGTTGGATGCCTTTGCGCATGAAGTCGTCTTCCAGCGCCGCCGCCTCGTTTTCGAGCGCGAGCAAACCTTCGCGCCGAGCTTTCTCCGCAAAGGAAACAAGCGTGGCGATAACGTCGCGCTCGTGATATACCGGCTCGGTGAACGCCGTTTTGAACCCGCCGAAAAACCCTTTGGTGAACGTGCGCAGCGGGAAGGACGTCATCGTGGCGCCGATGGTGCCGCCGACGATCAATAGGATCGCCTCCCAGCGTCCGAAAAGCACGTGCGCATCCGTGTGGCCGACCCAGCCGGCAATGAAGATAGCCCCAAAAGCTATAATGAGGCCGAGCAGAGTGGCGAAGTCCATCCCTAACTGTATCGGCGGGACCGGGCCAACCTTAAATGGCGTTACGCTCTAACGGCAGGAGATGCGGGGACCCGGCGGCTTTGCCGTCGGGCGGCGCCGACCTGCGGATGATGGAGCGCCCGTTAAAACGGCTGGGGATCGAGCGCGATCAAGCGCTCGGGGAACCGTAAATTTTTCGTTTGAACTCGATGATGCGGGCCTGAATCGTCTCCATCGAGTCGCGCACGATGAGCTTGTTGCCGCTGACCAGCGTGATCACCGTGTCCGGCGTGGTCTCCACCGATTCAATCAAATCCGCGTTCACCATGATGGGCTGCCCATTGAGCCGCAGAAGCTGAATCACGTTAAAAGGCGCTCCGGCCTTGCCTGCGCGCCCCCCATCGTAACCGATGGGGCCCCCATTTTCCTCATGGCGCGTGTAGATTCGATCAAACCATCACCTCCCCGACGCTGCCGCGATGATTGGTTACGCTGAAGGCCGAGCGGTTCCCCGCCCGGCCCACAGGTACGACCTCCGTGTCGTTGCGCGCGTTGAGTAAAAGGCTACGGATTAGTTCTCGCTGCCGCGGATGGCGAGAACGTCTTGCATGTTCTGGTCGGCGGTGTCGATTCCGCGCGTATTCGCTTCGAAGGCGCGCTGCGCGACGATCATCTTCGTGAACTCGTCGGCGAGCGAAACATTGGACTCTTCCAACTGACCCGATTCGATCGTGCCGAAACGTCCGGCGGCGGCCGAACCGACCTGCGCGAGACCCGAAGCCGCAGTCGCCTCGAACCCGTTGGAACCGACGCGCTGCAGACCACCTTCATTTTGGAACGTCGCGAGCGCTACTTGACCGATCGTCTTGTTCTGACCGTTCGTGAACGCGCCCGTGATCGAGCCGTCTTGGCCGACCGTGATGTTCGAGAGCGTGCCGGCCGGATAACCGTTCTGCGTTACCACTGTAGCGGTGTAGCCGCTGCCGCTGGCGCTGGTCGCTCCCAGCGAGGTCACGTCCGCGAAATCCAAACCAATCGTCGCAGGCGCCGGCTGATTGCCGTTCGCGATGCCCCAGTTCGTAATGCTGAGCGCGTCGCCCGCTGCGGTGGACGGTTGCGCCCCTGCCTTATGCAGGTTCGTCGTCAGAGCCGTACCCGGAACGCCCAGGCTGCTCGAGGTGTTGATGAACTGGCCGTTTTGATCGTAGTAGGCGTAGCCTAGCGTTGCCGGGCTCGAAGACGTCGCCGGCTGGCCGTTGACCATCGTACCGTCGGTAAAGTAAACCTCTTCCTTCCAACGCGTTGACGGTGTGACGGCACTGCCTTGAGAATTGTTTACGCTCGCCGGAAGACCGGTGGTCGCGCCGGTAACGGTAATCGTCTGCACACCGTTGGACGGAAGCGGAGTGGCCAAAGTGAACGTTGCGCCGCCCACTGTAACCTGCTGCCCGGCGTTGAACGTTTGATTGAAGCCGTTCGTGTCGGTAATGGTCGCCTGCGTTCCCGCGGCGTTAGCCGTGACCGTGATGATGTCGTTCTGCGGCGTGCCGGTCGCAACGGTTACGGCGCCCGACGTGTCGGCCGCACCGGCGCTCGCAACTGCTGCGGGCGTCGCACCGGTCGCATCGGGAACATACGTGATGTACGCTTGGTGCGCGTTGCCGAGCGAGTCGTAAATCGTCGTGGAGATCGTGTCGCTCTGACCCTGGCCGGGGCCGTTGCCGTTGATGATGCCTTGCTCTTCGAGCTGCCACTGGCTCTGATCCAGATTTCCGCCCATCTGCACGTCGAAGACGTTATCGCCGGAGGGGCCGACCTTGGCGCCGGATCCCGTTGCGGTCGCTTGCGAGGTCAAACCGATCGGCACCGTGATGTTTCCGAGCTGTCCGTTCGCTTGCACCACGCCTTGCGAATTGGCCATGTATCCTTGGACCGCCAAGCCCGTTGCCGGATCGTAAAGCAGGCCGTTCGAGTTGAGCGAGAAGTTCCCGTCGCGCGTGTACGTCGGAATTCCGCTGCCGTCGGTGTTACCCAGCACGAAGAACCCGTCGCCGTTGACTGCGAGGTTCGTGTTGACGCCGGTCGTGTCGAAGCCGCCCTGCGAGAAGTTCGTCGAGATGTCGGCCACCTTGACGCCCAGGCCGATCTGCTGAGGATTAACGCCGCCCAACGTTTGGCTTGGGCCGCTGGCAAAGCCGGTGTTTTGATAAAACATGTCGGAGAACGTCATGTCCTGGCCCTTATAGCCGGTCGTCCCAACATTGGCGATGTCGTTGGAGATCTGGTCGATCTGCGTTTGATACGCATTCATACCGGAGATCCCGGTGTACATCGAGTTCATGAATCCCATGGTTGTTGACCTTTCCTAGCGGTTCGCAGCGCGTCTGTCGGTCCGCGCCGCGTCGAGGCTCCGCCCAGCGGTCCACCTCGAGAGAGATGATTTGTCGTTAGTTGATGACGGCCGCGCTGTCAATGTTCGTGAAGACGTTTTCTTTCATCGAATCTTGATCGACCGCGGTTATGACTGTTCTGTTGGTAATGCTGACCACCATGGCAACGTCCCGCATCATGAAGAGCGACTGTTTCGCGCCCTTTTGCGCCGCCTTGTCGGCCATCACGTTCATGCGCGAGATGTCGTCCTGACTGAGCTGAATGTTGCGCGACTGCAGACGCTGCATCGCGTGCGCCGAGAATTTGAGCGGCTGCGCCGCCGTCGCGCCCTGCTGCTGCTCGAGGAGCGAACGGAAACTCTGCCCCGAAGTCGGCGGAATCTGGACGGGCGTGCCCGCGGGACGCGGCGCCGGCCCCGGAATGATTCCCGGAGTGCTGCGGTTGACGGCGTTCAAATCCTTGGAGTCCACACCCTTATCCTATCTGAACGATTTGCGAGGTCGAAAACAGTTCGGGCTGACCGTTGGCGCCGTCGATCGGCTGTCCTGACGAGTTGTTCATCGTAAAATACGGTTGACCGTTCTGTACTTGAATCCCCGTGACGGTACCCGAGATGCTCGACGAGTTTCCGGTGGAAGAGTTGGAAACCTCGACACTCACGGATTTACCGATGAGCGTGCTGGCCTGCAGTACGCCGAAGTTCGACTGGAAGTTTTGGAACGACTGATTGAGTTCGTCGGTTGCCTGCAATGCCGAGAACTGTGCGAGTTGGGCGACGGATTGCGTGTCGTCGACCGGCTGCGTCGGGTCTTGGTTTTGCAGCTCCGTGGTAAGCAGCTGAAGGAACTCGTTCGCTCCCAACTGTTGATTTGCGGCCGATCCCAGCGTCGAAGAATTCGAGACGCTCGTCGTCGGCTGAGTGCTCCCGAGAAGGGAGCCGATGCCTGCCATTTGTTGTTCTCCTTAAGCCAGATAGTTGAAAACCAGCGACCCGGCGCTCGTGACGAGCGACGGTCCGTACCGCTGATCTTCCCAGGGTTCGTCTTGCTGCGAGAGCAGCGACCCGCCGGCCGTGATGGAGCGGCCGAACCGGGCGTGCTGTTGCGATTGCTGCTGGGTGAATCCGGCATTTCCGCCGGAGACGTCGACCGAGAACTTTCCGAGTGAAAGTCCCGCTTCGGCTAGCGAGCGTGCAAGATGTTGTTGATTGGAGAGCAGCACGTCGCGCACGGCCCCGTTTTGCGCTACGAGGTTCGCATTGATCGTGTTGCCTGTAACCGTGATCTTGAGCGAAACGTCGCCCAAATGCTCCGGTTGAAGACGCAACTGTATCTGTGAGGTGCTGCCGGTCGTCTGGAGCGAGATCCCCTTGACGATTTGTTCGATGACCGCTTGAGGGTCGATCGTCGTGTACGACGAGGCCGAAGCCGGTTGTGCCGTCGGTTGCGCGGATGCCGCCGGTACGCTTGCACTCTGCGCTGCAATAGGCGTCTGCGCGGTGTTGGTGGTTTGCGTTTGCGGCGCTGCGCCGCCCGAAGAATCTTGCTGATCCTTGGCGTCCCCATCGGACTGCGAACCCATTTGCTGCTCCGCGACGATCGCGAGCAACCGTTCGAAGAGCATCGCTGAGGATGGGACCGGCGCACCGGTTGCGCTCGATTGGTGCGACGAGGCACCGGGCTGCACTGCGCCCGCAAGCGTATCGCCCCCGCGTTGCGCCTCTGCGTTCGCCGCTCGGGTCAGCATACGCGTAAGAAAGTCCGGCAATGCCGCCTGTTGCGCGGGCGGAATGGACTGGGCCGTTTGTGCCGTTTGCGCGGGCTGCGTGCCCGCCGATGCGTCGGCCGCTGCCTTTGCCGCACCGGAAGCTGCACCGTTCAAGAGCGATTCGACGAATGCGCTAAGAGCGGCCGCGGCACCCTGATCGGGTTGGGCGGTCGTGGGTTTCGTCTGCTGGGCCGGGGTTTCTCTCGCCGTTTCGGCGTCCAAGTTTGCTCCCGGGAATTCGCTCTGCTGCCCTGCAGTATTCGTCACCCCCGCCAACCTGTTCACGATGTTCGTGAGTTGTTGCGCGAGGGCTTCGGCTTGTTCGGTGCCGCTGCCCGGTGGACTGGTGCCCGGAGGCGCCAACGCTGATGCCAGCGCGCGTTTGAGCGTACTTTGCGCGTTTGCGTCACCGGCATTTCCCGTCGCCTTGATCAAAGCGCTCGAGAGCTTCGAGGCAATGCCGTCGATCACTGACGCTAACGGAGTTCCGGATTGAAGCAGTGCTGCAATCTCATTCAGAATGCTCTGTTTGCTCAAACCGCTCTGCAGCTTCTTATCCAGCTCGCCGGCAAATTCGAGTCCCTTACCGAGACCGCGTAGCCCTTGACCCGCAATGGGAAGCGCTCGTCCGGTGGACGCGATTGCCGCTCCGATAGCTGCAATTTGAGATGTCATTAATCAGGTCATCGGCAGGCTGCGAGCGGAACGTTAGCCTCGGATCCCAGCAGGGCGCCCAGGCGGCGCATCAGGCGCTCGAAAGCCGGAAAATCGAGCGCCTGCTCCTTGTCGGACAGCGCTCGCGAAGGCTCGGGATGTACCTCGACGATAGCGCCGTCCAAGCCGGCCGCGGCAGCCGCCAGAACGACCGGCTCCACCAGGCTCGACCGGCCGCAAGCATGGCTGGGGTCGGCAATAACCGGTAAATGGGTCAGTTCCTTTAAGCGCAGCGCACCGCCGAGGTCGAACACGTTGCGCGTCTGCGGATCGAACCCGCGGATTCCACGTTCGCACAGGACCACGTTGGGATTCCCCTCGACCAAAACGTACTCGGCTGCATAGAGTACTTCGTCCAGCGTTGCGGAGGCTGCCCGCTTGAGCAGAATCGGTTTTCCGGTCCGCGCTGCGGCTTTGAGGAGCGAAAAGTTTTGCATATTCCGCGCGCCGATTTGAATCATTGCGACGCGCTCGCTGAGCAAAGGCAGATTCGCATCGCACAGCGCCTCCACGACGGTGGGGATGCTTGCGAGCCGGCCGGCTTGCGCGATGAGCTCGACCCCTTCGTCACCCAAACCTTGAAACGCGTAAGGCGAGGTGCGCGGCTTATATGCACCGCCGCGCAGCATGCGCGCGCCGCAAGCCGCGACGAAATGCCCGGAGCTTTCGATTTGAGCGCGGTGCTCTACCGAACACGGTCCGGCAATCATCGTGAAGCCGCCGCCGCCGAACGGCACGTCCTCAACCATGACGACCGTGTTCGACTGTTTCTGTTTGCTCGCAAGCGTGTACATCGCTTCATCCATTTCCGGCTTGTGGTACCAAAACAAGAAGGCCGCCCCGGTAAGGGCGGCCTTCTGAAGTTCTTTAGAGACTATCTTCGGAAACGCGCGCTCAACTCACCGGCACTGCAAGTGCGGTAACATACCACCAATAGGAATAGCGCGCGGCCGAGAGAGTCATTGCTGGGACAATAGCATCGAGCCGTCAGCCCTGTCAAGCCGGAGGGCGTTCCGGACGATCCGATCGCCGTGTTCGCTCAACACCGACTCGGGGTGAAACTGCACGCCGCTGACCGGCAGATAGCGGTGACTAACGGCTTGAACCACGCCGTCCTCACTGCGCCCGGTAACCTCGAGGTCCTCCGGTATCGTCGACGCGTCCAGGCAAAGGGAGTGATAGCGGGTCGCGCGCAAAGGCCGATCGATCCCGGCAAACAGTCCGCTTCCGTCGTGAGCGATGGTCGAGACCTTGCCGTGCATCGGTACGGGCGCATGAACGACGGACGCGCCGAAAGCTTCGCCGATCGCCTGCAGTCCGAGGCATACGCCGAATACCGGCATTTTGCGCCGGACTGCTTCGCGGATCAGTTCTACGACTTGAGGCGTCTGCGCGGGATTCCCGGGGCCCGGCCCCACCACGATCGCGTCGAAGGAATCGAGAACTCCGGCGGTTAGGCGCGGATCGTCGTTATGTACGACCTCGGGTTCGGCGCCTTGCGTCGCGAGCAGATGCACGACGTTGTACGTGAACGAGTCAAAATTGTCGACGAACAAGACTTTCAGAGTTTTCACCGCGTCATCATAATCCTAAAACGGTGCGGGCGATGCGCGTCTTCTGCATCACCTCGTCGTATTCCGCGTCCGGATCGCTGTCGGCGACGATTCCGGCCGAGGCCTGCCAGTAGGCAGTATTGCGCTCGACGTGCACGCTGCGCAGCGTGATGCACGAGTCAAAATCGCCCCCGGCGGCCCAGCGTCCGACACTGCCGGCGTAGAAGCCGCGCGCTGCCGGCTCCAATTCGTCGATCAGCTGCATGGCGCGAATCTTGGGCGCGCCCGTTACGGTGCCCGCCGGGAACCCCGACGCGAACAAATCGAGCGCATCGCACTCCGGACGCAGTTCGCCGATCAAATCGGATACGATGTGCATCACATGGCTGTAGCGTTCGATCTGCAGGAGCTCCGTAGCGCGCACGCTTCCGAAAACGCAGACGGCGCCCAAATCGTTACGCCCGAGATCGACGAGCATCACGTGCTCGGCGAGTTCTTTTTGATTGCTCAACAGCTCTTGCGCGATCTCGGCGTCTTCGGCTTCGTTGCCGCCGCGGGGACGCGTACCGGCAAGCGGACGGATCCGCGCGCGCCGTCCCTCCAGGCGCACGAGAAATTCCGGTGACGCACCGAGCAATTGTCCGAACGGCGAATCGACGAAAAACATGTATGGCGACGGATTGCGGGAGCGAATCGCGCGATACAAGTCCAGCGCGCTTCCTGAAAACTCCGCACTAAAGCGAATTCCCAGCTGCAACTGGTAGACCTCGCCGTCGCGGATGAATTCCTTAACGCGCGCAACGCGCTGCAGATAGCCGGTTCGATCCAGCGAGGCTTGCATCGCACTGGTCGCACGAACCTCCTGC
This sequence comes from Vulcanimicrobiota bacterium, assembly GCA_963714015.1. Classification (GTDB taxonomy): domain Bacteria; phylum Vulcanimicrobiota; class Vulcanimicrobiia; order Vulcanimicrobiales; family Vulcanimicrobiaceae; genus DASRDE01. Next base: position 1,959,513 of record OY970223.1, on the reverse strand, counting down.
GGAAGGCAGACGTGCGAGTCGAGCAGCTGCTCCAGGCACGAGTCGATCCGTGCGGGCGAATCGCTCGTAATCGAAAGCCGGTCCGTGAAGTGGTCGAAGATCAGCCAGGTGCGCGGAATGGCGACGTAGGCCGCGGGCATGAAGGGTTGCGAGGGCTCGCGCGCCTTCAATCGCGCAGCCGTCCTGGCGGCGTCATACGAAAACGCGACCAGGGCGTCGAGTCCGGTGTCCTTCACGAACTCGCGCACGTTTTCGATCAGCGAGCCGTCGTCGTCAAACGATTTGGCGTCCAAGTAGTCGATGCCGATAAACGAGTAACGCGAAATGCGGCCGCCGCTTTCGACGCTCTCGAGCAAGCATGAAGCTCCCGTCGTCGCGAGGGCGCGATAGGCCGAGATGGGCGTGAGCGTATCCGCGGCAATGGTGCGGCTGTTCGATGCGGAAATGATGCGCCGTAATTGCGCGAGCGGGATTGGGCGCCCTTCCCTCGTACGGTAAACGCGCAGCAATATGCCGGTCTTTCTTTTTTCCGACATCGAAGGCAGCACGGCCCGCTGGGAAGCCAAGCCTGCGATGATGCAGCAGGCGGTGAACCGGCATGACGAGCTTCTCCGGTCCGCGATGAACGCCAACAACGGCCGCGTTTTCAAAACGGTCGGCGACGCGTTTTGCGTTACGTTCGATTCACCGGAGGATGCTCTGCGAGCGGCGCTGGAGGCGCAGCGTTCGCTTTTGGCGGAAGATTGGTCTGCCGTCGATGGACTGCGCGTGCGCATGGCGCTCCACGCGGGCGAAGCGGAAGCACGCGCGGGCGACTTTTTCGGACCCCCGCTCAATCGCGTAGCGCGGATACTCGGCACGGCGCACGGCGGCCAAGTAGTCGCATCCGGCACCCTCGCCGACGCCGCCGGGAATTCGCTTCCGCCCGGAATCTCGCTGCGCGCGCTCGGGACGTTTCATCTCAAGGACCTCGAACGCCCCGAACGGATTTACCAGCTCGTCGCGCCGGATCTTCCCACGCATTTCAAACCGCTGCGCACCCTGGACGCGATTCCGAACAATCTGCCGACCCAATCCACTGCATTCATCGGACGAGAGGAAGACGTCGTCAACGTGCGCAGATTGCTTGCAGACAGCACGCTGGTGACAATCGCCGGAACCGGCGGCGTGGGGAAGACGCGCATCGCGCTTCAGTGCGCGGCGGATGCGATCGATCGAATGCCGGACGGAGCGTGGTTCGTGAATCTGGCTCCGCTCGCCGATGCGCAGCTGGTTCCGGCGACGATACTAACCGCACTTGAAGCTCCGGCAGAAGGGGACGATGCTGTCGGGACACTCGTCACCTACCTGCGCAACCGCGAACTGCTGATCGTGCTGGACAACTGCGAGCACGTCATCGAGGCCGCCGCTCGAGTCGTCGCTTCGATTCGAGAACGATGCCCTCGCGTCACGATTCTTACGACGAGCCGCGAACTGCTGCACCTGCCCGGCGAGTCCGTTTATCGCTTGCCGCCGCTCGACCGGCAAGATTCGGTGCGGCTCTTCGTTCAGCGCGCGCGGAGCGCTCTGCCCGGCTTTGCCGCAACGGCTGAGAACCAGCCGGCGATCGATCGGATTTGCGGACATTTGGACGGCATACCGCTGGCAATCGAACTTGCCGCCGCCCGAGTGCGCGCCATCTCGTTGGAAGAGCTGCTTCGCCGGCTCAGCGAGCGCTTCCGGATCCTTACCGGCGGCACGCGCACCGCTCTTCCGCGACAGCAGACGCTTCGCGCGATGATCGACTGGAGTTACGAACTTCTCAATGCCTCCGAGAAGGCGCTCTTTCGGAGAATTGCCGTCTTCAGCGGAAGCTTCTCGCTCGAAGCTGCCGGCGGCGTCTGCAGCGACGAGTCGCTCGACGAATGGACGATCCTGGATCTGCTATCCTCGCTCGTCGACAAGTCCCTTATCGTAGCAGACGTCGATCGAGCCCAGCAGCGATATCATCTGCTGGAAAGCATTCAGGATTACGCCAAGCAAAAATTGCAAGACACCGAACCGCCGGGCGAGGAGCGTTACACCGTCCTCACGGCAATTCGCGAATACGCGCAGAACCGTCTGCACGAGGCCGGCGAGGCGTCGAGCTTGTACCAGCGCCACGCACTGTACTACGCCCGGCGCGCGCAAACGGCTTATGCCCAGTTCGATGCCGATCCGCCGGAAAATTGGCTCGCGGAGCTCATGCCGGATCTCGACAACTTCCGCGCGGCGCTGCGCTGGTCGCTCGACGAAAAGCGCGATCCGGGCCTCGGTGCCGCGATTGCTGCAAACACGGCGCCGATCTTCCTTCGGCTTTCCCTTCTTTCCGAGGGCATTGCGTGGTGCAACTCGGCAAGAGAACGGACTGAAGATCTGCCGTCCGATACGGCGGCGCGTCTCGAGTACGGGCTTTCCATGCTCTATACGAATCAGCAGGCACACGAATCGGCGCTTCCCTGCGCGCTGCGCGCCGTAGAACTCTCGCGGAAGGCCGGCGACGATCGCGCGCTCACTCGCGCGCTCTCTCAGGCCGCGCAGCTTTACGCCGGTCGACAAGGCTACGCGCAGGCTCAACCCTACGCGGAAGAAGCTCTGCAGCGAGCCCGGCAATCGGGTGATTCACACCTGTTGGCGCACGTTCTGCGGCGCTGCGCTTTCGCGCTGCCGCCGGATCAAATAGAGAATGCCCGCGCGCAATTCCTTGAAGCGCTCGCCGCACTCGACTCGCTGCGCGATCCGCAGGAAGCATGCCTCGTTCGGCAATGGTGGGCCGAAGCCGAAGCCTCCGCCGGCTTCTACCGGAACGCCATCGATCTTTCCGTCGAAGCGCTCAGCTGCGCCGATTCGGACACGCGCATGTACCTGTGCAGCAATCTTGCTCTCTACTCGTTCACGATTGGCGACGTCGAAGGCGCGATACCTTATGCCCGCGAGGCGCTTCGTTTGGCACGCGACGCGGGCCACGAGCTCATCGCAGCGCTCGCCATGGCGTTTTGCTCGCCCGAGCACGCAAAAAAGAATCCCGAAGAAGCAGTGCGGTTATTCGGCTACGCCGACGCCCGCACGCGAGCGATGAACTGGGCACGCACCGCGGCGGACGACATCGCGTTTCAACACATCGCGCAGCATCTCGAAAGCTGCGTCCCCGCCGGCGCGTTCGCGCGTCTCAGGGACGAAGGCCGGCGTCTCTCCGAATCCGACGCACTGCGCTTGTCATCCTGAGATTGCTAGCCCCGCGCCGCCGCAGCCGCTAACACTTGCGCACGCCGAGGATACGGCGCTTACCATGGCTGGTGACCGTGTCGAAGCATTGTTGCGCGAGCGTATACGTGCCGGTATCACCCGAACAATTCGTGACGGCCGTGTACGTTCCTGAAATCGCATTACTCGAGGGATCGTACACTCCGGTCGTGCTGAACGTACACGTCGTTCCGGACGATTCGTCGATGACCATGGCGCCGGTGATGTTATTCGACGTATCTATTGTCACCGAAAACTGGAAATTCTGAGCGCCGCCGCCGGTAGTCTCGGTCATTTGACCGCCTGCGGACGAACCGTGCTGCGCCAGCGTGCCCACGACTGTACCGCTGCCGAGCTGCGCATCCTGCATCGTTCCGGAGTAATCGCCGGAGATGTTCGAATACGCTGGGGGCGCGGACGTCGAGGAGCCTTTGCAGGCCGTAAGGATCAGGGATGCGGCGAGCGCCGCAGCGAGCAGTCGAAACATTATGCAGTTACCTCGTCGACACGGCGTTTATCCAATTCTTTCCAGGGGTCGGAGAGCGGCTTGCGAGCCGATGCCAAAGGGAAAATTCCGCGAGGATGGCGCTCGAGCCACGTCTGCGCCCGCAGAGCCAGATATTCAAAATCGTGGTACTGGAAGTCGCCGCGCGTGCGTCGCATGACCGCAACCGCCGGACCGACTAGGCGCCAGCAATAGACTATCAACCGCGCGAACAAGTCCATGAAAGCGTCTTCCGAAACCAGCCGGTGCTTGACGAGCGTGCCGATTTCGTTGAACCAGTTGCAGACGATGAGTTCGGAATGCACGTCCGGATCGACGTAGCCGATCGTCTCGAGCTCGGAGCGGTAACGCGGCTCCTGCATCCGTTCCGGGAGCTCCGCCTGAATGTACCGCAGCGCAGCTTGAACGTCCGGCGCACGGAAGTCGCGTTCCAGTGAAAGGAGCGCCTCGAGCTGGTTGCCCGCACGCATGTGACGAAGCTGTATGAGCGCTGCGATAGCGCTTGCTCCGATCACGAAGGCGGTACCCAGCGAGGCCCATGCGCTGATCAGATCCGGGCCCATACCCGTCAGTTTAGCGGCACCTGCCGCTTACCTTCCGTCAGTGACTGAGTTCGGGATGGTCCTCGGTTAGCCGTGCCGCGTAGGGGGCCGGCAAAGTCTCCAAAATCGCACCGACTGCGTCCGGCGGCATTATTGCGAAAATGCGCGCGACGTAGTCGTCCGGCAAACGCTGAACGACCTTGGCGGCGGCGTCCGGATCCATGGCGGCCCAGACTGAGGCGGTGCGGCGCAGGTCGGGAGTCGCTTGCGAAGCGAGATCGGACTGACCGACCATCGTCTCGCCGGCACTCTGCGCCGCCGGTGCCGGCGCGCTGCGTCCAACCTTCGCAGCCTTCGCCGTTGCGGCTTCTTCTTGAGCGCTGTTCAGCTGCGTTTGCAGGTCACCGATCTGCTTGTCGCGATCCGCAATCGCTCCACGCGCATCCGACAGCTGCTTCTGAAGCGCTGCGATTTGCGCGTTCTGTGAGGAGATCGTTTGCAATTGTCCGGCAACGTTGAACGGCCGCTCGACTGGGCGCAGGGCAGGCTGGTTTGCCACCCAATTGCGGGATGGCGTCCACACGAAAACAGCGGCAATCAGCACCGCAACGACGGCGGGGACGGCGACGCGCTTCCAGCGAAACGGTTTACGGCGGCGGCGGGTAACGATCATAGCAGACTCCCTTGCCCGGTCTTTTCGCGACGTCGGGCGTTACTGTCGTCCAACTCCTTTTGTTCGAACGCAGCCTCCATGGCTTGATGTTCTTCGAACCGTTTTTCTCTGAGTTTCTCGATGACTTTGCGGTCTTTGCTTGCCCCTACGAGATCCTTGCGAGCCTTCTCGACGGCGATTTTGTGCTGCGAAATGGCGGCATGCTGCATCACCATGCAACGGTCCAGATACTCAAGATGGGCGTAATGCCGGCGCAGCTCCTCACTCGTGAGTGTCGCATGACCCTCACGCAGCGCGACCGAATAGCGTTTGAACTCTCCGTTCAAACGCGCCAGCTCGTCCTGAGCCGCCTTGAGCTCCGTTTGCCGCGCCGCAAAAGCTTGCTGCTTTTCGTCCTCGATGCGCTCCCGTTGATCGAGCACCGGCTTTAGCATGAATTTAAACGATCTCATCTCCGCGGCGTCCTCGGGCAGGCTCTCGAAAAGATCATGCCACGCTCACAAGTTGATTCAGCGTTAGCGCAAAGTCGGACGTCTCGTAGATGCCTTGCTTGAGGAAGTGACGCACCGCTTCTATTTTAGAGATGGCCAGATCGACGCGCGGATTGCTTCCGGGGACGTACGCGCCGATGTTGATGAGATCTTCGGCATCCCGGTACGTTGCGAGAACGTCGCGCACCGCGGATGCCGCAGAGGACTGATTCTGGTCGACGACGTCGGGCATGACGCGGCTGACGCTGGAAAGGATGTCGATCGCGGGATACTGGTTCGCCGCGGCAAGTCTGCGGGAGAGAACGATGTGACCGTCCAGAATGGAGCGCACGGCGTCCGCGACCGGTTCGTTCATGTCGTCGCCGTCGACGAGCACCGAATAAAGGCCCGTGATCGTCCCCGTATGCGAGGTTCCGGCGCGCTCCAGCAATTTGGGCAGCAGCGCGAAAACCGAAGGCGTATAGCCGCGGGTCGTCGTTGGTTCGCCGATCGCCAAACCTACCTCGCGCTGAGCCATGGCAAACCGCGTCACGCTGTCCATCATCAGCATCACGTCGAGCCCTTGATCGCGAAAGTACTCCGCAATGGTCGTCGCGACGAAGGCGGCTTTGATGCGCACGAGCGCCGGCTGATCGCTCGTCGAAACCACGACGACGCTGCGCCGCAGCCCTTCCTCGCCCAAGTCGCGCTCGATGAAGTCGCGAACTTCCTTGCCGCGCTCGCCGATTAGCGCGATGACGTTCACGTCGGCGGCCGTGTTGCGCGCGATCATACCGAGAATCGTCGATTTTCCGACGCCGCTGCCTGCAAAGATGCCGGCGCGCTGGCCTTTGCCGCACGTGAGCATTCCGTCGATCGCGCGAATGCCGATCGAGAGCGGCTGGGAGATGCGTTTGCGCGTGAGCGCGTCGGGCGGCGCGGCGGTAATGGGAGCGCGCTTCTCGGCAAAGATGCGGCCTTTTCCGTCGATGGGACGGCCGAGCCCGTCGAGAACGCGTCCCAGCAATTGATCCGTTACGCCGATTTCGAGGGGCTTGCCAAGGCTCACGACTTCGCTGCCCGCGCCGATGCCCATCAAGTCGCCGAGCGGCATAATGAGCACTTTGTTATCCCGAAATCCGACGACTTCGGCAAGCACCGGTTCGGCAGTGCGCTTGTACTGAATGTGGCAGGTTTCGCCGACCGCCATGTTCGGACCGATCGACTCGATCACCACGCCGATCACCTGGCGCACCTTGCCGTTTTGGCGCATCAGATCGGCTGAGTCGAGCGCGCCGATATAGCGGTCCGCGCAGAAGACCGGAAGACTTCGTGGACATGGAACTCAACTGGCCTGGGCGGGCGGATTCACGAGCGCCGGGCCGGCGGAGGCCGGCACTGTCAGCGAATCGTCCACCGCCAGGAGCCGGCGAACCTCCCGCAATTGCGTAGAAATCTTGCTGTCGATCGTTCCTGCGTCGGTATCGATGACGATGCCTCCGCGATCGACGCGCTGATCCTCGATGATCCGCATGTTGTCGATGTCGTTCATCGCCATCAGCTGCTCGCGCTGACTGCGCATGATTTCGATGTCCGACGGATTAACGCGAACGGTCACCTTCTCACGGTTGACCAGCCGCATGACGGCGGACTTGACCATCTCCAGAACCGTGTGCGGATCCAAGGCTATGTGCTGATTGAGAATCCGCTCCGCGACTGCGACCGAGAGCCGGACGATCTCGGGTTCGGCAGTCTCGATGATCTTGTGACGTTCCGCCAGCGCCATCTGCACCAAACCGCGCATCGTCTCGAGCATCTCGTCCATCTCGGCCTGCGCCGCGGCGCGTCCATCGGCGACGCCCTGTTCGAGGCCACGGTTTTTCGCTTCACCTTCAATTTGCGCGACGCGCCGCTCGGCGTCTTCCAGCAGCGCCACTGCGCGGGCTTGGGCGTCCCGAACGAGCGCTTGCGCGTCACGCGAAGCGTCTTCGACCAGTTGCTCCGCTTCGGCGCGAAGCGCTTCGAAGTCAATCGACGGCGGCGGCGCAGCTTCGGAGAAGGTAAGGTCATGCAGGCCTTGCGCAAACAGCGGATCTTCTTCGAGCGGTGCAAACGCCGAATGCCGCGCACCGTTAGCCGGCGGCGGCTTGAGTTGATACGTCTGTTGCGCTACCTGCGCACCTTTGACGACCCGTCCCATTTGGAAAGGCGCTGCGGCCTAGCCTCCGCGCCCCCGAGCGAGCAGGGCCGAAGCCTGCCGTCTACAGCAGGACGCGATCTCGATCGAGCGCATCAAACGAGCTTCTCGTCTTTGGCGCCGCGCGCGATGACGATTTGGCCGTTCTCTTCGAGCGTCCGAATCACGTCGACGATTGCCTGCTGCGCCTTGCCGACTTCGCGCATGCGCGTCGGGCCGAGCAGCTCGATCTCTTCGCGCAGCGTTTGAGCGGCGCGCGAGGACATGTTCTTGAAGACTCGCGCCAGCATGTCGTCATTTGAGGCCTTGAGCGCGAGCGCAAGATCCTTGCCTTCGACTTCTTTGAGGATGCGCTGGATAGAACGGTCGTCCAGATTGACGATGTCTTCGAAGACGAAGAGCAGGTTCTTGACCTCGGTCGCAAGCTCCGGATCGCGCTTGGAGAGACCTTCGAGAATGTTTTTCTCGGTCTCGCGATCCACGAATCCCATGACGTTCGCGAGCGATTGAACGCCGCCGGCTTTGGCAAAATCGGCCCCGCTGACGAGCAGCCGGCGTCCGAGCAGTTCGTCCAATTGTTCCAACACCTCGGGCGCGGTCTTCTGAAGGATTGCAATGCGCATCGCCACTTCGGCTTGCAGCTCCGGCGGAAGCGCCGAAAGTACCGCGCCGGCTTGGTCGGGCGCCATGTACACGAGAATGAGCGCGATCGTCTGCGGATGCTCGTCTTGGATGAACTGCAGCAACTGCGCCGGTTCGGTCTTCTTGATCAGCTCCAGCGGATTGCCGTGCTTGAGCGCAGCGAACAGCCGGTTCGTCATGTCGTCGGCTTGGCCCGCGCCGAACGAGCGCTCGAGAATCTCCTTTGCGTACTCGATGCCGCCTTCGTTGATATACTTGAGCGCTATGGCGCGCTGATACGCTTCCGTAATTACGGAATCGCGCTTCTCGAGCGGCACGGTCGAGATCTTCGCGATCTCCAGCACGATGCGCTCGACTTCGTCTTGCCGCAAGAACTTGAAGATCGTCGCCGAGAGTTCGAGTCCCAGCGTGATGATCAGAATCGCAGCCTTTTCGGGGCCCGATACGTCGATGGAACCGAAATTGCCGAGCGCGAATCCCGGATCCGGCAGATCGCTGGGCACGTCGCTCAAATTGACGATTGGCGATTCCATTTTAAAAGGCGCTCCGCTCTGAGCCTCCGCGCCCCCCAGCGCAAAGCGCCGGGGCCCCCGAGAAGCTCAAGGCGCGTAATGCATTCCGGCAAACCAAAGATTCCCCGAGGGCGCCGGGGAGATTCGTTCACTCCCCGAGGGCGCCGGGGAGATTCGTTCACTCCCCGAGGGCGCCGGGGAGATTCGTTCACTCCCCGAGGGCGCCGGGGAGATTCGTTCACTCCCCGAGGGCGCCGGGGAGATTCGTTCACTCCCCGAGGGCGCCGCGATGATTTCATCTTATTCATTCCGCTAACCACAATTTCACGAGTTTGGCGATGCTGTCCGGATTCTCTTGAGCAACCGTCGTGACGTACTCGATCATCTGTTCGCGCGTCAGATCGGCTGCCGAACGAATCGGTGCGGCGATGCCGGGCGCGCCGTCGAGCATCGGATGCTCTTCGAACGGCGGCAGCTCTTCAGCGAGCGTCGAGTCGAACGACGGCAATTCCATCGCCGGCTTGAACGAACGGCGGCGCATACGGCCCATCAGCAGACCGAATCCGAGCAGTGCGCCGGCTCCCAGCACGGCGATCAGCGCCCAAACCGGAATCCCGAGCATCGTCCCGCGGCCGGAGCGGCATTGCCGAGGCCGGGCGTGCCCGTAACCATCGGATTGAACGGAATGGCCTCGACCGAAACTTGATCGCCGTTGTTCAGATTCAAATCGGCTGCGGCGACGACGAGATTCTGCACTTGCTGGCGCATCGCGGGCGTAATTTGATACGGCTGCTGCGCGCGCGGTCCGCCGGTCGCGGCGGCGGTTGCGCTGTTGAGAACGACGGCGACGCTGGTCTGCATCACTTTGCCGGGAGCGTCGATGTGCTTGGTGTTCGACTCTGAAATGTTGTAGTTCGTCGTCGTTTCCGACTTGTTGTAGCGGCTGTTTCCGCCTTGCTGCTGCGCTTGATACGTCGGAATGTTGCTGGTCGTCCCCGGAACGCCGGCAGCGGCCGGACGCGGACCGGTTCCATTGTACGATTCGCGTTTGCTCTGCGAAGAAAGCACCGTGCCTTGCGGCGCGTACGTCTTCGTCTCGGTCGTGTTCGCGTCGAAATTCATCTTCGTCGAAACGCGAGCGACGGCGTGACGCGGACCCAGCGTCTGATCGAGCATCGATTGAATGCTTGCCTGCAGCGCGCTCTCGTAGCGCTGTTTGGCAACGAGCTGTTCTTGCGTCAGGTTGAGCGGGTCCGGCGAGTCGGCCGAAGCACCAGCAGCCGGAATGAGCACTTGGCCGTCCTGATCGATGATGGTGACCGATTCGGGTTTGAGCCCTGCGACGGCATGCGAAACGAGCATCGTTATGCCTTCGACCTGCTGCGGCGTGAGATCCATGCCTGGTTTGAGCGTCAGCGCGACGGAGGCGGTCCTCTCGGACTGATCCGAAGAATACAGTGTTTGGTCGGGAGCTGCGATGTGTACGCGCGCAGCTTCCACGGGATCCAGGCCGCCGATCGTGCGTTCCAGTTCACCTTCGATCGCGCGCGTCTTGTCGATGTTCTCTTCAAACTCGGTCATGCCGAAGTTGGTGCGATCGAACAGCTCGTATCCGGTAGAAGCGCCTTTGATGACGTTCGATCCGGCAATCGCAACTCGCTCGTCGGAGAGGTTCTGGGACGGTACGTACACGGTTTTGCCGTCGTCGGAGAGTTGGTACGGGACCTTGTCATCTTTGAGATGTTGCGTGACCGATGCTGCATCGGACGCGGAGAGGTTCGAGAACAGCACTTCGTACGAAGGACGATGAACCGCATACAGAACCATCATCGCCGCAAGCGCGACGACGAAGACACCAGCAATACCGGCCATGAGCGTGCGGTTTTGGGCGTTTTGACCATTCCACAGGGCTCTAAGCCGGCCGGCAAGATCGTTCCACGACGACGTGATGCGATCCAACTAGTTCACCTAAACTCTCAACGCGGCCGACCATGGCCTGCGCACCCGGCATCCGTGCCCGGCGGCGTATCAAAGCAATCCCAATGCCGGATTGCCTCGACTTCTTAACCTAGTATCGGACGTTAAGCAGAGCGCTTTACGCAGACATTTCGGGGTATGCAAAACTTAACGGGCGAGTTGAGAGCGTTCGGGCCCCAAAGAGACGCACTCGATGGGCACCGCAAGGACCGCTTGGATGCGCTCCAAGTAGGCGCGTGCCGCCGCTGGTAAATCGGCGATCCGGCGAATGTCGCTCAGATCTTCCGCCCAGCCTTCCGCGTACTCCACGTCTACCGTGAGGCCGGGTTGAATCGCATCGGCGAAGGTCGCCTGCTTATCGTGCAAGCGATATCCCGTTACGATTCCGATGCGCTCGAACCCCGCGAGCACGTCCAATTTCGTGACCACGGCCGAAGTCAGCCCGTTGATGCGCGTTGCATACCGCGCGGCGACGGCGTCGAACCAGCCGCAGCGCCGCGGCCGGCCGGTTACGACTCCGAACTCGCCTCCCTGGACGCGCAGCCGTTCGCCCGTCTCGTCGAGGAGTTCGGATGGGAAGGGGCCGCCTCCGACGCGCGTGCAGTACGCCTTCACCACGCCAACGACTCGTCCGACCGCGGTCGGTCCAAGCCCAAGCCCGATGCATGCGCCGCCGGCGATGGTGTGAGAGCTGGTAACGTACGGATACGTGCCGTAACCGACGTCGAGCAGCGATCCCTGCGCGCCCTCGATGAGCACGCGCTTTCCGTTTTGGAGTGCGCCATGGAGATACTCCACGCCGTCGACGATGTGCGAAGCGATCCGTGCGGCCGCTTCGAGCGTCGGGGCAACGAGATCTTCCGCGCCTTTGAGCCGGAGTTTGTCCGCTAATGCGTCTTTGCGCAGCAGATCGCCGAACGTGATGCCCATGCGCGCCGCTTTGTCGACGTAAGCCGGTCCGATTCCGCGGCCGGTCGTACCTATCGCATGTGCGCCGCGCGCAGCCTCCGAAGCACGGTCTTGCTCGGCGTGATACGGAAAGACCACCTGCGCGCGATCGGAAATGCGCAGACGTTTCAGGTCGACGCCGGCAGCTTGCAGGGATTCGATTTCCGCAATGAGCCCTTCCAGGCTGACGACGGTTCCGCCGCCGATGAAGAGTTCGCAGCGCTCTTGCAGCACGCCTGAAGGTACGATACGCAGCGCAAGTTTGCGATCGCCGACGCGTATGGAATGTCCGGCGTTATCGCCGCCGCCGAAACGCGCGACGACGTCATAGTCGCCGGCATAGTAATCGACGACCCGCCCCTTGCCCTCATCGCCCCACTGAATGCCCACGATGATGTCGGCAGTGCCGCCTGTGCCGCCATCATCGGTTGAAGAGTCACTCATTCATGAATTGGAGATCGGACGAGTCTCCCATCGGAATCTGGCTTATACCCTGAAACGATGTCATGACGAATTCGCTGAAGAGCGCGTTCGGCCAGCCGAAATCTTCGCGCGTATAGCGCTTGGGGTCGTTCGGATCGAACGATTCGTGCAGCAGATGATCGCCGGGATCGCTTGCGAGCAGCTGGTTGAGCACGTCTTGCTTCTCGGCTTGCGACGAGGCAGTCAGTCCTTCGATCACGAGGGCGAGCGGCCAGACCCAGTGATCCGGCGTGTGGTAGCTGCCGATTCCGCGTGCGACGTCGCCGGAATAATACGACGGGTTGTCCTGCGAGAGCAGGAAGGCTCGCGTGTTCAGATAGTAGCGATCGTTCACCGTCGTGTAACCGATATACGGCGCCGAGAGCAGGCTTGGAACATTCGCGTCGTCCGTCAATTGCGCGTGTCCAAGGCCGTCCACTTCATACGCGTAAATGTAACCGTACTTTTTGATCGGTACCATTCCGTAACGCTGAATTCCGCGCTGCACCTCGTCGCGCAGCGACTGCGCTTCGTGGGCTTTTATCAGGTTGTGATAGACCTGTCTCTCGATCTGCGCCATGTCGCCCAACGCGACGACGGCGAACATCTCGGAAGGGATCAAATAGTTGTAATAGCACGCGTCGTCGGAAGGACGAAAGCCGGTCCAAATCATCCCGGTGAAGGCGACGGGCCGCCCTTTACCGCCGTCGGCGAGCTCTTTGTGCGTATAGGTGGAATTGCGCGGGTGGTCTTGTTCGCGTTCCATCGTCGCAAGGATTGCGTCGTACGCTTTCTGTTCGTCGACCGTGAAGATCGACGCGTCGCCGGTCTGATGCCAGTCAGCTCCATGCCAAGGTCACCGGGTAGGCCAGCGAGTCGAGTTCGAACTTCTGCTCCCAGACGCGATAGTCGAGCGTGAAGGCGTTCGCGTACGGATCGATCTGGAGATACTTCGCTTGGCGCGCGATGATGCCGCGAAGCAGCTGCCGGATCGTGGGATCCTGTCCTGGCATAATAAAGGTAGGGACGAACCTGCGCGCTCGAGTCCCGAAGCCACTCCGCCGGAATGTCGCCGGTAGCCACGTACGCCGTGCCGTCGGGCGCTTCTTGCGCAAGTTTCGTCGTATCGAGCAGCGCCGCCCGATACATCTCCTGCAGGTGCACGTTGGGATTCTGATAGTCTTGCGCCGCGCGCTGAATCGACTGCAAGTCCAGTGCCGAAGAAGCTTGCGGCAAGACCAATGTGAGCGCGAAAACCGCGGCGAAGAACCTTCTCACTGGGGCCAACTCCCGTGCGCGTACAGTTCGGGTAACTCCCGGTAACGTCCAAGATAATCGAGCCCGTACCCAACGACGAAAACGTCGGGAATCTGAAAGCCCCGGTATTTGGGCTCGATTCTCGCAATTCGGCGGTGCGGCCGGTCCAAGAGCGTGCAGACCTCCAGCGAGGCCGGCTGACGTGCGCGCAGTGTCTTCGCAATATACTGCAAGGTCAGGCCCGTGTCGATAGTGTCCTCGACGAGAACGACATGGCGCCCCTCGACCGATGCCGACGTGTCCTTGACGAAGGCGATGCTCTGTCCCGCCTGCGCCTCACCTTCGTAACGCGAGAGCGCGATGAAGTCGAATTCGCACGGAATTTCTATCGCGCGAGTGAGATCGGCTACGAAAACGGCTGCGCTGGTAAGCACACCCACGATCATCGGCCTTTTGCCGGCGTAATCGCGCGCGATCGATTCGCCGATCTCGCGCACTCGTGCCTGAATCGCCGCCTCGTCGAACAGCCTTTCGGCTAGCACTCAGCGCCGCTCACGAAGCGCGGCTCAATCTGCCGGAGAACACGCGCTCGACGTCGCGGCGCGTAAAGAGTTTGATCGCAACGTCGGGAAATGCTTCCCGCAGCAACCGCATTTTGCGGTTCTTACGGGATTGCAGGCGCGGACTCTGCACCGTCATTTCGATGAAGAGGTCGAACTGCGGCAGATAGAAATCGGGAGTGAACCACTCGCGAGCCTTGCCGTGCTCGTCGCGCACAATTGGAAAACTGCAAGGTTCGTAAACCCATTCGACCTGATAAAAGTCCAGAAGACCGGCGAATTCAGCTTCGCTGCGATGCGCGAACCGTGTTTCCACGGGCGTAAGTCTACGACGCGCGCGCTTCCGATTCCGCTCGCCGAGGCAGCCAAGCCTCAAAGCGCGCGCCGCCGAGAGGCGACTCCGCAACGCACACGCGGCCCCCGGCGCTCTCGGCTATCATCTTTACGATGGCAAGGCCGATGCCGGTCCCCGGGCGCGCCGAAGCTTGCGAACCCCGCACGCGCAAGCCGAAGATCGATTCGCGTTCCGCAGGCGTGACGCCGGGACCGTCGTCGTCCACCAGCACACGGACCTCGGCTTCAGTTGCAAGGGCCGCAACTCGCACCACACCATCCTCGCGTCCGTGCTTGACGGCGTTATCCATTAAATTGACGAGCAGCTGGAGAGCGGCATCCGGGTCGATCAGCACTTCGGCCGCCTCGCACAATTCGACACGCAGATGGACCCGGCGGGACTTCGCGAGCGGGCGAACGATCTCGCATGCCGACTCCATCTGCGCCGCAATGTCGCAAGTCCGGCCGAGCAGCGCGCCCGCCGAGAGATCCAGCAGCGAAAACTCGAACATGCCCTCGAGTAAACGTCCCATTCGCAGCGCTTCCCGCTGGGCGGTCTGCAGAAAACGACGCGCCGTGACCGGGTCGACCTCACTCTCGATGAGCGTCTCCAGATATCCTCGAATAGAGCGTGAGCGGAGTGCGCAGTTCATGTCCGATCGCCGCGAAAAATTCGTAGCGTTCGCGCTCGCGCGCGCCGCGTTCGAGAGCGCGAGCAACGCACGCCTCTACCGGCGTGCCGGCGTCAAAATGCTGCAGAACGGTCCACCCGCTTTCCACGCGGACGTCTCTTGACGACAGCGCTGCTGCAACGCGCTCCAGCACCATGCGGCAATCGGCGGGCGAGGGCGCGGGACGCCCGCGGGCCGGCGCTGCCATTGCAATGACGAAGACGTCGCTGCCCGGATCGTGCCCGATCAAATCTCCGGCACGCAGCAACCGCGCTGAAGCGTTGACGAACGTACGCGCGATCTGCTGCTCGAGTCTTTTTGCCGCGGGCTTGCCGTCGCGCCACGCGATACGCTCGAATTCAGGTAAGCGCAGCGCGAGCAGTGGGACCGGCGCGGCCGTAACCGCGGCGCCGAGCGGCGCGCGCAGCGCGTGAAGACCTAGCGCCTTGGTGCTTCTTCTCACGCTCTTACGAACGCGCGAATTTATAGCCGAATCCATGCACCGTGTGGAGCATGCGCGGCAAGTTGCATTCCTCTTCGATTTTCGAGCGGACCCGGCGGATGTGCACGTCGACCGTTCGCTCGTCGCCCTCGAAGTCGAAGCCCCAGACTTTTTCGACGAGCGTGCGGCGCGAGAGCGCGACGCCGGGATTGCCGGCAAGCGCCAACAGCAGTCCGAATTCGCGCGGCTTCAGTTTGATGTTCGTTCCGTCCACGCGCACCTCGCGCGCGGCTTCGTCGATCTCCAAGCGCCCGAACGTGAGAAGCGACGGCGGACGATCGTCGGCTTGACCGACGCGGCGCATCAGTGCTTTCACGCGCGCGACGACTTCGCGGGGCGAAAACGGTTTGACGATGTAATCGTCGGCGCCGAGCTCGAATCCCACGACGCGATCGATCTCCTCCGCCCGCGCCGTCAGCATGATGATCGGGATCTCGCACTTCTCGCGTCGCAGCGCCCGAGCCACTTCGAAACCGTCCACTGCCGGCAAGCCGACGTCCAAAATCACCACGTCCGCGACTGCGCGTGCGGCACGAAGGGCTGCATTTCCGTCGCCCACGGCAAGCACGTCGAACGCTTCACGCTCGAGATGATGCGTGAGCAGTTCGCGTATCGCGGGGTCGTCCTCCGCAATCAAGATTTTCAGGGCCGGCATACCGGCTCTAGTGCCCCTGTATGCCGCTCGCCGGACACCGAGCTCTAAAGGCTCGGCAATCGGCCTCCATGGCAGTAGGTCCGTTCGGTAAAGTGCAATAATCGCGGCATGAAGAACCGCATCCTCGCACTTGCTGTGCTGCCTGCCCTTCTGCCGATGGCCGCCGCAGCCAAACCGATAACGATGCCGGCGTTCAACGCGCTGATCGGCATTTCGGCGCCAGCCGTATCTCCGGACGGCAGACGCGTCGCGTTCTTGAAGACCGTTACGAATCTCTCCGCCGACAAGCATCTTACGACGCTGGAAGTCATCGACGTCGCAACCGGCGCGATGCATTCGCTGACGAAGCCGTCGACCGATATTTCGTCGCCGAAATGGACTCCGACCGGCGACGGCGTCACATACGTCGCGCAAGGGCGCAACAAGCAGGACCAGATCTTCACTGTCCGATCTTCGGGCGGAGCGCCTCGTCAAATTTCGAACGCCAAGAACGGCGTCGAGCAATATGCGCTCAGTCCGGACGGCAAGACGTTCGTTTACGTGACCGAGGACGATCCGATGAACGCGGCCGCCCAGAAGCGCCACGACGACCTGTTCGACATCCACGACGACGGCTATCTGACCGACGGACCGCCGCAGCCCTCGCACTTGTGGATCGTTTCGTCCGGCGGTGGAAACGCGCGACGCTTGACCGAGGGTACGTGGAGCGTGCTCGAGGCGGCGCCGCCCTTCGTCGGCGCTCCGAGCGATCCGTCGTGGTCGCGAGACGAAAGATCGATTGCGTTCGCGCAGCAAGCCGACGCCGACGAGAGCGATTCGGACCGCACGCGCATCGCAATCGCAGACGTGCGCACCGGCGCAGTGCGCATGCTCACCAACCACCCGAAATACGAATATCAGCCGCAGTTCTCGCCGGCCGGCCCGCAAGTGCAGTATATCTATCCGCACGGTCCCGGACCGGTCAGCGTCATGAACGTCTTCAACGGCGACAACGACGTCAGCGGACGGCTGGATCGCGACGTCCTGCAAGCTCAATGGATGCCGGACGGAAAAAGTTTGATCGCCATGGCGGACGATCGCACGACCGTCGGACTTTGGCAGCAGCCCGTCAACGGAAACGCGAAGCGGATCGATCTCGGCAACGTCTCCGTCGCGGAGTTTGACGTGGGCCGGTCCGGCGCCATTGCCTTCGTCGGCAGCAATGCGTCGACACCGAAAGAGTCTGTACTACATGGCGACGCCCGGTGTTCTGCCGGTAAAGCTTACCTCGCTGAATTCCGCATTCTTGCACTATACGTACGGACGAAGCAGCGTGCTGCAGTGGACCGCTCCGGACGGTGAACGCTCGGACGGCATCGTGACGTATCCGGTCGGCTATCAGCCCGGCCACCGGTATCCGATGGTCGTCTATAGTCACGGCGGACCCGAGGCACAGTCGCAGCAGACGTTCGGCGATCAGGAAATCGGGCGTCTGCGTTACGGCTTGACGGCCGCCGGATACATCGTGTTCGAACCGAACTATCGCGGCAGCGACGACTTAGGGAACGAGCACGAACACGCGATCTTCGCCGATCCGGGCGTGGGACCCGGAAGCGACGTCATGTCGGGTATTGCCGCACTCGAGAAAACCGGCGCCGTAGACACCGCGCGCATAGCCGTCGTCGGCCATTCATACGGCGGTTACATGACGACGTGGCTCGTCGGACACGAACATATCTGGCGCTGTGCGGTCGTCGCAGACGGCGCGATCGACTGGCGCGAGGAGTACGATCTTTCCGCGGCCGGCAACCTCGCATGGACTCGCGATTCGCTCGGAGGAACGCCGACCGATCCGGCGGTGGCCCCGCTGTACGTAAGCGGATCGCCGATTACGTACGCAAACCAAATCACCACGCCGACGTTGATCCTTTCCGGGACGGCGGACCAGACGGTGCCCATCAGCGAGTCGTTCGAGCTGTATCACGACCTGGCCGATCGTCACGTTCCGGTTCGTTTCGTCGGGCTGCCGGGTGCCCATCATTCGCCGAGCCGGCCGGTGCAAATCGACCGGTATTACTCGGACATCTTACGGTGGGTGGAAACATATATGCATTGACACTTTACGGCCGGGTATGGTAGGTTGGCCCCAATGTTGACCGGACGGAGCGAGATGGTGCGTTCGATGATGTGCCGCGCAGAGATGCGCCGGCAGAGGTCGTCTTTCGCTTAAGCTTCCCCCCGCAACAGATAAGCGTTCAACGGCCTCTCACTAAAGCAGTGAGGGGCCGTCGTCATTTACGGAGTGCAACTCATGCCGAATCAGTCATTTGGCCGCTCCGGAGCGACTCGCGGATTCTCGACGCGCGCAATTCGCGCGGGACAGGATCCGTGCAGCGCCACCGGCGCCACCATCGTCCCGGTCTATCAGACGGCCACCTTCACGCTGCCGGACGTCGGAGTCACCAAGGGCTACGACTACTCGCGAACGGCGAATCCGACCCGGAGTGCGCTAGAGGCGCAGCTTGCCGATCTTGAGGGCGCGCAGTTTGCCGCCGCCTTTGGATCGGGCATGGCCGCCGCCGCCGGTATCGCCGCACTTCTCCGCGCCGGCGATCACATCGTCGCCACGCTCGACATCTACGGCGGAACGCATCGTCTCCTCACGCAGGTTCTGCCGCGCTACGGGATTACGACGACGTTCGCGGATATGTGCGATTTGCAGGCGGTTCGAGCCGCTATTCAGCCGAACACCCGGCTTTTTTGGATTGAAACCCCCACCAATCCAGTCCTGAAGATCGTCGACATCGCTGCACTCTGCGCGCTCAAGGCGCCGGGATGCAAGCTCGCCGTCGACAACACCTTCGCCTCGCCGTACTTTCAGCGGCCCATCGCGCTCGGCGCCGACGTCGTCATGCACTCGACGACCAAGTATTTGTGCGGACACAGCGATGTGATTGGCGGAGCCGTCATTACCGACGACGCGGAGATCCACGCGCAGATCAAATTTCATCAGAATGCCGTCGGCGCCGTGCCCGGTCCGTGGGATGCTTATCTGACGCTGCGCGGCGCGAAGACGCTCGCGCTGCGCATGCGCGCGCACGAAAGCAACGCCTTCGAAATTGCCGATTTTCTTAGCGGCCGGCAAGATGTCGCGCAAGTGTATTATCCGGGCCTGCCGCTTCATCCGCAGCACGAGCTCGCGAAGCGTCAGATGACCGGCTTCGGCGGGATCGTCTCGTTCCGGCCTCGCGGCGGCAAGGAGCGCGCGCACGCCGTCGCGCGAGTCACGAAGATCTTCAACTTGGCCACCTCGCTCGGCGGCGTCGAGTCGCTGATCTGCAGCCCGGCGGTAATGACGCATGGACCGCTGACGGCGCAGGAACGCGTAACGCTCGGCGTGACCGACGATCTGCTCAGACTCTCCGTAGGCATCGAAGATGCGCCGGATCTCATCGGCGACCTGACCTATGCGCTCGAGAGCACCTCGGCCATATCGGCGAACGGCCCGAACTGCGCCGCATGATCGCGCAGCTTGCGATAGATGAGCGAGGCCGGAAAACCTAACCGCTCCAGCGCGCGCGCCGCGGACGGATAGCTGAGGCCGGGCTTCGCGCGGAAGAGTTTCTCGAGCGCCTCGTCGAGGCGCTCGGACTCCTTGGTCGATCCGTTCTGCACCGCCGCGCGGGCCGCATCACGCTCGATGCCCTTGCGGATCAGCTCGCCGATCAAACGCGCGTCGCCGACCGATTTTCGCTTTTGCTCGACGTAGAGCTGCGCATAGAGCCGATCGTCCAGATAGCCTTCGCGTTTGCAGCGCTGGACGACGATGCCGATCTCGTCGGCGGAATATTCACGGCGCTCGAGCCTCTGCCAAAGTTGGGCCTCGGTCAGCCTCCGTTGGGCGAGCAGCCGCAACGCCGCGACGTAGGCGGCTGCCACGTGCGCCGGTTACTCCGAGGCGACCGGCTGCGCCGAACCGTTGCGCGAAACGTTACCGGCGATCTCTTCGCGAATGCGCGCCGAGATCTCGTCGGCCAAGTCCGTATGCTCTTCGAGATAAGACTTCGCGTTCTCACGTCCTTGACCGATACGCGTCTCACCGTACGTGTACCACGAACCGCTCTTGCCCACGACGTTGCGTTCGAGCGCCACGTCGAGAATCGATCCCATCTTGCTGATTCCGCGGCCATAGGTGATGTCGAACTCGGCTTGACGGAACGGCGGGGCGACTTTGTTCTTCACGACCTTGGCGCGCGTCCGCGATCCGACGACCTCCTGACCTACCTTGATCTGCTCCAGCTTGCGCACGTCCAAGCGGATGGAAGCGTAGAACTTGAGCGCCCGGCCGCCCGAAGTGGTCTCGGGACTGCCGAACATGACGCCGACTTTTTCGCGAAGCTGATTGATGAAGATCATGACGGATTTGCTGCGCGATATTGCTGCCGTGAGTTTGCGCAGGGCCTGCGACATGAGCCGCGCCTGCAAACCGACGTGGGTGTCTCCCATGTCGCCTTCGAGTTCGGCCTTCGTCACCAGTGCGGCTACAGAGTCGACGACGATGACGTCGACCGCATTGCTGCGGACCAGCATCTCCGCGATGTCGAGCGCCTGTTCGCCGGTGTCCGGCTGTGAGACGAGCAAATTATCCAAATCGACGCCGAGGGCCGCCGCGTAATTCGGATCCAGCGCGTGCTCCACGTCGATGAACGCCGCCGTACCGCCGATTTTTTGCGCCTCGGCAATGGCATGCAGCGCAAGCGTCGTTTTACCGCTGGACTCCGGACCGTAAATTTCGACGATACGCCCGCGCGGAAAACCGCCGACGCCCAAAGCCAAATCGATGGCGATGGAGCCGGAAGGTATGACCTCGAACGACATGCGTTCCTGGATCTCACCCATGCGCATGATGGAGCCTTTGCCGAACTGCCGCTCGATCTGCGCCAGTGCGTTGCTCAGGGCGGCTTGCCGTTCGTCTTGCGCTGCCATTGTTTTCTGCTCTCCTGTCCTAAAGTGCGTACGTTATTACGAGTATCACGCTATCACCGTCTAATGCCAACACCCTGGCATTGAAATTGCCGTCTTCAAAATTCCGAGCCTTCAAAGACCGCTTCGATAAACTCCGAAGGGAGGAATGGTCGAAGCGCGTCGGCGGATTCACCCAAACCCACGAATTTGATGGGAACCTCGAGCGTATCGACGATCGCAACGAGGACGCCCCCTTTTGCGGTAGAGTCCAACTTCGTCACGACGACGCCGGTAAGCGCAGTCGCCTCGTGGAAGAGCCGTGCCTGCGAGATCGCGTTCTGTCCGGTAGTGCCGTCGAGCACGAGCAGCGTCTCAGCCGGCGGGGCGCCGGTTTCACGCTCGATGATCCGCCGCATTTTCTTGAGCTCTTCCATCAGATTCGTCTTCGTTTGCAGACGCCCGGCCGTGTCGACCAAGATGACGTCCGCACCGCGAGCTTTGCCGGCCTGCAATCCGTCGAAGACGACGGACGCCGGATCGGCGCCTTCTTTGCCGCGAATGAAATCGGCGCCGCTGCGATCGGCCCATATCGCAAGTTGTTCCGCCGCCGCGGCCCGGAACGTATCAGCCGCGACGAGCAGGACGCGCTTGCGCTCTTTGGTTAGACGCGTTGCGAGCTTGCCGATCGTCGTGGTCTTACCGCTGCCGTTGACGCCGACTACCAGCACCACGGCCGGGCCGTTGGAAAGATTCAGTTCGGCGTTCGGCAGCGTGAGAAACCGCTCGACATCCTTGCGAAAACGGGCGACCATTTGATCGCTCGTGGCCCAAAGTTCTTGCTTCGCCACGGTTTTCAAGCCGGATACGATCTTCTCGGTCGTCGGTACGCCGAAGTCGGCCAGGAGCAGCAACTCCTCCAGCTCTTCCCAGACCTCGGCCGTAATCGGCCGGCGGGCTCGCCCGAGCGCCTGGACTCCCGCGAGCGTTTCACGCGCTTTCCCGAATGAAGCTCGAATCTTGGCGAAAAAGCTCACGGGTATGCCCCCTTCACCGGCAAGAATCGAACTCCTGTTCGGGTAGGTGAGTAGACCGAGCTATTCTTCCGGCGGAAAGGCGCGCGCGTTGGCGCCGGAGAGTGAGGGCACCGTCGGAGGCAATTTGGCCCCGACACCTGCGCCCGCCGGCGGTTCGCCCGGAGGACGCTTGCGGGAGCCCCGGACGACGCGCAGCCAGGTCACGAAGAATTCGCGCAGTTTGGTCAACATCTCAACCTCCGCTCCGTAAGGCTCCAAGCAGCCAGCCTAGAAAACCCTCGCTCATGATACTGAGGAAAACGCGTTGAGCTTCGCGCAGCGGATTGACGAAGTCCGGACGGGATTCGAGCGCCCGTTCTGGGTCGCCAACATCAGCGAGATTTTCGAACGGCTGTCATACTACGCCGTTTTTTCGGTCCTCGCGCTCTACCTGCACGACTCGCTGCGGTTTCCCAGCGCGACCGCCGCAACCCTGAGTGGACTCTTCGGGGGCGCCGTCTGGGTAATGGCGGTTTTCGGCGGTGCGCTCGCGGACAAGATCGGATTCCGGCGCGCGCTCTCGACGGCGTACTTCATTCTCACGTGCGCGTATTTCTTAATCGGTTCGATCGGCGCGCCGTGGTTCGCTCCGGTCCGCAGCACGATACCGCTGGGATTGCTCGTCGGCGTCGTTCTGTTTTTACCGGCGCTCGGCATTGCGCTGGTCAAGCCTTCCGTCGTCGGAACGACGGCCCGCGCGTCCAAAGAAAACGTCCGCTCCGTCGGCTACGCGATCTACTACACCATGGTCAACATCGGCAGCACCGCCGGACCGTTTCTCGCCGGATGGATGCATTCACGCATGCGTCCCGAGGGCGTCTTCATGCTGGCGGCGCTCAGCGTTTTTCTCATGATCTTCGTCGTGGTGATCTTTTTCAAGGAACCGCGCCGCAGCAGCACGGAGCCTATACCGGCGCTCGGACAAGTGGGACGAAATCTGCTGGTCGTTCTGAGCAACGTTCGATTCGTCGTGTTTCTTCTGATCTTTTCGGGCTTCTGGATCGTCTTCTGGCAGCAGTACCTCATCCTGCCGATCTACATTCAGAATTACGTCAATCCCAACGCCAATACGGCGATGATTCTCATCACGGACCCGCTCATCGTGATTTGCTTCACCGTCGCCGTGAGCGCCGTTACGCGCCGGATGCCGGCATTTCAAGCGATTGTGCTGGGAACGTTGCTGACGTCGGCCGGCTGGCTAATCATCGCTGCGAGAGGCAGCGTCATAACGGCGGTATTGAGTCTGGTGCTGGTTGCGCTCGGGGAAATCACGCAGGCGCCGCGCTATTACGAGTACATCTCGCGTCTGGCGCCGCGGGGACAGCAGGGTACCTACATGGGCTTCGCGTTCTTGCCGATCGGCATCGGTTCGTTCGTCGGCGGATGGTTCGGCGGAACGCTGCTGCATCACTTCGGCGAGGTAACGCATCAACCCGCGCTGATTTGGCCGGCCGTTACGGCGGTGGGCTTTCTGACCACGCTGCTGCTGTGGATCTACGACAAAATCGCCAAACCCTCCGAGCACACGAACGCGCCGGCTTTGGCCGAAGGCGAGGCAGAAGCTTCGTTGTAGCCGCTTAGCGAGCGTGGCTGCGGCGCGCTGCGGCAGCATCGACGCGAAACACGTACGCGAGCACTTCCGCCACGACGGCGTAGAGTTCGCGCGGGATGGATTCCGTCAGTTCCAAACGCGCGAGCGCTTCGACCAGCTGAGCGTCCTCGTGGAGTGGAATCGCGTGCTCTTTCGCAAGACGGACGATCTCTTCGGCGATCAATCCGCGCCCTGCCGCGATAAGCTGCGGCGCGTCGTCTCCGACCGGATCGTATCGCAGCGCGGCCGCTGCGGGACGGGGCGCGACTTTCTTGCGAAAATCGAAGAAACGGCCGTTCACGCGCGCATGTCCACGCCGGAACTGCTGCGGCCCGGCCTTTGCTCCGTGCGCGCCGGAACCTGCGCCGTTCTGCGCTCCGCGACGCTCGCTCCGGCCGACAAGACGCGATAACGCAGATCCTCCAGGCGCGATCGCAACGCCGACAGAGTGTCGGAGAATCTCGAAGCGGCCCTGGATTGTTCCGTTTTTACATCGACCTTCACGGCGCGTCCCGCGGTCTGCAGATCGATGGCGACTGTTCCGAGATTCGCCGTATCCAAGACGAATGCGATGTGAAAATTGTCGGCGTCGAGCTTCGCAGCGGTTCCGTCGCCGTCGCGACTGATGCGAATCTGCGCCGGCTTTCCGCCCTCCCGATAAAAAACGGGAAGCGCTATCGTAACGGCGCGCGCATCGTTCAAACTATTCGAAAGCGTGTTGAGCTGCGTTCCCGTCAGCGTGATCAGCGTCTCGTTGAGCGCTTGCGTCAGCGTCGTGCCGCGCTCGGCAGGCGGATCGCGCAGCAACGAGAGCACCAGCGATTTGAGGTCGTGGTCGATCGCCGCAGCCCGTTCGAGCGCGCGTCCTTGGGAGGCCGACTGCACGATCGGCGCACTGCGCGCGTCCGGATGCTGCGCGGGACCCGAGACCGGCGTCTGCTCGCGCGCCGCGGCCTTACCGCCGAAATCCGGCGATTGACCGGCAGCAGCCGATCCGGCAGCCTGGAGCAGCTGTACCAGTTTGGACTCCGCCCCTTCAACGGCGTTTGAAACGTACGCCGATATTTGGGCGGCCAGCGTCTCCTCGTTCTGCGGCGCGATCCGCGCAACGAATGCGGCGATTATGCGGAGCGTCGACACGCGAGGATCTGCCGACTCTCGCGGCAGGGCCGCTTCAAGTCGAGCGAGCACCGCAGGCAAACGTCCTGCAGCCTGAGGCGCTATCGCGGACGCGGTCCGGACGAGCGGCGTATCCGGAAGCCGCAAGGTCTTGATGAGATCGGCAGCCGTTTGAATCACGCGCTGCGCGGTCCCGGCGGCGTTCTGCACTGCGTTCTGCACCGCGGCCTGTACCGGCGACGGCCGGACCGGTGGTGCGGCTCCGGTCATCGCGGGCCGCAGTGTAAACACTTGCGGTTGAACGGTTTGCGGCGGCTTTGCCGTTTGCGCTGCGGCGATGCGCGCTTCGACGCTGTTCGCGATCGCGGCCGCGCGCTGTACGGCGGAATTTACGGCTTCGGCGGCACCGCCGTTGCCTTGTGCTGCCGGGGCCGGCCGGACGGAAGCGGCAACGAAAACCGACGGCGGCGGCGCGGCCGGCGTTCTCGCCGGCGGTACGGGCGGTGATGGGGGTGAAGGCGCGGCCGGGGCATCATTTTGCGTGGCCGCGGTAAGAACGACCGATGCCGAAGGATCCGGCAGGAGTGCAGCGGGCGGATTCTGGCCGTCGTACGGCCCCAGATTCTGCACGAAAATCTGCGTATTCGAAAAACCGGTCACCTGAAGCAGCAGCACTTCGCCCGGATGTATTCCCGGAGGAAGCTGCGCGGCAACTTGCCGGCCCAAGATCTGGATGAGGTCCTGACCGTTTTGGGGCGCTAAGACCATCGCCTCGAGGACGTCGCCCACCGATATCTGCGCAAGGAGGTCCGCGGACAAGTCGATCGGGAGGGCCGCGCCCGAGAGCCTCCGCGGCGACCCGGCTCATGCCGTACATAGGGTCTACGCGGTGAAGTCGATGAGGTGCTCGTCCTCGCCGCCGTCATACTCCGGCGAGAAGAGTCCCTGCTCATCGGTCCGTTCGGGATACCGGCGTCCGTTACGGCGCTGCTGCTCCGACGGATTGCGTTCGCGGCGATCGCGAATTTTTTGGCCCTCGACGTGTTGAGGCTCGTCAACGGACTCTTCGCGCTTGGTGAGCTCGGCGGCAAATGCCGACTGAGCCGCCTGTTGGGCGGCTTGCGGGGCTTGTTGCGCGCTGCTCACGGTGGCCGCGTTCTGTGGACCGGCCAAGTACGCGAGCTGCAAATCTACCGGTCTAATCGCCATGACGGTTGCCTTCTCGCCGGACCAGCCGGGCGCCCGCCGTGCGCTGCGCCTAACCGGCCCTAGTTACGTTATCGGCAGCCGGAGGGTTTTTGCGTAAATATTTCTGTTTGACGTTGGGGTCGCCCTCACGGTACCCCAGATCGGACTTGAGCTCCCGCAACTTCTGCCTCAGATGAATGACCGCTTGGGCATGGATCTGGGATACGCGGGACTCGGAGACGTTGAGCGCGCTCTTGATCTCTTTGAGGGTCAAGCCTTCGAAGTAATAGAGCGAGATCACGGTGCGTTCTTGCGGGGGCAAATCTTGGACGGCGGTAACCAGCGAGGCTTTGATCTCGCGCTGTTCGACGGCCGCGGTAACGTCGTTGCCGGAATCTTTGAGCGTATCGACGAGCGGAATCTCATAGCCCTTCTCGTTGGGCAAGAACTCTTCGAGCGAAAGGACGGACGTGCCGCGCACGCGCTGCATGAGCGTGTCGAGCTCCTTGCGCGTAATGCCCAGTTTCCCGGCAAGTTCGTCTTCGGTAGGCACGCGGCCGAATTCCGCTTCGATCTGCTGGTAGGCGCGCTCGAGTTCGCGAGCCCGCTGACGGACTGCGCGCGGAACCCAATCGAGCGATCGCAGCGCATCCAAAATCGCGCCGTTGATTCGCGTTATGGCGTACGTTTCGAACTTTACGCCGCGCCCGTCGTCGTATTTCTCGATCGCGTCGATCAGACCGAGGATGCCGTCGTTGATGAGATCGTTGAGCTCGACGTTCGGAGGCAGATTGACGGAGATGCGGCCCGCCACGTACTTGACGAGATGCAAATACTTGTGAACGATCTCTTCTCGGGAGAGTTCGACGCCGCCGATCACGTAGCGGTGCGAACTTCGGTTCAGTCTCATTCACGCTCCGAAGGACGGTTGTCCGTAGCAGAAGGCATTATTGCCCGAACGGGTGGCTGCTCCTACTGATCTCGCCTGCTCCTTACACAGAATTGCGTTAAGAGCGCGCGAAGGAAGTGTTCGTGAGTTCGCACAGAGCCGGGGCGATTTGATCCAGCGGCAGCACGCGATCCACCAAACCCGCTTGGGCGGCCGCTCGGGGCATGCCGTAGACGACGGAGGTGGCTGCGTCTTGCCCCACGACAAAACCGCCGGCGTCCTTTACACGGCGTAAACCAATGACCCCATCTTGGCCCATACCGGTCAAAATGGCTGCGAGCGTCCCTACACCGTAGGCGTCGGCAACCGAGGCGGTCATCACGTCGACGCTCGGAACATGCAGCGAACGCCGATCGTCCGATTGCAGCGCGACTTCGAATAGACCCGTACCGGTGCGGCGCAGCGTCAGATGCCGGCCTGCCGGTGCGACGATGGCGAAGCCTTTTTGAACCGGCATCCCTTCTTCGCCCTCTACCACCGTGAGCTTGCTCGTGGAGTTCAAACGATCCGCGAGCGGCCGCGTAAAGCCGGCCGGCATATGCTGCACGATGATCACCGGAACCGGAAAGTCGCCCGGCAGCGAAGGGATGATATGTGAAAGCGCGACCGGTCCTCCGGTGGACGTGCCGATTGCCAAGCATTCGAAGACGTCGCGGCCCGGGCGCGCGATATGCGGAAGCAGCGGCGGGAGCGAGACTTTCGGACGCGCACCGCTCCTGGGGGCCGCGCGCCGGCTCGCAAAGATGCGAATCTTTGCGATGAGATCGCGCGCAACGTCGCTGATGTTGACGTATGCCGAATCGGGCTTCGGAATAAAGTCGACGGCGCCAATCTCGAGCGCAAGCAGCGTCGTCTCTGCGCCTTCTTGCGTGAGGGCGCTTACCATGATAACCGGAACGTCGCAACGCGTCGTTATTTGACGCAACGCGTCGAGCCCGCCCATGCCCGGCATCTCGACGTCCATCGTGATGACGTCAGGCTTGAGCTGTTCGGTCTTGGCAATAGCCTCTTCGCCGTTGCGCGCCGTCCCGACGACGGTCACTTCCGGTTCACTCTCCAGCATCTTCGTGATCGCCCGGCGCATGAAAGCCGAGTCGTCGACCACCAGGACGTTAATGCGCATCGGCTTTCAATCTATAGTAGATCGCCTTGGGCGTGACGACCGGCTCGTAGCGATCCGTTAAGCGAATGATCGATTCGGCGTGGCCCAGGAAAAGGTAACCGCGCGGCCGCAGCGCGCGCGCGAAAGCTTCGACGACGCGTTTCTGCGTCGGCTTGTCGAAATAGATGAGCACGTTCCGGCAGAAAATTGCGTCTACCGGGCCGGCTTTGGCCACGGACTGATCATCTAACAGATTGATTCGGAAGAATTGGACCATCCGCTTAATCTCGTCCGAGATCAGGAAGCCGCCTTCGAAGGGCCGGAAGTATTTCTGAATCAACCCCGGCGGGGTAGCGCGAAAGCTAAGTTCTCGATAGAAACCTATGCCTGCCTTCTCCAGCGCCCGAGGCGAAATGTCGCTCGCTTTGATCTGAATCTCCGAAGCGGGCAGCCGGAACGTCTCCAGAAGCGCCATCGCTAGAGAGAACGGCTCTTCCCCGGTCGAGCACGCGGCTGACCAAACGCGCAGTTTGGGCGCGCCGCTGCGCTTGTAATCCTCGAGCACCTCGTGCGTAAGCACGTCCAATTGCGCGCGTTCACGAAAAAAATACGTCTCGTTGTTCGAGAGTACCGACGCCAGGTCGTCCCACTCGCTCTCGCGCTGGGGATTGGTCGTCAAGAAGCGATAATAAGCGGTAAAGTCCGGAACGCTTCGCTTGAGCAGCCGGGTCTGCAGGCGGCTCTGCAGCAGAAACAACTTCGAATCGTCGTAGAAAATGCCGAACTTCTCGCGAATCGCTTCGCGAAGTTGTCGAAACTCGGTGTCCGTGATCGTAACCAGCAATTAGGCACGGACGGCAAAGCGTAAGGCTTGCCCGTAGAGATACAAGCGATCGCGCATGGAGCGCTCGTGGTCTTCCCGCTGCAAGATGTCGGCAAAGCGCGGAGCCTTCGCGAGCTGTTCGAAAAGCAGCGCAAAGCGCGCCGGCCGGGCTTCGAGAAACCGCATCAGATGCGAGCGGTGGCGCAGCCGGCGGTAAAACCGGCGTTTGACGGCTCGCGCGTATGCCGCGTGCGCCGAACCGGTTCCCAGCCGGCTTTTCGCAACGGCTTCCGCAGCAAACCGGCCGCTCATCGCGGCTTCGTAAATCCCCTCGCCATTGGTGGCGTCTACGAGTCCGGCGGCCGTACCGCCGACCATCGCGCCGTTCGCACCGATCTCCGGACGCGGATCGCTGCCGTAAAGCAGGTGTCCCTCCAGCTTGATCGTGTGCGCTATCCCGGGATAGAGGCGCTCTTGCACGCGCGTGTGAAACGATCCAGCTCTGCGCGCAATTGCACTCCCGGAATCTTTCCCATGACGCCCAAACCGATTGCCAGATGATCGCGCTTGGGGAACATCCATGCAACGGACATTCGTCCGTCATGCGCCGGAAAGTAATGCATCTCCAGCGTTTGATATGCAATAGCCGCGGCCGGACGTTCCAAATAGACGCGGTATTGCAACGTCGTAATGAGTCCTTCGGACCAGCGCCCGTATGCGAAATCGCTCTCTTCCAATTTTGCGGTCGAGCCTTGTGCGAAGAACACGTGGCGCGCGGCCACCGTGCGCCTTTGTGATTCCGCCGTGTCGACGTAGTCCACCAGAATCCGATTTCCGTCGCGCTGCACGGATCGAAAGAGCGCCGACGTGCGCACCTGCGCGCCGGCCGATCGCGCGAGATCCGCAATCGTGCCGTCCAGCTCTTCACGCGTCGTCGTGTGTCCGGGTCCGAAGAAGACTTCGTATTCCCGGAAATCGACGTCGAAGAGCGCGAGGCGCGGTGTGTCGCAATGCACGATCGATCGCGGCACGTCGAAGATTTCGCAGAAGCCCGGTCGCAAACCGGCGGCGCAAACGCGCTTCGCGCCGACGACGCTGTCCTTCTCGAGCACCAGCGTCTCGATGCCGCGGGCGGCTGCTTCGCGCGCCGCAATTCCACCCGACGGGCCGCAACCTACTACCAAGAATTCGACGTCCTCGACCATGCGGCGGGAGGTTTCGCTTGGGGGGACGCGTTCTCCGGGCGCGGAAAGCCGGGGCCGATATGCCGCTGCCTGCTCCCAAGAACTATCTGCATCTCCCCCTCGGCGAGAAGGCGCCGGACGAAATCAACGTCGTCGTCGAGATCCCGGAGCGCTCTCGCAACAAGTACGAGTACGACAAGTCGCTCGACATCTTCCGGCTCGATCGCGCGCTGCACTCGCCGATCCACTATCCCGGCGATTACGGTTTTACGCCCCAGACTCTGGCGCTGGACGGCGACCCGCTCGACGTGCTGATTCTGACGATCGAACCGACCTTTTCGGGCTGCTTGGTCGCTGCCCGGCCGATTGGGCTGCTGAAGATGTTCGACGAAGGCAAGGAAGACGACAAAGTCCTAGCCGTACCGGTCGGTGAACCGTCCTTTGAGGGCATTCACGACTACACGCAGATTTTTCCTCACACCGTGCGCAAGATCCAGCACTTTTTCGAGACCTACAAGTTGCTGGAGGGCAAGGAGACTTCGACCGAGGGCTGGCAAGATGCCGCGGCTGCCCGGCGCATCATCCAGGAAGCGTACCAACGCTTTAAAGAGCAGGAAGCAGCAGCGGTCTAGAGCAATCCGACCGACCAATACCCGCCCCTGCGACGTCGCGACGACGGCACGGGCGGCTATTTACTGCACTTACCCGTAAGGATTCGAATGAGCTCTCAGAGTGGGATTGGCACCTACGTGGCCATCTATTTAGGTGTGGGCGCGGGCATCCTCGCCATTCTTTATGGTCTGTACCTTATAAGCTGGATCGTCCGCCGCTCGCCCGGAAACGCACGGATGCAAGAGATCGCCGGAGCCATTCAGGAAGGCGCGATGGCCTTTCTCAAGCGCCAATACACCACGGTCGCGATCGTTGCGGTGGTGCTCTTCATCATCATCGGCTTCGGCTTGGGATGGGAGACCGGCGTCGGGTTCTTGATCGGCTCCATTCTATCGGGCGCCGCCGGCTTCATCGGCATGATGGTCTCGGTACGCGCGAACGTGCGCACCGCCGAAGCCGCTCGCGGCGGTTTGGGCCCTGCGCTCAACGTAGCTTTTCGCGGCGGCGCCATTACCGGACTGCTCGTGGTCGGGCTCGGCATCCTAGCCGTCGCGGGCTACTACTGGATTCTGCTCTCGCTCAACGCGGGCGACGAAGCGAAGTCGCTCGGCGCCATGATCGGGCTGGCGTTCGGATGTTCGCTCATTTCCGTGTTCGCGCGCTTGGGCGGAGGCATTTATACGAAAGCGGCGGACGTCGGCGCCGACTTGGTCGGAAAAGTGGAAGCCGGAATTCCGGAAGACGATCCACGCAACCCGGCGGTCATTGCGGACAACGTCGGCGACAACGTCGGCGATTGCGCCGGCATGGCGGCCGACTTGTTCGAAACGTACGTCGTCACCACCGTCGCCGCGATGCTGCTCGGCAATCTCGTCCTGGGAAAGATAGCAGGCGCAACGACCTTCCCGATTATTCTCGGAGCGATTTCGATCGTCGCGTCGATCATCGGAACCTTCTTCGTCGGGATCGGAAACGTCAATCGCGCCAAGATCATGAATTCGCTGTACGTCGGCTTGGCGGTAGCCGGGCTCATATCGGCGGTCGTGTTCTATTTCGTTACCGTCAAGGAGTTCGGAGCGGGCATCTTCGTTGAAGGACACACGGAAAGCGCGCTCGCCATTTGGGGCTGCGCCGCAATCGGTTTGGCTATCACCGGACTGATCACGTGGATTACCGAATACTTTACGGGCACGCAGTTCTCGCCGGTGCAGCGTATCGCGAACGCCTCCATTACGGGCCACGCAACGAACATCATCAGCGGCCTGGCCATTTCCATGCAGGCGACCGCACTGCCGGGAATCGTCATCGTGGTCGGGATCCTTTGCTCGTACAGCCTATGCGGATTGTACGGCGTTGGTATCGCCGTTATGGCCATGCTCTCGATGGCCGGCATCATCGTGGCGATCGATTCGTTCGGGCCGATTACCGATAACGCCGGCGGTATCGCCGAGATGGCGGAGCTTCCGCAGGAAGTTCGCAACGTCACCGATCCGCTCGACGCGGTCGGCAACACCACTAAAGCCGTGACCAAAGGCTATGCGATCGGTTCCGCGGGGTTGGCGGCGATCGTCTTGTTCGCATCGTTTCTGCAAGAACTCGCCAACCATTGTTCGGTCCTGCCGACGCATTGTTTGCCGGCGGGAGAAGCATTCTCAATGCAAGCCCTGCAAGGGCAGTTCGTAATCAGCAACCCGTTCGTTCTGGCCGGTTTGCTGATCGGCGGTATGCTGCCGTTCTACTTCTCGTCGCTGTCGATGGAAGCCGTCGGACGCGCCGGCGGCAAAGTCGTGGAGAACGTGCGCTGGCAATTCAAGAACAATCCCGGCATCATGGCCGGGACGGCGCGACCGGACTACGCTTCGACGGTCGACATCGTGACGCGCGCCGCGCTCAAAGAGATGATCGTGCCGGCGCTCATTCCCGTAGGCGTGCCGGTTATCGTGGTGATCCTGGGCGCGATCGGCGTTTTTCGCGGGATCGAAGCCGCGCAGATCATGGGCGGTATTCTGGTCGGCGCAATCGTTACCGGCCTCTTCCTGGCAATTGCGATGACCAGCGGCGGCGGCGCATGGGACAACGCCAAGAAATATATTGAAGACGGACACAACGGCGGTAAAGGGTCCGAAGCGCACAAGGCTGCGGTTACGGGCGACACCGTGGGCGATCCGTACAAAGATACCGCCGGACCGGCAATCAACCCGATGATCAAGGTCTTGAACATCGTAGCCCTGCTGCTGGTCGCTTTCCTGGTGCACTAAGCCCAACGAAGCTCCGGTATCCAAAAGCAGCGAGGGCGCGTCGAGAGACGGCCCTCGCTTCCTTTTCGTTGAAGCCTCGGAGAGGAATAAGGAAACGATGAACCGGTTTTGGGCGGTGATACTTGCGAGCGTGCTCGCGCTGGCCGGCGCGGCGCCGGCTTGTGCATACACGGACGAAGAGCAGACCGAAATGCAGATTGGGCAGCAAGAGTACCAGCAACTGCAGCAAAAAGGCGAGATCGTCACCTCGTCGCCGTACTACGGCATTTTGAATCCCATCGCCGCCCGCATTGCAAGAATTGCCGACCCGCAGTACTTCGTTCCGTTCCACTTCATCTTGGTCAACGAAAGCGACCCCAACGCGTTTGCCGTTCCGGGCGGTAACGTCTACGTGACGACGGCGCTGATGAAATTCGTGAAGAACAAAGAACAACTCGCGGGAGTGCTCTGTCACGAAACCTCACACGACATCCACCACGACGTCTACAACCTGTACGCAAAGAATCAACGGCTCTCCCTGTATGCGACGGGCTTGGAGTTGCTGTTCGGGCGCAGCGTCGGCGGATATGCGAACTCGATCATCAACATCGCTGCAAACCTGGAGTCGCTCCATTTCTCGCGTGACGTGGAAGAGAACGCCGATCACAAAGGCGCGATAACCTGCGCGCAAGCGGGCATCGACCCGTGGGGACTCGTGTGGCTCATGCAAGCGTTTCAAAACGCCAATCTCTCCAATCAACCGGAATTCGTCTCGGATCACCCGAGCAACGAGCACCGCATCGGCGCGCTGGAGGACGAGTTTGCATCGGATCCCGGATTGTTCGGAAATTTCAACCCGAATGAAGCGTGCGGTACGCCGTTGAGCTATTCGGGGTTCTACAGCCAATACAAAGGCGGATGCGGCGCGCCGCGGCGCCAATCCGGCGCACCCCGCCCGGCGCGAACTAGACCCGCAGGACAGAACGCCGGCCTGCCTCGCCCGACGTGCCCGCCAGGCTGGAAGTTCTGCTAAATCTCGAGTCGAAGAGGTGGACTATTCACCGCCCTTCTACGGAGAACTATGCGCTTTACATACTCTGGGGCTCTTCGAGTCGTCGCTGCTGCAAGCTTATTGGCACTCGCGATCGTCGATCCGAACGTTCGCGCCGCGGTCGGGCTGCAGAGCGGCATCGATCTGGGCAACCTCGATCGTACCTGCAAGCCCTGCACCGACTTTTATCAATTTGCCGACGGCGGCTGGATAAAGCACAATCCCATTCCGGCGGCATATCCCGGGTACGGCAGCTTTCAAAAACTTGCGGACCGGAATCAAGACGTGCTGCACGGAATTCTCAATCAAGCCGCTGCCGCCAAAGCTCCCGCCGGATCCAACGAACAAAAGATCGGCGACTTCTACGCGAGCTGCATGAACGTGGCGGCCATCAACGCCGCCGGAACAAAGCCGATTGCTTCCCTCCTCGAGCTGGCTGCCGATGCAACGCCTCAGAATTTGGGCCAAACCCTGGCGCAGCTCCAAGCCGCTAACGTAAACGCGTTCTTCGGCTTCGGCCCATCGCCGGATTACAAGAACAGCACGCAAAATCTCGCCGACCTCGCTCAAGGCGGGCTCGGCCTTCCCGATCGCGATTATTACACGCGCACGGACGCGAAGAGCAAAGAGACTCTCGCCGAGTATCAGCAGCATGTCGCGAAGATGTTCCAGCTGCTTGGTGACTCGCCGGCGGCCGCTTCACAAGAAGCGGCATCGGTCTTGGCGACCGAGACGGCGCTGGCAAAGAATCAGCTGACGATCGTTCAGCAGCGAGATCCGGCCGCCGTGTACCATAAGATGACGCTCGCGAACGCAGAAAACATCGCGCCGAACATGCAGTTCGCCTCCTATTTCGACACGTACCACGTTCCCGCCACGGTGCCGCTGAACGTTGAAGAGCCGGCGTACTTCAAGGCCGTCTCGCAAATGATCTCGTCGATGCCTGCGCCGGACATGCACACGTATCTGCGCTGGCAGGTCGTGCACGCCTTCGCTACCGCGCTGCCGCAGCAGTTCGTCGACGAAAACTGGAACTTTTACAGCAAGACTCTGGAAGGCGCTCGAGCGCAGCGGCCGCGGTGGAAGACCTGCGTCGCCGCGACGGACAACAACCTGGGGGAAGCGCTCGGCCAAATCTACGTGCAGAAGACCTTTCCGCCTTCCGCCAAAGCGTCCGCTCTTGCGATGGTCCAGAACATCAAGGCGGAGCTTCGCGACGACTTCAGCACGCTCTCGTGGATGTCGCCGCGCACGCGCTCACTTGCGATCAAGAAGCTCGACGCCTTCGAACTGAAGATCGGCTATCCCAACAAGTGGCGCGATTACGGTAAGCTCGCGATCACGCGCGGCCTCTATGGAAAGAACATCCTGGCGTCGGCGCAATTCCAAACCGATTTCGAGAATGCGAAGATCGGTCATCCGGTCGATCGCACGGAGTGGGGGATGACGCCGCCTACCGTCAATGCGTATTACAATCCGACGATTAACGAGATCGTTTTCCCCGCCGGCATTCTTCAGCCGCCGTTCTTCAACAAAGACGCCGATATGGCGGTAAACTACGGGGGCATCGGCGCCGTGATCGGTCACGAGTCGACGCACGGCTTCGACGACTCCGGCCGCAAGTTTGACGCGGTCGGCAATCTAACCGATTGGTGGACGCCGGCTGACGCGGCGCGTTTCAACGCGCGCACGCAGTGCATCGTCGATCAGTGGAATCGACTCCAGCCGCTTCCGGGCGTGCACGAAATCGGCAAGCAAGTCGAAGGCGAAGAGATCGCCGATTTGGGCGGATTGACGATCGCCTACAAGGCGTTCGAGAAATACCAGGCGCAGCATCCGCGCCGCGTCATCGACGGGTTTACTCCGGAGCAGCGCTTTTTCATGGGATGGGCGCAAGTTTGGGCCAGCGACTATCGACCCGAGTACATCCGGATGGCCGCCGAAACGGACGTCCACGGCTATGACAAGTTCCGCGTAAATCAAACCCTGAGCGACATGCCGCAGTTTGCGAAGGCCTTCTTCTGCAAGTTGAACGACCCGATGGTTCGGCCCAAGTCGCAGCAGTGCCAGATCTGGTGATACTGAAAAGCGGGGATCGGCGTTAAGCCGTTCCCCGCTGCACGACGATCAGCTTCTGGTGAACCATGTACGCCGACACCGCGATAGCGGAGGTCGCGAATGCCAGCAGCCCGAGGCTCCACACCGTTACTCCGCTGCTCGCATGCGGCAGCGCATAACGCACCACCGCGCGCGCGAGAAACGCAAGCAGCCAGACGACGACCACCACCGGCGAGGAGTGCACGTAAAAAACGCCCGGGCGTTCCGTTCCTTTGACCTCGCTGTGCCGCCCGCGCACGATGCCGAGCGGAATTCCAAGAATCGCGCCCGCGATAACGATTGCGGCAATTTCCCACGCCGGTCCGTGCGACATTGCCTGCTCGGTCCAAATCGAAACGGCCGTAACTAAAACCAAAAGGATGGGGCGCGACCAAATGCGCGCGGCGCTGACGCGCATCGGGCGCATCGTGCGCCAGACGAAGAGTGCGATGAGGATGACATAGATGAGCGCCGTCGTTCCGAGCGGCGGCTGGCCGGGTCCGTTCATGGACCCGGGTTTCGGCCGCCAAACGGAATCTACATGCTCGTGTTGCCGCCGCCGCTCCCGAGCATCTTCGTGGTCATCGGTCCTTGACCGGAAACGTCGACGATAACGTCGCCCTGAGCCATCACGTAATGCGGAACTCCCGCAGGCATGACGACGTACGTTCCGACGGGAAGCGGTTTCATCGCGGCGGTGTTCCACTTCGGACCGATACCGGCGAGCAACGTGCCCTGCAAAACGGTGACGCGTTCGTCTCCGCTATGCACGTGAACGGGAAACTTCGATCCCGGGCTCATCTTGATGCGAACCACGTACCATCCCGTACCGTTCGGATTTCCGCTCACAACCGCCATCGACATTCCCTTTGGAACCGCTGCCGTGCTCCACTTAAGTTGCGAGGGCATGACGATCGTCGGGCTATTCGCGGCATACGTTCCGGCCGCACACACGACAAAGAGCAGGACCGCCAGGGAAATCGAGAATCTGCGCATCTCTGCACCTCCGATTAACAGTCTTAAGAGACTGTGGCTGACCCTAGCCGAAGTATAGCACCGCAAAAGCAAAAAGGAGCGTGCCGTAAGGCACACTCCCCTTTTCATTGATATCGCGGCGGCTACTTGACTTCGACGCTCGCGCCTGCGTCTTCGAGCTTCTTCTTAACGCTCTCGGCCTCGTCTTTGCTGACGCCTTCCTTGACCGGCTTGGGCGCGCTCTCAACGAACGTCTTGGCCTCGGTAAGGCCCAGGCTCGTGATCTCGCGCACGGCCTTGATGACCTTAATCTTCTCGGCGCCCGCGCTCTGCAGGATAACGTCGAACTCGGTCTTCTCGGCGGCCGGTGCGGCTGCGGCGCCGGCGCCTGGGGCGGCCATCATCATCGCCGGAGCGGCGGCGCTGACGCCGTATTTCTCTTCGAGCTGTTTGACGAGATCCGCGAGCTCGAGCACGGTGAGTTTATCGATCGATTCGATGATTTCGGCTAATGCCATGATACGTAAGGGTCTCCTTTAAGCGTTCGAACCCGCGGCTTCTCTTTGCTCGCGGATGGAATTGAGGACGCGGACCAGTCCGCTTTGATTTCCCGAAAGCACGGTAACGAGACCGCGCAGCGGGCCGGCGATCGAACCAACCATCCTTGCGAGGAGTTCTTCGCGAGAAGGAAGCGCAGCGAGCGCCTTGACTTGCGCTGCATCGACGACACGGCCTTCGATGAATGCGGCCTTGACTTCGATCGGTTTGACGTCGTCGGAGAATTTCTTGATCGCCTTGGCCGGCGCGACCGGATCGTCTCCGGCGAACACGATGGCCGTAGGACCATGCAAAAACTGTTCGAGCTGCCGCGCGAGATCTTCGCCCGCGGCAATCGAAAACAGCGTGTTTTTCGCGACCGCGTACGTGCTGCCGTCTTTGCGGAGCTCGCCGCGCAAGCGCGTGATCTCCTGAACGGTCAAGCCCGCATAATTTGTGAAAAACAGATTGCCCGACTTGGCAAGCCGGTCTTTCAGTTCTCCAATCGCGGTCTCTTTTTTGGCGGTTGGCATGAGTGTGCTCCGTTTAACAGGCGTATCCGCGCTTCGCGCGTCACGCCCCCCACACGCAAAGCGCGTGGGGCGCCCGGCCTTCGGCCCCCGGCATCGGCGGAGTGCCTGATGTTCGAGTCACCTCCAGACGGGGCTAATAAAAAGCGCTCCTCCAGCCTGCCGAAGGAACGCATCGGAACCACATTGCGCGCCGCGCAATGCACCTCGTATCACGTCCTCGGTAGCCGCCGTTTCCGGCATTAAGGTCCCCGAGGGGACGAGCTACGGTCTTTGGAGCCGTCGCACATCATAGCAGAGGGCCCGGGACCGCTGCAAGGGGCCGCCGAACGCTCCGCGCCGATGCCCGGACGAAATGCACTTCAGAACCTAATGGACGGTAACGCCCGGTTCGTGGCCGGAACGCCGGCGAGCAGGCCGACGATCGAGACCATCTCGCGCTTAGCCGCCCTGCAGCGGCCTTTCGCGACGGTCCTTGGGTGCGCGGACTCGCGAGTCCCCGTGGAGGCCATTTTCGACCACGACCCGGGAGAAATTTTCGTGGTCCGCCTCGCGGGCAACTTCCTGAGCGAAGCCGCCCTGGGCTCTATCGAATACGCCACCGCCGTGCTCGAGTCGCCGCTCATCATGGTACTCGGACACACGTCTTGCGGTGCAGTCAAGGCCGCAATCGATTTTATCCAAACCGGCGTCCCGCTTCCGGGACGTATGCAGGCACTGGCCGACGCAGTCGTGCCGGCGGTACGTGCGGCCGGAAGAGCCGACGATCTGTGGCACGCGGCGGTAGTGGAGAACGTGCGGCGCACGGTTGGGCTGCTCGAGGACTCGGCGCCCGTAATTCGCGATGCAGTCGAAGCGGGTCGCGTCCAGGTCGCGGGCGGCGTCTACGACT
Organism: Vulcanimicrobiota bacterium; assembly: GCA_963714015.1. GTDB lineage: Bacteria > Vulcanimicrobiota > Vulcanimicrobiia > Vulcanimicrobiales > Vulcanimicrobiaceae > DASRDE01. The sequence continues at coordinate 1,920,442 of OY970223.1, read as the reverse complement.
TGAAAACAGGGCAGGTGAACCTGCTTTAGGTTCTTCAGGCAAATGTCAGCTATCGGTTAAGTGCCACTAGGAAACCATGGGCGCCCGACAAACGTCGGCCTCATATCACCGCTGCACCAAAAACCTCGGGAGGGTTTTATTTGTGCGAAATCTTTCAACTGTAGCCGCCTTTGCAGCCGCATCGGCAATTTTGGCTGCTTGCGGCAGTCAAACCGGGGCGGTTCCCGGTTCGCAAAACGCTCCGGCATCGACGCACGTTTCACCGGTGGGAGCCGGCGGCGCGTCGAGCTTTACACGAATGGCGGATAACGGACACCTCGTTCACTACTTCCCGACGCGCCAAGAAGCTGCGAGATTCCGGAGCGTTCAACCGCCGGCAAACAATTTGCAGTACGGCGGCGGTCCCATTCAGCCCAACCCGAAAGTCTACGTCATCTTCTGGGGAAGCTCGTGGAACGGTTCCTCCGGCGATCCGGACGGCGTCAAATCGCTGCTCGATCAATTCTACGCCGGTTGGAACGGCGCGAGCTGGCCGAGCTCGATGACGCAGTATTACGGCCCGAGCGGAACGTACATCAATGACGACACCGTTCTGCAAAGCACGTGGGTCGACACGGGAAGCACGCCGCCGACGCATCCTTCGGATACGGCTGTAGGCAATGAAGCCAAGCGCGGCGCTTCGCATTTCCGTAATTATTCGGTGAGCGCCAGCTATGTCGTCGCGCTGCCGCACGGACACGATCCGACCGCGTTCGGCAACCAGTGGTGCGCATGGCACGACGACGAATCGGGCTCGGGCGGCACGATTCAGTACACCGATCTGCCGTACATGCCCGACGCCGGATTTCAGCTGCGGTCAAGGCTCAGTCAACAGCCCCGGAACGAACGACGGCGTCACGATCGTCGGCGGACACGAGCAAGCCGAGACTGAAACCGATCCCCGCCCCTGCAGCGGCTGGTGCGATTCCAGCGGCCAAGAGATTGGCGACAAGTGCGCGTGGGAAAACCTTCAAAACACGGCGTTCACCAACGGCACTTACCCGACTCAGCCGCTCTGGAGCAACAAGAATAACGGCTGCGTTCAGTAACGACGAATCAAAGCGTGAGTACGAAAGGCCTCGCCTTCGCGGCGGGGCCTCTTTTTTAGTACATATGGACTAACAGAAGTGCGAGGGAGCGCGCGGCATCAAGCGTAACGCTCGATAAGAAAATGCTGCGCTCTTTTCAAATGGGGGATGTTCGTGCGGAGAATTTCCAAAATCGCCGCAGCGGCTACGATGTCCGCGATGCTGGCGGCATGCGCCGGCGGTGGTGCGGTTCAACCTCTTCCGCACAGTGCCGCACAAGCTCCCGTCGCTCCGGCACCCGCACCCGGACTCGGTAACGGCACAGTAACGCAGAGTTTGCATCACTCTCACGCGAACGCAAAGCGTGTCCGAAAGGCTATAGTGTAAAGATACTAGTCCTCACTCGAAGGACACCCTCGAACGCAGAGAAACGTCAGAGATACTTTTCTCTGAAACCGTTAGTTTGAAGGGGTTTTTCTTCGTGCATAGAGTGACCAAATTTGCCGCGCTCGCGGCGGCTGCGTCGATGCTGGCAGCTTGCGGCCAACACAGCGCCGCAATTCCGCAAACGCAAAATCTTCCGTCGTCGGTAGGCGGCGGGCGCATCGTTCCGTCGGCGCGTACGACGCAAAGCGTCTTCACCAAAGTGCTCGACAACGGCATGACGGCGTCGTATTTTCCGACGCGTCAGGATTACGCGCGCGCACAAACGCTGGGCCTCATCGCGCCGTCGAAATCGGACAATCTGAATTACGGCGGCGGCCCGATTCAGGCCAGCCCAAAGATGTACATCGTGTTCTGGGGCAAGGCGTGGAGCAGCAAGAGCGGCGATCCCGACGGAGTCCAAAAAGTGCTCAGGACGTTTACCAAGGGACTGAATGGGAGTCAATGGACCGGCACCCTCACGCAGTACTACGGACCTGTCAAGACGTTCATCAAGAACACTACCACCCTTGCCGGAGCTTATGTGGATAGTGCGAATCAACCGCCGCAGTCGCCGACCGACGGGCAAATCGGCGCAGAAGCCGCGCGCGCTGCCAAACACTTCGGCGACTACACGAACAGCGCCAGCTACGTCGTTGCGATGCCGCACGGCATCCTGCCGGCAGGTTTCGGTACGGAATACTGCGCGTGGCACAGCAATGAGACCGAGAACGGCAACCCGATCGCGTTCACCAATTTGCCGTACATGCCCGATCCCGGTCAAGCGTGCGGCGCCGGTTCGGTGAACAGTCCCGGAACCGATGACGGCGTGTCGATCGTCGAAGGACACGAACAGGGCGAGACCGAGACCGATCCGCAGCCCTTTAGCGGCTGGAACGGACCGCTCGGAGAGATTGGCGACGCGTGCGCTTGGCAGGATCTGCAAAACACGAAGTTCTCCACCGGAACGTTCCCGACGCAGCCGTTGTGGAGCAACAAACTCGGCGCGTGCAAACAGTAGCGTAACGCTGCTGCCTAAAAGAAAGGCCTCGCCCCGGCGAGGCCTTTCTTACTTCACGTAAACGTCGATGGTAACGGCCACGGCATTACCGATGGGGACCGGATGACGATAGCCGCGGGACGTTAGGTGCGGGCTTGCTCGCCCGCCCGCAAGTACCCGCGCTCCTCCAGCGCCGCGATGATCTTGGAGACGCTCTCTTCGATCGTTTCCAACTCCGTATCGACCGTCACGTTCGGATTTTGCGGTGCCTCATACTCATCGGAGATTCCGGTGAACTGACCGATCTCGCCGGCGATTGCCTTCTTGTAAAGGCCTTTGACGTCGCGACGCGCGAGTTCCTCAATCGAGCAGCGGACGTAGACCTCGAGAAAGTCGCCAATCTGCTTCCGCGCCGCTTCACGGGCCTGAGCATAGGGCGAGATTGCGGCGGTAATGACGGCGGCGCCGTGCTTGACCAGCAGCGAGGCGACGAACGCGATGCGGCCGATGTTGACGTCGCGGTCCTCGCGACTGAAACCCAGGCCCTTTGAAAGGTGCGTACGGACCTCGTCGCCGTCGAGCACTTCGACGCTCTCACCGCGGGCGGCGAGTTCTGCAGCGAGTCTTTCGGAAATCGAACTCTTGCCCGCGCCGGACATGCCGGTGAGCCAAACGGTGAATCCTCGTTTCAAGTGCTGTGAACTTCCTGTTCTTAGACGACCATTCGCGCGCCCACGACCACGAGCGTCAAAGCGAGTGCGGGACGCAGGTAACGCTGCTGGAGAAATCCGCACAGCTTCGTACCGATGAAGACCCCGGGCATGGACCCGACGATCAGGTTGACCGCGAGCGGAATGTTGACGCCGCCGCCCATCGACCACCGGCTCAGAAATGCGGTTGGTATGAGAATTGCGGCAAAAGCGATATCCGTTCCTACCAATGTTTGTAGGCCCGCTGCGGGCAAGACCAGAGCGAGCATCGGAAGCGTGACCGAACCGCTGCCGATGGAGGTCACCGTCACGATGAGGCCGACCGCGGCACCGATCGTGATGGTCTTCCAACGCCTGGCCCGATTCCACTCGATGTTGCCGGAGGTCCGATCCTGACCCTTGAGCAGCCAGGGCGTCACCATGATGATGACCGCGGAAATGACGAGCGCCGCGCCCACCGCGTGCTTCGTGAAACTCTGCAGCACGCTCAGGGCGACATGGCCGCGCAACCATACCAGCGTTAGTGCGCCCACGATGGCGGCCGGTACGCCGCCGGTCGTCAAGGCACCCACCAGCCGCCAATTCACGGTTCGCTGACGATGGTGCAGATAGGCTCCAAAGACCTTCGTGGGGGCGCTGTACAACAGGTCGGTTCCGACCGCGGCCAGCGGCGGAATGTTCAGCGCAATCAGGAGCGGCGTCATAATGCTGCCTCCACCCACACCGGTGAGGCCGACGAGGATCCCTACCACAAATCCTATGGCAATGAGCTCTGCGTTCATGTGCTCCCTACGGAAACCGTGGCCCGCATCTGCCGTAAACGCCGCAGATACGAGCGGCAAAACCCGTTTGGGGCTTCGTGCGGCTACGATATCAATCGCGCCGTGAAGTGTCAATCAAGCGTAAAGCCTAGCTTGTCACTAGTATTTTTTCACTATTGCCGTTGCACGGTCTTGACTTCATGACGAGATTGGGAGCTATTCCCATATATAAGGAAAGCCGAGATATAAGGAAAGCCGAGATAGCGGCGATTCTAATCTGTTGCGCAGGCAATGCCGAAGATGTAAAAGCCATATATGCCGACGCAACGGTGCAAACGCCTAATATTAGGAGCGTAAAGTCTAAACAGCGAACGTGCCGAATGGACTACTTGTAACGAGGGCATCGGGCAGGAGTGTATGCCGGAAAAGGCGCAGATGACCGCATCTCCTTTCATTCGTTAGGACGCGACAATTTACGATGGACGCAGCTCTTACTGTTGAGCAGACTTCGCCGCTTAACGTTCGCCATCTCGATTGGCTCGAGGAAGAGGCGATTTTCATCCTGCGCGAAGTCGCGGGTGCTTTCGAACGGCCCGCACTGTTGTTCTCCGGCGGCAAAGATTCATGCGTCGTGCTTCGCCTTGCGGAAAAGGCGTTCAAGCACCGCGATGCCGACGGTACCTATCGCGGAACGCTGCCGTTCCCGCTCGTGCACATTGACACGGGTCATAATTTCCCGGAAGTAATCGAATTCCGCGACTGGTGCGTCGCGGAAACCGGAGAACGCCTCATCGTGGGCAGCCTTCAGGATTCCATCGAGCGCGGAACGGTTCGCCTTTCGCATCCGCTCGAAAGCCGCAACAGCCATCAGTCAGTGACGCTGCTCGAAACGATCGAGGAGCATCGCTTCGACGTGCTGATCGGCGGCGCGCGCCGCGACGAAGAAAAGGCTCGCGCAAAAGAGCGCATCTTCTCGCATCGCGATCGTTTCGGACAATGGCGGCCCAAAGAGCAGCGCCCCGAGTTGTGGACGCTCTTCAACACGCGCGTTCGCCCGGGCGAACATATGCGCGCGTTCCCGATCTCGAACTGGACCGAGTTGGACGTGTGGCTCTATATCGCCCGCGAAGAAATTGCGCTGCCCTCTCTCTACTACTCGCACATGCGTCCGGTCGTGCGCCGGCGCGATCTTCTCGTGCCGATCACGGATATTACACCGCTTCAGCCGCTCGAACGGCCTGAAAGCGTCTCCGTGAGATTCCGCACCGTTGGTGACATGACGTGCACCTGTCCCGTGTCGAGAGCTTCGCTTCGACTCCGCAGGAAATCATCGCCGAGACCGTTTCGGTGACTGTCAGCGAACGCGGCGCTACGCGTATGGACGACAGCACCTCCGAAGCTTCAATGGAGCGGCGCAAACTCGAAGGCTATTTCTAATCAATGGTGGTTATGATGAACGCTGTCCCCGCCGGCAACAACCGTCCGGGCGAAGACCGCGCGTTGCGGTTTCTGATGGCCGGGAGCGTGGACGACGGGAAGAGCACTCTCACGGGCCGATTGTTGTACGAATGTCAAGCGATTCTAGCGGATCAGCTTGGCCGTTTGAGCAGTAACGGTCAGGAGATCGATCTCGCGCTGCTGACCGACGGATTGGAGGCCGAGCGCGAGCAAGGCATCACCATCGACGTCGCGTACCGTTATTTTTCGACGCGCCAGCGCAAGTTCATCATCGCGGACGCGCCGGGGCACGAACAGTACACGCGGAACATGGTTACGGCGGCCACCGGAAGCGACGCGGCCGTGGTGCTGGTCGACATCACGAAACTCGATGTGAGCAAACGTCCCGTTACGCTGCTCGCTCAAACGCGCCGCCATACGCTTCTCGCGCACCTCTTGCGCATCCCGAGCATCGTGTTCGCCGTCAATAAGATCGACGCTATTCCCAACCAGCGTGAAGGCTTTGAGGCCGTCTGCGAAGCGCTGCTGCAGCTCAGCGGCGCCGCCGGAATTCCGGTGCGGGCAATCGTGCCGATCTCCGCGCTGAACGGCGACAACGTAACGACGCGCGGCGGATTGGACTGGTATACCGGGCCGACGCTTCTCGAATTGCTCGAATGTCTTCCGGTCGAAGAGGACGGCACCAAAGACGGCAATTTCCTCATGCCGGTGCAATACGTCTCGCGCGATCCCGCTACGGGCAGCAACCATACCCGCGTCGTGTGGGGACGGGTCTGCGGCGGCAGCGTGCAGCGCGGCGATAGCGTGCAGATATTCCCGAGCAACGAATCTGCAACGGTAGTCGAAGTGCGGCGCGCCGGCGACCGCGTGGAAATCGTTCAAGCGGGCGAATCGGCCGGACTCGTCCTCGATCGCCACGTGGACGTGGCGCGCGGAAACTGGATATCGACGCCGCACACTGTACGCAGCACGCAGCGTTTCTCCGCTGCACTTGCGTGGATGGACACCGAACCCGCGCAGATTGGCCGCAAGTACTGGATCCGTCACGGCTCGCGCTGGATTCAAGGACGCATCGTCAGCATCGAGAGCTGCCTGGACATTCACACGCTCGACCGCACTGCTGCGCACGCGCTCGAAGTAAACGAGATCGGTTACGTCACCTTCGAAACGCAGGAAGCGCTTCCGGTCGACCTTTACCAGACGAACCGTACCGCGGGTTCGATGATCGTCGTCGATCCCTCGAGCCACCGCACTAGCGGTGCGCTGCTCATTAGTTCGGTTTCATGGGATTCCGCCGAAACCGACGCGCGCTCCAGCGTGCGCATCGGCACCGACTTGGCCATGACGTATCAGACGTCGATCTCGGCGCGCCGCTCCGCTCGTATGAAAAACATCTCGGCCGGCGGATTGCTCATGGCCGCCGATGACATGCTGCCCATCGGCTCGCGTGTTGAAGTCCGGTTCAAGGCTCCGCACGTGCATGGAGCGAGCGTCACGGACGAAGTCGTGCTCCAGGCGCGGGTGGTAGACCACCGCATCGCCGACAACGGCTGGTACCAGTATCATTTGGAGTTCTTTGGAATGGACGCCGCAACCCACGAGGTGCTCGCGCGGATCGTTTCGGGGCTCTCCTCGGGGGCTTAAGCGAACATGGAAAACGCGTACCTGGGCGGCTCGCTCCTAGTCACGGGAGGGGCCGGCTACATCGGGTCGCACTTCGCCGCCCTTCTTCAGGATCGCGGCGTTCCGTACGTCGTCGTGGACAACCTCAGCCGTTCTAACGGGACGTTCGTTCCCACCGGCAAACTGGTTCGCGCCGACGTCGGAGACGTCGAAGCGATCCGCGATACGGTGCGCCGCCACAACGTAACCGGCGTCGTCCATTTTGCGGCGTTCGCCGCAGTCGGAGAATCGGTCGTCGATCCGGGTCTGTATTACGAAAACAACGTGGTTCAAACGTGCCGGCTGCTCACCGCGCTTCGCGATAGCGGCGTGCGGCGCGTCGTGTTCTCTTCAACGTGCGCGACGTACGGCATACCGCCCGAGGGCAAGCACCTCGACGAAACCATGGACGAACGGCCTATCAATCCTTACGGCCGTTCCAAACTGATGATCGAGCACGTGATGCGCGACTTTGCCGCCGCCTACGGAATGAGTTTCGCGCTGCTGCGCTACTTCAACGCCGCCGGAAGCAGCGAGACGCACGATCTTTACGAGCTGCACGATCCCGAAACCCACGCTATTCCGCTGGCTATTCGCGCCGCATTGGGCGGAAAACCGTTTACGATTTTCGGCGATGACTTCAACACGCCCGACGGAACCTGCATTCGCGACTACATCCACGTCGACGATTTGGCCGAAGCGCACATGCTCGCGCTCAAGCACCTCGAGAACAACGCCGGCGTTCTCACGCTCAATCTGGGAACCGGTCGCGGCACGTCCGTCAAAGAACTTTTGAGCAGCGTCGAACGCGTCGCCGCCCGCCGGGTCCCGCACGGCGCCGGACCTCGCCGCGAAGGCGATCCGCCGGTTCTCGTTGCCGATGCATCGCTTGCAAATCGCACGCTGGGGTGGCAGCCGCGCTACCTGGAGATCGACGCAATCATCCGAACAGCTTTGACCGGCGCTCTCCGCGCCGCGGAAGCGACGAATGCCGGGGCGCAGCCCGTACCATAATCACACCGAAAGAGAGCATTGAACGAGCCTATGTTACTTTCAATCCACATCCCCAAGACCGCCGGAAATTCGTTTCGTGAGGCCTTGATGGATGCATACGACGTCGAGCGCGTCTTCCGCGACTACGGGGACTGGGTCGGTTTCGACGAGCCGTTCGCCAACCGCCGCCGCGACCTGCGGATGGCTGCAATGCGCGCTCGGCGCGAAGAGCTGCTCGAGAATTACGATGTCATACACGGACATTTTTGCGCAGACAAGTACGTGGGTCTCTTCCCGCAAGCCGAATACGTCACGTTCGTGCGCGAACCGGCGCAGCAGTCGATTTCGCACTGGCGCTGGCAAAGCGCGCTGACCGATCGCAAGAGCGATGCGAACAAGGAGGTTCACGCTGAGGTCCGTTACTGGCAAGAGCTGCGCCCCACGCTCGAAGAACACTTCAAGTGGCTGTTCTACCACGATCACCAATCGCAGTTCGTGGGCAGCGTTCCCATCGAAGAATTCGCCTTCGTCGGCCTCTACGAGGAATACGAGAAGAGCTGGGAACTCTTCAAGGCGCGGTTCCGGCACGACCTTGGACCGCCGCGTTTTGCCAACGTAACCAAGCGCGTTGGCGGCGCCTTCGAAGTAAGCGACGAGGTGCGCAGACTGGTCAACAAGTATCGAGCGCAAGACGTCGAGCTCTACGCCAAGGCAAAGGAAATCTTCAAGCAAGAGTGTTCGAAATACGAGGTTTGCGTCGGCGTCTAAGCCGCGGGATTAGGCAACCGTTCCAAGCGCCTCGCGGATTCGCGGGGCGCTTCTCGTTTGGTATTGAGGAGTACCAACCCTTAAGAATTTGTAAAGCGACTACACCAAAAACATTAAGACGCCGATTACTCGTTTGTGAGCAGACAGACGAGAAGTGTATTGACCCTAGCCCTGGCCGCAACGATTCTGACCGCATGCGGCGGCGGCGGAGCCGGTATCCCCAGCACCGGAGGCGCATCGACGGCCGGCCTTGGCCAAAGTTTCCCATCGGCGCGTCCGAGCACCACGCCGAGCCCCTCCCCGACTTCTACACCGAACTGGCGGCCCACCGGCAGCCCGTGGCCGACGAGCACCCCCCGGCCCACCGGCACCCCCTGGCCGACCGGCACACCCTGGCCCACCGGCACACCCTGGCCGACGAATGCGCCGAGCCCCACGCCTAGCCCGGTGCCGACATTCAACCCCAACGGTTTGCCGATATTACCGGACCCAAGTAACTCCACGTCCGGCATTTTCCTTGGCGCCGATTGCGGCCTGTGGGCTGCACTTACGTGCACAAACTTTCCCTCCGTCATGCGGCACGGGATAGCGATCGGCACGGTGTACTCGACGTGGGACGAGGCAATGACGAACGTCATCTCTCAGAACGCGCTGGCGGCGATGGAGGCTCAAAATACGATCCCCGACATCACGTGGCAGGCACAGTCGGCTCATTCGACGGTTACGCTTGCCGGGATCGCGGCCGGCGATTATGACTCGTACATCACCGCTTCCGCACAGACGCTGAAGGCGTTCGGACAGCCCGTGTTCATCCGGCTCTTCCACGAGTTCAACACGACGCGGTATGCATGGGGACTACCGCAGAACGGCGCGGGGCCGGTTGCAGACGCCAACTTTATCGCGGCTTGGCAGCATGTCGTCACGATCTTCCGTCAAGTAGGCGCCTCGAACGTGAAGTTCATCTGGTGCTTCAACAGCGGCACGAGCCCGGTCGAATCGTGGAACGAGCCTCCGGCAGCATACCCCGGCGACTCCTACGTTGACTGGGTTGCGCTGGACGGCTACAACATGGGCAGCTACAACAATGGACGCAGGTGGTACGCGTTCACGTTCATGATGGGCGGCGCGTACAACTACGCGATCAAAGCTACCGAAAACAAGCCGATTATGGTCACGGAAACCGCCTCAAACGAATATGGCGACGGCGGTGCCATGAAGGCTGCGTGGATCGACGCGATGTTCTCGGTACTGACCTCGCCGAACACGCCGTATCCGCACCTTCACGCAATCTCATGGTACGAAGACAACAATCAGTCGTTCCAGTACGACTCGATTTCAACGTCACCGACGTACCAGGCGTTCGCCACGGATATCCGGTCGTATGCTCCAAACGGCGTCCTGAACATTCGCAGCAACGGCAACGCGCTGTTCTCGATCACCTCGCCTTAGGGCGGGGTGACCGGGGCCGGCGAGTCCTGAAACTACTCTAGTGGAACGGGATCGCGTCCCACACCCGGCGTGGAACGTAGGGATGCCATGGCTTGATCATCAGCAGCTCGCGGGTAATCTGAACGAGCCGAACGGTCAGCAGCGGAATGCGATAGAGAACGTAGATTGGCATCAGCAGAAAATTCTGCATCGAGGGATCGCGCCGCGTCATATCGCGGGCCATCAGCAATTCGAGCGTAAAAATGATGGTCGTAAAGGCGTACAGTCCGCCCGCTATGACCGGAATGTCGGGAGTCTTCAGAAAGAAGGCGAGCAGCGGCAGCCCCACCAGCAGATACGGGTGGACGATGCGATTGAACGTCATGTCCCAGAACATCAGGCCGTTCCTGAACCCGTAGCGGAACGTCCCCAAATCGCGGTGCTTACGCATCCGCTGTTTGACCATGTTGCGGGTCCACCTCGAACGCTGGCTCCAGAGATGGCTGAGCGTCTTGGGACATTCGGTCAGGATATGCCCGCGCAGCGAAGTGTGCAGCGTCCAATGCGTTTTGCGCAACCGGATCGTACTGTCCGTGTCGTCGCCCAATCCCATGTCCCAGCCGCCGATGTGCTTGATGGCCTCCATCCGGAAGAGCGTCCCCATTCCGGAGAGGGTGGCGATGACTCCGAGTTTGTCGCGCCAGAGCTGGTTCATGACGTACGCCATGACGTATTCGATCTGCTGGCACCGCGTCCAGAAACTATCGAACGGATTGCGGCAGAAAATGCTCGGTGAGACGCCGCCGACCTTCGGGTCCTCGAAATACGGCAGCATATTGTCGACGGTGTCGGGAAACACCAGCTGTCGGCGTCGAGGATGAAAACGAACTCTCCGCGAGCGAACATCAGCGCCAGATTGAGCCCGGCGGCTTTTCCGCTGTGGTTGGCATTCGCGACGACGCGGACTTTGCCGGAAGACTCGAATTTGCGCGCCAGCTCGACGCTATTGTCGGTGGACTTGTCGTCGGCAAAGATGATCTCGATGTTTTTGTAGTTGCTCGCCAGAATCGATTCGATGCACGAGATGATGCTCGCGCCCGGGTTGCGTCCGGCGATAAGAAACGAGATCAGCGGCTGATTGTTCGCGAAACGCCGCAGGGGCGGCGGCTCGAATGCCTTACGATTCACCAAGTAGGCGACGTACAACGCGAAGTTAGGAGTTTCGAAGCGCACAACCAGGAACACGACGAGCCAGAAGATCAGACTCGTGCTGTACAGCAGGTGCGGAACGGCGAGGAACGCGTTCCAAATGTAGAAGTTGTCGAGGCTTGTCAGTAACCGATTAAAGAGATCGAGCATTCAGGTCGCTGGTCTCCAGCGCTCCGTTTGCGAGCGCATTTTGGCCGCGAAGCAGCAGCCGGTACGCGTAGACGTCGCGGTGTTTGAGATCCTGCAGGGCCAGGCCGGTGAATCGCGCGCCGCATCCCAGGCACCGCACGCCCATATTCGGCTGCTGGAACATCGCAGCGCAATTCTTGCACTCGAAAAAGACCCCAGGGCTATCGTGATCGGTTCCCACGTCGACCAGGTACTTCTTGCATTTGGGGCAGCGCAGGCCGGCGGGTTCTTTCGTAAACGCCTTTTCCGGTCCGATGAAACCGCAGCGGAAATGGAAGTACGACGTGATCGACTCGAGGTTGGACGAGTTGCAAGTGACGCACGACTCGTGAACGTTGACCGCATGACTCGAGCAGGACGGACAGATCATTAGGCGTTCGACGAATATCCGTTCCGCATAGCCGCGGTCAGCGAGGGTCTCGAGGTCCTGGGCGACCTGGTCCGGATCTAAGCCGGCAACGGCGTCCCCATAGGTGGCTCCGGCCGGCGCGCGCGGCTCCCAGTGGGGATCCAGATGGGAATCCTTGGGAACCAGCGCGAGAACCTGGAGCAGTCGTTGATTGCTGTCGCCGTTCATTGCAGCTTCTGACCGGACACGCTGATACTCACGCGTGCCTGCGCGTCGTAGTAGAGCTGGCTCCGGTCCGATTCGGGCAGACGGTCGAGGGCGATCTTGACCGGCCGGTATTGCGAGAACTGCACGTGCTGCCAGAAGAACCGGGTCAGCTCGGGCGGCAGCGCGTCGAGGTTGGGGTAAATCCAGGCGACGCGACCCTTGACGCTATTCGGGAGGCCGGCGATGTTCACGTCGGCGGACTGTCCGATGTGCACCTTGGCGACCGCGTTCGGCGAAAAATAGGCAACGATGTACGCGCGATCGGGTTGGAAGATGCTGAAGAGCGGCGTTCCCGCTTCAATGACGTTCTGCGGACGCTCGATGCACTCGACGATGTCACCGCTTACCGGTGCGAACAGACTTCTCTTGCCCAACGCGGTTCGCAACGGTTTGCGCCTGCTGGAGGAGTGCCTGGTCGGACGAGATCTTGGTCGTCTGCGTAGCCGTTACTTGCGCGACGAACAGTTGAGCCCGCTTCCAAGCGTCAAGCGATGCTTGGACCATGGCCTTGGATGCGTCGATCTCGGCCTTCTTGTCCGCCCAGTCGACCTGCGGAATGGCGCCGGCTTTGTAGGCCTTGTCGTAGGATCCGAACGACTCTTCCAGCCGCTGGTCGTCGGCAACGGCCTGAAGGTAGCGCTGATGGAGCGACTCGGCGTTCTCACGCGCCGTCGCCACGTTCTGATCCAGCGCGATCCCGGCGATCTGCGACTGCTGCAGCCCTTGCAGGTACTCCCGCGTGTAGTCCGCCTGGAGCAAAAAGTTGCTGATGACCGCCACCGGCTCGCCGGCGTGGACACGATCCGTGCACGAAACGAGCAGCTTGTCGACACGGACCCGGTAGACCGGCGTCACGGGTATCAAGTCGCCCCGGACGAGAGCGTCCGCGCGTACGTAGTAGATGTTCGGAATAATAAGATAAGCCGCGATGCCGAGCACCGCCGCGAAAATCAGAAGCCGAACCCATGGAAATGAGCGGCGCGGTGTGGGACTTACAACCGTGGTGCCGCGCCAAGAACGTAGCCGCATATGTCAGACTCTACCGAGTGAATGTAAGGAGGACCGCCCGTAAAATACGGCGCCGTCGCCTCATATCTTCGGTGTACGCGCGCGAACCTCCCCCAGGGGGCAACCGTCTCTCGGCAGAAGTTCGGTGCCAATGCTGCTATGGCGACGTTTACTTCGAGCGCCCCTAGTTTTGGCCGTGCTTTCGAGCCTGTTGCTCCTGACACCGGAGCTCGTTTTTGCGCAGCGGGCGACCATCACACTCAATTCGCTGGAAGCGCAAATTGCGAACGCGCCGGACGTGCGCGGCGATGAGAGCACCATCGAAGCCAAGGCCCAGGCGCTCCGCGCAACGGAAGACAGGGCGGGTCTTGCCTACGAATATTCGGACAGACTTCGGTCCGGCCGCCGTCATCGTTCCGCGGACGTTCGACTACCACGTGCTCCGGTACGATCAGGGCGGCGGACTTTCGCTGCCGCTTCTCGGCTCCAAGATCGAGCAGCAGCTGGCCATTATCGACGCGGCCGAACAGGAGCAGCTGGCCGTCATTCAGCTCAACCAGCTACAGCGCGCGAAGATAGCGGCGCTTCGAAAGGCTTACACGGAGTATTGGAGCTATGACGATCAGGCCCGGGTAGGCGAGGCGTACGTCGGCGCCTCTCAGTCCGACATCACGACCGGCCGTTCGCTGCTTCATACCGGGTTCTTCACCGGCACGGATCTCATGGACATAAATTCGTCCGTGCAGAAAGTGCAGTTCAACGTCGCTAGTCTGCGGGCGCTCCAGCGGTCCGAACTCGCCAACGTCAGTTCGGCGGTCGGCTACGAGATGGGACAATTTCAGCCCGCCATACCCTCGTTCTTCGATCGCTGCGCTCCCGATCGCGACCGCGCGCTGCAATCGGCATACGCGGTCGATCCCCAAATGGCCGGAATCGCTGCGGAAGACATTCAGGTAAACGAAGAACTCGCCCGCGTGAAAGGCTCGTCCATCACGGCCAGCACGATCGCCGAAATCGGATCCACAACCGATATCAACGCGCAAGTTTCGGGCTATCGCCTCGACGTCGGGGTCAGCGTAGCGCTGCCCACGCACGGCCGCGACGAAGAGCGCGCGCTGCGCGCGCAGTATCTCGAGGAACTAAAAGCATTGGGCTATCGCCAGACGCAGCGCAAGCTCGAACTGGCCGCGTCGATCGATGCGGACTTGGACAATATCAAGAGCGCGGAAACCCTGCTCAACCAAGCCGGCGCCGACGTCACTGCACGGCAGCAAGATCTGCGGAATGCTCAGTCGACGTACGCATACGTTCGAGAGAAACCCGAAGCCGAGTTTCTGGACGTGCACACGCGTCGCAGCGACGTGCTCACTGCTCAGACGGCCGTGTCGGTGGATCGGGAAAACGTGCTGCTCTATGCAGCGGATCTGCTCACCATCGCCCCCGGCGCCTGCGGCGCGCGGTACGAAGCGATTCCGCCGATGGTTCTGCCTACGAAGCCTCCGCGGCATAGGGCAGCTCGGGCGGCAGCGGGTCAGCCGGCTAAGGCGGCTCTGCCTGCCAAGCCGATTCCGACTCCGGCACCAATGCCGAAACCGACGACCGTCGCGACTCCCAAACCGGCAGCCTCGACTTCACCGGCTGCAAAGCCCGACGCCACGAATGCCGCGCTCGTTAAGCACGCCGCAGTGCCCAACGTAACGCGGCAGGCCGTTCAAACAAAATCGGCGCCGGCAGCAATGCCGTCGCCGAAACCGAGCGTCAAGCCGAGCCCGTCGCCCCGACCATCAGCAACGCCGAAGGCATCACCCTCACCATCGCCTTTGCCAAAGGCATCGCCCTCGTCCTCGCCGCGGCCCGCAATGATGAAGGCCGTTCAAACAAAATCGGCGCCTGCAGCAGTGCCGTCGCCGAAACCGAACGTCAAGCCGACGCCTACCGCGCTGCCCAAAGCGGCTGCATCGCCGAAGCCGAGTCCGTCGCCCCGGCCGCGAGCGACGCCCAAGGCATCACCCTTACCATCGCCCTCGCCGAAGGCATCGCCGTCGACCTCGCCGCGGCCCGCAATGATGAAGGCCGTTCAAACAAAATCGGCGCCCGCAGCAACGCCGTCGCCGAAACCGAGCGTCAAGCCGACGCCGAGCGCGTCTCCCAAAGCCACTGCATCACCGAGGCCGAGTCCAACGCCTCGATCCGCAGCGACGCCCAAGGCATCACCCTCACCATCGCCGTTGCCAAAGGCATCGCCCTCGCCCAGCGCTTCACCGTCGCCGCAGCCTCTTCCGGCGCCTGCGCCCGAACCCGTCGCCGTTTATCGTGCCGACGCCAAGCCCGGGGCCGACCGCTCGGCCGTAAGGTATTAAGCGGGTATTCTTGCCGCTGCTACAGCAGCGAATAGCCGCTCGACATGGTTTGCTTCGAGCTGTACGCCGGGCGTGTAGCCTTTGTCCGGTGCATGGAAATCGCTGCCGCCCGTTACGAGCAGATCGTGCCGCGCGGCGTATTCGCGCAGTTCCGCTTGCGCTGAGGTATCTGCGGAGGGATGCAGTACTTCGACTCCGTCAACGCCGGCCAAGCGCAACACTTCGAGTGACGCCGGTTCCCGCAGCCGGCATGGGTGGGCGACGCTGACGACGGCCCGGGACTCGTGAGCCAGTTCGATCGCGCGCCAAGAGTCGAGCCGATCGAGCGACACGTACGCCTCTTGATCGTCCGCGAGATACTTGTCGAACGCCTCCTGCGTATCCTTAACGACGCCTCGCGCGACCAAAGCGCGCGCCAAATGGGGCCGGCCTCAGCTCACCGCTTTACCGGCCTGAGCCTCGACGTCCGACATGTCTAAATGAATGCCCTTAGCATCGAGCTTCTCGAGCATGTCGGCCATTCGTTCCCGTCGCGCGGCGCGCTGCCGCCGCAGAAACTGCAGCAGCGGCGCCTCCAGCGAATCGATTCCGTAAACGAGCAGATGAGCGGTGACGCCGTTGCACTTGGTGTCGACTTCCATTCCCGGCACTGCACGAGGCGCAATGTCCGCCGGAAGCGGATAGCCGTCCATCGTGTCGTGATCCGTCAGCGAGAATGCTTCGATCCCGCTTTCGCGGACGTACGCGAAGAGTTCGTGCGGCTGCCACACGCCGTCCGAAACCGTCGTGTGGGTGTGAAAGTCGACAAACGGCATGGGCGCTGAGCTGCTACGCGTGAGCTTTGACGCGATTGGGATCGACTTTGACCCCTGGCCCCATCGTGCTGGTCAGCGTGATGCTCCGCAGATAGGTTCCCTTCGCGGCAGCCGGCTTGGCACGGACGATGGCATCGAGCAGAGTCGCAACGTTCTCCGCCAGCTGATCGTCGCCGAAGCTGGCCTTGCCGACAATCGTGTGGATGATGCCGGTTTTATCGAGGCGATATTCGACCTTGCCCGCTTTGATGTCGCGAATGGCTGCAGCGATGTTGGGCGAAACCGTACCGGCCTTGGGATTGGGCATCTTTTGCGCGAGGATGCGGCCCAGTTCTTTACCGACGGCAGCCATCATATCGGGCGTTGCAACCGCGACGTCGAAGTCGGTGAATCCGCTCTTGACTCTTTCGATGAGATCCGTTTCGCCCACTACGTCCGCACCGGCGGCCTCGGCCGCCTTTGCGGCATCACCTTTCGCGAACGCGATGACGCGTACAGTGCGTCCGGTGCCGTGCGGCAGCAGCACCGTGCCGCGCACGTTTTGATCGCTCTTTTTGGGATCGACGCCCAGACGGATATGCGCTTCGACCGTCTCGTCGAATTTGGCGTTTGAATTTTTCTTCACGAGTGAGACCGCTTCGGCTGCATCGAAAGCTGCTTGCGATCGTACGAACCCGTCAAATTGCGGAACCGCTTGCCGTGAAAACGAGCCATTACGCTTCTACCTCCACGCCCATCGAGCGGGCAGTTCCGGCGATGATCTTCTTGGCCGCGTCGATATCGTTGGCGTTGATGTCGGGCATCTTCACCTTGGCGATCTCTTCGACTTGCGCTTGCGTGAGTTTGCCCACTTTGTTACGGTTCGGCTCTTTCGATCCGGACTCAATCTTGAGCGCTTGTTTGATCAGAAACGATGCCGGCGGCGTCTTCGTGATGAATGTGAAGGTGCGGTCTTCGAACACCGTGATCTCGACCGGAATGATCATCCCGGCTTGCGAGGCAGTACGTTCGTTGTACTGCTTGCAGAAGTCCATGATGTTCAAGCTGTACGGGCCCAATGCGGGACCGATCGGCGGCGCGGGCGTTGCTTTCCCGGCCGGAATCTGCAGGCCGATCTTGCCTACGATTTTTTTAGCCATTTTCTACCTTTTTCGTTTTAAGAGGCGTATGCGCGCTCCGCGCTTCACGCCCCCCGCACGCAAAGCGCGCGGGCCAAACTGCCCCTCTTGAAATCTCGCACACTCGGGGTCGCTGAATGCGAGAAAGTTTTTCGGTTCTACACTTTTTCGATCTGATAGAACTCGAGTTCGACCGGCGTTTCGCGACCGAAGATCGAGATGAGAGCCCGTACCTTTTCTTTTTCCGGAGCGATCTCGTCGACGATTCCCGTGAAATCGAAGAACGGTCCGGACGTCACTTTGACGCGATCGCCCTTCTTGAAATCGATCTTCAGTTTGGGCGTCTCGATTCCCATTTGCTTGAGAATCGTCTTCACTTCTTTGTCTTGAAGCGGCACCGGTTTCTCACCGGCACCGGGACTCCCGACAAAACCCGTGACGCCTGACGTGTTTCGCACGACGTACCACGACTGGTCGTCCATGTCCATTTCAACCAGGACGTAGCCCGGGAAAACCTTCTTGGGCGTTATTTTGCGCTTGCCGTCCTTGAACTCGACCTCGTCCTCCATCGGCACGAGCACGCGGAAGATTTTGTCCTGCATGTTCATGGAATGGATGCGGCGCTCGAGATTGGCCTTGACTTTGTTTTCGTAGCCGGAGTACGTGTGAATCACGTACCAGTGCTTGCGGTCGTCTTTGGCCCCGCGCGGCCGGGATTCATCCGGGCTCTGATCGGGCTCGATCTCCTCGGCTACGGAATCTGCGGGCACAGCGTCGACCGTGCCGGCGGCCTCGTCGAGTGCTTCCGCTTCCGATTCGTGCGGCTCGTGCGTGAGGGTGAAGTGTTCCCGGTCGTGGTCCAGCGGATAATCGGTCATTGCACGACTGTCGGATGAACGAGACTGAAAATCCAGCCGAAGAATTGGTCGGCGCCGAACGTGAACAGCCCGATCGCTACGACGAGCGTGATCGTCAGAACGGTCGCGGAAATCCACTCCTCGCGCGTCGGCCAAGTGACGCGGCGCAATTCAAGCCAAACGCCGCGCACGAATTCTTGTGCGTTTGTTTGGCTTAACGCTCTTTTTTTGGCATCCGGCGTGCCGCCGGTGGCCTTGTTCATCACGACGCTTCTCCTGGGAAATTGGCAGGGCGGACAGGACTCGAACCTGCAACAACTCGTTTTGGAGACGAGGACTCTACCAATTGAGTCTACCGCCCTAAATACGTGCCCATTGGCAGGGCAACAGGCTACTTCGTCTCGCGGTGCGGCTTATGGCAACGGCAAAAGCGGCAGTACTTGCTCAGCTCGAGACGCTGCGAGGTTTTCTGCTTGTTCTTCTGGGTGTTGTAATTGCGGCGCTTGCACTCAGTGCACGCCATCACGACCATCACCCGATTCTCTTTCTTCGCCACGATCCTCTATACCACACAACGTAAAGAAAACGGACCAGCGGTCCGTTCGACATGCCAGTATAGCACGCTCGCAGGCGGAGTTGCAACCAAAGTTCGAGGTCGGCAAGCAGGCTAGGGAACGCCTGCCGGGGCTAGCTGTTGCGGAAAGGGCGGCGGCCCTGTCCGCCTAAGCTAAGCCGGCCGGCGTGCGCCCGTAGCTCAATTGGATAGAGCAAGGCACTCCTAAGGCCGAGGTTGGCGGTTCGATTCCGCCCGGGCGCGCTTTCGACCGGCACCTTCGGAAGGCCGCTTCCCCCGCGGATTCGAAGGCGGCCGAATGACTTCAACCGGTGCACCGCCCCGCGCACCCGTAGACTACCACTTGCTCGAGAAGCAGGTGCGCGGGCTGCTATCCGGCGAGCGCGACTTCATTGCGAACGCCGCGAATTTTGCGGCATTTGTTTTTAATGAACTGCCGGGGGTGAATTGGGCCGGTTTTTATTTTCCTATCGAGGGCGGGCTGGTGCTCGGACCGTTTGGAGGCAAGCCGGCTTGCACGCGCCTGCCACAAGGCCGGGGCGTCTGCGGCCGCAGTTTTTCCACGCGTGCGTCGCTGATCGTCGACGACGTGCACGCATTCGCCGATCACATCGTCTGCGACACCGCCTCGCGGTCGGAACTGGTGGTTCCGCTGCTTTGCGAAGGGGCGATTTACGGCGTATTCGACATCGACAGTCCGCAGCTCGCGCGGTTCGGCGATGACGATCGGGCGGGCATCGAGCGTCTGGTGGCCGCCTTTACGGCGCTCACACCGCTTCCCTCGCATTACCGCCTTTAGAAAAAAGAGACCGGCGGGTGGCCGGTCTCTCGTACTATTCTGGAGCCGTTGACGGGGATTGAACCCGTGGCCTTCTCCTTACCAAGGAGATGCTCTACCACTGAGCTACAACGGCGTCGAAAATCGCTCCGCTCGACGCTCCGATGCCGCGACGCACTTGAAGCGGATGGAGCGGGCGGCGGGAATCGAACCCGCGCTGTCTGCTTGGAAGGCAGAAGCACTACCACTATGCAACGCCCGCAAATCCTTATCTCATATGTCTTCGGCTCGGGGCGTCAGTTTGGACAGTGCCGGGGTCTTCGCCTCCATGCGGCGGCCGGTGCCGTTTTGAAGGTACGCAAACCGTTCGCACGCTAGACTTTTGCGTGAGCGATTCTTGGATAACGTTCGATTGTTACGGGACGCTGGTGAGCTGGCAGGCGGGATTTCCTCTGATTCTTCACCGAGTCGCCGGCGATCGCGCAAAAGAACTGGCGGCGGCGTATCACCGTTTTGAAGCGCAACTCGAACGCGCTTCGTATCGCTCTTATCGCAATATTCTGCATGAAGGCTTGACGCGCGCTGCCGAATTTATCGACTTTCCCTTGCGCGCGCGGGACCGCGACGTCCTCGCCGATCGATGGGATGAACAGCCCGTTTTTGCAGACGTTGCCCCTGAGTTGCGCAAGCTGCGCGGCTCCGGTTTTAAACTTGCGCCGCTGACGAATTGCGATAACGATCTCTTTGAACGCACGCGAGCGACGCTGCCCGTTTCGTTCGATCTCGTCGTAACGGCGCAGGACGTTCGCGCCTATAAACCCTCGCTCGATCATTTTCGCCGCTTTGACCACTTGACGAAAGGGCGATCGCGATGGATTCACGTCGCCTGCAGCTTTTATCACGACATCGCGCCCGCGCGCGAACTTCGGATTCCGCGTGTCTGGATCGACCGCGACCATACGGGAGAAGATCCGAACGCCGCGACCGCATATCTGCCGTCGCTTGAGGGCCTGTCCGCTGCGGTTGCCCTTCTTGACTGAACTACGGAAAAACGTCGCGCAATGGTCGCGATCGAATCATGGTGGGCAGGGCTGGATTCGAACCAGCGTACAGCGTTAGCTGGACAGATTTACAGTCTGTTGCCTTTAACCACTCGGCCACCTACCCAAGGTACCCCGTCGGCCGGAGCAGGGTACGTCGCCCTCACTCCCGAGTCCTGTGCCGCCGCGTAAACCGTTCTCATCGGTTCCTAACCGTTCTCTCAGAGCCGGCTCATGAAGCGGCCTCCCGCCCTGCGCTATAAAGAATCAAGCGAGAGCCTCACGCGACCCACCCGCGTCACAAATGGAGTTTTTTGAATGAACCGGAATCTGGTTTTCCTCTCGACTTTCATGAGCGCAGCAATGCTTACTGCGTGCGGCGGCGGAAGCGGCAGCGCCGGGTCGCTTCCGCCCTCCGGCGGCGGTCAGAGTACGCAAAGCAGCGACGTCCGCTCGATCGATGCGGCCAACAGTCTCGGCAGCCCGATCAAGGATTTCAGCGATTATAATGAATCCGCCGCTTCGCCGCTGGCTCAACACGCACGCCAAGGCCAATCGGTGCAGCGCCTTTCCGCGAACGGCCAGTGCAGCAACGGCATCGAGTTCTTCTCACCCGACAAAAAAGGCGACCCCAGTTCCACCGAGCGCATCGTTTTCTACGATAGGGCCTGCACTCAGCCGGCCGAAGACGCAGTTCGTCTGTTCACGTCGACGGGCTCAAATTCTGAGACCGTTTATCGAACGGTAACGCTGTACGCGTCCGGAAGCAGCTCGCCGCTTGCGGTGCGCAGTGAAACGAACACGATCACCGATGCGGATTTCGATCAATATGGGTACCCGGCCGCTGCGAATGGTTTCGATCGCACCTCGAGCGGAAACCTCGGACTCAACGGCGTGCGCACGATCGATTCGGATAGTGAACTCAGCCTTGGCGCCCTTTCGGGAAATTCGCAAACCTTTTGCGGTGATTCGGCCGGATTCAATGCAACGGGCAATCAAAAGCTGGGCGTGACGTTCGGCTGGGCCGGTACGGCCGCAACCGGAACGCGGACCGTCAACGACGACGGAAGCGTCACATGGAGCGCCACGCATAACGGTTCTTCGTATGTCGGTCCGATCGGCAGCCTTTCAATCGCGACCGGCGCCCAAAACACGACGTGCCCGGTTAGCGCGCCGATGTTCTCGCTAACCGGCGGCACGACGAAGGGATCGTATTCGCTTCCGGTCAGCGCTACGTTCGCCTCCGGCATCCTGACCAACCTCACGATCGCGGATGCAACGCTCGCGAACGGCGACACGCTCAACGTGCAAACCAACTCCGGCCAACAGCCGACCTCGCCGGCGTTCATTACCGGGACGGTCGCCGCGGGTAACACGCAGATTGCAACAATCAGCGTCAACGCTTTCGGCGACGGCACGCTCGAGGTCGTCGCAAGCGGAACCACCTACAGCATCGTCGACTGGCACGTCGTCAAATAAGAAACGCATTTCAATCAACGAGAGAGGGCTCGCGCACGCGAGCCCTTTCCTTAGGTGGCAGTCGAACTCTCTTTTTCCAACCGTCCCTCTTCCAAGTCGATAAGCTCGGTCCACGTGTTTACCTGATCGTTGCCGGGATCGATGGATTCGAGCTCCGAACAAAAACGTTCGCGTTCTTCTTCCGAAGGCGCGTTCGAGCGAATCCATTGATTCATTGCTTCGACTTTTGCCGGTTCCGGGCGAACGAGATCGCAAATCCATTCCAAGACTTCTTCGTCGCTTTGCGTGCCGCGTACCGCGTCCAAGAACTCGTCTTCGGTAACGCCCAGCGTGTTGAACAACTTCAAATTGAAACGGCAACCGTAATAAACGTACTCTCCCAGTTTGCCTTCCAACTGCGCGCGAGCTTTGTCGATTGCGCGGGGCAGAATCATCATCCCGCCGAGTTCGTCGCGCGGACTTCGCGGATAGTCGGTCGTCAGGTCCATGCGTTGCTCTTTCCGCGCCAAGGGCCGGTCAAACACAAGCGAGCAGGCGGCTCAAAGCAGATGCCGCACAGTGACCGCCCGCCCCGTGTAAAACAAGGATCGTTGGAAAACATGGACCCATGAAATCGCACTTATTAGTAGCAGGGGCGCTCTGCGCCGCCGCATCGTTCGTCACGGCCGCTCCGGCCGCAAGCGCGATGGCCGCGAGCGACTCTGCATTTGTCACAAAGGCCGCCATGTCGGGGACCGAAGAAGTTCGTGAAGGCAAAGCCGAGCAGCACAGTTCCGACGCGAACGCGGGCCAGTTTGCAGTCCGCATGATCGGCGACCACAGCAAAAACAACACCCAGCTTGCCGCTCTTGCCCAAAAGCTCGGAATGACCGCGCAGGTCAATCAAGGGATCGCGCAAGCTCCGCAACCTTCGGAGCAACCCGGTCCGGCCTATTTAACAAAGGAAGTCGCCGATCACAAAAAGACGATCGCGCTCTTCGAGCAAGAAGCGAACAATGGCCGAAACCCCAGCTTGCGTATGTTCGCGCGCGAAAGCCTGCCGGTACTGCGTTCGCACCTGCAGATGGCGGAGCGCCTCAGCGGCTCGACCTAACCCTCGCGGTTCTAAAGTGGGGCGTTGTATTTAAGAAAACGCCCCTCCCGCGCCCAGCCGGCTCGCTCGTATACGCGCTGCGCCGTGACGTTCTCGATTGCGGTCTCCAAAAACATCGCGCATGCTCCGCTACTGCGCGCATGCATCAGCGCACGTTCCAAGAGCGCCGTGGCGACACCGCGCCCCCGAGCTGCGGGCGTAACAAAGAGGTCTTCCAGTATCCACGACGGCGCGAGATGCACGGTCGAATAGGCCGCAAACAACTGAATGAAACCCGCTATATCTCCGTGCGCTTCGGTACTGCAGGCCAAGTAAATGATCGACGTTCCGGCGCGCAGATGCGACTCCACGAACCCGCGCTCTTTGCCGGTATCACATTCTTGCCCGTAAAACGCCCGGTAAGCCCCAACCAGCGGGAGCAGCGTTTCCAGATCGCTCGGGCCGGCACGCCGGAGCTGTAGTTGCTGCGCGTTGTCCATGCCGTTAAATTCTCGACCCGAAAATGCAATTCTTTTACTTTGCAGCGCGTCACTCAAACGGATCGCCCTATTAAATATGCGCACAATCTCGTGCGCAGCCGGATGACTGAACGGCGCGACTTTGCGCGCGTTCCGATCGCGGTCGAGATGGCCGTTAGGCGCGGCGGCTGCGAAAATCCGTTCCGGAGCCGGGGAGGTATGATCTATCCCCCCCGGTAAGAGACCGTGGCTTCACGCCGACGTGGCGGAGCGGTTGAACGCACCTCACTTGTAATGAGGACTCGAAAGAGCGCGCCGGTTCGAATCCGGCCGTCGGCTTGCGGAATCGGAGGCCCGCCCGGCCGGGCCTCCACAACTTCTAGTGAAAGAAAGCATGCAGCCCGTAACCCCCAAATGGACGAATTCCGGTCTCGTGCTGGTGTGCGAGCGTTGCTGCAAGGAACGCATTCCCGAAGAAGATCCCGACAAAGCTGCGGAGATCGGCGACTTCCATTTGCGCGACTGGCTCAAAAAACGGCTCAAGGAAGACGGGTATTGGGGTAGGGTGCGGGCGATCAGCACGAGCTGCCTCGACGTCTGTGCGCGCCGGCGAGTGACCGTCGTGATCGATCCGCAAAGCGACGAAAAAGCGACCGAAGCCTTCGTTATCGATCCGCTCGCCGATCGCGAGGCGCTCTACACTACTATCGTCAACCGTTTAGTTATCGACGAGGGGCGACCGGCCTTCGAACACTACGAAGACGATCGGCAGGCCGGTTCCGGCGCCTCATGACGACACTCATCTTCGTACTGGTCGTCATCGTTCTCGTGGTGATCGCGGTGCGTGTTGCCGGCTGCCTGTTGCGCGCGGCGGCAATCGTATTCGTTATTCTAATTCTTCTGTATCTGTTTGCTCACGCGGTGCATTACATCCGCTTCTAAGCGGTCGGCAATGCGGAGTCGGGAGCCGTATCCTCAACGTTCATAGCGCGCTTGTAACCATGCCTAAGTGTGACAAAAAAAGACGCCGGCGGTTAGCCGGCGTCTCTGCATTCGCAAAAAAAAGAATTACGGAAGTTCGATCTCCGAGAGGTTCTTCTCGATCTTACGTTTGACGCGCTGCAGCGCGTTGTCGATCGACTTCACGTGCCGGCCCAAGTCGCGCGCCATCTCCTGGTAGACTCTTTCCCTCGAGATACGAGAGCAGCACCTGAGACTCCAGTTCCGAGAGATTCTCCTGAATGCGTTCCTTGATGTCCTGAGAGACTTCCTGATTGATCACGAGCTCTTCGGGATCGGACGTCTTTTGCGAAGCCATGACGTCCAGCAGCGTGCGTTCGCTGTCCTCGTCATAGATCGGCTTGTTCAGAGAAATGTATTGGTTGAGCGGAATATGCTTCTGACGGGTCGCCGTCTTGATCGCGGTGATGATCTGACGCGTGATGCACAGCTCCGCAAAGGCGCGAAAACTGGAAAGCTTGTCCGCCTTGAAGTCGCGAACGGCTTTGTACAGACCGATCATGCCCTCTTGGATGATGTCTTCGCGGTCGGCCCCGATTAAGAAGTAACTCTTCGCTTTGATGCGGACGAAATTTTTGTACTTATTGAGCAGGAATTCCATCGCGAGGTTGTCGCCCGATTTAGCGGTCGCGACCAAATCCTCATCAGCCCGCTCGTGGTAGTCGAGTCCATCCGGGATAGGATGGGTCATTGCCATAACTCGCTTTGCCCTCTGGACCAATGTGCGCAAATCGCGGGCCGGGGCCCGTCAAGCGCGGCACATCCCGAACAGTATAAGAGGGTACTCCTTGCGCGTCAAGGACAAGAGGAGCAGGGGACCGCCCAGGCGAGCAGGCGTGAACCAACCGCGCAGCAAGAGGCCACCGGCTTGCCTCGACCGAGCGTCAAATTGCGGCGAAACGCCAAAATGCCCTCAGTCCTGCCGAGCGATCCGCCGATGAATAAAGGGGTTACCAACAGTGCACCTCTCGGTCATCGCGGCATTGGCATTGATCCTTTTACCGCCGCACGCCAAGGCTGTCGACGCATTACCGCAAACCGCGGCGGCAAACGGAAACGTCTCTGCTTCTGACGTCTTAGCGGGGCGCGTCCGGTTTGTTCCTTATGAACGGCTCACCGGGACGGCACGCGGCCGAGATCTTTGGCTGCGTTTTGCCGTGCAGCGGACGCCGGATGCTCCGGCAATGTGGGCCCTCGCTTTGTCGCCGGATCTGCCGCTCGCGCAGATCTACGTGCCGAACGGACCCGGTGGTTACACTGAATACCGGACCGGCTCCGAAATGCCCGCGGCGCGAAAACCGGCGGCCTTTCCTCGCGTCGGGGCCCTGATCGACGTCGCGCGTACCGGCTCCGAGCCGATCTACGTGCACCTGCATCTCGATCCCGGAGAACCGCTCCAGGTTGAATTAGCACCGGCGCGCGCAGTCGCCGACAGCGCGCTTCTCGCGCGCCTTATACTCGGACTGTTTTTCGGCGTCGTTCTTGCCGTAGGCGCAGCAAACATCTACATGGCGGTGGTGATGCGCGATCGCGGCGCCGCGCTCTTCGCCGTGTACATCGTCTCCATCGCGGCGTACGTGCTCGGCGTCAGCGGCATCGGCGATGCCTATCTGTGGCCGAACGGCACGTTGAACGCATGGGTTGCTGCTTTTCTCAACGCCGCATCGTTTGTCGCGTTCCTGGTCTTCATTCGCACGTTTCTGAGCACCAGAGCCACTTCGAAATTACTCGACGGCTTGCTGATTGCCGTTTTCTCCACCGTCGTCGTTCTGGCGTTCCCGCTCTGGACGTGGCCGGCGCTAGGGATGGTGTCGCTTGGATCGTTGATTGCCGGAATGGCGCTGACCATCGTCGCCGCGTCCATTCGAGCGCGTCACGATTTTCCGGCGCGCATCTTCCTCGTGGGCTTTGTACCGGTCGCCATAGGTCAATTCACCGATCAAATCGTTGCCGGGTGGACCATCCAAATCCTGATTCTTTCGCTCGGCGTCGTCGAGCGAATGCGATTGCTCGCCCTCGACAAGCAG
Organism: Vulcanimicrobiota bacterium; assembly: GCA_963714015.1. Taxonomy (GTDB): domain Bacteria; phylum Vulcanimicrobiota; class Vulcanimicrobiia; order Vulcanimicrobiales; family Vulcanimicrobiaceae; genus DASRDE01. The sequence goes on along the minus strand of OY970223.1, from coordinate 1,893,531 downwards.
CGCACCGAGCAGCGGAACGCAGAACTGCAGACGCTGGCATATTTCGATCCGCTTACGGGAGCGCTCAATCGCATTGCCTTCGACGAGCGGCTGAAGACGACGGTCACCCGAGCACAGCGATTCCAAGAAGTCTTCGCGATACTTTTCGTCGACCTCGACGGGTTCAAGGACGTAAACGACTCATTCGGCCACCAAACCGGCGACGAAGTGCTGCGTATCGTCGCGAGGCGTTTGAAGGGTTCAATACGTGAATCGGACGAACTGGCGCGCTTCGGCGGTGACGAATTCGCGATTATCGCCCACACGTCGCCGGAAGGGTCTCTAATTCTCCGCGAAAAAGTGGCCAACATTCTGGTGACGCCGCTCGCCGTCGGGGGCAAAAACATCGACATCGGCGTCAGCGTCGGCGTAGCGCTCTTTCCGCACGATGCCGCGACGCCCGACGATCTGCTCGCGGCTGCCGACCGCGCAATGTACGAAATGAAGCAGGCGCATAAGCGACGCCGGCTGCGTTCCATTTCGTAAACGGGCCCACTACTGCGGCTGAGTCAAGGCGCCAAAAGACTGAGCGCGCCGTTGGCGAACCGCTTCGTACAGCAGCACGCCGGCCGCCACCGATGCGTTCAGCGAGTCAATCTTGCCGAGCACCGGAATGCTGACCAGATAGTCGCATTCACGTCGAACGAGCTGCGCCAGTCCCGTGCCTTCGGCACCGATCACTAGGGCGAGATCGCGGGCAAAGTCGGCCTCACGATAATCGACGCTTTCGGAGGAAAGGTGCGCGCCCGCAACCCAAACGTTCGCTTTTTTCAAGCGGCGCAGCGCATCCGCGACGTTCGACACGCGCGCTACGGGAATGTGCGCCGTCGCGCCCGCTGCCGCTTTACGCACGGTGGCATTAACGCCGGCGGCGCGGCGTTCCGGCATCACGACACCGCTCGCGCCGGCGCATTCGGCGGTTCGAATTATCGCGCCGACGTTGTGCGGATCCGTGACGTGGTCCAGGACCACAATCAGCAGCGGATCGCCGGCGCGGGAACCTAGAATGTCCTCGAGCGACGCGTATGGGAACGGCGGCCCAAAAGCAACGACACCCTGATGGGCCTTATAGGGAAACCTGCCGAAAAACTCGCGATTCTCAAAGTGCACGGGGAGCTGCTTTTCGCGAGCCGTCTGCAGCAGGTTGCGCAATACGGGATCCCGCCGGCGTTCGTCCGCGACGTGGATCAAGCGCAGCTCCTCCCCCGCGAGCAGGGCCTCCTCTACGGCGTGGACACCGTAGATCAGGGCGTCAAAGTCGATGTCTTGCCGACGCTCGGCGTGCCGGCGGTTCAGGCGTCTACGCTCCACGTTGTGCCTTCTTTCGAATCTTTCAGCGCCACGCCGCAAGCCGCCAATGCATCGCGCAGCCGATCCGACGTGCTCCAATCCTTGTTCGCGCGGGCTTGTCTGCGCCGCTCAATCACGCGCGCAATGGCCTCTTCGGCACTGACACCGTTCAACGAACCGTCTGCCAATTCCGGCATACCGGCGATCGCCGACGACAACGCTTCGACAAAATCCGGCGGCAAAAACCGCGGCGGCGCTTCCAGCCAAGAATCACTCGCCGTCAATCCCAATACGTCCAGCGCCGTCGCGTATTCTTGCAGCGACCCGTCTTTAAATGAAAGCACTTCAGCCAAGGCGACGGCTGTATTCATGTCGTCATCGAGCGCTTGCGAGACTCGCTGCATCAAACCGCTTTCAGCTGCGCCGCTCGCTCCATCATGCCGAGCGCGCAACTCGCGATATGTTCGCTTCAGGCGCTCCAGCGCCGTCGCCGCACCGGTTATCGAATCTTCCGTAAAATTCATCACTTTGCGATAACCGGTTTGCAGAAACAACAAACGGATCGCCTGCGGATCGTGCCGGTCGAGCAATTCCCAGAGCGGTTCAAAGTTGCCCAGCGACTTGCTCATCTTCAAATTGTCAAACAGCAGCAGGCCGCCGTGCATCCAAAAATTCGCCATGGGCGGATGAATCATCAGCGGCTCGCTCTGCGCGATCTCGTTTTCGTGATGCGGAAAAATCAGATCCGCGCCGCCGCCGTGTATGTCGAATCCCCGGCTTTGGGGATCGAGCAGCTGCTGCGACATTGCCGAGCACTCGATATGCCAGCCTGGGCGCCCCTCACCCCAGGGGGAGGGCCATTTGGGCTCGCCCGGTTTCGCAAACTTCCAGAGCGCAAAATCCAGCGGATCTTCTTTGAACTCGTCCACTTCAATGCGCGCGCCGGCTTCCAGTTCCTCGATGTTCTTGTTGCTCAGCCGTCCGTAGCGCGAAAATTTCGCGACGCGGTAATACACGCCGTCCCTGGCGACGTACGCATACCCCTGCTCTTGAAGTTGCGCTATCATCGCGACTATTTGCGGAATGAACTTCGTCGCGTACGGCTCTTCGTCAAAAGGCAGCACGCCCAACCGGTCGTGAATCGACCGCTTGAACGAAGCGTAGTACCGGCTGACGATGTCGTACCAGTCCTCACCGGTCTCTTTTGCGCGATTGATGCTTCTATCGTCGATGTCGGTGACGTTTTGCACGTACGTAACGTCATAACCCGAGTACTTCAAATAACGGCGCAGCACGTCAAAAAACAAGAACGAACGCGCATGCCCCAGGTGCGCCTCCGCCGATGGCGTGAGTCCGCACACGTAGATGCGGACTCGAGGAGGATCCAACGGCGCAAATGCTTCGAGGGTTCGCGTCCGGGTGTTGTACAGCCGCATCGTCAAACGACCCACGACCACGAAGACTGCGAATCTTCTTCTCGTTCGATCGCGTCGAAACGCGCTTCCAAATCGCGAATGCGCTTCTGAAGCTGCGCAATGGAGTCGGCATTTGGATCGGGCATGTCAACGTGGGGCCGCTCCGGTACCAATTTCACGGGAACGCCGTCCTGCATCACCACGCGAGCCGGAACGCCGACAACGGTCGAATTCGCGGGCACGTCTTTGACGACGACGGAACCGCCGCCAATCTTCGCGTTGTCGCCGATCGTAATGGCGCCCAGGACCACCGCACTCACGCCCACCGTCACGTTATTGCCCAGAGTCGGATGCCGCTTGCCGTGCGAGAGACTCGTTCCGCCCAGCGTGACGCCCTGATAAATCGTGCAGCTCTCTCCCACCTCGGCCGTCTCGCCGATCACCACCCCCATTCCGTGGTCGATGAAAAACGCCGATCCAAGTTTTGCGGCCGGATGGATTTCGATGCCGGTCCAAAAGCGGTTTACGTTTGAAAGAAAGCGCGGCAGCAGTGGAATCCCGGCCCGCCAAAGCTCGTGAATAAAGCGGTGTGCCGTCACCGCGTGAAATCCCGGGTAGGACAGCAGCACGTCCACCGGCCCTCGAGCCGCCGGGTCGCGCTGCAGAACGGCCTTCAAATCGGCCGCGATAGTCTGGAAAAGCGTCATTATCCTAAAGTCTTATCGTATATCCCCGAGGGGCTTGCCGGTATTCCCACCCGGAACCGGCCTTTCCTTACCTGCGGTTGCAGCGCTCGCACCGCGCGGCAAGGCGGTGGGACGTTGTGGGGACGCCTCGCTGTTAGCCTCTGAGCAAGGGAAGTTTCTCGAGGTGTTATGCAATGAGAACCAAGGCTTTCTTGCTCGCTGCGCTTGTCGCGGCTACCCAGATTGCGGCGCCGGTACAAGCGATCGCACAAAGCGACACTCGCACCGGATGTATGAATCAGTGGCTGTTCAACGGCCTCTGGCGAGCCAAGGTGACCAAGGCGGAGCCGATTATGGACGGCTCGCAGCAGACCGGATGGCGCATCACGCAAACGTGGCGTAACGGTACCTCGCGCGAACTTTCTCCGGCAGATTCGCAATTCAAGGAAGAGACGTTGAATCTTTCCGCCTTGTCGCTCACGGCGGAGGGACACAACCAGCAGGCGCTGGTCTTTAATAACTTTGCGCCGGCGGGAGAGTTCACGTATACGCAATCGTTCTTCGGCCCCAATATGAAAGTCGATCCCTCGGACAAGCCGAGGTCGCTCGACGTAACATTCGACGGCCAGGTACTCGCGCGAATGAACAAACCGCACTTTTCTACTCGCCAATACAACTTTGACTACAACCTGGATTGCGTTGCCGCAGGAGCTGCAGCGCAGGCGCAAGGCGGTTCCTCACAGCTCGCGGCTCAGCAAGGGTGCATGAATCAGTGGATGTCCAACGGCATTTGGAAGATGCGCGTGCTCGCCGTGACGCCCTTTCCCGTCGGGACCGTCGCGAAAAATCAATTCGGCTGGCATATCCGGCAAGAATGGATCAACATCACCCACATGAAGGTGTTCCCGGGCGGATTGGCCGACATCGGCAATCGCGTAGCACCGACGAACACCAGCGACGAATTTCTCGCCACGAAGAGCGGCAACGATTCTTCCTCGGCCAACGTCGTCGGCGGCTTTTCATTGGGCTCGCGAAATCTACCATTCGCTCCGGGCGTGCCGTACACGTTCGATCAGCTCATTTCTTGGGGCACCTTCAACGCCGCGGATGCGCCGACACGGCTGCTCGTGACGTTCGATGCCGCTACGCAAGAGAAAATAAAACTTGCGATTCCGGTTCCACAGTATCGCAGCCCGGCGAACTTTCGCATCAGTCTTGACCTGCGGGGGAACCGTTACGATGGCACCGGGACAGGATGCGCTGCAAACGCCCCAACCGGCGCAGCCCGCACCCGTGCAGGCCCCGTCCGCCGCGGCGCAGCCTGCAGCACGGCAACAAGCATCGTCTAACGGCTCGAGTCTGAACGTCGATCCGTGCGGCATGCTCGGCTCGCCCGACGTCGCATCGGCGCTGGGCGTCGGCGTTTCATCGCTGGGCACCGCGCAGCATTCGTCTGCGAACGAATGCGCCTGGGCTGTATCATCACACGGCGGAGCTCCGGCGCGAACCGTGGTGCTGACGATGCATCCCGTTCAAGCCGCAACAGCGTGTCACGGATTCGGCTGCCTGCGCGCGGTGCAGTCGGTGCTCGGCGTGCCGGGCGTTCCCAACCTGCCGCCGGGCCTTTCGAGCGCCTTCACCGATGCGCAGATGCTTTCGGGACTCGGCGATAAAGCGTCGTGGAAAGAGGGCACGCTCACTGTCGTCAAGGCCGACATGGCGTTCCAACTGCTCGTTCAGGGCTCGCGTTCTCCTGCGCTCGCAGCCTCCGAAACGCTCGCGCGCGCGGTTCTCAATCATCTTTCAACGCCGTAATACGCAATCGCAGCGCACATCGAAAGGAGTATCTCGTGACTAGACAGATCCTTTGGCTTTTCGCATTCACCGTCGCCTCGTTCACTTCATTAGCCGCTCAGCCGGCATTCGCAGATCCGGCAAGCGACCTCGCAGCGGTAAAAACTGCCTTTCAAAACGTGAATTCAGTCCACGTCGACATCAAGGAACCGCAAGAGTCGGTTACGCTCGACCTGATCAATCCGGACAAGGTGCACTGGAGCATATCCAACGGCATGCAACTGATCGCCATCGGTGCTCATTCCTGGGAAGGCATGGACGGCAGATGGATGGCCCGGCCGGGGCAGCCTGCAATGGCGGTCACGTTGATGGAACATCTGCGTACGCTCAATCTGGAAAGTTCCGACATTAGAAAAAAATACAACGTTACGGATAAGGGTATGACGACTGCCGCCGCACACAAGTATCACGTGGTCAACAGGCAAAACGGTGACACGTTCGACCTCCTGATCGGCGCGAACGGTCTTCCGGTTCAATACCTCGGCAAGGACGAGACCTGGACGTTTTCGCAGTACAATAGCGTCGCCGACATCAAGCCGCCCATGTAGGCGAGGGCTTCGACGTCGATCGCCGCGGGAGCCGTCCACGAGGGCGGCTCTTCTATTACCGAGGAACTCCGCAGCGGCGGCGGAACCTTTCGCCCTGGACGGAGGGTGTATGCGATTTTCGACGTTCGAAGAATGGCGCGCGGATTTTCTAAGCGCGCTCGGCCCCGTTAGTCCGGGGACGGATCCGCGCGGCCCGGTGTACTGGTACGACGCTTTCAACGTCTCGCTCAAAAACCGGAACGAAGCCATCGAAGTAATGGTTCAAATGCAAGGACAGCATCCCGGATTTACCGCAGGTACGACTTTTCGGACCTGGACGAACGTGCAGCCTCAAGACGTAGCCGCGAAAGTGCTCGGCTGGGTTCGCAGCCGTCAGACCGTTTAATTGGAAGACCCTGGGGAATGCAGGCCGTCAAACGTCGTCTTCATCCGGACGAGTACCGTGGATCGGTTCGAATGGAACTCCGCCGGGGCCGTATTTGATCGGTTCGAGACCGCGACCGTGCAACAGTCGGGAATTCACTGCGCCGATCCGGATCAAGATCCTATCGTGGCCGAGCAGCGGGAACAACAATTCCAGCGGCGGCCCTTCCGTTTTCCCGGTAAGAGCCATGCGCGCGGCGTAGCGCGCGTCGCTGGGCGAAATGCCGAATTCTTTCGCCATTTCGACCAAGTCGTGTTCCAGCGGTAAGCCTCGCAACTCCGCCTGGCTATCCACGTACTGTCCGACGGTGTCCAAAAAGAATAGTACTTCGCGTGTTCGCAGACGCTCCAGTTCCAGCGCCGGAATAACGCACGCCTCCATGCGCAGTTCGGCAACGTAGGGCCGGGCGTCATTCACCGACTGCAAGCGATCGCCGTAGGCTTCCAAAAACGTGTCGATCCAGCGCAACGCCGCCTCAGGCGCCGGATCTTCCAAAAAACCCCAACGCTGCATCTCCGCTGCAAGCTCACCGCGCGCAATCATTTCTCGATTAACACTACTGCGTAAGCCGCAATCCCCGAACCGTCGCCCGTATAGCCCATGCCCTCGCTGGTCTTGGCTTTCACGCTCACGTGCGACGGCTCTATATCAAGGCATCGCGCCGCGTTCTCGCGCATTTTCGCGATATACGGCGCGAGCTTCGGCCGCTGCAGCACGATCGTCGCGTCGACGTTGGCAATCGCATATCCAGCGGCGCGCACTTCTTCGACGCACTGCGCGAGCAGCTTCATTGAATTCGCGCCCTTCCACCGCTCGTCCGTATCGGGAAAACGGCCGCCCAGATCGCCCAAAGCGGCCGCGCCGAGCAAGGCATCGCTAATCGCGTGTGCCACGACATCCGCATCCGAATGCCCGAGTGCGCCCGTTTCATGCGGAATCTCCACTCCGGCCAAAATCAGTTTACGCCCTTCCGCTAGACGGTGCGCGTCGAACCCATGTCCTACCCGCGTCACGGGCGTCCCTGCTGCGCGGCGAACCGCAAACGAAGTATCTGTTCCGCGCGCTCGCGATCTTCCGGAACGGTGACTTTGAAATTCTCCGGCGATCCCGAAACCACGTGCACGCGAACGCCGGCCTGTTCCAGAAGCATCGCATCGTCCGTCGCTTCGACTTGGGTGCGGCGCCCCGCTTCATGCGCTGCGCGAAGGTCCGCAACCATCGCAAACTGCGGCGTCTGCGCCGCCCACAGCAGATCGCGATCCAATGTCTCGGCAACGACGTGACTGTGAGACGCGACGCGTTTGATCGTATCGACCACGGGAATCGCAAGCAGCGAACCATGCCCCGGCTGCACGGCTTCCATTCCCGCGCGCACGTCGCTCTCGCGAATCAGCGGACGAGCACCGTCGTGAACGAACACCGCCGTACATTGCGGCTGAACGGCGCGAATGCCCTCAAACGTGCTCGCTTGCCGTGTAGGTCCGCCGCAGACGACGCTCCACCGCTTCACGCCGGCGACGCGCTCGACGACCGCCGAGACGTCGGTCACCCATTCGGCTTCCGTCACGACGATCAACTGCGCAACTTCCTCCATCGCGGCAAACGTGCGGAGCGACCACGCGAGCATCGGCTGCGCGGCTATCTCCACCAACTGCTTAGGGCCGCCGAATCGCCGCCCGCGGCCTGCCGCTACAACAATTGCGGCCCATCCGTACGAGGAAGGCTCCATCAACGAAACTCCCGTTTCGGTTTGGCGAAAATCATGCGGCCCGCCGCAGTTTGCAACACGCTCGTCACGACTACGTCGGCCGCCTCGCCCACTAAACGCCGTCCGTTCTCGACCACAATCATCGTACCGTCGTCCAAGTAGGCGACGCCCTGATGCGGCTCCTTCCCGTCGCGAATAATATGCACGTGCATCTCCTCGCCCGGCAAAACGACCGGCTTTATTGCGTTCGCAAGTTCGTTGACGTTCAGGACGGCCACGCCTTCCACGTGCGCCACTCTATTCAGATTATAATCGTTGGTCAGAAGCTTGCCGTCCAAATCTTTGGCGAGGCGCACCAGTTTGGCATCCGCGCCGCGCAAATCGTCGTAGTCGCGTTCGCTCACTTCCAAAATACCCAGTTCCTGAAGCCGTTTGAGCACTTCCAAGCCGCGTCGTCCTCGCGTGCGCTTCATGCCGTCGCTCGAATCGGCCACCGCCTGAAGTTCGCGCAGAACGAAGCGCGGAAGAATCAACGGCCCGTCGAGAAAACCCGATTCGAAGATCTCGACGATTCGGCCGTCGATCAGTATGGACGTGTCGACGATCTTCGGCGGCGCTCCGGCTAAGCTTCCGACGCTTGCGAGCGGCAGAATGTGCATTCTCGAGCCCACGCGCGCGCCCAAATACGCGGCAAATATGCTGATGATGAGGTACAGCAGAATCGCGACGTAACTGCCCGCCCGCCCGGTGGTCGAGATGAATTCGAACAAAATGCTGCGGATCAGGAACGCGATCAGTAAACCCAGGATCAATCCGACGGCGCCGCCCGCCAGTTCGGCCGGCGCCAGCCGTTCGATGGCACGCTCGACCAAATTCAGCTCTTCTTCAAAAAGCGATTGCGCGAGCGGCGCCAGCACGATGCCGAGGAGGGCGCCGGCAATCGGCAGTACGATGGTGAGCGCAGTTTGCAGCGCCTCGCTGGAAAAATGCAGGGAGAAAACGTGAATATACGCTTCGCGTCCGAGGAGAAATCCGGTTATGCCGAAGACGACTGCGAAAAGGAACCGCAGCAGCACGCCTGCAACGCTGGGGCCTACGCGAACGTCACGAAAGCGGCGCATACGTCATTGGCCAAGAACCGCCCGCGGCGCGTCAGCCGTGCATGCGTCGAGCTCACTTCCAACAAACCGATTTCGCTGTATTCCTGCACGACCGGGGCGTAGAATTCCAAAAAGTCCAAACCGTACCGCTCTTTGAACGTCTCCAGCGATACCCCTTGCGCCGTGCGCAGCGCAAGCATTACGGCCTCTCCCGCTTTTTGCGCGCCGATCAACGCTTCTGATTGCGCCGGAATCGGTTGACCTTCTAATACCGCGTTAATGTACTCCTCCAAGTCGCGCGTATGCGTCCATCGTACCCCGCGGCGGTACGATGCCGCGCCCACGCCCAGTCCGGCGTAATCTCCGTTTGCCCAATAATTGGCGTTGTGCGCGCTGCGATGCCCCGGCTTTGCGAAATTGCTGATTTCGTAGTGTTCGAATCCGTGGGACTCCAGCTCGAGCATCGCAATCTCGTAAAGCTCCGCCTCGTCATCGTTCGCCGGAAAGGCCGAAGGGTCGCGTTCTTTCCAGCGCTCGTACGGCGTTCCGGGCTCAACCGTTAGACCATACGTCGAGATATGATCCGCCCCCAAAGCGACTGCCGTTTTGAGCGACTCCCGCCAACTCTGCGCCGTTTGTCCCGGCACGCCGAAGATCAAATCCAGACTCACGCCGGCGATTCGCGCAGCACGCGCCGCCTCGACGACCCTGCGAACGTCTTGAACGGTATGCCGGCGCCCCAGCGTGCGAATCTCGTTCGGCGCGAACGACTGCACGCCGACGGAAACACGCGTTATTCCCGCCTCGCGGTAGAGGTCCACATCTTCGGCACGCACCAGTTCCGGATTCAATTCGATGGTGGTCTCGCGACCCGCCGGTCCGGGAAAACGCGATCGCAATTCATCCAAAATAATTGCAATATCTTGCGCCGAGTACGTATTGGGCGTTCCGCCGCCCAAAAACACCGTTTCAAATTGCTCGCCGCCATTCGCCTGCGGCTGCGAACGAATCTCTGTCAGAAGCGCTTGCAGATAGCGTTGCGCGGCGCCGCTCCGGTGCGGCCATTTTGCAAAATCGCAGTAAGGGCAAATGTACGGACAGAACGGCAGGTGGACGTAGATTCCGGCCATTTTAAACGGCCGCCGGCGTGCCGATCGCAGCTCCGGCCCCGCAGGATGCGGCCGCCTGCGGAATCGACAGCGCTGCGGAACCGATGGTGGTGTGCAGCGTCCAGCAGCGCTCGCCGATCGAGCAGTAGCAAAGGTCCAGCGGGCCCGCCCCGTCATTGACCAGGCTGATCTCGACGTTGTTCGGATTGTAAGTGGTGTCTACGCTCAAGTACGGCCACGTGCTGGCGGAAAACTGATCGGCGATGACGCGCGTCTGATACACCATCGCGCCCGCCGTGAGCGTACTCATCAGCAACGCGCAAATGGCGACGACGGTATCGAATTTTAGCCATCTATCGCGCATGCAAATTCACACCTGACTCGAAAATATGCCGACCGCGCCCGGGCCGGCGTGCGTCGCGATGACGGGCCCCGCTTCCAGAATCTCCAGCAGGCGCGGCTGAACGCTCCCGAGCCTGGCCTTGAGACGATCTTGAATATTCTGCGCAAGTTCCGGCGCATTCGTGTGCATCACCAGAAAACGCGCGCGCTCTACGTCCGTTACGCTCTTGAGCGAAAGATCGATCATCGTTTCCTGCGCGCGCGGCATCGTGCGGACCTGCGCTTGCGCTACGACCTCTCCTTCGCGAAGGGAGATGACGGGAACGATCTTCATCAGCGTGCCGATCACTGCGCGCGCCCGGCCAATGCGTCCGGTACGCACGATGTGCGAAAGATCCGGAACGCACGCGTACAGGCGCTGCGTCAATCGCTCGGTTTGAACGTCGTCGAGAATCGATTGCATCGACCGTCCGGCGCGAGCGCTCTCGGCGGCGTGCATTGCCATCAATCCAAGTCCGCCGGCGGCGCTTTCGGAATCCACGATTGCAATCGTCGCGCTGGGAAAGGATCTGGCGGCGGCTCGCGCAGCGTTGATTGTCCCGGACAGATGCGAGCTGATGACGATGCAAACGATGTCGTCCCCTCGCTCCACGTGCGGACGGAAGGCCTCTTCAAACATCTGCGCCGTCGGCTGCGAGGTCGCCGGCAGCGTCGGTTCGCCGGCGAGCTTTTCGTAAAATTCGCGCCGCGTCAGATCGACGTTGTCGCGGTAGCTTCGATCGCCCCAGATGACGAACAACGGCACCACGTCGATGCCGAGCTCCCGGGCGTTCTCGGGCTCGAGGTCCGACGTGCTGTCGGTTACGACGGCAATTGCCAACTTCAGGCTTCTTGCACGGTAAGGTGCGGTTTCACCATCTCCGTAATTTTTCCGACGACGTCATGCTCCGCCTCGACGGCGGCGGCCCGAATCGCGTGTTTGATCGCATTGCGCGTCGCGCGGCCGTGCGTCACGATGCAATGCCCGCGCAAACCCAGCAGCGGCGCGCCGCCATAAGTTTCGTAGTTGAAACGCGTGCGCAGTTTGCGCAGCGCCGGCAACATCAGCAATGCGCCGAACTTGGTGATCGGGCTTCCTCCCAGAATCGAGTCTCTGATGACCCTTTGGAGATCGGAGATCAGACCCTCGCCCAGTTTGAGGACGACGTTTCCGACGAATCCGTCCACTACGACGACGTCGGCGGCATTGTGAAACAGATCTTTGCCCTCGACGTTGCCGATGAAGTTGATCGGCGCGTCGCGCAGCAATTTAGCGGCGTCGAACACCTGGGCGTTGCCCTTAGTGTCCTCTTCGCCGACCGAGAGTATCGCTACGCGCGGACGCTCCATGTTGAGCACAGACTTCGCGTAGGCGGATCCCATGATGCCGAACTGCTCGAGCCATTCCGGCCGGCAATCGACGTTGGCGCCGGAATCGAGCAGCACCATCGGGCCGTTCATCGCCGGCCAAACGGTGGCGATTGCCGGCCGCGCAATGCCCGGAATGGCGCGCAATTTGATAAGCGCTATCGCCAAAAACGCGCCGCTGTTGCCGGCGGACACGACCGCGTCCGCGGTGCCTTCCTTGATCATGTTGACTGCGACGCCCAGCGACGTCTTGTCCGCGATCCGAAGCGCAGCCGACGCGTGCATATCCATCGGCACGTTTTCGGGCGCGTGCACGACCTTGATTTGATCGGCTCCCGGCCCGGTCAAGAGCGGGCGAATGCGCGCTTCATCTCCGACGAGTGCGAGCTCGCCAAAGCTTTCCCGGGCAGCCAGCAGCGTGCCCGCGACAATCTCGGCGGGGGCATGGTCGCCGCCCATTGCATCGATCGCGATACGCGTCTTACTCATCGAGCGAGATCCAATATTCGGGATTCGTTTGCCCGCCGAAGTAGTACTCCGCCTCGGCGCGGGGGAATGCCGCCTGCAGCTCGTCAGCCAGCCGGTGGGCGTCGCGTTCGCGTTGTGAACCGCCGTAGTACACGGTGATCAAGCCTCCATTGCGGGCCCCCATCGCCGCGAGCGCTTCCTGCGCGGCCCCGGCGAGCGTCGAGCCGGCGTAGAGCGTTGCCGCGCTCAAAGCCGCCGGTTTCCCGCGTGCGACGCTCGTTCCACCCACACTTGCATCCTTCCCCGCAAAGAACACTTGCGCGCTTCTCGGGCGTTCCGCCGCGTCCAAGACCGCGCGCAGCACCGTCTCGTCGTCTGCCTCAGGCTGAGCACCTGCGGAGAAAGCAAACAACCCGGCAATGCCCGCGACGATGTCGCGGGTCGGAAGAACGTAAACCTTTCGCCCGCTCAAATTCGCCGCCTCGAGCGCCGCAGGCACCACGTTCTTGTCGTTAGCGAATAAAAAAACGCGGTCCGCAAGCGATTTGTTGATCGCCAGCACGATGTCGCGCACGCTCGGATTTACCGCGGCTGCCAAGGTGACTTCTGCGCCGATTTCTTTGGCGATACGCTCGAAGCCCGGGCCCGGAACGATCGCTACGATGGACCGCTCGGCTGCAGGTTTGTCGACCACCAGCACATTGTGCTGCTGCTCCATGTTGTCGACTTTCCAGCGCGTAACCTCGCCGCACTTTTCAGCCAGCGCTTGCACGGCTTGGGGATCGTCCGTATGAATATGAACTTTGATCGTCGGCTGCGCTCCTCCCACGATCAGCGAGTCTCCCCGCGTTCGCAAATGCTCCCGCATTTCATTCACCGAGCACCCCGCGTTCTGCAGCACGAACTCGGTGCAATATTTGTTCTCGCCGACGCGTTGCTGCGGCGTGAAAACGCGCGGACGAAGCGGTCGTCGCGGGAAGGCCGTCGTGCGGACCCTCGTGTCGGGGAGAAAGCGCAGCGCTCCCTCCATGAAGTACACAAAACCCGCGCCGCCCGCGTCCACGACTCCCGCTTCTTTCAGAACGGGCAGCTGATCCGGCGTACGGTCCAACGCTTCATTGGCCGCGCGCAGCACGGCGCCCGCCAGCCGGTAGAAATCCGGCTCGTGCAAGGCTAAACGGTATGCAGCCTCTGCCGCCGCCTCTGCTACGGAAATGATCGTGCCTTCCACCGGCTTGACCAGCGCTGCCTTTGCGGCGACAACGGCCTCGCGCATCCCGGTTGCCAGCATGAACGTATCGATTACCGCGCGGTGCCGCACGTGGTGCGCGAATCCCCGCAGCATCTGCGAGATGATCACGCCGGAATTCCCCCGGGCACCCATCAGCGACCCCTCGGCCGCCGCCGCGGCCACGTCCGCCAGCGAGTTACTACGAACTTGCCCGGCCACCAAGGCCGCCTGCCGCACCGTCAAGTACATGTTCGTGCCGGTGTCCCCGTCCGGCACCGGAAACACGTTGAGGTCGTTCAGAACTCCACGGTATTTCCTTAGGAAGTACGAGCCCGCGATTACGAACCTGGCATATGCTCGCCCGTCGAGGGCAGTGACGTCCACCCGGGCGCTTTCACTTCCGGCTCCCCCCGGTCATCCTCCGGGGCCCGCCGCCATGGGCGGCGACCCACCTCGAAGGCCGTCCTTCGCGCTTGCGTCCCCTTCAGGCGCGTGGTATTCTTCTCAAGTTGTTCCGGAGCGCTTGACGCTCGGGGCATTTGGTTCTAGGGAAAGGTTTTTAGGAAATGGCGAAGCGCTGCGAAGTCTGCGGCAAGGGCCCTATGGCGGGCAACAACGTCAGCCACGCGATGAATAAGACGAAGCGCCGGTGGCTGCCCAATCTCCAGGCGGTCCGCATCAACGATCGCGGCACTGCCCGCACCGCACGCGTCTGCACGGCGTGTCTGCGCGCGAAGAAAGTTACGCGCGCCGTTTAGTTTCGTTTACGCTACCAGCAAAAAAGCGGCGTCTTTCGACGCCGCTTTTTCTTTCCGACCCTTTAGGTTACCACATTTCGCCTTGCCAGAAGTGTACGTTCGGCAGCCACGATCCGGTCGGATTTCCGGATCCGATCAGTATCCAAGTCACTTGGTGTGAATAGAGCGGAATGTCTTGGATGTTTCCAGTGTACAACGTGTAGTAATTAGATGTCGTCGTATGCGAGCCGCTCGGCCCTCCGAACGGACGAGCTCCCGACCAATAAATCTTAATGGGCCCCGAGTACGGTCCAAACTGTCCGGCGCTTATGTTGTACGGAACGCCCCAAAGCGCGAGCAAGTCGCCCATCGTAAAGATCGACGCTGTGCGCTTTATGCCGTTCGGGTTGTACATTTCGATATGAATGGCGCCGCTGGCATCGTGCGAATGGATTTCGTAGAAGCAGCCCGGCTTGCTAGGATCGTTCGGATCGTACGAATAGTTCGTGAAGTTGTAGATCGGCCCGCCGGGACCGTTCCACGTTCCGTCACCATTCGGGTCGGCCATGCCGAGACCGTCCGGAACCGCAATCTGCTTTCCGTTGTAGTAGATGCCCAAGAAAGCGTGGATGTGATATTGGTACGGACCGCCGTACATGTGCGGCAAACACGGAATCTGATCGCCCGTCGGACCCGTGAAATATGTGTTCACCGGCCCCTGTCCGCCGTCGGAATAATCGCCGTCCCCCGCCTCGGCGCCCTGTCCACCCAAGAACTGGTTATCCAGGCCGTTGATCTGGCCTTTCCCGACATTGACGGTCTTCTTTGAGTTCGGCGTCGGCGTCGCTTGCGGGACCGAGCCCCCATGTGCGGATTGCAACGCTCCTTTGTCAAGCGGAACCGCGGTGTTGGAAGAACCGCCGCCGCACGCGGCGAGAGTCAAAAGCAAAGCAGGCACGAAGCCTAATGCAATATTCCGGCGCATGTCACCATGGTAGGTCAGCCGCCTGCATTGCGGTGAGGTGCAGCCGGTCCGGGCGGGCATGACCTTAGTCCCTACTATTTCTATTCATGGATTTTTGCGGCGTCCACCCCGAACGTTAAGCCGCTCTATAGCGACGGCGTGTAACGAAGGCCGGGAACCATGCCCGAGTCGCTGCTCAAGAACGCTTCGTTGCCCGAGCTTAGGTGGTGTTGCCCGACTGATCGATTCGTCAGACGGTACGCGTCGCCGACATTTGCGCCGCAGCTCTCGGTGACTATCCCCAAACGAAACCGCCTGCCGCAAAGATTGCGGCGGGCGAAGCACGGGGAGAAGTCGGAACCGTTTCAGTTGGCTGTACCAAGGCGGCGGCGACTGATCGCACGCGGCAAGTGCAACGGCCAAAAGCGAATACGTTATGGCCACCGGAGTCCTCAAGAGCCTTTTTACTCTCCACGCGCTCTATCCGAACAGCCAAAGAAAGAAGGGGCATTACCGTTCTCAATCGGGCTTTGCCTCCCGTGTCAACATGATGTGGTACCGGTAACCTAGGGATTTCTTTGTAGAGCTTTTGTCGCAGCAGCAGTACCGCTGTGGATAACGGGGATACTACGGAAAACTCGGTTATTGCGGCGTACGGTTTGCGCGGCCTCTGGTCTGAGTCGTTCGACGCTGCGACGTCGCCGGCACGGCGTACCAGAACGGACGAAGAGCACGCGACCTGTTCCGAAACGGTCGCTAAACCAAGAGGAACGCGTGCATGTGCTCTCGGTCCTTGATAGCGAACGGTTTGCCAATCGAGCGCCCGCGCGATTCACGCGGTGCTGCTCGACGAGGCGTCTACCTGTACTCGGTCAGCACGATGTATCGTTTGCTACGCTCCAATAACGAAGTGCGCGAGCGCCTACGCATTGCGCGGCATCCCGAATTCCAAAAACCCGAGCTGCTGGCCACTAGTCCGCGACAATTTTTAAGGCTGGGATATAACGAAGCTGCGCGGACGGCGCAAAGGCGAATGGTACGCGCTGCTCCTGATGCTCGACATCTTCAGCCGGTTCGTCGTTGGCTGGATGCTCCTACGACGCGCGAACGCCGACCTTGCTGAACACTTCATCGCGCAAACGCTGGAGCGTGAAGCCGTTCAGCCTGGCCAAGCCGTTGCACACGCCGATCGCGGGGCAAAGATTACCGCGCAAGCGGTGTGCGCCCTGTTGGATAAACTCGGCGTTGCGCAATCGCATAGCCGTCTTCACTTGAGCGACGACAATCCATACTCCGAATCGCAGTTTCGCACCCTGAAGTACCACCACCAATTTCCTGATCGCTTCGGCTCGTTCGAGCACGCGCATCAATCCGTGGACGGGCTCATCCGGTGGTACAACTACGAGCATCGCCATTTCGGGTATCGCGATGCTAACGCCGGCAGTGGAGCATGAGGCGCGAGCCGATCAGGTTCTTACTGCGCGTAACGAGGTCATGCTCAAAGCGTATCGGGCAAACCGCGGAGCGCTTCGTTCGCGGCGCTCCGAAACGCGCGGCTCTGCCGGCCGCCGTGTGGATAAATCCACCGGTTCACGATGGGGTCGGCCCTAGCGCTTACAACAACAAATGAGTTACCGCTACCAAACGTGTTGACAGATTCCGTTACGGTCACTTCCCTCACACTCCTGGCAAACCGTTTTTTGTTGTTGAGTGCTATGATTGTCAAGGAGCTTAAGTACCGAATCGACGGCGAACCGGAAACCGTATCAACCTTTGCATTGATATGGCGGCGCCCTTGCGGCGTATCGAAAACGTGCTGATCCGAGTTATCGATAGTTGCCGGCCGTTAATCGATGTCGATCCAAATATAGCTGCTGCAACACCCTGATCAGCTCAAGTCTTGTGCTCCCGAATGGGATAGCATTTATGCGGCGGCCGCTAAAGGATTGGCCCCAACGCTTGGAGAGTGGCCTATTGCGCCAATACCAAACGTGGGGTAGTCTCACATTACGCTACCCCCCAACGGGTGACGGCCCCCTCTGAGCCGCTTTTTGGAGAATTCGTTATGCTTTGGCTTCGACAGCATCTTAATCGCGCGACCGAATTGCGCTACGTTGTGCTTTGCGCTCTTCGCGCTCGGAGCGCTAGCGGCCGGATGCGCCGGCAGTGGCTCGGCGCCGTCGCTTCAGCCGAACGACCGTCAGCGAATGTCTCTCGTACAACCTGCACCGACGGGAATCTACCTTGCAGCCGCGGTCAATACTACGTGTTGTGAGCAAGATGACTACGCACCGTCGTTCCAGCAGCAAGAAAGCGATACTGAGTCGCTGGAGGCACTGATGCCTGGACCCAACGAGCATCGTTATCTCGCTATGCATCTGGAATACCGCAGCTGGACTGAGTTGGGGAATCTGGCAAATGACGCAATGATTCAAGGCGATATAGCACGCGGCCGTATTCCGGTCATCTCGCTGCACTGCGGAGACGATATTACAACCAACGGCGGCCCTTATGATATCGTCCAGATTGCAAACGGCAGTGCCGACAAGGACATCCAGGCGCTAAAGACTGATCTCCAGGGTTTAACGAAAGACGGCCAACCGTACCCTGTAATGCTGCGCTGGTTCTGGGAATTCAACGTCAATGCCCATTGGCCAATGCCTAGTGGAAATCCAAACGGGAATAATTGCTATGAAGAGCCTAACAACGCTAATAAAGTGCCGAACTTTGCCACGCAATTCATCAACGGGTGGGAGCACATCAAAAGCATCCTCGCACCCAACGGCACCGGCGGTGACCCGAACGTAACATTCCTGTGGAACCCGGCTGTTGACGACTTGTCTCCGGACGACCATCCTCCGAGCCCCGGTCCCTTTTATCCGGGCAACACAGAGGTCGATTGGATCGGCATTGACGGGTACAGCAAGGAAGATGCGAACGACATCCCGATCAATTTCGACGGAATATTTCACGATTTCGTCGCGACCTATTCGTCATCGACGTATGGTAAGCCCATCATGATCGGCGAAAATGCCGATTGTCAACAATATCCAGCACCCGACGACCAGGCGACGTATCTGGGAAATGCCGAGCGATGGATGGATAATCAGATGGAAGACGAGAATAGTTTTTATTCGCAGGTACGTGCCTACGCGTACTTCGACTCGACCAGCAGTGAATACCGCATCCCCAGTCTTGGCGAGCTTTGCAAATGGTACTTCGATGCCAGCGGACAGGGAGCGTTCATCACTATCAGCGGTGACGGCAACTTTACCCCCATGGCGCCTACACCGTAAGACTGGGATCTGTGATGTGTTCGAATATATTGTGCTCATTTTTCGTGATCGCGGCGTTACTCTACGGCTGTTCTTCGCAAACTAGCGCAATAGCGCCTCAAGTTCTACCGAAGCATGGTTCCGCGCAGGCGCCTTTCGCAAATAGCGTTCCAGCGTTGGCCGTGTCCAACGAAAAATATTCGTCAATTGAGCTCTTCAATTCCATGGGCAAGAAAACCGGTGAATTAAAAACTCCAACATTTGGCTTCGTGTCGTTTGGCCCTCAAGGAGAGATATACTTATCTGAGTTGAACCAACCAACGCTTTTGATTTATGCGCCACCCTATACGCATTCTCCGACCACAATTGGCCTTCCAGGGAATGGCGGCGTTGTTGCCGTCGACTGGAAGACGGGCGTTTTTGGCGTGACCTCCTCACCCTCATCGCCAAACGGGATAAACAAAATCATGTTCTTTCGTCACGGGGAGGTCAAACCGTGCAAAGTGCTTTACCCGAAGTTGGGCGATCTTGACGGCGCTGATGTATTCGATGGCGAGGGGACGTTGTTTGACTTCATCGTCGGCAACAGCGGCGACGATACCCTTATTTCGGTCGCCGGCGAGTGCAGCGCCAAGACCTACCAAACATATAGGCCCGTTTTGAACATGAGCGAGCTGCATTTCAACATAGAGGATCAACTGCTCATCGGTACGTTGACCCAGGGTTACACGGCCGGCCCGACAATTACCTACCCGCATCCCTACGGTCGCGTACTAGGCAGACCAGTTGCGAAGACGTACCTGAAGGCTATCAATGGAAAAGGGATGTATGCACTATCGATTTCGAGCGATGGCAAGACACTGTGGGCCTCGAACCTCGCCGATGCGATTGCGCAGTACAACTATCCATCGGGCGGCGCGCCGTTAAAGTCGATGGACCTGGCAGGAGCGTGGTGGGTTGCCGCGTATCCGCAGCTCGTTCCGTAGAGACCGACGGCCTCATTGCGCTGAAATGTCTTGCCGTGAATGCAATCGTCAGCTTGATAAGGCCCTTCGCACGCAAGCGGTTGACTTCCAACAAGCCTGCGACGGCAGGAAATCGTTTCCCAACTCGGCATGAACTACCATAAACTCCGAACAGCCAAAGAAAAAAGGAACGCGCCGCAGCGCATTCCCTATCTCGTTCCATCCGGAAAGTGTCGAGCCTCCGTAAGGACTATAAGAACCATCGGACTGCGCGAGCCTTCCGGCTACCCCACGCCGCTTGCTTTTCCAAAATCCTTACGCCGCCACGATGCGCTCAATGCATACCGCCGACGATTTGGCTGACGGGAACTCGCAATAGCGCCTCCGGCTCGGCGCCTCGCAGGCACGCCGATTCGTATTCCAGTTCGGTCGTCACGCCGACCCAGCCGTCCGCGTCTTCAACGACGAACCGCACCGGAATCGGTTTGCTTTCCTCGTCGAATTGCAGCTCGATTCGTTCGCCCTTCTGCATGGTTCAAGCATACCGTTTTTCGGTGATTTGCGCCACCGGGCGATTAGGGTACACTGCGATACATGAAGACCACCATCTTGGCAATCGCCGTATGCTGCGTCTTTGCCGGATGCGGCTCCCACAACGACTCCAATGCTTCGTCAAAGTCTTCGGCGGCCGCGGCGCCCGCGACAACCGCGGGTTACTCGCCGACGGCTAACGGACGTCTCATTTTTCAAACCGGCCGCGATAGCGAGGGGCGTCAAATGACGGCAGCGCATCCTCCGCTGCGGCCGTCGTGCGCCGCATGCCATGGAGCAAACGGCGCGGGCGGTTTACACATTACCGGTAACGCCGTGAGCGCGGACCTGCGCCGCAAGGCGCTCGTCACCGATCAGAAACCGCCCTATACCATTGCGCTGCTCGAGCGCGCCGTCTCTACCGGAATCGACAACACCGGTCAGCCGCTCAATCCGGTGATGCCGCGCTGGAAGATGTCGAAACGCGATCTGCACGACGTTGCGCAGTACGTTCTAACGTTGAAATAATGCGGCGTTACTGTCCGGGAACGGTCGCCGGCACGTCCTTGATCGTCGCTCCCTCGGCGGCCGCCTGCGATCCGAAGGTCGTCGTTAGCCCGTTGAGGTTTTGCACGTCTTTCGGATCGAACTGACCGGATTTCAATTTCGAGCCGATCGTTCCGAAGGAGGCGATGAGATTACTGACGCCGCCGTCGAGCTTCTGCAGCAGCGGATCCTTACTCTTTTGTGCAATGCGCTGAGCAACCCGCACTTCATGAACCGCGAACAATAGCGCCGCGCCGCCTTTGACAATCGTCGCCGTGCGGTGAGGCGCACCTTCGGCAAAGTCGCCCGCCTGATACGGCTTCCATACCCAATGATGGAAGCAGAAATACGCCACGCCTAAATGCGCAACAAACCGGGTCTTGTCCAAGAACGCATTGGCCGGCGCGAACGCGCTCATAGCGACCGTAACCGCCAAAGCGCATGCCAGAGCGGTCCGTTTGAGGGGACTGATGAGATTCATGCGATGCTCCTTCTCTCTTGCTCCGAGTACTATCGGACGCCCCATATTACCTCGCATGGATGGCCGCTGTTTCACCGTGATGCAGGCATGCGCGATCTGCTGCCGGACGTCGCCGCCTAAGTGCCTTTCTGCGCCCCCTCGTAAAAGATCATTTTCATGATGACCTGCGGCACAGTCGTGAGGGTGTTGGGATCGCCGTAGGCAAAGTACAGTTCGCTCTTGCTCAGCCGCAGATGATACGCGAGCGAGAGATTCGTGCACGTTCCGATGCAGTCTCCGCCGCCGTTGGGCAGGGGCGGCAAGCCTACGACTTTACGCACGCCCAGCGCGATCGATGAATTCGAACCCACTTGATAGGCGTAACTGAGGCTGTCGAACCATTGCACGTTGCTCGGCGCCGAAGGCATCCACTGAGCGGTGTCGTCGACGGTAAGCGTCAACAAACCGCGCGTTCCTGCGCGCACGGTCGAGTTGCGCGTCCACGTGTCCAGCCGTCCGTCACCGTAACGCCCTGTAAAATACGCAATCTGCGTCGGCGTCGCCGACGATCCGTGATTGGGGAAGTTCCCGGGATTGTTCGTCTGCAAGCCGCTGTGATAGGTGAACTGAAAGCCCGCGTTCTGCGAGATCGGCTCGAGTAAATTGCCGAACCGCCAGTAATCCGAACCACTGTCCAGTTGCAGATCCAATCCGCTCTTGGTCAAAAAGTCGGCCGTGAGCGAGTTGTCGCTTTGAGCGCTGCCGAGCGCTGGTCCCTGGTATCGATCGACGAATCCCGCAATACCCGCCGATTCCATCTCCGAATTCGGCGAGAAGTCAAAAATTTTGGCAGAGTAGAGCGCATAACCGGCGATACCCGGATGGGAGATGAAGCCGTCTTCCGGATCGTAGTATTGGCCGATTTTGCGAACCGATCCGAACAGGCCGAACGTCTTGCCCAGCCAGCCGCCGCCCGCGTCGTACCACTGACTTTGCGATCCGTCCGACACGTTGGTACCGGAGTCGTGGCCCGTGTTCGCGTACAGCGAGAAGTGCTTGAGGTCGTTGTATGCGACTCCCGTCTCGGTCGTCGTGTCGATGAAACCGGGCATGTTCACGTTGACGCGCATTGCGGATGCCTGCCAGCGCGTGTCGGGCGAGCTGTAGTCCAGCGCGCTTGCTATGTCCGTCCGTCGATCGCCGATGGCATCAAATGCCGCAAACGAATAAAGTCCCTGCTTACCTTCGAATGCATAGCCCTCTCGCGGTGTCGGAATCGCCGGCGTGTACAGGCCCTGAATGTTCGGGCAAGCATCGCAATTGAAATTGTTGTAGAAGTTCGCCGCCTGCGTAAAGAACGGCCGCACTTCGCTGTAATAGCGCGAATACACCGTCGGCGAGATCGACTGCTGGTCGAGTTCGACGTTCGAATAATCGGGATGCAGCGTCGAGTAAAAGGACGACGTCGCCGTCACCGGTATCGAAATATCCGCGCCCACGCGCGACGTATTGCCGCCGTAAGCCTGCGGCACTGCATCGCCGAGGGCGTACAGTGCGACACGCGGTTTCGGGCGGTCTGCGGTTGCTTGAACGAGCGCCGGCATCGCGATCGAGCCGGCGCGCGCAACGTCGTCAGGTGAATTCTGTGCCGGATCGTAGGTCCAGACGTATTCGGCGCCCGTCGCATGCACGTAGCGAACGAATTGCGCCGTCCATTTGCCTGCATGCACGCCCCGGATCGCCTCGAGCGGAATCTTCATCGTGACGGCGTATCCGCCGGTCGTAGGCGATCCGTAAGATTGCCAATTCGGCGAGTACGACGTGTTCTCCGATGACGCTTCGTAATGCGTACCGTTCGGCGTAGCCTCGAACTGATAAAAATATCCGTGCGTTCCGTTCGGCCACAGGTCGATCCACACCGCGTCGTCATTCCCTTGTCCGACGTCGTTGCTGTGTTGAGCGGCGGCAATGGCTTCGCGCTGCCGCGCATCGAAGCGCACGTACAGAAATTTCCCGTCGGTTTCCACGTGCGCGACGGTAGTTTCCGAAGCCGCTTCCCGGTGCACGACGTCCCAAGTGAGCGCGGCATTTGCCGACGACGCCCACGGAGCGGCGTCCGACGGTGCGAGTGGAGGGCCGCCCGCCGGGACCGCGAGGGCGCCGCCGGCAGTTACCGCGGCAAGAACCAAAACTGACAACATAAATTTAAGCCTTCAGGCCTATTGAGGCCGTGGCGGTAATTAACTAATTGTTTAGTTCATATTAGCGCATGGGAGCCTGCCTGTCAATTAATTCTTTAGTTTAGAATGCCGAACCGTTGTCACCCTGCAGGCGAGGCAAACGGAGCCTTACAACAAGTCGCCATGCTGACCGCCATTGCGCTCGCGTCCATACCCGCAATCGTTCCGTTTCCGCGCTCCATCCGGCTGAACGGACAACGCTACGGCCTTCCGCAAAGCGTGGCGATCGGCGCGCAGACTCCGGCCGAGCGCAACGCCGCCGCCTTTTTGCAAGCTTTCCTACAGCAACGCGGCGTGCAGGCGCAAATCGTTGCGCAAATGCCGGCAAACGGCATCGCGCTGGTCGCCGCTACGCCGTTGCCGGAGCTGGGAACCGAAGGTTACACGCTGCACGCAGGCTTCGGCGGCGTAACGATCCGCGCGAACGGCGGCGCCGGCCTCTTCTACGGCGTGCAAACGCTGGAGCAGTTGATGTCCGGCAGTTCATCGATCGCAGGCGTCGACATTATCGACAGACCGGCGTTGCGCTGGCGCGGCGTCATGCTCGACGTGAGCCGTCACTTTTACACCGTTCCGATCGTCGAAAAGTACATCGATGTCGCCGCGCACTACAAGACTCAATACGTTTCACTGGCACCTGACCGACGACCAAGGCTGGCGCATTCAAATAAACCGTTATCCGCGCCTTACCGAAGTCGGATCGTGCCGCGCCGGAACGGAGATGAACGGCGACGCTACGACGATTGACGACAAGCGCTATTGCGGCTATTACACGCAGCAGCAAATCCGCGACGTCGTCGCATACGCCGCTAAGCGGTACGTCACAGTGGTCCCGGAGATCGAGATGCCGGGCCATTCCTCCGCCGCGGTGGCGGCATATCCGAAGCTCGCCTGCACGCCCGGACCCTTTGAGGTTCGTGAGACATGGGGCGTGAGCACCGACATCTATTGCCCCTCCGCCTACACGTTCAATTTTCTTGAAAACGTGCTCTCGGAAGTAATCGATCTTTTCCCCGGCAAGTACATCCATATAGGGGGCGATGAAACACCGAAGGACGAGTGGCACAACAGTGCGATCGTGCACGCAGTCATGCGGCGCGAACATCTGAAAACCTACGATCAGGTCCAGGGCTATTTCGATCGGCGCATCGAGCGCTTCTTGCAAAGCAAAGGCCGGCGCATGGTGGGTTGGGACGAAATCCTGGATGGCGGCGTCACGAAAACAGCCACCGTGATGTCCTGGCGCGGCACGACAGGCGGAATTCGCGCGGCGCGCCGCGGCAACGACGCGATCATGTCGCCCGACGGTCCGCTATACTTCGACGCGTATCAAGGCGATCCGAACGACGAACCGGAAGCGATCGGCAATCTTTCAACGCCCGAAATGGTCTACGGCTATAATCCGACTCCGCCGGTTCTAACCCCCGCGCAGGCCAAACACATCATCGGCGTGCAAGGCAACCTCTGGACGGAGTATATCGATACGCCGAGCTACCTCTTCTACATGCTGCTGCCGCGCGAACTGGCGCTCAGCGAAATCGCGTGGCTGCCGCACTCGCTCTTGAACTGGAGTCTTTTTGAAATTCGAAGCGCAGCGCAGTACGGGTGGCTGCAGCGTGACGGTTACAACTTCCGGATTCCGAATCCGGAGTTTGCGATAGAAGCATCACATCTGCACTTCGCGAACGTCTCACAAAGCGTGCGAACCGTAGACGCGTACAGCGACGGTTCCTCGGCGAGCATCACGATGCGCGCCGCAATCGACGGCGCCGCTATTCACTACACGACTGACGGCAGCACGCCCACTGCGAAGTCCCGCATTTATACCGGTCCGCTTGAATTCAATCTTCCATCCGCCTCGCCAATCGATGTAACCGCTGTAACCGTGCTTCCAAACGGCCGCACGAGCAGTCCCAGCGAACTATTACTGCGCCAGTCGTCTTCACCTTAGGCTCGCCCAACCAGGGCACGGCGCGCAGCGCACCGCAATAGCGCAACTCCCTGGTTGCATTTAGAACCGAAGAGTGTTACGCTAACAGGCAACTAGGAGGTTGCGTATGATGACGGCGACGACCGACCGAATC
This sequence comes from Vulcanimicrobiota bacterium, assembly GCA_963714015.1. Classification (GTDB taxonomy): domain Bacteria; phylum Vulcanimicrobiota; class Vulcanimicrobiia; order Vulcanimicrobiales; family Vulcanimicrobiaceae; genus DASRDE01. Next base: position 1,868,108 of record OY970223.1, on the reverse strand, counting down.
GAGAAGCGCATACTGCTGCGCGCGCCGCAGGATCGCGTCTGGCGCGCCCTCGCCGGCGCCTCGGAATTCGGCGACTGGTTCGGCATGGAACTGCATGGAGAATTCAGGCCCGGAGCGGAAATACGCGGGCGGATCAAACCAACGCTCGTCGACGAAGACGTTGCAAAAATGCAAGAGTCACTCAATGGTATGGCGCTCTCCTTTTTTGTGGAAGAGATCGTACCGATGAGCAAATTCTCTTATCGATGGCATCCGTTCGCCATCGATCCGTCGGTCGACTATTCGCGCGAGCCGATGACGCTCGTGACCTTCACGCTGGAAGCCGTCGAGGGGGGCACGATGCTCACTGTCGTTGAATCCGGATTCGACGCCATCCCGATCGAACGGCGAGCGAACGCGTTCGAAGCCAACGGCGAAGGGTGGTCGATGCAGATGCAGGTGCTCGAGAAATACCTGGTGCAGTTCCAAAGATGAGCCTGGCGCCCGTCATGGCCGCGCTGGGCGACGAAACGCGGCTACACATCGTCACGAAGCTCTGCAAAAACGGACCGCTTTCGATAACGCAGCTTGTGCAAGGCGCGGACATTTCAAGGCAAGGCGTTACCAAACACCTTTACGCCCTGAAACATGCCGGCATCGTGCGCAGCGAGCGCCGCGGGCGCGAACACATTTGGAAACTCGAGCGCAAGCGCATCGAAGAAGCGCGCCGCTACTTAGCACAAATTTCGCAGCAGTGGGACGGTGCGTTAAGCCGCCTACGCGCCGCCGTAGAGCACGATCGATGATGCCTTCGACCCACAGTCAATGAAAGGGCGCGCTTAAGTGCCCTTCTCGGCGCCCAAGTAACGAATCCACTTTATAAAGAGCGCCGGCTCAGTCGAGAGATTGTTTGCGTTTCCGTAGACGAGGTAAAACTCGTTGCGCGCCGCGAGGAAGTGCAGCGCCATCGACACGTTGCCCGCATTGACGAAGCATCCCGCAGCGTACGGATCGGCGAAGCAGGGCGAGTTCGGATTCGACATGGAGCCGTACGTCAGCGGCTCAAACGCGTTGGGCATATTCGGCCCGAGGATGCGCCGCAGGCCCAAATCGAGCTGCGTGAATCTATTCGGCTGCCAATCCAGCGAGGTGCGTTCGAGCCACTGCGTGCTTGACGATTCGCCCGGCCATACGCTCAGATACGCGTCTCGATCCGCCTCGAGCGAGAGGTGCACTCGCGGGGTGACTGGCACCGTCGTCATGTAGGTCCATGCATTGATGTGCCCGTGATAGTATTCCCCGCCGTTGTAGGTGATTATACTTGGTGTATTGGTATTGGCGCGATATCCCAATAGGAAGCCGTTTCCGTCGAACGGCAAAAACTCACCGTTTTGCGTCCGATCGACGTTGCTGCTGGTGAAAAGATGCAAACTTACAAGATTACGAAAATCCAAATTGATATTCGGATCTTGGTCGACCTGCGCGACTTGCCCTAGATGATTGCTATAATCGCCGTAGTAGTCGGAAATCTGAAGGTCGTGCAGCCAGTATTTCGGCGTGAACGTGAACGTGTGCTGCGCGTAGACCTGATTGCCGAGAATATCGGTCTGCGAAACGTAGCCGTCCAAGGGCGAGAACTGCGCGCCGATACGCTGAATGCCGGCCTGCACGATGGTCGTTTGCGTCAGATAGATGAGCCCAAGATCGTGATATTGGGCGAGGGCCGTGTCGGTGACGAGACTGCCCGATTCGTACCCGTTGTTGGTGTAAATGCCGAAATGATTGCGCTGGTCCAGGTATCCCCCGTCAAGCGTCGTCGTGTCGTCGTTCAAGCCGTACGCGTCTACGGCAACGCGCTGCAAGCCCCAATTTTCGGATTGCCTGGGATCTTCGTATGAATAGTTAAGCGTTTGCGCTTGATCCGTCCTCTGGTACCCGAGCGCATCGAAGCCCGCAAACGTGAATCGTCCCTGCGTGCCTTCGATGCCGTATCCTTGCGCGAAGGCTGGAATTGCCGGCGTGTACAGCGTTTGAGGACAGTTGCTGCAGCTGAAGTGGCCGTTGAAGAACTGGGCCATCTGGGTGAAGAACGGACGGACTTCCGCATACTGACGTTCGAAGGCGGTGGGCGCAATCGTCTGTTGATCGGTCTCGACGTTTGAATAATCCGGATGCAGCGTGCCGACGAATGACGCGGTTGGAGTTACCGGCAGCGAGAAATCCGCGCCGAGGCGCGAGGTGCTTCCGCCGTTTGCCGGCGTCGTGGATTCACCCAAGGCGTAGAGCTGCATGCGCGCGGGATTGCGCGAAAACCCGGACGCTTTCGAGCCCGCAGGCGCAATGCCGATGCCCGTGACCGTCCCTTCGAAGGTCGGATCGTTCGGCGACGTGGCGATTGGCGAATACGCCCAAATGTCGACGGAGTTCGTCGCGACGGAATAGCTTTCGAATTGAACGCGCCAGCTGCTCGAACCACCGGAACGAATGATGTTCAGCGGAATGCGCATTGTGACTTCATAGCCGCCGGCGGTTCGCTTGCCGATTGCAGACCATTCCGGCGCATACGCGCTGTTCTCGCTCGAAGTTTGATAGCGCGTTCCAATCGGATTGGCGTAGAACGCGTACGAAAAGCCTTGCTGTCCCTGCGGGTTCAATAGCACGGCGACGTAATCGTCATTCAAGACGGAACTGCCGTTGGTATGCTGATTCGCCGTTATTCCGCCGGGCTGACGAACCTCGAATGCAACATAAAGCGCACTGCCGTCTTCTGCGATGCGGGCCGTTGAAGGGTTGCTCTCGGGCCGGCGATACGTAAAATCATAGCCAAGCGCAATTTCCGGGGCATTCTTCCAGCCGGATCCGTCGCCTGCGCTCAACTGCGCAGATGTCATTGGAGCCGCCGCAATACTCGGAGGTGCCGCTTCCGCGCTAGCCGGACCAGCCGTGCTCAAGCACAACGGCAGCGCGATAAAAACGTGAAATGCAACCGATGCTGCGACGCGGCTGGGACGGAACACGAGACCTCCGGGATGACGCTGCCGAGAACGCTTGGACCATACCACGCAGGATGCCGGCGGTCAACTATGTTTTTAGTTTCGCTCCTCGAATTCGGCACGTAGGGGTCGGCGGCTGAAAATTGCATTAGGTACGCATGCTCGCCTTGATCGCGACGGCTTTGCTGACCGCGTCCTCACCATCGCCGGCTCCCACGCCCGATCCGTGCGGCGGAGAAGCGCGGTTGCTGGCCACGCTGAACAGACCGACGGTCGGCTTTAGCGCATGTGCCGTGGCGGCGCATACAGTCGTGTTCGAAGAGGGATATCAGCGAGAGGCGGAAGGTTCGGGAGAAACGCTTGAACAGTATCCTCAGAGTTTTACGCGCATCGGCGTAGCGCCCCGCCTGGAACTCGACGTTATCGGGCCTGCACAAAACCGGACTACAACGAATGCAAACGGTGCGGCCGGCCTACAAGACAATGGAATTGGATTGAAATACGAGCTCGCTCCCGAAAGCGGCTGCGTCTTTGGATTCGACGGCCTGTACACTACGCCCAACGGCTCCGAAGCATTCACCGCGGGCGGATATACCGCAACCGCCAATGCCGATATAGCGTGTTCGCTGACCAATTCATTCAGTATCGGAACAACCCAAGCATTCGAATCGGCCAGCGGCTCGCCGGAAGCCGGGACGTTCGCGCGTTATGCGCTCTGGACGCCTTCAATCGTAGCGACACGGCAGTTCCCGCGCGATTACCAATTGTATTTCGAGTACGTCTATCAAAGCAAAATCGCGCCGAATGCCGGAGGGCGGGCGTTTGTGGATTACGGCATCCAACATCTGATCGGATCTCACCTCGAGGTTGACGCCGAGCTCGGCCATGCTCTGACCGGGAATCCTGCGCAGACGTTCAACTACGTCGGCGCGGGCATCGGCGTACAAATCGACGAGTAGCCGATATTCCGTCCAGCAGCGTACGAGCGAGTTCCGGCTAAGTAACCGCCTCCAGGCGAGCCATGTCAAAAACCGTGCGGGAGATGTCCTGGGGTTCAAGGGTAATCAGAAACTCGAGGCGCACGTGCGATGCGTCGATCGTCTTAAGCAGCACGGCACAGAGCACGGGACCGCGGCGCGACGGCGCAAAGGATAGCGAAAGCAGTCCTCCGGCCAAATTGAAGCTGTGCGAGGGTCCGTTTCCGCTGACGATCTTCTGCAAATAGTCGCGTACCTCGAGCAGCTCCCAAACCCCGATGGACAACTCGAACGTCGCTTCCACCGGCAATGCGTGCGCGGTAATGCGGCACTGCAGCAAATCCAAATTCGCGGGCTCCGCGCGCTCGGGATGCTCGTAATCCAGCACCTCGAGCATCAGCCGCGGTGGCCGCTCCGTCGCTCCGATCTCAATCTGCAGCGGACTGAACATTAGCCGTAGATAATCTTGTTCTTCGGCGGAGCAAACTTCAGGCGCGCGCCGTCGTCTTGGCTCGGCTTGATCAGTTCCGCTTCCACGTTCGTGGCGCGAACGAACTGCATCGCGCGTTCGTCTTCAAATTGATACCCGGCCGGCTTCCATTTCTCCAGCGCGGCCACCGGATCGACGCAATCGCCCCCGTAGTGCGTCGTATTCGCAACCGCGCGGGCGCAGAGCGCCGCGCTCAAAAGTGCGCCGGCAAACGGCGAGCCGCCCATCGCCACAAGCGCACCTACGCCGGCGGCAAACACATCCCCGGCACCGTGCGCGGGAAAGGTCGAATAGAACGGCGTCGCGATCCGGCAATACGTGTAACCGTTGGTGAAGAGCATCTTCATGCGGCGCTTCTCGGGTTCGCGTTCGAACGACGTCACGATAACCGCCTGGGGTCCCAAATCGAAGATGCCGTTCAGAAATGCGTACTCCGTGACCGAATCTCCGGCGGACATTCCCAACAGCACTTCCGCTTCAAAGCGATTCGGCGTGACGATCTGCGCGGCCGGCACCAAATAATCGCGGATGGCGCGCGCGGTTTCGGCGGTGACGTACAGGCCTTTTTGGTAATGGCCGATCACCGGATCCAGCAGAACGACGCCTTTGTAATCCGTGAGCTGGTTTGCGATGATGTCCGCCAGGTTCGGACGCGGGACATAGCCGACGATGAGCACGGCGGGCTGTTGGCTGACCAAAAACGCGACGTCTTTGCCGAACTGCTGCGGATCGACGCTCGCCGTCGCCCGTCCGGGGAATCCCGCGTGCGCACTCGCGTACGACGTAGGGACCGCGGCAACGCGCGCGCCCAGCGCATTCGCTACGGCAAATACGGCTTGATTGCCGATGAATCCCATGCCGACCGTGTTTTGAATGGAACCGATCAGCGGAAGTCTGGGAAGGTCGGGGCTCGTCATCGCGCCGCCGGTCGATCCGAGAAGTGATCCCAGCCGGATCCTTTGAGCAACTCTTCTTGCCCGTTCCGGCAGAGACGTACGCCGGCGTTGCGGTCAAAAACGCCGACTTGAAAAAGCGGGCGCCCGAAGCGCTTCTGAAAACGTCCGGCAAGATACCGGAATGCGCGCGCGTCGATCGCAGCCAGCAATTCGAAATCCTCACCGCCGGCCAGTGCGAACTGCTCGGATTCTTCGCCGATCGCGCGCGCGGCCGCCACGGCGCTCGCTGCGAGGGGAATGCCGGTAATGACGGCTCCGCACTGCGATGCCGACGACATGCGCGCCAAATCCGTCGACAGCCCGTCGGAGATATCCATCATGGCATGCACATTTCCGCTCGCCGCAAGCCAACGCCCCTCCGCGATCCGCGGTCGTGGCCGGCAATGTGCGGCAACGGCTTCTTCTTGCAACTCGCCGGCCAGCATCCCGGCATTCCGGGAAAGCATTAGCCCCGCCCGGCTCGCACCCAGCGGACCGGTCACGGCCGCCACGTCGCTCGGCCGAGCTCCGCTACGGCCCTTCACGTTCGAAGGCCGAACTTCACCGACCGCGGTTATCGCAATGAAAAGACGCTCCGACCCGCTCAAATCGCCACCGGCCAGTGCGCAGCGATGCCGCTCGCAGAGTTCGAGTATCCCGCCGTAGAGTTCGAGGACGTCCTCGAACGAAACGTCCGTGGGTACGCCTAGCGCCACAGTCGCCAGCACGGGACGCGCGCCCATCGCTGCCAGATCGCTCAAGTTCGCCGCCATTGCGCGTATGCCGACGTCGCGCAATCGCATCGTGTCGCGGCGGAAGTGGCGTTCCTCCACCAGCACGTCGCTCGTGATGACGCTGCGATGCGAGCGCGACGGCTGCCAAAGCGCAGCGTCGTCGCCGATTCGATTGAGCAGTCGCGCGTTGCCGGGATGCGCTTCAATCAATTCGCGCAGACGCGCGACCAGAACGTCCTCCGATTGCGATCGACTCAGCGAGCGGGCACTCCGTCGACGGCCCGGCAAAACGCGCGCGTCGTCTCTGCGGGGTCCCGGGTCTCGAATATCGCCGAACCGGCCACCAAAACGTCGGCTCCGGCTGAGGCAATCTGCCCGGCGTTCTCCAGCGTCACGCCGCCATCCACTTCAATCTCGCATGGGACACCGGCGCCCGCAACCAGATCGCGCGCCTGACGAATCTTCTCGAGCGCATGTACGATGAACCGCTGGCCGCCGAATCCGGGATTCACGCTCATGACCAAAATCAAATCGACGTCTTCGATCAGATCGGCAAGCATCGAAACCGGCGTTTGCGGGCAAATCGAGATCCCAGCCTTTGCACCAATTCCGCGTATATGAGCCAGCAGCCGCTGCGCGTGGTTCGTCGCTTCGAGATGAAACGTGATACAATCCGCCCCCGCATCGCGAAAAGCTTCGACATAACGTTCAGGTTCCACGATCATCAGATGGCAGTCGAACGGAAGACGCGTATGGGCGCGTAGATCGGCGATAACCTTCGGTCCCCAGGTGATGTTCGGAACGAAGCGCCCGTCCATGACGTCTAAGTGCACGCGATCCGCACCGCCGCGCTCGACCGCAGCGATCTCCTCGACGATCTTCGAAAAATCCGCCGAAAGCACCGAGGGCGCTATACGCGCGCTCAAGGCGTCGCCTCGACGGATGGACCGCCTTTGCTCGAGCCGGTGCCGCCGTAAGCATTCGGCGGTTCCTGGCCAACTTTGGTTTCACCGAGCAGCGTGTCGTTGACGAAGAAATAAATCGCCGACGTGCCGATCGTCGTCACGTTGAAGTCGAATTTTTGACCGGGCTGCGCGTATCCATCGTACAGGTCGTATTTTCCGGTTGCATCGCTGACCGAAAACCGCACGTGCAGCGCATTGTTCTGTCCATTCTCCGCCGGCGGCACCGCCGCCAGCACGTGAGTTTGGTGAATGATGTAGCCCGATTCGTTCGGACCCGCGCTAACGTCGAGTGAGACGACGTCGTATGGACCGATCGTCTCTCCCGCGTCCGGTTTTTGACGCACCACTTGTCCGTGCGGCGGACCGTTCTTCCCCAGCGGCGTCCAGACGACTTGGCCGAGTTTGACGTGCAGGTCGCTCGCGAGCCCGCGCGCTTCGTCGATCGTCATTCCGGCAAAGTTTGGAACCTTGATCGAGGTGATCCCGCCCTTGCTGACCAGCAGCGAGACGTTGGTCCCTTCGGTCACGCTTACCCCCGGGTCGGGGTTCTGCGAAATCACGTGATCCGGCGGAATGTCGTCGTTGCGCACGTACTGCGTTTTCGTCACGAGCAGCCGTGAATGTGAAAGGTCCAGCTTCGCGTCCCGCACCGATTGATAGCGCACGTCCGGCATCAGGATCGTCTGCGTCCCGTCGCTGATGACGAGCGAAATCTCCCGTCCGGCGCGAACCCGCATTCCCGACTGCGGTTCCTGATTCATCACGACGCCCTTCGGGTATTGCGCGCTGCTGGCGTGACCCGCGATCGTCGACTTCAAGTTCATGCGCGCGATCTCGTTCTGCGCGTCGGGCTGCGCCATCCCGACGAATGACGGAACGGTTACGGTATTCGGTCCCGGCAGCAAGAACTGCTGAATCGAATGTCCGAACCAAACCAGCACGCCCACGAACGCTGCAAAGACGATCGGAAAGACCCAGTCCTTTGGAATGTAGCGCTCGATTGCGTTCATTTTACGGCGCGCGAGGTCAGCCACTAAGCCAGTGCCTCGAGCGCCGCCTCGGACACGTCCAGGTTGGAAAAAACTCGCTGTACGTCTTCGTGTTCGTCGAGCGCTTCCAAAAAGTTCAACGCTTCGGTCAGCTGCTCGCCTTGCGGCGCAACTTTTTGTTTCGCGCGAACGCCCAAATATGCATCCGAAATCTTCAGGCCGCCCGCGCGCAAAGCATCGCGCGCTTCGGCCAGAAGTGTGGGTTCCGTATAAATCTCCGTCGGCTCCCCGTACTCCAAATCGAGGACGCCGTTCACGAGCGCCGCTTCGGTGACCGCGTCTTCCGAACGCCCCTGCGGGTCGACCACGATGATTCCGACCGGATCGAACATCCACCCGACGCTTCCGGTCTCGCCCATCGTGCCCCCGTACTTACTGAACATGAACCGCAGTTCTCCGGCGGTGCGATTGCGATTATCCGTCGCAGCGTCAACCACTACGGCGACACCATGCGGTCCGTACCCCTCGTAGCGGATTTCCTCGATCTCTTTTTCACCCGCTCCGCCGGCACCCCGCGCGATCGCGCGTTTGATATTGTCCTGCGGCATGTTGTTTTCGCGCGCCTTTTCTACCGCCATTTTCAAGCGATAGTTTGCCTCCGGGTCCGACGAACCCGATTTGGCCGCGATGATGATCTCTTTGCTCAGTTTGGTGAAGAGGGCGCCGCGCTGCGCATCGACTTTGCCCTTCTTCAGGCGGATATTGTGCCACTTCGAATGACCGGACATTTGGTGCTCCGCTTTCTCCTACACCCAGCGACTTCCTAGCCACATGCGGGCGTTCCAATGGCTCCAAATGAGCGGAACGCCGGCCAAGATGGGATAAAACCAGATGAATGCCAAAACGACTGCGGCACCGTATGCGCCCACAGCAATGCGCGCGAGAAGTTGCTGGCGCTCCTCGCGAAAATGCCCGTTCCAGATGCGCTGGAGGATGATGACGTTGCAGAGCACGATGATCGGAATGTCTACGTAAAAATGATAGGCGAACGTGATGCGGGGGGAACGCGCCCACGGCACCCACTGCAAAATGTACGCTACCACGAGAAGCGCATAGCCTTTGTTCTTCTCCCGCCATGCCAAGTATCCGACGAGGGGCACGCAAAGCAGGCCGAACCACAGAATCAGCGGATTGGGTAACGAAATCACCTCGGCCACGCAGCATGCGTTCGGGTTGCTGGCCTGTACTGCTCCGCGCAAGTCTTTCCAGTAATAAGCGATAGGGCGCAGATCCAGCGGCCACTGCCACCAGGCCGACTGGTACGGATGCGTTGCTTTGAGCGTGTCATGATACTCGAACATCGTGTACTGCCGGTACACCAGATCGGTGACGTTCTTGATCTCGATGTGCCGGAAGAAATCCGGGATCCACACGCAGATGTACACGCTCATGCTCAAGAACACAATCGCGGCGGCTGCAACGTCCAGGCGGAAGCCGAAGGGGCTGCCCCAGTGTTTGGTCCTGCCTTCCTGAAGATAACGCTGCAGCCAAACGTAAGCAATCACGACGAAGGAAACGCCGTACGCCATTACGCCATACCATTTGCTCGCAACGAGCGCGCCCAGCAGCAAGGTAAAGGCAATCAGCCACGCAGTTGCATGGCGCCCCTCTTGCTTCTCGCCCATATCGTCGATCACCACGCCGGGCGTATACGTTGCGCTTCCTTCAGGGGTGGCATAGGCCACGGATAGATCCCGTCCGTACGTTATCGTCGCTTGCTCTTCTTTGAAAACCAGTTCGCCTTTGTTCACCCGGCTGACGCGTCCCGCGCGCGGCGCCTTTCGCTCGGGCGAGGCTTCTCCGCCGTCGGGCGTGTGCAAGATAGCGCCGTTCGCGCTGCGTATCGCGATGCTGCCCTCAGGATACGCGACGAACTCGCCATCGGCCGGCAGCAGCCGAGGCACCACCCACAAGCGCAGCACCAAGTACCAGCCGAAAGTGAAATACACACCCGAAACGATGTACGACGCAGTGGAATGCGGAGGCGCCGCCAGCGTTGCGGCCAGCGCGCCGCTTACAAATCCTAGGAGGAGTCCGCCGCCGGCGCAGATGCCGGCACGGATGAGCGTTTGCGGTTCGTATCGGCGAGTCGTCGACTGCGAGGCGATCCAGAAGCGGTAAAACGCATAGAGCGTTCCGAGCGAAAACACTACCACGATCCCTTCGGGCGTGGCGATGCGGGACTGCACGAAGTGCATGCCGTCCGCAATGAACAGGATCGCGGCAAGCGACGCAAACAGCGTCGACCGCGTCAAGCGTCTTGCGAATGCATACAGTATGACGATCGCAATTGCGCCGAACAGGACGTCCAAAAAGCGCCATCCGTACGTACTGTCGCCATGCGCCATTCCGCCGAACATCATCGTCGAGAGCGTGATGATCAGTTTCGTGAGAGGCGGATGCGTGTTCTCGTAGATGTATTTGCCCGTCAGGTATTCTTCAGCCGCGCGCGCAAAGTAAATCTCGTCGAAGATGCCGCAACGCGTAATGCCGGCAACGACCGACCAGCACTGGTCCGTTTTATTCGGGAGCCAATAATTGACGAACGAGACGAGGAAGGAAAGGACGCCGAACGATCCGGCGAGCAGGTAGTCCAGCGGCCAAACCATCGACGCCAGGCCCTCGCGCGGGTTGAACCACGTCCGCGCCGGCCGCAGGTTCAACCAAGCCAGCGGTGACTCCGGCGCAGCGGCAACGCCATCCGCTGAAGATCGCCCTTCGACGGAAGCCGCAGGACCCAAAAACACGTAGCCGAGATAAAAGAACACGGCCACGTTCAAAATCGAGAGCGGATGCGTCACCGCCGGCCAGATATCGGTCGGATCGACGCCCGGAGCCCCTCCCGAAACCACCGTTACGTAATTCAACGAGTAAAACAGATTGATGAATAGGGTGAACGAAAATGCAATCGCCGCCCAAAAATAGCGCCGGGCGACCGGAACAGCGGCCATCGTGAAAAGCAAGCCGTCGTAAATATACCGTTCGTGCATGCGCGTCGCGAGCATGAAGAACGAGAGCGTCAACAGCGCCGCCGCTTCTACGAACGCCTGCGCCGAGCGATCGGCGACGTACCGCACGATTACGATCACGGTCGCGGCGGCGACGAGCAGCATGCCCCAGACGTACTGCGGAAACATCGCAATGTATTGCGAATCGGGCTGCCAGAATCGCTTGCCCGGCATCGCTGTCCACAGATTGAATGCGTTTACCGAGTTGTAAGCATAGACGTTCTTTCCGAATTCATACTTCTGATAGAGCCAGCCGAACACGTCCGCCGGATTGATTGACGGATGAAAGGGCACGGTCAGCACGAAAGCCAGAACGACCGCTGCAATGACGCCTGCGCCGGTATACGTCATCCGCATCGATCTTCTCGCATTCGGAACTAAGGCAAATGCTATGAAAAGCGGAATGAGCACCGCCGCCTGCGGTTTGATCAGCAGCGAATACGCGAGGGCGAGCCACGCCAGCACGATATCCGTACCGCCGCGTTCGTCCGAGCGAAGCATCAGAAACACCGCGAGGAGCGAGAGTCCGGCCGAGATCGAATCGACCTGTCCCCACGCCGCCGAGATGAAAATGATCGCCGGATTCAAAAGAAACAGTGCGGCAACGCCCAGCGCGAAACGATCTGAGGCAAACCGTCGCGCGATCGCGTAGAGAATTGCACCGTCCGCGAGGTCCATGAGCACCGCGGGCAACTTCACCAAATACTTGAGCAACGTGTAATCGCCGTGTGCCGGCAGCGCCGCGAACACGTGCCCGACGACCCATAAGACATAGAAATAACCGGGCGGATAATCCGCAAAGCCGGCCGATCCGTAGAACTGCGCGAACGAGTGGCTCGCGAGGGTGAGCGACCATGCTTCGAACGTACCGACGTCGGCCTTGAAGCCCTCGTTGCCCATGAAGATCAAGCGCAAGACGAAGCCGGCCCCGATCAACAGCCATAGCCAGGTTGTGGTCGAAGCGGTATGGGCTTGCGCGCGAATCGGGCTTTGCAGTTCCGCTTTGGTCGTGCTCAACTTGTCTCTCCCGACCGTCCTCCTTACGAGGACGCCAGTTCCAGCGAACTCAACAAAAAGTCGCGAACGCTGCCCACCGGGTGGCGCTCGACGACCGAGAGGTGTTCGGCAATTGCCGCGTTTGCGGCCTCTTTGGCCCCCACCTCATCCAGCGCAGCCTTTACGGAAGAGACGGCTGCTTCGTCAAGCAGGTTGGACTCGGCATACGCTTGTTCGATCCGGCTGCGGGCGGGCGAGGCCTGCCCGCTGAGGGCCCATACCACCGGAAACGTCCATTTTCGCCGGGCGATGTCGCTGCAGCGCACTTTACCGGTCGCTTCCAAACTGCCCCACACGCCCAGGACGTCGTCGCGAATTTGGAACGCAAGCCCGTACGCGCGGCCGAGATCGCGATACCGCTGCACGTCTGCGCTCTCACACGGCGCGCAGAGGGCGCCGAGTTCGGACGACGCGCCGAAGAGCGCCGCCGTTTTAGCGCCGATCATGCGATGGTACTCTTGGAGATCCACGCGTTGCGCTCGTTCGAAGGCGAGATCGAGCGACTGACCGTCGCACATGGTTTCGTGCGCTTCATGCAACGCTCGCACCATGCGCAGGACGCGCTCGTCCGAATGTCTTGCGGTGGCCTTCATTAAAACGAGGAAACTCACTGCACAAAGCGCGTCGCCCGCGTTCAGAGCTTGCGGAATGCCGTACACGTGCCACAGCGTTTTGCGTCCGTGACGCAGTTCGTCGCCGTCCTCGATGTCGTCATGAACGAGGGAGTAATTGTGCAGAATCTCGACCGCCGCGGCAGCATCCAGCGCATCTTCGACGCGAGCCCCTTCCGCTTCGGCGACTTTGAGCAGCAGCCGTGGCCGCAAACGCTTTCCGCTGCGCGCCGGTCCGTACTGCCCATAGCCGAAATGGTAAAAGAGCATGTCCGAAACTTGCCGCGAACCGCGGTAATCCCGGATCAGCCCGTACAGGTGCTCTTCGAAGATCTCGTTACGTTCGATCAAAGCGTTCCGGCAGCGCGCGAATTGCCCGCATCACCTCGTCCGTGAAGTTCGCCATCTCCTCGCGGCTCGCTTTCCGCCCCTCCGGAAGCGCGAGCGGGGGCCCGAAGTAGACACGAATCGCCGAAAGCCGTTTGGCTTCGCTCGTGCCGACCACGCGCGCGGGAGTCACCGGCGCTCCAGCCAACGATGCCAGCAGCGCCGCACCCGTACGGGCCTGAACGGTCCCCGCGGCGTTGCGCGTGCCTTCCGGAAAAATGCCGATTGCGCCGCCGCGCCGCAGCACTTCGACCGAGCGCTTTATCGCCGCAGAAGCCGAGCCCTCGCGATCGACCGGATACGCACCGACCGCCGAGATCAGCGGCCCCAGGATCGGAATTTCAAAGAGCTGGCGCTTGGCCATGTATTCGATCCGACGCGGACACGCCGTGCCCAAGACCGGCGGATCCAAATACGAGACGTGATTGCATGCGACGATAAGCGGACCCGCCTTGGGAACGTTTTCGCTGCCGAACACGCGCATGCGCCAAATCGATCCGAAGAGCGCCCAAAACGAATACTTCGCAAGATCGTAGAGCGGTTCGTTCACGTTGGAAACGTCGCGTTCAGCCGGGTCATGAGGGCTTTACACACGAGCTTCGACGATGCGGCAAATGCGGTCGACGACCCCCTGAACGCTCAAATTGCTGGAATCGATGCGGTGCGCGTCCGAAGCTTGCCGCAAGGGCGAAGTCTTCCGGCTTTCGTCCAGCCGATCGCGCTCTTCGATGTCTTTCGTCAGTTCGTGCACACCGACGTCGACGCCCGCGCGCTCCAGTTGCTGCCGCCGGCGGGCGACTCGCGCCTCGACCGATGCAGTAAGGAAAATCTTGAAGGGCGCATCGGGCAGAACGACCGTGCCGATGTCGCGGCCCGCCATCACTACGGGACCCGCTTGCGCAATACGGCGCTGTTCCCGAACCATCGCTTCACGGACGCGCGGATGTGAAGCGATCGTGGAAACGACGGCCGTAACTTGCGGCGACTCCAAATCCTGCGCCGTCAGCTCCCGGCTTGCCGCAAAAATTCTGAATCCCAACGGTGAACTGCGATCGAGCTCCACCCGGATGCGATGTTGTTCGAACAAACGAACGAGCGCGTTTTCGTTATCCAAATCCGTTTGCGTGCCCAGCGCTGTGTACGCTAACGCCCGGTACATCGCGCCGGTGTCCAGATAAAGAACGCCTAGGCGATCGGCGAGCGCTCGCGCGACGGTCGTCTTGCCTGAAGCAGCCGGGCCGTCGATGGCGATCTGCAGCGAGCGTTGCACCGCACGAACCTTTTTCCGGGAGACGACTCTTCCTGCGGGGCAACGCCGGCCGCACCGCCATAGCGGCCAACGTCGAACCGCGGGCGGCAAGCTCACGGTAAAAGACTCTTCACGAGCGTTCGCTAAATTCAGGGCTATGGCCAAGGCGCGTTCGGTCTATTTCTGCTCCGGGTGCGGCTTTGAATCGCCGCGTTGGCTGGGCCGTTGCCCGCAATGCCGGGCGTGGAATTCCTTCGACGAACGTCCGATACGCGTGGTCGCAGCCAGGTCCGCTGCGGTTGCGCCGCTTCGCACGGCCGCCGGCCCCATCTCACTGAACGACGTGGACGATGCGCGTTTGGAACGCATGCGCACCGGGCTGCACGAGTTCGATGGGGTGCTCGGCGGCGGCATCGTTCCCGGCAGCCTTACACTGATTGGCGGGCCGCCCGGTGCGGGCAAATCGACGCTGCTTCTGCAGATCGCCGCAATGCTCGAGAGCGGTCCCGTCATCTACGTTTGCGGCGAAGAATCCGCCGCGCAAGTCAAATTGCGCGCGCACCGCCTAGGACTCGTGAACAGCGAACATCTCCTCGTCTTTCCCGAGACGAACCTGCGCAACGTTCTCGATCAAATCGAAAAACTGCAGCCGGCTGCGCTGATCGTCGACTCGATACAAACTGTGTGGCTGCCCGAATCCGAGTCCTATGCGGGCAGCGTCACCCAGGTGCGCGACTGTACGCAAGCCCTCATGGAGTTTGCAAAACGCACTGAATCGCCGACGTTCATCGTCGGTCACGTCACGAAAGAAGGTACGATCGCCGGTCCCCGGCTGCTCGAGCATCTGGTCGACACGGTATTGTACTTCGAAGGCGAAGCCAGCGGCGAATATCGTATCGTGCGAGCGTATAAAAACCGCTTCGGCAGCATCGATGAGATCTGCGTCTTTTCGATGCATTCCGATGGCCTGCACGAAGTTTCCAATCCGTCCGAAGTCTTTCTGTCCGGGCGCACCGGCCGCCCAAGCGGTTCGTGCGTCGTCGCCGGAATCGTCGGTTCGCGTCCGGTTCTGCTCGAAGTACAGGCGTTGGTCGGCGAGACCAGTTACGGTACGCCGCGGCGTCTTGCCAACAACGTCGACCAAGCGCGCCTGGCGATGATCATTGCCGTCCTGGAGCGCCGCGCCGGCATGCAACTCGGTGCTCATGACATCTATGCGTCCGTCGCGGGCGGCTTGCGCGTAAACGAACCCGCTGCGGATCTCGGCATCGCGCTCGCAATTGCATCGTCGTTCCGCAACCGCCCGCTCCCGGCCGATGCGGTCGCATTCGGCGAACTTGGCCTCTCCGGCGAAATCCGCGCCGTCAATGCTGCCGCGCGGCGCATTGCCGAAGCCAACAAACTGGGATATGCAACAGTCTACGGCCCGCACAATTTAAGCGACGTCGCGCAAGCTATCGAAGCCGCACTCGCGTAATGCTCTTCGAGTCGGTTCCCAACATCAGCGAAGGTCGAAATCTGGACGTCATCGATCGCTGCGTAGAATCTTGCGAACTGCAGGGTGCGCGCGTGCTGCACCGCACCAGCGATCCGGTTCATAATCGCAGCGTGCTGACGATGGTCGGCAACTACGAATCGCTGCGAAAAGCAGCGCTCGCCATCGCCGCGATAAGCGTAGAATGCATCGATTTGCGCAAACATGCCGGCGTTCATCCGCGCATTGGTGCTCTGGACGTGCTCCCCTTCATTCCGCTCAACGGCGCCAAGATGAGCGACGCCGTCGAATTGGCCAGAGAGACGGCGGCGGCGATCTGGCAAGACTTGCACGTACCTTCCTTCTTATATGGCCAGGCTGCGACTACGGTGCTGCGCCGCAATCTGGCATCCGTCCGGCAGGGGCAATTCGAAGGCTTGGACGCCCGCTTCGAACTTTCCGATTGGCGCCCCGACTTCGGCGACGTATCCAAACATGCCAGCGCCGGCGCCGTTGCCGTCGGCGCTCGCGACGTTCTCATCGCATTCAACATCGAACTCGGTACCGGCGATCTCGCCTTTGCAAAGCGTATTGCGCGCGCGCTTCGCGAACGTGACGGAGGCTTGCGTACCCTAAAAGCGCTCGGCTTGCGGCTCTCCGAGAGTTTAGTCCAGGTTTCGCTGAACGTTACGGACTATCGCGCCGTGCCGTTATATCGCATCGTCGAAATCGTTCGCGACATGGCTCGCGACGCCGGAGTTCCGGTCGTGCGATCGGAGCTTATCGGCTGCATCCCTTACGCCGCCGTACTCGACTGCGCCGAATATTACTTGGGCCTCTCACGGAATAGGCCCGTAATTTGACCGAGTGCGATCGTCATACATGCGCCCCAGGCAACATAAGCGAGCGGTCGCTCTAGGGGGATCGGGCTGCAAAGTTCGCCGCACGAGGCGGCCAGGCTAAACACCAGGCGAGTTGGTATCCTTATCGCCTGATGAAATTGTTGGTGCCGGCTCTATTTTTAGCGCTCCTTACTGCGCTGCTCCCGGGTTCCGTTCGAGCGCAGCAGGACGCCGGGGTCGGCGATCGAGGTGTGTACTCGACCACACTCGGCAATGGCCTCAAGGTGATCGTCGTCGAAGATCGCGCTGCGCCGGTCGTGCACACCGCCGTCTGGTACAAGTTCGGTTCGCTGTACGAAGCGCCCGGAAAAACCGGCCTGGCACACGCGCTCGAACACATGATGTTCCGGGGCACACCCGACATTTCGGCCGGCGGACTCGACGATATCGTCGCTCGTCTCGGTGCGCAGATGAACGGCACGACGGACTACGATTACACCAACTTCTTGTTCGACATGCCGGCGGACCGCGTTGCGATCGCGCTGCAAATCGAAGCGGACCGCATGCGCCACATCTCGCTCACGGCTGCCGAATGGAATATCGAACGTCGCGCGGTACTGAGCGAAATCGACGGCGACGACAGTTCGCCGTTCTTCAATTTACTTTCGCGCGTGCGGGCCGCAGCCTATCCGGGCCTTCCGGCAGGCCGCACGCCTACGGGAGTGCGTTCGGACGTTGCTTCCGCAACGGTTCAAGATCTGCGCAAGTATTACAATGAATGGTACGCGCCCAACAATGCCGCGCTGGTCGTGGCGGGCGACGTCGACCACACCGCCGTCTTCGCGCTGGCCGCGCGGGACTTCGGATCGATTCCGGCCAAGAAGCTGCCCGCTTTCAAGCCGCTGCATCCCAAAGCCGCCACCGGTAAGGTTGTCGAAGCCGAATTTCCGTTTTCGTTCGAGGTGCTGGATCTCGCGTACGCGGTCCCCGGCGATACCGAACCGGGCGAGCCGGCAATCAGCACGCTCGCATCGCTTATTCCGAATCAGCGCGGACCCTTCTTCCAAGCGCTCGTGGAATCCAACGTTGCGCTTACGCTCGAAGCCAATGCCGATACGCAGCTGCGCGGCGGTCTGATGCACGTCTTCATCGTGCTCAACCCCGGACACACGGGCGCAGAAGCACAACAGATCTTTCAATCCACGATGAATCAGGTGCTCGAGACCGGCTTCGATCCGAGCTTGGTCGAAGCGGCAAAACGGTCGACGCTTGCAGATCGCATCTACAGCGCGGACTCCATCGGCGGATACGGCGACCTCGTCGGCTATACGTACGGAATCGTCGAAGAGCGCAACGCCGGCGAAGACTCCCGCCTTGCGGCGCTCACGCCGCAGACACTGCTTGACGCGGCGCGCAAATATCTCTCGAAGCCGAACGTCGTCGGCCACCTCACGCCGAACGATCGCCCGGAAAACAGCCAATCGCAGAAGAGCGATGCGGGCGCGTCGGACAACTTCAGCAGCCGCGTTCCCAACGGACCGATAGTGGAACCGGCATCGATCCGCGCAGCGTTGCGCAAGCCGACCACGGCGCGCAGCAAACTGTCTCCCACCGAGTTCACGCTCCCCAACGGCCTGCACCTCGTGGTTCAAACGAAACCCGATCGGCCAACCGTGTACGTCGAAGGATCGATTGACTCGTCCGCCGCTTTCATACCTTCCGGAAAAGAAGGCATCGTGCGTCTTGCGTCGGCGATGGCAAACTTCGGCAGCGAGCACTACGATTTCAATCAGCTGCGCAAAGTCACCGATGATATCGGCGCCGACGTGAATCTCGGCCAAACGTTCTCGGCGCACGGACTTGCGCGCGACTTCGGAACCCTGCTCGCGATTCTGAGCGACGGCGAAGAACATCCCGACTTCCCGGAACGCTGGTTGGACTTGCAGCGTTCGCAGCTGGCAAACTCGGTCAACAGCGAACAAACGATCTCCGGCGTGATGATCGATCGCGCGTACTTGGAGCGGCTGCTCGCTCCGGACGATCCGGAACTGCGCTACGCATCGCAGGATTCCATCAGCTCGATCACGCGCGACGATTTGGTTTCCTACACGCAGCATTACTGGCGCCCCGACCTTACGTCGATTGCGATTGTCGGTGACGTAACGCCCGAGCAGGCGCGCAGCGCAGTCGAGGCCGCGTTCGGATCGTGGAAGTCGCCGGGGCCGACCCCCAGCGGCAACGAGCTTGCGCTTCCCGCTGCGCATACCGCCCACGCCTACATCGGCACCGCCGCAAATCAAGTGTATATTCAACTCGGTCAACCGGCCGTTTCCCGTAAGAGCCGAGACTACGACACGTTCAATCTGCTGGCGGAGTTGCTCGGTGGTCCCGGCTACTTCCAATCGCGACTCTTCCAAGAGTTGCGTCAAAAGCGCGGACTCGTTTACAGCGTCGGCACTCGCGTGCACAGCGACGCCGATCGCGGCGACTTTGAAATTCAGCTGAGCGCAGCTCCGTCAAACGTTCCGGCAGCCATCGACTTGGTGCGAGACTCACTCGAACGCTTGCGCACGCATCCGGTCTCTGGGGAGGAGCTCGCGCAAGCCAAGGTTCGTCTCGTCTCCCAAGCGTTGCTCGACGAGGGGTCGGCGGAAGGCCAACTCGACGAGGTACTGGAGATTGCCCAGGACGACCTGGGTACGAACTACTATCAAACGCTGGCCAAGCGTTACGCGGACATTACACCCGCGGACATCCAGCGCGTCGCAAAGGAGTACTTGGAGCCGGACCGCCTCATCGAGGTTTTTTCGGGACCGTCAGGTCCCTGGTCTATCCACGCATTATGAAAGTGCTTGCCGGAAACAGAGAACAAACGCCGGATTTTACGACGGTGAACCCCGCCACGGGTGGGGACATCGAGCGCTTCTCCTACATGACTCCCGAAGAGATCGACGCTCATCTCGACGCGGCGCGAGAAACATTCTTCCACTGGCGCCGCGAGCCGTTCGAAACGCGCACCGCACAGCTCCACGCGGTTGCTTCCGCACTGCGTGAGGATCTGGAGAACCTCGCGCAGACGGCCGTGCGCGAGATGGGCAAGCCAATCGTTCAGGCGCGCGCCGAGATCGAGAAATGCGCCTGGTGCTGCGACTTCTTCGCCGAACAGGGCGCCCGGATGCTGAGCGATCGCGACGTGGAGTCTAACGGAACGAAGAGCTTCGTCGCGTTTCGTCCGTTGGGCGTGCTTTTTGCGATCATGCCGTGGAACTTTCCGTACTGGCAAGTCTTCCGCGCCGCCGCTCCGGCCATCATGGCAGGCAATACCATTGTGCTCAAGCACGCCGACAGCACGACTCGCTGCGCGCTCGAGATCGAACGAATATTCGCGCAAGCCGGCGCCCCCGACGGACTTTTTCGCACGCTGCTGATCGATCACGGCGACGCGGACGCGCGCATTGCCGATCCGCGCATTGCGGCAGTCACCTTGACCGGAAGCGAACGGGCGGGCGTCGCGGTCGGTTCCGCCGCCGGCGCTGCGATCAAAAAGTGCGTGCTCGAACTCGGCGGTTCGGACCCGTTCATCGTGCTCGCCGACGCGGACCTCGATCTGGCGGTCGAGTTCGCCGTAAAGTCGCGTTTTCAGAACAACGGGCAGAGCTGCATCGCGGCCAAGCGGTTTATCGTCGAGGATCGCGCATACGATCGCTTCGTATCGCACTTCGCCGAGGCGGTTCGCGCACAGCGCGTGGGCGACCCCGCGAACGAACAAACGCAGATCGGCCCTTGCGCGCGCGGCGACTTGCGCGATGCGCTGTACCAACAAGTTACCGCGACCGTCGTGGATGGCGGCCGCATCGTTGCCGGCGGACGGCCGATGGACGGGGAGGGCTTCTTCTTTGAACCAACCGTCGTGGCCGACGTTGCTCCGGGGTCGCCGATGTACGCGCAGGAGACCTTCGGACCGGCCGCCGCCCTCATCCGCGCCGAAAACGACGATCATGCCGTCACGCTGGCGAACGACTCCACGTTTGGATTGGGTGCGAACATTTGGACCCGCGACACCGGCCACGCTGCGCGAATGGCGGCGCAGATCGAGTCCGGGTTGGTCTTCATAAACGGTATGGTCGCGAGCGATCCGCGCTTGCCGTTCGGCGGGGTCAAGCGCAGCGGTTACGGACGGGAACTCTCTTCCTTCGGAATTCATGAATTCGTGAACGTTCAGACGGTATGGATCGGCCCCGAGAACGCCGAAAGTAAAACGGCAAGCCCAGCGGAGTGACGCTATGCCGTTCTTGCCTGCGCCGCCACCAACGAACATGCCGCCCGGAAACCTCATCTTCGAGCGCGCCGAGTCAGTGTGGCACTCACAAAGCCTTCCGCCCTATATCGAGTTCACGACCTTTATCGCGCAAATATCGGACCAGCCGGTTCGCGTTGCGGTCAGGACTTCCGACGGACACGCGTACGTTCAAACCATGCCTGCCTCCCCCGGCGAGCTGCCGATAGCCTATCCCGGCGTTCGCCTGCTCGGGCCGGACTATTCGCCGCTCGGAATATGCGTGAGCATGGGCCACTGCATCGGCGTGGTCGGCCAAGATCCGTTCGGCGAGCAGATGCCTGCGGGCCAAGCGCCGCTGCCGACGATCGCCCGCGAGCACGTGTTCGAGAACCCGTACGACGTCGTCAGCGTGCAGTACATGGACTTCGACGGTACGCCGGTATACGATCTGAAGCTGGAAGCGTCGGCCGACCCCGACCGTTACCGCATGCGAGAGATCATCGTAGATGCCGGAAATTATCACGTCTGGAAGATGATGTACGCACAGCCGCAGCTTCCGAACCGCTTGCTCACCTACGGCTTCGGACCGGTGATGAACATCTGGTATCTGCGGCAAACGTGCTATTCGGTCCCCACGCGGCTATCGGGATTGGCGGTTCCTGCCTGCATGCCTGATAGTGAGATGATTTGGGATTACGACTTCCCCCAGCAGCTTCCGAACTTCTACTTCGACAAGGACCAGTATCTGCAGCACGCAATGCAAATGCAGGCGCCGCACTAACCTCGCGGCGAAAAACGGCCTCCCAGCCGCTCGGATTTATCGGGAGGACCGCATTGCCTTTTGTCCCTGCTACGCCGCCGCCCGGAATGCCGACGGGAACGACGATACTTCAGCGCGCTGCGAGTGCCTGGCACATTCAAAGCCTTCCCCCGTACATTGAATTCACGACGTTCAGCGAGCAGGTCTCCAACGATCCCGTGCGCGTGATCATCCGCACGAGCGACGGAAAAGCCTACGTCGAAACGATCCCCGCCTCGCACAATGCAAAACCGATTCAGTACCCCGGTGTGACGCTCGAAGGCCCGGGCCATTCGCAGCTGGGATTTTGCGTGAGCGATTTGCACTGCACCGGAGTGCTTGGTGCCGACCCGTTCGGAGGCGGCGCCGGCCCGAGCGGCCTGCGGACGATTGCCTCGGTCCACAGCTTCTGGCTACCTTATAACGTAGCGGGCGTGCAGTATATGGATTTCGACGGCACGCCGGTCTACGACCTGAAGCTCGAACCGAAGATGGACCCGCTGCGCTTCCGCATGCGCGAACTCGTCGTCGACGCAACGACGTATCGCGTCTGGAAAATGATCTACGCCGAACCGCAGAACCCGAATCGCGTGCTCGTCTACGGCTTTGGCCCAGTCGCGGACATGTGGTACCTTCGCCAGACCTGCGATGCGGTACCGATTACCTACACCGCGCTTGCCGTCCCGGCGTGCACGCCTGACGTCGCGATGATGTGGGACTACAAATTCCCGGCCAGCGTCCCCGATTCGGACTTTGCTTCGTCCGACCAGACGCCTCGTACCCTGGTGATAGTCGCCAACGATTCGTAAATCTGCGTGATAGAGCAGCGTCGCAGGCAGGGTTACCGTTTGGTGCAGACGTCGACCGAGTGCGTCGTTTTGCCGGCGGCGGTTTGCGTAAAATGGATCGTGTATTTGACGGGCGAGATGCGGTCGATCGTGTCGGTCATCGAGGCGTCCGGATACACGCTGCGGTAAGCGATACGCCCGCTGCCGCTGTTGCCGGCCACGAACAAGGTCGGAGGCCCCTGGCTCTCGATTACGACCTCGGTCCATTGCCGCTTGGTGCGATCGTACGTAAAGAGCCCCTCGTCGCCGGCGCCGCCGGCCCAAGAGTCGCGCTCGCGAATCCATTTGCCGCCGATCGCCCAGCTCATCGTCGCGTTGTACGACGCGGTTTGCGCTCCGAGCGTGTAGCTGCAGTTCCACGATCCGATCATGAAAGCGAACGACCCAAGCGGATCGACCGGCTTGGCGCCGGCACCGATCGTGCCGGCCAGGAGCAGCGCTAAAGCGATTCCTTGCGTCTTCAATTCGGATGCACCCCTCAGCGCTATCGAAGTAATTTAAAAGCGTGGTTCCAGGAACCCGACCGGATACCGTAATGTATCCAGACGACGGCCATCGCCTCCAACCCGCGCGATTCTTCGATTCCGCCCATGTCGATCACTTCGTTTTTCCAGCCGAATGACTCCACGATGCCCGCGACGGTTTTCTTGGCGCTCTCGTCATTTCCCGCGATGAACATCGTCGGCAGACCGCCGGCGAAATGCGGATCGATCATGTGGGCGTTCCCGATGATGTTGAACGCCTTGACGACCTTCGCGTCCGGCAGCTGCCGTTGAATCTGCTCCCCGGCGGAGTCGTCCAAGCCGACGGAAAGCTCCGGCAGCTTGCCCTCTTCAAACTTGAGCGGATTGGTAGCGTCGATGGCGATCTTGCTTGAAAAATTCTGCGGCCCGGCGAGTTCCAGCGCCTCTCGGGTGCCCGCGAACAACGTCGCGATCGCGATAAGTTCCCCAAACCGCGCCGCCTCTTCAAACGTTCCGGCTCGTATCCGGCCGCCGCTTTCGTCGACGAACGTTTGGAGTTTTTCGGGATTTCGCGATCCGATCGTTACCTCGTGACCGCGCGAAGCAAAACCACCGGCAAGGCGCTTTCCGACCTCGCCACTGCCCAGAACGCCGACCTTCACGTCATGTTTCCTCCCACCACCCGCTCAACCGCTCCAGGTTCTCGAAAGATGCGCCGCAGCGACCTCGGGCGGCACCTGTATAGCCGGCAGATGGCGGCGGGCGAGTAATTGCGCGTAAATAACCCCGTGACCGATCAGGAAACACGGAACCAGGAAGATCGGAATCAGCGCCCACGGCAATTGCGTGATTGCAGCCGACCCTGCGCCGGCATGGATCAGTTGAATCGGAGATCCATTGCTGGAGAGGACGCCGAGCGCGACCGCTACGATCAGGTCCAGCGCGCCAAATGTGTTCCAAAGCAACAGTCGCCGATCGCCTTTGCCCGGACCCGGCGGCCGAAGGGCCAGCGGAATAGCCAGCAAACCGGTTGCAACGTCTCCATATCCGGCCAAGAACGGAAACGGTCCGCCAAGCGCACCGGCAAAGCCCAACCAGACAAAAAGGAAGCCAATCGATCGTAAAACGTTGAGGCCCGCGATCAGCCGGCTCGGAACGTTCAAGAGGCGCTCTCGAAATTCCGAAATCGTTACCGCTCCGATCGCCGTCACGAGAAGCGGCGCGACGAACAGGGTGAAAAGGACGGCGAGCTGCTCGATGGCGTGGCTGAGCGTCGCATCGACGAGAAGCCCGATCCACGCGCCCAAAGCTAAAGCCGCCGCAACCTGCCTGCTGCGGCGCAAGAAGAGCGTTATGGAGATCGTTACGACGACGGCAGCGACCGTCCCGAAGATGAGGATGAAGCCGAGCGATTGGAGCACGATATTCCTCCTGTTACTTGCATTATAGAAGTGAGTATACGCCATTGACTTCCATGATGCAAGTAACTATGCTGGGGATATGCGACATGCGAGCCTGGCCGCGGCCGTGCCCTGTCCCATCGCGCGTTCGCTCGACATCGTGGGGGAGTGGTGGTCCCTTATTATCGTCCGGGACGCACTGCTGGGAGCGCGCCGGTTCGACGAATTCAAGCGTTCCGGAATATCCGAAAACATTCTCGCGACTCGATTGAAGCGATTGACCGGCGAAGGCATTCTCAAGCGAACCCTTTATCAAAGCTCGCCGGATCGTTATGAGTACGTTTTGACTGAGAAAGGACGCGCGCTCGCACCCGTCGTGCTGGCGCTGCGTTCGTGGGGCCGGCGTTGGACGAAAGGCGCCGATCGCAGCGAGATCGTGCACGAGGGATGCGGCGGAAATATCGGCGTCGCCGTCACCTGTGAGAGGTGCGGCAAAGCACCCGATGCTGCCGGAGTAAAGGCTTCGCGGAGAGCGCAGCGCTCCGCGGCTGGTTAGTCAGGTTCTGCGGCAAAACGTCGACAGTATTGGGCGATCCGGTCGACGCCCGTGCGGACGTTCTCGAGCGGCGCGACCCAGCTCAATCGCAGCCAGTTCCGGAAAGAAGCGCCGAACGCGCTTCCGGGAATCGCGATGACGTCGTGCTCGTCCGCCAACGCATGCGCGGCCTCGAGCGAACTTCGGCCCTCCGGCAGTCGTATGCAGGCGTAGAAACTTCCTTCCGGCGCGATGTAACGCAGTCCGCTCGCGCGTAAAATCTCCAGAACGCCGCGATGCTGCTCCCGGTACCAAGCTGCATGCTCCGCGATGGCACCCGGCGTTGAAAAGATGCTTGCGGCAACCGCCTGCGCGAAGGTGTCCGCGCACGAGGTCAGCCACGCGTGCACTTTTACGAGGCCCGAGGAAAGTTCGGAAGGCGTGAGCGCCCACCCCAGGCGCAGGCCGGTAAGCGCGTTGCTCTTGCTCAGGCTGTTCGTCACGATCGCGTGGGGATAACGCGCTGCAAAATAACCCGCGTCCGCAATGAACGTCTGCTCCCGATAGATTTCATCGTGCAGAACGTACACCGGCTCGCCGCCCCGGCGCAGCAATGCTTCACTCAGCGTCTCGACCGCCGTGCGATCCATAACCCGCGCGGTCGGATTGCACGGCGAGCAGATCACGATCATGCGCGTTTGCGCTGTCACGGCGGCGATAATGCGCTCCGGATCGAATGCAAAATCATCCGCTTCGCTCATCGCTACGCTTCGCGCGGAAACGCCCTCCAGCGTCGCCATCTTCGCATAGGAGGGAAAGGCCGGCTCCACAACCAGCAACTCGTCCTTTGCCGGATCCAGCACAGTCTTGATGACCGCGTACGTGGCTTCTTGTGAACCCGTGGTGATGCAAACGTTTTCGGCATCGCGCAGGTGCGGATAGCCGTAATGGTGCGCGATCGCTGCACGCAGCTGCGCATCTCCCGCATTGGGCGAGTAGCGAAGACCGTGCGCGCGCGCGTATGACATGCCCGCCTCGAGATGTACCGCATTCGGCATAAGCGCGGGTTCGCCAAGCCCCAGATCGGCCGAGGTTGGCTTGCGTTTGGCGGCAATCTCGCGGATCAGCGATCCCGAAATTCGCGCGACGCTCGGATTCATCACTTAAACCGCGACGTCGTAATCGCGCAAGGCGGCGTTGAGCGAAGTCTTGCGGTCGGTGGACTCCGAACGCGCACCGACGATCAGGGCGCACGGAACGCCGTAGGTACCGGCGGGAAACACTTTCGGCGTGGTTCCGGGGATGACCACCGCGCGGTCGGGGATCCGCCCTTTCGTCGTGACGGCTTCACTCGAACGCACGTCGACGATCGGGGTGCTTGCGGTAAGCACGACCCCCGCCCCCAGCACCGCTTCGCGCCCCACGCGCACGCCCTCGACGACGATGCAGCGCGAACCGAGAAATGCGCCGTCCTCGACGATCACGGGAGTTGCCTGCGGCGGCTCCAAAACGCCGCCGATCCCGACTCCCCCCGAGAGGTGCACGTTCTTGCCGATTTGCGCGCACGATCCGACGGTGGCCCACGTGTCGACCATCGATCCGTCGCCGACGTATGCGCCGACGTTCACATAGCCCGGCATGAGGATACTGCCGCGTCCCAGATAACTTCCGTACCGGGCAACGCCCGGCGGAACGCAGCGCGCACCGAGCTGCGCATAATTTGACTTGAGCGGAATCTTGTCGTAATAGGTGACGTCCGGACCACCCATCGGCCGAATTTTCTGCTGGGCAAAGTAGAGCAGTATCGCTTGTTTGATCCAGGAGTGCGTCACCCATTCGCCGTCCACGCATTCGCAGACGCGTAAACGGCCGTCGTCAAGGCGAGCGATCACCTCGTCGACGGCCGATTCCTCGCGTTCGCTAACCCTGCGTTCGAGCTCGTCGTTCATCGCGCGGACGGTACGGCGCGCGACGGCTCGCTTCCCGCGGAAAGCGAAATCAGGCTACGTCGCGGCCGGCGACGGCGGGGCAGTTGCCGCGCCGCCCATGGAACCCGCACCCGCTGCGTGGTGGCGCGCACCGGCGGCATGATAACCGGCGTTAACCGCATCGCGCAGGCACATGTACTGCCCCTGCTTTGTGCGTCCATAGACCGGATCGGAAGCCACGTGATACACGTGCCGTTTCGGATTGGTCCAGACCGGCGATTGACCGCCTTCGCAGTGCAGGGTTGCCGGGATCGGGGCCGGCTTGCCGTTGAGCGCGGGCCGGTGTCCGGCCATTGCAGCGGTCGTTGCGGCCGGAGATGCCGCGGGCGAAGCGCCGGCGGCTGCCGGAGACGATACCGCGGTAGCGCCTGCTGCCGGAGATGCTGCCGGAGACGCGCCTGCCGCCGGCGATCCCTGGCTGGTCGTGGTGCTCGTCGTGCTGGAACTCTTGCTTCCGCCCGAACAAGCGACCAGAGAAAAAGCCGCCGCGGCGGCAAGGATCAATGAGAGCGATTTCAATCGCATAGATCTCCTTAAGGTTAACCTGGAGGAAGATGCTGTAGGGGCAGTATGCCCGCTCACGTAGCATTGTAGGCCTGAAGGCCGCCGGCGGGAACCCCTTGCGGAGCAGGCAACCCACCTCTTCCGACGTGGGTACAAAGCTCTTGAAGCCCGGTTCGTTCAC
The DNA here is from genome assembly GCA_963714015.1 of Vulcanimicrobiota bacterium. Classification (GTDB taxonomy): domain Bacteria; phylum Vulcanimicrobiota; class Vulcanimicrobiia; order Vulcanimicrobiales; family Vulcanimicrobiaceae; genus DASRDE01. The sequence goes on along the minus strand of OY970223.1, from coordinate 1,840,361 downwards.
CATTCGCGGCCGGGCGCTAATGAAGGAGAACCTGTGCCGAATACGCGCGACGACGAACAGCGTATCAACGCGATTCGTTTTCTTTCGGTCGACGCCGTGCAAAAAGCGAAATCGGGTCATCCCGGGATGCCGCTGGGCGCCGCCGCGACCGCTTACACGCTGTGGAGCAAGCATCTGCGCTTCAACGCGAAGGATCCGGGCTGGTTCAACCGCGACCGCTTCATTTTGAGCGCCGGTCATGCTTCGATGCTGCTTTATTCGCTGCTGTATTTGACCGGCTACGACCTCACGCTCGACGACCTCAAATCATTCCGCCAGCTCGGCAGCAAAACGCCGGGTCATCCCGAGGCGCATCATACGCCGGGCGTCGAGGTGACGACGGGGCCCCTTGGACAGGGGTTCTCCAATGCCGTCGGCTTTGCTATAGCGGAAGCGCATCTGGCCGCCGTATACAATCGCGAACGGCGCGTCGTCGATCATTTCACGTACGTCATGTGCAGCGACGGCGATCTCATGGAAGGCATCAGTTCCGAGGCAGCCTCGATGGCCGGACATTTGCGCTTGGGCAAGCTCGTTGCGATCTACGACGACAACAAAGTCTCGCTTGCCGCCAAGACCGACGTAACGTTCACCGAAGACGTGACGGCGCGATTCGCCGCGTACGGCTGGCATACTCAGATGATCCGTATCGAAGACGGCAACGACGTCGAGACGATCGATCGCGCCATAAGCCAGGCAAAGAATGAAACCGATAGACCTTCGCTGATTCTGGTGCGCACGCACATCGGATACGGCTCGCCGAAGCAAGATTCGTTCAAGGCACACGGAGAGCCGCTCGGACCAGAAGACGTCAAACTGACGAAAGAAAAATTGGGTTGGCCGCTCGAGCCGGACTTCTACGTTCCGGACGGCGTGCTGGCCTGGTACCGCGAGCTTGGTATGCGCGGCGCGCAGCTGCAGCAAACTTGGCAGCGCGAATTCGAGGCCTGGAAGAACGCGAACGGCGAGCTGGCGGCGAATCTGGAACGCGCGCTTGCAAAGAAGCTTCCGGAGAATCTTCCGTGGCCGGCATTTACCAAAGAGAACGGCGAGATTGCGACGCGTGAGGCCGGCGGAACGGTCATGAATGCGATCGCCGCTGAGGTGCCCGAGCTGGTCGGCGGGTCGGCGGACCTGGATCCGTCCACGAAGACGTATTTGAAGGACGCCGGCGATTTCCAGCCTGGAAACTTCGCGGGCCGCAACATTCATTACGGCGTGCGCGAGCACGCAATGGGAGGCATCAGCAACGGCATTGCGTTGCACGGCGCGCTGCTGCCGTTCAGCGCGACGTTCCTGAACTTTCTGGACTACATGAAAGGCGCGGTACGCTTAGCTGCGATCAATAAGGTCCGCGAATATTACGTCTTCACGCACGATTCCGTGTTCCTGGGCGAAGACGGGCCGACGCATCAGCCGATAGAGCACCTGGCGCACATGCGCGCGACGCCGAATCTGATGGTCGTGCGGCCGGCCGACGCATTGGAAACGCTTGAAGCCTGGAAGGTGATGCTTCAGGCGACGGAAGGGCCATGGGCGCTAGTGCTCTCCCGTCAGAAACTGCCGTTCTTGGGGCAACGTAAGGCCGCGGTCAGCCGGGGAGCGTATACGCTGGTAGACGTCTCCGGAACGCCGGATGTGATTCTGATTGCAACCGGTTCCGAAGTTTCGCTGGCCGCGCAAGCCGCATCGCTGCTTTCGCAGCGAGGTACGCAGGCTCGCGTCGTTTCGATGCCTTGCTGGGAGCTCTTTGCCGCTCAGCCGCAAGAGTATCGGGACGAAGTGCTCCCGCCGCAGGTTACCGCGCGCATGTCGATCGAAGCCGCCGCAACCTTCGGGTGGGAACGCTGGATCGGCTTGCAAGGATATGCGTACGGAATCGATCATTTCGGTACGTCCGCGCCTGCAGCGGCCATCGCGCAAGAATACGGTTTTACGCCCGAACACATCGCGCAAGTTGCGCTGGAACGATTTGCTACAGTTAGCCGCTAGTTACGTCGCGTTACAGGAGAAAGCATGAGCAACCAACTCGAACAATTGCTGCAAGCCGGGCAGAGCGTCTGGCTCGACAACCTGCGGCGCGGAATGTTTGGCTCCGGCGAACTGCAGGCGCTGATCGACAAAGGCCTTCGGGGAATGACTTCCAACCCGACGATCTTCGAGAAGGCGATCGGCGCCGGAAACGATTACGACGAACAGCTGCGCTCGCTCGTCGGCCGCGAAACCGACGCTAGCAGCCTTTTCTGGGACATCGCAGTCAAGGACATTCAAAGCGCGTGCGACCTCTTCCGGGACGTATACGATAGTTCGCAAGGCGGCGACGGATTCGTCAGCTGGAAGTCTCACCGCTTCTGGCAAACGACAGCGCCGGCACGATTCAGATGGCTAAAGAACTTTGGCAGCGCGTCGCCCGGCCCAACCTCATGGTCAAGATCCCGGGCACGAACGCGGGCATTCCCGCAATCGAGGAGTGCATCGCCGAAGGGATCAACATCAACGTGACGCTCGTGTTTGCCGTCGAATATTACGAGAAGACCGCGATGGCGTACATCCGGGGACTCGAACGCCGCGCGGCACAGGGGTTGCCGATCGATCGCATCCGGTCGGTCAACAGCGTCTTCGTCAGCCGCATCGACACGGCGATCGACAAGCTGCTCCAAGCGCGGATCGACAAAGGCGAGAAGCAGCTCCAGCAGCTCTTAGGCAAAGCCGGCGTTGCGAACCTCAAATTGACCTATCAAAAGTTTCTGGAGATCTTCACCTCGCCCCAGTGGCTTGCGCTGCGCGAGAAAGGCGGGCATCGTCAGCGACCGCTGTGGGCTTCCACGTCGACGAAAAACCCGCAATACTACGATCTGATGTACGTCGAGCCCGTCGTCGGCAAGGAAACGGTCAACACCATGCCTCCGCAGACACTGGACGCACTGCTCGATCACGGCACGGTCGAGTCCGACACAGTGCTCCAGGACGTCGACGATGCCCGCGCCGTCATGAAGCAGCTCGGCGATAGTCAAATATCGCTTTACGATGTGACGCATCAGCTTCAGGTGGAAGGCGTCAAGCTCTTCAGTGACTCCTGGGGCGCGCTGCTCGGGGCAATCGTCTACAAACAGAAACAACTCAGCTCCGGAAGCGAAAGAGTCAGATTGGAGCTCGGCTCCTACAATCCGAACTACCAATCGGCACTGGGTGCCCTGACCGAGCGCGACTTTTTGAAGCGGCTGTGGAGCAAGGACGCCGAACTCTGGTCGAACGACCCGGCGCACGCCGAGATTATCAAACGCGCGCTCGGGTGGCTGGACATCCCGCAGCGCATGCTCGACTCGGTCGCGAATCTTCGTACGTTCGCCCAAGAAGTTGCCGCGGAATTCGAACACGTCGTCGTGCTCGGAATGGGCGGAAGTTCGCTGGCGCCGGATATCATGCGCGAGACGTTCGGACGAGTCGAAGGTTTTCCGCGCCTGCACGTACTGGACTCGACCGATCCGCCGCAGATTCGGGAACTCGAAGAAGCGATCGACGTGGAGCGCTCGCTGTTCATCGTCGCCAGCAAGAGCGGCACTACGACCGAGCCGGACGCGTTCTACCGGTATTTCTGCGATCGCGTCTCGAAAATTGTGGGCGCCAGCAAGTGCGGACGGCATTTCATCGCGATCACCGATCCCGGCACGGAGCTCGAAAACGAAGCGAAGGCTCAAGGCTTCCGCGCATGCTTCGTCAACGATCCCAACATCGGCGGCCGCTATTCGGCGCTCTCCTTCTTCGGCATCGTTCCCGCGGCGCTCGCCGGATACGACATCAGCTGCCTGCTCGATCGGGGCCTGGGCGCGATGGCGGCAAACGACAAGACCGTGGCTCCGGATTCCGCGCCCGGCGTCAAGTTCGGGGCGGCGATCGGCGGACTCGCGCAAGCGGGACGTGACAAGCTCACGATCGTAACCCACCCATCGGTCGCAGCCTTCGGCGCGTGGGCGGAACAACTGATAGCGGAATCGACCGGCAAAAACGGCAAAGGCATACTCCCGGTCGAGGGCGAGCCGCTCGGCGCGCCCGGCGTCTACGGCAGCGATCGCGTCTTCGTTTACGTCGGCGGCAACTTACCGAACGCCGACGCAAAAACCGAAGAACAACTTCGAGCGCTTCAGTCCGCGGGGCATCCCGTCATTCGTCTTGCGATGAACGACCCTTACGACGTGGGCGAGCAATTCTATCTGTGGGAAATTGCCACAGCTGCAGCCGGATCTCTGCTGGAGATCGACGCGTTCGATCAACCAAACGTTCAGGAGTCCAAAGACAACACGAAAGCGCTGCTCAAGGAGTTCGCACAGAAAGGCGCCTTCGACGAACCGTCCCCCGCCGTTACCGGTGAGGCTCTCGAGCTCTCCTTCCTCTCCGGCAGCTCGTCAATCTCGGCGTCGGAGCCCGCACAAGCGCTCGCGCAGATCTTCAATGAAGTCAACCCCGGCGACTATGTGGCGTTTTGCGCTTACATCGCGCGCAACCGCGCCCACACGCAAACGCTCAGCGAGATGCGCACGAGAGTTCGCGATGCGCGCAAATCGGCGACGACGCTGGGCTTCGGCCCGCGGTTCCTGCACTCGACCGGTCAAGAACACAAAGGAGGCCCGGACACCGGCATCTTCATCCAAATAGTCGCCGACGCACCGTTCGATCTCGCAATCCCGGGCATGGGGGTCGGTTTCCGGACGCTCATTGCGGCGCAAGCACTCGGCGATCTGCAATCACTCGACAAACGCAACCGCCGCGGCGTGCGGGTCCATATTAAAGGCGATCTCGACCGCGGCTTGGAGACGCTGTCCGGGCTGATCGATGAGGCTTTAATGGCAAAGACGTGATCGATGCTTGGGCGTTAAGCTGCAGCGGCGCTGCGGCCAAGCATCAATGCAAACGTGATAAGGATTTATTCCGGAAGAGAGACGGCGATGCAATTAGGGATGGTTGGCTTAGGTAAGATGGGAGCCAACATGACGACGCGGCTGCTGCGCGATAAACACGGCCTGGTGGTGTACGATCGCGACGCGTCGGCGGTGGCAAAGTCTGCGGGCGAGGGCGCGACCGGCGCGGGGTCGCTGCAAGAACTCGTCTCGAAGTTGACGGGCAAGCCGAAAGTCGTGTGGATTATGGTACCGTCGGGAAAGCCCACGGACGAGACGATCGATGCGCTTGCGGCGCTGCTCGGCGCGGGCGACGTAATTATCGACGGCGGCAACACGAATTGGAAGGAAGGCCTAGCGGCTTACGAACGGTGCAAAGCCAAGGGCGTTTCTCTCGTCGATGCCGGAACGAGCGGCGGCGTTTGGGGTTTGACCGAAGGCTACTGCTTGATGGTGGGTGGCGAAGCCGACGCCGTCAGAGCGTGTGAGCCGATCTTTTTGACGCTGGCGCCGAAAGGCGGATACGCGCATGTCGGACCGCCGGGCGCCGGGCACTTCTCCAAGATGGTGCACAACGGGATCGAGTACGGGTTGATGCAGGCGTACGGAGAGGGGTTCGAGATACTGCGCGCTTCACAATTCAAATACGATCTGCAGCAAGTCGCGTCGATTTGGCGCTACGGCAGCGTGATACGATCGTGGCTGCTCGATTTAGCGGTTCGCGCGTTCGAGCAGGATCCCGATCTCGAAGGCATTCGCGGCTGGGTCGACGACACCGGCGAGGGGCGCTGGACCGTGCAAGCCGCTATCGACGAAAGCGTCCCGGCGCCGGCGATCACGCTCGCGCTTCTCTCGCGATTCGTCTCACGGCAGGACGAGTCGTACAGCGCTAAAGTCGTTTCCGCGCTGCGCAATCAATTCGGCGGTCACGCCGTGAAAGCAGAGCACTCACCGTAATGAGTACTACCACCCCCCCATCGACCGGCAACGGCATGGCGCAGGTCTCGGTGAACCCGCTGCGTGCAGGCATCGAGAGCACCCGCATCAGCGAGCCGTGCACGATCGTCTTCTTCGGGGCGAGCGGCGACTTGTTCAAGCGCATGTTGATGCCGGCGATCTACAATCTTCGGCTCGACGATATTCTGCCCGCAAACTTCGGCCTGATCGGATTTGCGCGCACGGAGTACACGGACGAACAATTTCGCGACTACTGCAAGCAGTGCGTCAACGAGTTTTCACGTTCCGGCTCGGTCAAGGACTCGCTTTGGAACGACCTCGCCGAGCACATCGGCTATATCTCCGCCGACTTCGACAACACCGCGCACTTCGGGGATCTGAAGAAAAAACTCGAAGACTACGAAGAGCGTTTCGGAGCCGGCGACAACCGTCTCTTCTACCTCGCGACGCCGCCCTCGGTCTTTCCCAAGATCATCGATCAATTGAAGAACGCGGGATTGGATCCCGGCAGCAATTCCAAGGGATGGAGCCGGATCATCGTGGAGAAGCCGTTCGGAACCGATCTCGATTCCGCACGAGCTCTGCAAACCGAGGTCGAGAAGGTCTTCAACGAGGCGCAGGTCTACCGTATCGATCATTACTTGGGCAAAGAGACCGTTCAGGACATCATGGCGCTGCGGTTCGCCAACACGATTTTCGAGCCGATCTGGACGCGGAATTACATCCAATCCGTGCAGATTACGGCGGGGGAGACGCTCGGCGTCGAACAGCGCGGCGGATACTACGACAACGCGGGGGCCCTGCGCGACATGATTCAGAACCACGTGCTGAATCTGCTGGCACTCGTCGCGATGGAGCCGCCCGCGAGTGCCGATGCGGACGCCATCCGCAACGAAAAGTACAAAGTGTTCTCCGCGATAGCGCCCCCGAATCCCGAAGAAGTTTTTCACATGAGCGTTCGAGGTCAATACGACCGCGGCGTCGCCGGCGGACAAGAGGTTCCCGCTTACCGAAAGGAACCCGACGTTCGCCCGGACTCCAACACCGAAACGTACGCGGCGTTGCGCCTGGAGATCAATAACTGGCGCTGGGCAGGGGTTCCATTTTATCTTCGCAGCGGTAAGCGGCTAGCGCGAAAGGTTTCGGAGATTGCGATACAGTTCAATCCGATTCCGCACCGCTTGTTCGGCGAGAAGAGCGATACGATCGAACAGAACGTCCTCGTTATAAAGATTCAGCCCGACGAAGGCATCTCGATGCGCTTCAACGCCAAGGTTCCCGGCCAGAAAAATCACATTCGCAGTGTGACCATGGACTTCAACTACGGCACCGGGTTCGGCGTGCAATCCGCTCCGGCGTACGAACGGCTCATTGCCGATGCAATGCGCGGCGACGCAACGCTGTTCACGCGGTGGGACGCAGTCGAGCGCGCCTGGGAAATCGTCATGCCGATCCTGGAGGTATGGCAGTCGATTCGCGATCGGTCGTTCCCGAACTATCCCGCCGGCAGCGACGGACCGGATGCCGCCAAAGCGATCAACCCGTCATGGCGGCCGCTGTAGCGCCATGCATGCGGTAAACGTCGACGAGCTGCTCGGCGCACTCGCGCAATCCCGATCGAGCGGCGCCGACGTCGCGACGACCTCCCTCAACATCGTCGGATTCGTCGAGGAAGACGAGGTGCTGCTCGTTCGCCTGCAACAGCGTATCGAGGAGCTGGGCGGAAAGTATGCGTGCCGATCGGTCGTTCTCTCGGCGTCCCGCGATCCCGCAGACCACAGCATCAAAGGGGATCAGATCGAGCTCGGCGCGCGAGATCTGAGCGCTGCGGAACTGCGATCCGTTACTCACGATTTGCTCGTGCCGGGCGTTCGCACCGTGCTGTTGTGGGGCGGGGTGCACCTGACGGACGAGCGTTTCACCGGTCTTTCGGAACTAGCGGATCCGATCGTAATCGTCAGCTCCGCCCGTCAAGCCGGATTGGAGGCCTTGCGCGAGTTGATTGGTTTGGAGCAAAGCGATCACCGCGCCGCGCCTAAACTGCGCGATCTCTCGTACCTGCGTTTGTACGCATGGCAGGATCTGATCGCACAATTTTTCGACGATCCCGAACTTGCCGCCGAACTCCCTTCCCTCACGGCCGTGCGCGTTACGGCCGGATCGCTCCCTGAGGCATACTATTTAGCGGGCTGGCTCGCGAGCCGGCTGCACTGGGAAGTGTGCGGAGAGAACGAATTCTGTAATTCGGAGGGTGGAAAGATCCGCGTCGAGCTCACGCAAGCCGGGCCCCCGCGGCGTATCCAAAGCGCCTGCTTGAAGAGCAAACACAACGTCTTTACGGCGGCGATCGACAGAACGGGCGACGACATTGTTTGCCTCACCGTGGAAGGACGCAACGCGCGGCCGCGACGCTGCCGTCCGCTGCACGACGTCGACATGCTCTCGCTCGTAGAGCGGGCCATATTCGAGCCGCCCAAACGCGAGATCTACTCGCAAACGCTCGTCATGGTCGAACGCTTGCTGGAGCACGCGCGATGATTCGCCGCGAGCAAGGCGAGCTGCGCATCTTCGATACTCCGGATCGGCTCGCGCAGGGCGTTGCGGACGCGTTCGTTGAGCAAGCGGCCGAAGCGATTCGCGAACGGGGCGCATTTTTCGTCGGGCTTGCCGGCGGCACGACGCCCAAAGCGGCGTATCAGCTCTGGCGCAAGAGCCCAGCCGCAGCGCGGTCGATTGGAATCACGTCTTTGTCTACTTCGGTGACGAGCGCTGCGTGCCGCCGGATCATGCGGATTCCAACTATCGTATGGCCAAGGATGCGTTCCTGGACGCGGTGGGGATTCCGTCCAAAAACGTGCATCGCATGACCGGGGAAGACGATCCGGCTCAGGCAGCCCGAGACTACGCCGGCCTCCTGATAGAAACGATGGGGGACGAGCCGCGCTTCGATCTGATCATGCTCGGTATGGGTCCCGACGGCCATACCGCCTCGCTGTTTCCCGGAAGCGATCCGCTAACCGACGACGATCGTCTGGTTCGGGCCGTGTTCGTCCAGAAGCTGAGCGTCCATCGCATTACGCTTACTCCTCGCGTCATCAACAACGCGCGCAGCGTGCTCATTGCCGTCGAAGGACTTCCGAAGGCTCCGGTGCTCTATGCCGTTCGCGAAGGTCCGTACGATCCGCAAATTCACCCGGTTCAGATCGTGGCGCCGCGCGACGGACGCCTGATGTGGTACGTCGACGAGGCTGCGGCCGCCGAACTGACTGCGCGATGACGCCGAGCCGATGCCCGGAGTCCAAAAAGTAACACCGAACTAAGTACCTCATGCGGTGCTCGACGTTCGCGCAGGCAGCCGTGGGAGACGGCGCTAATGCGCTGAACCGGGTTTTTCAGGAGTATTTGGTGCCCGTGACGTTCAGCTCCGAGCAGCTGCACCTGCACATGTCGTACAACGACGTGGTCGCGGCGGCATCGCCGCTCTGGTACGACGAGGCCGGAAAAGTGCTGGCTGCCGCGTTGCTCGCGATTCGCGGGAAACGCGGCTGGATCGGCGGTTTCGGTGTGGCGCCGGAGTACCGCGGCCAAGGTTACGCGTCCCAATTGCTGCGATCGCTCGTTGAAGCAGCGCGGGAGCGCGATATGAAGAGTCTGGCGCTCGAAGTCCTGACCGACAATGCGCCCGCAATCGCCACATACCGAAGCGCTGGATTTGAGACGGTCCGCGAGCTCTACTCGTTCCGGCGTACCGGCGAAGCACGCGCCACGCCGCTCGGCTTTACGACCTCGAAGCCGGACGAACTGATCGACGAACCGGATCCGGTGCGGCCCTGCTGGCAGCGCGAACGCGGAACGCTGCGCAACGGCGCCGTATCATCTGCCGTGAGCGATATGCGCGGAAATTACGCGCTCTTCCGCTACAATGCGGAGCTGGCGCAAGTGCTCAAAGTGCGGGCGAACAACTTCACCGAACTGACGCTGCTCGCGGATGCCGTTTCCGGATCGCGATCGCGCAACGTGCTCATTTTGAACGAACCGGCCGAGAGCACGATCACGCCCCTCGCTCGCGCCGGCGGCTGGTCGGAACCGCTGCGCCAATACGAGATGCTGCTGGACCTCGAGTGAGAAACGGCTTGCGGCCGGCCTTCGTTCACCGCCTACGTTGCGTTGCGCACGTCGCGTTTGAGGCGATCGCCTTCCGCTTTCAGATCGCCCGACACTTCGCGGACGACCGATTCCCCCTTCTCTCCGGGAGTCATCACGTCGCCGAACTCGGCACGCGTCTCACGCTCGGAGGCGGCTTCGCCGCGGTGGACGCCCTCTTTTATGGCGTCGCCGGCATTCTTTACGATTTTGTTCAGCTCGTCACTCATGGGAACTCTATACCCCTGAGCGACCGCGTTACCGGCCAAGCGGCCGGGTGTTCCAACGCTCCAGCTCGCGGGTGTACAGGACGGCGCTGCGCTCTTGCAGTTTACGCTCCATGCGTTTGGTCACGCGCATTCGCGCCGAGGCGGCTTTGTTTTTCATGGTTTCAGCGCTCCTTCTCCCACATTCGTAATATCAACGTCATTCCCGCTCGCGATAGTTCCGCTGGCCCGCTGTAATTCTACCACAGCTTTGTTCAGATCGGTTTGCGCTTGCAGTTCCAGGCCGCGATTGTCCGCGAGCTCGATCTCGCGCTGCAGCACCAAGAACGTCGTCGACGCCCCCGCGCGAAAACGCCGCTCCTCACTCGACAGAACTTGTTCCGAAGCCTCACGCGCCGTCCGCGCCGCAATAAGCCGGGCCTGGGCGCTTTGATAGGATTGCAGGGCATTGCGAACGTCCATCGTCACGCGCTGAATCGTCGAAGCCTGCTGTATCAGGGCGCTGCGCTCTTGCTCCTCCGCGATGCCCACGTTGGCGCGAGCGGTCGTATTTCCGACTGGAAACGTTACTAGAAAACCGGCCGAATACACGGGGAATTTATTCGAAAGCAGATTCTTGATGGACTGGCTCAGGCCGCCCTGCAGGTACGCGGGAACCGGAACGTTGGAATTCGGAACGGCCGGAATCTGCTGCGCCGGCGGCAATGTTTTGTTTACCGCCGCGATCAACTGATTGATCGCAATGAGTTGATCCGCGCTGCTCGCCAGAAAAGGACTCGTCGCGGGGTTGACGGGCGTTCCCGAGAAGCCGTTGCTCGAGTACCCGAGCTGAAAATCGAACTGAGGCTTGGTCTGGTTCTCCGCGTACGCCAGATTCTGGTCGGCCGTTGCGCGCAGCGCGCGAATCTGGGCGATCTCCGGACGATTGCGCAGCGCCTGCGTCACCAGGTCGGTCAGCGACGGCTGCGCGGGCAGTTGCAGCGCCGGCGAAGTCGGAACAAGGTTTGCGCTCCAAATCGCGTCGTTAGGATTACTGAGCAGCTCGGACTTGAGCTGATTCTGAAGCATAGCGACGCTCTGCAATGCGGAAAAGACGTTCTCCTCAAACACCGCAACCTGCGTATCCGCCTGCACCACGTCGATCGGTGCGCTGGCGCCTTGGCGCGCGAGCCGCACGTTGCTGTGCTGCTGGGTGATCGTGTCCTTGAGCGCTTCCTCTTGGATGGCCACATTGCGCCAGGCCGCCACCAGGTCCCAATAAGTGTCCTCGACCTGCGATATCGTCGACGACACCGTCACCATCGTTTGCGCATTCGACGCCTGACCGTTGATCGCGGCCAGTTGAATTTGATGCGTCACGTCATTGATTCGGCCGTTCTTCCCGAGCGGCTGTGAGAAGGTTACCGAAAAAACGCTCGGATAATACGGATCGAACGTATTAATCTGCGTGTTGTCCCAGTACTGCTTGGCGGAAGCGCTGAACGAGTATTGCTGACCGCCCGGCAACATGCCCGAGGCCGACGCGCCAAGGCTCGTAACCTGCTGCGAAATCGGCGTAAAGTTCGGCCCCGCGAAAAACTCGTTCTCGGGAGGCTGCGTGATGTCTTGATATTGCGGCTGTACGGAGAAACGGATGTCGTACGCGCCCTTCGCGGCCGCAATCTGGTATTGCGCGATTCGCCGGTTCGCTTGAGCCACCGCAAGATCCGGATTTTTGGAGAGCGCCATGGCCACCGCGTTTTGCAGTGTGATGCCGACGAACGGTGCTTGCGTTACGCCGACGATTCCCGGCCGCGGCGGCGTAACGCCCGGGGCTGCATAGCCCGGCGCGACGTTCGGCACAGCGGGAAGCTGCGGCGAGGGCGCCGGCGAAGGAACCGCCGCCTGCGCCAAGAGCACGACCGTTGCGATCAAATTCACGAAAAACTCCTATTCAACTGTAGCCGCGACGTGCGGGCGCGGCCGGCGCATCAGCACGACCAAGGGCGCGAGCACGAGCGTAATGAGTGCGGTCAATCGCGAGGTGTCGGCGTACGACAAGACATACGCCTGCTGCGTGACCAGATTCGCCAGACCCTGTAATGCCGAAACGGAGCGATCGCCGCCGTTTGACTGCAGATACTGCTGCACGGCGCCCGCATGAAGCGTGACGCCGGCGCTAAGCGCAGCTTGATGGTCCGTTACTCCACGAACGAGGACCGTAACGAGCACCGCGGTCGCTATGCTGCCTCCGACTTGTCGAGCGAGATTGAAGAATGCGGACGCCGATGGAACATCCTTGGGCGGCACGGCACCCAGCACCGCGATAGAGAGCGGTACGAAGATTTGCGAGAGGCCGAGACCGCTGACTATGAGTGATGCACCGAACGTCCAAAACGACGACTGCGGCGTCGTCACGCTCGCCAGCATCCAATTCGAAATCCCCAATAGGACGAAGCCGCTGAAGATCATCCAGCGCGAATCGACCCGCCCGCCGCTTGCCAGAATCGCGGCAACCGGCGTAAGAGCCGCAATGGCCAGAGCGCGGATCAAAATCGTCTCGCCCGACAGCGTTGCAGTAAATCCGAGCGAATTCTGCACGTATTGCGGCAGAATCAGCACCGAGCCGTAAATGCTGATGCCCAGCACCGCGCCCAAAAGGCTTCCGGCCGCGACTTCGCGATAGCGCAGCACGTGCAAATCGACGATGGGAATGCGCGAGCGAAGCGTCCAGATCACGAACCCGACGAGACAAACAGCCGCCGCCACGCTGAAAATCCGAATGTTTGGGTCGGCGAACCAGTCGTACTGCTGACCTTGATCGAGTACGTATTGCAATGAACCAAGACCCATCGCGAGCAGCCCCAAGGCCGTCCAATCCAACCGCTTGCCATGCTGCGGCGGCGCTGGATTGCGCAGCACGAAGAATACGGCCGCAGCCGCCAGCAAACCGATCGGGATGTTGATGAAGAACGCCCAGCGCCACGTCAGATTGTCGGTGATGATGCCGCCGAGCAAAGGACCGAGCGCGGGCCCGACGATAACGCCCATAGAGAAGATTCCCTGAGCCTTACCTTGTTCGCGCTGCGGGTAGGTCTCGCGCAATATTGCCTGCGACGTCGAGATCAGACCGCCGCCGCCCAATCCTTGTACGAGCCGCCAAAACACGAGCTGATTGAAACTTCCGGCCAATCCGCACATGATCGACGAAAACGTGAAGATCAGAATGGATGCCATATAGTATCGGCGGCGGCCGAATCGCGCCTGCAGCCATGGCGTGATCGGAATCACGATGACGTTCGCGATGATGTAACCGGTAACGACCCACGCGCCTTGGTCCACTGCAACGCCGAAGTTTCCTTGGATGTTCGGCAGCGCGACGTTGACTATAGTGGTGTCGATAATCTCGAGCATGGTTGCGGTGATCACCGCGAGCGTTACTATTGCCCGGCGCCAGCCGTATTCGATGACCGGCTCGTAGGCGGGAACGGCGCTTTTTGGGCGCTGCGCCGCTAGGTGGCTGTGCTTAGCCACCTGCCGCGCTTTGTGAACCGCTTCCATGTTTACTTCACGAGAACCGAAGTCTCGACCGACATGCCGGGGCGCATCGGGTACCGATTCAAGTCCGTTCCGGAGTCGAAGACGATCTTCACCGGAATCCGCTGCGTGACTTTCACGAAGTTTCCGGTCGAGTTTTGCGACGGAACGAGTGCATAGGTGTTCTGCGAGGCCGGATTGATTGAATCGACCTTACCTTGAAACGTCGTCCCTTTATAGGCGTCGACGTGGATGTCGACGGGCTGGCCGGGATGCATGTTTCCGACCTGCGTTTCCTTGAAGTTCGCAGTGATGAAGACGTTGTTCGGAACCAGTGTGAGCAGCGTCATGCCGGCGCTGACGACCTGACCGATTTCGACGCTCTTCTCGCCCACGAATCCGTCGATGGGCGAATAAATTTTCGTGTAGCCCAAGTTTTGCTTGGCCAGGGCAACGGCCTCGACTTGCGTCGAGATCTGGGCGGGAGCCTGGGCCTGACTCAGTTTGCCTTGCGCGGCCTGGGCGCCGCCTTGCGCCGCACCGACACCCGCCTGCGCTGCGCCGACTTTCTGCTGCGCCGCACTCAGGTTAGCCTGGGCGACGTTGACGTTGTCCTGCGCTGCCCGGTATTGCGACTGCGCTTGCGCGTACTGTGCTTGCGCTGCGTCAAGCTGTTCCTTTGCCAAGTCCCCCGATTTGACGAGCGACTGCGTGCGCTGAAGATTTGCCGCAGCCTCCGCCATCGACTGGCGCGCTCCGGGAAGCGCGGCCATCGCCGCCTGAACTTGCGCCTGCGCTTCCGCCACGCCGGCTTGCGCAACCGGAACGTTGGCCTGCGCATTTTGCACGTCGGCTTGGGCTTGAGAGACGCCGCCGGAACCTTGCGTCACGCCGGCCTGCTGATTCTGCTGCGCGAGTTGCAAATTCGCTTGGGCCTGCGCGAGCTTCGTGCGTTCGTCGGCATTGTCCAGCACGATCAGCAACTGGCCTTTGCGTACGGGCTGATCTGTGTCGACCAGAATCCGATCGACGCGTTCCTGAATCTTGCTCGTGACCGCGACCGTATTCGCGTCCACTCGGGCGTCATCGGTCGTTTGATGCACGCTTGCGTACATGAAGTAGCGCACAGCCCAGATAACGATGAGGATCGCGACGATTACCCCGACCACCAGAAAGACCGGACGAAGGTTGCGTTTGGAACTGGTCTGCGTTTCCATCGTCTCCACGTTCACGTTCTTAGCGGGCGTTGCCGCGCCGTTGGCCTGCTCTTGTTCGCGCTCGCGCGTGTTCATCGTGCTTCTTTCTGCTTTCTAACGCCGTTCAAAAAAACGCTTACTTGAAAATCTATAATTTGGTCTATTGTGTACGAGAGTTCCGGCATTTTCTTTCGTCCGATGACGTGTGCGAAGATCATCCCCATAAAAAATCGGGCCAGCAGCAGCGGATCGCCCGCAAGCTCGCCGCTCGCAACGCGTTTTGCCATGTACTCCGTGAGCAGCTGCCGGATCGCTGCAGGGCCGCGCCAAGCTGCCGAACCGATTGCGCTCTCGGTTTCCTCGTCGGAGAGCGACATGACGATCAAATCGCGAACCTGTTCCATCCGCTCCGCCAAAACGACGGCGATGATGTGCAAGTCTTGCTCCAAATCGCCGTCAAGGCTCCCGAGGGTCTCCTGAAGCTGGACTGCAGCACAGTAATGTTCGGCGCACGCCTCGATCAGCGCGTCCTTGTTGCCGAAATGACGAAAAAGCGTGGCTTCGTTGACGCCTGCGACTTCGGCGATCTCACGCGTGGTGGTCCCACGCCGGCCCTTCTTCGCAAAGAGCTGCCGGGTTGCGGCGAGGATGCGATTGCGGGTCTCTTCGGGAGTTCGCGGCGGGTGCGTTTCGGGAAGCATCATTTGCTGCTGAACACCGCGTCGCTGACCGCAACGTTGGTTTGATACGTTCCGAAAGTGGCATCGGCGAGCGCATGGACGTGCGGAATCTGAATGTCGGCATGCTGCGAAGCGATTACGCTGTACGGCCCCTCGTCCTTGTACGTTTGCGTCATTGAGATGACGCCCCCGTTGGTGTAATGGAAATCCATGCGCGCAACCTGATACGTCCCCGGGTCGACGTATGCTACCGTGTCGAGGACCTGATCGCTATGAATTTTCTTTATGAGCCGCAGCGTCAATTCCGGCCGCCCGCCGAGGTTCGTAACGCCTTCGTACGAAACGTCGGAGTCGCGCTTCCACGCGACGGGATCGCCGATGTCTCCGAAGAGTTTGTTGATGCCGTGCGCATAAGAGGGCACGCGATCGAAGACGACTTCGTAATTGTCCGGCCGCTTGAAGTACGCGGTACCATCGAGCGCCGGAGAGAGCCACGGAAACGTTTGCATGTGCGTGTTCACGTGCACGCGCGCCTGGAACGACTGGAGCGACGGGTTTCGCGCTTCCATGCGATTCATGATGGCATCCGCGTTCATCGGCACCGGAGGCGGCGACATACTTGCGGCAGCGGCTCCGCCGGCGAGGAGCGTCAACCCGACGAAAAGCCCGGCAATCCGGCGGCTCAGCATGCCGCAACCTCGACGATGCGATCGAGTGCGGTCAGTTGCAGCATCTGCCGATGCTCCGGACGCGTGACGAACAGCGCTAGGCTGCCGCCCGCGGCGCGCGCTCCGCGCACGACCAAAATGAGACCCCGGAGCGCCGGGTTGTCCAGCTCGGGCAGCTCGTCAAGGTCTAGGATGACGCGGTACCCGCGCCTGAAGGCCGCGAGCACCCGGCTGCGGAGCGCTTCGACTGCCGAGGGGGCTGCATCTATATAGCTGAAAATCTTGGTTTCCATGTCGCTTTCTCTGCAAGTACGTACTTGCACGCACAGAATAGCATACTTGTTTGGTGAGTGCAAGTACTTACTTGCGCAACCGGCAGGAGTTTGACGCTTGCTCTCTCGGCCGCCGAGGTAATCGACTTCGCCAGAGGAGTTGGACTCTGGCTCCTGTCCTTCGTGTTATCGACCGGGCGGGACAGCAATGGAACACGAAACTCTCGCCCCGTCTGCTTCGGGCGACGTGTTCGCGCACAAAACGGGAGACACCGACGAAGTAACGCACGACGGCGGTATCCTCCGAACCGGGGGAACGGCGAAGCTTACATTATTGTGGCTTACACCGGACCGGCGTCATCGGATGCGAACAGTGCCAAGTTCCGCGAATTTATGGTTTTCTTGCGAACATTTTTACGTTAGACGACCGCATTGCCGGGTATACTTGGCGCCAGTGGGCAGAAAAAGAGTGCCGGGCAGGATGCGCGGCGCTCTTTATTTTCCGGTTCAGAGCGTCAGCAGCGGTAAGAGTGCGCGAACGGCTTCCAGCGCTTCGGGTGGTTGCTCGCAATCGCGGGACCACGCGAGTTTGCCTCCCACGTAGGTTTCGCGCACGTCACGGCTTTGCGAGCGGTATACGATTTGATTGCAGAGCGGGACCCAGGGATCGGCAGCGACCAGATCGATTGCGACGTAGTCGGCAAAAGCCCCGACGCAAAAGTCTCCGGCGCCGGCGCGCAGGGCGCGAGCCCCATCCGACGTTCCCAGGTTGAATGCAGCATGCGCACCGAGCGCGCTGCCGTCCAGCCGCGCAATCTTCTGCAGCAGCGATGCGGCGCGCATCTCGTCGATCACGGACGGACTAACATCCGCGTCGGTGCCCAGGCCGACGGGCACCCCAAGGGCGCGCAACGCGATAACGTCGCAGATCCCGTCGCCCAAATACTGATTCGTCATCGGATTGTGAATGACGCGAGCGCCGGATTGCGCAAGCAACTGCTTCTCATCGCCGTCGACGTAGATCGCGTGGATCGCGATCGTGCGCTCGTTCAGCGCATCCAGATCTTGCAGCAGCCGGATAGGGCTCAGGCCGAACCGCCGCACGGTCTCCTCGCCTTCGTACGCCGCCTCCGCAACGTGAACGTGCATCATGCAATCGTGCGCCGCTGCAAACGCGGACGCTTCACGGATCATTTCAGGCGACGCGGCATGCAGCGAGTGCGGCGCGACGCACACATGCACGCCCGGAAATTCCGCGATCAGCTCTTCCGTGCGCTCGCGCGCTTGGTCGATCGTTTCGCGGAATGCCGCCGGGGCATAGCCGGCATCCATCCATGCGCGCGCAAAAACCAGGCGAATGCCGCTGTCGCCGGCCGCCCGTATCGCTTCGCGCGCGTGCGCATTTCCGGCTCCGTTCAAATAGAAAAACTCGGCAACGGTCGTAATGCCGGCCGCCAGCATTTCGTCGAAAGCGAGCCGGAAGGTCCAATAGATCTGCTCGGGCGTGAGTTGCGGGACGACTTTGTACAGCGCATCGCTGCGCCACCGGTCGAACGCAAGATCGTCGGCCCATCCCCGCATCAGAATTTGGTACGCATGGCTATGGCCGTTGACGAATCCGGGGAGGACGGCGACGCGCTCGCCGTACGCGCGCAACTCAGCATCGGTATACCGCTTTTTGAGCGCCTCAGGCGAATCGATTGCCGCGATGCGATCGCCGTCGATCGCGAAGGCGAAATCGCGCCGTTCTTCTCCTTGGACCAGTGCTCGAGCGCACTCGACGATAACCTTCACGCAGCGCGCACGCCTTTACGAAAAACCGCGCGCGCCAAATTGCCGCCGAATTGCCAGCCGAACTCGTCCGGAGACTCGATCTCCAGAACGGCAAAGTCCGCGCTCGCCCCGACTCGAAGCGATCCTGCATCGACGCGGAGCGACCTTGCCGCTGCAACGGTCACGCCGTAAAGCGCCTCAGCGGCAGAAAGCCCGAACAAGCGCCTTCCAAAGTACGCTACCGTTTGAAGGTTGAAGCAGGGCGATGTTCCGGGATTGTAATCGCTCGCGAGCGCAACGTCGCCGCCTGACTCCAGCAGCGCGCGAACCGGCGCCCGCCGCTGCAGATCCAAGTATGCGATGGTCGCCGGACATGCGACCGTAACGATTCCGCGCGCGACGATTGCGGCAACGTCCTGGGGGCGGATGCAATTGCAATGGTCGGCAGCATCGACTCCAACGGCTGCCGCCATCTCGGCCGCCCCACCGAAGGCCATCTCATCACAATGCACGCGAAGGCGCAGTCCAGCCGCGCGCGCTGCTTCGAGATAGCGTTTCGTCTGTTCCGGCGAAAAGAAGCCGGGCTCGCAAAACGCGTCGGCATACACCGCACCGTCGGCTTTAGCGACCGGCAGGCATTGGTCGATCAAGTAGTCGACGTAGTCGACTTCGTTGCGAAATTCCGGCGGAAGCGCGTGCGCGCCCAAGAACGTCGCAACCAGACGCGGCAACTGCGGAGCGTCCTTGTTCGCGTCGATCATGCGCAGCAACTGCGCCTCGCCGGGACCGTGCAGCGCGTACCCGGTTTTGGTTTCGAGCGTCGTAGTGCCGTGCGCCGCGATAAGCATCAGCCGCGCGCGTACTTTGTCCCAAAAACGGTTTTCGTGCTCGAGTGCTTTGCGCGTCTGCTCCACGGTGTAGAGCATGCCGAGCGGCGGCGGCTCGCCGCGCTGACGCGCGGCGAAATCGGGCTCGCGATCTCCGGCAAACAGTGGGTGCGAGTGCGCATCGACGAATCCCGGAACGACGACGCAATCCTGGAAATCCAGAATATCCGGATCGCCCGTCGCTCTCAGGCCCGCTTCAACCCCGTGACGAGTCCCCGCCCGTACGACTTTGCCGCCGTCCACGAGCAGTGCCCCGTCTTCGAACGTTCCGAGATCGGCGAACGTCAGGCCGTTTTGCTTTAGGCTTCCGGTATTGGTAACGAGCGTCTTCGCCCGGATTAGAGACGCCAATCGATGCCTTTTTCGTCCGCCGTTTCGGCTGCGAGCTCGTATCCCGCATCGGCGTGGCGAACGACGCCCATTCCGCAATCCGTCGTAAGGACGCACTCGAGCCGCTCCCGTGCGTCCTGGCTGCCGTCGGCGACTACCACCATGCCGGCATGGATACTGTAGCCGATGCCGACGCCTCCTCCGTGGTGAACCGAGACCCAGTGTGCGCCGGCGGCCGTGTTCAGCAGCGCATTCAAGATCGGCCAATCGGCGATAGCGTCGCTGCCGTCTTTCATTGCTTCGGTTTCACGGTATGGCGAAGCAACGCTCCCCGTATCCAAGTGATCGCGCCCGATGACGATGGGCGCGCGCAGCTCTCCTCTGCGCACGAGTTCGTTGAAACGCAGCCCCGCTTTTGCGCGATCGCCGAATCCGAGCCAGCATATGCGCGCAGGCAAACCTTGAAATGCCACCCGTTCCCTCGCGAGCGTGATCCAGCGGCGCAGATGTTCGTCATGAGGGAAGAGGGCGAGCAGCTCGTCGTCGCATCGCGCGATATCGGCTTCCTCACCCGAGAGCGCGGCAAACCGGAATGGTCCGCTGCCTTTGCAGAACAGCGGCCGGATGAAGGCCGGTACGAATCCGGGAAAGTCGAATGCGTCGTTCACTCCGGCGCGCTGCGCTTGCGCGCGGATGTTATTGCCGTAATCAAAAACCACTGCGCCGGCGCGCTGAAAGTCGAGCATCGCTTGCACGTGCTTGGCCACGCTCGCAAGACCGCGCTTCTCGTAATCCTCGGGATCGGTGCGGCGCAGCAACTCCGCTTCTTCGAGCGTAAGACCCAGCGGCACGTACCCGTCGATCATATCGTGCGCCGACGTCTGATCGGTCACGGCATCCGGCCGAAATCCGATGTCGTACAGTGCCGGAAACTCCTGCGCGGCGTTGCCTTCATAGCCGACCGAGAGCGCTTTTCCGGCGCGGCGAGATTCCTCGGCCAATGCCAATGCGTCGTCGCGCGAATCGGCAACCACGTCCAAATAGCGCAGTTCCTTACGCCGTTCCAAGCGCGCGCGATCGACGTCGACGACGATCGCGATTCCCTCGTTCATCGTGATGGCCAGCGGCTGCGCGCCGCCCATGCCGCCGATGCCTGCCGTCAGGCAGACGCGGCCTTTCAGCGTCCCGCCGAAGTGCCGGCGCGCAAGCTCGGCAAACGTCTCGTACGTGCCTTGAACGATGCCTTGCGTGCCGATGTATATCCACGATCCGGCCGTCATCTGCCCGTACATCGTCAGCCCTTGCGCTTCCAAAGCGCGGAAGATTTTCCAATCCCCCCACTTCGGCACCAAGTTGGAATTCGCGATCAGCACGCGCGGTGCGCGCTCGTGCGTCTTCCATACGGCTACGGGCTTGCCGCTCTGCACGATCAGCGTCTCGTTGTTTTTCAACCGCCGGAGCGTTCGAACAATAGCATCGAAGGCTTCCCACGAACGCGCCGCGCGGCCGTTGCCGCCGTAAACGACCAGATCGTCCGGCTTTTCCGCAACGGCAGGATCCAAGTTGTTCATCAGCATACGCAGCGCCGCTTCTTGCGGCCAGCCTTGACAGCTCAGCTGCGTTCCTCTAGGCGCGCGAACGAGGCGCGGACCGCTTGCAACCGTACTCGAACTCATCTTAGGCAGCACTCCCAATCAATGAAATTCCTATCGCATCTTCCGCCGCGCGCACCGAGCTCCCCGCTGCGTATCAGTTCTCGCGCAGCCTCGATGTCGGGAGCCGGAACCCGGTCTTCGGTCCACGGCGCGATGCGCCGGCGCGCAACGGCGTGAGCGGCCTGCGTCCCGCGGCCGGACTTCAGCGGCCGGCGAATGTCCGTTGCGGTCAAGGCGCCGAGCAGTTCGCAGGCGAGCGATCCTTCGACATTCTGCAGCACGCGATCCAAATTGATCGCCGCCGTCATTCCCATGCTGACGTGGTCCTCTTGTCCGGCCGACGTCGGAATCGAATCGACGCTGTTCGGCCACGCTAAACCTTTATTCTCCGACACCATCGCAGCCGACGTGTACTGCACGATCATCAATCCCGACTGCAACCCGGAACGCCCTGTCAAAAAAAGCGGCAGCCCGCGCTCTTCGGCGTTGAGCAGCAGATACAAACGGCGCTCGCTTATCGCCGCAAGTTCCGCCATCGCGATCTTCAACAGATCGCTTGCGAGCGCGACCGGTTGTCCGTGAAAGTTTCCGCCCGTCAGGAATTCGCCGTCCTCGGGAAAGACCAGCGGGTTGTCGGTCACGGAGACGGCTTCGATTTCGACGACTTTGCGCGAATGCTGCGCCGCGTCACGCACGGTGCCGTGTACCACCGGGATGCACCGGTACGAATACGGATCTTGAACGCGGCCGCACTCGCGATGAGATTCCATGATCTCGGAACCTTCGAGCAGCACGCGCAAATTGTCGGCAACTCGAGCTTGCCCCGGGTGCGGACGGAGCGCGTTGATGCGCCGATCGAAGACGCGATCGGTTCCCAAGAACGCTTCGAGTGCCATTGCCCCGATGACGTCCGCGGCGGCCATCAACCGCTCCGCACGAAGGACGCAGAGCGCGGCGATTCCGGTCATGACTTCGGTGCCGTTGACGAGCGCCAAACCTTCCTTCGCGCCCAGTTCGATCGGCTGCAGTCCCGCCAGATGCAGCGCGCGAGCGCTCGGCATCCGCTCGCCGCGGAACGTCGCTTCGCCTTCACCGATGAGCGTGAGCGTCATGTGGGCGAGCGGAGCAAGGTCACCGCTGGCGCCGACCGATCCTTGCCGCGGAACGACCGGAGTGACGCCGCGATTGAGCAGCTCGACGAGCAGGTCGAGCGTCGACTCCTTGATTCCGGAATGTCCGGCAGCAAGCGAACTGGCTCGCAGCACGCCGGCGGCGCGAACGAAATCTCTGGGCAACGGCTCGCCGGTGCCGGCGGCATGACTGCGCACGAGGTTCAGTTGCAGCTGAGCCGCGTCTTTTGGGTCTATCTGCACATTCGCAAGGCGGCCGAATCCGGTCGTTACACCGTAGATGGCATCGCCGATCCCGAATTTCTCGTCGACGAGCCGGCGCGCCGAGGCGACCCGAGCCCGGGCATCGCTCGTGATCCGTACCGGCGCCCCCTCTTCGGCGATGTCGCGGATGGCTTCCAAGGACAGGCGTCTTCCGTCGAGATCGATTGTAGGCAGGGCGGCGATAGTCATAACCTACTTGGGGTTTAACGGGCGCCGCCGCGGCGCCTTCGGCGCGAGTTACATCTTGGACCAGTCCGCTGCGTGGCCCAAAGAATACGGCGGACCGTTTTGAATTACGATCTCTTCCCGATCGCGCAGCGGAATGGAGCGGGGGTTGCCGCTCCATATTTTGCCGTTGACGGTGACGCGCAGAGTGCGCCCTTTTGAAGCGCGCACGCTGCTGGCCTGAGTACGGCTGAGCGTATCGCCCCACACGTCGAAGAACTGACCGAGTGTGAACGGTTTGCTGACCGGCGCTTCGATGTGGATCAGCCCGTCGGTCGCGTGCGTATGGAGCCAATACAGGCAGCCGGCGCCGAGCGGAATGCCGATGTCGGCCGGCACGGTGACGGCATGACCCCGATTGAAAAGCTGTAAATGCGTGTGGACATGCTCGGCCACTCCTTCCGAGGCATCGCAGCGGATTCCGTCGATCGGCAAGCCGGAAAACATGCTTTGCGCGAGCAGCACGGCGGCAAAAAGTAGGTTCACATTCACCCCGTTCATTCGGTGGAAAATGAGCATAACGATTGGACCACTGTGTATAACCGCAGATTCTTGTGGAAACGCTGTGCATACACGCGGCCTCCCCTTGCTACGACTTTTGCCCGGTGATACCATGCAAACACTTCGTATAACAGCGAAGTGCGATGAGCGTATCGTCGTGACCGGACCATGTTGACGATGCAGTCGCACGTCGGCGATCCGAGTGGAACGGTCGAACCGTCCGTAGCGTCAGTAGGGCTTCTTCACGGAAGCCAAACAGGCGAAACAAGATGAGTGAATACGTCGAGAATCCCGGACTTCGTCCGGGATTTTCGTTTTCCACACGCCCCGCATTCACATTACGCGAACTTCGAATAAAACGTGAATAAGTCCGGTTTCTTGCGAATAGCTTGTGAATGAGCCGCTTATGGTCTTGCGATGGCAATCTGCATTTGCTACCATGCAAACACTTCAAGCAAAAGTTGAAGCGCGGCGACGTGGAGCCGCGATCGAGCACGCAGATGGAGCAGATGAGAGTCGGTTTCCGGAGTGCGAGATCTTAACCGGCAGTCGTGTCAGTAGGGCTTCTCACCCGGAGCCAAACAGGCACGAACCAAAACTGCCGAGCAAACGTCGAAACCCCGGGGACGAAATACTCCCCGGGGTTTTCGTTTTCGGGCGCCCGATCAAACCATGAAGCGCGGGCCGACGCTACTTCGAGACGGGCAACTCGTACTTCGCGGCGATTTGGGCGATCAGCATGTGCACGCGATCGCGCGCGGCCGCAGGGGAGACGATCTCCGCTTGCGGACCCCAACTCAGGATCCAGCGGCAAAGTTCGTCGAGGTCCGCAACGTGATAGGTAATCTCGACCGAGCCGTCCTGCAATCGTTGCACGCTGCGATCGGCGACGACATTTGCGGCGGCAGCGGCTTTGGCGACGCGAGGCAAAAACCGCACCCGAACCTCTTGCATCTTCTCGCTGTGCAGCACGCCGCTGATCGAACTGGAGGCAAAGTCCTCGATGCTGAAACTGCTTGGTTTCGTGAACGTCTGCGCGAGCACGTTGAGGTCGCTCATGCTGTCGACGGCAAACGTGCGTTTGTCGCGCCGGTCGTGGTCGAATGCAACGCAGTACACGCGCCCGCCGCTCAGGATGAACCCGTACGGATCGGCGACTCGCTTGCTGCGGTGACCTTCCTTGTCCTCATAGCTGAAGGCTACGCTCCGGGAACTGCGCTCGGCTGCCGACAGTTGGCTGAAAACGCGCTCGCCTTGTTCGTCCAGACGAATCTCGCTCAGGCGGAATGCTACCGATGGAGCGGTGTTCAAGCGCTCCTTTACGCCGCGGCCGGCCGAGCCGACCATCTTATCCGTTACCTCATCGACGTAGGTACCGATGGCGCCGCCGAGGCTCGCGCTGATGGCGCGCAGCGCCACAAGCCCGAACAGCTCGCTGTTGCTCGACTCCAGCCTCTTGAGGCTGTACCCGCCGGAGAACCGGTACGTGTTCGTCGCCCGATCGAAGTACCACGGGAAGCCGGCATCGGCGAGGACCGCCAAATACCGCCGGAGGCTTCGCGTGCTCGGCCGATGCTCGCCTTCGGAGATGCGATCCTTGAGTTGCTCGAAAGAGAAGCGCCCCTCGTCGATGGCGTTCAGAAGCCGTACGAGCAGGACGATTTTGGGTTCATTCGTGCGTTCCATTACCAATATTGTGCCACTCGGGTGACTTGGCTGCCATCAAAATGGCCTCAAATAGTGCCGCGAAGTCTAATTTTGTTCTAAGTTGCCGCTCAGCAGAGCCGCTTATGCTGGACGGGTGCGCAAATCAAGAGCAATAGCGGCGGCTCTGGCCCTCCCCTTGCTGGCCGGCTGCGCTCAAAATTTTTCAGAGGTCGCGGGCAACGTACGCGTCCAGGGCTCCGTTAGTCAGAACCTCCTCTCGCCCGATCGCCGGCGGCTCTCGCTCCATCTGGTGAACGCCCGGACCGGCGCGCCGCTCCACGCAATGTCGGTCGAAGTCAAACCGGCCTCGGGCGGCCCGATTCAGGCTGCGAAGATCGGACGTGCCGACTACACGGCTGACTTTGCCGATTCCGACCGCGTCGAGGTTCTCATCGAGACCGCTGCCGGCACTTCCATCTTCACGCTCCAGCGCCGGTGAATTAGCCGGTTGGCTCCGGCTGCGGCGAGGGTGATTCCGCGGGTGTCGCGGGCGGTGTTGCGCCCGGCGTTGCCGAGGGTGATGGAGCAGGAACCGGCGGAGCGGCCTGTTGCGGTTTTGGGAAGCAGCCATCGGGCGCCGAGATCGGCGGCGTGGCCGGAAGCGGCGGCGTGACAGTCATACCGACTTCCAGCGGATAGTTCGAGCCTCCGTCGGTCATCGTCTGGACGACCACATTGGAGATCCCTGGGTTTACCGTAATCGCGTTTCCGATTTGGTAACGCTGTGAGACGCGCGCACATCCGACTTGATAGAGCGTTCCGTCTACCAGGAAGCTGCTGCGCACAACTCCGCCCATCGGCTGCTCGAACAAGTATACAGTAGCCGGCTGCGTGCCGGTATTTTGAACCGCAAACGTCATCGTTCGCAGGACGCCGTAATCGCCGTAGTCGCGACCGTTCCCGTCGAGGGATGGCGGGGTCGTGGCGCCGTATTGCGTCACTGCATCGTCGCCGCCGACGGTGTATGAGAGCGTCTGTGTGCCGTAATCATTTACTGTGAATGCGCCGGTGCGGTGATGCCCGTCTCCCGGCAGCCGCGGTTGATTCAAATACTGCGCGATCTGCGCGTCGGTGACGGTCGGCGGAACTGCTAGAACCGTGAGCTGTACGGCTCCGCCGCTCAACACATGCACGCCGATGCTTCCTGCCGCGCCGTCTTGCGGCTGCATGGTGAACTCGTCGGCAATAAACGGCGCGCTCGGGCCTATTTGTGCGACGATTCCCTGATTGTGCGATTTCCAAGTCAAAAAATCGCGCGAAACCGCGTGTCCAACGCTCATGACGTCGATGTTCGGCCCGGCGGACGCGTCGATCAGCTGCACGGTGCTCGGATCGTTCGGAACGGCGTTGCTGATGACGACGAGGATCCGCCGGGGATCGTTCGCGTTCTGATGGTAGTAATAGAGCCGCGCCGGTGCGTTGGGCTGCACTTCGTTCTGATAAAGCGTTCCGTCGGCGACGACTTTCTCGGGATCGTCATCGTAGAAGAGCAGCTCGGAAGCGAACGGCCCGGCATCGACGTTTTGCAACGCGACCGTCGTCTGTGCGTTCACGTCGAAGTACTGCGTTCCGCCGGGAATCTGAATCTGCACCGGGATGTCGGAGCCGGCGCCGGGCGAAAGCAGCGCCGGCAGCGCGAAAGCGCCGATCTGCGCGGCGATGCCCGGCTGGGTCTGAACCGCTTTCAAGATCGCTTTTTGGATCTGCGATTGCAGCCACTGCGGATCGAGCGCATCGCCGGTGACTTGCACGTTGACCTGCGCAGGCACGACGCCCGCATCGTAGGCAACCCGCACCGGAATCTGCACGCTTCCGCCTGCGGAATCGTTTACCGTCAACGTTCCCCGGCCGGTTTGCGCGCCGGCTGTTACCGTTACCGTACGCGAGGTTTCATCGACTGCGGCCGTTGCCAGCGGTTGATCGAGAGCCGCACTGATCGCACCGGTGCCGCCGGATATTTGCACTGTCACGGCCTGCGAGGGATGGAGCGCGACGGCCGCAGGTTGCGCCGCAATGGCAGCCGGCGGAGGGGGTGAAACGCTCGGGCTTGCGGCCGGGGTTGGCCCAGGCGAAACGAGCGGCGAGGCAGCCGGCGTGGGCGGCGGCGGCGGTGCGGTGGGCGAGGGCGCCGGCGTTACCTGAAGCATCGCGGCAAGTGCAAGAGCGGCAAACATCGCAGCACTTCGTACGCAGACGGGACCTTGCGGGCCTGCGAGCAGCTGATAGACTTAAAGTGATGACCGAATCGCCTATCGCGCAAGCTACGGAGGCATTCCTAGACCGTTTCGTCGGGCTATTCAACGCGGGCGTCCGTCACCATGATTTCTCCGAGTATTTGGCGTCTTTTGCCCAGGATGCGGTTTTGGAATTCGACGGCGTTCCGGATCCGGCTCTCTACGGAAAAGCCGCGATTGCCGAGCGCTACCGCGACGACCCGCCCGACGACCAGATCACCGTCGTGCGGTCCAAGATCGCCGGCGATCGGATCATGGCGGAATTTCGGTGGCACGACATTCCCGAGGCAACGGGCGGCTGCTTCGTAATCGACCTTCGGAACGGCAAAATATCGTATCTTACGGTGGCGTTCGGCGGCCCGGCTTCACGTTGTTTTGGGAAGACTTAAAAGACATGAGCATGTGGCACGTTTGGGGCGACTACGTTCACACCCGTCCGGACCTGATCGGCGAAGCGCGCGTCATCGAAGGCGAACAAAAGGCGGCCGAACAGACCGCTAAGAGGAACGGATTCGATTTCGATCGGCGCGTGCGTAACGGCTTCGAACCGTGGGCCGCGGCATACTCGGCCGAAAACGCCGGCGATCAGGAGTTCGCTTTCGCGAGCCACCCCATCGTCCGGGGATTCAGACTCGTATCGACCTGAGCGAACGCATCGCGCAATGGCGCTGTCCAACTCTGGAAACCGGTGACATCCACGCGAGTATGAAAACAGCACGCCGGAACGGCGTGCTGTTTGGTCGTGACTACTGCATGAACTACGAAGTGGCGTGTTCGGCTTCCCGCTGCGGCGGCGGTTCCACGTTGGGAACCTTGCTGTAGCGCAGTTTCTCCGGATTGTCCGGGTCGATTTCGCCCAAGATGCGATCGCCGGCACCGAACGTACCGCGAAGCATCTCCTCGGCCAGCTCGTCTTCGACTTCGCGCTGTATAGCGCGGCGCAGCGGACGCGCGCCGTACTGCGGATCCCAGCCCTTTTTCGCCAGAAGCGCCTTGGCCTCGTCAGTTACCTCGAGGCTCATCTCCTGCGCTTTCACTTCGCGCATGACTTTCTCGAGTTCCAGTCCGACGATCTGCTCGATCTGCGGACGCGTCAGCTGATGGAAGACCACAATCTCGTCCAAGCGGTTGACGAACTCCGGCCGGAACGTGTGCTTGACTTCCTCCAGCACTTTGTTCTTCATGCGCTCGTACTGGCGCGACTCGTCTTCGTTTTCGGTCTTGCTCGTGCGGAAACCGATGTCCGTAGTCGTCGTCATACCGGTGGCGCCGACGTTCGACGTCATGACGATCACGGTGTTTTTGAAGTCGACCTGGCGCCCTTGGGAATCGGTCAATCGCCCATCGTCGAGCACCTGGAGCAGCAGGTTGAAGACGTCCGGATGCGCTTTCTCGACTTCGTCCAGCAGCACGACCGAATACGGACGGCGCCGCACCGCCTCGGTGAGCTGACCGCCTTCCTCGTAACCGACGTATCCCGGAGGCGCGCCGACCAAACGTGAAACGGCGTACTTTTCCATGTACTCCGACATGTCGATGCGAATCATCGAATCCGAATCATCGAACAGGAACTCTGCAACGCTGCGCGCGACTTCGGTCTTTCCGACGCCGGTCGGCCCGAGGAACATGAACGAACCGATGGGACGGCTCGGATTTTTCAGACCGGCGCGGGAGCGCCGGATGGCGCGGACGATGACGTTGACCGCTTCCTCCTGCCCAACCACGCGCTTGTGCAGCGAGTCGGCCATGTTGAGCAGCTTCTCCGTCTCCGCTTGGGCAAGCCGGCTGACCGGAATCTTCGTCCAGGAAGAAACGATGTACGCAACGTCCTCTTCGGTGACTTTGACGATCTTGTCGCTCTGCGCGCGCTTCTCTTGCCACTCGTTTTCCAGGCGGGCCTTCTCCAGGCGAATCTTCTCCTCGCGGTCGCGCAGCGAAGCGGCCTTATCGAACTCCTGAGCCTTCACGACGGCTTCTTTTTCTGCGATGATCTTCCGCAGTTGCGAGTCGATCTCCCGAATCTCCGGAGGCGGCAGTGTTGCTTGCAGACGAACGCGCGAAGCTGCTTCGTCGATCAGATCGACGGCCTTGTCGGGCAGGAAGCGATCCGTGATATACCGGTCGCCGAGTTTGGCGGCTGCCGCCAGCGCGGCATCGGTTATCTGCACTTTGTGGTGCGCTTCGTAGCGGTCGCGCAGACCCTTGAGGATCTCGATCGTCTCCTCGACGCTGGGCTCTCCCACCATGACTGGCTGGAAGCGCCGCTCGAGCGCCGAGTCTTTTTCGATATGCTTGCGGAACTCGTTGAGCGTCGTCGCGCCGATGCATTGCAGTTCGCCGCGTGCGAGCGCCGGTTTGATGATGTTGCTGGCGTCGATCGCGCCTTCGGCGGCACCGGCTCCCACGAGTGTGTGCAATTCGTCGATGAACAGAATAATCTCGCCGGCAGCGCCGCGGATCTCGTCCATGACGCGCTTCATGCGCTCCTCAAACTCGCCGCGATACTTGGTGCCCGCGACAAGTCCGGCCAAGTCGAGCGTGATGACCCGCTTGTCGCGCAGCGGCTCGGGGATGTCGCCCTTGATGACGCGCTGCGCCAAACCTTCGGCTATCGCCGTCTTTCCCACGCCCGGTTCGCCGATGAGCGCCGGATTGTTCTTGGTGCGCCGCGAGAGAATTTGAATGACGCGCTCTATTTCGCTGCTGCGGCCGATGACGGGGTCGAGTTTGGCCTCCCGCGCGAGCTGCGTGAGATCGCGGCCATACGCGTCAAGGGTCGGCGTCTTGCTCTTGCCTTTGGGAGCCGGCGGCTGACCTTCGGCGCCTAAGAGCGACGTGGTTTGAACGCGCACCTTCGCCGGGTCGACGCCCAGATTGGTCAGAACGCGCGCCGCGACGCCTTCCCCTTCACGAATTAGTCCGAGGAGCAGATGTTCCGTACCGATGTAGTTGTGATTCAGCTGGCGTGCTTCTTCGAAAGCC
Source organism: Vulcanimicrobiota bacterium (assembly GCA_963714015.1). Taxonomy (GTDB): domain Bacteria; phylum Vulcanimicrobiota; class Vulcanimicrobiia; order Vulcanimicrobiales; family Vulcanimicrobiaceae; genus DASRDE01. Next base: position 1,810,080 of record OY970223.1, on the reverse strand, counting down.
AGTTCGATGACGCGTTTTGCGCGGGGAGTGAATACCATCTCTTGCTGAACCGTTTGTCCGCCGCGTCCGACGATGGCCTCGACCTCTTGGCGAACCTTCGCGAGATTCACGCCCAGCGTCTCGAGGACTTTGGCCGCAAGGCTTTCGCCTTCGGAGATGATTCCGAGCAGAATGTGCTCGGTCCCGATGTAGTTGTTACCGAGACGCTGCGCCTCTTCTTGCGCCAGAACGATGCTCCGGCGCGCTCGCTCGGTGAACGGTTCCCACATTGACATGGTCTGCTCTAACTCCTTCGTTCCAATCCACACCCGGCGCCCTGACTATACCCGCTTGAAGCTTGCTACTTAAGTATCGTCTCTATCGGTAAGAACGTCTAACCCGGTCTCGATAATTAGCGTTGCGCCTGCCTTGCTCAAAAACTAAACCGTAGGCCGACAAAACCGGCGGCCGCGCCCTGGTCCTGGGTCTGGGTATAAAGCCGCAGCTCGATTGACGTCATCGGGGCAATCGACTTTCCGGCGAAAAACGTGAAAACGGTCCCCGCGCTTCGGTTGGCGCTCAGATCCCCCACCCCGGCGCCGGCTCCCACGTATGCGCCGCCGTATCCGCCGCCGGTCAAACCGCGGATTTCAAAGGTTGCCGCGTAGCCACCGCTCCCGGTTAAGGGGACGAGCAGCGAGCCTTGCAGCGCCAGCGGCAGGTTTGGGACCGACGTGCCGGTACTCAGGATACCGGCCGCACCGGTAACCGACGGCTTGCTCTGAAAGTAGCCCCCGCCGGCTACCGAAATGCCCGCCAGAGCCGGCGCCGGCAACGCGGCAAGCCCGACGAGTGTTGCAAGGAGAGACGTGCGAAAGAAACGCATGACCGCCAGGGTTCGCAAGCGGGGCGCATGCGCCTCTACGCACTAATACAAAACATATGCCGACAATCGAACAAGTTCGCGAGTCACTGAAGAACGTCAACGATCCGGAACTGAACATCCCGATCCTCGATCTGGGTTTGGTTTACGACATCGTTGCGGAGGGGGTCAGCGGCGAGCACGTTACCGTGATTATGACGCTCACCTCACCGATGTGTCCGGTGGGTCCGCTCTTCAAACAATCCGTCGAAGACAACATCAAAGCGATCGAGGGCGTGAAAAGCGTGACCGTGGACATCACGTTTTCGCCGCCGTGGGATCCGCGCGAAATGGCAACGGAAGACGTCAAAGTCATGCTGGGGATCTGGTAGTTCTTATCTTTCGGTTATGAGCGAATCGGTGGCGGCAATGGCGAGCGACGAGGTCGCGTGCACGATCAAACGTCCGTTAGCGTCCCGAATTTCACCCTGCGTCGCGCCAAGCGTCTTGCCCGCGTTCAGCACTTCCGCGCGAGCGGTAAGCAGCTCCGACGACATCCGCGCCGGCCGGAAGAACCGCATCTGCAAATCGATCGAGACGCAACCCATGCCTTGGGGCAGCTTCGTGACCAGCGCGCACGTGAGCGCCGAGTCGACCAGCGTTGCGAGCACGCCGCCGTGAATCGTTCCCGCCAAGTTCATCATGTAGTCGTGCGGACGCATCGCGAATTCGATGACGCCGTCGCCTACCGCGCCGGCCGTGATGTCCAGCACTGCAAGAATGGGCGGCAGTGCGATCCGGCCTTCGCCGATAAGTTCAAGAAATTCGCGTCCGCTCAATTGCGTCCAGCTGCGGCGGATTGGCCCGGGATCGGCGTAGTCGACGTTTAAGGTTGGCATGCGGCTATGATACACGACGAATCGCTGGTCGAATACGGCACGAGACGCTGGATCGTCGTCATCGGCGTAATGTCCGCAACGCTTTTGCAAGTGCTCGACGCAACGATCGTCAACGTCGCGCTGCCGACGATCCAAGGGAACCTCGGCGCGAACTTCGACGAGGCCGCATGGGTCGTCACCGGCTACATCATCGCCGCCGTCATCGTCATTCCGCTCACCCCATGGCTGCAACAGACGTTCGGCAGAAAACAGTATTACGTCGCCGCTATCGTTGGTTTTACGCTGACGTCGGCGCTTTGCGGCCTGTCGACCTCGCTCACTGAACTGGTCTTCTTCCGTATTCTGCAAGGGCTGTGCGGCGGCGGTCTCATCGCGACCGGCCAAGCGATTTTACGCGACACGTTCCCGGCGCGAGAACTCGGCAAAAGTCAAGCACTGGTTTCGCTCGGAGCCATCGTGGGCCCCAGCATCGGCCCTACGCTCGGAGGAATCCTCACCGACGCGCTCTCGTGGAACTGGATCTTCTACATCAACATCGTGCCCGGCATCGTAGCGGCGATCCTGATTGCGACGACGCTTCGCAATCCGAATTATCACCGGCGGAGCGGAACGTTCGATGGGATCGGTCTGGCGCTGCTCGCGGCGGGGCTGGGGTCCCTACAGTACGTTCTGGACGAAGGCGAACGTAATGACTGGCTGGCGGACCACCGTATACTGATCCTGGGCATCGTCGCAATAGTCGGATTAACGCTCTTCGCCTTTTGGGAAATCTACGGAACGAAGAATCCGATCGTCGATCTGCGGATTCTCAAGAACCGGACCGTCGCGGGCGGTACGCTGCTCGCGATGACCATCGGGTTCACGCTTTTCGGCGGCGTCATACTTTCGCCGCAGTTTCAGCAGGAGCTCTTGAGCTTCACCGCTACCCTCAGCGGCGAGTCGATTCTGCTGCGCGCCCTCGCAATCGCGGTATTCACGCCCATCACGCTGATCCTCCTCAGCCGCTTTCACGTGCAGCCTCGAGTCATGCTCGCGCTCGGCTTCATCATCGTAGCGATCGCCAATCTGATGCAGGCCAATGTGACGACGACCGACTCGACGTTTTGGACCTTCGGGTGGGCACTGGTCGTCGGCGGCGCCGGATTCGGCATGCTCTTCCTCCCGCTTTCGATCGCCGTACTCAGCAGCGTGCGAGGGGCCGACACGCAAAAGGCGACCTCACTCATCAGCTTGTGCCAGCAGCTGGGCGGCTCCATCTCGACGGCGTGCCTGGTCACCCTCTTGGATCGCCGCAGCGCGCTGCATCAGTCGGATATCGCCGCGCGGATGACCTTGCGCAATCCGGCGTTGAACGATGCCCTCGCGCATCACGCGCCCATCGCTTCCATTTATAATTTGGTGGTGCAGCAGGCGACGACCTTAGCCTTCGCCGACGCGTTCTCGTTCCTCGCGCTCGTCACGATCTTGCTGACGCCGTTTGTGATCTTTTTGACCTCACCCAAGAGCGCCGCGCCGCAGCAAGCCGCACCCGCGCTGGAATAGCCGAGCGGCTAGCGGAAAAAACGCACGTTCAAGACGGTTTGACGCGAGAGATCGCCCACGCCGCCGAAGGGAACGATCGTTCCGACTTCATAACCGCCGCCGTTCTTGCGCTTGATGCGCACGTCGAACGCGGCGCTAAATTCCGGACGGCCGTAACCGAAGTACTGACCGTAGTCGTGCGTGTACTGCAGCGACGAGACGAGGTTGAACGCGTCACTCGCCTTCCAGGTCGAGCCGAGCACGTACGTGCGATATGTCGACGGATACGGCGGCGCGTCGTGCGAGAACGTCAGTCCCGCGTTCCAAAGCAGATGCTGATTCACCGGCTCGTTGGCCCAGAATGCCGCCGTGCTTGCAAGCGTCGCCCGGCCGTAATCATAAAAACTTTCGCCGAGATCGAAAGAACCGGAGATCGTTCCGAGCCCCGCCCGCAGCGATGACGTGTCGATATGCATGCCGGGCGTCAGACGCAGATCCTGCGCGACGTTCCAATCGCCCGGATGAACGTCGTGGCCGAGGTCGGCCTGAAAACGGAATGAAGCAATCCGCCCAATGGGCCGTTGATTTCCTTGAACCAGCAGATCGTCGCTGCGCTGATCGTTGTACTGCGAGGACGACAACGACATGTATCCGTCCTTGCCGCTCGACGTGAGCGCGTACCGGAACGAACGCACGCCGAAGAGCGTCGAACCGGTGAGCGACTGCGAGAGCGTGTCGTTGATCCGTTCGTAGGCGGCCAGGTCCATACGGCCGCCGTCCACGTCGATTGTTTGGCCGAGCGCGACGTACCCCCGATCGGTGCGAGCATAGTGTTCTTCCATTCCCGTTCCGGGGCCGCCGTTGTACCGGTCGAATCGCACCTTCGCAAACGTGTATTGGTTGCGCGAGTCGGAGAGCAGAAACGGCCACTCCAACGCTGCGGACGGTACCGGCGAATAGCCGAAGTCCTTGGCGGTGGGACTTGGAATGCCGTATGTGTACGAAGCGACGGGCGTAAGCACGGTCCCGGTGCGCACTTGACCGTTGGTAAAGCCGATGGACTGCGCGGGATGAAGTTCCGCCTGCTGAGCAATGACGACGGCGTCGTTGGTCGAGAATTCCGGAACGGCGGCGGTTTGACTGAAGGAGCCGCGCGCGGTTGCGAAATCGTAGACGTAAGCCGTGCCGCTCTGCGTTCCGTTTACCGTCGTAACGTGGACGTCGCCCGCGGCCGTGAGCCGGTTGGCGCGCAAATCGTAGGCCGCGCGAGTTGCGTCGATCTTCAGCCCCGGCATGCGCAGATCCACGCCGCCGTCGCAGATCATGACGCCGCGGTCACTGTAAAGCGCTATCTGCTGCGCAGTGATGACGACGGGCGCCGCAGGAGCGGCGGCCACGACCGAAAACGGCAGAACGCAAAGTAACGCAAGCGACCAAAGTACCCGTCGCATGCGGCAGCCTTCTACCCTCGCGCGAGGACCTCCGTTGCGCGGATCGCATCGCTGCGCCGGAGGTACGGCCCCCTCACCGAGGCCATTTGCCCGGCGCGCAGCGGTTCTTGCGCCGGAACCACCACGCGGATGCAGCCGCGCTCAGCGCAAACGAAGTACTTCGCGTTTTTCCTACGGACGATTCCCGTAACGTAGACGTTCTTTCCGTCGTAGTAGGATCGTGCCGCCGCAATGCGCTGCGGAGTCGCCATATAGTCGACGACGCTCGTGCACCCCGGAAGCGCAGGCACGAGCAGGCATAAAACCGGAGCGATCATGCGCGGGGAACGGGCTGCGCCGCGTTGCGGATCAGCCGGCGCTGGCTGTACAGTTGCTCGTCCGCCTGACGCAGCGCGGCTTCGACGTCATAGGCGAGCGGAGCCACGCCCCAGGAGACGCTCAAATCGACCGGCAGACGATCGCGCAGTTGCAGCTGGTCGGGCGGCCGCATACGCGCGAGCCTATCGCGCGCTACGTCGGGCTCGACGTCGAAGAGCAGCATGACGAATTCGTCCCCGCCCCAGCGGAAGACGTAGTCGGTCGAGCGCACCATCTCTTGCAGCCGCAGCGCCACATTGCGAAGCGCGCGATCGCCGGCATAGTGCCCGAAAGTGTCGTTGATGCGTTTGAGTCCGTTCAGATCGATCGCGACGATCGAGCCGTCGAGGGTACGGTTACGCCGCAATTCCGCGACGACGGCGTAGAAAGCGTAGCGGTTGTAAAGACCGGTCAGAGGGTCCATGCGCGCGGCGATCTCTAGATTTTCTAGCGCGCCGGCAAGCGCCGCGTTCGAGTCTTCCAGATCGGAGCGCACTTCGTCCAGAATTGCGACGAGTTCGCCCATTGCCAAGACGAACGCCAGAATTACGCCGCCGATGGTCTCGAATACCCAATACAGATCGTTGAGTTGTTCGTGTTGAACGCCCAGGACTGCGGCGCACAACAGCGTCCGCAGCATCATCAGGCTCAGGAGCCCAGATGTGAAGCAAGCGGTGAGAACGCCCGGCCGCCGTGATTGCCGCGCCGCGGGGAAGAGCACGATTGCGCTAATGCCGGTTCCCGAGGCAAGTGCCGCTTCGGACGCGAGCAGTGAGGGGTCCAAATAGCCCCTGGCCGCAATGGCAAGCGAAGCGGCGGCCGCTCCGGCCAATACTCCGAGCGCCCACTGCGGAATGCGTTCTACCTGCACGAAGGCGAAGGACGACTTTACCGTGACGACGGCGCCGACGATTGCGAACAGGCTGGCTGAATAGCCCACGAGTATCGCCGTCGAGGGGAAGGCGCGCCCGGAGGCTTCGCACGCAAGAGCCGCCGCGAATAAGGCAAAGCCGCAGAGCCATCCGCGTCCGCGGGTCCGGTGCGTGGCGCGCAGCACTAAGAAGAAGACGCCGGCGACTAGAGTCATCGCGGCGCATTCTACCGTCAGCGTCAGTTGGAGCAGTTGCCCGCTGTTGAGTTCTATCACGGAGGTGCTCCCTTACGGTATCGGCGCGACCGTGCGCGGATCATAGGGGCGCCTCGGGGACTTGGTCGCAGGTTCCGTAAATAAGCGCGGGGTGAAGACGCACGAAGAGAAGTATGCCGAGCTCCTGCAAAAGCGGCAGTCCGCACAGGCGCCTGCGGGCGAAGAGTCCATCGAACGGCAGCATGCCCGGGGAAAGCGCACGGCTCGCGAGCGCATCGATGCCCTCGTCGACCCTGATTCGTTTATCGAACTCGATCAGTTCGCAGTTCACCGCACGACTGCGTTCGGACTAGGGGAGCGCGAGTTTCTCGGCGACGGCGTCGTCAGCGGCCGAGCCACCGTTGACGGACGTCAGGTGTTTCTTTTTTCTCAGGACTTCACCGTGCTCGGCGGCTCGCTGGGCGAAGTCTTTGCAGAGAAAATCTGCAAGGTGATGGATCTCGCGGTTCGCACGGGATCGCCCCTCATCGGCATCAACGACTCCGGCGGGGCACGCATTCAGGAAGGAGTGGTCAGCCTGGGCGGTTACGCCGAAATCTTTTGGCGCAACGTTCAAGCCAGCGGCGTCGTGCCGCAGATCAGTCTTATCGCCGGGCCTTGCGCCGGCGGCGCGGTGTACTCGCCGGCGATCACCGACTTCGTCATCATGACCGAAAAGATCGCGCAGATGTTCATCACCGGACCGGAGATCATCAAAACGGTCACGGGCGAGGACGTCTCGTTCGAAGAGCTTGGCGGCGCAATCACGCACGCCACCAAGAGCGGCGTCGCGCATCTTACCGCAGTGGACGAAGACGAAATGACGGAAATGACGAAGACGCTCCTCTCGTACATTCCGCAGAACAATCTGGAAGATCCGCCCAGTTTCGCGTGCAGCGACGACCCGGCGCGCTTGGTAACGGAGCTCGATCATGTGGTCCCGGACTCACCGAACAAACCTTACGACATGCATGACGTGATCGTTCCGGTGATGGACGAGGACGACTTCTTCGAAATTCAGCCGCTCTACGCCCAGAACATCATCACCGGATTCGGGCGCGTGAACGGCCGGTCCATTGCGGTCGTCGCCAATCAGCCGAACGTTCTGGCCGGCGTGCTCGACATCAAAAGTTCGATCAAAGCGGCGCGGTTCGTGCGCTTTTGCGACGCGTTCAACATCCCGATCGTGACGTTCGTCGACGTTCCCGGATTTCTGCCGGGAACCGATCAGGAGTACGGCGGAATCATCGCGCACGGCGCAAAGCTGCTGTACGCTTTTGCCGAAGCAACCGTCCCGAAGATCACGATCATCACGCGCAAGGCGTACGGCGGAGCCTACGACGTCATGGCCAGCAAGCATATCCGCGCGGACGTCAACGTCGCATGGCCCACTGCCGAGATTGCCGTCATGGGCGCCGAGGGCGCGGTCAAGACGATCTTCCGCCGTGAAATCGCCGCCGCTCCCGACCCCGACGCGAAAACCCGCGAGCTTATCGAGTCGTACACGGAGCGCTTCGCCAACCCGTTCATCGCAGCGCAGCGCGGATACGTGGACGACGTCATCGAGGCGCGCATGACCCGCCGCGTGATCGCCAAATCGCTGGAGATGCTTGCCGACAAACGTGTCGATCGCCCCAAACGCAAACACGGCAACATCCCACTCTAGACGGGCAAGCATCTTCTTCGACGTCGTCGATAAGTCTTGAGTGGTCTTATGACTATATTCCGATAACAAATTCATAAGAAAAGGATAATGTAAAAATGCCGAATCGCAAAGATTTCCTGGGCGCCGCGGCACTATTTGCCGGCGCTCCGGCATGCGGATGGCCGCAACTAGTCCCAAGCCGGCTGCATTACCCAAACATACGCCTCCGCCGTTCGATTTTGACGCGGGCAGTTTAACGCAATTTTGGCCAAACCGGCAGTGCATCGGCAGTGTTTCGGCGCGACGAACATTGCCGGCGGTGACGTGCTCGACGCCATGCTCAACTCTATCCGCGCGTACGAAGACTACCTGCACGACAAGCCGGGCTCAATGCATGCCGCGGCGGTACTCTATCACGGGTCGTCCATTGCCCTTGCGATGAACGACTCGATTTGGAACGATTACATCGCATCGCTCGCCAAGTCCGGTCCGCAATCTATTCGCGATCAGTTGAAAGACGAGACGCTAGGAAAGGGCAATCTATATTTGCATGCGGAAAAAAGCGATCCCGAGGACGATAGTTCCATCGAAGCCATGGTCGGACGCGGCTGCTCATTTTTCGTGTGTCACAACGCCATTGCCGGCTTGACGGGCGCGATCAGTCATTCGCTCAAGAAGCCGTACGCTCGCGTCTATACCGCGATCATGAACGGCATCGTTCCCGGAGCCCTCGTCGTTCCGGCAGGGGTCATGGCGATCAACGCCTGCCAGGAGGCGCACTTCACGTACATCGCGTCATCCTGATCGCTCGGCCATGGTTCGACCGCGCATCCTTGGGGGCCGGCGTCAAATCGCGTCGGGAAACCGGATTTTCGCTCGACTCGGCGCCGTTGACGCATAGACTCGAAAGGACGCCGCAGTCGGCTTTGGTATGTACCTGACGTGAAATTACTGGAGGGAAAAAGAGCGCTCGTCACCGGCGTGGCCAACCAATGGTCTATAGCCACCGGCATAGCGCGGCAGTTTCGCGCGCACGGAGCCGACCTGGCATTCACCTACCAGGGCGAGCGCGTCAAGGACCAAGTCGAAAAAATCGCCGAGGAATTCGGAGGGGGCCCCGTCCTGGAGTGCGATGTGGCCTCGGACGAATCGCTGCGGCGAATGTGCTCGGAACTGGGCAGCCGTTTCGGTAAAATCGACGCACTGGTCCACTCGATTGCCTTTGCGGATAAAAACGATCTGCGCGGCACGGTGTTCGACACGTCGCGAGCCGGCTTCGCGCTCTCTCTGGACGTCTCGGCATTCTCGCTGATCGCGCTCGTTTCCACGCTGCGGGACTCGTTCAACGACAATGCGTCGGTCATGGCGTTGACGTATCTTGGATCGACCGCGATCGTGCCCAACTACAACCTGATGGGAATCGCTAAAGCGGCGCTGGAGTCGTCCGTGCGTTACCTGGCTTACGATTTGGGCGGACGCGGAATCCGCGTGAACGCGATCTCCGCGGGACCGATCAAAACGGCGAGCATGCGGCAGGTCGCCGGCGCGACGAAGATGCTGGACGTCGTTCCGCAAGTCGCACCGCTGCGCCGAAATATAACCGCCGACGATGTGGGGAACACTGCAGTTTATCTGGCCTCGGATCTCTCCGCAGCCATCACCGCCGACGTGCATTTCGTCGATGCCGGCTACCACGCGGTCGGCATGTATCCGTCCGAATTTCAAACCAAGTGACGGATGAGGAGCTCGCCGCACTCGTAGCGGCGCTCACCGCAGCGGAGCAAAGCGAAGAACCCGCGCCCGAAGTGATGCCTGCCTGGCGCCGCGCAATGCGCCGTGAATCCGTGGGCAGCGAATGACGTTCTCCAAGATTCTAATCGCAAACCGCGGAGAGATCGCCGTCCGAGTTATCCGCACCGCCAAGGAAATGGGCCTCGCAACGGTTGCCGTGTATTCCGAGATCGATCGCGACGGGCTGCACGTGCGCATGGCCGACGAAGCCTATCTTCTTGGTCCGGCCTCGCCGGGCCAAAGTTATTTGAACGTGCGCCGGCTGCTCGAAGCGGCGGAGCAATGCGGCGCGCAGGCGATACATCCAGGATATGGTTTTCTGGCCGAAAACGCGCAATTCGCGCGCGAGATTATCGCCGCGGGTCTGGTCTGGATCGGACCGCATCCGGATGCAATTGACGCCATGGGAGACAAGGTCCGCGCGCGTCAAGCGATGGTCAAAGCCGGTGTCCCGGTCGTGCCGGGCGGAACGGAGCCGATCGCTGATGTGAACGCCGCAATTGCCGCGGCGCAGCGTTACGGTTTGCCGCTGGCGCTCAAAGCTTCGGGCGGCGGCGGCGGTAAAGGGCTCAAAGTCGCGCACACGATCGAGGAAGTTTCCTCCGCGCTTGCTACCGCTCAGCGCGAAGCCGAGGCGTATTTCAAGAACGGAACGATCTACGCGGAGCGCTATCTCGAGAATCCCAAGCACGTCGAACTCCAAATTCTTGCGGACAAGCACGGGACGGTGCTGCACGTCGGCGAGCGGGACTGCTCGCTGCAGCGGCGCCATCAAAAACTTTGGGAAGAGACGCCGGCGTCGATCTCCGAGAGCGTGCGATCAGGCTTGCGCGATGCAGGCATTCGAGCCGCGCAAGCGATCGGCTACGACAGCGTCGGCACGATAGAGTGTCTCGTAAGCGGAGATCGCTTCTACTTTCTCGAGATGAACACGCGCATTCAAGTCGAGCACACAGTCAGCGAAATGGTCAGCGGCTTGGACCTCGTCCGCGAGCAGATTCGGGTCGCCGCAGGCGAAAAGCTCGGCTACGGTCAGGACGCGATCGAATTTCGGGGCCACGCAATCGAAGGGCGCGTCAACGCCGAAGACGTTAGGCAAAACTTCCGTCCGGCCCCGGGCGTCGTCACCTCATATCGCGAACCGGCCGGTCCGGGCGTTCGGATCGACTCGGCGGCGTACGAAGGCTTCACGATCGCCCCTGATTACGATTCGATGATCGCCAAGCTCATCGTCTGGGCTCCGACGCGGCCGCAAGCGATCGCGCGCCTTCGGCGCGCAATCGACGAATACGAAATTGCCGGCGTTCCGACGACGCTGCCGGTGCTGCGCGCGCTGTGCGATCATCCGCCCGTCCTCGACGCAAGCTACGGAACGGCAACGCTGGAAACGTTCGCCGCCGAGCACTACGCCCCGAACGGGCCGGTTGAAGCGCCCTCGCCGCCGGCGGCTCAGGAGTCGGCCGCGATAACGGTGCGCGTGGAGATCAATGACAAGCTCTATCGCGTCAAGCTGCTGGATCAGCCGCGCGCTGCCGTCACCTCCGGCCGGGGGAAAGCCGCACCACGCATTGCGCACAAAAGGCGCGCCGTAACGTCTACCGGCAACGACGTCCCTTCGCCGCTGCACGGCGTCGTGGTCGAGGTCTCCGTTCGAGAAGGCGACGAGGTCGCCCAGGGGCAGGTTGTCGTGGTGGTCGAGGCAATGAAGATGATGAATGAAATCCGGGCCCACAAGGCGGGAGCCGTCACGGCCGTTCACGTCGAAAAGGGCGAGACGGTCGAAGCGCAATCCCCCCTCATAACTATTACTTAAGATTTCCCCCGCCGCCGCCCGACATTGAATGCATGATCCTCGATAGCGCCGCCGCGCTCTGCATCCTCGCCTTTGCCGCTTGTGCGTTCGTCCTACGCGCGCAGATGCTTCATTTGCGCCGCCTGTATGAAGTGCGCACTCAGGCGTTGCTCGAGGCCGAGGTTGCGATTGCCGCCGCGCGCGTCTATCCAAACGTCCAATACGTTGAAGCGCAGATCCATTCCGCCGCGCGCAATGCTTCCGTAATGAAAAAGAACGCTTTGCTGTTCCGGCTGCTGTGGCCTCAGGAATACGACGGCGCCTTCTACGCCGGCGAGCGGCTCATCGCGCAGGCAAGTCGCCTTTCCGCCCTTTCCGACCGTCCCTAAACCGGCCGCCGGTAGCAAAACCGGCGCGAGCGACGAATATGGCCGCCCGTGGCTAGAACCGAAAATGCCAGCGGCATCCCGCTGAAAGCTGCGTACGATCGCGCCGAGGGCAGCACGCACAAAGCCGGCGAGCCCGGCGCTTTCCCGTTCATGCGCGGCGTGCGCGCCGACATGTACCGCGGCCGGCTGTGGACGATGCGCCAATACGCCGGATTTGCAACAGCGGCAGAGTCGAATGCCCGGTACCGGTATCTGCTCGAACGCGGCACGACCGGACTCTCCGTGGCGTTCGATCTTCCGACGCAGCTGGGTTACGATTCCGATGCGCCACAGGCCCGCGGCGAGGTGGGCAAAGTCGGCGTAGCGATCGACTCGGTCGAAGACGTCGAGATGCTCTTCGAAGGAATACCGCTCGACCAAGTCACCGTTTCGATGACGATCAACGCGCCGGCTTCGATTATATTGTCCATGCTGCTCGCCGTGGCGCGGCGGCGCGGCATTCCTTTCGATCGCTTGGGCGGCACGGTGCAAAACGACGTTCTCAAAGAGTACGTTGCGCGCGGGACGTACATCTATCCGCCCGCGCCGTCGATGCGCCTGGTCACGGACGTCATGTCGTACTGCGCGAGGGAAGTTCCGCAGTGGAACACGATCTCGATTTCCGGCTACCACATCCGTGAAGCGGGATCGACGGCGCTCGAAGAGATCGCGTTCACGCTTTCCAACGGCAAGGCGTATCTGCGCGCCGCGCGGGATGCAGGAATCGATCTCGATGCGATCGCTCCACGCCTATCGTTCTTTTGGAACGCGCACAACGATTTCTTCGAAGAGATCGCCAAATTCCGCGCGGCCCGCTATTTGTGGGCCCACATCACGCGCGAGGAGTTCGGATGCAAAGATCCCCGCTCGCAGATGTTGCGGTTCCACAGTCAGACTGCCGGATCGACGCTGACGGCGCAGGAACCAGACAACAACGTGGTGCGCGTGACGCTGCAGGCGCTCGCAGCCGTGCTGGGCGGAACCCAATCGCTGCACACCAACGGCAAAGACGAAGCGCTGGCGCTTCCAACCGCCGAAGCTGCAAAGGTTGCGTTGCGGACGCAGCAGATCATCGGCTATGAGAGCGGCGTGGCGGACGTCGTCGATCCGATGGGCGGATCGTATTACGTCGAGTCGCTGACGAACGAGTTGATCGACCGCGCTGCGGCGCTCATCGCGGAGGTCGATGCGCTGGGCGGAAGCATCGCCGCGATCGAAAGCGGTTGGATGCAGTCGCGCGTCGCCGATTCCGCCTATCTGGCGCAACAAGCGATCGAGAGCGGCGAACAGGTGGTCGTGGGCGTGAACCGTTTCGCAGAGCCCGGCAGCGAGGCGGTCACTATCCCGCTGCAGCGCGTGGACGATGCCGTAGAAGGCGAGCAATGCCGCCGAATCCAGGCGTTTCGAGAACGGCGCAACGCCGAAATCGTTCGGGAACGGCTGCAGGCAGTGCGCGAGGCGGCCGCCGCAAAAACCAATTTAATGCCGTGTTTCGTCGACGCAGTCGATGGCGGTGCAACGCTCGGTGAGATTTGCAACGTGCTGCGCGACGTCTTCGGCGTTTATCGCGCGCCGGAGGCGGTTGCGTGATGCGTATCGATCATGTTGCGATCGTCGTCAAGGACCTCGATGCGACGCTCGAGCTTTACACCAAAGTGCTGGGCTTCGAGCAGGTGTATCGCGAAACCGTCGCCGATCAGGGCATTGAGGCGGTGGGACTGAGAGCCGGCGACTCGGTCATCGAGTTGCTTCGCCCGCTGGACGAACGAAGCACGATCGCGCGCTATCGAGGGGAGGCCGAATCAAAGCTGCACCACACGGCTTACCGCGTGCAAAACCTCGAAGCGGAACTCGCGCGGCTGAAAGCCGCCGGCGTTCGGCTCATCGACGAGGCGCCCCGGAAAGGCGCGCACGGCAACCGCATCGCGTTTCTGCATCCTAAGAGCACCGGCGGCGTACTGATCGAACTGTGCCAGGCTGATAACTAGCCGCAGCCCTCACCATGAGGCTATGCGCGGCCGCGCTAATCGGCTGTGCGCAGCACTGCCCGAACCTCTTCCTCGAGGAGATCTTCATTAATCGCCATGGCGGCGCAGATTCCGCTCGCGCACGCAAGCATCACTTGGTGCACCGAAGTGACGGCATCGCCGGCCGCGTAGACCCCTTTCACCGACGTTCGTCCCTGCTCGTCGGTATCGATCTCGCCGTTGGGCCTCACGCGGCAGCGCAGCATCTCCACGAGCGGGTAACGCTGGCGCAGCGGCGCGGTCACGAACAACCCGTCACACGCATCTGCGGAACTGTCGGAAAACTCGATTCGCAAGCGTCCATCCTTTGCCAGGCGAGCGATGGGAGAGAGGTACAATTTTGCTCCGGCGGCGCGCAGCCACCGCGCACTATCGCTGCTCAATTCCTCACCCTGCGTGCAGACAATAAGATCGTCCGTCCATTGACGCAGTTCTTGCGCAAGATCGACGGCCTTATTTCCTTTGCCGGCGACGGCGAGCCGTTTGCCGCGCATCTCCCAGCCGTCGCAGTACGGACATGAAAACACGAAGCGGCCCCAGTACCCATCGATGCCTTCGATCGCCGGAAGCTCGTCGTAGACGCCCGTTGCAAGCAGCAACCGGCGTGCGGTGAAACGCTCCTGTCTGCTCGTCTGGACGAAAAAGGCCTCGTTAGCGCCTTCGATTGCGTCGACATGGGCTGCTACGGATTCGACGTTGCGATAGCGTTCGAGCTGCCCTCTCGCCAGCGTAAGCAGTTCTCCGGGGGGCGTACCGTCGCGACTCAAGAAGCCGTGCATGCGGTCCACGACGGCATTTCGCGGACGACCATCGTCCAATACAAGTACGCTGCGGCACGAACGGCCGAGCACCAGCGCCGCGCTCAATCCGGCCGCGCCACCGCCCACAATGGCGGCGTCATAGATCTCGGGCATGAAGGCAAGCGTACCCGCGCCGCACAAGAGTTATGCGGATGCCGCGAAAACGCAAAAAAGCGCGACGCTTAAATCCGTTGCCGATTCTGCTCGCCGCCGCGCTTGCTGCTTTCGTCATATGGGCGCTGCTTCCACACTCCCGGCGCCAGCCGCACCATCGCCGGCTGGTTTCAGCGACCGCGCCGACGCCGGCAGTGACTACGACGAACGCCGCAGCACCGGCAACGTCCCCGCAGGCACCCCTCGCAACTGCTTCTCCCGCGTCAGCCGCGCCGCTCGTCTCGCCGCCCGCTAACGCGCCGAAGCTGGCGATTATCATCGACGATTGCGGGCAGTGGCCGGAAATCGAACGCGGTTATACGGAATTGCCGATCCCGCTGACTCTGGCAATCATGCCGCACGTACGCTACACCGCGCAGATCGCGCAGACGGCTGCCGCCGCCGGCAAGGGCATCATGCTGCACCTTCCGATGGAAGCAATCTCCGGAATCAAAGCCGGCGCCGGCGAGATCACGACCGGCATGTCCGACGCCCAGGTGACTGCGCAAACGGAGGACGACGTTGCGCAAGTGCCGCTCGCCAAAGGGATGAACAATCACGAAGGAAGCTCCGCAAGCGCAAATGCCCGCATAATGAAGGACGTCATCGCCGTCGCAAAATCGCATGGCCTCTTCTTCATCGATTCCCGCACCAGCGCATTGACCGTCGCCGCGCGCGAAGCGCAATTGGACGGCGTTCCAACCGCATCGCGCGACGTTTTCCTCGACAACCGGGCCGATCTCATCGCCACCGAAACAATGCTCCAGCACGCCGCCGCGATCGCGCAGCAGAAGGGGAGCGCAATCGCCATCGGCCACCCCAAGCCCACTACCCTGGACGCTTTGCGTTTGATGTATCCGAAAATCGAACAAGAAGGCGTGCAGTTCGTGCTGGCCCAAGATCTCGTTCAATAGGTTCCCGTGACGACACCGGCAGCGCGCGGACGTTTTACGCTAAAGATCCGGCGCCAGAGAAGTGTCGATCTCCGTCTCGAACGTGCGGTTCCAGGGCAGCGTAATGTGCATCGCGGCAATGTGGTAGCCTGGAGCGAGCCGGGCGAGAATCGGTCCGGCACGGTTCCATAACGCGGCATTGTTGAACGCGGCAACCGGCGCTGCGACGCTCGGCAGCAAATAGGTGTGATCTTGCACGCCCTCGGTGGTCAGCATCGCGTTTAACTCCCCCCGGACGTAGTCGTGAAACGCATAATCGTCCAGGATGCGATCGAACGTGAATTCGCGATGCGCGAGTGCGTCATACGTTCCCGCGCGGCGGCCTGCTCCGGCGGCGACGGCCTCGGCTAAAGCCGTGCCGGCCGTATTGGCGTTGGTGTTCCATGACGAATAGGCGTCGAGAAATCGAGCGACCCCGTCGCGCAAGAGACGTTCCGCGAAGCTCGCTTGCGGTTCGTACGTTCCGGCAAGAAATGTCTCGTCGGCAAACGCCACCGATCTGCCGGCGGCTTCGTCGGTTCGCATCGCTTGCTCGAGATCGTCGTCCTGTTGCGCCGTATCGCCGGACACTCGAACGTACAGCACGATTTCGGGTGAAGCGTCGTTTCGAACGCCGCCGCAAAGTGCAATCAGCGACGTTATCGCCGTGTCGATCGGAGCGTATTCGAGCGGATCGTGATAGGCGGCGCCGTCGGGGCGAGAATAGCGCACGCCGATGCGGGGCTGCCATCCCGCATGCTGAGCAAGCGCATGCGCGACAAGCGCCATTCCGAGTTCGTCCGCTCCCGGCTCGATCGAGACTTTATCGCTCAAGCCGTATTGCAGCACATAATTCTGGAGTGCGTGCACCTCTTTGACGTGCAGCCCGACGGGTCCGGCATCGTCCTGTCCAAGCACCAGCCGGTCTACGTCGCCCTCGCTTGCGGATTTCAATGCGAGCACGTCGACGCCATAATCGCGCTCGCGCGCGTTCAAATACGCCTGCAGCAGCCCGGGAGCCATCATCGCTTGCAAGTGCGCGGCCGTTGCGGCTTGCGCCGGCAGCGGCGGATCGTGCAGATTGGCGTACTGCTGCAGATACGTCCATTGCGGATACGCAGCGAAAAAGTTCTGCGCAGGGCCAACCGCAGGGACGCCGGTCGGCGCCAAGCGCATTACGGTGCCGAACGCGCCGATCCACGCGTGCGGGTGCTCGGCGCGCAAATGCGCCAGCTCGCGCAGCCGAAAATAAGCATCCTGATAACTCGGCCCCGGTACGCGAGAGGCGACCAGACCGCCGTAGGCGAGCATGTCCGTCGAAATGACGAAGCTCTGCGCGCTGCGGGCTTGAGCACCGTTGAGCCAAGCCACGACCGCGTCCGGTTGACCGAAATCGAGGTAGTTGCCGAGCAGCCCGCGCGGCGGTTCCATTACGTCCGCGCCGGCAATTCGGCCGAGCATCTGGGGAAGCTGCCGCGTCACCGGTCGATCGTCGAGCGGGACGAACGCGATCGACCACAATGCAAAAAGCGCCGCGACTATCATTCGTCACGGCGCTTTTCGAGTCGTTAGACCGTCGCGCCTCGTCCGCTGAGCAGGTTGATGAACAGCAACACAACGGCGACCACGAACAACAACCAGATCCAGCCGGCCAGGAAGTGCAGGATAAGCCCCGCGATCCAGACTGCGAACAGGATAACGATGATAGTCCACAAGATTCCGGCTAGTGCAGCCATGTCGTTCCTCCTTTGCGCTAGTGATAGGATGCTCGATCAGCATCTTACCCAGGCAAGTGCGACAGGCTGCGACGAAGCGAGCCCTTGTTTTGCGCGAGCAAAGCAGCCGCGCTGACCGCATCGAGCGAGGTGCGCGCCACGATCACGGCGACTTTGACGTTCCAGTTCACCGCTTGGAGCAGATCCGCCGCTTGTTCTTCGCTAATCCGGGCGATATGCGATACCAGGCGCGTCGCGCGATCGCGCAGCTTCTTGTTGGTCGCCGCTACGTCGACCATGAGGTTTCCGTAGGCTTTCTCCAGACGCACCATGACCGCCGTGGAGAGCGTGTTGAGCAGAATCTTTTGCGCGGTTCCGGCTTTGAGCCGCGTCGATCCGGCGAGCGCTTCGGGACCCGTCATCAGCACGATTGCGCAGTGCGCCGCCGATTCAAGCGGCGATCCCGGAACGTTCGTTACGCTTAAGGTGTACGCCCCGCATTCGCGCGCCGCGGCCAGGGCTGCCGCAACGTAAGCTGCGCCTCCGCTGGCACTTAGCGCGACCACCGCGTCACCCTCTTTCACGTGATCGCGCATTTCACGCTGCCCCGCGGCCGCATCGTCTTCCGCTCCTTCGACCGCGCCCGTCACCGCCGCCTCGCCGCCGGCAATGTGCGCGCACACCAGGGACGGATCGGTTCCGAACGTCGGCGGCATCTCGGAAGCATCGAGAATGCCAAGCCGGCCGCTGGTCCCCGCGCCGACGTAATGAAGTCTTCCGCCGCCGCTCAGCCGGCGCACAATTTCGTCAACGGCCGCCGCCAATTGGTCGCCGGCGTCAAGTACCGCATCGGCTGCCGTGCGATGCTCTTCCGCTAAGGTGCGAACCAGATCGACAGTGGAAAGTACATCCAAATCGCCGGTGCGTGGATTGGCGTGTTCGGTTTGAGGAACGCGTTCCATTTACAGGCGACGAGCCGCAGCTAGCGCTCCCGAAAACGGCTGCGCTTGCGCCTTGAACACCGGCATTTCAGGCAAATCGTTCTTCAGCCTCGACTCCAGCAAGAATGTCAGCAGGCTATTGTTTCTTAGCAGCGATCCCGCCAGAACCAGCGGTGCGCCGCTATGCGCGAGATCGGCACGTTTGACGATCGATTTCGCCATCTCGGAGAGTTCGAGCGCGGCCGCCTGGACGATCTTGTTGGCGCTTCGATCCCCCAGATCGGCATGTTCCAGAACGATCGGCGCGACCGCGGCGATTGCTGCGATCGGATTGCGGTTTCCGTAGATGGTACGCAGGATCGCATTGCCGTCCTCGACTCCAAGACGCGCTGCCAGAATCTCGACAAAGGGTTCGCGCGGCGCTCGTTCGTCGAACGCGCGCAGCACGAGTTTCAGCGCCGCGGCCCCGATGGAAAAGCCCGATCCTTCGTCACCGAGCAAATAGCCGTACCCGCCGCTGCGGAACTCGGCGTTTCCTCGCTGCGCATAAGCAATCGAACCCGTTCCGGCTATCACCACGGCGCCGTCGCCTTCGGGAACGCACGCGCGTAAGGCAATGTATGCGTCGTCGCGTACGCCGATGCGCGATCCCGGGAAACGCGATTCGAGTACACTGCAAAGCGTTTGCGCGACGTCGGGACGGCCGGCGCCGGCTGCGCCGACGAAGATCGCATGCGGGAGCGCGCCGTCGAGCGCCGAGAGGATCGTTGCGGCGATCGAATCACCGGCCGCTTCTTCCCCGCGGCTGCTGGCATTGGCTCCCGGTCCCTCATGCGTGCGCAGCAGATTGCCGTCTTGCTCGAGCGCAACAACCGTGCTCGAGCCGCCCGCATCGACGCCGACTACGAGGTGCGGCATTCGGACCGTACCTTTGCCAGCAATTGCGGAAGATCGAAGGGTGCTATCGCACCCAGCAGCGCCGGACGCGATGCGCCGGTTGCAGCAGGAACGTTCGCAGCCCGGCCCCGCAGCGTCTCGTATCCGAGCACGGCGAACGCGATGGCCTCTTTGGCGTCGGAATTGATGCCCATGGCGTCCGAGCGTTCGACGCGAAACCCCGCCAGCCGTGCTTGCAGTCCGCCGGCAAGGGCCGCATTGCGCACGCCGCCCCCGCTTAGGATGACCCGTGCTCCGGCCGGTGCGACCGAGCGCACCGCGCGCGCAATGGACTCCGCGGTGAGCGCCGTCAAAGTCGCCGCTCCATCCTCCAACGATAACTCTTGCAGCGCGCGGGCATGACGTTCCAAAAACTGGCAACCGAAGTATTCGCGCCCCGTCGTTTTAGGCGGCGCTTGGGCGAAATACGCGTCCGTCAGAAGCGCGGAAAGCAATTCCGCGTCGACTGTCCCGCGCAACGCCAACTCGCCGCCGCGATCGTAAGCCCGTTCTCCGTCCGTTTTCAATCGCACGTAGGCGTCGATGAGCATGTTTCCCGGGCCGCTGTCGAATGCCGACACGTTCGACGCCGCGGTTCCGCGAGGAAGCACGGTAAGGTTAGCGATGCCGCCGATATTGATTGCAACCCGATCTTCGCCGGCTTCCTGCAGCAGCAGCGCGTCGACGTACGGAACGAGCGGCGCGCCTTGTCCCCCGGCAGCGCAGTCGCCGCTTCGAAAATCATAGCAGACGCTCGCGTTCGCGCGGTCGCGGATCAAGAACGGATCGCCGATCTGCAAGGTCACCCCCGCTGCGCCTTCGTGCCAAACCGTCTGTCCGTGAGATGCGACGTAATCGATCGGCATATCGCTCTCGACGAGTTCGACCGCACGAGCGAAGGCTTCGCCCAATGCGTGATGTGCCCGCGCGACGCCTGCTACGCTGCCTGAAGACGGCGGTAAGAGCTCGTCCAAAAGCGCCGCCAGTTCGTCTTCGAACTCAACCGTCTGGAAGTTCAGCAGATCGACTTTGTAGGAATTTTCGTACGGGCGAATCCGCACGAGTGCCGCGTCGATCCCGTCGAGCGACGTACCGCTCATCAACCCGACCGCGATCATCGCAGGTCCAGATCGTCGACGAGCGCTTCGTAAAACGCCGCACGAAGATCGCGCGTGTCATTGCGGCCGAAATAGACGCTGTTGGTCAACAGAACGCCGCTGCAGTCGCGGAGCGGATCGGCCCACACGCACGTGCCGACGAATCCGGTGTGGCCGAATGTCTGCGCAGAGAACCAGCGGCCGCACGAGTTTTCGTCGCTCGTCTTGAGCGCCCAGCCCAGGCCGCGGCGCAGCACCGGATCCGGCGCCTGCTCGATCGTCAGCTTCGCGCGCCAGATCGGAACTCAAGACGCCGCTGCCCCGGCCGCACAACGGCGCTAAGTATTGCTCGGCGATCCATGCCGCATCCGCCGCCGTGCCGAACAACCCCGCATGCCCCGCCATTCCGCCCATCAAATACGCCTTCTCGTCGTGAACGTAGCCTTGCACTCTACCGCGCCACGCGTCACGTTCGGTCGCAGGAATGTCGAGCGCGGCATTTGCGGGCGGCCGGAACACCGGCGAGCGGCGCAGACGGCGCAGCGACGATCCCAAAGATCTTCCGCGCGCGCGCTCCAGCACTTCGCCGATCGTAATAAAACCGAGATCGCTGTAGATCACGTCCCCACCCGGCTGCGCCGTCAGCGGGCGCTCGAGCGTGTAGCGCACGACGTTCCAGTCGAGCAGATTGCGGTAATCGGCGCCCGAATTCATCCCGGATGTGTGCGCCAGCAGCATGCGCAGGGAGATGCGCTCTTGCGGCAAGCCTTTCCATTGCGGAATCCAACGGATAAGCGGCCCGTCCAACGGAAGCGTCCCGTCTCCAACCGCGCACAGCGCGAGCGTGCCGGCAAAGAGCTTCGTAAGCGACGCCAAATCGAAAAGCGTGTCGGCATAGACGGGGCGTTGAAGTTCATCTCCTCGTGTCGTTCCATAGGCTCGTTCGAAGACTGGGGCGCCGCCGTGTTCGATCCGCGCGACCGCCCCAGTGAAGATGCTGCCGCACGCCTTCCCGAGTACGGCGTGTACCCGTTCGAAGGAGCTTCGCGCGGTCAGCACAAGCGCTCTTTCAGGCGCTCTACGCGTGCGTGGGCTTCGGCAAGCCGATCGTAAGGCAGCATTTCGCTTTCTACCGCGCGAACGATCGCTTCGATCGACCCCTCGGCCAAGTCGAGCCGATGACTGAAAAGCAGGCAATCTGCCCCCGCCTGCAGCGCCTGCACGGCGCCTTCAATGCTCCCGGTTGTTTTGGCGATCGCATCCATCTCCAAGCAGTCGGTGAAGCACACTCCCGGGAAACGAAGTTCGGTGCGCAGCAGATCCGTCAAGATCGCCGGCGAGATCGTCGCGGGACGCTGCGGATCCAAAGCGCGCACGACGACGTGCGCGGTCATCAGCGCTTCCGCGTTCGGCAGAAGCTGCGCGAATGGAATCAGATCGTGCGATCGGAACTCCTGTTCACCGATCGTAACCTGCGGCAGTTCGAGGTGCGAATCTACTGCCGTCGAGCCGTGTCCGGGAAAATGCTTATACGTGGGAACGATCCCCGAATTGCGCAGGCCGCGCGCAAAAGCGCCCCCCATTTGCGTGACGATGTGCGGATCGGCTCCGAACGAACGGTCTCCGATGACGCTGCCGGAGTGTATTCCCAAATCCAGCACGGGCGCGAAGTCGACGTTACACCCCGCCGCGCGAAGATCGCAGCCTGCCGCATAACCGTAGCGTTCCGCCGCGCCCGTATCGCCCGAGTCGCCGACCTCGCGCATCGGTGGAATCTTTGCCGCTCCCTGCGTGATCCGCATGACGCGGCCGCCTTCTTGATCGACGGCAATGATTGGGCGATCGAGAATATTCCGGAGCTGCCTCGTCAGCTGACTGGTCGCGCCCAGCGAGGGGGTGTTGCGCGAAAACAGCACGACGCCGCCGATTTGCAATCGATCCAGCCGCTTGGCGAGTGCTGCGTCGATCCGGGAGCCGGTAAAACCGGCGCAGATCACACCGCTCGCGAGCGCCGTGACGGATTTCAATCGATACTCTTACCGGTCCGGCCATCGAAACGGCGCAGGAAAGCTTCGGGAAGCAAGAGCCGAACGCTCTCGCCCGTCTCGGGGGTGTCGCCGGAAGCACCGATTCGCGCGGTGACCGAACCTTGCGGGGTCCGAACCTCGATATAACTGTCGGCGCCCATCGTTTCACAGCGCACGACCTCGCCTTCCAACTGACCCTCCGGATGCAGCCGAACGTGTTCCGGACGGATGCCCAGAACCACACCGTCACTCGAGATGAGATTCATCGGCGGCGAGCCCAAGAATTCGGCGACGGCGACCGAAGCTGGAAAATCGTAGACGTACCGGGGCGTTCCGTACTGAACGATCTCGCCTGCGATCATGATTGCCAGACGATCGGCGATCGCGAGCGCTTCCGCATGATCGTGCGTCACGTGAACGGCCGCTCCGGTAAAGCGCCTGCGCGCGTCCGCAAACGTTCGGCGTACGCGCGAACGCAATTGCGGATCCAAATGCGCGAAGGGTTCGTCCAAGAGCAAGACACGCGGATCGCTCAGCAGCGCCCGGGCGAGCGCGACGCGCTGGCGCTGACCACCGGAAATCCTCGCCGGGCGTGAATGAAGCAGACTCTTCGATTTCCAGCGCCCTCGCCCAGTGGCCGATCCGGTCGCGTGCTTGCGCGCCGCGGCCTCGTTGCACGCGGATGCCGAAGGCCAGATTGTCGTATACCGTCATGTGCGGAAAAAGTGAGTCTTCTTGCGTGACCAGCGCAATACGCCTCCGGCGCGCAGGGACGTTTGTCACATCCGAGCCGTCAACCACTACGGAGCCGGAATCGGGGCGCTCGAGTCCGGCCAGCAGCCGCAGCAGCGAAGTCTTTCCGGCGCCGCTCGGTCCCAATATAACCAGCGTCTCGCCGTCCGTTACGGTGAAATCAGCGGCGCGGACGCGCCGCGCCTTCGAAAGGTTAACGGATGCGAATGATTTGGGCGATGAGGCGTCCGCCCATGTCGGTGACGTCAACGCTGACTCGCGTACCGCGTGCAAGATCGGGGAGTGAGGCGACTGATGATCCACGGATGATGCTCGTCGTCGGCGTGACGGCTACCGGAACGAGACCGTGCGGTGTGCCGACCAGAATATTGGCGGACCCATAGTCGACGCCCACGATGACCCCTGTAACCAGGGCGTGCGAACGCGGAACGCCATACGAACCCGGGGGAGCGGTTGCCGGCGTTTTATGACCATGATGATGACCCGGATCGGCAACAGCAAGCGCACCGCAGCCGACCGCAAGGGTCGCTGCCATCGCCAGTAACGCCGAATACCGAAATACAGCCATATCCGCTTAGTCAACGCGATTACCAATCGGCTTGTTCCATCCGCCGGAGCCTTTCCCCGTCACGCGGGGGCCGGGTTCCGTCCGCTCGGCAACCCTCCCCGGAGGGGCGATCACTCGAACTCCCGGTGATACGCGTCGATACTCGCCTGCGCGTCTACCCCTTTTGCCCGGGCACGTTCGATCAGCGTCCGTATGCGGACGACGTTCGAGTCGTCGGCTTTCTTGCCGGCCAACAGCAACCGCAGCGCGATGAGGCTCAGATCGGGGGTCTTAACTCCGAGCATCTCCATGCCTTGATAAAACGCGGCCGCCCCTGGGATATCGTAACGTTTCTTGAGCAGCTCCTTGATGAGGGCTGCCTTCGGCGGCTTTTCTTCGAGAAGGTAGCGGTCTAGGAGCTCGAAATTCATAGCGATGCGCTTCGCCGCCCGGCTCGTTTTGCTTTGCGCAGTCGCGCTTGCTTCGCTCGGCGCGGCCCCACCGTCCCCGCTTGCGGCGCTTTTGGTGAAAATGCGCACGGTGAACGGCGGCCTGTACGACATGCACCTCGTGAGCATATCGCAACATGTCGTTGACGGAATCCCCGCGGTTGCTCAAACCGAGGCGCTCGGTTTGAGGTATACGCTGCGCGAATGCAACGGAACGATCTGCGTCGGAAGCTATTTCGACGGCAGCCGGTTATTTCGGTTCAACTTAAACGGCACAACCGTGCCCATGGACGACAAAACCGATCCCGATCTGCGCGCGCTTCGCCTACTCGGCGTTCTCGAATTTCTGGATCCGCACTTTACGGCAGCCGGAGGCAACGTCCAAGACACCGGTCAAGAATCCTTTGACGGCGTACAGTGCCGCCGCCTGATCGTTGCCGCGCCGCAAGCAACGCCTATCGCGGTCTACGTGGATCCGAAGACCGGACTGGTTGCGGGTGCGCGTGTCAGCTCGACCGGCGCGACGATCCGGCTCAGTGATTACCGTCGCGTCGATGCGTTTTCGTTACCGTTCGACGTAGACGTCGACGGCACGCCGGCCGAACGGTACATCACCCGGACAATCGTTGCGGGGCCGTTGGAGGCGCCGCAGGGTCTTTCGCCGCACTCGAATCCGGATCGCTCGGGCGCATGCCGCTGGACCCTAACGCAGTCTCGCCGATCGGAACCTGCAAAATTGCCGGCGTCAGTGCTCGCTGCCTGGTCGACACCGGCAATTCCACCCTTTCGATTAGCGCGCAACTTGCTCAGAAGTTGAACCTCAAGCCGATTGGCATGCTGCCCGTCGCGGGCCTCGGAAAATTCTCCGACGAGGTCGAAGTGGTGCGCACCGGTCCCCTGGAGATGGGTAACGTGAATTTCGGCAACGCCGACTATATCGTTCTGAACGACGTAGAGCGTTACGGCTACGACGTCGTCGTCGGCGCCGACGTGCTGGCCACGGTGCCCGTCACGATAGATTACGGCAACCATGTGCTGGTCTTCGGAGTCGACGATCCGGTAACGGACGCGAATTCCCTGTCGATGACGTTCTCGGGATTTATTCCCGTCGTCAACGTGATGCTCGGCAATGACTCCGCCAAACTCGCGATAGACACCGGGGACGAATCCAACATCAACCTCGCGTACAGCTATTACGAGCAACATTCCAACCTCTTCGCGATTACCTCGAGCGCACAAGTAGGCGGCGTCGGAGGAACCAGCGTGGAAGAGCTCGGCGCCTTACCCGTGATCCGCCTCGGCGGCATCACCGCACAGGATCAGCCGATCGGAACGACGCGCACGCTGCAAGGTACCGCGGACGGCCATTTGGGTGCCGAATTTCTGTCAAAGTTCCGAATCGTGCTGGATTACCCGCACGCTCATCTCT
The DNA here is from genome assembly GCA_963714015.1 of Vulcanimicrobiota bacterium. GTDB lineage: Bacteria > Vulcanimicrobiota > Vulcanimicrobiia > Vulcanimicrobiales > Vulcanimicrobiaceae > DASRDE01. The sequence continues at coordinate 1,784,423 of OY970223.1, read as the reverse complement.
ACCTCACGCCGCTCTGACTTGGCCGTTACGCTATAATGGCGGCATGGCCGAGATTAATCTTCAGCGCGCGCTGCGCGTACCGGTGATTCCGGGACGCTCGGCACTCTCGGGGATTCTTCACGACATCGAGCGCGGCAACGACAAGTGGGGCGACTTTGCGCTCGTCGCGACGCTGGGCTCACTTGGGCTGCCCGATGTCGGCTACATTGCAGTCCCGGTGGAGATATCCGGTCTGGAGGAGCGCCTGGAGCCCCGGCACGAGATCCGCTTCAGGATGCGATCAAAACGCAGCCCGGAAGCGTTTCCGGAGTTCGAGGGCGGCTGCGGTATAGACAGTAACGGTCCATCCGCATCGATCTTGTGGATGACGGGAACGTATGAAGTGCCCCTGAGGGGGCTAGGGGCGATATTGGACAAGACCATCGCGCGCGGAATGGCTGAGAAAACTCTGGACAACATGATCGATGTGCTGGCGGATGCAGTTGCTGCGCGCGTCGAGAGCCGCGAGATCAACGAATCGCGCTACCGGTTGTTTTACAAGAGCGGAGAGTAGTCTAACACCACATGTCCATCACGGGAATCCTCGGCGGCTTGGCCGCCTCTTGCTGTCTGCTCACGGGTCACGTTCATTCTCCCGCAGGCGCGCCTTTAGCGGGTGCGCGTCTCGTATTGCACGCAAAGGAAGCGTCCGTTTCGACGACGTCGGATTCGTCGGGAACCTTCACTCTGCAATCGGCGCCGGGTGAGTACGAACTCGATGCCTCCAGCAGCGGCTACCGATCCGCCTCGGTGCTCATAACGCTGGATCGCGACAGCACCGTCGACATCGCGCTGGAACCCATCGATGCGCCCACGCTGCGAACGATAGCTACCGTCAGCGTGGATGGACGGTTGACGCCAATCCTCGGAGCGATACCGACGATTACCGTCTCACGCGCCGATTTGGACCGCTTGGGCGACGACCGCATCGTCGAAGGTCTGCAATCACTTCCCGGTGCGACTTTCGCACATCCCGACGGCGGCAACGACAGACTCGATAACCGTCGTAGCGCTGCGCGGGCCCGATCCGTCCGAGTCGCTGATCGCGCTCGATCGTCAGCTGCTCAATGACGGCAACACCGGCGATCTGGACCTTTCGCGATTGCCGGCATCGGCGTTCTCCGCCGTAAGCGTCAGCGAGGGCTTGGGTCCCGAAGACAGTAACGGCAGCAACACGTTCGGCGGTGCAATCAATCTTGTATCGCTGCAGCCGACGCGCGATCCGCATTACGCCTTGTCGCTCTCCGGCGGCTCCTTCGGACAGAGCGAAGGATGGTTCAACAGCACGGGATCCCATGGTAAACTCGGCTACGCGTTTGCGGCCGACGATCAAAACGAAGCCGGCTACGTGAATCAAACGGTACTGCTCAACGGCACGACCCCCACAACGCTCGGCTCATCGATCGCATCGCATGCCGGATTGGCCAACATGACCTGGTCCTTCTCGCAGGACGCCGACGTGACCGCGCGCGTCTTTCTTTTAGGCGACGTGCGCGATCAAAGCGCTTCCATCAACGGCATCGACCAACTTGCAGCCGACCGGGGCACGCCGAGTTACGGACAATTTATCGGTCCGGGCCCGCAGACGTTCGCCCAGGTTATCCGCGCCTATCAGATTACCGATCGCCTTCCCTTGGGTTCGGGTGAGCTCACGACGGATGCGTCCGAGAGCGACAACGGCGTGACGATTTCCGGCAACGTTTCGGATCCGGCATACGACGTCACCCATACCGACCGCCGTTACAACGGCGCGCTGAACTGGGAGCGCGACTTTGCGACCTCGCAATTTTCTTTAGGCGGCTACACGCGCTACGAGCAGCTCGTCTTTGCGGCGCCCCCCGGAATTAGCCCCGTCACTGCCGCGCAGGCAACGCCGAATCTGGGCCAAACGATAAACGTCCTGTACGCGCGCGGCGGTTTCCAGCCCGCGCGCAAGCTGCGCTTGGAAAGCGGACTGTTCGATTCGCAGTACACCAGCTTCGGTTCGAATCTGGACGGTCGTTTCGCTGCACTCTATGCGGCCGATCCCAAAACGACCCTACGGTTTTCGCTCGGCACGGGATTTCGAGCGCCCCTGCTCGTCGAGCGGTATCAGTTTCCGTTGCCGCAATTGGCGCAGGATGCTCTGGGCGTCTTCGTCGGCCAAGGAAATCCCGGCGAGCACCCCGAGCACGCCACCGAATACGAGTTGGGCGCGTCTCACGAGTTCCAATCTGCAACGCTCGACGTTTCGCTTTATCGCACCAACTTGCGCAATCCGATCGAGATCTACTATCCCATTGCTCTGGCGCAATCCGGCGGATGCACGAATAACTCCGCGAGCAATCCAATCCCCGGCTGCGTCTCCTACAACAGCAACGTCGGCAACGCCGTTTATCAAGGCGCCGAGATACGCTACCTCCAGCGGTTTGCTCCACAGCACTTGTTCTTGACTGCGATGTACGGGCTCAACGTTGCGTACCCCGACGATCTCAACGCGTTTTTCTCGAACCCCACGTCTGCGGCGAATCTCGTCGACAATCGGCAATTTCCCAACATCCCGCAGCAGCAAGGATCGCTCGAGCTCGATTGGGCCGGCGCGACCTGGCATGCTGCCGGTGCGGCGATCTTCCGCGGAAACAACAACGAGCTGAATCAAGGACCTTTCACCATCGTGAACGCGTTGGTCGGAAAGCAAATCGGCCCGCACATGGACCTTTCACTGGCGGGCACGAACCTGTTCAACGCCGCAGCCGGTAAATTTACCCGCTTCGGCGCCGGGGTTCCTTACGCGGGGCTCTCCGGACCGATTCCTACCGATGCTCTCTACATGGAACCCTTCGGTTTACGCGCAATTCTCACGTTCCGCAACTAATGCCCGAGTTCGATCCTCAAACGACGCCGCTGAGAAAACCGGCAATGGCGTCCAAGACGATCGCCCGCCGGTCGCGATGCGGAGCGTGACCGCAATTTGCCAGCACGAGCGCGTCAACCGGCGCTGATTTCGCTTCGGTGCGGATCGCATCGATCTGCGCAAGCGTTCCGTACTCGTCCTGCAATCCTTGAACGAGCAGCATCGGCACTGCTATTGACCCAAGGACTTTCCGGATATCCCAGGCGCGGAATCCCGGATCGAGCCAGATGTCGTTCCAGCCGAAAAAGGTTCGATCGACGTCGCGATGATACCGCGCCAAACGGTCCCGCAGATCGCCCTTTACGTATGCCTCGCGCGCTTGCGCAATACTGCGCACGGAGATATCCTCGACGAAAACGTGCGGAGCTTCGGCGACCACTGCCCGTACGCTGCCGACTTGCAACCCCGCATAGATCAGCGCGATCGAAGCACCGTCGCTGTGCCCTACGAGCACCGGATCGCGCACGCCGAAGGCGTCCAGAAGCTGGGGAAGCGCTCCGCACGCTTCTTCGTGCATGTACAACGCGGTGCGCGCCTCGTTCAATACTTCCGAACGGCCGTTGCCATAGCGAGAGTACGTCAGCACTGCGCAACCCGTGCGATCGGCCAGTTCGTTCGGGAAATCTTTCCAAAGCTCGACCGATCCAAGGCCTTCGTGCAGCAGCACGAGGACCGGGAGTTTGGAATTTCCGGGGACGTGTGCCGCCTCGATCCGGCGGCCGGCCGCGATGACCTTGTTCTGAGTCACTAACGTAACCTCTGAAAAAGCCCGCGAGGCTCCTTCAGAGCTTACCTCTTATCCATTTCGACGTCCGTACCCGATTCATCGAAAAGAAACCGGGTGTCGAACGAGACGGTTTCGCCCGTGACCTCTTCCACGACGCGGGAGTGGATCTGTAAGCGGTGAAGCTGCTTGCTCCCGCGCTTGGTGACGCCCCCGTAAGCGTATTGAACCAGCGGAATTTTGTCTTTTTCGAGCGGCGAGAGGCGACGGGACTGCACGAGCATGTTCAGCAGCCGCTCCTGCAGGCGAGTCGGGATCAGCCGCGCGACGTCGTCGGCCTGCATGCGCACCATCTCGAGTTCTTTTTGCGCCTTGTTCTCGACGTTCACGGACTCGCTGTTGCAAAACCTCACGAGCGCGTCCCAATCGTCGGCGCCGATGCCGGTGTATTGAACGCCGTACCGGAACACCGGCTTGCCTTGCAGCGTTCCCGGTATGCACCACACCTGTTTCGCGCGCACGACGATCGCTTTGTTCTCGATGACGATTCGCAGGTTCACCTCGTCTTTGGCGAACTTAGAGGGCGCGATAAGCCCCATGCCGCTTGCTGAGATGTCCACCCCGCCGGCGCTGTTCCACCCCGAGTCCGAGGCAATCCAAACCCGAAAGCCGCCGGCCCGGCGCGGATAGCGCCTGCGGTTCTCCGGTTTACCGGCAAACCAAGTAAGCAACTCGAGCATCTGGTCTAAGTATCGTCCGAAACTTTCGAAGACCGTAGGAGACGCGCCGGACCTTCGTTAGGGCCCGGTTGCCCCTCGACGCGGCAGGCACAGGACGACTAAAGTCGGCGCTACAGGGTACATTGTGTCACAGTTACCACTTACTACCTAGCACAAGCAGACCCTAGTTTGAACGGATCAACCCCTCAGAGACCCGGAACGCAGCGGCCGCACGGACGCTGCGTTCCACTGCATTTCGACGGGTTCGGTTACGTTGAGACTTCGCCGGAGAGCGAACCGGGCTCGACGACGACACCGGTGGCCGCGACCGGAACTTTCTGCGCGATCTGCGGAGCTTGACCGCCGTGTTCTTCCACCCAGTGGCATGCAGCGAAATGCCCGGGCCGGTATTCGTTGAACCCGGGAATCTCGGCCTTGCAGCGATCGAACGCTATGGGGCAACGGGTGTGAAAGCGGCAGCCCGACGGCGGATTCACCGGCGAAGGAATGTCGCCGGTGAGGACGATGCGCTTGCGGCGCTGCTCGACGTGCGGATCCGGAATGGGTATCGCGCTGAGCAGCGATTGCGTGTACGGGTGCAGCGGATTTTCGTAGAGCTCGTCGCGATCGGCCAGCTCCATGATCTTGCCGACGTACATCACGGCAACGCGCGTCGAGATGTGGCGCACGACCGACAAGTCGTGCGCGATGAACAAGTACGTCAGCCCAAGCTGCTGCTGCAGATCTTCCAGAAGATTGATCACCTGCGCTTGAATGGAAACATCGAGTGCGGAAACCGGCTCGTCGCAAACGATAAACTTCGGATCTACGGCCAACGCGCGCGCGATGCCGATGCGCTGACGCTGTCCGCCTGAGAATTCGTGAGGGTAACGGTTGGCATGATACGGCTGCAATCCCACGACCCGCAGCAACTCCTGAACGCGATCCTGCACGGCCTTGCCTGAAGCCAGGTGGTGAATGCGCAGCGGCTCCCCGACGATATCGGAAACCGTCATGCGCGGATTGAGCGATGCGAACGGATCCTGAAAGATGATTTGTATCTCTTTGCGCAGGCGGCGCAATTCCGAGCGAGTGCAATTGAGGATGTTGCGTCCGTCGAACCAAACCTCGCCGCTGCCGGCGGTCAACAGCCGCAAGATGACGCGGCCGACGGTCGTCTTTCCGGATCCGGATTCGCCGACCAAACCAAGCGTTTCGCCGGCCGAAATCGCGAAGTCGACGCCGTCTACGGCTTTGACGTCCGCTACGTGACGGGAGAGCAAGCCGGCGTGAATCGGAAAATACTTATAGAGGTTCTTTACTTCGACGAGCGGCTTGCCGTTCACGAATGCGCCACCGTCTCCACTTCGATCGGGCGCTGATCCTTGGCGCGCTCGTCGTAGAGAAAGCATCGCGCAACATGGCCGGCGCCGAAATCGTACACGGGAACCGGCTCGTCGCAAATAGGCATCCGGTAGCGGCAGCGCGGCGCAAAGGCGCACCCCGGTGGAAGCCGCAGCAGATTGGGCGGCTGGCCGGGAATCGGTTCGAGGCGCTGGCGCTCCCGAATATCCAGACGCGGCAGGGAGGCGAGCAAACCTTGCGTGTACGGCATCTTCGGGTTGTCGAAGATCTGCTCGGCGGTTCCGTACTCGACCATATTGCCGCCGTACATGACCAGCACGTTCTTGCAGACTTCCGCGACGATGCCCAAGTCGTGAGTGATCATGACGATCGCGGCGCCGGTCTCGCGCTGCATCTCGTTCATCAGTTCGAGGATCTGCGCCTGAATCGTAACGTCGAGCGCCGTGGTCGGCTCGTCGGCAATCAGCAGCTGCGGATCGCATGAAAGCGCCATCGCGATCATCACGCGCTGCCGCATCCCGCCCGAAAATTGGTGCGGATATTCATATATGCGCTTATCCGGAACGGGAATGCGCACTTTCTTGAACATCTCGATGGTCTTTTCGAGCGCCTCTTTTTTCGTGTAGCCCAGGTGCAGCTGCACCGCCTCGGAGATCTGCTCGCCGACTGTCAGAACGGGATTGAGCGAGGTCATCGGATCCTGAAAGATCATGGCGATCTTGTTGCCGCGGATCCGTCGCATCTCGGCCTCGCTCTTCTTGAGCAAGTCCTCGCCGTTGAAGAGTACCTGACTGGAGGGATCGATGCTGCCCGGCCGCTGGATGAGCCGCATTATCGAGAGCGCGTTGACGGATTTGCCGGAGCCGGATTCTCCCACGATTCCGAGCGTCGAACCGGCGTCCAGCGAGTACGAGAGACCGTTTACCGCGGTAACGAGCCCGTCTTCGGTCCGAAAGGTGGTTCGAAGACCCCGTACGTCGAGCAGCGGCATGCGCGGGCGGCGCTCAGATTCCGGTGAGTGAGAGGATCGTTCCGAGAACGACGAAGCCGACGGCCATCATGCCGGTGAAGCGCTTGAGCTGTTCTTCGGCTCCCGGGCGGCCGTACGCGGACTGAACGGCGCCGCCGATGGACCCCGAGAGGCCCTCTTGCTTGGTCGTCTGGGCCGCCAGAAGGACGATGAGCAGCAACGCCGTGATAATGAACAGGGCGGCGAGGATGTGCGTCAGCCAGCCGTAGTGCAGCTGAAAGACGGTCAGGTGAGGGACGGCGGCCGCTGCGGGCGGCACTGCGGCCTGCGGTATGGCGGTAGCCGCGGCCTTTACAGGGGCTGCGGCAGCAAGCAGGGCTGAAATCAAACGGGTTCTCCTACGCGGACTGAAAAACTGGACGATTTTATCACGGACGGACCCGAGCCACAAGAACGCTCGCGGCGCGCGCGGCCACATGTTCGCCCGTGAGACCGAAGAGTGACCGCTGCTTGGGCTGGGCCTCGTGCTGAACGAGCGCGTTGTTCGGAACGCCGATCCGTTCGACGCAGAGATTCAATCCGTGATCGGAGATGAACTCTACCACCGCCGAGCCGAAGCCGCCTGCGAGCGAGTGTTCTTCTAAGGTAAGAACGTGCGAGTGCCGCTGGTCCAGCTCCATCAAAAGCGCCTCGTCGAGGGGCTTGACGAAGCGCATGTTGACGACCGTCGGCAATACCTCGCCCCGGTCTTTGGCCAAGTCGTAAGATTCGAGCGCTACGTCGACAGTGTTGCCATAGGCCAGAATCGCCACGCCGGAGCCCTCGCGCAGTACCTCGGCCCGGCCTTGGACGATGGGCGTGGGCGGCTGAGCGTATTTCCCCGACGTGGATCCGCGCGGATACCTGATGGCAGCGGGCGCTCCGAGCGCAAGCGCATGCTCGAGCATGGGCAGCAGCTCGCTTTCGTGGCGCGGCGCCATGACCGTGATATTGGGCAGCGTGCGCAGATACGCGATGTCGTACAGCCCCATGTGCGTCGGACCGTCGTCCCCGACGAAGCCCGCGCGATCCATGCAAAAGACGACGGGAAGATTTTGGATGCACACGTCGTGTACGATCTGATCGTACGCGCGCTGCAGAAACGTGGAGTATATCGCGCACACCGGCTTGAGGCCGCTCGTCGCCGCGCCGGCTGCAAAGCAGACGGCGTGCGCTTCGGCGATGCCGACGTCGAAATAACGATCCGGGAACGCTTTGCCGAACTTCGCCAGTCCCGTCCCGTCCGGCATTGCCGCGGTGATGCCGATCACTTTGGAATCGCGCTGCGCGACCTGAACCATCGCTTCGCCGAATGCTTGCGAGAACGTCAGCGGCGCATCCGGCTTTTTGATCACTTGCCCGTTCGCTTTGTCGAACGCGCCCAGCCCGTGGAAAGTCCTCGAATCGCGTTCCGCCGGCTCATATCCCTTGCCCTTGACGGTGCGCACGTGGAGCAGCACCGCGCGAGGAATGGCCTGTGCCGTCTGAAGCGCATCCACCAGCGCGTCGAAATTGTGTCCGTCCACCGGTCCGATGTAGCGGAAGCCGAGCTCTTCGAAGATCACTGCGGCCTTTTCGGCCGGCGCGATAAACCGCATCGCTCCGAGTTCGGCGGATTCGATTGCCTTCTTCGCCATACCGCCGAGCGGAATCGCATCGAGCACCTGTTTTCCGGTGCGCCTCGCAAGGTTGGCGATTGGCTTGCTGCGCAGCACGGAGAGATACGATGCGATCGATCCGACGTTCGGTGCGATCGACATCTCGTTGTCGTTCAGGATCACGATGAAATTCGCTCGCATCTGGCCGGCGTTATTGAGCGCCTCGTACGCAAGTCCGCCGGTGAGCGCTCCGTCGCCGAGCACTGCGACGATCGTCTCGGTGCGCTTGGCAAGGTCGCGCGCCTTGGCCATGCCGAGCGCCGCCGACACGCTCGTACTCGCGTGGCCTGCGCCGAAACAGTCGTACTCGGACTCGGAACGCATTGCGAATCCCGAAAGACCGCCGCCCTTGCGAATCGTAGGGAAGCGGCCGCGCCGTCCGGTAAGGATTTTGTGAACGTAGGCCTGATGGCTGACGTCCCAGACAACCCGATCGGCGGGCGGATCGAGAACCCGATGAAGCGCCAGCGTAAGCTCGACCACGCCCAGATTGGGCGCCAAGTGTCCGCCGTTCACGGCGCAGACCGCAATGAGACTTTCGCGAATCTCCTGAGCCAGCTTGTCTATTTCGGTACGGGTGAGTTTCTTAAGATCGGCGGGCGAATCGATTCGTTCCAGAAGCATACTAGTGGGGGGCCATTCGACACACCCTTAACATTTGTCCCCTTGGGCCTAGCAGGCAAGCAGGAACCCCTCCTGCCGCGGTTTAGTAGATGTTTGTGCTCGAACGGCGTCCGCTCGCGTCCGTACCCATCAAAAACCGGCGCGTCTGGCGCGACTTGGCGCGAATTCTTTCCACGATCTTCAATCCGTTTCTCACGGCGATAGCGCTGTTCACGATTCTTTCGCACGCGATCGCCGGATCCACCGACGACTTTTGGTGGTTGCTCTTCCTCTCCACGTTCTTCACCTCTATCGGCCCGATGCTCTTTATTTTTTGGCTATACGCCACGGACCGGATCTCCGATCTGGATATGTCGATCCGCGAGGAGCGAGAGAAGGTCTTCGGCGTCTTCGTCGTTTTTTATCTCATCGGCACGATCGTTTTGTGGCTAACGCATTCGCCCAAACTGCTGATTGCAACGCTCGCCGGTTACACGCTCGCGACGATCGTCGTGCAATACATCACGAGATACTGGAAGATTAGTACGCACGCGTTGGGCATTACGGCGCCGCTGGTTGCGCTAACGATTCTCTACGGACGTCAGCCGCTGCCGTTTCTGGTGCTGATCCCTTCCGTTTGCTGGGCGCGGGTCTACTTGAAGGCTCACACGCTAGGCCAAGTCGTTGCCGGGGCGGCCCTCGGTGCGGTCAGCGTGATGCTCTTCTTCTACCTTTTCCACATCCGCACGTCGGTCTGGTATTAAGACCGAATCCCGAAACTTTCTACAAAAAGTCGTTGCACTCGCTCGCTTGGCGGCGGTATGCTGAGCTGGGGAGAAGGATGTAATGCCCGTGAACGTTCGGGTTGCCGTTCTTAACGGCGGCGAATACGACGTTTTCCGCAGGGAAGAACTTCGTACGGAGTTGGACCGGCTGCCGCTGGACGGCGACGTCGACATCGATTTTCGCAAGACGACGTTCATGGACGCCGGCGCTGTCGGTTTGCTTCTGACGACGCGTCACCGCCTGGCTCGCCGTCATCCCCAGGCGCAGATGCGCCTGTTGAACGTGCCGCCGATAATCGCCAAGGTGCTTCAGATTTCGGGCGCCGCGGAGGCGTTCGAAATTCGGGCTAAGTAGCGTACTTCGTCCACGTGCCGGGCCTGGGCCGGAATCTCCGGCACCAGCTCCGCAAGGCGCGACCGGAACACGGCGAGATCGCCGTTCGTAACGCACTCCGCCGCGCCGTTTCCGCCGGCGCAATCGCCCAACAACTCGGCAGCGCGCTCCGCCTGAAGCGTGGCCGGATCGAGCCGAAGGATCCGCGGCCCCAGCGCGGCTTCAAAATGCTCGTCCAAAAGCGGATAGTGCGTGCAGGCCAGGACGATGGCTTCGACGTCATTGGGAAGCTGGGCACAGACCTCTTGAACCGCGCTGCGCGGCTCTTCGCCGTGAAGCATCCCAGCCTCCACGAGCGGCACGAGTTTTGGTGCCGCGATTTGAACGATATGCGCGGTTGGAACGCGCGCGTTGATTCGTCGCGGATAGGCGCTGCTGCGGACGGTTGCCGTGGTTGCGACGATCCCAACGCGCCCCACACCGGCGGATTCGACGGCGAGAGCCGCGGATTCGATTAAGTCGATCACCGGTACGCTGAGCGGCGGCCACCCATAACTCTCGCCCATTGCGCACGACGTATTGCAGGCCATCACGATCCCGTCGACGCCGAGTTCGTCCAGCCAAGTCAGATTGCCGTGCATCAATCGCACGAGGTCGTCGGGCCGGCGATCGCCGTAAGGCGCGTGCGCCTGATCGGCGAAAAAAAACAGATCGGCGCGCGGCAGACGCGCGCGCAGATTGCGCAGAACGGTGAGTCCGCCCAGTCCGGAGTCGAACAGGCCCAGCACTAGCGCGACGTCACTATCTATCGCTGACGGAGGACGCGGGCGGGGCCGGTCCGGCATAATCTTCAATGCCGTCCGCAATTGCTTGCGCGATCTTCTGGCGCCAAGCGGGCGATGCGAGCAGTGCACGATCGTCCGGGTTCGAAAGGAATGCGGACTCGACTAGAGCGGCCGGCATGTTCGCGTGATTGATGATGTAGAATTTGTCCTTGATCACGCCGTCGTTGTAGATGCCCAGTTCGGAAGCGATCCGGCGATCCAGATCTTGAGCCAGAGTGTAGTCGTCCCCCTTATAGTAATAGACGGTCGTGCCGTGGGGACCATCGTTGATGAAGCTGTTCGAATGCAGACTCACCAGCAGACGAGCTCCTTGAGCATTCGCGATGTCGTCGCGGGCTTGAAGTTCCTGTTGGGCGGTATCGTTCGCGGCATAGACGTCCCGGTCGTCGTCACGCGTCATGACGACCTGCCAACCGCGCGCTACCAGAATATCCCGCAGGCGTTTGGACATGTCCAGATTGAGCGTCTTCTCGTTCATGTCTCCGCGGATCGCGCCGAAGTCGCTGCCGCCGTGACCCGGATCGATGACGATGAGCCGCGGGTTTGGCGCGACGTACGTTGACTGCGGACCACGTGGTGCGAACTTCCAGCCTGACGAAGCGACGGGTTGCACTTGCGCGACCGCGTTTTCTCCGATGCTTCCCGATCCGGATCGTGGTTCGGATGCGACGTCGGCCGCTCGATTGCTCACGGTGATCGTGACGCCGGAATTGTCCGGTGCCACCGTCACGACGTCATAATCGGCCAGTGAGAGCGCAACCCGCACAGTGTCCGCGTTCTCTTGATGCGATCGAACGTCGGTGACGGCACCATTTACGGGCGCATCGCTCGGCGCCGTCAGACGGGCGCCGTGGATGTCGATCCACCAACGGTTGTCCGGCGGACGCAAGCGATGCCAGTCATAACCGGCCGCACCGTCGACCGCGACGCGAACGACCACGTTACCGTTTTGCTGCTGCGTCTGCAGGCCCGTAACTTGCGCGAGTTGCGCAGGCGAGGGCGGGAGCTGCTCCGGCGGCGCCGGCGTTTGCGCTTGCGTCGCCTGGCCGTTGTCGGTCGGCTCGGCATTGGGTGCGGGGTTGTTTTGGGCGATCGCCTGTGACGGCTCGGAACCGTCGAAGCCGATCGTCACGTCGCGCTGATCGTCCGTTCCGAGCGAAGAACGCGGCGTTCCGGGCGCAAGCGCGAGCGTAACGATTGTCTGCGGGTTCTCGGGGGTGCCTTGAGTCCGCACGTCGATACGCCTCACGGCGCCCCCGTCCAGCGCGCGCGAAGGCGGCAGCGTGCTGCCGACGCCGTCGAACGCAACGACCATTCGATCGGCGGACTGCGAAACGATACGCGCGTCGAGGGGAATGCCGCCGTGCGCAACGAGTTTCGTGCCGCCGGCGTCACTCTGCAGATCCAAAGAGGTCAGCTGCGGTTGAAGAACGTCGCCCTCGCTTGAAGCTTTTACGGCGAGATCGAGACCCTGAAGCAATTCACTCAGCGGAACGTACGCGCGGCCGCCGGACGTGAACGGCGCGAAGGCGGCGTTTTCCGTAACCGGACCTACGTCATAACGCGTATCGCCGATCGCGAAGCTGATTACGAGGGGCTCCCCGGTGGTGATCAGCACGTAGCGCCCGCCCTGCTGATATGTCACCGTCGCTCCCACGTCGTTGAAGAGCGTCTGCAAACCAGGATCGCCGATCCAGACTGCCTGGTCTCCCGAACGCTCGACGATCTGCGTTAGCGCGACGTGCTTACCTTGAAAGACGAAGACTTCTCGATCGGCCGCAAAAACCGGAGCGGCGAGGGCTGTCAGCGCCAATGCACATGTGCTACCAATCAGAGCGGCGTAACGGTTCATCAGACTCAAGATGCCCCCCCGGCAAAGTTTGCAGGTTCTGACCCTGAATGGTCACGGCGACGCGATCGATTCCGGGAAGCGCTGTGAGCGTCCAAACGAGCGCTTTGAACTCCCCGCTTTCGCCCAGTACGCCGGCCTGCGGACTGACGACGCTCCTCGATAAATCGACCGTAGCCGTCGAAGACTTAACGCCGGCGGACAGCACATGCGTTCCGGCCGGAAACCGGATCGCAGCGACATTGCTCGGCGGGCCCGCAACGGCTTGCGTAGCCGCATAGAGAACCGCATTTTGCAGATGTTCGGCCGCGCTTTCCCCCGGCTGCTCCGGGCGCATCGAAACGCTCCACGGGACCTCGGTGCTGCCGTCGGCCTTTGTGTAATAGACAGTGATGTGATCGCCGACCGGGCTGTTTCGATGCGCGGTGAAATACCACCAAACCGCGGCGATTGCGGCCAACAGTACAATTAAAGAAAGGGCCCGCGATAATCTCACGGACCCGATGCTTCGGTGCTGACGGGGATTAGTCCGCCCTTTCGCGATCGGCCGGCTGCGGCGCTCTCTCATCGGCTTCGCGGAGCGCCTGCGCCGCTTTGTGCAAGTCGGTCGTCTCGAGCAGCTCGTGAGGCTCGTCGCTGGTTTGGATCTCGGGCTGCACGCGCCGGAGGTCTTCGATGTCGTTAAGCAGTTTTGTGACCTTGCGATCGAGGATCAGCATGAGCTGGAGAGTCAGCCGCGTGCGTTCTTCATCCATCCGTCCCAGCGTGTTTTGGGAGCTCAAGATGCTGATTGCAAACATGAGGCTGCAGAGCTGTGCGAAGAGGTTGAGCAGGCTGAACGAACGATCGTCCAAATTATGGTGAGTCTGGGCGAGAACCAGATTCGAAGCCACCCAGCAAAGGATAAGCGCCGAGAAGGCCACGATCGTCCTTGGCCTTCCCACCGCGCGCATAAAACGCGCGACGAACACTTCCGATCGCGGGAGCTCCTCACGCCGTTGGCGCCGGAGCTCTTCAATCGTTTGGGTCGCCTCGCGCAGGTGGTCGGGGTACGGCTCGTCTCTGTCCAAAAGCTGCTATGGATTTCCGCGGCACCACAGCGGGAGCACTGCGCGCACGGTAAAGCCCTTGCTGCCCGATCTTCGGAACGTGAGCCGTTCGCAAACCTGCTTGACGATGAACAGGCCCCGGCCCGACTCCGCCCGTACGTCGAGCTCGCGATGCAGATCGCGTTCGTTGAATCCTTTGCCGGGATCGTTCATACAGAGCGCATAGCGGCCGCCGACGCGTTCGAGCCAAATGCGAACGCCGCCCGATGGCGCATGCTTGACGACGTTTGAGATCAGCTCGCCGTAGACGATCGATGCGGCAAAGAAATCGCCGCCCTTTTCACAGTGGTCCGAAAGATAGCGTTCCAGCAGCGGTCGCCCGGCAAGCGCATCCCGTGCTGTGTCGGTCTCGAAATACCAGGGGTGTCTTGCCAGGGCCATTGGGACTCAGGTTCCCGAGGATATAAATACTAATCAGTATTGTCACTGCCGAAACACTTCTTGCATGACATTTCTCAAATACCGCGCGTCATGAGGCGCCGCAGCCGCGGTATCGTTGTTGAAATAAACGAAGACGTCCCTCGCCTGCTCTGCTAGCGAGCGAATGCGTCGGGCCCAATGCTGCAGCGAGCGCGGAGGATACGATCCCACATACAGCCCCTCGTAGCCGTGGAGACGCAAGTACGCAAGATCCGGAGTGGTTACGACGTCACGCGTGCGGATTCCGGGATAGTCGTGAATGCAAAACGCCATTCCGCGCTCGCGCAGCAGCGCTTCGACCGCCGGAACGAACCACGAAGGATGACGGAATTCGACCACATACCGGTGACGTTGCGGGAGCTTGTGCAAGAAGGCGCGCAAATGATCGTCGTCGCGCTGCAAGTACGGTGGAAATTGCACGAGGATCTGCGCGACCTTATCCGCTTCGAAACAGGCGGCCCGCTGCATGTAATTCTCGATAAACTCGTCGACGCGCGGCGCGAGCGCTTTCCGGTGAGTGATGAGGCGGCTGAGTTTGACGGTATAGACGAATTGCGGCGGCACCGTTTCACACCACGTTCTCACTTGCGATTCTTTTGGAAGGCGGTAGGTCGTCGCGTTGAGCTCGACGGTGTCAAAGATCCCGGCGTAGTATTCCAGCCATTTTCGCTGTGGGAGACCTTTGGGATAAAAGCGGCCCCGCCACCCCGCGTACACCCAGCCGCTCGTGCCGATCCGGATCAAGAGATCGGTTCTTTTTCGATCTCGCCCTTCACGGCGCTGGGCAGCACTTCGCGAACTCGCGCCAGCATCGTCGAGAGCTCTTCGCGATGCCTTCCCGCGAGCGCGGCCGTGGAGGAAAACCCTAATGCGCGCGCGTTGGTCTCGAGCATCAGCGATTCGGCGTGCGCCAAACTAAGCTCGGCATACGCCTCGCGCAGCACGGTGATCGTCGATGCCGGCTCGCGCCGAGAATTGGGCTGCGGCCGAAGCGAGGCTGACTCGGACTCGCCCAGTCGGCGCAGGTGTTCCGTCATTTCGTCGACATGGGCGTTGAGGGTCCGGAGCAGACGTTCCAAGACCCATCGCGCCTGCGATCCATGGTCGGCGCCCGAGACCCGCAGATGCGCAACCAGCGGAACGAGCATGGTGCGCGTCGTCTGCAGAGCCTGCGCGACGTAGGCGCGCACTTGCTGAATGGAATTGCCCATTTCCCGACCACCTCGCTTACCCCATACCGTGAAACAGGCATCGGCTAACCAGGGCCGGTCCGTTTTGCCGGACTTTTACATTCCCGGTTCCTGGTTAACTCGACCCGCATTCCGGCCGAACGCAAATAGAGATGTACCGCCTTCAATGTCTGGGCTGCGGCGCGCAATACGCAGACGACGGCCTGATGGTGCGCTGCGAGGTCGAACACCCTCCCGCCTTGCTCCGCACGGTCTATCCCGTGCGGCAGTTCTCGCCGGACCACGCGCAACCGGGCATGATGCGGTACCATCGCTGGCTTCCTCTGCGCTCCCCGCTGACTAATGCGTGCCCTGCAACGGCCATATTTCAAAGCAGCGCTTTGAACGAAGCGCTCGGGACACCCGATCTCTGGCTGGCGTTTAACGGCTTCTGGCCGGCGCGCGGAGCGCTCATGCCGACCGGGACGTTCAAAGATCTGGAGACTGCTTCCGTTCTCGCGCGCTTTCGTTCGCCGGGGCGAGTGCTCGTCAGCGCTTCAGCCGGCAATACCGCCGCGGCCCTAGCCGCGGGAGCAAGCGCATATAACGTTCCGGCTATCGTCGTCATTCCGGAGAAGGCTTTGGCGAAACTGCGCTTTCGGGCGCCGCTTTCGACTTGCGTGCGAATCATCGCCGTGCCGGGGAAGCTTCGTACGACGATGCAATCGCATACGCCAAGGCACTCGCCGCTTCGGACGATCGGTACGTCTACGAGGGAGGCGCCACGAACGTCGCGCGCCGCGACGGAATCGGCACTACGATGCTTGCCGCGGTTGAACGATTGGGCGCCATTCCCCAATATTTCGTTCAGGCGATCGGCAGCGGCGGCGGCGCAATCGCCGCTCACGAGGCGGCGCTGCGAGTGCGAGCGGACGGGCGCTTCGGCTCGGAACTGCCCAAACTGGTTTTGGTGCAGAACGCACCATCTGCCCCCGTTTATGAATCGTGGTCGCGGGGCAGCCGGGAACTGATTGCGTATGCCGAGGACGAACGGGCCATGCGCATTCGTTCGCTATCGGCCCCGGTGCTCAGCACGCAGGCGCCGCCCTATGCGATAACCGGCGGACTGTACGATGCGCTCTATGAATCGGGCGGCGACGTGCGCGTCGCCGACAATAAAGAAGCGGGACGCGCCGGCGATCTTTTTCGGTCGCTCGAAGGCATCTCGCTGGAACCCGCGTCCGCAGTTGCTCTCGCGGGCCTGATGTCGGCACTTGATTCGGAAGCGATTTCACGGTGCGCGCAGGTCGTGCTGCACATCACCGGTGCCGGACGCGTGCCCGGAACGATCTACGGACCGGGCGCTATCGAGCGCGCCGCGTAAAAGCACTTCGCGCACATCGGCTGGTAACGCACTTCTCCTTCGATGGCGATCTGCTCGCCGCTCAATACGACATTACCGCGTTCGTCGATTCGTGGGTTCATCGTCGCTTTGCGTCCGCACGCGCAGATGTTCTTGATTTCTTCCAGGCTGTCGGCGAGCGTCAATAAATAGGCCGAACCTGGAAACGGTTCGCCCCGAAAATCGCTGCGGATTCCATAGCAGATGACCGGAATGTCCAGAACGTGCGCGACCTGATGCAATCCGCGCACCTGCTCGGGTAAAAGAAACTGCGCTTCATCGAGTAGGACGCAGGACGTCGAACGGTCGCGTCCCAAAACCGCCACGAAATCGGTCTGCGCATCGAAGGTTTCGACGCTGCGGCGAGGGCCCAACCGGGAAGTGATGAAGCCGACGCCATGCCGGTGATCGATTGCCGCGGTGAATATGCGGACCTTCCGCCCATGTTCTTCGTAGTTGTGCGCGACTTGCAGCAACGCCGTCGATTTTCCGGCGTTCATTGCAGAATAACGAAAGTACAACTTGGCCATGAGGGTTCCTTATATCCAGGATTTGAGCCACATTCGCTGCATCCATGCAGCGGTCGAGATCGTGACGCCCGCAAGAATCGGATAGAAGTACGCAAAGGCCAGCGCAGTAGCCGCAAAGTACGCCGCCGATACGCCTTCGGCAAGCCGTTCGTACTGCGGCTTAGCGCGCGTCCACGCTATCGCGCGTTGAAAGCATATCGCGGTACACAAGCAGATCAGCGGAATATCGACGTAAAAATGATACGCAAACGCGATCCGAGGCGATCCCATCCACGGCAGCCACTGCGCCAAATAGGTGATCGCGATCAGCAGATACGGCTTGTTCTTTTCGCGAACGCCCCAATAGGCGGCTAGCGGCACCGTCAGCAGACCGAACCACAAAATGATTGGATTGGGCAGCGTGTAGATCAGCGCCGCCGTCGAGGTCTTTCCGCTGGTTCCGTAGTCCGCATAGTACAGAATCGGCCGCAGATCCAGCGGCCACTGCCACCACTTCGAGGCGTACGGATGCGTTGCAGTCAAGTGGCTGTGATATTCGTACGCGTTGTATTGCATCGTGACGACGTCGCTAAGGGTATAAGCGCGCGGCGCCTCGTTCGGAAGGTCCCTCAAACCGATGAACTGCGGCGTATACGAGGCCAGATAGATTACCGCCGTTATGAACACGACCGTGCTTGCGACCAAATCGACCCGAAAACGGCGCCGTTCCCACCCGATTACGACAAGCGCCACGCCGAACGCCATCACGCCGTACCATTTGCTGCTCACGAGAAGAGCAATCGCTACGGACCAGGCGATCAGCCAGCGGAACGAAGCCGTTCGCAGAATTGCGGGCTCCGCGTAGATTCGGTACGCGGCGTAAAGACCGGCCAGAATCGTGATGCCGGCGACTGCTTGCGCGGCGATTATTTCATGTGGAAAACGAAGGAACACCGCCGCAGCGGCGACGGCTGCACACGCGGCCGCCGCTGTACTTCGTTTTGCGATACTAATGGACGGGGGTGCCGGTTCTTCCAGCGCCGCCATCCACAGCCGGTAAAGCGCGTAAACGGTGGCCAGTGAAAAGCAGACGACGAAGCTTTCCGGCGTGGAGATCCGCGACTGAACGAAGTGCATGCCGTCGAGCGCGAAGAGTCCGGCGGCGTACGCGCCGAACAGCCGCGATCCGGTAATCGCGCGCGCGAGAACGTAGAGCAAACCCACGGCGAGGGCGCCGAATACGACGTCCAGGAATCGCCAGCCCCATGACGTGTCCCCGCCGTGCATTCCGCCGAACAGCATCACGGAGAGCGTGATCAGGAGTTTCGTGACCGGCGGATGCGTGTTCTCGTAGATATATTGACGCGTGAGATATTCCTCGGCCGCGCGCGGAAAATAGACCTCGTCGAAAATCTTGCCCGGCGGGAACCAATAATTGATGAAGAGCAGAACGAACGAGGCTGCAGTCAACCCCCCGCAGATGACGTAGTCATTGAGAAGTCGCGGCCGCTTTGCTTCCATGGCGCTATAAGAGCGCCGGGGAAGCGGCCAAAACCTGCACCGGCGTTACCCTTGCCCGAACCGGCCGTGTGTGGCATTATGAACGTCCCGTGGCGTCTGCAACCGTGCAGCGGGCAACCCCTGCTGAAAAGCCCGTATGGACGCTCGTCGCGGCGATTGCTGCGTCGAGCATGGCGATGATCGATGGAACGGCAGTCAACGTCGCGCTTCCGATCATTCAACGAACCTTGAATGCCACTTCGGCCCAAATGCAATGGATCGTCGAAGGCTACGCGCTTTTTCTGTCGGCGTTCATTCTGCTTGGCGGCGCGCTCGGCGATAAGATCGGACGGCGTTCGGTGTTCATCGGCGGTGTGGTGCTGTTCACCGCGGCCTCAGTCGCGTGCGGATTCGCTCCGAGCATTGCGCTGCTCATCGTGTTTCGCTGCGTGCAGGGTCTGGGCGCCGCATTTCTCGTGCCGGGAAGTTTAGCGTTGATCAGCGCTGCGTACAAAGGGGAAGCGCGCGGCCGAGCCATCGGCACGTGGTCGGCATTTTCGTTCATTACCACCGCAATAGGGCCGCTGCTCGGAGGATGGTTTGCCCAGGCGCTGTCGTGGCGTTACGTGTTCTTCATCAACGTTCCGCTTGCGGCATTCGTCTTTGCCGTCGCTTGGCTGAAGATTCAGGAAACGCGCGACCCCGAGGCGACCGGTCCGCTCGATCTCACCGGTTCGCTGCTCGCAGTCGCCGGACTGGGCGGAATCGTGTACGGATTCATCGAGATGCAGAGCCGCATTTCGATCGTTCCGTCAATCTGCGCAGTTGCCGGCGCGGCGATCCTCGTTTGGTTCGTATTTGCCGAAAAACGCGCAGCGGAACCGATCATGCCCCTGCGTGTTTTCCGCTCGCGGAAGTTCACGGTCGCGAACGTCTACACGCTGCTGCTTTACGCCGCGCTCGGCGGAAGTCTATACTTCGTGCCGTTCTTCCTGATCAACGTGCATCATTACACGCCGCTCGAGGCGGGAGCCGCACTTCTGCCGATGGTGCTGATCAGCTTCTCGCTTTCTCGTTTCATGGGCGGTCTGGTCGCACGAACCGGGCCGCGCCCTCCGCTCGTGGCCGGCGCATTCGTTACGGCGATCGCATTCCTGGCGTATGCCCGCATCGGCACGGGCGGATCGTACTGGAGCACGGTTTTCCCCGCCGTCGTGATTCTGGGACTCGGGGTCGTCACGTTCGTTGCACCTTTGACCACGACTGTGATGAACGCCGTCCCGACCGACCATGCGGGCGTCGCGTCCGGCATCAACAACGCCGTCTCGCGCACCGCCGGTCTGGTCGCGATAGCGCTGTTCGGGATCGTCCTGGCTTGGGCATTCAACACGCACTTCAACCAAAACGCTTCACAGCTCGCGCCCGGAACGCAAAAGATGGCTGCGCATCAGCGCGCGGTTCTGGTAGCCGGCCGCATACCGCCCGACGCGCCGAAGGCGGACCGGGCAAAACTTCAGGCGCTTGTGGACGAGTCGTTCGATCGGGGCTTTCGGGCTGCGATGCTCTTAGGTGCGCTGCTCTGCGCCGCCGCCGGCGTGACCGCGCTGCGCCTTCAGGACACCCCCGGCAATTCTGCTAATGGCAGAAAAATATCGCCAGAATCGTCGTAAGCCAAGTACTGACCATTAGCCCGGCGGTCCAGACGAAACGCTGATCGATTTTGCCGTCCACCGCGCGGTACACGTCATCGATTTTGCGATTCATCGAGTCGAACCGCAAGGCGGTGGTTGACTTGTTCGTAGGCTCCCTCGAGGTGCGCCATACGGCTTTCTAACGGACTGATAGCGATCTTTCCTCCCGCCGGCTTTCACGGCAGAACGCGCACGCCAAGAGGCGGCGAGACATCTTGACGAATAGTACCAACTTGGCTATAGTCGATTCGAAAAGAGGGTTTCGGGATGCAAAGCCGCCGCGATCCCGCTGCGTCGCTTCCGTTGAGCAGCGGTGTCTTTCACATTTTGCTATCGCTGGCCGAGGGCGAACGGCACGGCTACAGTATCAGTAAAGAGGTCGAACAGAGCACCGGCGGCCTCGTGCGTCTTGGCCCGACAAGCCTCTATCGATATTTGCGTCAGATGGACGCCGACGGATGGATCGAAGAAACCGCCGGCGTGGATCCGGACGATCCGCGCCGGCGCGCGTATCGGCTTACGCCATGGGGACGCCGCATTGCCCAAGCTGAAGCCTTACGTTTGGCGCAGTCCCTGCGCCTAGCCAAGGCGCGTAAACTGCTCCCCGCGAGCGTGACGTTATGAACGGAATTTCGGGCAAACCGCACCCGCTCGTTCGTTTGGCGCTGCTGCTCTCACCCGCTGAATTTCGCCGGCATTACGCGCGCGAGATTTACGAAGATGCGAAAAACGATCCCGTGCACGCCGCGGCGGATGCGCTTTTCGCCGGATTGGGCATGCGGGTCGAAGATCTCTTCCGCAACATTCGACGGGCGCTTCGTTCGCTCGCGCGTTCGCCGATCTATGCGCTGACGGTCATGGTTGCGTTGACGCTGGCCATCGGTGCAAACGTCGCTGTGGGAAGTGTGCTCAAAGGCGTGCTGCTCGATCCGCTGCCGTTTCCGAATGCTTCGCGCCTCGTTTCGGTCGGCGAGACGCCTTCCGATACGAGCCTGTCGTATCCGGAAGCAGTCGATATCTTGGCGCAAAGTAAAACATTGGCCGGCATAGCCCTGGCAAACGACAATACGTCAACGCTGACCGGGCTCGGACGACCGGCCGGAATCAACGTCCGGACAATCAACGGCGACTATTTCTCCGTGCTCGGTGCGCAAGCCATCTTAGGCCGGCTCATCTTCAAATCGGATTTGGCAAAACACGTTGCGGTGATCTCCCCTGCCTTTTCAGACCGCGTTTTCGGCAAAAGGGCCTTCCCGCTGGGGCGAACCTTGCGGCTGGACGGAACGAATTACACGATCATAGGGATCGTACAACCTGAATTTCGCGATCCGTCAATGAGTGCGACGGACGTTTGGATACCGCTCGATCCGCACAACACCAACATGAATGGGCGCGGTGATTACATCTACGCGGCTGTGGCTCGTCTAAGGCCGGGCATTGCATATGCGCAGGCACGCGCAGACCTCTCCCGCATCGTCAGACGTCAAACACAGTCGTACCCCGTGAATCACGGCCGGTTTTCGGGCGCAAACGTCGAGCCGATTGCCGCAGCGCTCTTCTCGAGAACCGGGACGCTATTGTGGATACTCTATGCCGGCGTTGCCGTCGTTTTGCTAATCGCGTGCGCAAACGTGACGAATCTCAACGTAATGCGTTCGTCCGCGCGTTCGAGCGAGTTATACGTGCGCTCGGCGATAGGCGGATCGGCTCGGCGCATTGCGATCGAACTCAGTTTCGAAACGCTGCTGATCGCACTCGTTTCGGCGCTTCTCGGACTGGCCTTGGGAACCGCGACGCTGTACTGGTTTGCGCGATGGGGAGCCCAAACGCTGCCGCGTTGGGACAATGTCTCGGTCGATTGGAATATCGCGTGCTACGCGCTGGGCATCGCCCTGTTCACAACGGTCGTATCGGCCGTGCTGCCGGCGTTCGTTCAACGGCGCGACACGGCAGCCGCGCTCCGTACCGTACAGGGCAGACACAGCGGTTTTGGGTCCGGCCTGCGCTGGGGCTTGCTGATTGGGGAAATCGCGCTCGCGCTGGCCCTGGTCGTGACAGGGGGTTTGCTATTGCGCAGCTTCACGGGAATGACTCACCGAAGCGTCGGCTTCGACGGCACGAATCTTTACGACGTAAACTTCAACGGTTTGCCCGCATCCTACTACAGTGACCCGGCGAAACCCATGCAATTCGGCGATCGGATCTTGCAGAGCATTGCCGAAATAACCGGCGTTACCGGCTCTGCTGTGGCGTGGACGCTTCCATTCGACGATGCGGGAGAGAACTGGACCGGTTTGCATCTGCCCGGTAGGCCCGATCCCCATGCATCTACAAATATTAACGTAGTCAGTCCCGGGTACTTCTCAACGATGCGGATGCCGTTACTCTACGGACGGGATTTCTCCGGCGCAGACAATTTGCGCGGCCGCCCCGTCGCGATCGTCGACCGGCATTTCGCGCGGCAGTTCTTCGGAACCGCAAATATCGTCGGTAGGCTCATTCAGCCCGGAAATTGCGGAATGTGGTGCGGTGTGCATCGAGGCGGATTTCCGGACTTGACCGTGGTCGGCGTCGTCGCGGACTCGCGCAGCAGTTTCACGGCGGACTATACCGCCGACACCTACTTTCCGCTGGCTCAGAATGAAAACTTTGGGCATTTCATCGTGCGAACCAACGGCTCGAGGATCGATCTCGCTCAGCAAATAGACCGTATCTTTGCGAGGGTCGATCCGCAGTTGGCATCGCCGATCGTTACGCCTTACAGCGCGCTTTTTCATGAAGATGCTTTATCGGCTGAGGCGTACGTGCAAATTTTCGGGCTATTGGCGATCGTCGCGCTCGTCCTCGCGTTGGCCGGCACCTACGCAGTCAGCGCGTACGCAACCGAGCAGCGCATGCAAGAGTTCGGCATACGCAGGGCGCTCGGCGCGCAAAACGTCGACATCGTGCGCGGCGTGCTCCGCCAGGCGCTCGTGGCGACAGTTATTGGGGCCGCCATCGGCCTCGTGTTGACCGCGCTCTCTGCACGCGTCATTGCTACGCTGCTCTTTCGAACGTCGGCCACGGACCTTCCCACCTATGGAGCGGCACTCTTGCTAATAACCGCCTGCGCGGTCGTTGCGGCGTTGGTTCCGGCACTACGCGCCGCTCGCGTCGATCCGGCTGTTGCCCTTCGGTATGAATAGCCGGCTTTGCCGTCGACGGCTCGAGAAATCCTAGCGCGGGGAACGCTGAGGTTCTATTGTGTAGGACCCGGGCTTTTGGTTGTCCGGCCCGATCTTGTAGCCGCGCGATAACCGGAGATTCCATCCATCTCCGCGCAGGTTCGATCCGCCTGGGGACAACGGCGCGGGAACCACCAGCCGCTGGAAATCCGGCGTGATCAGCGCATCGCCGCCGGCTACGGTAATCGTTCCCCACGGCGAATTCACGACAAGACTGTGATACACGGATCCGTGCGACTCAAACTGCTCGATGTCGCGCGGATCGAACTTGATGCTGAATTTCATCATCGGAAGCGTGAGCGTCGATCCGGTCAAGAACTCAGTCGCGTACTTCTTGTCCTCTGCAGCCTTTCGAACCGCGCGACCCGCCTCTTCGGATTCTATCGCGGCACCGCCGTAGCGGGCGATAATGCTTTGCGCTTCGCTTCGGGTTGGGGAATTTAGATTCAAGCCGTAGGCGCGAGCCGCCAGCATCGCGACGTCGGTGGACGGCGTAACGTTTCGACGCCATCCCGGCTGCGCCACATCCAGCAGTTCCGAATACGCCGGTCCGGTGGCATAAGGAAACTCCCGCACGTAACTGGGCTGTTCCTCGACGAGATCGATATCGTGAATCGCGTAACCGATTCGCTCTTGAGACGGCAGGCCAGCGTCGATCCCCGTTGATTCGGCCAAACCTTCCAGTAGGTCTTGCTCGCGCTCGTCCTGCGCCGCTTGCGCGAACAGCACATGGCGGTAGAGCCGCATACGCAGTGCATCGGCGAGCGCTTCACGGCGATGGCTGCCGCCGGAGTTCAATGCGCTTCTCAGCGCATGCATCTCCCCGCGCAGCCAAACTCGACCCGTTAGCGTATCGAGATAACCGGCGCCGGAGATGCTTCTCGTACTGTTGAACTCGAAGCCCAACTGCGGCTGTATTCGATGAAACGACTCGTGCATCAAAACGACGGCACGGTCCTGCGCTGAGCCGCTCATCGGCCACATGATCTGCGCCCAACGAATTCCGCCGAACTGCGCGGGCGCGTTGGCGACGTTGACTGAGGCGGGCAACACGAACCGGTACAGCGCACCATCGCGCAGCGCTCCTTTAACGGGAACGTTAGAGACCGCTTGATGCGTCGCCGGATCGGCCAGCATAATTGGACCGCACAACGAAACGCCCCAAAGCCTTCCGCCGTCGGCCTTGCAGAGCGTCCGAGCCTCACTGAACACCTTCTGTGCGGGCGAGGCCGGTATTGCGAATGTTGCGGTAGCAGCCGCGGCCGGCACCAAGAGCAGGAAAGCGAGAAAATGAAGCGGCGGCATCAATTGACTCCTTTCATTCGTAGCGAAGTGCGGCAGCCGGGTCGATCCGCGAGGCGCGCAGAGCCGGGAGCAGCGCGGCTAGGAGAGCGGCGCCGACGAGCAGCAGCGTCACCGCCGTCAGTACGACCGGATCCATCGGGTGCACCTGATAGAGCTCTGAGCCGACGGCGCGCCCCGCAACCGCCGCGAGCACCAAACCGATTGCAACGCCCGTCCCGACGACAACGGCAATGCTCGATAAAACTGTGCGGACGACGCCGACGGCGCTCGATCCGAGAGCCATGCGGATGCCGAATTCCCCAAACCGCTGAGCGACCGAATACGAAACGACGCCGAAAACTCCGGCGATCGCAAGGCAGAGTGCGATCGAGCCGAGCGCAGTAAAGAGTGCTGCCGAAAGGCGCGCGGCCGCCGCCGAGTCGCCCATTATTCGCGTCATCGTACTAACGAGGGGAGCCTGCGCGAGCGGATCCACAGAGGTAAATGCTCCGTCGATTTCTTTGCCGAGCGCAGACGGGTCGCCGGCGCGCACACGCGTGACGGCGGTGATCCACGGCATGACGCCTTGTTGCAGCGGCACGTAGACTTCAGGCAAGACCGGTGCGGTTGCACCATCGCGTACGTCCCCGACTACGCCCACTATGCTTCGCATTCCGGATTCCCCAGGATCGTTGGGTATAGGAATCTGCACGCGCGCCTTGAGGGCACCTTTCCCGTGCAGCAGCTTCAAAAAAGCGCTGTTCACGATGGCAACGAGCGGGGCGCCCGCTCTATCCGCTGCGGTGAACGTGCGGCCGGCTTTTAAGGGAATGTCGAGGACGCCGAAATACTGTGGGGATATGGCGTTCAACATCGCCGCCGGACCGTCACCGGTTGCATAATGCTGACCTTGAATTCTGAAACCCATGCTCATCGTCACGCCGCTCATCGGGTAACCCGCCGCCAAGGCAGTCTGCGCGCCCGGTAACGCGTCGAGTTTGGATTGCAATCGCCGTAACGCCGTTCGTTTTGCGTCCGCGCCGGGAAACCGGCGATCGCTCAGCGGAAAGATTTGGCTTGCCAGAACGCCCGAGGTGCGGATGCCGATATCGGCGTGCGTCAGGCCGTAGAAACCGCGTAGAGAGAGGCCCGCCGCGGTTGCGAGCGCGAGTGTGACCGCGAGTTCGGCGGCAACCAAAACGGATTGCGCGCGCTTATTGACGGAGGTCGCTCTGCGCGCACTCCGCCCCAGCGGCACCCGAACGGAGGATGCAAGCATCCAGGAGGGTGCGGCACCTGCAACGATTGTCGCGCACATCACGACCGCGACCGCAAAGAGCATGACGGGAAAATCGATCGACGCCGTTGCCAATCGCGGCACCTGTCCCGCACCCAGCGCGACGAAGAACCGAATCGCAAAATAGGCGCCGGCGATACCGATGATGCCGCCGGCCGTCGCCAGCATTACCGATTCGGTGAGCAGCTGGGTGACGATGCGCCCCCGCGTTGCTCCCAGCGCCTGACGCATCGAGATTTCTCCTTCCCGAGCGCCGGCTTGCGTCAAGAGCAGACTCGCGATGTTCGCGCACATGATCAGAAAGACGCCGATCACCGCGATGAAGATCATCTCGAGCAGCTTGGGCGTTCCGGGGCCCAAGATCGCATCCCGCATCGGCTGAAGTACGGTGACGCGGTTCTCGTACGCCGGGTAAAGTCTGTCGCAAACGGCTCTGCACCCGATTGACGTCGGATTGGGCGGCGGCCAAAGAGATCCCCGGACGCAACAACGCCGCTGCGTCCATCCAGCGCGCGCCGCGGCCCACTTGCGCAGGAGCCTTTGGAATCACCAGGTAGGCGTCGACCGGGAACAAACCGCCGAAGCCCGGCGATTCGAAGCCGGGCGCCGTTACGCCGATGATTCGGTACGGCGTTCCATCGAGCTTCAGCGATTTGCCGACGGTGCCCGGATCGGCCCCTAAACGCGCGCGCCACAGCTTGTCGGAGATGACGATGGAGTTGGTGACGAGCGATTGCGGAACCATGGGATCCGCATAGTGCGCCGCGCGTGCGTCTTCCGCAGTGAAGAGCCGGCCGAGTTCCGGGCGGGTGCCGACGGTGTCGAAAAACGTCCAGCCGACCGTCGAAACGTTCAGCTCGACCGGCCTGCCGTGTCCCGTCAAGGTCTTCGAAGCTTCGCCGTAAAGCGCAGCGTTTTGCAGCGTGGTGCTTCCGGCCAAAAGATCGTGCAAGTCTTGCTGTGAGACCGCCGGCATACTTTTGCCGATGCGCTCGTCGATCTGGCTCAAGGACACTAATCGTGCCGTATTAGCGAACGGAAGCGGCCGCAGCAGAACCGCGTTGAGCACGCTGAACACGGCCACATTGGCACCGATGCCGAGCGCAAACGTCAAAACGATCACGAAAGCAACGAGCGGCGATTTGCGCAATCGCCTAAAGGCGCTTGCGGCGTCCCGCGCCGCAAACTCCAAGCGCATGATCGCGCCGGAGATAACGACGTCGAGGAGAATTTGAGCCGCGTACCGGGCACCGCCGCGTTCGTCCCGAAGGCGCTGATCGTAATCCGCCAAAATCTGCGCGCGATACCGATGGCGAAAATCGCGCGGATACGCAAGGCAAAAAAGCTGCACGAGGGTACGCATCGTCATACGGCACCGGCCGGAAGCAGGTTGCAACTGCGCGCCATTCGCACCAAATCCGACAGACGCGCCGCCTCGGCTTGGGCGACGCGACGTCCCCGCGGCGTCAGCCGATAACAGCGTCGCCGGGGATCGTCATCGCGGTCTTCGATCTCGGCGATCCACCCGTTGTCCAGCATTTGGCGGATAATCGGATACAGCGTGCCGGGCGTCAGGCGAATCGTTCCGGAGGTTTGGTTTTCAATGGCGCGCGAGATTGCGTAGCCGTGGCGCTCTCCGTCGGCAAGGGCCAAGAGCACATAGAACACGCGCGGACTCAGCGGCAGGATCTCACGAACGTCGGAAGCCATAGCCGGGTTGCTCTCCATCCGAAAGATATATCGAAAGCCAATATATCCTTTGCCAATATATATCACGGCGAACCTTCCGGCGCAATACCGCTCCGCTGACTACGCCGGCTGCCCATACCGGCACGCAATATGGGCTTGACGGACCTATCCACTTGCGATATAGTGACCGCTATAATATGTCGCAAATGGACATATTGAAGCCGAGGAGCCGCAATGCTGAACCGCCGCCGGGATCCTTCCGACTTGCTGCCGCTGCCGCAAAGCGCCTTTCATATTCTCTTAGCGCTCGCCGATGGTGAGCGGCATGGATACGGCATTACGAAGGAAGTGACCGCATCGACGCACGCTCAGATCAGGCTGGGGTCCGGCACGCTGTATCGCCAGCTCAAGCAGATGTGCACCGACGGCTGGATTAGCGAAACCGAGCGCGACGACGATGATGCAATGGGGCGCCGCTATTATCGCTTGACGGCATGGGGAAAGCGCATTGCGCAAGCCGAAGCGGGGCGGCTTCAGGAACTCGTCGATTTGGCGCGCACGCGCCGCTTACTTCCCGTAATCACATGAAGATGCGTCCCAAAGCAGTGTCCGATAGGCCCGCCACAATGGACATCGTGCGCGATCGCCGGCGCGCGGTGCCGAAATCGATTTACACGCTCGGCGGGATCCTTGCGCTCGCGGCCTTGGTCGTGTGGGCGATCTCGTCGCTCGCGCACAGTCACGGAACCGGAACGGTCGTCGATAAATCGACCCTCGTCACCGATACGGCGCAGCGCGGCACGCTGCTGCGGGCCGTGAGCGCACAGGGAGCATTCGCTCCCGAAGTGCTTCGCGTCATCAGCGCAACGCAAGGCGGCGTCGTAAATCAAATCTTCGTCAAACCCGGCAGCGTCGTACGGCCCGGAACGACAATCGCGCAGATGGAGAATCCCACGCTGGAGGCAGCGGTCATCGATGCTCGCTCGCAGCTGCAGGTCGCGCAGGCCAATCTTGCCAGCGCGCGCCAGCAGGCGCAGGCGGCACAGCTGACTCAGCAAAGCGCATACGCAGATGCTCGCGCGCAGATGCAGCAGGATTCGCTTCAAGCGCAATCGCTGCGGTCGCTGCACGGCAAGGGGCTTGTTTCCGATCTCTCGTACGAGCAAGCCGAGATCAAGGCGAAAACCAGTGCGAACGATCTGCGCACCAGTCACGCGCAAGTCGGCGTTGCGGCAGCCGACGGGCAAGCCAAAGTCGCAGCCGCCCAGGCGCAAGTCGAGCAGGCCGGAGCACAGCTCGACGCGGCGATCGCCCAAGTCGATGCGCTGACGGTCCGCTCCGCCTCCGAAGGCATCGTGCAAACCGTCGACGTGGATCCGGGCACCAACGTGAGTCAAAGCACCGAGCTTGCGCGCGTTGCCGACACGCACTCGCTCAAAGCAGTCTTGCAGGTCGCCGAGAGCGACGTTCATGCCGTCATTCCCGGCATGCCGGCAAGAATCGACACGGGCAACGGCGTCATCACGGGCCGTGTCGCCCGTATCGCGCCCGCCGCGCAGAATGGAACCGTTGCCGTCGACGTCACGTTCTCCGGCGCGCTGCCCCCCGGCGCTCGACCGGACGCGAACGTAGACGGCACCGTCGAGATCGCCACCATTCCGAACGCAATCT
Organism: Vulcanimicrobiota bacterium; assembly: GCA_963714015.1. GTDB lineage: Bacteria > Vulcanimicrobiota > Vulcanimicrobiia > Vulcanimicrobiales > Vulcanimicrobiaceae > DASRDE01. The sequence goes on along the minus strand of OY970223.1, from coordinate 1,754,635 downwards.
CCATCGCGCGGCCGGCCGGTGCGTCCGACGAAAGCACCATCGACCTCTTCAAAGTGGTCGACGGCGGCAGGCGGGCGGTGCGCGTTCGCGCACGTCTAGGGCAAGGCTCCAACGATCGCGTGCAGGTGCTCGCCGGCGTCACGCCGGGCGACGTCGTAATCGTTTCGGACATGTCCAGTTATCTCGACCAATCCGAGCTCACACTTCGATAGGAGACCTCGATGCTAGTTGAACTGCAAGACCTCGGCAAAAGTTACTTCACCGAAGAAGTCGAGACGCGAGCATTGCGCGCAATCACGCTGGACATCGATCGCGGTGAATATGTCGCCATCGAGGGGCCTTCGGGCTGCGGAAAGTCGACGCTCCTTTCGATATTGGGTCTGCTGGACACGCCGACGACCGGTAAGTACCGGCTGAACGGCCGCGCCGTGGAACAGCTCAGTTCGAGCGATCGGGCATCGATAAGAAACCGTGAAATCGGGTTCATCTTTCAAAACTTCAATCTTATCGGCGATCTCTCGATCTTCGAAAACGTCGAACTGCCGCTCGTATACCGCGGCATGACCAAAGGCGAGCGGCGCTCGCGGGTCGCGGAAGTTCTCGACCGCGTGCACATGTCGCACCGGGCCAAACACTATCCGATGCAGCTCTCGGGCGGCGAGCAGCAGCGTGTCGCGGTTGCACGCGCCCTCGCGGGCGATCCGTCCATTCTTTTAGCCGACGAACCCACCGGAAACTTGGATACGCGCAACGGCGAAGCCGTTATGGAACTGCTGGCCGAATTGCACGAGTATGGTTCCACGATCGTCATGGTGACGCATGACTTCCGCTTTGCAAAGCAGGCGAAACGCACCGTCGGTCTTTTGGACGGCCAGCTCGTTGCCGAAACGGTCGCGGCAAGCGCGCTCTAAGCGCTAGACCACTGCATACCTCGTAACTAAAATGCCCAAAACTGCGCCGGTTCTCGAAACTTCTCGCCTTCGGCTTCGCGAGCATCGTTACGACGATCTGCAGGCTTGCGTCGCGATGTGGTCGGATCCGGTCGTCACCCGGTACATCGGAGGAAAGCCCTCGACGGAAACCCAGACTTGGGCCAGGCTGGAGGCCTATGTCGGGCACTGGGCTCTTCTGGGCTTCGGCTATTGGGTTATCGAAACAAAGGACGCCGGCGAGTTCGTCGGAGAGGTTGGTCTTGCAGATTTCAAACGGGACATTGCTCCGGCGATGAGAGACGCCCCTGAACTGGGGTTCGCGCTCGCAACCGCATTTCACGGCAAAGGGTTTGCTACCGAAGCGGTCGAGGCGGTCATCTCTTGGGCCGATGAAAACCTGCCGTATCGACGGACGGTTTGCTTGATCAATCCCGAAAACACTGCCTCTCTTGCGGTCGTTGAAAAATGTGGATATAGGATATTCAAGACGACGACTTTCGGTGATAAGCCCGTTCTCTTTCTCGAACGGCTCAGGACGGAACTGGTTTCTTAGGCCAGGCGAACGAGATCGCGAATAGCCTGCTTTCCGTCTTGAATAGAAGTCGCGGCGAAGCCGACGATTACCGCATTGAGATCGCACTCCCCGATACAATACGTCGAAAGAGCCGGTATGACGTACCCGGCCCGCTCGGCTCGCTCGGACAAATCGCCGGCAGAAACGTCCTTGGAGAAACGCACGACGAAGTGTAAGCCGGCCTTTGAGTCCCATACCTGCGCGGCGGCGCCAAAAGCTCGCCTAAACTCAGCGGCAGCGGCCAGCCGGCGTTCGTCGTAGACCTTTCGCATTTTCGTAACGTGACGCGAAAAATGGCCGTCGGCGATAAACTTCGCGAGTGCCTTCTGAATAATTGTGCTGGGTTGCCCGCCGAGGACTGTATGCTCCGCTTCGAATGCGCCACGCAGCGATCGCGGAACGACGACGTAAGCGACGCGCAGCGCTGGGGAAAGAGCCTTACTAAACGTACCGACGTAAATGACGCGCCCGCCGTTCCCCAGGCCGAATAGAGCCGGTTGCGCCTTTTCCTTGTACTTGAATTCCGAATCGTAGTCGTCTTCGACGATCCAGCCGTCATGTTTTCGCGCCCACTCGAGCAGGGCAAAACGCCGCTCGAGAGAGAGGACTGCGCCCGTGGGATATTGGTGAGACGGAGTAACGTGTACGAGCGTTCCCGCCCTACCGGCGAGGGCGGAGACGTCGATACCATCTCGATCGACCTTTACCGGAGTAATTCGTGCGCCGGCAGCCAGAAAGGCGGCCCGGGCGCTGGGGTAGCCCGGTTCTTCGGTCACTACGGCGCCGCCTTGCTCGAGCATTACGTGCGCTATCAAGGCAAACGCAGTCTGCGCGCCTCCCGCGATCAAGACTTGTTCGACCGTGCAATCGATCCCGCGGGTTTGACGCAGTCGTTCGACAATCGCCTCGCGCAGCCCAGTGTCACCGTTTGACTCGGGATAGTCTATGGACCCAAGGCTCGAGGCGCTAAACTGCAGGCACCGTCCAAACATCGCTGCAGGAAACAAAGCCAGGTCCGGGATGCCGGGCCGAAACGGCACGGCACCCGTTAGATTAGAGGCGAATCCGGACGCGCCCAGAGAGCGAGCCGCCCGCTGAGACGGCAGCAGCGTTTCGTCACGGTACTCAGCGGCCGGCCGCGATCGCGGACTCAGGTGCGACACCTGCGCCACAAACGTCCCAACGCCTTGAATGCAGTCTAGATAGCCGTCGGCGCTCAGTTGAGCGATAGCATTGACGATGGTGTTGCGCGAGACGCCGAGATGAATCTGCATTTCCCGGCTGGAAAGGATCCGATCACCGGCGCGCATGCGCCCCGAGAGGATCGCTTCGCGCAACGATGACTCCAGCTGCCGCTGCAGCGGAACATCGGAGGAGCGGTCGACGAGGATTCCACGATCGTTTTTCGGACTGAGCATCGAATCCCGATTCGACGGAACGGGCGGTTGTCCTGAATCGATCGGTCCGTCCATTCGTCCGCGGCTCGAGCAATAGACGGCCGCATTCGACGTGGTCTGGTCCAAAACGGCAAAGGTGGTACTTTTCTAAGAGGCGCCGCTTCCGCATAATCCCGTTATATGTTCTCAGCACGGATATTCGCGCCGCTGTTTCTTTTGATCGCGATCGCAACGCCCTGGAGTTCTGCTATGCCCGAGATTATGGCTCAAAAAACGGCCGTTGACGGCCGTTTTGATTTTGACTTCCTGTTCGGCCGCTGGTCCATTGTGAATCGGCGCCTCAGCCATCCACTTGCCGGCTCGCATGATTGGTACCAATTCAAAGCAACGTCTTCCGAAGAGCCCATCTTGGGCGGGCTCGGCAACATCGAACGTTACGATGCTCCGGATGCCCCCAAGCCAATACACGCGGTAGCCGTCAGGTTGTATAACACGAACAACGGCGACTGGAGCATCTACTGGAGTCCCGCAGGTTCCGGCGGCTTCTCCATTCCGACTACCGGGAAATTTGAAGAGGGCATCGGCTCTTTCTACGATCGCGAAGAGTTTAACGGGCGCCCAATCGTCGTGCGGTATCGTTGGACGCATGAAGGATCAGCGAAATGCCGGTGGGTACAAGCTTTTTCGCCCGACGGCGGAAAGACTTGGGAAGACAACTGGATCATGGACTTCACGCGCCTCGGCAAATGACCTCAAAATTCGGTCAGCCGGCAGCCGGTATATGCCACCCCGTCGTCGAGGTGCGTCAATACACGCTCACGCCCGGCTCATTCCCCGCGTTCATCGATCTTTTTGAGCGACACTTCATCGAAGGCCAGGAAGCGAACGGAATCGCCGTTATCGGAACGTTCCGCGTCCTCGAGGACCCCAATCGATTCTTTTGGATTCGCGGATTTCAAGACATGGATGCAAGGAAGGCATCTCTGACGGCATTCTATGACGGACCGATTTGGAAGGCGCATAAAGACGTCGCCAACTCCATGCTCGTTGAAAACGACAACGTGCTCTTACTCCGTCCGGCGCGTGCCGGATCCGGATTTTCCGTCGATTCCGGATCGCGGGCGGCAATCGGCGCGAACGCCGAACGCTCGGGATTGTTGGTCGCTTCGATTTACTCGCTTGGATCGGTCGATGCCCAAAGCTTTGACCAAACATTCCAGGAGTCCATAAGACCCACGCTTTCGTCGGCCGGCGCGCAAGTTATCGCGACTCTCGTTACGGAGCACAGCGAGAACACGTACCCTCGACTGCCGGTCCGCAGCGACGCGAACGTATACGCCTGGTTTTCTTGTTTTGAGAACGAGGAGGAATATGGCGGATACCTGGCTGCGCTTGCTTCAAATCCCAAGTGGACGAAAATTCGGGAGAAGTTTGCGCTTTGGCGCATGTACTCGCCGCCGGAAGTCTGGAGCCTGGCCGCGACGCCGCGCTCTGCGCTCCGCTGCTCGTAATGTGATACCATACTTGCGTGAACGGACTCGCGGTTCGCGCAGTCTGCTGCATTCTGGTTTCTAGCAGTCCTTGCCGTCGCGCCCGCGGGCGCATCCGACTGGCCGATGTTCGGAGCCAACCCTGCCCGCACCGGATTTCTCGCCGGCGAACGCTCGTTCACGGTCGCGAGCGTCACGCGACTGCACCGGCGCTGGCAGATTTCGCTCGGCGCGATAGCGGATTCAGCGCCGATTTTCGTCCGTGGAATGCTCTACATCACGGCGAATGACGGCACGACGTATGGTATTCGCGCGCAAAACGGCAAGACCGTCTGGCGCTTCGCAACGCATGGAACGAACATCACCACCGCAACGCCGGCCGCCGATCCGTCCGGAAAGTGGATCTACGCCGGCGGAGTGGACGGATTCGTTCACAAGCTCGATGCATCCAATGGAACGGAGGATCGCTCCGGCGGATTCCCGGTTCGCATCACGCGGATGCCGAATACCGAAAAGGATGCCTCGAGCCTCAACGTGGCTAACGGCGAGCTTTATGCCGCGACATCGGGGTATTTCGGTGATGCACCGCCTTACGACGGACACGTCGTGGCGATTCGGCTTTCGGACGGATTAACGGGCGTCTTCGATTCGCTTTGCAGCGGCAAGCACGTACTGCCGATAGCGAATTCCTGCGGTGAGAGTGATTCAGGAATCTGGGCTCGCGGCGGCGTCGCAGTCGATCCGGATCCGTCGATGCACGGCCGGATTTACGCGGCCACCGGTAATGGACGCTTCGACGCGGACAGCGGCGGTGACGATTTCGGCGACTCCGTTCTGGCAATCTCTCGCGATGCATCGCGCTTGGACGATTACTACACGCCGAGCAATTACGCTCAACTCGAGAACGGCGACACCGATCTTGGGAGCTCGTCCCCCGGAATTCTGCCGCGAGAGCGCAACAGCCGCACGCCGTTGCTCGCCGTCCAGGGCGGCAAGGACGGTATTCTCCGTCTTCTCGATCGGCAGCATCTGGGGCACGTCGGCGGAGAACTGCAGCGCATCGATATCGGCGCCGCGCTCTTCTCGAGTCCCGCCGTATGGAGCGACCCTCAAAACCGAACTTGGATCTTTCTTGGCCTGCCGGATGGGGTTCGCGCGTTCCGCCTGCAAACGGACGCTCGAGGCAACAGCCGTCTGGTCAAGGCGTGGACCGCGAATATCGGACAGACTAACGAAGGAACCTCGCCGATCGTCAGCAACGGCGTGGTTTTCGTGGCGATGAGCGGCGCGCTCGCCGGCCTCGACGCGGAAACCGGCCGGCGGCTCTGGAGCGGCGCGATTGGCGCCACGCATTGGGAGAGTCCCATCGCGCTGAACGGGTGGCTCTTCTGTTCGGACGAAGACGCGCACTTGACCGCATTTAGCCTTTAGCCTGCGCCGCTGCTACTTTGCATCGTGGAAGATCAAGCCGAGCGTTAAGCGCTCTCCCGTGCGTATTTCGCTCACGCCGTGACGGAACGTGGTGCGATAATAACCGTTGCGTCCTTCCACCGGACGATAGCGGTTCGGAAAGATCAGCGCGTCACCGGCCTGCGGGCGTAGCACGATGGCCCGGCTTTGACGACGCGGCCGCTGCTCGACCAGAACGAACTCGCCGCCTTCGTATTCGTCGCTAGGCGTCAGAAAAACAGTCGTCTGAAACGGGAAGGCGATCTCTCCGTACAAGTCCTCATGCAAGCAATTGTAATCCCCGGTGCGATATCGCAGCAGCAGGGCTGTGGGACGGCTTTGTTCGTTTTCCAGGCAAATTTCACGAAACAGCTGCTGCGTGGCGGGATAGCGCTCTTTACGGCCTAGCCGCTCGTTCCAGCGGTTCGCGATCGGGGAGAGGCCTTGGTACAGATCCGAACGCAAATGCTGCACGAACGGCGGAAGCGGATATTTGAAATACTTGTACTCGCCTTGCCCGAAGCCATGCTTCTCCATTACCACGCGAGAGCGAAAAAGCGCGTCTTCTTCAAAGAGAGGACATAAGCTCGCACATTGCGCGGGGTCGAGAAGATCGGGCAGTTGCGCGTATCCGTGCTGCAGCAAGTCGCTCTCAACAGCCGGCCAATTCAGATCGAGCGCGCGCGGTTCGATCACCCGGGGCCACTTTCGGTCGCGCCGCTGCTCGATATGACCGGCTTGACGTTTTCCAATTCGAGCAGATGCCGTTTGCGTTCTACACTCCAGCGGTAAGCGCCGGCGCCGCCGGACTTGGGAATGACGCGATGGCACGGAATAAGCAGCGCAACCGGATTTGCAGCACAGGCGCTCGCTACCGCGCGCGCGGCGCCCGGCGAGCCGATCGCTTGCGCCAGCTGGGAGTAGGTCACTTTTGAGCCGGGCCTAACCGCTCTCAGCGCTTCCCATACCCGCGATTGAAAGGCCGTGGCGCGCACGTCCAAGGGCAAAGCGGGCCAGGGCCCCGCTCCGGATAGGTATGCGACGATGAGTGAAACGGCCGATTCAAGCGCTTCGTCTTCGCGGCGAACCAGGGCATTAGAAAGCTCCTCGAACAACCTGCGTTCGAGCAGCTCGTCGTTCTCGCCGATGTCGACGCGGCAGATTCCGCGCGTTGTAGCGGCGATCAAAATACGGCCGATAGGTGAGCCGACAATGGCATACGAGACGCTCGCATTCGTCCCGCGGGATCGGAATTGCGAGGCGGTCATTCCGAGTGGAGATCTGCCCTTGGCATACGCCTGTGAAAGCGAACCGAAACCGGCCTCGAAGATCGCTCCCGTAACGGAGTGGCCGCTTTGGAGAGCGCGCCGTAAGCGGTTCCGTTTCACCATGTCGGCATATTGGCGCGGAGATACGCCGAGCGCAGCCTTGAAGCGCCGTTGAAAATGAAACTCGCTCATTCCGGCAATGCGTGCCAGCTCGTGCAGCGCCGGCGGTTCTTCGGATCCCTCGATCTCCCGGGCCGCGCGTAGGAACCGCTCGTCCACCGGCGCGTGCGACTCCTTTGGCTTGCAACGCTTGCATGGCCGGTAGGAAGCCCGCTCGGCGGCCTCGGCGGACGAGAAAAATTGAACGTTTTCGGCCAGCGGCGTCCGGCTGCCGCAAACGGGCCTGCAGTAAACGCCGGTCGTCCGCACGCCGTAGAAAAAGCGCCCGTCGTAGCGGGGATCGCGTGTCTCAACGGCGCGATAAAACTCTTGAATTTTCTCAGTCACCATGGGACCCAGTCTATCCGTTTGCCTGCGCGCCGGCCATCTGCTTCTTGCTCCGCAATTCCTGAACCACTCCGCCGGAGCGGGGTTGCGTTCGGGCGCAGGGCCGTGCTTCAGAGAATCTTCATCCTTTGTCGGCATCTTGCAACATGTAATGCTCTTCCAGGAGGCTTCACATGAAGAAGTTCGTTCCGCTTTCTTTTGCCCTCGCCGTCGCGCTCGCAGCGTGCGGCCAGCACACAGCGGCCGTTCCGAACGCGCCGGCGCAGCTGTTGCAGTCGACTCATCAGGCCGAGCTCGCGTTCGCAGTCGGTCCCAATACAATCGGATTCGAGTTGCCCGGCGAAGGCGTCGGCACCGTTAAGGATGCGAAGTTTGGTCTCGTCGGCGGATACACGCAAACGACGCGATCGCAGGTCATCGCGTTCAAACCGGGTTTGACCATCACGCTCATGAACATCTCCTCGGCAATCTCACACACCCTCAACGTGCTGAGCACCACCAACTTCCCCAAGAACCCCGTGCTCACAACCAAAGCTAGCGGAGGTCCACTGCAAAGTGGATACGCCAGCGGCGTGCTCGCACCGGGGCATTCCGTAAAGGTCAAGCTCTCGAGGCCCGGCATCTATTACGTCGGCTGCGCTTTCCACTACCCCGATAATCCGTCGATGCGCGACGTCATCAAGGTGTTTGCAAAGGCAACTCCCGGCCCTCAAGCAACGCCGGCACCCTAGCCTTCCGAATCAGGCGTATGACGATACCGGCCCCGGGCCGGTATTGTCATTGCAGGCCGCTTTCTGATTTGCCGGCAGCGAACTGCGGTTATGACGCGGCCGCGATGCTCGATCTGAACTTGTCGATAGGAACAGGCCGGCAATAATGAAATCCCTGCAGCCGGTCGCAGCCAAGTTGCACCAGCACGTCACGCTGGTGCTGCGTTTCAACTCCTTCTGCCGTTACCGAAAGCCCCAACTTGTGTGCAATCGTCACGATGGAATCCGCGATGGCGCGGTCGATTTCGCGTTCGATCCCGTTCACGAAGGTGCGGTCGATCTTGAGGGTGTCCAGCGGCAGATTCTTCAGATACGAAAAAGCGCTATATCCCGTTCCGAAATCGTCTACGGCAATCCGGATTCCCATGCGTTTGATCTGCTCCAGCTTTTTGACGATTGTCTCAGTATTTACCATCAGGGCGGACTCGGTGATCTCCGATCTCCAATAGCGCCGGTTTTACACCGCTCTCGCGCACGACGTCCGCAAGGAGTTGCAAGAAATCAGGGTGGCGAAGCTGGCATGGCGAGATGTTGACGGATATTGCCATCGGTGAGCCTCCGTTTTGCAACTGCGCGGCGTGGCGGCATGCCTGACGAAGGGCCCAAGCTCCTATCTGAACGATCGCGCCCGTGTCTTCGGCGAGCGGAATGAACTCGTGAGGCGGCCGGGTTCGCCCTTCCCCGTCTATCCAGCGCAGCAGCGCTTCCGCACCGGCGATTCGCCCGCTCGCCGCCTGCACGATCGGCTGGTAATGCAGAACGAAACTCTCGGCAGCGATCGCCTTCTGAAGTTCGTTTTGAACGTTGTGCCGCTGTGCGGCGACCGCGTGCATCCGCTGCGTGAAAAATGCGAAGCCGTTGCCGGCGTGCTCCTTCGCGTGGAACATCGCCGTGTCGGCGCTGCGGATCAAAATTCCGGCTTCGGCGCCGTCCTGAGGATAGAGCGCGACGCCGACGCTCGCCGCCACGGAAAACTCGAAGGATTCCACATAAAACGGCGCGGCGATACCGTGAACCAAGCCGCGCGAAATGCCCTCGACTTCGTCGGCGCCTGCGACCTGCGGCAATACTGCGACGAATTCGTCGCCGCCCCACCGCGCAAGCATAGCATTCTCCGGCAGCAGCGAGCGCACGCGATGCCCGACCTCATGTAACAGCATGTCGCCGACGGCGTGCCCCAGCGTGTCGTTGATATCTTTGAAGCGATTGAGGTCGAGGAAGAGCACCGCACACATTCTTCCGATTTCGTGCGCTCGTTCGAGCGTTTCCGTCAAACTCTTTTGCAGCGTCACGCGGTTTGGCAGTCCCGTCAGCGTGTCGTATCCCGCCAGATGTGCCAGTTCGATTTGGGTCTCTTTCGCTTTCAAGCGGCCGCGGATCTCGCTTTGCTGAATACGAATGCGCAGAGAGGCCGGAAAGAATGCCAAGACGTATCCGCTCGCAAAGATGGCCAGCGTCACCAAGTTGTACGGCTGCCACAGCATCCCGCGGAAGGCCGAAAACCACGCCATGAAACCGAACCCGAGCACCAACGCCAGCGCCAAACTTGTCGAACGATAGAATGCGTTCTGCGCTCCGATCAACACCAAGAGGCCGGATGCGATGTACAGGTAATGATCGCCGCTGCTGACGATCAGTATGTCTACCACGACAATCGCGATGACGACTTGCGCAAACTGGAGAAGTTCGGAATACCGGCGCGACGCAGGACAAAAATACAGCGTACCGGCGACAAGCGCGCAAAATCCGGAGCAGAAAAGCCGAATGCCCATGTCGTCGGGCGGCACGCCGGGCAGCGCGCGCAATATATAATGAAAGGCCGGCAGCAAAAGGGCGATGAGCCCGCTGTAAATGAGAGCCGTAGCATAAGCATTACGCTCCAGCCACGCTTCGTACAAGGGGTCACTACGCCGCGCGGCCCCGCATGACCGGCGCGAGACGTCCACCTCTATCCTATCGGCCGCAGCACCCCAAGATTTCGCCCATTGTAGCCTTCATTACACTTCGGCATCCTCCCGGGGGGAAGAACAGGGCATGCGCTATTTGGCCCTGGCCACAGACTTTGACGGCACGCTGGCCCACAACGCGCGGGTTCGCGACCACGCCGTCGACGCGGTTCGCAGGCTGCGAAAAACGGGGCGTTACGTCATACTGGTAACCGGTCGAGTCCTAGAATCGTTGGAAGCGGACTTTGCACAGCTCGACCTTTTCGATGCGATCGTTGCCGAAAACGGTGCTCTGCTCTACGTACCGCGAACGCGCGAGCGCATCCCACTGGCGCAGCCGCCTCCCGAGAGTTTCGTGCGCACGCTGCGGGATCGCGGCGTTTCGCCGCTCGAGGCGGGCGAAGTCATCGTCGCGACGTGGGAGCCCCACGAAACGACAACGATCGACGCAATCCGCGACCTCGGATTGGAACTCCAGGTCATCTTCAATAAAGGCGCGGTGATGGTTTTGCCGAGCGGCGTCAACAAGGCTACGGGTTTGCGCGCGGCACTCGACCGCTTACTATTGTCGCCGCATAACGTCGTCGGGGTCGGGGACGCGGAGAACGACCACGCATTCATGCAACTTTGCGAGCGCTCTGCGGCCGTTGCAAACGCGCTCCCTTCGGTAAAGGATGAGGCCGACATTCAGTCTTCGGGTGACCATGGGATCGGCGTCGGCGAGCTCATCGACCGCTTAATCGAGAACGACTTGCGCGATGCTTCCGGACGGCGGTTCGCCGGTATCAGCTTGGGGAAGTGCGGAAAACAGACGATCGAGATTGAACCGTACCTCGATGGAACGCTGCTGGTCGCCGGCGAGTCAGGCGGCGGAAAGTCGAAGCTGGCGGTCGGCTTAATCGAGCGTTTCGTGGAAAGCGGCTATCAGGTTTGCATTCTGGATCCCGAAGGCGATCACGAGTCGTACGATGGCGCCGTCGTGCTGGGCGATGCAAGCCACGCGCCATCTGCTGAAGAGATTGAAGCGGTCTTGCGCGATCCGCGAAAAAGCGTCATTGTGAATCTTCTCGCCATCGAAATCGACGAGCGCCGCCGATTCGCCGCGCAAGTGATGCCGCACCTTACCAAACTTCGCGCGCAAACCGGGCGGCCTCACTGGATCGTCGTGGACGAGGCGCATCACCTACTGCCGCGCGACAGCGACACGGAAGCGCTTCTGCCCTTGGACCTTTTCTCCATGATGGCGATCACGGTACACCCGTCGCTGTTGTCCCGGACGCTGCTCTCCACTGTTAACGCAGCTATCGTCGTCGGGCAGCATGCGGATCGCACGCTCTTGGAAGCCTTCGGCCCAGACGTGTCGCTGCATAACCAGCTCGAAGAGGGGCAAGCGGCTCTGGCAAAGCGCGATTCGGGCGAAGTCCGTCTCTTCCAACCTCTTCCACCCAAGCAACAGCGCCACCGCCACCGCCGCAAGTACGCGGCCGGAGAGCTTGCTCCGGAGAAGAGTTTCTATTTTCGCGGCGCTTCGGGCAAGCTGAACTTGCGCGCGCCAAATCTGAAAACGTTCGTCGATCTCGCGGGCGGCGTCGACGACGAGACCTGGAACTACCACTTAAACGGCGGCGATTACGAGCGCTGGTTCAGAGAGATGCTCGGTGACGATGAACTGGCGCAAGCGGCAGCCTCGGTTCGATGCGCATCGCCCACCGAAAGCCGTCAGAGGATCGTCGAGGCCATCAAGGAGCGCTATACCGCGCCGGCGGGGTAGCAGAAACGATCCAGCCGGCTCCGCAAAAAACGAAAAGCGCCGCCGACGCGTACTGAATCATATTCGGTGCTAATGCGCTGACCACCGAGAGAGCGAGTCGAAATGAGGGCCGGCGGTCGATGAAGGCTTCACCGCTGCCCACGAGCAGAACGAACGCGACCGCGACGGCCCAGCGTGTGAGCCGGACCGGGAAGGTATTGCGGTGTGCTGCTTGCGTGACCATAATGCCAATCTATGGCGCAAGTCTGCGCTTTTGCTGGACAAACGATTAGACGAGCATGAGAAAAAACGACATCTAAGCAATCTCTCAACTTCTTGCTGTATGGTAATGGCATGAAGTGGGAAACGAACCTCGCGAACGAACCGTGTGTCGTAACGATTCAAGGCGACGTCGACGTTACGAGTCTCCCTGAGTTGGCGGCAATCGAAGCGCAAATCGCCTCCCGCCGCACCGTCATCTTGGAAGTCACAGAGTTACGATATGCGGATACCAGTTTCCTGAGATTTCTCGTCCGGCTACGAGCCCATGCGAACAAATCGCAACCGGGTGCAATTCGACTCACGGGCGCAAGTTCCAGACTCCAAAGGCTGCTCGACGTAACCGGATTGAAGCGCACTTTTCCTTGTATCGCTCCGGTAGTCGAACGCGCGTAGCACGCTCCCGGCGGTTCCAAAAAGAGGAAGGACCATGGCGTCATGGTCCTTCCTCTTTTCTCGGCCCCCGTTGTTACGGAGTCGGTTTTGGTTGAGGCTTAGCCGTTGCCTTTACGGCCGGTCGGGCCGTTGAACGCGCCGGAGCAGGGCGTGCGGCGGCCGGATGCGGCGTTGCCCGATGAACTACTGCCGGATGCGGCGTTGCCCGATGAACTACTGCCGGATGCGGCATTGCGTGGTAAACCGGTGCCGGATGCGGCCTTGCCCGATGAACTACTGCCGGATGCGGCATTGCGTGATGAACCGGTGCCGGATGCGGCGTCGCGCGATGAACCGTTGCCGGATGGGGCGTTGCACGATGAACCGTTGCCGGATGGGGCGTTGCACGATGAACCGTTGCCGGATGCGGCGTCGCGCGATGAACCGTTGCCGGATGCGGCGCGGCGTGGCGTATGACCGCGCGGTTCGGAGCCACCGGTTTCACGGCCGTTACCGTAATCCGTGCCCGTTTGACCGGGTGATATACGGGATGCGCCGGACGTGACGGACGAGCTGCCAGCGTCACGACCTTCGGACGCGTTGCGGCGACCGAGCGAATGCGCATCTGCTGCGCTTGAAACGTTACGTGCGGGATTGCGGCGGCTTTAGCTGCCAACCTCGAAACGCGGAACGTGCGTGCAAGCACGATAGGATGCGCGACCGCTCCGGAATATCGCAGGTTCGACGCGGTCGGTACGACCGGAACTGCTCCCCGAACCAACACGATCTGCCGGGTGCGCGGGCGTTCGATCACCGTTCGAGTGATCGTTCCGCTGCGAAACGTACTCAGCGGCACCATCGTTGCGCCGCCGTACTGCGCGTTGGTGTAGTAGTTGTACACGTTCGTGGGGTTCGAAACCGGAGAGAGCGTCGTGTTCGGATACGTATAGCCTGAGCCGTACCAGGGCTGATATTGCTCGCCCGGCGCAAGCGGAATCCAACCAATAGCGCCGCCGGAGTTGCCGAGGAAGCCGGTCAGATTGCCGAGGATGTTGCTGATGCCGCTGCCGCCGTTGTTGTTTGCCAAGAAGAACGACACGACGGCTGGAACCCATGCCGATGCAAGGCTCGTCGGGGTACTCTGGGATTGATAGGAAGGCGGTTGCCAAAGCCACCCGCCATACGACGGATTGTTGAACCACGTCCCGTAATGCGACGTCGCGTACCCGTAAGGTGAGTTGTCGACCCACGTGTAGCCGTAGCCCGGCTCCCAAGTCCACTGGCCATTTTGGTATGGAACGAAATTCGTGGCACTCTGATTGCTAGGCGCCCAAGCGTAACCATAACCGGGTACGTTTTGCCATTGACCGTAGTTTGCGAAGTTGGTATATCCCGCTAGTTGCGGCGAGAGGTAGGGACTGGAATTGTAAGCGGCAACTGCATTTGAGTCGCGGTTGGCGTTGAATTGATCGAAGCCATCGAACGCGACCGGACTCTGCAGACTAAACGACGGACCGTTGGCGACCAGCGTGCTGCCCGGAGTCAATGTCTGCGATCCGTTCGGGCCTGAAACCGTCGCGGCTCCGCGGCGAACCGTAACGAGCGTTTCACCGCTGCCGTATACCGTTACCCGGTAGTCGCCGGACTGATCGGGGCGCACGCTCAGTTCAGGCGTATCGATTTGGGGACTTCCGTCTGCGCCTTGCAGTTCGGCCAGCTCAGCGGTTCCTGCGGCTAGTTGCGTCTCGCGCGCTCCCGGCGCCAGATTTACAAAGCGCACCTGCGTGTCGGCGGCCAATCGCAACATGGAGATGCCGTCAAATTGTACTTCGGCATTTGAACCCGTGCCGGTCGCCAAGTAATCGCCGCTCACGAGCGGAGCGTTAATGGTTGCAGCAGTTTGAGTTCCGCTATCGCCTCGAACGATCGCGACGTTACCGTTCGCTACGCTAACCTCTGCTACGCCTTGCGCTAAAGCAGGTGCAGCAAAGAGCGCCATGCCGGCGAGCGCCGTGCAGCTTCCTGCCACTAGAGTGAGGATGTTCCTGGAGAGATGCATGATTGTTTATACCTCTAACCAGGTAACGCTTTACCGTTGCCTGCGCGTTCCAAACATGCATCCGGACGCTTCGTTACTCCAGTACGACGAACCGATCGATAAAATCGGACGCTGACGATACCAAAGCGTCGAACTGATCGGCGCAGATGTTTTGGGCTTCCGTCCAGTCGGCGCGTTCGTACTGCGCGCGCAGTTCGGGATCGGAGCAGATACGGCCGAAGAGCTCGTTGTTGAGCTTGGCCCAATTGACTCTGAACCGCGATTCGGGAAGATGCTTGGAATTGCGCATAGTGAAACCCCTCCATGGGTTGTCCTATGCAGTATCGGCGGGCGCGGCGGCCGCTTTAGACCGCCGTCCCGCCGCTGCTGGACCGGCTCCCCTCCCCTACTGCCGGGGTATGGTCCGCCGGGCTTCCGTCCGCCGCGCCTGGCTTTGGTTATAAGCGTAGCCGTAGCCGTTGTTTGCGTAATAGTTGCCGCTATTGTTATAGCCGTAATAACCGCCGTTATTGGAGCCGTTGTTGTAACCGTAATAGCTGCCGTTTCCGCCATTGATGGTGCAGTACTGGTTGCTGCACGCGACGCTTTGGCCGCTGTTACCGGGGTACCATGATTGTCCGTTGGAGGACACGACGCGTCCGTCTTCGTACACGGTCGCTCCGTTCGGCAAGTAGCCTTCCACCGTGCTCGCCAGCGCCTGCTTATGCTCCACATTGTAAAGTGTGATCCCCGCAACCGCAGCGGCGGCCCCGTAGAGAATGTCCTGAGTGGTTGTCGTGTCGGCCTTAGCCGGTATGCCCGCCGCCGTTACGAGCACCGCTCCCAAAGTGAGCGCCGCAAGTCCGGTGCGGAAAATCTGCGTTTTCATGTTTCGAGCCTACGCTTCGAAACTGCAACTTTGATGAGAAGACGAACCGGCATGGTTAAAAGAAGATGAGCAGCGCCTCGCTGAGGCCGTGTCAGCGGCACGGACCGTGCTTCGGCAACGGCTAGGGCTCTGCGTTCCGATGGTCGTACGAAACGAAGGTGATTGAGCTACCTGTTTCGGACGGCAGCCGGATGCAAGCTTATGTCGCTGCGCCCGGCAAAGCGAATGGCGCCGGCATCATCGTCTTTCAAGAAGCGTTCGGGGTGAACGACTACATCCGGGACGTCGCGGACCGTTTCGCGGAGATCGGCATTACCGCTATCGCCCCCGAACTTTTTCATCGCACGGCGTCCGGATTTGAAGCGGCGTACGGCGACTTCGAACCGATTCGTCCGCATATGGCTGCGCTCACGCCCGACGGGCTCGAAGCGGATGCTGCCGCGGCGTACGAGCGGCTCACGAACGAACCCGGCGTCGATGCGCAGCGTATTGCGGCGATCGGCTTTTGCATGGGCGGAAGGGTATCGTACATTGCGAATGCGGCCTTGCCGCTGCGGGCGGCGATCTCGTATTACGGCGGCGGCATCGCGCCCGATTTGCTGGACCGTGCGAAGCGTCAACACGCGCCTTTGCTCATGTTCTGGGGCGGTGCGGATTCGCACATTTCGCCCGAGCAATACCGCGCGGTCGCAGACGCGCTGACCGCCGCAGAGAAAACGCACGAACAGGTGGTCTTCTCGCAGGCCGGTCACGGTTTTTTCTGCGACCGGCGGGAGAGTTACGAGCCCTCCGCTGCGCGGCAATCGTGGGCGCTCTCACTGGAATTTCTGCGAACGTTTGGTGTGTTGTGAAGACGCCGTGCTTCGCCGCATGTTTGAGTGTTGCGCTCATTGCTGCGGCCCCCGCTTCGGAGCAATCGCTGGAAAGCCGATTCCTTGCCGTTCCAAGCGCTGCAGGAGCCGATGCAACGGCGCGTTTCATCAACGAGCGCATGCACTTCCCCGGAACGCCGGGGGACCAGCGGCTCGCGCTTTACATGCGGGACAAGTTGCGCGAATTCGGTATGGACGCTCACCTCGAGACGTTCCGGACCGTCGTTTATACGCCTCGCACGCTGCAATTGCAGCTTTTGAGCGATCCTGCGACGACGTTCGATTTGCACGAACAGCCGATACCATCCGATCCGGACGGCTCGCGCGCCGATGCCGGGGTCCCGTTCAATGCGGGAAGCGGCGACGGCGACGTTCGCGCTCCGCTGGTCTACGCGAGCCGGGGTTTGGATGCCGATTACGCCGCGCTTAGCAAGGCCGGCGTAGACGTGCGCGGAAAAATCGTTCTGGTCAGGTACGGAGCCGAATTTCGTGGGAATCTGGCTAAGCGCGCACAGGATCGAGGCGCCGCAGGCGTGATCTTTTACTCCGATCCGCAAGACGACGGCTTTGCCCGAGGACCGGTGTATCCCAACGGGCCTTATCGACCGGCCGGATCGGTTCAGCGCGGAACGATAGCGTTCAACGACGCGCGCTTGCGCATTCCGACACTGCCGGTAACGTCGATCACGGCACAACGGCTGCTGCAGGATATGCGCGGGAAGCCGGCGCCGGCAAAATGGAGCGGTGCATTGCCTGTGGCGTATCCCATGGGGCAGACGCGATCGTCGGTGCATCTCCAAGTGGTGATGAACGCGACGCCGGCGACGCTTTGGAACACTGTGGGCGAGATCCGCGGGACGAATCCGCAGCAGACCGTGATCTTAGGTGCGCACCGCGACGCTTGGGTGTACGGCGTGAGCGACGACGGCTCGGGGATTGCTTCGCTGCTCGAGACGGCGCGTGGATTGGGAGCGCTCCACAAACAAGGTTGGACGCCGCTGCGGACGATCCGGATCATTGGTTTCGATGCGGAAGAATTGGGCGAACTTGGATCGCGTGCGTACGTCTCGGCGCATCTGGCCGAACTGCGTGATGGCTGCGTCGGCTACGTCAACGTGGACGAGGCGGCGTCCGGCCCGCGATTTGGTGCGGGAGGTGCGGCTGCCCTCATTCCGTTGCTGACGCAGGCGGCAAAAGAAATCGACGGTGTGACGTTGCTCCGCGCGCGGCCGCCCGGCGGAGGTTCCGATTTCGAGGCTTTCATCTACAGTGCGGGCGCGCCAATCGTCAACATCGGATATGAAGGTCCGCTCGGCGTGTACCATTCGTCCTTCGACGACTACGGGTACATGTCGCGCATCGCGGATCCCGGCTTCGTTCATCATCGTGCGATTGCGAGAACCGCCGGCATAATGGCAATGCGCCTTGCTGATTCCGCCGCGATCCCGTACTCATTCCAAGCGTACGGCGACATCTTGGACGACGGCCTCAAATCGCTCAGCCTGCAAGCAAAATCCGCTGGGATGGCGCTCGATCTGCATGGATTGCAAGATGCGGTGAACGCCTTCGAGCAGGCTGCGTCATCCTTTGACGCCGTTACGGCTCCATCGAAGAATGCGCGAGCATTGCAGGCCGTGCGGATTTTGGACGGCATCGCATATTCGTCCAACGGATACGCCGCGATAGCTTTTCCGCAGGTGAGCGGCGCAATCTCGTCCGGCAGTGCGCAGTCCGCGAACACCGCCGCGGCCGGCACAGCAGCTTCTTTGAACTCGGCGACGGCGCTGCTTCGTTAGCGCAGGAAGAGCACGGGGTAAAGCCGCGGTATGAATCGGCTCAGAAGATTGCTCGCTATGGCCGGAGCGACGGCGGGTTTGGTTGCAATTCTTGCAGGCGGAGCGTCCGGCCGATCGCCCACGTTGCAATCGACGGCAACGCCTTCGCCTAGTCCAACTCCGACGCCGGCGCCGCAACCGACTTCGACGTGGGCGACTCCTCAACCGATGCCGAGCGCAATAACGCCGCAGCCGCTGCCGACCGCCGTGACGCCGATGCCGATGCCGACGCTTTGGCCGACCCCCAGCCCGTAGCACGCTCGAAAGGGAGGCTGGGCGCAGAAGCTCTTACCAGCCGACGGCTTCGCCGTCTTTTCCGAAGTCCGAACCTGCCGCATAAGCGCCGTTTGAAAGGCGCATGATCGCTTGATAGCCGCCCATCGGCGCGCGGTTCGTCGATCGCACCCGGTAGCCCATTGCGCCGAGATCGGCGCCTACGACTTCATAGAGCGGCGACTCCAAATACAAAGTGTGCGAGATCTCGTCCTGACGAAAGCGCGCGACGTCGCCGGCTTGCTGCACGTTTGCGCGCAGATCGACGATGTCGACGACGATCTGTTCGTGACCTTGCGGCTGCATGTCGCCGCCCATGAGCCCGAGCGTCATCTCCGGCAGCCCGTCGCGGGCAATGAAGCCTGCGCAAAGCGTATTGAACGGGCGCTTGTGCGGCGCTATCGCGTTTGGGCTCTTTGGATCCAGCGTGAAGAGCGCACCCCGGTCGTGCAAAATGAAACCGTAACCCGGAACCGTAATCCCGGAGCCGAACTCGTCGTAGTTGCTGTTCACCCACGACACCATGTTGCCCCAACGGTCTGCCGTTGAGAGGACGATCGTATCGCCGCGTCCGGCGGGCGGCCCGGGCGAGTGCATTTCTGCTGCAGCATTTGCCGACATCTTTGAGCATTGCGATTGCGCATGGTTCACTGAGAGCAATTGCGCAACCGGAACGCGCTCAACGTCCGGATCGCCATTGAAACGATAGAGATCTGCGTAGGCAAGTTTCTTCGCTTCTACAAGCATGTGCCAGTACTGAGCGCGGGCCGGTCCGAGAGAGGCTAAGGATTGGCCGGGCAAAACCTTCGGAACGCACTGCGCCAGAATGTTGAGCGCTTCGTTTGCGGCGAAACCTTGGGAAGGCGGGGGCAGCTCGAGAACATGAGCGCCGTGATAGATGGTATCGACCGGCTTCACCCATTCGCCGCGGTAACTTGCCAAATCGGCCGGCGTCATCGTTCCGCCCAGCGCGCGTGACTTGGCAACGATGGCGCGCGCAATCTCGCCGCGATAAAAAACATCGCGTCCGTATTTTTGAAGCAGCCCAAACGAACGCGCCAGGTCGGGATTGCGAAAGATCTGGCCCGCGCGCGGAGAGGCGCCGTCGATGTACCAGGTGCGCACCGAGTCCGGATCGGGCCGCACGCAGCAGCCGCGAAGCGGCAGGGCATCAGGTAAACGCCATTCTCCGGAGATGCGCTCCGAAACCGGAAAGCCGCTGCGGGCGTAGTCGGCGGCAGGTGCCAGAACGCGATCGAACTTCATCGTGCCGAACCGGCGCAGCGCCTCATCCCATCCCCACACCGAACCCGGCACGGTGACGTCGAGAATTCCGCCCGGCGGCATTCCGGAACCGGGGCCCCAGTTCTTCGGATCGTAACGATAGCCCAGGGAATCAAACCGCGCAATCGTCGCGCCGCTCGGCGCTTTTCCGCTCGCGTTCAACACGTAATACCGGCGATCTTTAGCGATATAGATAATCGCAAAGACGTCGCCGCCCATGCCGGTCATCATCGGCTCGACGACGCTGAGCGTCGCCGCTGCAGCAACTGCCGCATCCACCGCATTACCGCCCTGCATGAGAATGCGCAAACCGGCCTGCGCCGCCAAAGGCTGGCTGGTTACCACCATCCCGTTACGCGCCAGCACCGGCGAGCGGCTTTGCTGCAACCAACCTTCGGCGCGATCGCCGCGCACCGCGGCGTCTGCCGGTACTGTTACAGCCGGCGACTGAGCGTGGACCGCTCCGCAGCCTGAAAGCGTGCAGGCAAGAGCTGCTGCGGAAACGAGGGCCGCGCGACGAGCATCACCCTTTGGAAAGCGATGATTCAAATGCGACGATCTCGTTGTTGTCGCGGTGACTTGTCCAAAACCTCGAGCCGTCAAAAGTGAGTCCGCGCGCGTCAAACGGAACGGAAGCCAGCGTCGTTTCCACCGGCATTTCACCATGAGCGTCGACCATCGTGAGCTGCAGATTCTCGAATTCTTCGTCCGACGTTATCAGATAGAAGTTGCCGGCAGCGATTGCCATCCCAAGCGGCGTGCGTTTTAAGCTTATCTCGCGCGTAATACCGCCATTCGCGTCCAGCGCCAGTATCTTGCGGTAATGCGCCTGGGAGAGAAACAGCGTGTCGCCGTCAAACGCAACGTGAGAACCGGTCAAGTCGGGACAATCGATCCGATCGGTCTTGAAGCCGTGACCGGGAACGAACCGGTAGATGTACCGATCCTGTTCGTTCTCGCCCAGCGCGATGACGACGCGCAGTTCGTCGCCGACGATCGCCATGCCGAACGGACCGCCCGGAGCTTGAGCTTCGTCGCGCACCGTCCACGACGATGCGTCGATTGCATAAAGCCGGTGCGTTTCCCGGCTTGCCATCCAGAGTGTTCCGCCGTTAAAAGCCACGCCGAGCGGTTTGGGCGCCGGGGAGGGCAGCCGCAAGAATTCCGTAATATCGCCGATCGTTTCCATGCTGGAACATCTCGCTTTCGTCCATCGTAACCCTTTCGATGCCGCTGCAAAATCGCGTCACGCCGTCCGGTGATATCCTCGCGCTCTCCGGTCGCGGTTTGCTGGTGGGCAACCGCGGCGTTCTGCATGACGCGGACCGCCGGATCGTGCGGCCTTGGCAGACGCGGCGCTGGATTGCCTGCCGCACGGAATTCCGCGGAAGGCGCCGCGAAATTATGCGTCCGAACCGCTGGACGGAGCTGTTTTTCCTGGACGAGGCCGCCGCACTCTCGGCAGGGCATCGCCCCTGCGCGGAATGCCGCAATGCCGATTACAAGGCCTTTCGCGGTTTCTGGGCACGTATTTGCGACGGACCCGTTTGCGCCGATAGGATCGACGCAAAATTGCACGCCGATCGGCTCGACGGCAGAGTCAAGCGCACGTACCACGATAGGATCGGAGCACTTCCGGGCGGCACGTACGTTTCACTTGGCGGAAAGGCGCGGCTGCTTTGGGAAGGGACGTTGTACGAATGGTCCGACCAGGGATACGTCACGCGGCAGCCTGCGCCGTCCGGCATCATCGTCGAAGTGCTGACCCCGCGGTCCATCGTGTCCGTTCTTGAACTGGGATACGTTCCTTTCGTTCACCCCAGCATCGCATCTATCACGTGAGGATTCGGCAATGCATCGTCCGCGTCGATGATGCGCCTCGTGAATAGCCTTGTGCGCAACCAATACGGACACTTTTCGGCGAGAATCACCGCAATGCCCGAGGAACGGCGTGGCCGCGGCTTACGCCGGATGGGCCTCCTGTACTAACCGGGTGTGCCGCGCCCGACCTTTTCCTCAATGTGCCGGGAAGGGTACCATCTGACGGCGGGGCGCTTCGCCGCGTACAATGGTCACAAAAACGGCGCATGCGCCGGCAAGGTACTACATGCTTGTAACCTACTTGGGCCATGCGGCCTTCTGCATCGAAAGCGATGCGAGCGTGGTGATCACCGACCCGTGGCTCTCCGAAGATGGAGCGTTCGACGGTGCGTGGTTCCAATTTCCGTTGAATTGGCATATGGCGCCGTTTGCCCAAGAACGGCTGGACGACGAATCGCGGGCGCGCTATGTCTACGTCAGTCACGAGCACCAGGACCATTTCGACATTGGGTTTCTGCGCTCGATAAAAAACCGCAACTTCACCCTCGTGGTGCCGCGATTCCGCAGCCCCAAGCTGCGGGAAAAACTGGAAGGTTTTGCCTGCAAACGCATCGCGGTGTTGGAAGACGGCGAAGACCTTCCCTTACGCGATGGACGCCTGCGGCTCTATCTCGACGATTCCGAACTGAACCGTGACTCGGCGCTGCTCGTCGAGATTGACGGACGCACGTTCTTCGACATGAACGACTGCAAGCTGTTCGATCGGCTGCCGCAAATCAAGCAGGACGCAGGACACATCGACGCTTTTGCTTGCCAGTTCACCGGCGCCACGTGGCATCCGACGTGTTACGCCTATGATTCCGAGCATTATGCGGCGCTTTCGAAGAGAAAGGCATACGCAAAATTCGAGAGCGTCGCCCGTGCCATTGAAACACTCGAGCCGCAGGTCTACTTGCCCTCGGCCGGCCCCGCGTGCTTTCTCGACCCGGCGATCATGCACTTGAATTTCGAGCCGATGAACATCTTTCCACACAGCGAAAAGCTGGCGTTCTATCTGAGCCGCCGCTTGCGCAAAACCGGCACGGTTATTCCGGAGATCGGCCCTGGCGCCGTGATCGATTTGGCGTCCGGAATCGAAATCCGCGATCGCGGCACGGTGATTTCGCCCGCAGATCGGAAAGACGTCATTGAACGCTACGCGCGCGACTACTACGCCCGCCGGCGGCAACCCGGTACGCAAACTGCCGTGCACACGATCCTCGAGCGGCTGCGCGAAGCATTTCGTCAGAAATTGCGGCACCTTACGCTTGCAGCGCAAGTAGAGGTTCCGTTGTATTTTCGAATTGCGGAGGATCCCGGGAACGCAGTGAAGGTCGATTTTCAGAGCGGAAGCATTTCCATCACGGCTGAACCGTGCGCGAAGCAGTTCTACGAGCTTATCGCGCCGGCGTGGCAAGTCGAACGTGTGCTGGACGGCGCGCTCACATGGGAAGAATTCTCGCTCACTTTCCGGGTGCGCATCCGCCGGGAGCCCGACGTCTACAAGCCGGTCCTGCACGCGTTTCTCTTGCTTGACGGCGAAGATCTGACGCGCTGGTGCGAGATGACGCGCGCAATTCAGGAGAATCGCGAGCGAATCGTCGTCGAGTGCGCCGGCCGCCGATACTCGGTGTTGCGTTATTGCCCCCATCAGGGAGGCGATCTATCGCACGGATGGAGCGAGCAAACCTGCATTGTGTGCCCGCGCCATCGCTGGCATTTCGACCTCGTCGAGGCCGGACGATGCACGACGAACGACACAACGATACATGCGTTGGAGATCGAGACGGCAGTGCCGGACGACGTATACGTTTCACCGTAACGAGGCCGCCGTTCCGATGGAAACGGCAGTAAAGGAAGAGCATGGCAAGCGTCAAGATTCAAGACGGCAAGTTGTCGATCAAACTCTCGTTCTTGGACTCCCTGCTGACGGTGGATACGTCGTTCGAGATGCCGCTCTCGCATGTGACTAATGCCTACGTCAGCGACTACGAGGATTTGGAGCTCCAATATAACATCCGGGGAACCAACTTAGGCATTGCGAAGACCGTCGGAATCTTCGCGAATCCGCAGGGGCTGATCTTCGTCGACGTTGCCGGTGAGCGCGACTGTCTGGTGATCGAAACGCGCGGAGAGCGGTTCCCGAGGATCGCCGTTCAGCCTCCTGGGAACGTCGATGCGAACGCTCTGGCGCACGAAATCATGTCGGCGATTCCGGATTCGGGTCCCGTGGATTAGGCCGACTGCCCTAGCGATGACATCGATGAAGGCCCCGTCAGTTCCTTAGCGAGCAACTCGAACCGGAAGAATACAACTCCGGTTCGTTCGCCTGCAGAGCCGGTCACCGTCGCGGACTAGTCCGAAGTACTGGAACAAGCTCGTTCGTCGATACTTCAGAGGCATATAAATAAAAGTTGTGGTATACTCAGCGCCATTTGAATATTCAGCAGCGTTCGAAGACATCGCGAGCCGGCGTTTATGTGTATTCGGCGGCTGCAATCGCCGCCGGCGCAATCAACCTTGCTTGGGGTGATTTCGCAACAGACTGGCAGCCAATTCAGGCATTTACGGTAAGCGGCTTTTTCCCGTTTCGCCATCTATTTGCGGATCTCACGGCCCTGGGACTTGTGGTCGGCGGCGCTGCGATGTTAAGCCGGCGAACCGCTCGAGCCGGCGCAACGACGCTGGCGATCTTGTACGCCATGTTTGCCGCGTTTTGGCTGCCGAGGCTTTATTGGGTACCGCACTTTTTCGGTTTTCGACCGGCGATGTTCCTTGGCGTTTTCGACGGGATGGGACAACAAGCAATCCTGGTGTCGGCGGCATTCCTGGCCATTGCGATGATGACGGCTCCCGTCTCCAACCGGTTAAACACGGCTGCGCGGCTCGCGAAATTAGCGTTCGGAGCGTTCGTGCTGATTTTCGGGGTCGTCCACTTTACCAGTTCGTTCAACAGCGTGGCGGCGCTCGTCCCGAGCCGGCTTCCGCCGAACCAGCTATTTTGGGCACATTTTACCGGAGCCGCTTTCATTCTGGCCGGTATCGCTATTCTTTCGGGAAAACTTGACGTTCTTGCCGCACGCTTACTGACGGTAATGCTCGCCATATTTAGCGCGTTAGTTCTGGGGCCTCAGATCTTCTCATCACCCCGAGATCAGTCGGCGTGGGCTGGTAATGCGTACAACCTAGCAGCAATAGGCGCGGCTTGGATACTCGCGGATTACTTGAAAACGCTTCGTCTTCGCGAGAGGTAAACGATGACAGCGTTTGCCTGCCGTGTTTACGGCCGGACGAAGACTCGAGCGCGCGCCGTTTGCTGAGCTGCAAGAATACAAAAACACATGGGCTCGAGATTTCCGTGGGGATCCACATCGGACAGCGACTTGAATTTCAAATTCAATGCCTCGCATACCGAGCAGCAGGAGCACGAAGGCGACGTCGAACTCGTGGATTAGCTGTATACTAGCGGCATGCGCAGACTTGCAGGCCGGCATGGTTCAGGTTCCGGGCGGGACGTTCTCGATGGGTTCCGAGGAATTTTATCCGGAGGAAGCACCCGTTCGCGAAGAAACGGTCCAGGGGTTTCTAATGGACCGGCACCCGGTGACGAACCGCGAATTCGCTGCGTTCGTGAATGCGACGGCGTACGTTACGTTCGCCGAGCGGCCGCCGAGTCCGGACGATTATCCAAACGTGCCGCCCGAAGCTCTCGTTCCCGGCTCGCTCGTTTTTCATCGCACTGCCGGCCCGGTCGATCTCAGCGATTGGTCGCAATGGTGGACGTACGTTCCGGGCGCGCAGTGGAGATATCCGTTGGGTCCCGGAAGCTCGGCGCAGGAGATCCCCGATCATCCGGTCGTGCACGTCACGTATGAAGACGCGGTCGCATACGCTTCATTTGTGGAAAAAACATTGCCGAGTGAAGCCGAATGGGAATTCGCCGCGCGAGGCGGTTTAGATCGTGCCAAGTTCGTTTGGGGCGACGAGATGGAACCGGGCGGCAAGGTGATGGCCAACACGTGGCAAGGCGAGTTTCCGTGGCAGAATCTGTTGAAGGACGGCTACGAACGAACCTCACCGGTCGGTATTTTTCCGCCGAACGGTTACGGTTTATACGACATGGCCGGAAACGTTTGGGAATGGACCGACGATTGGTACCGCAGCATGCACGGGCCGGACCGGCAAACTGCATGCTGCAGCGCCTCTGCGCGAGCGACGATGGACGAGAGTTACGATCCCCGCAATCCGCAATTCCGCATACCGCGCAAAGTACTCAAAGGCGGCTCGCATCTGTGCGCTCCGAACTATTGTCTGCGCTTCCGGCCTTCGGCGCGTTCACCGCAGATGATCGACTCGAGCATGAGTCACGTCGGTTTTCGGTGCATCGTTCGCGAGCGCTGAAGCTCGCGCGCGCCTACTGCCCGACGAGCTGCAATAGCCCTCCAACGCTCGTTCCGCCGATGCGGACGTGTTGCAGCATCGTGCCGAACAAGCTGCCGCGGTGAGGTGTGCAGTTCGTATCTATGGGGCCGGGAATCGGTAGCGGCGCGCCGCCCGGGTACGAAGTCACGCGGCCGGGATTCGACGGCGGCGTGCCGGCCGTTTGCGCGGCATCATCGACTGCTCGATCGTGGGCGCGTTCTTGCGCTGCGGCGTCATCAGCTTGCGCGCTCGCAACCGCTTCGGCGCGCGCCTCCGCACGGGCTTGCGCGAGGGCTTCATCCCTCGCCCACTCGCGCGCCATCGCGGCCTGCATTGCCGCGGCCGTTTGATGGTGCGTATCGATCGCTCGAGCTTTCTCGCGTGCCGCAGGCGTTCGCTCTTGAAGCAGCTGCGCCCGAAGGTGCCGCACTAGCGCCTCATTCTGAGCTGCGGCCGGAGCGGCATGGATCGCCGGCGTCACGATCGCCTTCGCAAGAGCGGTCTTGCGCTTTACGACGAGCCGGCGAATCGCCGCTTTTCGATGCCGCGGCGCCGGAATCGCGGCCGCGGCTCGAGGCTTAGCCCGGAGAGCAGTATGCGACGCCGTCGCAATGCTTGCGTACCCGGCAGAGAGGGCAAACAAGCCGGCAAGAGCGACGAAACCGATCCGCCGCCTCCAATAGGGGGCGGACGCAGACGTATAACTCTCGCTGTCGTCGCCGGCGAACCCGCGCTTGAGATCTTCAAGCAAATCCGCTAAAGCGGGGTCGGTGAATGCGGAGAGACGGCGGTCGATTTCCTCCGCGGTCTTCCTGGGCTCAATAATCATCGTGCGCACCTACCGGCATGACGTGAGCGTTCGCCCGTCAGTCAACCATAGCACAGTCCGCTGAGAATGGAATGAAAATTGCTGGCGACCACTGCGGCGGCAAGAGCTGGTTCGCTTGCCTTACCGCACATTCAAGACCATTCTTTGCCGAACCGGAGCTCGGATGTGCTAGTCTGGCCCTATGGAAACGCAAAGCAGAACGGACATTCCTTGGGAGCACGACTACGAAGCTGCTCTAGAAAGGGCGAAGACGGAGCGCAAGTTCGTCTTGCTCGACGTATTCAATCCTGGTTGAGGGGGATGCCACGCGCTGGATACCGTGACGTATCCGCAAGACTTAGTTCGAGAAACGATTTTAGCGCATGCGATTCCGGTGCAGATAGACAACTCCAAGTCCGAAAGCCAACGATTGCTGCACGCGATCCATCATATTTGGACGCCGGACGTGCGGATCGTCCACACCGACGGCTACGAACTCTACCGTTGGGACGGATTTCTGCCGCCCTTCGAGTTTGCTGCGCGCATTCAATGCGGCTTCGCGATGAGTTTCCTCCGATTGAAGCGTTGGGACGAAGCCGAACGGTGCTATGCCGACGTGCTTGCGAGATTTTCGACGAGTTACGCCGCACCGGAAGCGCAATACTATCTGGGTGTCGTGCGCTACCGGCGGGATCCGAATAGCGACGAATTACCCAATCAGTGGGCTAATTTGCGCTCACGCTATCCGCTCAGCGAGTATCGCGTGAAGCAGTCATTCAAAGAGCTTCCAGGCTAGCATCCACCCTACGGTCCGTCGGCCTCGATATTCAAGGAGATGTCGACACTGTTGCCGACGATCATCGGCCCGAACGTCATGCCCCATTGGGTGCGATCGATGGTACCCGTGGCACCGTATGCAATAATTTCACGGCCCTTCGGTGATTTTCCCGAAGCGATGACTTGAGCAGCAAGGGTTACGGGATGCGACTGGCCGCGCATCGTCAGGTCGCCTTGAATCGTGAACTGTTTAGGATCGGTGCCGGTTATCTTGGTACTGCTGAAGGTCATTGCCGGATACGTCGTAACGTCGAAAAAATGGTCGGATCGGAGATCGCCGTCGCGCATCGAATTGTGCGTATCGAGCTGCGTCGGATCGAGAATGGCGGAAACTGATACGGGGATCGGGCTCCCCTCGTTGAGTTTGACGGCCGCTGATTGAATCGGAATGGTTCCGATCACCGGGACGATTCCGAAATGCCGAGCTGTGAACTGGGCGGTAGAGTGCACAGGGTCGACGGTCCACGTTTGCATCGCGGCAATTGCGCTGAGGGGCAGGGCTGCGGCTGCAAACAATACTACAGTTAAAGAATTACGCATGAGCGCTCCTACGTCGCACGGCTCGCCCAAACCCGTATTCGGCGCCGAATTCTACCGATATTTTCTTGCGCGTCAGAGCGCGGTTGCGGCGTTTACCATCGAGGACACGGCTGTCGGCTGGCAGATTTACTCTCTGCGCCATAGCGCCTTCGACTTAGGGCTGGTGGGCCTCATCCTGTTCATGCCGCAGCTGCTTCTGGCGCTCCCGGCCGGCGTGCTGGCCGACCGCGCGGATCGCCGCCTTATCTGCGTAGTATCGTCCATTGCCGAGGCGTGCGGCCTGGCTCTATTCGCCGTGCTGATCGCGGTGCACGTCCGCGATGCCGCGTGGTATTTTTTGGCGGTGGCCGTAGCTGGTATTGCGCATGCCGCCGGAATTCCGGCGCAGCGCTCGTTGCTCATCAACGTCGTACCACATCAATCTTTTGCC
This sequence comes from Vulcanimicrobiota bacterium, assembly GCA_963714015.1. Lineage (GTDB taxonomy): Bacteria > Vulcanimicrobiota > Vulcanimicrobiia > Vulcanimicrobiales > Vulcanimicrobiaceae > DASRDE01. The sequence continues at coordinate 1,725,810 of OY970223.1, read as the reverse complement.
CGCGCTCAGGCGTTCTCTTCGTCGATAACGCAGCTGCATCGGGATTGCAGGACCTGCGGTAGGGGGTGTGCTTATTGCGCTGGGAACCCGCTTTGCGTTCATTGCAGCGGCCGGAGCATACGTCGTCGCCGCAATGGCGTTCGCGCTGCTCGAACCGCATGCAATCGAAGCGCACGACGAACCGGTGCTCGTTGCAGCGGTCCAAGGCATCCGCTTCATCTTCTCACGGCGCGTCATTCTCGGCGCCGTCTCACTCGATCTCTTCGCGGTGTTGTTCGGCGGAGCAACGGCGCTGCTTCCGATTTTCGCAACGGCCGTGCTCCACGTCGGCGCAACGGGGTTCGGGATTCTACGCGCGGCGCCGGCTTTTGGAGCGGCGCTCGTTGCCCTATATATAGCGCGGCACAGCATCTCGCGCCGTGCCGGTCCGCTGCTCATTGCATGTGTTTCGGGGTTTGGCCTTGCGACTATCGCCTTTGGCCTTTCGCGCAATTTCGCAATTTCGGTTTTTGCTCTGGCACTCACCGGCGCTTTCGACATGGTCAGCGTCGTCGTGCGCTCCGCTTTGGTTCAGCTCGGCACGCCGAACCATCTGCGCGGACGAGTCGGCGGCGTGGAGAACATCTTCATCGGCGCGTCCAATGAATTGGGCGCCTTTGAATCCGGCGGCGTAGCGGCGCTGATCGGCCCTCAAGCCTCAGTCGTTTTGGGAGGCGCTGCGACGCTCGCCGTGATCGGGCTGTGGATCAAGCTGTTCCCGGAATTGAAGCGCGTCGATCGGCTGACGGAGGTCGCCCACACCCGGCACCACACCCGAGAATCATAATCGCTTGGCCGAAATCGGCTAATGCTTGTTTTCGCAATTAGCGCGGTACTCCTGGCGCCATACCTCTGCAAGGTAGCCTAAACACAGCGCCGAATCTAAAGAGTCCGATCGCTGGGACGAGGGCAAATGCGGTGAGTGTGCCGCGCAAAGCGTCGCCCACACCCGGTATGCGGGCAACCGCATACGCGACGGCAGCGCAGGGCTCGCCTTTCGGCGAGCCTTCCTGTTATCTCACCAAACCGCGGCGAACGGCTTCGGCGACCAGCGATGCTCGCGTGTTCACGCCGAACGCTTTGAATATCGCCTTCACGTGGTTGCGCACGGTATTGTCGGCGCGACCTAGTTCCGTACAGATTTGCTGGGTCGTGCGGCCCTGGCAAATCAGCCGGAAGATCCGATCCTGCATAGGCGTCAGCGCCGGTACTGAATGCGCTGGGTCGCCTGCGCCGGAGCCAAACCCCCGAATCAGCCACGAAAACCGATAAAGCTCGAGTTTCTCTTCAGCCAGTAAACGCCAGCGGTTTTTTTGAGTTAACCTAAAAAGCTGTATCGCCGTTTGGCCCGCGCGCCAATCGTACCGGATGCGATCGAATGTCGCCCAAGCCGAACGAAATTGCTCGAGGGCTTGCTCCGCATCTCCCTCCACGCTCTTCACGACGCCGGCGCTGTACGCCGCAATCGCATCCAAGCGTCGATCGAATGCAAAGTGGTGCAGATTCGAGCGCAATCGTCCCAGGTTTTTGAAGCGCGCCAAATAGTAGGCCGCCCGAGTGCTGTCGAGGGGTGCGCTGAGCTGCGCCAGCAGCAGCAAGCCCACGCGCTCGTCCTCCGTAGTGGCATCCCAATCGACGCCGCCGGCGAGTTCCTCGGCTGAAGCTAGTTCGTTTGCGGCCCACCGCTCTTCACCTAGAGTCCCGGCGAAGTAGGCCCGGTCCAGCAAAACGATGACGGAATACGCTGCCGACGGCGCCGCAAGCTGCGCGGCCCGAAGATACCGGAAACATCCAAGGCCGTCACCCTGAAGCGCGCGGCACCATCCCACTGCCTTGAACGCCTGGAATTTGGCGGCGCTATAAAACTCCGGCCATTGCACGTCGGCGTTGACCTCAGCTTCGGCTCGCACCCAGAGATCTTTCATGGAGAGTTCTCGCGCGAGAACGGAGGCAGTATGGACGGAGGTGCACCATTCCTCAATTGCAGATCGGCGATCGGTGCCGATGAGATCCAGGACCTTCAGGACGCAGCGCGCCTGCTCGACATAGTTTTCTTCAAATGCATAGATAAACGATCGCAGCTGTTCTGCGCGAATCGCCCCGAGGCGCGAAGGATCTTTTGCCGCTTCATCCCAAAAACGCCACGCGCGCGGAATATCCTGTTCGAGCAAATACCGGCGCACGCGCTGATAGGAAATCTCGGCCAAACCTTCCCGACGTCCTTTGAACTCGCGTTCCGCCGCGGCGAAATGCTCGTCAGCCTGTGCAAACTCGCGCAATCTTGCAAACCCAATTGCAAGATATAAATGCCACCGTCCGCGAACCGCACCGGAAGCTTCGCGCGCGTGGTTTTTCAGTAGGAACGGAACAGCTTTGTCCGCGTCGAGTTTGAGCAGCGTGCGGCCTTGGAGGAGCGTCGTCCCAATGTCGGGGCGTGCGCCGTTTTTCACCGCTTCGACGAAGATCGCCGAAGCTTCGCCAAACTCGGCGCTTTCGAAAGCGGCGGACATTCGGAATTCCCACGATCGATCGACCCGGCGCGTTTTGGGCATCTCGGGAAGATTATGGCGGCGGGTTAGTGCTTACCCGCCGCCACGAGGCCCAAAAGACCGGCTCTAGCCCGGCATGGAACCGCCCGAGTCGGGCGGCGACGGCGTCGGAACCACATCCGGCATGATCGGTGACTTGCCGGTGGACCGCTTACCGGTATTGCTTGGGTAGCGATGAGAGAGCGGAGTCTTTTGAAGACGAGTTTGCGGGAGAACGTCGGCGGAGCCGCACGCGGCCAGCGTTCCGATTAAAGCCGCGAGCGCTGCAATGGGCAAGAGGTTGCGCATAAATGTTCCGTCCTTCCGGCCATGGTGGCCAATGGAGAATTGGCTAGCCTGTATCGGCTAGCCAATCACCATTGGGACGGAACCGGCCCGCTGTTCCTGGCGGGCTATGAACTATTGCTAGGCGACCACCAGCGCGCTAATCACCGGCAGGTCCGCGAACGACCGTAATGGGTTCGTAGGTATGAAATTCGAACGTCTTCGACTTTCAACCAGACGGCTAATCGCCGATGCGATGCCTTCATCCCACCGCGCGGCTGCCCACGCTTCGCGAGACTCCCACTGGGAAACGATGATCAGCTGCGTGCGTGGCTCGTTTGCCATAACGACGCCTTGAATGAAGCCCGTTCGCACGGGGACGATGCGCTGCATCACTAAAGCTGCTTCGTGCGCTAATTGCGGCTGATCGTCCGGCGAAACCGTGAAAGACAGCGCTGAGATCCACTTCGTCTTAAGATCAATCACGGGCATCCTCCGGCGGCTCCCGGGGAGCCGCGTTCATTGCGCGGCGCATTTGCCAAAAACTCCGAGGCCCCTCGGCCTCGGAGTCTTGACGTGACCGCAGCGAGTTCAGTCTCGCTGTTTGCGCGCGTGAATGATGATCGCGTTGCCTTCCGGATCTTTGGCAAAGGCCATGTGGCACACCGGACTCTCGTCGATGGGGCTGAACTGCAATCCCCTGGCGGCCATAGCGTCGCGCGCGGCATGGATGTCGTCGACGGCAAGCATGGTGAAGCCGCCCGTTTCGCCCGAGTCCGTCTTCCACACGCCGAACGTCGTGCCGTCGGCGAGGGTAAATTCCGCGCCGCGTCCTTGGTCGTCGACCTCGGTCGGCTGCAGCCCGAGAACGTCGCGATAAAACGCGATCATGGCTTGCGCATCGCGCACGAGGAATCCTGAGATATCGGTCCCCGTGATTTTGCCCTTGACCGTGGGGGTGGTCTGACTTGCGGTCATGTTCCTCTCCTTTTTGTCTCTGTTTTTTATCACTCTAGCATGGGATATATGACAGGCAATGTCACCTTTAGGCGCCTATCGAACCATGTTGACGGCGAAAGCCGGGGTCACGGTCGCAGAGGTATTCAGCCCCGCCGGTATCGTGCGCACTCCAAAGAGTATGCCGCAGTTCGACGTCCAGTTGTATTCGAGGGCCGGCGCTAATTCGTAAGCGTCGCTTTGGCCCAAGTCGGCCGGCGTCGTTCCGGATATTTGCGTAGCGGCACTGTGATGATAAACCACGTCCAGCGCAAAGACCCAGTTGCGGGTGATGCTGTATTCCTGCGCCTCGTCCAGCGTAAGCGTTCCGCCGGGCTTTGCGTATCCGTGAAAATTGGGGCCGGTTCCGTACACGCTCACGCCGTCGACGGGCGCATTGCCGGAAAACGTGCGAGACGCGTTGAGCCGCATGCGCAGTATGCGGCCGTTCGGCATCCAAACGTACGTCTGAGTATATAGGGACAGTGTGGTGGTATAAGCGCCGCTGCCGAATCCATTCGCCGGGCGTTCGCCGAGATTGTCGTACGCGCCGGTTGGAAACGACTCTTGCACCGACACTGAAGTCGTTGGAATCCACTTGCCTGGACGAAAAAGCGCAATCCGGTACTGCGCAAGCGCGGCGAGATCGCCGGCGTGAATTCCCGAACTGCCTGCGCCGCCGGCAATCGTATTGAAGCCGAACGTCGGAATCACACCGACGCTGAACCGATCCGCGAGCCCATAGATGATGTAGGTAAGCGAGCCGAAGCTGTTGGAATGTGCCGTCCCTTTTACCGCGCCCTTACCATCATAACTGCCGTACTGCGCAACGTCGTAAACGTACGGTTCCACCAAGACGTGCCCGCGGGGAAGCGTGCCCGCCGACGGCGCCAGCATTGGCCCAGTCCACCATGCGTCACGCAAATCTTGCCGGTTCGAAGGCGAAGGCGAAGGCGCCGGAACGCTCTGCGCGGCAGCGGGCCAATCCGTTACCGCGATCGCCGTCACCACGAACGCAAGTGCGCCCGCGAGCTTCAAAAGCCGCATGCCGGTACCAATGCGCAATACTAACGATTCGTGACTAACGACGCAAGCGCCGTTCGCATTCCGGCCGAACCGACGAAGCGCAGTAACGTCCCGCATTTGTCCGGCCGGCGCTGAAGTCGAAGCCAGGCCCAGGCGCCAGGCTCGGGAAACTATCGGATCATGAATGCCGCAGCGAGCAGGAATCGAAGAACGAACAAGCGGACGCGGACGCCGGCGCCTGCGCAGTCGCAGATAAGCTCTTCTCGCGCGTCTTGAGCCGTCGTGCGCGAAACCTTCGCCGTCGTTGAGCAGTGGATGGCCGGCGGCGCATCGTGCGCGCTGGCAACACTGGTCGAATCGATTGGAGCCGCGCCCGCGCCGCTCGGGGCAACGCTCGCCGTAGATGCTTGCGGACGAATCGCGGGAAATATCGGCGCCGGCTGCTACGAGAGCGATATCGTCGAGTCATGCTTACAGACGCTGGCGGACGGTCAATTCCGTTTATTGAATATCGATCTCGCCGTTGCGGATGAAGTAACCGGAAGTCCGGGTTGCGGCGGCAATCTCAAAATCGCCGTATGGAAACCTTTGCCGACATTCCATGAAAAGACCGCCGGGATTATCTCCGGCGAACGAGACGTTATCGTCGAACTGCAAGACGGTTATCATTTCACGATACCGGGAAAGCGCCGCTTAACGGTTATCGGCGCCACGATGCTGGCGGAGCAGATTGCTTACTTCGCGCGCCCTTTGGATTTTCGCGTGGCGGTAATTGATCCGCGCCCGCCATTCGCAACGAACGAGAGAATCCCAAGTGCAAGCGAGGTCGTTACGGAATGGCCCGACGACTATCTGCCCGCCGTTCTCGAGGATGCCGCCGCCGTGGTGGTTGTTTCGCACGATCCGAAGCTGGACGTTCCCGCATTGGCGGCGGCGTTGCGCTCCGCCGTTCCCTACATCGGTTTGCTCGGAAGCCGCCGCACGCAGACGGCGCGGCGCGACGCGCTTCGCGAGTTAGGCTTCGACGAATCGGCGCTCAAGCGTATCCACGGACCGGTGGGCCTCGATTTAGGCGGCTCGGGCAACGGCGAGGCGGCAATCAGCATTTTGGCACAGATCGTTGCAGATGCAAACGGCCGTTCCGGGGCGCCGTTAGACCAAACCGAGGGTCCCATACGCGCGCGTTGCTAAGGCGCATTCCCGGTTTGGGCGCCGTTACTCCGTCTTGGAGAGCTGCGGCGTTGCTCTGTGCATTCACCGGCGCGTGGGGCGTCCTGAGCGGCTTTGCCGTCTTCATCTTGTGGTGGCGCGAGCAGGTCACGCACACCTCGGCGTTCAGCTTCGTCCTCGGATTGTGCGCAGCGGTTGCAGCGTCATTCGTTATCGAGTCACTACGCGCGATCATCGAAGGGACCAAGCCGCAAGAGCGGCGAGTCTCCCGCCTGTCGCGCGCTGTCTCGACGATCGTCATGCTGGGAATTTTTGAGATTTTCATTCTGGCTTCGCACGAGGCGATCGGAATTTTTCAGAGCCCGCAAGAGATTCTCAACTTGCGCTCCGCGCTGCTCGGTCCGGAATTGCAAAACGCTCCCGGCGCCACGCGCGATCTAATGGTGCTCGCGGCGCTTTGGGTATTGACCGGGGCAGCGCTGGCTGTGGCGCTTTCTTTTGCCGTTTACGAAACCGACGACGTTGAACCCGGATGGACGCGGGGGCTCCTCATCGGAGGGTCGGCGGCTTTGCTCGTCGCGCCGTTTTCCGTTGTTGTTTACATCGTGGGCATCCGTTTCGTTGACGCGGTGACGCTCGCGATTCGTTCGCCCTCCGAATGGACGGCGCATTACGAAACCCTATTGAACTCCGCTCAACATAGCCAGGCCGCCCAAGCGGGGTTGCCGGGCGCGGTCTATATGTTTGGCCTCCTTGCGATTTTGGTGCTGACGACTCTATGGCAGTTCGGACTGTGGGGAAAAGTCGGCGCCGCCGCACTCCTTGCCGTCTGCGTGGCAATGTCGAAAACGCGTGCAAGCTGGTGGCCGCTCATCATCGTCGCGGTTGGCTTTTGCGCCGGCGTCCTTGCGCCGTTCGCGACGGATCTGGCGCAGGTCGCTGCGGTGCCGCTGCTTGCGGCAATCGTGTGGTTTACGCCGGGCGCCGTTCTCGGCTTAAGCGTTCCGTTAACGGAAAAGCCGTCGGAACGCGCATCGCTTTGGGCGATCGTTGCCGCACTCGCCGCCGCAGTCTTGATCTTGTTGACCGTCCTGCGCAAAATCCATCCATTCTCGGTCGTTGCCGCCGTCGTCTTGCTCATCGCCGCGCTGATCTTTAGACGCGACCGTGACGTGGAGCCGTATTGGCCCGCGCTGGGTCTTTCCGTCGCAGCGCTCGTTACCGTGTGCACGCTTTGGCTACTTCATGTGACCGCTTCGTTTCACACTGTCTTAAGCGATGTAAGCGCTATCAATAATCTGCCCGCGTCGATCGCAACCCCGGGCCGGTCGGAAATCGCGAATCTGGGCGACATCGTCGATCGGGAGACGCACCAGCATTGGTTTGCGGCGCATCTGAGTGATCTCGACTCTCTGCCGTACCCGCAGCGGCGAGCGCGACTGGCGCTTGTCGACCAGCGCGCGCAAACGGCCGCCGTTGCAAACCGGATGACGATTTACGCGCTCCTTCGCCAAAAGCGCGCTCATCTGGCCGAAAATCACGAGGGGCCAACGTTTTTCGGGAACTTACGTCTGCGCCCCATTGACCTGAAGGTTATGAACTCCATTGCCGATCCAAACAAGCTCAGTGACTCCGAGTTGGGAAGAGCCGCTCAGCGCGAGGAAGATGTTCTCGAAGCGGCCCGGCGGACCCAGGCGTACGGCGAACTCGAATACTACTCATTTTGGGACGATTACGAACTGCACATCGTACTGGCCGGTTCGGCGCTTTCGGATATCGCGCGGCTTCGCCGGGACGTTGCTACAGAAAGTGCCGGCGCAAATGCCGCAATCGCAAATGCGAGCCAGACGTCGCTTGCCGTAGAGCAATGGGCGCCCGACGCCTATATGCTCGAGCTTTCCATTGCGGGCGCCGTTGCGTTTTGGCTGACGATCGGACTTCTTGCGTCATGGTCGCTGCGGCGCGACGCCGCACCAGTGGACGACGTGGAGGCGTCGCATTGAGCGCGACAACGGATCAACCGCGCCGTTTTCTGCGGACCACTGGGATAACGCATCGCGTAGCGGTATGCGTTTCGTTGTACGAGCTTACCTTATTATCGACTAGGCCGCATGAAAGATAGACTTCTCGGACCTCGGCATCCTTTACTACGGCGCTTTTCCCTTTGGGATGCAAGACCCAGAGCGCGCCGGCATTCGTCAAATGTTCGGCAGCCCGCTCAATGCGTGAGAGATCTTTGCCGGCGTCAATCTGCAGAAAGATGAGATCGTAAATTCCTTGCAGCGAGTGCGCCGGCTTTGTTCCTGCAGTTCCGCTCAGCAGCTCGATGAAGCCTTGATCTGAAACGTTGACGGCGGCGACGCGCATTCCGGGCGCAACACCGAGCTTATCCATGAGCGATCGATGACTGTAGTCGCGATCAGGCATTGTGAGTCAAATCGCTCGTGCGGTTACACGAGCTCGCGAGAACTTATCGTATAGACGAAGCCGGCCGGATCCAGCGAGTCGAGCCGCTCGCCGTCGATCTCCGCCTGCGGGTACATCAAGAACGGAACCGGGCCGTTGACCGATCCGGGCAGAACGATGTCATGGCCGTCGTTGTACGCGGCGTAATTGCCCTCCCAAGCGCCGAACAATGTTTGCCGGGCATCCACCACTTTGGGATCGTTTGCGGACAAATTGCCCGGCGGTTCTTCGAGCATCACTTTGCGCACGTCGGCCGGATCCATAGGAACCCACCCGTAATCGCCAAGGAAGACTTCCGCGCGGCAGTGCTGCGCTTTTGTTACGATCGGCGTGTTCGCTCCCAAACTATGATAGCCGAAGCGCGACGGGGCAACTCGGACGCCGTAAAGGTCGCGCGCGGGCAGGCCGGCCGCGCGGGCCAAGCCCACGGTCAAACCGTTGATGTCCGCGCACTTTCCGCCGAGATCGCCGGTCTGGAGCAGAAATTCGACGTTACCCAAACCGCAACCTCGAGTCGCAGGTTTTCGGAACGTGTTTTCCACGACCCAATTGTAGATGCGGCGCGCCTTCTCGAGATCGTCCCGCGCCCCATCCGTAATCTGATCCGATTTTTGCTTGACCAGTCCGTCAGTCGGAATGAACTTCGTCGGAGCAGTGTAGAGCGCCACTTCATCGGCGTTCAGTACCGGCGCGGGAGTGGGCCGCAGTAAGTCCACCCGGCGATCGCGAATGGAGACCTTCGATTTTGCGACGATGCGCCGGGGATTTGCGCCTGGCGGAAACTCCGCGTACACCATCCCGGCCTTCCAACGATCGTCTGCAGTCAGTTCCGCGCGAGCGCTCCCGGCGTCCCACGTCGTCAAACCGGGCAGCATCCAGCTCGATCTCACGATAGGACGGAACCGGGATCCACAGCTTCGCTTCCTTGCCGCGCGGAAGCGTAACAGTCGTCGTAATCTCGAACGTTCTCCAGCGCCCTGGTAGCGGGTCGAACGGATTGCCCTGCGCCTTGGCCGGCGCTGGGAGGGCTGCCGCCGCTGCGACAGCGGCCGTCGAATTGAGAAAATCGCTCCGCTTCATAAAATGCAAACTACGCGGTTCGACGCTCGGAGCCTTGCTCGATCCGAACCGCGGCCCGGGGCAACACCCTAAAGGGTTCCCTTCAATCGCGCAAAAGCGATCTGCCCGTGTTTTTGATTGCAGTCGTCAGTGCGCTGCTGTATTTGGCCGGCGCCAATGGCGCACCGATCGCGGGAGCAAGCGTAACGTTCATCGATTCGGCGCGCCATTCAGTGCAAGTCTCGAGCGACGCCGGCGGTGCGGCGCGGGCTCCAGCCGATTTCGATGCAGTCAGAGCGCGCGTTCAGGCGAAAGGCTTTGAGCCGGCGGACGCGGCGATAGTTGCGCCGGTCCAACACCTGACGCTCGAGCCGCTCCTTCCCGTGGTGGCGTCGGTCAATGTCGCAACAGGTTCCCCGCAAACTCTGCACGCGTTGCCGGTGGCCGCGGCCGCGCTCGATCGCGAGACGATCGCACTGAGCAGCGCGCCGGCTACGGACGCATTGCTGCGCACGCTGCCCGGATTCGATCCGCAGCGCAGTAACAGCGCCTTCACCAATTACGGTCAGCTGCGTGCTTCGTTTTCCGGTGCCGGTAACGATCGCGGACTCGTCTTGGTCGACGGGATCCCGGCACAGGACGGTTTCGGAGGGCAGGTGGATTGGCTCGCCTATCCGTCGAGCGATTTAACGTTTGCAGAATTGCTGCGCGGGGCAGGATCGGCACTGTACGGCACGGGCGCCATCGGCGGCGTTTTGGACTTGCACACATACCGACCGCAATTCGGGGCTTCGGGATCGCAGATCGCCGGAGGGCTGAATGCGGGCACCGATTCCTACGGTCAGGAATGGTTGAACGCGCGCTCTAATGAGGGCGGAAGATTCGCCGCCTCCATTGCTTTGCAGCAGCAGCGCGCTTCATACTTCGATCTACCGCCCGGGTACTCGAGTCCGATTGACACTGCGGCCGTTGCGCGGAGCGGAGCGGCGGATTTGCAAACCGCATACGCGTTTTCGCCGAACGACGTCATCGAAGCGGGAGAACGGATCGCTTCGGACGCTCAGGATGAAGGGCGCCCGAACTACAGCATGGGACGCCGTTTCAATCAATTCGACACGCACTTTACGCACACCGGGCAGCACAGCTCTATTACGGCGATCGCCTACGAGCGCAACGCCTACATCGTCAACATCGCCGACTTGTTTCCGGCGAAACCCGGCATCTTGCGTTACCTTCAAGACGTCCCCACAACCGAGAGCGGCGCAATAGCTCAATGGACGGTCGACTCGCCGGCTTCGACATTCGGCATGCGCGCGGACGGACGCTGGATCCGCGGCGCGACGTATCAGTACAGCGGTTCGGGAACGGTCCAGAGCAGCGTCTTCGGCCGTCAGAATTTGGGCGGTCTTTCATTACAAGAGACGATGCGCAGCCGCCGTTGGGAAACGATTCTCGGCGGGCGCGTCGATCGTGTCTTTGCCCCCCGGGCCGCGGTAAGGTACGCGCTCACGCATCAGTGGAATCTGCGCGCGTCAGCCGGAACCGGATTTCGCTTACCGTATCTGAACGAGCTGCTGCGCAGCTACGTCATCGCGGGCGTTACGTATGCCGCCAACCCCAATTTAAGTCCCGAGCGAAGCTGGACGGCGTCCGCCGGGGCCGATTGGAGCAGCGGAAGGTACCGTTTCTCGGCCGATTTGCTCCACACGGTCGTCAACGATGCGATCATGTTTCGCACCATCAGTTCCACGCAGGAGCTGCGCAGCAACATTCCACAGGCGCAAACCGACGGCCTCAGCGCCACGTTCACGGATGCGCTGACGGCGCAGTCTCGATTGAGCTTCTTTGCCACGCAGCAATTGGCGCGCGTCACGCAAGGGCCTTCGGCGATTCTCGGAGACCAGCTGCAGTACGTCCCTCGGTCGAGTGCATCGCTGGCGTATGAAACACTCGCCGGGAGGGTCCGCGCCGGCGCCGATCTGTCTTACATCGGACAGACGTACGCAGACGACCTGAACACCGAGCCGCTCGGTACCGCGCTGGTCGGAGACGTGCGCTTTCTCGTTCCGTTCTCGAGCGCGCTTTCGTTCTCCGTAAGCGGCAGCAATATTTTTTCGGCGCGCTACCGTTCGAGCGTCGACCGCTGGGCGATGCCCTCACTTTTCAGCATCGGAATACAAACGAATCCTTGATAGGGAGCATCAAATGTTGAGCACCAGAGTACTGGGAAGCAACGGTCTTACCGTCTCGGAGATCGGTCTTGGCTGCATGGGAATGAGCCAAGCCTACGGCAGCGCCGAAGAGCGGGACGATGCAGAATCCATAGCAACGATTCATCGGGCAATCGAGCTCGGCATTACCTTCTTCGACACGGCCGAAGCCTACGGTCCGCACACGAATGAAGAGCTCTTGGCGCGAGCTCTTCGCGGAAAGCGCGATGGCGTCATAATTGCGACGAAGTTCGGCTTTACCTTCGGCGCGGAAGGGATCGACGGCGTGGACAGCCGGCCTGAACACGTGCGTGAGGTGGTCGAAGGATCGCTGCGCCGCCTTGGCACGGATCGGATCGATCTGCTGTACCAACACCGCGTCGATCCGGCGGTTCCGATCGAAGAGACGGTCGGCGCGATGGGCAATCTGGTAAATGAGGGGAAGGTCCGGTTTCTGGGACTATCGGAGGCGGGCGAGAACACGATCCGGCGGGCGCATGCGGTGCACCCAATTTCCGCGCTACAGAGCGAATATTCGCTGTGGGAACGCAACCTGGAGCCGCGCATCATTCCGTTGCTGCGCGAGCTCGAAATCGGTTTGGTGCCGTTTGCGCCGCTCGGACGCGGCTTCTTGACCGGAGCAGTCAAACGCGCGGAGGAGTACCCCGAGAATGACTTCCGGCACAACGATCCGCGATATCAGGGAGCGAACTTCGATGCCAACATGCGTGCAGCTTCCGCAGTTCGGGAGCTCGCATCGCGCAAGGGTGCTACGCCGGCGCAAATTGCGCTGGCATGGCTGCTGCAAAAAGGCCCCGACGTCGTACCCATTCCCGGGACGAAACGTCGCCGCTATTTGGAAGAGAACGCGGGCGCCGCTGCAATATCGTTAAACCGCGACGAGGTCGAAGCGCTCGATACGGCGCTATCGCCCGAGAAGGTCTCCGGACCGCGCTACGGCCGGCGTCAAATGGAGATGGTCGATCGCTGATGCGCACGCGCGCACCGATTCGCGGGCCTGGAATGTTCAATTCGGTGGCCCATCACTTCCGGCACTCCGCACGAATCGAATAGGTTTGCGCTCTTCTCGGACTGTAAGCCGCCGCTACCTGCCGGGCGTAGGCTCGAGCAATCTTGGGCCCGGCCCTTCTTGCGCGAGTACGTCGCCCGGATTGCGCAGCGGACAACTGCGCAATGAGAGGCAACCGCAGCCGATGCAATCCCCTAGCTGATCGCGCAGTTGCGTCAGGCGCAAAATCCGTTCGTCCAGGTCGTCCTTCCAGCGCTTCGAGAGGGCGGCCCAATTCCGCGCCGAGAGGTGTTCGCCGGAAGGGAGTGACGCCAGAGCTGCACGGATTTCGGCAAGTGAAATGCCCGCGCGCTGCGCCACCTTGACGATGGCAATGCGCCGAAGCACGATGCGCTCGAACCGGCGCTGATTTCCTGCGCTTCGCACGCTTTTAATGAGGCCTTTCGACTCGTAAAAATGAACTGCGGAAACGGCGACGCCGCTGCGCTTGGCGACCTCGCCGACGGTCAGAAGTCGATCCATGGTATTGACCTAAACCTTACTTGAGGTTGTAAGGTTTCGATATGAGCAATTGGTTTGAAGCGGGCCACGTGGCAATCGTCACGGGCGGCTCGCGTGGATTAGGCAAAGCGCTGGCTGCAGCTCTGCTCGCGCAGGGCGTAACGACAATTGTGGACGGGCGGGATGCCGCCGCACTGGAAGCGGCGGCGCAGGAGCTTCGAGGCATCGGCAACGTTATTGCCATTGCCGGCGACGTCAGCGACAGAGAACACGCGCATGTCCTCGTTGCCGCAGCAGCCCGAACGGGACGTTTGGATCTGCTGATCAATAACGCATCGACGCTGGGCGAAGTTCCGTTGCCGCGCGTGGACGAGCTTTCATACGAAGCGTTCCGCCGGCTTTTCGACACGAACGTCTTCGCACCGATCCATCTCTCGCAGCACGCTGCGCGCCTTATGCGGCGAACCTGCCCCCTCGCAACGATCGTTAACGTCACGTCCGACGCAGGGGTGGAAGCCTACGAAGGCTGGGGCGGCTACGGAGCGAGCAAAGCCGCGTTGGAACACGTCTCACGCGTGCTCGCCGCCGAAATCGCCGGCGGCCCTATCCGCGTGCTCGTGGCCGATCCGGGCGATATGAATACGCAGATGCATCGCGACGCAATCCCCGATGCCGATCCCGATCAGTTGCGCGACCCGGCCGAGTCGGCGGCGGCGATCCTGCGGGCGGTGGCGCAGATGCAGGAACCTTACGAACGCATACGCGTCGCAGAACTGGTGCGCGTATGAGCGTTGCGGAACGATACGCGGGTGGACTGCGCAGCGCCGCAGCTCCGCCCGAGCGCCGCGGTATAGCGCGCGACGGAGTCCGCATGATGGTAACGCGGCGTTCCGCCGGCACACACGAGCACGGCCGGTTCGCGGATCTCGCGCAGTTCCTAGAGCCGGGCGACCTTCTCGTCGTCAACGACTCGGCAACCGTTCCTGCAGCGCTCGAGGTTCAGCGCGCAAACGGCGAAAGCCTGACGCTGCACGTGGCGACGGCAATCGATTCGCGATTGTGGCTGGCGGAGCCGCGCAAATCGGGCCTACTTCTCGGCGAAGAGTTGCAGTTGCCCGGCGGCGGTTCGGCGGCGCTGATCGCGCCGCTCGATCCGGAACGTCCACGTGTATGGTACGTGTGGTTTCAACTTCCCCTTCCGATGTACGAATACTTAGCGCGGTACGGCCGTCCGGTCCGGTACGGTTACGTCGCTGATGAATTCCCTTTGTCGGATTACCAGACGATCTTTGCGCGCCGGCCGGGGTCTTCCGAAATGGCGTCCGCCGCCCGGCCATTCACCCCGCAAGTACTCAGACTCGCTGTGTCGCCGCGGCGTCGAAATCGCGAAAGTAACACTTCATTGCGGCGTCGCCAGCTTCGAGGCACCCGAGCGTCCATCCATCGAACGCTTCTTCGTTTCCAACGAAGCTGCGCAGGCAGTGAACGCCGCTCGACGCCAGGGCCGGCGCGTTATCGCCATCGGGACCACGGCGCTCCGGGCGCTGGAGAGCGCCTCCTGCGACGGCGAGGTTCTGCCCGCGTCGGGCTGGACCGATCTGATCATCGACGAGAATCATCGCGTGCGCAGTGTTGACGGATTGCTTACGGGATTCCACGATTCCGCCGCAACCCATCAGTGGATTCTCCAAGCCTTCCTCGATCCTAACATGCTCGAAGACGCGTATGCCGAAGCGTCGAAGGCGGAATACTTTCAGCACGAATTCGGTGACGTTCATCTCATTCTGTGAAATCCGCCATTCCTAAGCGAACGACGGTGGGCTTTCGCAGGGTCTTCGACGGAACCGCTTCGGTCCAAACGCCGTAGACGTGCCCGTTCCAGGCCGCTATCCCGTTGTAGTCGCCCATGAAATGCAGCGCCGGATCGTTTCCAACGCCGGTCCAAGCGTAGTTCCTGAAGGAACGTCCGCGATCCGTCGAACGGGCGAGCGTTACGGTTTCCTTTTCGTTATGCGCGTCGTCGCGGCGGTCTTTGAAGATCACGTACACGTCGCCGTTGACGGGATCGACCGCGAGCCATTGAAAGTAATGATCGCGCCCGTCGTGCGCTGCATCGTCGTTGACCTTAACGGGATCGCTCCACGTCAAGCCGCGATCGAACGAATAGCAGACGAAGACGTCGACCTCGCCGTTGCGGTAATCCGCCCAGCTTACGTACATTCGCCCGGAGCGCTCGATCACGATCTGCGGAAAGCCGTTGCCGCCGCGTCCGTAATAGCCTTCGAGGCCGAAGAACATCGACGGCACCGTTTGCACGACGCGCGGTGCCTCGAACGAACGGCCGCCGTCGCGCGAGATGCTGAGCAGCACGTGCGTGCCGTCCTGCCACACCGCGTAAAGCGTGCCGTCCCTACCGACGGCGCCGTCGAAACCCTCGTCCGCGCCGTTGTCGTCGCGGGGCGAACCGCGCATCGAGCTCATCGCCATCGGCGTCGACCACGTGCGTCCGCCATCGGTGGAGCGTGCGAACAGCATCCGGCTGAAGCCGAGGTGAAAATCGGTCCAGCCGATATAAAACGAATTGCGACGCGAGCTCCAGCCGTCTCCAACGACGTAAGGCTTGTCTTCGAAAACGCCGGTGTTTGCCCGAGCCTTCGCAACGACCGTCTCCGGCGAAGACCAGCGCGCTCCACCATCCGTCGAGCGCACCGTAAAGATGCCGTTGCTCGAACCGCCGTGGGCCCAGTATTCGTCCGTTCCCAAACGGTCGAATGCAATGTAACACAGTACCGCATCGCCCCGGCCGTCGAATGCAAGAGACACGTCGCCGGCGATCGTCTTGTGGTCGTGCGGAATTGCGGCCACGGTGTGCCAGGAGAGCCCGCCGTCTCGCGAATACGCCACATTTCCGTCGGTCTGATAGGCTGCTATGACGTTGCGCGAGTCGCGCGGATCGATCGCAACGGCCGGCTCCGAGTGAAATCCGGGTTTTCGCGTCAGCGTAATAACTTGCTTGTGCGGCACCGGCGGCAGTTGCTGAGGCGGTCCTCCGCCAATGAGCGCTAGAACGAATACGGTGAGAATGCAGACCTCCTCCCGGCGTTCTGCCGGAGTTTCTACTTATTCACCGTCCTTACGCGTTATCGTTTCAACGATCTTGCGGGCAACCGTTCCGACAGGGTTCGGAATCACGAGTGCGGGGGCGGCTTCGTACCCGGATTCCTCGAGGACGTCCCCTACTATCGTGAGCGCGATCTTCTTGCGATTCGGCGTGCCTTGCCGGAGTGCCTGATACATGTGAATCGTCTGTTCGCGTTTGACTTTGGCCGGCATAGGCGGCTCGTGCGGATCGACCACGCACTCGACGATTGCGGGCCCGGGGATATTTAGCGCCTCCTTCAGTTGATCGCCGCACCGCTGCGGATCTTCTATGCGAACGCCGCGCGCGCCGCAGGCTTCCGCGAACTTCACGAAATCCAGCGGCGCAAACTGCACCCCGTATTCCGGATTTCCGAGAAAGACCATTTGCTCCCACTTGATAAGCCCCAGCGTGTTGTTCTTGATTACCACAATTTTGACGTTCAAGCCATGCTGCACGCAGGTCAGAAAATCTCCCAATTGCATCGTAAGCGAACCGTCGCCGGTAAAAACGACGACTTGACGGCCCGGATACGCTGCCTGCGCGCCGATGGCGTACGGCAAACCCGCCGCCATGGAACAGTTCGTTCCGGAGAACGAAAATTTCTGATTTGCGCGCAGTTTGATTTGACGCGCGGCCCAGGTCGTCACCGTGCCGGAATCGCCGCAGATAATGGCATCGTCCGCCAGCAGAGGCCACAGGTGCCATGCCGGCACTTGGGGCCGCATCGGAACGTCGGTGCGCGTTCCGCGCTCTTCCATGAGCTGCCACCATTCTTTCATGCCGCGCTGCGCCTGTTCCAAGAACGACCGGTCGTCGTTACGCGGCAAATGGTTGAGCAGCATTTGCAGCGTCATCTTGGCGTCGCCGCAGAGGCCGTAATCGACCGGAGTCCGTAAACCGATCCGTTCGGCCTTATCGTCAATTTGAACGATCGCCGCCTCACCGGGCTTGGGGTAAAATTCGATATAGGGCATACCGCTGCCGACAATCAGCAGCAGCTCGCAGCCCTTGAGCGCTTCTTCCGAAGGCTTCGTTCCGACGAGCGCTACCGTTCCGGTCGTATACGGGCTGTCATCGGGAACGCAATCCTTGCCGAGCATCGCTTTGACGATTGGCGCGGCGAGGCGCTCCGCCGCGGCTTCGAGTTCGTCCCGGCAGCCGCGCGCGCCCGCACCGGCGAGGATGCAGATCTTCTTCTTGCCTTCGAAGAGTTTTGAAGCGGCCTCGACCTGCGAGCGCAGCGGAACCTGGACCGGCTTTTGCCAAACCGTTGAAGTGTGACCCTTGATATTGCGTTCCGAACGCGAGCCGCCTTGCGCGTCCGCCGCCTGATAGTCGATCGGGAACGCAATGTGCGCGGGCCCACGCTGGGCGAGTGCGGTGCGGATCGCAATATCGACGACGTTGTGGATGTGCTGCGGCCCCATGATTCGTTCGTTGTACACGCACACCGGCCCGGCGATGTAGTCGGTATCCACGTCTTGCAGATAGTGCGTGCCTTCCAAGTCATGGTACGCCATCCCAGTAATTGCCAAGATCGGCGCCTGCTCGAGTTTGGCATCCAGCAAGCCGTTGAGCATATGAATTGCGCCGGGCCCTGCTGTCGAGAAGCACACACCCAGTCTGCCGGTAAACTTGGCGTATCCGACCGCTGCCATTGCGCGCGACTTCTTCATGGCGCACGTGGATGTACCAGATGCGTCCTTTCTGCTTGCGAAGCGCCTCCATGAATCCGTTGATGCCATCGCCCGGTAAACCGAAGATCGTATCGACGCCCCAATCGAGAAGCCGTTCCACAAGAAGATCCGCCCCGACTTTGTCTGTACTCATGAGTGATTGTTTCCTTTGAAAATCTGGGTTCCGAGCGCAATGCCCGCTCCTGCGCACACGGCGATCCCGGCGCCCAGCGCAACCTCGCGAATGCGCGTCGACCGCGCTAGTCCGTTTCCAAGCGCATGCAATACGCTTTCTTCGTCCCGCGCATGCTCTTGAGCCATACGCAGAACCTGAGCCAGATGAATCGCCTGCCGCTGCGTGCCCTGCCCGATCTGCTCGCGGCAACTGAAGCCGTCCGCGAGAATAAGCGTATCCGAAGGCGCCTCGCGAACCTTCGGCAGAATCACTCGCTCTGCGCACTTCCGGGATACGTCATAGCGCTCTCCGGCTTCATATCCAAAACTGCCCGCCATGCCGCAGCAGCCTGAATCGGGTTTTTCCACTTCCAGCCCAAGTTTATCCAGCACTGCCATATCCGCCTCAAAGCGCATGACCGCTTGATGATGGCAATGGGATTGCACCAGCGCGCGACGGTGCAACTTTGGAATCTTCCAGTGCCAGTCACCGGCGCGCTGCTCCAAGAACTCCGCCAGGGTGTATGTTTGCTGAGCCAGCCGCTGAGCGTCCAAATCGTTTGGAAACATGTTGAGCAGCTCGTCGCGGAACACCGCAATGCAACTGGGCTCCAATCCGACGATCGGCGTTCCATCGCGCAGATACGGCTGCATCTTGTTCAGGGCATCGCGCAGGTATCGCTGGGCCACCGTTAGGAATCCATAGTCGTAAAATGGGCGGCCGCAGCAGACTCGCTCGGCGGGAGCCTCGACGGACCAGCCCAAATCCTCGAGCACCTCGACGGCGGCGCAGGCTACGGCGGGCGTAAAGTATGTATTGAAGGTGTCGGCCCAAAGGACGACGCGCTGCGCGTCCGGCTTTCGTTCCTTCGGTTTGTGATTTGCGTACCACCGATCGAACGGTACGGTTGCAAAATGCGGAAGTTGCCGCTGCGGCGCAATGCCGCCGACGCCTTTGAGCACGCCGGAGAGAAGCGGCGCGTCCATCATCGCGTTGATCAAATCGGGTATCTGCGCCGCGAGCGGCGCCCACACGGGAATGAGGCCCATCGAATACGCGCTTGCGGGGCGCGGGCGTCCTTTGTAGTAGTGCGCGTAAAATTCGGCCTTGTACGTCGCCATGTCGACGTTGACCGGACAATCACCCTTGCACCCCTTGCACGCCAAGCAGAGATCGAGTGCCTCTTTTACGTCCTTGTTTCGCCAGGTATGCTCGACGCCGCCGTCCGGACGCATCATCTCTTGCAGCAATCGCGCTCGACCGCGCGTGGAATGCTTTTCCTCCCGCGTCGCCATGAAACTTGGACACATCGTTCCGCCCTTGAGGTGGCGGCATTTACCTACGCCGAAGCAACGATTGGCCGCTTCTGCAAAACTGAATTTGTCCTCGGGAAATTGAAAGTAGGTTTGCAGATCGATGGTCTTATAGCGGGTTCCCTCGCGCAGATTCAGATCCAGCGGATACGGGTCCACCATCATGCCCGGATTCATCTTGTTTTGCGGATCCCAAATGGCCTTGAACTGCCGAAATGCGGTGATCAGTTCTTCACCAAACATCTTTGGCAGCAGTTCGGACCGGCCTTGACCGTCGCCGTGTTCGCCCGAAAGAGAGCCGTTGTAGGAGACCACCAGATCCGCCGCCTCTTCCATGAACTTGCGAAATTCCTTGACGCCTTTGCTGCTGCGCAGATCGAAATCGATGCGGCAATGCGTGCATCCTTGCCCGAAATGGCCGAACATCGTTCCATCGTAGCCGTACTTGGCCAGCAGCTTTTCAAAATCACTGAGGTAATCGCCGAGAACATCCGGATGTACCGCTGCATCTTCCCAGTTGGGCCATCCCGGGGTGCCGACGCCTACGCTGATGCCCATTCGCGACGTTCCGGCCGAATGGCGACGAATCTCCCAAACGGATTCCTCGTCTTCTTTGTTTTCGAATTCCGCATAGCCGGCTGCGGTGCCGCGCTGCTGCATGGCCGTTTTGAACGCGCGCGCCCGTTCCTTGGCCTCGGCACCGGTTTGAGAACCGAACTCCACGATGACGAAATGCGTGCCGCCCGGAAGCATTTTGCGACCGCTGAAATGGAGTCCGTGCATATCGATATTGCGTAAGACGTTTCCGCTGAAGAACTCCACCGCAATGGGATTGAAGGTGAGAATGAAGGGCACGTCATGGGCGCCTCTAGGAATCGATTCGTATCCGAGCACCACCATCGTCTTGACCTTCGGCGGGTCGTGCAATTGCAGCCACGCCTGCAGCGTGAGCGCGCACGTGCTCTCGGTGCCCACGAGCGCCCCAGCCACGTTGAATCCGTTCTCGGGGAGAAGCTGATCCAAATTGTAGCCGGAAACCCGCCGCGGGATCTTCGGAAAGCGCTTACGGACGAGGTCGGCATATTTGTCGCGAAGCGAGAGAAGGTCACGGTAAATTTGCCCTCGCCGTCCACCCCCGGCAATGATTTCGCGGAGCACCGCTTCCGGCGTTTTTCCGACGCGCATACGCAAGCCGTCGTACGTGAGCACGTCGAGTTCGATAGCATTGTCGACCGTCTTGCCGACCATAACCGAATGCGTGCCGCAGGAGTTGTTGCCGATCATTCCGCCGAGGGTGCAGTGATCGTGGGTCGCCGGCTCGATTCCCCAGAAGAGCCCCTCTGCGGTAACGGCGCTATCCAGCGAATCACAGACAAGGCCCGGCAGCACGCGGGCGATCTTACGTTCCTTATCGATGTCGACGCCGTGCAGATACTTTGAGAAGTCAATGGCAACTCCGCGGTTGCAGCACTGCCCGGCAAGGCTGGTGCCGCAGCCCCTGCCATGAATGGGCACGCCGTAACCACGGCAGATCTCCATGGAGCGAACGACGTCCTCGAGTGTTTTCGGAATGACGGCTCCGAGCGGCATAACGCGATAAACGGATGCATCGTAGGCGTACATCGACCGATCGCCCGAAGAGAAACGCACTTCGCCTTCGATAGCTTGGCGCAAATCACGTTCCAGATGTGCAGCGGCCTTGGAAGATAGGGCAGTCGCGCTTTTGCCGTCCTTTGACGAAGCGCCCGATGCGCGCATGAAGACTCCTCCGGGAGCGGTTCCCGTAAATTGGTTCCCGGCTTGTCATTGCATTACGCGCAAAGCGCTTCTTTGTTGCCGCAAAGTTGATCCGGATCAACATTGCTGGAGTTGCCGGGCGGGTATCTCTTGTGTGTGCCGGAAGTCAAAACGAAGCAACCGCAGCGGGAGATCGCCAAGCAGTACTGGTGGATCGCTCTCTACTTATCGGCGATCGCAGGCAGCGTAGACGGCATCGGCTATCTGCTTCTAGCGCATATTTTCACCTCGCATATGAGCGGCAATACCGTAACCTTCACGATCGACGTAGCGTCGGGAAATTGGAAGGCGGCGTGGCGTCATCTCGAACCGATTGCCGTATTTTTTGCCGGCGCATTGCTGGGTATGGCCCTAACCGGCATACTGCTTAAACTAAGATTCTCGCGAATTTTCGGCGCCGTGGCCGCAATTGAGGCGGCTTTCCTGGTGGTGTTTCTGCTGCTCGCCCATCCGGCGATGCAATGGATGGTGCTTTGGCCGGCAGCGGCAATGGGGATTCAAAATGCGCTCCTCCGGCGCGTCGGAGGACAACCCGTACGAACGACATTCATTACGGGTATGCTTGCAACGGCCGCCAATAAACTCGCGTCTTGCGAGTTCGCCGAGTTTGCATTTTACGCAAGCATTTGGATCTGCTTTGCCGCGGGCGGAATCACCGGCGCATTCATCGAGCTTCGCAACGGTCCGGCGGCTTTGCTCGAACCGATTGCCGCCCTCGCTTTACTCGGCGGGTGGGACGCCGTTCGGCCCATTACGCGCATCGCGGCTAACCGCGCATGACATCGGCAAGCGCGCACCTGGCTGCATGCGGCAGGTCCGAAACGCTCGGCATGGATAAATTACTCCGTGTGCGAGCAGCAGGACCCGAGATCCGGTACCATTCCGCCTATTCTGCCGCAGCCGTAATGCCGAAGGCGCGCGAGGCCGGCGCAGGGTCGTCGGAAGTGCTCAGTCGCCTGAAAAGAAATCCGTTGTTTGCGCCATGCGCCGACGAACTGCTTCGTCCGCTCGCCGTAGGAGCGTCGATCGACGCCGCGCGTCGCGGAACGCGAATCGCACCTTCCGGAACACCGTTTCCTTTTATTGGGGTCGTTTGCTCGGGCGCAATCGCCGTGACGGTAAACGCCGAAGGTCCGATGCGAGGCGTCCATCGGTTGCAGCTCTATGAAGCCCGCGCGGGCGCGCTATTCGGCGAGGTCGCATTTCTGGCTGAAGTGCCGGCGCCGGGCGACGTGCTCGTCGTTTCAAAACGCGCGACCTATGCGCTGTTGCGCTCGGACCTTTTCGAGAGTGCGATCGAAAAAGATCCGAGTCTGCTGCGCCGCCTGGCCGCCCACGTCGCCCGGCGAACGTATCTCATTGCAAGGGACCTACTGGGTTCGCAAGGCCGGCCTCTCACGGCGCGCGTTGCCGCGGTACTTCTGCGTTACTGCGCTCAGGAAACCGGCCTGTTGCCGGCAAGCCGCGACCTCACGGAAATGACGCAGAGCGACCTCGGCGCCGCGGCCGGATGCGTAAAGGAGTCCGCTGCAAGAGTGATCGGCTATCTGGAGTCGGCGGGCGCGTTGAAGCGCGAGCACGGCCACATCGCCTTCCTGGATCGAGCGGTGCTCTCCGAATACCTCGAAAGTCAGGAAGCGCCGTAGCCGGCGCGGTGACTACTTGGCCGCGATAATCCAAGCCGCTGCTACGGCGATAGCAGGCAGAATACCGATCAGCTTTGGATCGGCGCCGACAATGGCGGTGCCGATTGCCGGTGAGACGACGAGCGCAGCACTGTTCACTGCGTCGCTCAGCCCCATGATGGCACCTCGTTCTTCTTCCGGAGCGCGCCGCGACAGAAGCGCCATGAGCGCCGGCTCAACCATCGCCGCGCCGATCGCCCACAGCACGAGCACGGGGAAGAACCACGCAAGCGTCTTCACGAAATAGATCAAAGCGTAGGCGGCAAACAACAAGAGCAGGCCGATCTGCGCAACGGTGCGGTCACCAAGCCGCTTCGTGAGCGGCGTTACCGCACCGATCAACGTTATGCCTCCGACGGCCCCCGTGACGGCAAGAAGCCAACTGGCGCGGGGGATTCCCTCATGCAGTTGATCGTGCAGGTAGAGCGCAAAATCCGCCAAGAGGTAAACTACCGCAAAGATGAACAAGAATTGCCGGATAAGGATGGTTCGGATCTTCGGGCTCCACGCGGCCTTGATCGATTTTTTCGCACTCGTTTCTTTGCGCTCTTGACGAGTGCGCGCAGGCAGCAGCCATAAGGTAAGGAGAACGTTCAAGACCTCCAGAGCAGCGGCGACGTAGAACGGAAATTGCAAACCGTAACGAAGCATAGCGCCGGCCGCGACGGGTCCGATAATGAACGCTGCCCCGAACACCGCACCATAAATTGCGAAGGCGCGATCGCGCTGCTGCTCTTGAGTGACGTCTGCGATGTAAGATTGCGCCGTGCCGATGCTTCCCGCGCCGATGCCCGAGACGAGACGCGACACGAAGATCCAGAAAAGCGAACCGGCGAGCGCGAGAATCAGATATCCGGTAAGCGTGAATCCTTGTGCGACGACGATGATGAATTTGCGGCCTGTGCGATCGCTCGCCTTCCCCCAAACCGGCGCGGCCACCATGGCGCAGGCTGCGGGGATGCTGAGCAGCATGCCGACGACCCAATCGCGAGCACCGTATCGATGCGCGATTGCCGGCAGCAGCGGAATGAGCAGCGTATAGCCGAGCATATCCACAAAAGTGGTCAGATATATGGGCAGGATGGCTCTGGGCAGGCGTATCAACGGCAAGCGATCGGCCCCGGCTTGGGTTTTTCTGCACGCAGCCTGCATCGCGTCGCCCATATATTGGGGGGTTTACCCACGCAGAATCGCTGCAAGCACGCGCCGCAGTTAATATGGAGAAGGAGACGCCGGTTCGCGAGCCCATAAATACCTTCATGAAGCGTCCTTTCAGCGTCGTCGTCGCCGCCTTTCTGCTGGCGGCACCCATTACGTCACAGGCCGCGCCGAAAGCGAGTCCTGACGAACAACTCATGAGCAAGCTCCACTGGCGCAGCATCGGACCGTTCATCGGCGGAAGAGTCGTCGCCGTGGCGGGAGCCTCGAGCGGGCCAAACGTGTTTTATTTCGGCGGCGTGGAAGGCGGCGTGTGGAAGAGCACCGACTACGGCTCCAACTGGACGAACGTTACCGACGGCCACATTCCGCGCATTGCGGACTCGATTGGCGCTTTAGCCGTTGCCCCGTCGAACGCGAACGTAATCTATGCCGGAACCGGCGAGTCCGACATTCGCGGCGACTTCGATACCGGTGACGGCATTTACAAGTCCACGAACGCCGGAAAAAGCTGGTCGTATGCCGGTCTGCGCGACACGCACACCACTATGGCTTTGGCGATCGACCCGCGCGATCCGAATATCGTGTACGCGGCATCGATGGGACACGTGTTCAAACCCAATTCCGACCGCGGAATTTTCAAGACCACCGACGGCGGCAAGACGTGGCGCAGAGTGCTGTTCGTTGACGAAAACACGGGCGGCGTGGATCTTTCGATGGATTGGCACGACCCCGCCACGGTTTACGCGGCAATGTGGCAGGCGCAGCGAGTGCCATGGAAGTTGACCAGCGGCGGTCCGGGAAGCGGGCTCTACAAGACGATCGACGGCGGCGCGCACTGGACGAAGATTTCGAGCAATCCCGGCTATGCGACCGGAACGCTCGGCAAAATCGGCGTTTCGGTCGCGCAGTCGGATCCCCGCATCGTGTATTCTATCGTGCAAGCAGCCGACGGCGGCGTCTTTCGATCGGATGACGGCGGCAAGAGATGGACCCGCACCACGAGCTTGTGGAAGCTGCGGCAGCGCGCGTTTTACTACACCGCCATCTTTGCGGACCCGGCTAATCCGAAGAAAGCGTATGCTCCGAACGTCGACTCGATGTACGTCACGACCGATTCAGGTAAGACGTGGAAAGGTCTTGAAGGCATCGCGCACGGCGACCATCATACCCTATGGATCGATCCTAAGGACCCCAAGATTCTGCTCGAGGGCAACGACGGCGGTGCCACGGTGTCGGCGAACGGCGGAGAGAGTTGGAGCACTGAATCGAATCAGCCGACGGGACAGATTTACCACGTCGCTCTCGACAATCAGTTTCCATTCCACATTTTCGGCGCATCGCAAGACGAAGGCGCGTGGGAATACGTGAGCGCCGCAAACGGCGGAGGGATTGCTTTCAACTCGTGGCAGCCCGCCGCTACGGGAGAGAGCACGTTCGTGGCACCCGATCCGGACGACCCGCTCGTCACCTATGGAGCGGGATACTACAGCTCGATGCTGCAGCTGAACCGCGAGACCAATCAGGCAAAAAACGTGAGTCCGTGGCCGTTCTATATGGCCGGCGCAAGTTCGGCGCAGACGAAGTATCGTTTCGGCTGGACGCATCCGATCTTCTTCTCGCCCTCAGACCCCCACGAGTTGCTCGTTGCGGCGCAAGTCGTCTTCTCGAGCATGGACAAGGGCGAGAACTGGAAGGTCATCAGTCCGGATCTGACGCGCAACGACCCCAGCACCGAAGGACCGACGGGCGGACCTGTTTTCGGCGATCAAACGGGCGTGGAAACCTTTCCCGATATTTCTTCATTGGCGGTTTCGCCGCTTGACGCGAACGTGTTGTGGGCCGGATCCGCCGACGGACTGGTGCACGTTACCAAAGACCACGGCGCAACGTGGACCGCGGTGACGCCGCCCCAGCTGCCGCAGTGGTGCCAAATCAGTTCGATCGAGCCTTCACGCGCGGATAAAGGGACCGCTTATCTGACCGCGTCGCGATACATGTGGGACGACTTTCATCCCTACGTGTATCGGACGACCGATTATGGAGCGCATTGGAAGACGATTACCAGCGGCTTGCCGTCCGATGAATACGTCTTCGTCATTCGGCAGGATCCGCGCGAGCCGCGCCTGCTCTTCACCGGAACGCGCAGCACTGTGTATGTAAGTCTCGACGGTGGAGCGCATTGGCGGCCGCTCACTCTCGATCTGCCGGGAGTTCAAGTTCGGGATTTGGCGATCTCGGCGCGGGAGGGCGAACTCGTCGCGGCGACGCACGGCCGCGCGTACTGGATTTTGGATAATTTAGCGCTGCTCGAGCAACTCGCGCGCCAAAGCGCTTGGAGCGTTGGAACCGCGCAACTCTTCGCGCCTGAGACCGCTTGGCTGACGCAAACGTACGGCTCCTCGTCGGAATCCTCACCCGGCGTTGGTGAGAATCCGCGTTACGGCGCGCGCGTCTTCTTCAACCTGCCCCCCTCGTACAACGGCAGCACGCCGGCGACGCTTGCGTTCGTCAACAGTGCGGGAACGGCCATACGCACCTTCAATTTACACCTTGCGCCCAAGAAGCAGGCAAAACTCACGGAAGACCAGCGTAACGCAATGGACGCCAATCAGCAGCGCGCGCACGACTTGGCCGACGAAACGGCCGTAAAACCCGGCATGAATGCGTTCCAGTGGGATATGAAATCGGCGCCGGCGTACGATCCGCCGGGCTACGCAAACGACGTAACGGACGACTTCGCCGATGCCGGCGACGGCCCGACGGCATTACCCGGATCGTACACCGTGGCGCTCCAATACGGCTCGCAGCGGTTGACCGCACCAATGACGATTCAATTGGATCCTCGTGTACATCCGGCAGCCGGGGACATGGAAGCGCGACTGGCGCTCGAGCAACAAATTCTCGCGACGATGGATCATCTGGATCGCTCGATCGCTGCAGCGATGGGCGCGCGCAGCCGTCTGCCCGCACCCCGGCGCGCGCAGCTCGATGCAGAGATCGCAAACCTGGTGCTGTTAGGCGGAACGTCCAGCGAGTACGACGTGGTTCACCCGACCAAACTGCGCGAATGGCTGGGCTATCTCCTGAATTCGCTCGAAGGCGCGTACCGCAGACCCACGCCGGCCGAGTATCAAACGTTCGACGAACTCAAGGGACTCGCCGGAAGCGGCGAAGCACGGCTGCAGCAGCTCTCGGCGCCATAACGGCTTAGCAGATGCCGCTAGACGCCCTTGTCGGCGCCGAAGTACCGGATGAGTTTGAGGATCCAATCGTGTTGGGTCGCCAGCTGGTTTGGGTCTCCGAACGCCAGGTATAACTCGTTTCCGCTCCAGCGACGGTAGTACGCCAGGGATAGATTCGTCGCGTCGATGTACTGCAGAGGTGTAAAGAAGGGCGGCGTAGTGCCGATGATGCGCCGCCATCCAACGGCCAGCGATTGTCCGGGCGAGATTTGGTAGCCCAACGAAACCCGTTCGAGGCACTGCGTGAGCGCGCCGCCGCTGTCCATCGCGTCCCTCGTCTCAAACAGCTCCGTGCTGAGCGTTCCGAGGCGTGTGAGCCTGATCGCATCCTGTACGTCAATGCTGGTCAAATAGCCCTGCCCGTACCGCCCGAAATCGTAGCTGAACCCGTTCGGCGTCGACGTATTTTGGCCGTGAAACAGTTGGATGCCGTCCTGATTCGTAAAGCCGCCCGGTTGACCGGGAAAACGGATGTACTGATCGCCGGCCGAGACTCCCAAGAACCACGCGTCGCGCGTCTGCACCGTGACGTACGAGCTGTTGTAAGCGTAATTCGTGACGCCGCTCGAATCTTCCATATCGCCGAAATCCTGTGAGGCGATGACACTTTGGACGTAGGCGTGCGGTCCGTTATCGAATTCACGCTGGACGTATACGGTCGGACCATGCACGCCGTTGATTTGATTGAAACCGTCAATTGGTGCATACTCCGGCCCGATGTCATGGTAGGCCGCATAAATCCCTTCCTTCGGCGTATACAGGTTGAGGCCGAATTCACCGTAGCGGCCTTCACCGGGATCGCTTACCTGCGTACCGCTCTCATTTCCCAACGTCGAGTAGACGTTGAAATTATGCCCGTTTCCAACGACGGACTGAAGGTACTGCGTGTCATCCGCGACGCCCGGGAGGTTCACGTCTTCGCGCTGATACAGGAATTGGAAATGGCGATCGTCCGTTTTCCACGTAAGCGCCTGCGCATTGTCATCGCGGCCGTCGCTTATCGAGTCAAAGCCGGCAAAGGAAAACTGGCCTTGTTTGCCTTCCATCGCATATCCGTCGCGGGGTGTCGGGACGGCAGGGGTATACAGAAGCGGATAGTCGAGACAATCATTGCAGTTGAAGTTATTGAAAAAATTCTGCTGCTGCGTAAAGAACGGGCGTACTTCGGAAAACCGGCGGGGGAACGCCGTTGGGGAAATCGTCTGCTGGTCGAGTTCCACATTGGAGTAATCGGGATGAAACGTCGCCTCGAATGACGAGGTGCTGGTTATCGGCAAGGAAAGATCCGCTCCCATGCGCGAGGTCGAACCGCCTGCCTGCGAGTCCGCGATCTCACCGAGCGTATAAACCGAAAGCCGCGGCTTGGTTCGGGTCGTTCGCGCCGCGATACCCATATTTTGCAAGTAGCCCGAATAAATCGTCGTGTCGGTACTTCCCGCGGCCGGATTGTGCGCCCATTCGAATTGCCGGTTGGTGGCCCGCACCCGCCGATCGAATTGCAGCCGCCATGTACCGCGCCCGTCGCCGCGCATTACGTCGAGCGGGATGCGCTCCGTAATCACGTAGCCGTCTGCCGTTCGGGTTGCCGCCGCCTGCCATACCGGAGCAAACGCTGTATTTTCCGTGGAGAAGGCGTAGCGCGTAGCTGCAGGATTCGCTTCGAATCCATATTCATTGCCGTCGACGCCTGCGGGCCAGACATAGACCGAGACGTCGTCGTCGCTGCTGAGCGATTGATCGTTCGTGCGCTGGGTAGCTGACGATGGCCTCCTTCTGCTTGGCGACAAACGCCACGTACAGGAAGTGCGCATCGACCAGAAGATACGCGTCGGTCGTCTCGTCGGCGGCGCGCTGAAACGTGATGTCCCAGTCGAGCTGCACGTGTGCGGCCGTTTGCCAAAGCGGATCGTTCAAGGTGCCGTCAATCCGGGGCGGCGTCTGCACCGTTTTCGCAACGAGCGTAAACTTGGAGCTCGCCTGCTCGGCCGCCGCGGCTTCGCCGCTTGCGATTAGACCTAGAATTATAGGTATAAATGCCAAAGCAATGCGCATCGGCGTTTCCTTTCTCTAGAATCCGTTGTCGCGAAGGCGGATGAGATCGTCGACGCTCAGATGCGTGTAACCGTGACTGCGCATCCGCTGAATAAAATCGATGCTTACGCCGTGGTCCGCGAGGCGGACTATTTCATCGGGGCTCGGATGATAGCCGATGCGCTGCAGGCCTTGCACGAAGCTCGTGCTCACGCCGTGGTCCGCCAAGCGGATCGCATCGACGGCGGAAATATTTAGACCCGACGCCTGAAGTGCAGCCATGAATTGCGTGCTCACGCCGTGGTCGCGCAGATTTACCAGATCGTCGCCCGTCAGGCGCGGATCGCGCCGCAGCATATCGGCGGCAAAGGCCGCGTCGACGCCGTGATCGCGCATACGGATGAGTTGGCCGACGGTCTTCGGACGTAGCGGGATGTTTCGCATCGCATCGACGTACTGCGAATCGACGCCGTGTTCGCTCATGCGGACGAGATCGTCAACGCCCGGGCGCTCAAACCCCGCTCTGTTCAGATCGTCGAGCATGGAGAACCGGAAACCGCCGATTGCAAGTTCGAATTGCTGCTTGCCGGAGGGCCGGCCGATGCCGCGCCGCTGGAGCTCGTCACCGAACGACGCGTTCGGCACGAAAACCCAGGTACCTGAGCCTTGGCCGCGGGCGAGCCAGCCGTCGGCTTCAAAGTTGCCGGCATCTCCGGCGATTATGAAATGCTTATGCTCGCCGGATGAACTCAAATCGCTCTGGGAGAGACCCTGCAATCGCGAGATCGGCGTATCGTTGCTTTCTTCCCAGTCTGTCGTTGCCTTCGGAGTCTTGCCGGCGATACGTCAACGTCAACGACACGGTGCCGGCGCCGCCCGAGGGATCGATGTGCCACGTGCCCGTGTACGTTTCCGCGCTCCGTGCCTGCATAGGAAACGAAAGAATTAAGAGTAGACTGCAGAGTGCAAGTGCAATTTTCACTTCGTATGCCTTTCTAAAAACCCGAGTCGCGAAGGCGGACGATTTCGTCGACGCTCGCCCGCGGATTATACGCGCGAATGCGTTGGATGTATTGCGCCGTCACGCCGTGATCGCGAAGACGCTCCACATCACCGACCGCCAAGCCCTGCAAACCAACGGAACTGAGCGACTGGAGGTACTCCGGTGCTACACCGCGATCGGCAAGTTCCACGAGCATATGCGCAGTCACCGAGGCGCCGAAGTAGGCTTGCGCCGCGTAGATGAGCCGGGAGCTCACACCGTTATCGTGCAGCGCAATGAGATCATCCACCGAAAGGTGCGAGAGCCCGGCGCCGTTCAGAGCATCCAGTAAATCTTCCGATCGCGGTTTCGGGGCGGGCGGCGAGGTGGGTGCCGCGGCGTATCGGGAATAGCCGACTGCATAAGGCGCGGCAGTTATTTTGTATGTGGAAGCGGATGAGTACACGCGTTTACGCTTTTCCGGCGCAATTACGCGCGTCGCTTGCTGGGAAACTGCGGGCGCAGCGGTAGGCGTCGCAGCCGGCGGCGGGCGTACCGCCGCTTTTGGTGAGGCGTGGTGTGACGATGCACGCGCCGCCGTTGCGTGGTGCTCCACGATCGGGCGGCTTGCTTGCGCGACGATAACGCCTTGCGCCACAACAGGCATCTGCAGACGCAGCACGAGTACTGCAGTGACAATGCCCGCTGCCGCCGCGGTAAACGCAAATTTGCGCTGCACGCGAAGCGAATGATTTACCGCGCTGTCGAGCAGCATCTCCAAACGCCGCACGAGCTGCTTTCGCGTGAAGATGAAACTCGGTACGGGAACGCCCCGCCCTTGCGCCCACTGTGCCATATCCGTCAACGCCCGCGCGTAGGCCCCGGCATCGCCCAGTCCGTCGACTGCGGCGTCGTCGCAGATTTGTTCGCGATACAGTGCCAATTCGCGCAAGGCGATTCGCACCGCCGGAGAAAAAAATCCGATCGCCCCGACCACGCGGTGCAGGACGTTTTGCACGTCGTCGTACCGGCGCACGTGCTCGGCCTCATGCAAAACGATTGCACGCAGTTCGGCGGCGCCGGCCTCCAGCAGCGCCTCCGGAATGACGATCAGCGCCGGGAGAAAACCAAGCACGCAAGGTGATGTCAGCGATCGTGATGCGGCAAAAGCGTATGGACGGCAAACGGGCCGGGCGAGGGTGACGGGCGCCTGAATTCGACGCGCCGCGCGCCGCGCGGCGATCATGCCGCCGAGGTCGCGTGCCAAAAGCAGCAGCCGCAGCGCCGCTAAAAGCGCAATCGCCAAGAGCAGCGGTCGCGCAAATATGCTGAATTCCAATCCCGCACGCTCCGCGACGACGCGCACGGACGGGTGAACGGCCGCAGGAACCGCCGGCGCAACGAATTGATGAACCGAATGCATCGCGGCTACCGGCGTTTTTTCGACCCAAACGGTATCCGCGCGGGTCGCAAACGCGTAGTCGGCAAACGGCAGCACAACGCAAATCGCAAGCAGTATGCTCCACACGGTAAACAGCGTAGAGGCGTTCCAGCTTCGCGCGCGGCGCAACACCGCGTAGGCGGCACCGCAAAGCAGCGTACCCTGCCAGGTACCGTTGAAAATTGCGGCAAGTAAAAGCGGCGCGTTCATTTCCGGCCATCCAATAGGCGGCGAAGATGCGCAAGCTCTTCCGGCGTTAACCGGTCGCTTTCAATCAGATTCAGCGCCAGTTTTCCCGGCGATCCGAAGAAGCGCCGCACGACGTTCTGCACTGCGGAGCGCGAAGCGGCGGAGCGATCGACGACCGCGTGATACCGGAACGCGCGGCCCTCTTCAGTGTGGCGCACGTAGCCTTTTTGCTCCAGAATCCGCAGAATCGTCTGAACGGTATTGAAGGCAAGCGGTCGCGGCGCTTTGATAACGCTCACGACTTCACTTACGGTACCGCTGCCGGCAGACCAGAGCACCTCCATGACGCGCTGCTCGACCTCGGTAAGACTCTCGGATTTTGCCCTGGGCACGGCCCCTCCGGTGTTCACCTAAGATTTTAGGTGAATACTACCACGGGCGCGCGCCCGCTGTCTATCCCCGAGCGACGTCGCTCTCCAAAACGCGCGTCAATACCGCCCCGAACAAGAACAGACTGCGTTGAGTAATAAATCCAGATGAGGACGATGATGAACGAACCTGCGCTTCCATATGCCGCCTCCGGGTGAAAGCGATCGAAGTAGACTGAGATCAAAACCTCTCCGATGAGCAGAATGCCGCCCGTCACGAGCGCGCCGAGCAGGCCGCTTCTCCACCCTACGTTCGTTCGCGGCAGCACGCGATACGTCAAGGTGAGAAAGATGATAAGCGCGGCGATGTTCACTACCGCGGCGAGAGTCAAACCGGCTGCGGCTACCGCCAGCAGCGAAACCAGCGCAAAGACCAGTAAGGCGGCAATCAAAATGAGGACGTGCAGACGCAGGCCCACGATTTCCCAGAATCCGCCGCGTTTTTTTTCGGGAATTCCCCAAACGTCATCAAGAGCTTCCTGCAACTGCATAAAGATTGCACCTACGGAAAGCAGCACGAGACCTGCGCCGACAATCAGCGGTGTCGCCGAAATCTTGTGCTGCGCGGCGCGTACCAGCACGTCGACGCCCTGCGTCCCTTTCGATCCGAGCAGAGGTTGCAATTGAGCCTCTACGGCATGCAGGGCATACTGCGGTCCCAGCAGCAGGCGCGAAAGAACCACGAGCGTGAGAATGAGCGGCGCAAGGGAAAAGACCGCATAGAACGACAGCGCGGCGCCGACGCGAGAGACGCGATGTTTTTGCCACAGACTCGCGGTCGCTTTGAGCGCATCGCCGATCTTCATCCGGCAGCTCATTTGGTTGAACAGCTCGAAAAGTCATTGTAGGTCGCATTGCCCCAAAGGGAATACGGCTTTACGTGGACACATATCGCGCGCTTGCCGCCTCGACGTCGTTGCGATTTCTTTCGATCGGCCGCATGCTGCGCAGCTTCAATCAGGCGTACCTTGGGATCATAACGCCCATTTATTTACTCGCCCGGGGCGCGAGCGTCGCTGAAGCAGGCGTGTTCGTAACGGTCTGGGCAAGCGGAAGCGCCGTACTCGGTCTTGCGGCGGGCTTCTTGAGCGACCGCTTCGGCCGCAAGATCGTTCTGGCGGCGTTCAGCTTATTGAGCTTGGTTGCGGCACTGGCGTTCTACTTCGATATGCCCCTATGGCTGCCGGCGATCGCGGGCGCGGTCGGAACCATCGGCCGAGGCGGCGGACCGGCATCCGGTGGGTCCTACGGTCCGTTCTACTCGGCAGAGCAGGCGCTCTGGTTGCCGAACATGTGCAGCACGAGAATCGTACGCGAATCTTTGCAGCCTTTTCGATGATTGTGGCCGTCGGCGGCGCCTTCGGATATATTTTGACCACTATTGGCCGTTTGCCGTTCATGCCGACCGTGTGGCTCGCCGGATCCATATTTCTCGTGCGCGTTCTCGTCAACAGCGAGCATCGCGAATGTGCCGTCGCAGTTCGCCTCGATGGTCGGCCCTTCCATCGCCGGCATATTGCTGCACTCGTTTTGGATCGGCGCTATGGTCGAAGCGGCCGCAACGCTTCAGCTCGTCAACGCCGCCTTGTACTGGACGTTTTTCCGCCGCACCCCACCTCCCGAAGAGGTCAAGCCCGAATAATTCGAAAGGTGGTGCAGTTGCGATCCCCCGGGGACGCTTATGCGCTACGGCGCAGATCGACTTTCTTGTCAATCAGTTCGTACAGATCCGAGTCCTCGCGATTCATCCTATTGAGCAGCGCAGAACGGACTCCGATCCATGCTTGTACGAACGCGTTCGGATCGTCCGTAATGGCGCCGGCTCTCGACCATTTGTGGTGGAAGGCGTCAACGACGGAGGCAAGATCTCCCATCTCTTGCTTGAAAGACTGAGCCTTTGAGCGGATGTTCGGGTCCGCATGCTCGAGCATCACCGGATAGAGATAGGTATCTTCCATGGCGAGGTGCGCGCGAAGCGTCCCGATGAACTTAACCATCTGCCCACGAATCACGGCTTCAGAAGCCTGCGACGCTACAGTCGGAATTTCACCGGCGATCTTTCTGAGTTTTTCGTGCTGTTCACGATAAATTTGAGTTTGCACAGTTCGTCTCCATCAACCTGAAAAGCATCAGCGAGGAAAGTAATCAAGCCGTCTGCGTAAAACTGCAGCGCCTTGAGTTTCCTAATCGCGAATATCGGACAAGCGGGTATCCGGCTTTAGGGTAAATGTGACGACGATTGAGCGCGATATCTACTGTGTACAACGCAATACAAAGACGTTAGAGTCACAGCCATTGCGGCGAGGTTGCTCCCTCTTACAAAGCAACGGACGGATACTCCCGCGGCGTGTATGTTTAGCCTAAGGGCGTGTTCTGATCGAAGACGAGTCTCCACCCGTCTTCTTCCAGGGCGAAAAGCAAGAAGAGCAAGAACGTCCGCAAAGAGTCTGCCTCGGTGTAACGGACGCGCGTGAGCGCCCATCCGCAACCGTCGACCTCACGCATCCAAAGTATCTCCGGTTCGAACGTCCAACCGGCTTGTGCGAACCAGCCCCGGTGCGCAGCAACCACGTTCGCATGACCTTCAATGATCGAGCCGTCGCCTCCGACGAGCCGCACGTCGCGCGTGCTGACGGTTGCGGCAAAGCGCTCGGCGTCGCGAACCGCAATCGCCGCCAAATGCTCCGCGAGCGCGTCCGAGAACGCCGGCCCCCTGAAAACGTCTACGGCCACGACGTTTCTCCGGCTGGGCAGATGAGCATCTCGCGCACGTCGCACCCCGGCGGCTGCGATAGAGCGAAGACGACCGCCTGCGCTACGTCTTCCGGCCGGTTGAGATGCGCATCGGGGGCCGGCTTGTACTTCTCGTCGCGGCCATCGAAGAAATGCGTGCGCATTCCGCCCGGCAAAAGCAGCGTTACACCAACTTGCGAGCCGAGTTCGGCTGCGAGCGCGCGAGTGAATCCCACGACGCCGAATTTGCTCGCGCAGTAGGCCGTCGCATCGCTAAGCGCGCGCAGCCCCAAAGTCGAGGCGACTGTCACGACGCGCCCGCGCTGCGGCTGCAGATGCGGCAGTGCCGCGCGAATCAGCGACGCAGTTCCGATGAGATTGACTTTGATCACGCGCTCCCACGCATCCGCTTCAACGTCCAGAAACTTGCCGCAAGCGTCGACGCCGGCGTTTGCGACGACACCGGCGAGCTCGCCGTACTGCGCGGCGATCGCATCGACGTGCTCTCTTACGCCGGCGCCCTCGGACACGTCGACGATCCGGTGCTCGATATCGCCGGGCGGAGAGTTGATGTCGAAGACGATCGCCCTCCCGCCGGCCGCATCGATAGCCTGTGCGATTGCCAAACCTAACCCCGAAGCGCCGCCCGTTACGATGAACGTGCCCTGCAGCGTTCGACGGGCAGCATTGTCTATGTCACCAGCGGTCATCAGCATCGTGCGGGTACTCCCTTTTCGGTTTGCAACTCTTCTTTGAACCACGCGATCGTCTTGGATAGTCCAACCTGCAGCGGAGTCTGCGGCGACCACCCCAAGATCGATTTCGCGCGTGTAAGATCGGGACGCCGGCGCGCCGGATCGTCGGGCGGCAGCGGTTCGCGGCGCATCGTAACGGCCACGCCGCAAAGGCGGGCGACGGTTTGCGCAATCTCGTTTACCGTAAGTTCGTCTTCGGAACCGAGAT
This sequence comes from Vulcanimicrobiota bacterium, assembly GCA_963714015.1. Lineage (GTDB taxonomy): Bacteria > Vulcanimicrobiota > Vulcanimicrobiia > Vulcanimicrobiales > Vulcanimicrobiaceae > DASRDE01. The sequence continues at coordinate 1,689,542 of OY970223.1, read as the reverse complement.
TAATCACGCGCTCGCCGGGTCGCGGATGATCCAGAAAGCGCAGAATACCGTCAACTAAATCGTCGACGTAGCAGAGCGAGCGGGTCTGGGTTCCGTCACCGAAGATCGTTAGGGGCTCGCCCGCAAGCGCCTGGCGTACGAGCGTCGGAACGACCCGGCCGTCGTTCGCGCGCATGCGCGGACCGTATGTATTGAAAATGCGAACGATTCGCGCGTCCAGGCCATGAATGCGCGCGTACGCCATGACCATCGCCTCGCCGAAGCGCTTGCCCTCGTCGTAACAGGAGCGCTCGCCGATCGAGTTGACGTTTCCCCAATACGTTTCGGGCTGCGGATGCACGGCGGGATCGCCGTAGACCTCGGACGTCGACGCATAAAGCAAGCGCGCGCCATAGCGCAGGGCCAGCCGGCAGCAGTTTTGCGTTCCGCGGGAATTGACTTCGAGCGTTTCTATAGGAATTGAGGCGTAGTCTTTGGGGCTCGCAGGCGAAGCAAAGTGCAGCACGGCGTCGATCGGCCCGGCATCCGGCAGCCCCCGGGCAACGTCGGCCTCGACAAAAGAAAAGCCCGCATCGTTCGCCAGCCCGGCGAGATTGGCGATGCTCGAAGATGCGAAATTGTCCACGCCGATCGTGTGATCACCGCGGGCTCGGCATGCTTGCGCCAAGTGCGATCCGAGAAAGCCGGCCGCTCCGGCAATCAACACTTTCACGAAACGAGCGCCTCCCGTACTGTTCTGCCGACGCCATGATAATTCAAACCGGCGTATCGCACGGAGCGGGGGTTGGCCCGGTTGCGTAAATCGAACACGTCCGTTCCTTTCATGACGGCGGCGATGCGCTTCCACTGGAGAGCCGCATAGCTGCGATCGTCGCTCGCGATCGCAAAAGCACGGACCCCCCTCGCCGCTGCGTATGCAGAGTCAGCGTAACGCACGCTCCCTTCGAGCGACTTACGGGCGGCTTGGAGTGCATGCGGATCGTGAACAGTTATCCGCGCGCCGCGCGTCAAGAGTGATTGCACCAGAACGAGAGCGGGCGACTCTCGCAAATCGTCCGTACCGCCTTTAAATGCCAGGCCCGCTATGGCGATAGGGCAATCGCAGAGATCGCCTAAGAGCTCTTCCATAAGGTTCACCGCGCGCACGACTTGCCGCCGGTTGACGCTGAGGGTGGCTTCCAGCATCGTCGGTTCGACCGCGCGCGTTCGAGCGAGGTGAATCAGCGCGTTGACGTCTTTCGGCAGACACGATCCTCCAAACCCCAGCCCCGGATTCAAATAGCCGCCTCCGATTCGGGAATCGGCGGAGATTCCGGCGATGACGCCATCGACGTCGGCACCCACCGCGGCACAAAGATTGGCGATCTCGTTCGCAAAAGAGATGCGCGCGGCCAAGAAAGCGTTCGCGGCATACTTGATCATCTCGGCGGTATGGACGTCGACCAAGTGCACCGGCGCCCCCAGGGGCGCGTAGAGCCGCATCAGCAGCTCGGCGTCGTTTCGATCGTTACAGCCGATCACGATCCGATCCGGATGCATGAAGTCCCCAACCGCACTGCCTTCGCGCAGGAATTCGGGGTTTGACGCAACGGTGATACTGCATCCGGCCGTCGCATTCTCCCGTACTATACGCTCTACCAAATCGGCGGTATCGACCGGAACCGTCGACTTATTGACGACCAGCAAATTACCGCCGGCGTATTGCGCAATCTCGCGCGCTGCCTGCCTGACGTACGTGAGGTCCGCTTCGCCCGTTGGGCCGCTCGGTGTGCCGACGGCAATAAAGGCTACGTCTGCGCCCGCGAGCGCGGCTTGCGCGGAACCGGTAAAATGCAGCCTGCCTTGCCGCTGCATCTTTGAAGCATCGCTTGCAACTGCGGTTCGTAAAACGGCACGCCGTCAGACTGCAGCATGCGAATCTTCGTTAGATCGGTGTCGTAACAGCGCACGTCGTTCCCTAAGTGCGCCAAACAGACTCCGGTAACCAGACCGACGTAACCGCATCCGAATACCGCGACTGCGTGCATGCATCGCTTGTTGCCAATAAGTGCCCCCTTTTAACCTGTGCGTTTAAGTTGTGAGAATCTTCAGCAACACGGCAGCCCAGTCGGCCGGTCCGGCGGTAGGCGGCATTCTCATTCACGTTTTTGCCGCGCCTTTCGCACTCTTCGTCGACGCGTTCTCGTATTTGGGGTCGGCGGCCACGCTGCTCCTCGTCAAAGACTCCGAGGCGCGCGTTCCTAAGGAAGAGCGGAGCACGTCGGTAGCATCCGATATTTTGGACGGCCTGCGGTTTGTATTCTCGACGGGAAACCTCGGACGAATCGCGCTCTCGTCGGCTACGCTGAATATGGCCGGTTCCATCGCGCAGGTCGTTTCGTTGATCTTCTTCTATCGCACGCTGGGCGTTAGCCCGCTCGTGCTTGGGTTGTTGTTCGCATTCTCGAACGTAGGTTTTCTAGGCGTAATGTTCACGCCCAGGATCGAGGCGCGGCTCGGTTTGACCGGTGCGCTCTGCGCCGGCATTATGCTCACTTTCGCCGCACGCGCACTGCTGCCGATGGCGGTTTTCGGCTCCCCGCTGATAATCTCGGCGGTCGCGCTGCTGTTGTCCAGCGCGGCCGCTCCCCTTTACAACATCGTTCAACTGACATACCGCCAGCGCATTACCCCGCTCCCGATGCAGGCCAGAATGCACGCCACGATGCGAACCATCAACTCGGCCAGCGCGCCGGTCGGCGCCGCCGCCGGGGGTATCTTGGCCGGTTGGATAGGCATTACGCCGACGCTGGCGGTTTCGGCGATCCTGACGCTCTGCGCAATGCTCTGGCTCGTGCCCTCGCCCGAGCCCGCGGCCGTCAACGCAATCGCACGATACGAACGATCCGCGTAGAACCCGGCGTCTTACCGGATCGACAGCACTAACGACGTCGCCGCGAGCGCCAGGTACACGCCCGGAAAGGCGATATTGTAGAACACGCCCGCGCGCACATGCGCAGTAAGCGCTCCGATAAAGAACGCGGTCAGACCCGCAGAGGCGGCGGTTCCGATGATCGGCACGCCCAGCACGCTCAAGAGCAGGCCCGCCACACCCGCAGCTTTTAGCGCACCCAGAATCGGAATCCATGACGCCGGAACACCGACTTGGGCGGCGTTCTTCACGACGAAGCGCGCTTTTACAAAGTCGCCGATTGCGGCTCCGGCGTTTACGAATATCGTCGCCCCTGCAACGGCAGGATAGATGTGGGTCATTTCGCCGGATCGACGTTCAGCACGTGTAGACGTTGGGGATCTGCAACGACTTCGTATCGGACGATCCGTTCGTTACGCACGCTTATGACGATCGCCGCCTGAACAATGCCTCCGGCCAAAACCACGATGCCGGGGCGGAAGTCGACGATCGCCGTCTTCGCCCGCATGGCATTCGCTCTAAACGCCAGCGTCTGTTCCACGACCGCCTCGCGCCCTTGAATGCGCTGGCGTCCTCCCTGGCGGAAGAACGTGCGCATCGGCAAGCCGAATGACGTCAGGATCGAGAAGCGCCACGAGGCGATCGACGTTACCCTCTCGAGCGGCTTGCAGAAATGCCTCCACGATTTGCTGCGCTCTCAGTGGGATGCTCCGGCGACCCCGGAATGGACCGCCGAACCCGACCTCGCGCCCGGCTCGCCAATTTCTTGGCCGAAACGCTGTTTATTCCTAAGATACGCGCTATCTCTTCGAACGTCGCGCCGAACGCATCGTGGAGAACGAGCGCCACACGTTGGGCGGGAGTTAACTCGTCGAGAACGACGACAAAAGCAGCGGTCAACTCCTCCGCTAACAATGCCGCTTCCTGAGGTTCATCGCGCATATCTTGCGACAACTCTGCCTCGAGTGAGATTTCCCGTCGCCGACGCAGCATATCGAGACAAACTCTCGTCGCCACCGTCGTCAACCAGGCAGAGATATTTCGAACGGCGTCCGTGTCCGCAAGCGAAAACTTAATCCAGGTATCCTGCACGACGTCTTCGGCGTCGGACTCGGAACCCAGGATTCTGAACGCAACCGAAAGCAGATGCGGGCGTTCCCTTTGGAACGTCACGGCCTTTTGCGCATCGCCGCCGGACGTTTTGTTCACAACGACACTGTTCCGTATCATCCGTCCCTTCGACGCGCGGAAACCGTAAAAGGTGACCGTCGCGCGACCGGACTGCTTTGCGCTAATTCAATTCGCTCAGTCTGCGCAGGAGGTACCGGCGTTCCGTCTCTTGCCGGGTGAGCGCCAAAGCGTCGGCGTATGCGGATCTGGCTTCTTGCGTTCGTCCCAGACGCCGATACATATCCGCGCGCGCTGCGTGAGCGAACCGATACTCGGTCAATCCTCCACGGGCCATGACGTCGTTCATGATAGCCAGTCCCGCGGCCGGACCGTCACGCATTGCTATGGCGGCGGCGCGGTTAAGCTCGACGATCGGAGAGGGCTCAATCTCGAGAAGAGCGTCGTACAACCGAACGACTCGGGACCAGTCGGTGGCTTCCGGACTTTCCGCCGCCGCATGGACCTGCGCGATGGACGCCTCGCATGCGAAACGCCCGCTGCACCCGGACCGAAGCGCATGCTCCAAAAACGCTTCGGCTCGCGCGATTTCCGATCGATCCCATTTAGAACGGTCTTGATCGCTTAGAAGAATGAGGTCACCGGAGGGGTCCGTGCGCGCGTCCCGCCGGCTATGCTGGAACATCATCAGAGCAGTCAACGCGTAAATTTCGGGCTCCGGCATGATTTCGACGATCAACTGCGCTAAGCGGATCGCTTCGCCGCAAAGGTCGACACGCAGCAGCGTAGGGCCGGACGATGCTTCGTACCCTTCGTTAAAGAGCAGATAGATCACATGCAGCACGCCGCGCAAGCGCGACGGCACTTCTTTGGGAGGCGGCAGCTCGTACGGAACGCGCGCATCGCGAATCTTGGCCTTGGCGCGCACGATGCGTTGAGCGATAGCCGGCGCCTTTGCTACGAACGCTTGCGCGATTTCTTCCGTCGTCAAACCGCACGCTTCGCGGAGCGTCAGCGCGACCTGAGCGTCTATCGATAGAGCAGGGTGACAGCATAGAAAGATGAGCCGCAGGTCGTCGTCCGCAATGTAGTCGAGATCCACGCCCAATTCCTCACTGACTTTCCACTGGCCGGCAAGCCGCTTGACGGAAGCATCGTAGCGCGCGCGCCGGCGCACGGCATCGATTGCGCGAAACCGCCCGGCAGAAATGAGCCACGACCGCGGATTGCCCGGCGTCCCTTCGTGCGGCCACTGCTCTGCCGCCGCGAGGAACGCTTCATGCAGCGCGTCCTCAGCGAGTTCGAAATCGCCGAGGAGCCGAATCAGCGTCGCCAGGACGTGACGCGATTCGGCCGCGTAGATCCGGCCTAATGCAGCGGCGGCATCGTCGGGATCGCCCGGACTTCGAATCACGACGGTTTGGGAATTTCGCGCACGGGACGGATTTCAACAGCATCCCAGCGGGCTGCCGGATGGTCGCCGGCCAGGCGAATCGCTTCATTCAAATCGCGAGCTTCTATAATGAAGAACCCTCCCAAATGCTCCTTGATTTCGGCAAATGGGCCGTCAGTCATCGACAGCTTGCCCTCACGTTTACGAACCGTCGTTGCCGTTTCCGGGTCCTCAAGTGCCTCCAGGGCCACGAGGTGACCCTTCCGCTTCAGCTCTTCATGATAGGCGATGCTGTCGTCGCGCAGCTTCGACTGCTCGCCTTCGGGCAACGGTTCGTCGTCACCAAAAATGAGACACGCATATTTCATTACATAAGTCCTCCTGTACCTTATTGTCGATTTTGACCGTCCGGATTCGACCAGAAGCATGTGTTTAGAATGCATCCCCGCCGTCGTCCCCCTGGTCGCCGGCGCGCCCGGATTTTTCGCGCCCTTGGTGTCGATTTTCCGTGCCGCAATTCGACCAGAGGTATGCGCTACCCCCAAACAGAGGAAAGGAACGGATGGTGATGACGCACCCCAAGACCGCGACACGCGAGGAATGGTTGGCCGCTCGGCTGGAGCTGCTGAAGTCGGAAAAAGAGCTGACGCGGCGCAGCGACGAGCTGGCGCGCCGCCGCATGGAACTTCCGTGGGTTCCGATCGAGAAGAATTACCGGTTCGAGACGGACGCGGGTCCGGCTTCGCTGACGGACCTGTTCAAAGGCCGCTCTCAGTTGCTGATTTACCACTTCATGTTTGGACCCGATTATAGCGCCGGATGCCCATCCTGCTCATCCATCGCGGACGGCTTCAACGGCATCGTCCCACATCTGGAGGGTCACGACGTGGCGTTCAGCGCGGTCTCGCGCGCACCCTTAGCGAAACTTCAGGCATACAAGAGACGCATGGGCTGGAGCTTCCCGTGGGCTTCCTCTTCGGACAGCGACTTCAATTTTCAATTCAACGTCTCGTACACGGAAGATCAGGAGCGCTCAGGCGACGTCGTCTACAACTTCCGGCGGGAAGAGGCTGCGCCCGCTCCCGCCGTTGGACAAGACGCTGAAAACGAACATAAGTGGTCCACGCGTTTTGCGGCGATGGCCGGAGTCGATCGACCGACGTATGGCCGGGAAGCCCCGGGTGTGAGCGCTTTCGTGCTGGAAAACGGCGTCGTCTATCACACCTACTCCGCTTTCGCGCGCGGGCTGGACGGTTTGTGGAACATGTACCAGTGGCTCGACCGCGCACCCCGCGGCCGCAACGAAAGTTTTGAAACGGAGCCTTGGCTGCGGCATCACGATCGCTACGGCACGCCGTAGTCGAAAAGAATAGGGCCGAGACTACGCGCTCGGCCCGACCGAGCTGAGGAAACACCGCGCCGGCCGGCGATATGGATGCGTACTGAGCTGAAACGTCAGTACGGGAGTGCTATGCGAAAACTGCTTTTGCTCATGGCCGGCACTGCTGCCGTAGCCGGATGCACAGGCGCCGCGGGATCACCGCCGCTGCCGCGGAGCGCCGCCATTGAGTATGCGGCGGCGTTCGGCTCCTTTTCAGCGCCGAGCGTTGGGGCTGCGCCGCTCGTTCTTTACGATCAGCAATTCCTGGATTTCGGGGCATCGAGTTACATACTTGGTGTAACCTTTTCCCCTGCCGGCTCTGCAGGCACGGTAACGTGGACGTCATCCAACAGTGCGGCGTTGCCGCTCGAACAGCAGCAGCCGTTCACGGGAAGCCTTCCGGGCGATCCTGCGCCGACGGCGCCTCCCAATGAAACGTTTGTCCAGACCGGCAATGCTTACGGCACATCGACGATCGCCGCAAAGATCGCTGGTACGAATATCACTGCCGCGATCACCGCATATCATTACCACTCTTTGTCTTTTGGTTGCGACTTTAGATTCGAGCCGGCGTGGGCATTCGACCCCGACCGGTTTGCGCTGATGCAAGATGAGGCGAACTGGAGCAGCGGCGACTTGTACGACACGGCGCCGGCAAATCAGCTGGAACTGCTCGATCCGTGCTATCAGTCGCCGCTGGCGACGGCACCCGGCACCACCGAGCTTTGGCATACGCCGTACGGCGGAGTGCTTTTGCCTTCGGTATCAGTGCAAGCGTTTACGTCGATAGCCGCGAGTCAATGGCGAAACGCCGGAACGCAGTTCGCGCCCGTCGATGCTGCACTATTACTCTTCAAGACGCACGAGGGACGTATCGTGAAAGCTCTCTTGCCCATCGGGCCCTACGAGGTCAGCGATCTCAGCGGAAACTTTCCTTATTGACGTCATTGGAGGAAACGGAGCCGCGCGATTTCGATAGAGTGCGGCCGCAATTCGGTTAATCTTTCGGATCGAATTGCCGAATCGGAAGGCCGCGGGCTGCGCCCGTCGTAGCCTCCACTGTGGCGAAGCGACTGCGCACAACGGCCGACCGCCTCGTTCGCGCCGCGTGCGTAGTTTTTGCGGTCGCGCTTTTCGTATTGCATGCACCGGCCGCCGTTCGCGGCGTCGACTCCGTCCAACTGTTCACATTCGGCGCTCTGGCCGTCCTGGTCTTCGCGCTCTCGCAACTGCACATTCCGCTGCTGGCGCTGCACAATTTCGGGCGGCGCGCGACGGACCTGGGCAGTTTCGTGTTGGACGGCGCGATCTTCGCATTCGCGTTCGTTACGTTCGGCTGGTACGCCGCGGCAATTTTGCACGTCGCGGGCTCGATGTTTCTGCTGAACCTTCGTCTGAAATATACGCCGCTGGAACGTCTGCTCCGAACTGCGCCGGGCGTGGTTTTCTGGTATCTAGCGGGCTTTTTTCGCCCCGCATTCGGAGGCGTGTACCTCCGGTATTCGTTCGAAGGGTTGGCGGCTTTCTTCGTTCTCATGCTCGCACTGCACGCAGCTTACGTCTTTGCGTGGTTTGATAGCCTCGTCGCACTGAGAACGGGCCAACGCATCACGCGGCTCTGGCGAGCGCAAATATCGGACGTCTTTTTGTGGGGCGTCGTCGCTGTGCAGTGGCTCTGGGGATATGCCGCCGTCGAGGTCTATCGCGATGCTCAGCCGCTGTTGGCAATCGGCATCTTCTTACCGCTCCCGCTGATAGCGATGTTTCTTCGGCGCGAGCACCGCCATGGCATCGAATACATTCGCATCTCGAAATGCCGGCTCGCGTACGAAGCGGTGCTCGCAAAGGGTGACGCGCGTCCGTACGTCCGCGACTTGCTGATGAGCGTGCAATCCGATCTCTTCGACGAGACTCTGGCAATCGTGGTATCGACGCCGAGCCGCGGCCGCGGGTTCGAACTGATCGAACAGTCAGGTCCGCTCGAACTTTCCGATACAGTGGCTACAAGCATCGAAGCTGCGCTCCTGCGATTGCGCGAGCATCCGGAGCTGCGGTGCGAATCCGGAGATGCATGGGCGGCGTATCCCATTCGCAGCAACGCCGTCCTGCTTGGAACGCTGCTGATCTACCGGAACCATGAACTTTCCGAGCCCATCGCCCGTCCGGATTTTCAATCGCTTGCAGACGATCTCACACCGGTCATCCGCAATCTGAACGAAATAGCCGCCACCCAGTACGCCGCGAACACCGACGGTTTGACAGGCGTGCTCAACCGTTCGGGTTTGGAAACCTACGCCGCCACGGGCAGGAGCGGGCGATTCGGCATCGCCATGATGCTGGACATCGATTGTTTCAAACTGGTCAACGATAATCACGGGCACTTGCGCGGGGACGAGGTGCTTCGGGCCGTTGCCGGCATCCTGAAAGAATATTCCCGTGAAAGCGACGTAGTGGCGCGATACGGAGGCGACGAGTTCTTGATGCTCCTCTCCGAACCGGCATCGGCGGACGCGTTGGCAATTGCGGAACGCATTCGCATTACGGTCGACAGCCGCATAGAGACGACCGTGAGCCTCGGCATTGCCATCGCCGAACCGTCCGAGGCGGTTGGACACATTATCGCTCGCGCCGATCGTGCCTTATATGCGGCCAAGCGCGCCGGACGCGATCGTTGCGTTTTGGCTCAAGCCTCTCAGGACTGTGCGTAGTTCCCCACACTAGGGGCAAAACTACGCGCGGATGCGCAGCGCGTCCGAACTTTTCCGTTTCACAGAAGGGATGCGATAAGAGACGCCGCCCGTGAAGCGCCGTCCGTTTCGACGTCCATCCAACGGGCTGGATGCGATATCTCCTGCTCGATCGCTTCGGCAATGTCTTGCGGTAACGACGTTTCGTACTCCATGCATCGTCCGGCGCCATATTGGTTTAGCCTATGACGAACGTGAAAGTTCTGCTCGAAGTGATGTCGCAATGGGAAGTAAATGAACGGGATTTTCGCCGCGGTCAACTCCATCGTGGTCGTAAGTCCACCCTGAACGACGGCAACATCGCAGGCCGCCAGCATTCGGTACAGTTCGGGGATGAAGGCCCGAAGTTCGACGCCGGGCACCGATGGTAACGTTCCGAGGTCAATGCGCGGCCCGGCGACAACGAGCATCCGAAATTCGGGAAGTGCGCGTTTTACGTATGGGTACGCTTGCATGACGCGCGAGAGCAACGCCGTGCCGACTCCTGAGCCGCCGGCACTGACAATGCAGACCTTCTCGTCCTGATGCCAACCAAGGGCGGCCCGAGCAGCCTCGCGGCCCGGAAGCGCTCGCGGATCGAACCCCGTGACATATCCGGCAAAGGAGTAATTCCCGATCGTCCAGTCTCTGATTGCCGGCAAATTTTTGCCGAATCGATCCGCTACGATATCGCTGGGGTTACCGACGAAGATTGCCAGGTCGCGCAGGTTGGGGTGCTCCGCGACATGCCCGATCATCTCTTCGTTGTAGTCGGCTGCAACGAAAGCTTCCCGCTCGCCGCCATCGGGCATTGGAAGCCATCCGACGAAGTCCGTCATCCAGACGTACGGCGCCGATTTCTGGTCCGGGTTTTCGTGCAAAAAGTAATCGAGTTCCCACGCCTCGTCGCCGATCCACAGATCGTATCGCTCGCTGCGCACGACATCGTGGAACACCATGAAATTGGCGATCAGAATTTCGTCCATATCCCGAAGGGCTTGAAAGCAATGGAGATCGTGTTCGGCGGCTTCGCTCTCTATGTGGCCCGCCTCGTTGGCAAGGAGCGCGCTAGCCGGGTGGATCCGTTCGCCGAAGTGCTGGAGCACGGCGGTAACGGGGTGCTGCGCGAGCCAATCGATCTGTAAATCGGGATGCCGCTTGCGCAATTCCCGCGCGATAGCCACGTCCCGCTGAGCGTGGCCCAGCCCGATCGGCGAAGAGATGTAGAGCGCGCGCTTGCGCCTCGATCGATGAGGGTGCGCCATGGGGGTTTCGTCTTTTTCGATGAAGCCGCGAAGTGCAAGGTTCACTTTGACCGGAATTCGTGCGTGCGGTGCGTGTCCCGACTTCGGCAGGGTCAGCATCTCGCCGCCCGTTTGGCGGGCCACTGCTCGGCCTCGATCGATCGGCGCAACTTCATCGCGGTCGCCATGGATGACGAGGACGGGGCACTGGACGCGCCGGCACAACGCCTTTGCTTCTTCTGCCGTTAAACCCGGAGCATCGTGGGTGGCGATCAGCGTCCGCGGATCCGTATCGAGCCCCCATCCGACGCAGTCCTCGATCTGTTTAGTCGAGTGCGGTTCGCTGAAGACCTTGCCGAAAAAGAATTCCAAGAACTCTTCATAGTGTTCGAGCCAATAGTGCGCGTTGAACTTCTGCCAGCCTTCGGATCGCGGGCGTTTCCTCTGGAATGACGCGATTGCCGCCGCGCGTTCGGCGAAAGGCTGCGCCAGCGGAATTGCGGGCGCGATGAAGACCGCACGGTCGACGCGCTGCGCATACTCCGCGGCAAGGATCAGCGCCCACCGGGCGCCCGATGAGAAGCCGACGACCACGGCAGACGCGGTATTCGTCGCGTCCATGACGGCGATCGCGTCACGCAAGAATTCCGCGTCGGCATAGGCTCGCGCGTCTGAAGGGCGATCCGACAGTCCGTTTCCGCGCCCGTCGAACGTGACCACGCGAAAATGGCGCGACAGATACGGAACCTGCGCTTTCCAAAAGCGGGAGTGAATGATCGACCATGTCGGCAGCAGCAACACGCTTTGCGGCGCGTTTCCAAAGACTTCGTAGTGCAGCCTGACGCCGTCACGGTCGACGTCACCGGAGTACAGCGGCTGCACCGCTCGCATCTTCAGCCCTTCTCGAACGCCTGCAGTAAGCGGTCGATCGTGCGCAGCAACGAATCGTGCCCGTCGCGCACGCCGATGAGCCGCTCGAAGAGGATTCCCAAGTTGAAGGTTTGGACCAGCGCCGTAAGGGCGCTGACCGGATAGCGCCGGGTGTCTATGCCGTAGCCTTTCATTGCCAGACCGATCGCCTCACTCAAGAGTTCGCGCCACGCCCGGTGCACTTTTGCCAGCCGCTGACGCATTTCGGGATGATTCCACGCCATCGCTTCGAGTTCGAACCATACCTTCGGATAACCGGCTTCCAGGTCTTCGTCGATGTAATTCATGGCTTTGCGCCATTTGTCGATGAACGGTCCCTCGGAAAGATACATCGCGCGCTGGCGCCGGTGAATGCGCTCGGTGAATCGCTCCACGACTTGCAGAAAGACTTCTTCCATCGATCCGAAGTAGTAATGAATCAATCCGTGGTTAGCCCCCGCCTCTTCCGCGAGCTTCCGTGTGCTGATTTGCGCGTACCCATTGGTAATGAGCAGGCGTTCCGCGGCATCGAGGAACGCCTCTACGGTTTGTTCTCGGGCCGCGGCGACGAGTTGACGGCGACGGTCGGCTAGGGCGATGTGATTCTCCTTTTTATCCGGCTGCGTGCACGAGCATGGCGCCTCCCCACGCGAGAAATACGACGCCGAAGACCCGCGACGCCCCCTGACCGTAGCGTCCGGTTTTTTCGTAAACCATGATCGCGGTCAAGAGCGCCATCCACGCTAGATTCGCGCTTCCCGCCGCAAATCCAAGCAACATGAGCGCCCAGCAGCAGCCGACGCAGAACGCCCCATGGCGAGCACCAATGGAAAACGCCGCTCGCAATCCGCGTTTGTAATGCTGCACGAGAAAGTTTGACGGAAGCCGGCACTTTTTCAAGCAGCGATCCTTGAGCGCGGAGAATTGGAACGCCCCGACGAGCAGCAGGATGGCCGCAGGAATGAATGCGGCGCGCGCCGCGATCCACGGCGTGCTGTCGACGAGGCGGTGAAGGGTGAGATCACCGCCGAACGCGCCGATGCCGAAGAGCGTCCATACCGCGGCGTACCCCATAAGAAAAACCAGCTGAACCTGCGCGGGGCGCGGCTGATTTGCCGAGGCAATCGTAAACAAACGGATCAGCGGCAGGCTCGAAGGCAGCATCATCGCGGCGATCATTGCCTGCCACGTTACCAGAAACACGACCGCGGCAATCCAGAGCGGAATGCCGCCTTCGATTAGGCGATCGTGATGCAGCAGCGCGGTGGAACCGGTGAGCTGCGCGAGCAGCGCGAGTCCCCACGCAGCGGCGATCGCAATAGCGATCGCCGGGGGAACGCGCAATAGCGGTCTGGAGATAACCATCGATGTCAGCCCTGGTAAGTGATGGTGTAATCGCCTTGAATCGCGTTGCGGTTTTCAAATTGCCAATGCAGGTGGTATTTGGGGATGTCGACGCGGTTGTACGTCGCTTTCGAAACGTATGCGGGCGATCCGGGTATCGTTGAGAAGATCGAATCGCGCAGGGTCGTGACGACGCCTTGGGCGCTTTTGTACGGCTGCATTTCGGCTTCGGCCATATCGCCTATGCGGAGGGTCCCTTTGCCTTCGCGCACATCGTGTTGAATCGGAACGCGTTCGACCGCAAGAACTTCACCGACCAGGCCGGCAAGGTCGGCAAGCGGTCCACCCAGCTTGCCCGAGTATGCGTCGACCAGTGCCTGCAACTGTTCGTCGGTAGCGCGTTCGTCGACCAGCATCAAGACCTTCCACGATTTCGGCGTCAAAACGTTTCCGGGAATGTTCACCACGTTCACAAACGAGAGGCCGCTGACGTCGATGCCGTTGATCGTGCCCTTATCGAGGTGGTACGCGTTTAACGCCTCGCATGTCCCGTTGTCGGGATCCTCACCGATCCAGCACGGGCACAGCACGTTGCACGAGCATGCTTCCAGCAGGGTTCCCTGAAGAACGTAACCGGCCGCCGACGGCTTTGGCGTCTCGCCGGCGCGCGTTGTCGTTGTCGTCATAACAATCTCCACTACAGACTGAGCGTTTAGTCAAGTGACTAAACCGTTTATGCGATTGACTAAACCACTCCTCAGTGGTACTGTCAATGAGCCAATGGACCCATTATGCCGCAGCGGTGCAGGGCACCGTGTCTATGAGGAGAGGTAGTGGTCGAACCAGTCCGCCGTGCGTTCCAAGATGTCGATTTGATCGGCGGGCTTGCGCGGACTGTGGCCCTCATCGGCATAGACCACTAGGCGCGAGGGCACGCCCAACGTCTGCATCGCGTGATAGAACTCGAACGATTGCGGTGCGGGGACCTCCTCGTCGCGCTCCCCTTGCAGCATCAGTATCGGTGTATGCGAGTTTTTGACGAACGTAATGGGCGAACTCTTGGCGTAAACTTGCGGGTCGTCGTAGACCGAGGCGCCGAAGAACGGGATCATCCACTGGTCGATATCGTTCTGGCCATAGTAGGAGAGCCAGTCCGCGACTCCAGCGCCGGCGACGATCGCTTTAAAGCGCCGGGTCTGGGTTTCGGCCCACATGCCCATGTAGCCGCCGTAACTCCAGCCCCACATGCCAAGACGCTGCGGATCGATCGGCGCATGCGCAATTGCGGCGTTGACGCCGCTGAGATCGTCGTGCCAGTCGCCGTATCCGAAATCCTTGACGTTTGCCTTCGTAAACGCCTCGCCTTGTCCGTAGCTGCCGCGAGGATTGGGCTCGAACACGAAGTAGCCGTGACTCGTGAGCGCTGCAATCGTCGTATTCGTGTAACCCGGCAAGCTCTCGGCGCTGGGGCCGCCATGCACGATCGCGATCATCGGATAGCGTTTGCCGGCACGAAAATCGAGCGGATAAACGAGCCAGCCTTGCGGACGATACGCACCGTCTTGCCAGCGAAGCGAGACCGCCTTGCTCCAAAAGCGCGGAGCGCTCGCGTTTCCTTGCGTGATTGGCTTTGCCGCACCGGGTGCGCCCATCCACACCTCGGGCGCGCGCGAGAACGACGTGCGCACGAACGCTAGACGGGAACCGTCCGGCGTCGCGTCCCAATTGAAGATCGTTTCGCCGTTATATCCTATGGCTTCCCGGCCGCCTGTTTTGGCGTTCAATCGAAACAGCATGAGTGAACCGAGATCGTGTGCGCTCATGAGCAGCTGCGAGGGGCCCGTCCAATGAAGTGCCGCGGCATTGAGCGGCATGCCCGGCGTGATATCACGCGCATGTCCGGTGTTCGGATCGACTAGGTACACGTCGCCGCCGACGGAGCCGAAGTCGCTCATCGTGCCGCCGATAACGGCGATGCTGCGTCCATCCGGCGACCACACCGGGTCGTTTATTTGGAAACTGGGCCTAAGCAGGTCGCGCGCGTGCCCGGTCGTGTCGATTGTGGCAAGACGCGCAATCCACCAGTTGTTGTCCCCGCTGCCGTACGCATAGGTATAGGCCAATCGTCTCGAGTCCGGAGCCCAGCCATACTCGTAAACGTACGCATTCGACGGCGTCAGTTCTCGTATGGAGCCCGTGGACGTATCGACGAGCGCCAATTGCTGTTCGTCGACGACCGATCCGATCACGCCGACTTGGCGCGCGCCTGCAGCGAGAGCGCCTGCGCTGCGATGCGGATGCGGAATCGAAAGGATCGCAAGATATTTGCCGTCGGGCGACCAGCGCAGCGTCGCGACGGCGCCGGTCAAATGGGTCAGCGGCCGAACCGCAGATGCATCGCTGCGCGCCACGTAAACTTGTTCTTGGTCTTTATCGCCGGCATTGGAGACGAAGGCGATGCGGGAACCGTCGGGTGAGAATTGCGCGTCCCTTTCTTCGAAGAACTTGGTACCGTCGCCGGCCGTCAGACGTACCGGAGCGCTCGTTCCTCGCTGAACGTAGAGAGCAGTCTGCGGCATGGGATCCTTCAATCCGCCGGGGCGCGTCGTAACGGCATACGCGACTTCGTCGCCCCGCGGCGAAATCGCAACCCCGCCGTAGCCCGTGATCGAAAACGTCGCCTGCAATACCTGCGCCATCGAAGGTTGCGTTTGAGCGGAAGCTGTTAATACACATAAACTGCCGAGGCCGAGGGCCGCTGCGATGCTCGTTACTTTCATTTGGATTTGGACGTTACGCTTTCGCATGCAGAGCTGCCTGCGCGACGGGCCGGCTTTTGCGCTTCGAAACATAGGCGGCGCTTGCATTGTATAGGTAGCGTATGAACTACCCGAGCGAGCAGGCTGGGCGCTTACGGCCGGCCTTGTATTTTACGATCTGCTTTGCTTTTTCGTGGTGTCCGTGGATCGTTGCAGTGTTAGCCTCCAGGAGTGCTTTCCACCTGGCACAGGGCCTGATGTTTTGGGTGCTTGTCATCGGATCGTTCGGACCGTTTGTGGCGGCCTTCGCGACGCTTGGAATTCAGGGCGGCTGGCCCGCAATGAAAAGCTTCGCGTTGCGAGCGGTCCGTTTGAGAGTCGGAGCGCGGTACTTGCTCGCCGCGTTTTTTCTGATTCCGCTCGTCGGTCTGGCAGCTGCGCTGCTTCACGCCGCGCAGGCGGGTTCGGCTTTTGCTTGGACCGTCTCGTTCGGGCATCTTCCAATGCTCTATGTCATGTTATTTTTTATAGGCGGCTCGTGCGGTGAAGAGTTCGGCTGGGCCTATGCGATCGACGCCCTGGAACAGCGCCGCAATCCGTTGACTGCTGCCGTTTTGCTTGGTGCCATCTGGGGGTGCTGGCACCTTCCGCTATTTTTCATCCCAGGTTTGACGCAATCGTATATGCCGTTCGGAGTCTTCCTGATCTTCACGATTTCACAGCGCGTCATTTACACGTGGGGGTACGAATCGACCCGCAAGAGCATCTTTACCACGCTCTTGTTTCATACGTCGAGTAACCTCGCGTTCAACCTTTACGCGGTGGTCGAGCGGAATCACGGCGATCAGCGCGGGTTCATCGACTTTGCCGTTCTCATGTCGGCTGTTGCCATAATCATAGCGTTGACGTCGAAACGGTACGCCGCCGGCACGCCTTCGAGGCTCGCAGCCGCCTAGTTCCGGCGCGGCTCTCGAGTGCCGGCACCCACCAGTTTATTGAGGGTTCAGGGCGGGTATATTCGACGAGCGGCTCGCCGGCCGCCCTTTTTGCTGTGCCTGGATGAACGAAGTGTGAACGAAGAGCCCACGGTGCGCGTCACCTTCCGGGGTGACTTGGACGTCTACCGAAAAGACGAGATTGCCGCGAACCTGCCTCCGCCGAGTCCTGCCGTTCGCGTCTTAATCGACTGCTCGGGGGTCGAACTTATCGACTCTTCCATTCTGGGCATCTTTATGCGCTACCGCCGCCTGTACGCTGAAGCGGGCGGCGATCCGCTGAACATCGTCGTCATTGCCGAGCCGTCCGCACGCCGCATCTTCGAGATTGCCGGACTCGCGAAGAGTATTACCATTATTTCGGCAGCCCCGAGCGTTGATGCAAAGGCCCAAGACTCCACGGCCGTCAGCGAAGCTTGAACGGCCGATCTCGCTCGCTCTTACGAAGAAGCCCGGCGAAATTGCCGGGCCTCTCTTTGTTTATTTCGTTATTCTATGCGCGTTGCGTAGAACGTCCCGTTGCGCCAGCGCCCGAATGCAACGATCTGCCTTCCTACCGCAACTCGGCCTGTGGTTTGCCGGTTGAGTGCTCGCGTGTCGTCGATTGTGACGGTACCGCGCGATTGCTGCACCGTGACCAAATGCCCGTTGACGCTCGTAATCGTACCGATGACTCGCGCGCGGCCGCCGATCATGCCTCGGCGATCGGGGCAGTTGCCGTTCGGCACCCAAACGCCGCCCTGCATCGAACCGCACCTTGGGTTGCTGTTGCACGTACCGTTGCCGACCCATACGCCATTTTGCCAGTATCCGCAATTCGGATAAGATCCCGGGACCATTTGCGCGGATGCGGGCAAAGCGCTCATTGCCAGGCACGACGTTATTAAGACGGAAAACAAGAATTTCAAGGTGAGAGGCCTCCTTTGATTGGCATTCCCCACGTAGAACGTACCCGAGTCTGCAGAGGGGCCTAACGCGTCCGGCCGTCCACTTGCTTGGCAGCCGAAGACTTGTGCGGAATGATGTTGCCTTAAGTCAATTGTCTGTGGGGGTTCTAGAAGGGGCTCGCCTGGGAAAAGTACCCCCATGCAAAACCCGGCGCCGATTCCGCTCGGCCGGTTACAACGCGAACACCGGTACTTGCAACTACTGTTGCGAGCGGGCGAGGTCTTGGGTGGGACGCTCGACTGGCATCAAACAATCACCGGCGTATGCGCGGCGGCTGTGGAAACCGTGGCCGACATTTGCATTCTGGATCTCAAGGACGACGACGGAAATCTCTATCTTGCGGCCGCCGCACACTCGAATCCGGAATTAACACCGGACGTTCAGGCGGCCGGAATTTTTCTTCGCCAGCGGACCCGTCAGGCAACGCATCCGGTAATCGTCGCGCTTGGGAGCGGCCGGCCGATTTTGGTGCAGAACGTCGACGACGACTACCTGCGCTCTCATTCGGTAAGCGCCGAGCACGAGCAGTACATGCGGCGCATGCGCTACCGGTCGATTATCGTCGCGCCTATCGTCTCGGCTACGCAAGGGCGAATCGGAACACTCAGCCTCATTCGTACCGATCCAAGCGAGGAACGTTACGATGAGGAATCCGTCCGATTCGTTGAAGACTTAGCCCGCAGGTGCGCTACCGCCATCGCCAAGGCAAGGCTCTACGAACAGACCTTACACATCGCGACCGTGTACCAGAAAGCCGCACTTCCGGAGCGATTACCGGCGCCTGCGGGAATCAGTTTCGATGCATTTTACGAACCTTCGTCAGAGAACTTGCTCGTCGGCGGCGATTGGTACGATGCGTTCGAACTGGCCGACGGCCGCATCGCCATGACGATTGGCGACGTGCTCGGGCACGGAATAGATGCCGCGATCTGGATGAGCCGCCTGCGGAACGGATTGCGCGCTGCGCTCTTTAGCGAACCCGATCCTGCAAATGCACTCGAAGTCGCCGATCAAATGCTGCAAACCGAATCGCGTGAAGAGTTTACGACTGCTCTAGTTGCCTTGATCGATTGCGGTCACGAGACGCTGGCATGTGCCTCGGCAGGACACCCGGGCCCACTTGTTTGGGACCGAGCCGGGGAAGTAATCGATCCTTTCAGCGAGCGCGGCTTGCCCCTGGGCCTGCGAAACTTTGGACCGGTTGCCAAAACCGCTCAAGTAATGACGCTCAAGACC
Source organism: Vulcanimicrobiota bacterium (assembly GCA_963714015.1). Classification (GTDB taxonomy): domain Bacteria; phylum Vulcanimicrobiota; class Vulcanimicrobiia; order Vulcanimicrobiales; family Vulcanimicrobiaceae; genus DASRDE01. The sequence goes on along the minus strand of OY970223.1, from coordinate 1,670,568 downwards.
GGCTCATTCATTGCGTTCTTTACGGACGGCCTGCTCGAATGGAATCGCGACATTCCCGAAGCGTGGTCGCGCCTCCATGACGCAATCGGCAGGCGAGAGGTGCGGGAAGCACTGCATCCGGCGCATGCGATACGCGAGCGCGTCATCGATTCGGCGCGCCATGAAGATGACGTCGCCGTCTTAACGGTGCGTTGGGACCGAGCCCGAAGCGGCGCTCGCTGAGCTTACCGCCGTTTCTTGCGCTGAGATGGCCTTCCATGTCGCTCCGCGTTTCACGTATACGTCGGTGTAGCACAGCATCAAAATGACGCGGCCGTTTTCAGCGATCGTGTTCAGGCCGTGCACGATAGCTACCGGGCCTTCCAACGTGACGGACTGCCCGCTCGTGTGCTGCTCGAACGGCACGCGCGAATGGATCCTCGCCAACATTGCCGCCTTGCCCTCCGCATGGCCTTGATAGTTTATATGCACGAAGCCGTCGTCGAGAATCGCCGACAGCGTTCGAGGGTCGTGGGAAGCTACCGCATGAACCCACAGCGACTCACGCGCGAGAACCTGTGCTTTGGCCGGTTCTTGGGAAGCGCCGCGGACCGCCGCCGGAAGCAGTAAGAGTCCTACGATCGTGAACGCGACGGCACATTTCATCCACCACATCTTCTAGGCACGGGCTGCGGCGGCATTTGCAAATTCTTGCCGGGATTTTAAGCGCCGTCATCTGCGCCTCTTACGGTGTCGTCTAGACTATTGACCGGGCGGCAGAAGATTCCTAAGCACTTTAACGCCTATGTCGACCTCGGTCCCGCCGCGTATCACTTTGACCGGAAGTTCGAAGGTACGGCCGGCCGCCTCAAAACTCAAACGGTACTGACCCGGGGGCAATAACTCGAAGTAGTAGTAACCGTCGTCAATAAATCCATCGCTCATTGGATGGCCCGATTGAGGGTCCCTGAGCATGATCACTCCGATGCCGGGAGGCACTCTGCCAAATAGCCAGCTCTCTCCGTGGTATGCGAAAACCTCAAAGGGCCCCGGTACTGAAACGAGGTGACGCGTTGAATTTTTCCCGACGGTGACAGGAGTTGAGGCGTAACAGCCACCGGTGTGAACCGTAAGCCAGTAATGGCTAAGACCTGGGTCGAGCCGCATTTCATAGATCGACGAAGCAATTCTTCGATTCTGAACCGGCACTGATGTTTTTCCCTGCTCCGCCGCCGAAAGGCTCGGCATGCCGGTAATAACCACTAAAGAAACGCAAGTCGTTACAATCGTGACAAGAACTTTTTTCACCGCAGACCGCCGCGTATTCGACACGCCGCACATAATCTGAACTCCATCTCACTTCGTCGTGAAAGTTCCGAGAGACAGCGTAACTTTGTTGGAGCACTCTCCCGGCGTGGGTGTAAAATTGAACGTATACGTATAGCTCACGGTGTACAGAGTACCGCGCGTCAGCGCACCCACGGGAACGGCGTAAAAATTCCATGGAAGGGGTGTTCCCGTAGAACCGGGCGGTGGCGTCGGCGGCGCTGCATACGGCGAGGGAAGCGGCGAGGGTGCTGCCGTGAACATGCTGCCCGGCTGCAAACTCGGCACCGGCGACAAGGTCACGCTCGCGCCTTGGGTGCTGCTGCTCTCGATCGCGACGATGATCGCGTTAGTGGAGTCCGGAACGGCGGTCGCGGCGTTTATCGGATATACGAGCAACATCGATGGGATCGCCGGCGTGCCGCAGCCGCCCGCGGGAGCATTGGGGGCGCATGCCGCGAGCGATGCGCTGCAGAGGAGCACTGCTATCACCTTCATCGGCCCGTCACGCGGCGGTCAAACTCTACGCGAAGAGTATCGTTTTGCGCTTCACGCGCCGGGTTCGTCATGCAAGTTCCGATCGATCAAGCAAAGCATGCTGCCATTATAGCGAATTCGGCGCACGTGTGCAGCACGTTACGCGATTCCGATTCATCCGGCGAATGCCGTTTCGGATGGTTTACGCTCCAAAACGCCAGATACCATGGGAGCTCGACTACGCCGGAGCAGATACGACGCCAAGTTACAGTATTGGCCAATCTCCTCGTTGGGCGTCTTTAATAAGCGGTAACTCATCGCTCATAATTTCCTCGACCTGCGAGGGCAGGGCGCCTTGCTCTTTGAGGTTCTTGTGCGTCGAGTACGCAATGCTAAGGTACTCTTTTGCCTTTTTTATGTCACCGATTTTGTGAGATATTATAGCTGCCATAACGAAGGCCGACTCGCTTCGGGCAAGATCGGTTAGTTCCAGGACCCGAGATTTTCGATGCAAAGAGCACCGCATGAACGCTACGGCGGCCTTCACCTGGATGTCACTGGCATTCGCCCATTCGGATCGCGTATGTAAGGTCGACAAGGGCGGGGGCGAGGGAATCAAGCATAAATCCTCATGCGCGAAAAGTTCGCCGCTTAGTAAGTAACCCAGGATGATAGAGATTAGCATATAGCCCCTACGGATGCACTTAGAGGTGCCTCCGAATTGCCGAGCTGCGGACATTAAGTGACGCGCGCAGTTAGGCGAAAAAAGCCGGCGTTGTGAAGTATGCCGCCTCGGGCGAACGTCCGTCAAGTGCTGAGTCCGGCCGCTCGGCGTTGCAGTACTCGATGAAGATCCCATCCATGTCGGGCTCGTGAGGCCGGCTCGGAAGCGGAACATTCGAGCAGCCTGCCTAAGGAATGCTAGGTTCGCCCGAAGGAGGGACAGCCGTGACTCATCCGGTTCCACTCAACATCGGAAACACTGCGTTCATGCTAATCTGCGCGAGCCTCGTCATGTTGATGACGCCCGGACTCGCGTTTTTTTATGGCGGATTGGTCAGCCGCAAGAATGTCCTAACCATCATGATTCAGAGTTTCATGTCGTTAGGGTGGACCACTGTGGTCTGGGTGATCGTTGGCTATTCCATGTGTTTCGGCGCCGACTGGCACGGCATTGTGGGCAACCCGATGCAATACTTTTTTTTGCGCGGCGTCACGCTGCACACTATGTTCATGGGCAACGATGCGGGCATTCCGCTCGTCGTGCACATCGCATATCAAATGATGTTCGCGATTATTACGCCCGCCCTCATTACCGGAGCGTTTGCGAACCGCGTCACATTCAAGGCGTATTTTCTTTTCCTTACGGGCTGGTTGCTCTTCGTCTATTTTCCATTCGTGCACATGCTTTGGAGCCCTGACGGCGCGCTGGCGAAATGGGGCGTACTCGATTTCGCGGGCGGCCTGGTGGTGCATGCGTCCGCCGGATTCGCTGCACTCGCATCTGTACTCTTTATCGGGCGGCGGCACGTGGTCGATGAAAAACCGCACAACGTTCCGCTGATCGCTTTAGGCACCGGGTTGCTCTGGTTCGGCTGGTACGGATTCAACGCGGGCTCGGAGCTGCGCGTCGACGCCGTCACCGCCGCGGCATTTCTGAACACTGATATTGCCGCATCATTTGCAGCCGTTGCCTGGCTTCTGATTGAATGGGCGCGCGGCAGACAGCCGAAGTTCGTTGGTTTGCTCACCGGCGCTGTTGCGGGTCTTGCCACGATTACTCCCGCCGCGGGTTATGTTTCGCCAATCGCTGCGATATTGTTCGGTTTACTGGCGGGCGCGGTTTGCTACTACGCAGTAGCGCTGAAGAATCGCCTGCGCTGGGACGACGCACTCGACGTATGGGGTGTGCACGGAGTCGGAGGCGTACTGGGCATCGTGTTGCTCGGCGTCTTTGCAACCACCGCGTGGAATCCCGCCGGCGCGAATGGTTTGTTGTTCGGCGGCACAGCCTTCTTCGGCAAACAGGTCGCCGCCGCTGTCTTTTGCAGCGCATGGGCGTTCGTATTCACGTATGGAATGCTCTGGCTGATTAGTCGCGTAACGCTGACGAAAGTCGACAGCGCAACCGAAGAACGTGGATTGGACATCGAATTGCACGGCGAAGAGGCATATCCGCTCGGCATTTGATCGTTCCTATCCACACTAACGGCGTGGTTTGGCCGGCCTGCTTCGCGGCTTGAGCGACAGGTCGGCCGCCAAATGCATCGCGGAGCGACGAATTTGTTCGCTCGTCCCATTGGTAAAGCCCAGGACGAATCCAAAGCAATCGCGCCTATTGATGCACAGCGGCGAAAGCGGAATCAACCGTTGATGGTCGCTTGTTCGCGAGAGATCCCGATCCGGAAACGGCGGGCGCCCGATCAAAGCGACGTGCAGGCCCACTCCCATCGGGCCCAGCTCAAATGCGTCGCGGCATAGGGGTTCCAGGCCCTCGCAAAGTGCCCGCCGGCGCACTTCGTAAGCGGCGTGCATGCGACGCAAGTGACGCGCGAAGTGGCCTTCTCGAATAAATAATGAAAGCGTTTCCTGAAGATGAATTGACAAACCCAAGACTGCTGCTGGCGCGCGCGGCGCGAAAAGCGTTCGCCAAATGAGGTGGTACGATAAGATAGCCCGCCCTTATCCCGGGCGCCAACGTTTTGCTAAAACTTCCGATATAGAGGACGCGGCCGTTGCGATCGAGACTTTGCAGTGCGGGCAATGGACGGATGCGGGAGGTGAATTCGCTGTCGTAGTCGTCTTCGAGGATATAAACGTTCCGTTTTTCTGCCCAAGCGATCAATTCGAGTCGGCGTGAAATGGGAAGTGTGCCGCCCAGCGGAAATTGGTGTGTCGGGGTTACGAACGCAAGTTGCGCGTTGCTTGGAAGGCGGTCGGTGCGGACTCCTTCACGATCCACCAGAACCGGATGAAGCTTTAATCCATGCAACTCGAACGCGGCTCGCGCGAGTGCATACGATGGATCTTCCAGTACGACGGTATCCCCGGTTCTAGATAAAACCGTGCACGCCAGGTGAAGCGCCGCTTGGGCACCTTCGACAATGACGACTTGCTCGGGCTGGGCGCTTATACCACGAAATTGCGTGACGTGAAGCGCGATTGCTTCGCGTAAAGACTGTGAACCGGAGGCCGCGGTATATCCGAGATCTTCATCGTAGACGTTTAGCGCGCGTCTGGCACATCGTTTCCAGACGTTTGACGGAAAGAGTTCGAGCGCCGGCATTCCGGGACGCAACGGACCGCTACCCAACGCGGCGTCAAAGTGCGATCGCAGTCCCGCAAGTCGTTCGGCTCGCTCGTGTCTTACTGCTCCGCTCCTGCGAGTCTTCAAAGGTTGTCGATTGGTTGAACGCGCTACGAACGTACCGGACCCCACGCGCGCCAAAAGGTAGCCCTCCGCGATAAGTTGCTCGAACGCGATTGCTACCGTGTTACGGCCGAGCCCGAGCCGCCTTGCCAGTTCGCGTGTACTCTGCATCTTTGTTCCGGGTGGGAGAGCTCCGGTCTCGATAGCAGCTCGAAGCCTCCGAGACAGCTCGAATCCCGAGCGCCTCGCCGGAACGGCGATCGGGAAAGAACGGCTCGAGCTCAAGTGGCTCCTTCATATTGAACAGAAATGGCCCGTTACACCGGTCCAGTCCTTCATTTAAAATAAGGGCATGCGTTATATCCAGGTTCTCGCCGCCGCCCTGATTTGGATGAGCTTGGCCGGCAGCGCAACGGCCGTATCATGGCCCTCGGGAAGGACAAACTCCAACCACGACTTCGATTACGAGTTCGGGGCTTGGAACGTGCGCGTTTCGCGTTTGGTGAAGCCGCCGGATGGGCCGCCGCATTGGGTCGCTTATGCCGGCACGCACCGGGTGACCCCATTATGGAACGGTCGGGCAAACATCGGCGTGCTGGAGATAAAAGGCGCCGCGGGCAGTATTGAAGGCTTGCAACTACGTCTGTACGACCCCGGCACAAAGCAGTGGAGTCTGTCGTTCGCAAGCAGCGTCGACGGCCTGCTGGGCATTCCACTCGTAGGCTCCTTTCATCATGGCGTGGGGATCTTCTGCGATAGAGAACAGGCCCACGGAAATGACACGCTCGTGCGGGCAGTGTCGCGGACGATTTCAACCACCTCATATCGCGACGTGATTTCACAGTCGTCTGACGGAGGCAAGACCTGGACTCCGGTTTGGATCGCAACGTACGACAAGCAATCATGACACTTCTTCCGAGCAAAAGGCATTTTAGGACATATTCCATGCTTTGCCGTGTGCAGCGAACACTGATGATGCTCTTAATGGTGCTGGTATGCGTAATGACGTCCCGGGCCGCCGCTTCCGTTCAAGTCAAAAGCGGTCAACACGACTTTGACTTTGGTTTGGGCACCTGGCGCACGCATATCAAGCGACTCATTCACCCACTTTCCGGTTCGAACCAATGGGCCACTTATGCGGGAACGGTCACCGCCCGAAAAATTTCGAATGGATTCGCGAATCTCGAGCAAATCGAAGCTTACGGGCCGAGTCACCTGGAAATCATGAACCTGCGTATGTACAACGCGCAGTCCGGCCAGTGGAGTCTGAACGGCGCAAACAGCAGCGAAGGTACACTAGGGCAGCCCATGTTCGGAAAGTTCACGAACGGCCGAGGCGCGTTCTACGATCAGGAGTCCTATAACGGAAGAATGATCCTGGTTCGTCAAATATTTTCGGGCATTACCACTGATTCTTACGATTTTGAACAAGCGTTCTCGGGCGACGGCGGCAAGACTTGGGAGCCAAACTTCCTCGCGCATCTTACCCGTGAGAGCAACGCCGCTCCGTCCAACGCGGCGAGTTCAACGGCGCAACGTTCTCATGACTTCGATTTCAATTATGCGACATGGAGAACGCACATACAATCACTCGATTTTCCAACCCACGGCTCACCCTCATGGGAGACGCTGGAAGGGACCGTTGCGCTGCGAAAGATTTGGAACGGTCGCGCTTACCTGGAGGAGATCAAAGCCGGTAACGGCCGAGGCGGTTTCGAAGGCGTAACGCTCTACCTGTACAATCCCCAGTCGCACCAATGGAGCCAGACATACGCGGATAGCAGCACCGCTGCGTTCGAGCCATCGATGATTGGAGGATTCAAAAACGGACGCGGCGAGTTGATCTCGCAGACGACACTTAACGGGAAAATCGTGTTTATGCGCGATGTCTGGTCGAACATCAAAGCGCATAGCCATCATTTCGAGATTCAGTATTCCAGCGACGGCAGCGCATGGCGTCCCGTTTTCGTAGCGGATCTGGTTCGGATCGGGCCAGGGCTCTAACCTAGCGGGCACTGAGCGCGTGCTCGGTAATCTGTGCGTGCGCCCCGGTACCTTGCGTCAACAAGTGAGCTACAGCGCATTTGCCCGCGCGCGTGGAATAAAGCGTCGATGGCGCTTTCCGCGACGGTTCCACGAGTCCGCTACACCGAAACCAACCGGGGCTACCGATTGGACTTCGGCCGGTTTTCGATCGGACAGAGCACGTTTTTGCTGCTGGCTGCGATTGTGGTCGGGATCGGGGGCGGTTACGGCGCCGTCGCATTCCGCTACCTGATCTTCGGCGAGCAGATGCTCGCCTTCGGACACTTTGCTCCGGCGCTCCACTTTCTGGGCCGCGCACAAGTGGTCCCAATCCTCGCTGTAGGCGGCTTGATTACCGCATTCATCGTGAATCGCTTTGCAAGCGAAGCCAAAGGTCACGGCGTGCCTGAAGTGATGGCGGCCGTTGCGATGCAGGGCGGCGTCATGCGCCCACGGGTGATTGGCGTAAAGAGCCTCGCATCGGCAACGTGCATTGGTTTCGGCGGAAGCTGCGGCCGCGAAGGACCCATCGTTCAAATCGGTTCCGCAATTGGTTCGGTTCTCGGACAACTCGTGCGAGCACCGGCTCCAATCGTTCGCACGCTGGTTTCATGCGGGGCGGCTGCCGGTATTTCAGCGACGTTCAACGCCCCGATCGGCGGCGTATTTTTTGCAAGCGAAGTCATCTTGGGCGATTTCGCACCCCGATCGTTTGCGACGATCGTGGTCTCCAGCGTCGTTGCCGCCGTGATCGGTCGCGCGTACTTTGGAAATCACCCTTCCTTTACCGCATCGGCGTTCTATCTGGTTTCGCCAGCGGAACTAGGCCTCTATGCAATATTGGGCATCGTCGCCGCGTGCTGGGCCGCGGGTTTTGTGCGACTGCTGTACTTCTGCGAAGATCGCTTCGAAAGCTGGCACGTCAATCCGATGACGAAGGCCGCTATGGGTTTTGCCTGCGTCGGCATCATCGGCATCTGGTTCCCACAACTTTTCGGAGTCGGATACAATTACGTCGACGCGGTGCTCGCGGCGCACATTCAGGCCCGACATTCGCTCGCGCTGGCCTTGCTCAAGCCAATCGCAACGTCCCTGACGCTTGGCTCCGGCGGGAGCGGCGGGGTCTTCGCTCCATCGTTATACACCGGCGCTATGCTGGGCAACACGTTCGGACGCGTAGTGCACGACCTATTTCCGGCCTGGACCGCATCGTCGGCGGCGTATGGATTGGTCGGCATGGCGGCGGTTTTTGCGGCGGCTGCGGAGGCGCCGATTACCGCGATAATGATTGTGTTCGAAATGTCCAACGATTACACGATCATCCTGCCGCTGATGGTATGCACGGTAATCTCGACCCTTCTTGGGCGCAGATTGCTAGGTCACACCGTCTATGAAATGAAGCTGGTGCGGCGGGGAATCGACTGGGCTCGCGCTCGCCGACAGCGGCCATTCTCGCGCGTGACGGTCGCATCGGTGCAGCGGGTGCCCGACATCGTGGCGGAAGCGTCCGAACCGATCAACGAGGTGGCCCTAAAGTTGGAGCACAGTCCCGAGTTCGTTGTTCCGGTGGTGGACGGCGGCAAATTCATCGGCATGGCCACTGCGTCCGACATTGCCGGCACGCTCGTGACGCATCCCGGCCGTCGTGTGGGCGATTTAGCCCAGCGCGTACCGGTCTTGCTCCAGCCCGATGACACATTGGAAGAAGCAGCCGTTGCCATGGCCGATCCGCAGACACCGCTGCTCCCAATCGTAGACCGCATCGGTGGTAATCTGCTCGGCATCATTACGCGTCGCGACGTGCTCAACGCTTACCGCAGCCGCGTGGATCTCTAGCCGATAAGCTCTGCCATTTTGCTGAGTTCGGTGTTGTGCTTGCAAACGAACAGGATCAAAGATTTAGACGACACGCCGGCGTCCCGGCGAACGAAGCATCTCGGTGTGTGGAACAAGTACCCCTTCTGCATCGGCTTTTTGTATAGGCACGAGCCATTTGCACAATAGCGTCGCCGTAACGGCGCCAATCAGTTGAGCGGTGACGAATCCGGGAATGTCGAGCGGGCGTATACCCGCAAACGTATCGGACAGCGAACGACCGATGGTCACCGCAGGATTCGCAAACGAGGTCGAAGGCGTGAACCAGTACGCTGCAGCGATGTAGCCCGCAACCGCAAACGGCACGATCGAACTTCGGGAGCGCACACATCCCCAAATAACGACGAGGAGGCCGAAAGTGGCGACGAATTCACTTAACATGAGTATGGGGCCGCCGCGAACATGATGCGATGCAAAAATCGGCGGCAAGCCGAACATGATATTTGCGAGCGCTACGCCGGCGATGGATCCCGCAAGTTGCGCAACAACATACACGAGCACTTCACTCCACGCGAGGCCGCCTTGCAGAGCGTCGGCAATCGATACCGCGGGATTGAAGTGCGCACCCGATATAGGCCCAAGCGCCGCGATCAAACAGACCAGCGCGCCGCCGGTAGCCACCGCGTTGGCCAGCAACGCTAGACCGACGTTACCGCCGCTCAGCCGCTCAGCCATGATACCGGAACCTACGATGGCAGCGAGCAGGAGCGCCGTGCCGAGTGCCTCTGCCGCCGCGCGCTTAGCGATGGGCATACTTGTCACAAAAATGTCTCAAACTTGGAGTTCAGGTCACGGGCAACACGAGCTGAGGTCGCCGTCGCGTTCAGCAGTGTCGTCATGAACGGTGTAGACCTCCCAACGCCGCCCTTCAGGATCGCTCGTCCATACTTTGGTCTGATTTGCGTAACAGCACGTTTCCTCGCGCTCGACCGACGACGGCATTCCGGCGCGCTCGAGGCGAGCGATCGCGCGTTCTACTTCGCCGGCCGTTTCGACGAATATGCCGTAGTGTGCGTCCAGCGTTGGCGAAACATCTGCGCTCAAGTCCAACGCGAGTTCCAAAGCCGGTTCATCGGTGATGAAAAGCGCGTAATCCTCGCGAACTTTTGCCGGACGGGCGTCCAGAAGCGTCGAGTAGAACGCAACGCTCTTTTGCAGGTTATTGGTCGTTAGATTCAGATGGGTTTTCATGCTCTTACTTTCTGAGGGAGTGTCGCATTCAGCGCTTTGTTCAGGCGTTCGTCTGCATCGTCCGAAAGCCGGTAATAGACCCAAGTGCCGCGCCGCTCGCACGTTACCAATTGCGCTTCACGCAGGATTCGGAGATGATGCGAAACGGTTGGCTGATTGAGCGGCAGACCGTCGGTGAAATCGCATACGCAAACTTCATCTTCGGCGCGCGCCAGCGTCGCTAGAATCGTCAACCGATGGGGATCTGCAAGCGCCTTGAACAGGGAGGCGGATTCAGTGAAAACTCCGCGGGCGATACCCTTTGGCGGACAACACCGCTGCATTGACATACGTCGATATTAGCGTTTGAATCGACATTTGTCAATATAGGCTTCAGCGGAGATATTAGCGTTATTTCGTGATCTGTTATGCTTGTGTGACTGCGGCGGAGCTCGTTATCTTGAGTTTACGCCCATTCGAAACGACCCGGAGGCGCAGATCTCAATGATTTCGTCGTGTGCTAAGCGCCGAAAGGTCAAGCCGCCGTACTCGAATCCTTCGCCGGGCTTGGCGGCGTCATAGCGCGCCTGCGCTCCGGGATTGAGGAGCGGTTTCTGCTGAACCGTACGCGCTTTGAAATTGATGCGGTAGGCCTGACCCTCGGCGAGTAGTGAAATCAAGCCGCTTGGGTTGGCGTAGCCCCCGTAGATAGCCCGGTACTGGGGGCCGTTGGTATTTTTAGACCCCACGAGAAGCCGGTCCACCGGCGTGAGTGCGGTCAGCATGATTGGCTCAATATTCGAAAATGCAAGAGTTACTACTTCTGCATCGAAGCGGAAATTCCCATTTGGCTGCTTAGAAAGCCTCGATAACGCGATTTATTGCGCATTTCGCCGGTTTCTACGATTGCGGCGCGAGTAGCCGCTCACTGCTCCGGACTCGTCCCGGAAGGCGCCTCGGGCGCCGGACGCAACCATTGCGCACATTCAGGGGTTGTATCGCCTTGCGCTAGGCACACTTTCGTGAGATACTCCTGGCCGCGCCGGCGCGTTTTTGCCTCGGCGTAATTACCGGGCCTTACTAGTGTTTCAACGTCTTCGCGTTCCAAGTACTGGCGGGTCCAAATCATTTAGAAGTTAGGACATCGTTCATGTACACAGATGAAAACCTCAATTGCGTTGACTGCGGACGCACGTTTCCGTTCACGGCAAGCGAGCAGGAATTCTACGCGAGCAAAGGCTTTACGAACAAGCCCAGCCGCTGCGGCGATTGCCGCGCCGCGCGCAAGGCTTCCGGCGGCGGCCGCAGCAACAGCGGCTCTTACGGCGGCGGCGGCGCCGGCGGCGGTCGTCGCGAGCTTTTCAAAGCGACGTGCAGCCAGTGCGGCGGAGTCGCTGAAGTTCCGTTTCAACCCCGCGGAGACAAACCGGTATACTGCCGCGACTGCTTCGCGACGCGTCCGAGCCCCAGCTACCGCTAAATCCCCGTAGCAGCATTGGCGCGGAGATCATATCGATCCGAGCGCCAATGCTCTCCAACGTGCGCTTTCGCGTTATATAGCGCGCCCGACGTCACAAACTTCGATATAAATCGCGGCAAGGGGTTCCCGAACATTTCGTCGCGAAATTTTCACCACGGTGACAGACTCGCTCGGGCAACTACTACGCTACTTCCGATCTGACGCGCATCTCTCGCAAGACGCTCTCGCCGAGCGCGCCGGGCTTTCTGCGCGGACGGTCGGCGACATCGAAACCGGCTTTGCGCGCGCGCCTCGACTCGTTACGATCATGCTGCTGGCCGAAGCGCTCGGCCTCTCGCCCGAAGATCGGGCACGCCTTCAAACCGCCGCTCGAAAACCGGTCGATCTGCCTGCAAAGCCTTCGGGTCAGCCGGCACTGCACGCGCCGGTGCTAATCGGCCGAGACTCTGACGTCGCGCGAATCGCCGCGTTGCTTTCCCGCAGCGACGCGCGGCTCGTTACTTTGGTTGGGCCGGCCGGCGTCGGAAAGACGAGCCTCGCGCTCCGAGTCGCGGTCGACCGCGCAGATACTTTCGAGCATGGAACGGCGCTTGCGGAACTCGCGCCGACTCGCGATCCTTCGAACGTTGCCGCAGTGGTCGCTCGCGCGCTTGGGATTAGGGAACCTTCCGACACGCCGCCCGGCGAAGCAGTTTCTGCGTTCCTTCGCGCACGAAATCTACTGCTCGTTCTCGACAATCTCGAGCATCTGACACCGGCGGCAGATTGGATCGGAACCCTGATCGCGGCTTGCCCGCGGCTGGTGGTTCTTGCGACGAGCCGCGAACCGTTGCGCTTGCGTGCCGAACGCGTCTATGCCGTTCGCCCGCTGGAAAAGGAAGCAGCAGCGACGCTCTTTGTGCAGCGCGCGCAGATGATTCGGCCCGAATTCGAACTGACCGGCGCAAATGCAAGTGCAGTAGACACTATTGTGAATCACCTGGAAGGGCTTCCGCTGGCAATCGAACTGGCGGCTCCGCGTCTTCTCCTGCTTCCGCCCAAGGCGCTGGCGGCGCGCCTCGAGCGCCGGTTGCCGCTTCTTTCCGGCGCGTCGATCGACCATCCGGAACGTCAGCAAACGATGCGCGCCGCGATAGCATGGAGCTACGATTTGCTCTCGCAGGAGGAGCAGCTCGTCTTTCGCCGCCTCTCGGTGCTGCAGGGCGGCGGAAGTCTGGCCGCGGCCGCGGCGGTCGTCGGAGACGAAGAGCTTCGAGCGGTCGATTCTCTTCCGAGTCGCACCGCTGGTCGAGAAGAATATGGTACTCTTCCTCGAGGCCTCCGACGCCGAACCGCGCGTGTCGATGTTGGAGATGCTCCGCGAGTACGCGCACGAACGCCTCGTAGAGAGCAACGAACTGGCCGACACGCAACGTCGCCACGCGGAGCACGTCCTTCAGTTCGCGCAAGCATCGCAGCACGAGTTATCCGGTTCCGGGCAGAGCCGGTGGCTTGCGCGATTCGAACTCGAGCGCGAAAACATCCGCGCGGCCCTGAGCTATCTTGCGGACGCCGGCGAAACGCTGCTTGGCTTCCGGTTGATCTTGGCGGTTTGGCGCTTTTGGTGGCTTCGCGGTTACTTGATCGAAGGACTCGGTTGGGTTCGGCGTTTCCTCAAACTTCGAACGACGGCGGCGCAGGACGTTCCGGAGGAACTATACGCGAAAGTCTTGCGCACACAAGTTGTACTGCTCTCAGGTCTTGGAAATATCGATGAAGCGCGCGCGCCTTGCGAGCAGGTCATCGAGTTACAGCGCAAAATCGGTGACGAGGCCGGGCTCGCCGCTTCGCTGACTTCGTTGGGCATCATTATGCAGTTTCGCGGCGATTACGATGGGGCGGAGGCGGTGCATACGGAAGCTCTCACCATCCGCCGAAGACTCGATAACGAACTTGGCATCGCGGGTTCGTTATCGAACCTGGCTTCAGTCGCGTTCAGCAAGAACGATCTATCGCGTTCCGCAACTCTGGGCCAGGAGAGCGCCGCAATCTATCGCCGCCTGGGAAATGACTCGGGCGTCGCTCACGCGCTGATGAAGATCGGTCTTGTCGCGACGGCGGAGCGCAACTATGAGAATGCCGAACAAATCTTCAACGAGTGCCTTCGCTTGCAGCGCGACGCCGGCGACACCGGCAGCATACCGTATTCGATCGTGAATCTTGGAGCCACTGCCTACAAGCGCGGAAACTACGCATCGGCGATCGAGCGCTACCACGAAGCCTTGGATTTGCTCGAGTTCATGCCGTCTAAAGCGGTACTCGCCAAGACGCTCGAGGATATCGCCGCAGTCACCGCTGCGGTCCAGGATCCATTGCGCGGCGCGCGTCTTTTAGGCGCAGCCGACGCGATGCGCCGCGCGATTGGACTTCCGCTCTTTGCGGTAGAACGCGCCGACTACGACGAGACGGTGGCGAAGGTTCGCGACTCACTCGGCAGCGATGCATTCGACGCGCAATGGCGCATCGGCGCAACCCACTCGCTGGAACGGGTAATGGAAGAGGCACGATCCGTTCGTTGTGAATACATTACGCCGCATCGTTCGTCGTAACCGGCCGCTCGAGTCGATGGTATACTTCGAACGATATGGATGACGTGCTCGCTACACCGCTCTGCGAGATGCTCGGCGTGCGGCTTCCTATCGTGAATGCCCCAATGACGCCGCAAGCCGGCGGCGCACTCGCGCGCGCCGTTGCGCAAGCGGGCGGGTTGGGCATGCTCGGTTTCGATGAAAACGACACCGATGAGTCGATCGCCGGACAACTGGCCTTTCTGCAGGAAGAGCCGCGGCCGCACTTCGGGATCGGCCTGGTAGCGTGGGTGCTCGAACGCCGCCCGAGTCTGCTGGATATTGCGATCGCGGCAAAACCCAAGCTCATCAGCATCTCGTTCGGCGATCCAGAGCCGTACGCGGCGAGGGTACGCGATGCCGGTATTCTTGCTGCCTCGCAAGTCCAAAACCGGCGTTCAGCGCAAACCGCAATCGACGCGGGCGTCGACGTGATCGTTGCGCAAGGCGCAGAGGCGGGCGGCCATACCGGCTCGTCCGTTTCGACGTTACCGCTGCTGCAAGTCGTGCTCGAAATGACCGCTCGGCCCGTGCTCGCCGCAGGCGGCATTGCCACCGGTCGCGGTTTTGCGGCGGTGCTGGCCGCAGGAGCGGCCGGCGCATGGATTGGCACGCCGTTTTTGCTTGCCTCCGAAGCGCGCAACAGCGCGCAGGCGCGTGAACGGCTCAAATCAAGTGATGAAACGCAGACAATTTACACGCGCGTCTACGATCGGGCGCTGGGGAAGGGATGGCCCCGCGAGTTTGGCGCGCGGGCGCTGCGAACGCCGTTTGTGGAACGCTGGACCGACCGCGAAGACGAACTAATGGCGGACGCCGCCGCATTACAGGCGTTCGATCCAAAAGAGAAGATCTACGCGGGGCAAGCCGTCGGACTGATTAACCGTGTGCGACCGGCAGCGGAGATCGTCGATGCGATCGCGAGTGAGGCGCGCAGGTGCCTGCGCGCATTCAGCGATCGCTGCTGAGTCGATTGCGCGACGTTGGCGCGCACGTGCGTATGCCGGCTTCGAGATGCCGCTTCAGGCCAAGGTTACAACTGCTTCCACATGCGGAGGTGGCCGCTCAGGTTCGTACCCCGCGTGAATCCGTTCGCAAGGTAGAATCGCTCCGCTCCGGAGGGACCTTCGAGCGTCCACGCATGATAGGTACTTCCAAGCGGCAGCGTTCTTTCGAACGCCGCCAACAGCATCGTACCGGTTCCCCTTCCGCGTGCCCGCGAATCGACTGCAATGAAACGCAGCTGATACGGCGCATGCGCGATACCGCGGATCGGCTTTCGAACGCGGACGCGGCTCAGGAGTATTCGCGGAGACAATCGGCGCGCCAAAAGAGATCCGGCCAGCCGCCAACCGTGCATCCGAATGAAACGCGCACGCGTCCGATCCAGGACAGCGGCATCCCCACCCACCGCAAATCCGATCTCTTCCCGCGTACTCGCATTGAGGGCAATCACGAACGATGCTCGCTGCGCAAACGCCGAGAGAAACGCGCGGGTCAGCTCGTCACTCAAGAGCGCGGCCGGGTGCAAGGGAAACGCTTGCTTGAAGAGCGCGACGAGTCTCTGGCTCGGAACGCCCTTTAAAAAGGCAATGACGGCGAGACGTTCGTCGCGTTCCTCCATGACGCGCATCGCTTTCGGAAGCGAGCGCCGTGCTCCTATGGGTTGTGCGTCAAGATTGCGCTCTACTCATACCGCAGCGTAGTGACGGATCATTACGCTCACGCGCGTCCCAGCGCGCGTTTATTGCGCTCGCCCGCCTCGGGCGTCGCCGCGTCCCCGAAATCCTCGGCTTCCATCAGTTCACGGACTTCGACGATCGAGGCACCGGAGAACGGTGCATGCCTAAGAATCTCCACGATTTCCGCGCGCGAATTCCCTTGTACGATGCACCACCCTGCCACCAGCTCCTTCGTCTCCGCGAACGGACCGTCCATCACAGTCGTCCGGCCGTCCTCGAAATGCAGGCGCGTTCCTTTGGAAGACGGCCGCAGACCGCCGCCAGACAAAAGAACGCCGTCGTTGGCGAGTTTCTCGTTGAAAGCGGCCACCGCTTCGTACTCTTCCCGCGAGGGCATACGGCCTGCTTCCGATTCGGCCGTGGCCTTGACCATGACCATGAATTTCATATCAGAACTCCTTCGGTGTGAGTGTTTCTATGAACACGTCGAACGGCCGCTCCCCTTTTCGACACGGGCCAAGAAAATTTTTCAGCGTTCGACCGTAATGAGCTCCACAATGGAAGCCCTTGCGATACCAAAACGACTCACCGGGCCGGATTACACTGTCGACCGGGTTCAGATGTTCGCTCCCGCATTTTCCAGCGCGGCGCGGATTTCACTTTTCGAATAACCGCGACGCCGCACACCGTTAATAAATTGGTCAACATCGCCTCGCAAAACCGCGGCGCGACGGCGAGCGTCGTCGGCAGGCGTGGCTTGCGCGACACGAGTGCCGCGGCGGCCGTCACTCGTCAGCCACCCGGCATCTTGCAAGTCGGTGTACGCGCGTGCGACCGTATTTGGGGCAACGCCCAAATCGACCGCGAGCTGCCGTACGGTGGGAAGCGTATCGCCCGGACGCAGTTCACCGCGCTCGATGAATTCACGAAGCTGGGCGGAAATTTGTTGAAACGGCGCTACGTCCAGATCGGGATCGACGGACAGGATTATGCGGGTCACGAGGTGAGAGACAGGCGCGATAATTGACGCGCGTAGATCGACTTCCACGCGAATATGACGACCCATACGGCTGCCAGCGCAGCTCCGGCGTAGCGGTTGCCGCCAAGAAAGGCGTAGAACGCGAGCATGGTACCGACGGTAAGGATGCACGAGTTGCCGGTTCGAATAGCGCGCGTTTCGCGATCCACAACTTGTTCGGCATCCAAATCGTTGCCGAAGAGCAGCGGCGGCGCGCTCGCGACGCGCCACGCCACGGCAACCATCGTCAGAACGCAAACGGCGACAAGCACCGAAGCTATACGAAACGTTTGATCCAAAAGCCACGGTATAAGCAAGAGCGAGGAAGCTGCGGTGAGGGCGATCCACGTCATAAGGACGGGATCCAACAAACGCGAGCGCCCTATGACGGCGGAGCGCCGCCGAGGCGCTCGTTCTTCAGCAATTTGATCCGCGACGCACCGGCCGACGAGCGAAAGACAGATAATCGCGTAGGCTACGATAGGCGCCACGAGATGCGCGAGCACTACGCCGGCCGTCAAAAACCCGATGGCGGAAACGGCGTAACGCGGGAACGGCGATTTGCGTTCGCGGTCGACGTCTGCGCGCTGGATTCGGTCAAGAGTCGCGCCGCCTTCGGCTAGAAGTGCCGCGCGAGACTTGGATTCGACGGCAGCCTCTATGCCGAAGCGGAGGAAAAGCACCCCCGTCACCAATCCAAAGCCCGCCATGAAACTGGCTAAGAAATCCCCATCCATAGGTTCGAACGCCCTCCTTCTGTATTAGCCATGGTAATACAAAAGGTTGGTTCGTGTCAAGCAGCCTGATACAAACGCCTTGGAGGTCCGAACGAGACTAAGGCCTTTACGCGCCGTCGCTTGTATGATCAGCCTCTTACTGTTGCGATTCCGGTTGCGGCAATGAGCATGAAGGTCAGAACAAGTAGGCCGAGCGTCGCATCGACATAGCCGCGCGGCGCAGATCCAGTCTTCAGCTGCGGCAATTATTGTTTTTTCCGCCACGACCAACAGAATCGAGCTCGAAAGCGCTAAGCCTAACGAAAGGTTTTCTATGAGCGGAGCGTATGATCTCGCCGCCCTCAAATATTGCATATAGGACATTATGCAGATAATTACATTAAACACGGGGACAAAAAGGATGGACGTTTTGGGCCCGCTGTCGGCCGGCACGATTATGCCGAGGTGAAATCGAATTATCGCTGGGAGGCCGTTATAGGCGATTGTCGCCACCGCAATTGCATAAGCTGCAACGCTGCATAGTGCAACGAAAATCACGGCGGGCCACTTGCGATTCGAATTCCTCATGCGAGCATGTTTTCCAATCGTTGCCGATGGTTACGGCGCTTGGAGGACTCGCGCGTCGATTCGTCGACCCCGAATCCGCTGCCGTACTTTATTAGTCGTTCATTGAAGGCTTGAAATGCCATCCATCGCGTTGACGATCTTCTCGAATATCGAGCCGTCTCCGTGTCCGGCATCATTGGCGACCTGTAGTTCGCTTGCCGGCCAAGCCCTGTGCAATTGCCACGCGGTTTCCAATGGGCTGCTGACATCGTACTTCCCATGTATCAAGACGCCGCGGATCCTATTCAATGAGCCGGCTTCACGTATCAGCTGGTTATCGGCTAAGAAAGCTGAGTTTTGCCAATAGTGCGTGACCATTCGAGCAAACCGAAGTCGATAGTCGGCATCGAAAAACCGGGCATTGGGCCTGTAGCCGGGGGTAAGTGAAACGTGCGCGTCTTCCCATGCGCACCATTCGGCCGCGGCGGCTGCGCTGATCGCCGGGTCCTCGTCGAATAATAAGGTTGCATATGCGTCGACGATGCGTTCGTGTCTCAGTTGTCTGGGAATGTGCAACGCAAACCGTTCCCATTGCTCTGGGAACAGACGGCGGACGCCGGTCGTAATCCAGTCGACTTCACGTCGAGACGTCGTCGTAACGCACGCCAATACGAGAGCGGAAACGCGTTCCGGATGTCTTTCCGCATAGGCCAGCGCGAGCGTCGTTCCCCAGGAACTGCCGAGCATGGCCCATCGCTCGATCGAAAGGTGAGTACGCAGCGATTCAAGATCCCGAATCAAATGCGGCGTCGTGTTTGCCGCTAGCTGAGCCCGCGTGGTTAAGAGCGGACTACTGCGACCGCAGTTGCGCTGGTCAAAAAGGACGATTCTGTAAGCGTCGGGGTTAAAGAAGCGGCGAGCTCCGGCGGTCGAGCCCGATCCGGGGCCGCCATGCACGTAAACTGCCGGCTTGCCTTTCGGATTGCCGGAGCATTCCCAGTAGATGGAATTGCCGTCGCCAACGTCGAGCAATCCGTGCTCGTAAGGTGCTAGGCCGGGATACAGAGGCGGCATTGTCACATGCGTTCAGGGCGCGCATGTTGCTTCCCGCTCAGACGATCGGGGCAACTTTGTTCAGCGCAAACCACAGCGTTACAATGCGGTGCGATACGTGAGCGCTTCACCCCCCTCCATTGTGCTCGATTCCCCGAGAATTCCAAAAATAGGGCGGTTCCGAAAAATTCGATTCTGCTTTTCGCGACGAAACCTATCACGCGAAGTGTTCGGGACCGGGAACATCAATTCCAACTATTGTCATTTCCACCGATCTCCGGCTTGCTGCACGAAGGTCGCAAAAACATAGCGCCACGGAATAACGAGATAAAAGGCTACGCCCATGAGACAGGCTCGAATCGTTGCTGCCAGCGCGTCATCGATTGGGCCATGGGTTATCCAAATTGGGAACGCAACGGCTAGCAGCCAGATCGATTTCCAAGTCGCTTCGAAGATCAGCAGCGGCAACATTTTCAGCGGGTAGCGAAGTCCGAATACCGCGAGAATCGGTAGCGCAGCCAGCAAACTGTTTCCGACGCCGCGCCAAGGGCTGAGCGTTAGCGGCCATGTGGTATGTGCAATCATTGCCGGCCACACGGAGGTACCGAGACCGATAATCAATAGCAGGTACGCCGATCTCAGGAGATATAGATGGAGTAGCGACACCTCGCGCGTTGGCGCAGCCGATGCCGGGATTGCCGCTGAGAGCGAAGCCATCGAATCCTCCCTGAGAACGAGGGATGTGACCAATGTACGCTAGAGTGGATCGGAAGGTTTCGTGATCGCTGTAACGACTTGTTTAGCGGGGGCGCTACGGCGCGCTCATAAGGTCGAAAGCAGACGGCGTTCCAAGAAGCGGCGCTCCTCCGAATTCCGAGCGAGCGCAATCGCCTGCTCAAAGTATTCGCGGGCCTTTTCGTTGCCGCCGGCACGAAGTTGCAATTCAGCAAGCGCAGCAGGGAAAAACGGATATGCGGCCAGTTCTTCGCGGCCGTCAATTGCGAGGATGGCCTCGATGCCGGCCAGCGGGCCGCGGAGTTGCGCGACGGCGATCGCGCGATTTAGCGCGACCACGGGAGAGGGCCGAAGCTGCATCAGGGCATCGTACAGCCAGACGATGCGCTCCCAGTCCGTCGTGGCCGCACTTTCCGCCAGACAGTGTGCACCGGCGATCGCTGCTTCGAGGTGATATTCCGTAACGTCGGTCCCCTCGGCTGCGCGCTCGAGGTAGGCCTGCCCGCGACGGATGAGCGTCTTGTCCCAGAGCGAACGGTCTTGATCCGCCAGTGCGATGAGGCTTCCGTCGGAACCGAGGCGCGCGCGAAGACGGCTGGCGTGAAAGCACATAAGCGCACAAAGGGCCAGCGTCGAAGGCATTGCGGTAAGCGGCGCCTCCGAAAGGATCGCGCCTAATCGCAGCGCCTCGCCGCAAAGCTCGCTGCGAACCGCTCCTCTGGGCGACGCACCGTGGTATCCTTCGTTGAACAAGAGATAAACGGCACGCTGCACCGCGCAGAGCCGGCCGGCAAATTCCGCATCCGCGAAGTCGAACAGCGTTTGCGAAGCTGCCAGCATCTTTTTCCCACGCTCGATTCGCTTTTCCATAGCGCCGCGTTTTGCGAGGAAGGCCGCCGCAATTTCGGCAACGCCGAATCCGCAAAGCAGCGAAAGAATGAGCGCCACTTGGGTCTGTTCGCTGATGGCCGGATCGCAGCAAGAGAACATCACGCGCAACTCGCCGTCCCGGATCGCTTCGCCGGAGAAGTGCTCCTTGACCGTTGTAACGCGCGTCCATTCGCTTTCGAGCAGACGACCTAGTCCGGCATGCACCGACCTCGCAGTCCGATCGCGACGAAGCAGATCGACTGCGCGGTTTTTCGCCGCCGTCATGAGCCACGCAGACGGATTGTCGGGCACGCCGCGAAGCTTCCATACCTCCAGCGCGCGGCAGAAGACGTCTTGTGCTACGTCTTCCGCCATCGCGACGTTGTGGAGCCCGAGCATGCGGGTGAGTGCGGCGACGATCCGCCCCGACTCACGCCGGAAGAGATGCTCGCCGTTGTCCATTTACATTTTCAGAACGGGGCGCACTTCGACCAACCCCTCATGCTCGAAGATTGGGCATCCCGACGCGAGCTGCGCTGCTTCAGCCAGATCTTTTGCATTGACGAGAGAGAAGCCGCCGACGATGTCCTTTGATTCCGCGAAAGGACCGTCGGTGACGGCCGACTTCTTCCGTACGACTTTCCCATCGGGCTCGAGCGGCTGCCCGCGATCGATGAGATGACCGCCGTCGGCCAGCGATTGCAGCCAAGCGCCCCACTTTTGCATCACCTGCTCGCCCTCCGCCGGGGATTCCGGGCGCCGCCCGCCGCGGTAGAGGTACACGAATTCACTCATGGTTCTTGTCTCCTTTGTACCTTATAGACGTTTGGGCGAGACCGGAGCCGACACTCGGAGCGACCGCGGCGACTATAACCGTAAAAATGGGCCGGAGGTGCATGACTCACGTTTGACGCCTTCGAC
Organism: Vulcanimicrobiota bacterium; assembly: GCA_963714015.1. Taxonomy (GTDB): domain Bacteria; phylum Vulcanimicrobiota; class Vulcanimicrobiia; order Vulcanimicrobiales; family Vulcanimicrobiaceae; genus DASRDE01. The sequence goes on along the minus strand of OY970223.1, from coordinate 1,648,698 downwards.
CACCGCGGCCTCCCGCATCCCAGAACGAACGGAAAAAATTACTTTGAGAATCGCCTGCGGTATGCGGTACGGTCGTTAGACTGTTCGGATCGCCATAACCATATAGAATTCCTCATTTGCAGCCGCACATGATACGCAATTGAAAATGTTGGAACAGACGCCTTCGCAATTACCCCCGCCGTTCGGCTGCGGCGGTTACCCGATCACACGGCCTATACCGCGACGCCGTCGAACCACTGCACGTTGTCCTGCCCTTGCGCAAATTACTGCGCGGTAGCGCCGCTCCTTCGATGCGCGTGATGAACGCTGTCGGACAGTGGCGCGGCGGACCGATGAACTATCACCAGCTTTGCGCCAACAGCATTGAAAGACCCGGAAACGCGACGTTTAAAGGCCCGCTTTCATATTCGGTTACGCTCGTCCCTGTGGTTGTCTGGCTACCGGAAAAGGTTACCCTACGCTCGACGATGACGTCCGCCGCTACGTAATTGGTATATGTCGTTTGCCCGCCGAACGAGTCGTACACTCCAGTGTATACGTGTGCATTGAATCGTCCACCGGACGTCGTGACGATTGTTGTGCCGCCGTCATGGACGGAGACAGAGGCCTGTTGCGATTGGGGTGAGGAACCGCACTGGTAGATTGTCTCTGTCACGGTTGATGTTCCAGGCGAATTGAAGTTCAGTGGCTTCGAGAGCACGTCTTCAACCTGAGGGCCCTGCAGGCAACCAGGTACGATTGGGAAGTTGTAAAAGGCCCCAGCAAATTCTGAAAAACTTCCACCCGCGGCCATTTGGAAGTAGTTCGTTGGAAACGGAGGCCCGGCGATGCTTTGATACGTAAGCGTGTAATACTGACCGCCGCGGTAAGCGTTTGTACCGGTATAGGTAATAGTCAGTGGACCAGATTCGCCGTTTAGCGTTGTGTCGGAACTGCTGACAATGTGTTGCTCGTACACCCAGGTCGCTCCCGACGCGGGAAGCGTAGACGTTGGGTTAAGGGTAATGATCGGGGGCGAAGGCGTCCCACCGGGCGTGCCGCCCGCACCAGCGTCCCCACCGCAGCCAGTGAGCCACAGGAGAACCGAAGCGGCCAGGATGGATGACGGCGTGCGATGCGACATAAAAAACCTTAATCTCCGAGACTTCGGGAACCGGAGTATTCGATGGTCGGGAACTGGCGTGCGTGTCGACAACGGGACGTATGCACGCTGCACGGCGTCGACATAGGCGCCGGGACGCGACCTCGGATCGGGGTTGCTTCCATCACTATGTCGACAAGCCAGTTGATAGTTGTAGGCAATCTGGTCCAACCACCTACTGCTTCGGCCCGAGTTCGCGTTGTTCAAGGCAGTCGCCGTCGTAGAAGAATTGGGAGTGTATCTCGAACATCCCCCATCTTGTCCCGCCGTTGATTTCACGGTTTCCGGAATCGTCGTAGATATCTTCCCAGGTTTTGCCTTCGAACCTGGACGACCAACGAGTTACGCTCGAGCCGGCTCCGCCGAAACTCCGCTGTAGCGATCGTGCATACAGCGGGCAACGCGCGGCTCGCCCAAGGTTAGCACAATCGGCAGCCTCGAAACGTTGCGGCGATGACTCGAGAATCCGCGGCGGCGTGGCTGCTCATTAGCCTCGCTGCGTGTAGCCCGGTAAGCGCGACGAACTGTTCAATCATAGCCGGCCCGAGGCAACACCCACGCTTGCGAGCAGTTCTCTTCAACGCCTCGGGAAGCCACATCAAGCAAATAGGCGTTCTCGTGAGCGCGCACGAGTTCGAATTCAACATTCCAATCCCACCACACACGAGCGCCGCCAATGCTATCGGCATCCCTTACGAACCGAACCTCTCACTCACGCAAATGCCGATAGGGAAAGTGAGCAACAACGACTGCTGGGCGCGAAGTGCATCGTTTACCGACGCGCCTCCTTGGAGCGTCTCACCACTCTAACGAGAAAAACGAAGGCGATCTGCCTTTCCATCGCGAGCGTCGCAAGCTTTTGGAATCGCTCCGGCCTCGTGCCGCGTTTGGCGCCGCGGAGCGCCCCTGTCTACCGGATTCCGCTGGACCGGGGGCCGATCTTGCCCACGACAAGTCGCGTGACCACACCAAGGCGGAACGCGCCGTCGGCGGACCGATTCATGTACGTGCGGGCATGTCCGTCCAACGCCACGTCGCCTTCGACCGCCGCTGAGGAAGATGACGGAATCTTCGCCGACACGTAGATGAAGGACCCCAGATACGATCGCATGTAAACCCGGCCTGTACGATTCGGCGAACTTCCAGCGTTCCGCTTCGTCTCGGCGCCACCCGAACAATCGCTCAATGGCTAGCGGCTGACTTCCGAAATAGACGAGTTCGATGATTCTCCGATCATCAGGCCGAGCCGGCCTTAATTCGAGGTTGTCCATGGTCACTGCTTCAATGCGGTGGCCATCGGGATCGATAATGAATGCCGCAAAGTATTCTTTTCCGTATAATGGATGCAGTTCCGGCTCCCCATCGGATATCGCTCCGAGGCTGCAGGCAACATCGTGAAAATCCATCACCGATCGCTGGTTTGGCGCGATAAACGCTATATGAAATCGGACGCTTTGCTTGACGTGGCCTATAGCGTCCTTTTTGATCGCAAATGCTTCGTCTTTCCCATCGATGCCACAACCGGCGGCATCGCCGTCGCTCCATACCCGTTTGTACCCCAGCGGCACGAGCACGTATCGTAAAATCGTATAGAACGATCCAGGTCGCTTACGCCAATCGAAACGTGGTCCAGCATTTTGCCTCTTGACCAACCGTCTTCCATTCGTATCACAAGTACGTTTGCCGCCATGCATTCCGCGCCGACGCGAAACGAAGCTCTACATTACCAGATCTTTTAGGGTATCCAGCGTCATATGAATCAATCCGGGCAAAACGACGCTAGAAGATCGCAGCGCGATCAGCCCTAGGAAGAACCCCATCGGAGCGTTCAGTGCAATTACGTACGCGAGCGCCACCACCCAATTCCCTTGTGGCTGGCCAAAGTGGAGCAAACCAAAGAGCGTCGCTTGCAGAACGAGGGCCCAGTCTTTCGAAAAATAGGCGCGCAGATGGCTCATCGTCATTCCGCGCATGAGAAACTCCTCGCTGAATCCGTTACTCAAGAGATTTCGCACCAGGATCAAAATGAGTAGTCCGATAGTTGCGTGTCCTCTGGCAAACCAGAAACCAGCGAAGATTGCTGGAAGGATGAACGCGCCCATGAGCGCGTACCAACTGCCTTTCCGCCAGGCTGTTAGGCCGAGTTCTATCGGTTTCGTACCGAGCGCGAAGAGTAAAGTTCCGGGAATGAGCACGAAGACGATGAAGTTTGGGAGAGCGCTATCACCGTATCCTAGGCCGACCGCCGACGACAAACGCTGAACGAGTGCTTCCGCGTGACTCCGCAAGATAAGCTGCTCGCCCCAAGATGTTTGGTACGCAACGAAGAGCAGAGTAGCCACGACAACGGCGGTCCGCAAGTAGAGGCGCGTCCCGGAAGAACGCGTTCTAAGTGCGGTGGCTTCCGACTCGCCATTTCGTTTGATGCAGGAGCGAACGATAAGCCAAAGGATTAGACCGTAGGAAAAGGCTTCGAGCCCGATGTAGGCGCTTGTTCGATCGTACACGAAAAGAATGGCCTCGCTGGTGAGGCATAGCGCGAAAAACGCCGTCTTGGGCAAACCGCACTTTCGAACGATTCTCTCAATATTCGGTTGCGATTCGTCCGCGGTGCCCGAACTTGAAGTCATAGCGCCCTTTCAAAAAAGCGAAATCCAAGCGGCTATATTCAACGGCCGAGGCGAGTTCCTCCGGTAGGACCGCGCCGCTGACCGGCGTCATCCATGATGTCGAAGCGACGCTACAGCGCGATGCGATACCTAAGCGCTTCACCGCCTCCATTTGTGCTCGATTTCTCAAGTCGCTCGACTAGAACTCCGCCGTTTGATAAAATGACGCGCTGCGAAGCGACGTTTTCGACGCCGGCTACGACGTCGATATGCGGCAAGCCGAGTTTGCGCGCTTCCGGCAGAATCTGCCGCAGAGCATGCGTCGCGTAGCCGCGGCGTTGCTTCCACGGCACGACCTCGTAGGCGACATGCCCTAACCAGTGCGGCGGCAACTCCGCTCCGCTTCCAGACCATCGCAGCCATATCTGGCCGCAAAATTCGTCATCCCATATCCAACGGGCAACACCCGGTGGGCATGCGACACGCGAGCCGTCGGGCATTGTGATGACTACTCCCGCTTGATACGGATCGCGTGCAGCCGCAAGAAAGCCATCGCGATTGCGAGCGATTCGGTCTAAGCGCCGCTGAGCGCCTTCGGGTGTCCCGTCCGGCGACCAGCCGCGCTGTAAAGCATCAACATAACTCGCAAGGTGCTGCAGAGCCGGCTCGACGAGATACATTTCGGTCGACTTCATGGCCGCTCTCACCCTTCCCGCTCAGCGCAGAATCAATGCCTCACGCGCGCAAGAAGACGCGAGTCCCGAAAAACAACGCGAGTTCCAAAAATCCAGTGCGAAGTTTCACGCGTTCAAGAAATGACCGCGCGAAATTGATTGGCTATTCGGATTCCATTGTGGGTCCTGCATGGAAAACGAGGTTTTTGACCAGCGCGTGGTTTGTGTTGAAACTGGGTCCACTGCTTGGCATGCTCCCGGATCGCACTCGTGTTGGTCTACCGAAATCGCTCATCGCCTGGGGACTCGCGCGGACTGTCGTGCCAAGACGCGCGAGACCTCAGAACTCCAGTCCAAGAAAGCCAAGGCGAGACGCTACGGCTGACTTCGAAACGCCGAGTCTCTCACGGCGCGTGAGCGTTGCCCGCAACTAGCCCGACACCTGGACCAATTCTAACTCTCGCCGCTCTGCCGCTTTGAATCGGCCTTGCATGCTTCAAAAAGGTGCTGTATTATGCGATGAGCCGGCTTACCAAGGAAGCCAAACCTTCCTCTTAGCGCAACGCGAGTTCTACCGGGGGGCTTTATGCGCGGCTTAGTCACAGATCGACGTCCCAGCATTCCGTGTTCCACCCACCGCGCCGCTGCGTTTTTCTCCAGACGTGGCGCGTTGCCGTTGGTTGCGCTGCTTGCAACATTAGCGTTTTCGGGTTGCGGGTCAGCAGTACGCCTGCCGTCTGATTCGCCTCCGTTGCAAGCGACGGGTTCGACAGGCTCTCACACGATTGTTCCACAGGCCGCACCCATTTCGACGACATCGCCGGCACAGCAGATTGGCAATAAACCGTTGCCGGTACACAGGCCATCTATCGTCCTCCTCGTCGGCCCAGAGCTTCGCATCGCTCGTCGGAAAGAAGATTACCGACGCGGACATCGAGCGCTTCATTGATCCTTCTGTAACGGGCTCCCAAAGGAAGTTGGCTCTCCTTCTGATGCGTTCGATGCCCCGGAACATGCGCGGCGACTTCGTGTATATTGGCAACGGTACGATCTTCTCAAATCGTCCTGCAATTGCGAAGTCTGTGGTATCGGAATCGTTTAACCTATCAGGAGAGCCGGTCGCGGGCAGAACGAAGATGGATCTTACACCCGGCCAAGGTCAAGACATCGGCACCGGCCCATACTTTCGAGAGCAATCGTCGAGCGGATTAACGGCCTTTACCGTGACTCTCCCTTGCGGGGCAGAAGCCTTGGCGATAGATGGAGCCGGGTTTCCCGATGATGGCTTCGCGTACTCGGGTGGAACTGGCGCCGACGGGGATTCAGTTGACGCAGGGCTGCAATACAACCCGGACGGTGGGATTCAGCCGTTCATCAGTGTAACAAACGGCGCGCAGTGGACGAACCAGTCGCAACACTACTACTGCAATTCCCAGGCGCCTGGGAATACTGGAACAATCGGCGTCTTCTTCGGTGAGATCATACCAAATCTGCTCTTTCTTGCGACTGGCCTTCCCGAAAACCCACCACCACAGCAGAGCCCCTGGCCACCCGGGCAGACAAATTGGGATGACGGCGCATGGGTATACTTTCCTCCGCCGGGACAATGGCAACCGGGTGGAACCGATTCAGTTGGTGAGCAGACGCCATGCGTGGCCTGCACCGTAAAACGAATTACGTCAATCGGCCAAAAAGGTGGCGAGTACTTCTACGACGGTTCATGTTTCGGTGGTTGTCCTCAGCCCTATGCGTCCGTACACTGGGGATCGGTCGAGATGGGACAAATTGTTCCGCCGTGTCCGGTGAAGGTTGGGGCTCCGGCAACGCAATGTAGCATATCAGCTTATCAAGACGGACGATGGTTTGGGTCTCTCGTGGATTTTAGCGGTAACCCGAACTCCATGGAGTACAGTGGCGAAAATGCGACCTACGCAAGCGAGGGGATCAATCTCGATCCCTGCACGCTAGACAGCTATGGTTACTGCTCGATGACGGGCACTACAACGGTTGAATCGTCGGTGCAGTGTCTAGTTGATGGGCCACACGGGCAATACGAGAAAACTTTCCCAACAAAAACGACGACACCATACCAGATTTACGGAGAAACGGGACTCCTCGAAACGGCCACCGCAACCAGAACTTACGGCGGCACGTGCCCAATCATCATACTCAAGTCCACAAGCTGGTCTCCGGCTGAACCAAAGTCGCAATACAATGATCCAAATCTTCCTTAGAGCATCTCGAGGCCGCACCGTCAGAAAAACCGATCTCTCGCCCCTCCACCCAGGTGCAAATGCGCGCTGCGATGGCGAGCGGGTGTCTTCCAGGGACGACTACAAGCGGTATTTGCGAAGGTTTTCGGGAATCGGCCCCCTACTTATCGCGGTAGCGATCTGCGCTTGCAATAGTGTTGGCTCTGCGCACCGAGTAGAGGCAACGTCGAATGTTGCGAGCGAGTCTCCGACGTCCCCGGGAAGCCCCTTTATGCAGTCAAATGCTTATCCGGCTTCACAAGATATGCCGATCTGGTCTGTCAATCTTCCCAAATCGCAGTTACCTCGACTTTCCCGCGAACAATGGCGCAGGCTCTCGGAGATCAAGGCCCGCTTGCAGCCCAAATATCGGCGATACTTGAAAGTGGCCCTGTTAGGACCAAGAGCGACCTTCTCAGTCTTTGTGAGTCGAGGAGCGGTCCCTCCCGACTACGGTGCCGAATCGATTGATTTGGCAGACTGCCGCTCGACTCCGGGCTGCAAATATTCCTGCGGTGGCCGGTTCGTTGATGGTGGAACCTCGTTAATTTCGCCGTCTTCAAAATTCGTTTGTGAGGATGGAGCGCTGTTCTTCTTTTCGGACGTTGATTCACCGTTTCCGCGAGGGCAGAAACACTGACCCTATTCGATAGTCGGATCAAAACCGTCCGGCCTCAATCCGCCGCGCCAACTCTGCAACATCAACGCCCAGGTTCAGCGGCTCATCCTCGTCAAAGCCTTGGCTAAAGGGCGGAGCGTCATATAACAGAACGGCGGACATGTGAACGTTTCCACCTTCGCCGCGCGCCGACCGCCGAGCCCATTTCGGCCGCTTATTGCTGTGTTTGTGCAGTCCCTCTGTGAAGAGAACTTCGCCCGTAGTGCCTCGAAGGAATACCCCCGCCCGAGCCGATTCATCACGCGGATTAGATTGTTCAAAGACTCGGTGTACGCATTCGTGATCGGATGATCGAAGTACCCCAGAATTTGCCGGTGCCAGTTTCGCCACGCGGTCGTAATCGGCTGAAAGGCTGCCTTCGCCGAGTCGGAATGCCGCACTCCCAGGCCGTATAGCGCCGTAGTGCCTCGGCCTTGTTGGCGGCGTCGTAGATCGCGAAGAAGTTTTCCTTGAGACGGTACGCTTCGCCGAGTTTTGGGTGTAGCGAGGTCCAATTCTCCAGCAGGAACCGTTCCTGCGCCGTCAACTCGTGTTCACGCTTTAGCAGGATGAATCGATCGTGCATCAGGCCACGCCGTTCCTTCGCCGGCAACGATCCGCGTAGCCCTTTACGGATCCCCACACGACACGACTTCCTTAGAATGCGCGTCCACGAGAAATATGTAATAACCGTCCTTCATCAGATGGTGAATCGGAATATCGACGTGATCGCCTCCCTCGCTGCCCTCGGTGGGGTTATCGAGTTTCACCAAAACGAAACGATCTCTTAGACCGCTTCGTGCTCCCTTTTCGCACGAACCGCGTGCAAGAGTGACGACGTATTGTTTCGGGTCGTGCATTGTAGGAAACTGGATCGTAAGGTCACTTCCGACGTCGCTATGCGAATGCAGCCTCTCGACCGCCAAGGTCGCGCTACCGAGGCCGGACATTCCGTGGCGGCCAACAGGCGACATAGTAATGTCGTTTGGTGCGCCCCATGTTCCCTCGCATGAGGTTAACGACATCCCGCACAGGAGAAACAGAACCGCTCGCGCCAGGTGTTGCATCTATCTTAAGAGGCCTTTCTCGCAACAACGATCCTCGTTGTGCCACCGAGCCGAAGTGTTCCATTTCCAATCAACGCTGTCACTTCTTGTGCGAGATCGTCTTCCCACGCTGCCTGAACTTCTATTGGTAATCTACATAGAATGCGCTCTAAACCAAAATCTCTCACCCACTCAGCCAATTCCTGGGCGTCTTGCGCTTCCACCACGGTCGCGTTCTGTTCCTCAACGTGATCCACGTTCAGGCCGGCATAGGCGAAATCTCGCTGGATTCGCTCTAGATGTGCATATTTGAAAGGGCCAGGCATCCCAAGGTCGACACGTGGCAATGAAGTGTACTTGGAGAGCAGCCGTCTCGGCAAGGTAAAGTATTCGACACGCTCCGGCTCCGCCCACAGCGCCGCGACCATTGCGTCACCGGGTTTCAGCACCCTTGCGGCCGCCGTTAGCGCGGCGCATGGAGAGTCGAAATACATGAGGCTCCATCGCGCAAGTACAACGTCGAAATGGCGACAGGCATGCCGTCTAGCAATTCTGCGGATTGGGCCTCTAGTATAAGATTTGTAATGCCCTCGTCATGTGCGCGTTCGCGAGCCATCTCCAACATGTCTCGCGACACGTCCACGCCAAAAACGCTCCCCGTTGGGGCGACACGCCGCGCGGCTGGTATTGCTGGTTCGCCACGGCCGGTTCCGATATCGAGTACCTGCATGCCCGGAGTAAGCGCTGCGAGATCCAGAATGCGATCGGTCAATGGCCGCGTCAGCCTCCGCTCCATGGGATCATACTTGAGCCAAATATCGCGTGGAGAGCGAAGTGAGCGGGTACCATTGCGCGAATTACCCCGTCCCATCATTTAGCGAGATCCCGATTGCCGAACGGCGGCGGCTTCCAACTGCCTGATGTATTTCTCCATAACAATCACATCCCAGATCTCTCCGTTCTGTCGAGCTTTCGGCAGCGTCAAATGGCGGACCGTGATAAACCCGGTCTTCTTGTATAGACTCATTGCAGCCGTGTTGTGGGGGAACACTCCGAGGACGATTTTCGGAACGCCATGGCTTTGTGCCCACGCGAACGCCTCACGGAGCAATGCGGTGCCGATGCCTTCGCCGCGCCGGTCTGGGCTGACGAGCATTCCGAGGTCGTAATTACCGTCGGGATCAGGATATAGGCTCAGCGATCCGCAAACTTCGCTCCCGGCGCAGGCAACGAAGTGCTCCGCCCTTTCCTTCCACGACATCTTGCCATGTGGATCGATGCTTTGTTTTATCGAAGCCAGGTTCGGTTCCAATCCATTGGCGTTCCGCCGCGACAACTTCAAAGAGCGACAGCAGTTGGTCGAAGTCGCGAGGCTGAGCGGGACGTAGACATACCTCTGCGCAATTGGCCGGGCGCTCGACTCGTTTTCTCTCATGCCATCGATCTTAACACATGTCTAAATTCTCTATGATGTCGGCGTTGCGTTGCGCTCACGGCTGCGCTTCCGACGGATACGGACCGGTGTGCCCGTCCCTGTGATGCTCCCAAAGCCATTTCCAGCAGCGTCGTCGGCGGGGGCACCTTCATGATCACGCCGTCGGGCGTCCGCAGGTGCAGCCAAAGCCCGCAACCTCCGTGCTCGCGAATCTCCGCCAGATACCACTTCGGATAAGGGGCGCGGTGCGCCGAATTCTGGCAGCCGATACACATGAGGAGCGCGCCTAGCACGCCTGCGATTTTGCATCGAATCAATCTGCTCATCTGAAGCGGGTGCTCCCACTTGAAGAGATCCGTCGACGGTTATTCATGGAGCACGGCCTCTAGCCGATACCCATCTGGGTCGAGCACGAACGCTGCGAAGTACCCATTGCCGTACTCCGGGTGCAGACCGGGCTCGCCGTCCGAGGTCGCGCCGAGACGGATGGCGGCCTCGTGGAAATGGGCAACAGCATCACGGCTGGTGGCAGCGAACGCGATATGCGTTCCCTTCGGCGGCTCAAAGCCGGTGTCGCGCCTTATGGCAAACGGCTCGTCCCGCGCTTCTGGTGGCGCGTATCCCGACGCGTGACTGCTTTCAAAGACTCGAACATAGCCGAGCGGTGCCAGCACGGCATCGTAGAAGTGAGTTGAGCGTTCAAGGCCAGAGACCCCGATCGAGATATGGTCCAGCATCAGGCCCCCCGTATTGCAGAATTTATTCGCGATCTCTGATGGCTCTTCGAAAATACATGAAAGCCGTCTTGCTCGCGTTGACGATGGCAATCTCGTAAAAACGACGCACAATGAAAAACTCTATCCCAATGATTCGACGTTCATTGTGCGCAGAACGGATTCATTGGAATAGAGCATGGAATTGGTGGAGCTGTCGGGGTACTGCCCCCCGAGTCCGAAAAGGCGGACCAACACTTTCTCCAGGCTCAGCTTCGAATTTCAGCTTACTCGATCGGACGCCCCGAAGCCGGGCTTACCGATCGCAGCAGACTCTTTGTCTTGCGCGCGCTTAGAGTCGTCGCGCGCGCCAGCCCGAGTTATTGACCGGAAAGCAAGGCGGTTCGGGCCGACCCCTCGCGTCCGGTGGCTAACTTAGATTAAGCAGCCAGTGCGTATTCAGTGTTCGCGTGTATAACGCTTGCGATCGTTTTAGGAGTGCTCGCAACTCCGCCTGCTTATGTTGACCGCGGACCTTCCCGTCGAACCTATTTCAGCCCCGCGACCCTGCCCTGGCGGATACGACTCCCGCCGCTGGGCGCATTGAGTATAACACGGGCTCAAAGGTCCCAGATGCGTTTAAGAGCGGGTGGGTATACTCAGGTCCCACTCATTTGGAGGTCCCCATGCGCGGAGTATTAGCAGCCAGCCTAGCCCTGGGCCTCGCCGCTCCCCTTGCTGCCAACGCAGCCACCAATCCGGCCGACTTGAGTGCCGTCCAGAACATGGTCGCGACGTATAACGGCCTGCAGAGTGTCGAAGTCGTAGAACATTTTGAAAACGGCGCGATCGCGACGGTCGACGTCATGCCGAGCGGTCAGTACCGCGTCGCAGAGACCGGCGGACAAGATCCGGGGCTGATCGTTCACATCGCAACGCAGCCGGCAGACGGTGTAGCTTCGACGGGAACGTATGAAGTAACGCCCGCGGGCAAAAAGACGATAGACGGAATCCGCGTAATCGGCTACAAAATCGCCTCGCCCGACGCCACCTATAATGAAACGATCTGGATCGATCCGTCGCGCAATCTTCCGATTACGGCGAACGTTCAGACGCAAGGCCACAACATCGCCGTCGAGTTCGGAAACTACAACGCCACGCCGATGGTGGCAACGCACTAGACCAAAAGCTTCATGATGGGGCAATCAGGGTGCGGGATCGCCGCACCCTTTTTCGCCGGGAATGTAACGGCGAGGTAATTGCACCAAAAAGATCGCTCGTCCGGAATTCCAACTAGCGAGTCTTCAAAGAACTGGGAAGGCCATAGGCGCACGCGGTATTGGGCCCGCAATTGGTGTAGACGGCTCCGTTAATAATGGAGGGCGAGACCCAGTCCGATCCGCTCGAACCACCGGCATTGTACAACAGCTTGCCGTTGGTCGCGTTGAACGCGCACAGCCCCGCCTGACACGACGCGTACACGATGCCGTTGGCGACCGACGGTGACGAGTCGGTGTTGAAGTTGCTGCCGTAGGCGGCCGTGTCGAAGATTTGGGCGCCGGTTGAAGCGTTTATTCCGTAGAGCTCGGATGAGCAGCAGCCCGCGCCTGCCACATACACGACACCGTCTGCGATTGCGGGCGGATCGTACTGCCCGCTATAGTTTCCGGCGTTCGGCGTCATTTGCCAGATTTGCGAACCGTTACTCGCGCTGAACGCGTACACACCGTTGCCGGTCGTATTAACGTAGACCACACCGCCCGCCGCGGCGATCGACGGCTCGCTGCCCGTGTTGGCGCACCACGTCTGCACCCCGGTGGAAACGCCGGCCGCACATATTCCGCTGCCTGTACTATAGAATACTTGGCCGCCGGCGATTGCAGAACTCCAGAAATTCGGTCCATGAGGAAGCGTAACGCCGGTCCACAACACTTTACCGTTTTGAGCATCGAGGGCAATCACGTACGAGCTGCTCGTGCTTCCGTTCGCGTAATCGAACACTACGGTGTTGCCTGAAGCGACTGCGCCGTTACTCACTCCGGCGGAAGGCAGGCAATTGCAGTCGACGTAGAAGCTCCAAACGCGTTTGCCGGTTGAAAGATCGATCCCGCACATCGCATTCTTTTGCGTGTTCCCGCCGGGCAGGCACGGCAAGATGATGCGGCCGTTCGCAATAACGGGAGCGTTTTGCGGGCTCGACCCTTCGTACGTTTCGTATTGCCAGATTTGCGTACCGCTGCTTACGTTAAGGGCATACAGGTATCCCATGCCGGAATTGACGTAGGCAACGTTGTCGCGAATCAGGATGGGGTTGGTCAGCTGCCCGCCGGTCCCGAACGACCAGAGCTGAGTCAAGGTCGCTACGTTGCTGCGCTTCAGCGTTTTTTCAAGCGGATTAAATCCGCTGTGCGCGCCGTTGTAATACGGCTGCAGCCACGCCGGCGTACTGCTCGCGTCAATGCTTTCAACGGTACGAGCCGTCGCAACGTTCTGCGTTCGAGCGGCCTGAGCGGTGAACCGGACTGAAGCGGGAACCGGCGGCGAAACGGAGCCTGAGCCGGCGCAGCCCGCCAAAAGTGAAAAAGCCAACGCTGCAATATGCGATGCTCTTAACCGAATATGAAGTGCCATAGCATTCTCCCAAAAAGGCGACGGCACGAGCGTACCAGGCTGCCCTCGCGCCTGGTATGTCGGAAAACCGCCCTCCCTTTTCTGGGGGGCAGGGACGGGCCAAGTAGCCGCCGGACTCGCCGCCGTAATAAAGAGCCACTATGAACCGCCGTCGTTTTATTGCAGCCGCTGCCGCAACATCGGGACTGGCCGCGATCGGTCCGTCCACCGGACGCGCTTCAGCCGCGATGCCGACCTTTGAATTTCGCAGCGACTTTTTGGTGAATCTCCACCACACCCTCTACTATCAAGCCGGAGTGCTGCAGTTGCTGTACAGCGCGGGTCCGGACTCGCTTCCCGGTCTTCCAAAGCGCGTGTACCAGCAAATGACTCACTACATTCCGACGGAGGACCAAGCCCAGTGGTATCGCGCTCTGCGCTTTTACCAAGACGAGTATGGCGGACGCAGTTTGGTCTTTGACGATGCGCTCAATACCGTGGAAAATGCGCTGGCCGCCGGCGTACCGCCCGTGAGGCTGAAGCTTGTGCTGGACGACGTATCTCCGATCTATCGAAAAGCGCTGTGGCCGATTCACGACGCGCTCAACGGGCAGTGTATCGGTCAATGGAAAACTGCGCTTTCGGCCTACGGTCCCGCGCTTTTTGGGACCCTTTCGCGACTCTATCAGCGATCTTGGCTGGACGTCCCGTACCGAGTGGACGTGGTTTCGAATACCGACCGCGACGGCGCCTACAGCATTGCGGGAAAGGGCGATCTGTATTGGCACATCGTCATGTCGAGCTTCGATCGCGACGACGCGGGCCTGCATGGTTTTGAAATCATGTCGCACGAAGCATCGCATTCAATCGTCGCGCCGGACGAGGGGCCTATCGGCACTGCGATTGCGGACGCCTGCAAATCGCTCGATCGTCCCGAGCCTGCCGATCTTTGGCATGCGGCGATCATGTTTTTGCCCGGGGTGGTTCTGCAGCGGCTGCTGTCTCCGGCACAGGCGGGCGGTTATGTTCCGGCGTTCGTAGCGAACGGCGTATTCACGCAGGCATATCCGCGCTACTTCGCAGCGTTTCAGAAGAGCCTGGTGCCGTACGTGGAAGGCCGAACGTCACTACAGAATGCCTTTCATGCCGTGGTGCAGCAAGTCGTCGCAGCCGGTTAGCCGATCCAAAAACAAGAAGAGCGTAGGTGCGTGCCTGCGCTCTTCTTTGGCGATGCGGACCGATTTATGCGCGCTGCAATGAGAACAGCGGGAGCACTTCCTGCTTCCAGGAACTGTTGACGACGTGCGCCGTCGCGGCGTAAAACGCGAAGAACGATGCCGCGAGCAAAAAGTACCCGCCCAGAATCCCGAGCTCACGCTGCGCGCCGAGGAATTGGATTCCCGGCAGCGTGTAACCCGCAACCAGCATCAGGGTCGTGAGCAGATACGCCACGTTGAGGCGCATCGCGCCGATCGCTAAAGCCAACGAAATGTAGCCCATGCAGAACAGATCGACTGCCAGCAGCAGATTGTTGCTGGGCGTGGCCGGGATCAATCCGCCGGCCCGCATCCAGATGTAAGTTGCGATGATGACGTTGTTGGCGCCGTACGAGCACATCGCGGTGCCGGCCCATGAGTTGGTCCGCGAAAATGCGTACAAGCCGGCGATGAACTGTCCGATGCCGGCAAACACGAGGAGCGATGGAACTGCCGCAATTAGGGACGCGGGCATCGCTGCCCAGCCGGACAGAACCCAGGCGATGACGACCGTGCCCACACAAAAACCGAAGAGTCCCATCGCGCCGGCGTCGCCGATGCGCGCTTCGCTCGCTGTTTCCAGCTCTTCGACCCGTGCGCTCTCGATGGCCGAACCTACCGGGCCGCCCTGAGTCCACTGTTCCAGCGGAGGATGCGTCCAGGTTGACGGGGTTTTCATTGTAGTGAATGACCTTTCTGGAGAAGTAGTCGCAGGCCGTTTGCCCGCGCATTATATTACTTGCCCAGAAGTTGACGTCGTTAAAGGATGTTTTTGCAATTGCCGCACACCGAATTGATCCGGATCAATTATTTCGTGCGAGCGCTCATCGTTTTCGATGGAGCGCCATGCGAGCGCACGCACGGCAACGCGCTCGGAGTAGGGCGCAATATGCACGCTCAGATCGCCCGATGCAAGGTCGAGCTTGCGCGATGTTTCGGCGCGTGTGTTAAGGAAGTGAAGCGTCTAAAGCGAGGTTGTTGTTTGCGGGCTGCGCGTTTCGCTTTTGAAAAGATGCGATGTAAGCAGTGAAACAATCAACATGATAAGGCCGCCGGCAAAAGCGGCTTCGAAACTGTCGATATGCACGCCGGGCGCCAGAATTGCGGTAAGCCAAATCATCAAGGCGTTAACGATTAGCACAAAAATACCTAAAGTCACTATCGTGAGGGGCAGCGTAACGAGCAGGACGAGCGGCCGCACAATGGCGTTGACGATGCCGAAGATTACGGCGGCGACGATCGCCGACGTGAAACTCGAGACGTGGAATCCCGGCACGAACCGCGCAATCGCATAGAAAGCCAGCGCATTGATCAGCAGCCGCAAAAGCAGGTTCAGTTCATTCCTCCAATGCCGCCTTGATTTGAGCCGCAAGCGAAGGCGTCATGCCCTTCACCGCAGCCAGTTCGTCCAGCGTCGCACGCCGAATCGCCGCGAGTGAGCCGAAGGCGGTAAGCAAGCGCTTCTTTCGGACCGGCCCGACGCCTGCCAATGCGTCGAGGGCCGAGTGCGTCATCGCTTTCGCGCGGCGCTGGCGGTGATAGGTCACGGCGAAGCGGTGCGCTTCATCCCGAATGCGCATTACCAGATGCAGGGCTGCCGAGTTGGGCGGCAGCACGATGGGCTCGGACTGTCCGGGCATATAGAGCCACTCGTGCTCCTTGGCCAGACCCGCAACCGGAATGCCGGTCATATCGAGTTCCTCGAGCACCTCGACGACCGCGTTGAGCTGGCCCTTGCCGCCGTCGATGAGCAGCAAATCGGGTTTCTTGTTGAACTTCTCTTTCTTTGCCAGTTCGCGCTGCAGCTTGTCTTCTTCAACCGGCGTCGGCAGCGCCGGCTGCCCTTGGGCAGGTTCAGGATGAGAAGCCGCTACGTCTTCATCCGTTCGCGCGCGCAAATAGCGAAGGCGCCGGCGCAGCGTTTCCTGCATCATCGCAAAGTCGTTCGGGCCCTTGTCGTACTGAATCTTGAATTTGCGGTAATCGCTCTTCTTTGCACGACCTTCGACGAAGACGACCATCGAGCTGACCGGATTGCTGCCCTGAATATTCGAAATGTCGTAACATTCGACGCGGTGCGGCGGTTCGGGAAGCTCCAGGGCGTCGGCCAATTCGGTAAGCGAGCGCGCCTGCGCCGTCTCTTGCACTTCTTGATGCGCCAAAAATGCCTTGAGATTCTGCTCGGCGTTCTTCTGCACCAGGCGCATATATTCGGCGCGATCGCCGCGCTGCGGCACGAGCATGCGCACGCGCACGCCCTTGATCTCCGTGAGCCAGCTTTCGATCACGCTCGCATCCGCAGGCAACCCTTGAACCAGGACTTCTTTGGGAATTGCGCTCGCGCTGCCCCGCGAGCGGCGCGTCTTGATCGGCACCGGCGCCTGATTGTCACGCGCTGCGCGCAGCTGCGCAAGCGGGGAAATCCCCGAATCGGGCGCTCCGGCAGTGCGCGCGGTGTAGAACTGCTTGACGAATTCACTGAACAGCTCGGCTTCGGTCTGTTCGAACACACCATCGAGAATGAAATGTTCCTGCCCGATCAACTTCCCGCCGCGAACCATGAACACTTGCATACAGGCTTGCCCTTGCGCGCGAGCTGACGGCGATGAGATCCATGTCCAAGCGCGATCGCCAGACGACCTTCTGCGCCTCGGTAACGCGCCGAACGGCCACGATGCGATCGCGTATTCGCGCCGCCGTCTCGAAATTGTAGCCCTCGGCGGCATGCACCATTTCGCCTTGCAGGCGCCCGAGCAGCGACTCTTGTTTGCCTTCCAGAAAGAGCACGACTTCTTCGATCATGCGATCGTACTCGTCCCGGCTTTGATAACCGACGCAAGGCGCAAGACAGCGTTTGATGTGATATTGCAGGCACGGGCGTCGCCGCCGGCCGTCTATCGGCTCCAGGCACGTGCGCAGCGGAAAAACCAGACGGACGAGATTGATAAGCTCGCGCAGTCCGTGCGCGTTCGTGTAGGGCCCAAAATAGCGCGCACCGTCGTCCTTGACCACGCGAGTAAAGACCACGCGCGGAAACGGTTCGTTCGTCACCTTCAGATAGGGATAGCGCTTATCGTCGCGCAGCCGAACGTTGTACGGAGGCTGATAGCGCTTGATAAGGTTGGCTTCCAGAATGAGCGCCTCGACCTCGTTCGTCACGACGATCGTTCGGACGTCGGCGACGCGTTCGACCATTGCCTGCGTGCGCACGTGATGCGCGGCGCTATCCTGAAAATAGGACCGCACGCGATTGCGCAGCGAGACCGCTTTCCCGATGTACAACACATCCCCGTTGCGCGCGATCATCATGTACACGCCCGGCGCATCCGGAATTTGGGAGAGGATCTGACTAAGCGGCTTATCGGTGGTCGTCATGGAATCTTAGGGAGATTCGATGCGGGATGCGATTCAAACTTTATCGGTGCCGCTTGGCGGTTCAGGCATGCGTCCGTCCGCACGGACTCGCTCTGAGCGCCGTTTGAGGATCTCGCCGATCCTGCGCATTTCGCCTCCAACATCCCGGCGATCCAAGCCGGGATCGCGCAGGTGCCGCAGCAGTTCACGCATGCGTTCAATCAGCGCCGCGGGATGCGCGTCGGCGTCCGCTGCACCGAATACGGCGCGGTGCAGGCGCACGGGCGGAGCGACGCGGCTCAGTTGCGCCTCGTGATGGCGCACCGTTTCCCAATGGGACTCGTGCAGTTCTCCCGCGGCATGCGCGGCCAGAATTTCACGCAGCGCGCCAAGCGCTTCGGCGACTCGCAGTCGCACGACGTTTTCCGTGTGAACCGGATAGACGAACCATGTGGCCGCAATCCCGCACAGCGCCCCCGCGGCGATGCATAGGACGCGAATGCCGAACAACGGAAGCGAGGCGCCCTGCGTTCCTTGCAGCAACGCGAAGATCAGCGTCGCGCCTGCGGCCCAATACACATAGTTGATTTGGCGCAGCCAGATTCCCAGGAACAACACGCCAAAGATCGCCGTGGCATACCCGGTTGAATTTGGAAAATGGATCTGAGCGATGAACAGGGCGCACAGCGTGCCGCCGGCCGCCCCGCCGAAGCGCAGCAGAGCTTTGTACACCGCATCGCCGCGTCCCATAGCGCCGCTGGTGACGATGAACGAGCTCAGCACGACCCAAGGCCAATGCTGGTGAAAGATCGTTAAACCGCACGCGAATGCGAACGCCAGAGCCGCAAACATTTGCAGCGCTCCCCGCGTCGCCGGCGGCATGGCGCCTTCGCGCACTCGCCGTCGTTGTAAGCGCGATGAACTTGACTCAGAAACGACGCCCGCGCGCGAACTGAGCCGCGCGAAAACCGCTGCGATGAGAAAAGCAAAGACGCCGGCGAGCACGACTAGAACCGCGGTCGTCACTCTTTCCGCTCCCGTTCCGGGGCGCACGGGAACCACCAGAATCGCCATGAATGAGAGCGCGATAACGCCCCCGGCCGCCGCACCCCGTTCACCGAAGTTGCGCAGCCATACGGATACGGCAACCGCGCAAGTGAAAAGCGCAGCGCCGGCTAAAGGTAGGGCGTGAAAGAGCATTCCGATAAGGCCGGCCGTCATCGCAATCAGCGGAAGCATCGCGAGCTTTGCCGAAAGTCCGGCCGGCGTAGCGCGTTCCGGACGCCGCATCAGCCCGACGGTCAGTGCGGCGGCAAGAACTGCGGGCGACGGATCGTGCCCGAGCTTCACGCACAGCCCGTACATTGCGAGAAAGGCGGCCAAAACTGCTGCTATGGAGAACAGCGCAGCGCGAAACGCCGTCCATGGGTTCGTTTGAACCATGCCGCTAGTATACTGCATCAGCCGTTCCAGGAGCCTTTCGCGAGGGCGTCGCACGAGTGCGCATGGACACGATAAAGCGACGCTCGTTCTTGAGCTCCGCAGCCGGCGCTGCAGCGCTGTCGGTTTTGGATCCACCTTCGGCGACGGACGCCGCCGGATCGAACGGCCCGGTATTCATCGCGACTTGGGATTTCAGTAAGCCGGCAGTAGAGCGTGCCGTAGGAATCCTGCGCCGCGGCGGTTCGCTGCTCGACGGCATCGAAAAAGGCATCAATCTCATCGAAGACGATCCGAGCATCACGACAGTCGGCTACGGCGGATTTCCCAACGCCGAGGGAGAGGTCGAGCTCGACGCCGGGATCATGGACGGAACGCGTCATCGCGCCGGCGCGGTGTTCAATTTGCACAAGATCAAGAACCCCATCTCCGTTGCTCGTTTGGTGCTGGAACGAACCACGCACACCCAATTAGCGGGCGACGGAGCGCTCGAATTTGCGATGCGCATGGGCTTTCAACCAATGCAGCTGTTGACACCGCAAAGCCTGGAAGCGTGGCTAAAGTGGAAACAAACTCCCGATCATGAGACGTACTACGTAAGCAAACACAATCACGATACCATCGGCATATGCGCAACGGATGGCCACGGTCGAGTTGCGGCGGGCTGCTCCACAAGCGGCATCGCGTGGAAGATTCCGGGACGCGTAGCAGACTCGCCGATCGTGGGCGCAGGGTACATGGCCGACGACACCGCAGGTGCCGCTTCCGCAACCGGCAACGGCGACGTGATGTCGAACTACGCCACAAGTGCCTACCTCGTGAACAAAATGCGCGAAGGTATGCATCCGCAAGAAGCGTGTGAGGACCTGATGCGTACAATCGCGCGGACGGCGCCCAACGTTCACACCGACATGTATTGCGCGATCGCGCTCAATCCGCGCGGCGAGTTCGGCGCAGCGTCGATCAACGCCGCGCAGAAATTAACGTACGTCGTCTGGCGCAACGGCTCAGCGGCGATTCAGACCGCCAAAGCGGTATATCAGTAGGGGCACAGCCGTAAGGTGATAAACGGACGCGCTTAATATGCATTTGATTCGTACGGCGTTCTACGTACTTTTTGCTCTTACGACGTTGAAACTGCTCTACGACGTGATAGGCATCCGCGTCGCGAGGCGGCTTTTCCCTGACTGGCACGTACGTCCCGGGGACTCGCTGAACAGCGTATTCGCCGCTCTTGGCGCCGCTGCGGCTGCGTTCGGACTGTTTGTCGGAGCTCGAGCTTTCTGCCCCCGCGCAGATCGCAATTTTCGTACTCTGCGGGGTTACTGCGGCATGGATCTTTGTGTCGGACCGGCGCAAGACCGTAGCGGCCAACAAACGCCGAGAAGACGACGCCGCTATTGAAGCGATCGTCAGGGAACTGGCTCGGCGGCAATCTTGACGTGCTCGGGGCGCACGCCGACGCCGACGAGGTAAGCCGGCAACCGCTGCAAAACCGGAAAAGCGCGGAATAGATGCATGAAAGCAGGAGCTTTCGTTTCGCCGTTGCTTCCCAGTACGCGTTTGATGATCCGCTTCTGAATGAACAGCTGCGCACCTTGGGTAAACCGGGTCGGAAACATCCGCCGGCGCTGCACGGCACGCAAGTCGTCATCGGCGATGCGGTTTTCGCGTAATGGAACGGCGAGGTGATTCGCGGCGGCGACGGCATCCTGAATCGCTAAGTTGATTCCTACGCCGCCGATCGGCGACATTGCGTGCGCCGCGTCTCCAATGCATAACATCCCCGGCCGGTACCACTTGGGCAAACGATCGACGGCAACGGTCAACAAGCGCACGTCATCCCACTCGCGCAGTTCGGCCACGCGATCCGCCAAGAAGGGGGCGACGTGCGCGATCTCGGCGCGAAACGCCTCCATTCCGTTGCGGCGCATGTCGTCGAATGTTCCTTTGGGAATAACGTAGCCGCACTGCCAAAAGTTGTTGCGATTGAGCATTACGAAGATGCGCCCGCGCTCGAGGCGGCCGAACGTCTGCTCCGGATCGGTTGAATGACGGGACATGCGCATCCAAAGTATGTCCATAGGCGCGCCGAGCTGCGTTCGAACGAAGCCGGCGCGATCGCGCAGCACCGATGTTCGGCCGTCGGCAGCGACAACGAGCGCCGAGCGAACGTCCAGGATGCCCTCAGGCGTCTGCGCGCGCACGCCGCAAACGCGATCGCCTTCGAAGAGCAGTTCGTCCGCGCGCGCCTGCATTTTCAAATGAAAGCCCGGATAGCGCTTACCTTGCGTTGCCAGGAAATTGAGAAAGTCCCACTGCGGCATGAAGGCCAGAAATCTGCAACGCGTCGGCAGATACCGAAAGTCCGCAACGGGAATGTTCGTCGAGCCCACGAGTCCGGAAAGATGCTGCACTTCATCATGCGGCACTTTCAAGAATTCGTCGAGTAGGCCGATTTCTGCCATGACTTCCAGAGTCGACGGGTGGATCGTGTCGCCGCGAAAATCGCGAAAGAAGTCCGCATGCTTCTCGAGCACCACGACTTCGACCCCGGCACGCGCCAACAGAAACGCCAACATCATGCCGGCCGGCCCTCCGCCGGCGATGCAGCACTGAGTTTGGATCGCACTGGGCATAGTTTATGCTAGGTCGGCTGCCGCTTCGCGCGGCGGCTTTGAACAAACGCGTACGCGATCGCCGCAGCTGCCACGAGCAGGATAATTGCAAACGCGTACTTGCGAAGCGATTCGACTACCGCATGCGAGTGAGTGCCCAGTGTGTTTCCGAGCATAATCAGTCCGCCGCAGAAGATCAGGGACCCCGCGAACGTCCAAAGGTAGAACGCTCCAAGCGGCATCCGGGCGATTCCGGCCGGAATTCCAACGATACCGCGGATCACCGGTATAAAGCGGCAGATGAAGATTGCGAATTTACCGTACCGGGCAAAGAACCCGTCGACTCGTTCGAGTTCGGTACGGTGAAACCGTACGTACTTTCCGAATCGGTCGACGAAAGGGCGGCCGCCGAAGCGCCCGACCGCGTACCCGATGCTCTGCCCCGTCAGTTCGGCCAATACGGCAAGTGCAATGGCCACCCACAGGTTTCCAAGATGATGCGTGGCCACAAGAGCACCGGCGCCGGGCAGAACGATTTCGCTGCCCACTGGCGCGCCGATGTTGGCGAGCGTCATTGCCACGAACAAGCCGGTATAACCAAAATGATCGACGAGGTGCGTAAAAAACGCCGTTAGGGCGTGCATGGTTTCGCCCGGCGCAGGATCTCGGCCGCCAAGCTACCGCCCTCCGCTTGAATCGCTTCGAAGAGATCGAGCGGCTCCACTGCACGGCCGCCGGCTTGCGTCTCGGCCAAGGCGACGATTTTGCGCACGCGCGGAGTCACCAAAATGCCTTCCCACAGCCGATCTTCGCCGGTGCCCAAAGCTCTGCGGACTTCAGCATGAACTTCGGACGTGTCGATACCGTCACCACGAAGACGCGCGGCAATAGAACCGTCCGGCTCCTCGAGCAGTGCGACGAGCAGATGTTCGACTCCGACGTAATAATGGTTGTGGTTGCGGCACTCTTGTTCGGCGGCGCGCAAGACGCGTCCCGAAGCGGAGCTAAATCTCGAGAACAATTCCTTGTTAACTTGCTGCCGTTTGCGAGGGGGAAACTATCGGGGCGACTGGATTCGAACCAGCGACCTCTTCGTCCCGAACGAAGCGCTCTACCAAGCTGAGCCACGCCCCGATGTAAAAACGCTCTTTGGTTCGGGCGGATGGGCTGCCCTCCTGCACGAACCCTTGGATATCACCATGAGATATCTCATCGTCGGATGCGGCCGAGTCGGTTCTACCCTGGCAAAACTGCTCGACGCCGATGGCCACGAAATCATCGTCGTCGACGAAAATCCCGCTTCCTTCAAGCGCCTGGGCCAGAAATTCAAAGGGCACGTCGTGGTCGGGACCGGGATCGACTACGACGTGCTCAAACGTGCGGGCGCGGGGACGGCCGACGGATTCATCGCGGTAACGAACGGAGACAACCGTAACGTGATGGCCGCGCTCATCGCTCAGCGCATGTTCCATGTGAAGAAAATCGTGGCCCGAATCTACGATCCGGCCCGGGGACTAATGTATCGCGATCTCGGCATCGACACTGTCTGCCCTACCACGGTGGGCGCAAAGATCATCCGCGACGTGCTGATGGAGTCACCGTGGGACACGCTGCAATCGTTTGACTTCGGAAAAGTCACCTCGCTGACGGCGGTCGTTCGTGCAGCCGATTCCGGCAAGCGCATCTCAGATTTCGAGATTCCCGGGCGAATTCGCATTGCCGCAGTGCGGACCGGTAAAACAGTGCGCGTTGCTGCTGATGATACGATCCTTGCCGAAGGGGACGAGATCAACGCAATCGTCGCTCCCGATGCCATTACCGAATTCGCGCAGATGTTCCAAATGCGCGATCAGGCTCCGCTCGGCGGCACACCGGCGATCGCCCCGACGGGGAGGGCCTAGCGCATGTTCGTTCTCATCGTCGGCGGAGGAAAAGTCGGGTCGTATCTGACCCGCGCGCTGCTTGCGCAGCATCACGAAGTCGTCATGGTCGAGAAGGAAGAACGCAAGGCCCGAATGCTCGAGCAGATCATCGAGCAGAAGGTTGCTGTTGTGGGCGACGGCTGCGATCCGCTCGTCTTGGAGCAGGCCGGTGTCGGTCGCGCAGACGTCGTCGTCGCCGACACCGGCGATGATGAAGACAACCTCGTCGTTTGCTTGATCACCAAGAAAAAATCTAAGGCGCGGTGTATCGCGCGCGTCAACAATCCGAAAAACAAAACGATTTTTGAGTCACTGGACTCCGAAAGCCCCGTAACGGTGATCTCTTCGACGGAGATCATTCTCGACGTCTTAAACCGCAGCATCACCGCGCCCGCCTGACTGCAGGGGAAGGCGCCGGATTCGTTTGTCCAGCGTGAGCGATCCCGCTAAGACCGTCACCAGAACGACGGCGAAGGTCGCGCTGATAATTTCATTGCGTTGCGCGATCGCTGAAGGCGTCGCCAGGGCCAGCGCCAGCGCGAGCGCTCCGCGGATTCCGGCCATGCGCACGACGGTTTGCCACACACGCTTCACCTGCGAGCGGACGAAATGGAGCAACCCGTAGGCGACTGCGATTCGCGAGACGAGGACGGCTGCAATCACCACCCCGGCGGCTGGCGCAGCGGCGCCCAATCGCGTGAAATCCAGTGCGGCGCCGATTAGGAAAAATAGAAACAGATTCGCAAGCGTAGCGATAGCGTCCCAGAAATCGCCCACGCCCATTGCGCAAGCGACGCTGATGCGCGTGCGTTCGAGTTCGCGCAGCGTTATGCTGAAAGCAATTACGGCGAAGATGCCGGACCAAGCCAGCCTTTCGGCGATGAAATACCCGCCGTAGGCACCCAAAAACGTGGCTGCGCATTGGACGGTTGTGCCGAACGGCCTTCGCAGCAAGAACGAGGCGCAAGCCGCGAGTGCAACGCCCAGCGCCACTCCGAGCACAACGCCGATTGCGGCCTGACCCGCAGCTTTCCAAGGCATCACCGCTCCGGGCAGCGAGGCGCCAAGCAACGCGCGGTAAAGAACGACGGCGATTGCGTCGTTCAGAAGCGCCTCGCTCTCGACGATCGTCGCCAGGCGCTTGGGAATCGGAATGCGCCGGAAGATTGCGACCACTGCCACCGGATCCGTTGCGCTGAGGATGACTCCGAGTATGCCGGCGGATATCCAAACGAAGGACGCAAAGTAGTGCGCGAAGAGCGCGATGATGCCGGCAGTCAAGATGACGCCCGGTATGGCCAGCATCGCAATCGCGCGCCACGAGCCGCGCATGAGCCGCGCGTCCAAGTGCCAAGCGCCCTCGAAGATGAGTGCTGGGAGAAATACGTACAACGTGGCCGGCCCAAAGACGGCGGTGAATTTTCCCGGAAAGAGCGCACCGACTGCTACGCCGATCACCAGCAGCGCGGCGATATGCCAGAGTCTCATCCGTCAGCCCTAATGCGTGTGCGTGAAGTTTCCGACGCGCACGCCTGCGCGCCCGATTGCTGCGATGGCATCGCGCATTCCCAAGGGATTGTTCGGGCGGCCTACCGTTGCAAAGTACCATTCCGGATCGATGTTCAGCGTGCGCGTTTGAATCATGGCGACGGGCACGCTTTTCAAGAAAGCTTCCATCGCTTGCAGCTCTTCTTCTTCGTCGGTGATTCCCGGATGCGTCAGCAGGTTCAACGAAACCCGCAAGCCGCGCCCGGACGCCAAACGAATCGATTCGAAGACGTCGTCCAGCGAATAGCCCTCCGGCCGGTAATATGCGGCATACACGCGCGGCCGAAACGAGTTCAGGCTTACGCGCACGGCCTGAAGGCCCGCGTCGATACAGCGCTGCAAGGCTGAAGGCATACTTCCGTTCGTATTCAAATTGATCGTCCCGTTTGAACGCCGCGCTCGAATCAGCTCGATCGCGCGGCCAATCGTTACCGATCGCAGCAGCGGCTCCCCTTCACAGCCTTGACCGAACGAGACGATGCCGTCCTCGACGCGCTCCAAATGGCGGATCGCGACGCGCGCGATTTCCTCCGCGGAAGTCTCGAACGAAATGCGCGTCTGCGGCGCCGGAAGTCCGGCTAATTCGTCTTGCTCCGAGATGCAGCCGACGCAGCGGGCATTGCACTTCGGCGAAACCGGAAGCGCCGCTTCACCGCGTTCCAGAAAAACGTTCTGCGCAGTAAAGCAGCCGTAATCGGTAGAGCACAACGCGACTTGTCGAAGCAGGCGGTTGAGCCGATCTTCGCTCTGCCGCGCGGCGATAATTCCCTCCAACTCGCCGGCGCCGAACCGGCGGGGCTGCCAATCCTCGCTTTCGTCGGTTTGCGCCGCCGCGACGTGCAGTTCGCCGTTCACGGCGCAAGCGAACGTATAGCCGAAGAGCGGCAGCGCCGGCGCCCCCGGTTCGCGAAAATATGCCGGGAGCATTAGTCGGGTGTAACCGGCTGGAAGCATCGCGGCAAGCGCATATCGCCTTTTTGCGACACTGTCTTCGAGCAGCGGGCGGCGCCCCGGAAGAATCATCGGCACCGTGCCTGCCGGGGCCGGGATTACTTCGTCGCTTTGAACGGCACGCACGATGCCGCCGTCACCGAGCGGCGTTCGCGACTCGTCGAAGAAAATGCGACCGCGCTTATCGCAGTACGCCAGGCCGATCATAACGATTTTTCGAAGACGCGTTCCGTTTTGACGACTTCGTAACCGGTCTGCTCGTAGAACCGGTGCGCTCGTTCGCGAACAACGTTCGAAAGCACGCGGACGCGCGTGCAGCCGCGCTTGCGCCCCCACGCCTCAGCTGCATCCAGCAGCGCCGCGCCGATGCCGTTGCCGCGATACTCGTCCTCGACGACCAAGCCGTGGACCTCGACGCGACCGATCGACGTGAGCGAGCGTGAGAGCGCAACGCCAATCCAACCGACGACACCGGCTCGCGGCACAACGGCAACGAAAACGGCGCGATCTTCGTTCAGCGCCGTCAAATAGGCCGTGACGTGCGAGGCAGGCACTTCGTAACCCAGCTGCTGCGCCAAACTCACGACACGAGGCGCATCACTCTTGAGCGCTTCCCGCACCGACGTGCCGAGCCGGTCAGGCAATGATTGCATCGAAACTTGCCAAAGACGCCTCGAAAACCCGCACCGCCGGACCGGTAAGATATGCATTGCCGGCGCCGTCCCACTCGACCGTAAGCACGCCGCCGGGAACATGAACTTGAACGGGCGATTCGCACTCGGCGCGGGCCATCGCCGCCGCGGCGCATGCAACGGCACCCGTTCCGCACGCTTGCGTCAAACCTACTCCCCGCTCGTAATGGCGCGCATCGACGCGCCTGCGGCCGCGCACTGCCGCAACGTGAACGTTGTATCCGGGAAGCGCTTTTCCGGCGCTGTTGAGATCGAATCCGTCGATCGAATCGCGAAAGATTACGACGTGCGGGTTGCCCAGCGAGACGAAGACCGCGCCGGTAAACGGCAAAGACCGCGTTTCAATTTTCGGAACGCCGATGTTGAGGCGCACGGTGTAGATCTCGCCCTTCTCGAGTACGGCCGCATCGATGATTCCGGCTGCCGTTTCGATTCTGAAGGCATCGCCCTCGCCCGACTCGGACAGATAACGCACGGCGCAGCGCATGCCGTTACCGCACATCTCGGCTTCGCTGCCGTCGGCGTTGAAAATGCGCATGCGCGCGTCCGCAGGTCCTGAATTGGAGATCGCGATCAAACCGTCAGCTCCGACGCCTCCGCGCCGGTCGCACAGCGCGCGGGCCAGGTTCTGGAAGTCCCGTATCGGATTTGCGCGATCGTCGACGATCACGAAATCGTTGAATGTGCCGTGCATCTTGGTCACGGCTCTCACCGGCATTACCCCGAAGTTACTTCCGCCGGCGCTGCGGCGGCGATCGCTTCCGGCGGCGAGGCAAAAGCCCCCTGCGGCGAAATCGTTGAGACGGCGTGCTTGTAGATAAGGTGCGTCTTGCGCTCGTATTCGATCAGAATCGTGAAAGGGTCAAAGCCTTTGACGATTCCGCGCAACTGAAAACCGTTTACGAGGTAAACCGTCACGGGTACGCCTTGCCGTTTTATCTCGGCCAAATAGGTATCTTGCAGGCTTCCCGGCATTCTGCGGGCTTCAAACCCAGCCGAGTATTTCCCTTGCCAGCGGCGCTACGTCCGTGGCTGCAAGCCGGCGTGTATCAGGCTCACTCCGAAACCACGTCGCCTGTCGCTTTGCATAGCGGCGCGTCGCCCGAAAGAGCAGCTCGCGCAGTTCGCTGCGCGTGCACCAGCCCTTCAAAAACGCGAGCGCTTGCGGATATCCTACGGCGCTGGCCGCAACCGCTTGCCCACCGATACGCTCGGCCTCGTCCAGTAAACCCGCGTCGAGCATCCGGTCGACGCGGCGGGAAATCCGGTTGTCGAGTTCGGACTCGTCGATGTCGAGAAACACCTTGAGATACCGGAAACCTTCGGATGCGAGCGAAGGGAGCGGCTGCGTCCGCAATTCGTTGGTTCCCCGCGCGAGTGCCACTTCGAGCGCGCGCAACACGCGATAGGTGTCTTCCGGTTGCAGCATTGCGGCGCGGCGCGGATCTCGCGCGGAAAGCCATTCGTGCATGAACGCAGGCTCGTGCAAGCGGGCTTCGCGCGCCAAGCGCGCCCGAAGCCTCTCATCGTAGTGCGGTGCCAAATCTACGGCGCCGGAAAGCGCGCGCACGTAAAAGCCGGTCCCGCCGCACACGATCGCGCGGTTTCCGCGCGCGTCGACGGCACGAATTACTTCCATGGCGTCCAGCGCGTAACGCCCCGCGGAATAACGCTCCGCCGGATCGAGAAAGCCGAACAGATGGTGCGGAACGGCGGAGAGTTGTTCAGGCGACGGCGCCGCGGTGCCTATCGGCATACCGCGGTAGATCTGACGCGAATCGGCGTTGACGATTTCGCACCCGAATCTGCGCGCGAGATCGATCGAGAGCGAGGTTTTCCCCGAGGCAGTCGGTCCGCAAAGAATTAAGACGGTTCGCACCGCACCGGAAATTTGACGGAACGCGCGATGAAGCACAGCTCGTGCGCTCTCTCGTGCAGTGCGCCGAGCGTTTTGCGTTTGGATTCGTCGTGCAGCACGACGGACGGTCGCAGGACGACTTCGTTAAACTCGCCGGATCCGTCCGGGTCCAGGCGCATCTTGCCTTCCGCGTCGTCACGATATCCGGTGACGACGACACCGGCGTCCGCACAGAGGTGCAGAAACCAAAGCATGTGACAAGCCGAGAGCGCTCCTACGAGCAGCTCTTCGGGATTGTACCGCGAGCGATCGCCCCGAAACTGCGGAGTCGCGGACCCCGGAATGGCGAGCGACTTTCCGTCGCCTGAGATCTCGTGCTCTCGGCCGTACGCGCGGTAGTGCGGCGTTCCGGTGCCGCGATTTCCCGTCCAAACCGTCGTAACGCCGTACCGGTGTTCGCTCATCTTCACCTCACAAGCGTTTGAAGAGCCGTTGAATCGCTTCGCTGTCCATGCGCACAACCGTCGGCCTGCCATGCGGGCAGTGCATCGGATTCTCGCAATGGTACAGCCGTTCGACGAGCGTCGTCATCTCCTCCATGTCCAGCCGCTCTCCGGCGCGCGTAACGGAATGACACGCCAACGATGCCCACAAGCGCTCTCGCACGTTACGCTGCTTAGGATCTTCCGTGAGGTCGTCCAAAAAACCCGCGACGTCAAACGCGCGGGCGCGATATCCCGCCGGGGTTGCGGCGATGCGGTAAGTGCGTTCGCCGAAATGCTCGATCTCCAGACCGCCTTCGCACAAAAGCGGCAGCGCTTCATCCAAAGCGGCGCTTTCCGCAGGGCTCAATTCGAAAGTCGCCGGCATCAGCATCGGCTCGTTTGGGCTGTGCTTTTGCGCGGCTGCGACGATGCGTTCGTACGCGATGCGCTCGTGGGCGGCATGTTGATCGACCAGCACCAGCGCCCGCCCGTCGGTTGCCAGAATGAACGTGTTGTCGAGCTGAGCGAGAACGCGGACAGCGCGAGTGCCGTTGCCGCTCGGCTCCATCGCGCTCTCCGATTCGAAGAGCGTCTGCAGCGCAGGAAGTGCCGAATCCATCGCCTGCGGCGCAGCCGAAACGTGAACTGCATCGCGAAATCTGCCGCCGGCATGCGCATGCAGCGTCGAAGCCATGACGCGCCGAACCGACTCGAAGACTTGGTGGCCAAAGCGCAGCCGCACGTCGCTCTTAGTCGGGTGAACGTTGGCATCGACGTGATCGGCCGGAAGGTTCAAAAACAGCGCTCCGAACGGCTGGCGGCCGATCATTGCGAACGTCGAGTACGCGGCGGTCCAGGCTCCGGCGAGCAGCGTGCTGCGCAGCAAACGTCCGTTCACGAAGAGCAGCTGCATCCGGCGATCCGCGCGATCGGTTCCCGGCGTACTGATAAAGCCGGAAATGCGCCCTTTTAGATCGCTGCCGGACGTCGAGTCGAGTGGAATCAGCGTCGAAGCCGCGCTCTTCCCAAAGACCATCGCAAGGCGCGCTTCGACGCCACCCGCGGCGGGCATGACCCAAACCTCCTTTCCGTCATGATGCAGCGAAAAGGCAATCCCCGGATACGCTAGCGCAAACGTCGATAGCCAAGCGGAAACGCGTGAAAACTCGGCCGCCGGCGTACGCAGATACTCTCGTCGAACGGGAACGTTTGCAAAGAGCCGCCGCGCTCGAACGATTGTGCCTTCCGGTGCTGCAGCCGGTTCCGGCGGCCCCGCAGATTCGGCGTGCGCGACAATCCGCTGCCCAATCTGCGCACCTGAAACTCGGGAAACAAGCTCGAGCTGGGCGACCGAAGCAATGCTTGCAAGTCCTTCGCCGCGAAATCCCAAGGTTTCGACGGATTCCAGATCCGAGGCCAGCGCGAGTTTGCTCGTCGCATGACGGCGCACCGCAAGTGAAAGATCTTCAGGAAGAATTCCGGAACCGTTGTCGACGACTTGGACGAGTTCGATTCCCCCTTCTTCCAGCGAAACTTCGATACGCGTTGCGCCGGAATCGACCGCGTTTTCGACCAGCTCTTTAACGACCGACACCGGCCGTTCGACCACCTCGCCCGCCGCGATCTGACCGATCGTGACGGGATCGAGGACGTTGATCACTCCGCGCTCAACAACGAGAGCTGCTCGGAGAGCGCCACCTTCGGCAACCGTCGCTTGAGGGGAACCTGCTCTTCCACATCTGCCTTGCCGCCGAGCGCATCGGCAATCTCTTGAGCACGCTCGATTACGGCGTCCGGCAATCCCGCCATGCGCGCGACCTCGATGCCGAACGAACGCGAAGAACTTCCCGGCAGCACGCGGTGCGAGAAGACGGGGCCGCCGTCGGCGCCGGTGTTCTCGACCGCCGTAATGTGATAATTCGCTACGAGCTTCCAGTGATCGGCGAGCGCGACGAGTTCGTGAAAGTGGGTCGCAAAGAGTACCATGGGCGCATGATCGTCAAGCCCTAAGAGAAATTCGCAGATCGCCTGCGCGATCGCTAGACCGTCGATGGTTCCGGTGCCGCGTCCGACTTCGTCGATCAGCAGCAGACTGCGGCGCGTGCTGCGGCGCAGAATGTTCGCCGCTTCGGCCATCTCCAGATAAAACGTCGACTGGCCCGAGGCCAAGTCGTCGCCTGCGCCGATGCGCGTAAAGATGCGATCGACGATGCCCAAACATGCGGACCTCGCCGGAACGAACGACCCGATCTGAGCCATGATCGTCAGTAGGGCACTCTGCCGCAAAAACGTCGACTTACCGCCCATGTTGGGTCCCGTCAGCAAAATGAAGCGCTGATTGTCCGTGCGCAGTTGCAAGTCGTTCGGAACGAAGGACGCGCGAAGAATCGTCTCCATTACGGGATGGCGCCCGTCGATAATCTCCAGTTCGCTTTCATCGCGAAATTCCGGACGCACGTACCCGCGTTCCGCCGCGCACTGCGCGAGCGAGCAGAGCACGTCGAGTTCGGCCAGCGACCGGGCGGCAGCGAGCAACTCATCGATGCGCACGGCGATCCGATCGACCAATTCGCCGAAGAGCTGCGCTTCCAGGCGCTGCTGCCGCGACTGCGCCGTCGAGATTGCTATTTCAAGCTCTTTCAGTTCGGGCGTGACGAAACGCTCGCCGCTCGTCAAAGTTTGTTTGCGCACGTAATCATCGGGAACTTGGGATGCCGCAGTCTTCGGAACTTCGATCGCGTACCCGAACGCGCTGGCGTACTTGATCTTCAGCGATTTGATCCCGGTGCGTTCTCGTTCGCGCTCCTCGAGCTGCGAGAGCTTGCCGCGGGCGTCGGTGCGAAGCGTTACGCACTCCGCGAGCTCCGCATTCGCCTGCGGACGGATCACCCCGCCGTCGGCGAGCTGTGCCGGTGGTTCGTCGGTGAGCGTCTGCTGCAAATCCGTCAGAAGGTTCTCAAAATCGCCGATCCGTTCGACGAGCTCATTCAAACACTTGGGTGCAACTTGCCGGAGCGGCGGCAAAATTTGGAGTGTACGCCCCAGCGAGGCAATATCTCTGGGGAGCGCGCGATTGAAGCGGACCTTCTGCGTTATGCGTTCCAGATCGAAACATCCGCGAAGCAGCTCCTGAACCGACTCCCGGCGCACGTGCTCGTCCATTAACGCACGGACTCCATCTTGACGCTGAACGATGCCGTCCCGATCGACCAGCGGCGCCAGAATCCAGCGGCCGAGCAGCCGCGAGCCCATCGACGTCGCGCACTTGTCCAGTGTCGCAAAAAGCGTGGCCTTAGGGTTCGCTCCCAGCGCTTTGGTCAGCTCCAAGTTCTTGCGCGTGTTCGGGTCCATCACCAAGAACGTGCGATGACGATAGAACTGCGGCTCACTGAGCATCGGCGTCTCGTCACGCGACGACCCAACGCCGGTGCGCTTGACGAAGCCGACAAGCGCGTCCAGCGCGCGATGAATCGCCAGCGCTTCGTCGAGCGAGAATCCCGGCAGCGGTCCGCGACTGCGAGCGTCGACTATCGCCAGCGCAGGCGCCGTGACGCGCGCAGTAACGTTCTCCAGCGCCTCGGTAAGTGCCGCGCGAATCGCCGACGGAGCGTCGGCAACGACTTCCGCCGGACCGATTCGAAACAGTTCGGCAAGCAGACTCTTCGTACGCGGACTCTCCGGTGAGCGCCGTGGCCGCGCAAAGTCCGGTAGATACGTCCGCATAGGCGAACGCAAACGTTTCGTCGATCGCCGTGACTGCCGCCAGAAAGTTGTTCGTTTTGCCGTCGAGCAGCTGATCCTCGATCAGCGTTCCCGGCGTGAGGATCCGCACGATGTCGCGGCGCACCAGTTTGTTCGGCTGCGGCACTTCGAGCTGCTCGGCAAGCGCGACGATAAATCGCTGCTGAACCAAACGCGCCAGGTACTGCGAGAGCGCATGGTGCGGTACGCCCGCCATTGCGACGCGCCGTCCGCCGCCGGCTTCTTTGGACGTCAACGCAATCGAAAGCGCGCGCGCGATCGTCTCGGCATCTTCCCCGTACGCTTCGTAAAAATCACCCACGCGGGAAAGCAGAACCGCTTCGGGATGACGCGCTTTCATGCCGAAGTATTGCTCCAGCATCGGGGAATATGACTGAACCGCCACTGCGCTTTGGGGTTCGCCGTACCGCCTGTGGATAACTTGTGTTTTGCCGCCAATACGGGCGCGGCGGGGATCTGAAGAGTCGTCTAAAGCGCGATGAGATCGATCGAAGGGCGAGGTACGCGAATGCCCGGATCGAGGAAACGCGCGGAGCGGCGAACGATCGTGCCGCTGCAGCCCCAAACGAACGCCTCGGCTATCTCGACGTCGATCCACGGCTCTGCCGAGTACAGTTTGTCGTCGTAGTCCGGCGGCATCGGCGCGATGATCGTGACGTTGTCCGGCGTCTTGGCGGCGATTCGTGTTGCGTCTTTTTTCGAAGGACCTTGAATCAGCGCGCGAACGATCGTGCCGATCTTGCGGTCGTGGTACGCACGCGAGATTGCATTCTGCGCGTCAGCCAAACGCTTGAACCGCTCGCTCGCTATCTCCGGCACCACTTGCTCCCAGCGCGCAGCGGGCGTTCCGCGCCGCGGTGAGTAGACGAACATGAAAGCGTTGGCGAAGACGCCGCTGCGCACGTAATCGAGTGTTGCGGCAAAGTCTTCTTCCGTTTCACCCGGAAAACCGACGATCAAATCCGTCGTGATTGCCCACCCCGGAAGATAGCGGTGAATCAAGGCCACCTTCTGCCGAAACTGTTCCATCGTGTATTTGCGGTTCATCCGGCGCAGAACCGGATCGCTCCCGGACTGCAGCGGTAAATGCACTCGCGGATTGAGCTGCGGAATCTGCGAGAGGTCGCGCAGGATTTTCTCGCTGAAGTCTTTGGGATGCGGCGAGATAAACGTCAGCCGTTCCAAACCATCGATCGCTGCGACGCGCTTGCACAGGCCGCCGAAGTCGCTGCCCTCGGCGGGATCCTTATATGCATTCACCGTCTGGCCGACCAACATCACTTCGCGCGCACCGCTCGCCACAAGCGACTGCACTTCTTTCAATATCTCGCCCGCGGGCCGATGATCGAAGCGTCCGCGCACGTGCGGCACGATGCAAAACGTGCAATAGTACGAACATCCGCGCTGCACGGTGACAAAGCCGCGCAGGTGCGAAAAAGCGCCGGTCACACAATCCGCGGCGCCGCCGAACGGCATCAGGAGCGCGCGCTCCTCCGAAAGATCGGCGTCCTCGAATTGGGGGCGCCACTGCGCGATGGCGTCGCCCATCTGCGCGAGCTCCGATGTGCCGAACACCGCGTCGACGTGCGGAACGACCTTTTGCATGCGATCGCGGTCCTGTTCCGCCAGGCATCCCATCACCACCAGCTTCAGCGCCGGATCGGCGTCCTTGAGTTGTTTGAAATGCCCGATGCGGCCGTAAGCGCGGCGCTCGGCGTTATCGCGCACCGTGCACGTGTTCAATATCAGGATGTTGGCTTCTTCGGGGCGTTCGGCAATGGCGTACCCGGCGGCTTCGGCGCGCTCGGCAATGTATTGCGAATCGGCCTCGTTCATCTGACAGCCGAAGGTCTCAATGTAGATCGTCGCCATTCGTTATTTGCTTTTTCCGCCCGTGATGGTCAAAATGAGATCGAGCGGCAGATAGAGCCTGCCGCGTACGAGCCCTGCCGGCGCATCATACACGACATCGCGTCCGTCTACAAGAAACCGCGCGTCACCGATGTGACCCACCGCAACGTGACCGTTCCACCGCACAGTCAGGCGCCGGCCGCTGATTTTGGCGGCCGAAGCAGGCATGTACTCGCCCAGCGGCGCCACCACGCCGGAGCGCTCTTCCGTCGGGGGACGGAAAAGCACGTATGTCGTTTGGTTCGGATAAATGGTAACGTCCCGTTCGAATTTCAGATGGTCGTCCACCACGACCAAGTGGTGCATGCCGCGCTGCACTGCATACGACTTCTCGAACGGCTGGGGAGCGCCGCCGTCGAGCGATACCGTTGCATCCTCGCTCAATCCCAGCAGCGAAAGCGTTCCGTCTTCGCCGGCTGCGGTAAGTGCTTCGAGTTGCACGGTCGCGGGGGTAACGACGCCGGCAGTGACGTCTTGATCGACTTCTTCCACTTTCCAGCCGGCTTTGGTGATCGTCACCGAATGTTTGCCAGCGCGCAGACCGTCGATAAGCAGCGGCGTTCTTCCAATATAGCTGCCGTCGACCCAGACGTCGGCGCCCGATGGAAGCGACGTTATGTAGAGTCCGCCGAAAGGCAAGATGAGGGCCGCCAGCACCAGCGCGCGCAGCATGCCGCGGGATTACCTCGTAAGGCCAGGAATCTCCGTTCCCGTGCAACCCGCCACCGTAGCCATCGTCGGACGGCCCAACGTCG
Source organism: Vulcanimicrobiota bacterium (assembly GCA_963714015.1). Lineage (GTDB taxonomy): Bacteria > Vulcanimicrobiota > Vulcanimicrobiia > Vulcanimicrobiales > Vulcanimicrobiaceae > DASRDE01. Next base: position 1,613,008 of record OY970223.1, on the reverse strand, counting down.
GAAAGAGCGCGCTCTTCAACCGCCTCATCGGCCGGCGCTTGGCAATCGTCGAAGATACTCCAGGCGTCACACGCGACCGTTTGTACGGACTGTGCGAATGGCGGGGACGGACCTTCAGCCTGGTCGATACTGCCGGCATCGATCCCGATCAGGACAAGGACGGGGATCATATTGCGCTCTCGACCCGGCGCCAAGCCGAAGCCGCGGCGCACGAAGCGGATGCGATTCTGTTTATCGTCGATGCCTCGGCCGGACGCAACCCGCTGGACGACGACGTGGCCGCAATTCTGCGCAGGACCCGTCATCCGGTCGTGCTCGTTGCGAATAAGGCCGAGTCCCCGAGTGCCGCCGCAGCGGTCCACGGGGAGTTCGCCGGTCTGGGTTTTGGGGAACCGGTTGCCGTTTCGGCGATCCACGGAGAGGGCACGGGCGATCTCCTGGATCGCGTCGCCGAGCATCTTCCCCCGGACAGCGCCGCTATCGATCACGAGGGCGAACTCGCGCTGGCCATCGTCGGCCGTCCGAACGTCGGCAAGAGCTCGCTTCTCAACAGCCTGCTCGGCGAAGAACGCGCCGTCGTCTCCGACGTGCCGGGAACGACGCGCGATGCAATCGACACCATCTTCCAGTTTCACGAACATCGAATCCGGCTCATCGACACGGCAGGCGTGCGCAAGAAACCGGGACATCACGGTGCGATCGAATACTATTCGGCGCTGCGGTCGCTTTCGGCGATTGCGCGCTGCGATATCGCGATTTTGCTGTTCGACGCTATGCAAGGAATGCTCGCCCAAGAACGGCGCCTGGCCGGAATGATCCTCGAAGAGCGCAAAGGCCTGGTGATCGCCGGAAACAAATGGGACCTCGCGCGCGAGCAAGGCGAGTATAGTCAGGGCGAACTCATCAACGTCATCTACAGTCAAGTGCCGTTCGCGCGTTTCGCTCCCGTGACGTTTTTGTCGGCCAAAACACGGCGCCGGTTAGGGAGTCTGATGCCGCTGGTCATGCACGTGGCAAGCAATCTCGATCGGCACGTACCCACGGCGAAGCTCAACTCGGTGATCCGGGATGCGACGATCGCGCATCCGGCACCCGCGCCGGGCGGCAAACCGTTCAAGATTTTCTACTGCTCGCAGCCCGCGGCGCATCCTCCGCTGTTCGTCTTTCATTGCAACGATCCGCAGCTCGTTCAGACCTCATACGTTCGCTTCTTGGAGAACATCATCAGGCAGCACTTCGATTTCGAAGGCGTTCCGCTCAAACTGGAATTTCGCGAACGCTCGCGCGCGGAGCTGGAAGACTGATGAACGCCGCAACCGCCGCAGGAGTGGCGATCGGGGCGTTTCTGCTCGGATCGATTCCGTGGGGCGTCGTGGTTAGCCGCGCTTTCTATAGCCGAGACATTCGGCAGTCCGGAAGCGGGAACATCGGTGCGATGAATGCGCTGCGCGCGCTCGGAAAGCGCGGGGCCGCGGCCGTGCTGCTGCTGGACGCGGCAAAAGGCATTATACCGCCGGCACTCGTCTTTGCGTTCCTGCACGACGCACACGTTGCGGCGATTGCAGCGGCATGCGCGGTGCTCGGCCACTGCTTCTCTCCCTGGCTCAGTTTCAAAGGTGGAAAGGGCGTAGCGACGTCGTTCGGAGCGATCTTCGCGCTCTCGTGGCCCGCGGGCATCATCGCCGTGTGCGGCTGGATCTTAGGCGCCCTCACCACGACGTATTCTTCCGTCGGTTCGATGTCCGGCAGCATCGTTGCGGCCGCAGCGCTCTGGTATTTCACGCGCGACGCTTGGACTACCGGCTACGGGATCTTTGCGGCCGCACTGATTTTCTATACGCACCGCGAGAACGTCGCTCGGCTGCGAGCCGGCCGCGAAAGCGGAATTTCGTTTCTCCGCCGCGGCCGGCCCACCGGCCCGTCGAGTTAGTAGGGGTAACGCAGCGGCGGCAATGCTGCGCCTTGCGGCGCAAGCGGCGCGGCAATCGTCGCGTGCGCTTCCATGGCTTGTTTTGCGACCGCTGCCAGCGCTTCGACGTGCGCCCGCGTAAGGTCGTCGAGTTTGCCCGAACGCAGCTCGGCATTGGACGCACTGACGATGCGCCCCAGCGTTAGACGTGCCAAGGCCTGAGCGTCGCTCGGCGTTCCGGGCGCCGGCGAAGTCCACATCAACCCCAGCTGTTTGGTAAAGCGCATCTGCAAGTTACGCCGAACGACGCCGTCGCGAGCTTCCTTGCCGTTTGCCAAATCGCCGAAGATCCCGGATTGTGCCCAGTGGAACAGATCGGTAATGTCCATCGTAGCTTTTCCGGGGTATTTCGTCTGCAGATCGTCGATCCGCTGAAGCGTCAGCGGTGCGAACAGCTCGTGCAGCGCTCGGTCTTGCACTTCACCCGCGATCTCGACGACCGGAACGTCGTGACGATCGGGCGGATTGTAGAACCAGGACTGTCCGCTCGTGAGCGAGCTCATCTCCGAATAGGTAAGCCGCGTGAGCACGGCCGGATTGAAATGCCATGCGCTGTCCGAGAACAGCCAATCGTTCAGGAGTTGCCACGCCTTGCGGTCGTCATTGTAGGAAACCGGCGACATCGGCGCCTCGGAATTCGGATCGCCCGCCGCGTTGCGCGAGAGATACTCGCCGCCGATCGTGTCGGCCGGACGAACGGCGCAGACCGAGTACTGCGAGAGCGGCCCCATGAAGGCGCGCCGCGCCTCGTCGTAAGACCGGCCGCGCCACGGGAAGCGCGCATTGACCGAGTCCATCACGCCGTGCCACATCTTCGAGCTGCGTGCCGCACCATGCCATCGGGTCGTTGCTGAGATCGAACATCTCTACGCGCGGATCCGTAGAGTGCCCCATAAAGAACCCGCCCGCGTCTTCGTCCGATGCAAAGCGATGCATCGGATTAGACCAATCCGAGGCCCATTTGCGCAGCGTGGAAAGCTCTTGCTCGGGGGTTTTGGCACCGGGAATATACGCGTAGCCGTAACGGATTGCGTAGTAGTCGTACGGTCCCAGAACCGTCTGCTCGTAGTCGCCGTTCGGCGTTCCCTTCGGCCAGAGGTTCGCAAGCGGCGAGTACTCCATCACGGAACTGGCGATGCCGTATTGATCGGTAAACGATTTGCTTTGCAGCTGCTTTGCCGTATACGCCAGCGAGCCGATGAAGTTGTGCTGCAATCCCATGTCGTGACCAGATTCGTGCAGGACGATCGCGCGCTCCAGTTCTTGGTTGAAACCCTCTTCGGCAACTGCCGTGTCCGGCAATCCGCGCGCGGGCGCGATGAAGAACCGGTAAACGAAGCCCGACGCAGCGCCGCCCGTCGCGTCGACGTTCACCCCGGCATTGAGCTCCTCGCCCGTGCGCGGGTCGTCGACGATGAGCGCCTCCGCGCCATAGAGCGGCTGAACGTTCGATACCCACCGGACCATGTTGTGGCGGATGTCCTCGGGATCCCAATTGGGATCGCTGGGCTGATCTTGCACTTGGACGGCGTTCAGAATTCCGATCTTGCGGTAAGCGTCGTTCCACGTGAGCAACGCTCGCCGCACAGTGTCACGGTATTGCTGCGGAATCGTATTGCTCAAAAAGTAGACGATCGGGTGCGTCGCGTTCGAGGGGCGTGACGGATCTTGCGGTGCAAAGTTCCATCGCGTGACATACTGAATGCTGCGCGTTTCGATGCTGTCCGTCGTGTAATCGAGCAAACCTTGCTCGAAATATCCGACGCGCGGATCGGCAATGCGCGGCATGTAGCCGTCGTTCGGTGCCGCTATCAGGTTGTAGGTAATGTCGACTTCGAGGCTGCGTCCGTCGGGAGCGCTGTCGATCAGATTCGGCTTTTCGGAGGTCCAAGTCTGCGCGACTCGCAGGACGTCATTCTCCGGAAACGCCTTCACCTGCGAGAGAAACGTGCGATCGGCGTCGAGCCGGTAGCCGTGCATCGGGTTGGTGATGACGTTGTCGAACTCGGCGCTATAGTTTCCGACGTCCCCAAGAAACGGTGCCGTCGGAATCACTATGGTTTTGTCGTCTTCGGCGACGATCGGCACGACGGCAATGACGGACGCGGGCATCGACTCCGAAACGCTGGTTGCCTGCGCGCTGTTCGGCATCACGCGCGCATAGGTGTTGGGCCAACGGAGCACAATTTGGTCGTCAACGCGATCGAAATGCAGGATGCGCGCCGGCGCTACGTATGGTTCACCCGGTGCCGGACCGTAACCGCCCAAACCGGTCGAAGGGACCGACGTCTCGATGAAATCCCGTCCCAGCTGATCCTTCGAGAGCGCCAAATACACTTTGGCGTCTTTCTTCACAATGGGGATCAGGCCGGGCATGACTACAGCGCCTTTGACCCACGTCGCGTATGCAGGCGGCGAGGATTGAGCGGGCTCCGGCGCCGCGGCAGGCGGCGATGCGGCTTGCGCGGCCGCAGCGGTGTAAAGCGAAAACCCGGCTATCAAAACGAGCCGGCTAACGTATGTGGTAAACATGGCGAGCCTCCGTGCCGCGACTTTCGTAGCAACCGAGTGCGCCCCTGCGTGCCGGGAAGCTTGCTTTGGACAGGGCCTTTGCGGCCCCCCTGCGTATTGGCCCTGGTCATGATCTCTTCGAACGACCTCCGTAACGGCGTAACCATTCTCGAGAACGGCCAGCTCTGGACGGTCATAGAATTTTTGCACGTAAAACCGGGGAAGGGCTCGGCGTTCGTGCGCACGCGCTTGAAGAACGTCAAGACGGGCGCGACGGTGGAAAAGACGTTTCGCGCCGGCGAAAAGCTCGAACGGGCAACGGTAGACAACCGGCAGATGCAGATGCTGTACAACGACTCGGACGGCTACCATTTCATGGATCAGGAGACGTTCGAGAACGTTACGCTGCAGCGCGACGTCATCGGCGGTCCTGCAGACTTCCTCAAAGACGGCATGATCGTGGACGTGCAGTTTCACGACAATAATCCGATCGGCTGCGACCTTCCGGCGCACGTCGAACTCAAAGTCGAAGAGACGGATCCTGGTTTCAAAGGCGATACGGCGACGGGAACGACCAAGCCCGCTACGCTCGAAACCCGAGCGGTCGTTCAAGTGCCGCTCTTCGTCAACCCCGGCGACGTCATTCGCATCGACACGCGCGACCGCCGGTACATCGGCCGCGTCGGCACCTGAGCTTCCTTGTCATTCACGCGTATTCGCACTACGTCTGGCTCTTCGTAGCCGGATTCGGGGCCGCGGTTTTCGGCTCCATGGTCGGACTCGGCGGCGGATTTATCATCGTCCCGATTTTGCGGCTCTTTTACGGCCTGCATCCCGCAATCGCATCCGGAACTTCACTCGCGCTCGTCATCGCCAACAGCGGAAGCGGCGCAACGACCTATTTGATCCATCGCAAGGTGCACGTGCGGCTTGGATTGCTCATTGCTGCGGGCGGGCTCCCCGGCGGCGTGCTCGGCGCACTCGCGGTCAAGAGTTTGCCGCCCAACATCTTCGACTGGCTCTTCGCGGGCTTTCTCGTTATCGTCGCGATCGACATGGTGCTCAACAGCCAGGGGCGTCTGGCCGGAAGGCAAAGCGAAGGCGCAATTCATCTCGCCACCGGCATGCCGTGGTACGGCGCAATGGCGACGGGTTTCTGCGTCGGCGTCATCTCCAGCTTATTCGGCGTCGGAGGCGGCGTCGTGATGGTTCCCTCGCTTTTGTATTTTTCGGATCTGCCCGCGCATGCGATCAGCGCGACGTCCCATTTCGGCATCGTTCTTACCTCGCCGGTGGGGTTCATCACGCACTATCTTCAGAACGACATCGATTGGAACTACGTCATTCCCCTCGTCGCCGGCGGCCTGCTGGGCGGCCCGATCGGAGCTCGGCTTTCCCTGCGCGTCAAATCCCACCGCCTCATGCTCTTCATGGGTGTCGCGCTGGTCGTCGCCGCAGCGGCTCTTGCGGGCCGGCACTTGTTCGGGTAGTCGCCTCTTAGTAAACTCTTGACATAAGCGCCAGGAAAGCCGCATGGCCGTCAGTCAATTAGCGCGGTTGGACTCTTTATGTATCCCATTGGTGCGCTCTCGAGCGGAGCCGGTTCGGTTACCGAACTCGAAAAGCTTTTCGAAATTACGCGTGACGTTCTAGGCGCATCATCCTTGGATGCCGCATTGACGTCGCTGGGCCGCGGCGTTCTCGAACTGTTCGGCTGGCGTTACGTCACCATGGTCGCCGCCGAAGAACCCAACGGCGAACTGCGCCGGCGCGTCATGCTGGGATATCCGGACGAGGTCGTCGAGCAGCGGCTGTACGAGCGCATCGATCGAGAAGCGTTCAACTCGATGCTCGAACAAGCGGTCCGCTTCTTCGAGGATTGCTATTTCTTTCCGGCCGAGCGTGAAGCGCACTGGGAGCGTTCCATTTATACGGGCGAACTGCCGAACGCGCCCGAGCGGAAGTATCCCAGCCAATGGCACGAGCGCGACGCGCTGGTGCTGACGCTGCACGATCGCGACGGCGTGATGATCGGATACATGTCGCCGGACGGCCCGACGACGGGAGAGATTCCGAGCGCCCAAACGCTGCGCGCCATGCAAGTCTTCGTGAACTTGATGGGCATGGCGCTGGCCAATGCGCGCTCCCAAAGCCGCCTTCAATACGAAGCGACGCACGATTCGCTTACGGGCCTGCCCAACCGGACCGTATTTTCCCTGGAACTCGCGCGCGCATTAGAGGCGGTTCAGCGCGGCGAGGCGCTGCTGCGTGCGGTGCTTTATCTGGATCTGGACGAGTTCAAGTCGATCAACGACACGCTCGGGCACCTTGCGGGCGATGAAGTGCTCAAAGAAGCGGCGGCGCGCCTGCGCACGGTCGTCGAAGAACGCTTTACCGTCGCGCGCATGGCAGGCGACGAATTTGCCGTACTGATCGCTGACGCGACGCAGGAACGCATCGCCTCGGTGCTCGACGTGGTGCACGGAACGCTGCGCAAACCTTACCACATCGCAGGGCGCGAGATCGTCATGACGGCGAGCATCGGAGTGGCCCCGGTCGACAAGCAGTATACTTCCATTGCCGAAGTGCTGCGGGACGCGGACACGGCCATGTACTACGCTAAATCCGAAGGGCGTAATCGCAGCGCGCATTTCGTCGCGAGCATGCATGAAGAAGCGCTGCGCCGCCTTTCGCTGCGCATGCACTTGCGCACCGCGATCGAGGATCAGCAGTTCGTCGTGCTCTACCAGCCAATCGTCGAACTCGCGAGCGGATCGATCTGCGGCTTCGAGGCATTGCTGCGCTGGAATCATCCGGAACAAGGCTACCTGAATCCGGCCGCGTTTTTGCCCCTCGCCGAAGAGATGGGTCTAATGGTTCCGGTCGGGCGTTTCGTGCTCTCCAGCGCCTGCAATCAGCTGCGACGCTGGCGCGAAATCAGCGGAGATCAGAATCTCAAGATCAACGTCAATCTCTCCGTTCAAGAAGTGCTGCAGACCGATCTGCCCGAATTCTTGGCGGCGCTGATTGAAGAATTCGAGATAACGCCCAGCCAGCTCTCGCTCGAGATTACCGAAACCTCGATTCTCCAAAGCGAACAACGCGCCGCCGGAGTCCTTGCGAAGCTCAAGGCGGTGGGGGTCGAACTCTGCATCGACGACTTCGGCACCGGGTACTCGTCGCTGCGCTACATCAAGTCGCTGCCGATCGACGCGTTCAAAATCGATCAGACCTTCATCTCGGATTTGGGGAACCCCAAGAGCCAACAGATCGTCGAGCTGCTGGTCCAACTCGGCGCGGCCTGCGACTTGCGCGTCACGGCCGAAGGCGTCGAGACGCCCGTGCAGGCGCAACGCTTGCTCGCTCTAGGCTGTACCTACGGCCAGGGCCTGCACTTCCACGCTCCCCTCCCGGCAGAGATGGTGGGCTCGCTATTACAAGTCGCCCACCGGTAGAAGCGCCCGCTTCCTGGGTACACCACCGCCCACGATGGTTGTGCTCACCGAGACCGCCACTCGCCGCTTAGGGGTTCCCACCTCTACCTTTGAGCAAGGCGAAATAGAACCGAATCGCTCGGCATACGTGCGGCGGTGGAATTGGCCCTGCGGCTGCAGCGGCGAAATCATCGGTGGCGCGCTCGTCGACCTCCACTGTTGCGCGCGCCATAGCGAGTAGTACCGCGCACCGCTTCTCACCGGTCGACGTGCAGTACCTGCGTTGAGGTGATGATTCCCATGTCCAGCGCGTCATGGCCGGCAATCGGCGTACACGTACTGTAGTCGGTAGGGTAGCGTTGTCCGCCCGAACATTCAAAAACCGTCGGATGTTGCGGTTTTCCGTCCGCGCCGGGATATGAGAAACGCACGAGGCTGCGGCGCGTCGGGAAGTGCAGCCAGTGCGCTACCAGCGTGGGATCGGCTTTACCGCCGGTTTCATCGGCAATCATGCCGGCGATCATCGACAGACGGCCTTCGGCCGCAAGCGATCCGTCCGGCCGATAACTTCCGTGAAAGCCAATGGAAGTGTCCTGAAGCGGAGCCAGGTCGCTGAAACTATCGCTCGACGCCGCTAAGAAACACCATCGCGCATGCCGACGCGCAATTACCCGCTACTGCCGTTGCCAGTTTCCTCCCTCGAATTATTGCAGACATGTGCTGCATGACGAGGCCGTCGCCGCCCGGCGAGTCGTAAAGCACGAGCGTCGTCACGGACGGGTTCTGCTTTAGCATATCGGCCAGCGTGCCCTCGTCGCCGGACACCAACGGACCGCTAAGCACGATAGCAGCATCATAGAGCTGCATCGTTGCCGCCGAACCGGCGGCCGTACAGGTAAAAAATGCGAAACACAAACCCGCTAGTACGCGCATCACGCTCACGTTTGCCGCGCCGGCGCCTACGCCTCCTGCGGCACACGTTCCTTAAGCGCAGCTGCGACGATCGACGCGGCAATAGCCGCGCAGTGGGGGCCTTCGCGCGCTAGAAACGGCAAATCGAGCCACGCACGCGGGTGAAAAATGACAGTCGCGGGCGTCTGCCAAGCGGGTGAAATTTCGTGCTGCGGCGTGTCGAGCACGACGCGAACGCACGCGATGCGGGGGGCGGAAATGGCACCGGTTTCCATGTCCACGCCGGTGTAGCCGCGGGCGGCCCACTCCTGCCGATTCTTGCCTCGCACCAGTGCGGCGCTGGTCAAGAGCGGCGCTTCGTCCGGATCGTAATTCAACTCGCGCGCGGCGCGCAGCAGCGATTCGCGCAACTCCGGATCGCATTCGAGCGTCGATCCATCGAGGCGCCGCACCGTTTTGGGAATCAGCACCGTGCCGGTTTCGATACCCCCGCGCAGGCCGCCGGCCACACCGCAGCTGATCGCCGCGCCCTCAAACGCGCGCTGCTTCGCCAGCGCGATTCCCGCTTGCACCACCCGCGCGCCCGAGACCACTTTGCGCACTGCATCCGCCTCAAGCCGCGTGGCGGTCACGATTGTTATTATGACACGTAACCGTTCGCGCGATACCACCCCACCGCGCGCTCGAGCGCTGCTTCGGCGGGCCCCGGTGCAAACCCAAGATCGCGCATTGCTTTGGAAGAATCCGCGAACATCAGATCGTGCGACATGCGCACGCCTTCGAGCGGAATCTCGGGCTGCGCATTCGGCATCAAGCGGCAGCGCAGTTCGTCGCCGTAAGCGAGCGCATACAACAGCGGCGCGGGAATCCGCATCTTCGGCATCGGCTTTCCGGTGATTGCTGAAAGCAGCTGCCATACTCGATCCAGCGTAAGATTCTCGCCGCCCAAAATATACCGCTCGCCCGTGCCGCCGCGATCGAGTGCAACCACGTGCGCGCGCGCAACGTCTTCGACCGGAACCAGATTCAAGCCCCCGCGCGGCGGCAGAACCGCCATCTTGCCGCGAGCAAAATCCAAGATCATGCGGCCCGTCGGCGTCGGTTTGCGGTCTGCGGGTCCTACGGGTGCCGTCGGCAACAACCGTACGAGGGGCACTCGGGCCGCAAGCGCCGCGCGTTCTTGCCGCAGTTTGGAACTGTGGTAACCCACGCCGTGCGCATCGTGCGCCCAATCTTCTTCCGTGCGCGGGCGCCCGTTCGCCGCTCCGAGCGCCGCCGAGCTCGATGTTACGACCGCGCGCTCGACTCCGGCAACGTGCGCCGCTTCCAACAGCCCAGCAGTGCCGGCCACATTCACCGCATGCATTCGCGCACGGTCGCGCGGTGCAAACGAATACAGCGCGGCGCAATGTACGACGAAACGGCAGCCCTGCAGCGCGCGAGCGAATGCGCCGGGATTTTCCAAATCGCCCGGAACCGGCTCAATGCCGGCAAGCAACTCCGGTCCACCGGGCCGAACGAGCGCGCGCACGCGATAGCCCGCCGCAAGCAGTTCCCGCGCTACGTGCGAACCGACAAAGCCGCTCGCTCCCGTAAGAAAAACCCGATCGCCGGTCATGCGCCGGATGAGCTAGTGCGCGAGCGCCGCGCGAATGCTCTCCTTGACGGAACCGGTCGTCATCGCGACGGCCGTGGGTTCGTAACCGCAGTGCGCCATGCAATTCGCGCACTTCTCGTTCTTGCCGCGTCCGTACAGCGACCAGTCCGTCTCCTCGATCAATTCCTTGTACGTCTTGGCGTAGGGCGCGTCGGACATCAGATAGCACGGCCGCTGCCAGCCGAAGATCGAGTACGACGGAATGCCCCACGGCGTGCACTCCATGTCGAGCTTGCCTTCGAGAAAATCCAAGAACAGCGGACTGTGGTTGAGCCGCCATTTTTTGCGCTTTCCGCCCGAAAACGCTTCGCGGAAAATTGCGCGCGTACGCTCCACACCGAGGAAATGCTCCTGATCCGGCGCTTTCTCGTACGCGTACCCCGGAGAAATTTGCATGGAGTCTACCTGCAAGTCGTCGTTCAGATAATCCAGCACGGAACGAATCGCTTTGGCGTCGTCCGGATCGAAGAACGTCGTGTTCGTCGAAACTCGGAAGCCTTTAGCCTTCGCGATCTTGATCGCGGCAACGGCTTTGTCGAACGTCCCGTCGCGGCACACGACTTGATCGTGGCGCTCTTTCAATCCGTCCAGATGGATCATCCACGTGAACAGCGGGTGCGGTTTGAACTTCTCGATCTTCTTCTCGAGCAGCAGAGCGTTGGTGCAGACGATGACCACTTTCCGGCGCTTTATCAGCTCGTCGATCAACCGCGGAAGCTCTTCATAGACCAGCGGCTCGCCTCCGGCGATCGAGATCACCGGCGCACCGCATTCCTCGATGGCGCTCAAACAATCCTCGACGGAGAGGCGCTTACGCAGCGTCTCGGCCGGATGCTGAATCTTTCCGCATCCCGCGCATGCCAGATTACACTGAAAGAGGGGCTCGAGCTCCATCACCAGCGCGTATTTCTTTTCGCCTTTGAGTCTCTTGCCGAAGATGTACTTTGCAATCTCCAGTTTCTGTGCGAATGGTGTGCTCATTTATGCGGTTACCTGCTGCCTTCCGATTGTCGTTGCCGCCGTCATATCGTTCCGCTGCATGGTCCGGTCCATCGCCAGCGCCATCGTCGGGAAAATATGCCGGTACATGTGGTAGTTCAGATAAAAGTCGCGCGGGAAGCCCGTTCCGGTGAAGTATCGCTCGTCCCACGTTCCGTCATCACGCTGCTGTTCGCGCAAAAACTCCAGACCCCGTTGGGCGGCCGAATGGTTGCCCATACCCGCCCATTGCAGCGTCATCACCGCCCATGCGGTCTGCGATGCCGTGCTCGTTCCCACGCCGGCGAACGACTCGTCGACGTACGAGTGGCACGTCTCTCCCCAGCCGCCGTCGCCGTTTTGCTTGGATATCACCCAAGACGCCGCTCGGGCGATCATGTCATGGCCCGCGTTCAGCTGCCCCAGCGCCGAAACCACGCACCACGTTCCGTAAATATGGTTCACGCCCCAACGCCCGAACCAGGATCCCGCGGATTTTTGCGTCTTGCGCAGATACTCGAGCGCACGCTCAACGTACGAATCGCTCTGCTCGCGGCCCAGCATCGCCAGCATCTCGACGACGTGCGCCGTGACGTCTTCGCTGGGAGGATCGATCATCGCGCCGAAATCCGAGAACGGCATGCGATACAGGATCTCGCTTGTATTGTCTTTGTCGAACGCGCCCCAAGCGTCGTTGCTCGAGCGCATTGCCAGCGTCCATTCGACCGCGCGATCGATCGGCCGGCGCACCATTGCGGCATCACCGGCTTCGAGCAGTGCACAGACGATGACGGCCGTATCGTCGACGTCGGGGTATGCATCGTTGTCGAATTCAAACGCCCAGCCGCCGCAGTCCACGCCCTTGCAGCGCACGCGCCAGTCGCCCGGAGCTTTTGCGTCGATCTGTTCCGAGAGCATCCACTGCACCGCGCGGCGTTGCGCAGGATGTTCTGCGCCGAGCCCCGCCTGATAGAGCGCACGCATCACCCATGCGGTGTCCCACACGGGCGACATGCACGCCTGAAAACGCCAGCCGTCCCGGTCCTCCCAAACAAACCGCTCCATGCCCGCCAGACCTTTGCGCATCACCGGGTGATCCACTCCGTATCCTTCAATGTCGAGCGCGATCAGCGAATACACCCACGGCGGTTGAATCCCGCCCCAGCTGCCGTCGGCTTCCTGCCGCTCGATGACCCATTCGATCATCCGCTTGCAAGCGGCACGGCGTCCCGGCTTGAACGGCATTCTTTCGTATGCTTTGAGCGCTTTATCGACCCACCAGAGCCAACCCGATCCGGGTACCGCGTGCATCTGCGCGTGCGTGCCCGGATTGACGATCTCCGCAACGTCAACGCCCAACTCCCGAACCGGGCGGTGCGCAATCACGACGCAAAGCGGGCCGACGGTTCCACGCGCCCAGCACGAAAAGTCGTACAGATTGAACGGCATCCATGGCGGAAACCGGACGATCTCGGGCGGCATCGTCGGGATGCCGTCCCACGGGTAGATGCCAAAGAGCGCCATCCAGATCTTCGTGAAGACGCGCGCCTGCGTCAGTCCGCCCAAATCGCGAATCATCAGAAGCGCTCGACGCATCGCATCGGCATCCGGATCGACGCCCAGCACCTTGAGCGCGACATATGCTTCGATCGTCGTACTCAAATCCGCGGGACCTTCGTAGTACAGCGCCCACGAGCCGTCCTCGCGCTGATTGTGCAGAATGTGCCGGATCGCCCCGTCGCGGATCGAATCGACGGCGATGCCGAGAAAACGCATCAGCAGGACGTGCTCCGCCGTCATCGTGACGTTCGTCTCGAGTTCGTCGGTCCACCAACCCTCGGGATGCTGCCGGTCAAGCAGCCAATCCACCGCTCTGTCCAGAGCGCTTCGCTTCAACGTTTTCTCTCCAATAAAACTTGCGCAGCCGATACGCCGCTGCGAACCGCCGACTCCATCGTGTCCGGCCATCCGGTGGCCGTCCATGCACCCGCGATAGCCAAGTTCGGCAGTTTTGTGCGCGGCCCCGGGCGCGGAGCACCGGGCGCAGCCAAATACGTCCCTTCCGGATTTCGCGTCGCCGCGCCGTCTACCAGCCGAGCTTCCCGCAATCCCGGAAGCGATAACCGTACTTCTTCCCACGCCGTCCGGACCATCTCCGCTGTGGGTTTGCGCACGAGATCTCCTGCCGCGCTGCAACTGCAGCACAGATACCCCGGACCCTTTTGAAAGATCCACTGAATCGGCGACCCGAGCAACGCGGCAAAGTCGAACGGCAATTGCGCGCCGTCGTGCCACAAGTGCACGTCCATGATGGCGAACGGTTCGTAGACGTCCAGCGGCGGAACGCCGAAGCGCGAAGGATCGCCGAGCAGTTTCTCCAGGCCGCGGGGATGTACGGCCAGCACGGCAGCGTCGAACGTCAGCTCGACTTGCGCGGTTCGCAGTGCGATTGCATCGGGCTGCGCGCGCATCTCGAGCACGGCGCACGAGCGGTGCACCGCGTCGAGCTGCGTTGCGGCCGTTTCCATAATTTGCGCCAGCGGAACGGTTGAGTATCCGAAGCGGGCGGCGTCACGATCGCGTAAGAAGGCGGTGGAAATGACGAACGCCGCTTCCGCGGCGCTCATTCGATCCAGCGGCGCGTTGAGCGCGGGCACTAAGAACGGTTCCCAGAACGCCTCTATCGTCTCGGCGTTTTGGCCGTTCGCTCGCAGCCACGCCGCGAACGACTGGCCGTCCGGCGCGCGCCCCCCGCGCAGCGTGAGCGATAGAAGCGCGCGCGCAACGCGAAGTTTCCCCGCTAATGAAAGGTGCGCGTAGCCGGCAAACGAGATCAGAAGATGCAGCGGTGCGGGCATCCCGCCGGCGCGCAGTTCGCTGCGCGCGCCCGCTTTCGAATAGACCACAACGTCGAATCGCGGCTGCGTACGCAGTGCACTCTGCATACCTGCGTCGCGGACGAAGCGGATGAATTCGGTGCAGCAGGCCAGATAGACGTGCTGTCCGTTGTCGACGACGCGTCCGTCTATCTCGAAGGAGGTCGCGCGTCCGCCAAGCAGACGGCTGCGCTCGAATATCTCGACGTGCGCGCCGGCTCGTTTGAGCGTACGAGCCGCCGACAAGCCCGCAAGTCCCGCCCCGACGACCGCTACGCGCGGTGCAGCCAAGATCCCAGAACCACGCGCAATTTCTCGCCTTTGCTCAGAGCCGCCCGCTCCCGCAGCGGCAGCTGCGGATCGTCCTCGATCTTTCGGAGTATCCGTTCGTAGATGCCGGCCATCGTCTGAACGCATGCCGCGGCGCGCCGCGGAATATAGTCGAGCACTTCGTATCCGCGTTCGAAAAGCGCGCGCGCTCGCTGCGTCTCGTATTCGACCAGTTCGGTCCAGCGTTCGCCCGGTTCATTTGCGAGGATCGCTTCGCGCGTGATGCCGAAGCGTCCCAAATCATCTTCCGGCAAATAGACGCGTCCCATCTCCGCGTCTTCGCGAACGTCGCGCAGAATGTTGGTGAGTTGCAGCGCCAGGCCAAGATCGTCCGCGCGCTCGAGCGCAGCCGGATCGCTGAAGCCGAAGATGCGCACGCACATGCGTCCGACCACGGACGCCACGAGTTTGCAGTACTCGCGCAGCTCTTCCCACGACGCATAGGCGGTCTGCGTGTAATCCCGTTCGACGCCGTCGATGAGCGCCTGCAGCTCGCTCTCCGGAATGCTATAGCGCCGCGCCGCTTCGGATAGGACTTCCATGACGGGATCGTTTGCTTGGCCCGCGACGCAGCGGCGAACCCGTTCTCGCTGAGCGAGAAGTCCGGCGGGAATCAACTCAGGCCTCGAAGCGTCGTCCACTTCGTCGTCGACTTGACGCGCGAAATCGTAGAGCGCGTAGATCGCAATGCGCTGATCGTAGGGCAGAGAGATGAAACCCCAATAGAAGTTCTTCGCTTCGCGCCGCGCCATCTCGCGGCAGAAACGTTCGGCGTCGGACTCGCCGGCTTGTGCGCGCCTGACGTAACGAACCGCGTCAAGCGATCTCAGCATCCCTTACCTCTCCCCTTCGTTGCGCCGATTCGACGATAGCCCGCAGCGCCAGCATAATCTTCGTCTTCTTCGATACGGAGGGCCGTATCGCTTCCGTGCGGTATTCGATCCGCGCAATATCGTCGCAGATTGCCAGACCGCCGAGCCGGTACATCGCAAGCTGCAAGCGCAAAAGCCACGGTGCCATCGGCTCCAGCAGTTGGCCGGACGCAAGCAGCGCACGCGCTCGAGTAACGAGCGCGCGAACGGCGCCTTGCGTTCCCAATGCGCGGACGTCTTCCTGTAAGAGATAGGAGCGACCGATCTTCGCGTCCCGCGAAACGTCTTGCGCGTGGTTCGCAAGTTGAAGGCCGATGCAGACGTCATCCGATAATTTGTGCGCCGCGGGATCCTCGATACCGAAAAAGCGCAGCACCACGCGCCCCACCGGCGCGGCCGAAAGCATGCAGTAGCGCTCGAGCTCCGGCCACGACTCATACGTCAAAACACGCTGATCCTGCTCGTTCGCTGCGATCAAATCGACGAACGGCACTTTGTCGAGATGGTAATGAGCGATCGACTCTCGCAGAGCGAAGAGGACCGGATGCACCGGCTCTTCACCCTCGAAGAGCGCCTCCGTTTCAGCGCGCCAGCGCGCCAGCCGTCTCAGTGCGCTCTCGCGCGAGGAACTTTCGTCTCCCAAGTCGTCCGTCGTGCGGCAAAACGCGTAAAAGCGCATCAGATCGGTGCGTAAGCGCCCAGGAACGATCTTCGAGGCGACGACGAAATTTTCGTAGTGTCCGGTCGCCAGCGTGCGGCAATAGGCGTCCGCGCGCGCGGCTTCGTTCAAAATCCGTCTCCCGTTCGCACCAGGCGTTTCGTCCGTTGCAAATCGCCGATGCTGCGAACGCCGGTGCCGAACATGGTGATGCGAAGCACTTCGACGAATTGGCGCGCAAGATCCGATGCCGCTTCGTAGCTCTCGGCGGCGGCGCGCAAGAACGGCGATGCGGCGCCGGCCATATCGGCACCCATCGCTATCGCTTTGGCCGCGTCCATGCCGTTGCGAATTCCGCCGCTGGCGATCAGCAGGCCGTTCAAACGTTCCCGGCGCGCCGCGCGAAGCGCTTCGGCCGTGGGAATTCCCCATCCCGCAAAAGCAGCCGCAACGCGCTCGCGCCACGGTTCGGCGATGCGGTAGCGCTCGACTTCACTCCACGACGTGCCGCCGGCCCCGGCCAAATCGACCGCGGCAGCTCCCGCTTGGAACAGCGCGTGCACGGTGTCCGGATCGATGCCCCAGCCAACCTCTTTGACGACGACCGGCACGTCGAGGCGCGCACAGACGGCAGCGATGCGATCGACGAGCCCGCGAAAGCAGGTGTCGCCTTCGGGCTGCAGTGCTTCCTGAATGGCGTTCAGATGCAGCACCAACGCGTCGGCTCGAAGCATCTCCACCAAACGCCGGCAATCGTCCGCGGCGTAACCTTTGTTGAGCTGCACCGCTCCGAGATTCGCAAACAGCAGCGCGTCGGGCGCCGCCGAACGGACTTCGAACGTTTCGAGTAAGGACGGATCCTCCAAAAGGGCGCGGCCCGAGCCGAGCCCCATTGCAATCGACTGCTCCTGCGCGACGCGCGCGAGCCGAAGGTTGATCTCTTTGGCTTGCGCGGTTCCACCGGTCATGCACGAGATCAGCAGCGGAGCGCCTAAGCGGCGTCCCATGAAGGTGACAGCCGTCGACACTTCGTCGAGATCGATCTCGGGGAGCGCGCAGTTTACGAAGCGATAGGCTTCAAACCCGCTTCCCCCGAGCTTCGAGCGCACGTCCTGTTCCAAATTGATCCGGACGTGATCCGCCTTTCGCGAAGAAGTTTCGGAATTATCGCGATCGCGTTGCGACGTAGTAGGCAACCTCCTCGAACTCCTCGAGCGCCGAATGCGGCACGCGGCTGCGCGCTATCGCTGCGACCGCTTTACGAGCATACCGTTCCGCAGCGGTTCGCGTTAGCCGTTCTCCGCCGACCTCCTCGAGCAGCCCGCGCAGTTTCGACTCGTGATCGTCGTGACGCGTTCGAAAGAGCTCGCGGAGTCTGCGGCGCTGCAGCGTCGACATCGCTCGAAGGCCGGCGACGACGGGAAACGTCATTTTGTATTTGTTCGCGTCGGCGCTTGACGATTTGCCGGTAATCGAGGGATCGCCGTACATTCCGAGCCAATCGTCGCGGATCTGAAACGCCGCGCCCAAAAGCAGCCCCGCGCGCTTGAAGAGACTCGTCGTCGCCTCGTCGGCACCCCCCATGACGCTGCCGGCTTCCAAACTCGCGCCGAGCAGGGCACCCGTTTTTGCGGCGACCATGCGCAGGTACGACCGAAGCGACGCGTCGACTTGACCTTCGAGCTCCAGATCCATGCACTGGCCCTCGATGACGACAAGTCCGGCGTTCGAGAGGGCGGCAATTGCGCGCAGCGCCCGATCCGGATACTGCGAAACTTGCGACATCGAGCGAAAAGCCAGCGCCTGCAACGCGTCGCCGGCGTTGATAGCCTGCGGAATGCCCCAAAGCGACCAAACCGTCTCGCGGTTGTGCCGTTTTCGGTCCTCGTCCTGGATGTCATCGTGCACGAGCGTGAAGTTATGGAACCATTCGACCGCAGCCGCGGCCGGAAGCGCGCACTCCGTACGTCCGCCGCATGCGTTGGCTGCCCACAAACAAAGACTCGGGCGAATGAGCTTTCCGGTGCGCACGTGCACCGCTCGGCCCGCTTGATCGACCCATCCCATGTGGTATGAGACCATCTTTCCAGATAGCGAAGCTGCGGGAGGAGCCTGACGGCGCATCCAGTCGGAAATCAAAACACGATGGCGGCTTAGCAAAAGCGGCTCGACGTCCGCGCTTGCTCCAGCCGGTAGTTCCCTCCGCCAGCGGCGGGCCGAATGAGATTCTATCTCCAACTCCTGAGACGTCGGCGGGCCGGATGAACCCGGAAGTAGCTGCGCTTGGATGGAACGCTCGCGCTGCCCTCCGTGGCAAAGGTACCCCGAGATGCGCGGGAGTCGCGCGTTGGTTCCCTAAAATTCGGCGGCGTGAGGAATCTGATCGTGACCGCGGACGACTTCGGACTTGCCGTGCCCGTCAACGAAGCCATCGAACGCGGGAACCGTGAAGGTATCCTCTCCACTACCAGCCTCATGGTCGCCGCGCCCGCAACGCCGGACGCTATCGATCGCGCGCGCCGCTTGCCCGGTCTTCGCGTCGGGCTACACCTCGTACTCGTTAACGGCCGCCCGGCGCTCACGCCCGAACGTGTACCGCTGCTGGTCAACGCTCGCGGCAAGTTCGAGAGCGACCTCTTTCGCGCGGGCGTGCGCTACTTTTTCACGCCTGGGATCCGGGCGCAGCTCGAGGCGGAAATTCGCGCGCAGTTTGAAGCATTTGCTGCAACCGGTTTGGCGCTCGACCATGTGAACGCGCAGAACCACATGCACGTGCATCCGACAATTCTTTCATTGATTTTGAAGATCGGGCCGCACTACGGTCTGCGCGCGGTTCGCATTCCGCGCGAACCCTTCTGGCCCTCGTGGAGAGCGATGCGCACGAGCATGGGCGCGCGCCTGGCGACGTCGGTGCTCCTGGCGCCGTGGCTCCAGCTCGATGCGGGCCCGGCTGCATGCGGCCGGTCTTACGACCAACGATTATGTCTTCGGCATGAACGACAGCGGTCGCATGACGGCGCCCCGCGTTCAAGCGTTTCTGGCGAATCTTCCCCGCGGAACCTCGGAACTGTACGTCCACCCCGCCACGGGGTTGTGGCCCGAGGCGTTCCCGCCGGACTACGACTTCGAGGGCGAATTCGAGGCACTGATCGATCCGTCGGTCGTGAGCGCAGTGCGCAACTCACAGATTCGTCCGATCACCTTCACCGAACTAGCGACGGCCTGATCCCGGAATGCGCTCGATTGCGGGTTGGTTTCTCGCAGCCGCTTCGGCTGCAGGCCTCGTGTACGTTTCGCTTGCGATTGCTCGCGTGCGCGCGCTTCGCGGACAGCGCGATCGTGCGCCGAACGATCTGCCGCCCATCACGGTCATCAAACCCCTGCTCGGCGATGAACCGGGACTCTACGAAAATCTCCGCTCGTTCTGCGATCAGGAGTATCCCGAATTTCAAGTCGTCTTCACGGCGGCCGATTGCGGCGATGCGGCGCTGCCGTGTGCGCATCGCTTAAAAGCGGAGTTCGCGAACCAAAGTATCGACGTCATTTGCGGAAGCGCCAAACCGGCGGCCAATCCGAAGATCGGCAACGTCTGGGGAGCGTTCGATCGTGTCGAACACGATCTAATCGTCATTGCCGACAGCGATATTCACGTAGGGCGCGACTACTTAGCGGCGATAGCAGCGGGTTTTACGGACGAGCGTACCGGCTGCGTGACGTGCATCTACGGCGCCCGGCCGAACGCATCGCTGGTTTCCAAATTGGGTGCGATGCACGTGAACGACAATTTCGCGCCCTCGGTGCTCGTCGCCCGGATGCTCGAACCGCTGACGTATTGCTTCGGCGCGACGATGGCCGTGCGCCGCGACGTTCTCGAGCGCGCCGGCGGATTTGCAGCGCTTGCCGATCATCTAGGCGACGATTACGTGCTGGGGCGGTTGGTCGCACACGCCGGATATCGGGTGAAACTGTCGAGCTACGTCGTCCGAACCAGCGTCAACGACGCGAGTCCGGCCGAGTCTCTGGCACCACGAACTGCGCTGGGCGCGAACAATCTTTGCGGCGCGGCCTGCAGGCTATGCCGGTTCCGTCGTCACGTTCGTGCTGCCGGCCGCGGCATTGCTGGCGCTGACGGTGCCTTGGCCGTTCGGCGTACCGGTTTTGGGGCTGGCCACGCTCCTTAGGACGATCCTCCATTATGAGGCAAAGACCACTTTTTCACCGGAAATCCGCGCGACGCCGTGGCTCATTCCACTGCGGGACGTCTTGAGTTTGGCCGTCTGGGCCGCCGCCTTTTTTGGCCGCGGCGTGCGCTGGCGCACCGGCGATTACCGGCTCCAAGCGGGCGGGCGAGTGGCTGGAGGACCAAGTGAAATGTAATGATTCGGTAATCGCTTAGGGCTAAAGACCCAAAGATAACGCAAGTGCTGCGTCGGAAAGCCGATATGTTACGTTGAATGGATCGAAGTGAAGGACCGCATATGAACAACCGCACGCTGGTAGCTCTCGACACCGACGACTCGTATTTTAACGACTGGATGCTCGATCTCTATAGCCTCGAGCGCCAAGCATCGGATCGCTGGAATGAAAAGATGTGGCGCGGCGTCAGCGGCACGTATGCTTCGATTCTGGTGCGCGACAACTAAGGTTTTTGCAACTCGCTTGCAAGAAAAGAAGCCTCGCTCAGGCGGGGCTTTTTCAATTCCCTTCCACCGTGTCATAGTGAGCACTACTGTCATCGTGAGCAGGATAACACGATGCGCGCTTCCACGAGCTTGCTGCGAATGAACGTATAGTATTACTATGGGCTGCGGGCGTTCGAAGCGGGCCGGTGGTTGAAGGAGTAGTCATGGCGCGAATATTGATGTTGGCGTTTCCACAGATGCAGCCGCTCGATTTCATCGGGCCGTACGATCTTTTCGAGACCGCAGGTGTAGAGTCAATTATCGTCGCGACGCAAGCCGACGTAGCGGTCGATCCGCGCTTGCACATAAGGGCGGACGTATTGCTCGAAGATGCGCCTTCGGCGGACGCGCTGTTTGTGCCCGGCGGTTCCGGCGTGACGACTTGTCTGGCCGACGATCGCGTGCTGGATTTTCTTCGGCAATGTCGCGTCGATTGGTACACGTCGGTCTGCACAGGATCGCTGCTCCTTGCGGCAGCTGGTCTGCTGCGCGGCTATCGCGCAACGTCACACTGGCGGTACGTCGACCTGCTCGAACTAGGCGGTGCTACCCCGGTTCGCGGAGAGCGCGTGGTCGTGGACCGCAACCGCATGACCGGTGGGGGAGTGACGGCCGGCATCGACTTTGGCGTTCGATTGCTGACGCAATTCTGCGGCGAACAGCACGCGCGCTTGGCCCAGCTGGCGCTGGAATATGCTCCGTCGCCGCCGTACCCCGGAACGCCGCATGAGGCGCTGCCGCAGACCCGCAGCGAGTACGAAAATCGCTCGCGCGATAGTCTGGAGCGGCGTCGTGAGGAGATGATCGCCGCAATCTCACGGAGTCACGCAGCCCAATGAGGACGAAACTCAGCGTTTACGTGTTCGGTTTGTCCGCTATTTTTGCCGGAGCGGTCGACATCGTTTGGGGTGGCTTCGATCCCGGGCATCAACCGCTCCAAGCATTCGGAGACCACATTCCCGGCGCCCGTATTCTTGCCTACATCGTCGCGACTCTGCTTGTGATTGGCGGACTGGCCATTTTACGCACCGCCTCGAGACGTCTCGGTGCAAACATCGTCATAGCAGTCTATATCCTTTTCGCCATTTTTTGGCTCCCGCGCTTCGTCACTGCGCCGCACTACCTCGGCTATCATGCCGGCGTTTATATCGGGGTATCCGGCGGAGTGTGCGAGCAGTTGATCGTCATTGGGGGCGCGATGATCGTGGCCGGCGCCATGAACCCGGTGATACGCTGGATCTTCGGAGTGAGCGCAATCGCGTTCGGTCTTGCTCAGATTACGGGAATCGCGGCGACTGCAGCCATGGTGCCGAACTGGATCCCTCCAAATGCGAACTTCTGGGCTGTGCTAACCGGCATTGCCTTCGTCCTTGCCGGAATTGCAATACTGATCCGCACATGCGACAAACTCGCCTCGCAGCTGCTCGCCGTCATGCTCTTGATTTTCAGCGTGTTGGTTCTTGCGCCGCTCATTGCAACCGATCCTCACGACTTCGGCGCTTGGGGCGCAAATGCATATAACATCGTCGCGCTCGCGTCGGTATGGGTTTACGCTTCCCGCATTACGGCCGGCGGTCAGCGCTCCACGTTCGCGATGTCGACTCGTTAAAGTTGACCTATTGCGACGCTAACCGGCACCGCTCGAGGAAGTTCGGTCGCTTAACTTGTACAGTGCCGGCAAA
The DNA here is from genome assembly GCA_963714015.1 of Vulcanimicrobiota bacterium. GTDB lineage: Bacteria > Vulcanimicrobiota > Vulcanimicrobiia > Vulcanimicrobiales > Vulcanimicrobiaceae > DASRDE01. The sequence continues at coordinate 1,590,447 of OY970223.1, read as the reverse complement.
CGCTACTTGGGGTACGTCATCTCCTTGGGAACCACAAATGTGTCGAATTCTTCGGGGGAAACGTAGCCCAGCTTTATCGCCGCCTCTTTGAGCGTCGTCTTTTCGTGGTGCGCTTTCTTGGCGATTTCGGCGGCCTTGTCGTAGCCGATCTTCGGCGAGAGCGCGGTTACGGTCATCAGCGATTCGCCCAGGTATTTGGCGATGACGTCTTCATTGGCTTGCAGTCCTTCGACCGCGTGTTCGCGGAACATCGTGCACGTGTCGCGCAGCAGGTTGCACGAGTGCAGGAAGTTGTAGATCATCACCGGGTTAAAGACGTTCAACTCGAAGTTGCCCTGCGAGGCGCCGAACGTGATTGCGGTGTCGTTGCCGTACACCTGCGCCACCACCATCGTCATCGCTTCGGACTGCGTCGGATTCACTTTGCCCGGCATGATCGACGAACCCGGTTCGTTCTCGGGCAGCGTCAGCTCGCCGATTCCGGCGCGCGGGCCCGAGGCCAGCCATCGGATGTCGTTCGCAATCTTCATAAGCGCCGCGCCCAGCGTCTTGAGCGCGCCCGATGCGAAGACGAAGTCGTCATGCGAGGCCAGCGCCGTGAATTTGTTCGGATGCGAGCGGAACGGCCGGCCCGTCAGCTCTGCAATCTTCTTGGCCATGCGATCGGCAAATTCGGGATGCGCGTTGAGGCCGGTGCCGACGGCGGTTCCGCCGATGGCCAGGTCGTAAAGCGGATCGAGCGCGAGCTTGATGGCGTTCGTTGCGCGGTCGAGCTGCGTAACGTAGCCCGAGAACTCTTGACCTAGCGTCAGCGGCGTCGCATCTTGCAGATGCGTGCGGCCGACCTTGACGATGCCGCTCCATTGCTTGGCTTTGGCGTCCAGCGCCTCGCGCAGCTTCTGGACGGCGGGGAGCATCTCGACGACGGCTTCGGCGGCCGCCATGTGCATCGCGGTCGGGAACGTGTCGTTCGAGGACTGCGACATGTTGACGTGATCGTTGGGATGGATCGGCTTCTTGCTGCCCATTTCGCCGCCGGCGATCTCGATCGCGCGGTTCGAGATTACTTCGTTCACGTTCATGTTCGTCTGCGTGCCCGAACCGGTCTGCCACACGCGCAGCGGGAAGTGTGCGTGCAATTTGCCGGCGATCACTTCGTCGGCAGCGGCGACGACCAGCTTCGTCTTTTCGTCGTCCAGCTTGCCGAGATCCCGATTGACGAGCGCGGCGGCTTTCTTGAGAATCGCCATCGCTTTGATGACTTGCCGCGGCATGATGTCGCGCGGCGTCTGATCGTCGCCGATATCGAAATGAATCAGCGATCGCGCGGATTGCGCGCCGTAATATTTGTCAGCGGGAACCTGAATCTGGCCCATCGAGTCGGACTCGGTGCGGCTGGTCTTGGCCCCGTTCGAGGCGGTAGTGTTCGTCGTCGTCATGGCAGGTCTATCTTCGCCCGCCGCCGCCAATCTCTGCCTGGATAAACGTCGCAGGGGCGTCTCGTACGAACGAGCGCCCCTGCAATTGCTTGCTGCTTTTGTCGTCTAACCGGCTAGCTTGCTTTGACGAAGGCGTCGATTTGCGGAACCAGCAGATCCCGGTGCTGCTGATTGAGCGTCACCGACTCCATCGCTTTATTGATGTCCAGGCTTGCCGAAGCGGGCATATTGGCCTTCAAGTACGCCGCGATCTGATCGGCCGGGACGCCTCGCCAAAACGAACCGGCGATGCCGCTTACATAGGGCAGGCGATCGAACGTGCTCATTCCGCCGAAAAGCTTGTCCGTGTTCTTCTGCAGAAACGCCCAAGCCATTTCAGGATGGTCCTGACCGACAATCGCCACGATTATCGGCGCGAACGACTGAAACTGCGGCGGAAGTTGCAGCGACATGTCCAGACTCTTCTGCGCGAGCGCCGGATCCTTGGCGACGAACGCCGCTTGGAAGTACGACTGCATCTCGATTGGGTTATGGGACGTCATTCCCAGTTGAATCAGCTGATCGTAGGTTTTTTCATCCGCGTAGCGCCCCACGATGGCGAGCACCGTGTTCTTCATCTCCGGCGTCAGCGAGCTCGGATTCTGCACGTATGCTGCGAAGCGCTTCTGCGCCTCGGCGATCGTAGTCTTGGTCGCCGGCTTGGGCCAAATCGCCGATGACTTGCTGACGAAGGCCATTCCGATCGACGTCCGACGTGCTCCCGTCCCATCCGCCTAGTGCGGTCAGGAGCGGTTTCAAATACGTGATCGCGTATTGCTTGAACGCAGCCTCGCCCGGCTTGCCGTACTCGTAGGCCTCCATCTGTCCGAAGTCGCCCAGAATATTGCCCGCCACATGCGGTTCGGTATCGCCCGTGTCGGCTTTCACATAAGCGAGAAAGTCGGAGAGCTTCGCCTTCCCGTCTTGAGCGAACACCCACGAATCGCCGAGTAGTTCGAGACGATCCGGAACGCTCAACTGCCGGAAGTGCTGCTGCTGCAGGCGCTGCTGAGCCGCGTCGTAACGCACGCGGTAATAGCCGATCGCGTTTCCGTTCAGTACCAGCGGTTCCGAACAGCTGCCGCCGGCAATGGCCCTCGTTCGTGTGTCGAACAGCGCTTTCTCAAATGTGCCGGGCGCCGTTTCCACGTTCAGCGGAATCGCCCACGTCGTCGATCCGCTCGCCGAACCATCCGACGCATAGCGTGATTGCGAGAGGTGCAGCGTGCGCCGGCCGTTCGCGCACGATGAAAGCACGGAAACGACCGGGAATCCCGGTTCGTTGATCCAGGCGTTCGAGATCGCCGCGATGTTTTGATGCGATACGGCCGAGAGCGCGGACCAGAGATCCGACGGGACCGTGTTGCCGTATTCATTAGCCACGAAATAATTGTGCAGACCCTTACGGAACGTCTGCGGCCCGAGGTAGTCTTCCATCATGCGCAAGAAGGCGCCGGCCTTCTGATACGAGAGTTCGTCGAAAACCTCGTTGGCCTCGGTTTCGTTGTGCACCGGCATCTGCACGGGATGCGTCGTGCGGCGCGCATCCGAGATCATCGTGGAATCGTTCGCCTGATCGAACTGAAACGTCCAGTCCCAGCTCGGATTGTTCTCGGCGGTCGCTTTGTTTTCCATCCACGTGGCAAAGCCCTCATTGAGCCACAATCCGTCCCACCACGCCATCGTCACCAGATCGCCGTTCCACTGATGCGACGTTTCGTGCGCGATCACGTCGAAGACCCCGCGCTCTGCCGAGGGCGGCTGCAGTTTCGGATCGTAGACGACGCCATCTTCGGTGAACGTCATACCGCCCCAATTTTCCATCGCGCCGCCGAAGAATCCCGGAATGGCGATGAGGTCGAGTTTGGGAAGCGGAAACTTGATGCCGTAGTACGTCTCGTAATACGGAATCAGGCGTTCGAGCGATGAAAGTGCGTACGTGAGCTCGGGGCCTTTGCCCTTGGTTCCGAAAACGTGCACGGCCGTGCCGTTCGCGCTCCCGGTCAGTTCGTCGAAATCGCCGGCACATAGTACGACCAAGTACGTCGGCATCGACGGCGTGGTTGCGAAGGTCACGCGCTTGAGACCGGGCCCGGCAGAGACAGTCTTTTGGATCGGCATGTTCGACACGGCCGTCCATTGCTGCGGAACCGTTGCCGTAAGGTGGAATCGCGCGCGAAAAGCCGGCTCGTCCCAGCTCGGGAACATGCGGCGCGCGTCCGTCGCTTCCATTTGCGTCCCGATCAGTTCGCGCCGGCTTGCCGGCGGTGTCTTGATATTTTTGAACGAAGAGTCCTTGTGCGGACGTTTGAACCGTCGCAGTATACGCAATCGACAAACGGTGTGTCCCCGGAGTTGCGGGCTTCTTGAGCGTAAACGTCGCGGTTCCGGTGTTCGAATTCGTAGAAATCGACGCGACCGGAACACCGTCGAACGACACCGCGGAGAACGTCGTCTGAAGCGCGTTCAGCTCGATCTTTTTCACCGGCGCAGTCACCTTCACGGCAATCGTCTCGTTGCCGCGAATCTTCATGGTCTTCAGGTCCGGCGCGACGCTGATGTCGTACAGCGTCGGAATGACCGTCTTGGGTAACGGTCCCGGCGCAGTAGCGGCGGTCACGCGGGCGTCCGCGTGCGGCGCCCAAAGCGCGAAAACTGCAGCGAAGGCCAAAGCAGGGGCCAAGCGGGGAATTCTCATAGCGAAATAAGCCCTTTCACACAGGTTATGACCGGAATACGGTGCGGCCGAGGCGGTTGTTCGTTAGCGGCCGCGGAAAGCCGCCTTCCCGACAGTAAGGCCGAGCTCACGGGTCTCCGTTACCTCGAAGACCGTGAGCGGAAAGCGCGGATCGTACCCTCGCTTACTGCAGCGACCGCAGCTCATTGCGGCCGAAGGCAAGCGCTTGCGAAGCAATTCGAGCGTGCATTTCTCACAGCGCAGAATGTAGCGTTTCGCGCTTTCGCTCAGCGGCCGGACGTTGCCGAGATCGTGGTAAATCGAGGTCATGCCGCATTGGCGCATCTTCTTGCGAAACGCTGCTCCGTGCCCGGTATCGCCGCACTTGTCGAAAAGCCAGGCATGGATCATCTCGTGCAGCAGCGTTTCACGCAGCGCCCCGGGCTCCGACCGAAAGTGCTTGGGCGAGAGCTCGATCAGCAGCGGCCGTTCGCTGTAGGTGATACGGCCGGCCGAGTTGGAGAAGCGCGCGTTGTAGCGGATCCGGCACACCGGCACTTCACCGTTGAAAAAAAAGTTGTTCAATTCGGCAAAGAGCAACTGGAGATCGGTTTCCGAGGGCAGCACGAAGAGTTTATTCGCCGCACGTCCAAACGACTCTTGTGGCTCGAGTTCCGAATCGCGGTCTTCCGCCGCGCCTCTATCTCCCGATCGTGTTGGTCGTCGGCGTCCTGTTCGTCGCCGCCGTCGCTTGGCTGGTGCATCAAGGATTCACGACCGGGGGATCCGTCTTCGGTACCGGCACCGGCGCGGGCGCACGTGAGGCTGCGGCAACGGCCGGTCCGCCCGCGGTCAACGTCGAGGGCGGAGGACCGCCCGCAACGGTACGCATTCAACTCTCTCAGCTGCGCGATCGCATCGCGCGCAATCCCAAAGACGACGTCGCGCTCACGCAACTCGGCGACATGTACCTCGCCGTCGGCAAATATCAGCAGGCGATTCCGTATTACAAGCGCGCGCTGGCGGTAAACGGCAGGAACGTCGCAGCGCAAGAAGGGCTCAGCGAAGCGCAGGACGGATTGCGGGGCACGCAATGAGGCTGTACGTCTCGTGCGACATGGAGGGAACGGCCGCCGTCTGCAGTTGGATGCAATGCGATCCGAGCAACCGTTTCGAATACCCGGTCTACCGCCGGTACATGACGCAGGAGGTGCGCGCCGCGATCGACGGAGCCCGTGCGGGCGGCGCCGCTGAGTTCGTGGTCAACGACTCGCATTGGGACATGCGCAATCTTTTGTGGGACGAGCTTCCCGCCGACGTTCGCGTAATCTCCGGCGGCCGAAAGCCGTTCTCGATGACGCAAGGCTTGAGCTCGGGCTTCGACGGAGCGTTCTTCACCGGATATCATGCGCGGGTCGGCGATGCCGGCGGCGTGCTGGCGCACACCTATACCGACGCGACGATTTACAACGTCCGCGTGAACGGCGTTGCCTGCAGCGAAGCGCTGCTCAACGCCGCAATGGCGGGCTATTATCGCATTCCGGTCCTGCTCGTCAGCGGCGATCGCCGGACCGTCGAGCACGCGCGCGAGCATCTGCCGTGGATCGCGGGCGTGATCGTTAAAGAAGGCATCGGCTTTTACGCAACCGATTCCATGACGCCGGCGGCGGCACGTGAAGCGCTGCGTGAAGGCGCCGAACGCGCGGTGCGCAATGCCGGTTCGGCCAAACCCTTCACCTTCGATCCTCCATATGTACTCGAAATAGATACCGCGCGCGTCGAGCAGGCGGACTTCATCGAACTGATGCCCGGATTTACGCGAATTGCCGGACGCACGCTACGCTTCGAGCATGGCGACTTCGTGCAGATTTTCCGCGCGTTCCTCGCCGCATTTCGTCTTGGCGGCGCCGCCAACGTGGTCGCATGAAACTCTACATTTCCTGCGACATGGAGGGCGTCGCGGGCGTCTGCAGCTGGGAGCAAGTGGACGCGCGCAGTATACGCCCGAGTATTTCATTTACCAGAAGTACATGACGGCCGAAGTATGCGCTGCGATTGACGGCGCTCGCGCAGCCGGCGCCACGGAGGTCACGATCAACGACTCGCACGGCCCGATGCGCAATCTGCTGTTGGACGAGCTCCCGCCGGACGTTCGCGTGATCTTCGGCAACCGCAAACCCCTCTCGATGAACGAATCGCTCGGGGCCGGATACGGCGGCGTCTTCTACACCGGCTATCACGGCGCTATCGGCGATGCGAACGCGACGCTCTGCCACTCGTACACGCCGTCGGTAATCTACAACGTCTTCGTCAACGGCATCCGCTGCAGTGAGGCGACGCTCAACGCCGGTATCGCCGGACATTACGGCATCCCGGTGCTGCTGATAACGGGCGATCGCGTCACGATCGAAAGCGCGAAAGAGCAGATGCCGTGGATTACCGGCGTCATCGTCAAGGAGAGCATCGGCAACTATGCGGTCGATTCGATCTCACCTCAAGCCGCGCAAGCGGCGATCCGGGCGGGCGCACAACAGGCGCTGCAAAATCGGCAACAGGCTCAGCCGTTCCGCTTCGAACCACCGATCGTCATGGAGATCGACCTCACGCGCGTCGAGCAGGCGGACTGGATCGAGATCATCCCGGGCTTCGAACGCATCGACGCGCGCCGAGTGCGCTTCACCCACGACGACTATCCCACCGTATTCAGAGCGTTCGTCGCGGCATTCCGGATGGGCGCCCTCGCCGACGGCCCGGCTTAGCCCGGTCATGGTGAGCAGCGACATCGGGAAGCGACGAATGAGCGATCGAACCGCGCAATGCGATCGCATCCGTCTTTTTAAGAAAAGTCCGCCTTGCAGTCGCGCCAAGGCTTTTTCGTTTTGATTAAATGTTGGGAAACGCAAAGCGCGAGGTTAACTAGTACGCTCCGGCCGTGCCTGACGCGTGAAAGGAGATCGTCATATCGTCTTGCCCTTGCGGCCCGCCCGACGACGGTTCTGTGGGTGCCGAGAGCCGCATTGTGCTAACCGTCGAAGAGACCGGTGCGTATGTCGTTTCATCCGAACGCACGCTGAGCGCACGCTACCGGTAGCGAGCTTCCAAACGGGCGACCGCTTCGCGCAACTCTCGCAGTTCCCTGAGGATTGCACCGTCGTGAGCGTCGGCAGCATCGAAACGAATCATCGATCCGAGCGATGCGCCCACGCCGTGAGCGAATTCGGAAAGGGCCTCGATCTCATCCCGGACGTAGGCTTCGCCGCCCGCGCGCTCGCCACACAGCAATATGCCGAGAAGACGCCCGTGAGCGAGCATTGGGACGGCGAGCGCGCCGTCAACTCGGTCTCGTAACGATGCGGATCGACCGGTTCGTGCCAGGTCTTCAAGGCGAGGATGAGCGGGTCGTTCTCGTCGCCCTGGGCGGAACGATCTCGCCGAACGAGCGTACGGGCTGATACGAACCGCTCCCGTCGAGATAGAAAGCCGCGGATCGCGCGTCCGTGGTTGCTTGCACGATCCCAATCGCACGATCCAAGAGCGCATCGCGCTCGGTTACAAACATCGCCTCCTTGGCGAAGGCTCGCAGCTTGTGCTCGTTCTCGCGGCGTTTATGAAAGAGTGCGCGCTCCACCCAACCGTCGACCCGGCCGTGAATGACGTGCATGCTCAATCCCAAAACGAGCGCGAGCCCTGCATTGGCGACGAGTCCCGTGATGCGGCCGGCCGACGAGAGGAACGTTCCTAGTGCCCACTCGAGAAGAATGAATGATACCACGACGATCGACGAGACGACCGCAACGACCAGCGCGCGGGCGACGATGAATTGGATGTCCAGGACACGGCGCTTCACGATTGCAAACGTGACCGCGCCCGCGCCGAGCACCAAACAGATGCTATTGACCGACGTCACGAGCAAATAGGCGATGAAGTCAGGAATTGCCGACTGATCGATTTGAACGAGGCCGGACACGAGATATGCGAACGGGAGTGGTATCAGCAGCCACGCAGCACGAGGCCGCTCAGAAGGCGGCGTCGCTGCGACCGCCAACGCGACCGCGGCGACCGTGACGAAAGGCGCGAGCGAGATGAACGTGCTCCACGAACTACCGAACGTGAGCAAGAACGGGACGGGGTCCACCGACAGCGCGATCAGCCCAATCGTTCCAAAAACGTAAATCACGAGCACCGAAGTTGCCGTTGCGTAGGCAACGATTTCCATGCCACGGCGTAGCCCGGCGCGAACGCCGAAGCGTGCGGCAAGCACGACCGGTAAGACAATCATCGCGCAGGTTGAGATTCCGGAAAACAGATACAAGAGCGCGCCGAGCCGGCCGTTCCCCAGTGCCACATTGCTCGGCGAAAACGTCGTCCCCAACAACGCCAGGAGCGTTAGGCAGAGGAGCCGTCCTTCGATTGTGTCCGGGCGGCGAAATGCGATAATGGTCGCGCATGCGAGCAGCAGTAGATCGGCGGCGAAGAAAAAGGCGTCGGCAATCTGCTTGGCGGCAGCATCCCCGTCGTAAACGGTCGATGGGTGCACGTGGGTGACGAAAACGCGGTTTCCCCGATGCACCACTATCCGGAGGCTCTGCGTCGTAACCGGTTGATAGATGACGCCGACGCGCGCATCCACGTCGAGCTCGCGCAGATCGACGGTATCCCCCCGCTGTATCCCCGCGCGGGAAGAGGCTCCGCCCGGAACCACGGTGACGTACTCTTCGACGTACGGCGTTCTGGTGGGGTTGAGATCAGCGTCCATATATCCGAAGAGTGGCCGAGCAACGAGCCCGTAGGTCTCCATCGCATCGGCGAGGAGAACGAAGAAAGAGAAGACGCAAAGCGCCAGGAGCACCGTCTTCCTCACGTGCAATCGTTACGGCGATCCCGAAAGGATTCCTCGTGCGCCTGCTCGAGCGATCAATCGCTGCAGCAGCCGCGTCCTATGAAGAGAAAAGTAATGGTTAGTATTCGGACGGATCATGTCCGGAGAGCTCGATCTTCTCCGTGCCCCTTTCAGTGTTGGCCACGAGCGATGCGCACAAGACTACTAGCGAAATCGTCGGGACGAGGCGGTGTAGGTTCACGGCGGGCAGATCCTTCGCATACATTTGGAGGAACAAAGCGCTTCGTTAAACGACGAACCAGTGTAATACTAGGGGAACGTTCGAACCTGATTTCCGGCTTCCTTGCCGGGGCCGCCGGGGCGCGCGCAGATCAAGCGCTGCGCTCGATGCTCTGACTGACTAATGCGCCGCCGATAAACGCGCCCACGCCGCTCAATGCAGCCGCGACGAACGGGTACCACGGTGGAAAAAAGGCGTTCCGATGTGCCGGAACAAGCGCCGACGCGATGACGGTAACCGTGAACACGGTCAGGCCTAGTGCGCCGGCATGCGCAAGCGGCTTTGCGCGGGCAATCCGCGCCGTAACGGCGCCGGCGATTATCGCGGCAACGAGGGCGACGATCTCGCTGCAGATGACCGATGTAGAGCCTGCCCGCTGCACGCAAAGCGATCGCGACCATGACGTTTCCGGCAAAACCCAAAACCAGCAGCGTGAGGTAACCCAGCAGCACTGCGTAAGATCGTCCGCGCCGGAGTGGTGCCGCTATCCGGCGATTGCGCGCTCCTTGGGCGATCCTAGGGCGACGGCTATCTCGGCGACCTCGGCTTCGCCGATTGAAAGCCGGCGCATCGCCTCTTCGTACGCGTCGATCGTTTCCGAGCTTCTGCTGCCTGCAGCGCGCTCTTCACGCAAGCGTTTGACTTCTTCGGTCACGCGTTGCGCAAGTTCGGACGTGACCTCGACTCCCAACGCCGCCAGCTCGATCGCGATGTTTGCGCAGCGTATCTTCCACCAGCGCAACGCCCGAGTGCTTGCCGAACACCCATGACATTTCGCCGCCGACGAGTTGCGCGGGAACAGCCTCATACATGCGGCGATCGATCAGCATGGCGTGCGTGTGGATGCCCGGACTCGTGCGCGAAGACCTTCTCCCCGATGATCGGCTCGTGCTGCTGAATTGGAATGCCGCTCATCCGTTCCATGAAGCGCGCCAGTTCGCGCAGTTTGTCGTACTTGAATCCGGGCAGTTCGACGCCGTACAGCACGTTCAGCGCGGTAACGAACTCGTGCAGCTTCACGTTACCGGCGCGCTCGCCGTAGCCGTTCGCGGTAACGCTTACAACTTTGAATCCGCACGATACGGCGGTGATCGCATTGATCGTACCGAGCCCGTAGTCGTTGTGAAAGTGGCAGACCATCGGCAAGCCCTTCGGGCATCGCGCGCACGATGCGCGAGCAGTACCAGCGCGCCGCTTCGGGCGTCAAACACCCGACGGTATCCGGCCATGCGGGACGGTCGCCGCCGGCCTCCAAACTGGCTTTGAAGTATCGATGAAGTACTCCACGTCGCCGCGGCTGCCGTCTTCGGCGCCGAACTCGACGTGCGTACACGCCCTTTGGAACGCGCGTAACGGATCGCATCGCACTTGCAGTTTGATGTTCGCGCTGCGGTAGAACTCGAGCGGCAGATCGAGCCACTCGCTCTCGTCGCGCCCTTCGAGTTTGAGCAGCGTCTTGCCGATCTTGTACTTCAAATGCAGATCGCTGCCGCTCGTGAAAATGAAGAACGTGACGTCCGCGGGTGAGACGTCGACGGCCTGGAGCGTCTCAATGGTGACGTCGATGTCTTTGGGATTGCTGCGGCACATGACGACGATCTCGACGTTCGCGCAGGTCGCCTCGCCGCTTGGCTTCCATAACGAGCTGCAGCGTCTTGCGATCGCCTGCCGAGGCCGCCGGGAATCCGACACTCATGATGTGCACGCCGACATCGGCCAGATGTTGAGCGATTTCGAGTTTTTGTTCGGGAGTGAAGCAGACGCCGGGCATCTGTTCGCCGTCGCGCAGCGTTTCGTCGTAGATCCGGATCTGCGACGGATCGGGAAACGGAACGTCTTTCGTAAATTCACGCGGATTGCGGATGAGCCGCTCGATCGGTTCACGGAACTCCATGGTCATACCCCCATTGCGGTGCGTACTTCCAAGACCGGCTCGCGCGGCTACTTCAGATCGCGCTCGCGCAGGCTTCAGACCGGCATCGGCCGCGGCGCTGGACTGCGCGCGCCGCGTGTAGACGCGCAGTTCGGAGATGTCGCGCGGAAACACCAATTCGAGCGTCCAGTCGAACGCGACGCGCAGCTTACGATCCAGACCGGGAAGGCGCGAGAGATAGTAACTGCGCCAAAGAAACCAAGCCCAGAAATCCGGTCAGAACGCGATCGCCGGGCAACTGCGCCACCGCTTTGCGCGCTCCGAGCGATGCCATCATTCCCAGCGCAGTTGTAGCGAAACGGCTGGGTCGACCGCGCCGCGGAGCGCCGCAACGATGTTGCGCCGCGAGCACCGGCCCTTCACGAATCGCGTGCTGCGCCGTAGGCGGATAAAAACCGCCCTGTCCGTTCGGAATCGACGCGCAGTCGCCGATCGCCCAGAACCCGGCAAAATTCGGGACGCTCATGTCCGCCGCGACCGCGATCGTGCCGTGTTTGCCGCGCGGAATATCCCCGGCGATCGCAATCGATCGCGGCTTGACTCCGGCGCTCCAAACGATCGTGCGCGTTTCGACGCGCCGTCCGCTCGCGAGTTCCAGTCCCTGGTCGTCGGCGAGTTTCACGCCGTCGCCCGTGATCACCGCCACGCCGCGACGGCGCAGATCGCGATTTGAATACTCGCCCATGCGTGCCGGCAGCCCCGGGAGCAGTACGGGTCCCCCTTCGATCAACACGATCTCAATGTCGTTCTCTTGGACGTTCGGAAAGAACCGGCGAACGCTGTGAAAGAGCTCGGCCAGTCTCGCCTGCCGCCTCGACGCCGGTAAATCCGCCGCCGACGACGGCAATCGTCAACAAGCGCTTGCGCTCGTGCGGATCGGTAAGCGTGTCCGCGAATTCGAGCAGCCACATGAAACGGTTGCGCAGAATGCCGGCGTCTTCGAGCGTCTTGAGCGCAAAGACGCGTTCGGCGACGCCGGGCAAACCGAACGTCGAGGTCGACGCTCCAATCGCAATGACGACATGATCGAACTCCATCGCTTTCCGCATCGCCGGTAAGTGTATGCGTGTACGAAACGCTGCTCGCATTCGCGTCCAGGGCGGTGACGTCTGCAAGAATGAAGCGCGTGCGGCGCAGTTGCGACCGAATGGGCGTCACGATGTGCCGCACGTCCAGCGCTCCGGAGCTCACCTCCGGCAGCATCGGCGTAAAAAGCGAAAAATTCTCGCGGCTGATCAAGGTCGAGCTCGGCCTCTTGCGGTCGAAGCATCTTCTCCAGCCGCTGCGCCGTCGCAATCGCCGCAAAGCCGCCGCCCAAAATCACTATCCGCTTCACGCATGCGCCCGTTCGACATTCTCGCGTCGTGACCCTGAGCAGCGGCAACGCACAGAGCCCTTTATCGCGAGGCGAAGGCCGCCGGAACAATCGGGCCTGCGCAGAAGTAGCAAGAATCGTGAACGATCCCCATTGGGCCGAACGGCCCGAAAATAAGCGCTACGACGTTACGGAAGGCGAGTACTTGCCTCCCGACGCCCAGACGCAAGCGCAGCGCGAGCAAGGCAATAAAGCCAAGGGCTTAGGCGCAGCGGGAGTCGGCATTGCGGTGCTGCTTGCAAAATTCAAAGGCCTGCTTTTGCTGCTGCTCAACTTCAAATGGGCCTTTATCGCGCTCAAACTTTTCACGTATGGCGGATCGTTTTTCATCTCGCTGTGGTTCTACGCATTATTTTGGGGCTGGAAATTTGCGCTGGTCTTTCTCGTAATGATTCTGGCGCACGAGATGGGTCATTACGTGACGATCCGCAACTACGGGTTGCCGGCGAAGCTTCCCGGTGTTCGTTCCGTTCATGGGCGCGTTCACGATGGGCGGAGTGCCGCAGAATCTCGAGCACGATGCGTATATCGCGCTCGCCGGCCCGCTTACCGGCTTGGGCGTTTCGGCGATTTGCTGGGCGTACGGCACCCAATTACACTCCGATTTTTGGTTGATGGCGGCCAACGTCGGCGCGTTCGTTAATCTGTTCAACATGATTCCGGCGCTGCCGTTCGACGGCGGCCGCATCGCCGGTGCACTCTCGCCGGTGCTTTGGGTCTTTGGATTTCTGGCGTTCGTCGGGCTTTCAATCTGGCTGCACGTGCCGCTGTTCTTTTTGCTGCTCTTCGCTTTGCTGGCATTGCCGAGTGCGATTGCGGGATTTCGCGGATACCACGATCCTCGTTTCGCCTCAATGACGCCGGCCGGCAAAGTTCGCGTCGGCTTCTGGTATCTCGCTACGATGATCGGCCTGTTTTACCTGATGTCGATCTCGCACGTGAACCTTCCGCATCAAGCGATCCGGTACTGAGTTGAGCGACGAACCGAAGGCTCCGGACTTCGCAATGCTCCGCGCCGTCGAGATTTTGGCGCGGATACACGAACGCGCTCGGCGCACCACCAACGTCCCGCCGCGGGCATTGGATCGAGCCGTCGTCCTCCAGTCGGATCGGCTCACGTTCGAAGTCGGAAAGACGACCCGCGACGACGTCGAGCGCGAGCTCGGCGTTGCATTCAGTTATCCCGCTCGCGGATGGCACACCTATGCGACGAAGGAAAGCGGCCGGCGTTGTTTGCTCAGCGCCTTCTACCGGCACCGCACTCTAGCGGCGGTCGAGCTGTATGTTCCTCAAAGCGCCAATCCGCCGGCGCTCGAACCTCGCGACTTGGGCGGCTTACGGCTGGAGCCCGGCGGGGTGTGCATCGGCAAATCGCCGGGTGCAATGCCCGAGATCTTCACCCCCGCCGTGGGCGGCCCGGGAAAGGTCGTTTATGACGAAGCGTTCGAGGCGCGGTTTCCCGGCGGCGTCGCCTATGCAATGGCGCGCAAGGGCAGCGTAGAACGCTTGACCTTGTATGCCGACGTTCCAAAGGGCGCCGCTTAGCCGAACAATCGTGGCGGTGTTGGCGCTGGCGGCCGCGATCGCCGGAGTGACGATAGCACGGCCCCACGGCACGCCCGGACCGCCGATGCGCGATTTCGAGGCATACTACGCCGCCGGAACAGTGTGGAATGACGGCGGCGACCCGTACAGTTTGCAGATTTGGAACGCCGAGCGCGGGCCGGAGATCCACGCCGGCGGCAAATTTGAACCGTTGCCCTTCGCCGGGCCGCCCGCACTGCTGCCGCTCGCAGGCGCAATCGCGCGTCTCCCCTTCGCGGCCGCCAATACGCTTTGGCGAGCTGATTTTGATCGCGGCAATCGCTCTTCTAGCCGTTGCGGCGATCGATGTGGCGGGCTTGCCGATAACGCTGTGGAGCTTTCTGCTCGCCGGCGTCGCGGCGCTCGGATTCGGACCGCTGACCAGCGCTTACGCGCTCGGTCAATTGGCATTGCCCGCGTATGCATTTGCGGCATTGGGTACGCGGCGATCGTGGGCGCTTCTGCCGGCGTGGCTTCAGCCCAATATCGCGCCGGCAGCCGCCGGGGCACCGAGATTCTTCGCGTATTCATTGCTGTTCGCCGCCATCTGCACCGCCGTGTACGGGCGAGGTATATTGCATTACCTGAGCGTCCTACGAGCGCACGGCGCCGCCGAAAACCTGGCCGTGATTCAGCTGACGCCCGCGTCTATCGCCTACGGGTTTGGCGCCGCGCCTGCCGCTGCTGCAATCGCCGGCGGAATCATCGCTGCGGGCGCGCTTGCGATTTGGCTGACGAAAGTTCTGCCCATGCCGGATCCGGTTCTGCGCTTCTGCGCAACCTGCGCGCTGCTGCCCTTCGTTCTGCCGTTCTTTCACGAGCACGATCTCATCGTCGAATTCGTTCCGGCAATCGTTCTGGCTCGCCGCATGCAAGGCGCCGCATGCGCGTGGACGCTTGCAGCGGCTATGCTGTGCGCGATCGACTGGCTGGGTCTAGCGCAGCGGCCGGAAGCGCTGCCCCAGGCACTGCTGCTGGCTGCGGCGTTTGCCGGCGCGCTAATTGCATCGCGTCCGCAACTGACGCTCAAAACGCTGATCGTTCCGGCTGCCATGCTGCTGATCGTTGCTGCTGCCGGGATCGTTGCGGCGCAGCATGCGGCGCCGGTCTGGCCGGATGCAATGGCGCCGCTTTCGCCAAAAGTCGCTTCCGGCGGAATATCCGCGGCTTGGCACGCGGAGCTTGCCGCAACCGGATTGCTGGCGCGAAACGCGTTCTGGGCCGGGCTGCGGCTCGGCTCGTTGCTCGGATGCGCGGGCCTGGCCACTGCGGCGCTGCGAGCGCTAGATGTCGACGTTCATCATGTTATCGAACTGCGAGACGGCGTTGGGGTGGAAGTTCTTTAGATCTTTGTTCAAGACGTAGATGTCCTCGCGGCCATTGACCGTGATGAACGGCACGTCGCGGTCGATTGCTTCCTGAACGACGGCGTCGTCCTTATTGCGGCTGGCTTGATCGAAATGTCCGTAGAGGGCGTGCATCGCCGCGTCGGCGGTGTGATTGCACCAGAGCGAGACGTTCGAACCGGCCGGCGGAAACGCGTCGCAGCCGTACTCGGCGGAAAAATCGCCGATCGGATCCAGCCCCCAAGCAAACGTCACGGCGTCAAACCTGCCGTTGTTGACGATACCGCCCTCGGACTTGGGAGCAAGCAGTAACGTCGAGCGGATACCGTTTGACGCTAAGGCCTACGCCAATCTGCGCCCAGCCTTGGCGGATCAGTTCGATCTGCGTGTCTACGTCGGGCGAACCGGTCGTCGACGCGAAATCCAAACTCAGTTTGACGCCGTTCTTCGCGCGGATCCCGTCCGGGCCGCGTTTCCAACCGTCTTTGTCGAGCATAGCGTTGGCTTGCGCCACGTCCATCGGTTTGAATTTAATCGCGGGATCCCAATATGGAGACGTGTGCGCCGCCGGCTGATCCTGTAAAAATCCGATGCCGTGCGCCACGGTATCGTGAATGCGTTGACGGGGTGTCGCCAGACGCAGCGCCTGCCGCACGATCGGATCGGACGTTCGCGGACTCTGCAAATTGAAGTCCAGATGATTGAAGATGTACGAGGGCTGGCTTAGGATCGTATAGCCGGACAGATTTCGCACCCGCGCGAGATACGCGCCGGGGACCGGATACCACATGTCCACCTGTTTGGCTTGCAGCTGCGTAACCGCAGTGTTCCGATCGGGAATGATCTGCCAGTCGATTTCCTTGAGTTTGGGCAAACCTCGCCAGTACAGCGGATCGGCCACCATTACGACTTTGCTCGATCGAATCCATTCCTTGTATTTGAAGGGTCCGATTCCCACCGGCAGCGAGTTGTACGGGACGTTGTTGATGTTCGGGTATTTCGCGAGCAGATGCTTGGGCAAGATGCACGGGTTGGCACCGGCCGTTGCAAAGAACGTCTCGACGAACGGCGAGTACGGCTTCTTCATGTGGTAGACGACGGTGTACTTGTCCGGCTCGTCGATCTTCGTGATCAGGTCCCAGCCGCTGCGAGTGATCTCGCAGGTTCGCCGGATCCAGCACGACGCGCGTCGAGAAAACGACGTCGTCGGCCGTGAACGGCGCGCCGTCCGACCAGCGCACGCCTTTGCGAAGATGATACGTGATCGTCAAGCCGTCTTTGCTGACGCCGCCGTTCTGCTGCGTCGGCACGACCGTCGCCAGTTCCGGATAAGCGTTATTGTGCTCGTCGAAGCGGATCAGCCATGCCATCGTCAGCTGCGAAAGCATCATCAAATCGACTTCACCGTGAAGATGCGGATTGAGCGTCGCGATGTCGCCGGGCGCCGTCGTGTAGCGGAACACGTGGGGAATCGTGAACGAATTGACTCTGCCGCCTTGTCCCGCCGCCCCAGGACCAGCGGTTTTCGAGCAAGATGCCGCCAAGACGCACAGCAGCAGTACCGGTATCCGCAATGTAGAGCGCATGTCAGATATCCACGTCCATGAAGTTGTCGAACGGCGAGAGTTCGCCGGGATGAAAGTTCTTTAGGTCTTTATTGTAGACCCAAAGTTGCTTGGTGCCCATCAAAATGATGGTGGGCACATCTTTGTACAGCTGTTCCATGACGACCGCGTCGTCGGCGTTTCTCTGCGGCTGTTCGTAGTGCGTGAAAAACGCATTCATCGCCCGCTGCGCGGTTGCGTTGCACCAGTGCATGTAATTCTGTCCGCTCGGCGGCACCTCGTCGCAGCCGTAAATTGGAGAGAGGTCGCCCAAGCCGTCCTGACCCCACGCAAAATAGGCTACGTCGAACTTCCCGCGCGCCAAAATACCGTTGTCCTGATATTGTCCGAAAAGCAGCGTGTTTTGATAATGGCTGGTGGTAATATTGACGCCCAGGGGGTTCCAAGTCTGTCTAACCAGCTCGATGAGCTGATCGTTGATGACGGTGCCGGCAGCCGTCGCAAAGTTGAGGTCAAGGCGTACGCCGTTCTTGGAGCGAACGCCGCCGGCGCCGCGTTTCCAGCCGTCGGCATCGAGCAACTGGTTGGCCTTCGCCAAATCAAACGGAACCAGCTTGATGTTGGGGTCCCAGTACGGCGCAACCTGGATCGCCGGTTGTTCCTGCAGGTTACCGATTCCGTGGTAGAGCTTTGCCAAGATCATCGGGCGGTCCATCCCATAACGCAGAGCCTGCCGTACTATCGGATCGCGCAGCTTCGGACTGGTCAAATTCAAGTCGAAGTGCCGGAAGATGTACGAATCTTGCGCAACGACGTTGAAGTCTTTCAGCGTCACCAGCTGCGGATACAGATTCTGCGGAGTGTTATAAGACATGTCCAGCGACTTCGCTTGCATAGAAGTCACCACGGTGTTCACGTCCGGGATGATCTCGTCGTCGATCTCCTTGAGTTTCGGAAGGCCGCGAAAATAATATGGATTGGGAACGAGCACGACGCGCTGCCCGCGCTGCCAAATCTTCACCTTGAACGGTCCGATACCGACCGGCTTGGAATTGTAGTCGACGCGATTCAGATTAGGATAGTTCGCCAGCAAATGCGCCGGCAACAATGACGGGTTAGCGCCGGACGTTGAGAAGAACGTCTCGACGAATGACGAGTATGGCTTCTTCAGATGAATCACTACGGTGTACTTGTCCGGCTCGTCCATCTTCGAGATCAGATCGAAACCGGTGCGGCTGGTAACGTTGTTGTCCGGGTTCAACACAGCCTTGAAACTGAAGATGACGTCGTCCGCATTGAACGGCGCACCGTCCGACCAGCGCACTCCCCGGCGAAGATGGTAGGTTATCGTCAACCCATCCGAACTGACCCCGCCGTTTTCTTTCGTCGGAACCTGTAAAGCCAGTTCCGGGACGATGTTGTTGTGCACGTCGCAACGCAGCAAATAGCCCATGATTAAGGGTCCGAGGACTTGCGAAACCGCCGAGTCGGGCGAAAGGAGGGGGTTTAGCGTCTCGGGTTCTTCCGCGGCAGTACGTCATGCGCAAGCACGTGCGGAATCGTCCAGCTGTTGATTCGTCCGCCCGCTCCGGATGGCGCGCCGGCTTTCGAACATGCCGACAGCAGAACGGCCGAAATGAGTCCTAAGCTGAGGATGCGTTTCATATGCTGTACTCCCACGGGTTCCAAAATGGCGATATCACCGGAGACGGCTTGAATCCCTTGATATCCGAGTTGTAGACGTAGATGTCTTTCCAGAAGAACAGGATGATACTCGGAACGTCATGCGCGATCCGCTGCTGAACGATCTCGTAGTCATGCTTGCGGCGGTTACGGTCCAGCGTCTTGAGCGCGTCCGTCATCGCCGCGGTGGCTTGCGGATCGTTCCAGAAAACGGCATTCTGCCCGTGCGGGGCAAAATTCAGCCCGGAAAGGATCGCGCTGTCGTCGGGATCGGCCGACTGCGTCCAGCTGAAAATCGCGACGTCGTAGTGGCCGCCCTGAAGCGTTCCGCTCACGCCGTTTTGAAAGAACAGCGCGGTCGGCACGTTCTTGATGACGGCTTCAGCACCGATGTCGTGCCACTGCCGCTGCACCAGCGTTTCGATGTCTTTGGCATAGTTGCCCTCGGCCCCGCACGTCAGATCGAATGAGAGTCGCTGACCGTTCTTGACCCGTATGCCGTCCCGCCCGCGCACCCAGCCGTCGGCGTCCAGGATCTGCGAGGCCTTCGCCGGGTCGAAATCGTGACGTTCGAAGTTGCCCGTGTACGCCCAAGACAGCTCCGGCGATTGATCGGTTTGGGCGGGAACTGCCGAGCCATGCATGATCTTTTGAACGATCTCATCGCGATCGGTCGCGTATGCCAAGGCCAGACGGACGTTGCGGTCTTGCAGCAGCGGCCGGCGTAAGTTGAAGTCGATGTGCGAGTAGAGGTAGTCATCGACCCGCAGCGCCGTCAGGCCGGATCCCGGGCCGGAAATTCGCTGATAGCGCGGCCAATTCAGTCCGCTGCCGCGCGCGATCAAGTCGATGTCGTGCGTTTGGAGCGAGGTGATCATCGTGTTTTCGTCGGGCATGATACGGAAGATCACTTCGCTCAGCTTGGGACGGCCCATGAAGTACTTGGGATAGGCAACCATACGCACTTCGGTGCCGCGCTGCCATTCGACGACCTTGAACGGTCCGCTTCCGATCGGCATGGAGTTGTACGGCGCAGAATTGAGCGATCCGCCGGCATCGTTGTATTTTGCCAGAATATGCTCGGGCAGAATCGGCGCGTTTCCGTTCACGCCCCAAAGCTGCTGCAGATACGGCGCGTAGAGCCTCTTCATGTGCACGACGGCCACGTACGGGTTGCTGCAGTCGATGCTTGCGATGTCTTTGTAACCGTCGGTCGTAACGACGTTGTTGTGGGGGTTCATCACCGCTTGCCAGGTGAACCGAAGATCGCGGCACGTGAGCGGCTGTCCGTCTTGCCACGTGATGTTGTGCCGCAATTTATACCGCAGCGTCAGGCCGTCTTTGCTGACGTCGCCGTTCTCTACGGTCGGCACTTCCGAAACCGCATCCGGAACGGGCTGCGCGTGCTCGTCGTAGCGGACGGCGTAAGAGTAGATGAACGACGCCACGTCGCCGGTCACGGCCGAGGAGTCGAGCAGCAGATTCAGCGACGAAGGCGAGGCGTTCTCCGCGTATCGCAACACGCCCGGACGTGTCCAGCTGTTGCCGGCCGCGCCGCCCGTTGCGGTTTGCTTCGTGCAAGCACTTACTAAGAGAAGGGCAAAAAGCGCCGCAGCCCATCTGTGCATGCGGCGCTATTTGCCGTTGGACCGAATCTACCCCTTGGCGAGGTTAGCGGTATCGCGCAGCGCTACGGCCCCGCGGGCGTGATGTCGCTTTCGCCGAGCGCGAACGTATAGGTTTGCTCCGCCTGACGCAACGCATAGAGCGCGTTGACTTGATCCGTTTCAGCCTGCGTAAGTCCGACCTGCGCATTGAGCAGAAGCGGCAGCGTCGTGACTCCCGACCGGTATTGGGCTTGAGTGGCTTTGAGGATCTCTTGCGCTTTGCTCAGTTCCGCATCGGCCTGCGTGACCGCCGCCTGCGCCGAGATCAAACCCGCCAAGCCCGATCGCACGTCGGTTTCGACTTGCCAGCTTCGACTGTTGGAGTTGCGAGGACGCCACGTCGAGCTGTGCCTGCGCCGTTTCCGTTTCGGCGCGGGTGATCCCCTGATCGTAGATCGGCACGCTGAGCGTGAGGCCGACTGAATCGCTCGGTCCGAAAGCGCCGCCCGCGACGTTCGTGGAGTTCGTTCCATAGGACGCGCTGCCGGTTAGACTGGGCAGCAACCCGGAGCGCTGCACTTGTACGTTGTACTGCGCCGCCAGCACGGATGCTTGCGCGGACAGAAAATCCGGGCGCAGGGCGAGTGCGCGGGTTATCGCCTGATCGTAAGAGAGGATCGTAGCGGTCGTCGTCGTTTGATTCGTCGACGCATTGCTTACCGGATTGACCTGAGTGTCGGGATCCAGCCCCAGCGTCTCGGCAAACGTCGCCTGAGCGGCGAGCTGTGTTCCTTGTTGGCGCACGAGTGCCACGCGCGCTTGAGCCGTCGGCAGTTCGGCCGTGGCCAGGTCCACCTCTGAAGCCGTTCCGGCCCGCAGCTGCGCGCGAACGAGATCTTCTTGCACGACGTTCTGATGCACGACCTGAACGTCCAGCTGGGTCGTCGTTTCGGCCTGCAGCACGCTATAGTATGCTTGCGCGACGTTGAACGCGAGCGTTTCGAGATTCCGCTCGTACGTGTCCGCACCCGCGACGGCGTTCGCTTTGGCTTGATGGATCTGCGCGATCACCTTACCGCCGTCGTAAATCAGCTGGCGCAGATTTGCGTTCAATCCTTTGCTGACGAAAGAGTTGCCGACTGTTCCGGTGCCGGTGCCGTTGCCAGTTCCGTTGTTCCCGTTATTTCGGCCGTTTGCGGCGTTGCCGAAGCTGTTGCTCTGCGACATCGTCGCCGTGCCGCTGATGCTCGGAAAGATTGCGGTTCGCGCAAGCTCCACGGGAATCTGCGTAAGCCGCTCGTTGGCCCGCGCCGCCGCAAGCACCGGAGACTTCGCAACGGCGATCTCGATAGCTTGCTGCAGCGTGATGGCTTGCGGCACGCCCGGAGCGGGATGCTGCTGTGCTGCGCCGGGCCGAGGTGTACCGTAGGCGGGATAGGGCAATTGGGTCGGTGCCGGCGTCGGAGCGATCTGCAACGCCAGAAATGCGATGAGCTGCAGCATCGGCTATTGACCGGCCTGTCCTGGACCGCGTCCTGCGATCGCCACCGTACTGCCGTTCTGCAGTGCGTCCGGACGCGTCGTGATGACCGTCGTGCCGGCGGTGATTCGCGGACTGCTCACCTCGCTGAGCGTATCGGTTTGAATGCCGACGTTGACCGGGACTTGCTGCGCTTTGTTTCCGGGACCGACGATAAAGACGTTCGAGCCTTGATCGGTCTGAGCGACGGCTGCTCGCGGAACGACGATTGCGTTGGCGTGACGTTCCTTTTCGATCGTCGCCGTGATGAGCATGCCGCCGCGCAGCAGATCGCCCGGATTATTCTGCAGGATGCGCGCCTGATACGACAGCGTGCCCTGCGTCGGAACCGCGTTGACGGTTGCGATCGTGCCGTGCCACGTCTTTCCGGCAACTTGGCCCGTGTTGAAAGAAACCGGTGTCCCGGCGCGCACGTAAGAGAGGTCTTCGTCCGGAATGTTGACGTTGACCCAGACGTCGTCGAGTTTGGCGACGCTGAAGCACCGCCGTGCCGGGCGTCACCATCCCGCCGGGATCCATGTATCGGGCGGTGACGATGCCGTTGAACGGCGCGTACATGCGAGGTTTGACCGATCTGCGTGCGCAGCGTATTCGCCTGAGCCTGCGCCGCAGCGACGGCTTGACGCGCTGCCGCAGCATTCGAGCTTTGCACGCCGGTATTGCCGGTATTCGAAAGCGCCGTCTGGTACTGCGTCTGCGCCGCCACGTACGCTGCTCGCGCCTGCTCCAGCGCCGTAAGCGACACGTAGCCCTGCTTGTAGAGCTGATTGTTCTGATCGTAGTTGCAGCTTCGCGTTCGCGAGCGCCGCTTTGGCGTTCTCCACCGCTTGCGCCGTCGACGACTGCGTGATCGGGACGTTCAGCTGCGAGGCTTGGGCCTGCGCCGAGGCCTGTGCGATTTGCGCCTGGACCTGAGCCAGTTGCGCCTGCAGGGTGGAGGCGTCAATTCTTGCGAGCAACTCGCCGGCGCTCACGCGATCGCCCTGCACGACGTTTACGGTCGTGAGAGGTCCGGACTGTTGAAAGGAGAGCGTCGACTGCTCCAGCGGAGAGATTTGACCGTCCAACGACAGGTACGTTGCGATGTCGCGGCGCTGCGCTTGGGCGACGTCCACGTCGAGTGCGGGCGCGCCGCGCTGCTGCGGCGGTTTTGAGCACCCTCCCAAAAGCACAGCGGCCGTAAGGGCCCCTGCCAGCGCCCAGCGTTGATATTGCATGCTACTCCTTTTAACCACCAAGTAAAGCGTCGCCCATTTTATACGTAGATACGCCGGCGAGCGCCAATTGATTCACGATACTATCGGCAAAACCTTAAACCCGAATGTGCCGCCCAGGGAAGCGGGTTCACGCGTGGTATTGTCTCGGGGCCATGCGCGCGAAACTCGATATCGGCCGGACGTTCAGCCGGCAGACCCGCGTCGAGGAGTGGATGACCGCGGAAAAAGCCGGGAACAAGGGTGTGGACGTACTCTCGACGCCCATGCTCGTCCAACTCATCGAAGACGCCGCGATGGCCTGTGTGGCACCTGCTGCTCGAATCCTTCCCAAATCACTTTAGGCACCCATGTAGACCTCGAACATCACAAACCGGTTCCGGTCGGTTTCATCGTCCGGACGGAAGTCGAGGTCGTACTAGTCGACGGTCCCCGTATCAGCTTTGCCGTCCAAGTCTTCGACGAACAGGAGCCCGTAGCCGAGGGAACCCACGAGCGCTACATCATGGACCGGGCAAAATTCCTCGCAAAGCTTGAAGAGAAGCTCGCTTAACGCTACCTTTATAGGCGAACGGGACGGGCCGTCTGCACTATGCTGCAGGGGGGGCAACCCAGTTCCCGAAGGATTAGCTCTGCTTGCTTCGGGGTACTTTACGACGTGACGCCTGGCTGCGTTTGTCATATCCCCCGACCAAGCCGAGGCTTCATCTAACTAGGAGGAAACATTGAAACGACTGAGCACCGGAGTCCTTGCCGTGCTGATAGCAGCCGGTTTGGGACTTAGCGCGGTGGCAGCTCCGTCGCAGTCTGGATCGCATGGTAACTTGGGAAGCAACGCGATCGCACAGGCTACGCCGAGCGCTTCACCAGCTCCGGCGGCGACAGCTATGGCCTCGCCGGCAGCCTCGACGGCTCCGGCGGCGACTCCTATGGCATCGCCGGCCCCGGCGGCACCTGCGGCAAACACGCCGCCGGCGAACTTCGGTTCACCGCCGTCCGGACAGATTCCGATCCTCTTCAACGACCACCACGTATACGCCAAACCGGACGAACTCAAGCAGGGTCGCGTCCTGGCGGCTCTGGTGCGCGGTGGTACGATTCTGATTCCGATCCGCTCGATGTTCGAGCAAATGGGCGCAACGGTTTCCTACGACCCGGGAAGCAAGACGGTCGACGTGACCAAGCCGGGCGCCGACGTCAAAGTCACCGTAGGTAAACCCGAGGTCACGATCAACGGCGAGACGCGTCCGCTGGACGTTCCGCCGGAGATCTACCAGGGCCACGTCGTGGTTCCGGTTCGCGTGATTTCGGAAGGCATGGGGGCATACGTGCAGTGGGTTCCGGACCGCCGCGTTGTGGTCGTCCGCTACTTGCCGCCCACGCCGCCGCCACCGCCGCCGCCGCGCCCAAACGCCGACTCCGGCCCCGGCTGCCGACTCCCACCGCGGTTCCGACCGCGCCGCCTGCGAACGTCTTCGTGGCCGGCGACTGGATCATCTCGCCGAAGGTGTACAACGAGTTCAGCCCCGGCAACGTCGGCAACATGAAGAAGGACGGCATGTCCTATCGCATCCGCGGCGCGTACGAGTTCAACATCTTCAATCTGCCGTGGATGATCGAAGGCGACTTCCGCAACTACCGTTACCCGCACAACGCAAACCGCGGTTACGGATCCCACCGGTGTGAATGGTCCGTTCCCGGGTGCACAATGTAACGGCACCGGCATCGCAAATCCGAATCCGGCGACGGAACCGGGATGCGTTACGGCTATCGGCGGACAGTTCTCGACCTTCGTTCCGGCCTTCACTGCCGAGGATCAATCCGTCGACGCCCGTCTTGGGCTGAAGGTCATAAATCTCGCACATCTACATCGGCGCCGGCTACCTGTGGCGCAGCGGTAACTACGGTTATCCGCGGCAAAACGCATGGGGCGGCGGCATCGAGAAACTGCCGGAATTGAAAGAAACCGGCTGGACGTGGTACGGCAGCGCCTACTACTATCCGAACGTCAAGGGCACGTGCCCGGTGACGACCTGTCCGACCGGACCCTTTGACCTGTCGTACAACATCTTCCGTTACGACATCGGCTTGGGCATCCAACTCGGACCGCAAATCCCCGCATTCTTCGAACTCGGATTCCTCGGCGACAGCGG
The DNA here is from genome assembly GCA_963714015.1 of Vulcanimicrobiota bacterium. Lineage (GTDB taxonomy): Bacteria > Vulcanimicrobiota > Vulcanimicrobiia > Vulcanimicrobiales > Vulcanimicrobiaceae > DASRDE01. The sequence continues at coordinate 1,565,172 of OY970223.1, read as the reverse complement.
TAAGAATCATACCAACGCGCCGTCGGATTTCTCGGAGAACGGACCCTACATCGGCTTAGGCCTCAAGTTCTAATCGCTTCGGCGTAACTAGAACCGGAAAGAGCCTCGCATTTCGCGGGGCTCTTTTCTTTTGGTTGTGCGGTTAATTGATGCGGGCTGGGCTGTGAGGTGCCCGGGTCGCCGCTAGAAAATTTCCCTCCATGGAAATTTTCTGCTCGCGCCGCTTTTCCGCGAGACGAGTAAGGAAAAAACATCCGTGTTTGCGCGGAAAAGTCGGAGCGCGCCCCCGGCACCTCACAGCCCAGCCCGCATCAATTGCGCAGGCGCAAGTATCGAGCACCGAAGTGCGCGAGGCCCTTCGCTCGTGAGACGCGTGGGCGATGGACCTTGAGGAATAAGCGCGGGGAAAAATTGGCAAAAACAAACAGTTTGGCGCCGTTGCTCGCTCTATAGAGATATGAAGGACATCGTCGAGGCTGCGCGCGGAGGCGGGACGGACGACTTGGACCGGCTCATCGAAGCGGTGTGGCCGGCGGCTTACCGCCTGGCATACGCGGTGCTTGGTGAAGCGCAGCTCGCAGAGGATGCGGCGCAGGAAGCGTGCGTCGTCCTCTATCGATCGATTTCGAAGTTGCGCAGCGTCGACGCTTTTCGCGTATGGTTTTCGCGCATCGTCGTGCGCGAGGCCGGCAAACTGCGGCGCCGCTCGGTTCAAGCGTCAGTGCAGATCCGGACGGTCGCCGTTCCTGCCGACGACACAACGCCGATAGACGTGTGGCGCGCGCTCGATTCGCTGCCGAAGCATCTGCGGGATGTCGTCGTGCTGCGGTACTTCGAGGAATTCAACAGTTCGGAGATAGGGACGGTGCTGGGGATACCGGCGCCGACCGTCCGTTTCAGGTTGATGGTTGCAAAAAGACGGCTGCGGCCGCTGCTTGACGATAAGGCAAATGAAAATACACAGGGAGTTGAATCGCATGTCATCGGATTTTAGCCGCCTGTGCGCCTTCGCACGCGCCGAGATCGCCGTCCCGCCCGCGCCGATGGGCGCAATTCGGGATGCGGCTACGCGCCCGATCGAGCCGGGATCGTTCCGTTCCAAGCGTTTTGCAGGGGCCGCTGCCGCGTTGTTTTCGGCGGCCGCCCTAGCCGCTGCCGCTTCGATTCTGGGTCATACGCACGTCTTTTTCGATTCGAACCTTAATTTGAAGATAGCAACGGACAGCGGAAAGTACGTGCGCCATCCGACCCGAAACGATCTTCGCGCGGCAGCGGCGCGCGCGGATTTCCGCGTCGTTTATCCGTCCGGATTGCCGCCAGGAACGACGCCCATGCAAATGATCGGCGCCGGCCGAAGTGCGATCGCGATAACTTACGATCTTCCAGGCGCCTGGCGCCGGAGCGATCACTTGTTGTGGGTCGTTCTCGCGAATGCAAAGATCGTCAGCGGGCCGGCTCACAGCATTACGAATCCGGAAGAACGCTATCGCTGGGTGCTGACGCCCGGCGGTCACCGCCTTCGCGCAACGCAAGTGTGGCAGGTGGGCAATGAGGTGGTCATCATTCAGGCCGACAACATCACGCCTGCAGAGATCGCCAACATCAAGCACGCCATGCTGTCACCGCACTAAGCCCTTCATTCGCCGGTGAGGTTTGTGGGTCGGAGCGGGTGAGGGAGACGTCGAAGCCGGCGTGCTCGGCGAAGCGGAAGAACCAGGCAACGGCGAGGACGGGCTAGCCGGCGCCGAGGGCGAGCCGCTCGGAGAACTCGACGCGCTCGGCGACCCAGACGCGCCCGGCGACGGCGAGCCGCTCGGCGATACGATTGGCGCCGGCGATTCCGAGGGTGCGGCGATTGGAGCGATCGTTGGTGCAGGCGACGGCGTGAAGCACGGGACCGGCAGTACTTGCACCGGCGGCATGCCAGGCGCCGGAGTCGGTGTCGGCGACGGAGTCGGCGTCGGTGTCTCGGTCGGCGTCGGCGATGGCGTGGGCGTCGCATGTTTGTTCGGCGTGCCCGATGGCAAAGGTTCGGGAGTCGCTGGGCACGGGACCGCTGCCTCGAAGTAGTGCTCGGTAAAACCAATCTTCAGATCTTTGGACAGCGTCTTTCCGAAGAAGCTGGACGGCCATTTTTCCACCACGATGTGCGCGTATTGCCAAGCTTTGTCTTGATAGGTCTGCATCCAAATTTTGCGATACATCTGGAAGGCCAAGAAATACGACCGCGCGAGCTGCGGGTCGTTGGGATATTTTTTTGCCCAAGCGGTGAGCGCTTCGTCGGCAAAGCGGATACCCGAGAGCAGTTTTGGATCCGTGGTGTAAGCGCCCGCCCGAATCAGATCGTCCCGGAACGTGTTGTTGATCCCCAAATCAGCTCATCTTCATGCGGCCGAAATATTCGTCGCCGGGAGCGGAGGCTTGCAGGATCTGGTTGATGTGCTGCTGCCATTTCGAGAGTTTGGGCGTGGGTTTGACCGCAGGCTTCTTGTCTTTGGACGCAGACGGAGTTGCGGTTGCTTTCGGCGCTGGTGCCGACATCGGCGCTGCTGCAACCGACCCGGCGATGGCCAGAACGGTTGCAGCAGGCAAAAGCGAGAGCGAAACGCGCTTCAACGACGGTCCTTTCTGTTTTGCGCAAGGCGTTGATGCGGTGTTACGCTGGCGGGGACCGTATTTACTTCATCGTGGCGGCAAGTTGGATGCGTGCTTGCGCTGCGTACGTCGTCTTGGCATACCGGTCTTGCAGCCAATGGAACGCGCGCAGTGCGTCCGCGCGGCCGATGTCCGAATGCACGCTCGCGTACAAGTTCGTCAGATCGTAGACGCTTTTGGCGAGCCAAGGATCGGCGGGATACTTGCGCTCCCAATCGCGCAGCGCATCTTCGATGAAGCCCGCGGATCCGAGTACGTCCTGGCCCCGATCCGGCGCGTATTGCAGACGCAGCGAAAGATCTCGCAGTTGATTGCGTATGCCGAGAATGCTCATTTTCAAGCGGCCGAAGTATTCGTCCGCGGGCGCCACCTTTGCCGCGGCGGCCTTAGGCGCACGAGCCGCGTGCGCGGGACCTCCGGAAAATGAGAGGAGTGCTGGGATGAGAATGACGGCGAAAAATAGTCGGCGGACGCGCACGGCGCACCGCTCCTTTCCCTCCCCTGCACTAGAGCATCGGCCCGCTCGCCCGCCGGCTGAAGCTGCTTGCTTTACCGCGAGAGCGGGGGGGACAGTTCGGAAAGGACGCGGGCGTCGGGTGCGAACACCATCGCACGATGCTTCGAACGCTCACCGTCGGGGCGGTGCAGACGCGCGCTTACGATCGCGGCGCGCTCCCTCGGATTTGGCCGGGAATTGCCGCTCGGATTCGCAGTGCGGCAACGGCGGGCGCAAAACTGGTCGTTCTGCCGGAAGGGACGCTGCCTGCGTACGTGCTGGGTTACGAAGCATACGATGGGCGCGAAGTCCGGGCGCAGGCTGGACGAATGTGCCGCGCTGGCTCGAGAGCTGGAGATAGTGGTCGTGATTGGGGCCGCCCGCCGGGATGGTGAGCAGACCTTCAACAGCGCCATCGTCATCGATAGCGACGGCAGCGTTGCGGGAACGGCCGACAAGCACTTTCTGTGGCATTTCGACCGTCAATGGTTCGCGCCGGGGGAACGGATCGAGCCTATCCGCACGTCCGCCGGCACGTTGGGCGTCCTCGTCTGCGCCGACGGACGGATTCCCCTCATAGCAAAAACGCTGGTAGACCAGGGCGCCGAATTGCTCGTGATGCCCACGGCGTGGGTAACAAGCGGGCGGGATCCGTCGTTCCTGGAGAATGTGCAAGCGGATCTGCTGGCGCGAATGCGCGCGCGAGAGAACGCCGTCCCCTTCGTTGCCGCAAACAAGTGCGGCGTCGAACTCGACTGCGTTGCGTATTGCGGCAAGAGCCAGATCGTCGACGCAGATGGCGTCGTTCTTGCAATGGCGTCGCAGGACAGTGAAGAGACGCTCTACGCTTCAATAGCGGTGGGACCGCCTCGCACCTCGCGGAGGGAGCTCCCAAGCCTTTCGCCGGTAAATCGTGACGGACGCGTTCGCAAGCCGGTCCGCATAGCAATCTCGCGCGAAGAACTGCAGACCGAGCGCTACATGGAAGAACGTCTGCGAATCCTGGAAGCGGAGCTTCTGATCATGCCGCAGTCGACGTATCCCGCTGCCGGAAACGACGATGCACCGGTGCTCTTCGTCGGCGATGACACGATGTACGATCCGGCGGGCCTCGTCGCAGCGCGGCTGGGAGGCGCCGATCTCGCGGTTTGGACGACGCAAGCCGATGAATCCAGTCAAGCAGCCTTTGCCCGCACGCGCGCGATCGAGTTGCGCATGTACGTCATCACGATCGATGCCGCCAATCGCGCCTTCGCGGTCGATCCGGACGGTGCGGTGATTTGCGGCACGTTCGGCGACTATGCGATGGCATCGTTCACGTACGATCCGGCGAAGGCCGATCAGACGTTGGTCGCTCCCGGAACCGACGTGCGTGCCGGACTGCAACGAGCGAGTGCGCATGCGCATTCTTAAGATCCTCTGCGTTCTTGCGGCTGCAATGCTGTTGACCGCCGCAACGCCGTCACAAAGAGCGTTCAAGAAAACCGGGTCCTTTGCGCTGCAGGCGGGCGGCGGCCCGTTCATCGCGGGAAGCCGTATCCTCGTCGATGCGACAGGGATTCAAGGAAATTTTTCGCTTTCGGTGCTCGGCCCCGGAAAAGTGCAAGGGCACGAATACATAGCGCCGATCGTGAGCTCGCCGCAAACGGCAACGCTGATCGGAGCGGCGCGCGGCGCGGTTGCGTACAGCACGGTGCGAATCGTGCCGCCGCCCTCACCGGATCGGCCCCTTCTCGCGGTTGCAACTTATGACAGCGGTATCGCGCTGCACGACCCGCGCACGTTTGCCCTGCTCGGTTACGCTCCAATCGGCGGTCCGCCGGGCGACGTCGCGTTCGAGCGAGACGGAACAATTCTCTCCGCGGACACCGACGGCGATGTTCTGACGTACATCAAGCGCAAACCGTGGACGGTGGAGCGCATCCGCGGAGTACCGGAGGCGAACGAGATCGCGGTCGACAGCCGGACCGGCGACATCTTCGTGAGCGACCGCGACGCAGGACCGAGCGGGGCGCTGACGCGCGTGACTCCGGGCGGCCAAGTTCGATTGGTGCCAACGGGGAACACTGCCGAAGGTTTGACGATCGACGAAAAGCGCCAAGTCGTCTATGTGGGCAACGTCAACGAACGCAGCGTAGCGGCGGTCGATGCGCGAACGATGCGCGTGCTGCGCAAGCTGCCCAGCGTGGATCGCACGTTCGGTATTGCGCTCGACGCCGGCACGCGACGTCTCTATGCCGTCTCGAACTCGAGCCCGGGAATGAACACGCACGGAGGATACGTGGCGGAAATCGACGCCGGGAGCGCGCATCCGCACATCGTCCGGCGCAGCGGATACTTCACGTTCCCGCTCGGTATCGTTTTAGACGCGCCGCGCAGACGGCTCCTCGTTACCGACGAAGCAACGAACATGGTTTACGTGCTCAGCACCAAGACCTTAGCGCCCGTTCGGGCGCCTTTGGAAACTTGCCGCACGCCATGGCGCCCGCATATTGCGGACGGCCGGCTGTTCGTCCCTTGCGCTCGCGACAATAAGGTCGACGTCTTTGATATCAAGACATTGCACCGCCTGGCGGGTGCACCGTTCGCTACGGGAGGCTTTCCGCTCAGCATCGCATCGTGGCCGTAATTTCACTCTTGCTGGCGGCGTTGTTGCCCCTCTCTCCCGAGCCTGCCGCTCCTTTTCCGAAGATCGTTACCGATGCACCGACGATCGCCGACGTAGCGCCCGGTATTCGGTACGGCGATTACGAGATGCTCACCGCGGACGGACCGCTATCGGTACACGTCGTCGCGATCGATCTTCACGAGCCGACGGTACGAATCGGCACCGTACTCGCGCAGGACAAACTCGTTTCCGCCGGTGAGACCGTCTCTTCAATGGCCCGCCGCACGGGCGCGGTAGCGGGCATAAACGGCGACTACTTCGACATCAATCAGACCAATCAGCCGCTCAACGTTCTCGTTGAAAACGGTCGCCTTATTCGCGCGCCGATGCAGCGCTGGGCAATAGCGTTTTCGCCGCAGAAGGCGGTAACGTTCGAAGAGTTTCAATTTAGTGCGCAAGCTTCACTACCCGGTGGTACGGTGGACCTCAAAACGATGAATGACTGGCCGCCGCCGGGCGAGGGCGCCGTCTTCATCACTCCGGAGTACGGCACGCTGCGCGCCGAGCAGAACGTGACCGAGATCGCGCTCACGCCCGTTTCGGGCACGCCGCCGTTCGCAGCGTATCGCGTTACGTCGATCGCCGACAATACCGTGCCGCAGCCTCCGGGATACTATCTGGCCATCGGAGAGAATTCCTACGGTCAAGCCGATCCGCCCAACCCCGGCGATACGGTGACCATTTCCGATCAGAACGCGGCGCAATTCGACGACGTAGCTTCGGCAATCGGCGGCGGACCGCTGCTGGTCAAAGACGGCGCATGGTACGCCGATCCCGACGGCCCCTCGAAAGGTGAGTTCGCGACGCATATGCCGGCGACCGGAGCGGCCCTCACAAAAGACGGCACGCTGCTGTTGTTCGAGATCGACGGGCGTCAGCCGGCGCTTTCGATCGGCGTATTGCAGCCGCAGTTCGCGTCACTGATGATTGCGTTCGGTGCCCAGACGGGCATGCAATTCGACGGCGGCGGAAGCTCGACGATCGTGGCGCGTCTTCCGGGTGCGACCGACGCACAAGTGCAAAATTCTCCGTCCGACGGCAAAGAGCGGCAAGTCGGCGACGGCCTCTTCGTCTATAGCGATGCACCGCATGGGGCGGCGGCGCGTCTTTACTCGAGTCCTCAGCAAATTCTAGCGTTTCCAGGCGCGCGCGTTCCAATTCGGACGGCGATTACGGACTATGCCGGGCACGCCGTAACGTGCGCTTGCGCCGTACGTATGGACGTCGCTCCGTCGAGCGCGGGGACGATCGACGGGGGCGTCTTTATCGCGGGCACTCGAATAGGCGATGCAACGCTCCAAGTTCACGCCGGCCCCTTGCATATGCAGATTCCGGTACGCGTAACGCGCTCGGCTGCGCGCGCGGAAATTCTACCCCTGCATCCGGCACTTTTGGCGCACGGCGTGGTGCAGATGCAGGCTGCGGCATTCGATCCGCGCGGTTATCCCATTGCGTTGCCGCAGGCGCTGCCGTGGAGCGCCCGTAACGCAACGATAGACGGCGAAGGCAATTTCCGCGCGAACGAAAGCGACGCATACGTCGCCGTGCGCTTGGGCGATCGGATTTTCGGCCAGGACGTTACCGTGGGACAGCACACGATGGATTTAGCGCTTTCCGGCGCGTCGTTTTCGACGTCGCCTCGCGGGGAACCCGGCGGTCTATCGAGCGGACAGGGCTGCAGCAATTGCGTCGAACTCCGGTACGATTTCAGCGGCGATGAACGCGCGGCTTACGCGGATGACGAAGCTCGTCTGCCGGAACGCGCTCTCGGCATCTCGGCCGAAGTCTACGGCGACGGCAACGGCGAGATTTTGCGGGCCGCCGTGAACAACGCAATGAACGAACGCTTTCTGTACACGATTGCGGCAGTCAATTGGCACGGCTGGCGGCACGTCGAGCTGCGATTCCCGGCGGCGTTGCCGCAGCCGATTACGCTCAAATCGCTCTATGTCATCGATCGCGTCGGGCCGGGCCCCGCGGTAAAAGCGGCCGGAGAGATTGCAATCGGCACCTTGCGCGTGATTCTGGCAGGCAGCGTCATTAGTACTCCCAAATAGGCGCCGAATGAGTTTCGACGGCCTGGCCGCCCGCGCAATGGACACTGCAGCAAAGCAAGGCGCGGATTATACGGACGTCCGTTTCGAAGTTGCGCGTGCCGAACGGATTGAAGTCCGGAACGGCGTTGTGGCAACGCTCTCCGATTCAACCAGCCGCGGATACGGGATCCGCGCACTGGTGGACGGAGCATGGGGATTCGCCGCAAGCTCCGATATGAGCGAAGACGGCGTCGATCGCGCCGCAGCGAGAGCAGTCGAAATTGCGCAGGCCGGGGCGTCGATAGGGCTGCAGCGCATCGGCCAAGCCCCCCTTAGCGCGTACACCGACCGATTCGCGACCGCGATGCTGCGCGATCCGCGTGAGGTTTCGCTGGGCGATCGCGTAGCGCTGCTGCTCGATGCCGAAAAGGAGTTGCACGTATCCGGCAAGATCACCGTCGGCCGATCGTGGCTGGATCTTTGGACTACGGACAAGATTTTCTACAGCAGCATCGGCTCGCGCATCGAACAATCGATTCGCCAAACGGGCAGCGGCATTCAAGCTCTGGCAGTCGGGGATCGCGACGTGCAGCGCCGCACCTACCCCGGAGACGTCGGATTGTACAAGTCCGGAGGGTGGGAGATCGTAGAGCAAGCGGCGCTGCGCGAGAATGCGCAACGAATTGCGCACGAAGCCGTCGCGCTGCTCGATGCGCCCCAATGTCCCAGCGGAACGTTCGACGTCGTCCTGGGCGGATCGCAAGTCTCGCTGCAGATGCACGAATCGTGCGGACATCCCTGCGGAACTGGATCGCGTCATGGGGTGGGAGGCAAATTTCTCGGGCGTTAGTTTTCTGGAGATCGGCCAACTGGACAAGTTGAAGTATGGCTCCGACCTGGTCACGATCGTGATCGACAACACCATTCCGCAAGGTTTTGCAACAGTCGGCTATGACGACGAAGGAACTCGCAGCGGCGTCTCGGACGTCATCCGCAACGGTCTGCTGGTTGGTTACGAAATGAGTAACGACACCGCGCGCACGATCGGACGCAGGAGCAACGGCTGCGTGCGCGCGCAGAGCTGGGAATACGTGCCGATGATCCGGATGTGCAATCTGAATTTGCTGCCCGGGGACGTGCCGTTCGAGAATCTCTTCGACGACGTCAAGAGCGGAATCTACATGGAGAGCAACCGCTCCTGGTCGATCGACGACCACCGCCTGAATTTTCAGTTCGGCTGCGAGATGGGATGGGAGATCAAGAACGGCAAACGCGGACGAATGCTCAAGAATCCCACCTACGCCGGCGTGACGCCGAAGTTCTGGAATTCGTGCGATGCCATAGCAGACGAACGATCGTGGGTAGCGTGGGGCACCCCCAACTGCGGAAAGGGCGAACCCATGCAAACAGGCCGGACCGCACAGTGCGCGTCTCCGGCACGGTTCCGGGAAGTGCAAGTCGGAGTCGGCTACGATGGATAGCGCCGAGCGAGAAGCGCTCGCCGAACGCGTGCTCGCGCGGTCGAGCGCAACCCAAACCGAAGTCTCCGTTTTCGCCTCGAACAGCGAGCTGACGCGGTTCACCCGCAACACCGTTCATCAGAATGTGGCTGAAAGCGACGTGTCGGTCAGAGTCCGCGCCGTGGTCGGATGCAAAACCGGAGTGGCGAGAACGAATGTTCTTGACGAGACCGCGCTTGACGACGTCGTGCGGCGCGCGATCGAATTAGCCAATTTCGCTCCGGAGGACTCCGATTTGCCGTCGTTGCCCAGCGGAGGAACGTTCATTCCTCCGGAGGGCGCTTTCGCCGACCAGACCGCGCGCGCCACACCGATGCAGCGCGCAGAAATGGCCGAAGAGATCTTCAAGGCAGCGCGGAACCGGGACTACTGGTGCGCCGGATTCGTTACGACTTCTTCCGGCGGCGTGACCGTTCTAAACTCGGAGGGGGCGCGCGCCTCGTTCGAGAGCACCGATGCCGGCATCAACGTCAAGATGAACGCCGGCGACTCGAGCGGATTTGCCGAAGGTTACAGCAACGACGTAGGCGAGCTCGACGCCCATTCGCTCGGAGCCAGATCGGCGCAAAAAGCGCACGACTCGGCGGCCCCGCGCGCGGTAGAGCCCGGCCCCTGGACGGTCATCCTCGAGCCTGCCGCTTTCGGCGAGCTACTCTCATATTTGACGGACCACTTTTCCGCACAATCCTTTGAGGAGCAGTCGTCCTTCTTGAGCGACGGACTCGATAAGACTTATTTGGGCGAGAACGTTACGATAGAAGACGACTACGCTCATCCGCTCAATCCCGGAATGCCCTTCGACTACGAGGGTCAGCCAAAGAAACGAGTGACGCTCGTGAAGGGCGGCGTTGCGCAGAACATCGTGACGGACAGACTACTATGCGGCGCGACTGCATAGGCCGAACACCGGACACGCACTTCCGGCGCCGAACGCCTACGGCCCGCAACCCCTGAATCTCGTAATCGCACCGGGGAGCAAGCCGCTGACGGAACTCATCGCGCAGACCGGACGCGGGTTGCTTGTTACGCGCTTTTGGTATATTCGCACCGTCGATCAAAAGAAAGCCATCGTTACCGGCATGACCCGCGACGGCACGTTCCTCGTCGAAGGCGGTAAGATCACGTGCGGCGTTCGCAACATGCGCTTCAATCAAAGCATTCTGGAAAGCTTGCGCCGCTGCGAGTTCGGCAACGCGCTGCACCGCACCGGGAGTTACTCCTACTCACTCGTAGTACCCGCCGCGAAAATCGAAAACTTCCACTTCACGAGCGGCACCGACTTCTAGTCATCGCAAGCACAAAGTGACACAGAACGCGAACTTGCCATCCACCGTTGAGCTCGCAGCATTGACGCAAGCGGGTATCGATCATGCGTTTTCCGGGAAGATCGATTGGGACGGATTCGACGAGATTCTGCGCAAAGGGCTCCATGCAATGCGAGAAAAGGGCGGTAGCGAAAACCCGCAGCCGCCTCCGGTCGCAGCGATCGAACTCCTTGAGATGAAGACCTTTAGCGACTTCCTTACCGCGCTGTATACATCGGGCAGCGGCGAAGTTGAAAGACGCGTACTTGTGGGTACGCGTCTTCAGCATCGGCTTCAGTATTTCTCCGCAGTGGCCCTACCGACGCCGGCGCAAATGCCCGCCCAAGCGAGCGGCTCCGATGATTCGATCACCACACAGCTCGCGATGTTTGCGATCTGGGTTCGTTTAATGGGAATTTTCCCGGGGCTTGGGCCGGCCGGCGTAACGCTATCCGGCGGCAAGTCGACGGTAGGGATACGTGCAATGCGCAGCGATTGGGCAAAACCGATGTCGACCGAAGATGCATTCGACGCCGCGGCAGAAATTGCTACGGATTTTTATCGCATGCTGCCCCGAAGCATCGCTCCAAACGGCACGTTCACGTTCCAGATCGTCACGAGCGAGGCGAAGGCATCCGGTGGTGGCACGACAATCGTTTTAGGTGCCCCGCCCGGCGCTCGGGCGCCGTTGTCCCGCGAAATCACGATCTAATGCGATCGTAGAAATTCGGCGACGGCCGGCCCGGCGGGCGGTTGTGAAAACCGGATGTCGCCGTGCCCTGCGCCGGGAATTTGCACAAAACGTTTGTCGGCAGCAGCGGCGGCGTCGAAGACCTCGCGGCCTTCAGCGATCGGCACTAGGTTATCGCGATCGCCGTGAACGACGATCAGCGGCGCATGCACGGACGCAATCTCCGCGCGACCTTGAAAGATCAGCCGCACGTCGCCGCTCGGGACCAGTTGCACCAGACCGCTCGCGATTCCGAGCGCTTGGCGCCCATACGCGTTCAACTCTTCTTGGGCCGATGCAGGCGGCGACTGCAGCACCAGACCGCGCACCGGGCGCAGCGCTGCGACGTGTATCGCGAACTGCGTCCCGAGGGAGACGCCGTAGACAAATGCGGGCGCGTGGGACCGCTCCATTCGCCGAACGACATAGTCGTAAAGCGCAACGGCGTCTTCGCGAATGTGCCGGGCGTCGGGCGTGCCCGTGCTATAGCCGTAGCCGCGGTAGTCGAAGCACACGGCGTTGAACCCGAGACGCTGCAGCCATGTAAGTCGATCGTTCTCGTACTGCGCAAGTTCGGAATTTCCATAGAAAAGCAGCACGTACGGCGCATTCGATCGAGTACTTTGCAGCGCTACGCCGCGCAGCACCGCGCCGCCGGTGGTCCGGTACTCCAGCGGCCGGCCGCGCATCATCCGCACCGTCTGCAGAAACGTGCGATTCGGCAAGCGCGGCGGCTGAAACACTTGCTCCTGTCCAACCGTACGCCACAGCAAAGCAGCCAGAACGACGGCAAGCATGCGTGATTCGATCAAGTAATCTCGCGCGTCGTGCGCGAGTCACTGCCGGCCGCGACCGATCGAACGGCAGCCGCGGCAAATATTGCCACTCCGAGCAGCAAAACCGGCCAATACGGTGCGGCCGCCGCGACGACCGCGGGATATGTTGAAACGTGCGCCCTCAGGACCAAACCACCGACTTTTGCGCTTCCGCCGTCCGGCGCGAACCCTAAGCCGGCGGCAACTTCGCGGCCCGCTTGATCGGTGACGTCGAAAAGCACGGCATTCCTGCCTTGTATTTGCGGATCGTTTTGGAGCAGCGCCGTTTGCTGTTTGTCGAAGAGAAGCGCGCGCACGTTGCGGTTCGCAGCCGGAACGGAGAAGGTATCGAACGGCACGTGCATGCCGTTGATATCCGTGGACTGCTGCATCAGCAACACCGGCGAGAGGAACGACGCATTGGTCGGCTGTGTAATCGTCAAATGGTTCCCGCGCAGGTCGTCCGCGGTTACGTAAACGACCGTGCGCGGCTCTTCCCACAAAACGAAGCCGCCGGTATAGCGGCGGCCGTCCGAGATCGCTACGGAAGATCGGCCGCGCTGCAGCATAATTTCGTTACCTTGAAGCGGAAAGACGAACGAACCGCCGAGATCCCCGTCCGTCACCGTGGCGCCCGGCGCACCGACAACCGCGTGCGTGTCCGGCGCCATCAGGCCGCTCGCAACGCCGGCGAACACGACGATCGCGCACCCGAACGCTGCAAGCGAGTTACGCTTCTTCTGCATTGCCGCAATTACGAATAGGGCGACGATTATCGCGTTGTACCATCCGTAATGATAGACCGGCGACCCGGGAAATGCATCCTGCGCCAGCACCATACCACAGGCGCAAGCGCACAAAACCCAAAACGCCGTCACGAAGACTTGGCTACGAGCGGTGCAATTGCGGCGACCATCTGATCGTAAGAGAGCGCGCCGTCGAACCCGCGCACTACCACGCCGCGACGATCGATGACTATCGTCGTGGGCATGCCCAGAGCGGCGTACACTCGTCCGTACTGCTGCTGCTCGTCGATGAGGATCGGATAACGAATACCGAGCGCTTGCGCAAACTCGGCGGCGCGCATTCCGGACTCGCCCTGATCCACGCCCAGCACGACGACGTCGCGGGATGCGTAGCTTTGATACAGCCGCTGGAGATCCGGCATTTCGGCGCGGCACGGCGGACACCACGTCGCCCAAAGGTTCATTACGACCACGTGTCCTCGATAGGCGTCCAACCCGCCGGTCCCGCCCCCCATGCGTTGAACGGTAAAGCTCGGCGCCGGCTTACCGGCCAACGATTCCGGACCGCTGCCTGCGCCGCCGCTTCCGCCGAGAAAGTACACCGCAATCACGGCGACCGCGATAACGATGCCCGCAATCCAATAGAGCCAGGTGAAGCGGCTTCTCACCAATCTCCCATCCGATCCTCGTCAACCTCACCCTCGAACGCCACAGTGCCTGCGGGCAAGATCGCCGTTACGATCCGCACGCCCTCGAAGCGCACTTCGCGACGGTGCGCATCATCGGCGCGCTCGAACAACTCGCAGTACCGTACCAATACGTCCGGACTGCAAAGCACACTTTTCGGCCGGACCTGATACATCTGGCGGAAGCTCGCGAATGCGCGTTCGAAATCAGCCGAAGTGAAATGCCGGCCGAGTCGTACTTCCCTACGGACGTGTTCCAGGTTTGACTCCTTTGCCGAACGAATCCGCGAAGCCGTGCCGGCACTCATCCTCGACGGTCGCGCCGTCGCCGCCGAACTGCGCGCAGAATTGCTCGATCGCAGTACTGCGCTTCGCGAAGCAGGGGTTCATCCCCGGCTGCTCGTCACGCTCGTGGGCGAGGACGAGTCATCGCTCGCCTACGTGCGCAATCTGGTCAAGACCGGTGAACGCGTCGGGATCGCGGTCCACGTCGACGACCTCCCGGCCTCGGTGACGGCATCCGCGATCCGCGAGCGACTATCCAATCTGGCGACGGACCCCGCCGTACACGGCGTCATCCTTCAGCAGCCTCTTCCGCCGCATCTTTCAATACGCACCATTGCCGACGCGATTCCGCGTCATAAGGACGTGGACGGAACGCATCCGACCAACCAAGGTCATTTGGCGTTCGGAAGCGGCGCCGAATTCGTGCCTGCAACGCCGGCGGCTGTGATGCTTCTGCTCGAACGCAGCCCGCACTGGCCTCTGCTCGGCAAGAACGCCGTGATGATCGGCAGATCGGTCGTAGTCGGCGCTCCGGTGGCGATGCTGATGCTCGCGCACGATGCAACGGTTACCGTCCTCCACAAAGAATCCGCCGCGCTCCAGCCGTACGTGCGGATGGCGGACATCGTCGTCGTGGCAACCGGGGTCCCGGGATTGATAAACGGCGCCGACGTCGCGCCGGGCGCAACGGTCATCGACGTGGGCACGACGGTGGTCCAGGGCGAGCTCAAAGGCGACGTCGATTTTGCTTCCGCAGTCGAAGTCGCGGGAGCCATCACGCCTGTTCCAGGAGGTGTGGGACCGGTAACCAACGTCGCGCTCCTGCGCAACGTCATCAAAGCTGCCGAACTGCAGCGCCGCGCTCGACCGAGCTGAGTTTGCGCTGAAATACTTTCCGAAGAAGCGCTCTTGATCGTTTCGCGCGGCATCTTCGTCGCCGCGATCTTTACGGGCCTGAAGTTCTTCTTCGCGCCGCTCGAGCAAAAGTCGAAGTTGCGGCAGCAGGCGCTTGAGAAATCGCAGCTCGGCGCGCAGCCGCTGCTGGGTGCCGTCGATCTCCAGCAGCCGCTGCTTGACCGGATCTGCGACTTGCAGCGCGTCGCCGATCGCGTATGACGTCGCGCGCGCGTCGTGCGGCAGATCCATCACCGCCTGCTGACCGCTGAACTGCACGATGAGCTCCAGATACTCCTTGAACGCTTCCCTAACTTCGCTGTGAATCCGATCGGCCTCGACGTCGTGACCGTCCTCGTCTTCGAGAACATCCGCTTCCACGGTAAGGTAAGGTTCGCGCGTGAGAATGCGCCGTATACGGAAACGCTGCCGGCCGACAGTGGAGATGTAAAAGCGTTCGAACGGAAGGGGAGTTACTTCGAGTATTTCGGCAATCGATCCGATTTGATGCGGTTCGACGGACGGATCACCGGCTTCTTGACCCTCGCGAATCAGAACGACGCCGAAATTTTCTCCGGCTTCCACGCACTCGGCGATCATCTGCTTGTAGCGCGGTTCGAAGACGTGCAGATTGAGCACTGCTCCCGGAAAGAGCACGGCGTTGAGCGGAAACAGCCGCAGCCGCGTGGGCATCCGGGCCCTTTCCCTCGCCGCCGAAAGCGCGCCTGCCGGACAGCGACGGGGAATCGCAGGCCGTTAAACAAACTGGGCTACGGATGTACCACGACGTCCCCCATCCGAATCCGCTTCTGCTTGAGCTCGAGCAGCATTCGCGCAAAGAGGACGTTACGCTGATCCCCAGGCCGGTGGGAAAGCTGCTCTCGACGCTCGTCCATGCCATGCAAGCCAACCGCATCATGGAGATCGGGACGGCCTACGGATATGCAACGCTGTGGATGGCGCTCGCTCAGCCGCCGCTGGGCAAGATTTGGACCTTCGATCCGGACTGCGATCGGACCGAGATTGCGCAGTCGTATTTTGCGCGGGCGGGGGAAGACGACTACATCGAGATCGTCAATCAGCCCGCGCTCGAAGTGCTGCCGATTTTTCCGCAACGCAACATGGACGTCGTTTTCGTCGACGCGCCGCGGACCGACTACGACGACTATCTCGACCATTGTTTTCCACTGCTCAAGCTCTCCGGTCTCATCGTCTTCTACGGCTTGCTCAGAGACGATGGGGACGACCGCTTCAATCGAAGATTTCTCGAGCACTCCGATTTGGACGCCACCATTCTGCCGCTTGGCGAAGGGCTCGGCATAGGCGCGAGAATTCGGTGAACGCCTACCGGGCACCGTCGCCCGAAGAGTTCAAGGCGGCGATGCGGCACTTTCCCACGGGCGTGACGGTGGTAACGAGCTTACGTGAAGGCGAACCGCGCGGACTTACGGTTAGTTCGTTTGCCAGCGTCTCCGCCGATCCGCCGCTGATACTCATCTGCATCAATCGCGAAGCGCGCAGCTATCTGTACATCTCTACGTCAAAGATCTTCTGCGTCAACTTTCTGGCGGCGGATCAACGCGACCTGGCGGAACGATTTTCCGGAAAGCGCCGCGACCGCCAATTCGAAGGGGTCGACTTCCGCGTCGATGCCACCGGCGCTGCGGTTTTGGCAGGAACCGTCGCCCACTTGGACTGCCGCGTCGCTGAGGAGCACCACGCGGGATCCCATAGCATCTTCATCGGCAGCGTGCTCTCGTGCGCATCGCGTCCGGGCTCGCCGTTGGGTTACTACAACGGCGGCTTTCACGACTTCGACATTCGCGTAGAGTAAATGCGCATTCTGGCCGTCAACGTCAGAGCCGGGGGTACCAGTACCAAGATCGACGCTTTGCTCGAACGCGCGATCTCATACGAGGCGTCGATCTACGTGTTCAGCGAATTTCGCGACACGGCGAGCGGTGCTCGCATCCGCGCCGTAATGCGCGAGAGCGGCCTGGCATACCAGGCGTATTCCGCCGGACACCGCGGCAACGGCGTGCTGGTCGCAGCGAGCGCGGCCTTCACGCCGATATACAATCCCGCCGGTTTCTCCCACGATGCATATCCCGCGGCGATGATCGAGTGCGTATTCGGCGATCTCCACGTCATCGGTTGTTATCTTCCGGGACAAGATCGCAAGCGCCCGCATCTCTCCTATCTCATCAATTTTGCCGGAGCCGCCAATGACGCGTCGATCCCGGCGATGGCAATCGGCGATTTCAACTCGGGCCGGAACGCCACCGACATCGAGGCGAACGTGGGCCGGAAACGATTAGCGGATGAGTTCAGCACTGCCGGCCTGTACGCGGCACTGGAAGAACGCTGGACTGAAGCGTGGGTGCACTGCAATCCCGGCGTCCTCGAATATTCATGGTACCCGCGCATGGGAAGGCCGGAGCGCCACAACGGATGGCGGCTCGACAAGGCATTTGTTTCTTCGGCGCTATTGCCGGACGTGACGAACGCGTTCTACGATCACGAGTTCCGCCTCGAGCGGCTCACGGATCACTCCGCGCTGATCGTCGACTTGAACGTCTAGTGCTGAAGCAGTGGAACCGGATCGACGGGCTTGTCGTTGACTCGAACCTCGAAATGCAGATGAGGTCCCGTAGAAGCGCCGGTCGAACCGACCGCGCCGATCGTTTGTCCCGCGCCGACGATCTCGCCCACACGCGCCAATATCTGCGAGCAGTGCGCGTAGCGCGTCGTTACGCCGTTTCCATTGTCCAACACGATTAAATTGCCGTAGCCGCCGTCCGGCCCGGCTGAAATCACGCGCCCGGGCGCGGCCGCTCCGATCGGCGTACCGCTGTCCGCGGCGATGTCGACGCCGGGGTGAAAATCGTCGCCGGCTCCAAGGGGATTCTTGCGTTCACCAAACGGGGAGGTGATGTTTCCGGAAACCGGCCATTGCATGCCCGTGCCCGGCGATGCGCCGGACTGCGCGCCTACCAAGCCGGAAACCATCGTTGCGAACGGCGAGGAGCCGCTCGAGCGCGCTCCGGCCGCCGCGGCTCCCGAAATTTCGGCGATCCGCGCCTGCACTTGCGCCAAGTCCAAATTGATGTCCACCGCTCTTGAATATCGGCAAGGCGGGGCCTGGAGTTAGGACCATGGGCGCAGAAAGCCGCGACGTGCTTATAGAGACGTTCGCCGTGGGGCCGCTGGCATGCAACTGCACTATCCTTGCCGACCAGGCAAGCGGAGAGGCCATCGTGATCGACGGCGGCGACGGCGCGGCAGAGGTCGATCGGCGCCTCACCGCGCTCAACGTGCGGGCGAAGTATCTGCTGCATACGCACGCGCACATCGATCACATCGGCGATTTACAAGCGCTTCGCGAACGCGCCGGCGGACGCGCGCTGCTGCATCCGGCCGACATCCCGCTCTATCATGCGCTCGAGGTTCAGGCGAGCTGGCTGGGGATGAGTAACGCGCCGAGAATCGTGCAACTGGACGGAGACCTTGCCGACGGCGACCGTATCGACATCGGCCCATCGACGATAGAAGTTTTGCATACGCCGGGACACACGCCCGGAAGCGTCTGCTTCGCGCTCGACGAGCACACCGTTTTTTCCGGAGACACGTTGTTCGCAGGCTCGATCGGGCGTTGGGATCTGGGCGGTACGTCGATGGAGGACATCGTTGCGAGCATTCAACGCAAGTTGCTGCCGTATGCGGACGATACCCAAGTCGTTCCTGGACATGGACCGGCCACGACGGTCGGCGTCGAGCGCAACGAGAATCCCTACCTGCAGTAAAATAGTGTACCGCCCAAAGCTCTTCGCCGGTATCGATCTGGATTCACGCGTGCGCCGTGAGTGCGCGCAAATCGCCGCGCGGTTGGAGGCGCAAGGTGTCCGCGCTCGCTTCGAACCTGCGCAGAAACTTCACGTGACCCTTGCCTTTCTAGGCTGGGTCGACGCCGACCAGGTGGAACCGATTGCGCAGGCGTTGCGAGCGGCTGCCTCGGCATGCAAAGGATTCACGCTGCAGTTCGACAAGGTCGGCGCGTTTCCGCACGAACGCAAGCCGCGGATCATCTGGATAGGCTGCCGTGAGCAGGGCGAAGAGTTCCGCAACGTTGCGGCAGCGCTGCGCATCGAATACGGCCGTTTAGGGTTCAATTTTGAAAAAGACGCCGTCACTCACGTGACCATCGCTCGCGTAAAGGAAGGCAACGCGCACCTGCCCGTGCTCGACTTCAAGCCGGTTCGCCTCAGCGTGAAAGAGCTCACGCTCTTCGAATCGCTCCCGGCGGGCCGCACCACGCACTACGAACCGCGTGTCCGCGCACCGTTACAAGGCCGCGCGGCGCCGGTGCGCAAAATAGGCCCCGCATGAAGCCTTTGCTCGCCTCGGTCCTTTGCTGTTTGGGTTTGCTCGCCGTTTGTCATGACCGCGCCTTTGCCACGACGGAGTTTTGTCCGGCAATTGCCGACGTCGCGCCGGTTGCGCCGCATGGGGGAAGCTCGCAAACGTACGGCCTGCAACTACGCGCGCTCAGCGATAGGCAAGTCTCGGCCCGAGTTGCATTCGACACGAGCGCCGGCTGGTTTCAGGTCGACGTCCCGCAAACGGCCTTGAGCGGGTCCACGCGGACGATTCCCTTGACGTACCCGGTCGATATTGCCTTGTCGGTATCGCCGATCGTGTACGTCCGTTTTCCGTCCGCCGTGCGTGTCGATCGTGCATTCGTCATCAGTGCAGCATCGTTCGGCGACGTGTTCCACTGGAGCGATCGCGGTAAAGTGTCTTGCACGCCCGACGCGGAAGCATGGGCCGATCCAAAGTACTCGCTTGCGGACCTCACCGGTCTTTCCGCCCCGCCCAATTCGACGCAATCGGTTCTGACCGCCGTATCACGCAACCCATTAGAAGGCACTGCTTGCGCGCAGCCGTTCTCTACGGCCCGGGTCGTCAAAGAAGCCAAGACCAACTATCCCGACGCGGCCCGCGCGGTCGGCGCATCCGGAACGAGCATTGTGGCGGTCGCGATCGATCCCGACAACTCCATCGCAGACGCCTGGGTGCAGGGAACAGCAGACGACGCCACCCTCGACGCAGCGGCGCTAGCTGCCGCACAGGCGTCCACATATCAGGCAGCGCGTCTTTACTGCCAAGCCGTACCTTCGATTTTCTATCTCACGGTCACGTTTAAATCGGGTCAGTAAAGGAGCTGAAAAATGAAACGGGTGTTTCTAAGCCTGCTTCTATGCGCAGGCTTTCTGGCTTTAAATCACCGAGCCGCACTGGCCTATGCGGAGTTTTGTCCCGCGAGGCTGAACATTCAAAAAGTCGACCCGGCGAGCGACGGCAGTGCGCAAGTTTACGGTTTTGAATTGGAGGCCTATGGCCCGCGCACGGTTCTTGCGAGCCTTGCGTTCGACACCGCCGCAGGATGGTTTACCGCAGATCTTCCGCGCGTCGACCTTACCGAAAAAGATAGAACGTATTACGGGCCGTGGACTTCGTTCGTCCGGCGCGAATGGGCTTCGCCCGTAATGTACTTGCGGTTCCCGTCGAGCGTTCGGCTCGAGAGCTCCTGGGTGAATACGGCACAGAGCCAAGGAGATTCGTTCGGTTGGCAAAGCCAAGGCCTGTTCCAGTGTCTGCCTCCGCCGCCTGGTCACACGCGGCAGGCTCCACCGGGGCGGCCGATGCAAATGTTCACGACTCACGCTCTGGACGTTCTGCATGCGCCGCCTGCAGCCGATGCGGTGATTATCGCGCCGAAGGCTTCAAAGCCGCTCGAGAAGACGGATTGCGCTCAACCATCCTCCGATGCAACTGTACTGAACCAGGCCCGGCCTCAGTATCCGCAGAGTGCGCGTGGACTATCCACGGGAACGAGGACGGTTGACGTGACCGTCGCGATTACCGCAGACGGCACTTTGGCAGACGCCTGGGTTTCGGGGCCGTCGGGAGTCGCCGCGTTCGACGACGCTGCATTGTCTGCGGCCAAGGGTTCGACCTACAAGAACGCCGTCGCGTATTGCCAAAACGTGCCCTCGACCTACCTGTTCAAGGTCACGTTCAAACCCAACATGTGAGGCAGCGCGTCAGCGCAGTTTGATCAGAATCTTTTCGTCGTCAGCCGGTGCTGAAGGGGCCGCTTCTTGGGCCGGTGCCGCCTGCTCTTGGCGCTCGGGAGCCGGCATGGAGCCGAAATCGGGAATTGCGCCGCCCGCAACCTTCGTGCGGTAGTCGTCGATGGCGACGTGCAGCGCTTCGAGCGCCCGCTGCGGGTAATCTTTCTTCTTCTCCGGATAACCGCCGAGCGCGCCCTCGATGTCGCCGGTCGTGATCGCCGCGGCTTCTTCGATCGTCTTGCCCTTGGCGGCATCGACGACTAGGCTGCACGTCGCCGTTCCGAAACCGCAGCCGGTCGTGAAATAGGAGATGTCCTCGATAATCGCGCCCGGTCCGACTTTCAAAAAGAAGTTGTACATATCGCCGCACGAGTCGCTGAAGTACTCGCCGCTCGCGGTTGCGTTCTCCATAGTGCGGAAACCCGCACGCTCTTCGACCAGTCGCTGAAACTTCGGAAAATCCAAAACGTTCTCCTAATTGGCTTTCACTTCGAACCGGCATTCCGTTCCGCCGGTTGCAAGGGACTCGGTTTGTTTATGCGTTCCACCGATCGTTTCGTCGAGGACGTGATGAATGACGGAACAGACCTCGGGATAATCTTTGACGACTTCGGAGTACGGACAGTTGTGCTCGCGCAGCAGGTAGCCGCCCTCGATAAGGTCGTACTCGGCGACGACCCCACCGTCGCGGAGCACGCCGGTCAATTGGGCTAGACGATCTTGGACGCCGGCGGCCGTCACGCGTTCCTTCGCTTTGGCGACGCTGCGCTTGGCAATGCCTTCGAAAACTTTGCTGACGCCCTCTTGGCCGAACTGCGATTTGACCTCGCGAAGCACGGCGCCGAGCATCTTGTCATACTGCTGCGGAAAAAGCTTCTCGGCAGCCCGCGTCAACGAGAACTCGTACGTGGGCTTGGTCTTTCCCCGGCGTACCGACTTCTCGACGATCAGCCCGTCCCGCTCGAGCACTACGAGTTGCTGGCGAATAGCATTGGGAGAAAGACCGAAGCGCCCCGCCAAGTCTACCGCCGAAGCGGATTTTTGGCGGCGAAGCTCTTCGACGATGCGTCCCCGGGTGGTCTGAAAGAAACGGTCGGCCTGCATATTGCTGCTCCAGAATGTAGCATGAAATCCAAAGATAGTCCAGGATTTCCTTGACTTTCTCACGGCCCTCGCGCTAGCATTACAACCGGACCCGTCCGGGTCCAAATCAGCGAGGAGCAGAGAATCACCGTGTCCGATCCGGGCCTCCGAATCCATAATTTGAACGTCAACGTCGCCGGAAATCACATCCTGCGAGGGATCGATCTTAGCGTAGAACGCGGGAAAATTCATGCGCTGATGGGACCAAACGGCAGCGGCAAGTCGACGCTCGCCTTCTCGCTCACCGGACATCCGAACTATAAGATCGTCTCCGGCACCGTCGACATGGACGGCCAGGACTTGCTTGCGCTGCCGCCGGACAAGCGTGCGCGCGCGGGGCTGTTTCTCTCCTTTCAGTATCCCGCTGCAATTCCGGGCGTGAAAGTCGCAAACTTTCTCTATGCAGCGCGCCAAGCGGTTCGTCCCGGCGACCTGACGCCGGGAAAATTCCGCGCGATGTTGATGGAGAAGCTCGAGACGCTGGACATGGATCCCAGTTTTCTGGGGCGCTATCTGAACGACGGTTTCTCGGGCGGTGAAAAGAAGCGGCTCGAAATGCTGCAGCTTGCGGTACTCGCGCCAAAGTACGCCATTCTGGACGAAACCGACTCAGGCTTAGACGTAGACGCGCTGCGCGCCGTCGGCGAGTCGGTCAATGCGCTCTGCAAGAGTGAGGAAGGCAAGGATAGCGGCTTTCTGATCATTACGCACTACCCGCGAATTCTGCAGCACATCGAGCCCGAC
Organism: Vulcanimicrobiota bacterium; assembly: GCA_963714015.1. GTDB lineage: Bacteria > Vulcanimicrobiota > Vulcanimicrobiia > Vulcanimicrobiales > Vulcanimicrobiaceae > DASRDE01. The sequence continues at coordinate 1,542,316 of OY970223.1, read as the reverse complement.
GTCGTTCACGTGATGATCGACGGCCGCATCGTCAAGCAGGGCGGCGCGGATCTCGCTCACCGGATCGAACGTGAAGGCTACGATAAACTTCGGGAGGAGACCGGCCAGCTTGTCTAGCGCGACGATCGCCCCGCAGATTCCGCGACAGCTCGAGGACGCCGTCGCAAAGCTGGACGCAAGCGTCTTGTCTCCCGGCCGGCGGCGAGCACTCCTGGCACGCGCGTTCGAACTGCGCAGCGGCCGCGAAAAGCCCAACCGCTATTGGAAGATCGACCTGGACGCGCTTGATTACGCCGGACTGAGTGTCGATCCCCAAACGGCGCCCGGGATTGAAACAACGGAGGCGCGCGGCGTCATCGCCTGCGACTTACGCACCGCGGCTGGCAATCACGCCGAGCTTTTCGGACGAGCCTTCGGCAGTGCCGTCGACCCTTCGCAATCGAAGTTTGCGGCGCTCGCGGCAGCGCTTTGCAACACCGGCGCGTTCGTGTACGTTCCGGCCGATTGCGCCGTCGAAACCGTTCAGATCACCTACGACGCCCAAGGCGGGCTGTTTCCCTATACGCTGATCGTTCTGGAACGCGGCGCGCGCTGCACGGTGGTCGAACGCATTCGCGGAGTACAGGGGGCTTTCGTCGCCGGGATCGCCGAGATAGTGACCGGGGAGAACGCGACGGTAACTTTTGCATCGCTGCAGGAGCTTCCGGAAAGCGGCACCGCACTCTTGACCCGTGCGGCTAAACCCGGCAAAGACTCGAGCTTGACTTGTTCCCTCGCAGAACTCGGCGCCGCGCTCAGCGTTTCGTCCATGGATGCAATCGTCGAGCAGCCCGGGGTCGAAGCGCAGATCAATGCGCTGTTCTTTCCGCGCGAGGAACAGCACGTGGACATGATTTCCACGGTCGAGCACAACGTCGGCGCCTCGCAATCGCAAACGCTCGTCAAATCGGCCGCAACCGGACGCGGACAAGCGCGTTTTCTGGGAAACATTCGCATCGCAGCGCACGCGCAAGCCACCGAATCGTCACTGCGGGACGACGCGCTGCTGCTTTCCAAGCGCTCGCACATCGACTCCGTCCCGGCTTTGGAGATTGCGGCAAACGACGTGAAGGCATTTCACGGAGCCACGGTCGGCGCCTTAGACGAAGACCAGATCTTTTACATGACGAGCCGCGGCATCGAACGCGAGAACGCCGAGAAGATGATCGCGCTCGGGTTCTTCGAGCCGGTCATCGAGCGTTTCCCCGGCAAGACGCTGCGCGAAGCGTTACGAAGCGCGCTGCAAGAAAAGGTGAGCGCATGATTGGAACGGCCGATCCGATGGTCGAGCGCATCATGGCAGATTTTCCGATTTTGCGCGATCGAACGTCGCGTGGAAAACGCCTGGTCTATTTGGATTCTGCGGCGACCTCGCAAAAGCCGCAGTGCGTGATCGACACGCTCGTCGATTATTACTCCCATTACAATGCCAACATCCATCGCGGCGTGTACGAGATTGCGGCGCGCGCAACCGATGCCTTTGAAACGGCGCGCAGCAAGGCGGCCGGGTTTTTGAACGCGCAGCCGCAAGAGATCGTGTGGACGCGCAACACGACCGAAGCGATCAACCTCGTTTCGTATTCGTGGGGGCTGCAGAATCTGCGTTCGGGCGACGCTATCTTGACGACGCAGCTGGAGCATCATTCCAACTTGGTGCCCTGGCAGCTCCTCGCGCAGAAGACGGGAGCGGAATTGCGCTTCATCCCCGTGGATGAACGCGGCATGCACGTTTTGGACGACCTGGACGAGTTGCTCGACGGTTGCCGGCTCCTCGCGCTCTCGCACGTGAGCAATACGCTCGGCACCATCGCTCCTCTCGAGTCGATAATTCCCCGAGCGCACGCCGCCGGAGCGATCGTGCTGGTTGACGGAGCGCAAGCGGCGCCGAACATGCCCGTCGACGTTCAAGCGCTGGATGCGGACTTCTATGCCGTCAGCGCGCACAAGATGTGCGGTCCTACCGGCATCGGAGTCCTGTACGGAAAGCGCACGCTGCTGGAAGAGATGCCGCCGTTTCTCACCGGCGGCGACATGATTCGAAAGGTCGCGTACACCACCACGTCGTTCAACGAACTCCCCTGGAAGTTCGAAGCAGGCACCAGCAACATCGCAGACGCCATTGCATTCGGCACCGCAATCGACTACTTGAACGGAATCGGGATGGAGTGGGTCCGCGAACACGAGCGCGCCCTCATGCGCTACGCGTTCGATCGCTTGAGCGCGTTGGAGCCGCGCGGTTTAAACATTTACGGGCCGCGCGATCCCGACGTGACGGCAGACGTAATCTCGTTCAACTTTGCCGATATTCATCCGCACGACTTGGCCTCGCTCTTGGATCTGGAAGGCATCTGCGTCCGCGCCGGGCATCATTGCACGATGCCGCTAATGGAAAAGATGGGCTGGCCCGCGACTACGCGCGCCTCGTTTTACATCTACAACACCGAGCGCGACGTAGACGCCCTCATTGCCGGCCTCGAAAAGGCAGCTCGTGTCTTCAAGATCTAATCCCCCCGGCGCCACGTACAATCTCTCCGGCGCCACGTACAATCTCCCCGGCGCCCTCGGGGAGGCCATGAATAGGCAGAATGCTTCACGCGCCATGAGGAAATGGGGGCCCCACGCTTCAGCGTGGGGGGCGCGGAGCCTAGGGCGAAGCGCCTTTTAAAATGGACGATTTCTACAGAGATTTTATCCTCGATCATTATCGCAATCCGCGAAATTACGGTCACTTCACTGCTCCGGACGCGGTTGCAGAGGATCTGAATCCGCTGTGCGGCGATCAAATCCGCGTCGAACTCAACATCGATGGGCAGCGCCGCGTGAGCGACGTGCGTTTCTCCGGAAAAGGCTGCGCCATTAGCCAGGCGTCGGTTTCGATGCTGACCGAAGCGGTGAAGGGCAAGACGCTCGAAGAGATTGCGCGTCTGCCGAAGGAAGCCGTTCTGGAGAACGTCGGTATCGGCATCAGCCCGACACGGATGAAGTGCGCAATGCTGGGCTTAAAAGTGCTCAAGAGTGCCGCGGTAGGCGAACTGGCGGCCTGGCCCGACGAAGGATGATCTTCGTCAAGCTGCTGGCGGTGATCGCGATGTGGTTCGCCGCCTTGCAAGTTTGGGACATCGCGACGTTTCAATTCGCGCAGGTGTTGCGCACGCCGATCGGCGCCTTACGCTTCATCGGCGGCTGCGTCCTCGGATTTTGCGCGCTTGGACTACTCTACGCGTCCTTGCCGATCTTTGCCGTAAGCGCGTTCTCCTGGGTTGCGATCTGCACGTTTCTCGGTGCTCTGGCCGCCGAATTTCTCGTCGGCGAAGAGCTGCGCGTCAGGATTCGCGCAGCCTTCCATCGCTAGCTCCTCGAGCGCTCAACACGACACCGCGCTACTGTTTTGTCGCGCTCTTGTCGAGGATACGGCTTCCGTCCGCGCTCGGCGCGACTTGAAAAGACTCCAGATACGTTCCTTGACCGGTCTGCAGCCGAACGTCGACTTTCGCGCTGCCGTCCGCATTCGACGTCGAAGTAATATTTAACACGCGGGTCTGCGCGTCGATAAAACTCTCGTCGGGCACGCCGTTACCAAGTAGCGCTGCAGCACTTTGCGGATCGCCGCGCCTGAGCGCATCGATATACGCGAGTACCGTATGTTCGGCTCCCGAGTTTTGAACGGCTGCGACCGGAGCGGGCGTAACGGCGGCGGCCGTCGCTGCGGGCTCTGCCGTGGCTGGATGCGCGGTCCTCGTCGACGTTGCTGCGGCCTGCGGCGCGGGCGTCGCAGGCGCCGGTGAAGCAGGTGCTTGGGTAGGCGCCGGTGCGGGCGTGGGCGGTACGGTAGGTGGCGGGGCCGGCGTTGCTGCTCGCGAGGGTTCAGTCGCCGGCGCCTGGGTGAACGTTGGTTGCGGCGAGGGCTCCGGCGTCTCGCTCAGCTCGGTCGCCGACGGTGACGGGAGCGGCGTGACGATCGGCGCACTCGAGGCCTGGGTCTGCGCAGTCTGGGTCGTTGCGCGCCCTCCGAAAGCGTGCGCGAGCGCTTGTCCGAGGAACCATCCTCCGGCAACGACCGCAATGGCTGCAGCAACCGTTATCAACCAGGGAACGTACGGATTGGGCGGCCCCTTTTTGGTGCGCCGTATGCCCAGTTCCGGATTCGCGCGCCGTCGCCGGCGATCGTCGTTCATTTATTTGAGTTGCGCAGGCGCTCGGCGATACCGTCGGCAAGCGCCGGCGAGAGTTGCGCGATGAGTTGCGGCTCTCGCTCGACGAGCGCAGTTGCCGCCTCTTTGAGAAGCCCCGCGTTCGTGCGGCAGTATGCAATCAGTGCGGCGATCGCTGCGGGTTCGCCGCGCGATATTGCATCGAGCGCGGTGCCGGCGCCTTCGGCGGCATCCTCGGACGATTCGCCTCGCGCGCGAAACGCGTGGAAGATCGATTCAACCAAAAGAGCGCGGCCCTGCGGAGTCATCGCGCGCTCACTTTGTTCGATTGCGGACGCGAGATCGTTCTCGTCCATTTTGCTGATGTATTTCTCCGCCGCGTCGACGACTTCGGAGGAGGCATAGTCGCCAAATACCGACATCGCCGAATCGTTACTCCCTGACGGCAGGCGGGTCCTCGAAGGTGGGCTAAACCTTACATCGTGATTCGCGTCCGCGTGCCCCTCGATATTCACGCCGTAGCCGTAAACGGCTCGGGGGCGTTTGCGCTCGCGACGCCCGTGCGCGTGCGCGATCTTATTTCACTGGCCGTTCGCGAGGTAATCGGCTCGCGCGCGCCGCAGGACAAGTTCGCCCGCAGCGTTCGAAGCACGCTTGCAGGCCTGGCCTCGGGACGCTTCACGGTACACATCGACGGGCGCTCGTTCGACGACGAGGATGACGTGGTGGTCTGCGGCGACGTAGCCGACGTGCGGTTCTTCATTCCCGTGCGCCGGTCCGTGGTGCGCCACTCTGAACTGGCCTAGCCGCGATCGCGACGGATTCCCCCCGTTTCGGCCTTTGGGCGTAGTATCTGCACGCTTGTTTGCGCGCCGCTGGCTGTTGTACACGGTGACGTGCGCCGCCGTGTTCGGCTTGGAAGCGGCCTTTTACGCTTTCGTGCACGTACGCTTCTCTGACTTCTACGCCGAGCTGATCGGACAGCCGCTCATCATCGTGGTAGTAACGACCTATGCCGGCTGCGACGCGCGCGAGACACTTCCCTCGCCTTCGGAACGCTGGACTCGAATCCTGGAACGCGCGTGGGCCGTCATCGTCATCGACGTCGCCCTGTCGTTCGTGAGCACTGTAGGATTTGCCACGATGCAGGCCGGCGACTTCAGCGACTTCTTGTTCGGTGCGATCGTGCTCTTCTTAGGCGCTATGCTCATCTATGCCGAGCCGTACGTGTGTCTGGACGACGCCGGCGCACTATTGACGATGGTGCCGTTCGCGATTCTACGCAGCATGATGCTGGCGTGGGTCAACATGTCGCGCATTTTCTCGCTCTTCGCGCTCGAGCTGGTGGTCATGATGGCGGAGTACTACGTGCACGCCGGTGCGTCGCGCGCGGTGCACGACCCGGTTTGGACGGACATGGCATTCTCGAGCGCGTTGGCCGTGCCGCTCGCGGTGCTCTTTACCGTTGCCTACTTGGACACGCTCTCGCAAGAGCGCCAAATGGTGCAGCCTTAGCAATCTGCTAAAGGAGCTGCGTCCCGGAATTCTCGAGAGATTTTTAGGGCGCGTAGCGCGCCATCGACTCCAGAATGGGCGGCAGCCGGTTTTGCCGGCCCAGCATCATTTGCGCGAATAGGGCGTTGGGCCACGCAAAATCGTCGCGCGTGTACGACTCGGGCCAATCGCAATTGAACGACTCGTGCAGACGGTGATCTCCGGTGTCCGAGGCGGCGAGGTATTTCATAACCCGCGCAATCTCTTGCGAATCGGACGAGGTCAGCGCCTGCATCACGAGCGCCAGCGGCCAAACGTAGCCGTGCGGCGTATGCGGACTCCCGACGCCGGCCGCATACTTTCCGGTAAAGTAATACGGATTGCCGGGCGAGAGCACGAAGCGCCGCGTCGCCTGATACACGACGTCGTTCCCGCCGACGTAACCGAAATACGGAATCGAGAGCAGTGAAGGAATGTTCGCGTCGTCCATCAGGTTCGCGTGGCCGTAGCCGTCGATCTCGTACGCGTAAATTCGGCCGAAGCCCGGCGTGTTGATCAGACCGTAACGCTCGATGGCCCGCTGGATTTCGACCGACAGACCCCACGAGTTGTCGGCCATGCGTTTGTCCCGGTAGACCGCCTTCTCAATCTCGGTCAGGTCGCGAAGAACGACGACGCCGAGCATGTTGTCCGGGATGTTGTATTGATAGCGCGCTGCATCGTCGGACGGACGGAAACCGGTCCACACCAAACCCGTGTAGGCAACGGGCGTACCCATGCCGCCGTTCGCCAATTCAGGGTTGCGGTAATGCGAGCGCTGGTGGTGCCTCTGCTCGGTGCGCAACGTGACGAGAATCGTCTTGAACGCGCGCTGCACTTCGGGCGTGAAAATCGATTGGTCTCCGGTCCCCTTCCAGTACAGGTACGAGAACCAGATCGGATACAGGAGCGAGTCCATCTCGAACTTGCGCTCGGCGACGCGATAATTTTCGGTAAAGGCGTTTGCGTAAGGGTCGATGAGAATGTACTTGGCTTGCCGCGCAATCGTGCCGCGCAGCATCGTCCGGACGTAGGAGTCCGTGCGGCCCAGCCCGATGTACGGCGTCATGACCGCGCTCGAATCGCGCAGCCACTCCATATCGATGTCGCCAGTCGAAACAAACGTCGTTCCGTCGGCTTCGGCCACGGCATGGCGGCTATAGGCCTCGTCGTACGCGCGCTGATAAATTTGCTGCAGCGTGGTCGAAACCGCCACGGGTGTCGCCGGGATTTCAGCAGTTGGGGCGCTCATGGCCGGAACGGGGGCAAAGGGCAATGCTATCGCCAGCACCATCGCTAGGACGATGCGCAGCGGTTTCATCCTTCGGTCGAGCCCCTCATTAGGTACACATTTCTCCCTACCCAGAATATCGGCAGCAAAGTTTCAACGAAAACGTATCTAACCGACGTTTCGCAAAAACTAAATCCCTGGGATAATAGATACAACCTTTCCTGAGATACCACCTAGAAAGAGAGCGGGCCATCACTTCTCGGGGCAAACGATTCACCGGTTTCGGGCTCGCCGCGGTCTTCTCGCTCGCGGTTCCGGCGGCCGCGGACCAGCGCTACCTGGTCAGCGGTAACGACTCTTACCAAATCGGCCAGGGAGAATTGCGCACAAGCATCGCCTACAGCGGCGTGCAAACACTGGCCATCACGCGCAAGGACGGCTCCACGCGCTTTACCGCGCAGGCGCGCTACACGCGGGCCGACGTGGCCGGCAGTGTAACGGCGCGGGCGACCTTCGTTCAGGAGATGACGCCGCAGGGGGAACTGCGCGACAAGACCGACTTGGATCCGGACTATCTGACCGTCCTTAACCAGCCTTTTGCAATCGAACTGGACAGCTCGACCCTGCATGACTTGCTCCACCTCTCCGGACGAGTGCCGTTCGTCTTTCCGGCTCCAATGACCGGCGGCACGCTCCACGGGTATCTGGAACGCGGCCAAACCGCCCGCGTGAGCGGACGGCCCGCGCTCGCCGTCGATTTCGACGCCGCCGGACCTATGGTTGGACCGCTCCCCGATCACGCCCAGATGTCAATCAGCGGCTCCATGCGTATGAACGGCACCGCATATTACGCCCTCCGCGGCGATTCGCTGCTGCTGGCCCTGACCGAGTCGCTCTCAATTTCCGGCACGCTGCAAGAGCACGGCCGCGCCTCGCCGGTCAAAATCGTCTACAAACGCACCATCAAAGCAGACGACTCCGGTCCATCCCAAACGGAAGCCGACTCGCACTAGCATTTGTTTGGGAGCGGCATGCCCGGCTGAAGCGTGTGCGGCCGAGACGGAGAATGCTGCCGCCAAGCGGCAACAACTAAAAAGGTCTAAACGGCGGCTGAAAGCTCCACTCGCATCGGGTGAGAAAAGGGCCGCTCGATGAGCGAAACCAGAGGCGTGAAGGCCAGGTGGTTTTGGTGGCAGTCGATCAGCATTTCTATGCCGCGCCGGACACTGCCGGTTTCTTCGACGTATTTGTCGAGTTTCTTGAGGAAATAGCCGCGCGGATCGCGCAGAACCTTGGCGTAGTACGGATCGCCCGTCAGGCCGTCGGCGCCCAAGCCTTCTTTCGGTACGAGCCAAACGAACCACGGATCTTCTCCATGACGGTAGCCGATCAGCACCAGCGGAATCGCTCGCGAGGAGTCGAGATTCGGGAGGAAGCTGCACATGGTGTAGGCGTCAAAAGAGATGTCCCGTGGTTCGATCGCATGTTCCATACCGCGCTACCTCGTTCTATAACAGAAAACCGCTGAGCGCTCGATGCGCCGCAGCGGTTTTCGAAAGTGTTCATGAACGCTTGAGGCGTCATGTCACGAAGTTCGCCCAGCGTTGAGCCGGCATCCTTCGGGCGGCTCGAAACTTAACCGCTCGTTTGCGGGTAAGGGACCCAGACCCAGGATGTGAAACCTTTGCACCGCGCAGTGGTTCTGGACGCGTGTATGAGCGTCGCAGCGCCACTCCTGACGAGGGAGTATATCGTGCCATCCGCGGCACCGAAAAAGGCGAGCAAGAGCTTGACCGCAGCCACGCGAGGAACGGCCGCCGCCGGCGCGCCGGGCATCGAGCGTTTCGATGAGATCGTCGACGAGTATCAGCGCCGTCTGTACGGCTTTGCCTTGCGTATGACGGGCAACCGCGAGGATGCCGAAGAAATCGTCCAAGACGCGTTCGTGCGAGCCTATCGCGCCCTCGCAAAGATGTCCGCCGAGCAGCGGTCGGAACTGCGGCTGCAGCCGTGGCTCTATACGATTACGCTCAACGTGACGCGCAACCGTCTGCGCAGCAAGCGCCCGGCCAGTGTCGCGTTGGATGCCATGGCGGACGCGGACGCCGTCCTGCGCAGCTCGGCACGCCAAGGGCCGCCGCAGCCGGAGAACATTCTGGAGCGCAACGCCGACATGGCGCTGGTCGAACAAGCGCTCTTGCAGCTTCCGATGCACTTGCGCGCTGCCGCGACGCTCCGGTTCATCGAAGGCCGCAGCCACCCCGAGATAGCCGAGATTCTCGATCAACCGATCGGGACGGTGAAATCGCACGTCCACCGCGCCGTGCGCATCCTGCGGAGAATTCTCGGCCCGCAGATCGGAAGAATCGTGCCCCAAGGAGCAACCGTTCATGCGCTGTCGTGAAGTAGAGGCGCTGTGGGATGACATTCGCGACGGCGATCAATCGATGCGCGAAGCCGTTCTCGGCCACTTGCACACCTGCCCGCCTTGCCAGGATCTGTACGAGGAATACGAAGGCGTGGCGTACTGCCTCTCCTGCTTGCCGCCGCCGATCCCGTCGTGTGATTTGGCGAAGAAAGTCGTCGAGCACCTCGCCGTTCTGAAGCATCGCCACCGGGACGAGCCGATTACGCTCACCGTCATCGACACGCCGATCGGCCGCGTGCACGTGGGCTACAAAGAAACGCGAATTACGTACATCGGATTGGATCGCGGCGAGCTGCTCGAGGCCGTTCGCGAACGCATCGAGCACCGGTTGCGCCGCCCGGTGGTCACCGGAGAGACGCCGCAGTGGCTCGGAGATCTTTTCGACGGCTTCTTCCGTACGTGGCGCGTCGACGAAAGCGTCGTCGACATCAGCGATCTCACGCCGTTCGAGCAAGCAGCGCTCAAAGCAGCCGCCAAGATTCCACCGGGCGAGGTGCGCAGCTACGCATGGGTAGCTCAGACGATCGGCCGTCCGCGCGCAGCTCGAGCCGTCGGCCAGGTAATGGCGCGCAATCCCCTTCCGCTCTTTTTTCCGTGCCATCGCGTGGTTGATTCCAGCGGAGCGCTGCACAACTACGGTTACGGCGTCGAAATGAAAGCTCGGCTGCTCAAGATGGAAGGCTACGGGCGATGAAGGTTCCAGCGCCCCGGCGCTGAACTCGATCTGCAAATCAGTCCGCGGATCCCTCAGAGAGAGACGAACGAGGGCAAACGGCCGGACGGAGGAGGTGGTTATCGTTAGTACGGACAGTTTTCGCTCAACGATGATCGGAGGTTGCGCCGGATAGGCGTTGCCTTCGTGAAGCAAAAGCAATCGCTCCGCATCAGCGGAGCGATTTGCTTTTACATCTGCTCGGCAACAGGGTAACGGCCAATTGCGGTTAACTTTTTAGAAGGTGGCCAAACACGTCCTCATTGCGGGCTTCGAGCCGTACGGCGGCGAGAAAGTCAACCCCAGTGCGCTCGTCGCACGCAGCTTTGACGGACGCCTCCTCGCGGGGCGTCCTATTGCCGTTCGGGTTTTCCCGGTCGAGACTCGAAATATCGGTGAACGGCTGCAGCGCGCTATCACCGAGACGGCTCCCGACATCGCCGTCTTGACTGGTCAAGCCGGCGGACGCGCGTCGTTGGCGCTTGAGCGCCTCGCCGTCAACGTCCTGGACTTTCCGCAGCCCGACAACGTCGGCGTAATGCGCAAGAACGACAGCATTCTGCGGGGCGGCCCTGAAGCGCGACTCTCGACGCTGCCCTTGAACGAAATCCTTGCCGCCTGGGTCGAGAACGGTATCCCCGGATACGTGTCTAACTCGGCAGGCACGTTTCTCTGCAACCAGGGCTTGTACGAACTTCTGGGTGCCGCCGAGTCAGCCGCGCCGCCCATCGTGGCGGGCCTCGTGCACTTGCCGTTCTTACCGAACCAAGCGGCCGTGCTGAGCCCGGAGAGCACGCCCTCGATGTCGTTCGAGATGATGAAGCGCGCCCTCGAGGTCCTCATCGAAACGGTCGTACCTTGGGTCGATCGGCGCGGCACACCCGAGCGTACGGCGCCCCGCGCGGCGAAGAGCGCCCCGATGTGGATCCCCCGCGGCGTAAAGGAAGTAGAACGCTGAACGACCCGCGTATCGCTGCCATCCCCGACGTGCACGGTCACGCGAAAGGCGAGCACAAAGCGTTCGCCGAGGAGCGGCCGATCGCGTACTCGGCTCGCATGCTGTTCTTGTGGTTCTATCATGCATGCCGCCGGGGTTCTCCGCGGTTCATGATGGTCGCGGATCACATCAACTACCTCACATTCGAGGATCCGGGAGCGGTGCACACCGTTCGGCGCGCGATCAAACTTGCGGAAGCCGGCGATTTGTACGGCGCAGCAGAAACCGCGGGCGTAGACGTCGCGCATGCCGCTGTAGTATCGCAGGGTTTACGCCGCGGCATGCGGTTTTCGATCGGCGCGGAAGTCGACAACGATCCGCGCGCCAGACCCGATGCGCAAAACATCGTCGACGCCATGCGGCCCGACGGAATGCTTCGCGCGGTGCACTTTCTGACGATCGAACACCCCGAAAAGGGCCCGGACTGGCAATGGGCTTTCGACAACGCGGAGTTTCGCGATCTCTACGAAGTGGTCGGGACCGAACGCGTTTGGGAGCTGTATATGGCCAAGCTGGTCGAGGACATCGAAAAGCTTCCCGGCCATATCCTCGCACATTTCTACGCGCCGGCGAACTTCGGCCACTGGCCGTCCGCAATCGAGCGGCACGAGGATCGACTGCTCGACGCGTGCGCTTCCCGCGGCATGGCGATCGAGATCAACACGCGCTACCTTTACCGCGACAACCCTCAAGAACTCAAGGCAAAATACCGCGAAGCGCTCGCGCGTCTGATGAAAAAGGCCAAAGCGAAGAACGTCGGCATCGCCATCGGCTCCGACGCGCACAGCCCCAAAGATCAGGGAAACGGTTTCGCGGAGATTCTCAAACTGCTCGACGAGGCGGGGATCAACGAAATCGTCTTTCCCGTGAACGGCCGCTTGGCGCGTGTTGCGCTGCGCGCGACCAAAGAGCACCTTCAGCAAGTCAAATCGCAAGAACCGGTGCAGCAACCGGGCAGCAGCATCAGCGGATTCGGCCGGGCCGAACTCGGCCTTCCGGAACGTGACGAGGCCGAAGAAGCGCGCGAACGCCAGACTGCGTCAAAAACGGGTCACGACTCCGGCCCGCGCAAACGCGCGAGCGGTCCGGCGCGCGTCACCAAAAAACCGGTCAAAGACCAGGCCGGCGAGGGAACCGCAAAAGAGAAAACGCCGCCGAAGGCTGCCAAAGAGCTCAAGGCCGCTAAAGAGCTCGAAGACGGCCAAAGAACCAAAGCCGGTCCCAAAGCCGGCACCCAAGCCGGCGCCCAAACCGCCGTCGCGCTCGCCCGCAAAGCCGCCCGTCGCAGCATCCAAAGCCAAGCCGGCAAAGGCTGCGGCCGCTTTGGTGCCGGCAAAGAAAGCTGCACCGCCAGCCAAAAAGACCGCAGCAAAAGCGGTAAAGGCCGTCGCCAAAACCAGCGCCGCCAAGCCGCCCGCCAAGAAAGCGGCACCTGCGAAAAAGAAGCTGCGCCGGCAAAGAAGGCTGCCGCAAAGAAAGCGGCGCCGGTAAAAAAGGCGGCGGCGAAGAAAGCTACGTCCGCGAAGAAATCGCCAAGCAAGAAGAGCGCAGCTCCGAAACGCAAGGCTACGCCCGCGAAACGGGCGGCCACGAAGAAAACCGCCACCAAACGACGTTAATACTCGCAAGGAGAGCATATGGCGTCCGACATCTCTCGCGTACGCAACATCGGCATTGTCGGCTCTCACCACGCCGGAAAGACGACTTTGGCCGAGGCGATTCTCGCGCGTTGCGAGGCGATCGGCCGTAAGGGAAGCGTCATCGACGGAACGACGACGACCGACTACGAGCCCGAGTGCATCAATCACGCGCAATCAACGACGGTGGGCTTCGGTCACTGCGTGGCCGACGGCATCGACGTCACGCTCGTCGACTGTCCGGGCTTCGTCGATTTCTTCGAAGAGACCAAGCTCGCACTCTCCGGCTGCGATGCCGCTCTAGTGGTAATCGAGGGCGACCCCGCGCGCGTCGCGCAAACGAGAATTCTCGTCGACTACATCGAGTCGCGCAAGATGCCGCACCTCTTCGTCATCAATAAAATGGACCGTCCCGGAGCCGATTTCGCAGGCACGCTCGACGCGCTGCAGTCGTGCTACGGCCGTCACGTGGTGGCCGAGCAATGGCCTATCGGTGCGGCCGAAAATTTCAAAGGATTCGTCGATCTCGCCGAGCGCCGGGCATATTTCTACGAAGGCGATAAAGCTGAAAGACGGCGAGGTTCCGGCAGAGATTGCAGACGCGGTCGAGATCGCGCGCGTCGCGCTGCTCGAGGCGATGGCCGACTTCGACGATCACCTGATGGAAGAGCTGCTGGAAGGCGTCGAACCTGCGCAGGACGAGGTCCAGAAAGATCTCTGCGACGAGTGCTCGCACGATCAAATAATCCCCGTGATCGCCGCCGCCGGTTTGACCGGATTTGGTGTCGGTCCACTCGTGCGGGCCGTCGAGAAATGGTTTCCCTCACCCGCCGACGCGCCGATGGTCGACGCGGAAGGGCGTCCTATCGAACCAAGCGCGTCCGGTCCCGTGATTGCATCCGTAATTAAGACGATGATCCATCCGCAATCGGGAAAACTTTCCGTCGTGCGCGTGCTCAGCGGCACGCTCAAAGCCGATGCCACGCTCACGAACATTTCGAAGAACGGCGAAAGAGTTCGCTCGTCCGGTCTGTACCGGCTTCAGGGAAAGAAACAGGAGGCGGTAAGTGAAGCGGGTCCAGGAAGCATCGTCGCGATTGCCCGCCTTGAGAGCGTCTCCACGGGTGACACGCTGACCGACGGCGCCAAGGTGCTCTTGCCGCGCGTGCCGCACGAGGAACCGGTTTTTGCGGTCGCGATCAAACCCAAAGAGCGCATGGACGAAGCGAAGATTTCGCAGATGCTCGCCCGGATCATCGACGAGGATCCGTCGCTGCGGCTGGAACGCGCGGCGATCACGAACGAACTGCTGTTGCTTGGAAACGGCGAGCAGCACGTGTCCATTGCGGTCGAGCGGCTCACCCGCAAATTCAAGGTGGAGGTCATGACCGCGCCGCCCTCGATCCCCTACCAAGAGACGATCACTTCCGGGACCGAGATCCATTCGCGCTATAAGCATCAAACCGGTGGGCACGGTCAGTTCGGAGACGTCTGGCTGCGCTTTCAACCTCGGGAACGCGGCAACGGCGTAACGTTCCAAGACCAGATCGTCGGAGGCGTCGTGCCCCGTCAGTTCATTCCGGCTGTCGAAAAAGGCGTTCGCGAAGCGCTCATGCACGGCAGCGTGGGGGGCTATCCCGTCACCGACGTGCACGTGATTCTCTTCGACGGCGCATACCACGACGTCGACTCGAGCGAGCAGTCGTTCAAGACCGCGGCGGGAATGGGGGTGCGTGAAGCGCTGCCTAAATGCAACCCCGCCGTCCTGGAACCGATCGTGCACGTCATGGTGACGGTTCCCACACAATACACGTCGGCCGTCATCCAACAGTTGACCGGCAAGCGGGGGCAGATTCTGGGGATGAATCCCGCCGATAAACCCGGCCACGACGTCGTCGAGGCCGACGTTCCGCAAGTCGAACTCTCTCGCTATATCACCGAGCTTCGTACCGCTACGCACGGACTCGGAACGTATTCGTGGCGCCACGAGCGTTTCGACCCCGTTCCCGGAAAGTGGACCGGCCCCAAGGCAGCCGTGTGATGAAGCGCGCCCTGGCGCCCGCCGTGCTGTGCGCGGTATTAGCTGCGTGCACGCAAACGGGCGGGGGCTCCACGGGCAGCGCCCCCAGAGGAACGCAGGCCGGTGTGCTGCGAGTTGCGGTGCAGTCCGACTTCAAAAATCTCAATCCGCTGCTGCAAAGCAATACGACGGACGCCATGCTGGCGCGCTTGATGTTCGAGCCGCTCCTGACGGCGAACCCGAAAGCCGAACCGATACCGATGCTTGCAACCCAAGTGCCGACTCAGCAGAACGGCGGCATCAGCAAGGACGGGTTGACGATAACCTATCACTTGCGCAAGGACGCCAAGTGGACGGACGGCGTCCCGGTAACGAGCAAAGACGTCAAATGGACGTGGCAGGCGATCATGAATTCCGACAACAACGTGATCAGCCGGCACGGTTACGACTACGTCAGCAGCATCGACACGCCGAACGACTTCACCGTAATCGTTCATCTGAAAGCCAAGTTTGCCCCGTTCGTCAATACGTTCTTCGCCGACAGCGACGCTCCGCAGGAGATCGTTCCGGCGCACGTGCTTTCGAAGTATCCGAACGTGAACGAGATTCCGTTCAACAGCAACCCGGACGTCAGCGACGGCCCCTTCAAGTTCGTGCGATGGGTGCACGGAGATCACGTCCAACTCGCTGCAAACACGGGTTTCTTCATGGGAAAGCCGGGCCTGAACGAAATCTCGATCCGCATCGTGCCGAACGAAGACACCACGGTCAATCTTTTGCGAACCCATGACGTCGACTGGATGTTCGAGGCGTCCATCAACAACTATCCGACCATCGAGCGGATTCCCGGCGTGCGCATAGCATGGGACGACGTCAACGGCTACGAGTACATGCATTTGAATCTATCGCATCCGTTCGTATCCGATCCGCTGGTGCGGCAAGCCATCGCTTACGGAATCGACAAGCGGCGTCTCGTTCAAACCTCGACGTACGGCCAAGAGAAGGAGGCTACCGAGGACCAGCCGCCCTTCATGTGGTCGTTCGATCCGAACGTCACTCAGACGCCGTACGATCCCCAGAAAGCTCGAGCCTTGCTGCAGCAATCCGGCTGGACGCCGGCAAAAAACGGCATCATGACGAAAAACGGCCAGCCGCTCGTTCTGGTCATCGTCACGGACAACAGCAATACCACCAGGCGCAAGAACAGTGTCGTCATCCAAGCCATGCTCGAGCAGATCGGCGTTCAGGCGCAGGTCAAATATTTCGACGGCGACGTGCTTTTCGCGCCCGCGGGTGAAGGCGGGATCCTCCAGAGCGGCAAATTCGACATCTCACTCGTCGGCTGGTCGGCCGGCATCGACCCCGATGATTCGGCGCAGATGACCTGCGCAAACGAAGCGCCTCACGGTTACAACTATGCCCACTACTGCAATCCCGAGATGGAAGCGGCCCAGAAAAAAGCCTTGGAAAACTACGATCAAGCGACCCGCAAACAAGCGTATTTCCGGATTCAAGAACTTCTCCAACGCGACAACCCGATGCTCTATCTGTGGTACCAGCGCTTCATGCAGCCGGTGAACGTAGCGTTCAAAGGCTTCGCCCCGAATCCGGCGATTGAGACTTGGAACGCGTGGCAATGGAGTATTTAGGTTCGCCCGATCCTATCGGCCGGTTTCCCGATCTGAATTGGCTTAGAAAGACCATCGTCGAGCGCGCACTTACGCGCGGCGACTACGTGCTCTCCGGCGGCGTCCGGAGCGATTATTACATCGACAAGTTCCGGCTGTTCTCCGATCCGCACGTGCTGCGCCGCATCGCTCGCTTCTTCGTGCCGATCATCGCTGAGATCAATCCGGATCTTATCGCCGGGACGGAACTGGGAGGGGTCGTGATCGCGACGGCCGTTTCGCAGATGAGCAATATACCGCTGCTCGCCGTGCGAAAGGAACCCAAGGGCTACGGGGCGTTTCCCGGCGAGTACGTCGAAGGCCCATACGATCCCGGTCAAAAGGTGCTGCTCATCGAGGACGTCGTCAGCAGCGGACGCGAGCTGCTTGCAGCTAAAAGCGCGCCTGGAGGAACTCAACCTGCGCGTTACTTGCTGCGCGGTCGTGAGCCGCGGCCTTGCACCGGTGCGCTCTCTGATCCAGTTTTCACTTCCGCGGGGACACGCGAAAACCGACAACTAGCGGATTTATTCGGTGTCGAGGTTCTCGGTCGAACCCAAGAGGCCGGAAGAAACGTCGTCTTCTTCGCTTTCGGAGCCGGCGCGGCCGCCGGTCGAATCGGCGTCGTACTCGTCGGTAGGCGCGCTTTCGACGTTTCCGTGCTCGACACGGCTTCGTTCGATCGTTCGATTTTCATCGTCTAGACGTTCCATGACGGGTAGCGTACCCGGTCGCCGAAGCCTATAACGCTCCGGACCGGAGAGTCCGGTTCCAGCCCTCCTCGGCAACGGCGATAGGTCCGCCATAGACCTCGGCTGCCGCGGCGCGAAACTCCTCGGGCGATGGGTGAGCGCTGTAGTGCGTCAGCAATAGGAATTTTACGCCGGCCCGGCTTGCCATGCGCCCCGCCTCCACGGCGTTGCAGTGACCGCGCGGCCTGCGGTCGGCTCCGCGCGCTCCGAGCGCGCATTCGCACACGAACACGTCGGCGTCGCGCGCGAGTTCGACGACGGATTCCGCCGGAGCGGTATCGGCAGAGTACGCGACGCAAACCCCCTCAAAACGGACGCGAACCGCGTATCCCTCGATGTAGTGCACCGTTTGGGCAAAATCGAACAGTAAATCCCCGATCGATAATTGGCGCCCGGGGGCGTACTCGCGCGTGACGAACGCCCGATCGAAGAAGTGCGCCTCGTCCGAAGTCGCGGTTGCCGCGGCGAGCCGCCGCAGACTGCTCGATCCGCCCGGATGCACGTAGAGGTCCATCGGTCGCGCGCGCCCCGGAAGGAACGCGCACATGTAGCGCAGCGGCACCAGATCGAAAACGTGATCGGGGTGAAAGTGCGAAACCACTACCGCGTCCAATTGCAGCGGATCGGCATACCGCTGCAGGCTCCCCAGCGATCCGCTGCCGCAGTCGAGAATCACTCGGGTGTTTGCGCTCTCGACTAAATAGCAGCTGGACGCGCTACCCGGCCGCGGCACGGACGGGCTCGAACCGGCCACGAGCAGGCGCAGTTCTCCCGCATTCAGGGCAACGATGTGAGAACGTCCTCTGCGTGGCCCTCGACCCTCACCTTAGGCCAGACTTTCAGAATCGTGCCCGACGCGTCGATCAAAAAAGTCGCGCGGGTAATGCCTTTGAGAATCTTGCCGTACATGTTCTTGTCGCTGATCGTCCCGAATGCATCGCAAACCGCTGCGCCGGTGTCGGCGAGAAGCGGAAACGGAATGCCGTACTTCTCCTTGAACTTCGTATGCGAGGAAACCGAATCTTTGCTCACGCCCACGATCTTTGCGCCTTTGGCTTGGAAGCGCGCGTACGCGTCGCGAAACTGCGACGCCTCGTTCGTTCAACCCGGAGTATCGTCTTTTGGATAGAACCAAAGGACGAGCGTGGATCCCAGAAAGTCCGCGGTATTGACGCTTTTACCGGTGTCGTCGACGGTTTCAACGCGCGGCATCTGCGCGCCGGGTTCGAGCACGATTACGATTCCTTTCCCGGCCGGTAGCCGGAGAGCCGGGGCGTAAAGCAAGGTCATTTGCGGCGGCCGCGATAATCAGAGGCAGCGAACGCATGACCGATCATTCTCCGGACACAGAGAAGCTCCGGCCCCATCCGCTCGCAGACGCACTCGTGCACGCGCTTCAAACGCAGCGCGGCGCGCGCGTTCTGGAGATCGGAATGGGCAGCGGCCGCAACCGCACCGCATTGACGGCAGCCGGCTTAGCCGTCGAATCACGTGAAGAGCCGCCGTGCCGGCAAGGGTTCTTCGACGCTGCGATCAGCACGCACGCGTTCTTGCACGGGGCGCCTGACGAAATTGCGTCCGGATTGGCCCGCGTTGCCCAATCGCTCAAATCATCGGCGCCCTTTTACGCAACCTTCGCTTCCGTTCGCGACGCACGCTACGGCAGGGGCGTGCGTTTGGGTGATTCGACGTTCGCCGAAACGGAAGGCGACGAGCCCGGCGTTGCCCATACGTACTTCACCGAGCCGCAGCTTCGCGAAATGTTGATACCGCTATTTCAAATCGATTCGTTGGAGGAGCGCAACGTCGATGACGTTGCCGGACGCTGGGCACACGCCGCGCCGTCGTCCGGGCGCGTTCACTTTTTCCTAATAGCGCGGAATCGAGGGGTCGACGCGTAAAGCGTATTCGTCGATGCCGCCTTCGACGTTGTAGACGCCTACGAATCCCTGCGAGCTCCAGAAAACGCGCGACGCGCTCGCTGCGGCCGCCGTAATGGCAGAGCACCGCGACCTCGACGCCGCGTGGAATCTCACCGCGTCCGCGTGGGAACTTGCCGCATCGGAATGTGCAGTGCTCCCGGCAGTGCCGCCGTCGCCACTTCCTGCGGTTCGCGTACGTCGAGGAGGACGAACTCTTTGCCGCTTGCGCGCCAGCGCGCGAGCTCTTCGACCGGAATTTCGAACACCGCTAAGACGGAGCGGCGATCAGGTTCTGCATCGGACTGGACGCGTTGGCATAGAGCCGCTTCTCCATCCGTCCGGACAAATACGCGAGCCGGCCGGCGCGCACCGCCAGCTTCATCGCCTCGGCCATCTGCACCGGTTCGCGCGCAGCCGCGATTCCCGTGTTCATCAGCACGGCATCGACACCCAGTTCCATTGCGATTGCCGCATCGCTGGCCGTTCCCACTCCGGCGTCGACGATGACGGGAACGCCGGCGCGTTCTTTGATGATCCGGATCGAGTGCGGATTGCACACGCCCAGGCCGCTGCCGATGGGCGCAGCCAGCGGCATCACTGCCGCGCATCCGAGCTCTTCGAGCTGTCTGCACGCCGTCGGATCGTCGGAAATATAAGGCAGCACCGTAAATCCGTCGTCGATCAGCTCGCTCTGCAGCTTCGAGCGTCTCGCGCGTGTTGGGATAGAGCGTCTGCGGATCGCCGATCACTTCGAGCTTGATCAAATCGGTCTCCAGGAGCTCGCGAGCGAGGTTCGCCGTGAGCACCGCCTCTTTGGCGCTGTAGCAGCCGGCGGTATTGGGCAGGATGTAGTACCGCCCGCGATCGAGATAATCCAGCAGAGTCTTACCGCTGCCGTCGTCCAGATTTACTCGGCGGATCGCCACCGTGACCATCTGCGTACCGCTCGCCGCGTGACATTGCTGCATCAGATCCAGCGACGCGTACTTTCCGGTTCCGACGATCAGACGCGACTCCAGCTCGTATTTGCCGATTTTCAGGGTATCCAAAGTGCTTCAGCCTCCTGCGACTGCTTTGATGATCTCGATTCGATCGCCATCCCGGACCGGCTCGCTGGCAAAAGCCGCGCGCCGAACGACGCGATCGTTTTTCGCGACCGCGATTCCGCGGTCGGGCGCGTTCAAGTGATGCAGCAACTGCGCGACGTTCAGCCCTTCGGGAAGATCGCGCGGCTCACCGTTGATTGACGCTCTCACGCGACTCCCTTCGATGTTCGAGCGAGAATTCCGGAGAAATTTCCGCAGCGCCGGTTTCGACGGCGTCGGCAATCATTCGCGCCGTGGCGGGCGCGAGCAGAATGCCGTTGCGGTAGTGCCCTGTTGCCAGATAATAACCGGAGAGCGAGGTGGGGCCAAGGAACGGACGCTCGTCGGGAGTTCCAGGGCGAAGGCCCGCCCACGCCTCGCTCACAGTAAAATCGCGCAGCGCCGGAGCGGCTGTGACCGCGGCGCGCAATAAATTCTCAAGTCCGCCGGCAGTGACGCGGACGTCGTAGCCCGCATTCTCGGCCGTTGCCCCCACGAGCAAGCGTCCATCGGGGCGCGGCACGAGGTAGGCGCCGGGCACCCAGGTCGTTCGCCGGACGAACCCGACGGGGATTTCCATGGCGATCATCTGGCCTTTGACCGGATAGACCGCCGGAATGCAGTGGTCGGGAACGCCGGGAATTCTCGAGGCCCAAGCGCCGGCCGCATTGACGATGGCGCCCGTCGGGAAGAAGCCGCGATCCGTTCTGACGCCCAATGCTCGGCGCTCGTCGCACTCGACGAGCAGAGATTCGATTCCGATTTGAATTCGGACGCCTTCCGCCTCGCACGCCGTGACGAGTGCGCGTCCTAGGCGCCGGTTATCGATCTGTCCTTCGCCTTCAACGAACAGCGCGCCGGCGACGGTGCGGGACAGCGCGGGTTCGGCGGACAGCGTTTCGTCCCGATCGAGCATAGTCGCCCTGCGGCCGCAAGATTGCAGCTCGACCGCTCGATCGGTCAGCTCTTCCAGTCTTTCCGGGCCGTACGCTGCAGTGATGATGCCGTCGAGACGAAGATGCGGATCGACGCCGCTCACATTGGCAATCGTCTGTGCGAACGACGGGTAGAGCGCGAGCGATGATTCGCACAAGCGGCGCATCGCGTCGTCGGGAATGCTTTCAGTAAGCGGAGCAAGCATGCCGGCGGCTGCCCAGGAAGCTGCTTTCGCCGGTTCGCCGGTATCGTACACTCGCACCGTAGCGCCGCGAGCCGCTAATTCGAACGCAATCGAAAGACCGATGATCCCCGCCCCGATGACTGCAACGTCGCCGCTTGTCCGAAAACCGGTGTTCACTCTGTTGGCACTTCGCATCAGCGTATGGATCGCCTCCGGGAAATGGGAGGCATGCGAGTGTACGCTTGTTCTCGTTCGATTTACATCGCGGTATATACGGGACCTTCGCCGCCCTGCGGAGGGACCCAGGTGATGATCTGATACGGATCCGCGATGTCGCACGTCTTGCAATGCACGCAGTTCGTGAAGTTGATCGTCAACGCGCCGGTTACGCCGTCTCCCGCTTTCTCGAACATCGGTTCGTAGACCTTAGCCGGACAAAAGTACTGACACGGATTCCCATATTCAACGGTGCACTTGTCGCGGCAGATGCCCGTATCCGCGACTTTCAGATGGCACGGCTGATCCTCTTCGTGCATCGTGCCGCTATTGAACACGTCGGTGAGCTTGTCGAACGTAACGACGTTGTCGATCGGGGCGCGCGCCGATTCCTTGGGCCGGTAGCCGCGCTTCTCCATGCGTTCGAACCCCGGTTCCCCGCGAAGCCGATCGGAAAGTCCAAAACCGCGGCCTTTCGTGAACATTCCCAGGCCCGTGTTGAGCATGCCGTTGACCAGACCGTTTTTGAACCCTTGGTGAAAGTTTCGGGCGCTGTAGAGTTCATCGTACGCCCACGAATTTTTGAACCGGCTCTCCATTGACGACAGTTGATCGCGATCGTATTTGCCGGCTTGCAGCGCTTCGAACGCCGTTTCCGCGGCGAGCATCCCCGATTTGGTGGCCAGATGAACGCCTTTGAGCCGCATTCCGTTGAGGAACCCGCCCGTATCGCCGATCAGCAGCAAGCCGTCGCCGTACAGCCGCGGCATAGCGTAAAGGCCTCCTTCGGGAATCGCTTTCGCGCCGTAGCGCAGGAGCTTGGCGCCGTCGAGCAGTTCGCGCACGGCCGGATGCGTCTTGTAAAGCTGAAAGACGTTATGCGGATCCGTCGTCGGATCTTTATAATCGAGGCCCGTGACGAAGCCGATATCCAGAATGTCGCCGGCCATGCCGTAGATGAATCCGCCGCCGAACGTGTCGTTCGGAAGAGGGAAGCCCATCGTATGAATCACGCTGCCGGGTTGAACGGAACCGGGAGGACACTGCCAAAGTTCTTTGACGCCCGCGGCATAGACTTGCGGTTCGCGTCCTTCGTGCAGATTCAAACGCGGAATCGCCTGCTTTGCAAGCGTACCGCGCGGCCCTTCGCCGAGCACGACGATCTTCGCAAGGATGTCGGCGCCGGGTTCGTAGTTCGGCTTGGGATTACCATGTTTGTCCAAGCCTTTGTCGCCCGTACGCACGCCGATCGCGCGATCGCCGTCCCATAACAGTTCCTGCCCCGGAAACTCGCCGAAGACTTGAGCGCCGGCTTCCTCGGCCTTCGAAGCCATCCACTTGACGATCTTCTGCAGCGATGCGACGTACTTGCCGTGATTGTTCATCATCGGCGGAACGATCGGGGCTTTGATGCGGCCGGTGTTCGTGAGCAGCCAGAGTTGATCGCCGCTGACCGGCGCTTCCACCGGAGCTTCGCTGCGCCAATCCGGGAGCAACTCGTCAAGCGCGCGGGGATCCATCACCGCGCCCGACAGCCCGTGGTTGCCGATCTCGCCGGCTTTGTCGATCACGAGCACTTCCAGCTCTTTGCCGTTCGCTTTCGCCAGCTGCATCAACCGGATAGCACCCGCCAAACTCGCGGGGCCCGCACCTACGAAAAGGACGTCGACTTCGAGGGAATCACGTTCAGCCATGAGGCTGCTGCTTCGAAAGTGCCTGGAGCGCCGCCTTTACCGCGATCCGGTGAATGGTAATCCTCTCGACGAGCGGCAGCGTGCTTGGCGTCTCGAACGTGAGCGCCCGCTGGGCTGCATGCCGGATGAGGGAAAGGTTATAGGACAGGCCGCCGATGGCTGCGATTTCCTCTTCCGAAGCCGGACGCACGACTCCGTCGTCCAGTTCCGTCTGCCGGTACGGCGCTCCGAGATCGCATTGCGTGAGATCTTGTATGGCGAACCCGGCCTCGCGCACGGCGTCGACTGCGGCGCGCGCACACGCCGCGTCGACGTACGCATAGCAGTAGAATCCACGCGCATCGCAGTCTTCATGCAGATCGATCGAGAGAGCGTACTTCCGATCGCGGTTTGCCGTCAGAATAGCGCGCGCTTCCGGCGTCTGTCCTCCGCGGCCGAAGCTCCGGTTCACGTCGATTCCTTCCGCGTTCTCACGCGTTCCCAGCTCGAATCCGCTCGGATTGGTGCACGGCCAGATGCGGTACGCGTAGCGATCGTCGAGCTCTTTGCATTCAACGAGATGCAGCAACGCCCAAGGCCCCCCGGGTTCGTCGCCGTGCACGCCGGCGGCGATTGCCACAAGCGGCGCAGACGCATTTGCACTCTCTGCACAGAGCAGCGTGCGGCCGGCTCCGACGCATGCCACTTCACGTACCGTAACGTCGTACCGCGCGCGAAGCGCCTTCCATCTACGCACCAGGGCGCCGTAGTCGTTCACCCGAACGGTATGCGTCGTTCGGGAGGAGCTTTCATTTTATGAAGACTCAAGTCGGCGTCATGGGTTCGGCCGGAGGGGCGATCAGCGATGCGCAGTTGGATCTGGCGCGCCGGCTCGGTCGCGAGATTGCAAGGCGCGACTGCACGATCGTCACGGGAGCTTGTCCCGGTTTACCGCATGCTGCAGTTTTAGGCGCGCACGAACTAGGCGGCGTGAGCTTGGGCGTATCTCCGGCGCTTTCGAGCGAAGAGCACGTGCAGGTTTACGGTTCGCCGCTCCAGCCGTATACCGCGATGGTCTTTACCGGCTCGGGATTGATGGGCCGCGAGACGCACAACATTCACAGCTCCGACTTCGTACTCTTCGTCGGCGGGCGCAGCGGAACGCTCGGCGAGTTCTGCATCGCCTACGACGAAGGCAAGCTCATCGGCGTTCTGCGCGACTCGGGCGGCATCTCCAACGAATTCGAACGTATTGCCGAATTGGTGAAAAAGAGCACCGGATCGACGATTATTAGCGACGACGATCCCGAGCAGCTGGTGGATCGTTGTTTGGGGATATGGCGCACGTCGTCCATGCCCAGTTCCAAAGCCTTCGATCGCGGACCGATCGTGCAGGAGACGCATGCCTGAGTTAACTTTCATCGGCGCCGCCGGAACCGTCACCGGCAGCAAACATCTGCTCGAAAACAACGGACAGAGCCTGTTGGTCGATTGCGGCTTATACCAGGGTCTGCAAAGCGTTACGGCGATGAACTCGCTGCCGCTTCCGTTCGATCCCAAATCGCTTCAATCCATCGTCATCACGCACGGTCATATCGATCATGTCGGCTATTTGCCGAAACTCGTGCACGACGGATTCCGTGGAACCATTTACGCGACGCCGGCGACGCGTGCGCTGATGGCGATCGTTCTCGAAGACGCGGTGAATCTGCAGAGTCACTTGCACAAGCGAGGGATGCACAACGAGCATTATGCGCCTCCGCCGTTCTACAACGAAGCGGACGTGCAGCGGACGATCCAGTTCACGAAGGCTATCGATCTCGCAAAGCCGTTTCAAGTTTGCGGCATGACCGCGACTTTTCAGAATGCGGCGCACATCATCGGCTCCGCGTTTGTCCAAATCGACGTAGACGGGAACAGGATCGTGTTTTCAGGCGATGCCGGGCGATACAATCGCACGCTTCTTTACGACCCCACGCCCATGGGGCCGGCGCAGACGCTGATCTGCGAGTCGACGTACGGGGATCGCGTGCATCCACCGGATGCGCTCGGCACCCTGGAACAAACGCTCGTGCAGGCCATAGCACGCGGCGGAGCGATCGTCATCCCGGCATTCGCCGTCGAACGCACCCAGGAAATTTTGTTTTCAATGGGCCAGCTGCAAGCGCGCAATCCGCAGATCGCGCAGCTGCCGATCTATCTGGACAGTCCCATGGCCGAGAAGGTCGACGAGTTGTTCGAGAAGTTTCCGGAAGCGCGCAAACCGCTTCCCGCACAAAACGGCAAGACGTTCGGCGCGGACAATGTCACGCTTGCGGTGACGACCGATCAATCGAAAGCAATCAATCACGTAACAGGCGCGCATCTGATCGTCTCCGCCAGCGGCATGGCGGCCGGCGGGCGCGTGCTGCATCACCTGTACAACCACGTCTCGGATCCGAAGGCGACGATTTTATTCGTCGGCTATCAGGGCGCCGGAACGCTTGGCTCGATACTCATGTCGGGCGCGAAGACGATTCGGATCTTCGGCGATCTGCTGCCGGTGCAAGCCGCAACCGGCAACATCACCGGCTACAGCGCGCACGCCGATCGCGACGAGATTCAGCGCTGGCTCGACACGTGTACGGCCAAACCGCACTTCTACGCGGTGCACGGCGATCCGCCGGCCGCGCAAAGCCTCTGCGGGATAGTTCGCGCCAAATACGGCTGGGCTGCCGACGTTGCCGTCCGCGGAACGACCGTCACTGTTTGAGTCCGGCGCTCTAGTCGTGCGTCCATTCGAGCATCGTCTTCCACTCCGGTTTGGGATAGCGGTGCTTGGATTTGATGGCCTCGACGTACTTGCGTTTACCGCTGCGGTTGCCTTTGCCCATGAAACAGCCGCCGACTAGACGATCTTCCCAGAAGTAAAGCGCGCGGTACCACTTCTTCTCGCGATCGACTGAAAACACGGTCTCGATGTCGCTCCGGTATTCCGGCGAAAGCCCGAACTGCGTTATCGTCTGGCCCTTGAACAGCAGACTCGAGTACTCGGGGACGTCGTCGTACGATACGCTGCCGCCCATCATGTTCTGCGCGACGACTTTTCCGTGCGCACCGGCGTTGTTCCACGTTCCCATACGATAGCGCATTTCGAGGATCGGATCGTAAAAGTCGGCGATGTCTCCGGCGGCAAAGATGCCCTTGACGTTCGTCTCCAGATGGTCGTCGCAAAGGATGCCGTTCTTGCTGATCTCGACGCCGCTTCCGGCGAGCACTTCCGTGTTCAAAGCCAGTCCCAGGCCGACGCCGTAGCACTGCGCCTCGATCTCGACGCCGTTCTTGGTGCGCAGTTTCTTGACGACGCCGTTGTCGCGAACGAATTCCATGATTTCGTCCCCATAATGCATGTGCACGCCGTCGGTCTTTGCGGCCTCGTCGATCAGCTCGCCCGCGATCTCGTCCAACATGCGGTGCAGGACGCGCGGACCGCGCATGATCCAGTGCGTCTCGACCTTACGCGAGATGAACGCTTCCGCAAGCTCGTAGGCGATGAAGGAACCGCCGATCGCGACGCCGGCCTTCGCGGTCTCCAGTTCCTGGGAGATTGCGAGCGTGTCGTCCATGTACTGAAAGTTATAAACGTTGGCGCCGTCGCACCCGGGCGCCGGATGCGCATTTGGCCGTCCGCCGGTGGCAACCAGCAGCGCGTCGTACGGATACGATTTGCCGTTCGCCATTATCACGCGCTCTTCGGGAACGACTTTCTCGACTCGGGTCCGCAGATGCAGATCGATGACTTGCTTCTCGTGCCATGCGACGTCCCGCATGATCACCTTCTGCTGCGTGACCTGCTTGCGAAGCAGCGGAGGCAGCGCTATCCGGTTGTACAGCGTATATGGCTCGTCGGTAAACAGGGTGATGCTGCAGGTGGGGTCGTGTTTGCGCAGCTGTTCGGCGGCGGTCGTTCCGGCAAAGCCATTCCCGACGATGACGTACCGCCTGTTATCTCCCACCGAATTCACGAGGGGCCCCGTTCGGCGAGACGCAGAAGCGCTCCCGCGATGGAGGTGCGCCTAGTACAACTGCTGGCTTCGTTCATCCGCGTGAGCGGCGACTACGCGCTCGCGCGTCTGGAGTTTGCCATAGGCCACCCGCAAGCCCAGGCTCCGCCGATCATCGACCGACCTCCCGATGCGTCGGAGCAGACGCTTCGCACGCGGTGGCCGCAGATCGAGGAGCAACTCGACCAGGCACGCATCTACGCGAAACAGTTGGACGCGCTCCAGGGTATCAAAAGGCACGAGGACACGACCACCGCATGGCTGCGGCGCACGGTTCAAGAGCTGGACCAGTACGCTCGAGCGATCCGCTGGGTACTTACAGTGACGGAGCCCGAATGAACGAAGACAAATTTCAAGAAGCGGTCAAGCAAACGCAGGCACAGGCCGAAGAGGCCGTCTCACAGCTAGGCGGACTCCTGCGCAAAGGCGCCGACAAGCTGCGGCAGTACGCCGAAAAAACCGCCGGCGCAATCCGCGAGGACATCGACCGGCATCCGGATTAGGGGCTGGGCGCAACTCGCCACGGCGTCAGTCACCGCCGCGCGGGCTATGCGTGCAGACCTAGGCCCACCATCATTTTGAAGCCCGCTTCGAGCGCGTTCTCGTCGATGTCATAACTCGCGCTGTGCTGCGGATACACGCCGAGTTTGGGTCCGCGCGCGCCGACGATGAAATACGATCCCGGCCGCTGTTCGAGCATGTACGACATATCCTCTGCCCACATCACGATATCGTGCGGATAGGCGACGTTCTTGCGTCCCAGCATGCGTGCTCCCACGTCACGTACGATCTCGTTCATCGCCGGGTCGTTCACAGTCGGGGGATAGCCGTAACGGTACTTGAGATCGTAATCGACGCGCATCGCCTCGGCTAGGCCTTTGAGGATCCGCTCCATCCGCTCCGGCATCGACGCGCGCACCTCGGCATCGAAGCTGCGCACGGTCCCTTCCATCTCCGCCTCATTCGGAATCACGTTGAAGGTCGAGCCCGCCTGGAATTTGCCGACGGTAAAGACGGCCGGATTCTTCGGTGCGACTTCACGGCTCACAATCGTCTGCAGCATGGTTACGAAATGCGCGCCGGCGACGATCGGATCGATCGCGCGCTCGGGCATCGCCCCGTGTCCGCCCTTTCCGCGAATCGTCAAGTGAAATTCGTCGGACGAGGCAAAGAACGGGCCGTCGCGCACGCCGATCTTCCCAACTTCCAGGCCGCTGAAAACGTGAAGCGCAAAGCAGCGATCGACGTGCGGATTCTCGAGAGCTCCGTCTTCGATCATCAGCTTGTTGCCCGCGAACCCTTCCTCGCCGGGCTGAAAGCAAAAGACCAGCGTACCGTGGATCTCGGCGCGCCGCGCTGAAAGTTCTTTTGCCGATGCGAGCAAAATTGCGATGTGCGCGTCGTGTCCGCATGCGTGCATCACGCCGGGATGCTGCGACCGGTATGGAACGTCGGCAGTCTCCGTCACGGGAAGCGCGTCGATATCCGCGCGCAGCAGCGTCACGGGGCCGGGCCGTCCACCGCGGAGCGTGCCCATCACACCGGTCTGCCCCACGCCGGTTCGAATCTCGTCGAGCTGGAGCGCGCGCAGCTCGCGTTCGATATACGCCGCGGTGCCCGTTTCTTTCATCGAAAGTTCGGGATGCATGTGAAAGTGGCGGCGATGCCGCACCAGATCGTCGAGGGGCGCGTCTATTCCGGCAACCATGTGCCGAGCCGCTTCTCGCCGCAGTTCGGACGGACCTGGAGCGACTTAAGCAGGAGGTGCCGCTAGGCGCGCGGGTCTACCGTAATCTGCGGAGGGTCGCGATGCAGAGTGCGATACTGGCCGATCGGATCCAATTCGCGTTCACGATCATGTTCCACTATCTCTTCCCGATCGGAACGATGGGCCTTGCGCCGTTCATCGCCTACTTCGCCGTGACGAGCGTTCGAACCGGCGATCCCGACGCAATGCGCGCGGCTCGTTTCTTCACGAAGATCTTCACGATAAATTTTGCGGCGGGCGTCGTCACCGGTATTCCGATGGAGTTTCAGTTCGGAACCAATTGGGCGGCGTTTTCGACCGCTGCCGGAGCGATCGTCGGTCAGCCGCTGATGATGGAGAGCGTCTTCGCTTTCTTACTCGAGTCGGTGTTTCTCGGCGTTTTTATCTACGCCCGCGATACGGTCAGGCCCGGATTTTATGCGCTCTCCGCCGTCATGCTCTGGATCGGATCGTGGCTCTCGGGTTTCTTCATCGTCGTTACCGATGCGTTTATGCAGCATCCGGTGGGCTACGCCGTCGGACCGAACGGCGTGCTGGTGCTTAAATCCATCGGCACGGTGCTGCTCTCGCCGTTCGCCTGGTGGCAGTACGCGCACGTAATGACGGGCGCGTTCGTCGCCGGCAGTTTCATCGTCGCCGGCGTGGGCGCGTATTATTTGCTCAGCGGGCGGGAGCCGGATTTTGGGAGACGCTTCGTCCGGGCCGGCGTTGCCGCGGGGTTGGCCGGATCGCTGATCGCCGTTTTTCCCACGGGCGATCGCAACGGTGCCGACGTGACGCACTCGCAGCCCGTGAAGCTTGCGGCAATGGAAGGACTGTTCCACAACGAACGCGGCGCCCCGCTCGCGATTATCGGCATGCCGGACGTTCAGCATAGCGCGCTCATCGATCCCGTCTACGTTCCGGATCTCCTGAGTTTTCTTGCCTACGGCAATTTTACGGCAAACGTCCAAGGGCTGACGTCCTATCCGAAGGAACTGCGCCCTCCGGTGGAGCTGACGTACTATGCCTACCACATCATGGTTGGCCTTGGGACGATCTTCATCGCGATCATGGGCGGGTCGGCGCTGCTGCTGATTTTCGGCCGACTCTACGCAAGCCGCGCACTCCTGTGGGCGCTGATGCTGGCGATGCCCTTTCCGTACGTCGCAAACGAAGCCGGCTGGGTAACGACCGAGGTCGGCCGCCAGCCATGGATCATCTACGGCCTTATGCGAACGGCACAAGGCGGCTCGCCGAACGTGGCTGCGGGCGAAGCAATATTCACCGCCATCGGCTTTACCGGCATTTACTTTTTGCTCGGCGTGCTCTTCTTGGTCTTGGTCCTTCGTGAGATAGGCGAGGGCGTCGCATGAACGTCGCCGCTTTCGTCTTGATCGCGGCAATGCTCGCGGCGTACGTCGTACTCGACGGCTGGGATTTGGGGCTCGGAACCGCGTATCTTTTCTTTGCAAGAACGGACCGCGAGCGCGCCGCCTCGCTGACGGCGATCGCGCCCTTCTGGAACGGCAACGAAGTCGTGCTGATCGCCGCTGCCGCGACGCTGTTCGCAATCTTTCCGAAGGCGTACGCCGCCTCGTTCAGCGGTTTCTATCTTCCGTTCATCATCGTGCTGTGGCTGCTGATGGGGCGCGGCATGGCAATGGAACTGCGCAATCACTTCCCTTCGGAACTTTGGCGCGGCTTTTGGGACGCGGTATTGTTTCTTTCAAGCGCGCTGCTGGCGCTGCTCTTCGGTCTGGCACTGGGAAATATCGTGCGCGGCGTGCCGCTCGATGCGGCCGGCTACTTCAACGGCACGTTCGGCTTCTTGTTGAATCCCTACGCCGCGGCCGTCGGTTTACTGGCGGTCGCCGCGCTGGCGATGCATGGGAGCGCATACGCGGTGCTGCGAATAGACGATCCGGCGGTTGCGGCGCGTGCCGGCAAATCACGCGATGCGCTCTGGTTCGCGGCGCTTGCGCTCTACCTCGCAGTCACCATTTCGACGATGCGGATTCACACTATTTCGATCGGCCTGCTTTCGGCGATTGCGCCGGTGTGCGCGCTCGTTTCTTTGGCCGCTGTCCGTTTTATACCGAGCGCTCTGGGCAAGTTCGGGGGATCTTCGATCTTCCTCGCGGCTATCGTCGCGAGCGCCGCCGAAACGATCTTTCCCTATTTACTCCCGGGCTTTCCGCGCGGATCCGGAGGGCTGGATATCTTTACCAGCGCGCCCGGTTCGGTGTCGATCGTAACCGGGTTTACGGCCGCGGTCGTCGGCTGCGGTCTGGCGTTGATCTACGGCACGCTCACGGCCGCTCGAATTCTGCGCCCTCAGCGCTGAAAAATCGTGCGTTTGAGCGGGGCCGCGGGCGCTTCGCACTGAATTTGCCGGTATGAAGTTCTGGTTTACCGGGTCTTTGATTGCGGCGGCTTTTGCGTGTTCCGTTGCGCAAGCCGACGAAACCTACGCGCCCACGTCGATGACCCCGGCTCAAGTATTATCCAAGGCGTCCGCTGCGCGCGGAGAGGTAGTCCGCGGCGTCTATCACCGCGTTGTGCAATCGACGGGTGCGAATGGTGACACCTGGCAAACCGACAGTTATCAAGACGACCAGGACAACGTTGAAAAAGTGGATGACGGCGGATTCGAGACCGCATCGGGATCGTATCACGGCATTTCTTGGGATCGGGACGCAAACGGCACCGTCATGCTCACCGACGACTTCCATACGATCGAAAATCCGTTCAGAAACGCGATCGAAAACGCGAGCTCTGCGCAGTCGGACATACACGTGCTCGGGATTACGACCGGCGATCCCGCCTACGTCGTGCTCGAACTTAAACCGCTTAGCGGGTTACTGCAGAGGCGTTACTACGATGCTTCCACGTTTCTGCTCCATCGGGTCGAAACCACCGGGTACGACGGCCGGCAATACTCCTACACGTACGGCGATTATCGCAAGCAATACGGGGTTACGTACGCGTCAAGCATCTCGTATGCCGACGCTGAGCCGGAAAATGCCTGGACGGCTCGCGTACAAACGTTCGAACCGGTCAGTCCCTCCTCGGTAAACTTCGCGATCCCACCAAGCCGGCCGGTCTTCGATCTCGGCGGCCGCAGCTCGGTCGAGGTACCGGCGGACTTTACCGATCGCGGAATCATCGTTCGGGTAACCGTCGGAAATCGCGGCTTGGACTTTCAGTTGGACTCGGGATCCTCCGGTATCGTGATCGATTCCGGTGTAGCGCAGCAGCTGGGATTGCGTATTGCAGACGTCCGTAAGGCGTCTTTCGGCGGCGACTATTCGGAGGGACGCACGCGATTTCCGGAGCTGGCTCTGGGCGATCTGCACGCAAACGACGTCGCAGCTCTAGCAATTCCCTTTACTCGAATGCTGGGCGATAGAAAAGTGGTGGGTTTGCTCGGAGGCGACTTCTTCTCGAGTGCTCGGATCGCGGTCGATTTTGCCCAAAACCGGTTGGAAATGCTTGCTCCGTCAGCTTCTCCGATGACCGCGCCTTGGGTCGGGGTTCCAATCCAAACTGACGACTTGGTGCCTCGGGCTCGCGCGGAGTTCAACGGCGTCGCTGGTGCGTTCGTGATCGATTTAGGAGCCGATGATACGATGCTTTACGATCATTATTTTCACCGGTTTAAGCCGAACGGGCAAGGAGACGTTCTGGGTCAAGTGGAGGGTGTCGCGGGACAGCGCGTCGACTTTCGAAAGTACACGTTCAGCCGCTTCGCAATCGGCAGTATGGAATTCGCGGACGCCTCGGTCATGGTCGCGCAGAGCAACCGGTTTGAGGATACCGATTATGACGGGTTAATCGGGCGAAATATGCTCTCGAATTTCGATCTGATCTTCGACTATTCGAGTCATATGCTTTACATGAAGTCGCTCATGCAGTAGCCGCTTTCGGCACGCGCGGAGAGCCGGCTCATTTCGCCCGCCGGCCCAAGTTTGCGCCGGCGGGCGAAATCGGGGCGGGGCGTCCGAAATAGTAGCCTTGCAGCACATCACAGCCTAGCCCTCGCAAAAACGCGGCTTGCTGCTCGGTCTCGACGCCTTCCGCGACAACGATCAAACCGAGCTCCTTGGCGAGCGTCGTAACGGTCCGCGCGATCGGAGGATCGGCGATCTCGTCGCCGGCGCCGCTTACGAAGAAGCGGTCGATCTTGAGCGCGTCGACGGGCAGGCGCCTCACGTGGCTGAGTGAGGAGTATCCCATTCCGAAGTCGTCGAGCGCAAAGCGCAAGCCGCTTTGGCGCAACCGCGCCATTTTCGGTCCGATGATCTCCGGCTGTGCGACCGCTGCTTCGGTAATCTCGAGGCACAGGTTTTTCGCAGGCATGCCGCTTAGGCGCAGCGCGTCGTTGACGCAGACTTCGAAAAGCGGATGAGAGAGCTGCACCGGCGAGACGTTGACGTGCAAAACGAAATCCGGATCGACTCCTACGAACTCGCAGCAGGCCGAACAAGCTTTGCGCAGCAGCTGCTCACCTAAAGGGAATGCTTGGCCGTAGCGATCGGCAAGTTCCATGAACTGGGCGGGTTCAACCCGCATGCCTTCGGGCAACGTCCAGCGAGCCAACGCTTCGAATCCGATAAACCGTTCCGTTTGCGCTTCGACGAGCGGCTGATAATGCAGGTCGATCGAACCTTGTTCCACCGCGGCAACCAGGCGCATGAGCACGGCATCGCTCGAAAGAACGCTTTCGCGGTGCGCTGCGGTGGCGAACGCGACGGAACCGATCGAATCGGCCGCGGCGCGTTCGGCGAGCTGCAGCACGCGATCCGGGCGTTCGTCAGCCGCCGTTTGCCGCAAGTGCACTCCGCCGATGCGAACGGAGAGATGCACGCCCCGCACACTCTGGGCGGTCAACGGCTCTTCCAAACGCGCTCGCAGCCGCGCTGCCGCGACCGGATCGAATTCGTCGACGAGAATTGCAAAATGATCCGCATCACGCCGCGTGAACGTGTCGCGGCTGCCGATACACTCGCGTATCCGAGCGGCGGTCTCACGCAGAGCATCGTCGCCCGCATCGCGGCCGTACGCGATATTGACGCGCGTGAATGCGTGAATATCGATGAAGAGCAGCGCGGCTTTGGTAGGACAAACGGACAGCGTTTTCGAGAGACGATCCAGAAACAAGGAGCACGGCATGGCCATCGGCGCGGGATCGGCTGCCTGCAAACGCGCGATACGGGACTCCAAACGCGAGACTTCTTCGTCGCGCAGCGTAATGGCACGCTTTGCGGCGTCGTGCTCGAGCAGATCGACGGTTTGCTTTGCCAGCGCTTGCAGCGCATCGGCGCGTGCATTGTCGAAATCGGCTCTTTCAACGCCGTCGAACGCAGCGAGATAGCCGATCGCGTGGCCGGACGGCGTGACCAGCGGAACGGCAACGAGCGCCTTGATGAACGGATAACGCGCAAGCCGTTTGTCACGCGAAGCTGCAGGCAGCGCAATGCGACGGCCGTCTTCGGATGTCAGAAAGTCTAGTAATCCGGGCTGGTCGCCCTTGAGTTCACAGCCGAAGGCGGACTTTACCCAGACGCGCTCGTCGTCCACAAAGGCTAGAAGGGCCTTGGGCGCATCGGCCAGGCGGGCGGCCAGTTCCGTAATTCCGTCGTAGCGCGAATCCTGGGGCGTCTCCAGAATGCGGTACGCCCGCAGCATCGAGAGCCGCCGAACCTGATAGTCCTGATGCACTTCAGCTAACACCCAAACTGTATCGGCACGCCCCTACGGGCCGTGAACTCGCTTGCCCGAGGGGCGCATGTAATCCGGGCAGGATTCGCGTGCAGATGCGCGTGACCTACGGACCGTGACCTCCAAAGCTGCTTCCGGCGTCCAATTCGAACGGCACGGTTTGACCGACGAGCAGTTGATCGCAATTTGGCGCATCATGCTTACGCACCGCCGTTTAGAAGGGCGCGGCTTCGAACTGAACCGGCAAGGCAAAATCCCGTTCGCTTCAGCCGGCGAAGGTCATGAGGCCGTTCAAGCGGGCGCAGCCATGGCGTTCGAGCGCGGCAAGGACATCCTGGTCCCCTATTATCGGGATCTGGGCCTCGAGCTTGGCGTCGGGTTAACTCCTTACGAGGTCCTCCTCTCGCTTTTCGCCCGAGCCGGCGACCATAGCGCCGGACGTCAGTTTCCGCATCACTACGCCAGCAAGAGGCTGGGAATGTACACCATCAGCTCCATCATCGCCGCGCAGACGTCGCATGCCGTCGGCGCCGCATACGCGCTCAAATTGCGCAAAGCGCACGGCCGCGCCGTCTTGACCACGTTCGGGGACGGTGCTACGAGCGAGGGGGAATGGCACGAGTCGCTCAATTTCGCGAGCGTCCACAAGCTGCCGGTAGTCTTTCTGTGCGAGAACAACGAGTGGGCTATCAGCACGCCGCTCTCAGGGCAAATGGGTCAGCCGGATATTTATAAGCGCGCTGCCGGATACGGCATTCCCGGTATGCGCGTAGACGGCTTCGATCCGCTCGCAGTATATGCGACGGTAAAGGACGCGATGGACCGCGCGCGGCACGGCGGCGGACCGACTTTAGTCGAAGCCAAGTGCTACCGCTTTCTTGCGCACACGACCGACGACGACGACCGAACCTATCGTTCGCGCGAAGAAGTCGCCACCCGGAGAAAAGACGATCCCGTCCCGAAGTTCGAACGCTTGTTGGTGGAGCGCGGCGTGATCACCGAGGCGCAGGCGGAGTCCGTGAAGTCATCCGTACTGGCCGAGGCGAACGAAGCCACGGACAGGGCGGAAGCAATGCCGTATCCCGAGACCGCGGCTCTCTACACGGACGTCTACGCGAACTCGTGGAAACCATGGCAGTAACAGCTCAGGAAACGTGACATATGGCAAAAACGAATACTCAAGTGCGCGGAACACTGGAGCGGCATGGGCTGTCCGACGAACAGCTGGTCGCGATATTCCGTAATATGCTGCTGCAGCGGCAATTGGACAACCGCGGCTTTCAACTCAACCGCCAAGGCAAGGTGCCTTTTGCGCTCGGAAGTGAGGGGCACGAAGCGCTGCAGGCGGGCGCGGCAATGGCGTTCGAGCGCGGCAAGGACATACTCGCGCCGTACTATCGCGATCTCGGCCTAGCGACCGGCATCGGTCTGTCGGCTTACGAGATCATGCTCTCCATATTCGCGCGGGCCGCCGACCACAACGGCGGCCGCCAGTTCCCGAACCACTATTCGTCCAAACGTGCCGGGCTGATGTCGTTTTCCTCGATTCTGGCCGCGCACATTCCGCACGCTGTCGGTGCCGCGTATTCGATGAAATATCGCAAGGAAACGGGGCGCGCCGTTCTAGTAACCTGCGGCGACGGAACGACGAGCGAAGGCGAGTGGCACGAGTCCATGAATTTCGCGTCGATTCACAAGCTGCCGCTCGTGATGCTGGTCGAGAACAATCAATGGGCGATCTCCACGCCGCTGGACCAGCAGATGGCGGAGCCTAACATCTTCAAGCGCGCGGAAGGCTATGGTATGCCGGGCGAGCAGTTCGACGGATTCGATCCGATTGCGACGTACGACGTCGTGAAACGCGCAATGGATCGCGCGCGCAGCGGCGGCGGTCCGAGTTTGATCGAGGGCGTATGCTATCGTTTTCTGGCGCACTCGACCGACGACAACGACATGACTTACCGCACCAAGGACGAGGTTACGGAGAACCGCAAGTTCGATCCGGTTCCGCGCTTCGAGCGCATCTTGACCGATGCGGGCGTGCTGAACGCACAAAGCATCGAGGCGCTCAAGAAAGACGTGCTTCGCGAAACGAACGAAGCGACCGACAAAGCCGAGACTATGGCCTACCCGGCCCCATCCGAACTATACGCGAATCTCTACGAAGGAGCGTGGCAGCCATGGCAGTGACCGCGGAGCGCCCATACGCCTGTTCAAACGAAGGAGCGTGGCAGCCATGGCAGTGACGACATTAAACCTTGGCAAGGGGACCGAAGGTCGGGGGCCCCGCGCGCTTAGCGTGCGGGGGGCGTGGAGCGCGGAGCGCGCATACGCCTGTTCAAACGAAGAAGCGTGGCAGCCATGGCAGTGACCACATTCAACCTTGGCAAGGGGACCGAAGGTCGGGGGCCCCGCGCGCTTAGCGTGCGGGGGGCGTGGAGCGCGGAGCGCGCATACGCCTGTTCAAACGAAGGAGCGTGGCAGCCATGGCAGTAGCCGCCGGCACGTCGCAGATTCTGAACAACGTCGAAGCGGTGCGCGCGACGTTGTACGAGGCGATGAAGAACGACGACCGCACGGTCATACTCGGCGAAGACGTCGGCAATCGCGGCAACGTCTTCCTGATCACGAAGGACTTCATCAAGGAATTCGGGCCGGAACGCGTGATCGACACGCCGATCGCCGAAGCGTCGATCGTCGGTATCGCGGTCGGCATGGCTATGGAAGGCCTGCGGCCCATCGCCGAGATTCAGTTTGCCGACTTCATCTACCCGGCATACAATCAAATCGTCGGCGAAGCGGCCAAGACGCGTTATCGCAGCAACGGTGAATACACGTGCCCGCTCGTTATCCGCACGCCATACGGCGGCGGCGTTCGCGGCGCGCTTTCGCACTCCGTATCGATTGAAGCGCTGTTCTACCACGTTCCGGGCCTCAAGATCGTGGCGCCCTCATTCCCCGCCGACGTCAAAGGCTTACTGAATGCGGCTATCGACGATCCGGATCCGGTCCTCTTTCTCGAGCACAAGAAGACCTATCGCCTGATCAAAGGCGAAGTGCCCGACGGTCACTACACGATCCCGATCGGCAAGGCCGACGTCAAAAAAGCCGGCACACAACTGACGGTCGTGTCTTACGGTTTGTACGTGCATTGGGCGATCGAAGCGGCAAACGCACTCGAGAACGAAGGCATGTCGGTCGAAGTCATCGACCTGCGTTCGATCCGTCCGATGGACGGCACGACGATTCTTGAAAGCATCCGCAAGACGCGCAAGCTGCTCATCATTCACGAGGACAACAAGTTCGGCGGCATCGGCGCCGAAATCAGCGCAATGGTCGCGGAAGAAGCATTCTTCGAGATGGACGCGCCGATTCGACGTCTCGCGGCACCGGACGTCCCGGCGATGGGCTACGCGCTCCCACTGGAGGAAGAGTACATGTCTTCTCCAGCCGAGATGGCCGACGCTATGCGCGAGCTCGTGAAATTCTAAAAGCGACTGTCGGCCTGGACCCTATGGTCGGGGTTCCGCATCGGCAGAATCGCACGAACGAATAAGGATACATGATGGCGACGACGATTACGATGCCCCAGTTGGGCGAGACGGTTACCGAAGGAACCGTGGAGCGCTGGCTCAAGAAGGCCGGCGAGCCGGTCGAAAAGTACGAGGCGTTCCTTGAAGTTTCGACGGACAAAGTAAATTCGGAAGTTCCGGCGCCGGTGACCGGCACGCTGCGCGAGATTCTGGTGCAGGAAGGGACGACCGTTGCGACCGGCACGCCGATTGCCGTGATCGATGAAGTCGGTGCGGCGACCGGGACGAATGCGCCCGGAACGGAGCCGGCGGCGCAGGTTGCACAGAGTGCTTCGAATCCGCCGCAATCGCGGTCGGCCATGGCCGAGAGCGCGAATGCCGAGCCGGTTCCCGGATTCAATATTCCGGAAATGCCGACCAAACACGTCGGAAACGGCCATGCGCGCGTGGGACAGCCGGAGCAGGTTCCTGAAACGGCACTGCGAGGTACGTCGCCGGCCGTGCGCAAGTTGGCGCGAGAGCATCATATCGACATTCGAACGCTGCGGGGATCCGGCGCAAACGGGCGCGTCACGGCTGAAGACGTGCTGACGGCGGCGCGTATGGGCCCGGCGGCCGCGGTCGGCCAGGCCGTCGGCGTGGGAACGAATTTCGCCGCTACAGGCGCTCCCGCGATGCCGCCCACGGCGCCCCCTGCGCAAACGCCGCCGAGCGGAACGAGCACCTACGGGGAACCGATTCCGGGCACGCTCATTCCGCTGAGCTCGGCACGGAAAATCATCGCGCAGCGCATGGTGGAGAGCAAGCATACCGCGCCGCACGCTTGGTCGATGGTTGAAGTCGACGTGACCAACGTCTGGAAATGGCGCACGCGCGAAAAAGATAAATTCGAGCGCGACACCGGTTATAAGCTGACGTTGTTGCCGTTCTTCGTCCGAGCTGTAGTGGAATCTCTGGCGACCTTCCCGCTGATGAACGCGCGCTTTACGCCCGAAGGCATCGCGGTAGAGAAGAACGTCAACGTCGGTATCGCGATCGGTCTGCCGACGAATCTCGTCGTTCCGGTCGTTAAGAACGCCGATAAACTCTCGATCAAAGGCTTGGCGCTGGCGTCGGGCGATCTGATCGAGCGAGCGCGCCGCGCTAAGCTCTCGGCCGACGATCTGCAAGGCGGAACGTTCACGGTCAACAACAACGGCGCGAACGGTTCATACGCTTCGGCGCCGATCATCAACGGCGGCCAGGCGGGCATCGTTACGATGGAAACCGTCGTGAAAAAGCCCGTCGTCACGGCCGACGATGCAATTGCCGTGCGTCAAATGATGAACGTCTGCCTCTCACTCGACCACCGCGTCGTCGACGGTTACGTCGCCAGCGGCTTCCTTGCCGATCTAAAGAAGCGCTTGGAAGGTATGGGACCTTCCGGGGTTCTGTAGGGTCGGACTAGCGAATGAGCGGCGTTGAGAACTGACCGACGAAGAAATTCAGCGTAAAGACCAGGGCCCAGAATGCCGCCATGGCGCTTAGCACCGCAATAGATTCGGCACGTTCGCGCAAGCGTGCGTTCTTTCGAAGCTCGTAGTCCTTCGGCAGGATGTCGCTGGTAAGTGCGGGACGCGAGTGCTTCACTGTACCCTTATTCCCATAGAATCGCAGCCTTTACATAATCTTGGTCCTATCGCGGCCGGACCGTTTGGCGTCGGCGAGTGCCGCTTGGGCTCTCTCCATCAGCGTTTCAGCCGTATCGACCGGGTAGTTCAGAGCGATTCCGGCAGAAACTGAAAGGCGTGCGGGAACCGATAGGCTAGCTTCGCGAGCGCCGTCCAAAACCCGTTCGACCACGGAACGGGCGGCTTGGTGGTCGACGTCCACCAGCAACATGGCAAATTCGTCGTCCGCCAGACGTGCCGCCAGGTCCATGTGACGCGCCCGGCCGCGCAGCACCGCCCCGAAGTGCTGCAGCGCCTCATCGCCCGCCGGTCGCCCGAAGGTGCGGTTGATCTCATCCAGCCGGTCCACGTCAAAGAGGGCCAGGGCGAACGGGCGCCGGCTGCGCGCACTGCGGTGCAGTTCGCCTGCCAGACGCTCTTCGAAGACCCGACGGTTGGACAGAGCCGTGAGCGGGTCGACCCGTGAGGCCGAGTCGAGTTCTCCAAGCAGGCGATCTCGTTCCAGTGCGAGATTCAGGCCGGCACGAACGACGCCGGCGACGGCCAGAACGTGGAGCAACGCTTCCCGAGCCTCGTCCGGGCTCGCGCTCTCCCGCAGCGAATCGGCGTACACCAGCGCAACGGGGCGCTCCCTCTCCCGAAGCGGCGCAAGGACGTAGGAACCCTGGACCCCGCGGTGCGGCTCTTCGGCATCGCCCGATGCTCCGGCCATGTCCCCGCTCAGGACCCCGCCCGCAGCCAGAGGCGAGGAGTCGGGGACGTCGTTCAAGTCGAGCGCTGGAGTGCCGCGCACGAAGCGCACGCGGGCGGGTTGCTGCATCGTCGGGAGCGCGAGCAGGGCGACGCGTTCGAACCCCGCTGCGCCGGGCGAGACCTCGACCAGCCCGCGATCCAAGTCTTCGACGCTGCGCGCGGCGATGAGTTGGTTGACTGCCGAAAACAAAGCGCGCTGGGCGTCCATTACCGGAGCTTCAGTATTGTGGCGAGGTTTGCGGTCTGGTCGATCACCGGGTAAATTCTACCCTCCGGCGAGGTCAGCAAAGTCGTTACGCCCGGACCGTGACCCGCGACGAAAGATCGGCCGTGGACGACGACGCCGACGGAGACCGCTCCCGACCGGTAAATTCTTCCATACGAATGATCCGCGTCGAGAATCGCGACGACGTCACCCAGACGAAGCTCGCGCAGCCCATATTTTTCGGCCATTTCGTCGTCGAACGTCTGAATGTCGTAGTCGCCGCGCACGACCGTCGAACGTCCAAGGCCGGATCCCATGACGGCTGCGGGAACGGTTTTTGCAACTCGCACTGCGAGCGTTCCGTCGGCCCGCACTTCCGGCGCCCAAGCTTCGAGAAAATCCGGATCCGCATTGAACGCGCCGACGTCAGGCGTCTCCAGCAGTCTCAAACCCAAGCCGCAACTCCATACCTGCACGCGATCGCCGATCGCCATCTTGCGCATGATCTCCGGCGGAAAATCGACCATGACGTGTTCGATGCCGCCGTGCTTTCCGGTAACGACGCCTTTAGCGCCTTTCGCATCGCCGGTCAACACGACCGCTTCGTTCCCGATGCACGCGAGCGTATTGAATGCCGCGTTCAAGCGATCGTCCGGATTGCGCAGGCTGACTGCCGGCTCGATGTGATCGGCGGCGAATCCGAAGGCGAGGTCGCCAACCCTGACGTTGGGATTAATGCCGCCCACGCTGGGGAGTACGAACGGCCGCCCATCGGCGCCGACTTCGTACAAACCGGTGTTCAAGCGCGGAGCCGCGGCCTCAGCTGTAACCGCGGTAATGACCAACTCCGCTCGGTTGATGCGAAGGCTCACGATACGGCATACCTCGAACCCGGGCAGTGTGCAAATTCGTAAGCACTTCCGGTTCGAGGCCGCGCACGTTCTCCCTTACCATCTGGGCAAATGCGCCCGGCCCCACGGCCATTCGTACCGGCTCGAAGTGGCGCTTCGGGGACCGCTGCAGAGCACCGGACCGGCAACCGGCATGATCGAGGACTTCGACGTCGTGCGCGCCGTCGTCCACGAGCAAGTCATCGACGTGCTCGATCACACCTCGCTCAACGACGCGCTCGAGAATCCCACGTGCGAGAATATCGTCACATGGGTCTGGCAGCGTCTGGACAAAGCGCTTCCCGGTTTGGAGGAGCTGGTGCTTTGGGAAACGGCGACGTCGTGTGCCACGCTGCGCCGGAGCGACTTCGCCTAGTGCTGCAGCTCGCGGAGATTTTTTACAGCATTCAAGGCGAAGGCGCGTACACCGGAACGCCGGCGGTGTTCGTGCGCCTTGCCGGTTGCAATCTCGCGTGCGATTTCTGCGACACCGATTATTCGCTCAAATTTTTTGCGAACGTACCGGACGTCGTCGCTCGCGTCCGGGAGATCGGCGGCGACTGCCCGATGGTTATTCTGACCGGCGGCGAGCCGCTCGCACAGCGCGAGACGCTTCAATTGATCGACGCTTTGCGCGAAGACGGCCGGCGCGTGCACATCGAGTCGAATGGAACCATCTTCACCGAGCTTCCGCCTGACGTCTGGCTCTGCGTCTCTCCCAAAGAACGAGTCGATGCGCGCATGGCTCAACGAGCGAACGAAGTCAAGCTCATCGTGGACGGCCGCGTCCCGGAGGAGTGGCTCGATCTTTTTGCGGAGAAGCCCTCAGTACTGCTGCAACCGGAAGGCAACAAAGCTGCGAACGTTCAACTCGCTCTCGATTACGCCAAAAGCCACCCTTCGCGGTTCCGTCTTTCGCTTCAAACGCACAAATTGATCGGCGTGCCGTAGTGACGCGTTCCTCGTGATACTGATTGCCTGCGCGGTCGGAAAAGAGCTCGGGACCTTCCGGCCGCCGGAGCACGTCGAGATGCTCGTGACCGGAGTCGGCCCCGTTGAGGCCGCGGTAGCCGTATCACGCGCGCTGGCGCAGAGCCGCTACGATTTGGTAATTAGTGCCGGCATCGCCGGCGCATTCGAAGGCATGGCCGAGATCGGTGAAGGCGTCGTCGTAAGTGAGGAAATCTTCGAACTGGACCTGGAAAGCGGCTCGCCGATCGAACTCCCCGACGGTGCACGGGTCGTCGATCGCGCCGGATCGGATCTGACCTTGGTCGATCGTCTGGTCGAACTTGGGTATCGCAGCGTCCGCGGCATCACCGTTCCGCGCGTTACCGCTACGGGCGCGACCGCAGCCCGGTTGGCAAAGCACGGCGTAGGAATCGAAAGCATGGAGGGGTTTGCCGTTCTGCGTGCCGCCGAAGTCGCGGCGATCCCCGCAATCGAAGTGCGCGGTATTTCGAACATCGCCTGCGATCGCAGCGAGAGCCGTTGGGATTTCGAGTCGGGGGTGCAAGGCGTCCAAAAGGTTCTCTCGGCGCTCCTCACGCTCAGTGGAAGCAGCAGTGGATAAGACGCTCAGGCTCGCTTACTCTCCGTGTCCGAACGACACGTTTATCTTTGCGGCACTCACCAACAACTTGCTCGAACAAGTGCCTAAAGTGCGCGTGCAGCTGGAGGACGTCGAGAACCTGAACAACTCGGCGCTGAAAGGCGATTACGAGCTCACGAAGGTCAGCTACGGCGCCATTCCGCTGCTCACGGACGATTACCGCATCCTGCGATCGGGAGGCGCGCTCGGTCGCGGCTGCGGCCCCTTGCTCGTCGCCAAGCCGGGCAGCGGAAACCAACTCGAAGAGTATCGTTCGAAGATCGTCGCGATCCCGGGTGAGATGACCACTGCGTTCATGCTCCTGCGCCTCGCAATGGGCATCCGTCCGCAGACGATTGCCATGCGTTTCGACATGGTCCTGGACGCAGTGAAGAGCGGTACGGTCGATGCGGGGCTGATCATCCATGAATCGCGGTTCACCTACCAAGATCAGGGCCTGGTGCAGGTCGCCGATCTCGGCGAATGGTGGGAGTCGCGGACGAACATGCCGATCCCGCTCGGCGCGATTCTCATCCGCCGCGATTTCGATGACGGCGAAGCCGGCGAAATCGATGATGCCATTCGCCGCAGTCTGGCCTTCGCGCGCGAAAACGAAGCCGCGGTCATGCCGTACGTGCGCCGGCACGCAGCCGAAATGAGTGAAGAGGTAATGCGCAAGCACATTGCGGCGTACGTGAACGAGTTCAGCGACGACGTCGGCGAGGAAGGGATCGCTGCGGTACGCGAACTCTTCCGGCGCGCCCAGGCTGCGGAGATCATCCCGGTCACCGCCGAGCCCGAGTTTGTTTAGGAGAACCTTTTTGGGCCTAGCCGGCGCTGCGGCATGCGGTGCCTCGCCTCGACGCCCGCGCTGCAACGCTGCCCCCTGCGAACATCGTTCTAGGCGACGAGGTTTTTTTGAAGACGGGCTGGCGCGATCTTTCCGGCGGTTGTATCGGCGTCATCACGAACCAAACCGGCGTTACATCGGAGCTGGTCAGCATCGTCGATGCGATTCAAGCAAACCGCAACGTCTGCGTCAAAGCAATCTACTCGCCGGAGCACGGCCTTCGCGGCGATCGTCCCGCCGGCGCCTTCGTTGCGTCCTATACCGATCCGCGCACGGGGTTGCCGGTCTACAGCCTTTATGGACCGCAGCGCCGGCCCACGGCTGAAATGCTTCATGCCCTCGACGCGCTCGTCTTCGACATCCAAGACGTCGGAGCGCGGCCGTACACGTTCGTCTCTACGATGGCGTACGCAATGCAAGCCGCGAAAGAATTCGACAAAGAGATTTGGGTACTCGATCGCCCCAATCCGATCGGCGGGGTAATGGTGGAAGCGCCGGTGCTGGATCCGAGGTTCAAATCATTTATCGGATTGTATCCGATACCGATGCGGCACGG
The DNA here is from genome assembly GCA_963714015.1 of Vulcanimicrobiota bacterium. GTDB lineage: Bacteria > Vulcanimicrobiota > Vulcanimicrobiia > Vulcanimicrobiales > Vulcanimicrobiaceae > DASRDE01. The sequence continues at coordinate 1,497,571 of OY970223.1, read as the reverse complement.
CATGACCGTAGGCGAATTGGCTCACCTGTTCAACGCGCACTTCGGGATCGGCGCAAAGCTGCGTGTCGTAAAGATGCAGGGATGGCAACGTTCGATGCTCTGGCCCGATACAGGCCTGCAATGGGTTCAGACTTCTCCCAATATTCCCGAATGGAGCACCACCGTCGTCTATCCGTGTACCGGTCTGATTGACAACGCCGGTCTGAACGGCGGAATCGGCACGACCAAGCCGTTCAAATACGCAGGCGCGGTTAACCTCGATCCGTACCGGCTTGGGGACGTGCTCAACGAACGCGAGATCCCGGGCGTGTATTTTCGTCCGTCGTATTGGTCGCCGCTGTTCGGCGGTGAACAGGGGGCGCAGTACTCGGGCGTCGAGCTCGACGTTTTCGACCCAGCCGTTTTTCCGGCGGTCCGCACGGCGGTCGAGATTCTCGCGGCTGTGCGCGACGTCTCGCCGCACACGCTCAAAATCGAAGCTGCGCCGCTCGCGAAGGATTGGGGAACGGATCTGCTCGGCAACGCGCTTCGCGCAGATCTATCAGCCGACGACGTCGAAGCGCGCTGGGAGCCGGAGCTCGCGCGGTTCATGACGGTTCGCGCCAAATACTTGTTGTATTAGCCCAAGTCGCCGCGGCGTGTGCGGATGTAGTTAAGCTGCCATAGATGAATGAAGCGTTGGATCTCGTCCTGCGTCTTGAGGTCGATGTTCACGAACGCCATGCCCTGGGCAAACTTCCTGCGCTCCAGATTGAAAAACGTCGCCAAAACCTTGGCCTGAATCTTCATCGGGTTGAATCCGTGCGGCTGCACCTTGATCGACTCGGGCCGAAGTCCGAACGGGCTTTGCTCGTAGACTTCTTTTTCGATCGTCATGTTTGCCAGGAAGTCGTCGGGCAATTTGAATTCGAGCGTAAGGATCGTTCCTTTGACGAAATCCTCGTCACAGGAGAGCCGCAGTCCGCCGGAGCTCAAATCATTGGCGCGGGCACCGCGCCGCCCGCGACGGCCGTCCTGCGTGTAGACGACGTCGAATTCGACCGGCATCCGAAATGCCGTTCTCTTTTGGGCGGGACTCCCGGGAGCGACCGGCTTGATCGTGGGGTTGCTCCGCTCGGGCTTCTTCTTTTTTTGAAAGAAAAACACGCCGAAGATGGCCTTAAAGGCACGCGCTGCAGTTCCTTCTAAATCAATGCAAGTGCTTGAGGAACTTCGCCGGCGGCTGATCGATGCGCTCGGCGCCGATGCGGTGAAAACCGACGACGCGGACCTGGAGGTCTACGCCTTCGACGCATATTCGCAAGGGCGGCAGCCCGCTGCAGTCGTGCTGCCGTCGTCGACGCGCGAGGTGGTTGCTGCGGTTAAAATTGCGCGCGCCTGCGGCGAACCTATCGTACCGCGCGGCGCCGGAACCGGCTTGTGCGGAGGTGCGGTTCCCGTCACCGGCGGAGTCGTTTTCTCGTTCGCGCGCATGAACCGCGTCCTGGAATTGGACGTGCGCAATCGCCGCGCGCGCGTGCAGCCCGGTCTGGTAAATTTCGACCTTTCGCGTCAGACGGCATCGTCCGGCCTTTTTTATGCTCCCGATCCGTCGTCGCAGCGCGCTTCGACGATCGGCGGCAACATCGGCACGAACGCCGGCGGACCGCATTGCCTCTCCTACGGAACGACCGTCAACCACGTGCTCGGTTTGGAGATCGTCGACGACGGCGGCGACGTGCTGAACACGTGGGTCGAGGAGAGCGGATACGATCTGACCGGACCGCTGGTCGGCAGCGAAGGAACGCTGGCCGTGACGTGTTCCGCCTGGGTGCGTTTGCTCCGCATGCCCGAAGCAGTGCGCGTGTGGCTCGCCGCTTTTCCCGACGTCGAGAGCGCGTCGAATGCTGTCTCGGCGATCATCGGGGCGGGAATCGTTCCGACGGCGCTCGAGATGCTGGACCGGCTCGCGCTGCAGGCCGTGGAAGCGGCGTTCGCGTGCGGCTATCCCAAAGATGCGGGAGCAGCTTTGCTTATCGAAAGCGCCGGCTTGGAGGACGATCTCAACCTCTACGAAGCGCTCATCGTGCGTCTGCTCAAAGAGCACGGAGCCTCTTCTTGCCGCGCCGCGCGTTCGCAGGAAGAGCGCGATGCGTTGTGGGCGGGACGCAAAGGCGCGCTCGGAGCGACTGGACGATTTGCGCCCAACTACTACATTCAAGACGTCGTCGTGCCGCGCACCAAACTGCCGCAAGCGCTTCGCGCAGTCGAAGAGGCGTGCGCTTCGCGGTCGATAAAAGTTGCCAACGTCTTTCATGCAGGCGACGGCAACCTCCATCCGCTGCTGATGTACGATCGCAGCGACAGCCGGCAAGTGGGCGCCGTGATCGACGCGGGAAACGACATCCTTCAATCGGCCGTCGACCTTGGCGGCACGATCAGCGGCGAGCACGGCATCGGTTACGAGAAGCGGGGAACTCTCACGCGCGTGTTCACCACGCAAGACCTCGCCGCGATGGCGCGCGTACGCGAAGTTTTCGATCCCAAACGCTTGCTCAACCCCGAGAAGATCTTTCCCGCCGGGGCCGGCTGCGGCGAGGTTCGGTGATTCGCTCGAGAAGCCGGACGCCGAAGTCGGTAGAGGAACTTGCCGCAACGCTCGCCGAGTGCAATAGCGAACGCACAGCGGTAAGCGTGAGCGGCGGCGACACGCTGCACGCCGCCGGAGCCGCGCTCGAGCGGGATGCGGTGCGCTTGTCGACGTTGCGACTCGATGCGCTCATCGTCCACGAATTTCACGATCTGACGTGCGCGGTTCAAGCGGGGATGCGCGTAGCCGCGTTCGAGGCCCATCTTGAGGCGCACGGTCAGTTCGTTCCGCTGGATGCGCCGCTGCGCAACGATGCTACGGTAGGGGGCACGATAGCCGCCGGATGGCTCGGCGCGCGGCGTCATCTGTACGGGCGCGCGCGCGATCTGTTGATCGGCACTCAAGTCGTGCTTGCCGACGGAACAGTTGCAAATGCAGGCGGCATGGTCGTCAAAAACGTTACGGGATACGACATGAGCAAGCTCTACGCGGGATCCTTCGGGACACTTGGCGTACTGACGCGCGTAAACTTCAAAACGCTGCCGTTGCCGCAGTGCCGCCGCGCGCTCATAGCGCCGCTTCCCGAAGGTTCGCGAACGCGCGCGATTGCGCAAATAGCCGCAATGAACGTGACGCCGGCGGCAACGTTCTGCCTGGAAGGGTTCCGCAAGACGGTAAGCGGTGAAGACGACGTAGACGGCCGCATTTTCATCTTGCTCGAGGGCTCGCAATCGCTCGTCGACCGCGCAACGTTGGAGGCGCGCTCTTCGCTCGGCCGAGCCGGGGTTCCCCGGACGACCGTGGTCGACTCGGGCGCATTAGAACGGTTTCAGAGTTGCCTCGACGCGTGCATTGCACCGCTCGGCGAACGTTCGTTGACGTTTCGCGTGCTCGGAGATCCCGCAACCGCAGAAGAACGCGCCACGGCCCTGCGGGATGCGGCGCATCGTCATGAGCTGTTCACGGATTTGCTGTTCGACGTCATGAACGGTGATGTATATCTGCGGCTGAGCGAGCGCGACAGGCGCGCGTTTGCCGAAAAGATCGAGTCGGCCGACGAGGGCCTGCGCGCCGTTGCGCCGCGCCGCGCGATCGTGAGCGGCGACGCGCCGATTCGAACCGCCCTGGATCCGTGGGGACTGCCGCCCGAGAGCATTGAGAAGATGCGCGCGCTCAAAGCGCAATTCGATCCGAATCGCATACTGAATCCGGGACGCTTCGTGGGCGGAATCTAGCTTGAGCCGGGAGGCAGGGGCGTTGTCGGCCGAGATCGGCTGGGCCGTCCGGCGAGTGCTGCTCAGTCCGCCCCGGCTGCAGTATCTGCTCCGCGGCGGAATGGACGATGCCTTCGATCTTCGCAGATTTTTGGTGCACGTCGTGCCGCTCGCTCGCGCGGCGCTCGTGCGGCTGCAGCATCTGGCCGATCGGATACCGGACGCTCAGCTCCGGGCTCATGCAGTTTCAAGTCTGCGTTCGAAAGCTTATCACGTCGCCGGCGCGTGCATCCTCTCCACGTTCTTGCCGAGCGGCGCACGCGAGCACTACATAGAAATCGTCGCGCCGCTCGAAGCCGTTTACGACTTTCTCGACACCCTGTGCGACCGTCATCCGGAAACACCGCCTCGCGCATTCCGGCAGTTGCACGAAGCCCTTGCCGATGCGCTCGATCCCGCTCGTCCGCTGCACGAATACTATTTGTACGGACCGCCGGGCGATGACGGCGACTATCTCGCTTCGCTCGTTCGGCTCACGCGCCGCGCGCTAAAACGGCTGGGTCCGCATGAGCTGCTGCTGCCGTACTTTCGTCGCGCCGCCGCGCTCTACGCCGATACCCAGACGTTCAGTCACCTGCCTTCGGGAGAACGAGAAGCGGCGTGTGTGGCTTGGTACGACCGCGCCGGCACGAAATACGATCTCACCTGGTGGGAGTTCGCGGCAGCCGCAGGCTCACAATTTCACGTCTATGCGCCGTTGTATGAAGCGTTCTGCAGTGATTTCGACCGGATCGGCCCGGCATACGATGCGTACTTTCCGTCGTTCTGCGCACTTCACGTGCTGCTCGACTCTTTTATCGACCAAGCCGAAGACCGCGCGCACGGCGAGCTGAACTGGGTTTCGCGATATGCAGCGCCCCAAGAATTCGCAGCCCGCGCCCGGACGTTTGCGCAACGCGCGCGGCTCGGCTTCGCTGAGCTGGGGATGCCGCGGGCGCACGTCTTCGCACTGCGCACCATGGCGCTGTTTTATTTAACGCATCCGAAGATCGAACGCCAAGCGCTCAATCAAGATGCGATCGCCCTGTTGGCGGCCCTCACGTAGGTTTGGTCACGCCTGCGCAAGCTCCCTGTGATAGCGCAATTGCAGCCGGCGGCCGGCAAGCCAGTAAGCCAGAGCACAGAGAATCGGCATAACGCTAAGCTCGAAAAGCGCATTCGACGCACCGATCTTGCTGACCGCAAAACCAACGCCCGTAACCAATGCCGATCCGGCACCGAACGCAACGCCGTTCATCAACCCGAGAGCCATGCCGAGGTTGCGCGGCAGCATTTTTTGCACGATCGCAACGCTGGGTGCGCTCTGGACCGTCAGCAGCACACTGCCGAGCAGCAGCGCCGCCGTAGCCGCCACGCCGCTGAGCAGAAAGAACCCGAGCAGTACCGGGGCCGACGCGGCAAGGCTCCAGACCGCAATCGGCACGGCGCCGAAGCGATCGCCGAGCCGGCCTCCAACGTACAAACCGGCAACACCGACGCCCAAGAAAGCGGTCACCATCGCGCCGGCATCGGCAATGCTTCCGCCGCGTCCGACGATCAGATTCGGGAGAAACGTCATGAACGAAGCGGCGACGAGATACCGCAACGCAGTTCCGGCAACCAGAAGCGTTACGCCGAACGTGTCGACTCGCGCCGGTTGCGATTGCAGGGACGATTCGTGGAGGCGCTGGGCTCGCTGGGCGGCGGATTTGATGCCGAATGTAAGCGCGCAAATCACCGCCGCCGCCACAAGGCCCGGCGCTGCGGTTCGGACGGATCCTGCGGGACCATAACGCTGAATCACGGCAGCGATCAGCAGGGGACCGAATGCATACCCGACGGCGCCGCCGATTTGGAATATGGAAATGCCGCCCGATTTTCGGTTCCCGCTCAAGAGCGCCGCATATCTCCCTGCCTCGGGGTGCATTACGGCCGAACCGAGCCCGCCGATCGCCACGAGCGCTGCGAGCATCGCTAAACCGGTCGAAAGCCCCATTGCCGAGACGGCGCAGACCGTAAGCGTCACCGACGCCGGCAGGAACCACCACCGCCCGGCGCGATCGGCATACGCGCCGAAAAGCGGCTGCACGATAGAGCTCGTCAAATACCAAAGAAATCCAACGGCGCCTTGATAGAGCGGCGAAAGATGGTGCAAGCTCACAATCGTGAAGATCATGAGCGGCACCATCCCGGAATAAAGATCGCTCACGCCGTGAGCGGCTGCGCTCGTCGTCAGTCCGCGCAGATTCCAGCCGGAAGAATCGTTCACTCGTGCCGATTACCGGCGGCTAAACTCCAATTCCTCGCTTCCCGCTCGGTTACCGGCCCGGTAGGCCTCGACGCCCGGAGCCAGCACCGACTTGACGAAGTCGTCGCGATGTTTGGCCATCAGGGCATAGTAATTCGGGGCGTCGTCCAGCGTACCGCGGTGAGTGATCACGAACGACGGATCGATTTTCCGCTCGCGTATCAGCGCCATCAGCGGGCGCAGATACCGATGCGTGTGCGTCTGGCCCGTGCGAATCTGCAAGCCTTTTTCGAAGATCGTCCCCATCGGGATCTTGTCGATGAATCCGCCGTAAACGCCCGGGACCGAAAGCGTGCCCCCCTTGCCTATGGCCTGAGTGGCCAGACGAAAGACGTGCGCCCGATCGAATTGCAGGCGAACCGTTTGTTTGGCTTTGTCGGCAATGGCGTCGGGCGTTACACCGTGCGCTTCCATGCCCACGCAGTCGATGCATGCGTCCGGTCCCCGGCCGCCCGTCATTTCGTGAAGGGCTTCGAGAACGTTTACTTCATCGAAGTTGAGCGTGCGCGCGCCTCCCGCCTGAGCCATGTCCAACCGCACCGGAATGCGATCGATTGCGATGACGTCGGCGCCCATGAGAACTGCGCTGCGAATGGCGAACTGTCCGACTGGTCCGCATCCCCAGACCGCGACGACGTCGCCCGACTGAATGTCGCAATTTTCCGCAGCCATGTATCCGGTCGGAAAGATGTCGCTTAAAAACAAGGCTTCGTCGTCCTCGAGCGAGTCAGGCACTTTCAGCGGACCGACGTCCGCGAAGGGCACGCGAACGAACTCCGCTTGACCGCCGGAATAGCCGCCGAACATGTGCGAATAGCCGAACAGTCCTCCGCAAGAATAGCCGTAGAGGCGTTCGGGAATCGACGCGTTCGGATTGGAGTTGTCGCATAGCGACCAGCGCTCGCGCATGCATGGTTCGCAGTTGCCGCATGCGATGTTGAACGGCACGACGACGCGATCGCCGGGGCGGAGATTCCGTACCGACGGCCCCACCTCTTCAACGATGCCCATGAACTCGTGCCCGAGAATGTCGCCGGGCTGCATGGTCGGCATGAACCCGTTGTAGAGATGCAAATCGGACCCGCAGATCGCAGTTGCGGTCACGCGAAGAATCGCATCGCGCGGGTTGAGCAGTTCCGGGTCTTTGACGCCCTCGACGCGAACGTCGTGGACGCCGTTCCAAACGACGGCTTTCATGCGTATCGCCTCCCGGTGGGAATCTCGCCGCACTCGATCAGTGCCTTGGCGCGCCGTAAGATATCTTTGACGGCATACTTGCCGACGCCGCGCATCGTCAGACAGATCTCCGTGCCGCGGTCGCTCGGAGCGTCGCGCAGCTCCAGCCGTTCGATGTTCGCATAGAGGTTTTTGGATTGAAGCGCATCCAGCATCCGTTCGCGCGACTCGATGAAGCTTTCGACGCGCCCGCGCGGCGCCACAACGGTCGCCGCTTGCATTATCGGCTTGCGCATGCGCGCCCGCGATGCTCGCGCAATGTAAGTAAGCGTGAGCCCTGCCGCCGCACCGGCAGCCAAGAGTTTGACCGTAGTCGTATTTCGCTCGTTCACGCCGGTTGTTTTCCCTGGAATGGGTAGCTCACACCATGCTGGATCGAAGAATAGTCGCCGCCGCGGTATGCGCTGCCGCAACGGGTGCCGCGCTTCGCGCGGCGGTTCGCCTAGCACGCAAGCAGCGCCTCGACGGCCGCGTTGCGTTTATCACCGGCGCTTCGCGCGGGTTAGGCTTGGCTATTGCAATCGAGTGCGCGCGCCGCGGCGCCGCCCTCGCGATTTGCGGACGCGATCCAAAAACGTTGGAGGCGGCGGCAGAACGGCTGCGCGGCTTGGGAACGCGCGTGCTCACCCTAGTCTGCGACGTCCGTAACGAGGACGACGTACGCGGCGCGATCGCCCGCGCGTACGACGAACTCGGACGGATCGACCTTCTCGTAAACAACGCCGGCACGATCGCCGTCGGTCCGGCGGCGGCAATGACCCGCGCCGATTATGAAGATGCGATGAATACGCACTTCTGGGGCATGTACCACGCCGTGGAAGCGGTGCTCGAGATTTTCCGGCGTCAGCGAGGCGGCCGGATCGTGAACGTTACCTCGATCGGCGGCAAGGTCAGCGTTCCGCATCTCTTGCCGTATTGCGCGAGCAAGTTCGCGGCAGTCGGATACTCCGAAGGACTTCGCGCGGAGCTGCGAGCGGAAAATATTTTCGTTACGACGGTCTGTCCGGGACTCATGCGCACGGGAAGCCCTCGCAACGCCTGGTTCAAGGCACAGCATCGCAAAGAGTACGCGTGGTTCAAGCTGTCAGGGACGCTGCCGGGAGCATCGGTTGCAGCCGGCAGCGCGGCTCGCGCGGTTGTCGATGCGGCCCTGCGTGGTGAGCCGGAGATCGTCATCTCGCTGCCGGCAAAACTGCTGGCGCTCGCGCAAGGCGTAGCGCCCCGAATGGTGAGCCGGGCCTGCGCGCTGGCGGTGCGGCTTCTTCCTGCGAACGGAGGAATCGCCGCCGGGCGAGCGCGGGGTCACCAAAGCGCGTCCGCGATATCCGAATCCGTTCTCACGGCGCTCGGAAAGAAGGCCGAGCGCGACTACAACCAAATATCGTAGCGCAGCGATGAAAGAACCCGCGAACATGCGCCTGTACAGCGGCCGGCGGGCGCGCGCCTGTGCCCAACTCGGCAAGGCCGCTGCCGTCATACCGGCGGCACATCTGCGGCTGCGCAACGGCGATTCCGAATACGAATTCCGCCAGGATTCGGACTTTTATTATCTTACGGGCTTTAACGAACCGGATGCGGTCTTGGTGCTCGCTCCGCAGCACGAATGCGAACGGAGCGTGCTCTTTTTGCATCCCAACGACCGGGCGCACGAAATCTGGAACGGCCGGCGGCTCGGCGTAGAGGGTGCGTGCGAAACGCTCGGCATAGACGCGGCTTTCCCCATTGACGAAATAGATGCGCGGCTGCCGGAATACTTATGCAGCATCGATGCGCTTTACTATGGAATCGGCCGCGACGAAGCGTTCGACCGGCGCATGCAAAGCGTTCTGGAAGCGGCGCGCGAACGCTCGCGCCGGGCGGGGCGCGCCCCAAACTTCATCGCCGATCCCGGCATCGTGCTGCACGAGATGCGGCTGCGAAAGGATACCGCCGAGATCGAGATCATGCGCCGCGGCGCTTTGATAACCGCCGCGGGTCACCGGGCGGCGATGACTTCGACGCGCCCCGGTTTGCGTGAATACGAAATCGAAGCGCTCATCGAGTACGAGTACCAGCGCGCCGGCGCCACGCCTGCCTATACGTCGATCGTCGCCGGCGGCGCGAACGCCACGACCCTGCACTACACGACCGTGCGCGACGAACTGAGGGCGGGCGATCTCCTTTTGGTCGACAGCGGCGCGGAGTTCGAGTGCTACGCATCCGACGTCACGCGGACGTGGCCGGTTGACGGCCGCTTCACCGCCGAACAACGCGCGCTTTACGAGATCGTGCTCGATGCTCAACTTGCCGGAATCGACTGTGTGCGGCCGGGCGTCTCGTGCCGGGATTTTCACAACGCTTGCGTTCGAACCATCGTCGAAGGCCTCGTGGATGTGGGCCTTCTCTCGGGCACCGTCGACGAAAACATCGAAACGGGCCGCTACCGCGATTATTACATGCACGGCAGCGGTCACTGGCTCGGATTGGACGTTCACGATGCCGGGAGGTACCGCGACGACAACGATTTACACCGCTTGTTCGAACCCGGGATGGTAACGACGGTGGAACCCGGCATCTACGTTAACGACGATCTTTCGTGCGACGAGCGCTTTAAAGGCATCGGAATCAGGATCGAGGACGACATTCTCGTGACGCACGGCGGCAACGAAAATCTGACGGCGGATATTCCCAAGTCGATCGCCGATCTGGAGGCGATTGTCGGCTCCAACGCATGCGTCTAGGCGTTCTCACTCAAATGGCGCGTGCGCCGATGAAGCTTTGCCGCAATGCTGCGGTGTATTGCTTCTGTGGAACGTGAGAGAACCGGAGCGAACAGATCAAAGGACTGGTAGCCGGCGCAGCGATGCTTCTGGCATCCCTTGGGCTCTCTATCGCTGCCGCTGCCTCCGGGGGAGCAGCAATGCGGTACACCACTACGTCGTTTACCAATGCCCTGGAAGCCATAATGCGCATTCGGAGTATTCGACGAATCTCTCGCGATGAACTGATCGTCGCATACACGTGGGCAGGATGTAAGCCTTCTACACGACAGATGGGGCCGCTATTCAAGCAACGTGTTACAAACGCACAGCGCAGTACGCTATCGGCCGGAGGTTACGCCCTTACCGGCGCAATTACACTAGACAATCACCTGTTTCCGGCTATACGGAGCTTAAGCAGCGCAGAGCGAAGTACTATCTGTTCCGGAGCTTAAAAGAGACGCGAAAAGGCCCGTTACTCGGGTTCCTTCTGCGTTAATGTCCATTCCATGCGCGTTCGATCGATCCGGACGCCTTGCTGAGACTTCCACCTTTCTTTGCAATTCGCGCTCAGGCAATTGCCTCTTCCATCGGAAACTCGAGTGCCTCCAAGTACTTCTCCGCGTCCATCGCCGCTCTGCATCCCGAGCCTGCGGCGGTAACCGCCTGTTTATACCTGATGTCGTAGACGTCTCCCGCAACGAAGACCCCTTCGACGTTCGTCGCGGTACCGTCGGGCGAGATGATGTAGCCGGCCTTGTCCAGATCGAGCTGACCGCGAAAAATGCCGGTATTCGGATCGTGGCCGATGGCGATGAAGAGCGCATCGGCCGCGAATTCGGTGCGCGATCCGTCGGCCAGGTTGCGCAGCCGTAAGGCGCGCAAGTGACCTTCGCCGACTGCTTCTTCGACGACCGTATTCCAGACGAACCCGATCTTGCCGTGGGCAGTCGCGCGATCGGCCATGATTTTACTGGCGCGCAAGTGATCCCGGCGGTGAATGACGGTTACTTTGCGCCCGAAGCGCGTCAAGAACAGCGCCTCTTCCATCGCCGAGTCACCGCCGCCGACGACCACAATGTGTTTGTCGCGGAAAAACGCACCGTCGCAAGTGGCGCACGTCGATACGCCGCGTCCGCGTAAGTGCTCTTCGCCCGGAATGTTTAGCCAGCGCGCGCTCGCACCGGTGGCTACGATAATGCTGCGAGCGGCGTATTCGGCGTCGGCGGTCCGCACGACCAGCGGGCGCTTCGTGAAATCGACGCCTACGGCGTCGACATTTTCGATGCGTGCACCGAACCGTTCGGCCTGCTCGCGAAACTTCATCATCAATTCCGGCCCCATGATGCCCTCGGGGAATCCCGGATAATTCTCGACCTCGGTAGTCAGCATCAGCTGACCGCCGTACATTCCTCCGGCAAGGACCAGGGGCGAAAGATTTGCGCGCGCCGCATATACTGCGGCGGTCAGCCCGGCGGGTCCCGAACCGATGATGAGGAGGCGTTCCATGGCATGGGCTTCGACCCGGCCGTCCGGGCTTCCGGTTGCATCGCAGGCCCGGCGCGGCCACTGTGCAAACGGCTCTGCGTGGCGCTGGAAGACGAATTCGCCGACGTTCTGAGCAAGGCGCTCCGCGGCACGCGCACGAGCATCCCCGCGCTTGCCCGCGCATGCAATATCGAGGCCGAGCGCATTTCACAATGGACGAAAGGCCGCGGCGCGCCTGACGACGATGAAGCGCGCGAAATGGCGCGCGCCCTACGGCTGGATCCCGGAAAGTTTGCGGACGCCGCGGCGCAGCGCTGGCAACCCGATCCTATCTCCGTTACGGATGTCCGGCACCACCCGCACGATCCGCATCCCAGCAACGGTTACATATTCTTTTTAGACGGCGGCAAGCGGGCCGCACTCGTCGACCCCGCGGGCATTCCGGGAAACTTGCTTCGCATGCTCGCCCAAGGGCAGTACCATCTCGAGTATCTGCTGGTCACGCACAAACACGCCGATCACTGCGACGCGACCGCTGAGATTGCGCGAAATTTTCCGCACGCGAAGATCGTCATGCACAAAGCCGACGTGCACGCAATCGGCAGCGCCGGTAAAGGCGCGCTGCTCGTCAAGGATGAAGAGGAGCTTCCGTTCGGCGACGTCCGGATTCGCCTGCTCCACACGCCCGGACACACCGACGGTTCATCATCGTTCCTCTTCAAATCGACGCTATTCACCGGCGATACGCTCTTTGCCGGAAGCGTCGGCGGTGCGTACGGCGACGCCAGTACCTACGACGACATCTTGAACAGCGTGCGCTCGAAGATCTTTACGCTGCCCGACGACACCGTGCTGATGCCGGGGCACGGACCTCCCAGCAAAGTCGGCTGGGAGAAGGCGCACAACCCTTTTATTACCGGCGATCGGTAACTGCAACGGCGGCGGAACCGCCTTTATCGGATCTCACCACGACTCGGGCGTGTTTAGCGGCGCCGTCATCCAAGCGAATCGCTTGAAACTCCACGCTGCCGGCACCACGCGCGTTCAAATGCATCGAGTAGCGCATCGGAGAGCAGAGCTCGCCGGTGCAAAACGACGCTATCCATCCCTGCGGAACGCCCTCGGCCCTCAACTGCAGGTCCTGATTCGGCTCACCGTGGACAGTCAGCTTATACGCAGCGGTACCCTGGGTCGCCGCGGGCGGCAAATGACCCTTCCATGGCGATAGTGCGAGTACGACGGATAGCAGCAGCATACGATCCTCTCTTAAGTGCGCAGTTTGTAGCCGATAATCGCCATTCGCAGCGCCGTACCGAGGGCGATCGCCATCAGCCCGGCGAGCACCGCGACGGATAGCCCGAGCGGCAAATAGCTTTGTCCAGTGTAACTATGCCGGAACGCGTCGATCGCATAGAACATCGGATTGACGTATTCGAAGCGCAGAATCGCGCCCGAAAGAAAGTGCGCCGGCGTGAAGGCACTGCCGACGAAGACGAGCGGCGTTATGGCGAAGGTGGTCAGAACGGCGAGATGATCGAACTTTTCCGCAAGCAGTCCGAAGACGACCCCGAGTGCCGAAAACAGCAGCGACACGACCACGATGATGCCGAAATACAGTCCCCATTCGCTCGGCAGCGCGTGCACCAGTGCCCACCCGAGCAGCATGATCATGTTGGCGATGAGGAGCGCGCGAGTCAAGACTTCCTAAAATGTACCCGAACACCATCTCGCCGGCCGACATCGGAGCGATGAGGATCTCCTGGATGGAGTTCATGAAACGGCCTTGGAACAGCGAGCTGCTGCACTCACCGTACGACGAGTCGATGACCTGGAGCATGATGAGTCCGGGAATCAGGAACTCCGCGTAACTGGTGCCGGGATCCATCCGGATTCGTCCGCCCAGCGAAACGCCGAAGACGAAGACGTAAAGCAGCGTCGTGATGATCGGCGGCCAGATCACCTGGTTGATGATCTTCAGGCTGCGTACCATTTCACGCTTGATCAGCGTGAGCATCCCTACGGCATTGAAACGATCTGCCGCGATCATCGCGTGAGCTCCAAAAAGACCTCTTGCAGCCGCTTACCTTCGCGCGCCAGCAGATCTTGCATGGGCTCGAGCGCGACCAACTTGCCCGCCCGGATGATGCCGACGTTGCGGCAAAGCGCCTCCGCTTCTTCCAGATAATGCGTCGTCAAAAAGACCGTCATGCCGTCGCCGTTCAATTCGCGCAGCAGATCCCAAAGTTCGAGACGCAGTTCGACGTCCACGCCCGCCGTGGGTTCGTCGAGAATCAAGAGCTTGGGCGAATGGATGAGCGCGCGCGCGAGCGTGAGACGGCGCTTCATGCCGCCCGAGAGCTTCATGTAATCCTGCTTCGCCTTGGACGCCAAACCAAAGCGGTCCAGAAGCATATCGGCGCGGTCGGCGACTTCTCTGGGCCGCAAGCCGAAGTATCCGGCCTGATAGATCAGGATGTCGCGGATGGAGAGGTAGCGGTCGAAATTGTATTCTTGAGGCGCCAGTCCCACCAGGCGGCGCGCTTCGCGCCACTGCGTGAGGTTGTCGTAGCCGTGGATTTTGATGGAGCCTGAATTCATGCGGGCGAGGCCGACGATGGCGTTGATCGTCGTCGTCTTGCCCGCGCCGTTAGGCCCGAGAAAGCCGAAAAAGTCGCCGGCATTCACGCGCAGCGAGACGTCGTCGACCGCCGTGAATCGTCCGTAGCGTTTGAGAACGTGCGCGAGGTCGATCGCCGGCACTGCAGCGTCGCCGGCGCGGATTGCTCCGTTTAGGGAATGAGATTCTTTAATCGTTTGTACCGGTGGCGGCGAAGGGTGGTGATGAGTTCCGCACTCCCCGGAATCCCGCAATCGGCCAATTGGGTTGCAACTTTCTTGACGTCGAAAGCGACCCGGCGGTGCTTGATTTCCCAGCCGCCGTCACGCTCCGTGAGGATCGCATAGCAAGCGCGCGGATCACCGTCCTTGGGCAGTCCGGCGGAAGAGACGTTGACGAGCATTTTCGCACGCCAAATGCGCACGTAAGGCAGGTGCAGGTGACCGAAGGCGATCGTGCTCGCCCTTTCCTTGCCGATCAGCCGCTCGAGGGTCGGTTCGTCGGCATCGGGCCAAAGATGCTCTTCGTCATCGAGCGGATTCGCATGAACCACGAGCAGCTGATTCGTTTCCTCGCCGAATCGCAGCGCGAACGGCAGGTCGCGCATCCAAGTCAGCCACTTCTCGCCTAAATCCGATCGAATCCACGCGATGCGCGGACGCTCCGAATCTTCGGCGCCGTGCATTTCCGATTCCCCGGACGCGCTTAGATACCGGTCCGTGTTGCCCTTGATGCATTGCGCGCCGATCTCTTGCAGCCGCTGCAAGACTTTCTTCGGCTTAGGGCCGTCCATGCAAAGGTCGCCCGCGGCGACGACGGCGTCGGCACCTCCCTGCTGCTGCAGATCGGCCAAACACGCGTCCAATCCGACGAGATTGCCGTGAATGTCCGACAGTATTGCGATGCGCAACCCCGTGCGAACTCCTAGACGCGTTTCAGATCGACGACGAGCATGGAAACCGAAATACCGATTCGATCGAAGTCGTAAAGGTCCAGCGCCTCGACGGCGATTCCGCCGCGACGCAGCATCTGGTTCACGCTGCGAAAGCGCACGTCCGCGATGACGTGATGTTCGCCGATGTTTAGAACGCCTGCGCCGAGCTCCTGACCGCGCGGGGTGACGAATGTCTTGAATCCATTGAACGCCGCGTGATCGAGCAGATCGGGAGGCGCGAGCACCAGCGAATCCGCAGCGAGGACGCCCGCGACCGAGCGCAGCGACGGCACGCCGTCCGCGAGTTTTACTTCCAACGTTTCAAACCCGTGGGCTTTCGCTATCTGCTTGAAGCCGCTACGAGCCAGTTCGTTACTGCGCCGGCCGATGCCGATGAACGCCGTATTTCCCGCCGTCAAGACGTCGGTACCATCGAGCAAGCCCGGCGCACTGATGTGCCCTGCAATCGGTACGTCGAGCTCGTGCAAACGGTCTTCGAGCCAAGCGCTCTGCGGCCGCCGCGTCATCGACGACGGGCGCAAGATTACCGCTCCGTTCTCAAAGACGAGCGCCGCGTCGGCAACCGAGCTCGCGAAGGGATCGGCGGAATGCGAATCGAGCACGGTTACCGTGCAGCCGAAATATTCCAGCATCTTGACGAGGATCGCATGCTGCGATGCTGCACGCGCGTGAACGGAACCCGGTTCGCCCGGCAACGCCTTTGCCAGTTCTATCGCGGGCGGCGGCGTCACGGCGATCGCCGCTCGCAGCGCGCCGGTCGGATTTGCAACCAGACGCGGACCCCAGGACGTGTGCGCGGTCGTCATTCTTTTGAACTCAAAGCCTCCAGAGCGGCCGCGTACAGCTCGCTTTGCCGTGCGTCGTACTCCTGCGGTGAAAGGACGGAGCGCCGAGCAGCCAGCGCGTCGGCTTGACGCGAGAGGTCAACGATCCGTGCCGAACGTTCGACGTCCGCGTCCGGACCACTCTGATCGGTCTGCTCGAGCATCGCGGCGATGCGGCGCCCTTCCACGCTGGCCGTTTGAACCGGCACCGGAAGGGCCGTGTACGGCGTTGGGTCGGCCGCCGGCGTGAAGAACGTCGACATATCGGTGGCAAGCAGGTCGCCTAACGAGAGCGGCTGCAGTCCCAGCAGTTCATCCTCAGTCTTTAGGATGCTGACGGTAGAAAGATGCACGTCGCCTACATAATGCCGCTTGGCGTACGGCGAGACGACGATCGCATAGCAGCGGTGCTCGCTCACGTGATCGCGCGAGCTCTGCGCGTCGTCGGGCGTAATGAAAATCGCCGTCGAGCCCCATGTCGGCTGGTGCGTGAGAAAGTCGACGATCGTTCCGAGCGCGCGATCGCCGTCGGCGACTTCTTCCGGAATCGGCGGTATGCCGGGCCCGCTGCCGGTGTGATCGTCGGGCAGCCAAATATACGTAAAAGCCGGAACGTCGTTCTGCTGCTCCAGCTCGCTGAAGTCGCGGATGAATTCTTTGGCGCGGCGCACGTCGCGGATGCGAAGGTTCCAACCGGGATAATTTTCGTCCACGTGTCCGCCGAGAGCCGCCAATGCCGGCGTGTCGAAATCATACAAGCCGCCTAGTCCGCTGGTCGGCGCGTCTGCGTCGGTCAAGCCGCGGTAGAACGGATCGTCCGCCTTGGGATCGTCGGCTGCGCCCTCGTCGTATCCGGAGACGCGCAGCAAATCGCCGTAATCGCGGTATGTCAACCCCGCCCGCGCGAGTGCATTGAAGATGTAGCCTTCGCGCGGATAATCTTCGGGATCTTCATTCTTCAGATCCAGCGGCGTCCGGCTATAGTGAACGTTCAGCGTCTTTTCCGCGTAAGACGTTGCGATTCCGGCTGCAGCAAATTGATGGCCGGCGTCCGACTCTTCCGAGTCCGCGTAAAAGTTCGTTGCCAGCCCGAATTGATATGCCAGCGCATGCAGATTCGGCGTAACCGTCGTTCCGAACGAGACCAGCGAAGGATCGCCTTTGCCCCACCAGTGCCCTTGCCCGTCGGTCAGATCGCCGAGCATCGCATCGTACGTCTTGTTCTCTTCCAGGATAAAGACGACGTGTTGAATCACGCTGCTGCGCCGGCCGGAGCGCAGTGGGGGGACGATTGGATTCTCGACCGGACGGATCGCCAGACGATTGTAGTTGAGCGCTGAGAGGGTCGTCTTTCCGAGCGGAAGCCTGTGGAGATCGATGCGCTGCAGCGTGGACCACAGAACGTTGTCGTCCAACTTCGGTCCGCCTTCGAATCCGGGCTCTTGGCCGAAGCCTTTGGCATTCGCCACGTAAAGAAAACGCCCGTTTCGTGAAACGGCGATACCGGTGGGATACCATCCCGTCGGGATCAATCCCAGCCGGTGCAGATGCGTCGGATCGCGGGCGTCCAAGACGGCGACTGCGTTCATTCCCGCAAGCGCAACGTACAGGCGTTTTCCGTCCGGACTGAGCGCGATGGCGTCCGGCTGCGTCCCGAACGGCGCGCGATCGAACAACCGCAATTGCAGGCCGCCGACCACCCGAGGAACGCCGAACACATCGACGGTCGCAACGCGATCTACGTTGGTCATGCAGACGAAGGCGTAGCGGCGGTTCTTCGAAATCGCGATCGCCGTCGGAGCGGCGCCGCCGACGTCATTCAATCCGTCGGGCGGAGGGTCCATTGGTGTCGACGTCTGCGAGGCCGTCGATACCGCTCCCGAGCCGGTGAGCAGTACCGACGAGAGCGCGGAGCTCTGCGCCGGCGAAAACGAGACGTTCTGAAATTGCGGAGTGCGCACCGGCTGCGGCAACTTAGCGTAGCGCATCAGGCCGGGATCGGTAACGAGCAGGCGATTTCCCGCAACGCCCGCAGCATAAGGGAAAAAGCCCACGGGCGCCGTCCCCGTTACGGCGCGACGGCGCAAATCGACCGACGTCACGGTATTCGCCAGACTATTGACCACGTACGCGGAACGCTGATTGGGTGCAAGGGCGATCCAGCCGGGAAACGTCTGATTCAGGTTTGCGTATTGCGCATCGTACGCGGCAGGCATCGCGAGCGGCGTGCCCAGCGGATGAAGCCGGCCGGCTGCGTCCAGTTCGAAGAACTGAACGTTCTGAGATCCGCCGCCCGCGGCGACTACCAGCGTGCGGTCCGGACGAGCCGGGTCTTTCAGGGCTGTGACGCCGAGAAAGAATTTCACGCCGTCGTTGCTGTAGACGTCCGTTACGGCCATCGTGGCGGTGTTAACGACTGCAAGACTGTAACCGCCGCGCACGCCGGCAACGATCCGGCTTTGGACTCCGCTTTCCAACTCGTCGTCGTTCGTCACGACGGCGAACTTGCCGTCCGGAGAAAGCGTCACCCCAAGCGCGTTCATTCCGACCGCCACACTGCGTCCGACCGGCGCCACGATGCGCCCGTTGGGGAGAATGACGTCGTAAGGGTTGCCGGGACGAGGGGCACCGGCGGGGCGGAAGCCGGCGGGGGCGATGTAGACGGCCGGCATCGGGGCAGCACCCAGCATGAGCGCGGCGGCCAAGGCCGCCGGGAAACGCAGCGAGTTCACCCGCGTCGCATACTGACGGCCGCTAAAGCTCCCCTGCCGCCGCGCTAGAGGAGCCCGTTGAGCGCTTCGCCAAGGCGGCGGGCCGCTTCACGGCTTTCCTCGAGGGTCAGATGGCCGAACGATAGGCGGACGGCCGGCGGTCCTTTTCGCGTCGGATAGAACGAATCGCACGGCATGACCAAGACGCCCTGGCGCGCACACGCGTCAAATGCGGCCTGCGTCGAGAGGCGCGCGGGCAGCGCGAGCCAGACGTTCATTCCCGCTGCCGGCGGACGGACGTCCGCCCAGGGGACGAACTCCGCGAGCGCTTGCACGAACGCGTTCCGGCGCTGCAAGTAGAGCGCGCGCGCCGAGCGCAGGTGTCGCCCGTACGCAGGGGAGTTCATGAATCGCCAAAGCGCCCGTTGCGTGAGGGTCGAGGTGAAAACGTCGGTGCGCGCCTTCGCCAGTGAAAGCGCTTCCGCGAGCGTTCCTTTGCAATAGAGATATCCGATGCGCAGCGCGGGAAAGATCGACTTCGAGAGGCTCTCCATAATCACGACGCGGCCGTCCGTATCGAATGCGGCAAGCGGCGGCGGCGCCGCCGCATCGTACGTGAGCTGCCAGCCCGTCTGATCTTCCAGAATGACCACGTCATAGCGTCTGGCGAGCGCAACGATCTGCTTCGCGCGGCGCTGCGGCAAAACCGCGCCGGTCGGATTCTGCGCAATTGGATTGAGGTACAGCAGTCGCGGGCGGTATTCGCTGAACACGCGCTCGACGTCGTCCGGACGGATGCCGTCGACGTCGCTCGCAACCTCAACGTAAGTTGCGCCGCGCGCGTCGAAAACGCCGAGCGTTCCGGAGTACGTCGGGCTCTCGGATGCGACGACGCTGCGCGCTTCGAGTAAGACGTTGGCAACCAAATCGGCGGCTTGCTGCGCTCCGGAGCAGACGATGATGTCTTCGGAGTGCGCGGCGCAACCGCGCGTCCGCAGCAGCGCGCTCAGGGAGCCGCAAAGATCCGGATCGCCGCTCGCCGATCGGTATTGCATGAGATCGGCGGGATCTTCCACCAGCGTGCGATGGAAGGCGCGGGCGAAGTCCGCAAGCGGAAACGTTTCGGGAGCGGGATGGCCGCTTGCGAGGTTGATGGCGCCGGGAGCAGTCGCGCGCAAAAGCTGCTCCATCACGCCTTCCATGCGTTCCGCGCGCGCCAGGCGCGGCAAATCCGGCTCCCAGCGGCGCGCAAACGGCTTGCTGCGATCCTCAGGCTCTGCAATGAAGGTGCCCTTGCCGACGCGCGACACGGCCCTGCCGCGCGCAGTGAGCAGTTCGTAAGCTTGTGAAACGGTGACGAGTGCGCAATCCAACCGCCGGGCCAGATCGCGCATTGCCGGGAGACGGTCGCCCGGCCTTAGGCGATCCGCGTCAATGGACTCGACGAGCTGATCTGCGATTTGGACGTAGAGCGGCCGCGGATCGCTCGGTTCGAGAACGATCCGAAGCGCGCCGTTATCTCGTGTCGAGACGGTAGCCAATGCCGCGCACGCTCGCGATCTCGACCGGCGCTCCGACCTCCGTCAACTTCTTGCGCAGAGCCGCGATGTGCACGTCGACGACGCGGGTGGGTACGCCCGACGTGTCGTTCCAAACGTGTTCCAGAATCTGCGCGCGAGTGAGCAGCCGGCCTTCGGCTTCGGCAAGAAACCATAAGAGGCGAAACTCGAGCGCGGTAAGCGAGACGTTCTTTCCGTCGTTATTGAGCGTATGGAAGTCGCGGATGAGCTTCGAGGTGCCGACCTGCAGCACGCCCGCGTCTTCTTTCTTTTGCAGATACTTCTCACGGCGCCGCAAGAAGGACGCAACGCGCGCCACGAGTTCGTTGCCCGAGAAGGGCTTGGTGATATAATCGTCGGCTCCCAGACCTAGTCCGAGCAGCACATCCTGCTCGCGCGAGTGTCCGCTCACCATGAGCACGAACGCATTATTCGAATTCGAAAGCGACGTGCAGACGTCCAAGCCGGAGATGTCGGGAAGCCCGATATCCAAGATGACGACGTCGGGTTTGTACGTGTCGGCTAGTTCCAAACCCTCGGCACCGCTCCCGGTAACGCGGACTTCATAGTCTGCGCGCTCGAGCACGGTCTGCTCGAGCTTTGCGATATCTTCGTCGTCCTCGATGACCAGGATCTTCGCTTGCGCCATATGCCTCCTTCAAACAGGCGTATCCGCGCTGAGCGCTTCACGCCGCCGCCCATCTATTCGCGGGCGGGGTCCCCGGTTAATTGACGATAGGTTACGTACCCGCCGTGATATCTTCCCCTTCGGACAAGACCAGCTGACGCCGCGCGACCCCTTCGTCGACCGCTGCCGAGGCCACTGCCTTCGCGACCGCGTCGACGACCCGCACGTCGAAAACGCTCGGAATAATGTATTCCGCGCTGCGTTCGTCTTCGCCGACGATTGAGGCGATGGCGTGCGCAGCCGCGAGCTTCATCCGTTCGGTGATCCGGCTCGCTCTCGCGTCGAGCGCGCCCCGGAAGATCCCCGGAAACGCCAGCAAGTTGTTTACCTGATTCGGAAAATCCGAGCGCCCGGTTGCGATGACGCCGACGTACGGTGCGGCGACGTCGGGCATGATCTCGGGCGTCGGATTAGCCATTGCGAACACGATCGGGTCGCGCCCCATGCTGCTGATATCGGCAGGCTGTAGAATTCCCGGCGCCGAGACACCGATGAACGCATCCGCGCCTTTGAGCACCTCGGAGAGGGCGCCTCGGCGGTTCTCGCGATTCGTGTTTTCGGCCAGCCAACGCCAATGTGAGTTTTCGTACCGTTCGTTGCGGTTGATCGCCCCCGCCCGGTCCACGGGAATGACGTCGCGCACTCCTGCGCCCAAAAGCATCTTGATCGTTGCGGTGCCCGCGGCGCCGCTGCCGGCGACGACAATCTGCAGATCGGCGAGCTCTTTGCCGACGACCTTCGCAGCGTTGATCAGCGCCGCCAAAATCACGACGGCCGTCCCGTGCTGATCGTCGTGCATCACCGGAATCTGGAGCTGCTCGATCAGCCGGCGCTCTACTTCGAAACAACGCGGCGCTGCGATGTCTTCCAAATTGATGCCGCCGAAAACCGGAGCGATGCGAACGACGGTTTCGACGATCTCGTCCACGTCTTTGGTGTCCAAACAGATCGGAAACGCATCGATGCCGGCAAACTGTTTGAAGAGCATCGCCTTGCCTTCCATTACCGGAAGGGCTCCCAGCGGGCCGATGTCCCCCAAACCGAGCACCGCGGTACCGTCCGAGATCACTGCGACGCTGTTGCGTTTTATCGTGAGATTGAACGCCTTAGCCGGGTCTGCGGCAATAGCCATCGAGACGCGCGCGACGCCGGGCGTGTAGACCGTGGAGAGGTCTTGCCGCGTCTTGACGGGGATCTTCGGCTCAACTTGTATCTTGCCGCCCAAATGCGCCAGGAACGTGCTGTCGGATGCGCTGATGACGGTGATGCCTTCGAGCCCTTCGACCGCGTCTCGGACGTTTTTTCCTACGACGTCGGAGCTGACGTTTACGGTGAAGTCGCGCACCACGCTGGTTTTGCTGACCGAACGCATGTCTACCGCCGCAATCACTCCGCCTGCGTCACCAATCGCCGAAGCGACCTGATTGAAAGCGCCGGGACTGTTGGGCATCTCGATCCGCATTATGAGAGTGAAACTAATGTTGACCATCGTTAAAAGGGCGCTCCGTCCAGCCTCGTGTGTCTCGTTCGTGTCATTCGCCGCTAACGGTCATCTCGGCGACGCGGAATGACGGCGATACGACGCCCGCGTCGAAACGCAGATCGTTTGCGACCGCGTCGACGCCTGCAAGCATCTCGGCGAACGTACCGGCGATTGTGAATTCTTCCACGGGATAGGCGACTTCGCCGTTCTCGATGTAAAAACCGCGCGCGCCGCGGCTGTAGGTACCGCTGGCGTGCTCGGTAGCAAAACCGATCGTGTCTATAACCAGGATCCCGCGGGCCGTTTGCTCGACGAGCTGGTCGAGCGTCGATTTGCCGGGAGCGAAGTAAAAGTTGTTTGGGCCGATGCCGCCGCCGGTCGAGTTTGCCGTAGACTCGGCTCCCAGCTTGCGCGCATAGTACGTGTCGTAAAGAAAAGTTCGAAAAACACCGCGTTCGAAGACTACCGTTCTGCGAGTGCGAACGCCCTCCCCGTCGAAGGGCGCGGTGCCCAGCAGTCCCGGCAGAATCCCGTCGTCGACAATCGTTACGAGTTCGCTCCCGATGACCTCTCCCGCCCGCTCCGCAAGCCAGGAATTTCCGATCGCGACGTTCGCGGCATTTGCGGCAGAAAACAAGTCGGAGAGCACCGATGCGGCGACGTCACGTTCGAAAATCACCGGAACCCGCATGGTCGCCGGTTTGCGGGCGCCGAAAAGGCTCACCGTGCGCGTGACCGCTTTGTTGGCCACGACGTCCGGATCTTCGAGATCGGTCAACCGGCGGGCCGCCGTTCCGTAGGAACCCGTCCGCTTGTTCCGGCCGTCCAACGCCACGGGACTTACGGAACGATGAACTCGAGTCGAGCGATACGCGCCGGAGAATCCGTTGGAATTGACGAGAGCTACCGTGCCGATGGTGTCGCCGACATGTGCGCCGTTGCTGTTCGTCACGCGCGCATCGCCGGCGCGGATTCGCCGCTCCATGTCGAGCGCTTCGTCGATCTTCGACTGTGCTTCCCGCTCTGCCACGTCACCGGAGTAAAGCTCGAGATCCAACTCGTCCATCGGATGCCTTTGCTGCGCCTCGGGCAACGCCGAAAATGGATCCGCGGCAACGTGCCTAGCCTGCGTGACCGCCGCTTCGATGGAATCGTAAACGTGCTGCATTTCGAAGTCGGTGGTGATGAGCGATACCTTTCGGCCTTGCGCGAAGACGCGAACGTGAAGCGATTTCCCCGTGGATTGCTCCAGTTTGGTTATCGTGGCGTCGCGCGCCTCGGTCGAGAATCGCCGGCTGATCGAAATTTCCGCTTCCGCTTGCGAGGCTCCGGCTTGCAGCGCGCGATCGACGGCCGCTTGTCCGAATTCGAGTGCCTGAGATGCGCTCATTTCACTCGACATGGGATCCGCCGACGGTAATCGAGGCGATCTTCACCGTGGGCATTCCGACGCCGACGGGAACGTATTGACCGCCCTTTCCGCATGTGTAGTGACGGTTTGCAAGACGGCTATCGTTGCCCACCGCGACGACCTTGGTCATGACGTCTGGGCCATTGCCCACGATAGTCGCGTTTTTTACGGGCGCGGTCACCTTACCGTCTTCTATCAGGTAGCCTTCGGCCACCATGAAAACGAAGTCGCCCCGGCTGATCTCCACTTGACCGCCTGCAAACGACTTGGCGTAAATTCCGCGCTTGGTGCTTGCGATGATTTCGTCGACGGACGACTGGCCGCTGGGCATGTGCGTGTTGCACATCCGAGGCTGGGGTAAAACGCGGAACGACTGACGCCGCCCGTTTCCGGTCGACTGCACGCCCATCAGTTGCGCGTTGAGGTGATCCTGCATGTATCCGCGCAGCACGCCGCGCTCGACGAGCACTTTGTGGCTGCCCGGGTTGCCTTCGTCGTCAATCGAGATACTGCCGCGCTCGCCGGGGAGATTGCCGTCGTCGTAGATCGTTACCAATTCGCTTGCGACGCGCTCGCCGATGCGCCCGCTGTAGAGGGAGACGCCCTGACGATTGAAGTCGCTCTCCAATCCGTGTCCGACCGCCTCGTGCAGCAGCACGCCGCCGCCGCCGCTGCCGACGATCATTTCCATCTCGCCCGCCGGCGCAGGAACCGCCTCCAAATTAGTGGCGGCGATCGAAGCGGCCTCACACGCGATCGATTCGGGCGTGCGCGCATCATAAAACGCTATCGACGTGCGGCCGCCGTCGCCGACGTATCCTTGAGCGCGCTCGTGGTTTTTCGATGTAACGACCTGAACACCGAACGAAATCAGGGGCCGGTGATCGTGCAGCCATCTTCCGTCGCTCGTCGCGATCCAGACGTCCTGCAACTCGTCCGAAACGTGCGCGTTCACCGCGGTTACTCGCGGATGATATCCCCGGGCGGCGGCGTCGGCGCGCTCGAGCAGCCGGACGTATTCATCTGGGGGCGCGTGCTCGCGACGAGCGCTGTCGTAGAACGAAGCGACGTCCTTGCGAGCGATCTCCACACTGTGCATGCCGTCCGAGTTTTCCCGAGCGATCAGTGATGCGACGCGCGCCGCTTCTTCGAGCGCTTCGATCGAAAGATCGTCCGAGTATGCGTATCCGGCGGATTCACCCACGATGACGCGCACGCCGACCCCTTGCGTGACGCTGAGCGCGCTTTCGTGAATGTGTCCGGACTGAAGCCGGAACGACGTAACGAGCTTGCGTTCGCAGAACACGTCGGCATAGTGGCCTCCGCGCCGGAGCGCAATCGAAACGAGGCGTTCGAGCGTTTGTCGATCGAGCATTACTCTCCTAAAGCTATCGTTCCGCGATTCGATCGACGGCCGAAACTATCGCCGCATCGGGATCCCCGGGCGATCCGTTAATCATGAACGCGAAGACGACTCGCCCGTGCCGTCTCGTTTCAACGTACCCCGCCAGCGAAGCGGCATCGCTCAAATGGCCGCTCTTGGCCCGTACGCGTCCCGCCGCGCCCTCAAAATGATACATCTTCAGCGTCCCGTCTTTGCCCCCGCGCGGCAGCAGCCGATACAGTTCGTTACCTCGGGGGTCCGCGTCGAAGCGAGCCAGGATTCGCGCCAGCGTGATCGAGGCCACGCGGTCGGCGTGCGCGAGACCGCTGCCGTCGACGAGATGAAGACCCGGCGTCGGAATCTTTTGTGATGCCAAAATGCTGCGTTCGACCGCCAGACCGCCTGCGTCGTTCGGTGTGCCGCCGCTGTCGCCGCCCAGCGTTCGCATCAACTGTTCGGCAAAGTGATTGTCCGAGTCGACGAGCATGTGATGCAGCAGGACCCGAAGCGGCTGCGAGCGGTGCAGCCAGAGAATGCGAGCGTCCACCGGGACCGTTCCGGTCGTTGCAGGCTGCCCAAACGCAATGCCGTCGCGTCGAAGGATGGTATCGGTTACCGAACCGGCATACTGCGCAATGCCGTGGACCGGAACCCAGAACTTCTCTTGCACTCCGGCCGGAATGGAACCGTCCAGCCGGAACAAGTTCGGCGTCTCGGTTCCCGCGACGATGACGTCGTCGCCGTCTGCGGTCAAGACGCTTCCGTAATATTTCACGTCCGAGCTCGGCGGCACCACCCGCACGTGCGCGGGATCGCCGGGCGTGGTCCCGGTAACGTCGAACTCGACGGTGTCTTCGTCAATGGAGATTCCGCTGGTCGGACTCATGAAGTCTTCGTTCGAATCGTCCGCATTCCACAGCGGGTTAATCTCTTCGCCGGCGATCGAGCTTGCGTCGACGACGACGCGCCCGTCGATGCGAGTGATACCGGCTTTGCGCAGCACTGCGGCGCCCGCGTTCAGGTCCGTACTTCGGAGCGACGGATCGCCCGAACCCGCAAGCCACAGATCGCCGCTGACGATTCCGCCGGACGGCGGCTCACTCGCCGCAAGCATCGTGTCGAAACGATACTGCGGTCCGAGCTCTCCCAGCGACGCGTCCGTTACGATGAGCTTCTGCGATGAAGCCGGTTCCACGGCGTCTTGCGAGCGATTGGAGTAAAGCAGCGTTCCGTCTTGCGCGATAACCGCGAGGCTCCAATCGCGCGCGCCGGAGAGTGCGGGGCCGAGCGCCGACTGCAATGCGGCGTCGAGTTCCGTGCGCGACGCCTGTCCCCAGTGCGGCGCCGGTCCTCGCCGAACGAGGATCGCGCCGGTGTGGGCCGGCCGGGGCAATCGAGCGATAAAGGCGTCGGCGTGCGCCCGTGGACGCAGCAGAACCGCAGCTGCGGAAATTGCTACGGCCAGAACCACCAGCACCGCAGCAACGCGTCGCCGCCTACGTGCGCGCGATTGCCTCGATCTTGTCCTGAAGTTTGCGCTGCTCTTCACGTAGGGCATCGAGATCGGACCGAAGTCCGGTGACTTGCGCGGGGACCTTTTGAGATTCACGGATACGAATCGCGGCTTCGGTGGAATCGCGTCGAATCCGCCCGTCGAAGGCCGAGGTTCCGAGCCGATCCAGCGGCGGAAGGAATCGCGCATCCGCAAGTTGTTCGGCCGCATGAATCGCCGCGCGCTGAACGAGAAACATCGGATCGTCTAAACGGGCGGAGATCGCCTCCACAGCCGCCGTGCGCTCCGGCTCGAGCAATTCGGCGGTCCGCGCGAGTGACGCTAGGGCCGCCCGGCGCAACGCCTCTTCGTGGCCCGGCTTGGCTGCCTCGATGAGCAGCGAAGTGGCGCGGACATCTCCCAACTCGCCTAACCCGTATGCGGCTCCGGCCTCGACCACGCTGTTCCAAGTCCGCGCGCCGAGCGCCGCAGAGAGCACGTCGAATGCCGAAGCACCTTTCGTTTTCCCCAGCGCGTGCAGCGCGGCGGACTGCACGAAGTACGAAGCATCGCTCTTTGCCGGAGCAATGAGCGCTTGTGCCGCGCTTTCGTCTTTGAAGTTTCCGAGTGCCGCAGCTGCGGCGCGGCGAACCTTGGGATGCCGATGCCCGACGGCCGCAACGAGGATCTCGCGCGCCCACGAAGATCGCGTCTTACCGACCGCCGAAGCCAAATCTGCCAGAACGCCCCAAAATTGCTCTTCGCGGAACGCTGCGGCGATCGCCTCACGCGCCGCCGCGGAGCCATCCTTGGCGAGTTCGCGTCCCGCACGGATCCGAGCCACGACGCTGGGATCAGCGCCGAGTGCTGCGGCCGCAAACTCGGTGCCCAGAGCGTACGTAACGTCAGCCAGAATGAATGCGCCCGGATCGAACCGGACCAGCGCCGGCTCGAAATCGAGCGGCACCGTAACGGTCTCGTGCGTGCGCTCGATGCGCGCGCGAATTCGCCGTTCGGCTTGCGCGTCACCCGCGGGCCGGAACGCTAGGTCCACTTCGAACTGAAACGGCGCGCAATCGGCCTCAGCGTGCTGCTTTTGATCGATCGTTACCGTGGCGGTCCGCAGTTTCGCATCGTAAGAGGCCGCTATCGTCAACTGCGGGTGCCCGCCGCGAAAGACCCATTGATCGAAGAACGCGCGCATATTCCGCCCCGTCGCCGACTCGATTGCGCGAATCAGATCGATCGTCTCGACGCTGCGCTCGGCGTTGTCACGCACGTATCGCCGAATCGAACGCCAGAACCGCGACTCGCCGAGTTCGCCCCTCAGCATGTGGAGGACGGCACCGCCCTTTTCGTACAGATGCCGGTCGAACAACTCGATCGGATCGCGGAACTGGTTGCAGACGATCGGCCGGCGATAGCGGCCGGCGTCTTCTTCCAAATAGCGCTCGAGACATCCGAATACGTCATAGAGATATTCGTCTTGGCCGAGAGCCGCTTCGCGAAAAACCATCTCGAAGAACGTTGCAAAGCCTTCGTTGAGCCAAGCATGAGCCCAATCGCGCGTCGTCAGCAGATCGCCGAACCACTGATGCGCCAGCTCGTGTGAGACCAGCGGGTCGCTCGAGAAATCCAGCTGGGCGCGCTCGTCGTGAAGCGTTCTGTCCGTCTGGGTGGTCGCCGACGTATTCTCCATGCCGCCGAAGATGAAATCGCTGACTGCGATCTGTGAGTACCGCGCGTAAGGATACGGGTATTGGAGCCGTTCTTCGAAAATTTCGATCATTTCTGGCGTCTTGCCGAACGCGCGCGCGCCATCGGCTTCTCTTCCCGGAAGCACGTAATAGAATACCGGCGTCTTTCCGGCCGATGGTTGCTGAATCTCTACGAACGGTCCGGCGACCATGGTCGTGAGATACGTAGAGTGCGGCACGTCCTGACGGTACGCGAAGCTCGTCTTGCCGTTTTCCGTGCGCTTTTCGACGAGCGCGCCGTTCGAGAGCGCAAAGGTACCTTCGGGCACGACGATCGTCGCCGACGTCGTCTGCTTCTCGTGCGGATAGTCCAGGCAAGGAAACCAATACCGCGCATTCTCGTCTTGGCTTTGGGTCCAGACGTGCGTTACGCGGTTGGGATACTCAGGGTTCGGCCGGATGAAGAACAGGCCGTGGCGCGGCTCGGTGACGCGGTACGTTACGGCAAACGTCGTCCGCTCTTCGGGCTGCAGTGCCGGATCGAAAAAAACCTCCAACGCACGGGCGCGTCGAGTGAACCGCAGCGCTTTGCCGTCGCGCTCGACCGATTTTACTTCAAAGTCTACCGCGTCGAGCACCAGTGAGGAAACCGCTTCGTCCAGCGCTTGAACGGTGGTGGTGCATATACCGTCCAGAATGGCGTTGTCCAGATCGGGAACGAGGTGCAGATCGATGTGGACGACGTCGACCAGTTTGTCCGGACCGTAGCGCGCCGAAGCGCCAGGCAACGCGAACGGCCGGTGCCCCGATTCCTCCACTCTCATGGAAGGGGGCCGGTTCGAGGGTGCGGCGCCGGTTTCCCGGCGCCGCATTCCGGCTGATCAGCTGGTGTAGACGACGTTTCGTTCAATAGAGGCGCCGTCCGGCGCGGTCGAGGTGATGATGACGCGAACCTGGCCGCCCGAAACGGCGTTGAGCGCAATCGGTGCGCTGAAGTTTCCGTTTGCATCGGCCTGAACGTCGGTTTGGAACGTTCCGGTTCCCACCTGCAGCAGTCCGCCAAGCGCGCTCGCGGCTCCGGTCGCCACGATGTGTATGCTCGAACCCGGACGCGTGCGCCCGGAGATCGTGAACGAGCTGCCCACGGAGCTTCCCGGCGACGGCGAGAGATTCATAATCGAATTCGCTGCCGCGCCGGCGCCCGTCGTAAAGGACCAGCCGGTACTAAAGCTCCCGCCGCTTTCGGTCGTTCCGGTTGCGGTAACGCGATGCGTGCCCGGGGTCAGTTCGAAATTCGGCGTGACGTTGAATCCGTTTGAATTGGCATAAACCAACGGTGTGACGTCATGTCCGTCGATGCTCACTCGCAGCGAGTCGCGGCGTATCGACTGGCTGAACGTCGCGCGAATCGCCGGATGCGTCGTGTTGATCGATGCTCCGCGGCCGGGATGAACGTCGCTGAGATAGACCGACGAACTCGGTCCGTAGTTCTGGCTCGTTCCCCCGCCCGAGGTCGAAATGTAGACGGTGGACGTATTTGCATCCCAGTTCACTTTGGCGCCCAACGACTCCGCAACGAAGCGCAGCGGCACTTCGGTGCGGCCGGCAACGGAAAACGGAGCGACGTCCAGCGTCGTGTTTTGCCCGTTGATCATCGCTTGAGGCGAGCCGATCGTCAGATGAACCGATCGTCCGTTGCCCTGAGCATTGATGTTGTTGTTTGCATACACCACGGTCGATCCGAGACGCTCGAAGATCGCGCGCATAGGAACGAAAACGCGGCTGTTTTGCATGACGGGCGGCTGATCGAACGACATCACTTGCCCATTCACGACGACAGTGACGTTTGCGGCCGCAAGTGGTCCCGTCGCCGCGGCAAGCGCAAGCATGACGCTCAGTGCCCAGCCCGCAGGGCGTTTCAATGATTGCATTCTCTCTTCTCCTCCGAGATAACGGCTTTCCGAGAGAACGCTTACCCAGCGCTGCGGCTTAACTCTGCACGCTTGCTTCCAAGCGTGTCATCCTGCGGCAACCGGCTGCTTCGATTAATTGGTCAGAACGGGCTGAACCTTGAGCTCCTCC
Source organism: Vulcanimicrobiota bacterium (assembly GCA_963714015.1). Lineage (GTDB taxonomy): Bacteria > Vulcanimicrobiota > Vulcanimicrobiia > Vulcanimicrobiales > Vulcanimicrobiaceae > DASRDE01. The sequence continues at coordinate 1,467,076 of OY970223.1, read as the reverse complement.
GCTACGGCGCGTTGGTCCGCCTTGTGCTCGTAATAGCCCAACCACGTGTTGTAAATCATCGGCACGAGAAATAGCGTGAGGATGAGGGAGCTGATGAGGCCGCCGATGATGACGGTGCCCATCGCTTGCCGCCACTCGCCGCCTTCGGCATATCCCAGAGCCAGCGGAAGCATGCCGAAGATCATTGCTGCCGTCGTCATGACGATCGGCCGGAAACGCGTCGCCGCCGCCTGGAGCACTGCGTCGCGCACGCGCATCCCGCGTTTGATGAGCGTATTCGAGTAGTCGACCAACAGAATACCATTCTTGGCAACGAGACCGAAGAGCATGATGATGCCGAGGATCGAGATGATGTTGAGCGACTGTCCCTGCTGCGGCTGTATGCGTCCCATAATTGCAAGGAAGATCAATGCGCCGATAACGGCGAGCGGCACGGAGAACATCACGATCAGCGGTTCGAGGAACGAGCCGTAGAGGATGACCATGAGCATGTAGACGAGCATGAACGACGTCAGCAGAGCGATGCCCATGTTCATCATCGTCTCGTTGACCCATTGCGAGTTGCCCTGCGCCGCCGGCGAGACGCCGCTGGGCAGGAATCCCGGCTCGGCCATTTTCTTCTCGAGCGGTCCCTGCACTTGACCGGTGGAGTAACCCGGCAGCAGATCGCTCGTCACGTTGACGACGCGCTGGCGATTGAGCCGTTCGATGCGGGTCGGCGCTTTGGTCCAAGTAAACGTAGCGACGTCACCCAGCGGCACGAGCGTACCATCCTGGGCGCGAACGCGCACATTCTCCAGCTGCTCGACCGTGCTGCGCTGCGCGAGCGGGAATTGCACCCGGACGTCGACCAAACCGTTCTGCGTTCGCACCTTCGTTGCAACCGCGCCGTCTACGGCAATACGCGCGACGTTCGCAGCATCCGATGGGGCCACGCCGAGCAGCTCGGCTTTGGATTGATCGATGTCGACGTTCAGGCGCGGTGCGGCGATCTCCGCCGAAGTCTGAACGTTGACGGAGCCCGGAATGCCGCGCAGGTATTTGGCGACTTTTTCTGCTGCAGGACCAATCTCGTCTTCGGGTCCGGTGAGCGAATAGAATATTGCCGAGCCGCCGCCGCCGCCTCCGCCCGATTGTTGGTTAACCTGCAAGTCCCCACCGGGTACCAGATATCCCATACCGCGAATCTGCTTGACGATCGCGTTCGTTTCCCCATAATGACCGTCTTTGACTTGCGCCGTCAGCTCCGCAAAGTTTCCACCCGTAGTCGAGCCGAAACCTGAGGGTTTCATACCGACGGTCGAACTGACGGACTTCATATCCTTGACCTTCAAGAGTCCCTGTTCGAGTTTGGTTACGAACCCGTCCGTGGTAGCGATCGGCGTTCCGGACGGATAGCTCACCGTCATGTTGATCACGCCCGTCTGCTCCGCGGGGAAGAAGTCGAAGCTGATTCCGCCGAGCGACCACATAATCAAACCGGCAACGACAGGCAGGATAATAGTCGCAATCGCGGTGGGCCGGTGCGTTCCAAGGGTCGCGAACCCTTTGCGCCGGCCGGTAAAGTTGCGCAGCGCCCAGGCGATGCCGTAACAGAGCAGCGTTCCGGTAAGGACCACGGCATCGAGCGGAAGGGCGTTTTTTCCGTTCCCGACCAGCGCGAGCGCATTCAGGAGAAGCACGGCGCATACGAAGACTACGAATGCTCCGTGTGCAAGCGCGAACGGCAAAAGATGGTCTCTGTAGACTCGCGTCATGACGTCGTAGCGGTGTACGATGAAGTTCAGAATCAGCAGCGCAACGATGAAGACGCCGAGGACGTTCATGAGGAACCAGCCCGTCGCGCTGCCTCCGAACCACAGCGCGACGGCAACGATCACGAGGAGCGCGTCGAGCCTGCGATCGTCCAGCGCGGAAAGCCACTTCGGCTGCGCCTCCGAGCGGCTGCGCATGCTCCATCTTGCGGCAAGCAGCGGCGTGAGCGTGAAGGACACGAAAAGCGAGAAAAGCGTCGCGGTTACGACGACCGCTCCATATTCTTTCAAATATTCGCCCGTGATCCCCGGCAGCAGCGCGATAGGAAGGAAGACGACGACGTCGACCATCGTGATCGCGATGGCGGCGCTTCCGATTTCGTTGCGGCCGTTTATCGCCGCGTTGATGGGGTCTTGCCCCATGTCCCTATGCCGGGTGATATTTTCCAAGACGACAATCGAGTCGTCGACCAAGATTCCGATGATGAGCGAGAGCCCCATCATCGAGAGATCGTCGATGTGGAAACCGAAGAGCCGCATCAGGATGAACGTCGATAGAATTGAAGACGGGATCGCCACGAGCACGACCACGGCGTTGCGCCAGGCGTGCAGGAAAAGCATCATCACGATAGCCGTCAGGACGATGCCTTCTATCAGCGATTGACCGACGCCCCAAAGTTCTTTGGCCGTGACGTCTGCTTGGGCGTCTTCTTCTACGAACTGCAGCTGCGGAAAGCGCGCTTCGATAATCTTCAGCTGCTGCCGTGCGACCTGGGTTGCCTTGATTTGGTCTGCGTCAATCGTCGGGTTCAGCGAGACGTAGACGCGCGGCTGGCCGTTGTAATGCGAGATCGAACGCATTTCGATGTGACTGTCGGAGGCGCTCGCGACGTCGCCGATGCGCAGGTTCTTGTTGGCGGCACCCGGTACGGGTAGCGGAATGCCCAGCAGATCGTTTGCAGTGTTCACGTACGAGTGAATGGCAACGGTCGCTTCGCGCGTGGGCTGGGTCATGAGCCCGCCGGGAACGTTCAAATTGTTGTTCGCGACGGCATTAAAAACGTCCGAAAGCGTGGCGTTTGTCCCGAGCAGCCGCACGGGCGAGGGCTCCACGTGGAACTCACGGTCGGCCGCGCCGTAGACATCGACCGACTGCACGTTGGGGATCTGCGCTATCTGCGGTTCGACCTGATTGTTGATGAGATCGGCGATCTGCGTCTGGTTAAGCGATTTGGAACTCACCGCAAGATCGATAATCGGCGGTTCCTGACCGCCCGCTTTGATCACGACGGGCGGATTCAGATCGGTCGGCATGTAAATTCGCGCGGTATCGACCCGGCGCTGCACGTCGACCGCCTCCAGATCGTAGTTCCCCTTACCGATCAGGAAGAACACCGCGACACTGGCGGTTCCTTCTTGAATCGTCGCCGTAATGTGGTCGAGATTGTCTACGCCGGTCATCTGATCTTCGATCGGCTTGACGACCATGCGCTCCATATCTTGCGGCGAAGCGCCCGGATACGAGGCCGACACGACAACGACCGGATACGTCGTCCCCGGGGGGTTCGAACTGCGGCCGAGTTGCAAAAACGAAATCAACCCAAAGATCGCCAGTGCGATGAACACCATGGCGGTGATGATTGGACGGGTAATTGCAAAACGGGTCAACCACACGATAAAGACTCCTCGACGGCGCCGTATGCTTTACTTTACGATGCGGACCGCCCACAGGTTTCAGAACTTACTTTTGGTCGGCGTCTTAGCAACGCCGCAGATTGGAACGCCTAACCTATATCGGCGTGACGCCCATAGGGAAGCACCCGAGACGGCTATTTTGTAACTCGGGCGGCCCGGAGTCCTAAGCCCGGCGGGGTGCCCTGCCGGCTGTGCCGGTAGGGGCGCTTAGGCATCTATGCCGAGCGCCTGTTAAAGCGTTCGAGTTCGTTCCGGCGCATGAAAAAACAGCGAGACAAGCTTTTTTTTATGCGCAAGACTGGACTCGAACCAGCACGGGATTGCTCCCGCTAGCACCTCAAGCTAGTGCGTCTACCAATTCCGCCACTCGCGCATAAGTGCTGCTCATCGGCTGCTACGACGGCGCCGACTAACTGAAAGAGTCTATCGGTTCGGGCTCGGGTGGTCAAGCACGATTAGCGCATATTCGGGTCGAGCGCGTCGCGAAGGCCGTCGCCGATGTAGTTGATTGCCAGTACCGTAATCAAGATGCAAAGGCCCGGGAAGACCGCGGCCCACCAGGCCACTTCCAGGTTGCTCTCTGCGTTGGCAAGCATGTTGCCCCAGGACGCGGTCGGCGGCTGAATGCCGAAGCCGAGAAACGAGAGTGTCGACTCGACCACAATGACGGCCGCGACGTCCAATGTTGCCTGAACGATGATGGGTGCGATGGCGTTCGGCAGCAAGTGGCGCAACATGATGCGTGCATCGCCATTGCCGACCGCCCTGGCTGCTTCAGTATATTCGCGCTCCCGAAGCGAGAGATAAGAGGCGCGGACCAGTCGCGCGACCCCCGGCCAAGAGAGTGCTCCGATGATGACGACGATGACCCCGAAGCCGAGAGAGGCCTTACTGCTGCTTGCCGCCACGATCGCGGTAAGCGTAAGGAGCAGCGGCAGCAGGGGGATCGACAAGAAGACGTCCGTGATCCGCATGACGACGTAGTCGATCCACCCGCCGTAGAACCCGGCGATTGCACCGAGCAGCGTTCCGATGACCAGCTCCATGGCCACCGCCGCTACGCCGACCGTCAGCGAAATCCGGGCGCCGAAGATCAATCGGGCGAGTTCGTCGCGGCCGTTTTCGTCGGTGCCAAGAGAATGGCCGCCGCACTGCCCCGCATCTTGAAAGCACGGCGGAAGGGGATTACCCTGCCAGTGCACGTTGTCGATGGCGTTGGGATCGTACGGCGCAATCTTGGGTGCGGACACGGCGATGACGATCAGCAGAAGCAGCACGATCGCGCCGACCATTGCCAAGCGGTGTCTGCGGAACCGCTTCCAAACCGTGTTCTTACTGTAGACGAAACTGTCGTCTTCGGCGATCGGCTGATTCAAGGGTGCCGCAAGTGCCATGCCCGATTCCTTTAGTCGTACTTCACGCGCGGATCGAGCCATGCGTAAGCGACGTCGGCGAACAAGTTGAAAAATACGACCAGAAAGGCATTGAAGACGAGGTAACCCATCATCAGTGCGATGTCTTGCTGACCGAGCGCATTGAAGAAGAGGCGGCCTTCGCCGGGCCACGCGAAGATCGTTTCGGTAACGATGGCGCCGCCGAAGATTCCGGGCAGTGAAAGCGCAGTCACGGTGACCAGCGGAATGAGCGCGTTCTTCAAGCCGTGTTTGAACAGCACGGTGCGAAAATTGAGCCCTTTAGCCCAGGCGGTGCGCATGTAATCCGTGCGGATCACCTCGAGCATCGAGCTGCGCATGAAGCGGCTGTAGAGTGCCACTTGCAACAACGCCAGAACGATCGCCGGCAGAATCAGATGAACGACCCTATCGCCCAAGTCGAACGTGTCGGAACTCGAAATTCCCGCCGAGGGCAGCGTGATCTGATAACCGCCCGGCAGAGGAATTCCGTGCACCGCGAACGCGAGTTGCATCATGAGCGCAAACCAAAACACGGGCATCGATTGTCCGAAGAACGCGAACGTCGTAATGGTGTAGTCCCAAACCGAATAGGGACGAACGGCGGCAAACAATCCCGCTGCGACCCCAAACAGAAACGCAATGACGAACGAGCTCATCATCAACTCGAGCGTCGCCGGCAAACGCTCCACGATCGCGTTGAACACCGGCTCGGAGTTGCTCAGGGAGTATCCGAAATCTCCCTGCACGACGCGGCCCAGCCAAAGAACGTACTGCACCGGTATCGGCTTGTCGTAGCCCAGGTTGTGCTTGAGCCGCGCGATGTCGGCCGCGGTGATGTGCGGGTTTTGGAGATAGGGCCCGAGCCCGCCGCCCGGCGCGCTGTGCAAGATCACGAACAGAATGAGCGAGATCAAAATCAGCAGCGGAATGGATTGGAGCGTTCGCCGAACGACGTAATTGAACAGCTGCGTTCTCCTTGCGGATGATCGGGCGCGGGTTTGGACGCTTGGCTAAGCCGGAACCTTCTCCTTGCGCAGACCTAGAATCGTCCGCGCTTCATCCGGTTCGGCGACCGGCCGGCCAAGCTCCCCTGCAATGCGCACCACGCGCGCGACCAGCTCTTCGTTCGTAGCCAGCCGGCCCTTTGAATAATAAATGTTATCCTCCAGGCCGACGCGCACGTGGCCGCCCATTGCGATCGCCGCCATCGCCATCGGCAGCTGCATCCGGCCGATTCCGGCAACGGACCAGGAGCATCCCGGCGGCAGGGCGCCGACCAGATCGCATAAGTTTGGAACGGTTGCATCGAGTCCGCCCGGAACCCCGAGCACGAAGTCGACGTGCTGCGGAAACTGCAGCAGCCCTTCGCGTTCCAGACGCCGCGCGTTGCTCAGGTGCCCCTTGTCGAATATTTCGAGCTCCGGCCGCACGCCGAATTCTTGCATTCTGGACAGGATGCCGCGCATGATCGGAAAGCTGTTTTCGAACACGTCGTCGCCGAAGTTCACCGTTCCGCACGTGAGCGTCGCCATCTCCGGCCGCAACTGCAGCACCGAAGCGCGCTCATCGGGACTCATACCGATAGCGCCGCCGGTAGAGAACTGCACGATGAGGTCGCTCTGCGATCGAATCGCCTCGTACGCCGCGCGAAACCGATCGACGTCGTGCGTGTTTCGGCCGTCGTCTGTACGGCAGTGCACGTGAATGATGGATGCACCCGCGGCGCGGCTTTTGCGAGCGACTTCGCCGAGTTGCTGCGGGGTCACGGCCAGATGCGGCGTCTGCTCGGGGCGCAATTCAGCCCCGACGGGGGCGACGGTAACGATCAGCGGGTCCATGGGGCCGCACTTTCGGTGCCCAGTACCATGCCGGCCTCCGCTACGACGTCGTCGTCGAGTCCCAGCAGATGCGCCAAAGCGATTGCATCGCCCTGAGCCGCTACGGTGCCGGTAATGGGAACTATCGCGTAATCCATTGCGTGCGAAAGGGCGCCGAGAATCGCGTGCAGATCCGCGTTTGGGACGGCCACCGGAATCTCGCGCAGACCGCGCACCGCGAAATGGCGCACGGCCGCGGCCTCCGCAATACCGGCCAGATGCGTCGCGACGAATCCCGTCTTCCCGCGGCGTTCCAATCCGCGCACAAGCGCCACGAGCAACGCCTTACCTTCGGCCGGCGTCGTCGTTCGCGCGAACTCGTCGATCAGCACGAGCGAGTGTGCCGCCCTGACCGCAAGCAATTCTTTCAAACGCACGACTTCGCGAGCGAACGAACTGAGCAGCCCGTCCGCTTCATCTCCAAAACCGATCCCCAGCCAAGCAATTCGTTCGAAGAGCGCAGAGGAAACGGATTCGGCGGGCACGGGAATCCCGAAGGCGACGAGCAGCGCGATGAACCCGCATGTCCGCAGGGCAACGCTCTTTCCGCCCATGTTCGGTCCGGTCAAAACCGCAACGCCGTCCAGTTGGATCGAGATCGGCTCGTAACGCCGTCCTTCGGCCTGAAGTTCGCTCTGGAGCGGCAAGAAACGCGCAAGTTCGAACGTGAGCGACTGAGTTTTCAGAATCTGGGGAACCGTGCACGCGTGCTCCTGGGCGAAGCGAATTGCGGCGAGCAGTACGTCGAAGTCGCCGATTGCCGAGAGCAGCTCCTCGAGTGCGTTCGAGCGATCGCGTACTTCGTCCGAGAGTCGCGCGCGCACAGCCTCTTCCGCTGCGGCGACCGCATCGGCTGCCGCATCGCGTCTGCGCAGTGCTTCGAGCGCGGGCTCGTCGAGTTCGAGTTCGCACAGAAAGTAGGTCGGAGCCTCGCGTACGACGCGCACGCCGGGCGGCAGGCGAACCCCCGGATCGCGCATGACGATAAACTCGCTGCCGGAAAGATCGTCTCGCCCTAACGACTTCGCCGCTGCACTGGCAAGTCTGCCTCGCAACGCCTCGAATTCGGCTTGCGCGCGGTCCTCCGCGGTCCGGGCACGAGTCAGCGCCGAGTCGAATTTATCGGAGAGGTAGAAGCCGAACTTTCCCGCGCGCCCATGTTCGAGCGCGCCTGCGACGGCTCGCGCGTCTTCATTCGTAAAGCGCATCGGCGCACCCGAAGTCTCCAGGAGCGCGTCCACGCGAGAAACGGCATCCAAGAAACGCATCAGTTCCAAAAGATTCGCATCGGTGAGAATGCCGCCCATGCCGGCACGAGAGATTGCTTGGATCGGGTCCGGCGACGTACGGAGCGCGTCGCGCATTCCGTCGACGTATTCTGCGCCGATAATTTGCGCAAGTTCTGCGATGCGCTGCGCGCGGGCCTGCGCCGCGGGCTCTTCCCCCGGGCGGTACGGCCGCACCCTTTCCGCGGCGCGCCGTCCGGCTTCGCTCACCGCGTCGAGCGCTTCGTAAAGCCAAGCAATGCGCAGCGCCGATGCCGTCGTAGCGTCGACGAGATCGCCGAATCTCATGCGCGCTGCGCCGACGCTGCGGCGTAAACGTCGAACGTCGGCAATCCGGTCGCGTCCGACACCGCGTGCAAAAACGCGCGCGGCTCGAAATAGCGATCGCGTCCGATGGAAGCAACGGTTGCGGCAACAACGGCGATGGACCGTTCGCACCGCAGTTTCAGCCGTTTGTCGATGCCGAGCAGCGCCTTCCCGCCGATCGCGACCTGCGTCGGATCCCGCACGACGATCTGACGCGATTCGCGAGCCGCAAGCAAATTTGCCGCCACGCCCGGCGTCAGTGCACCGTCGAGCCGAAGAAACGGTTCGTGCGGATCGAACACAGGCAACGTGAGCCGGCAGACAAGCGCGCGTACCTCGCTGACCGCTTCTTCCAACGTGGCGCCGGGCGACGCGCCGGCGGATACGATCACCGCATCTTTGCCGCCCGCGAGCGCCGCGACCCGATCCAGTGCGCCGTCGACGATGATTTGATCGCATCCGAACTGTGCGAAGCGCTCAACGCAGTGGCGGATGCCCGCGGCAGTAGCGGGACCGGCCAACTCGTAAAATCCGGTTCGGCGGACGCGAGCGAAGATGACCTCGCCGGCGGCGGTGTGCCGATCCGTCAAATCGAGCATCTCTGCAGCCGGATAAGGCGGCAGAAGATTGCGCGCAGTCGCGACAACGGTGCCCGGAACGAGCTGCAGGCGCGGCTTTGCTTGCGCATCCGCAGCATCTGTCGCTTCGCCGTCGCGGCCCGTGGACGTCAGCCCGGAATGCAACCCGCGCGCCGCGGCAGCCGCGGCGATCGCGCGCATCGCGACCGTTTTGCCGACGTTCTTCCCGGTGCCGACGACGAAGACCGAACGCCGTCCGTTCGAGCGCGCCAATTCCAGGAGCCGATCGCCGATGCGCATGATGCGCGCTTTCGCTTCAGCCCAGGTGAAAGACTTTTGCCAGGATGAATCCGATACCGGTCAGCATCAGGATCACGCCGGAGAATAATTCCGCGTTTTCCTCCACGCGGCGGCCGAGCACGCGGCCAAGCGTCAAACCGAGGGCGGTCGCGCAAATCGATACGGCAAAGATGATGCCGAGCGACAGAAAGAGCGGCACGCCGATGTACAAGATCGAAAAACCGATGCCCAGCGAATCCAGACTGATTGAAAGCGACGCCAGCACCAGACCCCAGCCTTGCGACATGTCGAGCGGCGATCGCTGCTCGGCCTCACGCAGGGCTTCGAAGATCATGTAGGCGCCCACCAGCGTAAGAGCGCTGAATCCCAGATAGCCGGCGGCGTCGCCCAAGAGAGAACCGGCCAGTTTGCCCAGACCCACGCCGGCCAGATTCATTACGACCTCTGCGCTGGCAAAGGCAGTCCCCAGACGTACCTTTATCCGCCAGGATGCGCCCCGGATGCCGACGCCGATCCCGACGGCGAAGACGTCCAGTCCCAGCGAGACGGCGACCAGAAAAACCTTGAGCAGGTTCAAGCGCCCAGCTCGCGCCGGTTATCGGGTGTTGATTGCGGAGTTTTCGAGTGGATCGACTTTGGGATGCGCCAGCAGACTATTGACGGCCGTTCGCAACTGCGAGATCGTGAACGGCTTGTTCAGAAACAGGTTCGCGCCGGCGGTCTTGGCTCTGCCGTCCATCGCGTAGTTCGTGTGTCCCGAGATCATGAGTATCGGGACGCTGCGGGTCCGTTCGTCCGCGCGAAGCCGTTCGATCAAGTCGATTCCGGAGATTCCGGGCAGCATGAAGTCGCAAATGATGATGTCGAACAGACCTTCGCGATCGAGTGCGACCAAGGCGCTTTCAGCATCATTGCGAATGACCATTTCGTAAGGTCCTTTGCGCAGAACAGTTTCGATCAGCGTGCAAATCGCCGGATCGTCGTCCGCTATGAGAACGCGCCAAGTACGCTGGGTCATTCGCAGGTCTTTCCCGCCGGGGCGCTGGTCGCCTCGCGCGTGATTGCAAATTTGGTAAAGTTTTCTGTATGAGATGGTTCTGGGCCGCCGCGGTGCTGCTGCTGGTGGTCATGTTGGGGCCGGTCGTCGCCATGCTCGCTGCGGTACCGCCCGCCGCTGTTGCGGCGGCATTCTCGCAATTGGCTGCGCAGCACGCGCTGCGCGTCTCGCTGGCCGCTTCATGTATTGCCGCATTAGTCGCATCGGGGCTCGGCGTTCCCGCAGGCTACGCGCTTGCGCACGCTCCGCGGAACGCACGAGCAGCAGGCCTTGCGGCATTGGCGTTGCCGCTTGCGTTCCCACCGGTAGCTTCGGGAATCATTTTGCTGCAGACGGTTGGCAGGCATACGCTCGTCGGCGGAGCGCTGGCGCGAATGGGCATCGTGTTCGTCGACACGTTCTGGGGCGTCGCATTGGCGGAATTCTTCGTTGCCGGTTCGTTCATCGCAATCGTCTCTGCGGCTGCGTTCGGTTCTCTGAATCCGGCCTACGAAGAATCGGCGAGCACGCTGGGCGCAGCTCCCGCGACGCTCTTTTGTCGCATCGCATTGCCCCTGGCGGCGCCGAACATTCTGGCGGGAATCGTGCTCGCGTGGATGCGGGCAGTCGGCGAATACGGCGCAACGTCCATTTTGGCATATCATCCCGCGTCACTGCCGGTCGAACTTTACATCGCGCTTTCGGCGCAGGGAGTGGGCGCATCGCTCGCGCTCAGCTACGGTTTCGTCGTGCTCGCTGCGCTGGTCATCGCCGTACAATGGGCTTTGCGCCGCCGCGTCGTATAGCAGCCCGCCATGGCCCTCATCGATCGACTGTTAGCGCCGGACTCGTTTTTCTCGCGGCGTTTCTTTTTTTTGGCCAGGCGGTTCATCGCCGGTGAAACGATCGAATCCGCCATCGAAGCGGTGCGCGCACTTAATTCCGCGGGAATGACCGCGACCCTGGACTTTCTGGGCGAGGACGTCCTCGAACGCGACGCCGCGCTCAAGACGAGGGATGCGTACTTCGGCATGCTCGACGCCATCGCGGCGTCCGGCGTTCAAAGCAACGTTTCCGTGAAGCTGACGGCAATGGGCCTTCTGCTGAGCGAAGATTTCGCACTCGAAAACCTTGCGGCGATCCTTCAGCGAGCGCAGGATCGTAATCCGGATCCGTTCGTGCGCATCGACATGGAAGGAACGCCGGTCGCCGGCGCAACGCTCCGCGTCTTCGAGCGCGCGTTCGCGGAACGCAAAAACGTCGGCCCGGTCCTGCAAGCCTACCTCAAGCGCACGCCCGCGGACGTTCAGCGCGCGATCGACCTCGGCGCGCGCGTGCGTCTGTGCAAAGGTGCGTATAACGAACCTGCAGACATCGCATACAAAGCGATGGCCGATATTCGGCGCCAATACCTTCAGTCCGCAGAGCAGCTGCTCGCGCAAGGCAACTATCCCGGTATCGCTACGCACGATCGCCGTCTCATCGGCGCCGTAAAAGCGTTCGCTCGCGCGAACGGGCTCCAGGCCGATCGCTTCGAGTTTCAAATGCTCTACGGCGTGCGCCCCGAAGTTCAACGCGAACTCGTGCGCGAAGGATATCGGCTGCGCATCTACGTTCCCTTCGGAACGCACTGGGCGGGCTATTTCTACCGACGGATCGCAGAACGCAAGGAGAATGCGTTGTTTGCTCTTTCCAGCATATTCTCCCGATAAGCAGGGGGCCGCGGTGCCCGGCGCCTCATCCGGAACGACATGCTCTCAGCCCGACTGCGATTTTGACGTGGAACGAGCATGAGAGCGGTCGTGCAGCGTGTGTCGAGGGCGCAGGTGAGCGCCGGCGGGAACGTTTCGGGGAAGATCGGCAAAGGACTCGCCGTTTTGCTCGGGGTGGGGGTCGACGATACGTTAACCGATGCGGAGCAGATCGCCGAAAAACTAGCCAACCTGCGGATCTTTGCAGATGAAGCGGGAATGATGAATCGCAGCGTGCTCGAGTGCGGCGGCGAAATATTGCTGATTTCGCAGTTCACGCTGTTCGGCGATGCGCGCAGGGGACGCCGGCCTTCATTCATCGACGCAGCGCGCGAGGATCGTGCGCTGCCGCTCTACGAGCGAACGGGGCGGCAGCTCGAGTCACGCGGGCTGCGAGTGGCCTACGGTGTGTTCGGGGCGCATATGGACGTTGAACTGATCAATGACGGGCCGGTAACGATCCTGATCGACAGCCGTAAGACATTCTAGGACTCTAGCGCCTTCTTGCTAAGGCGGCGGCTTTCAATGGGGAACAAGAAGCGCATGATGAAGTTCTCCATCACATCGCTCTTCGCCATGGTGCTCATGGGGGCGCTCTCGAGCGGCGACGCGTCGTTCGTTAAGCAGGCGCTGATCAGCGGAACCCACGAGGTATCCCAGGCTGCGCTCGAGGCGAACGCGACCGATTACCGCGTTCGGCAATTCGCGGGACGCATGACGACGGATCATCAGCAAGCCAACCAGCAGCTTATCGCAATCGGCAATGCCAAGGGTATCGATACGTCGTTTGCGCAGTCTCAGCCGCCGATCACGGCGATAACTCCCGCGCCGAACGGCGTTCCGAATGCTCCCGCCAAGGGTGGTAAAACGCTGTCGCCGGCTGCATACTTTCGCGAAGAGATAGCGGCGCATCAGAAGGCCATTGCGCTTTTCAAAGAGGAAGCCGCCGGCGGTTCCGATCCGCAATTGCGAGCTTTCGCAAAGCAGACGCTGCCGACGCTCCAAGCGCACCTGCGCATGGCGCAGACCTACCTATCGCAAGAGCTGCATCAGCATTGAGTTACTGCGACGGCGGCGGCGCATTTTGCACCGTGCCGTCCAAGTAGCCGATGTGCGTCACGTAGCACCGGATCGCCTGACCGCGCGGCTGCGAGCTCGCCGCTCCTCCCACCTCGAAGACTATTTCGCGCCTTTGTCCGGGATCGAGCGCCGGGCGCAGCGCGGTTCCCGCGTCGACACTCACGTAACGAAAGTTCTGATAGAACGAAGCGTAGAGATCCAGATGCGCCATGGGAACGGTCGACTTGTTCTCTATCGTCGCGACGATGTCGAACGCGTTCGCGCGCTCGACTGCGCTGCAAAGTGACATCCCCACCGGCAAACGCTGCGGCGTGCCGCACGCCGATAGCAGGCACGCTGCGACAAGGGCCGGCAGCCGCCTCACGGCAGGCCGTCCGGAATTCGCTCGATTCTGCGGATGCGGTCGGACTCCACCAGCCGCCCGAGCACGTCAAAGCCGGAAATGACGCGTCCGAAAACGGTGAAGTCTGCGTTCAAGTGCAGTTGCGGGGAGAGCGTGATGTAGAATTCGCTGGCCGCCGAGTCCCGTTTTGCGTGCGCGTTGGGCGGGTTAGTGTAATCGAGTCCCATCGAGATCACGTAACTGTCCTGCTCGATCGGATTCTCTTCGGCCGGTATCGTATAGCCTGGGCCGGGTGCGTCGGCCGACGGATCGCCGCTCTGCACGACGAAATCCGGAACGATCCGAAACCACGGATTGTTGTCGTAATAGCCTTCATTTGCCAGATTCAGAAAGTTTTCGACGGTCAGCGGTGCCCACTCCGGAAACAGCGCGACATAAATGTTGCCTTTCGTCGTAACGATTCGGACGCGCGGATGCGCTCCTTTTGCCGGGCCGGTAAAGGTCGCCGCATCGGATGGATCGAGTTTGTACGCCGTCATAATGCCTTGCGCCGTAGGCCCCCGCGGCCTGCCGGAGACATGGGGGCGCGGCAATTCGCGTAAGTTCGCCATTGGGTCGGACTGGGGCGCCGGCGTGTGTACGCCTGCCGGAATCGCGGTGAGATGATCCGTCGGCGGCCGGCCGTTCAACATCTTGATCGATTCGAGCGCTTGTTCTTGCACGCGCCAACTGCCATCGCGCGTCAGCGGCCGGATTACGGACACGTCGCTCTTTTTGCCGCGCCGGCCGAAAGCCCGCACCGCTTCGATGCGCACGACCTCATCGCGATCGTTCAAACCCGCGATCAAGGTTTTTCGGGATGCTTTACCGGCGAATCCGCGATAGAGCGCCCACATTTCGTGCCGGCGCACGAATGGATCGCGCTCGCGGCCAAAAGCGCCGCTCAGCGCTGAAGCGCCTGCCGCTGCAAGCGGCGTACCGGAAAATGCGGAGAGTGCGGTTGCGGTGCGCGCGCGGACAATCGGCGACGGCGCGCTCAGCGACGAAACCAGACGGCCGAAGAGCTTGTGCTGATCCGGCGAGCCGACTTGGTGCGAAAACTCGAGCCGGTACGCTCCGTCGAGCGCCGCCGTCTTCACCATGTCGCTCGGATCCGCCAAAGCGCGAAGGACCGGCTGGACGGCCGATGGGCCGCCGACCAGCCCAACGGCGTAGACGACCATCGCCCGGATTGCCGGATCCCGGTCGTTCGCTCGCTTGAGGAGCGGCTGCAGAGCCCCCGGCTGCTTCGTGCGGCCGAGCGCCAACGCGGCCCGGAGGGCAACCTGGCGGTCATTCGAGCTCAACAATGACGCCAGGCGACCGTTACCTAGAGAGCGCGCTCGTTCGAGTTGCTCGATTTGCACGCATTGGCCGGCCGTCAAAGCGGCGATTGTAAGGATGCCGACGATGCTCTTAAACAAATCTGTACCAACTTTCCGTACCGAACTTGCGTTCTAGTATATGGAGCATAAGATTGCCGTCCTTCTGGGGCGGCGCAAGAACCGAGGTTACAGGAACACATAATGAACACACCCAATGGGCCCTCGCCCAAAAAAGGCGGCGGCATGACCGTCCGGGAGGCCGGTCAAAAAGGCGGGGAGACCGTCAAGAAAAAATACGGCCCTGAATTCTACGAACAGATCGGGCGCAAAGGCGGTCAAGCCACGAAGAACGCCCACGGTCACGCCTTCTACGAACAAATCGGTAAGAAAGGCGGCAAGAAAGGCGGCGAGGCAACCCGCGACCGCTACGGCCCCAACTTCTACGAGCAGATCGGACAAAAAGGTGGCCAAAAGGTTAAGCAGCTCATCGAGGAAGGCAAGCGTGCCGCAGCCGCAGCCGCAGCCCAAGTCGACGAAACCCAAAAGAAAGCCAGCTAACCTGTCTCGTGCAGCCGCGCTGGCTCTGGCCGCCGGCTGCGCCCTTTTTGCTATCAGTGCGGGCCGAACGCCGGCCCGCCCGGTAGTTCAGAACGTCGAGCGGGTCCCGCTCGACTCCAGCCTCTTCTTCGTCCTGGACGACACAATCAGTTCGAAGGAAAAGGCGGGAGAGACCGCGCGAGCCCATCTGCGCGATCCCATCGTCATTCACGGCGTTACCGTAGCTGCCGCCGGTACGCCGGTCGAAATAGAAGTCTCACACACGTCCGCCGCCCAAGCCGGTAATGTCGACGGTTTCGTCGACATCTTTTTCAAACCAATGAGGCTTCCTGACGGCAGAACGTTACCGCTTATCACGCCAACCTCGCATCTGGATCCGCACATGAGCGCCGGAATGCAATCGACGCAAAACGTCACCGACACGGTCGGCGATATCTTCATTCCGTACCATTTGCTTTACCACGTGCTGCGCAAAGGTTCAGACGTCGTATTGAAGCCCGGAACAGTCATCCGTGCGCGCACCGGTGCGACGATTTCAATCCAGCGGGGAGCAGTCGCAATCAGCACGCCTCCGCCGCTCGTTACGACAGCCGACACGCCGCATCCGGCGTTCATGCCGGCGCCGCTGGCAACTCCTCCGGGCTACGTTCCACCCACGCCTAAACCGTCTGCAAAGCCGACTCCAACCGTTCGGCCCGCAACGACACCGTAATCTTCGGCCGGCGCGCTGCTCGTCCTCGCTTACTTAATCGCGTAGCGGATCGTCACGTAGCTGGAAACGCGGACCTGTAGATACTGTTCCGGCGTGCTGAACAGTTCGTTCTGGTAAGGGCCGAGGTTGTAGGCGAAATTGCAGCCCGGACCGTTTTCAAACGGTGCTTGGAAATCGGCGGCAAGAACGGAGCCTACGTGAACGCCGAGCGCGCTTGCGACCGATTGCGCGGCGCCGCGAGCCTGGCGAATCGCCGCAGCTTTGAGCTTGCTTTCGGGCGGTGGTGCAGTCCTCCGCGCTCAACCGTACCTCTACGCCGTTCACCAGAATTTGCGAATCCGGATTGAATCGCGTTGTGAGCGTCGTCATGCCGTTCCGGATTGTGGTCACCGTCGGATTGTGTATAACCGCGGTAATGACGGCGTTATTCGTCTTGGCTGCGCCCGTCAAGTACATGGGCATCGTGATGTCCGAGCGCGTGACTCCGGCCGCCACGAGCGCATCGACAAACGGCTGCAGCGCTTCTTGATCGATAATCAGTGCGTTATTCTTGGCAAACAAGCGAAGGGTGACGGTGGCCTCGTCCGCTGCCATGGTTGCACTCCCGTTTCCGCGCACGGTGATTCCATCCGGAATCGTGTTCGCGGGCCCGCCCGACGTGGGCGCTGCCACTATTTGAGAAAACTGCAGGATCAGCACGGCAAAAACGGACGCCGATAAGAAACTCGTCATGGTGCCTGCTTGGCCGCCGGCGTTTTGAGGGCCTTCGCTCGGCCCGGCGTGACCTTACTCGTTAGACCAGTAGTCTTTGAGCGCTTTGCCGCGCGAGGGATGCCGCAGCTTTCGCAGCGCTTTAGCCTCGATTTGGCGGATCCGTTCGCGCGTGACGCCGAACTCCTGGCCGACTTCTTCGAGGGTGCGCTGGTGGCCGTCTTCCAAGCCGAAACGCAGCACCAGCACTTTGCGCTCGCGCTCGGTGAGGTTTTGCAGCACGTCCTGCATCTTTTCTTTGAGGAGCATGACGGATGCCGCTTCCGCGGGAGCCACCGCTTCCTGATCCTCGATGAAGTCGCCCAAATGCGAATCTTCTTCTTCGCCGATAGGCGTCTCTAGCGAGATCGGCTCCTGGCTGATCTTGATGACCTCGCGAACCTTCTCGGGAGTGAGGCCCATTTCGGCAGCAATCTCTTCCACCGACGGATCGCGGCCGAGCTCTTGCAGCAACTGCCTTGAAATCTTGATCAGACGGTTAATCGTCTCGACCATATGCACGGGGATTCGGATCGTACGCGCTTGATCGGCCAAAGCGCGCGTGATCGCTTGGCGGATCCACCAGGTGGCGTACGTCGAGAATTTGTAGCCCTTGCGATAGTCGAATTTTTCGACGGCGCGAATCAGTCCGAGATTGCCTTCTTGAATCAAGTCCAAAAAGAGCATGCCGCGGCCGACGTACTTTTTCGCAATCGAGACCACCAAGCGCAGGTTCGCCTCCGTCAGCTGACGTTTGGCTTCCTCGCCCTCAACGACGATGACCTGATTGGCAGAGCCGTTCTTAGTAAGTTCTTTCTCGCCGGCTTCGATGCGCATCGCGAGATTTTTCTCGTCTTCCATGGACAGCAGGGGAACGCGGCCGATCTCTTTGAGATACATGCGGACCGGATCGTCAAGCGCCAAACCCGCCGGAATCGACTGCTCGGGCTCTCCTTCAGCCTCGGCTTTGTCTTCTTCGGCATCCTCGACGACCTCGACACCCGCTGCATTGAGCTCGGTCATGAGGTCCTCGAAGATTTCGGCCTCGTTTAATTCTTCTCGCGTCTCGGCTAGTCGCCCGACTTCCGTATTGATGTCGTCGAGCGTGACCGAGCCGTTTTTCTTGCCGCGTTCTAAAAGCTTTTTCTTCAGCTCCTCGACCGTAGCCGGAGCCGCCTCCGCGGTCGTGGTTGCGCCGTTCGCGCTTGCCGCCGTTTTCTTTCTGGCCATTCTTTTTCTCTCACCCCCTTTCTGCGCGGGGAACTTTTCGTGGGACCCTTATCGTCCCCTATTACCGTTTGAGTTTGGCAACCAGCGCGTCAAACTCGTCGCGAAGCTCGCCGCTGACGCGCTGACCTGACGAGAGGATCTCGTCGATGCGCAGGGACAATTCCTGATAACGCCGCCTTTGCTCGTCGAGTTGCAGTCTTTCGACCACTCGCTCGAGGTGAGCCCTGCGCTGCTCGGAGCCCTCGTAACGGACCGTTGAACTGCGGTCGGGCCGGCCGAGCGAGGTGAGCAGCCCCACGCTCTCGTTATCGTCCGCAAACAGCGCAAAAACATCCGCCGGGCGCAGAATCTTTGCCGCATTCTCGACGAGCACGGCATACATCCGGCGGTATGGCCCCTCGAGAAAGCGATCGACCGGGATGCGTTCGCGGTATTCGAGCACTAAAGCAGGCTCTTCCAACATAACGGCAAGCGCTTCGCGTTCGAAAGACGAGGGCCGGACGTTCTGAGGAAGATGCCGAGTCGCAGGTGCGACGCCGGACGAACGCGGTGCAAAGTTTGCCGCGCTTGCGAGAAAGCGGCTATTCCGTAGGTCGTTTACGTTGACCTTCAGTCGTGACGCAATCCATACACGCCACCGATCCCATTCGACCTGCGGCGTCATTCTGCGGATCAGCGCCTCCGCCGCGGGAGCCACAGCGGCCGGCGATTCGAAACCGCGTTCCAGGCGGGCGGCCTCACGCTCCAAACGCACTTCAATTGCAGGCTTCGCGGATTCAAGCAACTCCTTGAACGCTTGAACGCCCTTCTCGCGAACATAGGTGTCCGGATCGCTTCCCGGGGGAAGCGATACGATCCGCACGGCCGAGCCGGCGTTTTCGATTTCGTGCGTGGCGATTTCGATAGCCTTGTCGGCTGCGCTATTTCCGGCGGCGTCCCCGTCGAAGCACAGGAATACACCCGTTGCGTACTTTCGCAATTCTCGCGCCTGCTTTTCGGTAAAGGCGGTGCCGAGCGAGGCGACGGCGTTCTCAAATCCGGCTTGATGCAGCGCAATGCAATCGAGATAGCCTTCAACGACGATGAGCCGCTCGTCTCGCGCGGCCGCCCTGCGCGCAATGTTGAGCGCGTACAGATGCTCGCCCTTCGTATAGACCGGCGTCGTCGAAGTGTTCAAGTATTTGGGCTCGTGGTCGCCGAGTGCGCGGCCGCCGAACGCTATCACTTCACCGGTGGTCGAGTACGTCGGAACCATGAGGCGATCGCGATAGAAATCGTAGAATCCCCGTTCGCCGCGTTTGAGCAGTCCCGCTTTGACCGCGACCTCCGGTTCGACTCCATGCTCGCGCAGTTCGGCGGCCAGTGCGCTCCACTCGTCAGGTGCATAACCCAGATGAAACTTCTCGATGCTCGCCTGGCCGATTCCGCGCCGATCGCAGTACGCGCGTGCGGCTGCTCCTTGCGTCCCCCGCAACATGCGTTCGAAAAACGCCGCCGCGATTTCGTTGGCTTCGTAGATCGTTTCGCGTTCGCTGCGAACGCGGGCGGCCTGGGGATTCTCGGGCTCGAGCTCGATGCCCGCCCGCTGAGCCAGCATCCTCGCCGCTTCCGGGAACGCCAGGTTCTCCAGTTTACAGACGAACGTGATGACGTCGCCGCCGGCGCCGCACCCGAAGCATTTGAAGAACCCGGTATCCGGGTGCACGTGGAACGAGGGCGTCTTCTCGGCGTGAAACGGACACAGGCCGACGAGATCCTTGCCGCGTTTGCGCAGCGGCACGTACGAACCGATGAAGCTCGCGATGTCCGTGCGAGCGTGAATCTCACGAAGGGCAGCCTGGTCGAATCTCATTATGGCAGGTAGCCTCTTCGCCGCGGTCGGAAGAGAGTCCGCGGATGAAACGGATTTACGATCCAATCCATCGCTTCATCGAGCTCACGCCGCAAGAGGCAGCCCTGTTGGATTCGACGGTACTGCAGCGTCTCCGGCGGCTTCGGCAACTTGGACTTGCGTATCTGGCGTTTCCGTCGGCGGAGCATTCGCGCTTCAGCCACTCTTTGGGCGCGCTTGCGATGGGTTCGCGCGTTTTCGACGAGCTCGTCCGGCACGGCAGGGAATTTTTTCATGGCGAGGACGACGTCGCTGCGCAGCGCCGTCTGGTTCGCGCCGCCCTCATCTTACACGACGTGGGCCACGGTCCGTTCAGTCACGCATGCGAAGCCGTGCTCGGTGTGCGGCACGAAGCTCGCACGCGCGAGATCCTGAATCTGCCGGAGATGCGGCGCCACATCGAGGCGCTCGAAGTCGATCCCGGCGATCTGCTCGACCTCATATTGGCCGACGCGCACGCGAAGCATCCTGTGCTCAGCGAGATTGTCAGCGGTCCGAATCTGGACGCAGACCGCATGGACTATCTACAGCGCGATGCATATTTTACCGGCGTTTCGAGCGGGCGGTACGACGTCGACCAGCTCGTCGGCTCGCTGCGGATCTTTGACTTCGGCGACCGCCTGGTGTTGGGCATCGATCGCCGGGGCCTGGTCGCGCTCGAGTCCTTCGTGCTGGCCCGATACATGATGTTCGCATCGGTCTACTTCCATCACACCACGAGGATGTTCGAACGAATACTTCAGCGCGTGCTAACCGAACTGTGGCCGAACCCGCACGCGCTCGACCCGGTCGAAGAATTTCTGCGCTGGGATGATTTTCGCGTGCTGAATGACGTGCGCGAAGCGCCTTCCGAAGCTGCTCGGGCATTACGCGAACGCATTCGGCTGTACGCCGTCGCAGCCGAGTTCAACGCCGAGCACGACTTGAGCATCTACGAGCGTTGCGAGGCGGCCCTGCGGGAACGTTATGGGGATGCCGTCTGGAGCGACGAACAATCGCAGTTAATCCATCGTCTTCCTTTGCAACTCGATTCCGGCAGCCGCACCGTTTGGGTCGGTACGGCGTCGGGTGCCATCGTGGATGCCCGTGAAGCATCGGATTTGATCGAACGCATCGCCGGTAAAGCGTATTGGCGAAAATTGTTCGTCGAGCGCGCTAAGGTGGACGCCGACGAGGCCCGGCGCATTTGCCGCGAGGTTGCTTCAGCGTCGTGAAAGTCGTTCTTTTCGAGTACGACCCGGCATGGGTAATGCGATTTGACGCGCAGCGCGAACGCTTGGCGGCAGCGCTCGGTGCGGTGGCGGTGCAAATCGAACACGTCGGGTCCACTGCGGTGCCCGGATTGGCGGCAAAACCAATCGTGGACGTCGCAATCGCGGTGAGCGACGTCAAAAGCAGCGCGGTATTCGAGGCGTTGACGGCCGCCGGTTACGAGCTGGGAGTCGACGAGCCGAACCATCGCATGTACCGCACGCCCGCTGCGGACGTTCACGTGCATCTCTGGCCGGCCGGCGGTCCGGACTTCGAGCGGCATCTCAAGTTTCGAGACGCGTTGCGAGCCGACGCCCGTCAACGCGAAACGTACGAAGCAGAGAAGCGGCGCTTGGTCGAGCTGGATTGGGCGGATCGCAACGACTACGCCCAGGCGAAGACTCCGATTATAGACGATATTCTGCGGAGATCCTCGGCTTCGTTCAGGAGTCGTTGACCAGCCTCACGGACGTTCACGATCTCGACAGGAATGCGTCGAATGCCGCCAGCGCCTGGTCGATGCCGAGGCGGCCGTAACCGATTCGAAAACGGTTCGCGGGCGCGGCACAAAGCTGCGATGCAAATTTTGATGCCGGCACCAGCAGCACGCCGGCGTCCTCGACCAACCGCGTGCAAAAATCTTCCACGTCGCCTGACAGATAGGCCGGATACGCAACGCAGCCGCCGTCCGGGTCGTACCAGTGGAATCGATCCGCCCACCGCTCGAAAAATGCGTCGAGTTTTGAAAGATTCTCGGTACAGATCCGGCGGTTTCGGTCCAATACGCGATCGGCCGCTTTCAATGCAATCGTGGCCAGGACTTCCGCCGGAGCCGAGTTGCAGATGGAGAGATAGTGTTTGACTTTGATTGCTTGGCTCAGCAAATCCCGATCGCGTGAAGCGATCCAGCCGACGCGCAGGCCGGGCAAGCCGTACGCCTTCGACATCACGTTGAGGGAGAGCGCGCGTTCGTAACGATCCGCCGCCTGCGGGAGTCTTTTGGCCGGATCGCGCTCCACGCCCCGGTAGACTTCGTCGCTCAATAAGTAAAGGCCGCGCGCGCGGCACAGATCGATAAGGTCCAAAAACGATCCGCTATCGGCGATCGCACCCGTGGGATTGTTCGGAAAGTTCACCGCGATCAGCCGCGTATTCGGCCGCAGTTGCGCTCGAATCTCGGAAACGTCGAGACGCCAACCGGATTCGGGCCGCAGCGCGACCGCGCTGACCTCGCACAAGGATCGCGGAACCGTCTCGGTCGATTGGTAGTTTGGGACCATGACGATTGCATGGTCGTCGCGACGCAGCACTGCATGCATCGCACAATACAACCCTTCTTCGGCTCCCGCGAAGCACACGACGTCTTGCGGGGCGATCGTTTCGTACGTCTGCGCAATCGCCCGCCGGAGTTCGGGCATGCCCTCCGATTCGATATAGCCCAGGCGCAGCGAATTCCATCGCGCGCGCTCGTCGCCGGCGGCAAGGTCCAGCAGATCGGCCAGTGCCATGCTTTCTGCATCCGACGCCGCCAGATGGTAGCGCGCTTTGAATTCCCAGACGCCGAAATAGGACTCGAGCGCAAAGTCGGGCAGCGGCATGACGAACGGCTTTCGTGAAGCCAGGGCAGAGCGCATCCTGCGGCGCAGTTTGACGTCATGCTTACTGCACTCGCGCTCATCGCCGCATCCGCCGCCCCGAAAGCGCCTCCGCCGCCCACGCCGCTTCCCCGGCCGTTCGGACGCGGGCACGCGTACTTCCATCCCACCGCCTATGCGCCGTACCGCTTTGCGAACTCGATCATTCGAGTAAGATTCGATTTCGATCGCGGGATCGTGTACGGCCACGAAACGGCGATCGTCGAACCGAAACGGGCCGGGCTGCGAACGCTGCCTTTCAATACGCTCGGAATCAAGTATTCGTCCGTGACGGTCGATGGAAAACCAGCCGCGTACACGATCGATACCGCGCACCAGTTCATCAACGTCGGCGTGGCGCAGCCTGCATCGGCCGGGAAGAACCTGGCCGTGGATTTCGTGTACTCCGTGCAGCCGCAACGCGGAATTTACTTCATCCGCCCGGACCGCGGATATCCGGACGTTACGCCGGAGATCTGGTCGCAAGGCGAAATGATCGACAATCGCCGCTGGTTCCCGACGTGGGACCAGCCGAACCAGAAAACTCCAAGCGAACTGGTCGTTACGGTTCCACACGGGTGGACCGTCGTTGCGAACGGGTATTTGAAATCGCACAAGTCCGGTACAACCGGCGAGACTTGGGATTGGAATTCACCGCATCCCAAATCGACCTACCTGATAGCCTTTGCCGCAGGTCCGCTCTCGGAGCACCATACCTCGCTGAACGGCATGCCCGTCGACTCGTACGTTCAGCCCCCGGTCGCCAACCTCAACGCGCTTTGCTTCGGGAACACCAAAGACATCGTCGCGTTCTTTCAGAACACTATCGGCATCAAGTTCCCGTGGGAAAAGTACGATCAGACCACGGCGGAGCGCTTCACTTACGGCGGAATGGAAAACGCCTCCGCCACGATTCAGACGGATCGTGCAATCCATCTGCCCGTCCAAAACCTGGAATCGCCCTGCGACGGCCTGGTCGCTCACGAGCTCGCCCATCAGTGGTGGGGCGACGACGTCACTATGTCGGATTGGTCGAACACGTGGATCAACGAAGGGTACGCGACGTATTTTCAGGAGCTCTGGAGCGAAAAGCACTTCGGTGAAGCGGAATTCGAACAGGAGCGCTACTTCGCGCAGCAGTCGTACTTTGGCGAGACGCAAGACTATTTTCGTCCTATCGTCGATTACGTCTATAACGACCCGCTCGATCTGTTCGACTCCAGCGGATACCCCCGGCCCGGCGAAGTGCTGCATATGCTGCGCTACATGTTCGGCGACCAGCGCTTCTTCAAAGCGCTGCACGACTATCTGAGTGCATATCAATACAAGACCGCCGACACGCATCAGTTCTTTGACGCAATAGACAAATCGCTCGGAACGAATCTCGACTGGTTCGAGAACGAATGGTTCTACCGCGCGGCGTACCCCAATTACCTCGTCAAGCAGAAGTACGACGCAAAGGCCGGAACCCTCACGTTAGAGGTCTCGCAAAAGAACCACGATGGGAAGCCGTTCCGGATGCCGGTCGTAATCGAAGCGTACTTCGGCGGACAAATGAAGAGTATCCAGCCGATCATCGCACAAAACCACCAGGCCATCGTCATCGACGGCGTCACTTCCAAGCCGCAGATGGTGCTCTTCGATCCCAACGACAACATCATCAGGGAACTCACGTTCCACAAATCCCTCGCCGAGCTTGCGTACCAAGCGGGGAATGCCAAACACGCCGGCGATCGCATGTGGGCAATCGACCAGCTGGCAAAGTTTGCCGATGCCAAAGGCAGCGATCGCGCGACCGCCATGTCCGCGGTTGCGAGCGTCGTGCGGTCGGATCCGTACTACGGCGTCCGCTCGTACGCCCTGGACACATCGGCGCAATTCGACGACGCCGCCGCCGTCTACAGCGGCCTTCGCGACGAGGATAAACGGGTGCGCATCGCCGCCGAAGGCGCAGCCGGCAGCTTGAAGACCAAAAACGCGCGAGTCGTTGCAATCCTGAAGACCATGGTGTCGGACACCGATCCGACAGTCGCCGGAACGGCCCTCCAGTCGCTCGCCTCACTCAAGGCTTCCGGCGCTTACAACATGCTCGTTGCGGCGCTAAACCGTCACACGTTCCGCGAGGAGGTTGCCGCTGCGGCATTGGGCGGACTGGCCGCCTACGGCGATATGCGGGCGTTTCCGCTCATAAAAAGCAGAACGGCTTATGGAACGCCCGAGGGGGAACGCTCCAGCGCGGTCATCGCGCTTGCGCGTCTTGCCGCGCATGCAAAGAACCCGCAGCTCGCCGAACCGGAATTGGTCGAGATCGTGCTCCACGATCCGCTGAATACGACTCGAATCTCGGCGACTCGCGCGCTCGGCATACTCGGCGATCCCGCGGCGATCCCGGCGCTGCAGCAGGCCGAGCAGAACGACTCGCAGCAGGCGGTGCAATCGGGTGCGTGGTCGGCGATTCTGAGCATCCGCGATTCGCAGAACATGCGCGCCTATCAAGCTCGTTACGGTAAAACCGCAAAACATCGGGCGTAGAGCGGAAAAAGTGCGCCATAAAGGCGAAGGGCCGGTTACACCACACATGGTGTCCGGTCCGTTGTCGCCGATGCTAAACGGAGGGCCGACAACAGTCTTTGTTCTCCGAGCCGGAGCCCCAAGAATAGTGAATCCACACGCAAGTAGCCGGTCCACCTCCGTGATGCCGAACGTAAATGGCTTGCCAAACGATCCCATACTCCTGTCGATCGGAACCGATGGGACGACTAGCAAGGGCGAGGCTCAGCCACAGGCCCGAAATCGACGCTATGGTCACCGGGCGCGCATAAGCATTGACTGGATTGCTTGGATGCGTATACACGTTGTTCACGCCGGCCCAGGCTTCGCGGGCTTCTTCAGATTTGGTCTGCTCGGAGTCGTGCACCACGGTTGCTACTACGAGCACCGCAACACCCCATCCCAGGATACTCTTCCAACGCGCCCTGCTCGAGTCGGTAATCCTAACGCGTCGACCCACCTGTTGCTATTTGCGCACTGGTTTTGGGGTTCCCGTTACTGATTGATAAATGATGCGACTTGCCCGACGTGCCGTGAAAATCGGAGTCAGAAAGCGTGAGATATTGTGAGATGCGGCATATCCTTATGAGACAATACGGAAAGTCATGAGCAGCTATCGAGATGCATTAGCCGCAGCGCGCGGCCGGGGGAAGGCGGCGCACGATGCCATGGAGGCGTGGGTCAGCCGTCCACCCAATGCGCCCGAAGTTCCCGGGGAAGTTTTGGAAAGCTATGCACGCGAGCTCCGCGAGAGCAGAGAACGATTGAAACAGACTCGTTAGCCAGGAAGGCGTTCGCGATGACATTGAATCGGCGCTTGCGGAGAATGAAGCGTATCATCGTTCACTGGGATTGAGTATTCGGGACAAGCCGGATGTGGATAATGGCGACTGAGCCCCTGACGCTCGGAGAGTTTGAACTCGCCGTCGGAGACGTAGTGCATCGATGCTAAAAAACTGGACGCCACGTACACGATGAGCCCAAAAAAGAGAAGCGTGGTTCTCGCAAACCGCGCTTCTCGCGTTTAACCGGATTACAGTCTAGTAGTTGCTGGGGTGACTCTGCTGGTACTGTTCGGCGGCGAGCAGATGCTGACGAGCCTGCTGAAGTAACGAAATCGCCTGGATGCGCTGCCCGTCGTAGTCGTGACGGTCGCGCTGCAGGGCGTCGATGACGCCCTCGAGACGAACCCGCTCGCGATGGATGTTGTAATTGCTGTGCCATTGTCCGCGCAGCGGCTGAGTCATCTGAGCTTGGGCGGTCGAGGTCAGGGCCGCTCCGGTGCCGATCACCGTAAGCGATAGAACTGCGGAAGTAAGGGCGGTTTTCCAGTTAGAGGTCATTGCGGAGCTCCTTCTTTGAAGATGAAGACGTTAAGCCAACCGGATAAACGGCAGATTCATCACCGGCGGTTCCTTCCGCCTTCACTCCGAGACCCGTTCTAATCACTCCTTAAGGCGCGAGCCACTCTAAAGGGCTGTAGGCAACCAACGTTAGGTAAGCGCGCCGATGGCAGCTTGCGCGGCCGCGAGCCTGGCAATCGGCACGCGGTACGGCGAGCACGACACGTAATTGAGGTTCAGGCTGTGACAAAAGGCCACGCTGGACGGCTCGCCGCCGTGTTCGCCGCAGATGCCGATCTTGAGTTCCGGTTTGACGTCGCGACCGCGGCGCACCGCCTCCTGCATCAGCGTGCCGACTCCGCGGCGATCGAGCACTTGAAACGGATCCTCTTTCAGAATCCGCTCTTCCAAATAGCGTGGAATGAACGAGCCTTCTGCATCGTCGCGGCTGTAGCCGTATGTCGTCTGCGTCAGATCGTTCGTGCCGAACGAAAAGAACTCGGCTCCCGATTGCGCGAGCTCGCCGGCCACGATACAGGCCCGGGGAAGTTCGATCATCGTTCCGACGTGGTAGTCGACGTGTATGCCCGTTTCTGCAATAACCGTGTCGGCGATCGCGCGGGCCGCCTGCGCGGTGAAACGCATCTCTTCCTCCGTCCCGACACCTGGAATCATCACTTCGGGACGCACGTCGACGCCGCGCTTTTTCAGATCGCATGCCGCCTCGAAGATCGCGCGTACCTGCATAGCGTAGATCTCGGGATAAACGATTCCCAAACGGCAAACTCGCAAGCCCAGCATCGGATTTTGCTCGTGCAGCTGCTGAACGCGCTTCAGCAGACGCATTTTCTGAAGATATGCTTGGGATTCTTCGCCCTCGCGCACGCGCAGTTCCGTAGTCTCTACGAGCAGCGCTTCCAGCGACGGCAAGAACTCGTGCAGGGGCGGGTCCAGGAGCCGAATCGTCACCGGAAGTCCGCGCATCGCTTCGAGAATTCCGAGAAAATCCTCGCGCTGGAAAGGCAACAGTTTGATGAGCGCTTGCTGCCGTTCCTCCGGCGTCCCTGCCAAAATCATCTGCTGAACGATCGGCAGCCGATCTTGCTGCATGAACATGTGCTCGGTGCGGCAAAGCCCGATGCCCGCGGCACCGAGTTCACGTGCCTTTTGCGCGTCTTGCGGAGTGTCGGCGTTCGCCCACACCTCCATCGTGCGCGCTTCGTCTGCCCAGCTCAGAAACGTCGCAAGCCACTCCGGCAGCTTCGAAGGCGGATCGATCAACTTCAATTGTCCGATGACCACGTTGCCCGTGGTTCCGTCGACCGTGATCCAGTCGCCCTGAGTGAACTGTCGATCGCCGATACGCGCTATGCCGGTGCGCCGGTCGATGTGAAGCGCTTCGCAGCCGACGACGCACGGCTTGCCCATGCCTCGCGCGACGACGGCCGCGTGGGAAGTTGCCCCTCCCTTTGCCGTGAGCACTCCGCGTGCGGCGATCATCCCGTGCACGTCGTCGGGCGTCGTCTCCAGGCGCACGAGCACGACCGCCTCGCCGCGCTTGCTCCATTCCTCGGCGGTGTCGGCATCGAAGACGGCCTGACCGCTCGCCGCTCCGGGCGAAGCATTTAGACCTTTGCAGGCGGCTTCGTACTTCTGCGCCGGATCGATGCGCGCGTGGAAGAGTTGGTCAAGCGCAGTCTGCGTTCACGCGTCCGAGCGCTTGACGTCTGTCGATAATGCCCTCGGATACCAAATCCATGGCAATCTTGACGGCCGCCTCGGCACTGCGTTTGCCGGTGCGCGTCTGCAGCATGTAGAGCTTGCCTCGCTCGACGGTGAATTCGAGATCCTGCATCTCGCGATAGTGGCGTTCGAGCTTCTGGGCGATGTCGACGAACTGGTGATACACTCCCGGCTGCGTCCGCTCCAAGTCCGCAATCTTCTCAGGCGTGCGGATGCCGGCGACGACGTCTTCGCCCTGCGCGTTGCAAAGATACTCACCAAAGAGTACCTTCTCTCCGGTGTTGGGATTTCGCGTAAAAGCCACGCCCGTGCCCGAGTCGTCGCCCATGTTTCCGAACACCATCGACACGACGCTGACGGCCGTTCCCCAGTCGTCGGGAATTTTATTGAAGCGCCGATAGTCCACGGCCCTTTTGGAGTTCCAGGAGTCGAACACCGCATTGATGGCGAGCTGCAATTGCTCGTGCACGTCCTGCGGGAACTCGCGCCCCGCCTTCTCCCGAACGATGGCTTTGAACTCGTCGACAAGCGCGCGCCAAGCGGCGGCATCGATCTCCGGGTCCCCGGTGACGCCGATCCGCTCTTTCGTTTCCTCGATACGATCTTCGAAGCACTCTTTTGCAACGCCGAGGACGACCCCGGCAAACATCATGATGAAGCGACGGTAAGCATCCCATGCAAAACGTTCGTTGCCGGTCAAGTGGACCAAACCGAGAACCGTCGCGTCGTTGAGTCCGAGGTTCAGAATCGTGTCCATCATTCCGGGCATCGAAACGCGAGCGCCGCTGCGCACGGAGACCAAGAGGGGGCAGCTCGGATCGCCGAAATGCTTCCCGGTCCGCCGTTCGAGCTCGCGCATTGCGACCTCGACCGCGTGGTCCAGGCCGGGCGGGTTGCGGCGACCGAGTGCGTAGTACTGAAGGCAGGCTTCGGTCGTGATCGTGAAACCGGGAGGGACCGGCAGACCCGCGCGCGTCATCTCGGCCAGGCCCGCGCCCTTTCCGCCGAGGAGGTTTTTCATGTCGGCGGCGCCTTCTTCAAAAAACCAAATCGGCTTCTGTACCGCGGCGGCCGCTACGTTCGGCGCGAGCGTCTCGGACATTCGATCCCCCTAATAGCAAAGCGTAAGTACGGACAAGAGAATGCTCAATTGTACCCACTACGCTGCTTTCCGCAAGCGCACCCCCGCTAACGGGCCGAAATACCTATATGCAGGCGGAATTACTTTAGACTGTTAAAGAAATCTGCAGGCTCTGCTCAACAGCCGCGTTCGTGCAAGTGGCGTTCGAGGCTGTCGATGCGGATGCGATCCTGACGCATCGAATCACGCTCGCGAACAGTCACTGCATTGTCCTCGAGCGTATCGTAATCGACCGTCAAACAGAACGGCGTGCCGATCTCGTCTTGCCGCCGGTACAGCTGTCCGATGTTGCCTTCGTCGTATTGCGTGCGGTAATGGGCGCGCAGCGATCGCTCCACGCCGCGCGCACGTTCGACCAACTCGGGTTTGTTTCTGGCCAGCGAGAAAACCGCAGCCTGAACCGGCGCGATCTTGGGATGAAACCGGAGCACGACGCGCTCGGTATCCTTACCGTTTTGATCGACGACGCGTTCTTTGTCGTACGCGTCGACCAAAAACGTCAGCGCGGTTCGGTCCATGCCGGCGGAGCTCTCGATCAGCAGCGGCGTGTATTTGCTCTTGGAGGCCTCGTCGAAGAACTGCAGATCCTTCCCGGAGAGCCGCATGTGCGCATCGAGATCGTACGTTCCGCGATGCGCGATCGATTCTAATTCGCCCCAGCCCCATGGGAAAAGATACTCAACGTCGATTCCGGCCTTTGCATAGTGCGGACGTTCTTCGGCCGTCAGCTCGTAGAAGCGCAGGCGCTCGGGCGTTATGCCGTACGAAGCATACCAGCCTTTGCGGCGTTCGACCCATTCTTTGAATGCTTCCAGATCTGCGCCGTCATCGGGAACGAAATACTCGAGCTCCGCTTGTTCGAACTCTCGGACGCGGAAAGTGAAATTCCCCGGCGTAATCTCGTTGCGAAAGGATTTGCCGATCTGCGCGATGCCGAACGGAGGCTTTTTGCGCGCGGTTTGATAGATGTTCTTGAAGTTGACGAAAATGCCCTGAGCCGTCTCGGGCCGCAGATATGCAGCGGAAGCGGTGTCCTCCATCGGTCCAACGTGCGTCTGCATCATCAAATTGAAGTTACGCGGCTCGGTGAACGAATTTTTGCTGCCGCAGTCCGGACACTGCTCCGCCGACTTGAGGTGGTCGAAGCGAAAACGGTGTTTACAGACCTTACAGTCGACCATCCGATCGAAGAAGACGTCGACATGACCGGACGCTTTCCAAACGAGCGGGTGCATGATGATCGAGGAGTCGAAGGGGACGACGTCATCGCGCAGCTCGACCATGTCGCGCCACCATGCGTCTTTCACGTTGCGCTTCAAAACGGCGCCCAGCGGTCCATAGTCGTAGAAGCCGCCGATTCCGCCGTAGATCTCGCTCGATTGAAAGATGAACCCGCGCCGTTTGGCCAGCGCCGTGATCTCGTCCATGCTGACTTGCGGCTGAGGCCCGGTTTCCATAGGCGCCTGGGTTTTGGGTCTCCTCCGCGCTCGTCCTGCGCGGCCGCGTTCATTTGCGCTTTTCTAGGAACTCTTTGGCCGTGCGGTTGGGAGCCCTGGCAAGCCACGCTTCGACGATGATCTGCTCGAGCTTTTTGACTCCGATCTTCTCCAGCCGCACGAGAACGGCCGGATAACCGTCGAAGTGTGGAGTCGTGAAAAATACGTTCCGATCGCTGCGAAGCAGCAAGTCTTTCATTTCGAGATCGGGTGTGCGCACGCCCAAGATGGGGCCGCTGGGAGCTTTGTCACTCAATGCCTCCAGGTCCGATCGGCGAAGCGGCCGTTCCCAAACGAATCCTTTTTTCTTAAATTTCCAAACTCGCGAGCCATACGAGGCTTCTTGCGTTGTTTGCGGCAGAGCGAGCGCCAAGCGGCGCACGTCATTCCAAGTTGCCACGATCGTCCCTCACAGATTCAGCCGGTACGCCCCACAGCCCAGCTCGATAGAGAGTTCTCGTTCCCGCTCGAAACCGTTCCGCCGTAAAATCGCGAGGGAAGCGGCGTTTTTATCATCGACTGTGGCGATGACGAATGCGAGCGACCGTTTTCGGGCCTGGGCCAGCAGCAAATCCACGACGCTGCTCCCCAGAGATCTGCCCCACCGCCTGCGTTCGAGCAGGTAGATCAGTTCGTACTCGGGCCTTCCCGGACGCCGTTTTAACTCGGCATGGCCGGCGTACTCGTCGCCCTCGTATACCGCCCATATGAAGAACTCCGGGTCGCGCTCGTAAACGTCAAAGATTTTGGCGAAGAGCGCTTCAGCTGCAGCGCGCTCGAGCGGCAATCCTTGATCAACGTAAAGCATCACTTCGGGATCGGCGAAGAGTTCTACGAATCCCGGCAAATCGGAAGGTTCATACTTTTGCAAACGAACGGCCGCCATACGGTTATGCCGGAATCTTTCGCTCATGCAGCGCAAAGCGCTTGCGGTCCGAGCCGAAGTGACCTTTCGGCTGGGTCTGCGAAGGCACCTGTGCACGATGGCACTGCAACGCTGCGGTTCTGCCTCCGGCGCGCCGTCATGCGCCGTGTGAATTGGCGTTTATAATTCGTGAAGCGGCTCGTGTTAGCGCGCGTACAGGGAGCTGTAAAACTATCCAGCGAAAGGCGAACGCATGGGCCGGGAACTGCACGTACACTCGCACCCATCGCGAGTCGAACATTGGCGCCATCTCATAGAGATCGCTGCACTTTGTATTGCAGCAAGCTGGGGATTTTACGTTTTTATTTATCAGGAGCGCATAAAACCCGCAAACGAACCTGTGGAACTTCAAGCGACGGTTTCGGTCGAGCACACGCCGCTTAAAACCGGCAAGGAATTCATAAAGGTCGGCGTGAGCATGAAAAATATCGGTCAGGCGCCGCTGGAGCTCGCAGGACTGATCGTAAATGTGTACGGAGTGAAGTATACAGCTTTGGAGGGCGAGCACGTCGAGAAGCCGGCAAACGGAATCGTAGAAATAAGCCGAGCATTCGCGCCAGGGAATCCGTCATTACAATATGCGTTCGCTGATAGGTGGAAAGCGTTCGGAAGCCCGAGGATTGCGGGTCTGATGCCGGGCGCAGAGTTTCCGGAAACCTTTGTTTTTGCGATTCCCCCGAACGCGTTCGACATCGTCAAGATCGACTACATGGTCTGTTGGGCTCGTCCAGGTTCAGAGCCCTGGCGCGTCGCCCTCAGTCGTCAGCCGGACGGCTCTTTTTGGTTTAGCGGAGTACTCTCAGACCAAAGCTCTCGTTCCGGACTGACGTGCCATTACCAACTTCGCGGCGAGTACTACCCGCTCTAGCCGTCACGGTCAATTTACCGCGGCGTGAGCTTTCGGCTGCGTTTGTGAACGCAATTGTCCGCAAGCCGCGGCAATGTCGCGTCCCATGTTCTGACGGACCGTCGTAGGAATACCCGCGGCTTCGAGTATTGCGGCGAAGGCCCAAATTGCTTGCTGATCGGTGCCGGCGAACGGCGCGTCGGGCGTCGTGTTGTACGGGATCAAATTTACGTGGTAAAGATGACCCTTCATCCGCCGGGCCAGTTCCCGGGCATCCGCCTCTGAATCGTTGATGCCGCGCAGCATGACGTACTCGAAGAAGACTTTGCGGTTCGTCTTTGCGATGTACCGGTCGCACGCGGCGAGCAACGCCTCCATGTCGAACCGTTTGTTGACCGGCATGATTCGGTTGCGCACTTCGTCGCTTGGAGCATGCAGCGAGATCGCGAGGTTGACTTGCGTGTGCTCTTCAGCGAAGCGATCGATTTTATCCACCAAACCCACGGTGGAAATCGTGATGTGCCTGTGGCCGAGCCCGAACGCTTGACCGTCATTCAAGAGCGCGACGGCATCCATGACGGCGTCGTAGTTGTGAAACGGCTCGCCCATTCCCATGAACACGACGTTCGTAATTCGCTTGCCCTTCGCGGCGAGTTCGCGCGCAAAGTATCGAGCCTGATCGAAGATCTCGGTCGCTTCGAGCTGCCGCGTGAATCCTGCCTGGCCGGTAGAGCAGAAGGCACACGCAAAAGCACATCCTGCTTGGGAGCTGATGCATACGGTGTTACGATCGCCGTAGTGCTCCATGAGCACCGCCTCCACTTCGGAGCCGTCGGCAAGACGGAAGAGGCCCTTTGTGGTCTGACCGTCGCTCGATCGCTGCACGACCACGGGCTCGACGGCGTCGAAAGAAAATCCGCTCGCCGCCAGTTGAGTTCGCAACTCTTTGGGCAGCGTCGTGACCGCGTCCACGTCCGGCGCAAACTCCTTCGCAGCCGCACGGTAAATCTGGTTGAAGCGATACGGCTTCAATCCAAAATGCGAAGCGAAGGCCTGCGCGTCGGCAAACCCGGCGCGCCGAACCTTGTCGCCAAACCAGATGGATTGCGGGTCTTTGGAACTCATTACGGCAGAGTGCACGATATCACAGAACCCGCGGCCGGGCCAATGGTTTTGGGCCGGACTAAGTTTCGAACAGGGAAGCCTGCTGCGGCGCGTCCTCCGAACCGGCGGCCGCCCGATCCAGCTCATCCAGTCTCGTCCGCACTTCTTTGAGGTCCGACCACACCTGCCGCTTGGTCTCCGTGAGCGCGAGGCCGCCCTGCCGCAACACGTACGCCGGATGAAAAGTGACCATCAGCGGGATGCCCGACGGGCCCTCGTACCAACGCCCTCGCCCCTTGGTTATCGAAAAGTCGCCGCCCAAAAACGATTTGGCCGCAGGTGCACCGAGCGCGAGTATCACGGCAGGAGCGATGACGTCGATCTGCTCGTCCAAGTATGGACGGCAATTCGCCATTTCGTGAGGTGTCGGTGCGCGGTTACGCAGTTTTCCGCCTTCGTGCAGCGTAGGCCGGCACTTGACGGTATTGCAGATATAGACGTCTTCGCGCGGCAACCCTATTGCTGCCAGCATTTTATCCAGCAGTTCGCCGGCCCGTCCGACGAAGGGGCGGCCGAGCAAATCTTCGGTTTCCCCGGGGCCCTCGCCGACCACCATGAGCCGCGCGCACGGATCGCCTTCGCCGTAGACGTTGGACCGGCGATCGTAGCCGATTTGGCATTTACGGCAGGCTGCGGCCACCGCGTACGCGCGCTCCAACAGCCGTTCGCGCCGCGCGCGTTCGGTCAACGTCACGCCGCGTAATTCTTCGGCGCGAGCCGTACTGCCTCACCGTACGCGAGCACTTGCGTCGAGCCGTCGATGGTCTCCACTGCCTCGAAGCGGATCTTGATCACTGCATCTGCGCCAAGGGCTTCCGCCTTGCCGCGAAGCGTCTCGAGCACCTCTTCGCGCGCTCGCTCGGCGTCCGTCAAGTACTCTATTGGAGCGAGCCCGATAAATGCGCCGATCGATCGGAAGGTGGCGCGAAGCATACTGTGCGGTCGCAACGCCGATCCCGTAACGCGGCCATAGGACGCGAGCACCCGAAAACCATCCGGCGCGTCCAGCGTAACGAGGTTTTCCTTCGGGATCATTCTCCGGCCGGGCTAAGTCCTTGAGGCGCTGAATGAGCAGGCATGCCGCGCAATTCGCCTTCGGTCCTCATCGTCCGTCTGGACGCGATCGGCGACGCAATGACTCTGGTGCCGCTGATCGGCGCGCTTCGAGCGGAAGGCATGCGGCTCGGTGCCGTTCTGCGTCAGGCGAACGCCGAGGTGTTCTCGACGGCTGCACTGGATTGCAGGCACATCCTTGAGACGAGCGGTCTGCGCACGTTCGCCTCGGAGATTCAAGCCCGGCGGTACGACGTTGCGCTGATTACCACGGAAAAACCGGCCGGCTACCGGATCGCCGCAATGGCACGAATTCCGCGACGAATCGGGTTTGAAAACGGCTGGGGAAAACCGCTCAAGACGCTTTGGATCCGCCGCAAGACGACGCAGACGGTGTTTCGAACGGCCGGCCTGGATCCGCGCGCGCCGCATGAATGTGAGGTCGTATTCTCGCTGGCCCGCGACATTCTGCCGCAGGCGGCGCAACCATCGCGCAGCCCGGGATATTTGCGCCCGTTCGTGTTGGACGCCCAGCCGAAGCCGGATCCGCGGATCGCCTTTCAACTCACGGATAAATGGGAGCGCATCGGTGCACGGTTAGCGGACGTGCTGGCGTTGGCGGAATACGCGCGTTCGTACGGAGAAGTGCGTTGGATTGCAGCGCGCGCTGAGGCCGGATACGTGCAGCAGTTCGCGCATAGGCTTGACGCGGAAATAGAATTCTTCGAATCCGTTCCCCCTTGGAAAGAAGCCATCGCGGCCGCACGCGCAGTGGTCGCGCCCGACTCAGGCGCCGTCCACATCGCCGGCATGGTCGGCACGCCGGTCGTAGCATGCTTTCAGCGCGCGCACTTCACGCTGCAGACGGCACGCTGGACGCCCTGGGCTGCTCCCTACGAGGTCGTCAAGATCGAGGACGGGTGGCCGCGCTTTGCCGCAGATGCTCTGGCGGAACTTCTCAGCGACACGCGGCACGCTTCTTATAGAGGGTAATTGCGCCGTCGCGCCGGCTGACGCGATACTCTTCTCGTTTCAACAGCGCATGCACGAGCGGCGCGGATTCCACTAAGCGGGGCGATTGCGGATAGGCGGCATCGATCAATATGAAACATGCCGTGATTCTGCCCGCGGACGTTTCGGGCAACACGCCCGCATTCGGATTCGAAGCTGCAAGGTGCGTGTAGGCTTCCTCCTGCGTCGCGACCGAGACATGCGGCGGAAGCGTTTGCAGGAAGTGGTCAAGGCTGACGCCGGCGCCTGCGGGCGCGCGAAGCAAAACTCCCGGATGCAGCGGATCCGCGGCGGCAAATTCGAGCACGCAGATCGCACAGCACCACTGCAGCAATCGATAAACGCGCCGCGGATCGCGCGCGAAGATCGGGCGCAACGCAGCGGCGAACGCATACAAGACGTACCCGGCCCATGCGCCGGCGTAGTGCGAGCCGGTTGTGAAAGTCGTCGAGTCTCGCGAAAACAACACCTCGCACAGCGGCAGCATCATTATCCACGCGGCAGGCGTCCTGAACGGCAAAAACAGCAGCGGAACGAAGACCAGCAGAATGAACCCCAACCGCTGCAGGATGCCCGCCGGAAACAACACTCGCAGGTCCGCGCCGGTCCATGCATAGAAGCGCGACGGCGCCCAATGCGCCGTATGCGCCGCTACAGGCTGAATCCGATAAAAGAATTCGTAGAGAACGCAGCCGGCGGCAACGGCCGCCAGCATCGCCAAGAGTGCGCGCGGCCAGGTTCGGCGATACCGCGCATACGCGAAGATTGCCGCCGCCAAAACGAATATTGCTTGATCCTCTTTGATCGCCAGCGTTGCCGCAGCAAAGAGCGCAAACGCGGCAATTCGTCCGGAGTCATAAGCCCAAAGCATCCATGCGACGGCAGCGGGGGCTAATCCGTTTTCGTGAAAGTCGTTAAAGATTGCTCCGCCGAGCGGTGGGTACAGCCCCACGACGAGCGCCCCGAGCAGCGCAGTTCGCCGATCCGCATAACGCCGCACCAGGGCGTACACCGGCGGAATCGCAAGCGCGCCCGCGGCAGATTGAATCGCGATCAGCGTCAGCGCGCTCGGGAAAACGTTCATCAGCGCGCCTGCGGCGTACAAGATCGGCGAAAAGTGAAACGCCCAATGACTGCCCTCCACAGTGTTGCAGAAACACCCGAACGCGCTTGCCGTCGTTTGCGCGAAGATTCCGAGATCGACGAAATTGCGATGGGCCGAGTAGCGCGCTGCGCCCAAGGCAAAGTAAAGCACGGCATAAAGCG
This sequence comes from Vulcanimicrobiota bacterium, assembly GCA_963714015.1. GTDB lineage: Bacteria > Vulcanimicrobiota > Vulcanimicrobiia > Vulcanimicrobiales > Vulcanimicrobiaceae > DASRDE01. The sequence continues at coordinate 1,429,726 of OY970223.1, read as the reverse complement.
CGGCGCCTATCCAGAGCACCGGATCGGCGAGCCCGCCCGCCTCGCGCCTGCTTAGGCGCGGCGCTGAAGAAGATACGGCCAAATGAAGGCGTCTATGTCGCCGTCGAGGACGCCCGGGGTATTGCCGCTTTCAACGTTCGTGCGGTGATCCTTGACGAGCTGGTAGGGGTTGAGCACATACGAGCGGATCTGCGAACCCCACTCGTTGGCGCTGCGTTCTCCGCGCAGTTCGGCCAATCGCTTGTCACGCATCTCCAGTTCACGCTGAACGAGTTTTGCCCGCAGGATGCTCATGGCAACGTCCCGATTTTGCGCCTGCGAGCGTTCTTGCTGCGAGGCGACGATGATGCCCGACGGCTCGTGAATGATTCTTACCGCCGACTCGGTCTTGTTGACGTACTGGCCCCCGGCGCCGCCCGATTTGAACGTCTCGAACCGCAGATCTTCCGGCTTGATTTCGACTTGGACGTTCTCGCCGGCCTCGATCTCCGGAATCACGTCCACGGCCGCAAAGGACGTATGCCGCCGGTGAGCCGCATCGAACGGAGAGATTCGCACGAGCCGGTGGACGCCGCGCTCGCTCTGGAGCATTCCGTACGCATTGCGTCCGCGAACGAAGAAGGTTACGGACTTCAGACCCGCCTCTTCTGCGGGAGACTCGTCGACGACGTGAGAGATGTATCCCTTACTGTCGGCCCAGCGCAGATACATCCGCGCAAGCATCTGCGTCCAATCCGCGGCATCCACTCCCCCGGCACCTGCAAAGACGCTGACGATGGCGTTGTGCGCATCGAATTCACCGTCGAAATTGGCCGCCATCTCGAGCGCCTCGACGCGCTCCTGGGCCTGCGTTATCGCCGCTTCCACTTCGTCGGATGCGGCGGGATCGTCGGCAAAGAGCGAGAGCATTTCGCGAGCTTCGTGCACGCCGCGCGAGATCGCGTCCATGGCGTCGACGTCAGCGCGCAGCTCGGCGAGCTGCTTCATGACGCGTTGCGCCGAATCGGGATCGTTCCAGAAGTTGTCGGCGCGCGAGCGGCTGTCGAGCTCGCTGATCAGCCTCGTTTTGCCCGCATAGTCAAAGACGCTCCTTGAGCGCGAGCAAACGCTCGGAGATGCGGGTCAGGCTGGTAAGTTGGGTGTCGCTCATAGCGGCGCTCAGATTCGGGACGTGCGCAACTGCCCCTTTCCGTGACGGCCGCGCGTCGTGAGTGCAGGGCATGAACAACGTACAGGAACGAACGCCTTCTTTGTTCGGCCCGACGGTTGGCGGGATAGGCTCCTCACCGCAGAGCCCGGCCGATACGCCGTCCGGATCCGGCATGCGTTCAGCCGGCAACGACGAGATCACGCGGGTCGTTCCGCAAAGCGGAGATTGCCTCTCGTCGGCATGCGGCGGACTCGTGCAGCAGCTGCTGACGATCGTTCAACAATTGCTCGGCGCGCTGACCGGTTCCAACGGACTCGGATGTCGCGGCGGCATTCCACTCGGAAACGGACTCGAGGAAGGCTTCAACCCGCAAGACCCGGACGGCGATCTTGCAAACGTTCCATTTCCGCAGCTTCAGAATCCGTCGCCTCAATACCTATTTTCTTCCGAACCGGAATCGTAGCCGCTGCGCAAGCCAACGTCGCGGCTATAACCGGCACCAACGGCAAGAAAACAACGCGCCCGAATGAATCGGGAACGGGGTTGAGCGGCACGCCTGCAAGACAGGTCACCGCTGCAGCAGCCAAAACGATTGCGGTCTCCCTCGCGCGGCGCGCGCGTAATGCAAAGAACCACGCGACCAGGGCCGGCACCGGAATCACTGCGCGAACGGCATCAGCCGCAACGGCCCGCAGCGACCTTGCCAGCGCGGTACGATACCACGTTGCCTCGCTCAACCTCGGCGAGCGCCCGGCGACGGCATGCCGGTACACCCAGTCCAGTTGTTCGCGCATCCCGAACGCGTGGGTTGCAATAGCGGCAACGACGAACACTCCGGCGCTCGCAAGAGATGCTGCGAACGATGTCCAGGCCCCGGCGCAGAGCGCTGCGGCTAATGCCGGAACGACGATCATGTACGGCGCCGGCCTAGTGAGAACGAACAGCGTCGAGATTATTGCGAACGCAGCCGGCCATACCGCGCGTCGATCTCGCATCGACCGCAGCAACAGCGCCAAAGCCAGCGTCCAAAGCATCGTTGCGAGCATGTCCGTGAGATCGCTCGCCGCGGCCTCGCGCACGACCGGAACGACGAGTGCGGCAATCGTCAAAACCGCCGCCAACCATAGACGCCCGAATTGGGCGAGCAGCCAAAACAGCGCCGCGCCGAAGAGTACGTACGCTATTGCGGAGATAGCGAACAACGCCGAAAAGCCCGCGAACGGCAGCAAAGCGGCAACGAGCGACGGATAGAGCAGACGGTTCGCGAAGATGTGCGACCGCTCGAACGCGACGGATGGATCGAGCAAGATGAGGGGCCGATAACGCGCATCGCGCATCAGCGGGGTGCGTTCGTAGTACGTGCGCACGGCAAGGGCGGAGTCGCGCTCGGAAAGCCCGCTCGCGCGCGCCGCGAAACGCGCGTATGCTGCTCCGTCGGGCGTGTACCGTGGTGAGCGCAGCACGTCCGCACCGAGCACGAACAGGGCGAAGATCACGACGGCGGCGAGCGCGGCGGCGTACCACCTCATCGTTCTAGCATAGCCGGAGCTGCTTAAACGAAGAACGGCCCTGGAGGCCGTCCGATGTGCCCGAACGGACTAAGGAACTCCCGCTAGGCCGTCGTCCCGTTGCCGTGACACTTCTTGTATTTCTTGCCGCTGCCGCATGGGCAGAGTTCGTTACGGCCGACCTTGGGCTGGTCCCGGTGCATCGGCTTGGCGGGCTCTTCATCTTCGCGGTTGGTATGCAGCGTCCGCGGCCGCGACGCAGCCGGCTGCGGCATCAGCTGACCGGTCGGAATCGGCGCGAATCCGCCGGCTCCGACCGGCTGCGGATTGAACGGCTCCGGAATCGGGGCGCCCATCATCGGCGGCGGTTCCTGATGCTCGATGACTACGCGGAAGACGCCTTTAATCGCCTCGTCCGCGATGTTGTTCTTGAGGTCTTCGAATATCTCGAACGCTTCTTTTTCGTACTCGACGCGCGGATCGATCTGACCGTATCCGCGCAAGCCGATACCGGTCTTGAGGTGATCCATGATGTAGAGGTGATCGACCCACATGCGATCGATGATCGGCAGCAGCAGATATCGCTGCTCGACCACGCGCAGGATCTCCGCGGTGACCTCGCGTTCCTTGGCTTCGTACGCCTTGAGCGCCGCATCTTGCAGTATCCGGCGGATCTCGTCCCGATGTTTGTTTTCCAGGTCCGATATCTGAACGATGCTCTTTACCGGAAAGGTCAGCTCGAGCTCGTTGAGCATCTCCGGGATATCCCAGTCGGAGGGATGCGCGTTTTCCGGCGCGTTAGACTCGACGACGCCGTCGACTTTCGCCTCCAGCGTCTGCAGCATGAATGCGCGGGAGTCGAACGTTCCCTCGAGAATCGCGCGGCGATCTCCGTAGATGACCTCGCGCTGCTTGTTCATCACGTCGTCGTACTCGAGAACGTGTTTGCGGATCTCGTAGTTGTGCGCCTCGACCTTGCTCTGAGCCCGCTCGAGCGATTTGGTGACGAGGCCGGATTCGATGGGCGCTTCATCCGTAAAGCCGACGCGCTCCATGATGTTGTTCATGCGCTCGCCGCCGAAAAGGCGCATGACCTCGTCTTCCAGTGAAACGTAGAAACGCGTGGAGCCCGGATCTCCTTGGCGGCCGGCACGGCCGCGCAGCTGGTTGTCGATCCGGCGAGACTCGTGACGCTCCGTGCCGATGATCGCCAGACCGCCGTTTTCGGCGACGCTCTCTCCCAGTTTGATGTCCGTGCCGCGCCCCGCCATGTTCGTTGCGATGGTCACTTGAGCGGCTTGACCGGCATCCTTAACGATCTCCGCTTCCTGCTCGTGGTACTTGGCGTTGAGAACGTTGCATTCAACGCCTTTGCGGCGCAGCATCGCCGCCAGCGTCTCCGACTTTTCGATGGAGCGCGTGCCGACCAGAACGGGGCGTCCCTTTTGATGCTCTTGGATGATCTCTCCGACCACCGCTTCGAATTTGGCCTTCTCGGTCTTGTAGACGATATCCGAGAGATCCGAGCGGCGGATCGGTTGGTTCGTCGGAACGACGACGACGTCTAATCCGTAGATATCCCGAAACTCCCGCTCCTCGGTCTTTGCCGTACCCGTCATACCTGCTAGACGCTCGTAGAGCCGGAAGTAATTCTGAAACGTGATCGTCGCGAGCGTCTGGTCCTCGCTGCGGACCTTGATGCCTTCTTTTGCCTCGATCGCTTGATGGATTCCGTCGGAGTACCGGCGCCCGTACATCAGACGCCCGGTGAACTCGTCGACGATGACGACCTCGCCTTCCTTGACGATGTACTGCTGATCGCGGTGGAACAGGTTCCACGCTTTGAGCGCGGCATTGAGCTGATGCGTGAGCTCGATGTTGCGCTGCTCGTAGAGGTTCTGGATTCCCAGCATCTTCTCGACTTTGGCGACGCCTTCTTCGGTGATCGGAGCCGCGTGCGCTTTCTCATCGACGGTGAAGTCGACTTCTTTCTTCAAACGGGGCACGATTTGCGCGAACTTCTCGTAGAGCTCCGTCGGTTCCGTGCCCTGGCCGCTGATGATGAGCGGCGTTCGAGCTTCGTCGATCAGGATTGAATCGACTTCGTCGACGAGCGCAAAATAAAGCTCGCGCTGCACCATGTCTTCCATCTGCCACGCCATGTTGTCGCGCAGATAGTCGAAGCCCACTTCGTTATTGGTGACGTACGTCACGTCGCAGTTATAGGCTTCTCGCCGCTGCGCGGGCTCCAAATCGTGCTGAATTACGCCGACCGTCAAACCTAGGGCGTTATAGATCGGTCCCATCCACTCGGCGTCGCGGCGAGCCAGATAGTCGTTCACCGTAACGACGTGAACACCCAGGCTCTCGAGCGCTCGCGCGTAGACGGGAAGCGTCGCGACCAGCGTCTTGCCTTCGCCGGTCTTCATCTCCGCGATCCGTCCTTCGTACAGCACCTGACCGCCCATGATCTGAACGTCGAAATGGCGCATTCCGACCGCGCGTTTTCCGGCCTCGCGAACGACGGCAAACACTTCCGGCAGCAGATCGTCCAGCGTCTCGCCCTTCTGGAGGCGTTCGCGGAACTCGGGCGTCTTTGCCGCGAGCTGCTCGGCCGAAAGCGTTTCCATTTGCGCTTCGAGCGCGTTGACTCTCTCAACCGTGCGGCGCAGCCGGGCGATCTCTCGCTCGTTGCCGTCGAAAAGACTCTTCAGAAATGCCATGGTGTTTTAGTACAGTTCTCTCTTAAACCGGCGCTCGGCCTTGCTGGCTGCGACCGAACCTCGAATTAAGACGGATGATCGCCCGCCAGAGGCAAGGTGATGGTGAAGGTACTCCCTTTCCCCTCTTCCGACTGAACGGCGATGGAGCCGCCGTGGACTTCTACGAGCTTGCGGCTCACGTACAGCCCGATGCCGGACCCCGAAATGCCTTTGCGCCGGGCGTTGCTCGCCCGTCCGAAACGCGCGAAGACCGCGCCGAGTTCCGCGGGGGGAATGCCGATGCCGCGGTCCTCGATGCTGAGCGTGGCGTTGCCGCCGGCTTGGCTGAGCCGCACCGTTACCTCGTCGTGCGAATACTTGAGCGCGTTCATGAGCAAGTTGTCCAGCACGTGGTTGAAGCGCGGGGCGTCCAGCCAAACGGGAACCGGCTGCGATCCCGCTTCGAACCCAATCCGATCCTCGCCGCGGTTGTGCGCTTTGACGCTGGCCGCGACAACCTCGCGCAAGTCGAGTATCGAACGCTCCAGCGAAAATCCCCCGGCCTGAGTCTGCGCCAGAGCGACGGCGTCTTCCGAAAGTCGAACGAGACGTTTGGTTTGCGCGTAGATCGTTTCCAAATCGTCGCGTACTTCCGGCGGAGCGTTCTCGAGGAGTAACTCGACGTACCCCAAGATGACGGTCAGCGGGCCTTTGAAATCGTGCGCGAGCATGGCGAGCAGATCGTCTTTGAACTCGTTGCTTTCGGAGAGCGCTCGCGCCAGTTGTTGTATCCGCTCGAAACCGAGAGCGCCCGCAAGCGCTAGTTCCAGATGCGAGGCGAGCATGCGAAAATAAACGCGCCGCTCGGAGTCATTCCAATCGTAGGTGCCGGCCGACGCCGAAAAAACGGCGAAACCCCAGAGGTTGCCGTCGATGCTCAGTGATGCGAGCACTCCCTCGCAGCCGGCGAACAGGTGCTGGCGCAGCCGGCCCCCTAGGGCGCTGCTCAAAACCGCATGTTCACGCTCGAGCAGCGGCAGCAAGTACGAGGCCTCCACGCTGGGCGGAGTACCGTTTCGCGCGGACTCGACGGCGCGCATGGCCTTTCGCGTCGCGGTTTTGCCCTCCAACTCGTACACCGCGCACGTCAACCTCACCTCATGAGAAACGGTGACCGCAAAGACGAGAAGCACTTCTTCCATCGTCTGCGTGTCGCGCAGCATCCGGACGACGCGTTCCAGCGATTCTGCGCGCGCGCGTCGCAAACGTTCCAGATCGTATAACTGAACGTTCGCCAGCGCCAGGCCGATGTGTGAGGCGACCGATCGCAGCATGACGATGTCGATCTCGTCGAACGCATGGGGAGCGGAGAAGTGCAGTCCGAGTGAATGTTCCACCTTGCCTTCGACGACAAGCGGCACGAGCAGTGCCGATGCGGCTCCGGACTCGCGAAGCAGCGCATCGCGCGGATTTTCCGCACTCACTTCCTCGCGACCGACGACCGAACCGGCGAAGGCGCGCTCGACCCACGATGTGCCCATTCGTATTGAATCCGGGATGGAAGTTTTGCAGCCCTTGGATTCGGCTCTTGCGATAACGCGCACGACGTCGGGTTGTTGCGAGTCGCGCGCGAAAACCGCGCAACGCATCGCGTTGAATGCGGCGCGCACGTCTTCCGCCACCGTTTCCAGAATCGTCTGGCGGTCCAGCGATCGGCGGGCACGTTCGTTAATCGTCGCCAGCAGAGCGCTCTGCTTGGCCTCACGCTCCGCTGCCGAGACCGCCCGTTCGTGGGCGATCATCCAAGCCGCAACGTCGGCAAAAATGCGCAGATCGCGCACCGCCTGTTCGCCGGGATCGGCATCGACGTCGAAGACCAGCGCGCCGATCGGCGACTCGCCCGTTTCGAGCGGCAGAATCAGCAAATCGGCATTGGGTCGATAGTTCGAGACTCCGGCCAGCGAACGCAGCGAGGAGAGAGGCACGTAGAACGCACCCGGCGTTGCGAATTTGGCGAGCGCCGGAAAGAGCAAACGCCGCAGTCCGAGGGACTCGTCACGCAGCCGAAACCCTTCACCGCCGGGTGCGCACGCATAGTAAGGGCGGTCTTCACCAAAGACAACGACGCTCGCGCGGGAACACGGCGTCGTGGCATACGCTGCGTCGGCGAGCGCAGCGCTCTTTTCTTCGAGCGATGCGAGCGCCGGCAAGCGCGTCAGCAGTGCGAAGCGATCGAGCGCGGCGCGTTCACCGCTCCTGGTCAGGGGGATAAGGCGATCCCCGTCGAGGTGCCTTGCGGCATTTTTACCGTCGTTGCCGGCGTCGCGTTACCGGCCGTGCCGGCATGGAAAATCAGCAGCTTGCTCGTCCCCGCCGATGTGCCGGCGTCCATCACGTAAATCGTTCCGCTCGCATCGACCTTCACGTCCGTGGGGAAGGAAAGGGCGCTGCTGGTGATCTTTACCGAGACCGGCATGCCGTTCGAGAGCGGAGCCCTGAAGATGTCGATCGACGGCGCGACGGAACTGCTGCCCGAGTCGGCAACGTATAGGTCGCCCTTCGAGTCCAGCACAATGCCCTGCGGTGAAGTCAATCCGCTTGTGATGAGGAGCACAGGCGCCAGATTATCGGAAACCGGCGTTGGAATCGGCGTCGGCGACGGACTTACGCTCGGGTTTACCGTGGGAGTCGGAGTCGGCGTCGGCGAGGAAGACGGGGATCCGCTGGGAGTGGGCGAGGCCGAAGGCAGCGCGTACACAGTGACGGATCCGTTGCCGCTGTTGGCCGCATAGACGTTGCTGTTTGCATCGACGGCTACGCCGACCGGTGCATCGAGGCGCGTGCTGGATCCGCCGATGGTCGTCACTGCCAAATTGGAGTCGTCGTAAATGTAGACGGCGTCGAAGAGTGTCTGCGGCACTGCGGAGACCGCGATGGCAAAGTCGCCGTCCGGCATAAACGCTATGCCGCGGGGAACGTCGCCCGAAGGCAGCGAGAAACCGTTGAACGGCAGAACGTCGCCGGTCGCGAACTGTTCGTAGATTTCGATCGCCGACTGCTTCGTTGCCGCGTTGTAGTTGGTAACGTACAGCTCGCTGCGAAGAATTGAACGCCATGTACATCGGGCCGATGAGACCGGTGCTCGTTCCCGCGATCTGGTACTGCGGCGTGGCGCTGGGGCTGGGTGAGGGCGTGTAGATGTAAACCGCATTCACCGAAGTGTTTGCGACGTAGATCGTATTGGTCGTGAAGTTCGGGCCGACCCCGGGCACGCCGCCGGTCGAGGGCGTGTTCACGTTGGAGCTGCAAGCCGCCGCGGTGACGCCGGCGAGCAGCAAAATTCCGAGGGTCAGGCGACGAAACATGGATTCTCCTTGGATGGTCCCGCAGACCCGGTCCGGGACGGAATTCTCGGTTGCCAGGATACACGCGCCGGGAAGGCATTCCCTCCGCGCTGCCCCACCGCCCGGTGGCCCCACACGGCGTACGCGAAGTAGATCAGTACGGCCAAGAGGATCGCCGCCAGCGCGATCGACAGAGCCACCCGCCTGACGTATCGCGGCCGGCTGGACTCCGTGTCGATGATCTCTCTGGGCATCGTCTTACTCCAGCGCGTGTTTGGCGGGGTGGTTGATTTGTGCGACCGGAACCGCGTCGAGCAGCTCCCGGACGGTCACGAAGCGATAGCCCGCCGAACGAAAACGCGCCACGACCTGGGGCAGGATCTGAATCGTCGCGAGCTTGCCGCTATGCAGCAGCACGATCTCCGGCGCGGTCGCGTGAATCTCCATGTGCTTGAGCAACACTTGCGGCGCGACGCTTCGCCAGTCACCGGGATCGTCCGTCCACAAAATGGTCCGGTATCCAAGCGACTGCGCGACGCGCACCGTTTGAACGGTGTAACGTCCGTGCGGCGGCCGGAACATGTTCCGAACCGAGGGATCGCGCACCAGTGGATAGAGCGCACCGGCACCGCCCGTGATTTCGTTTCGAACTTGTGCGGCCCGCTCCTGATCGAGATTGGGGTGCGTCAAGGTGTGATTTGCAACTTCGTCTCCGTCGCGCTCGATTCGCTGCGCCAACTCGGGCCACTGTTGGGCGTCTCGCCCGATTAAGAAAAACGTGCCTGGAACGCCGAGTTCGTGCAACTCGTCGAGGAGCAGCGGCGTGTAGATCGGATACGGTCCGTCATCGAACGTGAGCGCTATGAGCTTTGGGCGCGAGGATCGATCGCCGTACGATACGCGTTCGTTTATCAGCCGCTTAACGTATCCGGGCAATGAAGGCGAAATCGCTTGCTGAGCATCCATCTGCGGCGTGACGACTGCAGGCTGAACGTTGCGTTCGTGCGTGACGACGCGATAAACGGCGTAAGCGATCGCCGCGCAGAGAATCAGCGCGGCAGCGGCCAAACGGCGATTCACGGCTGGGTCGAAGCCTGTTGCTGGAGGATCGAGGCGAGATCGGATCCGACGATTACCGTAACGTCGCTCGTTTGAGCGCTCGGCGCGGCGGTGGCCGATGTCTGGACGTCTGCAATGACCGGAAAGTTGCTCGCCGCTTTCCCGAGCGCTTCGCGGACCTTCAGCCCCGCGTACTCGATCCGTGTGTGCTCGTGAAGTTCCGTCGTACTGACGGAGCCGTCCGCATTTCCGACCGTTCCGATCACGAAGCCGTGCCGGCGAAGCAGGTCCGCCACGCGCTTGGCCATGCCGCTTACTGCCGAGCCGTTCTCGACGTCGACGCGCACGCTCGCCGGAGCAATCGCGGCAAGATCCCCCGCTGCAGGCGACGGCGTCGGGACGGGCGGATCGATCAGCATGTTTTGAACGAGTCTGCTCTTTCTTTGCTTCATCCGGAATAATCACGTCGCCGCCGTCCGAGACGATCTTGTCGGCAACGTAAGGAACTTGATCGGTCTTGATTCCGCCGGGAGGCATGTCCGCAAAGGCCAACGCCAAGCTTGATCTCTTCCTGCTGCGAGAAATTCGTCTGTACGTCGCGATTGAATACGCCGACCAAGTCATTCAGGTGCAGGAGCGTGTTGATCTTGTCGTTTTTCAACTTGTCGACGAACGCGTGAATCACTTGCTGCTGGCGCTGAATGCGGCACGGATCCCCGCAAAAGTCGTGGCGGAACCGCGCATAGCTGACGGCCTGATCGCCGTTCATGTGCTGAATGCCCGGTTTGAAGTGAATGCTCAGATGTCCCCATGCGTCGTCGTAGTCGATGGGACCATTCGGCTCGCCGTCGTGCATCAACGCATGCGAGTTCATGACGTCCACGTTGACGCCGCCGATGGCGTTGATGAGATCCTTGGTGGTGTTGATCCGCAGTATGACGTATCGATCGAATCCGGGGATGCCCAGCCACTTGGAGATCACTGCCGAGGCTTCATGAACGCCGCCTTCGGCCTGGGCTTCGTTGATCTTCGTTTCCCGGCCGTCGGGAAGCACGGCATCCATGTCGCGGGGCACCGATAATTCGTACGCGCGGTCGTCGCGGAAATCCAAATTGACCGCCATTATCACGTCGCTGCGGGATTGCGCCGAATACTCTTCGTCCTTGTCGTTGTAGTCGTAGTCCAGCCCCTCGACCAGTACGATGAGGTGATCCCGATGGAAGAGTTCTTGCGGCGGGGGGGCAAGCGGCCTCACGGCCATACCTGCGATAACCAGCCACGGCGTTTTATGCTGCGCGACGGAAAAGCCCGCAACGGTCGAGCCGAGCGCGACGAGAATCAGGCCCAATACGATGGCGCCGATCTTTCCGAACCGGGCCAGGAATCCGGGCTTGTTTTCGCCCGGCGGCTGAATCTGACTATCCAATCGCTGCTTCCTTAATGTACGCTGCCCCGAAAAAGTCGAACGGACCGCTTCCGGTCAGCGTGACCTGAGCGAACTCGCCGAGCCTGGCCTCACCGGTAAAGTAGACGCCGCCGTCGACGCCGGGTGCTTCGCCCGCCGAACGGCCGAACCAGGCCTGCGGGCTGTTCAAAGCGCAGCGTGCCGGGTCCGTTTTGCGGAGCGCGCGGCGTTCCTCGACGAGTACCGGAACCGTTTGCCCAAGCCGCCGGGCCCGCGCTCGCTCGGACGCTTTGCGCTGCGCTTCACGGAGCCGTACGAGGCGCCGGCGTTTTTCCACGGCGGAAACTCTCGCACCAAGGTCGGCGCTGGGCGTGTCTTCTTCACGGCTGTACTCGAAGAATCCGACGCGGTCGAGTTGTGCCCGTTCGATCCACTCTTCCAAATAAGCTACGTGTTCCTCGGTTTCTCCTGGGAATCCGACGATGAATGTCGAGCGCATCGTGATGCCGGGGATGCGGCCTCGAAACTGCGCCAAGATATCGAGGTAGCGCTCGCCGTTCCCCGGCCGCAGCATTGCCCGCAGCACTTGAGGATGCGCGTGCTGCAGCGGCATATCCATATACTTGCAGACCTTCGGAAGCTGCGCCATCGCTTGCACCAGTTCGTCGTCGACGGTTGCCGGATACAAGTACAGCAGACGGATCCATTCCAGATCGTCAATCGCGTGGAGACGTTCGAGCAGATGCGCGAGGCCGCCGCGCCGGAAACCCCGATCTCTGCCCCACATCGACGTGTCTTGAGCGATCAGGATCAATTCTTTAGTACCGGCTTGAGCAAGGGCCCGAGCTTCTTTGAGAATCGATTCCTCGCTGCGGCTGCGGAAGGCGCCGCGCAGCTTGGGAATGATGCAGAACGTGCACGGATGATCGCATCCCTCGGCAATCTTCAAATATGCCGTGGCCTTGGGCGTCGTCACGAGGCGCGGCAAAAAATCATGTTCCGGTTCGCTCTCGAATTGCAGACGAACCGGATGGTGTCCGGCGCGGGCGTCTTCAAGCAGCTCGACGATCCCGGCATACGCTCCGGTACCCACGACGCCGTCGATCTCCGGAATCAGCGCCTGAAGCTGATCGCCGTACCGTTGCGCGAGACACCCTGCGACGATAAGTTGCTGATCGGCGCGCTTGAGCTGCGCTTGTTCCATAATCGCGTCCGTAGACTCCGCTTTGGCCGGATCGATGAAGGCGCAAGTATTGACGACGACGGTGTCTGCATCTTGCGGATCGCCTGCGAGCGACCAGCCTGCGGCGCCCAGCTTGGCAATCATCACCTCGGTGTCGACGAGGTTTTTCGCGCACCCGAGCGACACGAACGCTACTTTAGCCATAATTGCCTGCGGAGCGGCCTTTTCATCGATAATTGACGAACTGCAGCGGCAACTCGTACTCCATGCCTTTGAGATGCGCGATGACTTTTTGCAGATCGTCGCGGTTCTTGCCGGAAACGCGGATCTGCTCGTCCTGATACTGCGCGCTGACTTTGAGTTTGAGGTTTTTGATGGCTTCCATCAGCGGCTTACTCTTGTCTTTGGGAATGCCGCTCTTGATGGTGATCGTCTGGCGAACCGCGTTCTGCGAAGCCGGCTCGACTTTACCGAAGTCCAAGGCCTTTATCTCTATCCCGCGTTTGACGGCCTTAGACTGGATGACGTCCATCACGTTCTTCATTTTCAGCTCGTCGTCGGAAAGAACCGTGACGACTGATTTGCCGTCGAATTCAATCTCGGTTTTGCTGTTTTTGAAATCGAACCGGCCGCCGATCTCTTTACGCGCTTGATTCAGGGCGTTGTCCAGTTCTTGCCGATCGACTTTCGAAACGACGTCGAAGGATGATTCGCTTGCCATAACTTTGCTCTACAACGTGAAGCTGCGCTCAACGACGTCCCCGGATGATCCCAGCCGCCCGACGGGCCTGCCGTCAACCGTGATTTGGACGCCGCCGGCGTTACCGACCCGCACCAGAGCAGTTTTGCCGTGGAACGTTTTGCGGGTCCCCGCCGGAAACGTACCCTCAATACTAACACTGCCGTCAACGACGACTCTAAGCCAACAGGGGGCGGTGAGGAGGATCGCCAGGGTCTTCACCTGCGGGAGAAAGGTCGGAGTCGACACCGGCGTAGCCGTGCCGGCTGACTGGGGGGAGGCCGTCGCAGCAGTCGACATCGCGGTCAGGCCGGCCGTGCGGGGCGGAGCCAAATAAAGGTAGATGACGAAGGCGATGAGACCGACGGCGACTATCCCGGCAATCCAAAGCACGGGGCGCAGACTTCGCGGCTCGCGATAAGGGCTCGAGTCGATTTGGCGCGATGGAATCGCCGCAGGCGGCGGTTGACCGGATGCCGAGTTGAAGGCGCCGACCGCCTCTTCGGGATCCAACCCGAGATAGCGGGCATACGTGCGCAGGAAACCCCTAGTATAGACGGGAGCGCCGATGGCGCTCCAGTTCTCTTCTTCGATTGCCGCCAAGTAGACCGAGCGTATCCGCAAGTGCTCGGCCACTTCGGAAAGCGAGAGGCCGCGCTGTTCCCGAGCGGCGCGGAAGCGTTCTCCAAGCGACATTGGAGCTTGGAGTTTGCGCCGCTCTCCTGTTATCCTGTCCCTCGAAAGCCATGGCAAAGCCTCGCGTTATCGCGGCAATGAGCGGCGGAGTAGACTCCGCTGCAGCCGCCGGACTGCTCGTCGAAGCGGGATACGACGTCATCGGCGTCACGATGAAGATGTATTCGCCGACGAAAGCTCCGCATGCAAAAAGCTGCTGCGGCGTCGATGATTTCGACGATGCGCGCCGCAGCGCCGCAGCTCTCGGCATTCCGCATTACGTGTTGAATTTCGAGGAGACGTTCCGCCGCAGCGTCATCGAACGCTTCGTCGACGACTACGCGCGCGGCCGCACACCCAATCCGTGCGTTTCGTGCAACAACTTCGTCAAACTGGGCACGTTGCGCAAATATGCGGACTCGCTCGGAGCGCAATACATTGCGACCGGACACTACGCGCGCGTCGAACACGGCGCCGGCGGCCCCCGCCTCTTTCGCGGAACGCATGCGAAAGATCAGGCGTACGCCCTCGCCCAACTGACGCCCGAACAGCTCTCGCACCTCCTCTTGCCGCTGGGCGAATTCGACAAGAGTACCACACGTGCACATGCCCGGCGGCTGGGGCTACCGGTGCACGACAAAATCGAATCCCAAGACATCTGTTTCGTCGAAGGCGGTGACTACCGCGACGTGCTGGCGCGAGTGCGTCCGGACCTACAGCGCGAGGGCATCATGCGGACCCTTGCCGGGGACGTCGTCGGAACGCACTCCGGCGTTGCGAACTTCACCGTGGGTCAGCGGCACGGTTTGCCGGCTGCGAACGGCGGTGCGCGCTACGTGACCCGCATCGACGCCGAGACCAATACGATCGTCATCGGCCGCGACGACGAGCTGGACGCATATGGTTTGGAAGCCGGCGAAGTGAATCTTATTCGCCCGGAACGTTTCGCGGAACCAGACGCGCACGTGCAGGCGATGGTCCGCTACCGTGCGACTGCCGCACCTGCGCGCGTTACGGTAAGGGACTCAACCTTGACGCTCACCTTCGAAAAGCCGCAACGCGCGATCTCGCCGGGCCAGCTCGTCGCACTATTCGACGGCGAAGAAGTTCTGGGCGCGGCAACGATTCTCGAAGCGCGATAGGCTATTCGTAAGCGTAAATCCCCGCGGCTCGATCGCGCAACTTTGCGTTGAGTGACTCCATCAGCAAGTCTCGTTTGGAGTCCGTCGTGGCCGCGCCGTACGCTTCGAATTCCTTTGCGGCGAGGATCGTCTTCAGGCCGGCATGGATCAGTTGTCGCGCTTCGTCGGACGCCGGATCTCCGGAGCCGGCCGGGTGCAGATCGCCGTCGATCTTGTTCGTCTCCAGCAACCGAAGAACGGTGTACTCGCACGCTCCCCGGCGGTAAACGTTGCGGCGGGAACGCGATTCGGGCAGCGCCTGGCGCGACCGCATGAAAAACCCGTACTCCTCGAGCACTGCGATCGACTCGAAGACCATCGTCGTGCTGAGCAAACCAAGGTCTTTACGGATCTGTTCGATCGTTGGGTGACACACACCGCGATCGTCGCACAGCATGATCAAATACAGATACATGCTGACTTGGCGCGGATTCAAGACGTGAAACAGAAAACCGCTCCACCAGGCGGGAACTTCAACGAGCGGTTCGCACTCGCTCACTTCGCGTGATGTGGTGTTCTGGACGACGTTCAGATCATCCAAATAAGAAAGCCTCGCGATAAGAATAGCGCAGTTTGCGTGCGAGTTCAAAAACGAGACAACTGTAGCCTTTCAGACAAAGCGTACAATTAATTGGACGCTGGCGACGCTGTCAGGCCATGGCCATGTCCGGACGCATGTTCCAGTACGTGTCTCGAACGGCCGGTTCGAACCCGGCCCTGCGGATGATTTGCTCCAAATCTCGCCTAGTCGCCTCGTTAGTCGAGCCGGCGTCGTGTACGACCTGCTCCTCGATGATCGTGCCGCCCATGTCGTCGCACCCATAGAACAGCGCCAGCTGTCCCATCTTTAGGCCCGGGGTGAGCCACGAGGCCTGCAAATGCGGCACGTTGTCCAAATACAACCGCGAAATCGCCAGCACTCGCAAGTACTGAAGCCCCGTCGCCTCCTTACCTCGCAGCGGCGTCTTCCACGGAACGTAGTACCATGGGATGAAGGCGGTGAATCCGCCCGTTTCGTCTTGGAGCGAACGGATAACGTCCAAATGCTCGACTCGTTCTTCGTCCGTTTCGATCGAGCCGAACATCATCGTGGCAGTCGTCGGCATGCCGAGCAGCTGCGCCTCGCGCATCACGCCGATCCACTCCTCCGGCTTGACTTTTCGCGCGCTGATGCGTTTGCGGACGCGCTCGACCAGTATCTCAGCGCCGGCACCGGGCAACGATTTCATTCCGGCCGCCCGGAGGCGCGCGAGCACCTCGCGCACCGGGAGGTTCTCCACCTTCGCCAACCCGACGATCTCCGATACAGAGAGCGAGTGAATGTCGACTCGGGGATACTCCGCTGCAACTCGCCGAAAAAGATCTTCGAACCACGTTATTCCAAGTTCGGGATTGACGCCGCCCTGAATCATGATCTGGGTAGCGCCTTGCGCCGCCGCAAATCCAACGCGCTCGAGCACGCGATCGTGCGACATGGTGTACCCTTCTTTGTGTTTTTCGGGCCGGAAAAAGGCGCAGAACGTGCAGTGAACGTTGCAGACGTTCGTGTAGTTGATCGTCGTGTCGATAACGTACGTAACGGTGTTGCCGGGGTACAGCTGCATGCGCCGGGCGTGAGCGGCCGCGCCCAAATCGTGAATGTCGGCCTCTTTGTAGAGACGCACGCCCTCGTCGAACGAGAGGCGTCCGCCCGACGCGGATTTTTGCAGGAGACTAACGAGCGACACCGATGACCTCCGGAACGAAAGGCGGTATGCGATCTATTGCGCCGATCGCCAGCAACTCTCGACAGTACGCCGCGAAT
This sequence comes from Vulcanimicrobiota bacterium, assembly GCA_963714015.1. Classification (GTDB taxonomy): domain Bacteria; phylum Vulcanimicrobiota; class Vulcanimicrobiia; order Vulcanimicrobiales; family Vulcanimicrobiaceae; genus DASRDE01. The sequence continues at coordinate 1,412,976 of OY970223.1, read as the reverse complement.
CCGCGCTGTGCGGCAGAATGAAAGACGAAGTTCAGCTTGCCGAAGTAAATCTCGTAAAAGCCCGCTGGCCGCGGCCGCTGGTTCTGCGCTTGAGAAATGACGCGATCCGGATTTGCCCGCCCCCACGAATACGCATCGGTGAGTGCGTGCATGCACGCGCGCACATCGTCCAGCCGGCGTTCGTAAATTTCGCGGCGCGCTACCCAAACCGCGGTAACGGATTGTTCGCCCGTCCAATCACGCCAAAGCGCTCCCAAATCGTAGACCTGCTCGGTAGGAAATTCGAACGTCGCATCGATCGCTGCGTCGCCGATCACCATGGCCGGCTCGCCCCTGCGCGCGCGGTCCAGCGGATCGTCCGCGCCGACGAACTGCGCGGTTATCCCGTAACGCCGTTCGAGCAGAATGCGCAGCAGGTTTCGGCCGCTGGCGGACTCTCGAGTGGTCGCGATCTTCGCGCCGGCGAGCAGCGCGGGCGGGGTCTTCGAAATCAGCAGCACGGAGACGATCTCTTCGCGCGCACCGATGCATAAATCGGGAAGCAGGACGTAACGCTCGGCGTCCAATGCGTACTCGAATGCGCTGACCGGACCCATGTCCAGCTCGCCTTCGCGCATCATCGCGTTCAGCCGCGAAGGAACGTCGGCAACGAGCGCGCCGGGATAGTGCACGGCTCCCGCGTCGACCGCCGAGTAGATCGGCAGATCGTTCACGTACCGCATCCTGCTGCACCTGAGCATTACGAGGTCACCATCTCGCGCGGTGCCCAGTCAACGTCGAACTCATCGTACGTCGAGTTGCGGCGAACCGGCACGTAGCCCGCTTCTTCGATGAGACGGCGGAACTCGCGGTCATCCACGTATTGTCCCGATCGCGTTCCGGCGCTGTGATAGATCAGCTCCTCGTCGGTGCTTCCGTGCGTGCCGTCCATGTCGTCCGCTCCAAACTGAAGCGCGACCTGGCAAACCTTCAAGCCTTGGATCATCCAATAGGCCTTGATATGGTCGAAGTTATTCAGCATCAAGCGGGCCACTGCGAACATGCGGACGTCGTCCAAACCGGTCGTCCAGCCGCAATCGTTCAACTCGTTTCCGTCCGGATGGAACGCTAGCGGAATGAACGCGTTATAGCCGGGGGAGCGCTCCTGCGATTCACGCAGGCGAATCAAATGATCGATGCGATCTTCAAGCGACTCGACGTGCCCGTAGAGCATCGTCGCGTTCGACGCAACGCCCTGACGGTGAAGTTCTTCGTGAATCGCCAGCCAGTTCTCGGAGTTCACTTTGCCCGGGCAAATCTTCTTGCGCGTCTCCTCGGCAAAGATCTCCGCGCCGCCGCCGTTGACGTTGTCCAGACCCGCTTCCTTTAATATCGAGACCATCTCGGGGAAGCTCATGCGATGGCGCTTACACATGTACTCCAGCTCAGCCGCCGTAAAGAGGGACAGCTGCACGTGCGGCAGACGTTCCTTGAAGCGGCGCATCAACGGGAGCCAATAGTCCAGGGAGAGTTGACGCGGATCGTGACCCCCGACGATGTGGATCTGGTTAAAGTTCTCACCGGTTTCGAGCGCCTTGGCCATGACTCGATCGGCCGGCATGCGCACGACCCGATCTCGTTCCTTGAATTCGTCGACTGCGAACGAGCAGAACTTGCAGCCCGCATAACAGACGTTCGTAGAATTGATATAGCGGTTGAGAACGTAGAAGACTTTCTTGCCGCTCTTGCGCTCTTTGACCGTGCGGGCCATGCGCCCCAGACCGTGAATATCGGCCGTCCGAAACAGCGTCAGACCGTCTTGCTCCGAAAGCGGAATTCCTTGGTCGATCTTTCGCTCGATTGGTCCTAGGTCGAGATCCATTGCAAATGCCACTTTGCTGTTCCTTGAATGAGAGCGCTGGGCGTTCTGCTTCGTACTGTATTCGCGCGGCCCTTGGCCGCCAACGACTTTTAAGGGCTCAGCGTTCCGAGAGCCGCCCCCCGGCTGCCGTCAGGACTCGAGCGGCTAAGAGGTCCACCGCCAAACCCAAGCAAGCCCCGCCGATAACGTCCGTGGGGTAATGCGCACCAAGCGAAAGCCGTGACCAGATGATTGCCAGCGTAAATGCGGTGAGCAACGCGAACGCAGCGTACCGTACGCCGTCCGGCAGGCTCGAGCGCAGCAAAAGGACGCCCCAAAGAAAGTAAAATGAGGTCGAGATCGATGCGTGAGTGCTCGGATACGAGAAGGCGTGCACGTGCTGGATGATCCAGTCCTCGCGTCGTGGGCGGTGAAAGAAATGCTGGCAGCGATCGCCCACGATCCATGAGATTAGCGCGCAGACGACTGTATAAATGGAACGGACTCTCCAATCGCGGCGGACGAACGCGACAATCAAGCACAGCACGTAAAGCGGCGCCAGCACTTTCGCGAACCCGCAAGTGGTGAGTACCCATGCAAGGCCGATCGCCTTACCGTGGACGCTCTGCGCGAATGCCCACAGAGCCGGCGGTTCCGGATGCGTGCTCACATACGTGCCCAGCCACCAAAACGCCGCAAAAAGAATTAGGCCGGCAATGACCGGCCACGAGAACGTTCTAGTCCGCATCAACTTCCCGTTGCAAAAAGATCTGGTTGATCGCCGTCGCGGCCCAAGCGCGGGGCGATGGTTTCGAGTTCCGATAGACCGATCAGAATGCGGCGCGGCTTGGTGCCTTCATGGGGACCGACGATTTTGAATTCTTCGAGCTGCTTCATCACGCGCACGGCACGCGGGTGTCCGACGGAGAACTGCGACTGCAGTGCGGCAGTGGAAGCATAGTTGCTCTCGATGATGAACTTTGCCGCGTCGTAGCAGAGCGGATCGACGTCTTTGCGCACGCCGTCGTCGTCGCTGAGCGGCACGACGTCGACGTCGAGCAGATTCTGCGGGCGCCCTTGTTTCGCCCAAAAGTCGACGAGACGGTGAACTTCACTGCCCGTGATGAGTGCGCCCTGAGCGCGAATCGGCTTGGGAGCGTCTATCGGTAGATACAGCATGTCGCCGCGCCCGAGCAGCCGCTCTGCGCCGGCCATGTCCAAAATCGTTCGGGAATCGACTTGGGAGCTCACCGCGAACGCGATGCGGGACGGAATGTTGGCCTTGATCAAACCGGTGATGACGTCCACGGAAGGCCGCTGCGTCGCCACGACCAGATGAATTCCGGTCGCTCGTGCGAGCTGCGCGAGCCGCATGATCGTCGTTTCGACCTTAGCCGGCGCCACCAGCATGAGATCTGCGAGCTCGTCGATGACGATAAGCACGTACGGAAGCTTTTCTTCGGGGAACTTCGAATTGTATTCCTCGATCTTGCGCACGCCGGCCTTGGCGAAGCGCTCGTAGCGCGAGTCCATTTCCTTGGTCATCTCAAAGAGCGCGCCGGCCGCCATACGTGCGTCGGTGATCACCTCCTTAATCAAGTGCGGGATACCGTTGTACATCGTCAGTTCGACGCGCTTGGGATCGATCATCAGAAACTGCACTTGATCCGGGGTCGCGCTCACCAGAAGAGAGGCGATGATCGTGTTCAGACAAACGGACTTGCCCGCACCGGTCGCGCCGGCGACCAGCAAGTGCGGCATTTTCCCGAGATCGCCGAATACCGGCCTACCGGTAATGTCTTTGCCCAGCGCCATCCAGAGCGGCGGAATCTGTCCGCGCCCGGGAAGCGCTTCCAAAATTTCGCGTACCGCAACGATTGAAACCGTCTTATTCGGAACCTCGATTCCTACCGTGCCTTTGCCGGGAATCGGGGCCTCTATTCGAACGCTCGTCGCCGACAGCGCGAGCGTAATATCGTCGACGAGCGATGCGATCTTGGAGATCTTTACGCCACGTTCGGGTTTCATCTCATAACGCGTGATCGACGGGCCGCGCTCGATATGCACCACCTTCGCGCCGACGCCGAAGGAAGCCAGCGTGTCTTCGAGCACGTGCGACCGGCTCGCATCGTCGACGGCCTGTGCCTGCGGCGGGTCGAAGAGCGCGAGGTCCGGGAGCTTATAAAGGATTCGGCCCTGCACGGGCTCCGCGTCCGCGGTCTCGTAGTCGACCTCTTCGTCTTCCACTTCGTCGTCTTCGTCCTCGTACGACTCCTCGTACGATTCTTCCAACTCAGCCTCGTCCTCGTCTTCGCGGAAGTCGTCTTCGTCTTCATCCTCCTCATCGTCGATCGATTCCGCTTCCTCGCGAGTTTCGATTACGACTGACTGCGAAGGAGCGGGCACAAATGCCTCGACCGGCACGATTGCTCCGGTCGCTCGGGCTTCGGCAGAGTTCTTTTTCGCCGTTTGCGGAAGCGCAAAAGCTTCGCGCAGCGATTCATGTCCGCGCGGAAGCGCGACGCGCAGTTTCGGCGGCCGTACTTTGGAGAGCCCGAGCACCAGCCAGCCGATGACTTTCTTGACGGAGACATTTGTAATCCACACCGCGAGCAGAAGCGCGCCCGTGATAAGGACGATGCGGGCTCCGGCCAAGCCGATCAGCGCCTGCAAACCGTTCCAGAGCGCGGCCCCCAGCGCTCCGCCGCGGCGGCCGAAGGAGGCATCCGCAATCAGGAAGTACCCGAGCGAAGCGCTGCCGAGCGTCGCCATCATGCGCGGGACGTTGATTTCGAGAAAGATAATGGCGCCGAAGAGCGCAATCAGGACCGGGAATAGCACTGCGGCGCCTCCAAAGAGCCACAGCAGGCCGTGCGCTATAAAAGCGCCGGCGAAGCCCGCACCCTTCGGTAAAGCCAGCGCGATTCCGAGGAGGACGGCGAGACCGATCGCAGCGATGCCGGCGATCTCGAAGTTCAGTCGCGTCTTCGCGGTCGCCTTGCGGCGTACGCGTGCCATTGATGAGTTTCTTTCGTCATCAGTACAGGAGTTCATTTGCCAGTCCCAACGATCGTCGTGCTCGAAGGCGACGAAACCGGCCAGGAGTTGCTGCTCGAAGCATTGCGCGTACTCGATCGAGCCGTCATAGACGTCGAGCTGAATTTCGAGCGGTACGATCTGTCGCTGCAGAACCGCCGCCGGACGCAGAACGGCGTCGTACACGAAGCAGCTGCGGCGATGAAGCGCGCGCGGTACGGTTTGAAAGCCGCGACGATCACACCGGAAACCAAAGGCGACGTTGGTTCGCCTAATGCGATCCTACGGCGGGAAATCGAGGGGAAAGTCATCGTGCGTACGGGCCGGCGTCTGCCGGGCGTTCGGCCGGTGGCCGGCATTCACGCGCCGATCTCCGTCGTGCGCATGGCAGTCGGAGATGCGTACGGTGCAAAAGAGTGGCGCGAAGGCGAAGGAGCTCACGAGATCGCTTACCGCACGGAGGCGATCGAACGCGCCGTGTGCCGGTTCGTTGCAGAATACGCATTCGTGCATGCGGAAAAAATGCGCGCCAAAGTGTTCGGCGGCCCGAAGTACACCGTCAGCCCGATCTACGAAGGCATGCTTAAAGAAGAGATGGATGCCGCAGCGCAGCGCCATACGCAAGTTCCGTACGAACCCCAGCTGATCGACGCAACGTACGCGCTGCTGCTAAGCAGCGACGGGGAGAGCGCCATGGTGATTCCTTCGCTCAATCGCGACGGCGACTGCCTTTCGGATCTGGTGATGCAGCTCTTCGGTTCGATCGCCGGAGCAGAATCGGTGCTTCTGTCGTTTGATGACGAGTTGCGCACCGCCGTAGTGATGGCGGAAGCACCGCACGGCACCGCGCCGCGGCTATTCGGCAAGAACGTGGCCAATCCGATGGCGATGATCCTTGCGTCGGCGGCCCTGCTCTCTTATATGGAAGACAAACGGGCGCAGAATGCCTCGCGCGCCATTTACGAGTCGACACTCGAGGCGGTCCACAGCGGCCTTGCGACCAGCGATTTGGGCGGCCACTCCGCCACAACTGAATTCACCGACGGAGTCATTGATCGGGTCAAGCGGAAGCTCGACGTGTGGTCCACCCTCTAAGGCTGTTCGGCGTTCGGCCGCATTAAGATTACGTCAACCTGTAGTAAAACCAAGCGGGCCATAGTACGCTAGAGCCAATGGCCTGGCTCGGCAAAAACAAACCGCCTCTCGACGTCAAGCAGACGGACCCTGCCCGTGCGACGTTCGACGTACCTATCAAGTTTCGGCTGCGCGGCATCGCGGAGCCGATCCAAGGTACGCTCCTGCACATCGCCGTGGCCGGGGCCCGCATGCGTTCGTGGATGCGCATGGATCGCGGAACGGCGCTATCGTTCGATTGGCGTTTGAGCGATGGAAGAGCGCTGAATTTGACCGGCGTCGTTGCGGCCCAGTATGCGCCGCGTAACGGCGGGGTGGGATTCGAGTACGCCATAGCCTTGGAGGAGCTGCCCGGCGCCGACGCCGACGCGCTGGCGAAAGAAGCGGCGATGCTTCAACGCCGGGCTTCCTCGGCTCGCAGCTACGACACCTCGCTGGTCGACATCTCGCAATTCACGGGATATCGCGTTCCGGAGGAGTTTCCGGTCATCTATCGCGCCGAGGATCCGCGCGCGGTGCTCCGTTCGGGCACCGGCTGTGACGTGACCGGGAATTCGCTGCGCCTTCGCTGCGACGAGGCGCTGAAGAACAATACAGTCCTTCAGCTCGCGTTCCGGCTCTCCGACGCGTTGCTCGACGTTCACAAAGGCAATGACGACGAATTGGTTCCCGGTCCGTTCGGCTATCGCCGCGTTCCACGCAAGTATTTGCGCCGCCCGTTCCAGGAGCTCAAGATTCGCGCGCGGGTCGTGACCGCCGTTCGGGATTCTCAGCGCCGCGACGCCTACGAACTCGAGCTTCTCAACGTCGACGGCCTGGCTCGGGAAGAGATCGCCCGGTACATCCACGCATCCCAGTCTGGTGCGCATCAAAGCCCGCTCCTGAACCGTCAGGGTATTTCGTTTAGGCAGCAATGAAAGCAACGCCGGCGAGGGCGAGAACCACGCCGATTTTTTGAATCGCGGCGAGGCGTTCGCCCATCACGAAGCGCGCCAAGAACACCGTCGCGCCGGGATAGAACGAGGTCAGCACCGCGGCGATCGCCAGATAGCCGGCGTACGAAGCGTACACGTAGAACGCGTTAGCCGCCATGTCCAATATCCCGGCATAGATGACGACGCGCAGGACATCTCGCTGAAGTCTCAGATTGCTGCGGCGAACGATGCCGCCCGCAAAAAGCAACGCGGCTGAAGCCAAGCGCGCGCAGAGCAACGGATAAAGGCCGGCGCTCCGGCCCGCAAGCGCCAAGAAAACGTAGAACCCGCTCAGCGTTAAGCCCGAAGCAACGGCTTGTGGTACGCCGCGGCTCGAAAAGCCCATGCCGCGCTCAGCCGGCGAGAGGGAGATCAGTGCGATCGCAACGATTGCGACGGCGATTCCGGCGGATTTCAGAACTGTAAGGTGCTCGCCGCGCGCAAACACGCCCACGAACACCGGCACGGCCGCTGCGAGCACGGCGGTAATCGGAGAGACTACGCCCATCTTTCCGATCGAAAGCGCGTAGTAAAGCAGCGCGATGCCGATACCGCCGCAAATGCCGCCGGCAGCGCCGTACAACGCTCCGGCGCGCGTAAAATGCCCGGGAAAAAACGGCAGCACGGCGCACAGGCCTGCAAATCCGACCAGCTGCGCGACGATGACGACGGAAAACACCGACGCGCGTTTACTCGCAAGCGCGCCCAAAAAGTCGGCGGCGCCGTAGAACGCCGCCGCCAGCAGACCGAGGGCGACGCCCAACTCAGCTGGTCACAAGGCTAGGATGATGCAGGTGAAATGCCGTGCGCTCCTGATATGCTTTGGCGATCTGAGTGAGCTGCATCTCTCCCCACGACTTTCCGAGCAGCGCAAGACCGGTCGGCAGATGATTCTCTCCTAATCCATTGGGGAGATTGATCGACGGCAGCCCGGGCAGATTGCCGATACTTCCCATGTCGACGACGCCCGGATACTTCGGATACGCCTTGTCGAAGGGCAGATCGATCGGCAGCGCCACGGTCGACTGCGACGGATGCACGAGCGCATCGTAAGGCTCCATCGCCCGGACCACACCCTCATTGAGCAGTCCGCGCAAGCGCATACCGTCGACGTAATCGACGGCCAGCGAACCGTACACGGCGTAGCCGCCGAGTTTGTCCGACGGCGACTGCAGCTCTCGGGCTCGGCCGCTTTCGATCAAATCACGAAACGCCGACGCGCATTCGCCGTTGAAGATCGCCGTAAAGACGTCGGTATAGTCGCCTTTCGGAAGCGCAACGACCGGGGTAACGTCGCAAAACTGCCGCAGAACCGAGAGCGAAGCTTCGAAATTGGCGACGACTTCCGGCTGAGTCTTCGCCGCTGCGTCCTTCACGACGCCGACCTTGGGACGGCGTGTGGGAATCGTGGGAAACGGCTTGTCCATCGACGTGCGGTCGTTCGGATCGTGTCCCGCAATAATGCGCAGCAACGTCTCGGCGTCACGCGCGGACCGGCAGATCGGACCCAGTTTGTCGGACGTCCACATCAGCGCCATCGCGCCGTGGCGGCTGACCCGTCCGTACGTCGGGCGCAAACCGGAGACGCCGCAAAACGCCGACGGGTTCATGATCGATCCGTTCGTTTCGGAGCCGATCGAAAAGCCGACGAGGCCGGCGGCCGTTGCAGCTCCGGGACCGCTGGACGATCCGCCGCTCCAAAAATTCCGGTTCCACGGCGTACGCCCCGGTCCGGTGAACGACGCGTCGGCTTCGTTGTAACCGAATCCGCCGGCGAGCTCCACCATCGCGAGTTTCGCGCAGAGTACCGCCCCTGCCGATTGCAGGCGTTTGACGACGGTCGCATCGTAATCGAACACTTGGTTGCGGTACGGTGCGGCGCCCCAAGTCGTCGGCGCTCCCACCGCGGCCATCAAATCCTTGATTCCGTAGGGAACGCCGTGCAGCGCACTGCGCCGGTTGCCGGCGGCGAGATCTTTGTCGGCAGCACGCGCCTCTCGTAAGCCGCGATCGTGCATGATCGTCACGACGGCCCCGTACACGTGTCCGTACTTCTCCAGCCTTTTCAGATAGAGATTCGTCAGTTCGACGGACGATACGGATTTTTTTGCAACGAGTTGACCGAGCTCGATCGCGTCCGAAAACGCGATTTGATCTTCGGTCATACGGTGGCCTCGAACGTCGTCGCCGGTTCGTCCCAGTTCTTGAGTTTCGTGCCTTTTGGATTGATGCTGTTGCCGATCTTCAGGTTGCCGTCGATGTTTTCGGCGATTCTATCCAACGCCTTATCGCTCAATTGCGGATCGAATTTGCGCATCGAAGCCGCAAGCGCCCGCGCTGCTTGCGATACTTTCTGCGGTTTCGGAGAAGGTGAGGGCGAACCCGACGGCTGCGCCGACGGCGGCGCAGCCGCTATCAGCGCACCGGACGCGGCCGCCGCCAGAAACGACTTGCGCGTGGTTTTCGGCATAACTAAACCTCCATGACGACGGGCACGATGACCGGACGGCGCTTGTAGCGCGCGTGGATTGCCTTGGAAAGTCCGTTGCGAATATGCTCCTTGACCGTGTTGACGTCGCGAAGCCCTTCGACCGAGACTTCTTCGATCAGCATTACGAGATGGGCGCGCAGTTCATCCATGACGCCGTCCGAATCGGGAACGTAGAAGACGCCGCGCGAGATCAGGTCGGGGCCCGCAATGACCCTGGCCTCTTCACTGTCGATCGTTACCACGACCATCATGAAACCGTCGGCCGCCAGCAGGCGCCGATCGCGCAGCACCGCCTCGCCGACGTCGCCGACGCTGGATCCGTCGACGAAGACGTGGCCGCCGTACGTTTTACCGATCTTGTCGCCGTATTCCGCGGTGAATTCGAGCACGTCCCCGTTTTCGACGATGAAGACGTTCTGCGGGTCCACTCCGGTGCGCGCCGCAAGTTTGCCGTGCTGCACCAGCATGCGATACTCGCCGTGCAGCGGCATGAAGAATTCCGGCCGCACGAGGTTGAGCATCAGCAAGAGCTCCTCTTGCGAGGCATGCCCCGAGACGTGCGAGCGTCCATCGGTGCCATGAACGACCGTGGCGCCGAGCCGGTACAAATTGTTAATCGTCTTGTACACGCCTTTTTCATTTCCGGGAATCGGCGTGGCGCTGATGACGACGGTATCGCCCGGAACGATCTTGAATTTGGCGTGATCGCGCACCGACATGCGCGTAAGCGCGCTCATCGGCTCTCCCTGCGATCCGGTCGTCATCACGACGATCTGTTCGGGCGGAAACTCGTCGACCTGTTCGATCCGGATCGTGCGCTCGCCCGGCACGCGCAGATAGCCGAGCTCGGACGCAAAATGCACGACGTTCATCAGCGAGCGGCCCAAAAACGCAATCTTCCGATCGAATTGAATCGCGTGGTCGATCACTTGCTGGATTCGCGGCACGTTGGAGGCGAATGACGCAACGATGATCCGGCCCTTCGCGTGCGAGAAGACGTTCGTAAACGCCTCGCCGACGACGCGTTCGGAGAGCGTATGTCCGGGACGTTCGGCGTTCGTGCTGTCGGAGAGCATGCAGAGCACGCCTTCGTCGCCTACGCGCGCGATCGCGGCGAAGTCGGCGGGCTTTCCGTCGATCGGCGTTTGGTCGAACTTGAAATCCCCGGTATGAAAAATCGTTCCTACCGGCGTGCGCAGAGCCAGCGAGCAAGCCCCCGAAACCGAGTGGTTGATGTGGATGAACTCCGCCTCGATGCCTCCGTAGCGCACGCGTTCTCCCGGCTGCACCGTGACGAACGTCGCCTCGCCCATCATCTTGTGATCGCGCGACTTGGCCTTTATGAGGGCGTTCGTGAGCGGCGTTCCGACGAGCGGCACGTTGAACTCGCGCAGCAGGTACGGTATGCCGCCGATGTGATCTTCGTGGCCGTGCGTCACGAGCACCGCGCGGAACTTCTCACGGCGTTCGCGCAGATACGTGAAATCGTTGATGACGACGTCGACGCCGTACATCTCTTCGTCGGGGAACATCAAGCCGCAGTCCACCGCGACGATGTCGTCGTGCGTCTCGAACAGGGTCATGTTCCGGCCGATCTCGCCGCAGCCGCCCAGGGGGACTATCCGGAGGTACGGCTCGGCGGGCGGCTCGGGGACGACAAGGGCGCCCGGCGCCGGGCTACGCATCTTGACGCAAACGGGAAGGGGCGTGAACGAACGGCATGCCTCTCCGTTACCGCACCGCCGTCGCGCTGACCTTGGCTCTGGCGGCCTTCGCCGCCGCCGCGGCCAAGCCGGCACATCACGCGAAGACTCGCGTGTCCGCCGCCGTTCGCAGCGCTTCGGACCTCTACTCCGCCCGAGCACTGCGCCGCGCGAAAATCATCTTTCAGCTGGAGATGCTCGAATTGCGCAGCGAGCACCTGGAACGCGTCCGCCGCGCTATCGAGCAGCGCTTGCCCGTCGATCAAATCCTTAAAGTGTAGCTGAAGGCGCGCCCGCCTGCGCCCGTTGAAACAATCCTCCGTTGCCGTCCGTAGTACGGGCGGCATGCTTGCTTTCGTGAGTTAGGAGGATGGAGAGATGAGCGTTTCTACACCGGCGGCTCCGCGCGCGAACGGCGCGGTAACCGCTCTGAACGTAGTCGCCGCGCCGCGTGAGGCTTTTGAAACGCTTCGCATCGCGCCGATGTGGGGCTGGGCATTTGTAATTGCCGCGGTCCTTTCGTGTATCGGGCAATATCTTTCGACGCCCGCGACCATCCACGCGCTGCAGGGCGGGTGGCCCGCGATGGTCGCCTCGAACCCCGGTCTCGCCGGACTCACGCCGGATCAGCAGCAGCGCTACCTGAACGGCATCCTCGGCTTTACCAAATGGGCATGGATTTTCTCCATCATCTACATCTTCTTGGGCGCGCTCGTCACGACCATCGTGATGCTGATTTTCAAAGCCATCGGCCGCGGCGATGCCGGGTTCAAGCAGCTTTGGTGCGCGGCAATGAACATCGCCGTCGTATCGCTGGGCGTCTACTCCATACTGAACGGATTGATCGCGCTGGTCCGGGGAGCGGCAAGTTACAACTCCACCGCGGACGCATACCGCGCGATTCCCAGCCTCGCTTGGCTGGTTCCGCACGCCTCGATAAAAGCCACGGCGTTCCTCGCTGCCTTCAGCGTTACGGGCATATGGTCGGCGGTGCTCATTGCTATGGCGATGATCTACGTTGCCCGGACCTCGAAAGTCACGGGATCGATTTGCGGCTTGACCGTGCTGGTCATAAGCGGCCTGCTGATCTCCCTTGGCGCCCGCTGACGAATGCAGGTCGTTCTCGCCGCCGCGCTGACGCTTGCGCAAGCGATAGACTACGCTATGGGCCATAGCGGAACGGTCGCACAGCAGCGGGCTCTCGTATCGCAAGCTCAATCGCAGTACGTCAAGCAGCGAGCGCAAACGCTCCCCGGCGTCACCGGACAGTTGCAGAACCAAATGCAGAAGTCGGAGAACTACTCCAGCTATTCCATCATCGGCGTGCCGCAAGCTTCAGTCTTCTCGCAGAACAGCGCGTCGCTGGGCACGACGTACACGTTCAACGGCGGACTTGCGTTCTTTCAAGAACTCTTGGCCAAGCAGCAGCTCGATCAAGCCAAAGCCAATCTGGCTCAGGCCCAGGAACAGGTAACGGACACCGTCTCCGACGCATTCTTCAATCTGGCAAATAAACGGGAAGCGGTCCGGGTGGACGAAGGCAACTTGAAGTACCAGCAGGTTCTGCTGCAGGTCGCGCAAGCCAAGGAGCGTGAAGGCATGGCGGCGGGCGTGGATGTTCTAAGCGCGCTCGCAGCGCAGGAAAGCGGGCGCTACACGCTCGAGGCCGCCGAGGCAGATAGTGAAAATGCCCGCGAATCGCTGGCGCAAGACGTAGGCGCTCCGCTCGAAACGCAGTTCAACGTTCCGCAGACCGTTCCGCAGCCCGCGCTGCCTTCGCAGCCTTTGGACAAACTGATTGAGGTTGCAAAGTCTAACCGGCCCGAGGTCGCCTCGGCATTCGACAGCGTGCAGATTGCGCGGACGAACCGGCGCTCTGCGGACACGGATATTCTTCCGCAGATTCAAACATTCGCGCAGATCGGCAACCAGTTCTCACCGACGCTCCCGGGTCAGTTGGCCGCGCAAGGAGTCTTCGTTCCGCGCGGAACGCCCGGCTACTGGCTGCTCGGCGTAACCTCGACGATCTCGCTGCCGATTCTCGACTGGGGCACGCGCGCGGCAAATCATCGAAACTTGAACGATCAGATCGCCGCGGCGCAAATCACGTTGAACTCGACGCGGGGCCAAGTCGAGCTCGACGTTCGACAGCAGTACCGGGCAGCCCAAACCGCTCTCGCGCAGCTCGCATCGGCGCAAGACGAGAATCGCTACGCTTTAGAAGCCGCGCGGGTCGCCGAACTGCAGTATGAACACGGCATCATCACGCTGGTCGACGTGCAGCAGCGTCAGCAGTCCGCCCTTTCGGCGCAGACCGACTTATACACCGCCCGGGCAGCGTACGCCGACGCAATCGTGAAGTTGCGAGTGGCGCTGGGCATCTACGACCCTCATTCAGCCGTCGCGGACATATAGGTAGCGCATGAAACGAATCTTAGTTTTCGTCGGAATCCTGGCCGCTCTTGCCGTGATATTGGTGATCGCCAAGGTGTCCAACCATAGCGACGCGCCCAGCATTTCGGTTCAGACGATAACGCTCAAGCGTTCCGATTTTGAAACCAAATTGCCCGAAAACGGCATCGTGCAGCGTCCGCGGACCGCGACAATCCCCACGCTGGTCGCCGGAAACCTCGGCAACATCTATGCGCACGAAGGGCAGACAGTCTATGCGGGCGAGCTTCTTGCGACAGTCGATAATCCGACACTCGAACAGAACGCCGCAAGTTCGCAAGCGGACTACGATCAGGCCGAGGCCAGCATCCAAACGGCCAAGACCAATTCGCAGGACGCGCGCGTAACGTACGAGGCGGGCGTTCAGACGGCCAAATCAAATTTGGACGAAGCGCGACGCGTCTACAACGCGGACGTTGCGCTGCTTGCCAACAAAGCGATTCCGCAAAACACTCTGGACGTCGACAAGGCCAAACTCGATCAGGCGCAAGTCGCGTACGATCAGGCGGTCCGTCAACTGCGCCTCGGAGCGGTCACCGGCTTCAGCGCGGAAAGCAGCGTCGACGTCGCGCAAGCGACCGCCAAGAAAATGGCTCTCGTGAACGAGGCGAACCAGCAGCAGCTCGGCTTCACGCGCATCACTGCGCCTTTCGACGGCGTCATTCAATCCGTTGCGACGCAGCCCAGTGACCCGCTCACCGACCTTCGCCCGGGCGATCCGGTCACGGCCGGTCAGGCGCTGTTCACGATTGCCGAGAGCAGAAGCTACATCGTCAAAGCCGAGGTCGACGAACAAGACATCATCAACGTGCACGCGGGACAACCCGCGATCGTCTCCGGTGAAGATTTTCCCGGCAAAAATATCGACGGCCGCGTCGCGGCAATTTCTCCAATCGCGACGAAGTCGACCGACACGTCGAGCACTGCAAAGCAAGTGCTTACGACGATTGCTCTCGACGCGTCGCCCGCATATTTGCGAGACGGAATGACCGTGGACGTCGACATTCTCACCGCCGACGTCAAGAACTCGCTGCTGGTTCCGAGCGATGCGCTGGTCACGCAAAACGGCAAGAGCTATGTTTTCCTCGTCCGTAAGGGCGTCGCCCACAAGATTCCCGTCACGACCGGCAAATCGAACGACACGCAGACGACGATCGAGTCCGGGCTTGCACCGGGCGAGATAATCGTCTCCCAAAAGACCCCGGGATTACAGGACAAAGAGCCGGTGACGATAGCCTCGCCGTCGCCGATGCCCAGCGCGACGTGACGCGTCTGCTCGCATACGCGGGAGAAGCGGCGGGCGCGCTCTGGCGCAATCGCACGCGTTCCATCTTAACCACGCTCGGCATGATCATCGGCACGGCGTCGATCATCGGCGTCTTCGGCATAAGCCGCGGTGCGACGAGCGGCATCGCGGCCACTTTCACGTCGTTCGGGCAGCTCCCAATAGTGGCGCTGGTCGATCCGACTCAGGATTATCCGGATCAAGCCCAGATACAATACCGCGACGCATCCGAAGTCAGAGCGGAACTCGGTTCGCTGGTAACTTATGTAATGCCCTACGCCAGCCGCAATTGGCTCGTGCGATTCGGCAACAAACAAGCTTACGAATCCGTTCAGTCCGACGGCGATCAATACGACACCGCAGCACTCAACGAGGGCCGGCACATCAACCTTGACGACGTCGACGCGGCGGCTCACGTTTGTCTGTTGACGCCCGACGTCGAGAAGGCTCTGTTCGGCAGCACGTCGGCCTACGGTAAAGAGGTGACGATCAACGGCAGCCGCTTTACCGTCATCGGCGTCTACTCACCGCTGAGCGGTTCGTTCTTCAACACGTTCGCCGGATCGAACACTGTGGCCATCCCGTACTCCGCAATGCATCATCTGGACCCCGGCCCGATCGACAATCTCTTGGTCTACCCCGCCTCCGCCTCGCAAGCCGACGAAGTGATCGCGGCCACGCGCAAGGCGCTGCAGCACATCCATGGTCCCCGGGCGCAGTACTTCGTACAAAACGGCGCGGCCCAGATTCAAACCTTTGAAAACGTGCTGGCCATCATCGGCACGGGTCTTGCGGCGATCGGCGGCGTTGCGCTCGTCGTGGCGGGCATCGGCATCATGAACATCATGCTCGTTTCCGTTACCGAACGTACGCACGAGATCGGTTTGCGCAAGTCGATCGGCGCGAGCCGCAATGACATCGCACTGCAGTTTCTGATGGAGGCCGTGCTGCTTGCATTCGCGGGCGGCGGTACGGGGATGCTCGTGGGCTTGCTGATCACCATCGGCGGCGCAAGCTACATCAGCGCCACGATTGGTAAGGTGATCATTCCTTACGTGCTGATCGTTTCGCTGGCGATCGCGTTTTCCGGAGCAGTGGGCATGATCTTCGGGTTGTATCCCGCGTGGCGAGCGGCCAACATGGATCCCATAGAGGCGCTCCGCGCATGATGCTCTTCGAAGAGGCGCTCAGCGTTATTTTCGGCAGCAAGATCCGGTCGCTACTAACGGTTACGGGCCTCATCATCGGCGTCGGCGCGGTCATCGCGATTCAAGTTCTGGGCAACAGCATGTCGGGAGCGCTCAACGGTGCTCTGGGCACGATGACCGACGACTCGTTCATCGTGTCGCCCAGCGGAACGCAAACCGATTTTGTAAAGGCAATGGTTACCCGCAGTGATCTGCTCGCAATCGCGCAACTGCCGAACGTGAAACAAGCGGTTCCGATGATCGCCGAAACGGACTTGGTACGGCACGGACACGACCAAGCGCGTTACTTCATCGCAGGAGACCCGCTCGAGCCGTTCAACAATGCGCCCCTCCAGTACGGCCGGCGCTTCACGCAGGACGAGATCGATACGCGCGCAAGCGTCGCGGTAATCTCCGACCGCGCGTACAAAAAACTCTTTCCGCACGGGGGCGATCCCGTCGGCGAGAGCATCTACGTCGGCCCCCGGCGCTACCAGATCGTCGGGGTGCTCGCACCGCCTCGCCAAGGGTTGCTGCCGCTGAATTTCGGAGGGGACGTCTCCGCGCCGTACACAACCGTGATGGCCGACTACCTCCACGGCGACAAGATCGGATCGGCGCGAATCATCGTCGAGGACACGTCCCAGATGCCTTTCACGGAAGTCGCCGTCATGCAAAAGCTTCGTCAGCTGCGGGGCGACCCGCGCCTGGCCTACAGCACGTTCGACAAAGCGCAGCTCACCAAGGGCATCAACGGCATCTTCAGCGTGATGACGGTGGTCGTCGCGTTCATCGGCGCCATTTCTCTGCTGGTGGCCGGGATCGGCATCATGAACATCATGCTGGTCTCCGTTACTGAGCGGACGCGAGAGATCGGCGTGCGCAAGGCGATCGGCGCAACCAGCGGACAGATCATGGCTCAGTTCTTCATCGAAGCACTGCTGCTGTGCGGCATCGGCTGCGGCATCGGTCTGGCAATCGGACTGGCTCTGGGGTGGGCCGTCAACGCCTTCGCGATCGTGAAGATTACCGGCTACACCGCTCCCGTGCCGTGGATACAAGCTGCGACGATCACGATTGTCTTCACCGCGTTCGTCACGCTGGCGTTCGGAACGTATCCGGCAATGCGGGCCGCGCAACTCGATCCGATTGAAGCGCTAAGATATGAATAACACCGGCAGAGTCATAGACGTCCGCGACGTTACCAAAACGTACAACATGGGCGAGATGCGGGTGCACGCGCTTCGCGGCGTTTCGTTTGCGATTGAATCGGGAGAGTACGTGGCGATCATGGGACCGTCGGGCTCCGGAAAGTCGACGCTCATGAACGTGCTCGGGTGCTTGGACCGCGCTACCACGGGGACATACTTGCTCGACGGCGTCGACGTCTCCAAACTCGGCGACAACGAACTGGCGCAGATCCGCCTGAAAAAGCTCGGCTTCGTCTTTCAAGGCTTCAATCTGCTCGCGCGCACGGATGCGCTGAAGAACGTGGCACTGCCGCTGTTCTATGCCGGAATCGGCGCAAAGGGGCGCAATGAAGCGGCGATGGATCGGCTGACGGAGGTGGGCCTGGCCGATCGCGCGCGCCACAAGCCGGCCGAACTCTCCGGCGGACAGCAGCAGCGCGTGGCCATCGCCCGAGCTTTGGTCAACAATCCCGCGGTGCTGCTCGCCGACGAGCCCACCGGAAACCTGGACTCCAAGACGAGTACCGAGATATTGGCACTCTTCGATCGATTGAACGCCGGCGGACGCACGATCATTATGGTGACGCATGACGAAAACGTCGCGTCGCACGCAAAGCGCATCTTGCGGGTCCTAGACGGGCTGATCGTCTCGGACGCCCCTCCGGCGGCGCGAGCGGCAGTGGGAACGGCAGCCATTCTTCCGTAGCGAATTGGACGCTGCGCCCCACGGCGGGGGCGGCAACGGCCCGCGGGGAACGGTCCGCTACCTTTTTGCGTATTTCGGGTAGAACGCTCTATTACCGCATTTCGTTAGTGTTTGAGGCATGTTGAGAAATCGTGTATTGCCCACCGCGATCGTCGCTTTGGTGGGCGCAGTCGTCGGCTCGTTCGTCATGATGCTCTACGCGAGCAGCCATTTCACGAACGCAGCCGGTCCGAATGATACTCCTCCGGCGGTCAGCGCCGCGCCGCTGAACGGCGGCGGCAGCGACCAAGATCGTATCGTGAATGCCGTCAAGCGGGTGAAACCATCGGTGGTTGCCATCGACGTCACCGTGAACGGCCAAATTTACCAGCCGACCGATCCGTTCTCGCAGATGTTCGGCGGCGCGCCTCCGAGCGTCGCTCAGCCGTTCAAAGGCAAGGACTCCGGTTCGGGATTCGTCTTCGACCGCAACGGCGACATCGTCACGAACGCTCACGTCGTGCGGCCGCCGATTCCCGGCTCGCAAGTGAGCAACATCACCGTCGTCTTCGGGAACGGACGGCACGAAGCGGCGAGGATCATCGCCGAGAACGTCGGAGCCGATTTGGCGATTATCCGCGTCGGCACAAGCAATCTGCCGCCTCCGCTTAGTTTGGCGGACTCGGACCGTCTGGAGCAAGGGCAGTGGGCGATCGCTATCGGCGAACCGTACGAGTTGCAGCAGTCCGTTACAGTCGGTGTCGTCTCCGCGTTCGACCGGCAGGAGCCGATTCAGAACGAGGCGGGGCAGACTATCACCTTCAAAGGTCTGCTTCAGACTTCCGCACCCATTAATCCGGGCAACTCGGGCGGACCGCTGGTCGACATCGAGGGCAACGTCATCGGCGTCAATCAGTCGACGCTGCGCGGCGGCGCCGAAGGCATCGGTTTTGCCATCCCCTCTAACCTCGTACGGAAAGACGCCGAGCAGATGATCGCTCATCCGGGCATCACGATGCCGCCCGCGCAGGCATTCCTCGGTGTGGCGCTCACGGCTGTCGACAACGGCTTCCGCAGCCAGACCGGCTATCGGGACTCGGGAGGCGTCGGAATTCAGCAGGTCATCCAGGGCACGCCGGCCGACCAGGCGGGCTTGAACCCCGGCGACGTCATCCTCCAAATGAACGGAAAGTCGTACAGCGATCCGAGCACGCTCATGGACGCCGTCGGCAAGCTGAAAGCGGGTGATAAAGTGACGCTCCAGATTTGGGACCAGAGCACCGGCAGCCGCCGTCTCGTTACCGTTACGCTCGGAGCAAAGCCCGACCAGTTGCAGCAGCAACAGCAGATGCCGGAGCAGCCGTAATCGCCTCCGCTAGCGCTACGGCGAGAAGGTAGGTTGAAAGACCCGGCCTTATTGGCCGGCCGCCTAACACCCGGCGGGTCCGCGTTCGCGGACAACCGAGGGAAAGCGCTAACAAAAAGGGGTGGCAAACAGCCGCTCCTTTTTTCTTCCTAGAGCCGGCGGCAAGGCCAACAAGCCGTCTTAGGCCCATCTGCGAAGCAGACCCGCCCCAAGGGCGGGCGCCCAGTAAGGGCGCTCTTTAAAAGTACCTTCTCGCCGTAGCGCTAGCGGAGGCGATTACTGCCGTAGCGTCAGCGGAGGCGATTGCGCAACCTCCGCAGTCAAATTTCTGTCTAAAGATCTGGAACAGAAGCGGGCCGATGTCGTACTATTAGCGGCACGCAGTAATCCTTGTAGCTCAGTAAGCGGCAAGGCCAAGTTCACCTCCGTCACTGTAGCGCAGCGGAAGTGAGTACGGCTGGTCCATGGGCTCGGAAAGAGAGACAATCTAATGGCAAAAGTGGTCGGAATCGACCTTGGCACGACCAATTCGGTCGTCGCGGTGATGGAGGGCGCCAACCCCACCGTCATAGCCAACGCGGAAGGGTCGCGGACGACTCCTTCGGTGGTGGCATTCACCAAGACCGGCGAGAGACTCGTCGGCCAGTTGGCAAAGCGTCAAGCTATCACCAATCCGGACCGCACAATCGCCTCGATCAAGCGGCACATGGGCACGGAGTATAACGTCAAGATCGACGGCAAGGATTACACGCCGCAAGAGATCTCGGCGATGATTCTCCAGAAGCTCGTCAACGATGCAAGCAACTATCTGGGCGAGCGCGTGACCAAAGCGGTCATCACCGTTCCGGCATACTTCAACGACTCGCAGCGCCAGGCGACCAAAGACGCCGGCAAGATTGCGGGTCTGGAAGTTCTGCGCATCATCAACGAGCCCACGGCCGCCGCGCTGGCATACGGCTTGGACAAAAAGGGCAACGAGACGATCCTCGTTTGGGACCTTGGCGGCGGCACGTACGACGTCTCGATCCTCGAAGTAGGCGACGGTGTCTTTGAGGTCAAGTCGACCAACGGCGACACTCGTCTGGGTGGCGACGACTACGACAAACGCGTCGTGGATTGGCTCGTCGGCGAGTTCCGCAAAGATCAGGGCATCGACCTGAGCGGCGACAAACAGGCGATGCAGCGTCTTACCGAAGCAGCCGAAAAGGCGAAAATCGAGCTGAGCTCGGTCGTGCAGACCAGCATCAATCTGCCGTTCATCACCGCGGATCAGAACGGTCCCAAGCACTTGGACGTCACGCTCACCCGCGCGAAGTTCGAAGAGCTCACCAGCGATTTGACCGACCGCTGCATTCAGCCGTTCAAGAACGCTCTGGCGGATGCCAAGATCGACATCTCGCAGATCGACGAAGTCGTCATGGTCGGCGGATCGACGCGCATGCCGGTCATTCAAGAACTGGTTCGCAAGCTCACCGGCAAAGAACCGAATCTGAGCGTCAATCCGGACGAAGTCGTCGCGGTCGGCGCAGCGATTCAAGCCGGCGTGCTGGCGGGAGAAGTGCGCGACGTCGTTCTGCTCGACGTTACTCCGCTCTCGCTGGGTCTGGAGACTCTCGGCGGCGTGATGACCACGCTCATCGAGCGAAACACGACGATTCCCACAAAGAAATCGCAAGTCTTCACCACCGCGGAAGACGGCCAGACCTCGGTCGACATTCACGTTCTTCAAGGCGAGCGCCCGATGGCGCCCGACAACAAGACCCTGGGACGATTCCGTTTGGAAGGCATCCCCGCGGCGCCTCGCGGCGTGCCTCAGATCGAAGTAACGTTCAACATCGACGCCAACGGCATCGTGAACGTGAGCGCGAAAGATCTGGGGACCGGCAAAGAGCAGCAAATCACGATCACCGCATCGACCAATCTCTCGAAAGACGAAGTCGAACGTATGGTCCAGGAAGCCGAGATGCAAGGCGTGGCCGACAAAACCAAACGCGAGGAGGCCGAGGTCCGCAATCAAGGGTCCAGTCTCATCTACTCGACCGAAAAATCGCTCAAGGAAGTCGGCGAGAAGCTCGACGCAGGCGCGAGAGGCGAAGTCGAGACGGCGTTGGCCGACCTGAAGCGACTCAGCGAAAACGGTACGGTCGCGGAGATCAAGCCCGCGATCGAGCGTCTGCAGCAAGCCTCGTACAAGATGGCCGAACTGCTCTACCAGAAGACGGCGGCATCCGGTAACGGTCAAGCCCAGGACGGCCAGGCCGCCCAGGGAGCACAACCGCACGAGGAAGCCGGCGCCGAGCAAAGCGCACCGCCCGAAGACGTCATCGACGCGGAGTTCAAGGAAGCAAAATAACCGCGTCTTTCGGCGTGGAACTTCGTAACGCGAAACCCGGCCTAGCAAACTAGTACCGGGTTTCGCGTAGCCCCGTTCCACCACCAAACTCGCGATTATTTTAATAACGTATGCAAGAAGAATACATCACGCAAGCCGACGTTCCCGGGGCCGCCGAAAACGGCGAACCCACGACTTCAAGCGACGATCTGCGCGCGCAACTCGATGCGGCGACTTTGCGCGCCGACGAGAACTACAACAAGTTCTTACTCGCGATGGCGGATTTCGAAAATTACAAGAAACGGATGGAGCGAAACTACCGCGAACTGGCCACCGCGGGCGAGCGCAAGATGCTGCTGCAGTTTTTGCCGGTGCTCGACAACCTCGAGCGGGCATTGACGTACAACGGAGACAACGCTGAAGCGCTGCGCAGCGGGGTTCAAAATACGCTCCGCCAATTCGAAAACATTTTGACGATGGCCACCGTGAAACCCATCGACGTCAAAGGCAAACGCTTCGATCCTGCGGTCGCCGAAGCGATCGGAACGCAAGCCGTCGACGGCGTCGAGGACGACACCGTCGTGGAGGAAGCTCAAAAAGGCTATACTATCGGCGAGGATCTCCTGCGCCCCGCGAAGGTCATCGTCGCCAAACGCGCCGCTGAATGAACTACAAGGATTACTACCAGGTCCTCGGAGTCCCCAAGAGCGCGCCGGAGAAAGACGTCAAGTCGGCGTACCGCCGGCTCGCCCGCAAATGGCATCCGGACGCAAATCCGAACAACCAAAAAGAAGCCGAAGAGCGCTTCAAGGAAATCCAGGAAGCGTACGAGGTTCTGGGCGATCCGGACAAACGCAAGAAGTACGACATGCTCGGAAGCAATTGGCAGCAGGCCGCGCGCCAAGCCGAGCAGCAGCGGCGCTATCGCAACACTCAGAACGAGACGTTCAACTTCAATTTCGGTGATTTCGGATCGGCGGGAAGCGCCGGTTCTCCGAGCGGCTTCTCCGACTTCTTCGACATGTTCTTCTCGGGCATCGGCAGGCGTAATACGGCTCAGTCGACCGGATTTGCGCAGCGCGGTCAGGATTTGGAGACGACCATCGAACTCACGCTGCGCGACATTTACGACGGCGGCAAGAAGCCGGTGTCGCTGCAGCTCGAAGACGTTTGCCCGCGCTGCCGCGGCACCGGAACCGACCGCGGATCGTTGTGCGCCAACTGTCACGGCACGGGGCGCTTAATTTCCAACAAAAAGTTCGAGGTCACGATTCCCAAAGGCATCGCCGAAGGGCAGCGCATTCGTTTGGCGGCTCAAGGCGGCGCGGGCGTTGCGGGCGGACCGAACGGCGACTTGTTTCTCGTCGTCAAAGCGATCGACGATCCCACGTACAAACGCAGAGGCGACGATCTCTACGTCGATTTGCCGGTCAGCCTCTATGACTTGGTCTTGGGGGGCGAGGTCAAAGTTCCGACCATGGGCGGCCAAGTCGCCATGACTATCCCCGCCGGAACTCAGAACAACCGGCTCCTTCGCCTTGCGGGCAAAGGCATGCCCAAGGTTCGGAACGGCGGAATGGGCGACGAATACGTGCGCCTTATCGGTCAGCTTCCGACCGACTTGAGCGAAAAGGAAAAGAAGCTCTTCCGGGAATTGGCGACGCTGCGCAACGGCAAGAAGTAATCCCGGGTTTTCTGGTTTGAAAGGCAAGCATCGTGGTTAAAGATTTCGCATTCGTCGCATATCCCGCGAAAGACGTCCCGGCGCTGCGTAAGTTCTACGCGGACGCGCTCGGTTTCAAATTCAACGATCCCTTCGTCGAAGACGGTGTCGAAAAATACGCCGACGCGCAAGTCGGCGCGGGCTGGTTTGCCGTCGTGACGACTGAATGGGCAGAGATCGCTCCGACCGGCGGCGCCGCATTCGAAGTAGACGATATGGAACAAACCGTAGCGGAACTGCGTGCCAAAGGCGTTGAGGTTCCGGGCGTCTACGACACCTCGGTCTGTAAAATCGGTACGTTTACCGATCCCGAGGGCAACAAGGTTACGCTGCATCAGATTACCGTACCGCATTAAGATGCCTCGTCCCGGGCGGCGTCAACGCCCATTGCGAGTGCTCACCACGACGCGGCGGGGAAGTATCTAGTCCATGCACGGCGGCTACGGGCTGATGTGGTCCGCGATGAACCGTCCCGACAAACCGCAAGTCAACAAGCGCGTCGACTGGCGGCGGATCGGTGCGCTCTTTGCGCCTTACTGGAAGCAACAGTCGCTCGTGCTGTCGTGCATTCTGGTCGTGGCACTCGTCGGGCTCGTTCCGGGATTCGTCACGGCGCGCATTATCGACAGTGCGATTCCCCACCGCAGCCTGCGCGAACTCGCGATCGACGTCGGCGTAATGACCGCTTCAGCGTTGATCGGCGGCCTAATCGGCGTAGTTCAAGGATACTTGAACTCGCTCGTCGGCGAAGGAATCATGCGCGACATTCGCACGCGCCTCGTTTCGCATCTCCATCGCATGCCGCTCTCCTTCTTCACCGGAACGAAGACGGGCGAGATCATGAACCGCGTGAGCAACGACGTCGACAACATCGACAATGTCGTGACGGGAACGCTGACGACGATTCTCACGAACGTCTTCACCATCCTGACGACGCTCGTCGCAATGTTCGCTTGGAACTGGAAACTTGCCCTGATCTCGATCGCCATCGTTCCGCTGATGATTCTGCCGCTCGGTCCGGTCGGGCGAAAGATGTACCTGATCCGCAAAGAGACGCGCGAGAAGCGCGACGAGATCGAGTCGATCACGCAAGAGACCTTGTCGATCTCGGGCATCACGCTGATCAAGTCGTTCGCGCGCGAGGGTTACGAGCGCGACCGCTTTTACCGCGTCGGTACCGATCTCATGAAGCTCGAGATCAACCTGGCGATGGTCGGCCGGTGGTTCCTGGCGCTCGTCACTGCCATGGTTACAGTCGGACCGGCTCTAGTGTGGTTCGGCGGAGGATGGCTCGCGCTCTCGAGCGGCGCCAAAGTCGGCGTGATCGTCGCTTTCATCGGCTTCATCGGCACACGCCTCTACGGCTCAGCCGCGGCGCTCGCGGGCGTTCAAGTGCAGTTCGTCAGCGCTTTAGCGGTGTTCGAGCGCATCTTCGATTATTTGGACATGTCCGCCGAAGAGTACGCTCCTCCGGGCGCGTCGAGCTTACCCTCGCTGCGCGGCGAGGTCGCCTTCGAAGACGTCCACTTCTCATACACGCCGTCGCGAGCCGCGCTGACAGGGGTTTCCTTTCACGTAGAGCCCGGTCAAATCGCTGCATTCGTCGGACCTTCGGGCGCCGGCAAGACCACGATCACGCAGCTCGTGCCGCGCTTCTACGATCCTCAGCAAGGCCGAGTGCTGATCGACGGCCACGACGTCAAGAACCTCACGCTGGATTCACTGCGCCGCGACATCGGAATCGTTACGCAGGAAACCTACCTGTTTCACGACACCGTCGCGACGAATCTCCGCTACGCCAAGCCGGGCGCGACCGAGGACGAGCTGCGCGCAGCGGCACGGGCGGCGAACATCGACGACTTCATCACCTCTTTGCCCGACGGTTACCAGACCGTCGTCGGCGAACGCGGACACAAACTCTCCGGCGGCGAGCGGCAGCGTTTGGCGATAGCGCGCGTGCTGCTGAAGAATCCGCGCATACTGATTCTGGACGAGGCGACCAGTTCGCTGGACTCGCATAACGAGGCGGCGATTCAGGCGGCACTCGTGCCGCTAATGCGCGGAAGGACCAGTTTGGTCATCGCCCACCGGCTTTCCACTATTATTACTTCGGACGTGATCTTCGTCGTCGAGGGAGGCCGCATCGTCGAGAGCGGCACACATCCGGTCCTTCTTGCTCGCAACGCGCAGTACGCCCGTCTCTATCGGCGGCAATTCAGAGACGAATCCGCCTGAACGGGAACTACCGCTCGCGTAGTCCATAGTGCTCAGGACCCAAAACCCCCTGAAACGGAGGGTAGTAATACTTTACTAGTCTTGGTTAACTGGAATCGAGGGACGCAATTTATACCGCGGCCCTTCCAACATCTGAGGGGACATATGTTTCAGACCAAGGAAACGGCGTCGATAGGTACGCTGTCCTACCGTGTTTACGTCATCGAGTCACAACAGTTGCTTTGCAAGGCCTTGTGCAGCATCCTGGACCGCGATGAGGGTCTTACCATAGTCGGCGATTCGCGCACCTACGACGCCGAGGCGCTCCAACGTTCCGCACCCGACATCGTCGTCATCGGCTGCGATGCCGAAGTCGCGGGGATCGAAGACTCCGTAGCCCGGACCCGCGCCGCCATCCCCGGAGTTCGAATCTGCGTGCTCGGATCGCAGCTCTCCACGACTGTCATGATGAAGTCGATCTCCGCCGGAGCCGACGGCTACATCGTGAAAGACGTAACACCCACCGAGCTTATTGCCTCACTGAAACGCCTCGGAGTAGACGGTTTCTACGCGGATCCGCGGCTTTCGGGACTCCTTCTTAGAAAACACGCAACCCCTGAAGTCGGCGAACTTTCACCCCGGGAGCTCGATGTGGTTCGCTTGGTCTCCGAGGGCCTCACTAATAAAGAGATCGCCGGCAGACTGCTGGTTTCGGACAAGACGATCAAGAATCATATCGCTAATATCTTTTCAAAGCTCAACGTCACGGCTCGCACGCAAATCGCAATCTACGCTTTCCGCAACGGCATCGTTTGATGCCGTTGTCCGCGTCCGGACGTCTTAATCTGTTAACGAGCAATCGGGAGGAATAGCAAAAAGGACCACGATTTCTGCGCATTTCGTGGTCTCGCTTCAGGTCGCGTACTAGTCCATTGGTAGGACTCAGACCGGTTTCGGTACCCCTAAACCACTATTGCAAGCTCTCGCAGGTAAAAGTATTTTCAATATGGTGGAGGACGGTTTGGCACCTCGCAGGCGTGCGCGACGCTTCGTCGTGATAGTGGATCAAGAATGTAATGTCGTCGCTCGAGAAGATAACGACGACCCTTTTTTTGCGGAATTCGCTAATGCCGACGGCCTGCCCAACCATGTCGAGGCCCTCGCCCGGGAGAACGAGCGGACGAACTCGACCCGCTTCGTGAGCGACCGATGTCTCATGCATACCGTTCCGATTGTCGGCCCCTCCCTCGCCCTGACCGCTCTGGTCTTCGAAGAACTCCGGCTGCGCGAAAGCGCCTGACCGCGGCGCGAGCCCAAGGAGGCCCTCGCCGTCGAACGAAATTGAAGTTACCCAAAGTCTCCGCGCCCGGAGTGTTGTGGATAACGATACATTGGAAACCATCGTGAAACGGCGCGCGAAACCGCGCGTCCTGTTTCTGGATCAAGACCTGCATATAGCGTTCGCCGAGCCTGAGGCGGCCGATCTTTTGTTGCGGGCACCCCAGACTACCCCGAAAAACGGGGAGCAGCGGCTGCCTCGCGTCCTGGAGGAGGCCGTCGCGAACGTCGTTCGGGGCTGGAAAGAGTCCGGTGAAGAGGGCGAGGCCATTATTCGGCCCGTACCGAGCCTCGTGCTGCGCGTCTCGCGGCTGGCCGGGTCCGCCGGTTCTTACGTCGCCGTCTTCGTGGAGCATGGAACTCGCCGCGAGGACTTGAGCGGCACTGCGGAGCGTTTCAGCCTGACGCGTCGCGAGGTGGAGGTCCTGACCCTCATCCTCAATGGACTCAGCGGCGGCGAGATCGCCCAAAACCTCTCCATCGCCGAGACCACCGTCGCGGACTACGTCAAACAGCTGCTGCGCAAGACCGCGGCGAAGAACCGCGCCGAAATGCTGGCACGCGTACTGGGCTGGAACGGCGGCGCGCAGGGCTCCAAAGCGTAGAACCCACCCATAAATCCCTCGCTTCAAATACGATCCCTGACCAAGAGATTCGGTAAGAAGATTGCCGTCGACGATCTTTCGTTCGACGTCGCGGCCGGGGAAATCGTGGGGCTTCTGGGTCCAAACGGTGCGGGTAAAAGCACGACGTTCTTGTGCGCCGCCGGTCTTCTTCGACCGGATTCCGGTGCGTTTTTGTGGGGAGGCCGCGAACTAGGCAAGGTTCGCGGTCAAACGATTGCCCTGATTCCGGAAACACCCGACGTTTATCCCATGCTCACCGTCTGGGAGCACTTGGTCTTCGTCGCCAAGAGCTGCCGGCTCGGGACCGGTTGGGAATCGGAAGGCCGAGGGCTGCTCGAACGATTCGGGATGCTCGGCAGCAGCGATGTACTGGGTTCCGAACTCTCCAAAGGCATGCGGCAGAAGACGCTCGTTGCTGCGACGATTCTCGCAGCCACTCCGGTTATGCTCTTCGACGAACCGACGGTCGGCCTCGATCCGCTTGGCCAGCGGGAACTGCGCGAAATCATCGCCGGCCTGCGCAATCGCGGCGTCGCGGCGGTAATCAGCACGCATATGTTGGAGCAGGCGCAAAGCATCTGCGATCGCGTCGTCATTTTGAAGCAAGGAAGAATGGTTGCGTCCGGTACGTTCGACGAACTTCAGGCTCGAACCGGTTCCGCGCGCACGCCTGAAGAGCTCTTTCTGGAACTCACGAGATAGCATGCTCCGGTGAACGCGCTGTTCTACCTGGAATGGCGCCAATGGCTGAACCACGTTCGAAAGATCGCTCGGCAGCCCGCGCGGTCGATCGTCTACGTAGTGATCGTCGGGTATTTCATCTTCGCGGCCGTCATGCGCGCGCGCGCGCCGGCCCACTTCCCGCACGCGGCTTTTTCGGAACCGTACGCGAGCGCCGTGTTCTTCGGATACGTCGCGCTTTTGGGAATTCTGGGGTACGGTGCGGCGTGCGGGCTCGTTTCGGGATTCTATTCCGGAGCAGACGCGCGGTTCTTGAACGCCTCGCATATCCCCGAGCGCACGATCGTCATGTGGCTGCAGTTGCGCCGATCCGGATCGGCAATAGGCCGAACGGTGTTCACTGCAGTGCTTTACGCGATCGTCTTGGCCCGATCGGGCGCAGCGGGGGGCATTGCGTTCACGATTGTCGGCGCAGCCTTTGCCGCGAGCGCAATTGCGGTACCGATCTTGAAGGTCCGTTCAAAATATGGAGCGGCGGCGGCGCAAAGCATTTGCGCCGCCGTCATCATTTGCGGATTGCTGCCGGCGGCCGTCCTGTTAGCCGCGCTGGTACGGCATTCATTTGAGACGCCGGCTCGAGCGATCGAAGGACTGCGAGGCGGCGTCTTCCTGAACGCGCTGCTGGGTGCGGATACGGCGGCGCTCGCCGCACTCTTCGGCGTCGCGGCCTTTATCGTCGCGTTGGCGTTTTGGTGCGGCACCGATCTGCTGCCCGAACTCTACGCTTCCTCGCTGAGAATGCTCGAGTACCGCTCGCGCACGCGGCGTAGCGGCGCCGGCTTTACGGTGCAGTATAGTTTCGGGTCGTCGGGTCACTCCGCGAAACCTCCGCGGTTCGGCGGGCCCTGGACGATCGCTTGGAAAGAATGGATTGCGTTCACCCGTTCCGCCTCGATGCAACGCGTGTTCTTTTTGACCTTTGCAGGCTGCGCGGCCGGCGGCGCATTTTTGGGGACGCTCCTCGTCCGGTCGCGGGATCCGATGATGGTATGGCTGACGTTTGGCGGCGTAGCCGCTCCATTTACCTTGATCCTGCTGGCAGTCGGCTCTGCCGTCGGTCTTGCCGCGGATTTGGCCAAGCCGCTGTGGTGGATCGGGCCGGACCCGCTGCCCACCCGCTTGTTCGCGTGGATCGCAGGCACGTCGTGGCGCTTTGCGCTTTGCCTGGGTGCCGGCATTATTGCTGCCGGGCTGTGCGCTCGAGCCCCAATGCTCGCAGCCGCCGGCCTTCCGCTTGCAGCCTGCGCGGTGGTTCAATTGCGGTCCGTCGGTCTCGCACTTTACGCGCTTTTTCCGGCCGCTATCGACCAGCGGGGTCCGCTTGCACTGGTTCGGGCCATGCTGACGTACTTTCTGGCCGTACCGCCCCTCGCGGCAGCTCTCGTTTCGGCTCTTGCGGCTCACAGCG
Organism: Vulcanimicrobiota bacterium; assembly: GCA_963714015.1. Taxonomy (GTDB): domain Bacteria; phylum Vulcanimicrobiota; class Vulcanimicrobiia; order Vulcanimicrobiales; family Vulcanimicrobiaceae; genus DASRDE01. Next base: position 1,383,252 of record OY970223.1, on the reverse strand, counting down.
CTGCCTTGGGAATCGTTGTGGGAGCTGGCGTGAGCCTTACCGAGAGCGGATTGCTCGTGGCCGGCGCTGCGGCCCTCATCGCCGGGCGTGGGGTTGCATTCGCTCGCGCAGAATCTTCTTAGACGAGAGGTCGTATCGATGAAACGCTTTTGCCTGCTTCTGCTGCTGCTCGCCGCGGCGTCTTCTCCGCTCGCCGGGGTGGCGGGAAGCACCGCAATTGTCGAAGGAACCGTTACGGATCAGCACACGGGCAAGCCCGTAGCCGACGTTCAGGTTACGGCGGTTTCCGCCAGCGGAAACGTCTCGTCGCGAACCGACGGCAAAGGCTTTTACATGTTGTGGGACGTGCCTCCGGGTCCGGCGATTATTGCGTTTCAACACGAAGGCTTCATGCTCGAGGAACATCTGCTCTGCGTCTATCCCGGTTTGACGCGCACCGTTTCGGCGCAGCTCCACGAGCACGCCGGCGAGGGATACGTGCTGATGAATTCGATGATGAATTCTCCTATTTTCGAACAGACTGGAAGCACGCATTACATAGGCCCCTGCGGAAACGGGTAAGACCGGGCAGGCCGATCCTCGGCCGCACAGGAGGATAGTATGAAGACGATTGCATCCGTCGCGGCGCTGTCGGTGCTGTTGCTGCCGCTTTTCGCGTCCGCGCAGTACGCGCCGATTTTTCAGGGAACGATTCGCGATTTCAATACGGGGCAGCCGCTGCAGGGTGTTCACGTTCGCGCCGTTTCAAAATCCGGAACGGTCACGACGACGACCAATGCGAAGGGATTCTATTCGCTTATGAACGTTCCACCGGGGCCCGTTACGGTCTCGTATGAACGCGACGGTTACCTGACGATGAGCGGAAAACTCTGCTCGAATCCCAATTTGAAGCGCACGATCGACGCGCGGCTCTCGAAGTATCCCGGAAGTGCCGCATACCGGCACTGGCTGCACAGCCGCCAATCATCCGTTCTGCTGATGACGCAGGACGCGACGTATTTGTCAAATTGCGGTTAACCGCGGCGCCGGTATCGCAGCTGTCATAATCGCTGCCGCTCGAGCGTTATGGATACAAGCGTTTACGAACGGAGGTAACGAATGAAACGCTTGTATCTGTGCCTTTTTCTTGCGTCGCTTTGCCCGGCATTAGCTTCGGCATCGTCGATGGCATACGTCCAAGGCAAAGTCGTCGACGCAAACACGGGCCGTCCGATAGCGGGCGTCCACGTAAGCGTGAAGTCTCCCGCGGGTGAAGCCAGCGCTGTGAGCGGTTCCGACGGCTTTTATATGCTCTGGGATGCGCCGATCGGACAAGCGACGCTCTCATTTTCGCGCGAAGGATTCGCGCAAAGCGCCGGCACCGTTTGTTTGCGTCCGGGAAGCACCAATACCGCGACGATCGATCTTTACGATCGCCTCGGCGGCTCGGCCGGCCGTGCTGAATTTGCGCAGTGGCAACAGCTCACGCGCGCAATGCAATTGGACCAAACCAGCAACGCAACGTGGCTCGGGCCGTGCTAAGGTGCGCTGACCTGCATCCTCTTCGGGGGCTCGGGCACCGCTAGCGGCGCGCCCGTAGCAGCGCGCACTTCATCCAGACTCACGCCCGGGGCCAATTCGCGAAGGACCAGACCCTCGGGCGTGACGTCGATCGTCGCCATATCCGTGATTATGCGGCTCACGACGCGCTTGCCCGTGAAAGGCAGCGTGCACTCCTTGACGATCTTGTGCGTTCCGTCTTTCGCTACGTGCTCCATCATCACGATTAGGTACTTGGCGCCGTGAACCAAATCCATGGCGCCGCCCATGCCCTTGACCATCTTCCCCGGAATGATCCAGTTCGCGAGATCGCCTTTTTCGGAAACTTGCATCGCGCCGAGTACCGCGAGATCGATGTGGCCGCCGCGAATCATTCCGAACGAGAGCGACGAATCGAAGAACGAGGCTCCCGGAAGAACGGTGACGGTTTCCTTACCGGCGTTGATCAGATCCGGATCTTCTTGACCCTCGTACGGGTATGGGCCCATTCCTAAAATACCGTTCTCGCTTTGGAGCACGACCGTGACGCTCGGCGGGACGTAGTTCGGAATCAAGGTGGGCAGACCGATGCCCAAATTGATGTATTCGCCGTCACGCACTTCCTGCGCGACGCGAGCGGCGAGCTGCGATCGAGTCAGGGTCATTTTATGCTTCCTTCTTTCGCGTGGTAACCCGTTCGATGCGCTTTCCTTGCGGTCCGACGTGCACGACGCGCTGCACGAAGATGCCGGGCAAGTGAACGTTCTGCGGATCGAGCGCTCCGGGTTCGACGAGTTCTTCGACTTCGGCAATCGTGATTTTTCCGGCCATCGCGCAGAGGGGATTGAAGTTTCGCGTGGCTTTGTGGAAAATCAAGTTTCCGTGGCGATCGCCCACGCTCGCGCGCACCAGCGCGAAGTCGCAGACGATGCCCTCTTCGAGCAGGTACTCGCGACCGTTGAACGCGCGCGTCTCTTTGGGCGGAGAAGGTTTGGCAACGCTGCCGTCGGCGTTGTATTTCCAGGGCAGGCCGCCTTCCGCTACCTGCGTGCCCACGCCGGCCGGCGTATAAAACGCCGGAATTCCGCAACCTCCGGCGCGCAGCCGCTCCGCGAGCGTTCCTTGCGGAACCAGTTCCACTTCGAGCTCTCCGTGAAGATATTGCCGCTCGAACTCTTTGTTTTCCCCGACGTATGAACCGGTGGTGCGCTTGATGCGTTTGGCGTCCAGGAGCACACCCAGTCCCCAGCCGTCGACTCCGCAGTTGTTCGAAACGGTAACGAGATCCGTTGCGCCTTCTTCAAGAAGCGCCTGGATCAGATTGTGCGGTATGCCGTTCAGTCCAAACCCACCGACGGCCAGCGTAGCGCCGCTCGGGATGTCCTTGACTGCCTCGGCGCAAGAAGAAACCACTTTGTCCATAGACCGGAGAAGTATGCCAGCGGGGACGGCAGCGCCTTTGGCGCGAAGAGTGACGCCCCGCTTTCCCAATCTGCAGGAGTAGCCAATGGCCGTCGCCACACCGCATTACGCATCGTCCGAAGAAGAGGCGATGATTCTGGACGTCGTCCGGGATTTGGTTCAGGAAAAAGTCGCACCGCGCGCCGCGGAGATCGACGAGCGGGGCGAGTACCCGCAAGACATTCGAAAGATCTTCGCGGAGAACGATCTGCTCGGCATTCCGATTCCGGTGGAGTACGGCGGCGTGGGAGGCACGTTTTTAACCTACGTCAAGGTGGTTGAGGAGATCGCTAAGGCGTGCGCGTCGAGTTCGCTCATCGTCGCGGTGCAAGAGCTCGGGATGCTTCCCATCCTCATCGGCGGCAGCGAAGATCAGAAGAAAAAGTATTTGCCGAAACTCGCATCGGGCGAATGGATCGCAGCCTATGCGCTCACCGAAGCGGGAAGCGGCTCGGACGCAGCCGGTTCGATGCGCACGCGCGCGGAGAAACGCGGCGATAAATGGGTGCTCAACGGTCAGAAGATCTGGATAACCAACGGCAGCGTCGCCGACGTCATCTGCGTTTTCGCGGTGACCGATCCGTCCAAGGGGCCGAACGGCATCAGCGCGTTCATCGTCGAGAAGACGTTCCCCGGTTTCCAGGTCGGCAAGCTCGAGAAAAAGATGGGGATTCGCGGATCGCCGACCGTGGAGCTCGTATTCGACAATTGCGAGGTGCCGGAAGAGAACCTGATCGGTCCCGAAGGGCAGGGCTTCAAAATCGCGATGAAGGTACTCGATAAATCGCGCCCCGGCATTGCTGCGCAAGCTCTTGGAATCGCGGCCGGCGCACTGGATTACGCGGCGAAGTACGCACAGGAGCGCATCGCGTTCGGCAAACCGATCGGACAGCAGCAAGGCATCGGGTTCATGCTGGCCGACATGAAGACGGAAGTCGAAGCGGCGCGCCTTCTTTTGTACGAAGCGGCGCGCAAGTGCGACGAAGGCGCTGCGGACGTTACACTCTGGGCGGCAATGTGCAAGTTGAAGTGCGGCGACGTTGCGATGAGCGTCGCGACCGATGCCGTTCAGGTGCTCGGCGGCTTCGGATATTCGGTGGAATACCCGGTGGAGCGAATGATGCGCGACGCAAAAATCACCCAGATTTACGAGGGGACGCAGCAAATCCAGCGTCTGGTCATCTCACGCTCGCTAGTCGGAAAGTGGAAGCCGCCGAGTTCCGGCAGCTCATAAGAAGCGCTTTACACAATCGTAAAGGGAGAGCAAGCGAGCCCGCGGAACAAGCCCCGGGCGAACCGCGTTACGCATTCGAGCCCCTTCCAATATCGGGGGCCCGCTCGCGCAGCGAGTCCGTTCTAGTTCCGTGCTGATGCACGGGAACTTTTTTTAAAGGAGGTGAAAGTTTTGAAGAAGATTCTCGCATCGTTGATTGCATCGGCGTTCCTTCTCACGGGCACGGCCATGGCCGCAAATCCCGTCGCGAAGACGACGCACAAGGCCGTCAAACCGGTCAAGTCCGCCGCTAAGGCCGCCCTCAAGGCCGCCAAGATCACGAAGAAAGTCGTCAAGAAGACGGCCGACAAAGTGAAGCCGGCTAAGAAGGCAACCAAGGTCGCCAAGAAGGTGACGAAAGCCGCCAAGAAGGCTGTGAAGCCCGCTAAGAAAGCCGTCAAAAAGATGGCCGACAAAGTGAAGCCCGCGAAGAAGGCAACGAAGGTCGCCAACAAGGGCACCAAAGCCGCCAAGAAAGCCGCGAAAACGGCAAAGAAGAAAACCGGAAAGTAAGTAAACCCGTCTTTATTTCATTCGAGCGCGGCATTCGCCGCGCTTTTTTTTGCCGCAACCTTATCCTCCCAGCACGTTCGTGCCCGCGTGTCCGAAGAGGACGGGGAGATACATGCCCACGGCCCACGAAACGGCGAAGACGAGCATTCCGAAGATCACGATCTCTGCTCCTTTGCGCCATGGGCTGCGGTTGCTGAGCGTTGCTGCATAGAAGCCGACTCCGAACAACCCTAAAACCGCAAATGCCAGACTCAGCCCAAGCGTCCAAGCCGGGTTCCAGTGAAAGAAATACGGTATGAGCGGCAGCATCGCGCCGATCGCAAATGAACCGGCCATGGAAAGCGCGCCGCGCAATCCACCCTCTTCCGCAATCCTCGGATCTATGCCGAACTCGTCGCGCATCATCTCGTAAAGATAGATCTCGGGGTTCTGCGCAAGGCGCGAGACGATCATGTGCGCTTCTTCGGCGCTGAAGCCTTTGAGCTTGTAGTACGCGACTTGCTCGGCGAATTCGTCGTGCGGATTCGCCTCCATTTCCGCCTTCTCCATCTCAATAGTCGCTTGCACGACTTCTCGCTCCGCCTTTCCGCCCAAATATTCGCCGACGCCCATGGAGAGCGCGCCGGAGAGCAGCGCCAGCAGTCCGCTCACCAGCACGAACCAATTCTTGCCTTCTGCAACGCCCACGCCGGTCGCGATTCCGAGGGTCGTCAGAATGCCGTCCTGAATCCCGAAGACCAGCTCCCGCACGCTGCGCTGCCCTTCCAGTTCGCGGCGCTGCGGCGTGTCAGGAATGCGAGGTCTGACTTTACGCCAGCCCGGCGTGTCCACGACGACCTCGAAACCCGGCGTATTTTCCGGGGTCATAGATGGCGGGTCCACCACAGAAGCATGTGTTCGTAGAGGTGCCGCCGCTGCGGCAAACCGGCAATCGAATGCGTGCGGCGCGGATAGACGTAGAAATCCACGTTCGTTTTGTCCGCGTCGATGAACGCTTGCAAAAGCGCGATCGTGTTCGCCATGTGCACGTTGTCGTCCGAGGTTCCATGGCTAATCAGCAGATCGCCGTGCAGATTTGCCGCGGCCTTCACGTCGGAGCTCGAATCATAAGCCTTCGGATCGTTTTGCGGCGTTCCCATATAGCGCTCGGTGTAAATGGAATCGTAATAGTGCCAATCGGTGACGGGCGCTACGGCGGCGCCGGCTTTGAAAAGAGACGAGTGCGTGAGCGCGTAGATTGTTTCGTAACCGCCGAAGCTCCAGCCCCAGATGCCGATCCGCGACGAATCGACGTACGGCAGCGATTGAAGATACCGAGCCCCGATCTCCTGACCGAGCAGCGAGCCAGGGCCGAAATTGTGGTAAAGCAGCTGAACGTGCGCGTCGCTGTCCACTTGCGAGGCCGGACCGTCTATGCTGAAGACGATGAACCCGCGTCGCGCCAGCAGTTGATGATAGAGCTCCCGTTGTCCGCCGAAACCGTTTCCCGTCGTGGGCGTAGCCGGTCCACCGTACACGTAAACGATAGCCGGGTATTTGCGGGCAGCATCGAACTGCGGCGGCAGCATCATCATCGCGTCGAGTTTCCCGTACGGTGAATCGACGGAGAGCATTCGCGTGAACAGTAACGCGGATCGCAGATCTTCGTTGCGGACGGCCAAAGTTGCGCGAACGGCGCCGCTCTGCCCATGCGATCAGGTCGGTCTGCGGCGGGTCGTTGAGCGTCGAGTGCTGATCGACGAAGAAAGCAGCATTGGGCGCCAAGGTGATAAGGTGTTCTCCCGGCGCGGGCGTGAGGTTCTGCGGAGCGCCGCCCTGTACGGAGATTCGCAGCAGCGAGGAGTCGCGCCGCGTCGGGTATGCGGCTTGATAGTAGGCGAATTCGGCTTTGCGGTCCACCGCCCAGAGCGTGTAGGTCCGGTACGATCCGGTCAGGCGCTTAAGCGTCCCGGAAATGCTGCGCCGGTACAACCCGGTCACTCCGTCGCGATCGAGCGTCCAGATTGAAGTCCCGTCGGGCAGCCAGGTCGGAAGCGGAACGTCGCCGTTGCCCTCGACGGCTCCGACCCATTTCGAGTCGTCCTGCGCGTACAATACTTGCGCAGTTCCGGCGGCATGCTCGTAGTCCCAGACGCGCAAATGCGTCTGCGCGCGATCGAGCGTTTCTACGATCAACGAGTCGCTCGCGGGTTTCCATCCGAAGAACGGCAGATACTCGTCGCGAGCTCCGGCGTCATAGACCAGCCGTTCCTTACCGCCCGATGCGTCGACGACGTGCAGCGAAACGCGCGGATTGCGTTCTCCAGCGAGCGGGTAGCGCTGCAGCGTCACGGAGTTGTCGGTCTTCAAAAAGTCGACGATCGGGAAAGCCGTCACCAGCCGCTCGTCCATCTGCATGTACGCAATGCGGCGCGCGTCCGGCGACCACGCAAAACCGTGTTGCGTTCCCAGTTCCTCGGGATAGACCCAATCGAGTCCGCCGTTCAAAACTTCATTCTCTACGCCGCCCGTGGTAAGGCGGCGAATCGCGAGCTTGGGATCCAAACGAGCAACGTACAGATCGGCGTTCTTGACGTAAGCGATAGCTCCGGAACTCGGCGACCACTGCGGATCGTCCACGTCTTTGTCGATCGGGCGATCCAGATTTGTGGACAGGTCGCGTACGTAGAGGGTCCCCGCTTCGACAAACGCGATCAATTTGCCGTCGGGCGACCATTGCACGCCCGCGGGGGTCTTTGCGTCTTTGCCGTACTGCGCGGGATCGACGATGATGCGACTGTTTCCGCTGGCTACGTCGTATTGCCGCAGCGGCAGTACGGCGAACGGATCCTGCGTCGACAGCACGTAAAGAAACGAGCGCCCGTCAGGCGACCAAACGATGCCGTCCGGTTGCACTCCCCATGGCGGAACGGCGGCGAAGACTGCATCGAGCGTCAGTTCGCCCGCGGCAGGCGCAGGTAATGCGCTTGCGCAGAGCGTCGCCGCCAGCAGCATGGTCAGCGCTCGAGCGCGTTTCGCCATGCGGGCGGAGTTCACCGAAGCAATCCTCGAATACTTGTGGCATGCCGGACCCGTTCGACGAAGAATTCACCGCACAAAACCCGATCGTCGCCGCTGCAACCCGCATACGCACGCGCCGCGAGCTCGATCGCGTCATCGATCGCGAGGCGGCTGAGGGAGCGCTTTACGAGGACGCCGAGTCCGCTTTTGCTGCCTTCGGCGATCTTCTGCGAGCGGGCTCCAAGCGTTTGAACTCGATCTTGGGAGAGCGCAATGGTGTCAAATTCATCCGTCTGGACAAACCGCCGCGCCTGCGGCTGCGCATGGACCGGCGGCGCGTGAGTCTGGATCTCGACGAAGTCCACCAGCTCGTTCGCATAAGCGGACTCGAGTTGGACGGTGAGTGGCAGTTCGAACCCGACGCGCGCGTGCCGTCTTTGGTAAACCTTTCCAAAGTATCGACCGAAACGGGTTACGGAGAAGCGCTTACGCCTTCTTCCTTGCTGAAGGCGATCTCGCAGGACGCCGAGCTTCCGCGCCCGCCGCATCTGGAAGGGTCCGGACCCCTAACGTTTTAGCGAGAATTTTGGGCGTCGGACAGAGTTGTTTCACCGGACATGCGCCGCATAGCGGCGTCGGTGCCTTGCAGATGGCGCGGCCGTGCAAGATAAGCCAGTGGTGAGCGTGACGCCATTTAATCCGCGGAACCAGCGCTTTCAGATCGTTCTCCACGTCGAGCGGCGTCTTTCCGAGCGTGAGTCCCATACGATGAGAAACGCGAAACACGTGCGTGTCGACCGCGATTGCGGCTTCGCCGAACGCTACGGACATCACCACGCTGGCCGTTTTGCGCCCCACGCCGGCGAGCGCCTCCAGTTGCTCGCGTTCCTTCGGGACCTCGCCGCCGTGCTGCTCGACCAAAGCCTGCGCGCACTTGATGATGTTTGCCGCTTTCATTCGAAAAAAACCGCACGACTTGACGATCTGCTCGACGTCGGATTGCTTGGCGACGGCGAGCTTCTGCGGCGTCGGATACTTCTTGAACAGAACCGGCGTAGTCATATTCACGCGAGCGTCGGTGCACTGGGCCGAGAGAATGACGGCCACGATGAGTTCGAACGGATTGGTATAGCGCAGCGCCGTTTCGGCATGCGGGTAGGATCGCTCGAGTATCGCAAGCTCTTGCTCTGCGACCGAACGGCCGACCTTACGCAGCGGGAACGGTATCTTCGGCAAGCTTCTTCCTCCCGCGGCTACTGATCGCGCAGCGCCAGCGTCCCGTCGCGAACATCGACCAATCCGTCCGATGCGAGCGCTCGAACGATGGCCTCCACTTCTGCGCGGGTACGGCCCGCAGGCTCGCAAACCTCGCGGTGAAGATCGAGGAATGAAATACGTTCTCCCGCGGCGAGGTCGCGCAACCGGTCGACGATTCGTCCCCGGGCAAAGCGCGTGGACTTCGCGAAGGGAATGCGCTCTTGCGGTGAGGGCCGCGAATGTGCGGCCCGTGCGCGTTCCAACACAGCGGGGTCAATCGGTGCGGCCGCGCAATGCGGCTGCAAGGGGCACGACGGACACTTCGGCGCCCGCGCGGTACAGATCAGCTCGCACCCAAGTCCATGACTGCCGAATTCCAATCGTGTCCTCGTCCCGGCGGGACGAGCTCCATCGCGGCACGGTCGAGCCTCTGCAGCCGAAGCCGCGGGCGGGTATTCCAGACCGTATTTCGCCCGGTGCACGACTCTGCGAACGTTCGTGTCGACCGCCGCGTCGTCGCAGTCAAAGGCAAACGCGCGCAGGGCCGCAACAGTATATGGCCCTATCCCGGGTAACGAGCGCAGCGTCTGAACGTCCCGCGGCATGACGCCCCCGAAGCGCTCGACGACCTCGCATGCTATGCGGCGCAGCCTAACGGCTCGCGAGTTGTAACCCAGACCTCTCCACGAACGCAACACGTCGGCTGTAGACGCCGCCGCCAAGTCTTGAAACGTCGGATACCGTCGCAAAAAGTCGGCGTAGCGTTGCAGCGCACGGTCGACTTGCGTCTGCTGCAGCATCAACTCGCTCACTAGAATTGCGTAGGGATCTCGCGTGCGCCGCCACGGCAGCTGCTCGCGGCCGCAGCGCGCGTACCATTCGAGGAGCGCGGTCTGCAGGGAATTCATTCCGCATCGTCCGTGTCGGATGCGCGCCGAAACGCCGCTTCGGCCTGTTTTCGGACGTACCGGCAAAATTCGGCGACTTCGGGCTCCGCGAACACCACGTCTTCGATGCTTTTGGCTCCGCGATAGATTTGCAGTGCGTCATTGATCGCGCTGCGGTATTCGCTCGGGACGCGATCCATCGCCCACGTCGCCGCCTCTTCTTTGTTGGCGGCGTGCATCCGTAGGCTGCTGATGCCGTACAAAACGCGGCACGCGGCGAGCACCACGCGTTCCGGATGCGCTCTTGCACCGCGGCAGGAGCGCTGCAGTTCCGATTCCAATGCGTTCACGTAAGCGTACCACGGCACGGGCGAAAATACTTGGGCGGCGCTTGGACCAACCAGTGTCACGCCGCGCTCGCGCGCGTCCACGATCCTTGCCGGCAGCGCCGACCACACTCCTCGCCCGTAGCGTACTTCGCAAGGCATGGGATGTTCGAATTGACGCGCATGCTGCTCGGTCACGACGTCAACGTTGATGTCTTCGCGCGTGGGCCTCGACTCGGAAAGCGAAGCGAGGAGCCGCGCCACTTCGGTACGCACTCTTTCCGGAAGCGTGCTGCGGACGACGAGGATGAGATCGAGGTTGCTCCGATCCCGCCGAAAGGCTCCCGTGGCGAGCGAACCGTGCACGTATAACCCGGTCAAGTCCTGACCGAGCAGTTCGCCGAGCGTTCCCGCAATGCGAATGAGATACTGACGCACGTCGCGATCTGCATCGGCGACACTTTGCGCACGAGGCAGCCTCACGAACGAATCGACGCCATGGCGTTGCCGATGCGGCGGATCCCTTCCGGAATCTCGGCGCGCGTAACGGGCGTGAGCGCAAGCCGGAAGTTGTGGTCGCCTCCCGAGCTTGCGAAGAACGGCTCACCAAAAAGAAAGGAGGCGCCCAAACGTTCGGATTGGTCGAGCAGCGGACGCGCGCGGATCTCGCGCGGCGTCGTAACCCACAGATAGAATCCGCCGCCGGCTTTGCTCGTGCGCATCGTTGCCGGCCAGTGTTCGGCAATTGCGGCGTCCGCCATTTTTCGCCGGACGATCAATTCTTCGCGCAACTGCGCGACATGCGGATCGTAGCCGCTTTCGAGATAGTCGGCGATCGCGGCTTGAACGTACAAACTCGTCGCCATGTCGAGGGCTTGCTTGCGAAGCAACAGCCGTTCCAAAATCGTACGCGGCGCCGCGAGCCATCCTACCCGCAGCGACGGCGCGATCGTTTTGCTGAAGGTGCTCAAATAAACGACGTAATCGGGTGCCAGCCCGACGAGCGGCGCAAGGCCGCTTTGAGCGAGTTCGCCGTACGGATCGTCTTCGATGATCGGAATGCCGGCGCGCCGCGCAATAGTCACCAAACGCTCGCGGCGGTCCCCGTTCATCGTGACGTTCGTCGGATTATGCAGCGAGGGCATCGTGTAGATGAAGCGCGGTCTGCGCGTGCGCAGGATCGCCTCGACGTGATCGACGCGCATGCCGTCCTCGTCCACGGGAACCGGAATCGCCCGAAGGCCGCATATCTGAAAGATCTGCAGTGCGCCAGGATAGCTGGGAGTCTCGACGATGATCTCGTCTCCAGGCTCGGCGAGGGACTGCGAGACGACCATGATCCCCTGCGTCGATCCGGTCAGCACGATCACGTCTTTCGAGCGCGTTTGCGCGCCGCGCAAATCCATGCGGCGGGCAATGGCCTCACGCAGCGGCTCGTAACCCTCGGAATCGCCGTACGAGAGAATGAATCGGGGGTCGCATGCTACGCGCGCGAACGACTTTGCCAGCTCCCCGAGGGGCGAAGGCTCGTCCGGAGCAACGCCTTGGACGAAACTTATCCGGCCCGCTTCTTGCTTGGCGGCAAGCTCGCCCAGGATCGTCGGAAATTCACCTACGCGCCACGGTGGGAGCGTCACCCACCAGGGCACCGCTGCGGAACGTTCCGGCTGGCCCGCTCGAAGCTGCGGGACTACCCGCGATCCCGATCCGACTTTCTGCTCGATCAGACCGTCCGCGACCAGTTCGCGGTATGCGTGCACCACAGTGCTGCGATTGACGTTCAGCCGGCCCGCCAAGCTCCGTTCGGGCGGGAGGCGCGTCGACTCAGGGAGCGTCCCCGCCAGGATGGACTCCCGCAGAGACTCGTAGATCTGACGATACAGCGGAACGATGCTGTTGCGGTCAAGCTGTGGAAGCCATCCAATTTTGGACATTTACCGTCCATTTCGCCAATTGGATGGCTTACTCCCTACTTTGGTGCTTGCGAAAAGCGTGGGCGCCCGCGATAGTTTGGGCGGGGACGCGCAGAAGTCTCTCTTCCCTACCAGATCGGAGTTTTGAAGTGGCCGAACACGTCGCAGACGCAGTCGTCATCGGGGCTGGCCCGGGTGGTTACCATGCCGCCATCCGTTTGGGACAACTCGGCAAGAAGGTCATCTGCGTCGATCGCGACGAGGTCGGCGGCGTCTGCTTGAACTGGGGATGCATTCCCACCAAAGCGCTATTGCACGTGGGCGAGGTCATCCGGCACATCGATCATGCCGGCGCGATCGGTTTGAAAGTGGCCAAAGCCGACGTCGACCGCGAAGGCGTCGCGAAATTCAAAACCGACGTTGTGAACGCAAACGTCGGCGGCGTAAAAACACTCTTCAAAGCGAACAACGTTCAGTTCATCTACGGTCAGGCTTCGTTCAAGAGCGCGACCGAGATCGCCGTCTCGAAAAAAGAAGGCGGCGAGGACACAATCAAGACGAAGGACGTCGTCATCGCCACCGGCTCTGCGCCCATCGACGTCCGTGCGTGGCCGCACGACGGCGAGTACATCATCAATTCCGACGACGCGGTGCAGTCTCAAGCGCGTCCCCAAGACCATGCTGGTCATCGGCGGCGGCGTCATCGGCCTGGAATTTGCAACGGTTTACACCCGCATGGGCGTAAAAGTGCTCGTCATCGAAGCGCTGCCGCAGATTCTGACCGGCACGGACTTGGAAATCTCCAAGACGCTCGGGCGCATACTCAAAAAGCAGGGCGTCGAGATCATGCTCAGCACGAAAGTCGGCGCACTCTCGCGCGAGGGCAAGATCGTCAAGGCCACGTTCAACGGCGAAGGCACCGGCGGCAAAGACGAGACGCGCGAATTTGAGTGCGTACTGGTAGCGGTCGGCCGGCGTCCGGTAACCGACGGACTTAATTTGCAAGCCGCCGGACTTTCCGTCAACGAAAAAGGCTTTATGGACGTCGATGCGCAGCGCCGCACGAAAGTAGCCAACGTCTTCGCAATCGGCGACGTCACCGGCGCGCCGATGCTTGCCCACAAAGGCATGAAAGAGGGCGTCATCGCTGCGGAAGTCATCGCCGGCGATCGTTCCGCCGCATTCGATCCGGTTGCGATCCCGAACTGCGTCTACACGGATCCCGAAGTCGCCACCGCCGGACTCTCCGAAGAAGAGGCCAAGGCCGCCGGCTACGAAGTCCGCATCGGTAAATTCCCTCTCGCAGCCAGCGGCCGCGCGCGCACCATGAACGAAAGCGACGGCCTCATCAAACTCGTCGGCGACGCGAAAACCGATCTGCTCCTCGGCATGCATATCGTCGCGCCGCAGGCCGAATCGCTCATCGGCGAAGGCGTCATCGCTCTGGAGATGGGCGCCACGCTCGAGGACATCGGATTGTCGATCCATCCGCATCCGACGCTCACCGAAGGCATCATGGACGCAGCGGAGGCCGCCCATGGCAAAGCGATCCACATCGTCAATGCGAAGCCTAAAGCTGCGCCGCAGCCGGTGGCTGCGAAGTAAGGGGCCGCAAAACGAAACAACGGTTAGAGTTGCCGCGTTCACCTCTGTTTGGCGAAGTCGCTGGAAAAACTCCATCCAGGAATTTTTCCGCTTCGCCGCTTTTTCGACGGAACGAAGTTTTGAAATCGACATCCTATCGAAGTCGAAAAAGTCGGAGACTTCGCCAAACAGAGGTGAACCCCGCAACTCTAACGGCTCGTTCGTTTTACTGGGTGAGGGGGATGAGATGAGCGCGGCAAAGCTGCTGGACTTGGGATTGCGGGGGTATCGCGAGGTTTGGGATCTGCAGCGTCAGCTGCATGAAGCGGTCGCCAAGGGCGAAGAGCCCGAAACGTGGATCTTCGTCGAGCATCCGCCCGTCGTCACGATGGGACGGAATTCCAAGTCCGAAAACGTGCTGCTCAGCTGTGAAGCGCTCGAGCAGCGCGGCGTCGATTTGGTGCAAATCGAGCGGGGCGGCGACGTAACGTATCACGGGCCGGGGCAGCTCGTCGTGTATCCGATTCGCAGGCTGGAGCGGTTCAGGGAAGTCGTGCCGTTGGTTCGGGCGCTCGAAGGCGCGGTGATCGATACGTGCGCGAGCTTCGGGGTTGAGGCGGAGCGCTGGAGCGAGCATGCGGGGGTGTGGTGCGGAGCGAATCAGATATGCGCGATTGGTCTGGCGGTGAAGCGAATGACCTCTCTGCATGGGATCGCGCTCAATGTGAGCACGGAGTTGAGTTACGACCGGCTCATCAATCCGTGCGGTTTGACGGATCGCGGCATAACGAGTCTTTCACGCGAGCTGGGGCGAGAGCTTCAGATCGAACGAGTTAAGCCGGTGCTGCGCGCGGCGATTGAGAAAACTTTTGGAATAGAGTTCGATGGCAGTAGAAATCAGTCTGATCGACGGCACTCCGCAGCGTAAGCCTAAGCCCGAGTGGCTCAAGGTCAAGTTGCCGCGCGGCGAAGAGTACGAACGCGTCAAAGACAAAGTGAACGCGCTCGCGCTCAATACCGTTTGCAAAGAGGCCATGTGCCCCAACCTTGCCGAGTGCTGGGGGGCGGGCACCGCGACCATCATGATTCTTGGCGATACGTGCACGCGCGGATGCCGCTTTTGCAACGTCAAGACCGGTAATCCGAAAGGCCTGATCGATTGGATGGAGCCGGTGCGAGTGGCGGAGGCCGTGCGGGACATGGGTTGGCGGTACCTGGTCGTGACCGCCGTAGATCGCGACGATTTAGCCGACGGCGGCGCGCTCATCTTTGCCAACACGGTCCGTGAGATTCACGAACGCGTGCCCGGTTCGCGCGTGGAGATATTGAGCGGCGACTACCGCGGCGACCTGAACGCGCTGGACATCGTACTAGACGCCGCGCCCGACGTCTTCGCGCATAACCTCGAGACGGTCCGCCGCCTTACGCCGCATGTACGCGACAAACGTGCGAGGTACGATCAGTCGCTCGCGATCCTCCGCCACGCCAAGGCGCGCGCGCCGCAGCGCTTTACCAAGACCTCACTAATGCTAGGATTGGGTGAGACGGATTTAGAGGTCGAGCAGACCATGGACGACGCGCGCAGCGCGGGCGTGGACATCTTCACGATGGGTCAATACCTTCAGCCCACCAAGAAGCATCTTCCCGTCCAGAGCTTCGTGACGCCTGAGAAGTTTGAGCAGCTCGGCCGGCTCGCGCGCGGCAAAGGTTTCCATCAAGTGGTCTCGAGCCCGCTCTCCCGCAGCTCCTACCACGCCGAACGAGCTTTCGGATAGAGGTTCCCCCTAGGGCTCGAATATGACACAGGGCGGCGGTGTCCCCGGATGCAACACTCGGCGCACTGGTGTTGTTTAGGGGTTTGCTTTGACACAATTCTTCCTGCGGCGACCGATCTTCGCAGCGGTGTGCTCGCTCGTCGTGATGCTGGCAGGCCTCATCGCGATACCGACCCTGCCCGTCGCGCAATATCCGCAGATCGCGCCTCCGGTCGTAACGGTGACCGCAGCCTATACCGGCGCTAACGCGCAGGCCGTCGAGTCGGCGGTTACGACGCCGCTCGAGCAGGCCATCAACGGCGTCGAAGGCTTGCGCTACATCACCTCCAGCAGCGCAAACAACGGCACGAGCACGATCACGTGCACGTTCAATCTCGGAACGAACTTGGATATTGCCGCCACGGACGTCCAAAACGCAGTCCAATCGGCATCCGGACAATTGCCCGCGGAGGTCCAACAGACCGGCGTCACGGTGACCAAAAATTCGGGCACCTTTATCATGGCTGCGGCGATGCAGTCGAACAATCCGGCGTTCTCGCAGCTGCTGCTGAGCAACTATGCCGAGCTCAACGTCGTAAACTCGCTCAAACGCGTGCCCGGCGTAAGCAACGTCATCATCTTCGGGCAGCGGCGTTACGCGATGCGGATCTGGGTCGATCCCACCAAACTGGAAGGCCGCGGTCTGGCAATCACCGACGTACTGAACGCTTTACAGGAGCAGAACGTTGAAGTTGCCGCGGGCAGCATAGGCGGCGCGCCGGAGCCCGCCGGTCAGCCGTTCACGATTAGCGTCCACGCCGAAGGCCGTCTCAGCACTCCCGACCAGTTCCGGAACATCATCGTCCGGGCGAACTCGGGCGGCGGTTTCGACCGTTTGGGAGACGTCGCGCGCGTCGAGCTCGGCGCGGAGGACTACTCGAGTTCGCTGGCATTCGACCGCAACCCGAACGTGGTGGGCCTCGGCATCCAGCAGCTTCCCAGCGCAAACGCACTCTCGGTCGCGAGCGGCGTGCGTAAAGAACTGGACGTTCTGCAAAAGAACTTTCCGCAAGGCGTAAGCTACAAGATCGCGTACGACAGCACGCTGTTCGTCCAAGAATCGATCCGCGAAGTCGTTCTGACGCTCTTCTTCTCCATCATCCTCGTCGTACTCGTGATTTTTCTCTTCCTGCAGAACCCGCGTTCGACCGTCATTCCGGCCGTCACCCTTCCGATCTCGCTGATCGGAACGTTTGCCGTTATGAAGCTCTTCGGATTCACGATCAACACGATCACGCTCTTCGGCCTGACGCTCGCTACGGGCCTGGTCGTGGACGATGCGATCGTCGTTATCGAGAACATCGCGCGGTACATTCAAGAGAAGGGAATGGGCGGTGCCGAAGGCGCCGCTGCGGCAATGCGTGAGGTGCAAGGTGCGGTCGTCGCCTCGTCACTCGTGCTGCTTGCCGTCTTCGTGCCCGTTGCGTTCTTTCCGGGAACCACGGGGCAACTCTACAAGCAATTCGCGCTAACGATCGCTGCGGCGATTACGATATCGCTCTTTGCCTCGCTGACCTTGACGCCGGTAATGTCGGCACTGATGCTCAGCGGTGAAAGAGAGTCGCACTTTCCGTTCTTCGTCTGGTTCAACAAAGGGTTGGCTTCGTTCCGCGCGTGGTACCGCGCCATGCTGCCGCAGTTCTTCCGGCGCCGCTGGCTGGTGGCGGGACTCTTCTTTTGCGGATTGCTGGCGACGGTTCTCCTCTTCCGCACCACGCCGACCGCGTTCATCCCCAACGAGGACCAAGGCTATTTCATCGTAACGATTCAGCTGCCCGAAGGCTCATCGCTGTCGCAGGAAAAGACGGTCGCGCGCCGGGTCGATTCGATCCTGTTCTCGCAAAAAGAGATCTCCGACGTGTTCAACGTCTCCGGATTCAGCTTCACCGGAGCGGAGTCCAATTACGGTATCGCCTTCGCGAAGCTGCTGCCGTGGTCGAACCGGCGCGGCGGGGCGCATACGCTCGACGCAGTCCTCCAGCGCGTGCAGATGCAGTTTTTCGGGATCCCCGGAGCGCAAGTGTTTGCGTTCAATCCTCCGGCAATTAACGGCGTCGGTAATTTCGGGGGTTTCCAGTTCGAACTGGAAGATCGAACCGGCGTCGGGCTTCCGACGATGATGAAGACTGCCTACGGTTATATGGGGCTCGGCAACCAGAATCCGGATCTGCAGCAAGTCTTCACGACGTTCCGCATCGACTCGCCGCAGTACGACGTGCACATCGATCGTGAAAAAGCGAAGAGTATCGGCGTCAGCCTGACCGACGTCTTCAATACGATGCAGACCGATCTGGGATCGTTCTACGTCAACAACTTCGACTATCTGAATCGATCGTACCGCGTATACGTCGAGGCTGAAGACCCGTATCGCGACTCGTTGGACGCGCTGCAATTTATGTACGTGCGGTCGGCAAACGGCGGCATGGTGCCGCTTCAGGGCTTGGGCACGGCTACCCTGACGAAATCGGCGCCGATAATCACGCACTACAATCTGTTTCGGTCGATTGAAATCGACGGCAATCCCGCGCCGGGCAAGGGTTCCGGACAAGCCATTGCCGCGATGCAGACATTGGCTGCCAAAATCAACCCGCCCGGCGTCGGTTACGAGTGGTCCGGCATTACGCTCGATGAGATCCAAGGCGGATCGCTTTCGGTGCTGATCTTCTTCATCGGCATCATCTTCGTGTTTCTCGTTCTGGCGGCGCAGTACGAGAGCTTCGTCGATCCGCTCATCGTCCTGCTCGCCGTGCCGGTAGCAATTTTGGGTGCCCTGGTCTTCCTTGCCGTCCGTCACTTGCCGAGCGACGCGTACGCGCAGGTCGGCTACGTCATGCTGATCGGCCTGGCCAGCAAGAGCGCAATCTTGATAGTCGAGTTCGCCAACCAGCAGATGCGTGCCGGCGCGGACATCATGACGGCCGCCTCGCGCGCCGCGCAAACGCGGCTGCGTCCGATTCTCATGACGTCGATCGCTTTCATCGTCGCCGTCATTCCGCTCGTCATCGCGACCGGTGCAGGAAGCGCCGCCCGCAACTCGCTGGGCACCGTCGTGTTCGGCGGCATGATCATCTCGACGCTTCTGAATCTCGTCATCACGCCGGTCATCTACGTCATCGTCAAATCATGGTCGACCCGTCGCCACGGCCGCGGCGGAAATGGCCGCTCGATCAAGCCCGCGGAGATTCCGCAGCCGGCTCCGGTCACGCCGGTCCCCTAACCGCGGCGCCGCCGAAGCCAGGGTTTTAGGCCGCCCGCAAGGTATCCCCGTTCCAAAGCCGGGCTATTAAATTTAATAGCCTTTCATGGAGAACGAGAATGGTTCGTACGTTCCTACGTGCGTCCGCAGCCTTGACGTTGGTTTCGGCGATCGCCACTGCCCCTGCTATGGCGGACCCCTTCGGGGTCTTCGGTTCGGCGGTCTCGGGAGCGAACACCGCTATCAAGAATGCGGAAAACGCAAAGCCGCCCGCCGCTTCGAAGAACGCGGTCGCCCAAGTCCCTCCCGTGACGCAGCAGCCCGTGGGCGGCCCGCAAGCCGTCGGCCTGCCCGTCGGTTGGACCTATACGCTGGACGCTTCGTCTGCGTATCCGCTCGGCAACATCGGAACCGTCGGCAAAAGATGGCTGCCCGGCGGAGGCGACGCAGTCGTCGGTTTCGGCGTCAGCTCCAATTTGCGGCTCGTCGGGAACTACTACGAGATTCAGCACTACCCGGTCGGGTTCAACAGCGGTCAGGTGCCGCTCTATCTGCCCCCCGGCTTTCCAAGCTCGCCGGGCGTCAATCCCAGCTGTGTGGATTTGAGCGGAACGACGTCCGCCGCATGTCAAGGCGTCAATCCGCAGTTCAACGTGAGCACCAAGGACCGGTTCGGTCTTGCGCTTCTCGAGAAACTGATCAACCTGGGAACCTACAAGGGACGCGCAATTCCCATCGTCATCACGCCGACCTACGTTTCGCGCTGGTCGACCATTGCAGCGTCAAACGGTAACGGCGACGTCGTCCCCTTTATCGCGCAGAACGGCGTTCCGTACACGAACGTCACCACGCGAACGGCCCAGATGTATGCAGCGGCGTTCACCGTGCCGTTCCTGAAGACGCCGAAGATGTTCGGAACGTTTACAGCGGCGCCCACATGGCTCGTGCATCCGGCCGGTGCGAACCTGACGAACCACGCGCAGATCTATCAGATCCTGTACTTGGAATACGCGCCGTTCCCCCGCACCAAGGTCTTCCTGGAGCCGCAGGCTTCGCGCGATTATCTTCCGGAGGACACGTATCCCGAGCACAACATGGCCTACTTCGCCGGTATTTCGCAGTCGTTCGGCAAGGTAGCCTTTGCGCAGGTCGTGCTCAACAGCGGCGGCCCTTCGAACATCAGTCCGTACGGCGTGAAACAGCTCAACTGCCTTGCGCTGCCCTGCGGCTCGAACACGCTGCCGGTCGTCGGCGGTCTGAAGGCCACCCAGATTCAGTTCGAAATCGGCATCGGTTCGCCGAGCGTCATTCAGTTCTAGCAGACGGGGTTTATCACGATGAGAGATTCCTTTAAACGGCCGCTCGCAGTTCTCGCGCTCGTCGCACTTGCCGCGTGCAGCGGCAACGGCACCGGCGTCACGCCGGCGCCCGCGCCTCCCGTGCCCGGCGTTCCGCCCGGCACCGGCGGCCTAAAACCGCAAAACTTCGTCGGAATCGGCGACAGTTTGACTGCCGGAGAACAGTCGAGCGGCGTGCTCGGCGATCCTACGGTGACGAATCCGATCAGCGCGCTGCCGGGCGGCATCGTACCGGTCACGCAGGAGAACGGATTTTGGGCGCTCGTGTACGCGCAGATGAACGGCATCACGCTCGATCCTCTGCACTACAACGTCGACACCGCGCTAGGCAGTCCGTCCGGACCGCTGCCGCTGATTAAAGGGCCCGGCCTTGCAGGCGAACTCGTCGCGTCCAACATCCCGGGAGTGCCGTTCGCCGCAACGCACTCGTCATGCGACGCCTTCAACGATCAGGCATATTCCAACACTGCGTGGACGAGTACGCGGCTCAATCCCGGCGCGCCGATAGCCAATCTCGGCGTTCCCGGCATCACGATGCACGAAGCAGTGGCAATGACTGCGCCGCTCACCGGCCCGCCGAACGGGCAGAGCTGCGGCTATCTTTCCAACCCGCTCGACCGCACCGCCGGAAATCTTCAGTCGCTCGTCTCGGGTGAGAGCGGCATGTACTATCCCATTTTGGGCCAGTTCCAGCAAACGCTTGGACTCGGAAATGCGACGCAGCTCAAAGCGGCGCTCTCACTGCATCCCAAGCTCGTGACGGTGTGGCTGGGTGCGAACGACTTGCTGAAGTTCGTCTTCTCCGGCGAAGCCTCGCCGGTAACCGATACGCCGGCGCAGTTCCAAACCGACCTGACTTCGATCGTCGGACAATTGGAAGCGTCGGGCGCCAAAGTGGTCGTCGCCGATCTTCCGACGGTGTTGAATACCCCGCAGTTTTTTGAAGGCGGTATGCCGGCGAATCCGGCTGCCCAGTGCCCGCTGCAGAATTACGTGTTCTGCGCGCTGCTGAATTTCATTCCGATCGTTGCACCCAAACTTCCGGCTTCACAGGTTCAAGCCGACGCGGCCGGAGTGACCGCCGAGATCCAAGCCGCGTACGGCATCGACAGCGGCGCATACCTGACCGAGACCGGGTTCATCAGCGCGTTCTCGCAGATCGGCGCGTCGATTGCGGCCAGTCCGCTCGCCGTTCCAGGGACGCCCGGTTTGAACGACGCAACCTGCTCGCCGCCGGGCGGCACGCCCACGCTGCCGGGAACCGGTTTCAACGCCGAGTGCGACTTCGTCAGCGACAAACTCGCTGCCGATACCAATGCACTCAACGCCGGCTACAATCAAATCATCGATGCAGCCGGCAGGAGCGGCGGCGTCACACTGGTGCCGATCAACAGTCTCTTCTCTGAGTTCTATAGCGGCACTGCGCCGGGCCAATTCTCCGTCAATGCCAAGTGCTGCACGCTCGCATTCGGCGGCGGCCTGGTCAGTTGGGACGGGCTCCATCCCTCGAACACCGGCTATGCGTTCGTTGCAAACGCGTTCCTCGCAGCGACCAACGCCGCAACCGGCTCGAATACGCCACTCTTGACGACGGCGCAACTCCAGGAGATCTTCGCAACCGATCCTTATCATCACTAACATAGACGTCAACTAGACGTCGCGAACGATGGAGGCACCCGGAAACGGGTGCCTCTGTGTTGTAAATGGACGCATGGCCAGGATTGAAGACGTGCAGAACGCCCCGAACGATACGCTGCTGATCGACATTCGCAAGAAGCCCGACGAACATCAGATTCCCGGCTCGGTGCGATACGAGGGCGAACAGCTCGCTGAGTCGGACCGGCTTCCGTTCGGCAAAGAGCAGAGCGTCGTGCTCTATTGCGGCAGCGGCAACTCGTGCTCGCGGATTGCAGCGGAATTGCGCGGTCGCGGCTACGTCAACGCGCAAGCGCTGGAGGGTGGCTATTCGGCTTGGAAAGATGCCGGTCTTCCGGTCGAGCCTATCTCCGAGCCTGCGCGAACTCAAATAGCTTCTTCGGCAAGCACCCTGCGCGCGGTGGTGTTGTCGCTGGTCGAAACGGCGATTACGGCCCAGCCTTCGTTTCGCTGCACCATGTTCAGGCCGCGAATGTCGAGCTGCGCTTCCAATAGCCGCCGGGAGAGCTCGGCCACGGCGCCGGGACGATCCTTGATACGCGCGAGCAGCACGTCTTGGGTCACGGCTTGAAATCCGGCTGCGGTAAGGGCCGCAACTGCACTGTCGGCGTCCTCCAAATCGAGGTGGACCACGCCCTGCGACCCGATGGTGTCGGCCGCGATTGAAGCGATGCTGATTTTCTTGCGGGCGAGAGTCTCCGTGACTTCAGCGATTACTCCGCGGCGATTAGGAGCGACTACCGTTATCCGTTGCACGAAGGTCCTCCACGAAGGCGTCGATGTGCGATTTGGTGATGCCGGGCATCACGATGAGGTGTGAGATATCCCCTTGGGTGGCCAGCTGCCATTTTTCGCGAGCCTTTGCGTCCACGCGCGGAAAGACGACGGTAATTGCGTTCGGATTGCGCCAAGCCGGGACGCCTGCGGATTTCAGCCGAGCTTCCGCATAGCCCGCCAGCTCCAGCGCGCCGAGCGCACGTCTTCGCAAACCGTCTATTCCAAGCGTCCGCAGCCGATGCCACAGCAGCAGCGGAGTGAAACCGTTACGTGAACCGCTGATCGTCGTGTCCAAGCTGCCGATGTAGTCGATCGATCGGGCGATGCGCTGCACGTTTCGCTTGCGCGCCAGAACGATACCGCACGGGATAGGCGATCCCAAGAATTTGTGGCCGCTGATCGCGATGCTGTCTGCGCCGTCCGCAAAGTCGAAAGCGGGGCGCGGCTCTACGAAGGAAGCGTACGCGCCGTCGAGTGCCGCATCGGAGTGAATGTAGCGCTCGCGGATCGCCATAGAATCCATGATCTCCCGGATCTTGCCGACGTCGTCACGGGCCTCGGTCATCGTCGTTCCGACGTTTGCAAAGACTATCGGCGGAACGTCGCGCCGGATGCGCAGCGTCTCGCGCAGGTCGTCGTAGTCAATCTCACCATTGCCCGAGGCGCGAATCATGATATGACGCATGCCCAAGAAGTGCAGGTTCTTCGCAACGCTATAGTGCGTGTGCTCGGAGTAGTAGACGATGCCGCTCGGAAAGAGTTCGCGAGCCAGATAGAGGCCGTAAAGATTGCCTTCGGTCCCGCCGTTGGTGACGTATCCCCACCAGTCGTCTGCCGGCGCTCGCAGCAACTCGGCGAAGAACGCGAGCACTTCGCGCTCAAACTCGTGCGTCTCGACTTGATACGTACCGTCGGCAAAGGGATCGCCGACGTTGTTGATGGGAAACGCGAGAAACTTCAGCAGCGAGCGGTAATCGAAGTCCTTGGCGGAGGGATAGCCTAGCGCGCGCGAGTTCTCCCGCTCGATGCGATCGTGAAGATCGTCGAGGCGAGCCTGCAGTTGGGCAAGTTCACCCCCCGAGGGCTGGACTTTACGCGTAGACGCCGCGAAGCTTGAGCGCCTGCACGACGCGGTCGATGCCCATCATGTATGCCGACGTGCGGTACGGGACGCGATGGCGCTGCGAGACCGCGCGCAATTCGTGGAAGTTCGAGATGAGCGTGTCTTCCAGACGCTCGTTGACCTCGGACTCCTTCCAAAAATAGCCCATGCGGTCTTGAACCCACTCGAAGTATGAAACGGTCACGCCGCCGGCATTGGCCATGATGTCCGGAATGACGGTGATGCCGCGTTCGTTGAATATCCGATCGGCTTCGGGCGTCGTCGGGCCGTTCGCCCCTTCCACGATCAGCTTGGCTTTGACTTTGGGAGCGTTTTCGGCGGTGAGCACTTTTTCGAGCGCCGCCGGAACGAGCACTTCGCAGTCTGCTTCAAGCAGTTCCAGATTGCTGATCTTTTCGCCGCCGCGGAATCCGTCCAGATTGTGGTGCTCCTGCGAGTGCGCTACGGCGTTGGCGATGTCGATGCCGCTGGGATTGTAGTACGCCCCCGTTACGTCGGAAATGCCGACGACTTTGCAGCCGCGCTCGTGGAACAGACGCGCAGCCCACATGCCGACGTTGCCGAAGCCTTGGATGAGGATCCGCGTCCCGGCCGGCTCGAGTCCCATGTTCGCCATCTCGTCCATACCGCAGATCATCACGCCGCGGCCGGTTGCCTCCACGCGGCCGCGCGACCCGCCGATGACGAGCGGCTTGCCCGTAACGACGCCGGGAACGGACTGGCGCATGTGCATTGAAAACGTGTCCATGAACCATGCCATCGTCTGCGGATTCGTATTGACGTCCGGCGCGGGCACGTCTTTGTCCGGGCCAACGACTTCAACGAGCTCTGCGGCGTAACGCCGGGTGATCCGCTCGAGTTCGCCCATCGAGAGCTTGGTGGGATCGCACGTGACGCCCCCTTTACCGCCGCCGAAGGGAAGGTCGACGACCGCGCACTTCCAAGTCATCCAAAATGCAAGCGCCGTAACCTCGTCAAGTGTAACGCCGGGATGAAACCGAATGCCGCCCTTCGCCGGTCCGCGCGCAAAGTTGTATTGCACGCGATATCCCGTGTAAACTTCGAACTCGCCGTTGTCGCGTTGAAACGGAATCGAGAAAATAATTTGGCGCGTGGGATGCGTCAGAATTGCGCGCATCGTGTGATCCAGTTCTAGGAGATTGGCCGCCTCATTGAAATAAGCGATGCCGTCCCCGAAAACCGAAACTTCACGCACAGCGGTAGTCATAGAGCTTTAGTGCCTCCAGCAATAGTCCAACCCAGCGGAATTATGGTCCGGCGGGGGGTTCCCCTATGCGGGAAACGTCGCAGGTCGGAGCCGCGAGCGAGGCTAGACGTTGAATTTAAAGTTTACGACGTCGCCCTCTTGCATGACGTACTCTTTGCCCTCCTGGCGCACCAAGCCGGCGGTGCGCAGCGCCTCCATCGTGCGGTATTGAACGTAATCCCCGTACGAAACGATCTCGGCCCGAATGAACCCTCGCTCGATATCGGTGTGGATCTTACCGGCCGCCTGCGGCGCCTTAGTGCCCCGCTCGATCGTCCAGGCGCGGACCTCTTTCTCACCGGCGGTCAGGAACGTCATCAAGCCGAGCAAGTCGTAGGCTGAAACGATCAGTTGCTCCAGACCCCCTCGCGCGATGCCGAGCTCGGCGCAAAACTCCTTGGCCTCCTCGTCGCTCAGGCCAGCCAGCTCCGCCTCGACTTTTCCGCAAAAGGCGACCACCCGGCTGCCTTCGGCGGCGGCCGCCTGCTCCACGACGCGCATCAAAGGCCCCGGATTGCCGATCTGCTCTTCGTCGATGTTCGCGACGTAGAGCATGGGCTTTGCCGTAAGCAGGAACGACTCGGCGGCCACTTCGGCCTCCTGCGAGTCCTTCGGGAACGAGCGCGCTGCGCGGCCTGCCTCCAAAGCGTCGACCAGGGTCTTCGCCGCGTCGAGTTTATACTTCAGTTTGGGGTTTGCCCGAGCTTCGCGCTCGAGCTTGTCCAACCGCTTGCGAAGGGTCGCGAGATCCGCCAAGGCCATCTCGATGTTGATAATCTCGATATCCCGCTGCGGGTCGGGCCCACCCTCGACGTGCGTGACGTTCTCATCCTGGAAGCACCGGACGACCATTGCAACGGCCTCCGTTTCGCGGATGTGGCTCAGGAAGGCGTTCCCCAGCCCTTGTCCGGCACTCGCGCCGCGAACCAAGCCGGCGATATCCACGAATCGCATCGTCGCCGGGACGATTCGTTGGCTCTGCACGAGATCCGCAAGGACCTCGAGCCGGTCGTCCGGCACCGGCACCTCGCCGACGTTCGGCTCAATGGTGGCGAACGGGTAATTGGCCGCGAGCGCTTGCGCCGAGCGGGTGAGCGCGTTGAAGATGGTGGACTTGCCTACGTTGGGCAAGCCGACGATTCCGCACGAAAGAGCCATGGTGAACGCGCACCGTTCGGCCGCCGCCGCCGAGCACCCTGGCGGGGCTGCCTGGTCAGGAATGATTGAAGCCGACATTCGTAGGATTAGTTAACATGCGCCAGATGAAGGTTGACAAGCTCGGAATCGATCTGCTCACGCACGACCCGGTTGTCATCCTGAAGGACATGGACGGCAAACGCTTTCTGCCGATTCTGATCGGTCCGTTCGAAGCAACCGCAATTGCACTGGCGCTGGAGGGCGCACCGGTTCCGCGTCCGCTGACCCATGATTTGATGCGCACCGTTTTGGAAACCCTCGACGCGCGCTTGGAACAAGTCGTCATTCACGATATTCGCGAATCGACGTTCTTCGCCAAGCTCATCGTGCGCACGAACGGCGATCTGCAAGAGATCGACGCGCGCCCGTCGGACGGCATAGCGCTCGCGCTTCGGATGAGCGCACCGATCTACGTTTCGGACAAGATTGTCCTGGAAGAATCGGTTCCCGACAAAAAAACCGAAGACGCCGAAGTCGAGCGCTTCAAGAAATTCATCGAAGATTTGAAACCCAGCGACTTTAATCGATAAAGGCCCGCTTCGACGCCTAATAGAACCGCCGGGGCCTATGGAGACTAAGGAACGCGCCGACGTCGGCGTTTTTGGCGGATCGGGCTTTTATTCGCTCATCGAAAACGCTCGTGAAGTCGCAATCGAGACACCTTACGGTGCGCCCAGCGACAGGCTGGCGCTCGGGGAAATAGCGGGAAAGAAAGTGGCGTTCTTGCCGCGGCACGGTAAAGACCATCGTTTTCCGCCGCACGAGATCAACTACCGCGCAAATTTGTACGCAATGAAGATGCTGGGCGTGAAACGAATCATCGCGCCTACTGCCTGCGGATCGCTGAAGGCGGAAGTGAAACCGGGCTCGATGGTCGTCGCGGATCAGGTCGTCGATCGCACGACGAGCCGCGTCGACACGTTCTACGACGGTCCGATTACCACGCACGTCAGCTTTGCGGATCCGTACTGCCCGACGATGCGTCCGATTGCCATCGAAGCGCTCCGCTCGCTCGGCATCGAGACGCACGAGCGAGGCACCATCGTCGTGATCCAAGGGCCGAGGTTTTCGACGCGCGCGGAATCGCGCTGGTTTTCGGGGCTGGGCTGGGAAGTCATCAACATGACCCAGTATCCGGAGTCGTATCTGGCCCGCGAGCTGGAAATGTGCTACGTCAACATCTCGCTGATCACCGACTACGACGTCGGCCTCGAAGGCGTAGGCGGCATCGAACCCGTTTCGCACCATGAGGTAATCGAAGTCTTCAACAAGAACAATGCGCGCGTGAAGGACGGTATCTACCGGATCGTCGAGAAACTGGACGTCGACGCGGATTGCAAGTGTCGCCACGCGCTGGAAGGCGCGAGGGCTTAGCGATGCGGCGCACGGGCGGCTTGGATCTGATGATCTATCTTCAGGCGCTGCCGCTGTACGCGCGCAATTTAGGCGTGATGCTCTTCCCGCTGATCGGAGCCGCCGTCGGAATCGGCATCGGCTATTTCGGCAGTTGGTTCTCCGAGCCGACCGGCGGCGCCACGATGGGGATTTTCAATCTGATCGCGCGACTCGTCGACGGCTTCGCGTTTGCGGTTTCCGTCATCTTCGCCGACGATGCCTGGCGCCACAACCGCGCGAGCCTGAGCGCCGCATGGAGCACCGCGCGTCGCAAAGGCGGCGATATCCTGATCACCGTGCTCGGGTTCTTCTTCTTGATCTACGTTGCCGAACTTATCGGAGACGGCATCATCACCGGAGTCTTTCGCATACCGTACGCCGGCTACGCCTTGGGTGCCCTCGCGGTCTGGGCGTTCATCTACAGCATCCCGGCCGTTGCGATGGGCGGCGTACCGGCCGGCGGATCGTTCTCCGTTTCACTGCAGACGGCGCGCCGTCATCCGCTGCCCACCGCGATCCTGGCCATCGTCAGCATCGCCGTGTACTTCTACGTTGCACTCATTCTGCCGACGCAGATCGGCATGTATCTCGGTCCGGGTTACGACGTTGCACGCCTGCTTCTGGATGCGTTCGCGCTCGGATACGTCGCACTGATCGTCGCGCGTCAGTATCAAGAACTCGCCTTCCGCTCGCCCTGGTAACGTCGCTCGGTTAAGCGGCGGCCGACGTTAGCGCCATACGCACGATCTCACCGACCAAGGCCGGACTCACATTGGTGCGGGCGAGGCGCTGAGCTTCCGAAACTTGAGAAAGAATGTGCACGGCATGCACGGGCTCGATTTTTCGCAGTCTTCGAAGGTCTGAAGCGTAATCGACCGCGAGAACGGGTGCGTCGTTTCCGGTTCCCGAAAGCGCCAGCCAATCGCGTACGAGCGTCTTGAGTATCTCCAGCCCTTCGTCGAGCGTCTCACGCGTCGCCCACGTTTCATCCGGTGTAGCGCCGCCGACCACCTCGAAAAACCACGAAGCAACCTGTGCGCGCAACTCTTCTTCGTCTTGCGCCAATGCGGCAATTGCGCGTGCGGCCGATCCTTGAGCTAACGCCGCGCCCGTTTGCGCCTGCTCTTGAGCGTAGCCCTTACTGCGCAAGATCTCGACGATCTGCGCCTGACTGAGCGACGCAAAGCGAATCTCGACGAGGCGCGAGCGGATCGTGTCAAGGAGCCTTGCCGGCGTCGACGTCGTCAGCAGCAAGACGACGCGCGGCGGGGGTTCTTCGAAGAATTTCAGCAGCGCGTTTGCGGCTGCGGGTGAAGCGAAATCGACGTCACCCAAGATGAAGACGCGAAATCCGCCGGAATACGATTGGAGCGAAAGTTGCCGCACCAGATCGCGCGACGTGATCGACTCGGCTTCATGAAAACCAAGAGCCTCGTCCGATTCGCCGATCTTCAGCGCACCGGCGCTCTCCATCAGATCCGGGTGGCGGGTCTCTTCTTTGCCGATCAGTCTGCAGGCTTGGCACGTTCCGTCATAGCCGAGCAGCCCGTCGCGGTGCGGGGCTTCGCACAGCAGCGACTGGGCGAGCACGCGGGAAAACGTCTTCTTTCCCACACCCGCGGGTCCGGTGAAGAGATAGCCGTGTGCGATCGTTTCTTTTGTGAGACGCGAAAAAAATCGCTTCGGGCCCTCGCAGCCCACCACTTCGAACTTCATTCCGATGGGGCTCCGGAGATTGCGGCGCCGATTGCCGCCATCGCGGCATCGAGAACCTCATCGGGGCTGCGCTCTCCGTTCAGCACGACGATCTGCGGGCTGCGGCCGGCGAGATCCAAGAAGCCTCTGCGCACGCGCTCGTGAAACGGCCGGCCTTCACGCTCCAGGCGATCGGCGCCGTTTTGACGGCTGGCAAGCCTGCGGATCGACGTCTCGACGGGGACGTCCAGGAGCAGCGTGAGATCGGGTTTTAATCCGCCGGTTGCCGCGTCGCACACCGCCCGCACCGCATCGATCGCAAGTCCGCGGCCGTAGCCCTGATAAGCCAGCGTAGAATCGACATAGCGATCGCACAGGACGTAGCGGCCGCGATTCACTGCAGGCCGCAGAACCGAGGCGACGAGTTGTGCTCGCGACGCATTGATGAGCATCACCTCGGTCATCGCATCGATAGAAAGTCCGGGTTGCAGAAATATTCGCCGTACCGCATCTCCTGCCGGCGTTCCGCCGGGTTCCCGCGCGAGCAATACTTCGCTTCCGGCTGCCTTCAAGCTGCGCTCTACCGCAGCGATCAGCGTCGATTTGCCGCTTCCTTCTATGCCTTCGAACGTTACGAACATGCAAACTCCGAAGCCGCGCTTTCGCGAGGCTTCGTGCGGATTCTTTCGCATCGCCCGCAGGAGGCGCAGCGGCTTAGGACGGCAGGACTGCTCGAAGCCGTTCTTCCTTCCGCTCGAGCGACCGGACGAGTTCGAACTGCGTTCGCGCGCGATCGAGATTCTGCCCCGGGCGCGACGTGCGGAAATACGGATCGCCCTGCAGGTAGTCGGTTAGAAACCGCATTCCACACTCGAACGTCATCACCATACCCGCAGTCACCAGTTCGGATACCTCGACCGAGGACAACAATCCCGCTGTGCCCCGAATGAAACCTCGTGCAAGCGCTTGGAACATCTCCTCGTCGACGTCGATCAGCCGCAAGTCGCGTTCGTCTTCGGCAGCGTTCACGGTTCCGGTGCGCACCAAGTCGCCGAAATCGTAAAGCGCCAGTCCGGGCATCACGGTGTCCAGGTCGATCACGCAGATAGCTTCGCCCGATGCATCGTCGATGAGTACGTTATTGAATTTCGTATCGTTGTGCGCGACGCACAGCCGAGCCGCGCCGGTGCTAGGCAGGCGTTCGAGTAGACCCGAAAGCGCTTCGTTCTCGCGGCAGAAGCGAATCTCGTCTTTCGCTTCTTTCAAGCGATCCGGAAGTCCCGACGCGGCGGCTTCTAAGAATCGTTCGTAACGCAGCGGCGTGGCATGAAACGAAGGAATGCTTTCGTGCGGGCTCGGTGCAGGCAGATCCGCGAGATCGGCAATGAATTCACCAAAGGCTCTGGCCGCTTCGTAGGCCGTCTTCGGCGAGGCGACGATGTCGTACGTGCGCGCGCCCTCGACAAATTCATATGTGCGCCACCAGTGGCCTCCGTCATCGCGAAAAACGTCCGTTCCCCATCCCGAGGACTCCCTGGCGGGAACGAGCGTTAAGACTCGGCGTTCGGCGCCGGCGATGCCGCGACGGCTTAATTTCGCGCGAATGTGCCGCGTGACGCGTCCCACGTTCTCCATCAGCGCCGGGACGTCGCGAAAGATCCGGGCGTTGATCTTCTGATGCACGTACCGCTTGGACTCATCTGCCTGAACATAGCAGGCGAGGTAAGATTCGTTGATGTGACCGCTTTGGATTGGCGCGGCGCACGCGAACTTGCCCTCAATGCAGAAGTTGCGTCCGATCGTGGCGATCGAGTTGCCGGCCATCAGCGCAACGGCCGAACGTCGAGTACCAGCACTTCGAACGGTTTCAACCGGAACGAATGCTCTTCTCCGGCCTGCAAATTCAAGGGGCTCATTCGTTCGTCCCAAGGAGACGTCGCGCTGTAGCGCATCGGGGCGCCTTCAGGCAACTCGAATGCCGTTTGCACGTCTACCGGAATGCTTTTGGCGCGATCGCTCGGATTGCGCAGCACGAGAATCCCTTTGCGCGGCGCCCACGAGGCCCAACCGTAAACATCCAGGCGATAAGGGTCTCCGCCGATCCAGTGCGTGTCGCGCAGTACGCCGGCGTTGGCCTGCGACCACCGCGCCGCCTGCGCAATCTCGTCCCAATCTCGCTGCGCGAGCAGATCCGGCGTTATATACATCTCCTGCAGCTGCGTTCCGTTCCCGAAGTACGACCGCACTTCGCTCGCAAAATCCCCATGCGGATCCTCGTTCAGATGAAACGCGTGCTGCGCAAAGAGCAGTCCGTGGAGCATCAGCGAGTTCAGCGGATACAGCGGTCCTTGGGTAACGATGCCCTGGTACGTGTCGGCGTCCCGGTAAGTAATCCACCGCTGACGCGCAGAGCCCGCGCCCGTGAAATCGTGATCGTTGCCGCCTCTCCAAATCGAGTCGCAGTAGCGCAGCCAGAACGGCGAGGGGTACGTCCCCGTCGTGAGATTGATGTACATATCCGGCCGCCGCTTACGCATTTCACCGATCAGCGCAATCGCCGCCTCAAAGTTATTGTCGAAGCGGCTTCCGGGATACACTGCCGATGCGCTGCCGGTTCCGTCCAGTCTTGAAATGGTTGACGCCTTGATCCATGAAACGCTCGACGATCGATTTGAAAAATTCGTAGTATTTCGGTCCCGAGAGCGCTAGGCCGTCGGCGTCGATTTCGTAGCCTTCGCGTTTTGCAGCCGCGAGCCGCTCGTCGCGCGGTTTGCCGTAACCGCCCCAGGGAGAGAGCCATGCGCCCAAGCCTGCGCCGTACGCCGAAGCTGCAGAGCGCAATGGAAGAAATCCGTCCGGAAATCCCGGATTATACTGCCAAAGCCGGTTCGGATCGTCCCAGCCGTCGTCGAACAAGAAGGACTTGAGCATAACGCCGCGGCGGCGATGCAATTCCTCACCGAATGCGTGTATTCGCAAAAGACAGTCGTCCTGCGTATACCGGCTAAAGTACCCGATGTCGTACCACGAGTTGTAATGCAGGAACGTGCGATACGGATGGGCGCGTTCGCGTTCGACGTATGCCAGAAAATCGCGCCGCAGCTGCCCTGGACGCACGGCACCGATAACCCAGCTCAGCACCAGCGAACGGCCCGGTTCCACGTCGACCTTGTTCGGCAGCCATGCCGATGCGCTATCCCAAAGCGCGTCCGTTTGCGCGAACGGGTGCTCGACCGAAGCAAAGACTCTGCCCGCAACGAGCGGCGAGCCGTCGCAGAATCCGGCCGTCTCCACGTTGGGGAAACGGCGCCATTCGAAGACGTACACGCCGCGCAAGGGAAGCGCCCGCGCCTCCGGCGCAATCGTCAACTCCTGACGCAGATACTGCGCTCCGTCCGACGCGATAGCGCGCCATGTGACGTGCGTACCCGTTTGCGCCTCGCGCATTTCCAGCGTAACGTCCGCAGCCGCCAAGCGTTCGGCCAGACGCGCGGCCTGCGGAATTCCCGCGCCCCGAGCGGTTTCCGGCCCGCGCACGATCGCGAATTCACTCGCTTTCTTAATCGTGCCGTCCGCGAAATGCAGCGCAAAGGGTTCGGCGGGAAGCGGGATCGGCAGTCCCGAGATTCGGTCGGAAAGCGCGATCATACGGAATACGCCGCCGTCGATGCTCCACTCGGCATCGATGCCGGCGGTTTGCAGGCGAAACGTATTTCGGCTCGCGGACGCGCGCGCTACGAATGGAACGAAGGCCGCCGCACCGGCCCCGCCGAGGAATGCGCTTCTTTTCAACCTTCCGCTTTAAAGATCCGCACGCGGCGGTTGGGTTCCAAACCGGTGCTGCGCGATTGCAGCCGGTACTTCTCGGCCAGCTGATGCTGCATGCGCCGAACGTACGAGGTCTGCGGCGAAAGCTCGATCGCCTTGCTGTTGAGGAGCACTTGGTAGATCGCTTCTTCGGTTTCGCGCAACGCGATCTCTTCGGTGTCGATCGACGGCAGGTTGAATACGTCCTTGAGCGAGGCTTGGATCTGGGTCGTCGTATTGGTCTTGATGCTGTAAATCGGGATGTTTTCGGACGCAATCTGCTTGAGCTTCGGTTGTTCCTTACGCTCCAGCGTCTTGAGCGTGAGCACGACGTCGGCGTCGTCCCAATTGCGCGCGATCGCCGCATTGACGCGAAGATTGTGAATCGCGCGCTCGATCTTGTTGCGCGAAACGCCGTAGGGGAAAATCATCAAGGGCTTGTCGCGATCCTCGCGCTCGCCTTCGTCTTCGTGAAACGCTGCGTGGGCAGTCATCTGCGGCATCGACTCGGTATCGGCTTCCTGCACGATCGCGACCTGACCGCTCGCCGTGCGCGCTCGCACTTCGGGTTGCGGCTGGTAACCGCGCAGTAATGCGTCGACCACGTCCGCGACGTTCTTGTGAATCGCCAAGCGATCGCGGTCGTGAATCTCGACGACGACGTCGAATGTGGGGGGAGCCTTTCGCTCGAGCACCGTCTTGCGCGTTCCCCGGCGGCGCGCTTCCTCGTCGGAGAGCGTCACCGCACTAATGCCGCCGACCAAATCCGAGAGCGTTGGATTCATGAGGAGGTTCTCGAGTGTTTGGCCGTGGGCCGTACCGATGAGCGCCACGCCGCGCTCCGCGATCGTGCGCGCGGCGCCCGCTTCCGCCTCGGTACCGATCTCGTCGATTACCACGACCTGCGGCATATGGTTTTCAACCGCTTCGATCATTACCGCATGCTGGAGAGCCGGATTGGCAACCTGCATGCGCCGCGCCGT
Source organism: Vulcanimicrobiota bacterium (assembly GCA_963714015.1). Classification (GTDB taxonomy): domain Bacteria; phylum Vulcanimicrobiota; class Vulcanimicrobiia; order Vulcanimicrobiales; family Vulcanimicrobiaceae; genus DASRDE01. The sequence continues at coordinate 1,349,252 of OY970223.1, read as the reverse complement.
TCCGATGCCCGGATGCGGGATATCGGAGTCGCCGGCGATCTCGTTCGACGTGTCCACGATCACGACGCGCTTGCGGTCCTCGGACAGCACGCGCGCGCACTCGCGCAGCATCGTCGTCTTGCCTACGCCGGGGCGGCCCAAAAGGCAAATGGATTTCCCGCTGCGCAAGATATCGAGAACGATGTCGATTGTGCCGTAAACCGCGCGGCCGACGCGGCAAGTGAGGCCGACGATTTTTCCGGTGCGGTTGCGGATCGCGCTTATGCGGTGCAGCGTTTGTTCGATGCCGGCGCGATTGTCCGCACCGAACGTCGAGAGCCGCGAACAGACGTGCGCAATGTCTTCCTGGCTGACCGGTGTTTCGGAGAGATAGACGAAGTCGTTTTCGAAACGCGCTTCCGGAGGGCGGCCGAGATCCAGCACGACCTCGATCATGCTCTCGAGGTTCGCAAGTCGAATGAGCGATTGCCGGATGGGAAGCGGGAAAATGTCCAGGAGTTGGGTGAGCTCCCAATTGGGAGCCATAGATTCGGCCTTAACCGCCAATACTGACCCTCGCTTCCGGTTGTTTTTCGAAGGGCGTTTGGAATCTTTTACCCGCGGCGGCCCGCGCACCCTGCCGACGCACGGTTGCCAAGCAGCCGGCCCTTCAAACGACGACGCGAATCGTCTTCAGCTCGCTGTCGTACGGCCCTTGCATGCGCACTCCGGCCTTCAGCTCGAGCGAAAGATAATCTATAATCTGTTCCGTAATCTCTTCGCCGGGCGAGATGACCGGAATTCCGGGAGGATACGGCGAGATGGTCTCGGCGCATATTCTTCCGGCGCTATTCTTGAAGCGCAGCGATTCGGTTTCCGCGAGAAAAGCGTCGCGCGGCAGCATGCGCATCGCCGGAATCTGGGGCAACTTGTACGTGCCGGTCTTCATCCGCCGTTCGAGCACGCCGGACGGCGAAAAAATGTCGATAGGACGATCCTCGCGCGCGAGCTCGGTAACGCCTTCCACGAGCCGGTCGGCCGCAGCTTCTGACGTCCCAATCGTGAACAGGGCGACCACGTTGAACAAATCGGCAACTTCCACCTGAACGTTGTAGCGGCGCCGTAAGATCTCCGATGCTTCGTATCCAGTGTAGCCCAGATCCTTGACCGTGATGGTCACCTTCGTCGGATCGAGATCGAAGACGCCGGGGCGGCCCTGGAGCTCCTCACCGAAGCAGTAGACTCCCTCGATACCGTTCAGGCGCTGGCGCGTACGGTTGGCGAGCGCGATCGTTTGCGAGAGGAGCGCCGCGCCTTCAACGGCCATCTGCTTACGCGCCACGTCCAGAGACGCCACCATGGGCAGATTGGGTGAGGTCGACAAGAACATCTTGAGGACCGCTTCCAGCCGGTCGACGCGCACGCGCGGCCCCTTTTGATGAAGCATCGCACACTGCGAAAACGCGGAGAGCATTTTGTGCGTGGAGTTGATGCACAGGTCCGCTCCCGCCGCCGTAGCCGAAACCGGAAGCGCTGGGTGAAAATGGAAATGCGGCCCCCACGCTTCGTCCACCAAGAGCAGTTTGCCGGCCTCGTGCACGATCGTTTCGATCGATTCGAGGTCCGCAGCGACGCCGTAATACGTCGGGCTCACAAGATATACTGCTTTCAGATCGGGATGTTCTTCCAAAACAGCCCGAACCGTCGCCGGCGTCACGCAATGATCCATGTGCAGCGTCTCGTCCACGGCGGGCTGCATGTAAACCGGGTTTGCGCCGCTCATGACCAAGCCGCCGAGCATCGACTTGTGCGAGTTGCGCGGCACGGCGATCTTCTCGCCGGGGTTCACCGCGGTCATCATCATGCATTGGTTGCCGCTCGTGGAGCCGTTCACGAGAAAATAGCTGCGATCGGCCCCGTACGCCTGCGCCGCCAGCTGTTGCGCTTCCAAAATGGATGCGGTCGGCTGAAGCAGATCGTCGATTCCAGGCATGGGCGTGAGGTCGATCGCGCAAATGTTGTCTCCGACGAACTCTCGAAAAGCGCGATCCATTCCGATCCCTTGCTTGTGCCCGGGTGTGTGAAACGGAATCACTCCCGAGTCGACGTACTCGAGCAGCGCCTGGAAATACGGCGTCTTCGTTTGATCCACGACGATGCGCGGTTAGCTCAGAATCTCGAAGCCGAGGCGATCGAGCATCGCGAAGTCGTCGCTATCGCTGCGTCCGGCCGTGGTGAGATAGTTGCCGAGGACGATGCCGCTCGCACCGCTGCGCATTCCGAGATCCTGAAGGCCTTGCAGCGTTACTTCACGGCCGCCGGCAAAGCGGATTAACGCCTTGGGGAGCGCGAGCCTAGCCATTGCGACAAAGCGCAGCGCTTCAATCGGATCCAGCAGCGCCCGATCGCCGAACGGCGTGCCGGGCCGCGGATTGAGAAAATTCACCGGCACCTCGTCCGGCTCCAAGAGCTGCAGCGACTCCAAAAAATCCAAGCGATCCTCGAGCGTCTCCCCCATGCCGATGATACCGCCGCAGCAGAGCTGCAGATCGTGCCGCTTGACGAGCCGGCACGTCTCCCAACGTTCGTCATAGCTGTGCGTCGTGCAGACCGACGGAAAATACCGGCGCGACGTTTCGAGGTTGTGGTTGACCTTATCCACGCCCGCCCGGCAGAGCTGCATGAGTTGATCCTCACGCAGAATCCCCAGTGAAACGGCCACAGTGAGCGGGTAACGTTCCTTGATCAGCGGAACTGCCGTGCAGACGCGCTCGAGCAGCTTAGCCGACGGACCGCGCACCGCGACGACGATGCAGAGCTCGCCGGCGCCCCGCTCGTGCGCATCGCGCGCGGCTTCAAGAAAGCCTTCGACGCTGCTGAGCGGTTCGGGATCCACGCCGGAAGCAAAGCGCGCGCTTTGCGAACAGAAATTGCAGTCTTCGGAACAGCCGCCTTTTTTCGCGTTGTAGAGCACTTCGACGGCCACGCCGTCACCACAGTAGGCGCCGCGCACTTCGTTTGCTAAAGCCAGGAGAGCGGTGACGTGCTGCGCGGGCATCTCGGCGAGCGATCCAAGCAGCTGCCGGCCGGCAGCCGAGCGCCGGTTCAACACGCGTTCGCGTGCGCTTTCGATAGCGGGGTGACTCAAGGTCCGTCTTTCCTTATAGCAGCGGGACGAAGAGCTGCGCGGCTTCCTCGACCGAGGCGGTCTCGTTTGGATTAAACGGCACAATGCCAAGAATCTCGAGTTTTCCCTGCAGCGCGCGCGCTACGTCGGCGGCGTATGAGGGGTCCGTCTTTTCCCAGCGCTCGACCAGGATGCCGCCCGCTACGGGGACGCGCAATTGATCGCAGAGCGCCAGCGTGAGCAGCGCATGATTCATGCACCCGAGGCGCAAGCCGATCGCTAAGAGCACGCGCAGTTTTGCGCATAAGGCGACCGTCCCGAAGTTCTGCAGCCGGTTCAGCGGCACCGCCAAACCGCCGGCGCCCTCGGCTACAACGGAACCCGGAATTCCGTTCAGCGCGCCCGCAAGATCCTCGGCGCGCACCGTCGGCATTCCTTCGGTCAGCGCCGCCGACCAAGGATCGGCAGGTTTGCGAAATCGGGCGAGTTCGACATAGCGGCATTGCGCAAGCGTCCCCGCGCGTACCGCATCACCCGGAACACCTGGAGCCAGTCCCGTCTGGACCAGTTTGACGATCGTCGGATTCTGTCCGGCGATGCGCAGCGCATTGGCAAACGCTGCGGTAACTCGAGTCTTACCGACGTCCGTATCGGTGCCGGTGATCAAGTAACGCTGCATGCCAGTCGATCCAGGAAGAGCGCGATCTGTTCCTGCGTGTGATCCGCGCGCACCGAAAGACGCAATCGTGAGGTTCCCGGCGGAACCGTGGGCGGGCGTACCGCCGGAGCGTAGACGCCGCACTCCAAGCACCGCTGCATCAAGCGCATCGCCTCGTACTCGTCGCCGGCGAACACCGGAACGATCGGCACAGGTTTTTGCGGAACGCTCAATCGCAGCTCCCGCAATCCGGCGTGCAGCCGCAAGACGTTGCTCTTGAGCCGTTCGCGCCGGTCGTCTGCGCTGCGCGCAAGCATGATTCCCACACGCGCAGCAAAGGCCAGCGCCGGCGGAAGTGCCGTATCAAAAATGAACGTGCGCGCTTGATTCACCAGCAGTTCGATAAGGACGGCAGGACCGGCGATAAATCCGCCCGCTGCACCGACTGCCTTCCCCAGCGTACCTAGAACGACGATGCGATCGTCCACGATGCCGTGAGCCGCCCCGGCGCCCTGCGGGCCCAGAATGCCGAGCGCATGCGCTTCGTCTAAGAGGAGCACGTCGCCATCACCAAGTTCTCCAAGCATGGCACTTACGTCCGCAGTGTCCCCGTCCATGCCGAACAGCGACTCACTGACGATCAGGGAACCGCGCCGCCGCAACGCAAGCTCCGGAAGTTGCAAGTGCGCATAAACGTCATGCGGCTTTCTCGAGGCGCGGATGCCGTCGATCAGGCAAGCATGGTTGAGCGCGTCCGAGTAAATCGAGCCGCACAGATTCGCGAGCACCTGGACCGCGCCCAATGCAGCCAGGTAACCCGAGGAAAACAACAGCGCCCGCTCGCGGCCCAGCCACGCAGCGATCTCTTGTTCGAGCAGATAATGCTCGCGATGGCGACCGCCTAGAAGGCGGGCGCCGCCGGAACCGACGGCGTCGGCACGGCGCACCGCTTCGACCATACGTGAATCAGTCGAGAGCGCAAGATAATCGTTCGTCGAAAAGTCCGCCGCGTACGCGGGGCGGCCCGCTTCAAGTGCGCGATAACGTCCCGCCTCACGAATCGACCGCAGCGCCTCTTCGGCTTTGCGCAGATAACCGCTCAAGAAACGTTCCGATGGGGGAGCACCGCGCAGAGCGCGTCCAAAAACTCGCGTAATTCTTCGGCCGTGCTCGAGAGCGGCGGAACGAGCTGAATGACCTCGCCGATGGGCCGGGTGAAGTGACCCGCTTCATAAAGATCGCTTGCGATGCGCCAGGCGGGCGTCGCATGACCCTCGCAGGGAATTCGATCGACGTTCAACTCGATGCCGATCATCATTCCCGAGCGGCGCACTTCGCGCACGGCCGGATGGTAGCTCAGCGCCGTCAGCGCGGGTGCAATGGCTTGCGTTACGAGCGCAACGTGCTCGAGCGTTCGTTCTTGCTCGAAAAGGTCGATCGAAGCGATCGCCGCTGCGCAGGCAATGGGGTTTCCCGCAAACGAGTGCCCGTGGAAAAATTGCTTCCCCAGCGACGGTTCGCCCAAAAACGCTTCATAGATCCGATCGCTCACCACGGTGGCCGACAGCGCCAGCGTGCCGCCGGTTAACCCTTTACCGGCGCACACGATGTCCGGTTTTAAAGACAATTGCTCGTGCGCGAACATGGCGCCGGTGCGCCCAAAGCCCGTTGCGATCTCGTCGACGATCAGCAGCGGCTGAATATCGTGCAGGCGCGCGTACCGCTCCGAGGGCACCATACGCAATCCCGCTGCGGCCTGCACGATCGGTTCAACGATAATTGCCGCAACGTCGCCGCGCTGCAGCACGGACTCGTCCTGGTCGTAGGGCAGCGATTCAAACGTTACGGCGCCGAAGTTGTTTTTGAACGCGTCGATATCGGAGATGCTCATCGCGCCGGCAGTATCGCCGTGGTACGAATGAACGAGCCGTACGAAACGCGTGCGCTGCGGCTCTCCGGCGGATCGCCAATATTGCAGCGCCATCTTGAGCGCCGCCTCCAACGCGCTGGCGCCGTCTCCGGAGAAGAATGCGTAGTCGAGCCGCAGCAGCCGCGTCAGACGATCGGCCAGCTCTTCGGCGCGCGGATGAACGGCTCCAAGCAGCGTAGCATGATCGAGCGTAGCTGCTTGCCGCGCGATGGCATCGACGATTACGGGGTGACAATGACCGTGAACGGTCGTCCAAATCGAGCTGACGGCATCGAAGAAGCGCTTCCCGGCCGAATCGAAGAGATAATTCCCCTCTGCGCGCACGAACGTGCGCGAAGCAGGGTCGAATCCGTTCATTTGTGTGAACGGCAGCCACAGGCTGCCGAGCCGGGTTTTGGGCACGCCGTCAATCTATGTTATTAGACGAAGCGCGGAACCTCTGACGAAGCGTCCCTAGCCTAGACCATCGCCTTCATGAGACCGCGAGGCGCGTCGCTTTCGACGTAGCGCGCCCTCCCGAGCTGCAGCGCCAAGACTTGCCCGGCAACGAGCCAGCCCAGCGTGTTGAAGGGTTCGCTCAGCACCGGCCCCAGCAGCGGAATGTCGCCCAGATGCGCGCCGACCACGTAGCGCAGCGCTTCTGCTTCGGCGGCTTCGACGAGCGGCCGGTTGACGATCTGCCGCGACGTCTGATCGCAGATGCCGACGATCGCACAGCTCGCGTCGAGCATCGCGGCGCTTCCGTGCCGGAACTCGCCGGCGCTGAATCCCTCCGCGTGAATGTAACTGGCTTCCTTCAGTTTGAGCGCAAACTCAAAGGCAACCGGTAAGCCGTACCCCGTGGATGCGATGATCACGCTTCGCCGGCGCGAGATGCGTCGAGCCGCGTCGCGCACGTCTTCTACGCCGCTGCTGTCGAGCCACGCGCGCACGTCTTCGGCCGTTTCGATCAGCGACTTCGCGTTGCGCCCGTGACTGCCGGACATCAGACCGGCTGCCCATAGCAGAATCGCGGCGGTCGCGGTTACGCTCTTGCTCGCCGGTACCGCAATTTCCGGACCGGATCCCACGTCGATGCAGAGCGTGGCGCGCTCGCCTAGCGGAGACTCCGGCGTATTGGTGAGTGCTATGAGTTGCTTGGGCTCGATGATGTCCAGCGCGTCGAGCAGATCTTTCGACTGGCCGCTTTGCGAACACGCAATTACGGCTGCGTGCCGGTAGGCGACGTTGTCGAGAACGCTCTCCGTTGCAGAAAGCGCGTGCGCGTTGATTCCGCGCCGCCGCAGCGCGAGAGCGCCCAGCTGCGCCATGCAGAGCGAGCTGCCCGTTCCGATTAAGACGACATCGCGATCGCGAATTGCCCCTGCGAGCGTTTGCGCCTTGTCCGATTCGGCAATGCGTTTCCAAACGTCGGGCTGCTCTCCGATCTCGCGCTCGAAGTTCACGCCAAGCATATCAGATGCGGGTACTTTTCCGCGCATGCTCGTACCTCCGTCAGCGCTGATTTCGCGCGTGGAGCAGGCGCGCCATCTGCTCGATCTTCCGAGCGTCCAACCTGCCGCCGCTGCGCGCGCCGTTCCCGACGTGCACCTCGCGCAGCCCCGTGAATTGCAGCAGCTCCTGCAGATTCGAGCCGTCGATTCCGCCGCCCGCGATGATCGACGGCGCCGTGTTCCCGCAGCAGAGCTCCCGCAGAAGAACGCGTCCCTCCCAGGCGGAATGGGCGCCCCCCGACGTTAGAACGCGCGCGACGCCCTCGATTGCGGCCAGCGTGGCGTAGCTCGCGCTCAAACTCGGCGTCGCGTCGAAGGCACGGTGAAACGTCATGGGCAGCCGGCTCACGCCCACCACCTCCTGCACGAACTCCACGTCGACGTGGGCCATGCGATCGAGCACTCCAAACACGATGCCGCAAGCGCCCAAGTCGCGCAGGCGAGCTGCGCCCGCCAAGATTTCCTTGCGCTGCGCGCGATCGTAGACGAAGCCGTTATCGTGGGGGCGAACGATCGCGTGAATGGGGATCGAAACCGCATTGACCGCAGCTTGAATCGTGTGCGCGGCCGGGGTAAGGCCGCCCTTTTCGCGATCGCTCACGAGTTCGATCCGCGTCGCACCGGCTTGCTGCGCCGTTACCGCCTCGGCGGCATCGGTCACGAGCACTTCGAGCTGCATTTCTTTCACGTTCTCCGGCAGCGCTCACCCATCCGGAGATGGATGGGCGCGCGGTTGCTGCACACGGCTGGAAGCTAGTACGTCCCGGTCGTTGCGGGCGATACCGAAATGTCGGCTTGACCGCTCGAGCCCAAACCGAGGCTCCAAAGCATACGTCCCTCCGCAAATTCTACGAAGAACTCGGCAAAAATAAAAGCCAGTCCGGGGCGTCCGTCCCTACTGGCTTGCGTTACATCGTACACGGTCTCGCTCGCGTCGTCAATGATGTTCGCGATCGGCGGCGAAGCCGGTTCGCAAAACTCGGCACGCCTCAGGAGCGGCATAACGATGCAAAGATCAGTCGCGGCAATCGCCGCTCTCCTCGCATTCCTGACGTGCGCGGCGACGCCGCCGGTCCGCGCAGAACCCGTTGTGGCGGGCTACTACTCCGGTGAGATCCCGGTTGCGAAGATACCGGCGGCGGAGCTCACGAACGTCATCTATGCCTTTGCCGAACCGGCGGCAGATAACACCTGTCACGCTCCTTCGGCCAAGCAGCGCGCTGATTTTGCGCAGTTGCGTGCCTTGCGCGCGGCGCATCCGAACCTGCACGTGACGCTTTCGATCGGCGGTTGGGGTGCGGCCCCGAACTACTCGGACGTTGCGCTGACGCCAGCCTCGCGTGCCGCTTTTGCGCGCACGTGCATTCAGCAATACGTCGCCGGTCAGGATCTCGAAGGGATAGACATCGACTGGGAGTTTCCCGTGCACGGCGGCGACACGATCATGCACAACCGGCCGCAGGATCGCTCGGACGCGACGGCGCTGCTTCGCGAGATTCGCTCGCAGCTCCACGCCTTGAGTTCGCGCACGCATCGCCGGTATTACTTGACCATTGCGATCCCGGCCGGCCGGTGGCAGACCGGCGGCCCGTACGACCCCAGGAACAGCTATGATCTTGCCGCAGTCGCGCGCACCGTCGACTGGATCGACGTGATGACGTACGACATGAACAACATCTTTTCACCGTACAGCAATTTCAACGACCCGCTATATCCGGACCCCAACGACCCGACGCCCGGGCTGGAGCGGCGCTGGAACAACCTCTCCGGCGCGGTGAAATACTTCGAGGCGCACGGCGTACCCGCGGACAAGATCGTGCTCGGAATGGCGTTCTACGGCCGCGGATTCCGCAACGTTGCGTCCAAAAACGCTGGACTGTACTCGAGATTCAACGGCATCTTCGACGAAACGCCCTATGCGGCGGTAAAGAGCAAGATGCTCACGAACCCGGCTTGGCAGAAGCACTGGAGCGACACTGCGCAGGCGCCGTGGATTTACAACGCGCGCGAACACGTCTTCTTCAGTTACGACGATCCGCGATCGATGGCGATCAAAGCCGCCTTTGCTCGCGCGCAGCATCTTCGAGGGACGATGTTCTGGGTGCTCGGCGAGGACGACGCGCAAAACTCGCTGCTCAATACGCTGCAGCCGTAGAGTACACGCGCCGCGCAAATGACAAAGGGTTTGCTTGCGGGCGAACGAATCGTTTGTCTCCTAGCCAGTAGGGTCGGACGACCCGGACTGGCTTTGTTTTTCTATTGAGGGGTCACGGCCACGAATAGAATCACGTACAACCGCCTCTTGCTGCTCGTCGCCGGACTCGGCGGCTTGCTGTACGGCATCGACGTCGGAATCATTCAAGGCGCGCTGCCTTATCTGACGGCAACGTCGGGCTTCTCGCCGGGACAGCTTTCGATTGTCGTAGCGGCGGTGCTGCTCGGCAGCGTCCTCTCCACGCTCTTTGCCGGCTTGCTTTCCGACTGGTTCGGCCGCAAGTGGCTGATGATCGTCACCGCGATCATGTTCTGCGCCAGCGTTCCGATCATCGCGCTTTCACACGGATTCAACGAACTCGTAGCCGGGCGGCTCTTGCAAGGCATGAGTGCCGGACTCATCGGCGTGGTCGTGCCGCTCTATTTGGCCGAATGTTTGAGCGCCAAAGATCGCGGCAAGGGCACCGGCATGTTCCAGTGGCTGTTGACGTTCGGCTTCGTGGTCTCCAGTCTCATCACGCTGTATTTGAGCAATCGGCTCGCAGCCGTTTCGGCGAGCGGAAACGCGGCGCACGTCTTTGCGTTCAAAGATCACGCGTGGCGGGAAACATTTTGGATATCGCTGCCCTTCGGCATCTTATTTGTCGTGGGCGGTTTCTTCTTGGCGGAGTCGCCTCGATGGTTGTTCCGGCGCGGAAACAAGAACGCCGCGCTTGCCGCCCTGCTTCGGTCGCGCGACGAACGGCAGGCCCGGAGCGAGCTCGCCGAGATGGAGGCGACGTCGGCTGCGGAGAGCGCCCAGCGAGCTTCAGCGGGGTCTCAAGTCCGCGCGTCACTGATGCGCCGCAAGTACGTGATTCCGTTCGTCATCGCGTGCGTGATCCTTACCTGCAATCAGCTCACCGGAATCAACTCGATCATCCCGTACAATACGACGATACTTCTCCAAGCCGGCCTGAACGATTACTGGGCGCACTTCGGCAGCTTTATCTTCAGCTGGGTGAATTTCTTGGTGACCCTGATCGCCGTGATCCTGGTCGACCGCAAGGGCCGCAAGTTCTTACTCACGCTCGGAACGGGCGGCATCATTTTGTCGATGATTGCGACCGGCATCATCTTTCATCGCACTGAAGCGCAGCACGTCGACGTCTCGCGCGCCGTGCAAGCCATGATGAAAGGCAATCAGACCGCAACGTTCAGATTCGACCAGGCGACGGCCGGCAAACTCTTAGCAAGCGCCGGCAAGTCTTCGAACGGTCAGCCCCAGACATTAACCGTAGTCTATCGCTATGGCAGCTACGGCACGGCCACGAACACGGTTCGATCCGACGACAAGACCACTCCGTCCGTCACGATCGATCGCTCGTTCTTGCCGGGCAGTCAGATCGAAGCGTTTTTTGAGAACTTCAACACGAGCAGCTTGGAGGCGGCGAGAAAGGCGCCGCTGACGATCGACGCCGCATTCGTCACGCCCGTTCCGAGCGCGGCAAACGGCTGGCTCGTGGCCGTAATGCTGTACCTGTTCATGGGTTTCTACGCCGTGGGCCCCGGCGTCGTCGTGTGGCTGGCGATGTCCGAGCTGCTGCCGACGCGAATTCGCTCGAACGGGATGAGCATCGCACTGGTGCTGAACCAAGCTACGTCCACGACGATCGCGGCCATATTCCTACCGACTGTCGCGCGCCACGGATACGCCGTTATGTTCTTTGCGTTTGCGGCGTTTACCGTAATCTACTTCGTGACCGCGGCGTTCTTCATGCCCGAGAGCAAAGGCAAGACGCTCGAAGAAATCGAGGCCCATTTCGAGGGCTCTCAAACGCAAGCGCAGGCCGTCAGTGGAGTCTGACGGTCTGCGCTACTCTCCTTCGTAGTAATCGAGCAGCGGTGCTTTGCGGACCAGCCAGCGCACTTGCGGAGTGGACACGAGCACTTTGTCGGACTCGGGATAATGCGTGACGGCGTCGGCCTTGTTTTGCCCGAGCAGCAGAATCGTCGCCTCGGCCGAGCTTTCATTGAGGACTTGATGCGCGTGATCGGGACCTACCGGGAAGGCGATGAAATCTCCCGTTCGACACTCGAGCGTCTCGACCGGCGTGCGTATTGACGGCGTTCCGCCGAGCACCAAAAAGAGTTCTTCTTCGCTATACTCGGCGTGCACCGGGCAGAAGCGCGCGCCCGGCGGCAGCTTCACGACCTGATAGCCGATCCGCTCCGCTCCGATAAAGAACCCGACCTCAGCGTCGTGCGATCGATATTTGCCGTCTTTCAGCTTCGAAATATTGATATTCCAACTCATCCAGGTTGATGCGGTTGGCGGCGATGCCCGCGCGTTCGAGGAGTAATCTGCCGATGGCGCGCGTCGCCCCGCTCCAGAGCGACGTGCCGTCCCCGACCAGCAACACCTCGGGTTGAAGCGACCACAGGCGCCGCAGCGCAAGCACGGCATTTGTAACGCTTTCATACTTCTGGTCCGGAAGAAGCGACAAGGAGCCTGCGGGCGTCCCAATGACGGCATCGCCGACCAATACGGTTCGTGATGATGGCAGGTGAACGGCAAATTCGCCCGCGGTCTTTTGATGTTTCAGAGCGACGACTTTCGCGCCCGCAATGAGTTCTTCGCCGTCGGCGACGACGCGATCCACCGGAATACCCAGCAGCGCAGCCTCGGCCTGCGAAGAAACGACCCGCGCCCCAAATCGTTCGCGCAGCGTTGCGGCGTCGCGGACATGGTCGCGGTTCGTGACCGCAATCTGTGCGATTCCGCCGAGTGTCCCAATCTGATCGGCGTCGTCAGGCTCGAGCGGAAGCGGATCGATCGCTACGTTGCCTTGGGGCGACAGGAGGAGGTAGCTATTGAAATAGATCTTGCGATCGGGCTGACGGCGCGACCAAGCGTAGACGTTCGGAACGGCAAGTTCTTGCATTGACGCGTCTCAAAAACGCGAGCCGGTCAACTCTCGACCCGTTCGTCGATCGAAACGTTGTAAAGGAATAAGAACTTGTGCCACTCGTCCGGAAGCGTGTTGCGCTTGACCTGAATCCACGGAATGTACTTGGGCTGACGCGGTTTACGCTTGAGCTTCATGTTGGCGTCGTCGGGCGTGCGATTGTTCTTGCGGTTGTTGCAGCGCATGCAGGCGCAGGCCAAATTTTCCCAGGTCGAGGGGCCGCCTTTGCTTCGGGGCAACACGTGATCAACGGTCATGAACCGATCGCCGCGCAGTCCGCAGTATTGGCACGTGTGGTCATCGCGGATCAGGATGTTCTTCTTGGTCAACGCGACCTTTTGCATCGGACGCTTTATGTAATACAGCATGCGGATGATCGACGGCATGCGCATCTCGAACGTCGTCGAGCAAATGACGCGCTCTTGCCCGTGGACGAGCTCCGCCTTGCCGGCGAAAATCAATTTGACGGCGCGCTGAAAGTTGGTGATGTTCAGCGCCTCGTAGGTGAAGTTCAGCACCAAGACGTCGCTCAAAAACAACCTCCCAAAAATGAAGAAAAGCGAGGCATCATAAACCTCGCTTCCTCACGAACGCCATTCGGGTTTCGGTCAGCAATTGGGTTATTGCCAACCGTTCTTCCGGCCTCAGCCTTTCTTTCACCCGTTCGAAGGCCGAACTCGCCACGTCGATGGCCATTTCGGCGGAGCCCAAATCAGGCTGCATCTCTTCAACATCGCTGAGGTAGACGTGCGCTGCAAGCGCGAGCCGCGCAATCACGTCGGTGACCAGCACCTCGATCGGAGGTATCTGATCGCCCATCGTTTCCGGATCCCATGTGGGAGCCTGCGAACTCATAGTAGTCCGAGACTTATGCGACCTCTCGCTGCTTCCCTACGTTGCGGCCCCCGGCTTCGCGAACCATGTTCAAAAAATAGGCGTGCACGCGCGCGTCGGCGGTAAGTTCCGGGTGAAACGACGTACCCAGCACGTTGCCATGGCGCACCATTACCCCGTGACCCTTGCGCTGCGCCAGCAAACTCACGTCTTTTCCGGTCCGTTCGATCCATGGAGCCCGGATGAATATCGCTGGAAAGGGCGGCTGCCCAAGCGCCGGAATTTGCAGGTCGACCTCCGCCGAATCGTTCTGCCGTCCGAACGCGTTGCGTCGCACCGAAATGTCGATAAGGTCGAGCGTCGGCTGCGCCAGTCCAACCACCTCGTGAGCGAGGACGATCATCCCCATGCACGTTCCCCAAAGCGGCATGCCGGAGCCGGCACGCTCGGCGATCGGCGCGGCCAGGCCGAAGCGATCGAGCAGCTTCATTACGGTCGTCGACTCACCGCCCGGAATGATGAGACCCGCCGCGCGCTCGAGATCCGCATGCGTCTTGACTGCGAACGCTTCGGCGCCGGCGCGGCGCATCGCAGCGATATGCTCTTCGACGTCGCCTTGCAGTGCGAGCACACCGACGTCAGGCTTCGTCACAGCGAGCAACCCCTTCCGCCGCGCAACGCCGGGTCAATTGCCGCGGGGCGCAAGGAGCTCCGATTCGTGCAGTTTGCGCAGGTCGATCCCTTCCATTGCCTGAGCCTCTTTCCCGAGCGACTTACTCGCGTCGACGATCACTTTGGGATCGCCGAAGTGTGTCGTCGCATCCACGATGGCTTTTGCAAACTTTGCGGGGTTGTTCGACTTGAAGATGCCGCTTCCGACGAAGATGCCCTCGGCGCCGAGCTGCATCATGAGCGCGGCATCGGCCGGCGTCGAGACGCCGCCCGCACAGAAAAGCACGACGGGCAAACGGCCGTTCGCGGCAACGTCTTGAACCAGCTCCAGGGGCGCGCCGATGTCGCGGGCGCGCGCAACCAGTTCTTCATGCGGGACGACGGTGAGTTCTTTGATCGAATCCGTGATGGCGCGAATGTGACGCACCGCCTCGACGATGTTGCCGCTGCCTGCTTCACCCTTGCTGCGAATCATCGCAGCGCCTTCGGCGATACGGCGGAGCGCTTCGCCGAGGTCGCGCGCGCCGCAGACGAACGGCGTCGTGTATTTGCGCTTTTCGACGTGGTACTTGTCGTCGGCGGGCGTGAGCACTTCCGATTCGTCGATGAAATCGACGCCGAGTTCTTGCAATGCTTGAGCCTCGGCAAAATGACCGATGCGAACTTTTGCCATGACCGGAATCGTGACTGCGTCCATAATCGACTGAACCAGCTCGAGATTACTCATGCGCGCGACGCCGCCCATCGCGCGGATGTCCGCGGGGATTCGCTCGAGGGCCATGACCGCAACGGCGCCCGCCTCTTGCGCGATGACGGCTTGTTCGGGGGTGACGACATCCATGATGACACCGCCTTTAAGCATCTGCGCAAGCCCGCGTTTTACTGTAGTCGTTCCGGTTGCCGCCTCGGCCACGATCGATTCTCCTCAAATGTTTCGGTTGTGATCCCATCATATCAGGCAAATCCAATGGGAACATTGGGGACAACTCGCCTGCGGCCGGTCCGGGTTGCGAACGAGGGAGCTTGCGCTCTCTAAGGCTGGGTCGAGGGCTCGCCCACCGGTTCTCCGTTCGGCAATAGGCTCGGACCCGGGACCGGAGTAGGCGTCGGGGTAGGAAGCGGGGCATTCCGGCGCCAGATCGGCAGATTCAGATTCGGCGTCGCCGTAGCTTCCGGCGAAGCCGCCGGAGGAGCCGTCGGCTTGTACTTCGGCGTCGGAGCCGGAGTAGGCAGCGCCTTGGGCGGTACTCGCGGATCGGGAAACATCGGGTCCGAGGCCGCCGACATCACGCTGGTCCGTTTCCAGTCCGGACCGTACGGCGCGGTGCTCTGCTGGGGCGGCGCAGGTGTAACGGTTATGGGCGCGATGCTGTTCAAACGTTTCTCGGTGACTTGCCCGATCACGCGATCGCCGGCGCGCTCACCCAAAGCAATGCCGACGATTAGGGCGATGATGCCCAGCGCCAAGATCGCGGTGAGAAAACGTTTCGTCGGGTCGAGCACGGGAGAGTGCTCTTACGTTTAGACGCGCTCCAACGCCTGCGGCGCCACGTCCCTGGCCGCGGCGCGAGCCTGGCGCTCCGCCGGCTTGCCGACCAAATGAACCTCGCGCATCTCGCCGGCAGCCAGCGAGACTTTTTCGACGGCGCCCCGGAACTCGAGCGAGACGCTTCGCGCCTGATCGTTGAGGTTGCACGCGAAGACCCGCACCGCTCCCTCGTCGTCTTCGAACGCGACCGCACCGACTTCCACGGGCGAGGCGATGACCTCATCACTGACGTCGGTTCCCGCGAACATGCACACGAACGGCTCCTCCGCGGAGAGCTCGGGCATGTTTCCGTAAATCAGGTTGCGCTGAAAATCGATGACGTACGTGCAGAGCTTACCGCCCCAATGGACGCGGGCGCCCGCGACCCATTTCCAGCCGGACGGACGCAAGGGCACGAGATGCGGCCTTCCGCTCGTACGATAGCCGTCCAGTCCGCCGATCGTCTCCGCAACGGCCCACAAATATTTTGCACTCGTCCAGGGCGAGAGGTACATCCCGCGGTTGGTCAGCGATCCGCCGTCGAACCATTCGCCGAATTCACCGGGAACAGTATTGCGCACCGCGCCGGCTTCCATCGTGTCGTAGATGGCTTCCATCCAATGCACGGCGGCATCGATGCGCCCGTTACGCGCGAGCGAAACGACGAACCACAGCGTCAGATCCGGCCAAACACCGCCCAAAAGGCCGAAGCCGTGCGAGGGGAAGTACCACGAATCCGCCGTGGAAATCGTGCGCAAACCAACGGGCGTTATGAAGTCGGCTTCGCAAAGCCGTTCCAGAATCTTTATCCGCTCGTCGGGGCCCGCAACCTCGAAGAGCACCGGGAATACTTCGTCGGCCGTAAAGTTGTCCTGATAATTTTGATCTTGATCGTAGTTCAACACGAACGCGCCGGTGTCGTCGTTGAACATGTACTGCATCATCGCTTGGCGAAGCGCTTGCGCTTCGCTCGAGTACCGGTGCCAGCGCTCGTTGTCGCCGACGACTGCGGAGAGCATCGCGGCCGCTTCCAACGCGAAAACGCCTTCAGCGTTGATCTCCGTTACCGCGCCGTCGAGCGTGTAGTACGGAATGATGTTGCGCCACGAACTTATGCCGAACATGTCGACGCCGCTGGCGCGGCAGAACAGCAGACCGTTGTTGTCCTTTTGCGTGAGCATGTAGTCCGCGATCCGGCAAATCAGCGGAAACCACTGCCTCACCCACTGATCGTCCAGCGTAGCATTGTAGTGATGCAGCATAGCGATCAGATGCAGCGGGGTATCGTCGTTGATGTTTAGATCGTACGAGGTCTTGAAACCGCTCACCCCGCGAACGTATTCGATCATCTCACCGGTCTCTTCGACGAAGTTGTTGAAGACCTCGATCGCGTCGCGGCTGAACTGCGGCAAAAAGTAGTCGAAACCGTGCACGAACCATGACGTATCGCGCGAAACCAGAATGTCCGAAGGCGGGGAGTTGGTCGATCCCCAGCCGTTCGGGTACTCCTTAACGATGCGCAGCATGTTCGCTTTCGCCCAGACGACGCCGCGGCTCACGGCAGCCGAGGGGCAAAGAAATCGGGCGTCGGCGAGCTTGCCGGCGAAGTACCGCTGCGTCTCGTGCAGCGCTTTCGGATCGTGCAGCAGCTGCTCGAGCACCGGCCGCGACTTGTCTCGACCGTCCTTGTGATATACGACCGCGAGACGGAACGACTCGCGCGCACCCGGCGCCACGGCGATACGGTACTCGAATGCGCCGAAGATGCGCCGGCTCACGCATTCGGCCAGTTGCGGCGTAACTTCGTCGAGATGCTCTTCGGGCCGCAGCGATCCGGTGCGCATGTGATGCAGCATGACCTGCTCGCGTAAGCCGACGATTCCGCCGTACGGCGCGCGAGAGCCGCCCCACCAGCGCTCCGCGCCGGTCTGCTGGTTCTTCGAGCAGATGAAATCACCGTCAACCCAGGCGCGCACTTCGTGCTCCGGCTCTCCGTAGAAGCGCTGACCCACGAGAAGCGCCCACGGGAACATTGCAACCTCGATGGGCGATCCGCCGGGATTGTAGAGCGTCACGTCGACGACGAACGTTACGACGCGATCGTGCTTCGGGCCGTGCGGCACGAAGAACGCCTCCGTTACGTGCACGCGATCTGCAAGCGTGAACTCGGAGATCTGCGCATACGGAAGGAATGTGAACTCGCGCGTGATCTGATGCGGAAAGACTGTTTGGTTCAGATCTCGCAGACGGTAAGCGATCTGGTGCGTGCCGAAGATAATCTGATCGGTATCGGCGTCCCAAAGTCCGCGAACGCCGCCCTTGGCGGTGGATTGTGCGAACGATTTGAAGTTTCCGAGCAAGAGCCCGTACGGAGTCTGCGCTTCGGGCAAGACGTAAGCGCAAAATTCGTTGTGCTGTGCGTCGTAACTCGGTCGCATGAAATCTTGACTACGACCTCTCGGAAGGATGTCCCGCCGTCTCGCGCAAGGTGAGCGCGATGAGAGCAAGCGAGGCGCTGCGTGCACCGGCCAAGATTAACTTGACGCTGGAAGTCCTCGGGCGCCGCGCCGACGGCCTGCACGGACTGCGCAGCGTCATGGTCCCCATCGATCTGTGCGACGAACTGCACGTTCGCAAGAGTGAAGACGGCGGCTTCTCATTCCGCTGCGATATCGGAGAACTGCAAGAGCACAATCTGGCACAGCGCGCTTTCGACGCGCTGCACCTGACCGAACGCGGCTATGAGATCGCCCTGCGCAAACGCATTCCGACCGGCGCCGGGTTGGGCGGCGGTTCGAGCGACGCGGCGGCCGTGCTCCTGGCAGCCCAGCGCGGCGCCTTCGGCTGCGCTCCGGAGATCGATTACGTCGGGACCGCGCGATCGCTCGGCTCCGACGTCCCGTTTTTCCTCGTGGAGACGGCCGCATTAGTAGAAGGAACGGGTGAGCGCGTTACTGCGCTCGGCCCCGTTCCGCAATGGCACGTCGTCGTGGTGAAGCCTCCGATTCACGTTTCTACCGCATGGGCATACGAAGAAATCGACGCGCGCTGCCTGCCGTCGCGGCCGCGCAGCGGTTCCGCGAGCCTGCAAATGGCAGAGGCGCTCCAGCGCGATCAATTCGATCTTGCGGTCGAATTGATGCAGAACGATTTCCATCAGGTCATGGCGCAGACGGAAGAGATTTGCGGGGCAATTGACGTCTTGCGCGCCGCCGGCGCGGCGAATGCAATGCTCACTGGTTCCGGTTCGTGCGTTTTCACGCTGGTCCGCGACGCCGGTGCAGCGCGTACCATCGCCGAACGGGCCGCGAGGCAATCACCGTTTGAAACGTTCGCAGCTGCATTCTGGAATGGAGCGGCATGGCGCAGCGCGGCATAATCGGTATGACGGCCATCGTTCTGGCAGGCGGCCCGCGCGACGAACTCGCGCTCCGCACTCCGGGGGCGCCGAACAAGGCATTCCTCGCAATCGGGGGGACGGCGCTGGTCGAGCGAACCCTTCGCGCCCTGAGATCGTCTTCCGCGGTCGGACGCATCATCGTCGTCGCGCCCCTGTCGGCGCAAGGACATCCGGCGCTGGCCCTGGCGGACGAGTTTCGGCCGGACGGAAAACGGATCCGGGACAGCCTGCGCAGCGGACTGGCCGGGCTCGCGCCCGATCAGGACGTGCTCGTGAGCACCTCGGACCTGCCCGTGCTTACGCCGCAGTCGGTCGATGATTTTATTTTGCGCGCCGTTGAATGCGATGCGGATCTGACGTACGGCTGCGTGGAGCAGCGAGCGCACTTTCGGAAATATCCCGGCGTACCGCATACATGGGCGCGGCTGCGCGACGGAACGTTCTGCGGGACCGGCCTGGTGACGATCCGGCCGCGGATCTTTCCTTCGCTCGAGCGGTTCATCGAACGGCTCGGTCGCGCGCGCAAGAACCCGCTCGCGCTGGCGCGGCTCTTCGGTTTTCGCGTCCTGCTCCGCTTCGCAACGCGGCGCCTTTCCATTGCGAACGCCGAAGAACGTGCTTCGCGCGTCATCGGCGCCCGAGTGCGCGCCGTTGTCTCGCCGTATCCCGAGATTGCCGTCAACGTCGATCGGCTCAGCGACGTCGCGCTGGCCGAGGGGTTGGTCTAGAGATGTTCGAGCGCTACGAATTAAACGCGGCGGAACTCTCCGTCGATCTCATGAATTACGGCGCGACGATCCTGGCAATCCACGTTCCGGATCGTAAAGGCGAGCGCGCCAACGTCGTTTTGCATTTCGACGATCTCGCGCAGTACGCGCGCGAAGGTCCGGAGCGAACCTATCGCGGCGCGGCGATCGGGCGGTACGCCAATCGCATCGCCGGCGCACGGTTGGTGATTGACGGAAAAACATATCAATTGGACGCGAACGAAGGCGCGAACGTGCTGCATGGGGGACCGCGCGGGTTCGATGCGGTGATATGGCGCACGGTCTACTCCGATAGCGATCGCGTTGCTTTTGCTTACACCAGTCCGGACGGCGATCAAGGATTTCCAGGGACGCTCGAGGCTTCGGTGTCGTATCAATTGACGCCGCGCGGTCTGCGCGTTTCTTACACAGCGGTAAGCGATCGCGATACTGTTGTGAATCTGACGAACCACAGCTACTTCAATCTTGCCGGCAGCGGCCGTTGCGGCCAGCAGATCGTCCAGATATTTGCGAACTCTTACACGCCCGTAGACGATCGCCTCATACCGACCGGAGCGGTAGAGAGCGTCGAAGGTACTCGATTCGACTTCCGGGAGCCGCGGCCGATTGGATCCGATCCGTACGACGTCAACTTGGTCTTGGCAGGCGAGGGTTTACGGCGGGCCGCATTGGCCGGCGATCCGGTGAGCGGACGCGTCCTCGAAGTGCAGACCACCGAGCCGGCCGTCCAGTTTTACACCGGCGACCCAAGCGGCTTCGCCTTGGAAACGCAACATTTCCCCGACTCGCCGAACCACCCGGAATTTCCGTCGACGCTGCTGCGCGCCGGTACGGTCTACTCGTCCACGACGCTGCTGCTGTTTAGTGTGACTGCGGAGTCTCCCAGCGCTTGAACAGCGCCTGATCGATTCCGAATTGATCGAGTGCCTTTCCGACTGTGTGGGCGATGACGTCGTCCACCGTCTTCGGCTTGGCGTACATCGCCACCATCGGAGGCAAGATCACTGCGCCCATCTCTGCCAATTGCGTCAATGTGCGAAGGTGACCGACGTGCAGCGGCGTCTCGCGCACGACTAAGACCAGTTTGCGGCGCTCTTTGAGGCACACGTCTGCGGCTCGCACCAGCAGCGTCGAATTCAGCGAGTGCGCGATGGCGGAAGCGCTGCGGATGGAGCAAGGGATGACGAGCATGCCGTCGGTCAGAAACGATCCGCTCGAGATCGACGCGGCGAGATCGCCCTCGCGGTGAACCGCCCAGGCCAGCGCTTCGAAGTCGCGCACGCTCTTGTCGGTCTCCAGCTCGATCGTTCGGCGCGCCTGCTCGCTCACAACTAGATGCGTCTCGACGCCTGCGGCGCGTAACGACTCCAAGGCGCGGTAGGCGTACAGGCTGCCGCTGGCGCCGCTGACTCCGACGACGATCCGCATGCGGTTTCGCGTTATACACAGCGAGCAGGGTAGCCTCCCCAAAACTCCCAAAGAGGTCGCGTGCAATCTGCGGAGTTTCATGCTTTTCTCGCGGCGGCCGCCTCCTGGAAAGAATCGCGCGACGAGCGGCACGCCGCGAACCTGCTGCGCTCGCCTTTCTCGGGCGTTCCCCATGAAGTCGCCGCCGCTTACGTCGCGCTTTCGCAGCGTGAAATCTCGCTCATCCAATTGATTGCCGAAGAGCGCATTGCCGTTTCGGGCGAGGACCGGGAACGTCTTTTGGCTTTTTACGGCGCATTGCGGGACGACGCAAAGCTGGACGGCTGGGTGAGCGAAACAGCGGAAAACGTCGACCGCTTTGACGAAGAAGCGGACTTTTCGCTTTGCGAGCCGGCATCGGCGATTCCGGCATCGGGCGTGCGCGGAGCAACTGCGCGGTTCAGCGCATCCCAGCTCAACACGTACGTCGAGTGCCCGCGCAAGTGGTACTACCGCTACGTCTGCGCGGCAGTCGAGGACAAAGGCTCGTCGGCTTCTTATTATGGAACGGCGTTCCACTCGGCGCTCGAAAACCTGCATCACGAATATCCGCGTCCGGGTACCGCGGATCCGCGAGAGTTAGATCGCAAACTCCTCGGATACGTCAATGCGGCGTTCGACCGGTTTCGCGCCAGCTTCGAAACGCCGGTCGAGTTCGAGCTTCAGGTGCGGCGCGCTCGCCGGACTGCGCGAAAATACGTCCAGTGGCTGGTCGCCGAGTCGCGGCGAACGCCTTTCACGATCGTCGGCTGTGAGGTTCCGGTCGAGATGCAGCTCGACGGCTTCGACTTCGTCGGCTACATCGATCGCGTCGACCGGGACGATCGGACGGGCGCTCTGAGCGTCGTCGACTACAAGACCGGAACGATCGCCGCGAGCGCTTCGGAGTACCGGGAGAAGGTTCGGCTGTTCAAAGATTTTCAATTGCCGTTTTACTATTGGGCGCGTACTCAAGCGGGTGACCGGGTGTGGAAGCTCGCGCTCGTTCCCCTTAAAGACGCGTTGCTCGAAGTGCGTCCCATCGTCTTGGAAGTGGTTCCGGTCTCGGCATCCGGCGCGGTTTCACATTCCGCTACGGGCGTGCTTCCGGTAGCGGAATTGGAACGCGCGCGCTCGCGCATGGTGGAAATCTGCCGCGAACTGACGTCGGGAACGATCGCATTCTTTCGCGGTGCCGAAGATCCGTCGGCCTGCGCGTATTGCGCATATCAACTCGCGTGCCTCGTCCGTCCTTATCCCGGAGAGGACCGTTTCGGCCGGTGAGCAATTTCATCGTCGGCCCCGCCGGTTCCGGCAAAACGACGCTCTTGCTGCAGCGGGCAAGTTCTGCAGCGCAGCAATCTCCGGTACTTATAACGTCGTCCTCTTCTTCGGCGTTGCTCGAGCTGCGCAAAGGGGTCGTTCACCCGAACGTCACCATCGAGAGCATACAGACCCTCGCGGTGGAACTTTTGGAAGGCAGCGAAACGGTCGACGATGCGCGTGCCGCCAGGTTGTTCGAAGAGTCCGCGCATTCGCTGCTGACGCTTGAGTGGACGGAGTTCATCGAAGCGGAAGTCGATCCGGAGATCCCCGGACTGCGCGCGCCGCAGCGTTTCTTGGAGGCGGCTTTCCGGCTGTTTTGCAAACTGCTGGACGCGCGCATCTCTCCCGACCAATTTCTCGAAAGCGCCCTGCGCGGTGCCGCGCAGTTTTACGCCAACCCGCCTAATTTTGCAAATCCGAACCTGCTGTTTTATACGAAAGACAGCTACCGCGACTCACTTGACGTCGACCCCACAGAGCTCGGGCGTCAATACCGGCGCGAGATCGACCTCGCAAAGATTCTGGCGAAGCTCTACCGCTCGTACTTGGATCATCCCGTTCGGCACGGGTGTCTGACCGGCCGCGACGCCGTCGCGCAAGCCGCGTCACTCCTGGAAAAAGCGACTGAAACTGCCGCAAAAATGCGCGCCCGCTTTCCGCTGGTTTTCGCGGACGACGTGCAAGAGTTCACGCTCGGGGAGTTGCAGTTTCTGCAGGCAATCTACGGTGCGGATTTAGACGGAGTGACGCTCGCCGGGGATCCAGAGTCGGCAACGTCGACGTTCCGGGGGGCTAGACCGGACCGGGTATTCGCGGTACAGGGTCCGCGAATCGCACTCGAGGAGCAGCGGCGCAGCCCTTTTGCGGTGGACGTCGCGTGCCGCCATCTTTCGGGCGCAAGCGGATCGCCGCCGGTCAGCACCGATCCGGCCGTGGGCCTGCGACTGTTCCGAGCGACCACGCGACGCGCAGAGGCGCAATTCATCGCCGATCGGGTCATCGAACTCCTCAACGCCGGAGTCGCTCACGACGACATTGCGGTCATCTTCCGCTCGGTTCAAACGATCGGTCCGTACCGTGACGCGCTCTTGGAGCGCAACGTGCGCGTTCAAGTCGCCGGCGACCTGAACGTCTTCAGCGAAGCCGAAGCTCTCGACGCTCTTGCACTGCTCTGGGCGGTTCACGATCCGTTCCGGCACGATTATCTGCTTCGCGTTCTGGCGGGCGGGGCGCTGGCGCTTTCCGACGCCGCCATTGCTAGCCTTTGCGGCGATCCGGCGGATGCGCAGACCTTGCTTTTTAGCGAACCGCTCGCCGATCTTTCAGAATCGACCGGCCGGCGCTGGGATCCCAAACGCGACCTTCGGCTTGGGTGGAACGTCCTGCGCGGCGATCGCGACTACGACTTGGACGCGGATGCGCTTGCGCGCCTGCGCAGATTCCGCGAACTCCGGTCGCGCTGGGTCGAAGCTTTGCGCACTCACTCGCTGCGCGCGGCGGTTCGGCTGATTTGGAGTGAAGGTCTTGCTCGCAGCGGGCCGGCCGCAAGCGCGCGCTCAGCGTATCAGCAGCTGGTGCTGCGCCGATTGGACGACCGCATGGAACGGTACTCCAAGCAGCATCCGCACGCAACGATCGGCGATTTCCTGGAAGATGCGGAGCGGCGCATGCAGAGCGCCTTTGAGTCCTGCGAACTGCGAGAGGTCGCAGGCGCCGTGCGCATTCTGAGCATCGATGCCGCGCGAGGCCGCGAGTTCGATCACGTGATGCTGCCGAACGTACGAGCCGGATGCTTCCCCCGGTGGTATGTACCCGATGCATTCCTGTATAGTCCGAGTCTGGGAATGATAGCAAAAGAGAACGTCGGCGAAGCTCGCGCGGCGCGCACGGCGAAATTCACGTATTATATGTTTGCAAGCAAAGCGCGCGAGGCATACAACCGCGAAGAACGCCGCGCATTCGTGTACGCGATGCGCCGCGCGCGAAGAAGCGTCTTGGTTACGGCGCACGAACGCCCTACGCGCGGTGTGACGGCCCCGGAGTTTCTCTCCGAACTGCAGGCCGCGCGTCTGCCGGGAACCGTTGACAGCTCCGATCGCTGGCAGCCGGCGAAGACGGTCTACGGTCAAACGTCGCGGTAGACGCGCTCGCCGGTTTTAGGATTGTATAGCACCTCGGTCAGCGCGCCGGAGACCGGATCGACGAAGCGTTCTCCGGTTTGCTGCAAACCCAACCCTTGCGCCGAGCGCCCGCGGTAATGCCGTTCGAAGAGCAGACTGCCCAGAATCAACAGGCCGAATACCGCAAGCTGCACGGAGCCTGCCCAGGCTATATGCACTGTAAGACCGATCAAGACGGCGCCGATCAAACAGAGTACGCCAATGCCGGCTACGAAAAGGCGCAGCATCTTAGGCCGGTTCCAAAAGGACGGCCGTGCCGTAAGCGACGATCTCGCTCATGCTCTGACCGATTTCGGACGAATCGAAACGCATCATCACGACAGCATCGGCGCCCATGGTCTGCGCGTTCTGGACCATGCGATCCACGGCGTGGCGGCGCGCCTCTTCCAGTAATTGCGTGTACTCCGTAATTTCGCCGCCTACGATCGATCGCAAACCG
The DNA here is from genome assembly GCA_963714015.1 of Vulcanimicrobiota bacterium. GTDB lineage: Bacteria > Vulcanimicrobiota > Vulcanimicrobiia > Vulcanimicrobiales > Vulcanimicrobiaceae > DASRDE01. The sequence goes on along the minus strand of OY970223.1, from coordinate 1,324,311 downwards.
GCCATGATGTTCCCGCCCAGTCCGCGGCTGCGCACGACTACACCGAAGACCTGACCCATGGTCTTGGCAACGCGGCGTCCGGAGATGTTCTCGGTGGTGACCACGATCATCGGCTGTTACTCCTCTTACTGTTTACTATTTGCGAAAAGGCTCTGTTGTTTCGGAGATCCGGGTACGAGCGACGCGACCCTCGTCCCGAGCAGTCGCACCGGAGCCCCCGCGAGTCTGGGCCCGGCGAAGACAGTGCGCAGCCGTCTGAAAGATGCGCCGGGGGTCGGACGTCGGCTCCGATAGGTTCGCTTGACGGACGACGCTCGTGAAATCCGAGCGTTTGATTTTGATGCCGACGGTGCACGCGCAAAGGTCTTCGTGACGAAGCTTCTCAGCCAGTTCGATCGCCTGTTCTTTCAATATCTCGCGCAGGCGATCTTCGTCGCGCACGTCGTATTCGAACGTCTCTTCGGTCGAAATCGACTTTGTCTCGCGGTCGCCCTCCACCGGACGCCGGTCCACGCCGCTCGCAAGTTCCCTCAGCTCGATTCCCCAACTTCCGAATATCGCGCGGGCATGCTCCTCACTCAAAGCGGCGACGTCGCCGATCGTGGCGATGCCGCGTGCAACGAGCCGGGCCTGCGTTTTTGGTCCCACGCCCCACAATAAGCCCACCGGCATCGGGGCCAGGAATGCGGCTTCCTCTCCGGGGGCAAGCCCCTGCAGACCGTCCGGCTTACACGAGTCGGAAAGAATTTTCGCGATCATTTTTCCGGTCGCGACGCCGCCGCTTACGGTAAGCCCGACACTTTGCGCCACTTCCGCACGAATCGCGCGAGCTGTTTGGAGCGCTTCGTCCAGCATCACGGGGCCGAGATCGACAAAGGCTTCGTCCATCGACAGACCTTGCACCGGATGACCGCGCCGTTCAAAAATGGCGAAAATCTGCTGTGAGACTTGATGGTATTTCTGCATATTGGGGCGCACGACGACGAGCTGCGGGCAAGCCGCCATGGCTTTGTAGAGCGGCACGGCGGACTTTACGCCGAACGGCCGTGCTTCGTAGGATGCGGTCAGCACCACCGCGCGGCGGCTCGAACCGGCAACCGCAACCGGCTTTCCGCGCAGAGACGGATCGTCGCGAATCTCGACGCTCGCATAGAAAGCGTCGACGTCGAAGTGCGCTATCATTGCCGCTGAAGTATTCGGCTCAGCCGGCGGTGGTCCCGGCCCTTAGTCCACGATGTGGCCGGCACCGCGGAAGATTGCGCGAATCGTCTCCATGTTGCGCAGATCGTCCGCTTCTTCACCCGGTGTTTCCAGGATTGCGGTTTTCTCGCGCATTTCGGGTCGCATCGCAAACGCGCGGAAACCTTCGAAGCCGATGTTTCCTTCGCCGATGTGGTGATGGCGATCGCGATTCCCTCCCAGCGGCACTTCGGTGTCGTTGAAGTGAAACATATGGACGCGATCCCATCCGATTTGTTCGGCGGCTTGATAGATGAAATCGTCGACTCCGCGCTGAGAGTTGATTTCGTAGCCGGCCGCCCATGCATGGGCGGTATCGAGACAGACGCCGAGCCGCGGATGGCCGAGTGCCTTGACGAAGCGTCCCAATTCCTCCAACGTGCCCCCGCACAACGACCCCGCTCCGGCGGAATTCTCCATTACCAAATGGACGCCGGCGGGAATCGCATCGAGCGCCGCTTCGAGCAAACGGCATGCTCCGGCGAATCCTTCGTTTCGGTCGCGCCGGCCGTACGATCCCAAGTGGGTGTTCACGTACGTTACTCCGGCGATTCCGGCAACGGATAAATCATACTTCAGCAGGCCCAGAGAACCACCGGCAATCTTCGGATCGTCGCTGGCCAAGTTAATCAAGTACGGCGTATGGATGACGCACGGATCGATGCCGGCCTCGCGGCGCGCTTCGCGAAAGGCTTCCAGCGCGGGCCGGTTGGGCGCGCTGGTTCGATAGCTGCGCGGATTGCTGGAAAAGATCTGGACCGCCGTGCAGTTGACGCGCTTTGCGTATTCGATCGCCGCCGTGTATCCCTTTGCCACGCGGACGTGGACGCCCAAGCGCATTATGCTAAGGCTTATTCGCGAGGTAGAAAAAGTGGCTGTACGAAAGCTCGATCGTCGGACGGAGAATAACCGATCCGGTGCCGGGCGTAATCCTCTGCCGGTGGAACCGAGGCGTCCTTCATTCTCCTGATTCCGGCGCGTTGGCCGTGATGTTCGCGGTGAGCAGATCGAGTTCGAGCGGTTGGCCCTGCTCGAGTTCCATCGGCGGGAGATCGTCGGTCGAGCGCAGTCCAAACGATTCCAAGAACTCCGGCGTCGTCTTGTAGAGCATCGGACGGCCGACGACGTCTTTGCGCCCGGCCTCGGCTATGAGCGTGCGGTCCAGCAGCGTAGAAACGACGCTGTCCGACGCGACGCCGCGGATCGACTCGATCTCGCTCTTCGTTACGGGCTGCATGTACGCAACGATTGCCAATGTTTCGAGTGCGGGAGTGGAGAGGTTGGATTTGGGCGGCATCAGGTACGCCTCGACGATCTCACGTGCCGCCGGGGCACTGGCAAAGCGGTAACCGCCGGCGACCTCGCGCAGCACGATGCCGCGATCGGCATAGTCGGCCTCCAGCTGCGCAAGCGCGGCGGCAACGTGCGTCTCCGGTACGTGCGTGAGCTTAGCGATCTGTTTGATCGTAAGTGCTTCGCCGGCGACGAAGAGCAGCGCTTCGATAGGCCGCCTGAGGAGCTCTACCGCTGAGTCCAACGCCTCCGAGTCGAGCGGAATTTCGTCTGTGGTGTTCATAATGCAAAGATGCGGATGTCGTCGAAAAGCTCGGGTTGATCGTAACCGACGCGATGTCTGCGGATCAGTTCCAAAATGGCCAGGAACGTGACGATGATCGATTCACGACCCATGCCCAGCTCCCGGCAGAGCTTGGAAAAATGGGCTTCACCCTCTTCCCGGACCCGGCGCGCGATATAGTCCATGGACGCCATAAGCGAAAGGCGCTCGCGTGCAATCGTTCGTTTTTCGGGACGAGCGCTGCGCAGCATCGCGATGAACGCTCTGGTGAGTTTCTCCGGATCGACGCGATAACGCTGGCGCAGTTCACTGACCGGATCGCCGGCGTCGCGGTAAAAATAAGACGACGCTTCCAACTGGCGCGCGCGCAGATCTTCGCCGACCTCGCGGTACTTGGAGTAGGCGATCAGGCGCTGGCGCAGACGCTCCTCGACCTGCTCGGGCGTCTCGGCTTCTTCGTCCTGGAACTCACTGGGAATCGGCGGCAGCAATGCCTTTGACTTCAAGAATACGAGCGTGGCGGCGATGACCAAATATTCTGCCGCAACCTCGACGTCCAGCGATTCCATCATGGAAACGTATGCCAAATATTGCTCCGCGACGATAGCGAGCGGAACGGTAGCAATGTCCAGTTGGCGTTCTTTGACCAAACTGAGAAGCAGGTCGAGCGGTCCGTCGAAAACCTCGACGCTGACCCGCAGAGATTCCGAGGCGTTCAAGAGGTTCTCTGTTCGGCCACCCTTGTGACGCCGACGTCGCCGAACGCGCTCGGGTTCGCCATCAGATAATCCAAGCCCAAATCGATGAGGCGCTTTTCGTTGACGTACTTCAGCGCCTTCTTCGCTGCGGCGACGTCGAACCACCGGGCTTCGTCCACTTCATGATCGTGGTTAGCCGTGTCGCCCGAGAGGTAGCGCATCAGGTAAAACGTCACCGATTTCTTGTGCTTGGCGCGGTTCAGGTAGAACCAGTAAGAAATATCATTCAGTTTCGTTATCAGTTCCGCCCAGCAGCCGGTCTCCTCGCGGACTTCGCGAAGGGCGGCCTGCTCGTGCGACTCTTTGGGTTCGACATGACCCTTGGGCAGCGTCCAAACACGCGGGGTGCCGCGTCCGATGAGCAAAGCATCGTACGTCGACTCGCGCCGGCGCAGCACAAGGCCACCAGCCGAAACCTCGTATTTGATTCGCATTTCGAAGCCCCTGAGGACCGGAAAGGCGCCCCAAGACGGGTCGCCTCTGATTACTTCGATTATACCGGACGGCCCCAAGAAGCGTCGCCACCCTTTCCCTTAGGAACCGCTTTATGGCCCTCCGGAAACCGGCTCGTTGCAAGCGAACGATCGGCTCTCTTGCGCACGACCGTCTTGCAGCGTAAAGACCCATCGGCCCGAGGGCGGACAGTCCGGTTCTTGAGTAAGCGGAGGCGGAGTCGCCCCGGAAAAACGCGCTGCCGTCACGTGGCCACCGGCATCCACGAAGATTGCCAGCGGAGCCGGCCCGGCGGTCGCCTCGCGCACCGTGACACCGGCGATCGGCATGGGCGCGAACCCCGCAGATCTCAGGGCGCCGGCGGCGGTAGGCCGCCCGGAATAGACCATCATGAAACTGCCGGAGAGGACGACCGTCGCACCGTTATCGCCGGCTGCGGCCAGCGATCGCGCATCCGCCATCGCAGCATCGAACTGTGTAGCGGCCGTCCTGCATCGCTGCCGGATGCGCTGAGAGGCTCATGCCAAAGCCGGCCGCAGCCATCAACGCCATCACTGCCGCTGCCACGACAACCTCGGAAATCGTAAAGCCTCGCTCGTGCACGAAGTGGTCAGTGCCCGCGCTTTTGTCGATACGTGACCGGTCGACGACCGCGCGCATGCCTCGACTCGGGCCTGCCCGCTTCCCGGAGAGGTTGAAGGGCTCGGGCTGGGGCTGGGACTGTTTGAAGAAGTCGGCACGCCCGTAATAGCCGGAATTCCGCCGTTCGTATTGCAGGCAGCAGCCAGACGCGATAATGCCGGATAAGAGCAGGAGAAAGAACAACTTCCGCATCGGCGCTCCCTTGTGGCTCAATAAGGCTATACTCGGTCCATAAGGGCTTGTCCCGCTAGCGCGTCGAAGCCGAACGCGCGATGCAAAACGACCGTGCCCTGCCGGCCGCAAATGACGTTGCGCTGGCGCGTGAGGAGTTTTACCTCGCGCAATTCGAGTCTGCTGCCAAACGTCTAGCGCTAGTGCTCGAATCCGGCCGGCAAACGCCCGAGGCTGCTCTGCTTGCGGCTCGCGTGGAGTTGCGTCGCGGGGACCCGGCCGGTGCGCTTGGGATTCTTACGCGACATCTTCGCGGTGCGCTTTCGCGACTGCATAAGGCAGAGAGCGTACTGCTCAAAGGCGTCGCATTTGCGCGCCTTGGAGACCCGGAATCCGCACAGGCGCAACTTGCAGAGGCGCGATCCGGCATACGCCCCCAAGACGCACTTTACGGCGAGTTGATCTTCCAAACCGCAGCAAACCTGTGGATCGAGCGCCGGCTGGATGAAGCATCTGCCGTGCTCGCGGAGTTTCCGGCGAATGCGGATCCGGAGATGCAGCTGCAGACCAGCCTGCTCAAAGGCGCAATTGCATCGGCGTCCGAGAATCTTCCCGCTCAAGGCGCTATTCTGCTCGAGGCTCTGCAGCGAACTCGCGGCGCGCCCGTCAACGTATACCTGCACGCGATGCTGGTGACGCACATCGCGGCGCTCGCCGTCGAGCTTCCCGGGCAGCGAGCTGCGCGATGCCGCGAATCAAAACATCGGCCGCGTGCGCTGGACCGCCGACATCAGCGACTTTCACTTTCATGCTTTGCGCGCAGTCGCGTGGCGCCACGCGTTGGACGGCGATGAATTCAGCGCTTTTCGGCGTTTGAAGGAAGCCGTAGCCGTAACTCGATCCGCCGCATGGCGCGTGGCGGCACTCACCGATCGGGCATATCTGGCAGCAGCACTCGGAGAATATCGTTGGGCGGAGCAAGAGCTGCGCGACGCTCACGAGCTCGCCGCGACGATCGATTGGAACGCCGTTGCGGGCGAAGAGAAGCTCGCGCTGCCCGTCCTTGCGGAGATGTTTGCCGAGCGCGATCCGTCCGTCGCGATCAACTATGCAGCAACGTTTCGAAGTGTGGGCAACAAGTATCCCCGGGTCCTTTCTTCGGCGAACGATCGCCGAGTCGAGGCGCTTGAAGCATACTCCCTGGGCAAAGTTCAGGCGGCCCTCGGTGAGAACGAGGAAGCAACGCGGCTTCTCTCGCGCGCTTACGCGATCTACGCGCGCCTGGGAATCTATTGGCGCGCAGCGCGCGCCGCATTGGCCCTGGCGAAGCTCGGCGAAGAGGACTCCTGGCGCGCAAGAGCGCTCGAAGCGCTCAGGCCGTATCCGCGCACTGGATGCTGCGCGACCGCGAGACCGGCACGGAACCGCGTGTCCGGGTCCGCGCCTGCGCGTCGCCGCAGCTCGACCGGCTTACGCCGGCGCAGCGAGCGGTGTTCGACCTGCTGATGGACGGGCGCGGAACGGCCCAAATCGCCAAGGAGCTCGGACGCAGCACCTTCACCGTTCGGAACCACATCAAAGCGATCTTCAAAGTTTTCGGCGTTACGTCGCGGCCCGAGCTCATCGTGCGGGCCTCGCAAAACTAAGCGTCAACGCCGAAGGCAGGAATGGCTCATATGGGCTGCGTATAGCCCTTTTTAGTCTAGGGCCATCAGCCGGAGGGTCAGCATTGCGTACTATTGCTTGGGGTATTCTCGGTATGGCGGCGGCCACCGCAGCTTTCAGGGCTGCGCGCCGCAAAGCACCCGTCCGGACGTCTGCATGATAGCCATACCGGCCGCGCCGCAAATGGTTTATCCGGCCAACGGCGCGGCCGACGTTCCCGACGGGAATTTTCCGCTCGTCCTGACATTCAAGGCGATTCCGTCCGTCCGGCTCACGCAAGGAGCCACCGTCGTGAGTTCGGGTCTATCCCCTACCCCGGTGCCCAGTCCCATACCGACGCCTACCGGGACGCCGTACGTGCCGTCGCCTGACCTCCTCGCGGCATATCGGGTTCCCGCGCTGGAAGCACGAACGACGTACGCCATCTCGCAAACCTTTCCGCCGAGTCCGTGCTACCCGAGCGTCCAGACCATCGGCACTTTCACGACGCGCTGACGAAAGAACGCCGGCCGAACGCGTTAGGGAAGATCCGTCTTCGGCTTCCAGCGCAGATTGGGCTGACGCGCGGCGCGCGTCTCGTCCAGGCGCCCGACGACCGTGTAGCGCGGAGCCGAAAGAATTTCGTCGGCATTTACGCGCGCGGTCTGAACGATCTCACGCAGTGCGTCGACGAACTTGTCGAGAGTCTCCTTGGATTCCGTCTCGGTCGGTTCTATCATCAGGCATTCCGGAACGATGAGCGGGAAATACATCGTGGGCGCCATGAAGCCGCGATCCAGCAGCGCTTTGGCAATGTCCAGCGCCCGAACGCCGGTATCTTTCTTTAGGCCCTGCGCCGAAGCGACGAATTCGTGCCGGCAGACTTCGTCATAGGGAGTTTCGAGAAACTCGCCGATCTTCACGCGTAAGTAATTTGCGTTGAGAACCGCCAGCTGCGAGACTTTCGTCAGACCTTCCGCACCGTTTGCGTAGATGTATGCCAAGGCGCGAACGCAATGCGCGAAGTTGGACCAGAACGAGCGCATCGGCCCGATCGATTTAGGACGATCGAAGTCGAGGCTGAACGTCAATCGGTCGCTGGGCGCCGCGTCCGGCGCTCCATCCGCTTTTTGTTCGGCGCGAACGTACGGAGTCGGCAGATAGTCCACCAAGTGCGCGGCAACGCCGACCGGACCATGGCCCGCGCCTCCGCCGCCATGCGGAATGGTGAACGTTTTGTGCGTGTTCAGATGCATGAGGTCGAAGCCCATGTCGCCCGGGCGCGCGTTGCCCATCAGCGCGTTCGCATTGGCGCCGTCGTAATACATCAAGCCGCCGACGGCATGAACCGCTTGCGCGATCTCGGCGATGTGGTCCTCAAACAATCCCAGCGTATTGGGATTGGTCATCATGCACACCGCGGTATCGGGACCGATGACCTTCTTCAGTTCGTCTACGCTGACGCGTCCGCGCTCGTCGCTCTTGAGCGAGATCACTTTGAAGCCGCACATCGCGGCAGATGCGGGATTCGTGCCATGCGCGGTGTCGGGCACGATAACCTTGTCGCGCCGAATTTCTCCGCCGTCCTTGAAGTACGCCTTTGCAATGAGCAGCGCCGCGAGTTCCGCATGCGCTCCCGCCGATGGGTTAAGCGAGAATGCAGCCATTCCGAAGAGCGAGCAGAGACTGCGCTCGAGCTCCCACATGATCTGGAGCGCGCCCTGAGCCAGTCGATCGGGCGCGTAGGGATGCAGGTCGCGAAGGGCCGGCAGGTTTGCCATGGCATCATTCACTCGCGGGTTGTACTTCATCGTGCACGAGCCCAGCGGATAAAATCCGACGTCGATCCCGAACGTTCGCTGGGAGAGACGCGTGAAGTGCCGCACCACGTCGAGTTCGCTGTTGTCGGGCAGCGGCAACTCGTCTCGAAGCACCGAATCCGGAAGAAAATCGGTGAGCGGCGCGCCGCGATCGACGTAGCGGTTCGCGCGCCCGTCTTCGCCCTGTTCGAAGATCAGCGGCGAGGCGGTATGATCAGACGCGAGCCGGGACATTACAGACCTCGTACAGAGCAGCAGCAAGCGCCTCGATGTCGGCGCTCGAGGTGAGCTCGGTCGCACACATTAAAATGCACTCGGAGTATTCGGGATAGAAGCGGCCGAGATCCACGCCGCCCAAAATGCCTCGGTCGTGGAGTTTTGCGAGCACGGGCGCAGCCGGTTGCCGCACGTTGACGACGATCTCGTTGAAGAACGGCGCCTCGAACTGCAGCGAGCACCCGGGAATCGAGCCGACGCGTGAGGCGAGCTCGACGCGAGCGGGCGAGATTGGCCGATGCAACGTCGCGCAACCCGGTCTTGCCCATGAGCGCAAGGTAGATGGTAGCGATCAGCGCACAGTGCGCCTGATTCGTGCAAATGTTCGAAGTGGCGCGCTCGCGGCGGATATGCTGCTCGCGAGCTTGGAGAGTAAGAACGTACGCTTCGTTTCCGTGCACGTCGAGCGTCTTGCCGACCAGACGTCCCGGAATGCGGCGCATGTGTTCGTTGCTCGAAGCGATGAAGCCGGCATAAGGGCCCCCGTAAGCGACCGGGACGCCGAAGCTCTGCGCCTCGCCCGCCACAATCTGGGCGCCCCAAGCCGCCGGAGCCTGCAGCGCCGCAAGGGAGAGTGCTTCAGCGACGACCCCGACCAGCACTGTTCCGCTCTCGCGCGCGGCCGCTTGTACGCCGTCGTCCGCTGTGTCGACGTTCCCGAAAAAATTGGGCGACTGCAAAGCTGATGCAGGCGTACTCTTTGCCGGCCAGTCTTTCGCTCACGCTTCGGAGATCGGTCGTTCCGTCGCGGCCGATTGGAAGCTCGTCGATCTCTACTTCCAATCCGTCGCAGTACGTCTTGAGCACGGCCCGGTAGTTCGGATGAATCGCGCGCGAAACGAGCACTTTCTTGCGGCCATTGGCGTTGATCCCCATGATGGCTGCCTCGGCGAGCGCTGTGGCGCCGTCGTAGACCGAGGCGTTCGCGATATCGAGTCCCGTTAAAAGACAGATGTACGTCTGCCACTCGTAAATCGCTTGAAGATACCCCTGCGATACTTCGGCCTGATATGGGGTATACGCCGTCAGAAACTCACCACGCATAGCGAGCGCGCTAATTGCAGGCGGGGCGTAATGCCGGTACGATCCGGCACCCAAAAAGGACCTGAACGACGCAGCGGAGTTCTTTTGCGCGAAATGTTCGAACCTGCGCACGATGTCCGATTCGGAAAGGGCGGGCACGATCTCGAGCTTCTCGCGAAGCTTTACCGCGTCGGGAACCTCGAGAAGCTTCTCGAGCGACGGAACGCCGATCGCTTCGAGCATTTGCGCGACGTCACGCTCCGTATGGGGTGTATACATTAAAAGGCGCTCCGGCCGTGCCGCATGCTTTGCTTACTCAGCCGTTAACGCGTCGTATTGATCGGGTGAAAGAAGATGGGCGGCGCCGGGCCCGCGAGCTTGATCTTGAACATCCATCCGCCCGCAAACGGTTCGCGATTGACCAGCGCGGGATCGTTGTCGAGCGCGGAGTTGATCTCCGTTACTTCACCGCCGACCGGTGTGAAGAGGTCCGACACCGCTTTCACGGACTCGACGACGCCGACGCTTCCCGCGGGAGCGACACTTGCGCCTACCTTCGGCAGTTCGACGTAAACGATGTCGCCCAGCGAGTTTTGCGCGTAGTCGGTGATTCCGACCGTCGCCGTATCGCCCTCGATTCTGACCCATTCGTGCTCTTTGCTGTACAAGAGATCAGCCGGCTGCGCCAATTAGGTACTCCTTTTATAGAATGGTAGCGGCTGCACCATAGCGCCATACGCGGTGCCTCGGATATGAACCACCAGCGAGGTTCCCGGAGCTGCAGCCTCTTTCTCGACGAGGGCAGTGGCAATGCTTTTGTTTTCGACCGAAGGCGCGACCGAACCACTGCGAATCTCGCCGACGCGGCGATCGCCCAAGAACACGTGGTAGCCCTCGCGCGCGGGCGCGCGACCGTCCATTACGATGCCCGCGATCCGCGTGAACTCGTCCGACTCTTTTTGCTTCTCGAGCACGTCTTTTCCGGTGAATTTCGGCTTCCCGAGCTTGACCGCCCAACTCAGGCCCGCCTGCAGCGGCGTAATCTCTTCCGTGAGCTCGTGACCGTACAGGGGCATTCCCGCCTCGAGACGCAGAACGTCGCGCGCTCCCAAACCGGCGGCGATCAAACCTCCGCCGGCGTTGTCGGTCAGCAGCGCGTTCCAAATCGAAGCGGCGTCGGAACCGTCGACGAACAGTTCAAATCCATCTTCACCCGTATAGCCGGTACGCGCAATGACTGCTTTCTTGCCGTACACGGTTCCCTGCGCGCAAAAGTAATATTTGAGCGCTTGGATATCGACGTCGGTATGCGCCGCAAGCATTTGTACCGACTTTGGGCCTTGAATTGCGATGAGCGCGTTGCTGCCGTGCAAACTCGTGAGCTTCACGCCCGGAGCCGCTTGCGCGTTCAAGTACTCCCACATCTTGGCTGCGTTTCCCGCATTGACGACCAAAAGCCAGCGATCCGGCAAACGGTAAAAGATGACGTCGTCGAGGGCGCCGCCCGATTCGTTGGTGAAGATGTTGTAGCGCGCCTGGTACGGCTTCATCGTCGCGACGGCGTTCACGGTGAGTTCGTCGGCCCACTCCGCAACGCGATCGCCTTCCAGCACGAACTGCGCCATGTGCGAAAGATCGAAGAGACCGGCGCGATGACGCACTGCTCCGTGTTCTTTGAGAATGCTCGCATACTGCACGGGCATGTCGAAGCCGCCGAACGGAATCATCCGGGCGCCCAGGCGCTCGTGCTCGTCATAGAGCGCAGTCCGTTTTGCCGCCGTTCGTTCGAGCGTCATGAGGTCTTTTTCGGCTTCTCCTCGGGATACGTGTTCAGGAAATTCAGCGTAGCGTGAGCAACCATCTTCTCGCCGCTTCGCACCTGCACTTCACCGTAGACCACGCGCCGCCCAGCCTTGAGCACGGTCGCTTCCGCTACCAAATCATTAGGCGGTACTGCCGGTGCCAAAAAATTGCATTGCAGCGCGACCGTTGTGGTGTCTTGCTCGCGTCCGTATATCGAAGCAAGCGCGACGTAGAAACAAGTGTCGCAAAGGCTCACGATCGCGCCTCCGTGCACGGCGCCCGTTCCGTTGGAGATCTCCGGTCGGTACGGCATGCGCATCACCGCGCGTCCGCGCGAGACGCTGTCGAGCTTGAGGTCGAGGAGCTCGACGAAGTGCGATTTTTCCTTATCCCACTGCCAACTCGCGGTCTTGCTGTCCATCGCCCCAGTCTATCGCCGCAGGCCGCCTTCGTCTATTGCTTTTGCCTCGGCGCTCGCGCTTAACCGGTCGTATGCAGCCCGGAAATTCAGGGTCCCGCCATGCAGCCAGTGCGCGCCGTCGACAGGCAGCGCGACGCCGCTAATCCAGGAAGCCTCACTGGAACAAAGCCAAAGGGCGGCGCGCGAAACGTCCGCGGGCTCCCCGAGGCGCCCGAGCGGAATTTGCCGGGCAATGATCTTGTCGACGTCTCCGACGCTCCAGAGATTCTTGTCCGTCCCTTCGGTGTGAATCGGACCGGGTGCGATCGCGTTCAGACGAATCCCGAACTGGCCCCACTCCGCGGCGAGCGTACGAGTCATTGCGAGCACACCCGCCTTCGCGCACGCCGAATGGACTGCGCCGGGCTCACCGCTCCAGGCGTACGTTGCAATGATGTTGAGCACGCAGCCGCGGCTTTTGCGCAGTTCCTCGAATGCAAAACGGGTGCAGTGAAACGTCCCGTTGAGGACGATGTCGACGACGGCTTTGAAACCGTTGGGCGAAAGCTGTTCGGCCGGCGCGACGAAGTTGCCGGCGGCGTTGTTGACCAGAACGTCCAGATGTCCGGTGCGCCGGACAATCTCCGCGAGGATCTCTTGCACGCGCTGCGGATCGCGCACGTCGCACGTCAACCCGAAGACGCGTCCCCCGGCCGAAGCAGCGATCGCAGCGGTCTCTTCCAGCGCTTCGGCGCGGCGCCCGATCGCGCAAACCTCGGCGCCTTCCGCGGCAAACGCAATCGCCATGTCCCGGCCTAGACCCGAACCGCCGCCCGTTACGAGAACCGTCTTATCAGCGTAGCGCTTCAAAAAGTGTCTCCCGTTTTGGCAAGTTCCCGCCGAAGGTACAGCGGCAGCGCGAAAAGCCGGCGGTGCGTTATGCCGTCGTAGAAGAAATTCTCACCGCGCAGCTCGGAGCAATAGCGCTCGATCGCGTCTTCCTGGAGCTGGGCGACGTCTACGGCATCGCTGCACGCGATGAACGCCCAGTCGTTGTCGAACGCCGGAACGTGCGTGTAAAACGAAACGACGTGCTTGTAGTACGCGCGCAGCGTGCGCGCCATTTTAGCGTGGAGCGTCAGGTTGTGAAAGCCGGCCGTGCTCGCCTGCAGCACGTAGATGCCGCCCTCGTCCAGGCGGCCTTTGATGTCCTTGAACACCGCGTCGCAGAAGAGCGGATTGCTTGGCGAGTCCGCGAGCGGCTCCGTCAAATCGGAGATGATCGCTCCGTACATCTCGCGGTCGCGCGCCAAGAATTGCAGCGCATCACCCACGATCACGCGCGCACGCGGATCGTCAAAGGCTCCTGCGGACCATTCCGGGAGAAACTTCTTCGAAAGTTCGACGACTTCGCCGTCGATATCCACCATGGTGGCGCGCTTGACGCCGGGATGCCGCAAGACTTCGCGAAGCGTCGCACCTTCGCCGCCGCCCAAGATCAGCACTTGAGATCGATCGCGCGCTGCCGCGAGCGCGGGATGGACGAGCGACTCGTGATAGATTTTCTCGTCGTGCTGGGCACTCTGTGTATCGCCGTCGAGAATCAGCATCTTACCAAGCACGGGTGTCTCGATGACTCCGACGCTTTGAAAGGGCGTCTTGCCCGCGAAATACACGCGCTCTATCGCGTGATGATGCTGCTCCGTCGCAAAAAACTCTTCGACGTACCACTGCCAGTGCTGAGTTTTGGGCATGGGCCTGGCAGGTTCGCGCTAGGGCCCGTTAACACATTGTCCATGGTTCGGATATGCGGTCATTTTTTGTTCTCGCAAGGCGCGAGGACTGACGCAATGCCGCAGCATTGTGGCAGCCGCAGCAACGCCGCGAGAGCGAAAAAGGGCCGGATATACGGGCTATGCGATAATGTATTAACGGGCCCTAGTGTTCTGCGAGGCCCCCTGTGAGTGCAAAGCCGCCGACGGAGGCGTGATCGGTTACTGTCAGCGGAACGCCCGAGGCCGGAACGCTCGCCACTGAAACGAACGTGAATCCTCCGAGCGGCGCCTGAACGTTCACGGATCCGCCGGCAGAAATCGCCGCAGCGTAGAGACCGCCGAGCGTCTTCTGCTCGCCGAACTGATCGGCGTACGTTCCCGAAAGGCCCAGCGTTCCGAACGCGAAGCGCCCGGAGTCTGTTCACACCCAGCGCGTTCGCGGCCATCGCAAGCGCGAAGTCGTCGAGCAGGTCGCTGGAGCTCTCTCCCGTGACGTTCTGAAGGTTCTGCGGACCGACGGAGCCGCTTGTTTCGATCGCGTGCGTGTAGGAATCGCCTCCGAAGCGATCGTGCAGATAACGCTCGAAGAGATACGCGCCGCCGTAACAGCCGCCAAAGCAGTTGTAGCGCGGCGATCCGCCGCCGCCCCACTCGGTCGAATCGACGCCCGCGAACGTGCTGATCGAAAAGTTGCCCGGATTGGACAAATAAGCATCGGCACGCGCGAGCGCATCGTCGGCATCGAAGTTGACGCCTTGGGCGCCGTACATTTTTTGCACCGCCAAGTCCTGGGCGAGCATTGAAAGGCCCTCGTTGATGAACGGCGACTCCGAACCGTTGAACGAAGGGCTCGAGGAGCCTTCCGGGAGCAGCGCGTGGTTCACGAAATTGATGAGATGCTGAAGCTCGTGGGCGGTCCCGCGAACCATGTCTTCGCGAAGCTCGTAGTCCGAACTCTGGCTCTGGAACCATCCGACGAAAATGAACGGCGCTTCGTTCGATTCATACGATCCGCCAAGGCAGTTTAGAGCGCTCTGATTCATCAGGTTCGCGGCGGAAAAGTATCCGCCGTATCCCCCCAAGTCTGCAGAGTTCACGACCATGACGTCCACTCGATGGTCGATGGGCTCGGTGATGTACCCGCTGCCCGTACCGGTGACGTGACCGCTCGAATCGCATGATTGATATTGAGCCTGCAGCCCGGGCGCGCTATCCGGATAATCGGGATGAGCGAAGTGCGCCGTGTCCGAGACGTAACCGTTTTCGAAGTCGGTTCCTATCTGAGCTGCATTGCTCCACGCCGCCGTATTGCGCAGCGTGTCGTCCATCCAAATGTTTCCATGAGCGGTTTGCACGACGAGCGTCGCCGGAACTTGGACGCTGTAGTTGGTGCCGACTCCGTCTTCGACCCAAATCGATGCAGTCGAACCAACAGCGGGATTCGAGGGAACGACGCTCTCGCGTCGCCGCTCCGAGTATTGTGCGCGAGCGCCGGGAGCCGCAATGCCGCGAAGCTTTTGCAGCAGCGCGGAATCGTCCGCCGGGTGCGCCTCAACGGGCACGACTTGCGAGATCAACGACCGGCGGGCCCGCATCCCGGCGGATCGCCGTAAGCTGCTGGGCGAGCTGCTGCCCTGCGTGTCGACCGTCAAATTGTCGGGACTGAACGACGTTCCCGATGCGGTATCGCCCGACATCACCGCCACAATTGCTTGCCGAGTACCGTGCGTTATCGCTCCGGTACTAATGAGCGGCCCGCCGCTCTGCAAGTAGCCGACCGGACCTTGCCAACTCTGATTGGGCTGGGGCGTCGACGGCGCGGCGGGCATAAGTCCTCCGCCGGCCGATTGAGCCGAGCTTCCGCCGGCACCGCCGCCGCCGCAAGCCGTCAAAAATGCGAAACCAAGCACGAAGACGATTTCAAGTCGGGATAATGCATTCTTCACACGACTTGTATCGTCTCTTACTGTTCACGTTTATGACCGAGTTAACGAAAAAATAACAGCGCGTCGATTGACGCGCTGTTTGATGTTTTATTCGAAGAGAAGCTCAGGCTGTTTTTGGACGATCGGCGGCTTCGGTCGCGGTCACCACGTGCGTGTAAGTGCCGTTTTTCGCCTCGATACCGCGCTTGAATTCGGTGGTCAGCACGTTTTTGGCCGACAGCACGTTCGCGGCATGTTCGCAGGCAAGCCATGGGTCCGTGTGGTCGCCGCACGTGTAGAAGTCCATCGCGGCGTAGCCCTTCTCGGGCCAAGTATGGATGGACAGATGCGATTCCGCCAAGATGACGGTCCCAGATACACCTTGTGGCTCGAACCGGTGAAAGGCGCTCTCCATGATGGTCGCGCGGGCCGCAGTGGCCGCCTGAATCATCATGGCGTGGACGGCATCGACGTCCGTGAGGGCCTTCGGGTCACACCCCGAGAGTTCGCACACAATGTGCGTACCGAGTGCCTTCAATTTCTATCTCCTCGAACTTGGGGGAAATCCCACCTCCGGACCACGTCGGCTGGCGCCTGCAGTGCAGTCACGTCCCCGACCTATCGGCGAACTCTTGCCGGCGCTTTTTCGGTGCGCGGGCGTCTCGCCGCGATGGCGCGTAAGGGCGCGCCTCCCATATCCCGTGGCCGCTTCGTCACGCTTTGGCTCCTTCAGGACCGGCTCGGCCGTTCGGCCGCAGCCGCTGAGGAAGGCTAGAGCGTTTAATAAAGAGACCGGGGGATATGATATCCCCTCAGACCCCCCCTGTAAAGTAATTCGGAGAGGAAACTTTTGAAGACCCGGAAGGTTTGAAAGTGAAGATAGGACTTCACTATCTTGACTATCGCCCTCGCCGGGGGTAGCCTGAAAGTCGGCCCGTGCGCCGGCCTACGTCTTAAGAAGAGGAATTTCGACAGCAGCAGATGGCCACCGAACTGAAGACCACGGCAATCGTCGACGACTATCGACACGGCTTTCATGACCCCGAAAACTACGTCTTCAAATCGGGGAAGGGTCTGACCCGCGAAATCGTCACGCGCATCAGCGAGATGAAAAGCGAGCCCGCTTGGATGCGCGACTTCCGCTTGAAAGCGCTGGAGATCTTCTTGAGCAAGCCCATGCCGGGGTGGGGCGACACGGCTTTGCTGAATGAGATCGACTTTGCAAATATCCACTATTTCGTGAAGTCGACCGACCGGGCGGAGCGCTCTTGGGACGACGTCCCCGACGACATCAAACGCACTTTCGATCGTCTGGGGATTCCCGAAGCCGAACGTAAGTTTTTGGCCGGCGTGTCGGCACAGTACGAATCCGAAGTCGTTTACCACAACGTCAGCACCGAGCTCGAGAAACTTGGCGTCCTTTTCTGCGACATGGACACAGCCGTCAAACAGTATCCCGAGATCCTTCAGAAGTATTTCGCGACGATCATTCCGCCCGCAGACAACAAGTTCGCTGCGCTGAATTCCGCCGTTTGGTCGGGCGGCTCGTTCGTCTACGTTCCGCCCGGCGTCGAAGTCAAGATGCCGCTCCAGGCCTATTTTCGCATCAACGCTGAGAATATGGGCCAGTTCGAGCGCACGCTGATCATTGCCGACAAGGGCGCAAAAGTTCACTACATCGAGGGCTGCACGGCCCCCAAGTTCTCGACCAGCTCGCTGCATAGCGCGGTCGTAGAGCTCATAGCGCTCGAAGATGCGTCGATTCGTTATACGACCATTCAAAACTGGTACCGCAACATCTTTAACTTGGTCACCAAACGCGCGTACGCCCACAAGAACGCGACGGTCGAATGGGTCGACGGCAACATCGGCTCACGTCTGACGATGAAGTACCCGGCGATCTACTTGATGGGAGAAGGCGCGCGCGGCGAGATCCTTTCGATGGCATTCGCCGGTGAAGGGCAGCACCAGGACGCCGGCGCCAAAGTGATTCATGCGGCGCCCAACACGACGTCGGTGGTGACCAATAAATCCGTCAGTGCGCACGGCGGCAAGACCACGTATCGCGGCTTGGTCGAAGTGCATCCCGGCGCGACGGGCGCGAAAACGCGCGTGAAGTGCGACGCGCTCATCATGGACGAGCAGTCCGCGAGCGATACCAAGCCCACGATGAAGATCCACGAGCAGCGCTCCACGGTCGAACACGAGGCCAGCGTCAGTAAAATCGGCGAGGAGCAGCTCTTCTACGCCATGAGCCGCGGCCTATCCGAAGCCGACGCTACCGCAATGATCGTCAACGGGTTCTTCGATTTCTTCGTCAAGGAACTCCCGATGGAATACGCGGTCGAACTGAATCGCCTCGTCAAAATGGAGATGGAAGGCTCAGTCGGCTAAGCCGCATTCGTCACGATTTAAGACGGCGTAGCCAGGTATCCGGCGATTTTGTTCGAGGCGTCGACGGTCATGTACACGTTGAGCGAGGCGCCGTTTGCGAAGGTCACGTGGTATGCGTAAGTCGTACCACCGCCATCCGCATGTTTCCCGGTATAAACCCACGACGTCGCGCTGCCGAGGGGCGCGAATTGGGCAGCCGCCCCCGAGATAACTTGGGGCGTCATAGCTTTGTTCATCGCGTCCGTGAATTGCGAACGATCGAGTTTACCCGCGACGAATTCCGACCACACCGTCTTAGCGCGCGCGGTCACGGCGGGATCTTCCCCTGACGCCGGCTTGTTCTGCGCGGCGGCAAGCTCAGGATGGAGCCCGGAGAATGTGCGGTCCGCGATTGCGTCGGCGCCTCCGGCAACATTCGTCAGGACGATTACGGCCTGGCGCTGCGCGGGATAGATTTGATTGCTGGCATTGAAGCCCAGGGTTCCGCCGTTGTGCCAGACGCGCTGCTGGCCGTCGTACGTATCAATCACCCAACCGAAGCCGTAGTGACCGCTGAGCGCCGGCAGCTTACCCGGGGAAGTCATCAACTTGACGTCCTCCGGCGGTATGATTTTGCCGGCAAAGAGCGCGGCATCCCACTTTGCAAGATCGCTCGCAGTCGAAACGATCGTACCGGCTCCTCCCGCCCAGCCGTTGAACGAGGCCGCCGGTACGAAACGCCGCTTATCGTAAACGTATCCCGTCGCCATGTCGGGAACGGACCCTTCGTCTTCCATGAAGGAGGATTCCGTCATGCCCGCCGGCGCAAAAATGTGCTCGCTGATGTATTGCGCCCACGGTTCTCCGGACGCGAGCTCCACAACCCGTCCCAGCAAGTAATAGTTCGAATTGCTGTACTCCCACTTCGTGCCGGGCTTAAAATCCAGCTTCTGATTCTTTATCATCGTGATGACGCGTTCAACGTTTCCAGGTTCGGTGACTACGCAGCTCCCGTTTCGCAGAGCGATCAGTTTGCCGAACGCTTTGGTGTCGGTGTAGTTCGGAATGCCGCTAATCTGCAACAGCATTTGCCGCAGCGTGACGTCGCGGGCGGCAGTGTATTGCGGCAGGTACTTGGCCAATGGATCGTCCAGAGCGAGCTTGCCTTTTTCTTTCAACCGCAGAATCGCCGCCGCGGTGAACTGCTTGGTGATCGAACCGATCTCGAAGCGCGTGTGCTCGTCGACCGGTGCGTTCGACGTCAGGTTCTTCACGCCGTAGGCGTTATCGCTTACGACGGTTCCATGGTCCATGACGAGCACCACCATTCCGGGAATTTTCATGACCTTCATCATGGCTTGATAATCCGGCGCCGGAGCCGCACCTAACAGCAGGACGGCCAGACCCGCAAAAGCCACCGTCAAGGGAGATATCTTCATGCCGCATTCTTTGGGGCTTTGCGGATGTTTTCCGCTCATCCGCAAGGCGAAATCGGATGCGCGCGAAACTGCACGCGCATGAAAAGCGGACCCGTCGCAAAGACCGGCAGCATCGCTGAAGGCACGACGCTTCGCGTCGTGACGGCCGGCGCCGGGGTGTTGCTCTGCCGCTGCGAGGGCGAGCTCTATGCGATCGAAGACGTCTGCACGCACGACGGAGGTCCGCTCGATCAAGGAAATTTAGACGGATGCAAGATCGAATGCCCTCGGCACGGCGCGCAGTTCGACGTGCGTACCGGCGAGGCGCTGACGCTGCCGGCGGTTATCGGCGTGGCAACGTATGCAGTCACGGTCGAAGGCGATGACGTATACGTCGACGTCTAAGCGGCGGCGCAGCAGCCTTACCGCAGACTGCACTCGCCGTTTTGCTCCTAATTTTGGCACTTGTCTTGGCCTGGGTAGTTAACGCGCTCGCCGGAATGCGGGCGGCGGCGCAAACCGCCGGAACGCTTCGGGAGCCCGGCCTGAGTGCTTCGGTTCAAATAATTCGCGACAATCGGGACATTGCGCATATTCGGGCGCGCAACGATCGCGATCTGTTCTTCGCGCAGGGATATGCCGAAGCGTCCGACCGGCTTTTTCAAATGGATCTGCTGCGACGGTACGTCTACGGCAGACTTGCCGAAGTGATCGGCCCTGCGGCGCTGGCAGCCGACGAGAAGGCGCGCATCGTGGACATTGCAGCGATAGCGCGGGAACAGTGGTCGAACATGACTGCGGGCGATCGCGCGATCGTACGGTCGTTCTGCGACGGAATCAACGCGGCCATGCGGCAGCAGCCGCTGCCCGTGGAATTTCATCTTCTGCTTTACCGGCCGCAGCCGTGGGAGCCGCAGGACTCGCTCGCCGTCGGGATGGCGACGGCGCTCGATTTGATCGATCCTTGGGATGACGTCATCACGCGCGATCGGGTAGCGCGAACGACCGGCGTCTCGTGGGCGCGCGAGCTCTACTCGATCACGGATCCCGCATACGACGTCCCGCTCACCTCGCCGCGGAAAGCACCCGTCCCGCCGCTCACTCCGCGGCAGGCGCGCGCGGCGTTTGCCGTTCCGGGACGTGAACCGATCGGCAGCAACGAATGGGCCACGGGCGCCCGGCATTCTGCCGACGGGCACGCGCTGCTCGCAAACGATCCGCATCTTCGGCTCCAGATCCCCGGCGTTTGGTATTTGCTCGACCTGCACGATCCCGATCTGCACGTCGCCGGGGCTTCGCTTGCCGGAACGCCCGGCGTTATTCTGGGACATAACGACGACCTCGCATGGGGCGCCACCAACGGAACGGTCACGACCGAAGTCGTCTATCGCGATTCTCTCGACGGCGCGCGGCAGCGGCGCGAAATCTTTCACGTGCGCTTCGGGCGGGACGTTACGGCAACGTATTATTCCACGGCCCATGGCTTCGTCGCGCGCACCGAGGGACGGACCGCATATGCCGTCGACTGGAACGCCGTCCGCACGCCGCGCACTGCACTCGTTACGTTCGAAGGGCTCGATCGTGCGCGATCGATCGCGCAGGCGCTCGACGCCTTGCGCAAATACCCCGGCCCGCCGCAGAATTTCGTGCTGGCGGATCGCACCGGCAGTGCCGCGTATCAGCTCGCCGGACTGATTCCCGACGATCCGTCGTGGGGATTGCGCGTTCACGCCGCGACCGATCCGCTCTATCCGTTCGTCCCGTTCGATCGACTGCCGAAGGTTGCAGCCTCACCCGGCAGCCTGGTGTTTACCGCCAATAATCGCATGTACGGACGCGGTTACCCCTACCGCCTCACGGCGTTCTTCGAACCGCCTTATCGCGCCGCGCGAATCAAGCAGATGCTTCATTCGAAGCCGAAGCTGGGTGTAAACGATTTTGCGTCGTTCCAAACGGATACGCTTTCACTTCCCGAACGCGACCTCGCCGCAAACCTGCTTGCCGCCGCGCAACGCAAGCACGTGCAACAAGACGCCACGCTGCGGCCCTATATGCAAGCTGTCCGGCAGTGGAACGGCCGTTTCGATCCGGGCTCGACCGGCGCACCGATCGTGCGCGCAGTGGCCCAGATTGCGGCGCAGTCGCTCGCCGACTACGCTGCCGGACCCGCGAGCAAAGCGTACAGCGCCAGCGATCGCCCCAATCTCGCGGCGAATACGGAGATCGTGCTGCTGATGCGGGTCCTGCGCGAGCGACCCGCGGGGTGGTGGCGCAACGGCGACTACGACGAGCTGCTGGTGGAATCATTACGCGCCGCGGTAAAGCAGCAAGGTTCGCGGCTGTTGCAGACATGGGGTGCCTACGATCCGGTTCCGATCAAACATCCGCTGGCGGCATTGGGATTCGGATTCTTGAACGGCGTCTTGCTGCCGGGTGACGGCGACAGTTATTCGATACACGTGCAGAACACGCGCGATACCCAAAGCTTTCGCGCAGTCTGGGATGTGGGCGACTGGGACGCCGGCGGCATCGTCATTCCCAGCGGTGAATCAGGCGAGCCGGGTTCCGGCCACTACAAGGATCAGAGCGCGGCCTGGATCGACCAGCGCATGATTCCGCTGCCGTTCAGTGACGCCGCGGTCAGCGCGGGAGCCGTGCGAACCTTGACGCTTAGCCCGAAATGATGATCAGTTGGCCGCAGTTCGCCAGCGCAGCGTCGCTACGGCGTTCGGCGTCATTTTGTCGCACCACGTCGTGAAGTAGCGGCGGTACCGGTAAGCCAGAACGGGACCGGGCACGACGTGGCCGCACGCGCGATTCAGCTGTTGTGAAAAATCCGGGCGAGTCGAGAGCGGAACCTTGTCGATGAAAAGCGCTTGCGTGGGCCGGCTGCGGTCGCTGAACCAGCGTTCGGATTCGGTGCCTTGCGCGTCGTAGCCGATGACTACCGGCTGCACGTTCGCATAAAAATCGAGCAGCGAGGAGAAGCCGTATCCGTCGGTCATCACGACTGCATCGTGCGCGTGAGCTATCGCGCCGGCATCTGCGGCCAAGCGGCGGTATGTGAAAATTTCAAACGGACCGCCGCCGCTCAAATGCAGTCCGGCGCGTTCGAGTGCGGAGAATACGGGCACGGGAATCGTTGCCGCGACAAATACTACGGCACTCAGCGCCGCTGCAGGCGCCCATATCCACGGGCTGGCGGGACGCAGGGTTCCTAATCCCACGCACACAGAAACGAACGGACCGATAAACCAGTAGACCTCGACGCGCTCGTGAAACGCCAGTGCGAACAGCAGAACGCAGAGCGGGAGAGCCGTCCACGTCACAAGAGGTTGATTCATTCTGAGGATCAGGAGAGTCGCCGCGATCCACAGGCCGGGCGAGAATGCAAGTGCATCCAGCCCATAGAGCAGAGCAGGTCGAAACGCACCCGCTTCATCTGCCGGATGCCGCTGGAAAAGCGCAAAACCGAATGAACTCCAGTGGTGGTGGGCGTTCCAAGCCAAGAACGGAGCGTACATTCCCAATGCCAGCACGAAGGAGATCCAAAGCCCGTCGCGCCAGAGCTTGCGCTCGCGCGAAACGATGGCCGCAATGACGACGCCGAGGATCAAAGCAAATCCGAAGTACCGCGAAAGTATGGTAACGCCCAGCGCGAGGCCCAGCGCCACGAACCAATGCCGCCGTCGATCGCGAAACGCAACTACCGCAAAGTAGAGCGATGCAGCCCAGCCTAAGGCGAAAGGCCCGTCAGGAGTTGCAATGCCGAATCCGACGTTCATTATCGGAGCGAGCGAAACGCAGAGCGCAGCCGCCGCACCGGCGAGCGCATTGCGCGTCAACGCAGCTGCGGCACCGGCTGCCGCAAGCGCGGTCAGCAATCCGCATAAAATGAAAGGCAGACGAATTGCCAGCGGCGAGCGGCCAAGCCAAGAGAATGCCGCGATTGCAAACGCGACGGCAGGCGGATGATCGACGTAGCCGGCAGCAAGTCTGCGACTCCATTCCCAGTAGTACGCTTCGTCTCCGGTCAATGGAAGAGTCGCCGCAAAGACAGCGCGAAGCGCCGTCACCACAGCAACGGCGCCCCACGCGATTAAGACGAACCGGGCGCTCCGCATCGTTTAACCTACTTGCCCGGAGTTCTCCGCTCTGCCTGCCGCAATACGCTGTGCGACGATACCGGCGACGTACAATACCGCGAAAGCGGCAAACCCGTAACTCAATGGCGCCACGAACATCACGATCATACCCAAAAAGAGGCAGCCGACGAAAATTTCCGACCGGAGCCCTTCAATAACGGAAGGCCGAACGAACGCGTTGCCGGCCGCAGGCGGAATCCTGGGCAGCAAAGAGGGAACGGTTGTGCAGTAAGCATCGTAGGCGGCACCGTACCGAGCTTTCGAGCCCCCGCTCTTCCCAGCGGATCAACGCCCCGACGAAGACCAGGTTCATCACGTTTATATCTATCCAGCCGCCGATCGGCGCGAACAAGCTGAAGCTCAAGGCCATCAGGATGTTCCCCACATATAACGGATTGCGAAGGTAGCGGAATGGTCCCGCGATTACGAGTGAGTCGGTGCGGGCATCATCGCTCCACACGACGTTCGTGTGAAGATAGCTGAGAACCCCAAAGGCGCAGTATGAAACTTGCAGCCATCAACCCTATCATGACAGCGGCAACTCGCGTCCATCCGTCGCTGCCCCACTCCTGCGCAATAGCCACGAACCACGGACGATACGGTTGATGCGTCGCCGCAGAGAAGGCCCAAGCGCCGAAGAAGCCGATACCGTAGATCATTCCGAACACGGCGTCGCGGCGCCGGTACCACCACGGCGACCGTTCGACGTTCATGGCATCAGGCATATCGTTGTTTCTCGTCGCGGCGGTAACCGATTGCGGCGACGATCGCAAATCCCGCTCCGAATACCGCAAGTGCGGTCAACGCGTGAACGGACAATCCCGAAGGCGCATTCCAAAGCAGATCGGCAAACTGGCGCGTAGGGGTGAAGGGCGAGATGACGCGCGCAAACTGGGGAAGTTCCGACGGCGGAATCCACAGACCGCCCGCAAACGACAGCAGCAGATAGAACACGTTCGCGATCGGAATCGCCGACTTCGGCGTGCACCAATATCCGATGGCGATACCGAAGATGGTGAAGACCGCCCCGCCCGCCAACATTGCTGCGCCGATAGCGGCCCATTGCGATATGGTATAGTGAACGCCGGTTGCCAGCGAGGCAACGAGCACCACAAAGCCGGCGGCGACGAGACCGAACATCGCAGCGACGACGATTCGGCCGCCGAAACGAACCCCGACCGGCGCGGGAAGCGTCCGCACGTAGCGCTCCCACGGCGTCGTGCGTTCATTGGCTATGCCGACGCCGAATTGAAAGAGCGTCACGCCGATGATGGCGAACGCAACGTATCCGAGCATCAGCACGCCGGCAATATTCAAGTGCGCGCGAGCGAAGTTCAAATCGAAGAGCGAGTAAAATAGGGCCGGAAAACCGATCGTCGGGATGACGAATCCCGGCATACGGATCAGTTGAAGCCACTGGATGCGGACGTATTGCCCGAGCAGTGCGATCATTTGGAAACTCCTGTCAGCGAGAGGACCGCGTCTTCCAGGCTTGCGCCGGTTACGGAGAGATCGGTAAACGCAATATCGTTTCGCACCATCGCGCGGAGCAACGCGTCCGTATCGGCTGTGGTGATGATGACGCGACCGTCGTCTTGCTGCACCGTGCCGTCGATCCCAAACGCGGACGGCTCGAAGGGACGTCCGGCGTACGAGAGCCTGCGGGTCGTAACGGTGCGCCGGATTTGAGCCGGCGTCCCGTCGCGCACGATCGATCCCGCGCTCATCACGAGTATGCGGCTCGCGAGCGCTTCGGCTTCTTCCATATGATGCGTGGTGAGGAGTACGGTGCCGCCGCCTTCGGCGTACGCGCGGACGAACGCCCAAACATTGCGGCGCGCCTCGATGTCCAAACCGGTGGTCGGCTCGTCCAGCACGACGAGCTCGGGCTGACCTACGAATGCGAGCGCAAGCGCGAGGCGGCGCAATTGACCGCCGGATAATCCGCCGGTCTGACGCGCGGCCAGTTGCTGCAGATCGAACGCCTGGAGAATCGCATGCGCCCCCGCCGGATTTGGGTAGTGCGGACGACACGAACTCGAGGATCTCGCGCACGCGGACGTTCTGCGGCATGCCGGTTTCTTGCGGCGTTACGCCGACGGTTCGCGCGTTCAGTTCCACACTGCCCGAGTCCGCGCGCCGAAGGCCGAGTAAGATCTCCAGCGTGGTGGTCTTGCCTGCGCCGTTGGCGCCGAGCAGCGCGACAACTTCGCCTTTCGCGACGGCAAACGAAACGCCGTCGACCGCGATATGTTTGCCGTACCTCTTGCGGAGGCTCCGGAGTTGCACCAGAGCTCATGCGGTTTCTCCTTTATTCAGCAGCGACTGCATCTCTCGAACGTGCTCGACGAATGCAGCCTTGCCGATTGGCGATAGGCTATAACGCGATTGGGGGCGGCGGTTTACAAACGTCTTCTCTTCGTAGACGTAGCCGGCTTCGACGAGTTTCGCAAGGTGCGCGCCGAGATTTCCGTTCGTCGTTTGCGTCGCGCGCTGCAAGTCGGTGAACGCAGCCCATTTTGCAGTCAGCAGCTCCGCGATGACGCCCAGGCGAATCTTGGAGAGCAGCAGATCATCCACGATTTCGCGCCGGGTTCGACCCGAGAACGTACAGGATTCCGCTGCCGACATAACCGGCAAAGAACCCCGCGGCGAGCGCATAACCGGTAATCGAGGGCACGTAGTTGGCGACGAGCATCGACGCAAGCAGAATCAATCCGCCGCACAGCGCGCGCCGATCGCCGAAGAAACCGCTGACCAGCAGCGAGATGGCGCCGCCCAGACTCCAAATTGCGCTGGCGGACCAACCCGTAAAAACGTGCGGTTGGCAGAGCGCTGCAACGAAGACGCTTCCCCATACCGCCCCCATCACGCGACCGCTGCGCACCGCTGCGAGCGATATGCGCTCCGCGTTCCGATACCCAAGCGCCATCCACGTGGCCATATAGATCAGCGAGGCGAGCAGGAGCACGCTTCCGGCAATTACTAGGGCCGGATTGGAATTCTCTACGCTTCCCATCTGGTAGGCGATGTTGAGGATGCCCGCACCGAGGCCGAAGCCGATGAGGGTGAACCCCAGTTCGCGGCAAGCCCAAGTTCCGCCGTCGCGTTCTCCCCTTTCAGGATCGCGTCGACCATTTCCAAGTGCTCCCGCGCTTCTCGTGCGTCCATCAGCAGCGTCAATCCCTTCAGACTGGTCTATTTTATAGACTTCTCTGCGACAATAGCACGATTGCCGCCCAACGGTCAAGCGCCTGCGGCTAGTGCTGCGCGGGCAGCGTTGACAGGCACCGGGGCCTCTGCTAATGTTCCAAAGGTTATGTACGCGATTATCGAGACCGGCGGAAAGCAGTACAAGGTCTCCGAGGGTGACGTTATCAAGTGCGACCTGCTGGAGAGCGAGGTCGGTTCCGACGTGACGTTCGACCGCATCGTCCTTGCAAGCAAGGGCGGTGACGGCGTGACGCTCGGATCTCCCATTGTCAGCGGCGCATCGGTCACCGGCACGGTTCTGCGACAGGACAAAGACAAGAAGATTCTCGTCTTCAAATACAAGCCGAAGAAGCGCGTCCGGAAGCTGACCGGTCACCGTCAGCGGTTCGCCGAAGTCAAGATAACGAAGATCCAGCTCCCATAAGGCAGCATATGCTGGAGGTCGTTTTCCGCAGGGACAGCCTTGATAGGCTGTCCTCTGCTTTTGCGTCCGGTCACGTGCGAGATCGCCGAGACCAGCTCGGATGAATACTCGCTGGTGTGCGCGGCCGTTTCGGCGATTTTGCAGGCTGCTCGTCTGGGGCTGGAAGCGCACGTCAAGCTTCCGCTCGACGTCACGCAGCATTCGGGAGACCTCGCCATGCGCTGGCCGCAGCGCTCCCGCGAAGACGAGCGAGTTGCCGCCATCGTCGAGACCGCGCGGCTTGCCGTCGAACAGATCGCCCGTCAGTATCCGCAGCACGTTCGAGTCACCGAAGAGCGTGAACCGTAACCACGCCGCTTCAGCCGGGTATGATACGGCTGGGCACGAAGTCGCAAGCGGTAGGAGGCAACAGTATGTCAGAGACGTTCCGGTCTACGCCCCCGGAGCAACAATGGTCGGGAAGCAACGGCTATAAGGGCACATACGCGGAGAATGCAAGCGTGAGTTACGAGAACACGGAGAACAGCGGCGGCAACGAAGCGGGCAAGGCATTGCTCGTCGGCGTTCTCGGCGGATTGCTCTCCGCCGCGGGATACCTCGTGTATCAGCGGCTTCCGGAAGATCAAAAAGAACGGCTGCAGAGCCAAGCCAAACAGATGCTGCAGCAGCGAATCAACGAACTGCGCCAGAACTTCAACATCTGACGGTTATAGCGGTTATCGAAGAGGCCTCGCAGTTCGGGGCCTTTTTTCGTTGCGCGCGGGCACTACAGGATTCGTGCATCTGCTGCTCACGTCGATCGTACTGCTCTACGCTCGCGCCCTCTGCGCTTTCAACCCGCATCTTCCGACTGCCCAGTCCATCCGTCTTGCGCAAACAGTGATCGACGAAGCGGACGCGCAAGGTCTGGATGCTCGGCTGATGGTCGCGCTCATTGCGGTCGAATCCGACTGGCGCCCCGGCGCAGTTTCTCCCGCAGGCGCCGTCGGACTAGGGCAACTTATGCCTGGGACCGCGCGGAATTTGGGGGTCGATGCGGCGGATCCATCGGCGAACATTCACGGCGTCGCCGCGCATCTGCATTATTTGCTCGATCGGTATTCGGCTTACGGGATGCGGGAGCAGTATGCTTTGACGCTTGCTGCGTACAATGCCGGCGAGGGAGCCGTGCAGCGATATGGAGGCATCCCACCATATCCGGAAACGCAAGCGTACGTCAGTGCGGTTCTTCGCCTTTGGCGTCGTCTGGCGGCTCCGGCGGCGGCGCAACCGGTTCATTGACGTCGGCGGCGCGCTCCATCTCCCGAATGAACGAATGCGAGGTGTTCTGCACTTCGCGCATGATGCGGCCGGCTTGGCGCATGATGCCCGGGAGGCGTTCCTCGCCGAAAACGAGCAGCGCGAGAACGCCCAGAATGGCCATATCCGGAATGGAAAGCACGATCGAGGATTTTCCAGCCGCTCGGCGGCAGGGCCCTCCTCCGGCCCCGTGCAAAGTTTGGCGGCTCGTGAAGATCATCTACACGCGAGGCAACCGCACTGAGACGCTCGCGTCCCTCGCGACCCTTCGGAAAATTCTGAACCGGTTCGTCGCGCATCGCGTCTTCTATGAGGTCTCGAGCCGCAACAAACGTGGACACGAGTTTTTTTCGGCCAAGAACGTCTTCGTCGTCGGTTCGATCGAGGTCGTAAACCGCGACTACTTGACGATCACGATCTTCGATGCGAATCACCAAAGCCACTCGATCGAGATTCTCAATCCCGCGACGATGCGCATTTACGACGAGATGCCGGGAAAAGGTTTTGCCGTCTCTTTCATCAGCGACAGCGAGAGCGGCGTCGAGTCGCGCTGCTATTTGCGCGATGAAGGCGAAGACGGTGACGGTATGCTGCAGCGCACGGCGCTCGAAAAGATCACGCTGCCGCAGCTCTTCGAATATTTGGAAGAGATCACGTCCGCGGATCTCGTTAAATAACGTCTACGGCTGCGCTGCCGCCGGACGGAATCGCGGCGATTGGTCAAAGCTTATAGAGCGCTTCGGCCAGCGCGCCCGCGTCGACTCCAAGTGCTGCAAGTTCGCCCGGAGCATGCACTGCTTCGGCCGCCATCCCCAGCGCCGCGTGTTTCGGAAGATACCGGTCGTCGACGCGCCGCGCGCCTTCTTGAAGAATCTGATACGTCTGGGGATCGAGCCAAACGCTCGAACCGCTATCCGGCGTTTTGAACGCCAGCGTATCGTAGCGCGCCAGAGCCGGATCTCCCGTCGAGGGCAAAACGTCGTCTTCCAGACGCACCGCATCCGTGCCGGCGGCTGCGGCATCGAGCAGTTTCCGGCGGTTAACGACTCCCGCAATTCTTGGCCCGATCGAAGGCTCGTCGAGCATTGCGAGCAGCAGCGCGCGCGGCGTTACGAACGTCTCGTGAAGATCCAGCGCCTTCTGGGCAGCGGCCCGCATGAGCGCAAGCAACTCGTCGGAAAGCGCAATGTGATCGGATTCCGGCATATCTCTATTTTCTTGGCTTAGTGTTTGCGCGCCCCTCCAGCCGCCGGGCGCGGCTGAGCAAACGCATGGCTTCGCTTTGCCGGCCCATTCGCCGGTAGACCAGCCCCAAGTGGCGATGCGCCGAGGCCAGTTCGCGATCGCTTTGAAGCGCGCGTTCGTAAAACGCTGCGGCCGCTTCAAACCGCTCGGATTCGAACTCCAAATTGCCGAGGTTCACCAGCGCCGGCGCAAACTCGGGCGAGATTCCCACAGCATCTTCAAACGCGATCCGAGCGCGATCGCGCTGTTCCAATGCGACCAGGGCGACGCCGCGTTTATTCGCAATCGCTGCGCGCTGCTGCGTGTCGGTCTCGAGCGCGAGCAAACGGTCGAGAGCGTCCAGCGCCTCCGCCGGTTTGCCGTGAGCGAGATCTCGCAGAGCAGCGTCGTAGGGAGTGCGCGGCGAGGTCAAAAGAGCCAGAACGTTGCGTAAGTTGAACACTTCGGCGGCTATGTTCACGATTGACGTCCTAACGCTCTTCCCGGAGGTGTTTGCGCCTTTCGTCGGGCTCTCAATCGTGGGGCGCGCGGTCGAAGCGGGAATGGTCGACGTCCGCTACCATCACGTGCTCGACGCGCTCTCCGGCGGCGAGCGCGCGGACGACGTGCCGTTTGGCGGCGGCCCGGGCATGGTGCTGCGGATCGAGCCCCTGGCTCGCATTATGGACGCCGTTTTGGCAGAGGCGGCGGCCGGTGAACGCCGAGCGATCGTGGTGCCCTCCCCGGGGGGGAAACCGTTCTCGCAAGCCGATGCAAGGCGCTTTGCCGAGGGCTTCGACCGGCTGATCTTCATCTGCGGACACTACGAAGGAATCGACGAGCGGCTCGCGGCCCTCTATCCTATCGAAGAGTACTCGCTGGGCGACTTCGTGCTGACGGGCGGCGAGCTGCCGGCGCTGGCGATGATCGATGCGACCGTGCGCCTGCTCGGCGGCGTTGTCCGAACCGAATCGCTTGCGGCCGAATCTTTCAACGACGGAGCCCTCGACTACCCGAGCTACACCCGGCCTGCGATGTTTCGCGGTGTTTCGGTGCCGGAAGTGCTGCTCTCGGGGAACCATGCGGCGATTGCCGCTTGGCGGCGGGAGCAGTCACGCGAACGCACCCGCGCTCGCCGGCCCGACCTCAAGGGCAAACCGGACGACTAGAAGCGTCCTTGCGGCTCACCGGACGACGTGCTAGAATCGCAAGGTTGCCGTGGGCACCCCCCACCGGCCTTCTTTGATTTAGCGCAGTGTAGAAGAGAATTGCAGTCATGAACGTCATCGATGTCTTGAACCACGAGCAGCGCAAGGACAACGTCCCCGAGTTCCGTCCGGGCGACACGGTCAAGGTGTACTCCAAAGTCGTCGAAGGCGGTAAAGAGCGCGTCCAGATGTTCGAAGGCGTGGTCACCGTTCGCAAGGGCGGCGGCGCGCACGAGTCGATCACGGTCCGCCGCGTCGCGCACGGAGTCGGCGTCGAGAAGACGTTTTTGCTGCACAGCCCGCGCCTGGATCGCATCGAGGTTTCCAAGCGCGGCATCGTGCGCCGCAGCCGGCTCTACTACCTCACCGAGAGAGTCGGCAAAGCCGCGCGCATCAAAGAGAAAAAATCCCGCTAGCTCGCAGTTCTCACCCTGTCTCCGCTGCAGTTAATCGGACTGCTCGGCGCCCTTACCGCAGTCCGAATCGCGCTCACTCTCAAACCGGCGCCCGCCGGAAGCCGCGCGGCGCATGGGAGCGGGGTATTTCGCGAATACGTGGACGTCTTCATCGCAGCAGGTTTGGCTGCGCTGTTTCTGATCACGTTCGTCGTGCGTACCTTCTACATTCCGTCCGGTTCGATGATTCCCACGCTGCAGCAGCGTGACGTCTTGCTCGTCAACGAGTTCGCTTACCGGTTCTTTCCGCCGCATCGCGGCGACATCGTGGTTTTTCGTCCTCCGATCCAATCGGGCAGCCAATTCGTCAAACGCGTCATCGCCGTGCCGGGGGATACCGCTGCGCATTCAAAGCGGCATCGTGTACGTCGACGGCAAACCGCAGCATGAACCGTATATCGAACAGCGTCCCGACTACAATCTGGCGATCAAAAATTATGGTATCTACGTCGACAGCGGCGATGGCTGCTTCACGCCGCTCGATCCGTCGCAGGCCGACATCCCGCCTCGCGCACAGTGGCAGAGTCCGAACCGCATCCCGCGGGGATTCTACTTCGTCATGGGCGACAATCGCAACGACTCCGAGGATTCCCACGTATGGGGATTTGCGCAGCTGAAGGGACGCTTTGCCTCTGGACCGCTGGCAACGACCGCTACGACCGCGCATTTTACCGGGCGCGCCTTTTTATTACTGTGGCCGTTTTACCGGCTGCGCGTGCTGAACTGAAACGCAAGGCGCGCACCTTATGGGAGCAATCGCCGTGACCCCGTTTGAACTGCTGGGACTCGTCGGAGTCTTTCTCGTCGCGAGGGTGGTGCTGACCCTTCAGCCGGTTCGCGCCGGATCGGAGGGAAAGTCGACGAACTTCGCGCGCGAGTACCTGGATCCGTTCATCTACGCAGGGGTCGCCGCGTTTCTGCTGATTACATTCGTGGCGCGCACGTATTACATTCCGTCCGGTTCGATGATTCCGACGCTGAAGATCGGCGACGTGCTGCTGGTGAACAAATTCGAGTATCGTTTTCGTCAACCGTCCGAGGGCGACATCGTCGTCTTTCCGCCGCCGATTCCGACAACGGATGATTTCATCAAGCGCGTCATCGGGCGCCCGGGCGACACGCTGAGCATCCGGCACGGCAGAGTGATTCTGAACGGCAAACCCCTCGCCGAACCCTATATCGCCGAGGCGCCGGCATACGACATGGTGATCAAAAACTACAATATTTACGTTGATGCGGGCGGCACCGGGCTGCAGCCGCTGGATCCGACTACCGCGAACATTCCGCCGCGCAAAGATTGGAGCGCGCCCGATCGTATTCCAGAGCATTGCTACTTCATGATGGGCGACAACCGTAACGATTCGGAGGATTCGCACATCTGGGGATTCGCGCAGGACGCGGGCAATTTCGCGGCCGGCCCCGAGCAAGGTAAGCCCGGGCACTTCACCGGACACGCATTCTTGATATTCTGGCCGCTGAGCCACGCGAAGATTTTATGGAGATAAGCGCGAAGCCCTAAACCCGTGCTCCGGCAATTGCATTGGCGAACGGTCGCCAGCGCTACGCTGCAGGTCGCGGTACTCGCCGCTTTGGCGCTCGCATTTTT
This sequence comes from Vulcanimicrobiota bacterium, assembly GCA_963714015.1. Classification (GTDB taxonomy): domain Bacteria; phylum Vulcanimicrobiota; class Vulcanimicrobiia; order Vulcanimicrobiales; family Vulcanimicrobiaceae; genus DASRDE01. The sequence goes on along the minus strand of OY970223.1, from coordinate 1,291,441 downwards.
TATGCGAACGCCTCAGGTTACTGGTCTCTCGATGGCACCGCACATCGCTTCCGGTGAGGTCGTCCTGATCGATACAATCGCCTACCGTCTGCATGGTCCCGTGCGCGGCGACATCATCGCGTTTCACCACGACGATCCTACGCCGGAGATATTCATCAAACGCATTATCGGACTCCCCGGAGATCGGGTGCAAATCGATCGCGGCAGGGTGTTAGTGAACGGCTTGCCGCTCGACGAGCCGTATGTTGCTTATGCGGATCAGCGCAGTTTTCCGGCAGTAACGGTTCCGACCGGCGAATTGTACGTACTGGGCGACAATCGCGCAGTCAGCGAGGACTCCCGTTCGTGGGGATTCGTGCCGCAGAGCCAGGTACTGGGCAAAGCCCTGGCGGGAATATGGCCTGTCGGCCGGCTCGGTGCCTTGTGAGCGCGGCATTGGATCGCGAATTCGAACAAGTCGTGCAGTGGTACCCGGGCCATATGGCCACGGCGATGCGGCGCATCGACGACTATATGAAGCTGATCGACATCGTTATTGAAGTCGTGGACGCGCGCGTCCCGCAAATCGGTGCGAATCCGATGCTCGACGTCATTGCCGGAAAACGCCCCCGCTTGCTGGCGCTGAATCGAGAGGACCTTGCAGATCCGCTGCAGACCGCCGCTTGGCTCAAGTTCCTTTCGCGCGGCGGGCGCAGCGTGATTGCGGTAAACGGAAGAGAGCAGGCCAGCGTCGGAAAGGCAGGGTTCTACTTGGGACAGTTAGCGCTCGGTTCTCGCGGTACGCAGCGCGTAATGGTAGTCGGTGTGCCCAACTCAGGCAAGTCGTCGATCATCAACGGCTTGCTGCGCCGCTCCGCCGCGCGAACCGAAGACCGGGCCGGCGTCACACGTCAGCTGCAATGGTTTCGGGTCAGTCCGGCGCTCGAACTGATGGACACTCCCGGCATCTTGGTGCCGAAAATATCTTCGCCCGAAGCGCAGTGGAAGTTGGCAATCGTCGGCGCCGTTCCGCGTGAGCGCTACGACCCCGAGGACGTTGCGGCACGTTTTCATCGCTGGCTCAAAGATGTTACGAAGGGGCGAACGAAAGTACCCGACTTGGAGACGTTCGCCAAATCGCGCGGCTTCATGCGGCGCGGCGGAGAAGTGGACATGCACAACGCGGCACAATCGTACATCCGCGATTTCAACGAAGGCAAATTCGGACGCATTACTTTGGAGCGCGCACCCAATGACGCCCAAGCAGCGTAAGGCTAAGAACGCCTACGAGCGCGAGCGCAGGCGTCTCCATCGCATTCACGCCATCGAAAAAGCAGCTCGCCGGCAGGGATACCAATTCGTCGGCGGCGTCGACGAGGTCGGACGCGGTCCGCTTGCCGGTCCGGTGGTTGCCGCATGCGTCGTGTGCGCCCATCCGATGATGATCCGCGGGCTCAACGATTCCAAGCAAGTCCGGCCGGAGCTGCGCGCGATTATCGCCGAGCAGATCAAAAAAGAGTGCGCTGCATGGGCCGTCGGCGAAGCGAGCGTCGAGGAGATCGACCGTCTGAACATCTATTGGGCGAGCGTACTTGCAATGGAGCGCGCTATCGCGGCGCTCTCCGTCGGGCCCCAATACCTCCTCACGGACGCGGTGAGGATTCGCTCCTTCGTGGGCCCGCAAGAGCCGCTGATAAAGGGCGATGCGCGCTGCGCGGTGATTGCTGCCGCCTCCATCGTCGCCAAGGTCCATCGCGATCGGATGCTCGCCGAACTGCACGAAGTCGAGCCGCGCTACGGATTTGCCGACCATAAGGGATATGCCACTCCCGAGCACATCGCCGCGCTCAAGGAACACGGCCCCTCGGTCCACCACCGGTCCGGCTGGTGGAGAGTGCGCGAAGCGCAGCTCGCCTTCGGCTGGGAGGCGCATGCGCCCAATCCGTTCGAGGCGGCTTTCGCCGAAGGCGTGCTTGCCCAGCAGTAACGGAGCAAAGGGGCGGCAAGGTGAGTCCCGTGCAGCGGCCTTTCTCGAAGAGGCCGGGTACAACGTCGTCACGCGCAATCTGCGCCTGCCGGGCGGGGAAGTCGACCTTGTCTGCCGTGACGGCTCGACCATCGTCTTCGTCGAGGTAAAAAGCCGGACGTCGCGCAGCTTCGGCTCGGCGTTCTGCGCAGTCGACGCGCGTAAACGGGCGACGCTTCGCAGGCTCGCGGCCGATTACGTGCAAATCGTCGCTCCGAATGCCCTCGTCCGCTTCGACGTGGTGGCAGTTGACGGAGAACGCATGACCCTGCACCGGAATGCTTTTTGACATGGGTTTGTTGACCGGCGCGCGGCCCTCCCGGGCGGAGGTTAGGCCGCAGCGCCTTTCCGGGCGGAGCGCCTTTTAGATGGACACGTTTATCGGGCGGACACTGGGCGGCCGTTACGAGATTCTGGAGCTGATCGGCCGGGGCGGGACGGCAGACACGTACCGCGCGTTGGACCGCACCCTCCAGCGTGAAGTGGCGATCAAGGTGCTGATCGACCGTTCCGACGACGTCAATCAGCGGTTCCTGCGCGAGGCGCAGGCGATGGCCAAGCTCAACCATCCGCGCATCGTTCAGGTGTTCGACGTCGGACAAGAATCCGGCATCTCGTTCATCATCATGGAGTTGGTGCGGGGCAAGACCCTGCGGGATCTCGAGGGCGGTTCGATCTCCTATCGTCAAGCGCTGACCTACCTGATCGACATACTCGAGGCGCTCGAGTACGCGCACAACGAAAGCACGATCCATCGCGACATCAAGCCGTCCAACATCATGACGATAGAGGACGGAAAGCACGTCAAAGTCATGGACTTCGGCCTCGCGCGCCGCACGAGCGACATGACGCAGACGACGCGCACAGGTCAGATCGTCGGAACCATCGGCTATCTCGCGCCCGAGCGCTTCCTTAGCAAACCCGCGGACGTTCGAAGCGACCTCTACTCCGTCGGCATCGTCATGTACGAAATATTCACGGGCACCGTGCCGTTCCGGAACGACAAGGACGACTTGGTTGCAACGATCTTTTCACACGTGCACGACGCGCCTACGCCCCCGCACGAGATCAATCGCAACATCCCCGAACCGCTCGAACGCGTCATTATGCGCGCCATCGACAAGGATCCGGGCAAACGATACCAAACGGCGCGCGACTACATCGCCGATCTCAACGTGCTGCTCTCTCCTTCGGCCGCTTCCAAAAAATCGGGCGAACAGCGCAAACCGCCGCCGCAGAACAATCCGGAGCTGCGCCAAGCGATCGATCGCGCACTCGCACCGTCGCGCAACCGGAACGACGCGTACGAAGCGGTGCTCAAAGGCATGCTGGCGACGCGCCGGCGACGGTACGACGAGGCCAAGAACAACTTTCTGGCCGCGCTGCACGAACTGGCCGCGGTCGACAACCGCTTGGAGTACGCCAAGACGGCGCTCAAATACGGCACGATGATTCTGCAAAAAGCGTCCGACGGATTGCGCGAGCGCGAGGAGCTGCGCGACGGCGTCAACAAGCTGAACGAAGCGCTCGAAGTCTTCCGCGATTACGATCTGTCGGAGCAGATGAGCGAAACCGAATATCTCATCAACGCCTTGGAGCGCACCGCGATAGGCTACTAGTGGCCTGCGAATAGCCATGCCCGAGGAGCGAAAACCGGAACTGCGCCGCGCGGTAACCCCATGGGGCTCGTTCGCATGGGGCTACTCCGACGTCGGGGCCGACATCTTCGTCGGGCTTGGATTGGTCCTGGCCTATGCGGCGGGCGCGTCGAACGTCGCCTTTCTTTTCGCAGGCATCGTTTACGTCTTGATCGGCCTCGCCTACACGGAGCTCGCCGCAACGTATCCCGTCGCAGGCGGCGGCCAATACTTCGTGATGCGCGGCCTAGGCGATTTCTTTGGATTCGTAGCCGGGTGGGCGGTGCTGCTGGACTTCACCATCGACGTCACGCTGTTCGCTTGGTCATGCGTAGACTATCTCTCACAGTTGGCGCCCCAGTTCGTGTCCTCGCTGCACCCGTGGGTCCATTTCGCCGCGGTGACCATTTTGATTGCCGGCCTGTGCGGACTCAACGTTCTAGGAGTACGCGAAAGCACGGCGTTTCAAGGGTCGGTCAGCGCCATCGACGTGTTGAGCGAAACGCTTATCCTCTGCTTCGCGTTTTTGTTCGCATTCGATCCGGGGCTTCTCGTGCATACCATGCAGACCGCTTGGCCCTCACCGTTCGCGCTCATGCAAGGTGTCTCGCTCGCGATCATTTCCTTCGTCGGACTCGAATCGATATCGCAGGCGGCACAAGAGACGCAGCGGCCGGCGTCGGTGATTCCGCGCACTTCGCTCGCACTGATCCTCACGATTCTGATCTTCGCGCTGGGATATTCGAACCTGGCGCTGGGGATGCACCCTTGGCATACTCTGCACGACCGCGCCGGACACGCGATTGCGTTCTGGCAAATATTCCCCAACAGCAGCGATAATCAAGGCAAGGGCGTCGCGCTTTTGGCCGCTCAGGTTCCGTATTGGGGACTCATTGCACAGTACTACGTCCCGATACTCGGCGCCATCCTACTGCTGATCTCCAGCAACTCGGGCGTCTTCGGCAGCTCGCGCATCGCCTATGCAATGAGCTCCGCCAAGTTGCTGCCTTCGATATTCCAGCGCGTGCACCGCCGCTTCCGCACGCCGGCGATCTCCATCGTGACGTTCTGCGCCTTGGCGTTCGTCGAGCTGGTGTTTGCGGCACTTCCCGGCCTCGATCCCACGGCGCGCGCTACGTATAGCCGGCTGTTTCACGGCGAGGACGGCATCACGTTTTTGGGCGATCTCTATGCTTTCGGCGCGGCGACCAGTTATTCGTTCGTGTTCATCGCGCTCATTGCGCTCCGTTTGCGCGATCCGTTCAGCCCGCGCAAATTCAAGATGCCGCTGAACGTGCCGATGCAGTACCGCGGCGAGCGCGTGGAGTTTCCCGTCATCGCCGTGTTCGGCTTTATCGGCATCGCATCGATTCTTGCATTCACGCTGATCACGCACGACATCGGGCGAATAGCGGGACCGCTGTGGCTGCTCGCAGGCGTACTCTGTTACATCTGGTATCGCCGAAATAAGGGCTTTCCGGTGTTCGGTTCCCAGCCGCGCGACTTTCGCTCCGCCCAGAGCGAGATTCTGCGCAACGCGGGCGAGCTGGAATTGATGGACGAGTATCTGCAAAACGTGAAGGCCGCAGACGCGCGCGCAAAGGGCGTGCCTCGATGATTCCGGTGCGTTTGGCGTTTTACGCACTGTACGTCGTGCTTGGGGCACTCATCGTGGTGCGTCTCGCCGCCGGAGGCCTGCATTGGGAATTGGCGACTGGAATAATCTTCGGTCTGCTGTTAATGGCGCTGGGTGTTTATCGTATTTTCACCTTCCTGAAGGGACGCGCACCTCAACCATGACGCTGATTGCCGCGGTCTCGCCTTCGGGCGCAATTATCGCGGTTGCGCTGGCCGCCGCGGTGTACTCCGTCCTGTGGTGGATGCTGCATCCGCCCACGTCATTCGTGCAAAAGCTCGCCACTCAAGCCGAGACGGAGTTGGAGCGCCAACTCGGCAGCGTTATCGTCGTATTTGCGCCGGAGATCAACTCCGGTCCGATGATGGCGCTCGCAGCCCGCATTGCCCGCGGCGAGAAATCCGATCTGCTTGCGATTTACGTGATCGAAGTACCGTTCACGCTGCCGCCCGATGCCGGAATGCCGGAGGAAGAACGCGCCGCACTGGACGCATTAGGTGCAGCAGAAACGATGGCCATGCGCAGCGGCGTGAGCATCCGCACCGAGATATTGAAGGCGCGCGAAACGGGTCAAGCCGTACTCGACCGAGCCAAGAGCGAGAAGGCTAACCTGATCATGCTCGGCTCGTACCTGGAAGGGAAGTATACCGGCGCTCCGTTGGGCCGGGACATCGAGGAAATTGCCGCCAACGCAAAATGCGACGTGCTCATCGGCGTCGAGGGCAAACACGGTACAGTTTTGGTAGACCAGCCGGCCGGGAGCGGAAACGACCAGATCCAAGAGAATACCCCGGGATGAAGAATGCCCGCGCGCTGCTTTGCAGCCTTCCGCTTTTTGCTTTCACCGCTTGGCTGATTGCCGTGCCCGCATCCGCAGCCGGCGCGCCCGCCATTACCGCGTTCGACGACGCGTTCGCGAAGATCAACGATTACACGATGACTGTCAAGGCGCACGAAGTCCTGGGCAACTCGACGCAAGACCGCGTCTACCATTACGCGTTCAAACGGCCGGCGTTGGCGAAGGTCGACATCGTCTCGGGTGACGGCGCGGGAAGCGGCGGCGTGTGGAAAGGCGGCGACACGGTCAAAGGGCACAAGAAAGTCCTTTTCGCAACGTTCTCACGGACGGTACCCGTACACGATCCGCAGGCTACGTCGCTGCGCGGCTATACGATTCCCGACGGCTTGATGCAGAACGAAGTCGACAAGTACAAAACGATCAAGGGCGATCTCACGCAGAAGAACGGCCCCGACGTCGACGGCAAGCCGACGGACGAGCTCGACTTGACCGTCGCGGATCCGTCGCAGAATCAAGGCGTCACGCGCATGGTCATCGACCTTGACAAGACGACCCACTTCCCCGTGCGCCAGCAGCGCTATCAGGGCGACAAAGTGGTTGCGGACGAAGCGTTTTCGGAGATCAAAACCAACGTCGGACTGACGGACAACGACTTTCCGTTTTAGCGCTAAATGCGGACTTCTACGCCGAACTCGATGACGTTGTTCGGAGGTAATCCCAGCGTGTCGGTGAGGGGGCGCGCGTTTCGATTCATCCAGCGGAACAGGTTGCGTTGCCATCTCGGCAATCCGTTCTTGTGATCGTCGCGAATTTTCGGGCTGGCGAGGTAGTACGTCGGGTGAGAAAAGTCGGCATCCGGCCGCTTTTTGCGCAGTTGGTGCAGGATGTCGCGGATACCCGGCTCTTGCATGAAGCCGTACCAGGCCTTCACTCGCATCAGGCGCGGCGCCAAATCTTCGATCTCCAAACGGTTGTCCGCGTGGACGAAGGGCCGCGAGGCGTGCATGACTGTGAGCAGTATCACTTTGTCGAAGATGATGTGGCTGCGCAGATATTGATGCTGCAATACGAACGGAATGCCGTGCGGGTCGGGACTCAAGAAGAACGCCGTGCCGCTGATGAGCGGAACGTCTTTTGCTTCCCTTAGGAATTCCTCGACCGGCAGCGTGTGCGCGTTCAGGCTTTGCATCATGCGGCGGCGGCCCCGGTTCCAGGTCGTGAAGAGCGTGAACAGCCAAACGGCCAGTACGAACGGCACCCAGCCGCCGGAGATGAACTTCGAAGCGTTGCCGATAAGAAACGGAATGTCCCAGCAGAGAAAGAGCAAAATCAGCGGCGCCCACTGCCACACCGGCCGTTGCCAGCGCTTGCGAAGCAGCTGGCTGTAAGCAATGGTCGTCGTGAGCATGGTAATCGTAACCGCCAAACCGTATGCTCCGCCGAGTGCATTCGAAGACTTGAACGTCAGGACGAGGACGATGCAGACCACACCGAGCAGCGTGTTTACGGTGGGCATGAATATCTGGCCGGCGTAGTGGCGTGAGGTGTGCACGATCCGGAATCGCGGACTATAGCCCAGTTGCATGGCCTGATACGTGAGAGAAAAGACGCCGGAGATGAGCGCTTGCGAGGCAATGACGGTAGCGGCCGTGGCCAGCAGCACCATCGGAATGACGAGCAAGTGCGGAATGACTGCGAAGAACGGCGACGTTTGAATGATTTTGGGTGAGTCGATCGCGAACGCGCCCTGTCCGAAGTAGTTCAGAACGAGCGCGGGGAAAACGCCGAAATACCAAGCGTACGTAATGGGGCGCCGTCCGAAGTGAGCAAGGTCCGCATACAGCGCTTCAGCTCCCGTAACGCAAAGCACGACCGCGCCGAAGATGAGCAGACTGCGCAAACCGTTGTGCACGATGAATCCGAAGGCGTACATCGGCGAGAGCGCAATGAGCACGTGAGGATGCAGCACGATCTGGTACGCGCCCGCTGCGCCGATCGCCGCAAACCAGAGAACCATGATAGGCCCGAAGAGCGCGCCGATCTTCCCCGTGCCGCGGCTTTGCGCGGCGAACAATCCGACGAGGATGATGGCTGCCAGCGGAACGATGAAGCGGTGCGCCGCAGTCGTCCAGACGTCCAGGCCCTCCAGCGCCGAGATCACGGAGATCGCGGGCGTAATCGCGCCGTCGCCGTAGAGCATAGATGCGCCGAAAAGCACCATCAGCGCGAGCGTCCCCAGACCGACCGGCATCGCGGTCCGCTTGGGCGGAAGCATCTGCGCGAGGAGCGCCAGGATACCGCCTTCGCCGTCGTAGTCGGATCGCATCATGAACGTCACGTACTTGATGCAAACGACGACGATCAGCGTCCAGAGAATCAGCGAACAGATCCCGAGAATGTTCTGCGTCGTGGCGGCGGCGGGAAAATCGCCGGTAAAACACTGTTGAAAAGCGTACAGCGGACTGGTGCCGATATCGCCGAAAACCACGCCCAGTGCGGCCAATGCCAGCGCGGGGAGCGGCTCGGTTGCTCGAGAGCGCCGCGCTCTATCGGACATACGGAGTCCTTTATGCCCTGCGCAAGTACCGCTTACGCAGTTCGTCCACGACGACTGCGAGGAGAATAACCGCGCCGAGCACGACGAGCTGCAGGTAGGAGTTGATTCCCAACAAGTTCATCGCGTTGTCGAGCAGCCCGATCAGCAGCGCGCCGAAAAACGTGCCGACGATGCTTCCGCGCCCGCCCATAAGACTGGTGCCGCCGACGACTACCGCGGCGATCGCATTGAGCATTTCACTTCCGGTTCCGGTCTGCGGCGAGCCGGACGAAAAGAGCGCCAAGTACAGAAAACCGACGACCGCGGCACACATGCCGCTGATCACGTAGACGAGCGTCTTGACCTGCCCCACTTTTACGCCCGCCAAACGCGCGGCCTCTTCGTTTCCGCCCAGCGCGAACACGTAGCGGCCGAACCGCGTGCGCATCAGCAAGATCGAGGTGATAACCAAGCACGGCGATCATCCAGATCACCGGATTCGGAATGCCGGTATGCAGGAAGGATCCGAAGCCCGTATTTTGGAGATCCGTCGAGTTCAGCGCCACCGGACGGCCGCCGGAGGCAATATACGAAAGCCCGAGGGCGACTTGCATCATTGCCAGAGTGGTGATGAACGGCGGCAGATTCAACTTGACGACCGGAACCGCGTTGATGAATCCGGCTGCGCCGCCGACCGCGAGTCCCACCAACAGTGTCGCCACGATAAGCGCGAAACCGTGCAAGCCCGTTGCGTTCGCAAAAAGCGCCATGATCACGCCGCAAAGCGAGATCAGCGAACCGATCGACAGATCGATGCCGGCCGTAATGATGACGAACGTTTCTCCGACGCCCATGATGCAGTTGTACGTAATCTGCCGCAGGACTTGGATGATGTTGCCGGGTTGGAGAAAAGAACCGTGCGCAGCGGCGTTGATCGCTATGGCGACGGCGATCAGCAGCACGATTCCCAAAAGCACCCGCAGCCAGTACGTCCGCGTTTCTTTTTTTCGGCTTTCGGCGGCAGCGCTGGACATCTCGGCGTGGACTTCGGCGTTCACTATGCGGCCGCTCCCGTTGCTGCGGCGATGACGGCGTCGGGAGTTGCCTGCGCCCGCGTAAATTCGCGCACGACGCGCCCCTGACGGATTGCTAAAATGCGATGCGACATCCCCAGGACCTCCGGAAGCTCGCTGCTGACCATGACGATTGCCGCGCCTCCTTGCGCGAGGTTTACCATCAAGTTGTAGATTTCTGCCTTCGCGCCGATGTCGATGCCGCGCGTCGGCTCGTCGAATAGGAAAATTTTGGCCTGACCGAGCAGCCATTTCGCCAGGACCACTTTCTGCTGATTGCCGCCGGAGAGATTACGCACGAGTTGCTCGGGGCCGGGCGTGCGAATTCGCAACTCCGCAATGTACTTCTGCGCCGCATCTTCTTCTTTGCGGCGGTCGATCAGCATCTCCCGATTGACGAATCGTCCAAGCTGCGCGAGCGTGATATTTTCACGGACGCTCATGCCGAGTACGAGACCTTGACCTTTGCGGTCCTCGGTGATAAACGCGATGCCCGCATCGATGCCGTCGGACGGCGTACGAATTTGCATCGGCTGACCGCTTACCAGAACCTGTCCGCTTTGCGGGACGTCCGCGCCGGCGATCGCCCGCACCGTTTCCGTACGCCCGGCGCCCACCAATCCGGCAAGCCCCAAGATCTCGCCGGCATGAACTTGAAACGAGACGCCGTTTACTGCGGGCGCGCGCACCAAGTCGCGAACCTCGAGCACGACGGGCGCGTTCGCCGCAATGGTGGGCAAGTCCGGAAAATGCGAGTCCAGTTGGCGGCCCACCATCGCCCGTACGATGTCGTCCGGCGGAAAATCCGCAGCTTTTCGCGTTTCGATCGCCTTGCCGTCGCGCAGCACCGTTATGCGATCCGCAATGCGAGGAAGCTCTTCCATGCGGTGCGAGATGTAAAAGATGCCCGCTGCCGCGGGCCTTGAGCGTGCGCGATGACGGCGAAGAGCCCGTCGATCTCGCGATCGGTAAGCGCGGCGCTCGGTTCGTCCATGACGATGATGCGGGCGTGCCGCGAAAGCACTTTGGCAATTTCGATCATCTGCTGCTGAGCAACGGAGAGCCGGCCGACCTCGGCATTGAGCGGCACGCTGATGCCGAGTTCCGTAAAGACTGCGGCCGCGCGATGTCGCGCGGCGCGTTCGTCCAGCAGAATTCCTCGCACCGGTTCGTTTCCGAGCACGATGTTGTCGACGGCAGTCAACGCCGGTACCAGGTTGAACTCCTGATAGATCATGCCTACGCCGAGTTTTTCTGCGGCCCCCGGCGAGTCGATCGCACACGGCTTTGCCGTCGATGAGGATCTCACCGGCGTCGGCGGGCTGCGCGCCGGCGAGGATCTTCATCAGCGTCGATTTACCGGCGCCGTTTTCGCCGACTAGTGCATGGACTTCGCCGGCATAAAGGTCCAGCGAGACGCCGTCCAGCGCGCGAACGCCGGGAAACGACTTCCCGATGCCGCGCATCTCCAGCAGCGGAGTGCTCAGTGCGCGTTGGCCTTCGTAAACGTTCCGACCGGTACGTCGACATGCGCCGGCACTTTCTTTCCGGCGAAGTAGTCGCGGATCGCGTCGATCGCAAGCTTGCCGATTTGATCGGGATGCTGCAGCGCATCACCGTACATCTGGCCGTTCTTGATTGCGGCACGGGCCTCCGGCGTCGCATCGTACCCGACAATCGCGATGCCGCTTGCATTCGCTGCACGGACGGCCGTCAGCGCACCGAGTGCGGAGTCGTCGTTCACGCCGAAGACGCCTTTGAGATCGCGATGCGCCTGAAGAATGTCGCTCATGTCGTTGCTTGCCTTCGTGCGCGTACCACCCGAATCAGTATCGGCCACGACCTTAACGTTCGGGCAATGCTGCGCGAGCGCCATCTTGAAGCCCTTGACGCGATCCTGCACGCTGGTCACTTCCGGCTCGTCGAGAATTGCTACGCTGCCGCTATTTCCGATCGCCTTGCACATCAGCATTCCGGCCTGTTCGCCGCCCTGCACGTTGTTCGAAGCAACATGCGAGATCACGTGGCCCTGCTTACTGGTGCTTGCAATATCCGCGGTGAACACCGGGATTTTCGCACCATTCAGCTTCGGCTATAGCGCTGCCGATTGCTTGTGAATCGAAGGGCGTCAGCAAAATCGCGTCGACGTGCCGGGAGATAAAGTCTTCGACTTGTGACTGCTGACGTGCGTTGTCGCGATTTGCGTCCACGACGATCAACCGGTAACCAAACTTCTTAGCTTCCGCCTGCATCCCGGCTTGCATCTGCTGGTAGAACTGCGCCTCAGTGTCCTGTATCGAGACCCCAATGGTTTTACTGCCGGGGCCGGCCGGCGCGGTTCCGTTTGATCCCGGGCTTGAAGAGCTCGAGCCCGACGAGTTGCCCGAACATGAGGCCAGCAGCAGACCGGCGGCCGCCAGTGCGGCCGGCAAGCGGAAATTCTTCAACGTTGTTGCTCCTTAGGAAGCGTTCGCACGGGGCTTTAAGCTATCCACAGGTGGCCCCTGCGTCCTGTGAGGGATGTGGAGAACCTGTCTCCCAACCGGCCGAGCGAGTGTCCGCGGCAAGCAAGCCGAGCGAGCCCCGGTGGCGGTTTTGTCTTGTTCGCGTCCTCGCCTGTCGGTAAAGAGTGACGTGCTTTCACTTGCTTTCTCAGCCGCAATGCTCGGCATCGACGGCTATATCGTTCGCGTCGAAGCCGACAGTTCTCCCGGATCGCCGGCTCTGGGCATTATCGGTTTACCGGATCGCGCACTGAACGAGTCGCGCGACCGCGTCCGCTCGGCCATATTCAATTCAGGCTTTGCATATCCGGCCGGACGGCTGCTGATCAACCTTTCACCGGCCGACGTTCGCAAGGAAGGACCGGGATTCGATCTTCCCATCGCCCTGGCATTGATGGCGATCGACGAGCAAATCGATCGGCTGGTGCTGCAAAGCTTCACGGCGCTCGGCGAACTCGCGCTCGACGGCAGCCTTCGCCCGCTGAACGGCATTTTGCCGATGGTGCTCGGCGCCCGGAACGCAGGTTTCACAAAACTGATCGTGCCCGCCGGCAACGCCGAAGAAGCCGCGCTCGTCGAAGGCATCGATCTGTATGCCGTAGATTCGCTGCAGTCGGCCGTGGCGGTGCTCCTCGGAAACGGCCCTCAGTGGCGGATTGAAACGCGAACTCCGGATATCGCGAGCTCGGAACAGTTTTATTTCGGTGACTTTGCCGACGTAAGAGGTCAGAGCGACGCAAAGCGCGCGCTGGAGATAGCCGCGGCCGGGGGGCACAACGTGTTGTTCGTCGGACCGCCGGGATGCGGCAAGACGATGCTCGCCAGGCGTCTGCCCTCGATACTTCCGCCGATGACGGCAAACGAAGCGTTGGAGGTCACGAAGATTTACAGCGTCGCCGGACTGCTCGGATCCGCGCCCGGCATCGTCCGCGCGCGCCCGTTCAGATTCCCGCATCATACTATCAGCCAAGTGGCTTTGGTAGGCGGCGGTTCTGCCGTAAAGCCGGGAGAGATCAGTCTGGCGCACAACGGCGTGCTGTTTTTGGACGAGCTGCCCGAGTTCACGCGTGCGTCGATTGAGGTCATGCGCCAGCCGCTCGAAGAAGGCGTCGTCACGATCGCTCGCGCGGCCGGCACGTTCACGTATCCGGCGCGTTTTATGCTCGTCGCGTCGATGAACCCGTGTCCGTGCGGTTATCGCGGCGCTCGATTTGCCGAATGCCGCTGCGACGACGCCGCCGTTGCGAAGTACGTCTCCAAGTTGTCCGGACCGTTGCTCGATCGCATCGATTTGCAGATAGAAGTGGCGCGGGTCGCCTTCGACGATATGGTGCGGCCCCAGCCGGCCGAACGTTCGGCGGCGATTCGCGAACGCGTCGTTGCCGCACGAGAACGGCAGCGCAAACGCTTTGCCGGAACGGGGATTAGCTGCAACGCCGAAATACCGGGCAACGCCGTTAGGACGTTCTGCGGCCTCGACGGCGCAGCGATGGACCTGCTCGCCCGGGCCGCATCACGCCGACAGTTTTCGGCCCGGGCACTGGATCGCATCGCTCGCGCGGCGCGCACGATTGGGGACTTAGCCGGCGCCGAGGCTATTACCGCAGAACACGTCGCTGAGGCGATCCACTATCGCAGTCTGGAGCGCTTGGACACGCGCGCCGCATAACGATGCCGGACTGCGTTACTTATCCGATGGCGTATAAGCCGCGCCTTCGATGCCGCTATAAAAATTCGGACTGGCAACGCCGGACCATTTGTTCGTCGAAACGGATCCAAGATCGAGCCAGCCGCCGGAATCCCCAACAGCGATCTTTTCGTCCAGCTTATTGAATCCGCCCGATATCGGATCGCCTACGCCGAACGCGTTTTGCGGAATCGGGCCGAGCACGTTGAACGGCGCGCCTTTTTGAAGCAGCGGCAGGTGGTACTGCAGGATCGTGCGCGATTTCTGATCGACCACGTTCAGGGTGCTGCCGCCGCCGCTGACGTATACGCCGCCGAAGAACCCGTACGTGCCGATAGGTTCGACTATCCTCAGAGAAGGCTTCGTCGTCGGATTCACGATCTTACCCAGGCCGAATCCGTAGTTGTTGTTTTTATCGTATCCGCTGAAAGTGAACCAGAGATTTCCGCTGGTGTCGACGTCCATGAAACCGACGCCGCAGATCGGGCTGCAACTCGTGCCCGCGGAGATCAACTTGGGCACGGCGGTCTGTTTGCCTTTCGGCCACCATTCGAAACCGGCGCCTAGACTGCTCACGCAACTGGGGTTGCATATTTCAATGCTGTACAAGTTGAGGGAAGCGAACACGTCGCCTTGCGAGTCGACCCCGCTGTCGTACCCGTAGCCGTTGAAGGATCCGCACTGCTTCACCGGGGTGGGGCAAGCCGGCAGAAACTGCTTTTCAAAAGTGCCAGCGCTGCTGTATTCCTGTACGACGCCGTTGTTGCCGCTTTGCGAAATGAGTTCGCAGCCGACCCACAGGTTCTGTTGATGATCTACCTTGAGCGCTATCGGCGCAAAGCAGCTGATTCAGCTGACGCGTCGATGGCGGTGACCGTATTCAGTCCCGTGGCGTCCTGACCCAAGAGATAATTGAAGTTGGTATCGGACGCCCAAAGCCCGACCTTGGCTCCCGCGTGGAATGCCAGCTTCGGCCGGTCGAGCTTCCACTGCTGCAGACTGTAACGCAGCGTTTGCGGCGGTACCGGCGCCGGCAGCTTGCCGGCAAGTTGCAATTCGAGCAGATCGAATGGTGACTTCGGTTCTTTGAGCAGCGCCGCAGTGTTCTGGGCGCGAGTCGCGTTCGATTGCATAGAGCCGGAAGGGGGCAAGTCGCGCGAGCCTTGCAGCTGCGAACAGCCTGCGAGAAGCGCGACGAGCGTCAGACTAACGGCGACGCTCGAGGGCAGGGGACGGTTGCGCACGGTCGGTTCTCCTAGGGAGGAAATGGCGGAATATCATGCCCTTATCGCTGGGCCGGGGCGACCCCTAGACCGACGGTTCCGGCGATCGAAAAACGATGGAAACGGAAGGCGCCGTTTGCCGCCTGAATTTTGTGAGCGTTTGCTCGAGGTCGGCAGCTGCCCGCGCCGTTCCATAGCGCGGTGCCAGTTCGCGGGCGTCGCTTAGGTGCTGCCAAGCCTCCCTCGGGCGGTGTCCGAGTGAAGCCAGGTACGCGAGGGTGCGTTTCGCCGAGAAAACGGCCATTCCCGATCGCCCGGCATCCCGGTCCTCGATAACCTCCAGAGCAATTCGCTCGCTCATGGCGAGCCGCCGCCCGCGAGCGTAGGCCCTGGCCAGGAGCGCTTTCATCAGCAATGCTCGCTGCGGGTTCGGAGCAAGAGCCAGAGCGTTTCGCGCGGCCTCAGCGGCACGCCAAGGATCGCCTAGACCGCACTCGACGTCCGCGGCATCCCAGTATGCGACGAACCGCGTCTCGCGCGGCATCTCCCCGTAACGCCTGATGTGCTCCAAAAGGGCGCGATACTTGCGCCGCGTCTCCGGAGCATTCGTTGCAGCCCATCGGCCGCCCAAAGCCGAGAGTTCCATGAATACAGCTCGTCCGGCATACCCGGCCCCTCGCGCAATCGAGATCGCTTCGTCGAGACCGGCCCGCCCGTTGGCCGATGGATCGAGCCAAAAGTTCAGCTGACTTTTCAGAACCGCAAGATCTACGCCGGTCGCCGGCTCGATTTCAGGCACGGCGGGGACGAGTTCGAGCGCTTGGGAAACGAAAGGACGGCAAGCCTTCGCCATGCCGCAGGCGTCGAGGACTTCTGCTTGCGATACGAGCAGTGCGATGCTCTCGGCACTGGGCGGCAAGCTGCGGCGTTCGAGAATCGACTGCGCAGCCGCTTGCGGCCCATGCTCCACGGCGCAAACACGTAGTGCGGCCGCTTCATGCGCGAGCCAAAGACGGCCGGACTCCTCCGAAGTGAGCGAATCTCCTTGCAGCACCGTTGCTGCCGACCTCAGCGCCGCCTTGGCGCGATGCACCGCGTGATCGCCCGCTTCGATTTCAGCAACCCGGATGAGCGACTGCACCTTTTGCATCGGGCCGGCATTGCGTACGACGTCGTCGAGCAGCGTCAATGCGGATTGACGATGGCCCGAGTCCGCAAGTCGCACGGCGCGATCGCGCACGGTCCGCGCCAAGCCGGTGCGTACGGAGTCGACCATGGCTTCGCCGCCGGTTCCGGACCGCTGAAAAGATTCGAGAAAGCGCGTCATCGCCGCTCGGCGTTCGCGTTCGAACTGCGGCAGCGAAAGAGTCAGCGCCCGGGCGACCGTTCGGCGCGGCTCCCGGAATACGTCGCACCGGAGCAGAATGGCGGCATGTCGAGACCGCCGGCGCACACTGAACGCAGCCGGATTTTGATCCATCGCCGCGAAAGCGCGATCGATCTTGGCTTGGACGACGCTTACGAGACGCGGATCGCTAAGCTCCCGGTCTACGGACGCGCAAACGAGTGGATTGCGCCGGAGCTCGAGCGCGTTTCCCGCGTGACGCAGCAGATGCCGCGCAGCGCAATAAGCGGAACGCGCCGGATCGGCGTATGGCATACTTCAACAATACGACCCGGCAAAACAGCCCCCTTGTGCCGTCGAGGAGGGGCGCTATTCGTGATAAAAGTACGGATCGAGAACAGAGACCTGCGTGACGGTGTCGATTGGTAAACCGTTGAGCGTCGCCGCCTCGCGGATCGCGCCCTCGGTGGGACCGTCGTAGATGCAGTACGTCTTGCGCTTGTCGTTGGAAACGTAAGAATGTACCCATGTGACCCCCTCGCCGGCGTTCTTGCCGACGACGGTGAGGCAGGCGTCCGCGCCGGTGGGGTTCGACGGAACGTGCAGTCCATCGGGAAAGGTTCGTTCGACCATAAATCTCGGCACGACGATATCCTCCTGAATCTAGGCAGAAAGGATCGAAAGCCGTTCGTTGACGCCGACTACTCACCTGTACCGCTGCTGCAGAGTCGCCGAACCGGCAAAAAAGAAAGCCGCAAACGTTTACTTTTTCGGCGTCTTGATGCTACGTAACAACAGTGTTATAGTCGTGTCCCATGGAGATGACCCTCGTAGAATTTGCGGGTGAGATCGACGTCTTCCAAAGCCGGGAGATTTCCGATGCCGTGGAGGCGGCTGCCCGATTGCCCGACATTCAAGTGTGTTTGGCCCGGCTGGCATACCTGGATTCTACGCTCTTGAATGCGCTCGTGAGACTGCGCCGCATGCGCCTCGACGCGGGATTCCGCCATCCGATTCCCCTCTTCGGCGCCAGCTTCAGCGTTCGGCGGATTTTCTCAGTGACCGGCCTGGACGAGCTTTTCACTATCATGCCCGCTGGGCAGCTCCCCGAACAACCCGGGGCTCGCGTGATTCGAGTCGGCGGGTGCTCCGCGAAGGAAGATGCACACAGTTTTCTCTAGAGCGCCGGACAAGGTAGCCGGATTACGACCCTTCGGATTCGTGGCGCAGCAAGGTAAAGACCACCAAGTCCCAAGCATTTCGCACGCCGATTAACAGCAACGCGCCCATAACGAGCGCCGCGCCGTAAAGCCCGAACGACGAAGAGTTCAACACCAAGATCGCACCCGCGATGAGTACGAGATAACTCAGGGCGGGAAGCGCAAAATACCAAACCCAGTCGTCGACGTCCAGATCCCAGCGTCGTTTCCAACGCGCGTGGGCGCCTCTCATAAGCATGTACGCCGTCCCAAAGAGACCGGCGATGCCAAGACCCACGCCCAGCCACAGCGGCGAAATCGCCGGAATGAGCAGCAGCATGGACACCGCCATTTCGGTTGCGAAGAATATGACGATGGGCGTAAAGAATGCGCCGATGGCGCCGCGTCCTTGTTCGGTCATGAGCGAACGTTGCGCAAGGGACATGACGACGAACATCAGGCCCATGAGCGTTGAGGCCGCGGTGCCCGTGAAAATGTAGAACTCGCGCCACGCGCCGACGCGGTGCAGCCAATCCATCGGGTCCATGGCGCGCTCTTCTTTCGTAAACTCCCCATTCATGCCGTCGATTGACATTTCGTATTCGGGAGCACTATAGTTACATGAACTATAGTTGTGAATTACGAAGGTGCTATGGCCAAACGGCAGACTCACATTGAATCGGTGCTTCCACTAAGCACTCCGGCATTTCACATCATGCTTGCGCTGGGCGACGGCGAGCGGCACGGCTACAGCATCATCAAGGAAGTCGAAGCCTCGACCCGCGGCGCCGTTGAAATCCTTGCCGGAACGCTGTATCAGAAGCTCAAACAGATGCTCGCCGACGGATGGATTGTCGAGGTCGAAGGCCGCGACGGCGACGAACGCCGGCGGTTCTACCGTCTGACGCCTCGCGGCCGTCGCATTGCCGAAGCCGAATCGGCACGCTTGGAGTCGCTGGTACGGTTGGCGCGTTCACGCCGGTTTTTACCGTCCACGGGAAAAGCGTGATCGGCATCAAGCCGCCGTGGCTGCTGCACATCGCGCTGATGTTTTGTCCGCGCGAGTTTCGCGAACACTTCGGCGAGGAGCTGGAACACGACCTCGATGCTTCGCGGCATAAACCGCTGCCGCTTTTGCGCACGTGTTGGAACGTTTTCGGTGCCGGCATGCAATTGCATGGTGAAGCGATCGTCCGCGACCTGCGCTTTGCAGTGAAATCTTTTGCCAAAACGCCGCTCTTCACCATCGTCGCCGTTGGAACGATCGCAGTCGCGGTGGGCGTCAACGTCGCGATTGCGAGCATCGTGGCGAACGTCCTGTTGCGACCGCTGCCCTATCCGGACGCGGACCGATTGGTTTTTATCAACGAAACCCTTCGCCACGGTCCATCGCCTCAGTTGCCCTATCCGGATTTTCGGGATATTCAGCGCGACAACGTCACCCTTGATTCCGTATCCCTATCGCGCTCCACGGGGTACACGATTATCGGAGCAGGAACGCCTCGGGAGTTGGTAGGACGGCAGATCGATCCGAACTTCTTTTCTTTGCTGAGCATCCATGCCGAGTTAGGCCGTACGTTTACGGCGGCCGATATGGGGACGAACCGCGCCGTCATTTCGGAAGGGCTCTGGCGCGAGTCGTTCGGCGCCGATCCCGGCATACTCAAACGAAGCATTCTGTTGAACAGCATCGATTACGGAGCTCGTGGTCCCCATAGTGTGGACGGCCGTTATCGCGTGGTCGGCATCGTACCCAACACCGATGCACCGGACAACTGGGGAATGATTCCGACGGAAGTATGGCTCCCGATTCCAACTCACGATCGCGAGGCTCTTGCTCCGGGAAGCTTCAACTACTCCGTGATCGCGCGTTTGAAGCAGAATGTTAATCCGGCGCAATCGCGCAGAGACCTCGATCGCATACTAAAGCGAAGCACACGGCTGCGGCCCGGCAATCACGAGGGTGGGTTTGTCGGCACTGTAGTAACCCCACTGCTCGAGCGCATTACGGCGCCGCTAAGACTGCTGCTGTGGCTATTGTACGCAGCAGCCGGCATCGTGCTGCTCGTTGCTTGCGTGAACGTCGCAAATCTGCAGCTCGGCCGCACCGCAGCTCGTCAAGGAGAATTTGCGATCCGCTCCGCACTGGGCGCATCATCGTCGCGCCTTATCGTTCAAGCCACTGTTGAGTCGGGGCTGCTGACGGCCCTCGGCTGTGCCTGCGGTTTGATGCTGGGACAGCTCACGCTTTCTTTCTTTGCTCAAATGGGCGCCTCGCATTTGCCGCGTTGGCAAGACGTCGCGATCGACGGACGAATGTTCTCGTACTCCGCAGCTCTGGTGGTCGTCGTGGCGTTCTTCACCGGAACGCTCCCGGCGCTCGCGCGTCGCCGCAACGCCGCCACGTCGCTGCATTCCTCTAGCAGATCCACGAGCGCCGCCTTCACCGGAAGGATCCGAGCCGGGCTCCTCGTGGCCGAAATCACCCTGGCAGTGGCACTGTCAATTCCCGCCGGCCTTCTGTTCCGAAGCTTCTTAGCGCTGACGCACGTCGACGTCGGATTCGATGGGCAGAACACGTACTGGGTACAAACGGACGGCCTGCCTAAAACCGGCGTCCGTCGCCTCGAAAATCGTTTGGCGTTGCTCCCAGGCGTTGTAAAAGTGGCCGCATCGACGGATGCTCCGTTTTCCGGACAGGTGAATTCCACCGGCTTTGCAACCCCTGCAGGGGTTGAGAAGCTGCGAGACGCGCCTATATCGTTCGTAGAACCGCAATTTTTCCAGACGCTGCGAATTCCGCTGGTCCGCGGCCGGTACTTTCTCGATTCGGACGGCGCCTTTGACCGGCCGGTAATGATCGTGAGCGCAACGTTCGCTCGCGCTTTCTTCGGAACGACGGACGTGCTCGGACGACGCGTCATGCCGGAAGACGGAGATGCGCCGCAACGTGGAAATGCTATTGTCGGCGTCGTCGCGGACACACGTGATTCGTTCAGCGGTCCAGCCCAGGCCCGGGCTTACTTGCCGCTTGCGCAAGCACCGTTTGCCGGAGGCTTCTTGCTGCGGCTCTCGGACGGTCTTTCACCGTCATCAAAAGCCATCGACAAAGCCTTCGCGCGGGTAGATCCTGAGCTTGCGCCGCCCATGATTTCCTCGTACCGCGAACTCTTCGCACGAGACGCGTTCAAGGCGCAGATACTTGTCGAGCTGTTCGGATTCTTCGCTTTGCTCGCATTGATCCTAGCAATCTCCGGGGTCTACGCCGTATGCGCTTATGGTGTCGAACGGCGAACGCACGAACTGGGGATTCGCCGAGCGATCGGAGCTCAATCCGCTGATCTATTGCGCGATGTGATTGGCGGGGCATTGCGGCAGAGCGCCTTAGGGATCGCCTTCGGCATCGTCCTAGCAGCATTGTTCACGCGTGCGCTGTCGGGAATTCTTTTCGAAACCTCCGTCCTCGATCCGTTGACGTTCGCGCTCGTCGTGCTCGCGCTGGTCGCTTGCACGGTCGCGGCAGCAATCATACCGGCGTCCCGAGCAGCGCGAATGGATCCGGTCGGCGCGCTGCGCTACGAGTAGTCATTTGCGCCTGCGGCGGCGAACTCTTCGGATGCAATGTTCAGCATTGAGCGCGTTGAGAGAATGCGCGATTCCTGGACGGTCGGCCGCTGGTCGCCGGCTCCGGGCGATGCTTTGCGCGGAGTCGTGGAACTGTGCCAAAGGAGATTACTACATGGCTCAAACGATGTTTCCGGCGCTCAGGTACAAAGACGCCAAAAAAGCAATTAGGTGGCTTTGCGAGGCATTCGGCTTCGAGAAGCTGGCGGTCTATGAAACCGCGCAGTACGTCGAACATGCGGAGCTGCGCTACGGCGATTCCGTACTGATGCTCGGAAGCATCCGGGAAGGAACCAGCCTAGAGATTATGAGCCCGGCGCAGGCCGGGGGCGTAACGGCTGCGATCTACGTCTGCGTTCCGGATGCGGACGCGCACTTTGCGCGAGCAACGGCGGCGGGAGCCGAGATCGTCCGCCCGCTTACGGATCAGGAGTATGGTTCGCGCGACTATTCATGCCGGGATGTCGAAGGAAATCTGTGGTCTTTCGGAACCTACCGGCCGAGCCTCGAAGCCGCACGAACTTAAAAGCGAGCCGTCCACCGGTACGGTCAGATCAGGATCTTCGGCGAGACCAGCCATTGCAGCGTCCCGCGCGCGAGCGAACGATCCGTCAGCTCCACGCACGCAAGACCGCCCTTCTTCAGATCGATGCTCCCGCCGCCAATCAGTCCACTCAGAACCGTACTCATACTAGGTTCGTGGCCGACGATCATCAGTGCGTCACAGCCGGCATGCTCTTGCAGCATTTCCAACAAACGGCGGCCCTCGAAGCCGGGATCTAAACGATCGTCGATGCGCAGATCTTTCTCCATGCCGAGTTCGCCGGCCACCGATTCTGCCGTTTGACGAGCGCGCAGCAGCGGGCTTGTCATAATTGCGTCCAAGCCGAGATTCAGAGACTGCGATCGCTCCGGCCTCGCAGGCCATCTTCTCTCGGCCTTCCTTGGTCAGCGGCCGGTCGAAGTCGCTGCCTGCAAAATCCTGGGCGTCGACGGCGATTCCATGACGCAGAAAGTACAGACTTCACTTTCCTAGGCTCGGTACTCGGCGCGCAGCATGCCGTACCCGCAAAGGTTTCGAAATTCGCCGGTGCGCTCGTCTTGAAATCCGTCGCGAAAGAGCGCTTCTTGAACCCAGCCCAGCCGTTCCACCAAACGGCGCGTAACGGAGTTATCTTCGCGCACTTCCAAGTAGACGCGATGCGCTCCGAGATCCTCGAATGCCCGGCGGGCGCCCCAGCGCAATGCGAACGTTCCCGCGCCCGCCTGCGGCTGCGACACCGCCAATGCCAAGAACTCGATCAAGAAGCCTTGGTTGCGCAGCACGAAGTTTCCGAAAGGCTCGCCATGACTTTCGATGATGTAGTTCTCGGCGCTCGGATGTTCGATTGACGCCAGCACCATATCGCGGCTTGGGACGTTCATGAATTCGGACACGTGCGCGCGTTTGAAGAGAGCGACGATATACGAGACGTCCTCGTCGAGCGCTTCACGCATCTCGCAGTTGCTCAGACGGTCGCGGCCTCCGGTTCCACAAGGGCCGGTACACTGCGTCCCGAGAGATACGTCGAGAGTGCGCGATTGAGAACTGCACGCCGGTGAAAAAGGGACCGAATGCGGCGTATCGCGCGCTTGCCTCGTCGAAGCGCATCTCGTAAATCAGCTTCTTGAAGACGAGCGGGTCGTCCGCGTAAAGATCGACGCCCCACTCATAATCGTCGTAGCCGATCGATCCGCTGATCACTTGAGTCACAAGACCGTGAAACGATCGTCCGATCTTGCCGTGGTCCAGCATCAGACGCGCCCGGTCTTCGAACGGAAGCGTGTACCAGTTGTCGGATCCGTCGCGTTTCTTATCCATAGGATAGAAGCAAACGTAGCGGCGCTGGGGTATTCGCGCCGTTAGTCTAGCCGCGTTGCGGGGATGCGTCGCCTGCTCTTGCAGCAGTTCATCGAACGCCGCATTCCATTCGGGGGAGAAACGTTTCAAATCGCGATCCTGAAGTGCGGCGTGGATCTTGCCGGTTGCCTCGTAGAGGCCTAACTCCAGCACGGAGACGTAGGAGTCCCGCGGCTCCAGGTACTCGTTGAGTTCGCAGCGATCAAATTGCATCTGCGCGCGCGCCAAGCCCTCGTAACTCTGCGCGTAGTGCGTGAGCATCAGATCCGCTTTGTGTCCGAGCAGCTGTACCAAACCGGCGTCGCCGTCGGCAGGCTTCTTTCATCTGGTGAAGCGCGTCCGCCGCTTCACGAGTGATTTCCGCCTGTGCTTGCTCCGGAAGCTCGCTCCAACGGCGCCGGTCGACCGCGAACATGCGGTGAAGAATCCACCAGCCTTCGATCGTCTCATTTACGTCCGGGTGCCGCACGCTTTACCTCGCTTTGAAATCAGCTGCGGGCAAGCGCGCGAGTGCGCTTGACCTCGGCTTCCACTTCCATCGCCAGCGTATCAGGCCGCTCGCGATATTTCGCCCACAATTGCGGCATGTGGGCGATGTCGTCCAAAACGCGGGAATAGACGGCATTCACGGGGACGGGAACGTTATTGTCGCGGCCGGCGCATGCGACGGCCCCGTTCAGAAAGTCTACCTCGGTCTGCGCCTTTCCGGCGCGCAGGTCGGTCAGCAGTGAGGGCGGCTTGGTACCTCGAGCACCGGCTACGCGGCCTGCCAGCAGACGGCGCGCAATCGGGCTGGGCAGCGTTGCGATGCCCTGAAGCGCCCGCACGGGATAGCGCGGCAGATCGATCGGCGTGACGTTCATTGCCTGCATCACCGCGCGCACTTCTCGGATCGCGCGAATCTCGAGCGTGAAGATCTCTTCAAAGTGGACGAGACGGTTGGGAAGCACGTTGAGGATCGCGCAGCTGGCGTTTGCCACGACGTTCAGCGCGAGCTTCGACCACTTGAGCGCGCGCCAATCGTTGACGACCTGAACCTTCATGCCGCTGCTCGCAAACGTCGCGGTAAGCCAGTTATACGCGTTCTGCCCCATCGGCGCGAACGCCAGGCCGCCCTCTTTGGCGGGTATCCCGTGACCGTGGTTACGACCCCGGTCGACCGGCGTGGTGAGCGCCGCGGCGACCACGCTGTCCGCTCCGAACGCCGCCGCGATCTTCTCTTCGTTGCCCACGCCGTTCTGCGGCGTCACGAAGACGCACTTTTCGGGATATGCGATTCCCTTGCGCAGCGTCTCGATCGCGCCTTCGGTGTCATAGGCCTTGACCGCCACGATCGCCACGTCGGCGTCGATCGGTGAAACGCGCTCGATGTCGCGCGGAGCGTACGTCACCTCCACGTTGATCGACTGCAGCACGTCGCCCAAATACGTGCCCACCGCACCGGCGCCGACGACGTAAACTTTCACGTTGCGTCCCCGCGGGCGCCGGAGAGACTGACATCCGTGCCGATTCCGGTGCTGCCGAAGCCGCCGGCCGCGCGCGCCGTTTCGTTCAATTCGTCCACTATCTGAAAATGTGCCCGCGCAATGGGAGCGACAACCAATTGAGCGATACGATCGCCGCGATGGACGACGTACGGCTCGGAGCCGAGGTTGGCGAGCAGCACGCAGAGCGGGCCGCGATAGTCCGCGTCGATGGTTCCCGGCGAATTCAGACAGGTAACGCCGTTGCGATACGCCAGACCGCTGCGCGGCCGAATCTGTGCTTCGAATCCGTCCGGCAAGGCTATGGAGAACCCGGTCGGAATCAAGGCACGCGCACCGGGAAACAGCGTGAGATCGCCGGAAACGGCGGCAAACAAATCGGCGCCGGCGGCGTGCGCGCTCATGTAGAGCGGCACGTCAAGACCCTCACCCTCGGGCAAACGCTTCAAGGATACCGTAACGGCAGGCCGCATCGCGGCTCACTTGGAGAGCAGCGTTGCCAATTCTTCCTGAAAGCTTTCGACGTCGCGAAATTGCCGGTAGACGCTCGCAAAGCGAATATAGGCTACCTTGTCCAGGTTCCGCAGCGCTTCCATCAACTTCTCGCCGATCGTCGTGGACGGCACTTCGCTCTCACCACGCGCGAAGAGCTCGCGCTCCAGTCCTGCCGCGATCGCCTCCATCTGAGACTCGGAGACCGGACGCTTCTCGCATGCCCGGCGCAGGCCGGCGAGGATCTTCTCCCGGCTGAACTGTTCCCGGCGACCATCCTTCTTGACGACGAACAATCGCGGCGCTTCCATCCGCTCGTACGTGGTGAAGCGGTGTTTGCAGCGCGGATCGAGGCATTCGCGGCGGCGGCGCACGACGTTCTCGTCGTCGCGCGAATCCACCACGCGGGTCTCGTTCTTCCGGCATGTCGGGCAAATCAAATGGGGTGAGCTCCCTGGCTGCGATCGGCCCACATCTTGTGGGTGCCCCCATTATAAGGCACTAGGGAACCCGGCGCAAAAAAACAAGTCGCCGAGAGCACTGCTCATCGGCGACGAAACCTGCGGCTGGGGGCGAATCTCAGCTCGCGGCGCCGATTTTGAACATCTTGGTCCCGCACTCCGGGCATTTGCCCTCGGTAGCCGGACGACCGTTTTTCATCGTGATTTGCACGGCGTCTTTAATCTGACGCTTGGTCTTGCACTTCACACAGTAGGCTTCTGCTGCCACATTTGACTCCTTCGAAACTCCGGCGGCGGGGTACCCTCACCGGGGCTGGTGTGCGCGGGGTATTCACAGGTGCCGGTGAGTTTCCCCCTTGGTTTCCTCGTGGACGAGCGTGATGGGGCCGGTGATGGAATCGCCCCTGCCTCTGCCTTGGGACGCCTTGGTCGCCGCGCGCGGCGAGCGCCCGGCCGGCAACGTCGCTTTCCGTGAAATTTGGGTGTGCGGAAGCTTAGAGGGCCTGCGCTTACCAGCAGTCGCCATCGTTGGGACCCGCGGCGCCACGGCTTACGGAAAGCGCCAAGCGCGTGAATTCGCGAGCGCACTGGGAGCGGCGGGCTGCTGCATCGTCTCCGGGCTCGCCTTAGGCATTGACGCCGCCGCTCACGAGGGCGCGCTGGAGGCGGGCTCGTTCACCCTCGGCGTGCTGGGAGGCGGCCATGCCGCCTTCTTTCCAAGCCGCAACATCGGCATAGCGGAACGGATGCTCGGGGCCGGCGGAGCCGTGATTTCGCCCTATCCTCCGGAGCACCACGCACAACCGTTCCAGTTCCTGGCGCGCAACAGCGTGGTCGCCGCCCTGGTCGACGCCGTCGTCGTCATCGAAGCTCCCGCCCGAAGCGGCGCGCTCAATACGGCAAGCTGGGCTGCGGGGCGCATTCCGGTTTTCGCCGTCCCCGGCGACGTCGACCGGAAGCATGTCGCCGGATGCCATGCGCTAATCCGCGACGGCGCGATCCTCGCCCGCAGCGCGCAGGACGTGCTCGACGATTTACGCTTGAACGTTCCAGCGCAACGAATGTCCGAACCGCTGCGGCCGGTTGCCGAGGATCCGCTGCAGCTTCGCATCCTGGAGATTCTGGCCGCAGGAGAGACGACACTCGACGCACTTCTCGAGCGATCCCAAGCGCAAGCGGCACCGGTCCTTGCATCGCTTTCGATACTCGAGCTGAACGGCTGTATCGAAGCGCGGCGGGGCCGGCGCTACGTTCTACGCTGACGCAGCGCTACACTGATGCGCGGCCGCGTGGGGCGCCGCAATTTTGGAACGTGATGCTCCCAAAAATCCTGTGCGCGGCCGCTCATCACAAAGAGGCTGCCGGGCTCGAGATCGAGCGAAAACGAGCGGCGGGGACGAGCTTTGCTGCGTACCTGCATTTCGCGCGCGGCACCCAAACTGACGAGTGCGACGACCGGAAGTTCGATGAGATCCTCGGTGTGATCGCTGTGCCAAGCGACGCTGTCGAGTTCGTTGCGATAATACTGAACGGAGAGCGCGGTGAAGGCCACGTCCAGAAAGCTCTCGACCCGGTCCTGGACCTGCGCGAGCTCTTGCGGCATGGGATCGCCCGACGCAAATCGCGCAATGAGGCGAGGCACGGCGACGGTGCGGTCGTACATCCACATCGTCTCATGCGCCCAAGGCAGCGAACGTTCGAGAAAATCGAAGAGATCCGCGCTCTCGGCCGCCGAGTACAGTGCCGGGTAGTATGCAATCGAGCCGGTCTCGTCGTCGGCGTAAACCCTCGGACCGGCTCCGAACAGCCCCATCTGCTGCGCCACATACGGATCAACCCGGACGCGCGCACGCGCGTTGCGAAAGGCCTGCGAATGCAACTGCGAATCATCGCCGTCGGCAAGGTGCGCGAGCGTTACGTCGCCGCAGCTTGCAACGATTTCCGGAGCAGGCTGGGGCCGTACTACCCCTTGGAAATCGCCGAAGTAAAAGCATCGGCCGGAACGCACCCGGCTGCGGCCATGGCCGAAGAAAGCGAACGGATTCTCAAACTTTTGCACGACGACGACTGCTTTTGGCTGCTCGATCGGGAAGGAGAGGAACTATCGAGCGAGCAGCTCAGCCGCCGCGTTGCAGCGGTCGGCAACGCGGGGACTCGGCGCATGACATTCGCCATTGCGGGAACCTACGGAGCGGCGGACTCGTTGCGCCGCCGTGCCGATTTCGTGTGGTCGCTTTCGCGGCTCACCTTCCTGCACGAGTGGGCACGCGCAATCGTGCTGGAACAACTCTACCGAGCGGCGAAGATCGCGCGTAATGAGCCGTACCACCACTGAGCCCGTGCTGCCTGATTCGGCGTTAGCGGCGTTTGCCGCAGCGCTGCGCGATGCCGCGGCCGAGCTCTATCCGCAAGCTGCGGACGTTTCGGTAGGCTTTGAGGCGCCTCGGCGTCCGGAGTTCGGCGACTTTGCCACCAATGCCGCATTTTCGCTGGCCAAGTTCGCGAAACGCTCTCCGCAAGAAGTTGCCGGCGCGCTCCTGGCAACCGTCGGCGAGCGCAATCCGAACTTGCGCGATCTCTTTTCCGCCATGACGCCGACGGCGGGATTCATCAATCTACGCCTGGCGCCGGCGGTATGGCAATCGATGATCGCGCGCATCATGCGCGACGGCGCCGCATTCGGGCAAGCGGAAAAGAAGAACGCGCGCATCTCGCTCGAGTTCGGCAGCGCAAATCCCACCGGTCCGCTGGTGGTCGTGCAAGGCCGCACGTGCAGCATCGGCGACACCCTCGCCAAAGCGCTGCGCTACTGCGGCTATGAGGTCTTCGTCGAATGGATCGTCAATGACGCCGGCGGCCAGCTCGATACCCTGGGGCGCTCGCTGTACGCGCGCTACCGGCAAATCTACGAACCGGAGCATCAGCTGCCCGAAGAGGCGTATCCGGGCGAATATCTCATCCCCATCGCGCGCGCGCTCGTGCAGCGCGACGGCGATCGCTGGCTGCACGAGAACGAAGACGTTTGGCTTCCCGCAGTCGCCAAATTCGGGCGCGATACGCTAGTCGCCGAGCAGCAGCGCACCGTCGATCGGTTCGGCGTGCGCTTCGATTTGTGGCAGAGCGAGAAAGAGCTGCACGACAGCGGCCGCATCAAAGCGGGCATCGCGCGCTTGACGGAACTCGGCCACACGTTTGCGGAAGACGGCGCGCTGTTCTTTCGCGCAACCGATTATGGGGACGACAAGGACCGCGTGCTGATCCGCCGCGACGGACGGCCCACGTACTTCAGCAACGACGTGACTTATCATTACGAGAAGCTTCAGCGCGCGGACAAAGTCATCGATATTCTCGGTCCGGATCATCACGGATACATCGGGCGGCTCAAAGGATTGGCTGAAGCCCTCGGCTACGATCGCGATCGCCTCGAGGTGCTCATTGCGCAGCAGATCACGCTTATGCGCGGCAATGAAGTGGTGAGCATGAGCAAGCGCGCAGGCCAAATCGTTACGCTCGACGAGATCATCGATGAAGTCGGCGTCGACGCGGCACGGTTCTTCTTCATCATGCTCTCGCCCGAGTCGCCGCTGACGTTCGACTTGGAGCTGGCAAAGGAGCAGACTAACGACAATCCCGTCTACTACGTCCAGTACGGTCATGCGCGCATCGAATCGGTCTTCAAAAATGCCGACGGGACCGACATTTTAGCCGCACGAGCCGGTCAAACGCTTGAAGCGCTTACGCACGATTCGGAGATTGCGCTGGCGCGGCGGCTGACCGAACTTCCGCGCATCGTGCAAAACGTCGTGGATAATCTGGCGCCGCACCGGCTCGCGCGTTATGCGCGCGACATCGCCTCCGACTTCCATCAGTTCTATCATGAGTGCCGGATTCTGGTGGACGATCGACCGGTGCGCTTGGCCAGGCTTGGACTCTGTCTGGCTACCAAGACGGTGCTGGCGCGCACACTCGCGATGATGGGCGTCAGCGCGCCCGAAACGATGTAGTCCCGGCTATACGCTGATTCGGCCGTCGCCCACGTGGATTGCGGCGCCTCCGACGTCGATCGATTCCAAACGATCTCCGGCAGCGTTCACGCGCACGTGCAAAACGCTGCGCCGGCCGAGCTTCACGCCCTGCTCGGCGATAAACCAAGCGTCCGGAGTTTTCAAGGCGCCGTTTTGGAATAGGAACGCGTAGAGCGGTCCGGTGGCGCTCCCCGTCGCGGGATCTTCCGCGATGCCCGACATCGGCGCAAACATGCGGCTGTACGTGCCGCGCTCCGTCTGAGCGAAAAGAAAGACGCCGACGATATCATCCGATTTGGTGAGGAATTTGCCGAGAGCTCGCACGTCCAATGCGGCCGCGTCGACCGCCTGCGCGTCAACGAGCGGAACGTAGAGAAACGGGTTTCCGGCGCTGACGATTTGCACGGGAAGATCGGACCGCACGCGCTCGCTCGGCAGACTCAGCGCCGCCGCGCCGAGGCTGCGGTCGAAGGTCTTGCGAAAGTCGACGGGCGGCGTGCGCAGCCACGCGGTCGTCTCGCCCGATCGTTCCACTCGCACGGCGACGTCGCCGACGCGTTCTTCCAACACGAACTCGGTGACGGATTGGGGCACCCACTTGAGAACGTCCGCAATGGCGATCGTCGCTCCAACCGTCGGATGCCCCGCAAAGAGCACTTCGCGCGCAGGCGTAAAGATGCGCACGGACGCCGGCCTCGCGTCGTTGCCGGTGCGCGTGAGGAAGATACTCTCCGCAAGGTTCAATTCGTTTGCCAGACGCTGCATCGCGCCGTCGCCCAGCCCGCCCGGATCCGGAAAGACTGCGAGCTGATTGCCTTGGAACGGCCGCTCCGCGAATACGTCGAAAAGCAAATATTCCACTCTACGCGTCTTCTAAAGAAAACAGAAACCAATGCGGACCGCCGCGGCGCGCGGCGCGATCGAAATACACAACCGCTTTGCGGCTTGCGCTGGTTTCAAACTCGAACCAGTGCCGCTTGAGGTACACGTCCCCGCGGTCCTCTTTCGTCGAACGCCACGTCTTCAAAACGGTGCCGACGTCCAGTCTTTCGTGTTGCCGGCGAAACGCTGCGGGCAGGAGTGGTTCCATATGGCCGCCCGCTCTATAAAGTGGGCCGGCGGACGGGCCGCCGAAGATTGGTTCGAGCGGCTCCGAGAGGAATCGCTTCAACTGCGTTCGACCACGACGATCGGCTCGATGACGGGATCTTCCATCATCGCCGGCGGTTCGGGCCGATGGTCGTCGACGGAGTCGATCTGCCCGTGCAGCCAAGGGCCCAGAAAATAGCGCCACAGGAGCCGGGCAATCGCCGCCGCGGGGATTCCCAAGATCAATCCCGGTAAACCGAAGAGTTCGCCGCCCGCGAATACGGCAAACATCACGGTAATCGGCGAGACGCCGACCGTTCCGCCCATGATCTTCGGGACCAGCACGCTGTCGCTCACCCGAGCCATCGCGAACATCACCGCCTGAACCATCACGACGACGAACAACCCTTGCGGCGCGGAAAGCATCAGCGCGATGAGCTGCACCACGATCATGCCGATGATCGGGATCGCATAGCCGATCGCGCTCAAAATGCCTATCAACAACGCGAACTTGAACCCGAAAATCGCCGTTACCACGCCGATGACCACGCCCGTGATGAGACTGACGATCACCTGTCCGGCGATGTAACCGCCGAAGACGCCCACGGCTTCGGTCGAAAGTCTTCGCGCCATCGCGCGCTTGCTGGGCGGGAAGAACCCGGCGAAGCCTTGCGCAAGTCCCTCATGGTTGAGCAAAAAGAAAAACGAAAGCGTCAGCGCGGAAAAAGCGATGAACAGCCCGGTCGCGATGTTGATCGCAAAGGCGCCGAGTGAAGCGATCGTCACCGAGAGGATCTCGCTCACCCGCTGGGCGCCGAACGATTGAATGTTCAGCAACTGGGGCGGAATGTTGGCCTGCGGGAAACGCGCGCGAAGTGCCGCTTGTGCGCCGATGGCCCATGCTTGAGCAGCGTGCAAATACGCCGGTGTATTGGCGATGAGCAGCTGCGACTGCACCACGCTCATCGGCACCACGATCACGAGCAGCACGATCGTGAACAGGATCAAAAGCGTGTAGACTGCGGTAATCGCCCACGCGCGCGGCAAACGGTGTTCTTCGAGCCACGCGACGACCGGCGCGACCGCCGATGCCACGAATGCAGCCGTGACGAAGATCGCCACCGTCTTCGGGATGTGCGTGAAAAAGATCAGCGCGAGCGCTAAAAAAATCAGCGCTCCGGCGGCAATCCAGACCCGCCGCCGGCTGCTCTCGGTTAGAGCGGCTTGCACAGCAAACGCCGCTCCGTCAGGAAACCGGAACGCTCGTAAAGCCTGAGCGCGGCAGCGTTGTCTTCGGTGACCATCAATCCCATATACGGCAGCCCCATTCGCCGCGCTTCCTCTTCGGCGGCCGAAAGCAGCTGGTTGGCAATACCGCAGCGCCGGGCGGAAGTTTCCACCGCCATGTACGCGATGAAGCCTTGCGGCATGCGAGTAACCTCGTCGGGCATCGAAGTCAGCATGAGTGCGAAACCCAAAAGTTGGCCTTCCCGTTCCGCCACCAGCAAGACGTGCGGCTGCGCAAAGACGAATTCGAGCAGCCCGTCGTAGCTCGCGGCCAGCATCGCCGCATTGAAATGCCGGAACGCGGCCACCGAGTCCGCAATGGTGCGGTGCCCGAGGCTGCGCACGAATGGGCGGTCGTCGAGCCGGCCCTCGCGAATCGTGACGCCGGCCTTGGCAGTCACTTCGCTCTGCGGGAGCCGGGATCGCCGATCGGCTCGCCGGCTGCACACTGCGGGCACTCCGCGGGATCGTAAGACACGATGGGCATTTCGAGCAGCGCATGCGTCTTCAAGCCGAAATCAGCGTCCCCGCGTTTGACGATCGCGCCGACGCCGATCGTCCGCGCGCCGGTCTGAGCGACGACGCCGAGAACTTCTTTGACCGAACCGCCGGTCGTGACGACGTCCTCGACGACCAGTACGCGATCGTTCGCACTGAGGTGGAAACTGCGCCGAAGCACCGGCACGCCGCCCTCCTTCTCCACGAAGATCGCTTTGGTGCCCAGAGCGCGCGCGACTTCGTAACCAAGGATGATGCCGCCCACGGCCGCGCTGACTACGATTGAGGGGCGCTCTGCGCGAAATGCATCCGCAATCCCACGCGCGACCGGTTCGACGATCGACGGATCTTCGAGGATTCGAAACTTTTGGATGAACCGGTTGCTGTGCCGTCCCGAGCTCAATTTGAAGTGCCCGCCGAGCAGCGCACCGCGTTCTTTGAGCTCGCGTTCGAGGTTCACATTCAGCATGAGAGCGGTGCTTCGTTCATTTCGCTCAGGATTGCCTTCGCAGCCGCCAGCGGATCGGTGGCCTCCACGATCGGCCGTCCCACGACCAGATAATCGGAGCCCGCGCGTACCGCATCGGCCGGAGTCGTAACGCGCACCTGATCCCCATG
Organism: Vulcanimicrobiota bacterium; assembly: GCA_963714015.1. Taxonomy (GTDB): domain Bacteria; phylum Vulcanimicrobiota; class Vulcanimicrobiia; order Vulcanimicrobiales; family Vulcanimicrobiaceae; genus DASRDE01. The sequence continues at coordinate 1,258,319 of OY970223.1, read as the reverse complement.
GGCGGTGCCGGCAGGACGGATCCCCGGCGTAAGCGTCAGGAAATCGGATCCCACGCACTCCTTAATCGCGCGAACTTCGCGGGCGCTGCAAACGACGCCGGAACAGCCGGCGTCACGCGCGAGCTGCGCTAGGCGCGACGCGTTCTTTTCAGCGTTGCCGTCCAAACCTACCTCGGCCAGATCGTGCTGCGTCATGCTCGTTAAAATCGTCACCGCGAATACGTGGGGGACCGGCATACGGCAGCTCGGCCGAGCGCTGCTTTACCGATTCGATGCAAGCGCCCATCATCGCCGTTCCTCCGAGCGCGTGAACGTTGACGATGTGCGTGCCGTGACGAACCAGCTGCGCTACCGCAGCGGCGGCAGTACGCGGAATGTCGTGAACTTTCGCGTCGATGAAATGGCGGACGTCGCGCGCTTCCAGATATGAAAAGATCCGTTCCCCGTAGCCGTAAAGCGATTCTAATCCGACCTTGTAGATCAAATCGAGCTCATAAAGCCGATCGATCAGCGCTTCGGCGCGGCCGGGGTCCGGAACGTCGAGCGCAACGACGAGACGCGCGCTCATCCTTCATCGCCCTCGTATTGGTATGGGCTGGCGAAACCGACGTTTGCTTTGCCGGCAATATCGCGCAGCGAGTGCAGTCCGCGCGCTGCCAAATACGCGCGCAACTCGGCCGCGATCCGCACGGGAATGCGCGGGTCGGTGAAGTTGGCGGTTCCGATCGAGATCGCCGTAGCGCCGGCCAAAAAAAACTCCAATGCGTCCGATAGCGTTTCGATGCCGCCTTGTCCGACGATTGGAACCTTCACCGCGCGCGCAACTTCGTACACTGCGAGCACCGCGATCGGGCGAATGGCGGGACCGGAGAGGCCGCCGGTGACGTTGCCGAGCCGCGGCTTCCACGTCTGAACGTCGATAGCCATGCCGCGAACGGTATTGATGACCGCAAGCGCATCTGCGCCCGCGCGCTCGGCTTCGCAAGCGATCGTTGCGATATCGGTGACGTTGGGCGAGAGCTTGACGATCAGCGTTTTGTCCGTCACGCTGCGCACTTCCCGGACCACCCGCGCGGTCAGATTGGGATCGCAAGCAAACGTCTCGCCTTCCGACGCCACGTTCGGACACGAGATGTTCACTTCGATCGCGTGAATCTCGTCGCGCGCGGCTAATCGCTCGGCAACGTAAGCGTAATCGTCGACCGAGAACCCCGCGACGCTTCCCACGACTTTGCAAGGACGCGACTTGAACTTGGCGACCTCGTGTTCCAAGTAGTATTCAATGCCGGGATTTTGCAATCCGATCGCGTTGAGCATCCCTGCCGGCGTATGCACCAAACGCGGCGTCTGATTGCCGAGACGGGGCAAGCGCGTAACGCTCTTGAGCACGACACCGCCGATGCTTGCCAGGTCGACGAACGGAGCAAACTCCTCGCCGGATCCATAACATCCGCTGCCCATGAGCGTCGGAAAATCCAGCTCGAGCTTGCCGATGCGAACCGATAGATCGACTGCAGTCGTTACCATCGCAGCTCGTGCGCCCAGAACACCGGGCCTTCCCTGCAGATGCGCGCATAGACGACGTCGCTGCCGCCGGCGCGCGGCGGGGGAAACCCAGGCGCTTGCGCGCTGGAGCGATCGAGCGCGACGACGCAGCCCCAACACCCGCCGACGCCGCACGCGAAGGTCTCTTCAAGTGAGAGCTGCGCGGGAATCCCGAATTCGCGGGCGACGTAGGCAACTGCGCGCAGCATCGGCGAGGGGCCGCACGCCAAAATCATCTGCGGCCGCTCGTGCGCGGCGGCAAGCGCATGCGTGACATATCCGTGGTGCCCGTGCGATCCGTCATCCGTCGCGCAAATGACTTCGCACCCTTCGGCGGCAAAGCGATCCTTTTCGACGAGCAATTCTGCAGTGCGCGCCCCGTAGTACAACTGGACGCGGCTGTCCTTTTGTACTAGGGACTGGGCCGGAAGTAGCACAGACGCAATACCCACGCCTCCTGCAACTATCGCCGCGTGACTTATGCCGGAAAGTGTGAAACCATTACCGAGAGGACCAAAAACGGTAACATGATCGCCGCAGCTCAATTCTGCAAGTTCACGAGTCCGATGCCCGCAGACGAAAAAAAGCACGCTGGCCCGATCGCCCTGCGCTTCATAGACGCCGAGCGCCGTCGCGGCACGTTCACCGCCGGGCGGAACGACCATGACGAATTGTCCAGGTTTTGTCACGCCGGCGAGTTCCGGAGCGTGAAAACCAAGGAGGACCACGCCGGGTGCAAGCTCCGTCCTGTCGAGTACGCGAGCTTCGTGCACGGTCGCCGGCGTAAGCGCTTGCATGTCGTTCGGCATTTCTCGCAACCATCCCGACATACTTCCGTAACGCAATTTTTAATCTAAGTTGCGACAATAGACTGAACTTCTTTACGACAAAAGCCGTTATAGGGTATAGAAGTTAGAAAAAAGGAAAGGAGGGTCCACAAAATGGCAGGTCTCATGGTCTTCAAATCGCTAGCCGACGCGCTAAGAGCGGGCTACCAAGTCTATGACCGGACCTCGGACGGCTATCTCGTCCGGACAAGAACTGCGGCTGGATGGGCAATCGCCCTGGTCAGCTGTAAGTGAACCCTCCGATTGCTGGATAGTTCATGAAAAAAGACCGGCCGCTGCGGCGACCGGTTTTTTCTTTTGCTTAGGGCCTTGATCTCAGCGCTTGTCAGGCGGGCGAGGGCCCGGCTCGAGTTCTGTGGTGGGGCCGGGACGCCAGGCGTAGGGGCCCGGAGTCACATCGCGAGGGCCGCTGCTGTAGGCGGCAGTCTGTTCCTGGTACTGCGGGCCGGGCTGTTGAACGTGGACTCCACGATCGTTCCAAGGGGCGCCGGCCGGTCCGAGTCGCGCACCGGACGCCAAAGCGATGATGATTTGAGCGATTCCGGCGAACAGCGGTATCAATCCGCCAAGCAGCCACGGTCCCGGCGTGCCGGTCAAGTTGTCGATGAACGAGAGACCGATCAGCAGTGCGAAGCCGATGCATGCCAGCGTGATCCCTTTACGCAAATGGCAGTCCGCTTGATTTTGGGCGTCCAGGTTCCAACCCGGAGGCGGACCCGCTGGCGGAGGCGGCGCTGCCGTATACGGAGCCTGCGCGTACCAGCCGCGTTTGGCGGCCTTCTTGGCCCACTTCGGATCGGGCGGCGGAACCATTCCGCGCCGCAGCATCTCCATTCGCTCTTGATGAGCAAGCATGCGATTGACCATCGCATATGCTATCGGCAACCCGATGAACGCGAGGATTGCGATGGCGCCGACAAAATCATCGCTGCCGCTGGCTAATAACATGGTCATTGGACTCCGTTCGTGCTGATATGAATATTACCGTCATTTGAGGCGACCTCCAGCGTTCCGCCGCCGCTGCCCATTTTATAGTCGCCGCTTGACGAATCGTCATCGTCGTCGCTCGTCGAAACCTTGCGGCCGTCGAACGAGACGCTGCCGTCGTCGGTGTGCGCGTGTACCAAAAGATTCGTGCCGCCGAGCGCGACTTCAACCGAACCATCGCTCGTCTTCAGACTGCCGCCGGCGACTTTCAACCCGGACGCCGTTATGTCGCCGTCGTTCGTGGATCCGTCAAGACTGTCCACTTGGATGTCGCGCAGATTCACGTCGCCGTCGCTGGTTGAAACCGAAAGACTACGCGCGTTCATTCCCGCCACAGCGATACCGCCGTCGTCGGACGACAGATCCGCATCGCCGCGTAGATCGCGCGCGCTTACGTCTCCGTCGTCGGAATGCGCGCGAATCGATCCGTTCAGACCCGAAATGTCCGCTCCCGCGCAAGATACGATCTCGAGCGTTGCGTTTGCGGGAACCGCTACGGAGATCTTCCGATCGGACCAGCCCAGATTGAACCAGTCATTATCGCCGGAAGGCCGATAGATCCGCGCGCCGTCCGGCGTGCGCTCCACCTGCAATTGCGGCGGCGAATTCTTTGCGAAGATCGCTCCGCCGAAGCGTGTGTTGTCCCAAACGTGAACGAGTCCGTCGCTGGACACGCTCACGGTGACGGTCGAATCCGCGTCGTCGATCTGCACGTGCGGGGTCGAGCCGGCATCGATCGGATCGAACGTGCGCGGCGCAAATGAAACCGTGTGCATGCCGGTCGAGCCGAAGGCCCAGTTGCCGTGACCGCCCAAGGCAGCCAGGATGGCGCCGGCGATGAAGATCTCGGCGCCGACGAGGGCGATGATGATGCCCGTTCTCGAGTACCGCATGCCCTATCTACGCCGTGACCTGAGCGATGTTTCGCGGGGGAACCCGGCCTCGCGCCGACCCGCCGCCGTTCGAATGTATTGGGGAGCCCCAAGGGCTTCGATGGCGAAACATTGCCGTGCGGCTGCGCGTAGGTGTGATGTGGCTGCAGCGCTATTGGAGGCACCGCTCATTCACCCGGCCGACGATGACGATGACCAGGCTCTTGTTGCAGCCGCCCTGGCGGGGCGCCCGGATGCCTTCGGCACACTGGTCGAGCGTTACGACCGCGCAGTCTACCACCTCGCCTACCGGACGCTTCGGGATCAGGAAGAGGCCCGGGACGCCGCTCAGGAGGCCTTCTTCAAAGCCTACCGGAGCCTGCGCACCTTCAAACCGGGTAACAAATTCTCGACCTGGATCTTTGCGATAACGTACCACGCCTGCTGCGATCGTCTTTCGCGCCGGCGGCGATACTCGAACGAAGAGATGCCGGAGCGGGCCGACCCGGCGGCCGGACCGGATTCGCAGGCGATTGCCGAGGACGAGGCCCGAAGGCTTCGCGCCGCAATCGAGGCCCTTCCGGAGAAATATCGTACAGTAATTACGTTGTATCATTTACAGGGGCGCCAATACGAAGAGATCGCCCAAGTCCTGGGGATTCCGATGGGTACGGTAAAGACGCATTTATTTAGAGCCAAGGAACAATTGCGGCGCATGCTGAGCGAGGACGCCGCGGGAGTATCAAAATGAAACCCTACGAAACGGACGAGGAACTGGAGCGCGCGCTCTTCGGGCTGGAATTGGAAGAGCCGCCCGCCGATTTGCGGTCGTCGATTTTGGCGGCCACGATCTATCGTACGCCGATGCCGGTCAAGCCGTGGGAAGTTTGGGTTCTCGGCGCGTTCTGTGCGCTGCTCGCCTGGGTCGCGGTGCTCTCGACGCACGGAGGCTCTCTGCCCGCCTTTGCTACCCTGAAGATCTACCTCGCCGCTGCGCTTGCGACGTTTGCGCGTCCCGATTTCCTATTCTGGACCGCATTGGGCGGCGGTCTCGTACTTTGGATTTCTCAGTTGAATTTAACGCCGGTTGCGGGGGCTTTGCGAGCGAGCCGTCGATAACCCTATGGCATGAGAACCAGCCCCGCGCAAACGCAGCCGCATCGCATTTTGGTTATCGAGGACGATGCGGCGATCAGCCGCGTGCTGCAACTCGAGCTCGAGCACGAAGGCTACGCCGTAGAATCCGCTCGGGATGGATTGACCGGACTGGAGAGAGCGCTCAAAGAGCCCGATCTCATTATTTTGGATTTGATGCTTCCGCGCATGGACGGATTGGAAGTGTGCAAGCGCGTGCGCGCCAAAAGCCGCGTGCCGATTATCATGCTCACGGCCAAGGACCGCGTGCCGGATCGCGTCTCCGGACTCGATCTGGGTGCCGATGACTACCTGACCAAGCCGTTCGCGACCGAAGAGCTGCTGGCGCGGGTGCGCGCGCGTCTGCGCGACAAAGAACCGGCGCGCAGCGTCATCGAGTATCGCGATTTGGTGATGGATCGCGACCGGCACGAGGTCGTCCGCGGCGGCAAGCTCATCAACTTGACGGCAAAAGAATACGCCCTATTGGAATACCTCCTGCTTCACCGCAACAAGGTGCACTCGCGCGACGAGCTCTTTAACGGCGTCTGGGGGAGCGATTTCCTGGGCGACTCAAACTTGATCGACGTGTACATCCGGTATCTGCGCGGTAAAATCGACGAGGGTTTCGACGACAAACTGATCACGACAGTCCGCGGCATCGGCTATACTATCAAGGATTAGGCGCTGCTCATGACTTCGCTGCGGTGGCGAATCGCGCTTTGGTACGCGCTTCTCCTCATCGTCGTCATCGCCGCGCTGGGCCTCGCGATCACACTGCGCTTCGAGCAAATTTTGCGCGATCAAGCGCAGCAGCGCGCGATCACGACCATGCAGGACATCGAACGCACCACCGCACCCTCGAACGCGTTCACCTTTACCGGCAACGGCGATCCGCTGCTCGAACTCGAGAATCCCGATAACCTGGAGCGCTGGGCCTCCCCCACCACGTACATCGAGGTCGACGACCCTCGCGGGTACCCGCTCGCAACCAGCTTCAACATGGGTTCGATCCATACGTTCGGACCGAGCGGAACGAACGCAAAGAGCCAGACGAGCACGCGCGAGGTAACCGTGCAAGCACGGCCGTTTTTGGTCTACAGCGCGCTGCTGGCAACCGGTACGCACGCGGCAATCGTGCAGATCGCCGAACCGCTCGACCAGCTCAACAGCGCTTTTCGCCAGACGGAATTCTCGATACTGGTGATCTTGGGCGCGGCGGCGCTTGCTGTGGCTCTCCTTTCCTACTTGCTCGCCTCGCAAGCGACGAACCCAATCAACGAATTGGCGCGCGCGATGCACGAAATCGGTTCGGAAGGCCTGCATCGGCGGCTACGGTGGAACGGACGCAAAGACGAAATCGGTCATCTGGCGGAAAGTTTCGACGACTTGCTTGCCCGCCTCGAAGAAGCCTTTGCGCGTGAGCGTCAGTTCATCTCCGATGCATCACACGAGTTGAAGACTCCGCTGACTTCGATCAATGCGAACGCGCAGATGCTCGCCCGCTGGGGCGATAAAGACGAAGCCGTTCGCAAGGAGAGTCTGCAGACGATCATCGACGAGACGACGTCGCTCGCCAACATGGTCGGCGGCATGCTTACGCTCGCAAAGGCTGACTCGGGGGACGCCATTCCGAAAGAGCCGCTGTCGCTTGCCGCGATTGCCAAAGACGCCGCACACGGTGCAGCGCAGCGCGCGAGAGACAAAGGACTTGCACTCAACGTCGAGGCCGCTGAGGAGTCGCCAATCGTCGAAGGCGACCCGGCACTGGTGCGCCAGATGATTACTAACCTGATCGACAACGCGATCAAATTTACGCCGGAAGGCTCGGTTACGGTGCGCGTCCGGGGCAACGGAAGCAAGGGCATCGTCGAAGTGCAGGACACCGGCCCGGGAATCGATCGCGACGAGCTTTTACACGTTTTTAACCGTTTTTACCGCACCGACAAGTCTCGCAGCCGCGAGGTTCCGGGAACCGGTTTAGGATTGGCAATCGTCAGATCCATCGCGCGAATTCACGGCGGCACGGTTGAGGCGGAGCGTCCGGCCGCAGGGGGCGCGCTCTTCCGTATAGAGCTGCCCCAAATTCATTGAATTTTCATGGCTTGCCGCACCGCGGGCCGTACAATGAACCTGTGGACAGTCCGAGCGTAAGAGGGCTCGCAGGGGCGGCGGCAGCCGCTCTCTTTGCGTTTGCGCTTGGGTGGTCGCCGGCGCGCGCGGACAGCGGCACCGACCTGACGATGCCCGTCGGTCCAGCCGCAGTAGTGCGCATGCAGATGCAGTCCGGAACACTCACCGTACGCACTTGGGATCAGCCGCAAGTCCACGTCACGTCGAGCGCTCCCGTGAACGCGCAGCACTTCGCGCCTCCCGTGGTTCGCAATCAGCTGCGCGGCGGCGATATTCCGATCTTCGAGACGACGATTTTAGCGCCGAATGGACCGCTCAAACTGCCGCCTGAAGATTTTGCCGTGAACTCGCTCTCGCAAGGCGAACATGACGGTGTGCTCGTGCGCGGCGGCGATCAAAACGCCGCGGTCACGCTGACGATCCCGAACAATACCGCATTACTGCTGGCCGTAGTCGGGCGTGGTCAGATTCAAGTTCAGGGCTACCACGGCGGCAGCTTCGTCGGCAGAATCCGCAACGGCCCAATTCTCGCCGACGACGTCAGCGGCGCGGCGTACCTTGAGGCCGGACGCGGACGAATCCGCGTTTCGAATTCAACGTTCGATCGGGTTCGCGCGCGGACTGCGGTCGGAAACGTGATTTTCGAACACTGCACCGCCCAGCAGATCGAAGTCAGCAGCATCAACGGAAACGTTGCGTACGACGATGGGACGTTCTCACCGGGCGTGGCGCGCTTCGAATCGCAGAACGGCAACGTCGCGATTGGCGTGGGCAGCGGCGGTGTGCAGATTGGCGCGCACAGCGCAGGCGGCAAGATCTTCGACGGCTTCGATCGGCAGGGCAGCGTCACCGGAACTTCGACCGACGCGCAAGCTACCTACGGCGGCGGCGGACCCGTCGTAACGGCCAGCACGGGTAGCGGAGCAGTTTATCTGTACAACGGCTCCCGCAAAGCGCGCCGGGGCCAAGGCGGTTGGCACCGTGTGGGCGCGCCCGCTGCTCGCCGCCCTCAACCTGGACGCAAGATTCGCATGCCGTAGCGATCAAAGCAGAAATTTGCGCAGCACGGCCATGTCGAGCTTGAACGTGTGCTGTGGGAGTACCGCCTCCTCGCGATAGCCGCAACGTTCAAAGAACGTCTGAGCCGTACTCTTGTGCGGGACGAGCGCCGTCATCTTGTGGCAGTTGTAATAGCTCGCGGCGCCGGCGGCGTGCTCGAGCAACTCTCGCCCGATACGTTTGCCCCGGTGTTCCGGCAGCACGACCACATGCTCGACGTGCGCGAGCGAGGCCGCAATGCGAATCTGTGCGAGCGCGACCATCGTCGTGCCCTCTAACGCGGCCAGATCGTGCCGCTGCTCGTGCCAGATCACGCTGAATTCGAACAGGCTCTTGAGTGCCTCGCGCTCCGTGAGGCGGACGAACGACTCCACTTGTTCGGTGCTGGCACGCACGAACTCAACCGGCAACGGCTTCGACCTCCGTCTCGACGTCGAGCAGCAAGCCGTCGCGCGCCGCTATCGTTCGAATGCCAATCCGCTCCTGCAATTCCGCGGCCAAACGCGTGGGGCTTTGCTCGAGCATCTTGGTCCCGAAATGCTGCAGCACGCAAACCTTGGGCGAAATCGTGCGGACGGCGTTGCGCGCGTCTTCGAACGTCAAATGGTCGACGTCCATGCCGTCGCGGTACCTCAGCACGTTGACGATGAGGACATCCGGTGAATGAGTGCGATAGTCCTCAGCCAATCCCTCGAAGTAGCGCCCGCAAGGCATGTACGAAATCGTGCGCCCCCGGTAAGTGAAATGCATTCCATACGTCTCGACCGCGTGGAGGTGTTTGATTGACGTGCGCACCTCCACTTCGCCGATTGCATAAGGCCCGCTTCGTTCGCGCGAAATCTCCAGGCGCTCTACGAATCGCTGTGCGTACGGAAACACGACCGGCTCATCCTCAACGGCATCGCGTGGAGCGAGCAGCACGCCGCGTCGCCGAAAGCCGCCGGAGGTCATCGCTTCGATCATCACGTTCACGTCGTTGGAGTGATCCAGGTGCTTGTGCGAGAGTACGATGCCGGCGAGTTCGCGCGGGTTACACGGCGGAACGTTCGAGAGCGCGCGGACGAGTGCGCCCGGTCCGGGATCGACGTGGATTTGCGTGCTTCCGAAGTGCATCCACATCCCGCCTGACGCGCGGAATTGGCGCGCCACGACGAAGCGCGCTCCGCCTGTCCCCAAAAAGAGTACGGTGATCATTGAAACGCCGGTTCGCACCGGCGTTTGGAACTACTTTCCGCCTATCCGCGGCCAGCCGCTCGCATATAACGAGAAAAAGGCGTCCAAGTTCGTGCGGTACTGTTCCAAAGCCGCACCCCAAACGGCAAGCGCCGCATTGCCGTCTTCGGTGAGCGTGTAGATGCGGCGGGCGGGTCCTTGGTCTTTCGGGTCCCACCACGACGAGATATAACCATCGCGTTCCAGCTGCCGCAGCGCCCGGTAAACCGTTCCCGGATCCGCGATAACGTCGAACCTGGCTTTGAGTTCTTTCATAATCTCGTAGCCGTGAAGGTTCTGCTCTTTGAGCATTACCAGCAGCCAAGCTACCAGATAATTCTTCGGTGTGCCCTTTGGGGGGAGTCCACCCTCCCGGCCCGTGTCGACCGCAACTGCCATACGTTCTCACTCATCCCGTCACACGAGTTTCGAATAGGCGGCTATTCGAACTTCCGTCTTCTAAAAAAACTCGGCCGGTTGGGCGCAGACGGTGAGATGGTCGATGAGCCCCATACCAATCAATTCCGAGCGCAGCAGTGCAGGTCATTTGGCATACGGTTGGGACCGCCCTGCGTCGAGATGGCGGACTTGGTGACGTGAGCTCTAAGCAAGCATGGACAACTGGTTGAACCGGCCTTGGAGTACGGTCTGCGAAGGCCTTGAGAGCCACCGCTCGAGCACCGTGGCGTAAACGTTTCGGAAGTCGGTCGTGAAGCCGACGTTGCCGATACTCGTTTTGCTCAAATCGGGATATGTGCCGTAGACCCCGCCCTTTACCCCGCCGCCGACTAGAAAGAGCGGGGACGCTTCCCCATGATCGGTTCCCCGGCTTGCATTCTCCTCGATCCGCCGGCCGAATTCCGAAAACGTCATGGTCAAAACGCGCTTATCGCTGCCGTGAGCGGCGAGGTCGTCGTAAAACGCCTTCATCGCGTCGCTGAACTCCCCGAGTAAACGATCTTGCGTAGCCTTTTGGCTGATGTGCGTGTCGAAGGAACCGTGCGCCACGTAGAGCACGCGGGTGCGCACGTTGCTGCCGATGATCTGCGCGGCGAGGGATAGGCTCCGGCCCAGCGGCGTTGCCGGATACGCTCCGGCGGGTTTGTAGCCGGCAATGAGTTTGGGAAGTTCTTCCGATCCGCGTTGGGCATGATCTTCGATCTCCGCCACGTGAGCCAAGTACGGCGACGTAAAAGGCAAGCGGCTGTCTGCGAGCAGATTTGAATAGACACTGCGGGCGGCGCTGTTGCGGTCGCTCACCAGACCGTACCCGTGCACCTGCGCGATTGCAGGCACGTCCGTATGATTGGCCACCAGAACCTCGGGCAGAACCTGCGAGATCGCGATGCCGTTGAAAAGATTGTCTTTGGGCAACCCGGCGTCGTCCAAATACCGGCCCAACCAGCCCGTATGTTCGTAACGATCGGGAGCCGCGGTCTGCCAAATCTCCGTGGAACGGAAGTGCGAATGATCGGGATTCGGGTATCCGACACCCTGAACGACGGCGACCATTCCTTTGTCGTACATTGCCTTCAACGACTGCATCGCCGGATTAAAGCCGATCTGTTTGTCGATGGACAGTACGGCGCTCTGCGGAACGCCGATGGTCGGGCGTACGGTGTAGTATTGCGGATCACCGTAGGGCACGATGCAGTTCAAACCGTCGTTCCCGCCCTGCAGATTTATCAGCACGAGGCACCGGTCTTCACTGCCCGGCAGACCCGGGAGCGGCGAATCGGCGAGCGCTCGCGCAAAGACGTGATGAGTGTTTGCCACGACGGCCAGTCCGCTCAGAGCACCGGCGAGAAATCCCGATCGTTTCATGAACTTTTACCCCAGTTGATACGCCGGCATCGCCGTCGTCAGGTAGGCCGCGCCGCGCACGCGTTCTTGGTAGTTTTCCGCCGAGAGCACTCCCAGTGCGGAGGTGTTTGCGCCGTTCAGATAGTCGGTCAGCTGCAGGAGATCTTGCCGTGAAGCATCGCCGATCAGAACGTTCTGCACGATCGTCGATGCGGCGGCCGCAGCGTTCATCGGAACCTGGGCTATCCAACCTGCGTCGCTCATTGCGGGCGAGTTGACGAGACCGGCGACGAAATTTTGACGCGCTATCAGCGTTTGACTCGTCAGCCAATTGGCGCCGCCCGGCCAGCCCGCGACGTTCGGAGGATTAAAGAGCACCTGGCCCATCTGATTCAACGCGCGCTGACCCTGATCGCCGATCTGAGGAACGCCGAACGCTTTATACGTACCGACGAGAAACTCGACGGGACTCTTCACCAATGCACGATACGCGCGCGGCGAGAAGAACAGATTGCTGCGCAGAAGCGTCGACATGACCGGATGCAGCTCGTAGTCGTGCGAACGAATCAAGCCCGAAACCGCGGTGACCAGTTCCGGTTCGGGATTGTTGTACACGAAGAAGTTCAGAAGACTGTTCGCCCAGAACTCGGCGCACGCCGGCTGGCGATAGATGATGTCGACGATGTCTTGGCCGCTCCAATTGCCGGTTTGCCCTAAGAACGTCTTCGTACCGTCGTCATGCCGGCGAGGCGCGAAACGCGCCTGTCCGGTCTTACGGTTCACGATCCAGCCGCTCCAGGCGCGCGCTGCTTCCCGAACGTCCTGTTCCGTGTAGTGATCGACGCCCAGCGTGAAAAGCTCCATCAGTTCGCGAGCATAATTCTCGTTCGGATGCTTCGCGACGTTGGTTGCGTTGTCCAAGTATATCAGCATCGCGGGGTCGGTCGAGACGGCCCAGGTGAGCTCGCGCAGATTTCCAAGCGCGTACTGCCGGAAGAGTTGATTCTGGTTGAAGACCATCAGCGGATCGACGCCCTTTTGGATTGCCGCCGTCGTGAAGTGACCGTGAAAATAAAAGGTCATCTTCTCCTGCAGCGGCGCCGGCGTGGTCAGCATGCGGTTCAGCCACCAGTTTTGCAGCGAGGCAATCGAGTCGCGCTCGTTCAGCCGAATCTGCTGGTTGATTTTCCGGCGCGTCATGTCGTCGACGTCCTGAGGACGCCCGTTCGGAAAATACTGTGCGATCGCAGCAGCCAAACTATACAGGTCGGGCGGTGCGTCGATGCCCTCGGCCGAGGGCAAGCCCAGCACCGAATCGACGGCGACGTGCACGGGCTTTGCCGCAAGACTGCCGATCTCGTCCGTTGGTTCCACCGAAGCCCGCCCGCCGCAGAAGATGTGCGGCCAACCGGCGGTTCCATGGGCCGTTGTACGGTTCCAGCGCGGCGGCCAAATCGAGCCGGCCGGCGGGACGAGTCATGCCGGCAACGTCGGTGTGAGGAATCTGCGCGGTCGCCATATCGTTAGTCTATCGAACCTCCGCCCAAACGGGGTTAAAGCCGTCTGAAAAAGAACGCGGCCAGCGTGATTTCCGTTCTACCGACACGCCTGAACCCGCAAGACGGCGATTTCGATCGAAACTTCGAGCGCATGAACCGCCTCGTCGCGGACCTGCGCGAACGTTTGGCGTCAGTCCGCAACGGGGGCGGACCCGACGCGGTTGCCAAGCACCGCAAGCGAGGCAAGCTCACCGCGCGCGAACGCATCGATCGGCTCGTGGATCCCGCTTCGGATTTCCTGGAGCTCTCCGCCCTTGCAGCCAACGGGATGTACCGTGACGATGCGCCCGCCGCCGGCATGATTACCGGGATCGGCGCAATCGAAGGCCAGCACTGCATCATCGTTGCAAACGATGCAACGGTCAAAGGCGGCACATACTACCCGATGACGGTAAAGAAACACCTTCGCGCGCAAGAGATTGCGGAGCAAAACCATTTGCCGTGCATCTATTTGGTGGATTCGGGCGGTGCGTTTTTGCCGCTGCAGGCTGAGGTGTTTCCCGATCGCGATCACTTCGGACGGATATTTTACAACCAGGCGCGCATGTCGGGTAAAAAAATCCCGCAGATCGCTGCCGTTATGGGTTCGTGCACGGCGGGAGGAGCGTACGTTCCGGCCATGTCCGACGAGGCGATCATCGTTAAGGGTAACGGAACGATCTTCCTAGGCGGTCCGCCGCTGGTCAAGGCCGCGACCGGCGAGGAAGTCACCGCCGAAGAACTGGGCGGCGCCGACGTGCACACGCGGATATCCGGGGTTGCCGATCATTTCGCGGAAGACGACGAGCATGCGCTGGCCCTGGTGCGATCCATTGTTGCGAACCTGCATCGCGAGCTTCCGCGGCAATGGGATTCCTGCGAGGCGCGAGCGCCGAAATACGATCCGCGCGACATTTACGGCATCATCCCGGCCGACAGCAGAATCGGGTACGACGTGCGCGAGGTCATCGCGCGTCTGGTCGACGCATCGGAGTTTCATGAATTCAAAGCGCGCTACGGCACGACGCTCGTGACCGGTTTTGCGCGCATCGAAGGACACCCCGTCGGCGTCATCGCGAACAATGGGATTCTGTTCAGCGAGAGCGCGCTCAAGGGAGCGCACTTCATCGAGCTTTGCACCCAGCGCGGCACGCCGTTGCTCTTTCTGCAGAACATCACCGGCTTTATGGTCGGCAAGCAGTACGAGAACGGCGGCATCGCCAAAGACGGCGCCAAACTCGTCACCGCCGTGGCCTGCGCTGAGGTCCCGAAATTCACGGTCGTGATCGGCGGAAGCTTCGGCGCGGGGAATTACGGCATGTGCGGGCGCGCGTATTCGCCGCGACAATTGTGGATGTGGCCGAACGCGCGCATCTCGGTCATGGGCGGACCGCAAGCCGCCGGCGTGCTCTCAACGGTCAAAGGCGAGATGACGGCGGAGCAAAAAGCCGAGTTCGAACGTCCGATTCTCGAGAAGTACGAGCACGAGGGAAGCCCGTATTACTCGACCGCGCGCTTGTGGGACGACGGTATCATCGATCCCCTCGACACGCGCAAAGTTATCGCGATGGGACTGGACGCAGCGGCGCACGCACCCATCGAACATACGCGTTACGGCGTTTTCAGAATGTAATCTGCCGCTGCTTCGTCGAGTGCTCCAGCCGCCCGGCGCAGCTCGCGGCTCAAGTTTTCCGCGTTGAGCTCGAGCACGTCGTTCCAGAACGCCGGGCGCGTGCGGCCTATGCGCAGCAATTCACGCGCGACGGGACCGCACAGCGCCTCGGCAATTTCGGAGTCCAGTTGCGTGAACCGCTCGGCAAAGAGCCATGCGAAGACCTGCGGCATGTGAGAGGTGAAGGCAACGATTGCGTCGTGCTGCTGCGCGTCAACCGGCACCGGGTGCGCTCCCATCGAGGCAATGAACTCCACCGCCCGCTGCGTCACTTTTTCGTCTTGCTGCGCAACGTATGCCCACGTCGCGCCGTCAAAGATTGCAGCGTCGGCGGCATGAGGGCCGCTTCCGGCATTTCCCGCCATCGGGTGCGTCGCAACGAAGGACGCGATTCCGCGCGCAGCTTCGACAACCGGCGTTTTCACCGAGGCGACGTCGATAATCAACGAAACGCGCGAAACCTGAGTGCGATCTAGTGATTGCAACTCGCGTACCGCCGCAGCAGCAGGCATGGCGAGCACGACTGTATCGCACGACCCGTAGATCTCGCTCCTGTCCGCAAGCTGATCTACGATTTCGCGCTGCCGCGCTTCACGCGCCGCCTCCGCGTCGGCATCGCAGCCCAGAACGCGCATGCCGATTTCACGCGCGCGCAGCCCTATCGATCCGCCGATCAGCCCGGTGCCGAGGATCCCAATGGTGCCCGTCACGCTCACGAACCAACCGGCCGCGAGAGATCGGGGCGCAAGGCCGCCGCTCCGTCAAGGTAGACGTGTTCGATCTCCTGTTGTCCGCGCACGGTGTTCACGTGCATCAATACGCGCACCACGCGCGCCATAGCTCCCGGTACCGCGATCTCGCTGAAGTGCAGCATCGGCACGTGAACCCAACCCATTTCGCGCGCCGCGAGCGCCGGAAAGGCGGACTGCAGATCCGGAGTCAGACTGAACAGCACCGAGGCAATGTCGGCGGTCTCAATCGCGTTGCGGCCGATCATTTCCGAGAGCAGCCGCTTCGTGGCGGCGCCGATCTGTTCGGGCACGTTTTCCTCCACGGTGACCGCACCGCGAATGCCTCGCACCTTGAGTTGATTCATCGAGTCCCTCTTCAAAACGAAAAAACCCCGCCGGAACCGGCGAGGCTTCTTGCAAAAACGTAAGCCGTTACTGCAATGAGCGCTCAACCGGCTCCGCGAAGCGGCCGGTAATAGGCATACGAATACGACTGCGAAAGTACGCCGTGCATGTACCGGCGATCAAAGCACAGGCCCGGCGGGACTGTCAAGGCTAATAAGGAATCCGATGCGCGACTCCCTGAAGGCCCGAGCCGGGATCGTTGGAGCCTATGCGCTTATGTGCGGCATTTGGGGCACTACCTGGCTGGGCATCAAGATCAGCCTGCGTTACGTTCCGCCAATCTCCGGCGCGGGAGTGCGTTTCGTGATCGCCGGACTCCTTATGTACGCTGCGGCCGCAATGAGCGGAAAGCTTCGCGCGCCGAAAGACGTACCGTGGAAGCTGGTCGCGATTCTGGGCTGCTTTCTTTTCGGGTTGAATTACATACTCACGTATGTCGCCGAGACTCATGTCGGGTCCGGTTTGACGGCCGTGCTCTTCGGCGTGTTGCCCTTCTTCATGTTCGCGTTCGGTCATTATCTGATTGGCGAACGTACTACGCCGAGGATTTGGATAGGCGGATTGCTCGCCTTTACCGGCGTCTTTGCAATCTCGCTCTCCGCCTCACTGCAGGGATCCATCTGGTACGCGCTGGCAGCCGTGGCGGCGGCTTGTTCTTCGGCCTTCGCAAACGTCTACGCCAAACGGCATTCCCATCACGACCCGCTGGTAACGCTTCCGCCGGCCATGCTGCTTGCGGGAACTGCGGTGGCGATCGCCGGCATTCTCATCGAACACCCAAATCCGGCACGCGCCGCTTCGGTGGCGTCCGCCGGCGCCATTCTTTACTTGGCCGTGCTCGGAAGCGGCGTGGCGTTCTTCGCAAATTTGTGGCTGCTGCATCGCATCGCCGCGTGGATCGTCGGCCTAAGCGCATTGATCATTCCGGTGATCGCGGTCCTCGTGGGAGTCTTTGCGGGCGGCGAAGCGTTCGGTTTGCGTGAAACCTTCGGCGCGGCACTGGTTATCGCGGGCGTATGGATTGCATTGAGCAAGCCGAGATCGTTACGGTCGTAGGCTGTAGCGGCAGCTGAGACTGCACGTCAAATCCCCGCGTACCACTCGTAGCCCTGATCTTCCCAATAGCCGCCCTTGCCGCCGTACAGAGCGTGCATCGAATCGGCGATCTCGATACGCCTGACCCATTTCGCGCTCTTGTAGCCTAGCTGCGTCGGTACCGTCAAACGGACCGGCGCGCCGCGATCGACCTCGATCGGCTTGCCGTTTTGGCGCAGCGACAGGAGCGTCTGCGGATGCGCGGCCTGCGTTAAACTGAGGCTTTCATAGTACGGCGCGCCTTGCTGATCGACGTCGAAGGTGTGGAAGACCGCAAAACGCGCGTTCGGGCGCGGCCGAGCGAGCGCGATCAGGTCTGCCAGTCGCACCCCTTGCCACTGCGCGACGACGCTCCAGCCTTCGACGCAGTCGTGACGCGTGATCTCCGAAACGTCCATCATGTGCTGAAGCTGCGCAAGCGGCAGCGAAAGCGGATGCTCTACGGCACCATCCACGACTAAACGGAACGAATGGAATCCGTCGCGAGCCAAATCCGAGTATTGAGAATCTTTCGGCGTGGGAAGTGAGTTTATCGGAAAATCCTTGGAGATGTCCGCCGGCCCGTATTCGCGCGCGCGGCCGCGCGTGCCGATGAGCCGCTGATTGACCCATTCGGCACTCTCGAGCGCGCGATGAAAACCGCCGTTGTCATTCAATTTGGTGCCGATCTGCGAACAAGAAGCGAGCGCGGCCGAAAGGCTGCTCGCCAAAAAGAGCCGCCGCTTCATATGCCGACTCCGTCGTGCGAGCTCAGACGATAGCGCCCCGTGACCATCGAGCGCACGTGATTCCATGCGCCGGTGGTCGCGACCAAAAGGACGTGCGTGACGAAGAACCCGATGAGCGCGATCATCGCCGCAAAATGCCACGTCCGCGCAAATTGCCGTCCGCCCAGCAGATGCACCAGCCAAGGCATCCAGGCGTCGAAGCCGGGCGACAACGCAAGGCCGCTCAGTACGATCAGCGGCGCGAAAACAAAAAGCACCAGCGTATATGCCGTCTTCTGCAGCGGATTGTATTTGCCGTGCTGGGGCGCTTCCTTGCGCAAGCGTAGATAATAGAGCTGCATCGGCAAAATCTTTGGAACGTCGGCAGGACGCAGGATCAACTGGCGCAGATCGCGTCGCGCTAGTCCCGCAACGACGTACGCAACGCCGCACAGAATCATGAACCACGCAAAGAAGAGATGCCACCGGCGCCCGTCGGCAAGATCCTGGTATGACGGAATCGTGATCCACCCCGGAAACGCCCGCGGGCCTTGCCCGCCCATTCCGTCGTCGGTCCAACCCAGCCATCGCGTCGTGGTGAACGTGTGTCCGAAAATGGTGGTGGTCCCGACGCCGTCCGAAGGCGATCCTATCTGCAGCACTCGGTGCGATGGATTGGTCTTGTCGGAAGCATCCAGATACGGCGCGGCGTTGAAGATCTGCAGCCCGCTGCTGACCAGCGCAAGAAACGCAATGAAAAACACCCAGTGCGTGATCCGCGTGGCGCTCGAATGGCGGTAGACGATCTTACGCTCTTCCATACTAAGGTAATACGCTCGCCGGGATGTCCCGGATGAAAGGCCCGGCCCCGGCGCGAACGTCGCCGGGCCATGACCAATGCTACCTCACTACAATGCGAGATGGAAGGCTCCGTCGCCCGCGTGCGGCTCAGCCGCCCCGAGGTTCGCAACGCCTTCAACGCCGAGCTCATCGCCGCATTGACTCAAGTCTTCCGCCGGCTGGGCGAGGAGGAGCAAGTTCGCGCCATCGTCCTATCGGGCGAGGGCAAAGTTTTCTGCGGCGGCGCGGACATCTCGTGGATGAAAGATTCGCTGGAGCTGGACTTCGATCGGAACGTCGCCGACGCCGAAGCGATGTCGCGCATGTTCCGCACGATCGATCGTTGCCCGAAGCCGGTTATCGGGCGCATTCACGGCGCTGCGCTGGGTGGGGGAGCCGGACTCGCGGCGGTATGCGATATTGCAATAGCGAGCTCCGATGCGATCTTCGGTTTTACTGAGGTCAAGCTCGGGATCATTCCGGCGGTCATTTCACCGTTCGTGCTCGCGAAGATCGGCGTTTCCAATGCGCGAGCATTGTTTTTGACGGGGGAGCGCTTCGAAGCCAAACGCGCGCAAGCCATCGGACTGGTGCACGAAGTCGTGGTCGGCGATACCCTGGACGTCTGTCTGGAGCGGATCGTCCGCGAGGTTCTAACGGCAGGGCCGTCTGCTGCCGCTGCCGCCAAAGCGTTGATCCACGGCGTTCGCCAAACACCGTATGACGAATCGCTGGAGGTTACCGCAGAAGCGATAGCGCGGCAGCGAACTTCCGCCGAAGGTCAAGAAGGTCTGCGCGCTTTCTTGGAACGCCGCAGCGCGAACTGGATCGCATGATTCGCCGGCTGCTGATCGCCAACCGGGGCGAAATCGCGGTGCGAGTCGCGCGCGGCGCACGAGAGATGGGTATTACGCCGGTCGGCATCTACTCACAGGCGGACGCGCGTTCTTACCACCTGAAATTCATGGAAGCGGCCGCGTGCGTCGGACCGCCTCAAGCTGCGGAGTCGTACTTGAACGTCGAGGCCGTCGTTGCGGCCGCCAAGTCGCTCGGCGCCGACGCGGTGCATCCGGGCTACGGGTTCCTTTCGGAGCGCGCGCAATTCGCGAGCGCCGTTCGCGATGCCGGATTGACCTTCGTGGGACCTTCGCCGGAGTCGATGGAGGCGATGGGCAGCAAAATCGAAGCGAAGCGCCGCGTGCGCCGGTTCGACGTGCCGGTGGTGCCCGGATATGACGGTGACGATCAATCGCCCGCGCGTCTTCGCAAAGAGGCGCACGACGTCGGCTTTCCGCTGCTCATCAAAGCGAGCGCCGGAGGCGGCGGCCGGGGTATGCGTGTCGTCGAGGCGATCGGTCAGTTCGACGAAGCGCTCGAAGCAGCCAAACGGGAAGCGCTCGCGGCCTTCGGCAGCGACGCTGTGCTCTTGGAACGCTACTTGCGCCGTCCGCGGCACATCGAATTCCAGATTCTCGCGGACGCGCACGGCAACGTCCTTCACTTGGGTGAGCGCGAGTGCTCGATTCAGCGCCGGCATCAGAAAATCGTCGAAGAGGCGCCTTCGGTCGCACTCACGCCGGAGCTGCGCGACGAGATGGGCGCCGCTGCCGTGCGCGCCGCAAAATCGGTCGACTACGTGAACGCCGGCACGTGCGAGTTCATGCTCGACGAAGACGGCACGTTCTATTTTCTCGAGATGAACACGCGTCTGCAAGTGGAGCACCCCGTTACGGAACTGGCGTACGGAGTGGATTTGGTACACTGGCAGCTGCGCATCGCGCAGGGCGAACGTTTGACGCTCGAGCAACGCGAAGCGCGGCCCCGCGGATGGTCGATCGAAACGCGCATCTATGCGGAAGATCCCGCGAACCATATGCTTCCCTCGACCGGAACGATCGAGGTGTGGAAGCCGCCCGAAGGTCCGGGCATTCGGGTCGACGCAGGCGTCGAGACCGGCAGTGAAGTGTCGGTCTACTACGACCCGATGCTCGCAAAATTGATTGTTTGGGGCGAGGATCGCATAGCCGCAATCGCCCGATTGGAGACGGCACTAGCTGATTTTGCGATAGACGGCATCCGTTCCAACGTTCCGCTCTTGCTGTGGATCGCGCGCGAACCGCACTACCGCGCGGGTGACACGCCGACGAGCTTCCTTAACGAACATCTGGACGAGACGATCTTTTCAAAACCCGCGCAGGTTCCCAAAGAAATTTTCGCAGAGGCCGCTGCCGCGCTGCTGCGCGAACGCCGCGCGCCTTGGCGCATCGGCGGAGTGGGCGTTCCGATCGCGCTCGAGTCGGCCGGAAAGCGCATCGCATCGGAGGCAACGGCCACATCCGATCCGGCAGTGTGGCGTCTCGAGGGCGACTTTACCGGCGAAGTGCGCATCGATGCGCCAAACTCGACAGCTCGGGTCGCGGCGGGCGGCGTAACGGTCGATCGAGATGGACGAACGTGGCATCTGCGGTTTGCGCCGCCGCCGTCGGTCGATGCGAACAGCTCGCACGCTTCCGGCGCGGGTCCGGGCCGAATCGCCTCGCCGATGCCGGGAAAGATCGTGAAAATCGCCGTCGAGCCGGGCGCGGCGGTCCAGACGCGCGATCTGCTGATCGTTCTGGAGGCCATGAAGATGGAGCACCGCATCGAGGCGTCCTCCGATGGTAAGGTAGGCGCGCTGCACGTCAAGGTGGGGGATATCGTGGGCGCCGATGCGCCGCTCATCGACTTGCAATGAGCCTGACCATTATTATGGTTCCGGGCTACAACGAGCCGCCCGAGCATTTCGATTTGCTCCGCCGCGGCACCGCGCAAGTTCCCGGCCTCGATCACTACGGAATCAATTCGCTCACGTTCGGCGAGTTCAACGACACGCTGAGCGAGCGTATCGACCGGTTCTGCGCGTTCATCGACCGGCTCAAAGGTGAGGGACGCCAATTTCCCATCGTGCTGCTCGGATACTCGCTCGGGGGACTAGTCGTGCGCGGATTTCTGCGGCGTTACGAACACCGGGCGCATGACGTCAGTCACTCCATCATGATCGCGACCCCGAATTGGGGCGTGCAAACCTACGCCCTTCCGCAAATTTATGCGATGCTGCGCATTCCGGACAAAGCCTTTGGCGACATGGATCTCTATTCACCGTTCATGCGGTGGCTGAACGGAACCGGCGGCCATTGGGAACTGACGCCACGCGGGTGGCGCGACTGGGTGCTCGACCGCGAGCCCTGGGTCGGCCCCAAGAGCGTGCGCCTCCTGTCGATCGCCGGAATGATTCCTTCGCGCGGCGGCGACAACGACGGCCTCGTGTGGGCCGACTCCGCCTCGCTGGGCAGCCGGATACCGGCCCACTACATCTCGGGGCCGCACGCCAACCACATGAACATCATCGGTCACTTCGACCGTTTCATCATGCTCAGCAAAGGATTTTTGGCGAACGACCGGGTTTGGCCGGTGACGCTGCGCGCTGTGACGCGTTTCTTGGGAGCACAGCCCCAGCCCGCCGTCGAACCCGTCCGGCAATGAGTCTGCCAACAGCCGTCCGGGTTTGCGAGATGGGCCCGCGCGACGGACTTCAGAACGAGCACACCGTCGTTTCGACCGCCGATAAAGTGCGCTACATCGACATGCTGTCCGAATCCGGACTGCCGCTGATCGAGACGACGTCGTTCGTGAGCCCAAAGGCGATTCCGCAGCTCGCGGACGCGGCGGAAGTCTTTTCGAAGATCGACCGGCGCTCCGGCGTGCGCTATCCCGTACTCGCACCGAACGTCAAAGGATTAGAGCGCGCGAAAGCCGCCGGTGCAGACGCTATCGGCGTATTTACGGCGGCATCCGAAGAGTTCACCCGCCGCAATATCAACATGACGATCGACCAGTCGATCGAAACGTTTCGCGACGTCGTGCGCAACGCGAAGGAAAACGACATGTGGGTGCGCGGTTACGTGTCCACGGCTTTCGGTTCGCCCTTCGGAGATCGAATCGAGCCCGTGATGGTTGCGCAGGTCGCGCGGCGGCTCTTAGACCTCGGCTGCGACGAAATTTCGATCGGGGACACCATCGGTGTGGGCGTTCCCTCGCAGGTTGACGAGCTCGTTCCGCTTCTGCGGCAAGAGATTCCGATCTCGAAGCTCGCCATGCACTTTCACGACACGCGTGGGACGGCGCTTGCAAACGTGTACGCCGCCCTTCAGCACGGCATCGAAATCTTCGACTCCAGCAGCGGTGGTCTGGGCGGTTGCCCCTACGCGCCCGGAGCCACCGGAAATCTCGGCACCGAAGACCTGCTGTACATGCTGCACGGCATGCAGATCCGGACCGGCGTCGATTTGACGAAAGTTCGCGCAGCCTCGCGCTTCATCGCGGGCGTTTTGGATCACGAGCTGACCAGCAAAGCTTTTCAAGCCATGGAGCGCGCCGCGGGATGATCGCGGATCGTGCGCGCGCCACGGAAATGGGGGCCCCGCGCTTTAGCGGGGGGGGCGCGGAGGCTAGGCCGGAGCGAGTTGCACAAATCTTTGTTCGGCGCGCCCACGGGGAGGCTCGCGTAAGAACGGATCGTGCGCGCGCCACGGAAATGGGGGCCCCGCGCTTTAGCGTGGGGGGCGCGGAGGCTAGGCCGGAGCGAGTTGCACAAATCTTTGTTCGGCGCGCCCACGGGGAGGCTTCCGTAAGAACGAATCGTGCGCGCGCCACGGTGATGGGGGCCCCGCGCTTTAGCGTGGGGGGCGCGGAGGCTAGGCCGGAGCGCCTTTCAAAATGAAATCCGACAGACTCCTATCGATGCTGCTGATGCTGCAGGCGCGTAGTCCGCGCAGCGCGCGCGAGCTTGCGGGCGCATTGGAAGTATCGAAGCGCACGGTTTATCGCGACGCCGACAGCTTGGGTGCTGCGGGCGTTCCGGTGTATGCGGAACGCGGAAGCAACGGCGGAATCGCATTGGCCGAGGGGTATCGCCAAGCGATCACGCGTTTCAACACCGACGAATTGCACGCGCTCTTTCTCGCAGCCGCCGATCCTCTCTCCGAACTGGGCGTCACCGGACATCGCGACGCCCTGGTCAAGCTCTCCGGCGCATTACCCGAGCTGCAGCGCCGCGCCGCCGAGCAAGCCCGTCAGCGCATCTTTCTCGATCACAATAAGTGGTATCGCACCGCGCAGCCCGCGCCCGTTCTTGCAGAATTGCGGCGCGCCGTCTGGGACGACCGCCAGTTGCGGATCGCCTACCGCGACCGCGCGGGAAACTCGACGAACCGTATCGCGGATCCGTTCGGCCTCGTCTCCAAAGCCGGGATCTGGTATTTAATCGCGCGTGAGCCGGGCGGCGACATGCGTTCGTTCCGCGTCGATCGCATCGTCGAGGTGGAAATGCTGATCACGGTGTTCCAGCGTCCGGCGGACTTTGATTTGGAGCAGCACTGGCGTTCCTCGATGAGCGCGGTCGAGCGTACGGTGAACGCCTGCGAAGCCATCGTATTCGTTCCAACCGAATGGGTCGAAATGGTTACGATGACCGCCTACAGCGACGTCGACGTCCTGCGGGAAGAACCGCATGGAAAGACGCTCTGCGTCAGATTTCCGGAGTACCGGATGGCGCTCTCAAGCGTTGCTTCGTGGGGCGCGTGCGTGCGGGTCATCGACCCGCCGCAGCTCCGGCAAGACGCGATAGAGCATGCGCGTCAAGTCGTGCTGGCATACGAAAACGCCACAGTGTAGAAGTTTCCAGAAGATCCGCGTTCTCGGCAACCATTTCGTGAAGGATGGAAGCGTTCGCGTTTGAGTCGCCCGCATAGCCGATGTGCGCGGCCAGCGCGTTGACGAAGCGCTTCCAGCGACGCTCCCGCGCAGTGGATGATTCGGCGCGCAGCGCATGCAGATAAGCGCGGTAGACGTGAGCGGCGTGGCGGCGCGGCGCCGGATCGCCGTCGGCGAACTCCAGCAGCGCAACGAGCAGACTCGCGGCACGACGGAATGGCTTCGGATGGAATCATCGTGCAGATCCTTTCTGAGTAAGCAAAGAGACGAAGGGTGAAAAAACGACCGCAATGCAGCCTGCGGCAAACAGCACGTCGGCGTAGGCCATGACGGCAGATTGCGAAGCGATCAGGTGATAGAGATCGGCGACCGGATGCGAGGAAAGGAACGCTGCAATCTGCGGCCGGCTCAGCGTCGCTTGCGCCGCCAATTGGCTCTGATGCAGCTGGGTGCGGCGATCCGCAAGGGCGACGAGCGACGCGATCGACGCCGAACCGCCCAGTTGGAGCGCAAGAATCAGAAACGCAGCCACTTTGGGACCCTCAGTGGGAGGCACGGATCGGAGCGTTGCAACCAGAAGCGGCGAGTAGATAAATGCGATGCCGAACCCGCAGAACATCAGCGGCAACACCAGCGAGTCGAAGTCGGTCTGCATCGTGAGCGTTTGAGAAACCCAAAGCGCGCCGAGTCCCGCAATGAAGAGTCCGCCGCCGATCATTACGCGCAAATCGATGCCTTTCGCGTTGGCGATTCGTCCAATCGGAATCGTAAGCAGTGCTATCGGCAGGGCGCGCGCACCGATGAGCATACCGGCCTGCGTCGACGTGAACCCGAGCAGATCGATCGTGCACTGCGGCAGCAGCAAGCCGACGCCGAAGACACTGACGGCATTCGCGACGGCGACGAGCGAAGCCACGACGACGGGGCGATGACGCAGCACGCGCAGATCGACGACTGGCGAGGAGACGGTGAGCTCCCACCAAACGAAGGCTATGGCGCCGGCAATCGCCGTAAAGGAACAGAAAACGATTCGCGAATCGGAAAACCAGTCGTACTGCTGGCCCTGATCGAGCACGAACTGCAGCGATGCTACGGTCACTATGAG
Source organism: Vulcanimicrobiota bacterium (assembly GCA_963714015.1). GTDB lineage: Bacteria > Vulcanimicrobiota > Vulcanimicrobiia > Vulcanimicrobiales > Vulcanimicrobiaceae > DASRDE01. The sequence goes on along the minus strand of OY970223.1, from coordinate 1,232,882 downwards.
CAGCCCGATTCCGACTGCATCCACGTTCTCGCGCTGCGGTTTGGTGTGATCCCGCAGAAAGAACCACAGGATCACCACGGCGGCGGCGCCGGGAACCAGATTGATGTCGAAGACCCAGGGCCACGACGCGTTGTCGGTGATGATCCCGCCGAGTGTCGGTCCGACCGACGGACCGATGATCGTCGCGAAAGCAAAGATCGACTGGCTCGTGCCCAGCTGCTCGGCCGGAAACGTGTCGCGCAGAATCAGTTGCGCCGTCGAGAGCAGTCCGCCGCCGAACGCGCCCTGGACGATTCGGAACAGAATGAGGCTCGGCAAGCTGGTCGCCAGACCGCAGAGCATAGAGGCCGCGGTGAATCCGATAATGGAGACGATGAAGTAGTTCTTGCGCCCGAACCGCCGCTGCAGCCAAGGCGCCAGCGGAATGACCACGACGTTGGCGATGACGTAGGCGGTAACCACCCAAGCCCCCTCGTCGACTGAAGCGCCGAGATTGCCTTGGATCGTGGGCAGCGCGACGTTGACGATCGTCGTGTCGATGGTCTGCAGCAGCGCCGCCAGCATGACGCCGGCGACGACGATGATGCGCCGCGCGCCGTACTCCACCAGCGAGGCCGGGACGACGGCGTGCAGATGCGGCGGCCTTTTAGCAATGGGAAACTCGGCGCGCAACGGCGTGCGCACTGCGGTTTGCATCGAGTGGGAATCTCCTGGACGCGTAGACGATCTGCGCCCTAGGTGCTATGATAGCCGCTACAGGATACTACGACGAGACCGCTTTTATCCTAGTACTGCGAGTGGTCCCCTACCTGGCCGCGCTCTTCGGGGAGGCATCGAATTGGCAGAAAACACGAATCTAGGACTGAACGTCCCGATGGGGGACGCGGACCGGCGTGAGGAGCTAAGCGACTTTCTCCGCACGCGGCGAGCGCGTCTCGCGCCCTCGGACGTAGGTCTACTAGAAGGACCGCGCCGACGCACGCCGGGGTTGCGCCGCGAGGAAGTCGCCCTTCTCGCCAACATGGGATCGACGTGGTACACGCGTCTCGAACAAGGTTTGCCGATCAACGTTTCGAGCGACGTGCTGGAGGCGATTGCGCGAGCGCTGCGCCTCACGCAAACCGAACGGCGACATTTGTTCACGCTGGCAGGTCACCAAATTCCGGAGACCCAGGACGCCCCCGACGAGATCGTGAGCGAGGTGCTGCGACGCACGCTGGACGCGCTCAATCCTGCGCCGGCGTACATTCGCGGACGCCGCTGGGATCTGCTCGCTTTCAACCGCTCTTGGCGCGCGACGCTTTGCTACATGCCGCAGGACGAAGAAGTTCCGCGCAACATGCTTTGGTCGTTCTTCATGAACGCGAAGTCGCGGCAACGTCATCCGCAATGGGAGGCCATCGGTCCGAACATCGTCGCTCAAGTGCGCTCGGTGGCGGCGCGTTATCCGGACGACGCCAAGTTTCGCGTGCTGATCTCCGAGCTGCAGGCGCAAAGCGAACACTTTCGGCGCTGGTGGGCGCAGCACGACGTTTGCGATGCCACGCAGGGGATGAAGCAGTTCTTTCATCCTCAAGTCGGCGAGATGATCCTGGATCACACGACGCTCTTCGTGCCGGACTTTCCGGATATGCGGCTCATCGTGTATACCGCGGAACCCGGTTCTGAGTCGGAGCGTAAGCTGCAGCTTTTGACGTCGCAATTCGTTTGAGGGTGGTGAATTGGGTAAAGCCCCTGCCGTGAGTTTGCAGGGACTTCGCCTCGCCGTATTGGCTCCGATCACGTGGCCCGTTCCGCCTCCCGGATATGGACCGTGGGAGCAAATCGCCTTCAACATCGCCGACGGCATGCGGCGCAGGGGCGCCGACGTCACGCTCTTCGCGCCGGGCAATTCGCAGTTCGAAGGACGTCTGGAATCCGTCGTCTCGGTAGGCATTGCGGAAGATCCGGCGCTGAATGCTGAGGTATTCTCGGCGCTGCACATCGCGCGTCTGATGGAGCGGGCCGGCGACTTCGACTTGATCCACAACAACTTCGACTGGAAGCCGATGACGTACGCAATGGCTTGCGCATCGCCGCCGATGCTCACGACCGTGCACGGTTTTTCAAGCCCGCAGATACTCGCAGCGTACTATGCTTGCGCCAATCGCAGCTTCTACTGCTCCATAAGCGACGCCGATCGCGATCCGGGACTGTCGTATTTGGCGACGACGTATAACGGGATCGACCCGCAGGAGTTCACGTTTAGTTCAAAGGCAGGCGAGTATCTCGTCTTCCTTGGACGCTTCCACCCCGAGAAGGGCACGCATTTGGCCATCGAAATCGCCAAACGCTCGGGCAAACAACTGAAAATTGCAGCGATTCCCCAAGACGACGCGTACTTTCACACGCAAGTCGAGCCGCACATCGACGGCGAGCAGATTCAATTCTTGGGTGAAGTGCGCCGCCGGGAAAGAGACGAGCTGCTCACCAATGCGCTCGCGCTCGTGCACATGACGACGCGTCCCGAACGCTTCGGCCTGACGATGGTTGAAGCAATGGCTTGCGGCACACCGGTGATCGGCGCGAATATGGGCTCCGTTCCGGAGGTCGTCGTCGACGGCGTTACGGGGTTCGTCTGCGATTCGGTCGAGGATGCCGCGGCGCGCGTTCCCGAACTGGCGCGTCTCGATCGCGCCGCATGCCGCAAGCGCGTCGAGGACGAGTTCTCAGTGGAACGTATGATCGACCGGTACGCCGATGCGTACGATCTGGCGCTGCAGTTGAAAAAGCCGCCCGAGCCCACGCCGGAGCAGATCCGCCGGCGCGCTCATGATTGGTGGGATCGTCCGATGGCTTATACGGAGATCCCGCCAAAACCGGCGAGCTTACGCTTCGAAGACTAGAACGGTTCTCCGTTAGGTGGCCAAATAGCACCCCGATTCAAGAGAGTCGGGGTTCAGTTCGCTAAACGACAGCCCGGCCTTCACGTCACGTAGAGAACGTTGCGGTAACCATTGGATCCAGACATGGGTAAGCTTTGCTTATGACCTGCGCGTAGTATGTCGTTGAAGGAGTGAGCGCCGGCGCGGCGGCGCTGAAATAGATAGAATATCCCGGCGGCGGACTTGCGGAGCCTTTCGGCAATGAAGCAGCGGGCATCAATGTGGACCCATACGAAACATTACCGTTTCCATCGAACATTCGCAACGTAAGCCCTGGCGCAAATTCTTGCGAATAGGCGTTATTAACGGCGAAATAAATCGAGGTTGGGTTTTGTCCGGTTGACTGATTTGGGGGAAAAGCTTCGAAAATATTCGGCGGAGGAATCGGACAGTCCGGCGTGATGACGCTCACGGTTCCCTTCGCTCCGGACGAATCCCGGAGGGAAATGGTAGCTGGAGCCTGCGAACCTGCCACAATCGTAACGGTGTAAGTGAGTGATGCCCCGTTTTGACTAGGAGCGCTGAGGTCGAATAGATCGGGGTTTGAAACGTTGACGGTAACGGGCAGCACTGCGCCCGATACAGTAAATGATGCCTGTTCGTGGTGACTAGGCACAAAGGGAATGCTCGTGGGTGCGATGCTCAAAAACGCCGCAGTCGAGCCTCCCGAACCGTTGCCTGAAGGCTTCGTTCCCGGGCTCACGGTGCCGTTAGAGCTCCCGCCGCATGCCGTCAGCGCCAATCCCAAAGCACACGCTAGAGCAAAAAGGAATCGCGACATCAGCGTCCCCTAACCAAGGCCGGTGTGTCGAAATGTTAGCACGCGTTATGCCGTTCGGCAAGCTCTCGCCAACGCGTCAGGGCACGGTGCGTATGGTGTCGATGTGCAACAGAACAACGCAATCCGGTTAGCCATTAGACGCTCTTCGCCCAGTTTGAAGTTGAAGGACCTGTACGGGCCGCCCCGCCGGCCCGTAGAACGTCGATTTAAATTGCGAAATCGGCATGCGTTCGCAGCCGGCTCAGTTAATATGCCGTTCAGGTTCCGATGACACATTGAGGAGATGACGTTGCGTACACTTCTGCCGCTTCTGTGCTCGTCTTTGCTATGCGCTTGCTCCGGCCAACTCTACGCTGCCGCGCCTTCAACACCCGACGCCTCACTCGTGCGGTCGCGCATCAAACACGTCTTCGTGATCTATCAGGAGAACCACACGTTCGACAATTACTTCGGCACGTATCCCGGAGCCGAGAATCTGACGACTGCGCTTGCCCGCGCGCACGGGTTTCGCCAGTACGATCCCATTGGAAAGCAGTGGGTGACGCCGTTCCGCATCACGGACCCCGATACGTCGGGTCCGTCGCAAGCCCGTGAGGTCGTCGAGGCCAAGATGAACGGCGGTGCGATGGATCAGTTTGTGGCCGCGCAAGAAAAGTCGTCCGCGAAAGAATACGACTCGTCCGGCGCCGAGGCGGTCGGTCTGCTGACGATGTCGCACTACGACTGCGGCACGCTGCCCTACTTGTGGAAATACGCGAAGACGTTCACGTTGTTCGATCATTTCTTTCAAGCGCTTGCGGGACCGTCCACGCCGAACAACGTTGAAATCATTGCCGCGCAGGACGGACAGAGTCAAGCGGCGCGTTTCCCCGCCGATCGCGCAAAGAATCCGAAGAGCGTCGGCGACCCGATTTACCAAGACGCCGACCCGGCATTCGGGCCGTACGAAAGCGGCGAAGCCGACAAGACGTTGCAGATCGACCAGCGTTACGCAACGCTGATGCTTACGCTGGGCGGAAAATCGGACGCGGCCGCAAGTGCCGACACCGCGGGTGTACGCCAAGACCTGGCGGCGGCCTCGCGCAGCGGCCGGGCCCCCATTCCTTGGGGCTGGTATCAGGAAGGTTACAATGGTCCGGATGTGCCCGCCGACGCCGGTTACGTGACCCATCACAACGGTCCGCAATACTTTGGTTATCTGCGCAAGAATGCGGTGTTTTGGAACAACGAGCATCCGCTCAAGCTGATGCTCAGTCAATTGCAAAACGGCACGCTTCCCTCACGCGGCATTTTTTACATCAAAGGCAGCGATCGTAACTCATTCGGATGGAGACCCGTCGACGACGACCCGGTCGTACAGTCGCACACCTACGGTGACGACGATCATCCCGGCGTGAGCGATTCGGATCACGAAGTCGGTGAAGCGTTCGTCGCGACGTTCGTAAACGCGATCGCCCGCAGCAAATACTGGAAAGATTCCGCGATCGTCATTGCTTGGGACGACGGGGGCGGTTATTACGATCACGTTCCGCCGCCCAACTTCGAACGCTGCTCCGACGGTCATGCGTGCGGCGACGGTCCTCGCGTTCCGATGTTGATTATCTCGCCATACGCAAAATCGGGGGTCGTCGTGCACGACGCCGGCGACACGGCTTCCGTGGTGAAGTTTGCCGAAGCAGTGTTCGGTACGCCGCCGCTCTCTACGCTGCCGGACGAGCGGCCGGTTATGCCCGAAGGCCCGCGCGACGCTAATCCGGCCATTACGAACCTCTTCGGCGCATTCGACCCCGAACGTTTAGCCGGCGCGAAACCTGCGATTCCGGCAGCCGCCGCGGAGATCCCCGCCGGCGTCGTCAATCGCATTCCGACCACGATGAACTGTGCCTCGCTCGGGATTACGCCGGCAGCGATTCCCAGCGAGAACATCCCGCCCAAAGGATTTCGCGCAAGAGCGACCGGCGGTAAGCCGTAGCCTAGAACTTCTGTAGAAAGGACTTATCGAATGCCAATTCTTCCTTTTGTTCCGCCGCAGCCGGTGACGGCTACGGTCGGACACGGATTCGACTATGTTAGCGTCGATGCGCTGCGCCGGCGCGTCTACGCGGCCCACGGGGACGGCAACAACGCGCTGCTGATCGTCAACGCGGATACGGGCAAAGTGCTCGGTCAGGTGAAGGTCGGCCCGATGGCCGGTTCCGCCGTGAACGAGGCAACCGGAAACGTGTACACGGGCGACGGCGACGACAAGGCGCTCTCCGAAGTGAATCCGGTGACCATGAAAGAGATCCGCCGGGTCAGCGTCAGCGGACCGGTCGACGCAATTGCGTACGATGCGAAATATCACCGCATTTATGGCGACGAAGATGACGGCACGAAGATCTTCGTCATCGACACGACGACGTTTAAATGGGTGAAGACCATTGCGCTGCCCGGCGTGAAGCCGGAGTTTCTCGCGATCGATCCGCAGACGCACATGCTGTATCAAAACGTCGCTCGTGCGAGCGAGATCGCAGTGATCGATCCGAATTCGCTGAAGGTCGTGCGAACGATTAAGACGCCGGACATCAAAAACAACCATCCGCTGCAGTTCGATGATGCGTACCGCACGCTGCTCGTGGGCGGAACCGGCGTACTGAGCGTTTATACGTTGGACGGCAAGCGGATTGGAACGACGTCGCTGCCGCCGCGCGTCGATCAGTGCTCGCTGGACCAGCAGCGCCAGCAGCTCGCCTGCGCGGCGAATGGCGGCATCGCGCTCTACCGCATCCCGGCAACCGGCAATCCGGTACGGGTTGCGTACCGTCACGTGCACGATGAAATGCATAACGTGGGCGTTGACCCCAAGACCGGACGCCTATGGGTCGAGTGGGGCTCGACGTCCGGCCCCGACTTCGTCCAGGGATTTACCTACACCGGGAAATAGCCCGTCGAATCTGTGAATTAGTCGCCGCCCGCAGGCGCGAGCAGTGAGAACGCGCCTTGCGCGGCGACGCGCTGGCCCGGCGAGAGCCCCGACACGTCCGCGGTCGTTCCGTCTTCGTGAAGAACGGTTATCGCGCGCTGCGCGAACTTCACGCTGCCGTCGGACTGCCGCTGCTGCACAAAGACGACGTTCTCGCCCGACTGCGGATCTTGAACGATCGCATTTTCCGGAATGAGCGTGCCGCGAACGTGCGCCACCACGATCTGCGCCTGGGCGGCGCTTCCGGCGACTGACCCCGCCGGAACGCCGGACACGACGACTGTCGCGTTCTGCGTCGCCGGATCCACCGACGGCACGACCGCCGTTACGACGCCTTCTCCGCGCTCGGACATGCCGTCAATCGTCAGTGTGACCGGATTCCCTTGGGCGATCTGCTGCGCGTCGCCCGAGGGCACGTCCAGAGTCGCTACGTTTTGCTGGGACGGACCGATGGCGAGCACGGGCGTGGTCGGGTCGACGGATTCGCCGGGGCGTTTGTAAACCGCCGTGACGACTCCCGAAACCGGCGCGCGCAGCGTCCCTTGATCGAGCATATGCTGTGCCGCCGCCGCACGAGCTTGAGCCGCCTGAGCCTGCGCACCGACTACTTGAGGCTGCGATGCTGCCGCGCGCGCATCGGCTGCTGCGACGCTTGCCGCGGCGCGATCCGCCGCGAGCTGCGCCTGTGCGGCTTGGACGTCTTTGAGCGCGGAGACGCCGGCGGCGTAGAGCCGCCGTTCGCGTGCGACCTGCGCCTCGTCCGCTTGCGCCCGCTCCTGCGCGGCGCGCGCATTGGCTTGCGCGCCGGTGAGCTGTGCCGCCGGTACTGCACCGCCGGCATAGCTTGCCTGCGCGGCAGCGGCTTCTGCCTGCGCTTGCTGCGCATCCAAGGAGAGGGCTCGCGTATCGAGCTCCGCGATCGGTGCTCCTTGCGAAACGCTCTCGCCGACGTGCACGAACACCGTCTGCAAAATTCCCGCCACCGCAAATGCAGGTTTCGTGACCGTCCCCGCCGGTTCGCCGACATGCCCTGCTTCACGCAACATGACGGCGTACTCACCCGTGCGAACGGTGGCGAGTTTCACGTCCGGAGCCGTCGTTGCTGCGGTATCGACCGGCTCACCATGCCGCCGAACGAGAACGATGACAACGACTGCCAGTGCTGCAATTGCAGCGGCAATCCACCAACGTCGGTTACCCAACAACGCTCCTCTCATCGACCGGTCAACAGCTGCAGCGTCGCGCCGGCTTCCGCCATCGCATAGGTCGCGGAAATTTGACCGAGTAACGCCTGCGTATACGTTGTCCGTGCCGTCTCGACGTCCAAACTCGAACTGGCACCGCTCGCATAACCAATCTGCGTTGCGTGCAATTCGGCACTTGCTTCCGTCAAAGCGCGATCGGCTGCCTGAAGCGCCGTCTGCTGCGCGGCGTAGGTGCGCGCCGCCGATGCGGCCTCGAGCGAGATGTCGCGCGTCTCCTTGCCGAGCTGAGCGCGCGCTTGCGCGAGCCGCGCTTCTTCTGCCGTCACGCGCGCGTGAGCGGCTCCGCCGATCGGAAAACTCAAATTCGCCGTTGCGGAGGGCCCCGAGACCGGATAGCCGGAATCCGAACCGCTGGTCATACCGCCGGTCAACGTCAGAACCGGAAGCCCGCCACGCCGAGCCACTTGCACGGCCCGTTCTTCGGCTTGCACGTTCTCGCGCGCCGACGCAATTTCCGGACGATTGGCCAGTGCTGCAACGGTCGCCGCTCCGGAATTCGGCACCTGCACTGCAAGCGCATTCGGCGCGGCCTGCGTCAAACGCGCCAGTTCTGCATCGTTCGATCCGGCTTCGGCTTCCAACGCCTGATAGGCATTGCGGCGGTCCGCCTGCGCCGTCGCGAGCGACGCCTGCGCTTGCGCGAGCGCAACATCCGCGCGCACGACGTCGAGATGCGGCGCATCCCCGGCGTTGAAACGCAGTTGCGCCGCCCGCAATTGTGCCTGCGCGCTCGAGAGTTGCTGCTCGCGTGCATTCGAGGCCGCATTGGCGGAGAGAGCGGCGAAATAAAGATGAATCACGTTGATGCGCTCCATCCGTATCGCATTCTGGTAATCGAAAGAAGCGGCGCGAAACGCGGAGTAAGCCTGCGCAACGACGGGCGAATGCGCGATCAGATCGCCGAGCGTGACGGAAGCACCGACCGTGGTAAGCCGCTGCGCGATCGTTCCTTGCGGCGCACCTTGCGGCCCTTCCACGTAATTACCGACGATCGATGGGCCGAACGCAGCTGCGTGCCTGATCGTAGAGCGCTTGCGCTTCGTCGACTTTAGCGAGCGCGATTTGCACGTCCGGCGATCCCTGCAGCGCGCGCGACTGCGCCTGTGCAAGCGGTAAGCCGGCAAACATGGTCACCGAAAGCGCCAGCGCTGAAATCATACGGCTCGCCGCTTGACGGCGATTCCAGAATACAGCACGGGAATCACCACGAGCGTAAAGGCGGTCGCCGTCGAGAGGCCTCCAATAACCGCAATCGCGAGGGGTCGTTCCATTGCAGCGCCGGGACCGATGCCAAGCGCCAGCGGCAGCAAACCGCCGATGGCGGCGAACGTCGTCATGACGATGGGACGCAAGCGCATCTTTCCCGCAACGACCAGCGCGGTGACGACGTCGTCACCATCGATCCGCCTTTGATTCGCGACGTCGACGAGCAGAATACCGTTCTTCACGACGATCCCGACCAGCAGCAGAAGTCCCATGAACGAGGAGACGTTAAAGGGCGTGCCGGTGATGAACAGGCCGAGCGCCACGCCGATCAGCGCGAGCGGTATCGCGGTGAGAATGACCAGCGGCAGCCGGTAAGATTTGAAAGTCGCGAGCACGACCCCGAACACGAGCGCAACCGCAATGCCGACGACGGCCGCGAATTCTTTGAACGACTGCTGCTGTTCTTGATATTCGCCGCCGATCGACGTACTGTAGCCCGGCGGAACGCCCGCCGCGGCAATCGCTGCTTGCACGCGCGAGACCACGCTCGAGAGATTTCCCGTTATCGTTCCGGTGATGCGCAACATGCGTTCACCGTTCTCTTCGTAGACGGTCGAGGCCAGGCCCGCATGCTGCACTTGCGCGATCGTTTGCAGCGCCGCGACACCGCCGGGTGTTACTACATGCTGTTCGCTCAAATTGCCCTGGCCATCGACGGTAACCCGGACAGGCACCATTTGGTATTGCCCCGGCACGTCCGCCGCAACCGTGCCCTGCTGCTGCGCCGAAACGGCTTCGCCGAACTCCGAGGGCTGCATACCGATCGCTGCGAGCTGCCGCAGCTGCGGCGCAACTCGAATCGTGGGGTCCGTATAGACGACGCCGGAAAACACGTCCGACACGCCGGGAACGTCGCTGACTTTGCCGGAAAGGGTCGACGCAATCCGCACCAGCTGCGCTTGATCCGGTCCCCGCACCGAAATTTCGAGCGGAGCGGGGGCGCCGGAAACGTCGTTAATCATGTCTTCGAGAATTTGATGAAAGTCGTATTGCGCGGAAGGGACCGCCGCGGTGAGTCGATCGCGCAGACGAGCGCTCACGGCGTCGTAGCTTGCGCGCCGGCTTGGGGCTTTTAGCCGCACGCGAATGGCACCGGCGTTCTGCGGTGTGGGAGAATAGCCGTTCGTGTCGATACCGGTCCATCTCCCGACGGCAACGACGGCCGGATCGGCTTTGATAATCCGTTCCATGAGGGTTGCAGCCGCGTCGGTCGCCGCGAGCGTCGTTCCAACCGGCAATTGATAGCCGATCTCGAACTGTCCCTCGTCCAGTTTCGGAAGAAAATCGCTGGGCATGTGTGAGAGCAGCAACACCGTGACGACGAGCACCGCAACCGATGCGGCGTACATCTGCGGCCGGTGATTCAGCGCCCAGCGCAGCAGCGGTTCGTATCGCGCCAGCGCGCCGGCGATCAACCCGTGATCTTCGACGTCTTCATCCTGCGGACGCACGAGCCACTTTGCCAATACCGGTGCGACGAAAAGCGCGAGCAGCAATGAAACGACGAGCGCCGATGCCAGCGTCATTGCGAGTGCGCGGAAAAAGAATCCGCTCACTCCCGAGAGCAGCGCGAGGGGAAGGAAGACGACGACCGTCGTCGTGGTTGAGGCGATCATCGCCGGCCCGATTTGCGCCATCGCTACGGCAACCACGTCGCGCATCGGCATTCCCGCATTCTGATGATGGATACGGGCGATGTTCTCGATGACCACGATTGCGTCATCTATGATGAGGCCGACGGCAATTGCCAAACCGCCCACGCTCATCAAATTCAGCGTCTCGCCCGCCTGCCCAATGACGAAGATGGCGATTGACATGGCAATCGGAATCACGATTGCCGCGACCAACGTCATGCGCAGGTTGCGCAGAAATAAGTATATCACGAGAATGGCAAGCAGCGCGCCGAGCAGAATCGCGTCGCGCAGCGAGGCCTGCGAATCCTTCACCAGCGTCGTCTGATCCCAAAACCGGATCAGCCGCGTCCCCGCAGGCAATGCAGCCTCGAGTGGGCTCGCGCGCTGCGCGATTCCGTCCGCCATCTTCACTGCATCGGCTCCCGGAAGCGCGTAAAAACTGAGAATGACGGCGTGATGCGCATCGAAGCTCACTTGATCGGTCAGCGGCGCGATGCCGAGCGTCACTGTTCCCAGAGCGGAAAGCGGCACGGCGGTCTTTTGCGACGTCGGCACCGTAACCCGCCCGAGCTGTCCCGCCGTCCGGATATCCGCATCCAATACCACGACGTTACGCTGATAGTGCTCGCTCTGAAGACCCAGTGCCGTTACCGTGGTGGCTTGGGACAGCGCCTGATCGACGCCGCTCGCGGTGAGCCCATACTGCGCGAGCGCGCTTGGATTGAGCGTAACGTGAAACTCGCGCTGCGCTCCGCCCGCGACGGTCACGCGGGCAAGCCCCGGCGCACCGTAAAATCGAGGTACCATCGATTGCGTCGCCAGCTCGGAGAGCAGCGTTTGCGACATGGAGTTCGACGTCAGCGCGTACGAGACGATCGGCTCGCTGTTCGGATTGATGATATTCGACTCGACGTCCGTCTGGGGCGGCAACGAACCGCGAACTTGCGAGACCGCCTGATCGACGTACGTCAGATCCGTTTGCACGCTGCTCTTCGGATCGAACTCGACGACGAACTCCGCGTTGCCTTGTCCATCGGTCGTCAAGACGCGCGTAACCGCGGGCAAACCTTGAAAAGCGCGTTCCAGCGGGAGTGCGACGGCTACGCGAATCTGCTCCGGCGGCAAATTCCCCGAATTCGCGACGACGTCGATGCGCGCGAACGTCATCGTCGGAAAGATGCTCGCCGGGATCGTCGTGTACGCGTAGACGCCCAAAACAGTGAGGACTGCGACGAGGAAGACGATCGTTTTTTCGTGCCTCAGTCCCAAGCCGGAAATGTTAATCGGCTCAGCTCCTAAGGAACCGCTGTTCCCTGACCAAGATCATATGCGGGATCGTACGGTAGGAATCTGACCCTAGCCTGAACTGGCCGGCAGACGCATGAGCACGCGGGCGCCGCCATCGGGTTGGTTCGTAAGCCGGATTTGCCCCCCGCACGACTCCACGATGGACTTTGCGATCGCCAGTCCCAGGCCGGTGCCTGGTTCGTGAACGGCGCTTCCCTCTCTCCAAAAACGATCGAAGGCGTGCGCTAGGGCCGACGCAGTGAACCCGGGACCCGAATCCTGAACCTCGACCTCGAACCATGCCCCGTCTTTGCGCAGTTCCATTTGCACGCGCCCGCCTTTAGGAACGTGCTGCACGGCATTATGCCCCACAGCCATGATCGCTCGCTCGAGTGCTTTTTCGTCTGCCAGGACGTATGCGGCACTCGGAACGTCGACGCCGATCGCGCTCTGCTTTGCCGCGAGTGTCGAACGCAGCCGCTCCGAGACCCGAGTCACTATCGCGGACAAGTCGGTGCGCTCGCGTTTGAACCTTCCGCTCTCCGCGCGCGCCGCGGAAAGCAGATCGCCGATGAGACCCTCCATGCGATCGGTTTCCGCCGCGATCGTTTGGATCGCCGCACGATACTCGCTGGGATCGCGTTCACGTCGCAAAGCCAGGTCGGACTCCGCGCGAATCACGGCAAGCGGTGCGCGCAGTTCGTGCGAGGCGTCCGCGGTGAAACGGCGCTGGCGTTGAAAGGCGTCGTCGAGTGCGCGGCGGGTTACGCGATCGCCGGCCAGCAACGCGAGCACCGCGATCACCAATGCCGCCGCGGCGAAAGCAGTCGCGGATTCGCGATCGGTTTCGCCAATCCAGCCAACGCTTCGCCAAATGACGACGGTTCCAATCCGTTTACCGTCCGCGGACATCGGCGCGGCGAAAGCCCTGAGTGCCGTGTCGCCGCTGCCGACGGTGTAGTAACCGCCCGAATCGGCTCCCAGTGCGCGAACTGCAGCCGGAGCATTGGCGCTGCTGGAGAGCAATACGTTGCCGGAGCGGTCGAGCACGACGCCGTTGCTCGCTACGCTCAGCACGGAGAGAAACTGCTTGCGATCGTCGCTGTCGATTGCGATGGCGCCGTGTTTGACGTCGATGAATGCGCCCGTCGCGTTCGCTTCGGTAGAAAGCCGCGAATCGAGCGTCGATCGCAGCGTGCGATCGATCGAGACGACCGCGGCCGCTGCAAAGATGAGCAATCCCGCGAACATGAAAGCCGCATAGGCGGCGCTCAGGCGCGGACGATTCATCGCGCTTCGAAGCGGTAGCCGGCGCCGCGCACGGTGTGCAGGAGCTGCGGTTCGCCGCCGGCCGTCAGCTTCGAACGCACGCGGCTGACGTATACTTCAACGACGTTCGAAACCGTCTCACTCTCCCGATCGAAGAGGGCGTCCTCGATCATCGGTCTGGTGAGCAGACGTCCGGCGTTGCGCATGAAGTACTCCAGAAATGCGCTTTCGCGTGCGGTCAGGTCGATCTCGCGCGAGCCGCGGCTTATGCGCCGCGAACTCAGATTGAACCGCACGTCGGCGACTCGCAATTCGGCGTCGAGCGTCTCACGGGCGCCGCGCCTCAGAATCGTGCGCAGCCGCGCTTCGAGTTCGCCGAATATAAACGGTTTTCGCAGATAATCGTCCGCTCCCGCGTCGAGCCCTTCGATGACGTCTTGTGCCGTGTCACGGGAGGTGAGGATCAGCACCGGCGTTGCGATGCTGTGCGCGCGGAGCGCGCGTACGACGCTCAAACCATCCCGCTTGGGGAGATTGACGTCGAGCAATATCGCATCGTAACCCGCTTCTGATGCCCAGCGTTCTCCGTCGACGCCGTCGTGCGCGACGTCTACCACGTGGCCCTGTTCGCACAGGCCTCTGCGCAGGACGTCGCATAGGCGCAGGTCGTCTTCAACAACGAGCAGGCGCATATTCGACCCACCGCAGCAAATCGTGCGCGGCGCGCGCGCGGCCAATCGACTCCTCCGAGATCGGTTCCTGAAAAAGCATCGTGAAATGCCCCATCTTCCGCCGGTTGACGGCATGCTTTTTCCCATACATATGCAGCACGATCGAGGGATCTGCAAGGAGCTCGCTCGTTCCGTCCAGATGGTTACCCGTGCCGGTTCCGAGGATATTGACCATGATCGCGTTGCGCAACAGCTGCGGCGGCGAGAGCGGAAGGCCGCAGATAGCGCGCACGTGCTGTTCGTATTGGGAGCAGACTGCCGCGTCGATCGTGTAGTGCCCGCTGTTGTGCGGGCGCGGCGCGATCTCGTTTACGAGCAGTCCGCCGTCCTTGGTGACGAAATACTCGACGCAAAAGGTTCCGACGATCCGGAGTGCGGCGGCAATCTGCTCAGCATAGTCGCGGGCTTGCTGCGCCACGCGTGCATCCACGCGTGCCGGAACGATGGACATCGCCAGAATGCCGTGGTCGTGAATATTCTCGGCGGGAGGGTACGTAACGGTTTCGTCGCGCACGTTGCGCGTGCAGATGACGCTGATTTCGCAGGCGAAGGGCACGAACTGCTCGGCGATCAGCGGCGCTCCGCGCGCCTGCTCGACCGCCTGTTCTGCTTCGCGTGCGCTCGTAACCCGCCACTGGCCTTTGCCGTCGTATCCGCCCCGCACCGTTTTGAAAATAGCGGGAGAGCCGACGCGCGCGAGCGCAGTACGCGACTCGGCAACGTCGTCGACTTTTTGGAATTCGGTGACCGGGATGCCGCACGAGCGCACGAACTGCTTTTCGAGCAGTCGATCTTGGGTGATGCCAAGCACGTCGCTGCCCGGCGTAACGCCGTAGCCGTCCTTCTCCAAGCGAACTATCGACTCGATCGCAATGTTCTCGAATTCGTAGGTGACGATGTCGGTACGGCGCCCCAATTCGTCGATAGCCTCGAAGTCGTCGTAAGCCGCGACGATCTGTTCGTCGGCGACTTGGCCGCAGGGCGAACGCGGCTGAGGATCGAGCGTGATGACGTCGTAGCCCATTCGTTTGGCGTCGATCGTCAGCATGCGTCCCGAGCTGACCGCCGCCGATTACGCCGATCGTCGAGATCACTGCAGCGCTATCGCGACGACTTCATCGTGCATTTTGGCGGCGTACGCATTCAAACGGCCTTCAATTTCCGAGTCGCCCAATGCAAGGATTCGCGCGGCGAGCAGTGCGGCGTTCGCTGCGCCGCCGATCGCAACCGTCGCAACCGGAACGCCCTTCGGCATTTGCGCGATCGAGAGCAGTGAGTCGATGCCCTTCAGCGTCTTAGACTGGACGGGAACGCCGATGACCGGCAGCAGCGTCTTCGCCGCCGTCATCCCCGGCAAATGCGCCGCGCCGCCTGCACCCGCGACGATCACTTTGATCCCCCGCTGCTGCGCTTGTTCGGCATAGCGGAACATTTCATCGGGCGTGCGGTGAGCCGAGATCACGTTGATCTCGAACGGAATCTGCAGATCTTCCAGCATGTCCCGTGCGGCAGACATGGTTTCCATGTCCGAAACGCTGCCCATGATGATGCCGACCAGAGGTTTTTGCGCATCTTCCATCGCGCGCTTGCTTCGACGTCACGCGCATGACAAGCCTGTGCAATGGGGAAACGGCGGGTATGGACACGTTTCTGCTGGGCGTCAACTACTGGCCGCGCCGCAGCGCCATGTACATGTGGGAACGCTTCGACCTCGGCGAATTGCGTGAGGACTTCGCGCACATTCGCGATTTGGGGCTGCCGGTGGTGCGGTTTTTCATCATGTGGGACGACTTTCAGCCCGAACCGCAGCGCATGGACCCGCAGATGCTGCGCCGGTTCGACGCGTTCATGGACGCCCTCGCCGCTGCGGGCCTGCGCGGGATGCCGACGTTCTTCACCGGGCACATGAGCGGCGTAAATTTTCTGCCGGAGTGGGCGCTGGACAAGTCGCGGCCGCACGGCCGCTTCCGGACGTTCGGAGCAGGCGGCGTGCAGTTACCTTGGGGCGCAGGCGACTTTTACGTCGAGCCGCTACGGGACGCGCTGCGGTTTCAAGTTCGATCGATCGGCGAGCGGGCGTGCCGGCATCCCGCGCTTTATCTTTGGGATCTCGGAAACGAATTCAGCAACGTGCGAAGCGCCCCAAGTCCACAAGATGCGGCGGAGTGGTCGCGTGCGCTCACCGACGATCTGCGCGAGGTTTCCGGCGTGGGCTGCTTAGCCGGCACACACGGCGAGGATATCACCGACGATCGCGGCATTCGCCCATCGTCGTTCTGCGCGCCGCACGAGTGCGCCGTCATGCACGGATATTCCGTCTACGGCGAACTTTCGCGCGGCCGTACCGATCCGGAAATCGTGCCGTTTCTTTGTCAGCTCTGGCAATCGATGTCCGGCAAACCGGTACTCTTCAACGAATTTGGAAATCCGACGTGTCCACCGGGTACGGTCTCGCCTTACGATCGCCAACCGCTTCCGGGCGATCCGCCCCCGGACGCCTCGCGCATTCCATCAAACGCTGCGCCTTACGCGTGTTTGACTGAGGACGAGATGGCGAACTACTGCCGCCGAGTGCTGGAGCGGCTGCACCGGCGCGGTGCTCTGGGCGCTTTCTGGTGGAATTGGGCAAACTACGATGCAAGCTTGGCGGATACGCCGCCGTTCGACCGGGCCGACCACGAAATGAGCTTCGGCATGATTCGCGCCGACGGCAGCGACAAACCGGTGGCGCTGACGCTCAAAGCCTTTGCAGCCGAAGGACGCCGCGTCGTTCCTGCGCCGCCGCCCATCGTTCGAGAGGACGACTGGTATGCCAATCGCGCCGACAAGGCGTATCAGAAGCGGATGTACGAAGAATACTTGCGTATGTATTCGAGCGTCAATGTCTGATCGCAAAGTTATGATTGTCACGGGCGCGAGCTCCGGAATCGGGCGCGCTCTTACGGTGCAGGCCGCGGAAGCCGGGTATGCGGTCGTCGCGATTTCCCGCGAGAAGGCCGAACTGGAACGTGTCTGCGCCGAACTTTCGAGCGAGGGCAACACTTGCGTACCGCTCGTCATCGACGTTACCGCCCAAGACGCGCCGGCGCGCATCGTCGGCACGGCGCAGACGCGCTTCGGTCGAATCGACGTCATCGTTCACTGCGCCGGAGCGGCCGTCGGCGGAATGCTGCTGGATCAAACCGACGAGCAGATCGACGGACAGTGGAAGCTGCACGTCGCCGCGCCTTTGCGCATTACGCGCGCGGCGTTTGCGCTGCTCCAGGCTTCGCATGGACAAGTGATGTTCGTCGGTTCGGGATTGCGGCGCGTACCGGTTCCCTACTACGGCGCCTACTGCGCCGCAAAAGCCGCAATCGAAGCGCTCGCAACGCAACTGGGGCGCGAGCTGCAAGGCTCGGGGGTAGCGGTGACGTTCATCGATCCGGGGTCGGTGCAGACGAACTTTGCAAAGACGGCGGGCATTCCGGCGTACGGCCCCAGTTGGGTGCCGGTAAAACCGGAACACGTTGCGAAGCGCATCATGCACGCAGTCAAACGGCGGCCGCGCAGACTGCTTGCCGTTCCGTGGCACACGCTGGGTGCGATTCTGGGCGAGTGGCTTCCGTATTTCACGGACAAGTCCGTCCGCCGCGGCTCCGCCAAACTCCCACGCAGCACAAGCGCCCGCCCAGAACGTTGAGGTCGTTGAAAGCACGTCATTCGAAGCAGCCCTGGAACCGGTTGCGCGGCGTATGGAGCGCGTGAAACTGCCGGCCGCCTTTCTGGCGGAACTGCTGCGGCCCGGAAGCGACGTGCACCTGAGCGATGCGGCAATGCGCTGGGCCGGAATGCCGAATAAGAATGAACGCGCCGCCATGCAAGAAGCGCTGGAAGCACTGACTGCGGGCGGCTTTCTGGAACGCACGGGAGACGAATCGTGGCGAGTGGTACGCTCTGCCGGTTAGCCGCCATCGCGGCGATCGGCTTACTGGCTGCGGCGCCCAAACAGCAGAACGGTCAGTTCGCGCTGTTCGGCGGCAAATCCGAAGTGACGTCGGTTTTGACCCGAGTCGGTGCAGGCGAAGTCGATCTCGCGCAATACCGTCCCGGATCCAAATCGCCGCTTAGACGTTACGTGCCGTCGTACGGCGGCGAGACGATGCACTTCGTTCTCGTGCGCGATGACTTTACGACGTTCTTTCACGTGCACCCGCAAATGCAAAGCGACGGACATTTTCGAACCTCGATTACACTCCAGCCGGGCCATCGATTTTATGCCTTTGCGAGCAGCACCCCGTTCGAGATGCGGCAGCAAGTCTTCCGTTTCGTGCTGCAGGCAAGTGCGCCGCGCCACCAAGTTACCACCGTCGCCGCGAGAAACCGCGGAGTGATGGCCGGTCCCTTTCACGTCGCTATCTCGACGGCGGCGCTGCCGGTGAATCGTCCGAGTACGCTCGCGGTAACACTCTCGCGCGATGGCGCAAGAACACGCGTACCGATGGAGATGACGATCATCGGCGTATCGAATCTGGAGTATCTGCATCCCAGCGCAAACGCGCAGGGAGTATTCGCGCTGCCGGCAATGCCGGCCGGTTTCTACCGCGCGTGGGTGCAATTGCGCCAAGGAACCGCGACGTATACGGCCCCGTTTACGATTGCTTCGCGATAGAGCGCACGTACGATCCGGCGTGCTTGATGCCGATTGCGGCAAAAAAGAGAATCGTTGCCGCGAGCACAATCGTCGCGCCGCTCGAACTCTGCAGGTAATACGAAAGATACAGGCCGCCGACCGCGCACATCGCGCCGAAGAACGCGGAGAGGGCCATCATACTTCGAAAGCGCGACGTTAGTTGATAAGCGGCGGCAGCGGGCGTGACGAGCAGCGCTGCAACCAAGACAATGCCGACCGCCTGCAGCGAAATGACGATGGTGAGCGCGAGCAGCACGAGCAAGACGTACTCGACCAACGGCGCGCGAATGCCGCTGGCTTGGGCCACCACCGGATCGAACGACGTATACAATAACGCCCGGTACATGAGCGCCGTAACGATGAGCACCACGAGCGAAAGCGCAACGATCATCCAGACATCGCTCGGGCCTACTGAGAGAATGTCGCCGAAAAGAAAACTCTGGAGATCGACGGAGTACGTTCGCTGCCGGCTCATGAGAAAAATGCCCAGGGCGAAGGCTCCGGTGAAAAGCACGCCGATCGCCGTGTCGAGCGCGATCCGGCCCTTGCGGTGCACGAAGCCGATTCCGACTGCCGTGACGATAGCAACCGCCGCCGGCCCCGGCGTAATAATCGATGCCGCGCAGATAGGCAATGACGATCCCGGCAAACGAAGCATGCGCGATGCCGTCGCCGATGAACGAGAGCTTCCGCAGAATGACATACGTGCCCATGGCCGAGCACAGAACGCCCACCAGCAGCGCCGTAACGAACGCCCGTTGCATGAACGCGTATTGAAACGGATCGGCGAGGTGCTGCATCAGACGCGCATATGCCCGTGCGTATGCGTGTGTTCCCGAATGCCGGCATAGGCGCCCGACTCGAGGACTTCGCCCGGCGTGCCGATCGCAAGCACGCGCCGATCCAGTACCATCAATCGATCGAACCAATCGGATGCACGGTCCAGATCGTGCGTGCTCATCAGCACGGCAATCCCTTCGGCGACCAATGCACGCACGACTTTGCGCAGCGCTTCTTCGGTTGCGGCATCGACGCCGGTCGTCGGCTCGTCGAGCAGCAGCAACTTCGGATTCTGCGCGATGGCACGCGCTACGAAAACGCGCTGCTGCTGGCCGCCCGAGAGCGCCGATATACGCCGCTTCGCGAGATCCCCCATGTGAACGAGTTCGAGCGCGCGGTTGACCGCCGCGCGTGTCACGCTTCCCGAACCGTCCGAAAAGACCGATTTGCGGAAATCGCGCCATTGCGACGACGTCCCAGACGGAGGCGGGAAACGTCCAGTCGACGTCTTCGATCTGCGGAACGTACGCGATCGTTCCCGGCGGCAACGTGCGCGGCACCTTTCCGAAAACCGAGAGCGTTCCGGAGGTGGGTTCCAAGAGGCCTGCAACCGTCTTGAGCAGCGTCGACTTGCCCGACCCGTTGGGGCCGACGATGCCGAGTGCCTCGCCGGCATTCAGTTCCAAACTCGCTCCGGCGAGCGCGACGAGCCGGTCGTAGCGCACGACCAAGTCCTGTATGCGGACGGCCGCGCGTCACTTCAGGGCTCGAACGATCACGCCGGTATCGTAGTGCAGCATGTCGACGTAGTTGTGAACGCGCGGGTCGTTGCCGATGGAATCATCGTACAGATCGGTCACGACCCGAATACCGGCGCTCTTTGCCAAGTTTTGCGCAAGTTTTGGACTATACTCCGGTTCGGAAAAGACCGCTCGAACGTGGTTGGCGCGCGCCAGATCGACAAGTGCGCGATGTACGCGGGGTTGGGATCCTGGCCCGGCGAGAGTTCGATCACGCCGACGGTGCGAATTCCGAACCGGCGGTTGTAATAGTCGAACGCGTTGTGAAAGATGATCATGTTCCGCTGGGCGGCGGGTATCTGCGGAATCTGCCGCCCAATCCATGTTTGCAATGCGACGCAGCTGCTTGTCGTAGGCTCGCCGCATTCGCGGTATATTGTGCCTTGTGCGCCGGATCCATGGCAATCAGCGCGTCGCGAATCTTGCCGACGTACGACGCGCGCATTGACCGGGTCCATCCATAGATGCGGATTGTGATCGATATGCGGAAGACCGTCGGAGAGCACGAGGACGCGCGCCTTGGTCGCACTGTCCGAGATCGTCCGTTGCAGCCACACTTCGATGCCGGTCCCGTTTTCCACCACGAGCTGAGCATCGGCGAGAGAGGCAACGTCCTGCGGCGCAGGCTGGTAATCTTCCGGCGAAGCCCCAACCGGCACGAGATTGTGAACCTGCACCAAATTTCCGCCGACGCCCTCCACGAACGAATTCAACGTCGAGAATGTCGTAACGACCTTTTATCGTGGCACCATGAGCGGCGGCACTGGCGGAGGCAGATGAGTACGTCGTTGATTGCCGGTCCGAGGTTCTGGTGGGCGACGCGCAAGCTGTCAGCACAAGCACCGCGCAGATTGCAATATACCTTAGCGGCACGACGCGCACCGCCCGAAAAATTCCATAGCGTGATCTTCCAATTCGAAACCGTGGTGACTGACGAGGTCGTTCGCGAGCCGCTCGATCGTCTCGCACGCAACCTCGTCGACACGCCCGCATTTACTGCAAATGGCGTGGTGATGATGCGTAGGGGCGCAGCTGACGTAGGTTGCCTCGCCGCTTGCATCAAGGCGCGAGCTCGCCTCGCCCTTCGATTCGAGCATCCCCAGCGTCCGGTAAACCGTCGAGAGCGAGACCTTCGGCCCTGGCCTTCTTTAACAGGTTGAAGACGTCAGCGGCAGAGAGATAGCGCTGCTCGCGCCGCAGAACGGCGGAGATCTGCTCCCTCGGCCGGGTTATGTATTGCGAACGCACGCCGGCCTAATTTGCGAACCATTGGCAAAATCATCCTCAAGACAGCGTTAGGACCCCTCGTGTAGACAGGGGCCCCTCACCGGCCGTATAATCACCCGCGTTGCCTTCGCGGCGGTGTGGCGACCCGTCGAAGCCACGGCCTGCGGCGAGGCACAGAAACTTTGGGGATGTAGCTCAGACTGGTAGAGCACTTGCTTCGCATGTAAGGGGTCGGGGGTTCGAGTCCCCCCATCTCCAGAGTCCGAAAACCCGCGTCGATATTGACGATGCGGGTTTTTCTTTTGGTTCCACGCAAATGCATTGGCGACGCCTTGACCACCGTTTGACCACCAAACTCCGCGAATATATCGTCAAGTCGCTCGTTGGCGTACCGATGATCTGAGGGCCGAACGTGGCCATAAGTGTCCAGTGTCGTCCTCGTCGTGGAATGACCCATACGCTCGGCTACAACGTTCGGTCTAACTCGCTCCGAAAGAAGTAACGTGTTAGCAGTGTGGCGCATGGTGACAACTCGCAACGTGTACGATACTTGGAGATTTAGGATATCATTTATGAAATGACACGTTGGGTGAGTCGCTCTCTAGGACTATGGGCGCAGGTACGTCGATGTGCACAGTTTCATCCGCTATCTTCTGTAGCGCACGATCAAGCGCTTCAAAGGCAAACTTGTACTTCGGATTCCACCGTTCACGCAGGCGCACCGCTTTCGACTCAATCTCCGGAACCAGCAGACACTGCGCCGAGTCTACCGGAGTATTTTTCACCTCACGTGCTATCTCGTATTGTTTACGGCTCTCACTAAACTTCCCCTGAAGTAGCCGCAAAATCGCTAAATTATATGACACAAGTCTCCGAGAATCGTTGTCTTCATCCTCAAGTTGGGATTCTGCACGCTCCAAATACAACGCTGCGGACGGCAAATTATTGACAGCCATATGGAAGTATCCTATATTGTTGGCCATCTCCGCCGAAGTACGATCAAACGCAATTGATAGCGCGTCCGCGTATGCTCGCGCAAGGATTATGTCATGCCGTTCTGTATACACACCGATGAAAAATGAAAAAAACTCGCGCTCGGTCTCAGCCTCCCATTCTGTGGTAGGACTTCCGGAAAGAAATGCCTTAGTAGTCTCATATATTTGTTCAACCGTCGTCGAGTCAACCTCGCCACTAGTATAGGTAAATTCCGCCCCAAGAATCTCCAGGCGCTGCCTGAGGTTCCGAAACTTTACGTCCGCCAGCGCTGGGTCAAACTTCCGAATTTCGGAGGGCAGGAATATAGCAGCCGCCGAAACGCCTCCATATTTTACAATGGCGGAATAATTTGGAAACCCCGCAACCCCGCAATGCACTGCCTCAAACTCAGCAAAAAACAGCCGGCGCAGTGCGATCGGGCTAATGGTGACTACAGGTCTGCCTTCGTCATTGTCAACCGGACGGGCGCTTCTTGCAACTAAGATGCTTTGTTCCGGATCATGCCATCCTAGCAGATCAAGACCCATTTCATCGTGGGCATACCGTGCCATCCGAGTTGCTAAGTATAAGTCCACCGGGAGAAAATTGAAATAGATCGTTGCGCCACGACGACTCGCATAATAGCGGCAATATACTTTGTCAAATGAGTCTCCACAAAAGACAATTTTATCGTCATCTAATCGAAATACGCCGGCGTCTATTGCCCACTCGAATATCTTTCGATTAATCTTAGGCCGCTTGGGAAGCTTAAACGCCGTCTCCACAAATTCATATTGTGTGAAGGTTGCGCCTTCAGCCTGCATGAAGATCGCCAACTCGTCGATCTGTTTTTCGTTCATTTCTCTAATAGCGGAAATGACGGGATGTTGAGAAAGATCCACGCCCTTTCGCAGTTCCAGCAAAACCTGGTCCAGAAGATCCATATCAATCTCGACTGTTCGTTTCTTGCCCTCCTGTATCTGACGCGTCAAACAATGACAGATTAACTGGATCTCATGCGGCTTGCCGCCACTTAGCTCGTGAATTTCCTGCAAGTCGCGTGTATTAATCCAAGGTAGGCGAGATAATCCAGGTTCCAGCCCGATCTGTTTAAAGGGCACAGATATTGCACGTTTGGTTTCCATAATATCGGCAAATGGTTTGATCTCTATGCGAGTGAATTGCCTAGCAATAGGCGAGAAGACGTCGCTCATAATCGGAAACATCTCTGGCGTTCCACTGAGCACGAGCATGTATCCGGGGGTGTTCATAAAAATATTTCGGAGCATCTGTAGGTCAGCGCGTTTGTCAGCGAGTAGATTGCACTCATCAAAAAGAAGGGCAATCGGTCGTTGCACGGCCGCGTGCAACTTTTTAAGATCAGATTCGAATGCGTCCTCGATTATAGGCGCATCGTTGCGGCCAGCGGACATCGCCATTGCGTATTGAACAGGAAACGTAAAGGTGCGCTGGTCCGGCGGGGGGACGGTATAAGTGGTGATTGTATCGATATACGTTGTGTAGATCGGACCATTGGGACCACCGAGGCATGCCCCGCCCTCAGTGCAGTCAAGCCGTATTACCGCTTCAATTATCGCGCTAAAGATCTTAAAGAGAAACTGAAGGGTACTGCTTACGTTCGATTCATTCAGGTTGATGCGAGCGACGCAGAATCCACATTCCCTTCCGGTGCGCTCGGCCATATTTAAAACACTTGTTTTCCCCGAGCCGCGCTCACCGATGATGGCCAAGTGAAATGGGCGTGGCGCTAATCGAGACTGCTCAAAATAGTATCTGATGTCTTTGAGCTCCTGCTCTCGACCAATAAAAAGAGTGGGATCACTGACCGCATTCATATGGTCGAAGGGGTTATATTTGATATCTATTGGCACGACAATTCCTTGTCCAAAAAAACGTTAGTGATATGTTTTTTTGATTCACAGAGTGATGATTAGAAACGCGCGTCAATTCCCAGGATTAGAATGGCCGCGTTAAGCGCAATCTTCTCGTCAAGCGCCGGGACAACCGTGTGAGCTGACCAGGTGCGCCATAAGCTCATTGGAACCGATATTTGTTTCAAAAACCGTGAAATTTTTCGCTTCCGATTCAAAAGGGGACGCCTCAGTCTGAAGGTGACGCAATTCCAATACAACCTGAGTCTTTTGCAAGTTGCGAGCACCGACGCGGAATTGCTAGGTCACTGCCGGTGAGATCCCCTACTTTCAGCGTACGGTGAAGGCGAAGTCTGCGTTTGCAATTTTGATCGCGACTGGGGAGCAACAATATCTACGAGCTGCAGTTCGCTGGGGTACAATGATAATGGCAACCGATCTGCGCGACAAATATTGACTAATCGCGTCCCCATAATTTATCGCAATGCTTTCTTCCGGTTCGCTTATTATAACGTCAGCAAGTAAGTGTAACGCCTTAGCGTTGGGGCGAAGGTCAGCCAGCGATTCTATATAGGCAACCTCCAGGCTTGAGCTTGCGTAAAGGCACCTGTAGTCGAAGTTCAAGGGATCCCATCGACCAGGACTCTCTTTGATACGTTCGAGCGGCGCCAGGGCCAGGGGGTCGGGTCCATAGCTTAATCGATACAGATTCCGAGGAACCTCTATCATCTTGTAAGACATTAGTGAGCGAAATTAAGAGCTCTAGCGCTGCGAGAAATGTATAGCTGCACGTAGAACCTTGGTACGCGAATCGGACGAATTTTCACTTAGCACGGTCAGAGGTGCTTCGTAATCGAGGTGGCTTGAGCAACCCACGAACCACGCTTTTGCAGTCTCGGGGCCAGCGAACGCAACTATGCACCGAGTCGCCTGCAAAGCCGTGCGTAGGTTTTCCGGCCGTTGGGGAGGCACGTTGGAGGCCCATTCACGAGCGCGGCGCGCCTCTTGCGCACCGCCAATTGCCGCCGCAAGCCGAGCGCCAAGGGTCTCTACAAGCTCTTTGGCGACCTCCGGCATAGAAAAGTCTAAGGACTCCGTCTACATCCGCACCGGCAGTGGCAGCGGCAGCGGATTCATGGTCCCGCGAATTAAACATGACTTCCTCATTAGGCGCATCCGGCCGAGCAATTGCCCGTGGGGCAGATCCACGGCACTGAGCCCAAACCCACTCTATCACAACCCTTAGACCATGTCAATACCAGTTAAAAACCATCATGAAAACCGCCGTGGTGGAGCGGGGGGCGTTACGACCTTGCTGGTGTCTTCCCTTATTTGCGATCCGTTCAAAGCTGATGGCGGACCCCGGCCTCAAAGGTATGGGCCGGAATGTTCGTGCAGCGGCCGTGCAACAGCGCGCTCCGAGTAGGGACCGATCGCTCAGTGGCGAGTCACATTCTAGGCTGGCGACCATCGGCGCTGCACTTCTTCCATACTCGCAGGGCATTACGAGGTCCGCTGGGGCTGTGTCTCGCGCTGCCTCGATGACGCGTCTTCAATGCGCTCTCATTCGCCGGGAGGGCGCAAACGTTGCTGAAGACCCTCTCTCTCCAACCAGCGGCTTCGACGAGAGGCCAAATGTAGGAGCGTATGTTCACAGGAGGACACTCGCGTAGAAACGTTGCGCGAGGCGTGAGCCCTGCCGGCGTTCCATCCTGGCTATCGCAATCGCGAGGTCTATTGCCCTTAACCGGCGGATCGTCTTTGGAAACTGCCCTCAGATGTGAGCAGCACGAGCCCACCTACGAGAGCCAGTAACAGACTACCCACTATCGGTACACCGGCACTACCAGTGTTGGAAAGTGCTGGAACAAGGACCCACAAAGAAGTGACCACGCCACAACGATAAGAGCCATTGGGTAACCAAGCCCAATGGCCGCGGATGAGAGGGTAGCGATCCCGGAAAGAACAGCGCCAAGAGTAGCAGGAAAACTCCGAATCCGAGGCACGTCCCAGCCAGAGGAGCCCATTTATCGACGTCGTTTTCGTGGTGCGTTCGATTCCATCGTCGAACCAGGCTCCCCATTGAATCCCGTATTGCAAGGCGTGTCGTTGGCCATCTCACAGTGTCTTGGGACCATACATGTAAATGGATATGTTCGGGCAAACGAAGTCTCGCTATCCGAGAGCGTTTCTTGCAGCGATTGAAGAAGACTGTCTGTAAATGTGTCATAAAAAACGTCCTTTGGCAGACCGTCCCTGACAGTCGTCACTGCAGGCACGATCAACCCGTCGGAGGGCTGTTGCTCAATTAAGGAAAAATCATTTGAGAAAGTCGTTGTTAATACGCGGTTCATGCACTCCGCGAAGTTTGGCGTGCCAAATCGGCAGGGCTCCTTCGAACGATAGTTCCGAATGACAATAAGTGCCATGTTTACAACATGTGAAATTCCATACCTTGCATAGGGGCCGGTACAGGCGTGAGGATGTATGTCGCCGAGTCCTAGCGTTTCAATGTCAGGCTCCGATCCGCAACCCTCGTGTATCACAGCGCTGATACTTGGACTATATGGCGCTTCACGTTCGTTGACCGAACTCAGGATCCAAAGGTTTTTGCGCAGTGCGACCAACGCGTCGACGGCAGAATCTCGCGAGCATGCAAGGTTCCTTCTACAAGGGTCACAGTAACATCCGCAGCATTGGGTTGTCGTAATCGGACAATGGGTCGAACAGCGCCGGGAATAAGGTTGCCGTTTTGAGTTACTTTTCCCAGAGTCTGCCAAATCGCTGATTCTTCTGTCAGAGATCCGATGCGAGGCAACGTAGTTGCCCACGGGCGGTCGTACCGGCTAAATATTTGAACAGTTAAGTAAATGCCAATACCCAACAAGATGAAGCCGTAGAGGCCAATCTGGGCTCGTGGGCTGGGTAGGAAGTGTTTTAAGAGGTTAGGCATTTCGCTAGGCGACTACGGTTGCTTTACGGCTTGCCTGGCGGCCGTCGCCGAGATGATCAGTTTCGCTTTTTGCACACGTCTTGAATCGCCTGATAGGGCATTATTCAAGAACGTGGCAGCGGCGGGAGATTTCATTAGAACGCGGACGGCCGAATATTCCTGCGGTGTTTTTGCACCAACTGCCGAATAGACGGAGACCATCACCTGCCCCCAATGCGGCGGCGGATGTTGACGCCGGGCGAAAATTGACCCACTTTCCTAGCGGATCGCCGGTTTAATTTTGACCCACCTTGGCCTTGGATTTGGACGCCGGCAAGCTGATACCCGCCTTACGACGTTCCCGTAATCGATAACTTTCGCCGCTGATCATGGCAACGTGCGCATGATGCAGCAGGCGGTCCAGCATCGCTGCCGTCATCGTCGCGTCCCCCGCAAATGTTGCGTCCCACTGCGCGAACGGCAGATTGCTCGTAATCATGATCGAGCCGTGCTCGTACCGCTGCGCGATCGCCTGAAAGAAATGACTTGCTTCGTCGCGCGAGAATGGCAAATATCCAACTTCGTCGATGATGAGCAATCGCGGGGCTTGAATTCCGCGCCGCAAATAATGCTTCAGCCGCCCTTGGCGATGTGCGGTGGCAAGTTGCAGCATCAAATCGGCGGCGGAAACGAATCGGGTTTTGATGCCCGATTGCGTCGCCTTATAGCACAGCGCAACAGCCAAATGCGTTTTACCCACGCCCGACGGGCCGAGCAGTACAACGTTCTCGGCTCGCTCGATGAACGTCAACGTGGAAAGTTCAGTGAGCAGCGCTTTCGGCGCTCCGGTTGCGAACCCGAAGTCGTATTGTTCGAGCGTTTTGATGCTGGGAAAGCCCGCCGTTCTTGTCAGCAACGTTGGGCTGCGTTCCTGCCGATCTCGATGCTCGGCCAGCAGCAATTGCTCAAAGAACCCTTGAAAGCTCAGCTCCTTGCGTGCCGCATCCTCGGCGACGTGCGGAAGATGCGTTGCCATTGTCCCGAGGGCAAGGCGTTGGCAAAGGTCTTCGATACGTTGCAGATCAAGCATGAGTCAGTTCCTCAAGCAACGAATCATAAGTCGCGAGCGGATGCTGCAGCGATTCAATCGGCGGCGGAACGATAATCCGCCGTCCGAGTTGAATATCGCCGTGACGACCGCTGTAGGGCAGTGGCAAGGAACGTAACGTGTCCGGTTCTTTTGTGAAGCGGTCCACGGGCCGCTCTTTGAGCGTCGCATGGATCCGAACGTTGGCGACTTCGTCGAGCCAAGGCCGCACCTCGCGGTTGGCTTGCACGACGTCGACCAATTCCGTTTGCCCCGCTTGTAGCGGATCGAAGAATGAGCCGCGCATATAGCGGTGAAAGCGTTCAATTTTCCCCTTGGTCTGCGCCCGATAAGGCGCACAGAGTTTGAGCGCGATGCCGTAATGCTTCGCAACGTCCAGCAGATATGGATTGTACCGATGCTTGCCCAAGCCGTAGGCGTCGCGTTCGATAACGACGGTCTTAGGGTTATCGCACAGAATTTCTTCCGGAACACCGCCGAAGAATTGCAAAGCGCGTTCTAAGCACGAAGCCAATGTCTCGATTCGTTCGTTGTCGGTGAATTCGACGTTGGAATATCGCGAGTAGCCGAGTTCGGCGGTAAATGCGCGAAGCGGCAATGGCCCTCTGCGGAAAACGACGAAGTCGATTTGCAACTGCTTACCGGGCGCGGTTTCAAATCGGACGACTTGCTCCGGCTCAGGCGCCGGTCGAATCATGCGCAGATACTCTTTCAACTGCGTGATACCACCATCGTAGCCTTGCTCGCGGAGCTCGCGCAACAAAACCGTTGCGTGCAGTTGCACCTTGCCGGCACGTTCGAGCCGATCGCGCAAGTAATCGACGTATGGGCCGAGTTTCGTCGGCCGAGGTTCGCGCGGCCCGTACCGGCCGCCATGTTCTCCGCGCAAAATGGCCCGCACCGTATTGCGCGCGATGCCCGCCTCGCGGGCGATTTCCCGGATTCCCTTGCCCTGCCGATGCAAGACGTCTATTTCCACCTGAAGCTCCTTGTTCAACATCGCGAACTAGTGTTCGCGCAGAGTCAGGTGGGTCAATTTTCATCCGGCGGGGTGGGTCAATTTTACTCCGGCGCTAACATCTACCCCAGCGTTGCCCGTAAGGTGACTGACATCCATCCAAGTACTGCTGCAGATTGCGGTCTGAAATAAGCCGAATTCGCGTAGTGATTGGCTTGTACAGAAGCCGGCCGTTGGCCATCAGTTCATACAACGTGGAGCGCCCGACGTGCAGGATCTGGCACACCTCGTCGACGGTCCAGAGGCGCCCTTCAGCGCCCTCATAGCGTGATGACGCACTTTCGTCTCCCCGCACGCCTGTAGTCGCCCTTCGTTTTGGCGACCTTGTCATCACCGGCTGAGCATCCATGTTCCTTAACTCCTTGGTTTAGTTTGTTTTTTCGGCAGCCGGCGAGGTGGCTGACAGGTTCCTATCGGCGCGTGCGACGGAAAACCACACCTATTAGAAACGCTTTTTTTGAATCAATCTGCGACTAGTAGTCTAGGCTATGACACCAAGGCGCGTGGTATAAGTCAGACACTCTGGAGCGACGAACCTCACGCGCGCTTAGAGTGCCGCTCATAGTTTCCGGCATTCAGCTGTTGCTGGACGTTCAGCGCGTCGGGGAGCCCTATGGCAGTGGCTCTTGGCCAGTCGCAATGAATTGCCGGACGCTTTGAAGGTGTATCGGTTGCCGATTTTCATAGACATCGGCTAGGTGCTGGAATAGCGCACCGACGACCATGGCGTCATCCAACGCTCGATGCGGTCGCGTATACTCCGGTATTTCGATGCGACAATAATCTCGAAGAGCCGACAAACTTCGCTCGGCGGCCTCAGGCCGTAGTCGTTTGGCGAGCGTGCGAGTACACACCCAACGGTATGGTATTGGCGCGCCGGTATCTACGAATGCGGCATCAGGTATACCGCGCAAGAAGGCGCGGTCGAAGGCCGCGTGATGAGCAACAACGAGGGCGTCATGCGATATAAATTGCCGGAGTTGCGCCAGGACTTCTGCCCACGAGGGAGCACTCGCGATATCGTCGCGCGTTATTCCGTGAATGCGCGAGGCCTCGATAGGGATCGGGATATCGGCCTTTACCAATGAAACAAAACGCTTCCGCTCCCGCCGTCCTCGAAACAGGATCGCAGACTACCTTGACTACGCGATCCCATTCCGGATCCAACCCGGTAGTTTCACAGTCGAGCGCGATCCAGTTAATATGATCTAAGAGCACAGCAACAACCGCCTTCCTTGTACGGCTCACGTTTCTGTTCACGCGAGCCTGCCACAGGATTCAGGCTCGCGTGAACCAGTGCGTGGGCTAATGCTGCTGTTTACCGGCGCGGTCGTTTTAGCGATTTGCCGCCCTTGCTGTCCCTAGCGCTCGCGTTGCTTCGTACGTTGCGGGCTCAAAATGAGTGTCGTCGTACCGTTGCGCGACAGTACTTCAAGAGGTTCGCCGTTGCGGCGTTGCGCGCGTAACGCCTCCGACGAGGGAACTTCGAGCAAACGGAAGCCAAGCACACGCGTCTCCATGATGACGTAGCCTATTGTGTCGGTCGCCAACCATGCTCGCCGTATGGTGCCCTCAAGCCCGTGCCCGTGGTGTACGACCTCATTGACGTTATAGCCACAGCCACGCGCGATCGTGATTGCCGTCTTATCCTGCGCTACTCTGTTCGCGCCATCCGCGCCGCTGGCGCGGTTGGTTTCGCCTGGGCGTTCAATGGCGCGACGACGAGCTTGCAGTCCTCCGGCACGGACTTGTTCTGCGACGTCGCTTTCGCCAAGAAACTCCTGGTTTTTACCTGTCTGCAACCGGCCGGAAGCATTGTTTGGAGCGGCAAGCTGTTCCAGTGCCTGCGCCTGCGCTGCCGGTGTCCTATTTTCGATTACTCGAACGCGCTCACCAGAGTGAACGCCTGACCGGGCCTTGCCGGCGCGAGCGATCCGCAAAGCTTGTATCGCCGCGGGATCGTCTGACGCCGCTTGTTGTTTCAGCCAGGTGCGAAAGAGCGCTGGAGGCGCGCGGTGACGGCTCTGCGCGACCGCACGTTCCTCTTTGTTCTTGCGTCGGACGCCCGCGAGCCGTTCGCCTAAGACGCGAAGAATCGCCCTTTGGACGTCGCGTGCTGCGATAGTGTCGCCTGTAGTTGCATCCCAAAAACCACCGCCTTTGAGGGCTGCGATAAAGTTCCTAGCCAGAAGCCGATGAGAAGCAATGCGGTTTCGGGCTTCATTGCGAATGCGCAGAAACACAGCGGCGCGGCGCCGTTTTCCCGACGTGCGCCATTCATGCATCAATGTTTTGTATTTGGCGTGCAGAGGCGCGATGCGCGGGTCCAGCACGATTCCTGTTGCGAGTTGACTGCTTCGACGCAAGTGCGGATACGTGATTTCACTGCAAGACTGAATGGCTGGCCTTAGGCGGCTCGTAGGGGCCTAACTCCGCTTCCAGCGTAACGTGCGAGAGACGGCTGCCGAGATGGCTCGCCTTCGCTCGATAGTTCGCGTGCGAACGATCGATGATCGCTGCGCCGCCCTTCCAAGGTACGTACGCAAGATCAAAACTCGCAAGAACCACGTGGACGGTCTCCCACGTCTTTGGCTGCGAGGCGAGCGCCGCGCGTATCGCAGCAGAAGGGTGCCCGCCCAGCCATTGCTGGAAAGACATGATTCCCGTCCACGCCTCGCTATCCGCAGCTCGCGCTTTGATCGAGGCGTCCGTCGAAGATCGGCTAGCGGGTACGATCGCCCCGTCGGCGTGCGTCGTGTACAGCCCGTGGTCACGCTTCCAACCTTGGCGAATTTCCGATTCCCGGCAGTAGCGCGAAAGCTTCAAGTAATCGCGGTATGGGGTGAACGCCGTCAACGTCTTCGGGTGGATGCGGTTTACCACGACGTGCACATGCCGGTAATTGCTGTCCCCGTGAAGTGCCGCGACCCATTGGTGATCTTCCGCGACGCCGAGCGCCTTGAGCGACCCTTGAACTGCTTCCAAGGCGTGTTGCTCTGAAACGCGATCATCGGCTGGCCATGTAAGCACGTAGTGATAGACCGGGTTGCGTACCTCTTTGCCACGAATGGCGGCGACGTCGGCCACCATATTCATGTCAGAGGCGGCTGTCGAAGCCGACACGATACTTGGCGAGGTCCAAACGGCGATGGCTTTGCTATTGTGGCCAATGTAGGCGGCAATATCGCCAAAACGCACGACGCGCGCGGCTTTTGGTTTCCGCGTCATGACAATGGCTAGCATGGCGGCGGAGCCAGCGCCTCGATAATCTTCTTATAGGCCTCGAGCAACACAGCCGATAACGCGCCTTCCCGTTGACGCGCCTCCATCAAGCTCTCATAAATGAGATGGTATGCACCGAGGTTGGTCTCGTAAAACAGGCGCCTGCGTACGAACGCCGCTGCCGATTCGCCATGTTGTTTCGCCTCGGCGTGGAGGCGGCGACGCTGCTCCGGTGTGAGGGGCAACTTGAATATTTCGCTCTTCATATTGCCCTATCGGCAGTAGACCACGGCATCTGTATGGCCACGGTTTGTCTACCGTGATTCCTACTGATGCGCGCAGTGGCGTCAGCTAGATGGCAGCCGATTTAGACGGCGATGCGTTCGCCGTTCGTCGGCGCCCCCGTTCAGCGGACGAATTACTTAGCGTTTACACCAGAGCAACTTTTACGGCTAGGGGTGTAAGGGTGAGCCATTTGTGCCGATAGGCAGATACCCGCCGCGGAAGTGCATGCCCATCGATGCTAATTCGACGCGATTTCCGGGCGGGCAGTTAGGAGCTCATGGTGCCACATAACATAACTGACTCGCACATCGCGTCTTTGCTCGCAGCCCTGCAAGCGCTGGAACCCACACGCGCTGGCGGCGATGCGGATCGCGTCTTTGAGGCGACTCGGCAGATCGTGGAGGTAAAACTCGGTCAAGGCTGCTCGCCGAAACAAATAATTGAGTCGTTCCGGACTGAGGGCATTCCGCTCGGGCAACGGCGCGTCACCAAGTTTGTCCGGAGCCTAGCACCCAAAAAGCGCAAACGCTCTCGCACTCGCCGCGCAACAGCGCGGCCACGAGCCGCGGTCAAGCCGACGCCGGGATCGCCGGCAGCGAAGAATCCGACTCCCGAACCACCCGCACCGCCGCACGCGAAACCCACCGTTGAACCGTCGACACCGCCGCAAGGTGGACCGCTTGTCGGTACGACGTCTGGTCAGCGTCCGTCCCCGGTGCTCTCTTCCACAAAACGGCGCAGCAACGCGTCGCTAGGAGATAACTACTAATGTCTGACGTTCAGAAACGCGCGATCTTCGTCTGCGCGGAAAAGGGCGGCGTCGGGAAGACCACCTTCTCGCGCGGCCTGCTGCATCTTTATCGCACGGCCGGTCTGCGGACCGCGGCGTACGACACGGACAGCCGTGTCGGCTCGCTGATGCAGTACTACGGAACGCGCGATGAAAACGGTCAACTCGTGGCCGACCAAGACCCGTTCACGGGTGTTGGCTATTTCGACCTTCGTACGTCGGCCGAGCGCGACGGTCTGATCGACGCGTTCGTCACTGGCGGTGACATCGTACTGATGGACCTGCCGGGTGGCGCCGTGGGCGAGCTCGAGGAAGTCCTCGGCGACGGCCAGGCGCTGTTCAAGGCGTATGCAGAGAACGGCTACGAGGTCATCGTCGTATTCTTGCTCTCGAAAGATGCGAAGGTCGCGACCCGTACGATCGGCCAGGTCATCAACACGTTCGGCGACACCGCGAAGTATATCGCGGTGAAGAATCTCGGCATCGGCGTGCCGGTCGACCCGGACGAAGATTTCAAGCCGTTCGATGGTGGCGACGAAGACAACGTCCATTACGACGGCACCGCGCGTAAACTGCTGGAACAGCACGGCGGCGAGGTTATTACGATGCCGGCGCTGCAGGCCGAGACGCGTAAAACGCTCGACAACAAGAACTTCACGTTCGAAGAGGGCATGGCTAATCTCTCGCCGGGCCACCACTATCGCATCCGCGTGTGGTTGGATCATTTGCTTGCACAGTTAAACAGATCAACGCTATTGCGGTTCGCGGAGCAGCCACGTGCGTAAACCCGAATCGAACGACCTCGACGCGCTATTGGCGGCGCAAACGCCTGAGGCGCGCGCGTCCATTCTGGGCGAGCTGCTGCGCGGGCATTATGATGCAAGCGATCCGTTGTTCAAACTTCTGCGCGTTCTCAAACTCGCGTTAGACGTAAGCGACCAAACCATAAAGGTCGGCGACCAAATCCCGCTTCGACTTAATGACGTTCTGTCTGAGATCGACAAGCGCTTCGGATTTTACGTCACACAATGGCGCGGATTGCCGCCCGAGATGCTCGCGACGTTCCGCGGTGCGCTCCTGACGATCATTCCGGAGATTAACGACAAGGCAAAAGCAATGGCGTTAGCAAGCGCTGCAAACCAGCTCGACGATTTGGCTGAAGCGCGCCGCAGCACACTCAATGAATTCGAAGGGCAACTACGCACCGTCGCACTCACTGTAATGCGGAGCGTTTCTCAAAACACTGCTGAGAAAGTACGCATTGATAAAACGCGACTAACACTGACAACGCGGTTCACAACATTACTATTCGCGCTCGGCCTCAGCTCAGCCGGAGCGTTCGGAGGATACGGGTGGGCGCAGAGCCATCTCGCGTACCCGCCGAGCGTCCAAAAGAACATCGAAGCGGGTGAGCAGTATCGCGCGATGTATCCGCATATGTCCGCAGCCACGCAAGCATGGATCAAGCGCTGGATGGCCGCTCAATAGGAATACGCCTTTCTCTATCCGTTAGCGATAGTGAAAAGGCGTATCGGCGTGCCTTCTACCGTGATCTGCGCTCGCTAGGCTTCGGCGTTTATGCTAGCCGCATCGCGATCGTCCGACCTTATGGGCTCTTTCGGCGAAGCGTGTGTCTTCAGTTGAGGGCCTCAGGCTTCGCCTGGATCACGCTGAACCATCTCATCAGCGTGAGCAACCCGAGTTCTTTTGATGGTCGAAATAACACCGTGGTAGATAGAACAAAATCGCTTCCCCTTAGGCGTAGGCGTCTTGGCCATGACACCATGTCGTAAAGGAGTACGGTGCTCGCTGGAAACGTCCGATAGATTCGTAGGCTCTTCGCAACGCGCGCATTTTGGCGCAACGAAAAGCCGCGAAAGGAGACGTTTTGAACGATGGAGTTTTTACAGCAGTGCCGCTCGGCGATGCCGTGTAACATCGCGAGAGTCACCACGCGTCAGAACAATTGGTCGTTGTGGCTCGCAACGGAATGCTTGAACGCAATCTTTCAGATTAGCCGTAATGGCGCTCTGGAGTCTGAGGCACGTCCATGATTGCGTCTGGGTCATCAGACGAGCCGCAAGATATTTGCCGGGCTTGCTCCGCGCTGGGCGGCCGCCAGCCCGGATGCCGCGTTTGCCGCAATCTTAGGGCGAAGGCGTACCGTGAAAAAAATAAGGCTCAACTGCTTGCTAAAAAGCGCGAACAGTATCGGTTGAATCCGAAACTCTTTAAAGAGCGCAATAAACGTAACTACGAGAAACATAAAGCGGAACGCGATGCGGCGAATCGGCAATGGGTCGCCAAGAATCGTGAGCGACGACGGAGCGTCCGGCGCGAGTATGAGAAGGCGCATCCCGAATACGCGCGCGAAAGTCAGTTGCGCCGCAAAGCTAGATTGCGGGCTTGCGGCGGTAATGTTGGGCGACGCGATCGCAAGGCGTTCCAGTCCGCAACGCGCTGCGTCGATTGCCCGCCCGGGTCGACCACGTCGGCGGTCGAAATCGGACACTTGGTGCCCGTGGCCCTCGGAGGCGAGCTGTCACCCCAGTAATCTTGCGCCGCAGTGTGCCAAGCACAATACAGAGCTCGGTGTCTCAGTGCACCCTAAGGCTCCGCTGCGCGAGGTCGCGCATGCGACGATCTACGTTGCCGGCATTCTCATAAATTCTTTCACGCTCACTAAGAGGGAATTGCTAATCGTACTTCGTGCACTCCCGTCGATCGAGCGCTACTGGGAAAACTGGCCCGGCGAATAAGCGGGGCCGCCTACTCGCCGGCGGCCTCTCATCATAACGGGTTCGTGATCACGCTCCAGCTCGGCCTCGGTGGATTGTACGGTCGTTAATCCAGTCTCCCATCTGCCAAAGCATTGCAGCCTGCGGATCGTAAAACCGCTGCAAACGCCTCCGCATACGCGAATTTTATTTCATATGATTGTCGACTGCGATCTATCGACGTCGGAATTTGCACATTCACATCGATCACGACGCCACCCAGATGGTTGTCGTATTCAGCGCACGGACGATCTTTAAAGCCGAACTGCGCCATGGTTTGCGTTTTGCACCACTTCGCAAAAGGAGCGGTTGCTGGTCGAATTCGGACCCAAGCGTAACCACAGTGCCCGATCGCTGCGTCATCGCTGGCCCAGTCAGGGGCATACCTAATCATCGCGCCTTTCGCCTCAATCTTCACGACCTGCGTAAGCCGCGGCCGCGCACGGCGCGCAGCTTCGAGTCCGGCTAAGTGGGCCAAGTTGAAAAGCGCACGGAATTGTGATTCCTTCGGGAGATCGCTCTTGGTGGTGGTGGACTTCATACGTGTCATGAAGTCCACCGCCACCATCGGTTTACCGAAACACCTTAAGGCGTGCCAAGGCGCTCCGCGAGTCTGCGCTGCCGCCAAGTTGTGTGTGTGAATCTCATGTCGCAAAACGGAGCAAGCCGCCGACTCGAAGACGCGCTAATGGTTCGGAATCGACGCGTAGCGGTAAAAATAAGGCATGAACGAGGTCTTCGAGCGATTTGCGTCATACTTACACGACCGCTTTGAACGTGGGACCTTTACTACGGAGGACAGCGTCCGCTACACCCTCTTCCATGCACTCAGCGAAACCATATCGCCAGCACAAATCGTCGTGGAGGCGCCCCATCCCACGATTAGCGGCAAGCGTGTAGATCTCGTTGCGCCGATCGGCTCCGACGGTGCGCTGCTGGCGATTGAATTCAAGTACGATCGACGCGCGAAGATGAACGCGCCGATGCCCATGAAAGCGGGCGCACTCATCCATGACTTTGTTCGGATGGCGGCGCTTCCGGAGCAGTACCGCCTGCGGTACGTCGTCTACGTCACTGACGACGAAATGCATGGATACTTTGAACGCTCGGCGCTTCGGACGAAAATGGGCTTCTACGGCGCCGTATCTGGAACTCAGTGCATCGTTGACGCGGCACTGCTTTCCGAACAATCAGCCACGTTGCGCAACCGTGCCGCTCTCACGCAAGGCCTTTGCGTCACGATTGTGCATGCCGCGCGCTTGCCAGCGCATCACAACTTGCGGGTTTTCGCGGTTGCTGTCGCACCAGACGTTGAACCGTAAGTGCGAGTCGCCGCCTGCACAGACGAATTTGAGGACATCCAATACAGTCCACAAAGGTTCTTAAGGATCGTGACATGCCAAGTATTTTCAAACTCCGTCAGACTCCAAAAGCAGAGCTTTATGAAAAGGCGCAAGCGACCCTCGCACGGTTTCCTTCGCTAGGGCGGATTTACAGCGATGATTTTATAGACGACCTAACCTCCAAAGCGACGAGCGTAAACACTCTACTATGGCCCCTCGTCCAAGAGCCGGCTGACGAGTACACGGCAAACTTCTGGAACGAGATCATATCGAATCTAGACGTTCTCGGTGAGCGCGCGTGGCAGCGGTTCGAAGGCCGCCTGCGCTGCAGGACTAGCACCGAGATTGAGACGGCACGAGTAGAGCTAGATATGATGGCCCGATTCGTAAGGGCAGGCGTCCGCATCGATTTCCCACCCGACGATGGGCTAAGACACTGCGAGTTTTCCGCCGACACGGCGCCGCGTACGTTCTGGGAAGTCAAGACGGTGCTGGACATTGAACGCGTGCGTCTCAGTAGCCAGGTGCTCCACAAGTTTCAGGATCGCCTAGATGGCCTTAAGCACCCGTTCATGATTAACGTTGAAGACGTCGCTGTTGATGATGACATCAATATTGACCTTACGATCAAAGAAATCCGCCAGCGGATCATCACGTTGCACCGCAAGGGAATGCGCGTACCGTACAGGTTCGAAGTCGCCGGCATACAGATATCCGTAAAAAGTCGCAACTCGCCAGGTAAAGGCTACATCGGGACGATGGAACACGGTTTCGTATTCGAGAACGAAGGCGCGGAACGCGTCTACGAAAAGATTTGCTCCGCCGTGCCGCAACTACCACCCGATGGAGCCGGAGTTATCGTTATTGACGCGTCAGAGTCCGAGTGGCTCGATGTCGATGACTTACGTGAGGCGTGCTTCGGAACAAGTAACCAATTTGTAATAGTCGATGGCATGGCAGTGCCGGTGCGCAATCCCGATGGCGTCTTCTCACCTCGCCATCGCCGGCGAATCAGCGCTGTGGCCTACTACAACCGCCGCTTCTCACACAGCGAGCGGTATCCTCACTTCGACATCTTCTTTAACCCGTTTGCGCGCACACCGCTAGCACCGGATACCCTCGCTATGATAGACGCACGGCAATTTGCGCTGGTGCCATCCGGCAACGGTATGCACCATCTGACAAATCTGGCAGATCCATCCGGGGCACCGTGGAGTGATGAAGACGATGAATGAGGTGCTTCACCGAAGTTTACGCACCCCGTTCCGCACAAAGCGCGCTTAGGTTGCAGTTTTGCCTTCCACCAAGGCGCGGTTTTCCGCTTCCAGCGTACCTTGGCGCCTGCGCGATAGAAACGTCGTTATCGAAACGGAACGGTCGAAATATAGTTCACCGCTCGCCGCGTACGAATACAGGCGATGGAACTTAAGCGGATTCCGCGAGACCTCGGGATGCGAGATAAGGAACTCGTGGGCGAAGTCCCAAGCATTCTCCGCGGTGTCGAGTCCACGTTGCCGTTGGCGAAGCAGCCCGTGGGGATTGCCCACTGCGCCACCGCCGCCTAACTCGACCCATTGACTGCGACCATCGGTCAGATAGATCTTATATCCGCCTGGCTCCGGTTTACCCGCAAATGATGCAACGCGACCTAGCGTAAGAAAAGACTCCATTATTCAAAACCTCCTTGTTACGATTACGCGTGCTGGTGTCGAGCATCAGTACGCTGAAAGGGCTGCAGCGACGTCCGACTCACCGGTCGCACAGCGCCAGCAAGTTTAGCGGCGAACGCTGCTTAGCGCCCGCCGAACAACTTCGTCCTCGACGTTAAAGAAACCCAGGACGCCGCGATAGGGGATTGGTTTTTTGAAGAGTTCCGCGTCTTCAAGAATGTAACAGTACGGCCCCAGAGCCCACGGTTGTCGTCCCTTCGGCACATCGTCCAAATCTAAGCAATCGACAATCGTTGCAGCACCGATGATCGCGCCGCGCGGAGTCGTACGAAGTTCTTCGATCGACGGAATTGGTAGGCGCAGTTTTCGGCAGGCATTGCGGATGAAGTCTTCCGCATCATCAACGTATTTTGTCCCTGAATGAATCAGAATCCGTTCCCGCAAGCGCGTCCGCCTCGACCGATTTTCGATCGTCTTGCGTCCATCGGCAACAACAAGCGACCAAGGCGGGCGAATGGAAAGGCAACGCAACATTCGTTTCTAACAGCCGTTGGTCAAATGGAATACACGTACTGTCAGCTTTCCTCGAAGCCTTGGCTCTGGAACTTCAACGCACGCCCGTTTTCGGTCACAACACGCACTACATTATCGGGAACACCATCCGATACGGTAGTCTGAATATCGAGCGTGACGGTGACTTGCGCTCCAACTAGGCCGGCTAGGTGAGTAATCACTTCTTCCGCGATCCGGCCGGCGTCACGCCCTACACGTGTCGCGTCGAGCTGCACCGACCCGTGAAATCGCGTCGGTAGTTGCCGGGACAGTGGCTCACCGTTTCCGGCAATAGATCCAGCAGTGCCTGCGGCAGGCGGTGTAACTCCGCCTGAGGGACCACTACCGGCTCCTCCGGGTGCTGCAGGCGGTTCGGCCGCGCGCTGACGCTCAGCAACTTCCGGCTTTATCAACAGTCCTGTGTTACAGTCCACGCTCGCAGTTTCTGCCGGTCCTGCCCGCAAACCGCGAAAACGACCGGCCTGCTCATCGTAGCTATCTGCATACGCGAAGGACTCGTGATTCCAAAGAAGCAGCCCTAGACCATCTCTAACGGCTCCGCCAATAACCTGCGGTGGCATCGTCAATCTCGGTAGGTAAATGTACCGCGCGAAATCCTCGATTAATTGAGCAATTTCAACGTAGTCGCCGCGCCAAAGTGGAATCTTGTCAAGTTCCATCCTAAGGCGTGTCCCTGCGAACGAAGCAACGAGCATTTCTTCCTTGCGAAGTCGATCCGATGTACGAGCTGCAAGTGCGCCTTGTGATGTTAGACGAAGGCCCTGCAGTTCCACCGACGATTGGGGCGTTTGCTGGACCGGAACGAGTAGCCACTGATATGCCTCTGGAATCCGCGAAGCAACGGCGCTATCGGCGGATTTTCTTTGATTTTCCGCCTGCGTATGTTGCTGGTGATCAAGATTGAGCGAACGCGTGTCCGCCACAACGGAGTCCCAAGCCAAAAATCGACGAATAGCCTCGTCAAGGTCTTGAAGACGTGCCTCATCTACAGCGAGAAACACAAGCGAATTAGCAAAGAGTCGCGGTCCGCCGCCGCGCGACTCCAGTATTGCTTTCGCGGCAGCCTCCGCCTTATTTCCAGAATCCTTCGTGTAAGGATATTCGGGTCCAAGCACGACGAGAGCCGCACTCATGTCGTCGCGAACATCCGCGCCGGATGTCGGCAACGCGTGAACCCGCTGAAATGCGCCCTTCTCCCTCAAATCCAAGTCGAGGCGCCGTTTTAGTTCGGCAACCACCTTGTCGGAGTCACGCTTCGACTGCTCAGCGCGATCGTCCGCGACTTTTGTTACAGTCGGCTGTGTGGAATACCAGTAACGGGGTCCGTCTTGATAGAGGTACGTGGCTGATGAGCTGCAAGGCGTCGAAGTGCGTCCCCAAATATTGCTGGCGATTCTCCCGGCATAACGCATCCCAGCCGCACACGACGATCCTCAAGCCCTCTATGCGCAGCATCCGACGTCGGGGCAGACCCTAAGTAAATCGTGCGTGCGACGCGCCGACATGCGGCATACTTTCCGAGATTCGGAAGCTCGGAGTCGATCAGAAGTGGTAGTGCGTTCGGCCCGTCAACGTCCTTCTCGATAATCGGCTTCCATGTGTCGGGTAAGTATCTGGTAAGTTCGTCACGCACGCGAGGATCATCGATGGGAATCGTGGCGGGAAGAATCAACGGGTTTCGATCGTTATTCATCCATAGACTGTGAATAACTGCAGCCATAAGGCGCAGTACGCCGCGCGTGCGCTGGAAACGGATTAACGTCGACCAATCAGTGTAAAGCCGTTCGAATATTTCCGGATGAATAGGATACGCTGCTTTAATACGTTTCTCGTATTCGGCGCCGCGGCACTCGGGCGGAAATTCTTGTTGCTGCGAGCGATACATGTCTGCGAATTCGCGCGCGACAAGGTCTCGAGCAACAAACTGCTCCTTGGTCAGCGAGCGGTTCGAACAGGCGGCGGCGGACAATCTCAAAGCCCTCTTCAGCTGTCGCTGGTCCCCAAGCAGCCTCAACGCGGCCGATGGCGTTTTGCAGACGGTCTAAGGCGGCACGACCACGGACGCCGCCCACCTCTACATCATCCGCTTGAGTGTGAGGAGATGCGGCAGCGTCCGAAGCCGGAAGGATGACGACAAGCAAACACTGTTTAGCAGCCTTCGCTGACTCCGTCAACGCCTGCGCAAACGTGAACTGGGTTTCGAAGTTGCCGCCGGGCAACTCCGTATCATCGTGAAGTTGACGCGCATAGGCTACCCACTCATCGATAAGGATTAGACACGGGCCATATTCGTTGAACAACGCCCGCAGCATATCGCCGGGACTGGTTGCGCGCTCATCATCTGCCTCGATGCGCTGGTACGCATCTTTGCCTCCGAGTTGCCAAGCGAGTTCGCCCCATAGGGTTCGAACAATCGTGCCATCCGCTTTTACACTTGGGTTTCCTGGCGAGATCTTATTGCCGACGATCACCACGCGCTTTACATTGTGGGGAATGGTTGCGATTCCAGCTTGCGCCAAGACCGTGTCGATGCCAAGGAATCGCCGGCCTTCTCGCCCGAGAACAGATGATAGAGCGCTAACATCGAGTGCGTCTTGCCGCCACCGAAATTGGTCTGCAGTTGAACTACAGGGTCGCCACCCTACCTGAAAGACGCTTTATGCCATTACCGAGGAGTTGCTTTAGACTCTCAGTTAAATACGTGCGGCGGAAGAACTCCACCGGCTTTGGTACTCGTGCTGCCTCGCCAGACGCGACTTGCCATAGATCTGCTGCAAATTCGGCCTGCTGATAATTGCCGCTAGCAACGTCCTTGTGCGGCGTCATTACTTCGCGCCACGGCTTGATGTTCGTTGACGCTGCCGTCTCGATCAGCGAACTAGCGCCCTTGCGTTTCTCGCGGCGCATCTGCTCATCGAAAATCGTGCGACGAAGCTCCATCTTCATCTTGTTAACTTCATCGGCTTCCGTAGCGGAGACGGCGGTTAGTAGCCGACCTACCGAGTCCAGCGCGCGATCAGCATCGTCTCCGGAAAATGCCTCTTTATGCGCCCAGCGGTTTCGTATGTCTATGATTTCATTTACGAGACTCCGTTCGGCCTTTCCGAGCGTTTCCCGAAACACTTCGCCCCATTTCCTATCCATGACAACAAGCAACGCTGCGGGATCTTGCATCGTGCCGTTCGTCGTGCCGGCGCCTAATCGAGTGTCATTGAGGCATATTTTAACTTCAGTCGCCCATGTTCCAGGGTAACGCGCTCGGAGTTCGCGCTCAACGTATGGACGGAGCCCGTCTGTAGAAGATCCAGTGC
Organism: Vulcanimicrobiota bacterium; assembly: GCA_963714015.1. Taxonomy (GTDB): domain Bacteria; phylum Vulcanimicrobiota; class Vulcanimicrobiia; order Vulcanimicrobiales; family Vulcanimicrobiaceae; genus DASRDE01. The sequence goes on along the minus strand of OY970223.1, from coordinate 1,189,388 downwards.
CTTGCCGACGCGTTCCGCATTCGTAATTGCCATTATTCCTGGTCTCCAAACAGGGTAGGATGGTCAGTTCTCGACGAACCATCACGCGAAAGGTGCATAATCTCGGGCCAACTTTGCACAAGCGCGTTATATGACAGAGCGTCAGAAGCGCGTTTTTTTCGCTCTGCTATCGTGTAGAGCCGGTACGCGAGTTCACGCGCAATGTCGGCTACGGCGCCAACTTGTGCCACGGTGAAAGCGGCAGCGCTTTCTCCCCCCGTGCTCAACGTATTGATAAGCCGATGCGTTAATTTCCACGCACTTGTTCTTGAATCGATTACGTCCCGTTCCGGCGAGAATTCGTCCGGTCTTAAGAGCCGGAATTTTCCGTGACGCGATTCCGCAATATGTGCGTCGACCAGTTGCGATACAGCTGTAACCTTAGCCCGCGCAAGGACATCCGCAACACCAAATTCGCCGGCTTCAAAACCGGATTGCTCAAACCATGCAATGGCAAAGCGGCTTTCTGCATCGAAATCGCCCTCCTGTTGAGCAAGCGCTTCGTCAAGAACCTCATTGATGAGCGCTAGCGCTTCTCGGATCGACAAGGCACGGCCATCCGCATCAATGATCTTCGCGTAACGTGTGAACACAGCCATTCCTGGGCCGATCGCGGCCTGCGCTAAATCAACTGGCGCAATATTGCCGCGCTGCAAATGCGCGACAGCCTACGGGCAGTTCCGCCGACAGTTCATTCAAAAATTGGCGTCGCGTAGCGCTTGCCCTATCCTTCACGAGTGGACGGCAAGTCAGGACAATCGAGGAGGCAAGAGCATTGGCACCCTTGCCAATCATTCTGTTCGGTAACTCTGTGCGCACCGGCCATGTTCCGGTGATCGCAAATCCAGCCCTAATAACGGCTTCGAGAAACGTCTCCCAACCCGTACTGGCAGTACCATTCTCTGACGTCGTGGACTGCTTGAACGCGTAATAGATCGTGACGGGGAATGCCGGGTGTGAGGTTTCCACGAGTCGACTCATGGCCTCGGTCATTCCATCCAAGAAAAACCGCTCGGCTTTCGCCTTGCTGCCGTGCCGTTGCGCGGTCCCAACAAGTTCCGCCTCCTTCGGCGTCGCAATTGTCTTAAGCAACGCCGCCTGACTACTCCGCAGTGCGTGACGCAACCAGACATAGAAGAAATCAGACAAATCAGCATACTCGATGTTATCGAAGTATGGCGGGTCTGTGCTAACCACTTTGTCGACGCTCAACCGTTGCACGCGCGCATCAGCCATTTCTGCGACACCTTTTGGTTGGGCCGGCAGCGATGTCTTCATAACATCCACAATCCACTCAATGGCGTCGATAAAATTACCGGAAGACGGACTAAAGGGATTGCCTTCTACAAAATCCCATACCATCGGAAGCGCTTGTCGGCCGAACGTATTTGCAATTTTCGGCGCATAACCACTCGGATTGGGATCCCACCGGCACAAAGTGGAGTGACGATCCGCCATACGACTTATTGCGAACGCTAGATACACACAGACGGCGTTAGCGTACGCTTCAGCGTCGATCTGACGTGGTCCGCGATCACCTTCGCTCGCTATGGCATCCGAAATAATCGTATTCCGAACTTCCTCAACAAGATCGGCGAAAGTCGTCAATGCAACAAGTCTGGCGAGCGGTGAAGAGCGTGTCCCACGTCGTCATCCCGTAAAGGCCGATGTTTACGCGGCATTTCCCCGCCGTCGCGCTGTCCGGCACCCAGGTCGGTTCCGCAGTTCGTGCCAGCCTTTCCATATCATCGTCAGCGGATAGGAAAATACGGCCCTGTCGTGACTCAGCAATGACGGCGACTAGACGTGTCGACATTCTTCCGCCCGCCGCTTCACCGCGAATGTATTCGAACGTTATTGGGGCACCAGATAAAATACAGCGAAACCCGCTGCGCTTTTCAGCCTTCGTACCACACGAAGCGTCCTCTAGATTCGCCGGCACACCCATTTTCACAGAAAATTCGAAACTTTCGCCGGAAAGTCGCGGCTCAATATACGCTTCAGTCCCAGGTTTAGTCGCAAGCATATACGTGGAAATGAGGGGGACATTGACGGAAGCGAACGCTGGATTCGGGCTTTTCACTGTGCGTGCCCAAAGCCACGCAATTACCTTTGCTTTTGTTCCTACGAGCGGTTTTAAGTCTGGACGCTCTTCCGCCATGGTAGATGATATAGAAATATCTGGATAAAATCGTCCGATCCGATGTTCTGCCTCATCGCGAATCCAGCGGCCATAGTAACGAACGTCCTCCGCAAGGCCGCTTGCTCTCTTCCAACTTTGCCTAACCAACTGCCGATCTGTGGCGATAGCCGGATTAACTGGTGTGCATCCACAGAAACACGCCGGCAATTCTATCATCGCCTTATTGATCAGCACAGCCACGGGATTCAAGTCTGATGCAATTGACACAAGGCCTAGACGCTGCGCTTCCAACGACAGTGAACCTCCGCCAGCGAACGGATCGTAAAAGGCCGGCAACTCTTTAGGATCAAACAGCTCAGACGCCCGCGGGTGGCTTTGATTTTCAGCGCACGTTAGACGCCAGGCTTTCAAGATCTCGGCGCGCGCCTCGCCTAAAATATCCTCATCGGCGGTGCTTTCCCAAGAAACCAACCTGCGAAGAATTCCAAAAAGCCTCTCACGCTCGCGTTCTTGCTCTCCCTCCGTTGCGAACATCTCTGGGTGCTCGGATGGGTCATCGACCATCTGCGCAAAGATTATGGCGCGCGCAGCCGCAAGAGGACGTCTCGCCCACCACAGATGCAGCGTTGATGGGTGGCCGCGCCTAATGGACTTCTCGCGCACACACGCCTTATTGATATCATCAAGTGGCAATGCCACTTCAATCAGCTTCTTTTTTGGGATTACGGCTTCCATAATTTTCTCAGAAGGGCCCTATTGTGGTGCGCTTGCTTTTCTTAGCAGCTCGGCGAAATCGTAATTGACGCTGGTCACTCCGAAGTCTGGCTCACGATGAAACGGTTGACGAATGTAATGCAGCGCATGGTGACCGCTGTTCTTGAACTCGACGATGGCCAAGATAAAATCTTCTGGCTTGTTGAGCGAATATAAGATTTCATTCTTCGTCACGGTCACGGTATCAGCGCTCTCGGCTCGTCCTTTAACTTCAATAAAGCGGAGGCGCCCCGTCGAGAGATCGCGGCTTTCGATGTCGTATCCCAATTTATCAATCTCACGATCAACCGGAATGAAGCCAAGGTTACGTTCCATATCCATTACGACCTCTCGAGCTCGGGCAGCGACGGCTAAACGATCAATCTCCGCTTGACCGTCGCGCAATGCGGAAATGCCGCGCATTGCGGCCAACAAGCCAGCAGGCACAACCAGAACACCGCCAAGTATATTGGGCGGTAGGGGCGAGATTTGTCGCTCGCGTTTTATCTCATCGAGACGACGCGATAATCGTGTTTGAAGATCATCGGCGCGCTTACGAGCTTCGCCGGAATTTAGGCGCGATGTCGATTTCGCTGCCTGCTCTTGCAATTTCAATTCCTCGGCACGGTGATCCCAATAGCTTATCTCCTTAGTGAGCCGATCTTTGACAGCGGCTTCCGTTTTGTCCAAGAGGTGAATCTTACGATTTCGCACTTCGGACAAGTGTTCCGGAACTACGTGAGCGATGGCATAGTCGAGAGCTTGTTGCTCAAGACCTCGGGCCAGCCACGCACACTCACTTCGCGTTAGGATTTCATCAACAGGCGGTTCATCGGCTCGAAGTGGCCTGTAATCGAGATACGGTGCATAGTGCACGTGCCGAGCCGAGCCCGTTGCATCAAGTTCGACGTACAGCATCTGCTTCGAAATCGTCCGCCGCTCGCCCGAACGTGTTTGCTCGGCATCCTGCAGCGCGTGCTCAATGAAAAAGAGCATCTTCGGATTCAGCGATGAATCGCGATCATCGACGAGCACAGCACCGCGCCGGAGGAGGTCGCGGTGTCGCTCGAGGACCAAGTCAATCGTAGAGTCGAGCAGCGGATGGCCGGGGCATACGAATGCTGCGAGCGCTTGACCTTGCGGTGCAAGCACCGCCTTGTCGAAGGCGATGCGCTCGTATCGCGGTAGGACGGCCTCCCCTATGCCAATGAGGCGATCACGATTGCGGATCGCGGCTGGAACATGCGTTACTTCGTATCGACGCGGTTCGCGTTGCTTTGCGGCGCCGCCCAGGTGTTTGAAGCCTTCCAGAAAGAACGACTCAATGTAATGGGGTTGAAGCCGACGAGCTTCGGCCCTCTCCATTTCCTCGCGAACGCGATGCACGCGGCTGGCATCCATAGAATCGTGAGCAAGAACGCGCTCTTCCAGCAAGTCCTGCAGCGTCGAACGATCGAGCGCGTTTTCTATTGCCTTGGTAAGGTACGCACGAACCTCTGGTTGCTCACCGTAGCGAATCGCGTCAATAAGCAGTTCCCGCAGAGGTTTGCCGTCAAATTGTAGCTTGCCTAGGACATCAAAGACCTGACCGCCTAACGTTTCCCGTGCGTTTTCCAGTTTCTCGAGTAGCGTGCGGTAGACATCTCCTTCACGTGTCTCATCGGCGACAAGGTTCCACAGATGACAGACCTCCGTTTGTCCGATGCGGTGAATACGACCGAAGCGCTGCTCAAGGCGGTTTGGATTCCATGGAAGGTCATAGTTGACCATGAGATGCGCACGCTGAAGATTGATGCCTTCGCCGGCTGCATCGGTGGCAACCAGTACACGAACCTCAGGATCGAACTTAAAACTCTCCTGTGATTTTGAGCGCTCATCGCGGCCCATACCGCCATGGATCACGACCACAGCTTCCGGACGCCCGAGCAGCATCGATATCTTCTCTCGTAGATAATTGAGCGTGTCGCGATGCTCGGTGAAGATCACGATCTTCTGCGTCACCGACGGCTTCACGCTCGGAGTTACCGACGACTCAACACCACTACGAGGTCCAAAGACGTGCGAAAGCAGTGCAGCCAGCTCGCTCCACTTCTTGTCCTCACCGCTGCGACGCACAGCCGCGGCGAGCTTTTCAAGCTCTTGCAATCGCGCAATTTCTAGTTTCAGCTCCGAGCCGGTGCGCGCCGCCGTCGCTTGATCAAGAATCTGTTCTTCGGCGGCCTCGACCTCGTTGTCGGGCGCCTCGTCGAGATCCTCAATATCATCATCGTCGAGCACCTTGGACTCGAAGGGAATCGCTAGTTCGGTATGGGCGCCGCGCTGCAGCAACTCCAGCTCCCGCAGGCGCTTTTCTAGCCGTTCCCGACGCCGCCGCAACGATTGGTATATCGCCTCAGGTGATGACGCCAGGCGACGTTGGAGAACAGTGAGTGCGAAGCCAACCGTGCCGGCGCGCTTGTCGTTCTCTAGCGCCTTGGCACGGTCGAACTCCGATCGAACATATTCGGTAACGCCTGCGTAAAGCTGCGCCTCACGATCCGAGAGCTTGTACGGAACCGTGTAAGCAATGCGCTCCGGGAAAAGCGGGGTTGCGTCGAACTTTAGAAGCTGCTCCTTCACCATGCGGCGCATGAGATCCGAGACGTCGACAGCGTGGACGCCGTCTCTAAACCGGCCTTCGAAACGATCGCCATCAAGCAGCGCCATGAACAACTGGAAGTCTTCTTCTTTGCCATTGTGCGGCGTCGCCGTCATAAGAAGAAAATGACGCGTTAGCGTCGAGAGCATTTGCCCAAGTTTATAGCGCTTCGTGTATTTGACTTCGCCGCCAAAGAATGTCGCCGACATCTTGTGTGCTTCATCACATACGATGAGGTCCCATCGGCAATCCGGCGCTTGCAGTTTGGCTTGGACATCGTCATCGCGCGAAAGTTTATCGAGGCGCGCGATAACCAGGTTGTTCTCAAGAAACCAATTGCCCGTTCTCGCAGCTTCCAGCTTATCGTTCGTCAAGATTTCGAACGGCAGGTGAAAGCGCCGGTAGAGTTCGTCCTGCCATTGCTCGGCTAGACTTCCGGGGCACACAACCAGGCATCGTTGCAGATCACCGCGCGCTATCAACTCCTTGATGAGCAGGCCAGCCATGATCGTCTTGCCGGCGCCCGGGTCATCCGCGAGTAGAAAACGCAGCGGCTGCCGCGACAGCATTGAATCGTACACGGCTGTGATCTGATGAGGCAGGGGCTCTACGTCGGAGGTATGTACGGCGAGAACCGGGTCAAAAAGGTGTGCGAGGCGGATACGTTGCGCTTCCGCGACAAGTCGAAAGAGTGCGCCGTCGCCATCGAAGCTCCAAGGGGGTCCTTCTTCAACGACTTCGACGCGCGGCTCATCATCGCGGTAAAGAAGCTCGTTTGCGAGCTTGCCTTCCGCGTTCTTATACGTGAGCTCCAACGCTGCAGAACCGTGCCACTTCGTGCTGACAACGGTAACTAGACCGTTTGGTAAGATCCCACGAACGGTCGCGTTCTCTTTAAGGTCCTCTAGACGACTCATCTACCCGCTCGTTTCTTTCGGAAGGCATGCTCTGAGCGCCTCGGATCGCAAGATTACAACCGGGCGACGGGCAAGTATTCCAGAGTACCAGTGCCAAGGGGCTGTGAGGTTGATTGCCTTGCGGCACTGCCACCCCACGGAGATTCCCTCGGAAATGCAGTGTCAGAAAATCATGGGGTTTTTCCGACAAAATGACTCTTGCTCTGAGGGAGAGTAGCCAGGCGACCGGGCGTCAGGTCTGGCCTTTTACGGAGGGGGCATCGTTACCCGGTAACGGATGGGCCATACACGTACGATTTTAGGCGATTTACGGAACTTCCGTTACCGGGTAACACATGCTATAATTTAGCCATGGATCGGCCATTATGCAAGCGCTGTGGGAACCCAATTCCGAAGAAGCGCCTCGAGCGAGCAAAGCGAGCGGGTGTTGAAACGTCATTCTGCTCTGAACGTTGCCGAGTGGCCGCCAAGCAGGCTCGCTATCGTGATCGTAAACCCAAAATCCGCCAGGACCTTCTGCATTTACGTAACCTGGTAGCGCACGGGATTATCGCTGAAAAATTGCGGCAGGAGCCGGCCTTAGTTCAGCGCGCCTTGGACACACTTCAGCATTGGCAGCAAAGGCAGGGCCGGGTGCCGGCTCTTATGGAGTGGGAAGTGTTACTCAAGGCCATCTCCAATAAATTGTCATCGCCGGACCCGCAAACGCGTAACACTGCATACCTCCAGCTCCTCGAGGTTATTTTGGATCCGTCCGAGGAAGGGATGCGCTTGCGCTCTTCATCACCGTTCTCCGATGTTCTTGACCCTGTGGAACGATCGGCAATTTTTGAGAAGATGCGCTGATGAAACGCGAGGATTTAGAGCACGTCTTGCGTGCTTCATCGCGCATTTGTGATGAGCCCGTGTTCGTAGTCATAGGCTCACAAGCCATCTTGGGCACTCATCCTGATGCTTCGGAAGAGGCTCTTATTCGCTCGATTGAAGCAGATGTTTATCCATTCTACGCGCCTGAAAAATCCGAGCTCCTAAATGTAATTGGATGGGGCTCGGATTTTCACAACACGTTTGGCTACTATGTAGACGGTGTCGATGAAACCACTGCCATTCTTCCGGACGGTTGGCTTGATCGCGTTGCATGCGTCACCGTCGAGATCGGCAACGGTGCGCAGATTCGCGGAATTTGCGTTGAGCCGCACGATCTTGCAATTAGCAAACTTTTGGCTGGTCGCGAGAAAGATTTTGAGTACGTCGCCGCGGCCGCTAAGGCAGGATACATATCCCAAGAACTGTTGCTTGAGCGCCTTGAAAATATGAAAGAAATTTCACGTAAAAGACGCGACGCGATGGCGGAGCACATTGCTGCAATCTTCAATAAAATTGCGACAAAATGAGAAACACTTTGGAGAGAGCAACGCAATGGTGGGGCCGGCTTTTGACCTCGTTACGATAGCGCTGCCGCTGACGACCAATTGACGACCAATCTAGCGGAAACCGGCGGAATTTGCCGGATCGTGGCGGACGCTGCCAATGCGAAAACCTTTATAAATACTTATTTTTGCGAAATCTCGTGATCCGCCAGGCTAGCGGTTCATTCTTCGCATGTAAGGGGTCGGGGGTTCGAGTCCCCCCATCTCCACCATTTGAAAACGCCCGATTCTATTGAGGATCGGGCGTTTTTCTTTGCGAAGGTCGATCGCCTCAGAAGTAGATTTGACCCGCTACTGACTCCCTAACTCAAGTTGACTCCCAAGCTCGGACATCGGGAGAGCTCGTCGTCTTCTCGACCGCGGCTCGCTGAGTACGCGCACTGACTGGACGTAGACGTCGAGCGTCATGCACGTGCTCCTGGCCGAGCATCTCGGCCAAGACCACTGGGGGCGCCCCCCTTTCCCAACAGCAGCGAATTGACGGTGTGCCGGAGCTCGTGGAGACGACGCGACGCGTCGGCCATCTCCAGCACTCATTGCGCGAACTACGCCAGCTCGCCGCCGCGGCCCCGTCCGGCAGCGGTTCGGGGATGCAACCGCGAAACACAGGAAGTTCACGGCCTGAAAGGGGACCGCCCGCCGTTGATGACCACCCGGTCGTTCATCCGCACAATCTTCGTCGTCGCGCTAACGCTCGTCGCGCTTTTCGTTTGCGCCGGAGACATCGTCGACCCGTGGCATCCGTACGGCACGATCGGATTCTCGGCCGATCCGCAGGGTGTTGTGACTACCGTCGATCACGACGCAGCGTCCCGCGGATTGCATACCGGCGACCGCGTGGACTTTTCCAAGATGTCGCTTGAAGCTCGCATTCAGTCAACGGCCGCCTCGGCGGCGCTGCCGGGACGTACCATGGTCGTGCCCCTTGTGTCCGGGAAGCAGGTCGAAGTCGTCTCGCACATTCGTGAGCGCTCCGTTGGCGACAACGTTACGGATATTTTCTCAGTCGTCGTGCTGGTCGCTTATGCGCTCTTGGCGGCGATGCTCGTCTTGGTTCGCCCGACGCCGGCGACGTGGGCGTTTTATGTTTTCTCGCTTTCTTTTCAGTTGAACGGCGGGCAAGACTTCCAATATCTCTCGCCGGTGCTGTATGCCGCGCTTATCGTCCTCATTTCACTGGCGGCGGCGGCGGCGCCCGTAGCATTCTTTTCATTTGCGCTGCGGTTTCCGGAAGCGTCGCCTACGGGATTCGGAAAGGTGGCGGAACGCGTCTCCTTGTTCGCGATCGGTCCTATGCTTGCAGTGTGGCTGCTTTTTTCCAACATCCCGGCATTGTTCGGCACATCGATTACTCCATGGGTGCAATCGACCTCAACACTCTTCCAGGGCGCGCTGTTTCTACCGGGAATCGCCGTCCTGCTGATGCGCTACGCGACGTCACCCAAGAATCAACAAAGCCGTCTGCGCTGGATCGTCGCTTCGTTTGCGGTCGCATTTCTTCCGCTCATCATCGCCGACGCCGTAATGGCCGTCACGAATATCGAACCGCCGATCTGGGTGCTCAATACCACGCAAGCGTGGATGATCTTCGCCCCCGTGGCGCTTGCGTATACCATCTTCAAACACCGTCTTTTCGACGTTCGATTGGTCGTGAGCCGGGCTCTCGTCTACGGCCTTCTCACTTCCGTTACGGTTGCGATCTTGGCGCTGGCCGACTGGGGTTTCGGGCGATGGCTCGCGGAGTCGCGCTTTCAACTCGTCGCTGAAGTGCTGCTGGCGCTCTGCATCGGCATTTTGCTGACGACGGCACACAAACGCATCGAACATGCGCTCAACAGCGTCATCTTCCGCAAGCAAGAGATTGCGCTAGCGGCGGTGAGGAGATTCACGCACGAGATCGATCTCATCACCGAACCGCAACACTTGCTGGCGCAAATTTACGAAACGATCCGGCAGCGAATCGAGTGCGACTACGTCGCCATTTATACCGCGGACGGAAACACGCTCGTGCGCTCTTCTTTCGGGAACGATCAGTTGCCCTCGCTGCTCTCCGTCGACGATCTTGCGGTTCTGCGGCTGCGCCGCTGGTCGGAAGAGTTCGAGTGCGATATTCCGGCGCATCCGCTACAGGGGGCGCTGCTTCTGCCGATGACGGCCCGCGCGCAGCTTGCCGGATTCATCGCCTGCGGACCCAAACGCGATCGCACTCATTATCTTCCGAATGAAGCCTCGGTCCTGGAGACTCTCGCGCATCAAGCCGGCGCGGCGCATATGTGGCTGACGATGAAGCCGGTGACTACGTACCAACTCGGCACTCAAGCGTAACGCCTGAGGCATTCTATTCAGCACACCGCTGCCGTGACAGGAGGGCGGTTCTGTCAGCGATCCTGATCTCTACGAAAAATAACCTAATCTGAAAAGCGCCAGCGTTGAGAGCACTTCGCCGGCTCGTTCGGATGGTCGCGAGAAAACGATCCCGTGTCGGCCGGATAGCCGCCGGCAGCATCGTGCGCGAGCGCGGCCTTGACGAGTTGTCGATGAGAACGGGTTGCGTTGAGTGCGCCGCGCGATGTCGGCGAACACCGGATGAGTCGCGACCGATTCGTCCGCGCAGTACGTCGCAACGACGAGCAATCGGCACCGCCGAATCCGGTCGGCCCAAGTTAACGATTTCACGCTCACAGCGCGAACCGCCGTTTCATGCCTAGGAGCGTTGCAGCCTTCTGTGGTTGTCCTCGGTTTTTTGCGAAATCCGGTCTTGCCTCCCCGCTACGCGCGAACGACCGCTTCCGTCCGGTCTTCTTGGTTGACCGTGCGGAATGGCCGTCTCGCGCCGCGGGAGCACTGCTTACCGTAGAATGGTCGTCGGCAGTCTCTGTCTGAGCGCCTGACTCGGTACGTAGGCGCAGAGGCTTCCGCATACACCATCAGCGACGTACAGGGTTCCGTTTGCGATGACCGGCGAAACAGCGAACGAGGCAGTTGAGGTTGTGATACTCGACAGCAGCGCCCCTGTCTTAGCGTCAAAGGCCGATACCGCGGGGCAGTTATTTCCACCTTGATAGACGTAAACAACGCCGTTGGCAACGGATGGGGAGCTTTCCGGCGAACACGCGAGCGTATTGGACCAGAGTTGCTCTCCCGTCGTCGCCTTAAGCGCTGAAATGCTGGTATTACCCGCAACGTAAACAGAGCCAAGCGCGATCGCGGGCGGAAATGCGCTCTTGCCGACCGCGGCAGCGGACGACCACAGCGCTGCTCCCGTCCCAGCATTTAGTGCGACGACGACGTCTTGATTGTTGCTGGCGTAAAGCACGCCGGCCGCAATACTGAATGCCGTGGACGTATTTCCGGTGGTTGCCTGCCACAACAGGGAGCCGCCGCTGTTCTTAACGGCGCAGATCCCCTCGGCATTTCCTGCTGTGACGCAATCGAAGAACACGTTCCCGCCACTCACGGCAAGAGGCGCACTACCGAGCGCTCCGGATCCGGGATCGTAAGACCATATCGGCTTTCCGGTCTGCGCGTTCAAAGCGACGACGTACGGATCCGATTGCCCCGGAAAACCGCTTACGCCATAGTATACGACACCGTTCGAGTAGACCAGCGGTGACGCTACGGTACCGTTGAATTGACACTTACAATCGGGAATGTAGGCCCACAGTCGCTTCCCGGACGCCTCACTGAAAGCGCATACTCCTCCGGGATTGCCCGTCGCCTTAGTCCCGCAGCCCACGTACGCATCGCCCCCTCCGGTAGCAACCGTCCCGTTTTCGGGATACCCATCAGCGCCTGTTCTTGCCGTCCACGAAATAGTTCCCGTTGTTGCGTTCAGGGCGATGAGCATCGGAGGCCCCGACGAATTCGAGCTTTGAGCAAAGATCGTCCCTTTGACGAGCGCGAAACCCGTGACGCCATCGGTCACCGACTGACCCCAAAGGAAGTTGAGGTTGGCGACGTTGCCTGTCGAGATCGTCTTCTCATCCGCATTGAAGCCGATGTGCGAAGAATTGAAATCCGTCTGGCTCCAATTCACCGGCGTGCTAGTGGGCTCGAAGATTGTGCGCGCCTGGGCAACTTGCGGTTCGGACATGACGCCCGAATTTGCGGACGGCGTTACCTGCGATCCGCCGCCGCTGCACCCCGCAAAAACCAAACTCAGCGCCGCGGCAAGCGAGCACTGCGTGAAACGAGAAGTCCTCATGTGCGTTATTCTCCTTCGAACAAGAGAAGGGCAAAGTTGCGCCCGTCTCGCCCAAGGCTAACTGGAGCGGCGACGACGCAGTAGGGGGGGCCACCCCCAAAAAGATAGGGTAGCCCCCCATTCCGCGCCTCGTGGCGTTGCGTTATCGTCACGCTGTGCATATTCCGGACGCGTTACGATCCAGCGTCCTCGAACGCGTGCGGCGCATGGACCGCGGCGCGCGCGCCGTCCTTATGCGGGCGGCGGCGATCGGCCGTCGCTTCTCCGTTTCCGTGCTGACTGCCACCGCGTCGTGTTCGGAATCGAAGGTGCGGGCTGCACTCGAGGAAGCCTGCGGACTCCAACTCACCGCGGCGGAAAATCCAACGTGCGAGTTCTACGTGTTTCGCCATGCGCTCACGCGAGACATCATCTATGAAGAACTCCCCGCGGCCCGAATTCGTCCGTTTCACCGCAGCATTGTCAGAGCGCTGGAACGAGCGCGCGCCGCCGTCAATGCGCCGCTCGCGGACTTGGCGTACCATTCTTGGGCCGCCGGTGATGCCGCGCGCGCGTTGCTCTACAACGAGCTCGCCGGAGACAACGCCGCAGAGGTCCATGCGCAGGATGACGCCCGGACATACTACATTCGCGCACGTAGTCTGCTCGATGCCGATTCGCTCGCCTACGAACGTCTGACAACGAAGCTGCGAGTCATGGACGAGCGCTAATCAGGAAACCACGGTAGGCTCGCAGCTCCGTACGGCGAATATGGCGACCGATGTGATCGTCCGACCTGTGCTTTGCCGGCCATTTGTAGGACGCCGCGAGGAGCTCGCATATTTGCGCGAGCGCCGGCTCGAAGCGGCCTCTTCTCATGGTGGCCTGGTGCTAATCGCCGGTGATGCCGGGGTCGGCAAATCGCGATTGATCGCAGAGTTCTGCGGCTCACTGGTGTACTCGCGCTGGAAAATCGGTCAAGGCACTTGCTTGGAGTTCGCGAGCCGGCCGTATGGACCAATCATTGACGTGCTCGCGCGCGTCGATACACGTCCGTTCGAGCTCGGCGCGGCGACGAAGCGCGAGCAGTTCGACGCGATCATCGATCGTTTAGCTTCGATTGCTTCACGCACCGCGCTAGGCGTCGTTATCGAAGACTTGCATTGGGCCGACGCGGCGACGTTGGAGCTGCTCGCCTATCTCGGCTCGAAACTGCAGCGCATGCGCGTTTTGGTCATCGCGTCATTCCGTACCGACGAACTTAACTCGGAGAATCCCGCGACTGTCGCCGTCGCGAAGATCGCGCGAAACGCGCGGGCGGGTCGAATCGATCTTGCCCCGCTGCGCGGTACCGAACTGCGAACGTTCATCGACGAAGCGCTGGCAGGCATCGCGTTACCCGAAGAGACGCGCCGGGCGGTCGCGCTTGCGGCTGACGGAAATCCATTCTTCACCGAGGAGCTGCTCAAAAGCGCCGTCGAGAAAAGTTCGGAGCACGTCAGCTTTGCCAGAGACCGCGAGCTTCCGCAGATGGTTCGCGCGACGCTGCTCGAGCGTTTACGCCCGTTCGACGACGCTCAAAGACGCATCCTGACGCAAGCGGCGGTGATCGGGCGCACGTTCGGCTTGCAGCTCCTCGCTACGACGCTGGAGACCGAAGAAGAGCTGTTGCTCTCGACCTTGCGCCGTGCGCGGGATTTCCAACTCGTCGAAGAAATTGGAGCCGGGTTGTTCCGCTTCCGCCACGACTTGACGCGAGAGGCTATTTACGGCAATGTTCTCGACGCTGAGATGCAGCCGCGACATCGCGCGATCGCGCTGGCGCTCGAGACCTCGGCGTCAGAAAAGGGCTCTTTAGAAGCGCTCGGTTTTCATTGGTGGGCCGCGGGAGACCCGGCGCGATCGGCCCGATATAACGCGCTTGCCGGCGACGAAGCTGCACGCGTCCACGCTCACGAGGACGCCATTACTTGCTACGAACGCGCGCTCGAGTTACCCGGCATCGAGGCGGTCGTACGAGGCTCGATCCTGGAAAAGATTGCGGATCGCCGTATCGTGCTGACGTTGACCGCGGAGGGTGAGGCTTCGTACCGAGCCGCCGCCGACGCGTTTCGTGGCGCGGGTTCTCACGAGCGCGAGGCCGTCTGCCGAGTCCGCGGGGCGATCACTGCCTACACGATCAGCCTGTCCGATACAACAGCCCCTTTGGAAGAGATGCTCGCACGGCTAGACTCCAATGAATACTTGGCCCGAAGTCGACTCCATTGCGGCGTCGCCTGGCTGGCCGCCACATTAGGATCTCCTACGCGGGCCGAATATCATCTTGAACGAGTCGATCCACGGGCGCTTAACATCGCGTCCGACATCCGAGTTCGGTTCCACAATGTCGCAACTTGGGTCGCCACCCTGATTGGCGATGTCGCTCGCTTTCGCCGCGAGCATGCGAGTTGGCTCGAGGCGGCCCGTTCGCGCGGCGCGGGGGCGGTCGCAGGCGCACACTACAACGGCGCGAAGTGCTTTTCGTCGTTCGGTCTGCATGAAGAAGCGCTCGAGAACGTCGAGCGTGCGCTTGCGATCGCGCGCGAATCGCGGAACCGGCACGCTGAAGAGTGCGCTCATGCGACGGCTGCGCTCTGCTATGTCTTGAGCGGAGATCTCGAGCGTGCTCGTACCGCCGTCGAGCTGGTGCCGACGACGACCGACAACCGCGTTAATGTGACGTTCGCGACCGCGGCGGGAACCGTCATCGGGGCGCATTTAGATGATGAAGCCTTGATCCACAAATGGTTCGACGGATTCGAAAGCACAATATCCGCGGCCCCGGAAATCGAGTGCGGCTATGGCTTTGCCGAAATCATGGTCCGCCGCGGCCGGCTCCACGACGCTGCTGCGCTGCTGCGCCGTGCACTTCCCAAAGCCGAAATGGTGCGGGGCGAGCCGCTAACGATGCTCGCCCTGGCGCGCTACGGTGAGGCGGCAGATCGGTCACGTGCACGCGGATACCTCGTCCGAGCGGCAGATACGTCGGATGAATTGCCCGAGGCCCCCACACTTGCTTTGTTCGATGCGATCGTGTGCTTGCGGACCGCACGCGAAGACGAAGCCGCCGCGCTCGCGAAGAAAGCGGCCGAGGGTTTTCGGCGCCTTCGAATTCCCCTTCTCGAGGCCGCCGCGCTTGAAGTCGCGGGCGATATCGAAGCAGCGCTCGTCCTATTTCGACGCTGCGGCGCAAGGTATGACATCAGCCGACTCGAAACCGACCGCCCGACCGGGCACGGTGCCGTCGCGACGCTTTCGGCGCGCGAACGCGAAGTCGCTACACTCGCCGCAAACGGCCGGTCCAATTTGGAGATTGCGCATAGTCTTTCGATAACGCACAAGACGGTTGAGAAGCACCTGGCATCCGTCTACCGAAAGCTCAGTATCTCGTCGCGCAGCCACATCGGTCCGTACCTTGCCACGTGACGTGGGCCGCCGACGTGTCGTCCGCACAATGCGGGGAATGAAGCATGCATGCAACGTACGGCGGCGTTCGTTCTCATCACAACTCTCGCACTGACGGCCTGCGCCGCACCATCCCATCGCATAGCACGCTCGCCGTCTCCCACACCGCGCGCTACCGCCTTTCCGCCGCCTGTGCTCTTTCCGGGGCATCGCGTCGTCGCTTATTACGGCGCGGCGGGCGTCCCTGCCATGGGAATTTTGGGAACCGCGTCGCCTGCGACAATCTTGCCGAAACTCGAGGGAACGGCACAGGCGTATGCGCGGTATGGAGAACCCGTCATTCCAGCCTTCGAACTGATCGCGGTGGTCGCGCAACGCTCGCCGGGAATCAACAATGCATATAGCGCTGCGATTGACGACGATACCGTGCAGCGGTATCTCGACATAATTCGCAGCGCACACGGTTTGCTGATCCTCGACGTGCAGCCGGGCCGCGCGCCGTTCTTGCCGTATGTCGAGCGCTTCGAGCGCTTTTTGCGAGAGCCCGACGTATCACTCGCGATGGATTCGGAGTGGAGCATGGGTCCGGGTCAAGTGCCCGGAGATGTAATCGGGAGCACGAACGCGGCTACGGTGAACGCGGTATCGGCCTATCTCTCCAGCTTGATCAGGCAGTACCGCTTGCCGCAGAAACTTCTTATCATCCATCAATTTACGAGCGACATGATACAGGGGCGCGAGCGTGTACGAATTCGGCCAGATTTGGCGATCGTTTTTCACGTCGACGGATTCGGATCGCGCGCCGGAAAGATGAGTAAGTATCGACTCTTAAGCCAGGACCGCCACGGCGCATTCATCGGACTAAAGATGTTCTATCAGCAGGATATCGACATGTTTTCCGCTGCCGACGTGATGCGGTTTTCGCCGCGACCGGACCTGTTAACGTATCAATAGCCGTAGATGCTTCAGCCCGGGCTTAGCGGTGGTGTCGATGAGCATGGAAGTATTAACAATTCGGCTTCAGCGCCCGTTCGCCGGTTGGATACCACAAAATGGGACAGAAGCGCAAGATTTATTTGTCGCCAGGCCGACCCTGCTGATCTTGCGGCTCAGATTCTAATTCCCAGCGGCCAAGGGCTGCGTATTGACGCACGTCTTCCGCAATTTCAGGATCTGCCGAGTACTTTCCAGTCACCGCGACCAACTGTTCTATTTCATTTTCATTTAGCCGTCCCAAAACGCGCGTCAGATCACCCTGATCCACGCCTCGGGCGGAGTCTAATTTCATGAGAACAAAGTAGCTTAGCGGAATAACGCGCAATCCGGTCCGGTCTTCGACACGGCCCTGGAAGGCCTGCCGACACCATTCTTGCGGACTCGAAATTATGTCAACTTCTACTTGCTCTTTCGAGTACGCCTCGCCATAGAGACCTAATCCCGTATTTGGAAACGCGAGCGAACGCAGAAAGCAATATCCCAGGCCGCGTAGCCGCGCTTTCGCGTCAGGGAATCGCTCGTGCTCAATTAGGAAATTGATGTCCTTGGTGTGCCGCTCCGGCGCATATGCGCGCGCCGCCACACCGCCAACGACCAATGCCGGAACGTCTCCGAAGTCTTCAGGACGCAATTCTACCTCCGCCAAAGGGAGCGTCATAAGGAACGTCAGGTCGCTGCCTGCTCCCCGCGGAGTCCGCTTCATGCCGCGCTCCAAGTAGAAACGACGCCGTTCCCGCGCTTGTCGAAAGTCGCGCACGCGGTGGAATTCCTGCTCCGCGGTGGTTAATCCTTAGGGTGAAAGTCCATGAAGCGGGCCGCCCAGGACCGCGGGACTCAGGCTGCGGTGCGCGCACTAAGACGACATCGCGGCGGGTAGTCGTTTGAACCGCCGCCTTGTACGTAGTGTCCACATTTCATAGGCTACACGGTCTGCTGATTCTCGACGTGCAGCCGAGTCACGTCGACGGATTCGGATCGCGCGCCGGAAAGATGAGTAAGTATCGACTCTTAAGCGAGGACCGCCATGGCGCGTTCATCGGACTAAAGCTGTTCTATCATCAGGATGTCGACATGTTCTCCGCTGCCGACGCGATGCGGTTTTCGCCGCGGCCGGATCTGTTAACGTATCAATAGCGGTAATACTCGGACGGCGCTACTCGTGGTTGCGAAGTATCGTACACGCGAGCATGGCATGAAACCGCCGGTGATGGGCGACGGTTGATGAGGCCATGCCTACTCAATCAGCAACGAGGACCATGCTCGCGATGCGCGTGCCGTCGGCGGACGACCATCGCCTCGAACGGTACGAACTCCCTATACCACAGCCTTCACCAGGCACTGTGCGCATCCGAGTCGACGCGTGCGGAATCTGCCACAGCGATTTCATGGCGGTCAATAACGCTTGGCCGGCCATCGTCTTTCCGCGCGCGCCGGGTCATGAGATTGCCGGAACCATCGATGCGCTCGGCGACGGCGTTTCCGGTTGGAAGATCGCCGATCGCGCCGGCGTCGGATGGCACGGCGGTCACGACGGCACGTGCGATCGCTGCCGTCGCGGCGATTTTCTCGCGTGCCGAAATTTGCAGATTCCCGGTTTCGCTTACGACGGCGGATATTCGCAGTATGTTATCGCTCCGGCCGTCGCACTCGCACGCATCCCGGACGACCTCTCCGCGGCCCAAGCGGCGCCGCTGATGTGCGCGGGCGTCACGACCTATAACTCACTGCGCCATTCGCCGGCACGCGCCGGAGATCTCGTTGCGGTGCTCGGCATTGGCGGCTTAGGACATCTGGCGATTCAATTCGCGGCAAAGATGGGATTTGAGACCGTCGGCATCGCGCGCGGTGAAGACAAAGCGGCGCTGGCGCGCGAATTGGGCGCGCATCATTACATCGACTCCACGTGGGCGGACGTTGCGGCGGAACTGCAGCGGCTCGGCGGCGCGAAGGTCATCGCGTTCACGGCGACGTCCGCCAAAGCGATGGAAGCGGCATTCGGCGGATTGCGCATCGACGGTGAGATGTTGGTGCTCGGCGCGGCGCACGAACCGATGCAACTGAATACAGCGACAATGATCGGCGGGCGGCTTTCGATTAAAGGCTGGCCTTCCGGAACGTGCGTCGATTCGGAAGAAACGATGCGGTTCGCGGTCCTTACCGGTGTGCGGCCGCTGGTCGAAACGATGCCGCTCGAACGCGCGCAAGAGGCCTACGAGCGCATGTTGAGCGGGAAAGCGCGATTCCGCATGGTGCTCACATCCGAGCCGGCGCAATAAGGTGACGTGCAAGACCTTACGCGGGCCCCAGCGTAAGCGGGCAAGCGCACGCGTCTCACTCCGGTGAGTCAGCATTTTGGCTCATTGCTTCCGGAAGATTGCCCTGTTAGGGTGAGCTCATGAAAAACACTATTGCTCTCGCAATGCTTTTTAGCTTTGCCACGATTGGGCTCGTGCTCTCAAGCGCGCAGCCGGGCGTCTCCGCCACCCCTAAGCCCATTCCCGGCGGCGCAAATCAACTTTCAGGAGTAAGTGGAAGTCTTTCGTCGACGTTGTTCAACGGAAAAATTCGTATTCGAAAGATGGCGATAAGACCCTCAACTGCGGCGGAATTCACGCCTGTGACCGGCCAGCGCGCTATCGTGCTGTCCTGGTTAGTCTCCAACGGCACAAAATCCGAACGCACCGGCTACTTTGCGGGATCGCTCGCGGATGCTGACGGCGTGGTCGTTGACGGTAAACCGGTGACCGTCTACAGCGCATTCTACTCGCTGCAACCGGGCGCCGCGGCGCGGGAAACCATGCAATTCGTATTACCGGCCGATTATTCGCCGACGAAGGTTCTGCTTGTGGATCAGGGTGGTCCGGCCGGTCCTGCCTTTCGCATCAATCTGAAGACCGCGGACATTCCCTCGCCGAGCGCACCTTAGCGGACTCTTTTACCGTGGAGCGGCCGTCACTCCGCCGGAAGGCGAACTGCAAGCTGCGAACGCAGCGCTGCGACTTCTTCGCGCGCACGGCTGAGTTCGACTGCTTCGTAAGCAACCGCCGCAGCTTCGCAGAGGCGGTACAGGAGATTGCGCTCTTCGGGATCGATTGCGGATCCGTTGCGGTGCCTTCCGTAGAGCGCCATGCCGAGCAGATGATTGCGCGAAAAGAGCGGCATTGCAATATCCAAAGTTCCGGCGGCAAGGCCCCCGATCGTCGGCTGCCAATGCGCCTCTGCGATGCTGATGGGCCGCCGCTCCGAATGCAGTAATCGCGCTAACGGGTCGTCGCTTTCGATTTTTGCGCCCTCGTCAATCGTCCAGCCCGATTCGAACCTGAGCGTGAAAGCGGCGGCACCGTCGATGAATATGCCGCAAGAGGTGAGATCCAGCGCAACGCGCGGCTCTTCTACAAGCGCTCTCAAGATCGCATTATGCGTCTGCGCGAAGGCGAGCCCGGCGATAACTCGTTCAATATGGCGTTCCGCCGAATGACGGGATGCAAAAATAAGGCGATCGACCGCACGTTCCAGCGCACCGTGAACGCGCTGCAGCAAAAAACCCAGACCGATGATCGCGGTCGCTTCCACTGCTAAAGCGGCACGCGTCTCGAACAGGTACTTGCCCGCCAGCCAGTCCACGAAGCCGACGACGAGCACGATGAGCGCCGTTAGCGCCGTGTACACGAGGGCTCGGTTCACGACGAACGAGATGTCCAGGAGGTGATGACGCAGCACGGCATACACGAGCGCGAGAGGGCAGAAGGCTGCGAGCATGAGGGCGATGTTGCCGATAAGATAGAGTCCGGGCGCAATTTCCGACGCGAAGTTGCCAATCGTCTCGAACGCGATCATCAACATAAAACCGACGATCGCCCACAGTGCGCGTTGCCGCGCCGCTTCGGTAGAGCGCCCGTACACCCAAAGAAACGCCACGAGCGCGGTGACATTCGGAATGTTTTGCGGAAGCGTATAGCGCCAAAATTGGTTCTGCATCGGCACGCTGGGGCTCGCTCCCGGGAACGTCGCGCGCGAGAGATCGTAGAGGAACCACGCCAGTGCTATTACGCTTATCGCCGTCCAGCAGTAGTCTGCAATGCGCATTGCCCTGCCGTTAATGCGATCGTCGGGAAAGCGCAGCGCAAACCACACGAGCGGATAATACCCCCAACCACCAAGGACCGCCAGGACGAACAGGACGAGAACGTAGCCTGCAGGTTCGGGTGCTTGAGCGTACACGTTCATGAGCCACCCGACGTTGAAGTCCGTGGCAACGAACAACCAGAACGCTATCGTTAGGATGCCCGGTTTTCGGTAGCACAGAATGCCGGCGAAGATCAGCACCGCGATGGCGCCCAAAATGCTGATTAGCGCAACAGCGGCAAGGGCCGGCGAAAAACGCTGATACGCCGCGCGAACCGGTACGCGGCCGGAAGGGGTATTCACTTGCACGGTGTCACCCGGCCGCGGAAACGCCGCGCGCCACTCGGAGCGCCCGCGCCAGCCGATCGTTTGTCCGGGCCGCACGCCGCGCCGATACAACGTTGGGTCCGTGACGTCGGCGACAACGACCCTTGCGCCTTGCTGCGTAAAATCAACGCCCTGGTATTGAATCCATCCTTTCCAGACCGTAATCAATGCCGCGCTGTCGAACAACACGAACAGAATCGTTGCGACCAGCATTATTACGGCAAGGAGCGAGCGTGTTGCGCTCGTCCGCGACGAATGCCGGCTTGGAGAAAGCGGTTGGGCGACGGTACCTAACATGGCGTGTCCCTCTGCGGGAGCCTTCGACCTTGACGGCGTGCCACCCGTAGGGTGCGTCACGACGCGCTAACCGTAAAAGTGGTGGTTCCTCGCAGTACGCGGGCGCCCGGCGGGCGCACCTTAGAGCAAACACACTGCTTATAGGGAGCGCTCAGCATGAAGCTCGTACGAACTCTTGGCGCCTTTCGCGCTGTCCGCGGAACGGGAGGCGAATGTGCCTATGCGGCTTTTTTGTGCGGCGGCTGCTCCCACAAGCACACCCCAGCGATGAAATAATTTTGTTGATGCGCCGAGAACATCGCTCAGTCCACCTCCCCGCCGGAGATGAAGTTCGCGGCAGCGCCGCTCTCACTGTGAACCTTGGCTCCGTTACCAGGCGCGGCATGCGAGCCGGAGTACGCGACTTGTAACGTCGCGCGCTTGCGCATTGCTGCGAACGTCACGTACAGCACGGGCACGAAAATAAGATTGAGTACGGTCGAGACGATCATCCCGCCGAACACTTCGGCATCATGCCGCTGGTTTGGGCCACGGGCGCAGGTAGCGCCAGCCGAAACTCCCTTGGAACTGCGGCGCCCGCGAGCAACACGTCTATTTTCTGGTCAAGGGCATCAGCGCGCAATTTTTCGTCGCGATACCGATCCCGAACGATGAATATAAATAGCGCCAATCGGCGCTATTGGGATCTCGCGCTGTTTCGGCGCAATAACGCCCGGGCGATCTGTCGCTAGCGGCGGATTGCTTTGAACGAATCGATCGAGCGCGGAGTTCCAGTAGCGGCGATTCTTGCAATTTCTCGCCCGCAGCTTTACGGCCGTTTTGGGCGCTCGGAATCAACGGAGCGCGATGCCGCACGGCGTTTAGCACTGCAAGCCACAGGAACGTGAGCGACAGCACTAATGGCATCTCGTTCACCGTGATTTGCAACAAGTAGTTTTAAGAGAACAGAAAGCCCCCAACGAGATTATAGATTTGCTCAAAATAAATGTCGGAATGCGAACCGGATAAACCACCTGCGTATGAAGGTGGGACACATGCTAGACGCGCCTGATGTACCGGCGTAAGGTCGGCGATGACTAACTGATGTGTCGTCGCAGTAATCATAGGTATAGTGAAGTCGGTATTGACCGCTATGGCGTCCACGCCGCCAAAAGCCGCTACGGTGTCTTTCGACGGGCCCACGGCGCCGAGCGCCGGCGTTGGGTCTTGCGCGTGAAAAAGATTCGCGATACGAGCCGCGTCCAGGTACCATTGGCTGAGTGCCCTATCTTCTTGGGAGGTGGTGATGAGCAATCGCAAACTTGCGATCTCCCTGAGGGATCCGTAGATATCGTTTGGCTCAAGGTTGTCATAATCAGTCGCCGGTTCCAAGAGAACAACTCGCCAAGTCGATCCGTCCGGGACCGTGAGGCTATTATCTAAGATATCGATCGCCAGATCTTGGAGCGCGGAGCAGATGACTTTGCAACCGAAACTGTGACCAAGCAATAAGAATCGCACCGGTCCGGATGTCTGACGAGCTTGAAGAGCAATACGGAGCACGCTATAGACAAGGTTCTTGCCGACAGCATCGGCGCGGTGTTCCATTTTGTAGAACGTAAATAGCTGCAGAGCAGTGAGCGGGCTACTGGAGTCCTCCGTGATTTCCGATGGCCAATGAATGCCGATGTCGAGAGACGATCTGGGCGGACTAGGCAAAATCCCGGGCGTGGCGGTGCCCGCCAACAACATAGTCCGTGCAAGGCCAATTGAAAAGATAGCGTAATCATCCATTGCGCTATCGGCATTCGTAGACCACCCGTGAGAAAACACGATGACGTCTTCGAACCCGAAGGGTTGAACATTTACGGCTTGACTAATAATGTTATTTACGGCGGGATCCAGAATGAGGCCATTCTCATCGGACGGCACGATAATACTTGCCATAAAACCTCCTCTATAACCGAACGACCGGAGCGTCTGGCCTTCTTCAAAGAGCAGCCCGCGAAAGGCTGCCGTCAGACCTATGAAGGCAAATAGATCTGGCGCTTTTGCGCCACGTTCCAATGCAGCAGAATGGTACAGGGCTTGTGGAATCCCTTTACCTAATCGGAGCCCTTCCGATAACCGGAACGGTGACCATCACGTTGATATCTAGCATTAGCAAAAGACGTGCAGAGCCGAGGCCACCGGCAATCCACACTCTGACCGAAATCAGCCGGGAATGCGGATTACGCGATACCCCTTCCCGCCGCCATTGCTCTGCCGCCGCAAGGAACGATGGAGGGGAGCGCCCCGCAAGAGCCGGACGCCCTCCAATTCTTGCCGTATCGCTCGTCGAGCGCGCGGAATGTGAGGCTCACCACCGCGTTTACCAACGCAGCCACAGAAACGCTTAAGACGCGCGTCGGCCGCATCACGGCGCCGCGGCAAGAACGTTGCGTTCCTGCTCGCGCGCAACGAGCTCCGTGCGCGCAGACGCGAGAGGCCGGATTTTCAAACGGCGACCTCTCGATAAGAGCACGGCCGGCATTCAATTTGCCGAGGCACACCCTACAGCGCCTCCGCCCGGCCTCCCTCCAAGAACGCGAAATGTGCGCTCCGCTATAAAAGATTCAGCGGGCCTAAGCATCGTGAGTTGCATGATCCGCAATCCGATGACGAGCGATCAGGCCGTTACCCTGAAGGCGCACACGGTGTAGCAGCCGGCGTACACGGTGCCGTTGACGATCACCGGCGTCATTTCCGCAGCGCCGTTTCCAATAGCGCTGCTCGACCAGATAAGGCTGCCGGTTGCTGCATTGAACGCATCGATCGCGTAATTGCCGTTGTTGCCGCCGCCGCCGTCGGTGTACACGATGCCGTTTGCGACCGAGATAACGCCCCCGTCGTACAGATTCGCGTTCGACGTCTGACTCCACAGCGTCTGACCCGTGGCCGTTCCCAGTGCGAACACACCGGCTCCGCCGTCCTCAACGTAAAGCGTTGTGCCGGCGGTGGCCATCGAGCCCCATCCATTTGCGCCCGGCAGCGACGCGGTCCACGACTGTGCGCCGGTTTTCGCGTTGAGCGCCAGCACGACTTCGTCATTATTGCCCTGTTCCGTCACGTAGAGCTCGCCCTTGGCAAGGATCATGTTCTGGACGTAAGGCTGCGATGGATCGCACCACGCGGCGGCTCCGCTCGCCGTAGATAACGCGCAGAGTTCGGTCGCGCCGTTCTGTCCTTGGCAACCCAGAACCGCATAAACCAGTCCGTTTCCGGCCGGCAGCGGATCGGAGCTCGATTCGCCGGCGTCCGGGCAGCGGTACACGCCGGCATCATCCCAAAGGATCTTGCCGGTGCTCGGATTGAGTGCTTGGGTATCGGGCTGTTCGTTCACGCCTTGCGTGCTCTGAAAAAAGATGCGTCCGTCATACAGGGTCGGAGATGAACCGCCGCCGACCAGACCGCCGCACGGATTGCCTTGATATTCCGTGCAGTATCTCCGCCACATAATCTTACCGGTTGTCACGCTGACGCCGCAGAGCCCGGTGAGGAACGCCGTGGATGAGCCGTTGCTGCACGGTGTCACCACGATACTGCCGGAAATCGCCGAAACCGCATGCGTGAAGTTGCCCCACGCGCCGTTGAGTCTGACGTTTGCATACCACTTCTGCGCGCCCGTCGTTGCGTCAAGCGCATAAAGCCCCGCGTTGGATTGGCCCATGTCATCGACGTAGGCGACGCCGCCGTCCACAACGATTCCGCCGGCTTGAACGATCGACTGATCGTTCCAGGCCACCTGTAGGTTCGAAACGTTCTGAGTGGTGATGGTCGTCTCGAGCGGATTGAATCCGGTATGGCCGGCCCCGTAGCCGAATTGCGGCCATGGCGCAGTACCGGGGCCGGAGAGAAGTTCGCCGTTTGCGCCGCAAAGGTTCGCGGCGAGAGTTGGATCGACGCGGGGGTCACCGGTGTGCCCCCGGCACCGCCCGGCGAGCAGCCGGCTGCAAGTGCGGGAAATCCGAGCAGGACCGTGGTTGTTGCGATTTTTTGTAAGATTCGCCTCACAGCGAATGCTCCCTTCATGGTGGCCGGTGCCACGACAGTAGCGGTTCCAGGCCATCGTACGGGAGCGGCGCGTGCCGCGGTATGGGTGGGCGACCCTACTTTCTACTTAACGTAGGACCGTAGTTGTCGCCGCGAGGAGACGCCGAGCTTTTGATAGGCCGCGCCAAGGTGCTTTTCGACGGTTTTATGACTAATTGAAAGGCTGCGTGCGATCTCTAAATTGGATTCGCCGTTCGCGGCCAGCACGACGATTTCACGTTCACGTGCAGAAAATTCCGAAAACTCGGGAGAATCGTGCGATGCGAGCGCATCGCTGCCGGTCGGACGGGTTCCTTCGAGCCGACGCACGTGGTATGCGGCGCTGCAGCGACGGTACAACGCGAGGGCTGAATCGAGGTCTCCGGCGATTTCGCGCGCGGCGGCTTCCAGAAGCGGCGTTCGGAAACGCTTGAAACCCTCGGCTGCTTCAAAGGCCAAACGCGGCGCGCTTTCGCGATCGTCTGCGCAGATCGCATCGAAGAGCGCCAACGCGCAACGCTCGAGCGAATCACCCATCTCGCCGGCGCGCGCGAGATATTCGCGTGCCTGAACACGATCTTCCGTCGCTCCGTACCGCGCTATCGCGAGCAGCATCAGAACCTCTCCCCGCACTACTTCGCATTTTGGGAGTACGCGATGCAGCAGCCGCTGCGCATCCTTGTGACGGCCTCTGCGAACGAGAACTTCCGCGAAACCGTGCCCGCATTCGATCTCGGGAGCGATTGTCATCGTATCTTCGATCCGTCGCACCATTTTTCGATCAAAGCCTCATCGCCGAGATACGTTCCAACGGCGGTTCCCGCAGCCGTCGAAACGTGATATTGACACGGTTATCGGACGTCGTGGAAACCGATTCGACCGCAGTGCGGGCCGCTTGCCAATCGCCGCTCATTTGTGGCCAGCGCCGCCGTGGCGTAGGTGCCTCTTCGACGTGCCGGCTTTCTTTTCGCGCGCGACGTCCAGCGCTTTGCGAATATTTTCGACGCGCTTCTTCATGAAACCGAAGGATGGGAAGAACTCCGCTCCATTGTATTAAACGCCGGTATCGCGCCGCGCCGTGCGAGCGCGCTGGATCGTGCCAAGCCGCTGCTCGCGGCGAAAACCCTGCTCATCTCCGAGCGCCGCAGCGTGACGCGCTGCGACGTTGTGATACCGCACCGAACGCGGCCGCATCCCCGCGGCGCGAGGATCGACCAGAGCGAGATGCGACGCTTGCGCGCGACGGAAAACGCAACGCCTGCGCAATCCAGGCGATGCCCAGATGAAGCCGAGCGCGAGCGAGATATTCGCCGGGCTCCAAACGTTCGAGCATTTGTTCGAGTGAAGCACTCCTACCGGCAAGATCGCTCTGTAGGCAGTCATCGCCACTAGTGCTTCACACCGCTTCCCGCTTGAACGGTCCGCGCAGCCTTGAAGACGTACACCACCGGAGAATACGGTCGCCGGACCTTCTTCAGCCATGCTGACACAATCGCAGATTGGCAATGTTCTCTAAAATTGAACCTTGCACGATTGGTTCGACCTTCCTCGATTCCAACGCGCGCTCGTAAAATGCGATAGCATTGTCGTCGCAAATACTTGGCGTGCGGCATCGCCTGCCAATTCGTTATCACCGGACGATACACTCGTCGTCGCCCGCGGCCCACCAATGATACGCGAGCGCTTCGACCGACCGTTCGCCGGTGAGTGCGTTCTCTAAACTGACCGCGATTCGGCGATGAAGCGGCCGCAATTCGGTGCGAAGAAACTCGCTGCAGATCGCTTCGCGCGTAAGACCATGCCGGAAGCGAAACAGACTCGGCGCGAGTTCCTCGATCAGCTGAAAATCGCGAGCGCGCCGCAGTGCCGGAACGAGAAGGTCCGGCTCGGTGCCGATGACGTCGGCGAGAAGGTCGAGCGAGAAGGTCCGGCCGATTACGGCTGCCTGCGTTACGATTCGGCGGTCGTCACTTTCGAACGGACGCAATCGCTCGAGCAGCGTGGTGCGTACGCTGTGCGGTACTCGGCCGTCGTCGTCGCATTGTTGATTTTCTGCTGCTTCCTGAACTGCGTTCTTGAGCAGCTCTCTCGGTAAAGAACGGGTTGCCTTCGCCTGCCAGGGCAATGGCCCGCTTTTTCTTCCGGCCCAAGGTGAAACCGGAAAGGGCCTCGTCGATGAACGTGCGCAGTTCGACGCCCTTGGAGGGGACCGAGATCGACGCGGCCCGCGCGGGCTGCGTGGCCTACTTTCTCGATTCCGGCGGCTGCCGGATGTCCGGCATGCAGGTCGCCCGGACGAAACGACGCGAGCACGAGAACGCGCATTCGGTGCACTTGCGATCCGAGATACGCCAGGAGATCCAGCGTCGCTGCGTCGGCCCAATGCAAGTCCTCAATGATGATGACCAACGCTTGGCGCGAGGCGATGTGCGCAAAGCCTTCGATGATTGCTTCGAAGTATTGACGCTTGGATTCGGCCGGCGTTATCTGCGCGGCGCCGCGATCGACACTCGAAAGCGCATCCAAGATCGGACCGTATGGACGGCCGCCGAACTCGCGGCACGGCCCGCGCGCGATCCGCCAACGAGAATAGGCCAAAGCTCTGGCTGAACTCCGCGATAAGACGAGACTTGCCAAGCCCCGCGTCTCCCGCGATGAAGACCAGACTGCCGCGCGAAGCGCCCGCTTCGAGCCGCCGTTCCCGAAGATACGCAAGTTCGGGGCGCCGGCCGACGAACGGACGGCAAAGGACGGGTCGTACGATCACCGCGACGGCCTCATGGCGCACTTTTCGGCGCGTGACGCCGGCTACCCGTCCTGTTGCAGCCGGACGAGTTTCCCGGTCAAGCGGCGATAATGCTCGGAATTAGGGTCTGCAAACTCGCGCGCGCGCGCATAGTAAATTCGAGCATCGTGGTTTGCAAAGGCCCCCGCGGCTCTATCGCCTGCAAGTTCGTTATAGCGCACGCAGCGCTCGGCATCGCCGGCGGCCCAGGAGTGGTACGCGAGATCGTCGATCGGAACGTGCTTTGCATCGGCGCAGCGTTCGAGCGCGCGAGCGATAAGCCGGTGTATCGGACGCACGCGGTTACCGATAAATTCTTCGTACGCGATATCGCGAATTAAGGCGTGGCGGAAGGCATACCAATCGCTTTCCCCATCTTCGCACATCACGAATTGGAGCACGCTGGCCTTCTCCAGCACGGCGCGAACGCGTTCTTCCGATAGTCCGGTCGCTGCGGCCAGCACGGCAAGCCGAAACCGCTGACCCATGACCGATGCGTACATCGAGCACACTTCGTTCGGCACGATCCATATCGCGCATCCGCTGCAGCAAAACCGTGGCGAGGACGTCCGAGATTGGCACGGCCCTAGCATAGCGTTAGGGCGGCCCCTGCGGCATGGGGAAGCGCCCCTACCTTGCCATCAACGCCGGCTTTCCTTTCGCCGGCGCGGCACGCGGGGCAGAATCCCCTTTGTATCGTCTACACGCTCTCGTACGCGCGGCGCAGCTCGTTGATGTCGAGTTTGTCCATTTCCATCATCGCCTGCATCGCGCGAGCGGCGCGCTCGCGGTCGTCGCTGCCGAGCAGATCGGTGAGTCCCTGCGGCACGATGTTCCAAATAACGCCGTAACGGTCTCTGACCCAACCGCACTGCAAGGTTTCGCCGCCCGCTTTCAGGCCGTTCCAGAGTGTGTCGACATCGTCTTGCGTTGCGCAGCTCACAAAAAGCGCGATCGAACCGGGATACGGCTTGCCGGGATTTTCCTCGCCGGTGTCGCCGCCGTTGAGCGCCATGACGTCTTGACCGTCGATTTGGAAATCGATCACCAACGGTTTGCCGTCGTCATAACGGCTGATGTTGTCGATCTTCGAATTCTTGAACAGTGAGACATAATAGTTCACTGCTTCTTCAGCGTTCCCATTGAACCACAGAAATGGAATGATCTGCTGCTGCATCGATCGATCCTCACATTCACGCTTGCTGAACTAGTCCGATGATTTGTCCTTGCGGATCGGCGAACTGCGCAATCTGTCCGCCTCCGGGGATGGGCATCGGGCCATTGAGCGTTTTCGCGCCCAGCGCTTCGATCTTCTTGAGCGCCTCCATGACGTCGGAGACCTCGACGTAGAAGGTTACGTGGCCCTCTTCCCCCTGCGGGCATTGGCCGACGCCGCCGCCGATGCCGGCGTTTTGCACCATGGAATAGTCCATCGGACCGCCGACCGGTTCGAACGTCCAGTCGAAGGCCTGCTTGTAGAAATCGCGCAGCGCGGACCCGTCTTTTCCAACGATCTCGAAGTGAACGACCGGGTTTCCCATGGATAGCCTCCTTGAAGCCGCAGTGTTATGGCCGGATTATACCAAGTGTACTTGTAAAATACAAGTAATATGCTAAAATAAAAGCACGCTTCTCGGGGCTTCATGTCGATTTGCGGGGCCCCAATTCGTCTAGTAGATAGAACAGCTGCGGCCGCGGGGCCGCGATGGAGTCGAAAATGTTCGCAGGTCATACACAGAACTGGCTCGTCGACAACGTCGCATTCGTGCTCTCGTTGATACCGCTCGCTATGCTCTCGCTCGTCGTGCTGGTAGCCCGGCTAGAGTCCACCCGGCGCAGACCGGCAATGGTGCGCGTGCGCGCGTATCGCGATGCGCGACGCATTTCCGTGAGGTAGTAGAGACGTCTCAACGAATCACGATTTTTACGTCGGTAACCCAAGCAATTCTCGCAGGCTACGAGATCCAGTCGCCGTATGCGGACAGTGAAGGCTTTCTCCATGCGCGCATTCGCACGGCATCCGGCTGGGCGCAAGCGGGCGCCATTTGGCTCACATCGACGCAGCGGCCGATACTTTTTCACGCCGGACCGGCGCAATCGTTTGCGGCTGCCGCGGCGAGTGACGCAAACGGTGCGCTCATTATTCTCTGTGCGCTTCTTGCGATCGGCTACGCGCGAGCCGGAAAGATCGACGAGCACCGGCGCTGGGCGCTCATGACGTTTCTCATGGTGAGCGGCGTATGGTTTATCCGCATTGGATACGGATTCTGGACGGTAGCGACGGGCCGCTTGCCTTTCGGCGGCGGCCCAGGAACGACGGGGGACATGGACGGCTGGTTCGACATGTTCATAGGGTTCGCGCGATTCATGGTTCCTTGGATCGTAGTCGACCTCTACCTTCGCGCACGTCGCGTTACGGATTCACGTATCAAGTGGTTGTCAGCCGGAACACTTGTGATCGCCGCACTGATCGTAGGCGTCGGCACGATGGGCGCGGCGCGGCTCATGTGGTTACCGAACATGTTAACGTCACCGTAACTCGGCGATGATTCCTGAGCCTTCTGCTGAAATATTAAGAGCGCAATAGGCACGACGCAAAAAAAGAGAGCGGCAAGCACCTGCCTACGATCTTCATTGTGTACTCGCGCCGCTAAGAATGGACCGCCGCAGCAGTGCGGTGATCCATGATGGAACATAAGCCGTCGCTGCCGACGTCGAACACCCGATTGGCGCGGGCCCGCAGGTTTTCAAATCCGGCTACGGTGGCCAGCTCGATCGAGCTGCTCTTCGGAAAAGTGCCGCCGCAAATCCGCGTAGAGCTCGCTACTTACATTGGCCGGTGTTTCAGCCAGCGCATCCGCCATCCGCAACAGCGTCGCCTCCTCCGCTTCAAATCCCTCAAATTCGCCTGCAGCGATCGTCGCAAGCTCGGTGCTGCTCAATCCGTTCATTCTGCCACCTGCAGAATTGGCATCGATTCAAAACGGACATCCCACACGCGCCGCCGTTCGCAGGGCGACGATCATGATCTGGCGCTGCGGCAGCGCGGACTTCTCGAAAAGCAGCCACTGCGCAAGCCCGTGAAGCCAGAAGACTCGCGGTACTCGACCGGAGATGAGCAGAGGCGTCAAGTCGCGCCCAACCATCCTGCGCACCTTGTCGAGAACAAACCGCATAGGAAGTGGTGCCTGCTTCGGATCGATGCCTTTGATACGTGCCATTCATCCCTCCTAACCATTAGGACGGCGCAGAGTTTGCGGTTGTGACCGTCCCGGAAGCCGTCAGGTCAAACTTCGAACGGCGACCATGCCGGCGAACGCGGCAACGATTCCACCGATGACACTGGCGCAAACGTAGGCAAGCGCCGCAAGCCCGGCGGCCTCCTCGCCGAGCGTCACGGCCTCGTACGCAAAAGTCGAAAAGGTCGTAAAACCGCCAAGGATCCCGACGACCAGGAACGTGCGGACCAGCGGAGTGACGCCTATGGCGCGTGACACTGCGAGCTCGGAGATGATGCCGATCAAAAAACAACCGAGGAGATTGATCGTCATCGTGGCGTACGGAAAACCAGGACCGAAGCGCTGAAGGAACAGCGCTCCGACTGCGTACCGGAAAAACGCACCGATGCCGCCGCCGGCGATTACCGCAAGCGACATTCGCCAATCGATCACGATGTATTGGCCCGTATCGGCAAATATTCCACTCGTTCGATCGTTAGCATGCCTTCGGAAATCATGCCGGTAAGCCGCGGAATGATCTCGCGAACCTTTTCTTCCGATTCGATGATCTCGATTACCAGCGGCAGATCCGAAGCCAAATCGACAGTGCGCGCCGAACGCACGTGCCCGCGGATCCCGAATCCTTCGATTGCCTTGAGCACTGTGGCGCCGTGGAAACCGTTCCGGCGCAGTTCCCCGATAACGGCGGCATACAGCGGCTCTTTGCCGTAACGCTCCCCCTCACACACGAAGATCCGCAGCAGCGTTCCCACCATGCTATACTAAACCCACCGGTAAACAGCGGAGGCGGTATGGAAGCATTTCGCGACGGAAAGTTGATGCGCATCTTCGTCGACGAGAAGGACCGGCGCGGCGTGGAACCCCTCTATACGGCAGTCGTGGAGTTTCTGCGCAAGCGCGGCGTTGCCGGCGCGACCGTGTTTCGAGGCATCGAGGGCTTCGGCTCGCATCACGAACTCCATATCGCGAAAGTGTTTTCCTGGTCGGCAAACCTGCCGATTCTGATCGAAGTCGTCGACGACGAAGAAAATCTTCGCGCGCTCATTCCCGAACTCGAAGAGATGATCGGCGAGGGACTAATTACCATCGAGGCCGCCGCGTACCTTCGCCTGCGCGAGCATAAGGCAACTGCACCCTAACCAAGCCGCGCGCGGCACGCTGCTGATCGCCGGACGTTCGCGGCCAAACGGCATATTTACTTTTCGCGTCGAAGAACGTTTAATGGCACGCGCCGCAGTCTGCGAAAACCTAATCGATGAATCTGCCGCTCATGCTCCGGCCGTACGAAGATTCGATATGGGTTGCGGACGGACCAATCGTTCGAGGGTTCGGATTCCCTTTTCCGACCAGAATGATCGTCATCAGACTCGGGAACGGCGGCGTATGGATCAATTCGCCGGTCGAATGCGCGCCCAACGACATGCTTATGGTTGCGCGAATCGGACCGGTGCATCATCTCGTTTCACCGACGCCGATGCACGATTGGCGCTTGGACGCGTGGGCAAAAACGTTTCCCGGCGCACAGACTTGGCCGGCAAAATCGCTAGGTGACGCCGCGCCCACGGATTGGAGCAGCGACCTCGATCAAGTCGTCTTCCGCGGAAGTCGCGTTCTGAACGAAGTCGAATTCCTCCATCGCTCGTCGCGCTCGCTCATCATGGGTGACTTCATTCAGAATTATAGGCTCGGGCAAAATGCTTTGCGCAATTTTATCCTCAAATTGGCCGGGGTTGACGGCGGCATGCCAATCGACGCCCGCGCGAGTTTCGTCGGCAAGAAGGCCCTAGGGCGAGCTTCGCTCGAGCATCTGTTGTCTTGGGATTTCGACAGACTCATTATGGCGCACGGTGAGTGCGTCGACCGCGACGCGCATGCTTTCGTACGCAGAGCCTTCGCGTGGCTCACATAGGCGCTCTATTCGCGCAGAATGCCTGGTGCCTTGTCCATTAGCAGCAACCGGTCGCCATGCGGCAGCAAATGCGCATTTTCCAATCCGAAGCAGCGGCGGGCAGACGCAGGCTGGCGGCCGCCAATAGCATTTCTCGCTAGCGTTTGGGACTGACCGGGAAGTCTAATTAGAAATAAGTCCCTCCCGCGAGGCAGCGCGTGACCATAAGATCAGCGTATGCGGGCAAGCTTCCTGGCGATCTTTGCGATCGCGCTCGTCCTTACGGCATGCCGAAGCGGCGGCACGACGAACGAGTTTTTCATTACTTCGCCGACCACCGCACCGGGAGGGGGAACGAGTTCCGCGCCCTCGTCTTCTCCATCGCCCGCCCCGACACAGTCGCCAACGCTTTCACCGTCTCCGACGCCGACTCCGCGGGCCACGCCGACGCCGACTCCGCGGCCGACACCGACGCCGACGCCGCGCCCAACGTCGACGCCGAACCCGACTCCGACGCCGCACCACACACCGAGACCGACGCCAACGCCGAGTCCGACGCCGACTGCGAGCCCAACGCCGACGCCGACTGCGAGCCCAACGCCGACGCCGACGCCGACGCCGAGTCCAACGCCGACGCCGACGCCTACTCCTACACCCACCGCTTCACCGACACCCAGCCCGACGCCGACCGTGGCGCCGACCGTCAATCCGGGGCATCGATACTTCGGCGATCGCTAGTTGTCGAGTACGGCACTGATGCGCTGCGGCCGGGCGAACCCTTGCCTCATTTTCACCACAGAGGGTATATCCAGCGTATGACTACTCGCTCTATTGTGGCCGTTGCTGCGATCCTTACGATGGCGGCAGCGCCCCTCGCAGCGCGCGCGGATCTTCAAGTCACCGCCAACGGATTCCACCGCGTGGTGGCCGACGCCGGACAAACCGGCTCTTGCCACGTCCACCGCATCGACAACGGCACGACAATTCGCTGCCCGGACGGTTCGAAGGGCACGATGGTGCTCTATCGCCATCGGTCCGAGTCGGCCGCTTGCGAAGTCGACTTCTGGTCGCAAAGCGGCGGCGGCAGTCCTTGGCGCGTGCAGCTCTCGCACCAAAATAGCGCAATCGGCACCTGCACGACGCGCTGGGATAACCCGACGACGCTCGAAGTAAATCTACAGCCCGGCTCGTAACGGCGGCCACTGCGCGGGAAGCATTTCGCGGATCGTTGAACGCCTTCGGCGGAGGTACGTTCATGAAAATCACCCGCGAACAAGCGCTCAAAACGCTTGTGCTGCCCGCGCTGGCCGCGGCAGTGGGCGTAACCACGCTCGAAGCCGACGCCAAATCGTCAAAAGCGGCCCTCAAGTATCAGGATCACCCGCACGGCAAACAGAAATGCGCCGGCTGCAAACTCTTCATTCCAGGAAAGACAGCCAAGTCGATGGGCGCGTGCAAAATCGTCGCCGGATCGATTAGCCCGAACGGCTGGTGCGTCGCTTACAACCCGAAATAACCGTACTTATCGGTACTTGATACCGACGATTCGCAGAGGGAGATTGCCCGCGGGACGTTCCCAAATGACGCGATCTCCCTCCCGATGCTCCATCAGCGCCCGGGCCAGCGGCGAAAGCCAGCTGATCGTTCCGCTCAGCGGGTCCGCTTCATCCTCTCCGACGATTTGATAGACTTGGCGCTGCTTCTTAGAATCTTCGACCGTTACGCGGGCGCCGAAATGCACGGCGCCTTCTTCTTGCCGTGCAGGGTCGATGACGATCGCCGAATCCAAGCGCTCCTGAAGATCTTCCGCTTCGCGGGTGTTGCCTGCCTTACGGGCCTCCGTTAGGCGCGCATTCAGTTGCGCTACCCCCTGGGGGGTCACGTAATACGGGTGCTGACGCTGAAGGCGCGGGGCGACGGGTTCCTTGTCGCCGCGGTCCTCTTTCACGAAGGCGCGGCTCATCTTGAAATTATACCCGCGCGTGCGGGAAGAGAACAGCCGCCCCATCGATTCCATCACGGCGCAGCGCGTTCAGCGCTTGTGGACCCTCTTCCAAATCGAAAGACTGCGTCTGTGCGCGTATGCCTTCGGCCGCGGCCAACGCCAAGAATTCGCGCGCGTCGTCCCGGGTCATGTTGGCAACGCTGCGAATGGACCGCTCGCCCCACAAAAGCCGATCGTAGTCAAGCTCCGGAATTCGATCGAGATGGATGGCGTTGATCGACACGACGCCTCCCTTGCGCAACGAAGCCAACGCGGTGAGGACGACGTCGCCGGCCGGCGCAAACGTTACCGCTCGGTGCAATTCGCGCGGAGGCCGTTCCGTTGCCTCGCCGGTCCAGACGGCGCCTAGTTTTCGCGCAAGTTCACGGTGCGCCGCACCTCTGGTCGAAACGAACACTTCGCAGCCCCACGCTTTGAGCACTTGCAGCACCAGATGCGCCGACGCACCGAATCCGAAGAGCCCGACGCGTTCTCCCGGACGGACGCCTGCGATACGCAGCGATCGAAAGCCGATGATCCCTGCGCAAAGCAGCGGTGCGGCCTCCCCTGCCGCCAAGCCCGGGGGCAGCTCGTACGTAAAATCTTCCCGCACGGTGACGTACTCCGCGTATCCGCCGTCGCGACCGTATCCGGTAAAGACGGGTGCGTCGCACAGATTCTCTTCGTCCGCTTTGCAATACTCGCAGCTCCCGTCGACGCCGCCTATCCACGAAACGCCTAAGCGCGTGCCGTCCTCACGCTGACCAACAATCTGATGGCCGGGCACGATCGAATCGCGCAGCGGCGGCAGTTCTTCGTCGATAACGTGCAGATCCGTACGGCAAACCCCGCAGGCAATCACGCGCAGCAGAATCTCGCCTTTTCCCGGCTCCGGCTTTGGCCGGTCCTCGAGTGCCAGCTCGCCGCGCCGGCCGGCGTGGTGCACAAGCGCCTTCATCACATCGTCTTTCTTCCGGACGCGCAGAGACGACCTTGCAGAAGCACGGCGCTCAACGCGTAGAACACCAGGAGTATGCCGCAATCCGCGATTGATTATCATCAACGATTCAAGCCGCAGGCGCTCGTCATCGAGCGCAGCGGAGTTATCGAACATGAGTCATATGCTCCCGGAATGAGCGCCGGCACGCCCCACGCGCTCTATAGCGGAACGAAGAGCTTTTGGGGGATTGCGGCGCTGACTGCGCAATCCGAAGGGCTGCTCGGGTTGGACGAAGCGGTCGCGCAAACGATCGCTTCGTGGAGCGAAGACCCGTGGAAGAATCGCGTGACGCTGCGCCAGTCTGCTTCAGCTTACTGCAGGGTTGCCGTTCGGGGGTTTGGGATCCGCCGTGCCGCCGTACGAAAAAGCCCTGGCAACCGAGCTGCGGAACGAGCCCGGCACCGTCTTCACGTACGGCGGAATTCCGCTGCAGGCTTTCGGCGCCGTCTTCGCGCGAAAACTGCAAACGCTGCAAATGACGCCGCACCAATTTCTCCACTCGCGGATTTTGGATCCGAACGGCATCACTGTAGCGCGCTGGCGCACGCTCGGCGATGGATCGCAGCCGCTGCCCACCGGCGCGTTCCTCACCGCGCGCAACTGGCTCGCATACGGTCGCCGCGTTTTGCAGCATTACGACGACTATGCGCAAGCGTTCATCGGATCTCAAGCCAACCCGCGGTACGGTTTGGGCTGGTGGCTTGCATTTCCGAATACTCCGCCGGATTTGTTTTACGCAAGCGGTTCGGGCGGTCAGGCGCTCTACATCATTCCTTCAATGCAGCTGATCGCCGTGCGTTTCGGCGGCGGCGGTTCTTTCAACCATGCGCTTTTCGTAAAACGGTTGACGTCAGACTGAAAGATTTTCCAAGGCGATGCGGTTCGTCCGGATGCCGAAGAAACCCACCGAACACGCGGCGATCGTCATGGCAAGGGCGATTGCGGTAAACACGCCGCGCGTGCCGTACGATGCCAGCACGGCACCGATGAGAAACCCGGCGAATATCGAGCTGAAGCGGCTCCACGAGTAAACGAAGCCCACGGCTTGAGCGCGCACGCGCGTAGGGTACAGCTCCGCTTGATAGCTGTGGAATACGCACGAAAACCAAGCATTAGCGAGCGTCACGACTGCTCCGCAGACGATTACGGCGATCGGCGCCCGGGCTGCTGAAAACGCGAGACCGCCGGCAGCGATCACGCCGGCGAGCCAGACGATCTGCCACTTACGTTCCAATCTGTCGGCGTACCGCATCGCGATGAGCGGACCGGCCGGATTGATGAGCGCCATGATGAGCGTGTAGAGCAGCGATTTGGTAAACGTAACGCCCTCGCTTGCCAGCAGCACCGGTACCCATGACGTAAAGCCGTAAAAACCGATGGTCTGCATGAAATTAAAGACGACGAGCATGATCGTGCGCGTGCGCAGCGGCGCGGCAAAGATCGTTCCGACCGCCTCCAACGGTGTCGGGCAGTGTCCTTGCGCGCGCTGCTGAACCCAGCGCGGCGATTCGGGCAAGCCGCGGCGCAAAAACCACACGGCGATTCCGCCGAGCGCTCCCGCCATGACGACGTAGCGCCATCCCGCCAAGCCCGCGAGTTCACGCGGAACGAGCAAATACGCCAGCAGCGCCGCAAACGGGATTGCCAAGTACCCGATGAACTGCGAGAACGCTATCCAGTACCCGCGTTCCTCTTTCGGCGCCAGTTCGGAGATGTACGAATCTATCGTCACCAATTGTACGCCGATGCCGATTCCGGCGATGAACCGCCAGAGATCGATAGCCGGAGCACTGTGCATGAACGCCATAACGAGCGTGGCAGCGGAGTACCACACCAGCGAGTACGTGAATGTTGCGCGCCGTCCGAAGCGGTCGGAGATCCAGCTGAAGACCAGCGTTCCGGCAAACATTCCGGCAAAGCCGGACGCGACGAACGTGCCGAAGGCGTTCGAGGCGAATGCGGAGGGTGCTGCGGCTACGAAAAGCTTCTCGCGAATCAGCCCGAGCGAGACGTACGCCGTCATGAACAGGTCGTACAACTCGAACCAGCCGCCGATCGATATACGCAGCACCCAGCCGCGCAGACCGTTTGACGCTACGGGCTCACCTGCGCCGGCGCCTTTTCGTGCAGCGACGTCACCAGCGGCGCTACCGAGGCGGCAAACGCATTGTAATCGCCTATCGCCTTACGATAGTTCGCCTCTATCCGTTTGGCGAAGGCAATCACCGGAGGCGCCAAGATGCTTCCGCTCTGGTAGCCCAACCCTTGGATGTCTTCCCTCAAAGCGCCGGGACGCTGGATAGAATCTTCGTCGTTGTGGTAGTCGGCGGTCAATTCATGAAATAGAGTATCCCGCCGGTCCAGATCGGCTTTTGCTTGAGCGGAAAGATTCGCCGCTTTGACGGACTGGAGTTGCTTGCGGACGGCGTCAAGGTTATTGAGCATCGTATCCACGACGGAGAAACGGTGCATCCACAGTTTGGAGAAGTCGAATGATTGGAGGAGCTCCGCCTGCGTGATCTTCGTGCGCGGGTCGGCCTTGACGGCGAAGCGGTCCGTGTAAGTTCGTCCGCCCAGAGTCATACGCGCGAAATAGGTGCCGGGCGGCACAGTCGGGCCGTGATCCGGACCTTGATAGCGTTCTTTGGCGGCGCCGTACCACTTGACGGGACCATCGATGCTGAAATCCCATACGAACGAGTTGATCCCGACTTTGTTCGGGATATAGGGCTGATCTTTGCCGTTGACTTTGTGCGTCCCCGAAATAGTGCGGATCAGGCTGCGGTGCGCGTCCAAGATTTGAATTTCCGGCGCAGCTTTTGGAGCGTTCTTCTGATAGAAGTAGATCAGGGCGCCGTTGGGCGGATTCTTTCCGGCATAGTCCGTGTAAATGCCCTCATCGTCGGAGTGCATATTGTATTGGTATGCCGTGCGCGGCCCGAAGAACGCGTAACCTTGAGCCATTGCGGCGGGAAGGTTCTGAATCGGACGAATGTCGTCCATAATGTAAATCGCCCGGCCGTGCGTAGCGATGACCAGATCGTCCCACTGCGGCTGAAAGCGAATGTCGTGGATTGAAACCGCGGGAATGTTGTTGCGGAAGTCGTTCCATTTGCGGCCGCCGTCGAAACTCACCCACATGCCGTTTTCGGTTCCCGCATAGACGATCTGCGGATTGCGAATGTCCTGACGAATCGTTCGCGCGAACTGGTCCTGCGGTAAATTGCTGACGAGGGGCGTCCAATGCGCACCGAAATCGTTCGTAACGAATAGATACGGCCGGAAATCGCCCATGAAATGGCGGTCGAGCGCCGCATAGGCGGTGCCGTCGTGAAGCGTAGAAGGAGCGACCGTTTCGAAACGTCCGTAAGGCGCAAGTCCCGGCGGCGTAACGTTCTTCCAGTGTTTTCCGCCGTCGCGAGTGAGCTGAACCAGACCGTCGTCGGTACCGACCCAGATCTCGCCTTTGTGCAACGTCGAGCCCTCGATGTCCAGGATGGTATCGGAATACTCCGCACCGGAGACGTCGTGCACAAGCGGCCCGCCCGAAGGCTGCTGATGGGCTTTGTCGTTCAACGTCAGATCGGGGCTGATCACCGTCCAGTGGATTCCGCGATCCGTCGTTTGAAAAATGACGTTCCCGCCGAGCCAACCGATGTGTCCATCCCACGGCGCGAACGCGATCGGGGACTCCCAATTGTAGCGATACTTGGAGAGCGAGAGATTATATTGCTCGAGGCCGGTTTGCAAATACGGCATCCCGCCGATGCTGTCTTTGGTGACTTTGTTGTACACGCTGATCGAGCCGTTCTCCGAATCCGCCCACAACCAGTTGGGATCGATTGGATCGATAACGGACCATTCGCCGTCGCCTCCCGTCGAAGCGATCCAATATTTGTTGAGCAAGCCCGAAGGGTCAAGCGAATTGTTCGGTCCGCACCATCCGTTGTTGTCCTGCCATCCTCCGCAAACCCAATACGGATTCTCGTTTGAAACCGCGACGCGATAGACTTCGCCGATCGGGATGTTGCGTCCAAAGAACCAATTATCGCCGCCGTCGACTGTACGGGCGATGCCGCCGTCCTCACCCACGATGATCCGGTTCGGATCGTTCGGCGCAATCCAAATCGCGTGATAATCCACGTGAACGTCACGAGCGATCTCGGTGAACTTCTTGCCGCCGTTCGTTGAATCCGAGAGCATTTCGGAGACGCCGTAAACCTTTTCGGGATTCTTCGGATCGACGGCGATGTGCGTGAAATAGAAAGGCCGCTGATCGACGAGAGTGTCGTTGCTGACCATCGTCCACGTCGCGCCGGCGTCTTTCGAACGCCACAGAATGCCCTCTTTCGATTCGATGAGCGCGTAGACGCTCTTTCCGTCGCTGGGTGCTACCGCGAGGCCGATTCTGCCGACGATTCCCGAAGGCAAACCATGTCCCGTAAGCTTCGTCCAAGTTTGACCGCCGTCGGTCGACTTGAATAGACCGTCGTCCTCACCGCCGCTCGTAAACGTCCAAGGACGGCGCAAAAAGTGCCACATACCCGCGTAAATCACGTTCGGATTCTGCACATCCATCGCCAAGTCCGAAGCGCCGCTTTGATCGCTCAGATACAGCGTCTTCTTCCACGTCTGGCCGCCGTCGGTCGTAACGTACACGCCGCGATCCTGGCTCGGACCGAAAACATCGCCGAGCGCACCGACGATAACGTGGTTGGAATCATGCGGATCGATCAGGATACGCGAGATGTGCCGCGTGGCTCGAAGACCCATGTTTTTCCAGGTCTTGCCGCCGTCCGTGGATTTGTATACGCCGTCGCCGTAGCTGACGTCGTTGCGCGGATTGCTTTCACCCGTTCCAACCCAAACGGTGTCGTTCTTCTGCGGATCGATCTCGACCGCGCCGATGGCCGAAACGTCTTCTTTTTCGAAGACCGGCTGCCACGTTTCACCGCCGTCTTGCGATTTCCAAACGCCGCCGCCGGCCGAACCCAAATAGTACAGGCTTAGAATCCGACGCCGATCCCGCAACGGCTGCGACGCGTCCGCCGGGCAGCGCCGGACCGATCTCCCGCCAGTGAATGCCGGACCACGGCGGCCCCGGCGTAGGCGAGGGACTCGGCGTTGGCGTCGGATTAGCGGGCTTGGGCGGATTCTCGCGCGGCGAAGGACTTGGCTGCGGCGACGGACTCGATTGCGCGAACGCCGATCCTCCGGCTGCAGCGAAGAGTGCGAAAACGAAAGCAAAAAAATAGCGTCGCATTCACGTTATTCTAGGGAACGAAATGCGCCGGCGCAAGCAAAAGTGCTCGAGGGCATAGACTGCTGCCAATATGGCGGCACGCCGACGCCTCAGTGCTTCGGCGAACTCTGTTCGGCGCGTTCGTACGCCGGCACGTTGACGTGGTACGCCCACCACTGCGAGAAGGCGATCATTCCGCACATGACTATAAAGAATGCGATAAGCCCGTAGCCCCAAGCGCGCCGCGCACGAGGGGACATGCCGGAATAGCGTCCCATCCGGGCCGCCTTGCGACGTTACTCACAAGGACCCTCCCGCCAGGGAGCGTATCCCCCGCCGATGCCTCGTTTCATTGCCCCGTTCGTTACGGGACTTGGAATCATGCTTTGCATGTCCGCAGCCCTTCCCGCTTCGGCCGCTCCTGCCGTCACACCGGGTAATCCGGGGGCGGTGCGCGCGTACGGCCGAGTTCTGCGCAAGATTAATCCGCAGATGCCGGTTTGGCAAAGCCAGGATCTCGCCAAGCATCTTCTGATCAACGCCGACCGCTGGAAAATCGATGCCAACATGCTCGTCGCACTGGTATCGGTCGAGTCCGCTTGGCATACGCACGCGCGTTCCTGGGCCGGTGCAATCGGTCTTGGACAGCTGATGCCCGGCACGGCGGCGAATCTTCACGTCGATCCGGCCGATCCGTATCAAAATCTTCAAGGCGCGGCGCGTTACCTTTATGGATTGCTGACGCGCTATCGGAGCAAGCCCAACCGCTACGCTCTTACGTTTGCGGCGTACAACGCCGGACCCAAGGCGGTCGCCCAGTTCGGCGGCATTCCTCCGTACGCCGAGACGCAAAACTACGTCGTCAAAGTGATGAGCGCATGGCACCTGATCAGGTCGGTCGTGCACATTCCCAAACTGCGCCCCGCCGTACGCACGAGCGCGATAGCGGCTGGTTCTATTTCGCCCGATCTGAC
This sequence comes from Vulcanimicrobiota bacterium, assembly GCA_963714015.1. Classification (GTDB taxonomy): domain Bacteria; phylum Vulcanimicrobiota; class Vulcanimicrobiia; order Vulcanimicrobiales; family Vulcanimicrobiaceae; genus DASRDE01. The sequence goes on along the minus strand of OY970223.1, from coordinate 1,146,934 downwards.
ATATTGGACAGCAGCGTCTCGATAGCCGCTACGGCTTCGAGCGGACCGCTGACCAGAATACTCCTCGCACCGGCACTGCGCGCGGCTTCGACGTCGCTGGCTTTGTCACCGATCACGACACAGCACGTCACGTCTGCGCCCATGCCTTGAGCGGCGTCTAAGATCATCTTCGGTTTCGGCTTGCGGCAATCGCAAGCGTCGTCCGGACCGTGCGGACAGTACAGCCAGGCCGAAAACGGGCCCATGAGCGCGTCGATTCTCCGGTTTACCGCCTCGACCTGATCGGTCGTAATCATTCCACGCGCTACGCCGCTCTGATTGGAAACGACCGCAACGGGAATGCCCGCCCCGCGCAAACGGTCCAACGCATCGCGCATGCCGGGCACCGGTCGAACCGCATCCGGATCGCCGTTATAAGGAACGTCGAACACGATCGTGCCGTCCCTGTCGAAGATGACGCCGCATACTTTCATATAAGGTATTCTGAATACACGAGTGGCAGGCCGCGCGCAACCAGATGACCGTTAGATCGCGAACATCGAAATGGCTGCAAGGCCCATCAGGACGAACGTAAACCAACCCCAAACCTTTGCGGATGTGGAGCTGACCCATTCGCCCATGACGCCCGTATCTCCGGCGATTCGCACGAGCAGAAAAATCAGCGGAACGGCGACGACTCCGTTCAGTACCGCAGACCAATACAACGCGCGAATGGGATCGATGTGCGCAAGGCACATCAGCACCCCGATGAGCAACCCGGCGCCGGTCACGGCGTAGAAGCGAGGAGCGCGGCTGGGTTTCTCGTCCAATCCGCCGGAACGAAAGCCGAACGTTTCAGCGGCGACGTACGCGGAAGATCCTGCCAGCGCGGGAATCGCAAGCAATCCCGTTCCGACCATCCCAAGCGTGAAAAGCAGCGCCGCAAAATGTCCGGCCAGGGGCTCGAGCGCTCGCGCCGCGTCTTGCGCAGTTTGAATATTCGTCTTTCCGTGTGCGAAAAGCGTAAGGGCAGTCGTCGCGATGATAAAAAACATCACGGCGTTGGAGTAAATCATTCCGGCGTTCACGTCAAAGTGCGCATCGCGGATCTCGTCGGGACGCGCGCCGCGTCGCTGAGCCACCGTGACGCGTCCCATGCACTTTTCCTCTTCGACTTCGAGGGACGACTGCCAGAAGAAGAGGTACGGCGTAATCGTCGTGCCGAGCACACCCATCATCGTCGTTAGCCATTGCCGGTTAAAGCGAACCTCCGGAACAAACAGATGATGGAACACTGCGCCCCAGTTCGGGCGCACGATGAAAGCCGCGACAACGTACGCGAAAAGGCAAGTCGTGAGCCATTTGATGGTGTCGGCCAGGCGCCGATACGAGAGATACATCATACCGGCGAAGAGCGTCACACCGAAGACGAGCACCCATACGCTTGTCGGGACCCAAGGAAGCACCATATTCGCCGAAGCCGACATCCCGGCGAAGTCCGCGCCGATGTTGAAGGTGTTGGCAGCGATCACGGCAGCCGCTACGGGATACGCGATCCACGCCGGCACCGACTTGCGAATATTTGCCGACAGGCCTTCGCCGGTTACCATTCCGATGCGCGCGCACATCCCTTGAATTACAGCCATCATCGGCGTGGTGAGGAGGGAGAGCCATAGCATCGAAAGGCCGGTAGAAGCACCGGCCACGGAGTACGTCGAGATACCTGAAGGATCGTCGTCGGCGGCGCCCGTGATCAGCCCCGGCCCCAGGCACTTCAGCCGCCCGATCAGCGAGCGGTCGCGGTCTTGCTCGCGGACCGCCCCGCGTGCGGCCGTTTCAACGCTCATCGAGTAAGCTTCTACCCGGCTTCGGCCTGCCGGTCACACGCTCACCCGGCCGGCACGTAGATTTCGCTGCCCTTTTCCGCGAATTCCCGCGACTTGCCGGCCATGCCGCGTTCGGCAAAGTCGCGAACCTCCTGCGTGATTTTCATCGAGCAAAAGTGCGGTCCGCACATCGAGCAAAAGTGGGCGACCTTCGCGCCTGCCGCCGGCAGCGTTTCGTCATGGAATTCGCGCGCCGTCTCGGGATCGAGCGAAAGATTGAACTGATCCTCCCAGCGGAATTCGAAGCGCGCCTTGCTCAGCACGTCGTCCCAGTGACGCGCGTGCGGATGGCCTTTCGCAACATCGGCGGCGTGCGCTGCAATCTTGTAGGCGATGACGCCGTCTTTGACGTCCTTCTTATTCGGCAACCCCAGGTGCTCTTTGGGCGTCACGTAGCACAGCATCGCGGTGCCGAACCAGCCGATCATCGCGGCTCCGATCGCGCTGGTAATGTGATCGTATCCGGGGGCGATGTCCGTCACCAGCGGCCCGAGCGTATAGAACGGCGCTTCGGAGCAGACCTCCAACTGCTTCTCCATGTTTTCTTTGATCAAATGCATCGGCACGTGTCCCGGCCCTTCGATCATCACTTGAACGTCGTGCTTCCATGCGATCTTCGTCAGCTCGCCCAGCGTCTCGAGTTCGCCGAACTGCGCGGCGTCGTTGGCATCGGCCTGACAACCCGGCCGCAGCCCGTCTCCCAGGGAGAAGGCGACGTCGTACGCCTTCATGATTTCGCAGATGTCTTCGAAATGGGTGTAAAGAAAATTCTCTTTGTGATGCGCCAGGCACCACTTCGCCAGAATGGAGCCGCCGCGCGATACGATTCCGGTGACGCGGCCGGCGGTGAGCGGAACGTAACGCAGCAGCACGCCGGCGTGAATGGTGAAATAATCGACGCCCTGCTCTGCTTGCTCGATGAGGGTGTCGCGATAGAGTTCCCACGTGAGCTCTTCGGCTTTGCCGTCGACTTTTTCGAGCGACTGATAAATCGGGACCGTTCCTATCGGAACGGGTGAATTGCGCAGAATCCACTCGCGCGTCTCGTGGATGTTCTTTCCGGTCGACAAATCCATCACCGTATCTGCGCCCCAACGCGTGGCCCACGTCATCTTCTCGACCTCTTCCTCGATGGTCGAGCTGACGGCCGAATTGCCGATGTTGGCATTGATCTTCACCAGGAAATTGCGGCCGATGATCATCGGTTCGCTCTCCGGATGATTTATGTTGGACGGAATGATTGCTCGCCCGCGTGCAACCTCACTGCGCACGAACTCTGCGTCAAGACCCTCTCGCAGCGCGATGAATTCCATCTCGGGTGTTATCGTACCGAGGCGCGCATAATGCATCTGAGTGACGTTCGCGCCGGGCTTGGCGCGGCGCGGATTGCGTGAAGCTTTGAACCGGATGTCCGCCAACTCACTCATGGCATCTCGGCCGCGGCGATAGAGCGAGGTTGGTTTGGCCAACTCCTGGGTGTCGTCTCGTTGTACGATCCACGGCAATCGTACGGGTTCCAGACCGCGATGCACGTCGGTGTGCCCCGACGGATCGGTGTACGGTCCGCTGGTGTCGTAGATGACGTGCGTCTCGCCGTTGCTCAGCGAAATCTCGCGCATCGGCACGCGAATCGACGGATCGGAACCGGAGGCGTAAATCTTGCGCGTTCCGCTCTCGACGGATTGAGCAGCGAGGGTCATGTACTACTCCTTCCTACGCCCGCATTACCGGGATCAGGTTACGTGCGGTCGGCCTGAATATGGCCCTCTCAGCCCTTGCGAGCTCCCGCGTATGCATAGAGACTACCGCATCAGCACGGCATGTCCCCCTTGGATTTGCGTCAAGACGATGCGCCAGGTCGGTCGCTTACCGCTGCGAAGAGAGGCGCAATGCCCGCTCGAAAAGCCCTTCGGTACGGCATTCTGGGCGGCGCTCAGGTCGCTGTCGGCGCCGCCGCAATTTTTGCGCGGCTTGCGTTAACCGGCGCGGGACCGCTGGCAGTAGCGGCACTGCGGTTGACGATTGCAGCAGCGGTACTGTGGGTTATTGCGCTCGCCGGACGCTCTGCGAACGTTCATTCGACCGCCAAAACTGCGCGCAGCCCCATATTTCTGCTTGCGGGTGCTGCGCTTGCAATCCATTTCGCAACGTGGATTTGGTCGCTTCAATACATCAGCGTGGCGATCTCCACACTGCTCGTGGCAACGACGCCGGTATGGACGGCACTATTCGAGTCGATCGCTCAGCGGCGCGCGCTTTCGATCTGGTCTTGGGCGGCGATCGCGGGCGGCGGGCTTGGGGTCTACTTGATTACCGGGTCAAACGCGGTTGTGCCGCCTCTGCCCGGCCACCGCCTTCTTGGCGATACACTCGCCGTAACCGGCGCCATTGCCATCGGCGCCTATTTCCTATTGATACGCGAGGTGCGCGGGGCGTATGGCACGCGCGAGATCGTCACGCGCACTTACGGTTGGTCGGCGATCATCCTTATTGCAGGCTGCGCGGCAGCCGGACAAACTCCGCCCCCGCTCACGAACGCTTCCGCGTGGGGCGGAATTCTTGCGATGGCGCTGATCTCGCAGTTACTGGGTCATACCGCGATGAATGCAGCGCTGCGCTGGTTCTCGGCAAGCGCCGTGGCTTTCAGCACGCTCGTCGAACCGATCGTGGCGGCTCTGCTGGCACTTGCAATATTCGGCGAGCGCTTGAGCGCCTCTGCAATCGCCGGAGCAATATTGGTGTTGGCTGCGATTGCGATATTTTTGCGAGAAGAGCCTTAGAAGTGCTCGGCGGCCTTTCTGACAGCGTGCTTAGGATGCTTCCTCGAGCATGAAGACTCCGAGAGAACCCGGCCCCACGTTCGCGCCGATGGTCGGGCCGGCCGCGTAGATGCTTAGTTCTTTCGGAGTGACGGTGATTTTCTTTTGCAACTCTTCTGCGACGAATTTCGCCTGATCCGGTGAGTTGGTATGGGTTATGAACACGCGAGAACGGGCGGGACGCTCGAGCTTGCGCGAAGCGATGCTCGCCAGCATCTCTTTGGCTTGATCCCACGACTTCACGGTCGTTTCTCCTTCGAGCGATCCGTCGGAAGCTACGCGCGTTACCGGAAACAGGCGCATCACGGTCCCGAGGACGAGTTGCGCCTTGTTGATGCGCCCACTCTTGGCCATGAATTTCAAGTCCGGATAGATCGCAAAACCCCGTTGTGTTTCGATCCAGCCGGCGATCGCCGCTGCAATCGTCTGCGCATCCATTCCGGCGCGCGCAAGGCGCGCAGCTCCCGACGAAATGAGCCCGACCCCGCCCGAGAACGTCTTGGTGTCGATCACCCGGACCTTACCGTTGAATTCTTTTGCAGCCGCGCTCGCGAGTTCGAAAATTTTCGACATTTTGGAAGAGACCGTCGGACAGACGACTTCTCTGCCGGCCTGCACGTGTTTTCGAAAGATTTGCGCGAAGGCGTCGGGTGTGGGCGGCGCCGTAACGGGCAGCTCGCCGTCCGGATCGAGCCGCTTGTAGAAATCATCGAGCGTAATATCGACGCCGTCACGATACTCCTCGTTCGCGAACTTAACGAGAATGGGCACCAGATCGATACCCAGGGCAGTTGCCTGCGCGGGGCTCAGATCGCACGTGGAGTCGGTGACGATTGAAACGGCCATACCTCTGCAATCGTCCGGCCGGGTTGAATTTTAAAGGGCACCGTAAGGCAACGTACCAAATTTCGGCCCGCTCCAGTTCAGGAATTGGACCGGTCCATTAGGAAGGGAATGGATGGACCCGCCGAATGGCGCCCGCATGACCACGATCAGCAGCGATGCTGCCTCGCCGGTGGCCCCGCCGGCGCCGCAGGCGGATCCTGAAGAAACTCGCGAGTGGATAGAAGCCATTCAAGGCGTGCTCGAGCACGAGGGCCGCACTCGAGCCCAAGATCTCATCGGCTCGATCGTCGAGGCCGCGCAGCGCGGCGGCGCCCACGTTTCCCTCGGGCTCTCAACGCCGTACATCAATACGATTACCGCATCCGAGCAGCCGCCTTTTCCGGGCAACGACGATTTGGAAACGCGAATTCGTCACTACGTTCGCTGGAATGCGATGGCGATGGTGGCGCGCGCGAACAAGGAATCGTCGGAACTCGGCGGACACGTCGCGAGCTTTGCTTCCGCGGCGACGCTCTACGACGTGGGGTATAATCATTTTTTTCGGGCGCAGAGTGAGAAGTTCGGCGGCGATTTGGTCTTCATGCAAGGACATTCGTCGCCTGGCATCTACGCGCGGGCGTTCATCGAAGGCCGCATAACCGGACAGCAGCTCGAAAACTTCCGCCGCGAAGTCGACGGCAAAGGAATATCTTCATATCCGCATCCGTGGCTGATGCCGGACTTCTGGCAATTTCCAACGGTATCGATGGGCCTCGGGCCGATCATGTCGATCTATCAAGCGCGCTTCATGCGTTATCTGCACGATCGCGGCGTGGTCGACGCGCAAGATCGTAAAGTTTGGGCATTCCTCGGCGACGGTGAAATGGACGAGCCGGAATCACTGGGCGCGATTTCGCTCGCCGGGCGGGAAAAAGTCGACAACTTGATCTGGGTGATCAATTGCAACCTGCAGCGCCTCGACGGACCCGTGCGGGGCAACGGCAAGATCATCCAGGAACTCGAGACCGTGTTCAAGGGCGCCGGCTGGAACGTGCTCAAAGTGATTTGGGGAAGCGGCTGGGACCCGCTGCTCGAACGCGATCACAGCGGCAAACTGGTGCAGCTGATGAACGAGTGCGTCGACGGAGATTACCAAACGTTCAAATCCCGCGACGGCCGGTTCGTGCGCGAAAACTTCTTCGGACGTTACCCGGAGACGCTCGAGCTGGTCGCACATATGAGCGACGACGATATTTGGGCGCTCTCGCGCGGCGGTCACGATCCGCGCAAAGTCTACGCCGCCTACAAAGCCGCATTCGAGCACAGAGGACAGCCGACGGTCATTCTCGCCAAGACCATCAAAGGCTACGGCATGGGTGAATCGGGAGAGGCTCAAAACATCGCTCATCAAGCCAAGAAGATGAAAGTTGAATCGATGCGGGCCTTCCGCGATCGTTTTCACCTGCCGATTCCCGACGGCGAGGTCGAGAAACTGCCGTTCGCAAAGCCCGACGACAACAGCCCGGAGATGCAGTACCTGCGCGATCTCGTCACGCGACGCGGTCACATACCGACGCGCCGCATGAAATCGTCGTCGCTCACCGTTCCCGAACTCTCGGTGTTCGAGCCGCAGCTCAAGAACAGCGGCGATCGCGAGCTCTCGACGACGATGGCGTTCGTGCGCATCTTCTCCCATCTAATGAAAGATCAGACGATCGGGGCGCGTTTGGTTCCCATCGTCGCAGACGAATCGCGCACCTTCGGTATGGAAGGACTGTTCCGTCAGCTCGGCATCTACTCATCCGTGGGGCAGCTGTATCATCCGCAAGACGCCGAGCAGCTGATGTGGTACCGCGAGGACAAACAGGGACAGATTCTCCAGGAAGGGATCAACGAAGCGGGAGCAATCTCGTCGTGGATTGCCGCCGGAACCTCGTACTCCACGCACAACGTGCCAATGATTCCATTCTACATCTTCTATTCGATGTTCGGCTTTCAACGCGTCGGCGATCTGGCTTGGGCGGCGGCGGACTCGCGGACTCGAGGGTTTTTACTGGGCGGTACCTCCGGCCGCACAACACTCAACGGCGAGGGCCTGCAGCACGAAGACGGCCACAGTCAAGTTTTCGCATCGTTCATTCCCAACTGCGTCTCGTACGATCCGACCTACAGCTACGAACTGGCCGTGATCGTTCAAGATGGATTGCGGCGCATGCTGACGGATCAGCAAGACGTCTACTACTACATCACGCTTCTGAATGAGAACTACCGGCATCCCGATATGCCTTCCGGAGCCGAAGAGGGCATTCTGCGGGGAATGTACCTCCTGCGAGACGCGGGCAAGACTGCAAAGAAGACGCCGCGCGTGCAGTTGCTCGGCTGCGGCGCCATTCTGCGCGAGGTCGAAGCGGCGGCCGACCTTTTGCAAAGCGACTTCGGCGTAGCAGCCGACGTCTGGAGCGCGACGAGTTTCAACGAACTGCGCCGCGACGGCATCGAGACCGAACGCTGGAATCTGCTCCATCCCGAAGAGACGCCGCGTCTCTCGTACGTGGAACAATCGCTTCAGGACCGGCAAGGACCGGTAGTGGCGTCAACCGATTACATCCGCACGCTTGCCGATCAGATAAGGCCGTACGTCAAGCGTCCTTACGTCGCGCTCGGGACGGACGGCTTCGGCCGCAGCGATCTGCGACGCAGACTCCGTGAATTTTTCGAGGTCGATCGTCACTACGTGACCGTTGCCGCGCTGAAAGCACTCGCGGACGAAGGGACGATGGAACGAAAGATCGTCGGCTCGGCGATCCGGAAGTACGGAATCGATCCGCAGAGACCCAATCCGGTGACCGTATGAGCACCATGGAGATTCGCGTGCCCGACATCGGCGACTTCCATGACGTTCCCGTAATCGAAGTCCTCGTCAAACCTGGCGATCTTGTCAAGAAGAATGACTCGCTCGTCGCCCTCGAGTCGGAAAAGGCGACGATGGAAGTTCCCTCGCCGGACGAAGGTACCGTCGAGAGCGTAAGCGTCAAGGCCGGTGATAAAGTATCGCAAGGCTCGGTAATTCTCACGCTGCGGTCTGCGCAAACGCAACAAGCCGCGCCGCAAACGCAACAAGCCGCGCAGCAACCACAGCAAGCCGCACCGCAAGCGCCGGCCGCGGAGAAGTTGATTCCGCTGACAGTTCCGGACATCGGCGATTTTCAAAACGTCCCGGTGATAGAGGTAATGATCGAGCCCGGTGACCGAGTCGCAAAGGATGCCTCGCTGATTGCCCTGGAGTCCGAAAAGGCGACGATGGAAGTCCCCGCGTCAGCGGCCGGAACAGTGCGCGACGTGAAGGTGCGGGTGGGCGACAAGGTCTCCCGCGGCACCGTCATCGCAATGCTCGAGAGCGAGGCCGAGGTACGACCAAAAGCTGCCGTCGCCGCGGCATCGCCGGCGCCGGCACCCCGTCGCGTTGAGGAAGTACGCGCACCGCAACAAGCGCCGGCGAGCGCCATGAGCGGAAACGGCGCGGTGCACGCAAGCCCCTCCATCAGGAGGTTTGCCCGTGAACTCGGCGTCGCTTTGCACGACGTGCCTCCGAGCGGTCCGAACGGACGTGTTACGCGCGAAGACGTTCAGAGCTTCGTCAAAGACGCGCTTCAGAACGGCCGCAACCGGCCCACGCCGGGATTGTCCGCGGCCGGAGTAGCGCTAGCACCGTGGCCGAAAGTCGACTTCGCCAGCTTCGGGCAGATCGAACGCAAACCGCTGACGCGCATTCAGAAACTTTCCGGACCGTATCTGCACCGCAATTGGGTGATGATTCCGCACGTTACGCAGAACGACGATGCCGACGTCACGGACCTGGAGACGTTTCGCGCCCAGCTCAACGCGGAGCTCGCAAAGTCAGGCGTGAAAGTGACGATGCTGGCCTTTCTGATGAAAGCTGCAGTCGCCGCATTGAAAGCCTACCCCCAATTCAACAGCTCGCTCGACGGCGACGAACTCGTCGTCAAGAAATACTACAACGTGGGTTTTGCCGCAGACACACCCGCGGGGCTGGTGGTGCCGGTAGTGAAAAACGCCGACGGCAAGGGCATCGCCGAACTCGCGCGTGAAACCTCGGATTTGGCGGCGAAAGCGCGCGACGGAAAACTTTCGTCCGCAGACATGCAGGGCGGAACTTTTACGATTTCCAGCTTGGGCAGCATCGGCGGGACGTACTTCACTCCCATCATCAACGCGCCGGAAGTCGCCATCCTCGGCGCTTGCCGCGCAGCAATGCGGCCCGTATGGAACGGAACCGCATTCGTGCCGCGACTCATGCAGCCGCTCTCACTTTCGTACGACCATCGCGTAATCGACGGCGCCGCCGCGGCACGGTTTATCACTTTGTTAAGCAGCGTGTTAAGCGATCTGCGCAGAGCGTTGCTCTAAACTTTACCGGACGGCAGTTTGCGCGCGGGGCGGCCGTGCGATACTTACGAGGTGAAATCCTATGCTGCGCTCGTTCGTCGCGCTGCCGCCCTTTGCGATGCCCCGATAGCCGGGCTGGCGGTTATGAAGGGCGAGGCTGCGATCGTCGAAGCGCACGTTGGGGCTCAATCACTCGGCAACGAGATACCGCTCTCTTGCTGCGCGTTTCTTCCGGACGTTCTGGCCGCCCCTTCGTTCCTGGTAGTCGAAGATGCCGCGGCGGACGAGCGATACAGCGACAGCCCCGTCGTCACGGGACCGCCGCACATTCGATTCTTCGCGGGCGTTCCGTTGCGTTCGCGTGACGGCGCGATTCTCGGAACGATGGCGGTTATGGACACGAAGCCGCGAACGATTTCGCCGGAACAGATTGCCGGGCTGCGGGACCTAGCCGAAGTTGCTCAGGAGCTCTTCGAGTCCGCCCGCCAGTCGCGGCTCCTGCGGCGCGCGATCGATAGAGCCGGCGATTGCATTTCTATTCACGAGATCGACTCCACCACCGATTGGCCCGGCCGGCACGTGTATGTAAACGATCACACGATCGCGCGCACCGGATTTACGCGCGAGGAGATCTTCGAACGGACCTCGCCGCTGGTATTCGGCCCGCAGACCGACATGACGATGCTCCGTTCCGTCCTTCGCGACATCCGCAAGAACATCGCGCGCCAATTCGATTTACCGATCTACTGCAAAGACGGCAGCCACTTCTGGACCGAAGTGCATTGTCAGCCGCTCGCAGACGAGGACGGAATCGTTCGCCGTTATGTCACGATTTGCCGCGACATCACTGCCCGGCGCGATGCAGAGCGAACGATGCGGCTGCTCTCGCGAGCAATCAACGAGGCGTTGGACTTCGTCGTCGTCACGGATTTCACACCGCCTTCGAAGGGCGGTCCGTTCATAGAATATGCGAGTGCTCCGTTTTTGAGAGCGACCGGGTATCGATCGACGGAGCTGCAGGGGCAGCCTTACAGCATCCTGTTTGCCGGCGAAAACGATCCCGTGGTGCTCAAGACGATTTCGGAGAACATCGAGCGCGGCCGCGATACCGAAAAAGAGATCATGATGCGCCGCAAAGACGGATCTTCGTTTTGGGTCGAGTATACGGGCCGCCCGCTTCGTCAACCCGACGGTCAGTTCTCACATTGGGTGTCCGTCGGACGCGATATCAGCATGCGCCGTCAAACGCACGAACAGATGGCGGCTTTGGTTGCCGCAATCGACGCAGTCGATCGACACGTCGAGATCTATGCGATGGAAAACGGCCGCTATACGTTGGCCTTTCAGAATGCCGCCGTCAATGACGACACGTCCGAGTTCGTCGGAACGCTGCTCAACGACGTAGACATTCCGGGCGATACGCCGCTGCGCGAAGCGCTCAAGGCCGGACAGAACGTGATTCTTACGCCGGACGGCTTGGAAATTCGACCGCTCGACGCCGAAGCTCGCACGATCATGTGCATCAAACAAAAGGCGGTCTAATCTGGGCTGCGAGCGTCGGCTAATACGAGCCGGGCCGCGTCTTCGCTGATTTGATCGAGGGCAACGATCCGGAGCGGCGGCCGAGCACCGGCGAAGTACGGCTTTCCGCGGCCAAGCACGAACGGGCGGAAGTAAAGGTGATACTCGTCGATTAGGCCGCGTTCGGTGAGGCTGCCTGCAAGCTGGGGGCCGGCGACGGCGATCCGGCCGTCGACTTTCTCTTTCAAGCCTCGCACGAATGCTTCAACGTCGCTATCGATAAGCGTGGCATTGGCGCCGACCGACTTTAGCGTGCTTGAGACGACCCATTTCGGATGCGCCCGCCATGCCGCTGCGAAGTCGTGCTCGAGCGCGTCCCATTCCGGCCGGTCATCGTCCCAATAGCGCATCACTTCATATATGCGGCGGCCGTACAAACCGGCCGCCAAACTGCGCTCATGGTCGATGAAATGACGGAAAAGCTCGTTGCTGGGCTGGAACATTCCATCCAACTCGCCTTCCTCGCCCGCCACATATCCGTCGAGCGATAGATTCATCGCAAAAACGAGCTCTGCCATCTCCATCCTCCTCATCGTGGTTGTACGTCATTCGCACGAAGGCCCCGGGGGAAAGCAATTTATGTCGACGACAAAGTTCGCTCGGAACGGCGGTATCGGCTTCCGAGTACGCCCGATGCGATGCCAACGCCGACGAACGCAAGCCCGATCAACATACCGAGGAGCGGGCTGGCCGGCAGTGCTATGACCACGATAAAGCAAAACAGAAACGGCGTCATCCACAGAAACATGAATGCCGCGCCGCGGCGGCCCTGCGCCCGCGCATGCTGGTCGAGCGTATCACGCAGATACCGCATTCCTATAAGATACTGCGCGCCGAGAATCGCGTAGGCAAGGGCGTAACCGCCGAAATAGAGACGCATGATGACCGGATCGCCCGCCAGTTTGGGATTCACGTACAACAGCGTGAAATATACGAGCAATACCAAGAGACCGAGCCATGCAAAATTCAAAAGAATCGGCCAAGTTTTGGGAACGAAGAATTGCGAGAAGAGACGATGATGGAAGAACCACATACTGCAAACGATTGAGAAGGCAAAGAGATAGCCGAAGAACCATAGCGGACTCGTAATGAGCTCCCGCACCGCTCTTGGGAATAGTCAGGTTCAGCCCGAGCTGGGCCAGGCTAAACCCGATAACGACGTCGCAGAACGCCTCGAGCCGACGGATAAAGCGCTCTTCCGGCTCGTCATGATGCCGCATCGTTCGACGATGCTAGACGCCGGCAGTCTGTTTTTGCCGCAGTCTGCCGCAAAACGTACTGCAAAATGCCGCCATGGCGGTAGTATTCGGCTTCGTCGGGCGTATCGATTCGCAATAATGCCCGAAAACCGATCGGCCTGCCGTTGGAGTCGGACGCGCGAACGTGCACGTGCATTCCAGGGGTTATGCCGCGCTCCAGACCGGTAAGTTCGTACGTCTCCTCGCCGGTCAGTCCGTAAGTCGAGCGATCGGCGCCCGATTCAAACTCCAGCGGAAGAATCCCCATGCCGATGAGATTGCTGCGGTGAATGCGCTCGAACGACTCCGCGATCACCGCACGGATTCCCAGCAGGTACGGCCCTTTCGCCGCCCAGTCGCGCGACGATCCCGACCCGTATTCCTTGCCGGCGATGACAATCAGCGGCGTGCCGCCGGCTTTGTACTTCATCGCGGCGTCGAAAATGGACATCTGTTCGCCGGTCGGCAGGTATCGCGTGTAGCCGCCTTCCACTCCCGGAACCAGCTGGTTGCGCAGCCGGACGTTAGCGAATGTGCCGCGCATCATCACTTCGTGGTTGCCGCGTCTGGCGCCGTATGAGTTGAAATCGGCCGGTTGAATCCCTCGCTCCATCAGGTACTTTGCGGCCGGACTGACCTTGGCGATGTTGCCGGCGGGGGAAATATGGTCGGTCGTCACGCTGTCGCCGAGCACGGCCAGCACGCGGGCGCCGTGAATATCCGCTACGGCGTCCGGCTCCGATTTCATATCCTCGAAGTACGGCGGATTTTTCACATACTCCGATTCGGGGTCCCAAGCGTAACGATCGCCGGTCGGCACGTCTAATCTTGCCCAATTGTCGTCGCCCCGGAAGACGTCACGGTAGTTGGCCTTGAACATCTCGTCGCTGATGGATTGGGCGATGACGGCGGAAATCTCGGCGTTGCTCGGCCAGATATCTTTCAAATGCACCGGGTTGCCCGCGTGGTCTTCACCGATCGGTTCGCTGGTGAGGTCGATGTCGATCCGCCCGGCGAGAGCGTACGCGACGACGAGCGGCGGCGAGGCCAAGTAATTCGCGCGAACCTGCGGATGGATGCGCCCTTCGAAGTTCCGGTTCCCGGAAAGCACCGCAGCAACGATCGAATCGTGCTCTGCGATCGATTCCGCGATTTCTTGCGGAAGGGGCCCGCTGTTGCCGATGCAAGTCGTGCATCCATAGCCGACGAGGTTAAAGCCGAGCTGATCCAGGTACGTCTGCAAGCCGGATTTGCGCAGGTAGTCGGTGACGACTTTCGATCCGGGCGCAAGAGACGTCTTGACCCATTTCTTGCGCGACAAACCTTTTTGAATAGCATTGCGCGCAAGCAGTCCCGCCGCAACGAGCACGGAAGGGTTGCTGGTATTGGTGCAACTGGTGATCGCAGCGATGACTACCGAACCGTCGGAAACGCGCGCCGACTCGACGGCAACGCCCGGTCCGCCTTCGTTCTCCATTCGCGCCGCTGCGCTGGCGGGCTTGGCTTCGCGCGCAGCAACCCATTCTTGCATCGCCGTTTCGAACGCGGGCTTGACCTCTTCGAGGGAAACCCGGTCTTGCGGACGGCGCGGTCCGGCCAAACTCGGTTTGACGCCTTCGAGATCGAGCTCCAGCGTGTCCGTAAACGACGGATCCGGTGTAGCATCGGTGCGGAACAGCCCCTGCTGTCTGGCGTACGCCTCGACGAGCGCAACGTGATCGGGCGCGCGGCCGGTAAGACGCAGGTACTCCAACGTCTGATCGTCGATCGGAAAGATCGCGCAAGTGGAACCGTATTCCGGCGACATGTTGCCGATGGTAACGCGATCGGCAACACCGAGAGTCGAGAGCCCCTGGCCGTAAAACTCGACGAATTTTCCGACGACGCCCTTCTTGCGCAGCATTTCGGTAACCGTTAGAACGAGGTCGGTCGCGGTTACGCCTTCACGCAGACGCCCCGTGACTTTGAACCCGATGACGTCCGGAATGAGCATTGTGACGGGTTGGCCAAGCATCGCGGCTTCGGCTTCGATTCCACCAACGCCCCAGGCAAGCACGCCGAGGCCATTGGCCATCGTCGTGTGTGAATCGGTTCCGACGACTGTATCCGGAAACGCCCAAGCTTCGCCGGACTCGCCATTCGATCCGGCGCCTCCGGCGCCGAACACCACGCGAGACAAGAATTCGATGTTCACTTGGTGCACGATTCCGGTGTCCGGCGGCACGGCCCGGAAGCTCTTGAGCGCGTGCTGTCCCCATTTCAAAAACGCGTACCGTTCGCGGTTGCGCGCGAACTCCAGATCGGCATTGCGCTGGAATGAATCGCTCGATCCGAATGAGTCGACCTGAACCGAGTGATCGATCACGAGTTCGACCGGCTGCTGGGGGTTGATCGCGTTCGGGTCTCCCCCCATCTTCGCCATTGCGTCCCGCATAGCGGCGAGATCGACGACGCAGGGAACGCCGGTGAAGTCTTGCAGCAGCACTCGCGCGGGCCGATACGCAATTTCTCGCGCAGTGTGATGGTGCGGACTCCAACGCGCCAGCGCTTCGATATCGTCTTTGGAGACCGAACGATTGTCCTCGAACCGCAACAAATTCTCGAGCAGAATCTTCAACGAGAACGGCAGACGTTCGAGCTTCGCAATCCCGGCATCTTCGAGCGCGCCCAGTCGAACGTACGAATAGGTCCGGTTGGCGACCGTCATGCGATCGACCGCCCCGAAGGAGTTCACTATCTCAGTCATGACTCTAGGACAATTCGTGGCTCGCCTGTTGCGTAGCCTTCGATTCGGATTGCGCTCTCGGCCGACAAAAGTCGCCACAGAGGCTCTGCCACAAGGCCCCTGCGCCAGGGAGACAGGTCCAGTGCTCGTTCGAACGCGTCGCGCTCGGGCGGTACCTCTCGCGCCACCTTCTCCAATATTGCGCGAGGCGCAAGCAAGCTCGCCGGCAGGTCATTCTCGCGAGCAATCTCGCCGACTACGACGCTCATGAGCGAAACGATGGTTTCGCGCGCATTTCCCAGCGGGCGCGCGAATTTTGGGGGCAGATCCTCTTCGGGAATCGCCTCACCGCGGCGAATCGCTTCGAGAAGCTGTTCTCCCAATCCGCGGCGCGTTCCGGCGTCGAGACGGCGCAGTTGTGCCAACTCTTCCATCCGTCGGGGACGCAAAGTCGCCAATCCTCCGAGAACGTCGTCCGGAACGATGTATTTGAGCGGAAGGTCGCGCTCTCGCGCCAAGCGGTCGCGCAGCTTCACGAGTTCGCCGAGAATCGCAAGTTCCCGGCGGTTCATGCGACTCGCGCCCGGAATGCGGCCGACCATCCGGCGCTCGTCCGTCTGATAGCGCGACGCTCCGCCGAGAGCACGGCACTCCTCGTTCGCCCATTCCAAGCGGCCATTCGCGCTCAACCTATTTGTAAGAATGTCGTGCATCTCGAGCAGGTGAGCGACGTCGTCGACCAGATACTCCAGTTGCTTCTCGGAGAACGGACGCAGCGACCAATCGCTGACGGTCTGCGACTTCTTCAACCGCACGCCGCAGAGTTCGCGTACCAAATCGGCGAGCGAGATTGAGATGCCGTAACCCAGAAACGCCGCCGCGACTTGGCAGTCGAACACGTCTTCCGGAACGACGCCGAAGCGGTCCGCAAAGATCTTGAGATCGCTCGTGAGCGCATGGCCGACGACCGTCGTCCGGCACAATGCTTGCGCGAGGGGTCTTAGATCGCTTACCGCGAGCGGATCGACAATCGCGCAACCATCGCGAAAAGCGAGTCTGCACGACCATGAGCCGCGCGGCATAGCTGCGCTCGTTATGAAACTCGGTGTCGAGCCCCACCTGACCGGACGACGCAACGCGCTCGCACAGCGCTGTAAGTTCGCCCGTCGTCGCGATCATCTGCGTCGTCATCACGTCGGTGGTCCGCTCGGACGCGGCGACGCCGAATGCCGCCGCAGCCGGAAATGCCAATGCGGACGATGCCGCAGAATATACATATGCGCGCGGTGTTCGTACCCATGAATCGCGGCGACCGCACGATCGCCGAATATCGCCAAGATCGTGCAGACCGGGATGGCGACGATCGACATCGTGAAGACGTGAATCCAAACGGGAACGCGAAACGCCGCGGCGCTGGCCGTAGCGACCGTGCCGCCGAACCCCGGAATGATCCGTACGGCGACCAAGAACATCGGGGACCCCGGCTTGAAGCGTTTCACCCAAGCCGGCAGTTTGGCGAGCGCAGCGTGGAGATCCAGCAGGTGCGAGGCATGGCGGTTGATCCAGTACCCGATGACGCCGGCTGCAAGGATACCGGCGGCGTTGACGATGGAACCCCAGAATGGGCCGAAGATTGCGCCGTTCATGATCGCCAGCGCGTCGGTTACCGAAAATGGGGCAGAAGCGACCACGGCAAACACGGCCGCTGCGATCGGTACCGCAACGATCGGACGGATAATCCGGATGAAGTGCTCGATGAGCGGCTGATAGCGAATAACCAGCGCCGCGAGGACGAACGAGAACGCCAGCATTGCCAGACCGGCGGTTCTGCGGAGTAACCGCAGGCGTCGTTCGTCTGCGGTCAAAGGCTCGTGGAGGAGGACGGCATGCTCCTGGTCCAGTTGCTCATCACGGTCTTATGCGCCGTTGGGTTTTATGCTTCCGTCTTTATGCTGCGCAAGTCCGTCCTTGACGCGAAAGGCCGCTTGAGCGAGCCCAGCGTCGTCCAGACACCGCGCGCCAGACTGGTTGGGGGGCTGCCCAATGCACTCATCGGTCTCGTTTACTATGCAGCGATGGCGGCGGTTTCATGGAGCGCGCTGCCGTCCGCAAAGTTCGCCGCCGCGTGTGCCGCCTTGCTGGCTGCCGCGACCTCGGCATTTTTGGCGTATAGTCTGCTGTTCGTGACGAAACGCCCCTGCTTGTATTGCTTCATCTCACACGGCGCGAACGCTGCGCTGCTGGTTCTGGCCATACTGCGGCTAGTCCGGTAGAACCCGCCTTTTGGACCTGTTCCAGGACGCAAGGTTCGGGGTATGATGGCTTGGCTCGCGAGGTCACTTCGCGAGACGGAACCGGAGCGGGGAGTTGAGTCTGCCTTCCGGTGCTCGATAAAGCAAAAGGCCACGCATTGCGTGGCCTTTTGGCGTTCGTTCAGCCTTCAGCTCAGGTGGTAAGCCGAGGCCAAATCGTGCATCGCGGACGTCAGAATCGCGTGGTAATCGGCGTCGGCGGCGATGCCGTACTTTGCGTCGATGTCCTTCATCACTTGAACGTGAATCGGATGTGAGACGGCGCGGTCGAGCATCACTTCGACGTTGAAGCCGCCCGGAATCTGCCCTGCCGACCACAGTGCGGCGGCGAGCGCTTTCCCGTTGGATGGATCCGGCGACGGCGTTTTCGGAAGCGCCACGTGTTTTTCGGTGACGATCTTCAGCGAATCGGCCACGACGAAGTCAAAAACTTTGAGGAAGTTTCCGACTTTGTCTTGACCGTACTGCGCGGTAAGTTTTTTCACTTCCGCGCCGTACAGCGGCCCGGTGAGATCCTTGAGCAGCGTCACGGTGCTGAAGTCGGCCGGACCGCCGCCGGCCTCGACCATTGAAAGCGTTACCGGAAGCGCCGGTTTTCCCGTGTAGACCCCCGGCCCCGAAAAACGCGAGGGCGCCTGGGTGTTTAGGTCCGAAGGGGCGCTCATTGCGTGCGCCGGTGCGGCAATCGGCAGCGCAACAACGAGAAGGGCGGCGATAGACGCAGCCTTCCGAATGGAGAACATCTGAGTTCCTTTCCGGAGCAACGCTCCGCAGTACTAGAACGGTGATGCTCTACCAACGGGGCAGCCTGCGGTTCGGATTTACCGCCTTTACCGAATTTCGGAAATCATGCGCGCGTACTTCGGATCGCTGGTCGGAGCAGCCGCAAACCATGCATCCAGCATTTCCTTAGCGACGCCCGGGGAGGTGGCACGCAAACTCATTGCCAGCACGTTGGCGTCGTTCCACGTTCGGGCGCCTGCAGCGGTCTGAGCGTCGCCGCAAAGCGCCGCGCGAACGCCCGGAACTTTGTTAGCGGCAATGCTGACACCGGTTCCGGTCCAACAACAGACGATCCCGAAGTCGCAGTCGCCGCGCGCAACTGCTTCACCCACGCCGCGCCCCACGTTCGGCCAGGAATCGTCCTCCGGCTCGCGCAGCGCACCGAATGGTACGATCTCGTGTCCGCGATCGGTCAAATCGTCCATAACGGCGCGAGTAAATTCGGTCGCTTCATCGCTGCCGACCGCAATCCGCATTACGTTTTTCGCATCAATGCGGATTTTGAACGACGATCATGTCGGCATCGAGCGAGCCGTCCGACTGCGGCCTTCCCCGCACGTCGACGAGCTGTCCGGTGGCAAGCGTCCATCCGCGCGGATTGATGACGGTCCCCTTATGCAAATGGATCTCGCGGTAGCGACTCAGTTGCATGCGCAGTTGCATCTCGTAGCCGCGATAGTACGTGATCGTGCCGATAGACTCGTTGTCGTTCCACCCGAATGCGCCCTTGACGATATTGCCTAGAGCGTTGATCGCATCTTGTTCGATGCCCGCGGGAACGCTGGGAACCGGATTCGGCGCCGAAGGCGGAGGCGGTGTAGGCGCCGGTGTCTGCTGCGCTCCGGCGAAGCTTCCGGCCAGCGCGACGAACAGGACGGCGGAGCAGGCTGCTACAAATCGGGTACTCATACAGGTTCAACGGTACCCTACTCCGCCGAGGTTCCATTGGTCCGTTTAGCAGCCACGGTGATGCTTGTCCGCCGGGCGGAGCACGCACCGTTCGAAGTCTTCATGCTCCGGCGCAGCGAGGCCAGCCATTTCGTGCCGGACGTCTACGTTTTCCCCGGCGGTACCGTCGATGCGGCCGACCTGTCCCAGCAGGCATTCGATCGGACGCGCGGCATCGATCTACGCGCGTTGAGACGCGAGTTCCGTGCGAAGCGCACGCCCGCACTTCCGGTCCCGGTCGACGAGCCTACAACGCGGGAGTGCGCGGGTCTGCTGATCGCCGGCGTGCGCGAATTGTTCGAGGAGGCGGGCGTCCTGCTCGCCTGCAACGCCGCAGGCAACGCGCTTTCGGTCGGGGATCTCGCGCCGCTGGAACCGTTGCTGCATGCGGCCCGGCGGAGGGTTCATAGCGGCGAACAGCGCTTCGACGAGCTGCTCGAGGAGGCCGGCGTTTATGCCGATGCGTCCGCGCTCTCGCTATTCTCGCAGTGGATCACGCCGCCGGTTTATCCGCGGCGCTACAACGCGCACTTCTTCGTGGCGTTTGCTTCGGCGGATCAAGCCGCCAGCGCCGATTTGATAGAGACGCACGACGGTATCTGGATTGCACCGCAAACCGCGCTGAAGCGCCTCGCGGACGGCGATTTGAGGATGGTGTATCCGACAATCAAGCATGTGGAACGTTTGGCGCGCTTCGGCAGCCCTTCCGAACTGCTGGAGTTCACGCGCACCAAACCGATCGTCAGCGTCATGCCCCAGACGCCGGGCGAGCATCAGTTCGTATTGCCCGCCGAACTCGAGTACGCGTGGTAACCTCGCGCATCGCGCTGGTTCGCGCGCCCAATCCTTCGGCGATGACGCTTAGCGGAACGAACAGCTATATCATCGACTGCGCAGACAAACGGGCGCTCTGTATCGATCCCGGACCGCTGGTTGAACGGCACATCGACGCGCTGATCGATTGCGCCGCGCAATCCGGCTGCGCAATTGCGGCCATCGCGCTCACGCACGGCCATCCCGACCACGCGCCCGCGGCTGCCGTTCTGGCTCAGCGCACCGGCGCTATGGTTGCCGCCCATCGCAACAGTGCGGTTCAGCACACCGTGAACCTTTCCGACGGCGACCTCATCGAGCTCGGCGACCGGCGGCTGAACGTCGTGGACGCACCGGGACATACCTTCGATCATTTGGTGTTCTACGAACCGGTAGAAGGCGCGCTGTTTACCGGTGACGTCGTGCTTGGCGAAGGCTACGTCGTCATCGCGCCGCCGGGCGGTGCAATGCGGCCGTACCAACGAACGCTTCAGCGTTTGCTTGACGACTTCGGCGACGCGCGAACGATCTACGGCGGACATGGCGATCCGGTACGCGATCCAGCCGCAAAGCTGCGCGACTATCTGGCCCATCGCGGCGCCCGGCAGCAAGAGATTCTTCGCGTGTTGCGGAGCGGTCCGCAGACGATACCCGAGCTGGTGCGAACCGTCTATCGCGAGACGAACCCGATTCTTTGGCCGGCCGCGGCCCGGCAGTTATTGGCATATCTCATCGCGCTCGAGGAAGAGAGGGTCGTGCGTTCGCGATCGGGCGCTTCGGAGATGAGTAACGAAGACCGGGCGCTGCTCAACCCGGCTTGGGCAAGCATCGTTGGTCCGGAGCATGCGCCGATCGTCGAGGAAGAACTCGGCGCCATGCTGCATCTTGACGAGGCGCGCATCTACGAATTGATCGAATAGCGCCGGCGTTCATGCGACGTTAAGAACGATCTTTCCGAATTGCTCCGCCTCGTCCAGCCGCTTTACTGCTGCGGCCGCCTCTTCCAGTTCGTAAACGCGATCGACGACCGGTTTGATGCGATGCGCCGATACGAAATCGAGCATTGCCCGGAAGTCTGCCGGCGAGCCCATCGACGTTCCGCGAACGTCGAGTTGATTCCAAAAGATTGGAAACATTTTGATCTTCGCTTCGCCCGTGGTGCCGCCGTAGATCACCACGCGCCCGCCCGGCCGCACGGCAAACAGCGCTTTCGCAAACGACTCGCCGCCTGCGGAATCGACGGCAATGTCGATGGGACCGGCTTTCTGCGCCGTCTTGTTCCAATCGGGGTCGGTACGGTAGTTGATCGCCACGTCCGCGCCCAACTCGCGCGCCCGGCGCAGTTTCTCGTCGCTTCCCGACGTGACTATTGCTCGGGCGCCGGCAGCTTTTGCAAACAGCAGAACGAAGGTTTGCACGCCGCCGCCGACCCCGGTAATCAGTATCGTTTCGCCTTGCTCGAGTTCACCGCGCGTGAAGGCCGCGCGGTACGCCGTAAGTCCGGCAAGCGGCAGCGCGGCCGCTTCCTGAAAATTCAGATGATCCGGTTTGGGATGCACGTTGGTCTCGGGCACCGCGATAAACTCCGCGAACGTGCCGGGACGCGGCACGCCGAGAATGCTCGCGTCGGGCCGCCAAACACGCTCTTCGTCGCCCCAGCCGATCGTGGGATCCACCAGGACCGGCTGCCCGTCCACCTCGCCGGCGCCGTCCGCCCCGATCGTCTGCGGCAGCTCGATTCGCGGATAAAGACCCCTTGTAATAAAGACGTCACGATGGTTCAGGGCAGCGGCTCGCACCCGCACCAAGGTCTCGCCCGGTCCCGGTTGCGGCTGCGGGATGTCCCGCAGGACGAGACTCTCAGGACCCGCGATTTGTTCAAGCCGTACTGCCTTCATCGTCTCGTGGTTCTCGCTCGACTCGTCGCCTCCGCGCGGTCCCCTGCGATGAATGGAGCGGGCGCTAAGGCGGCCGCGGCGTACAATAGTGGGGTGAATTTCAACAAGTTCTTCAAAGGGCTCGCTCGCGTGACGAAGAGTTTCTCGCTCGAGGTGGGACCCATCCGGGCGCAAGGCGTCCCTGCCGTTCTGATAGCCGTTACCGGCGTTGTCGTGGCGGGCGGGCTGGCGCGGGCGATCACCGAGCACTCGGAGCGCTTGCCTGAAACCTTGCGCGAGGCGCGAGCGTTGGCACAGACGTTCCGTCCGGAACCGCCCCAGCAATTGCACCCCTAAGATTTGAAGTAATGATTGACGACGCTTCCCTCACCGCGCTGATTCGCGCGCACATTCCCGACGCACGCGTGCACATCGTCGACCGCACGGGCACGATGGATCACTTCAACATCACCGTCCAGTCCGGCGAGTTTTCCGGCAAGACGCTGATCGAACAGCACCAGCTCGTATACGGCGCGCTCAAAGGCGCGCTCAAAGATGGCCGCGTTCACGCGGTCGAACTCAAAACGATGCTTCCCGAAGCCCAGAGTGAGAGACTATGACCGAACAGATTCATCAAGAGATCGATCGCGAGATCGCCGCCAACAAGATCCTCGTCTACGGCAAAGGCACAAAGACGATGCCGCGCTGCGGATTCACGCTCGAAACGATCCAATTTTTCGACGGATTCGGCTATCCGTTCGAAGTAATCGACGTGCTCGAAAACGTGCCAAAACGCGAAGTGCTCGCGGAGATGACCGACTGGCCGACGCTGCCTAAAGTCTTCATCAACGGGAAGTTCTACGGCGACACCGATATTCTGGGACCGATGGCACAGAAAGGCGAACTGCAGAAGATCCTGCACGAAACGTTCGGCTTTGCCGGCCAGCCGAAGACGACGATCAACCTTCACTAGCACGTGTATACGACGATCGTCTCCGTCGAGGAGCTCGCGGCGCATCTGAACGACCCGCAGTGGGTGATTGTCGACTGCCGGTATTTGCTCCAAGACTTCGGCGCCGGACGCCGCATGTACGATGCGGTGCATGTTCCCGGCGCGTTCTTCGCCGACATGGAAACGGAACTGGCCGGCCCCAAAACCGGAAAAAACGGCCGGCATCCCATGCCGGATCCCGCAACGTTCGCCGGCTTTTTGCGCGAGCTCGGGGTAAATTCGCAGACGCAGATCGTCGCCTACGACGCGGGCGCCGACATGAGCGCCGCGCGAATGTGGTTCTTGTGCCGCTACATCGGTCATGATGCCGTCGCTGTTTTGGATGGAGGTTTTGCGGCGTGGGCGGGAATGCAAAAACCCGTCAGTGCCGCAGCGCCGCCGCGGCCCGGTAACGGCACCATTCAAGCGCGCGTGCGCGGCGAGTTGGCCGTGAACGCGGACGACGTCCTGCGTTCGCTGGACGGGAACGAGTTTACCATCGTCGACGCACGTGGAGCCGATCGGTTCATGGGCCGCAATGAAACCGTCGATCCGGTCGGCGGCCACATTCCCGGCGCGCTCAATCGCCCGTTTCGTTTGAATTACACGGGGCCGTTCGGACAGATGAAAGCGCCGGCCGACCTTCGCAACGACTTCGCAGCGCTCGACGTCCCGCCTGATCGATTAGTGCATCAATGCGGTTCGGGGGTGAGCGCGGCCGTCAATTTGCTGGCGATGGAGATTGCGGGTATGCAAGGCAGCCGCATCTACCCCGGCTCCTGGAGCGAATGGTGCAGCGATCCGTCCCGCCCAATGGTGACGCCGGCCATCTGACGGTGGAATCACCATCGGCAAATTTTCGAATTAACGCGTCGGGGGCGGCACGGCGAAGGGTCTGGCGACCGCGCCGGCGGGCGAGCTCATCAAACGATCGAGTTCTTCTTGCGAGGGTTCTTGCGAATAGTCCCGGTGCGCGTCGACGAAGCAGTAAAACCCGAACGGCTCATCGGCGCGGTTGACGAATTGGTGGAGTTCGAGCGGCGCGACGTAGATGACGTCGTCGGGTCCAATCTCGG
The DNA here is from genome assembly GCA_963714015.1 of Vulcanimicrobiota bacterium. Taxonomy (GTDB): domain Bacteria; phylum Vulcanimicrobiota; class Vulcanimicrobiia; order Vulcanimicrobiales; family Vulcanimicrobiaceae; genus DASRDE01. The sequence continues at coordinate 1,122,674 of OY970223.1, read as the reverse complement.
TGAGCGTTTCTCCGACGACGGCATAGCCCACGCCACGCTTGACGATAACGAAGTGCTCGTGCTCGTGCTTCTCCAATCGCGAAACCGCGCCGGGCTGCAGCTCGAAATAGCGCAGCTCTTTCGACGGTCCGGCTTGCCCTTCATCACTCTTGCGCGATCCGACGATCGTGTGACGTTCTACCCCCACCGCCGCGCCGGGACGATAACCTTCAACCGGGACGCCCTCCCAGCCGTTACCCGTCGCGCGAATCACTCGGCGCTGCGTCTGCGTCTTCATGCCGCCACGAGCATAACATATCAGCGGGCGCGACGCTGCCGCGCGAGTCGCAGGGCGATCAGCGCGATGCCGCCCAGCACGGCCGCGCCGAGCAAACCGGCGATTACCGGCACCGCGGCGACGCGGCGCTGCGATCCGGCGCACGCCGCGTAGGCTGCACCAAAGTCCGTCTGCGCGCACCAGAACATTCGCCATGCGAGCTCGGTGGTGCGATCCGGCATGCCGCTCATCTGGAGCGTCGCCCAACCATCGCGCAGCCGCTCGTTGCGCTGCAACCGCCGGCGCAAATCCTCGAGCTGCGGTGCGGTAAACCGGCGCGTTCCTTCAAGCGCGTCGAAGTCGACCGGGGGCACCCAAGTGCCGGAGTAGTCCTGGTACGCGTAATTCCGGTAGTCGTGCAACGTGCCGTCCGGCGCGACGTCGATCGTAAGGAACGCGGGGTTGTTGTCGTAGATTGGCGAGATCGAGGGAGCGACCAGCATCGGCACGCCGCCCAGAATGCGGAACTCGTCGCGATGCACGTGGCCCGCGAGCGCAAAAGCGATGCGGCGTTTATTGGAACGAGCAAACCGCTCGTATGCGCTGCTCCATCTGTCGGCGGTAAACGGCACTATTAAGAATCGGTGCGTCAGCATCGTGCTCACCGGATCGGCGCCGGGTGGAATGTGCATCAGCAGAATACTGCGGCTCCCGCGCGTTGCCGTCTGCCGTTCGAGCCACTGTTGCTGAACTCGGCCGGGATCGGGGTTCTGCGCGGCGCCGCACGGCCGATAGACGAACGACCAATAGATGTCGTCGATCTCCACTGCCTTCAGGCCCGGAATCGGCAAGCGCGCCGCATATGCGCCGGTCCGTGAGAAATCACGAACGAAATCCGGCGCGGCGCCGTGCCGATCGACCAGCGGTCCCCAAATCCGCGCCAGTTTCTGCATGTACGCCGTTCCCGGTGCGGTGCGATAGTCGCCGCAAGGATCGTCGTTGTTTCCGACCGTGACGACGAATTGCGCTTTGGGAAAGCGCTCTCCGAACGCTGCTGCGATGCGGCGCATGGTCGCCAGCGCCTGATCCTCCGACGACGCGAATCCCGCCGCATGAACCTTGTCGGCCCACCGGTGCGCCAGAAAATCGCCCGCGATGAAGACCACGCCCGGATCCGGATCGACGGTGTGCATTCGCTCGAGAGCGGACCGCACGAGGGCCCAGTTGGAATCGGTGTGATAGGGTGCGGGCTGCGGCGAGGCGTCGTAAGGATTGAGATGGATATCGCTCACAACCAGCCAGCGCTGATCCGCGCGTGCCGCTCCGGGCAGCAAGCAAAGCAGCAGCAGCACGGCGAAAAACACTCGCATGCGCTACTGGTTGTTCAAAAGCGAGCCGCACGCCTATGGCTTCGAGCAACTCTCGAAGGATCGGATTACGCCGTGGAGCGGCGTGCGCAATTACCAGGCGCGCAACAACATGATGGAAATGCGGATCGGCGACTTGGGGTTCTTCTATCATTCCAGCATCGACGAACCGGCCGCCGTGGGGATCTGCCGCGTCGTCAAGGAGGCCTATCCCGACTTCACCGCCTGGAAGAAAGGCGGCGATTACTACGACCCGCGCAGCACTCCCTCAAAGCCGATGTGGCGGATGGTGGACGTCGAGTACGTCGAACCGCTGAAAAACCCGGTTACGATCGCGCGAATGCGTGCCGAACCGAGGCTGGTCGGAATGGAACTGCTCAAGAAAGGGCAGCGACTATCGGTTCAGCCCGTTATGCCGCACGAGTGGAAGATCGTGCTGGAGCTGTCTAAGAAACCCCTGAACTCATAGCGCGGACGCTTGAGTAAGGAAGACCTGCTGCGCGTTGATGGGCATCTCTCCCGACGGGCGAAGACGACGGTAACTGCCGTCAGTTTGCAGCTCGCGCGTTTTGACGTTGTCGGCGAAGAGCACCGCCAGGATGTGTCCGTAGATCGTTTCGGCGAGCAGCGGATCCAGAACGGGAACGACCGTTTCCACGCGGCGGTCCAAGTTGCGTCCCATCCAGTCGGCCGATCCGATGTAGATTTCACGATCGCCGCCGTTCTCGAAAACGTAAATGCGCGAATGTTCCAGAAAGCGTCCGACGATGCTGCGCACGCGCACGTGTTCGCTGACGCCCGGAATGCCTGGACGAAGAACGCACATACCCCGGACGTGCAAATCGATGGGCACGCCCGCTTGAGAGGCCCGGTAAAGAGCGCGCACGATCTCGCCGTCCGTAACCGCATTGAGTTTCGCCCGGATGCCGCTGGGCCGCCCCGCGCGCGCGTTTTCGGTTTCACGCTCGATGAGTGCGGTCAGCTCGCGGCGCAGGTTGACGGGTGCCACCAGCAGATCCTCGTAGTCGGTAATCTTGGCAAAGCCGGTCAGCGCGTTGAAGAGCTGGGAGACGTCCGCGCCGAGCTCGCCGCGGCACGTGAACAAACTCAGGTCGGTATACAAGCGCGCCGATTTTTCGTTGTAATTGCCGGTGCCGAAGTGCATGTAGCGCCGGATGCCGTCATCTTCTTTGCGAACGATGAGCGTTGCTTTGGCGTGCGTCTTCAAGCCGGCAAAGCCGTAAACGACGTGGACGCCGGCGCGCTCCAAACGCCGCGCCCAGTCGATGTTGTTCTCTTCGTCGAAACGCGCCTTGAGTTCGATCAGCACGGCGACCTGCTTGCCGTTGTCGGCAGCGTCCAACAGCGCTCGAACGATCGGCGAATTCTTGCCGGAGGTGCGGTACAGCGTCGACTTGATGGCGAGCACCGCCTCGTCTTCTGCCGCCTGCCGCACGAATTGCACCACCGGGTCGAACGAGTCGTACGGATGGTGCAGCAGCACATCGGATTCGCGGATTGCCGCGAACATGTCGGTGACGCCGATCAAGCGTTTCGGAATTGCCGGCGTAAAAGGCGGATCGTGTAAATGTTCGTAGTCGCTCAAACCGGCGACGGCCCACAGATCGCCCAGCCCGAGCAGACCGTCGATTTCGTAGCAGTCCATGGGCGTGAGTTCGAGCGCTTTGAGCAGCAGCTCGCGCATGTACTCCGGCATGCCCCGTTCGATCTCCAGCCGGACCGGCTCACCGAAGCGGCGGCGCTGCAACTCCGATTCGATCGCGCGCAGTAGATCGTCGGCTTCGTCTTCTTGAAGATCCAAATCCGCATCGCGCGTTACGCGAAACAAGTAGGAATCGCGAACTTCCATTCCGGGGAAGAGCGCGCTCAGATGGTGGGCTATCAGATCCTCGAGCAGAACGAACCATCGCTGGCCGACGGCCGAAGGTTCAACCGTAACGAACCGGGGCAGCGTTTGTGGAATCTTGACCCGTGCAAAGTGCAGCTCGACGCCGTCGGCGGTCACTTCTTCCAGCTCGACCGCGAGCGAGAGCGAGAGATTGGAAATGTATGGAAACGGGTGGCCTGAGTCGACGGCCAGCGGAGTCAACACCGGGAAGACTTGGTCGTCGAAGGCGCGCTCGAGCTGTGCCTTGCGCTCCTCGTCCAACTCCGCGACGCGAAAGATCCGGATGCCGCGCTCCTGGAGCTCCGGCAGTAGAACGTCGTTGAGCAAATGCATTTGACGGGCAAGTGAGACCCGCAGCCGCTCGGAAATGGCCAGCAAGTGCTCGGAAGGTAAGCGGCCGTCTTCCGAACGGCGGTGAATCTGCGCCTCGATCTGCTGCTTGATCGCCGCGACCCGAATCATGAAATACTCGTCCAGGTTGGTGCCGTAAATCGCCAGGAACTTCATGCGCTCGAGCAGCGGCGTCCGGTCGTCCAGCGCCTCCTCCAGCACGCGATCGTTGAATTCCAGCCACGAGAGTTCGCGGCTGAAGTAGAGCGAAGGATCGTCCAGGATTCGTAAGGCGGGCTCGGCGGCGGGCAGCACTTCGGGGCGCGAAAGCATAAGGGCGTGGGATTCGCCGGCCTGCGCGGAAATGCTAGGGGACCTCATGGATTGGCCCGATTTTCTGATTCACGTGCGGCAGTATGTCGAATTGGCCGCGACTGCGCTTGCCGCCGGTTGTGCCGCCGGCGTTCCGCTCGGCGTTCTTGCCGCTCGCCTTCCTGCGCTTCGGGGGTTGATTCTGGGAGCGGCGAACTTGGGGCGCGTGGTACCCTCGCTCGCGCTGCTTACGTTCATGCTGCCGCTCTTCGGCGTTGGCTTCTTGCCGGCGCTGGCGGCGATAACGCTGCTCGCGGTCGCGCCGATCGTCATCACGACTGACGTGGCGCTGCGCGGTGTCCCGGCGGCAGCGAGGGACGTCGCCCGCGGCATGGGGATGACAAGCGCACAAACCTTCGTGCGGGTCGAGTGGCCGCTCGCGTTTCCGGTCGTCTTCTCCGGGATTCGCACCGCGGCCACGGAGGTCGTGGCGAGCGCCGTGCTGGCGTCCTTCATCGGCGCCGGCGGCCTGGGCGACTATATTCAGAGCGGGCTGCAGGCGAACGTCCCCGCTCAACTATGGACCGGAGCAATCGCCGTCGCGGCGCTGGCATTGCTCACCGAATTTGCACTCGCAGTCTGCTGCTTCGCGCATGAGGACGCACGCCCGTTGAGCCTTAATCGAAAGACCGCGATCGCGCTGATGCTGGCCGCCGGAGCGCTGCCGTCCTGCTCCTCACGCCGACCGGGTGTCATACGCGTCGGATCGAAGAATTTTACCGAGGACATCGTCGTTGCGGAAATCTACGCGGCTGCTTTAGAAGGCGTGGGATTGACGGTCGAACGGCACATGAATTTGGGAAGCACGCAGATCGCAACGGAAGCAATGTTGCGCGCGGACATCGACGTCTATCCCGAGTACACGGGAACCGCACTCATCGACGTTCTTCACCTCCCGCCGATGCGGGACGCCGCCGCCCTCCTCACGCGCGTGCGCAGCGAGTATCGCAAACGCTACGATCTGCTGTGGCTTTCGCCCTCACCCGCGAACGACTCACAAGGCATCGCCACGACGCGCGCCGTTTCCGGCCGCTACAATTTGCGGACGCTCTCGCAGTGTGCGCGACTCGCGCCGCAGCTCCGGTTTGCCGCCATTCCGGAGTTTCTTGCACGCGCGGACGCGCTGCCCGGATTGCAGAAGTACTACGGGGGATTCAACTTCAAGAGCGTCGCCTCGTATGCGATCGGACTGCAGTACGCCGCGCTTACCGGCGGAAGTGCCGACGTCGCGACGGCCTTCACGACGGATGCGCAGCTCGTCTCGAACGATTTCGTCGTGCTCGAAGACGACCGGCATTTCTGGCCTCCGTACAACATCGCTCCGGTGGTTCGCGCGCAAGTGCTTCGGACGAATACGCGGATCGCTTCCGTACTGAACCGGATCGCTCCGCATCTGACCGACGCTGCAGTCCGCCGTCTCAATCAGCAGGTGGATTTGCAAAAGATGGATCCCACCGATGCCGCAGCCCAGTTCCTTCGTTCGATTTGAAGACATCGCCGTCCGGTATCCGGGCGCCGATCGCAATGCCGTAAACGGCGTCTCGCTCGAGGTTCCTGCCGGCAGTTTCACCGTACTGCTGGGCCCTTCCGGGTGCGGGAAGAGTACGCTGCTGCGGACGGTCAATCGTTTGGTGACGCCATGCGCAGGCAGGGTACTGATCGGCGAGAGCGACGTCGCCTCGCAAGATCCGATCGCGCTGCGGCGCGGAATCGGTTACGTCATTCAAGCCGTAGGACTGTTCTCCCACATGACCGTTGCGGAGAACGTCGCTACCGTTCCGTCGCTGCTTGGATGGAATACGGCGCGTATCGATGCGCGCGTCGACGAACTGCTCGCGCTCGTCAATTTGGAGCCGCAGCGCTACCGGAGCCGCTTTCCGCGCGAGCTTTCCGGCGGGGAACAGCAGCGCGTCGGCGTTGCCCGCGCGCTTGCCGCTCAGCCTGCCGTACTGCTTATGGACGAGCCTTTCGGCGCCGTCGATGCGATCGTGCGCACTGCCTTGCAGGATGAAACGTTGCGGATTGCGCGCACGCTTCGAACGACGATCCTCTTCGTCACGCACGACGTCGACGAGGCATTGCGCTTGGCCGACCGTATCGTCGTGATGCGGGACGGAGTCGTCGTTCAATACGACACGCCGCTCGCAATCCTCAGCCGGCCGGCAGACCGCTACGTGGAAGATCTTCTGGGCGCGCGCGATCGCGTGCGTCGCCTCGGGCTGTTGTTCGTGAACGAGGCGATGCGTCAGGACGATAACGCGGCGTGCGACGCGGAAATCGCCGAGAGCGCAACGCTGCGAGAGGCGCTCAACTGCTTCTTGACCGGCGCGCAGCGTCTGTGTGTGAAGAGCAACGGCACCTCGCACGGTGTGCTGGAATTCGACGACGTGCGCCGGGTTCTGTGCCGGTGAGCTACGCGCTGGGTCACCTCCGGTTCATCGGAGCGCTGACCCTTCAGCACGTAGAGCTGGTTGCTGCGGCGCTCTCGATCGCACTGCTGATCGCGATACCGGCGGGAATTGCAGCGGCTAAAAACGCGAGGACCGCGCCAATCGTCTTCGGCGGCGCGGGCGTGATATACACGATACCGTCGCTTGCGCTTCTCGCTCTTGCAGTGCGCTATTTGGGGCTTGGCTTCTGGCCCGTAGTGCTCGTCCTTGCGGCGTACGCGCAATTCATGCTGGTGCGCGCGATCGCCGTGGGTTTAAACGGCGTGCCGAGCGACCAGATCGATGCGGCGCGCGGGCTCGGAATGTCGGAGCGTCAGTCGTTCATTCGCGTGCAGGTACCGTTGGCCGCGCCGGTATTTTTGGGCGGTTTGCGGCTGGCGACAGTCGCGCTGATCGCGATCGCGACGCTCGGCGGTTACGCGGGAGCGGGAGGATTGGGGACGGAGATATTCTTCGGTCTCGAGCGTCAGTACGTTGCAGAAACCCTGGCCGGAAGCGTTCCGGCCGCGCTCTTGGCAATTGCCGCAGACTTGCTCTTGCGCGCGATCGAAGGGGCGGTACGCCGGCGCACGGCTTAGCCGTTTCTAGTTTTTCGTGCAGTAGTCCGCGCCCGAAGGTGTGGCCTTGCCGCCGGCAAGCACCATGAACGTGCGATCGATGCGCGCAGGTGATGAAAGCTTCCACAAGATGCGTCCGTGCATCGTGCGCTCACCGGTATAGAACGTCCCTTCCCAGGTCCACGTTCCGTTTTGGGGACCGTCCGACGTATTGACGGCATAAGAACCATCGTAGTGAAAGTCTTCGTAGATCCAGTGCCTGAGGGCCGGAATGTAACCGACGTAGGCGATGCCGCCGCGATCGGAAGATTGATCGCTCCAGCGTACGGTCGTCCAGTTCGACCCGGGCGCATAAGCGATGCTCCACGGCACGTCCGTCCCTTGACTATGACAGGTCCACGAACCGGAGAAAGTCTGCGCGAAAAGACCGGCGGCCATGGAAAGTTCGGCTAGCATATGGTTACCTCCAAGGACGTAAGGGCGGCTTAACGCAGGAGTAGATTGACGCTAAAGCGCTTCTGCGCGTCAACCCACGAGCGCGTCAGGGTGAGACCGCAATCGTCGGCCAGCGCAGCGATATCTTCGGCCGAGAACTTGTACGACGACTCCGTATGGACCCGTTCGCCTTTGCGAAACGGAACAGTTAGATCGAGCGTTTCGATGCGAACGCTGTGGGCGCGCTGTGCCTGCAGGTCCGATCGCACGCACCCCGAGTTTTTGTCGTAATTGACCACGTGCCGGAAGTCGTCGAGATCGAACCGGCCGCCGAGCTCGCGGTTGATCCGCCCGAGCAAGTTCTTGTTGAACGCCGACGTGACGCCGGTGGGATCGTCGTATGCCACTTTGAGCGCGGCCGGATCTTTCTTCAAATCCATGCCGACCAGCAGGCCGTCGCCTTTTTTGAGCCATGCGGCGATGGCGCGCAGCAAGTCGCGGGCTTCACGCGGTTCGTAATTGCCGATGTTGGATCCCATGAACATCGCCAGAACGCGGCCGCTGCGCTTGAGCATCCCATCCGCCAAAATGGAGAAATAGTCCGCTGCGTAGGCCGAGACCGTCAACGTCTCGTAGCTTTCGACGAGGGACTGCGCCGATGCGCGCAACGCTTCAGGCGAGATGTCGATGGGCGAATACCGCAAACTGCGCTGCACGCGCAGGGCTTCTTCGATTAAGATCCGGGTTTTGACGGCGCTGCCGCTGCCCAGTTCGACGAACTCGACCGGATTGCCGAGTGCCCGCACCATCTCCCAGCCCCACTCGCGCAAGATCTGCGTCTCGGCGCGCGTCAAATAGTACTCGGGCAGCAGCGTGATGGCGTCGAACAGCGCCGACCCCAATCCGTCGTAGAAGTACTTCGAGGGTAAGCGCTTCGGCGAAGCGGTCAACCCGGCGCGGACGTCGCTCGAAAACGTCGCGACCGCCTGCGGTTTGGGCCCGGCGATAATCTCGAGGCGTTTCGACGGGCTAAGCGTAATCGCGCTCATTTGTTAGCGACTCCTTGGCGGGCTCTTACCCAGAACACCGCCCGACGGCGCCGGGGATGCTAGGCCGCCCCCGGGGCGGGGTATATTCCACGCGGGAGGGCCAAATCATGATCGGCCGGGATGTCTCTATTTCCGTTGATGGAACGCAGATGGCGGGGTATGTAGCCAGGCCCGAAGAGGACTCGGGATCGCATCCCGCAGTCATCGTCCTTCAGGAGGTCTTCGGTTTGACGCCCGAGGTTCGGCGAGTGACCGATCTTTTGGCCTCGATCGGTTACGTGGGACTAGCCATCGATTACTACCATCGCACGAACCCAAGCTTGAGTGAATCCTACACGGAAGAAGGCAGCGCGAGAGCCTTCGCCGCAGCGGCGAACGTTACAGGCGCGAATATGAGTGCGGACGTCCGTGCTGCGATCGACTGGCTTTCACAGCAGCCGTTCGTGCGGCCGGGAAAGTATGCGACGTGGGGATTTGGGTTCGGCGCCACCGGCGCATTCGTCGCGGGTGATGTCACGGAATTGAGCGGAGCGATCTGTTTCTATCCGGGCAACGTCATGGCGCCGCTGCCGGCCGGCGGCGAAGCACCGATAGAGCGCGCGGCAGACCTAAAAATCCCGCTGCTGCTCGTTTTCGGCGAACAGGACTACTACGTCTCACGTTTCGATATGGGGCGCATGGAAACGGCTCTGCAAAACGCCGGCGCGGAATTCCGGATGCAGATTTATCCGCAAGTCGGACATTCATTCTTCCGGCACGGACGCCCTGAAGCCGTGGTCGAACACCATCGCTACTCGGACGAAGCGATCGCACATGCCGTCGCCGATTCGTGGGACCTGGTGCGAATGTTCCTCAAGGACATCTTCAGCCGGCAGCCAGTGCGCGCAGACGTGACCGGTGATATCCGTACGCCGCGTACACAATCACTCCGATAACAAACCAAACGACGAAGCGTATCCAGGTGACGTGCGAAAGCCCCGATATCAAGTAGCAGCACGCGGCGGCGCCTAGAACCGTTATCACCGGGCCCAGCGGTGCGCGGAACGGGCGCTTGGCATGCGGCTCGACGATGCGCAGCACGAGTACGCCTGCGCAGACGATCGCAAAGGCCGCCAGCGTGCCGATGTTCACCAATTCCAGCAGCGCCGAAAGCGGCAAGACCGCGGCCAACGCTGCCACGATAACACCGGTGATCATCGTCATGCGAGCGGGCGTGCGGAATCGCGGATGAACGCGGGCGATACCCGGCGGCAGCATTCGGTCGCGCGCCATTACGTAAAAGATTCGAATTTGGCCGAGCAGCGACGTCACCATCACGGTCGTATTGCCGGCCAGACCGCCCAGCGCGACGATCCAATAAATTGCGCGACTTGCATGGGAAGCACCAACCGCGTCGAGCATGGCGGCGCCTTCACTCAACCTTGCATACGGAACCGTGCCCACAGTTACGTACGCGAGCGCACCGTAGAGCAGAGCGCCGATTGCCAGTGCCAGCATGATTCCGATGGGCACGTCGCGGACCGGATTCACCGCCTCTTCAGAAGCCACTGTGACTGTATCGAAGCCGATATAGGCAAAGAACACGAGCGCGGTGCTCGCAAGGATGCCGTTCCATCCAAACGGGGCGAACGGATGCAGATTTGCCGGATGCACGGACCCGCCTACCGCCGCAAAGAACGTCAGCATGGTCGCAATTTGAAAGACGACGAGCGCGCCGTTCACGTTCGCCGATTCACGAATTCCGATTGCGACCAGTACGGCGACCGCGAGCGAGAAGAGCGCCGCGAGGAGATCGAACTGCGGATGCGCTCCGAGCAAATGTGCGGTTTGCATCTGCACCGGCAGATAGACTCCCGCGTTCGCGAGCAGGTGCTGCAGGTAATCGGACCACGACGAGGCGGTAGGCGCAACGGACAAGCCGTATTCGAGGATTAAATCCCAGCCGATGATCCACGCAACCAATTCACCGAGCGTCGCGTAAGCGTACGTGTACGCGCTGCCCGCAACGGGAACCATCGATGCGAATTCAGCGTAGCAGAGCGCAACGAATAAACTCACGACTCCCGAGAGCACGAATGCGAGCACCACGCCGGGGCCGGCCGCATGCGCACCCGCGCCGATCGTCGGAAAGATTCCCCCGAGCATCGTGCCCAGACCGATTGCCGTGAGTCCGGGCCAGCCCAGCGCGCGCCGCAGTTTGGGCCCTTCGTCTTCGGGCAGCGTCCACTCGAGCGGCTGGCGCGCGATCAGCCGCCGAAGAATGCTCGCCACTGGGAAACTACGAGGTTTTAGGACAGAGGGATCGGATCGCCGTCTCGGCCTGCTCGTCCGCAGGCTGATTTTGCGGATGAATGTAAATCGCCATGTACCGCACGTCACGCACCGTCGAGAGGTACGCTTCGAACGTCGCCGGCTTTCCGGTCGAGCCGCCCGAAGCCACGCCGTTGTACTTTCCGGTTGCGAGCACGTACTCGGCGGGCTGATTGCCGCAAATTTTCGTCTGCCGTTGTTTGAGAATTCGCGATCCGGTGGAGCTCACGCCCGGGCTATTGAGAAAGTTCTGGCTTTGTCCTACGCCGCGCACGAGGATGACCAGCGAATCGTGAGTGTTGGAATTGGGCTCGTTCTTCATCCAGATCTGCGTGCGCCCTAAAATCGCCGGCGTGGCGGTCCAGCCGGCGCCGGGCGCAGCAAAGTTGATATCCGCCGCCGGGCTTCCGCAGCTCGAGAGCGTCAAAGCGCAAAGGATCGCGCTTGTCAAACGAGATCGCACGTTCATCCGCACGTCATTCGCCGGATGCATCCATTTCCCGCGCGGGGCGCTCGTAACCGGCGATCTGGGCCCACCGGTCGACGATGTCGGCAATGTACGCGCGCGTTTCAGGGTACGGAGGCACGCCGCCATATGCTTGCACCGCACCGGGACCGGCATTGTATGCCGCCAGTGCGGCCGCGTACGGGTTCGCGTACACTCCGGAATAAGCGATCAGGTAAGACGAGAGCAGCCGCGCCGCGCCGTCGATTGACGAAAATGGATCGAACGGATTCACCGCCTCACCGGCGGCAGTGTACGGCATGAATTGCGCGATGCCCACTGCTCCGGCGGACGAGATGGCCCAAGGATCGAATGCGGACTCCTGCAGCAGCGCCGCGGCGAGAAACTCCGGCGGCAGCGCATTTGCGCGCGCCGCGCGCACCGCGGCAGCTGCAGAGCTGCAGCGCATCCGTAGGCGCAATTCGCGGGTTCGTATGCAGGATGGCGCGCGTGATTGCAAGAGTAACGCTCGCGGTCGGAGGTCCGTCGCGCAAAAGGCGCATACCCGCAATCACATCCGCATAGCCTGGCGAATGCCAGCTTAAGGCAGCGTTAACGACGTAGGGTATGTACACCGTGGTATTGTTGTGGCGGTAAGTTACCGGCGTACACGCGCACAAACCGAGAAAGAAAATAGCGAATGCCCTTACTCGCAGCGTTGATCGTCCTCGCGGCAGGCGACTTCGGCTCGACGTTCTTCTATCACCTACCGCAGCACCTATGGTTCACGCTTCATTTGCGCACGCATCACGATCGGCGCAGGCCGTTTTGGGATCATGCCGTGCTCTCGATGGATCCTTGCGTCTTGCTCGACGGCCTGCTCGGGGCGTTGCCGTATCTGATTGCAGCAGCTCTTGTTTGGCGCATGTCTTGGCAGGGTGCTTTGGCGGGTCTCGCGCTGGGACAACTTCACGTTTGGTGGCGACATACGACGGACTTGGGGTGGAAGACTCCGAAGTGGGTGAGCGCTCTCTTGCGTCCGCTGGCGATCGTGCTGCCCGAGGACCACGACGGCCACCACCGAAACCCCGACGTTGAGTTTGGCGACATTTTCCGGTTTTATGACGCCCCTGCTCGGGCACTTTTGACCAAACTCGCCCCGACGCGGGGCATAATCAAACGGTGGCTGCGCCCCCAGCAAGTCGGGCGAGGACCGGCATCGAGGTACGGATTTGACCAAACGAGCGCTCTTTCTGATCTCCGACACCGGGGGCGGGCACCGCAGTGCGGCCAACGCGATTACGGCCGCGCTGGATGAGATCAAAGAGCCCAGTTCGTTCGAGCACCGCATAGACGACGTCGCAGCGCACTGCTCTTTTCCGCTCACCCAACTCGGTTGGGGATACTCCACGGCCCTGCGCTACGCGCCGCCGGTTTACGGCGCGCTCTACTATGCGACGAACGGCCGCCGCCGCTACAAGGCATTGGTGCGTTTTTGCGAGCCCCTCTATCGCGAACGCCTGCGCGACCTCTTCACGAACTATCGCCCCGACGTCATCGTTTCGGTCCACCCGCTGCTCAACCACGCTGCCTTACGCGCGCGGGCCGACGCCAAAATGCAGCGGATTCCGATCATCACGGTGATCACCGACCTAGGCAAGGTGCACGAATCGTGGCTGACGCCGGAAGCGGACGCGGTCGTCGTGCCGGCGCGCGAAGTCTACGAACGCGCACTTTCACGAGGCGTCCTTCCGTCACGCCTGCGCATGCTGGGACAGCCCATCCATCCGAAATTCGACGACGTCGTCGGGAGCAAGGAAGATCTGCGCCGCAGTCTGGGATTGCCCCAACAGACGTTCGTTGCGCTGCTGATGGCGGGAGGTGAGGGCGGCGGCAAATTAATGACCACGACGATGGCGCTCGCGAAATCTCGCTTACCGATTCATCTGGTCGTCGTGTGCGGACGCAACGAGGCGCTGCGGATGAAATTGGAAGACTTGGCGCCCACGCTGCCTACGCCGATGACTCCGCTCGGCTTTACGGACAAGATTCCGGAGCTGATGCGCGCAGCGGATCTGCTCGTCACCAAAGCGGGACCCGGCTCGCTTGCCGAAGCCAACGCCGCGCAGCTTCCCCTCGTCGTGTATGACTACGTTCCGGGTCAGGAACGCGGCAACGTCGAATTCGTTCGCAGCAACGGCATCGGCCTAGTCGCACTGAGCAGCGCCGCGGAAGTACGCCGCGCGGTCGAGCGTCTCGTGAAGAATCCGGGTCTCCTCGAAAACATGCGGCGCAACCAAGAGCTCGTGGCGCCTAAACGCAGCTCCCGCCGTATCGCCGCACTCATTGCATCGATGGCGAACTATCACACGATCCCCGCCGACGACGAATACCTGACCTTACGCCAAGCAGTCTCCGTTTAGGACTAGTAGCTGTTTGGCCCCGTTATCGCGGCCGTAATCAAATCTGCCTGGCCGTTCGCGCCGGTGATGACCGGTGCGGTCGAAGTATTGCCCGGGGGCCCCGCTTCGAACGCCGGATAATCGTAGCCTACGGCCGTTACAAAGTAGGCGTCGCCCGTATTCGGCCCGGACGGTTCCGGGAGCGATCGAAGCCGTTTGCGTGGACGCACTGTTTTGACATCCGGTTCCGTTGCACGGTCCAAGAAAGTCTGGAAGCGTCCAGCTCTGCGTTCCCGTTGCTTTGATCGGACCGACGGTGTAGAACAACCCTGCGGTAGCGTCGACGATGTAGACCATGGCCTCGGTAACGCCCGACGGGATCGTCACCGTTCCGCTCAAACCGCCTTTGCCGTCTTCGATTATTCCGCCCACCGTGAGCGGTCCGCCAAAAGGCGAAGCCGCGCTCTTGAGCGTAGCGGATGCTTTGTACGTCTGGACCGCAGCATTCACGGCCGGGATCTTTACCGACAGATCGTAGCTACCGGCAACCGGCGGGGTTTCAAAGAGATAAAAGCCTTGTGAATAGCCCGCAAACGTTCCGGGGAACGTGCCGTCTTTGAAGAACGGATAAGCCGGCGGACCGCCGAGATAGTCCATGAGATTCGTGCCGTAGAACGGCAGCGGCTGCGTGGCATCAAACGTAGTGTTCTGCGAGAGTGCTATGACGGAAGAACCGGCATAGATCGAAGACAAAAATCCGTTGCCCGGCGTCTGGTTCGGATTGCCCGGCATGTACGCGCCGACCGACGTCATGACATTGTCCGAATTAAACGGTCCGAATCCGTAACTGAAGGCGCCGGTAAACGTTCCGAGCGTCGTGTTTACCGGATTGACGTTGAGCGGCACCTGCGGCGCCGTGCTTATCGTTGAGGTGCCGGCATCGACGTTTCCGCCGATATTCGGAAACGCGCCGGGATTCGAATACGCTCCGCGCGCGCCCGCGGGAACCTTGAATCCCGCCGGACCGGTGAGCGCCGGATCGTCCATGAGCACTGCGGTGGAACCGCCGGACTGCCGGAATGTCGTAACGACGTTGAGTGCCGGCGCGTTTCCGTCTTGGCCGATGATTGCGGTACCGACGGCGACTTGCAGGGTGAAGCCCGTCAGCGGCGCCTGCGCGCTGGAAGGAATGCTCGTTGCGCCGTTGGTCGAACACCCGGCCAGAAAGGCCGCCGCAATTGCGGCGCTAATACGACGTGACGCCAATCGTTTGCGCATGTGCACCTCAGATCTTCACTTGCATGAAGAAGTAGTAATTGCGCGGGATCGTGTTTGGGAAATCGACGTACATCTGCTGGCCGTATTCGATTCCCGGATCGTATCGCGGCCATGCATAGGGCGCGTTCGGTGCGTAATCCGTGGTACTGCTCGAGTAACCCGTAAGCGGGCCGTTGACGCCTTGCGTGATCGGCGCCAAGCGGTCGTTGAACACCGCGCCGTTATAGATCTCGTTGAATACGTTGTTCACGTTGAAGCCGATCGTCCAGCGGCTCTGCGGCGGTGAATACGTGACCGTAAAGTCGGCTGTGGCGTTCGGCGGCGAGAGCTTTCCGCCGGGCGAACTGGTCATGGACGTGCCGTTACTTCCGATGACGTTCGGCTTGAATACCGATCCCGGATTGAGCGGATCGACGTAGAAGGCGGGGCCGTTCGGTGAGGTTCCGACGACCGCATCGGTATTGGGAAGGTTGAGCGCCACGCCGTTGATGATTGCGGCGGTCAGCGTTCCGGTGCTCGTCGGATAGCCGATGTCGTAATAGTACCGCGGATTGAACGTCCACCCGCTGCGCGTCTTGTACGAAAGAGCCAGCGTCGCTTGGAACGGTGAAAGGAAGCCCACGCGGTAGACGTTCCCGGCCAGAATCGACGGCGCCGGAATGTTCGGATAGAAATCCTCGGAGCCGCTGAGCGGAATGACGCTCGAGAATTCGTTGATGTAGGAAGCCGTCAATTGTCCGCTGAGTCCGTACGGTTCGATTCGCGTGACGTCGAGATCGATCCCGGATGCGTACTCGTGCGCGTTGTTGTTGAAAACGGCTGGACCCTGCTGGATCTGGCCGTTCACTACCAGCGGCTGCCCGCTCGGCGTGAGGATCAATTGCGCTTGCTGAGCCGTCGTATCGTACTGGTGGCGCGTCCATGGCGCGATGCTCATCGCGACGCCGTTGAGCCAGCCCTTCGTAAACTGGTGCTGCAGCGTGATCTGATAATTGTTGGCGGTTTCGGGCTTGACCGGCTGGAACGGAATCCCGTCGAAGTTCTGCGCGATCCAGTAGAGCTGCTCGCCGAAGTTAACGCATGGGACCAGCAGCGAGTTGCTGCCGACTGATGCGTTTATGCCGCAATTCGTGCTGAGTCTGATTTTGGATCCGCTGTGCCGGCGTCAGCCCTGCCAGGCCCGGCGCACAAACGCCGTTGGGATTTGCCGCCGTCACCGGCGCACAGCCCGGCGATGCATTGAAGTTGAGGTTGTAAGCCGGCAGTTTGCCGTAGGGATTCCCATAAAACGACGGATCGATCTGCCCGAACGCTACGGTGGCGATTGGCGGGAACGTTACGCTGCGGTTATACGTAACGCGAATGGCCGTATTCGGATCCAGTTCGTAGGAGAGGCCCGTTCGGGGCTGCCAGATCGTCGGTTTGAAGTAATCGTTGTTGAATCCGTACGTCGCCGAGTAAGGGCAGTTGCCGTTGCCGAAGGTCGCGCCCGTCGGATTGCCGTTGGAATCGACGATCGGTTTGAATGCCGGATTGGGCAGCCAAGTCTGCGGCAAATACTCCGTCGTGCAGGTCGCCGGATCGACTCCGGGGGCGGGCATCAGATAGGTCGCATGATCGGCGCGCAGGCCAAGTTCCAATTTGAATTTGTCGGTAAAATCGATTTTGTCGTTGATGCCAAGCGAGTAGTCTTCGCGCGTTACGGTGTCGATCTGGTCGAAGGGAGGAAACTGCAGCCTGCGAAGCGCTCGGGTTCGCGCCGTACGCGTATCCGCAATAGTCATAGCCCGTCGGCGTATCGGCAACCGGGCAGTTGGGATCGCTCGGATTGACGAACGCGTACGGAAGCGAGAACTGATCCGACGTGCCGATCAGCGCTCCGAAGTATTGGAAGGTCGGTGAAATCCACTGATCGTCGGGCTTGATGTAATTGTAGTCAAAGGCCAGCTGGAGCAGGTTTTGGCGGTTCAGCTGTTTAGTGAACTCCGTTCTGCTGCCCGTTGTTTGCCCGCCCTGATAGATGTAGCCGTCGCCCGTGATGCTGCCGAGCGTGTTCGCGATGTCGAAAATCGTGGTCGAGTTGACGCGATACCACTCCTCGGAGAGATACGTGGAGGGATTGAGATTGATCGTGTACTCCGCCTTGTACGCTTGATTCGGCTGATAGTACGTCGTCGGCGCGCGGTTCGCATCCGCGAGCGTTTCGTTCGGACTGTTTTGATAGGCGATCATGGGTGTGATCGCAGTCATCTGCGCGGGTGAGAGGCCCCAGATGCCGCCATAGACCTGCGTGATCACCGGATCGCAGGTCATGAAGCATAGATTGCCCAAGCCGCCTTGCCCGGTATAGAAATTGTGCTGGGCAATATCGGTGAACAGCTGCAGCGACTGATTCTTCGATGGTCCGAACCGGAAGACGAAGTTGTCGAGAAACTCGCGGTTGACATCCAGACGGTCGTCACCGAAACCGCCGACGTACGCCAGCGGCAAGCCTTGGCTGTCCATGATCGGAACGCGGTTGTCGCCTTGAAACGTCATGTAGTTTGAAAACCGGCTGTCCGGTGTCGCCCAGACTCCAATCCATGATGAAGCCGTGGTCGTATTCACCGCCGCCGCGCACGTTCGTTCCAAAATCGAAGTATGAAGGATACGTTCCGCGCTTTGCCACGACGTTGAACGAGCCTTGTCCGTTGGTCGAGACGGTCGCGTTGCCCGCGCCGGGCGTAAGCTCGACCTCGGCCACGCCGATCGTCGGCTGTGCGAGCGAGTTTACGAACTGATTCGAGTATGCGTCGGTATACGGAATGCCTTCGAACTCGAAATCGTTCTCGTACTCGCGACCGCCGTGAATCACCGGATAGCCGCTCGAGTCGTACATGCCGCCGGGAAGGGACGCTATGAGATTGGACTCATCGCTATTGAATACGGTCCCTTGAAAGTTCTGAACCTGGGGCGCCGAGACGGTATACGTGTCCGTCGTCTGGGTCGGATGGTAGGCGCTGCCGACAGCAGACGATCGCACGCTCGCAATCGTGCGCAGCTCTTTCCAGAGTTTCGCCGAGACGGTTTGCGTCTGATCCGCGAACACGCCCACGCCCGCGATCGAGATCGCTTGATAGCCGCTCTTGTTGAAGCTGACGCTGTAGGTGTCGGCCTGCACTCCGGCCAGCGAGTAAAACCCGTGCGCGTCCGTTGCGCCGCCATATCGGCCGCTGGGGGACTGCGCCACCACCGAAACGTTGGACAGCGGCGCTCCCGTGCTCGCGTCCGTCACGACGCCGCTGATGACGCCGACCGTCGAAGCAAAGGCCGGCAGAGTCGAAAACGTGATGAATAGTACTGAAAAGCAAGCCGCCGCGATCGCCCGCGCGATCCAACGGTACGAACTGCGCCGAATGCCCATCTGAGCTCTCCTCCACTCACTCGAAGATGTGCTGTGCAGGAGCAATTCTTGGCGCTGCGAGAGCCCTCCCGCCGTATGGCGACGCGAAACAAGAGGGAGCGCCGGCATGTATATCCGGCATGATTCCAGCCGACGATTACGCCAAGGCCGTCTTCATGCTGCAGCACCCCAGCCGTCCGCCATACGTCTCGTTTCAAACGAGTGCGAGTGCGCACGGCATCGCCGGGGATTCCGAACCTTTTCAGACGGTTTTCGTGCGCACCAAAGACGGAGCCGTGGTAGAGGGAACGCTGCAGAACTTCTCCACCGGCCATTATGAAAGCCGTCAAAACACCAATCCGGTCACCCGTCCCGCCTTCCGGCCGCAGTGCTACGTGCCGCAATCCGAAAAGAAGACGACCTGGGAAGGCAGCAGCGTACTGGAGATTTCGCTCAGCGCCGTTTGCCGCGATACGGACGGGGATACAAGCGACAATCCGTTCGGCCGGCTCTATGTGGACCCGGTATCGCTCACGCCGGTGGGCGCCGCGGGCACTTTCGACGATTCAGGCGTGACCGTCGACTTAGAAGAACACTTCGGGCGCTTCGGCTCCTTCGTGTTCCCAAGCGACGTGCAGGCGCACGTGCGCGGACATGGACTGCTCTTCTGGCTGCGCGAGCGCGCAACGGTCACATACTCCAACTATCAGTTCTACGAACGGCTTCCCGGCAACATCCGGCGCCAAGCCTCGGCGCCCCAATGACTCTGATTAACGCGTTGGGCGTTCATATGCCGGCCGGCCGCGACGAGTCTATCCAGAAAGATCAATTTACGCGTCGGGTCGTTCGAACTGCGAAAGCAGGCCGACGATAAACATTCGTGTATCCTTGGCCCGCCTTCTAGTTTGAGCTTTTCACGAGGCGGGCGGAGATCGCCAACAATAAACCGCGGGGTGAGATGCGCGGTGAAAAAGCGACGAGTTTATTCGTCAAGCCGGGAATGACGACGCGCTTGCCGCGCATCAAACCTTCGAATCCCGCCTTCGCGACCTTTCCTGCGTCCGCCATGCCAAGGCGAATCAACGGCGTTCGTTCGATTCCGGCGCGCTTCTGGAAACCGGTATCGGTCGCTCCCGGGCAGAGGCACGTTACGGTAACGCCGCCCGCGCGCACTTCTTCCGCAAGCGCTTCGGAGAATGAAAGCACGTAAGCTTTGGCGGCATAATACACTGCCATGTTTGGGCCCGGAACGAATGCCGCTGTGGAAGCGACGTTTAAAACCTTTCCGTCGCGACGCTCCAGCATTCCGGGCAAGTACAGCCGCGTGAGCTCGGTGAGCGCAACGACGTCCAGCTGCAGTTCGCTCGAAACGGCTTGCCGGTCCGCCGCCGCGAACGGGCCGCTGTTCGCAAAACCGGCGTTGTTGACCAGCACGTCGCATGCCGGTATCTGCGAGAAGACGTCCGCCGCCGCACCAGGCTGCGCCAAATCGAGAGCCATCCTTTTGACGTTGACGCCGAAGGCCGAGCTCAGCGCTTGCGCACCCTCTTCGAGCTTCAGTGCGCCGCGCGCAACCAAAGCCAGGTCGTATCCGGCTTGCGCGAACAATCGCGCGAGCTCGAGTCCGATGCCGCCTGAACCCCCCGTGACGAGCGCGAGCTTAGCGCGCATGGCTGCGCTTTAATCCGCCTTGAAACGCGACCGTAGCGGCGCCGACTTGTCCGGCGTCGTTGCCGAGCTGCGCGATGACGATCTCGGTCGTGCCGGGAGGAACCATCGTCGTGAGCTGGTCGACGCGCGCGCGAACAGCCTCGAGCATAAACTCGCCCGCGGAACTCACGCCCCCGCCAAGCGCAATCCGTTGAGGATTGATGAACGCGATGATGTTCGCCAGTCCGAGCGCCAGATCGCCGGTGTAATTGCGCCAGGCCGCCAAAGCGTGCAAGTCCCCCGCTTGAGCGGCGCGGCGAATCGCTTTGGAGCCCAGTTTGTCTTTACTCTTGTCGAGCAGTACGCTGCGCGGAAAAGAGGGCGCGACGGCGACTGCGTGGCGCAATAAACCGGTGCCGGATGCCTGCGCTTCAAAACAACCGATCTTGCCGCAACCGCAGATGAATCCGTCCGTCGGCCGTATCTGATGATGTCCGATCTCGCCCGCACCCGCTCGATGTCCGATCAGCAGCTCGCCGTTCGATACGATGCCGCCGCCTATGCCGGTACCGAGCGTGAGCAGCACGAAGTTCTCGGTTCCGCTCCCCGTTCCGAACATGTACTCGCCCAGAGTTGCGCAGCGCGCGTCGTTCGCGACGAAAATCGGCAGCCGGAAGGTCGCCCGCAGCCGTTCGCCCAGCGGCGCATTGGTCCATAAGAAATTGGGCGACCAGAGAACGGCGCCGCTCGGCAGATCTATGTTCCCCGGCGATCCGATGCCGATGCCGGCTAAGTCGTCATCCTTGGCGTCCTTGAGCGCGTTCTTGGTCACCTCTTCGACGGACGCAATCACGGCGTCGAACGCACGATCGTTGATGTCCTGTTCGTGCTGCGAGAGAATCTTGCCGTCTTCTTGCACGACCGCAGCGGTTACGTGGGAACCGCCCAAATCCACGCCGATGGCCTTGCGCACTCTGCTCCTCCCTAAAGAACCCTGAAATAATTCAGCGGTTTCCTAAAGACTGGGGGCAGTTTCGAGCCATTTGTCGAAGCCCCTATCCGACATGGAAACCATCGACCTGATTACCCTGCGAAACTACGCGCGCGAAACCGGCCAGCCCGCGCATCCGGAGATGCTCGACGCGCGCCCCATCGAACACGTCAAGAAGATCGAGATCGACGAAGAGCACATCACCGTAACGTACAACGAAAGCATCACGCGCTATTACAACGCAAACGAGATCAGCGTGCGCGAGTGGGAGTACAAGTACAACGACGATCCGGAGCTCGTCGCGGCGATTGCAAAGGTCATCGAGCTGGCGCGCAAACACCACAGAGACTTGCCCGAGAATATCGCGTGCCCGCCGGGCTGCGCGGAGTGCTGCAGCGGTTACGAGCCGTTCGTGAGCCGCGGCGACGTCGATCGCCTGGCGCGCTTCCTCAATATGCCGCCGAAAGAAGTTTTGGACGAGTACATCGTCAAACGCAAATCCGCCGACGGTTTTTATCTGGGGTGGGTTAGAAAAATCACGGATGACGTAGCCGATCGCTGCGTGTTTCTAAAGGAAGCGGCGCCCGGCCGGTATTACTGCGGCGTTTACGAAGCCCGCCCCGGTGACTGCCGGGATTTCTCACCCATCGGCTGCCAGGACGTCGATGCGTCGCTGCCGCGCAACAAAGCGCTCAAGATCGGCGGTCCTTTTCAGCCCAAGCGCCGCAAAATCCGCAAGCGGTAGAGCGCAGGAAGCCTTCGAACGTGAGCCAAGTGCGAGCAAATGCTCGCACTTGCTTTTTCTGCCGCGCTCTTGACACAGGGGCAGACGGCTTTTCATTGGCGGCTCATCGGACCGTTTCGCGGCGGCAGAACCGTCGCGGTGGCCGGCGCACCGGCGCAGCGGGGTGTCTATTACTTCGGCGCAACCGACGGCGGTGTATGGAAGAGCACCGATTACGGGCGCACGTGGAAGCCCATCTTCGACGGACAAGACACCGGCTCGATCGGCGCGCTTGCAGTAGCGCCGAGCGATCAGAACGTCATTTATGCCGGGTCAGGCGAAGGTTTGCGCCGTCCCGATCTCTCCACGGGCGACGGTATCTATAAGTCGACGGACGCCGGGAAAACGTGGACGCATTTAGGCCTGCGCGACGGCATGCAGATCGGCGCGATTGCCGTCGATCCGCGATCGCCGGATCGCGTGTACGCTGCGGTGATGGGTGACCCGTACGGACCGAATGCCGAGCGCGGCGTTTACCGAAGCACCGACGGCGGGCGAACGTGGCAAAAAGTGCTGGGCAAAGACGCCGACACGGGATCGGCGACCGTGGTTATCGATCCGAATCATCCCGATACGCTCTATGCGGATCTTTGGGCCGGCCGCAATCCGCCGTGGCGCCTGCGCGACACGCTGCAGATTTGGCAGGACGGCGGACTCTATAAGTCGACCGACGGCGGCACTACGTGGACGCAGCTCAAGACCGGCTTGCCGTCCGGTGTGGGCCGGATCGGCGTGGCGGTGGCTCCGAGCAATTCCAGCCGGCTTTACGCTTGGGTGAACGGCGCCAAGAGCTGCGGGATATACCGATCGAGCGATGCGGGAGCTTCTTGGACGCAGACCGATTCGGAGGAGCGCGTCTGCGGGCGCGGCGACGACTTCTCGGGCGTGGCCGTCGATCCGACCGACGCGGACGTCGTCTACGTCGCCAACACGTCGATGTATCGATCGACGGACGCCGGCAAGACGTGGGTTCCCACCAAAGGCGCGCCCGGCGGGGACGACTATCACACGATCTGGATCGACCCGACGGACCGCAACGTCATTTTGCTCGGCGTCGATCAGGGTGCCACGCTTTCCGTGAATTACGGCAAGACGTGGAGCAGCTGGTACAATCAGCCGACCGCGCAGTTCTATCACGTCATCACGGACAATCGCTTTCCCTACTGGGTCTTCGGCGGACAGCAGGAGAGCGGAAGCGCGGAAGTTGCGAGCCGCAGCGAAGACGGAGAAATCTGGATCCGCTATTTTCACCC
The DNA here is from genome assembly GCA_963714015.1 of Vulcanimicrobiota bacterium. Taxonomy (GTDB): domain Bacteria; phylum Vulcanimicrobiota; class Vulcanimicrobiia; order Vulcanimicrobiales; family Vulcanimicrobiaceae; genus DASRDE01. Next base: position 1,099,454 of record OY970223.1, on the reverse strand, counting down.
GGTAGGCGCGCAAGAGTACGCGTACATCGCGCCCGATCCGCTTCATCCCAACCTTATCTACGGAGCCGGAATCGGCGTGGTTTCCCGTTACGACGAACGCACGCAGCAGACTCAAGACGTTTCACCTTCGTATGGCGGAACGCTCCGGTTCAACCGCACGACGCCGATCATTTTCAGCTACGTCGACAAGCGCACGCTGTATCTCGGATCGAACGTCATGCTTGCAACTACGGACGGCGGCTATCATTGGAAGACGATCAGCCCCGATCTCACCCGCAGCAATCCCGGCGTTCCCGCGAACTTAGGCGCATTTAAAGACTCACCGCTGGCGAACGGCGTGCATCGCGGTGAAATCTTCAGCATCGCTCCGTCCTACATCGACAAGAACACGATTTGGGCCGGGACCGATGACGGACTGGTGTGGGTCACGCGCGACGGCGGGCGGCGCTGGCAAAACGTAACGCCTCGCGGCATCGCTTCATGGAGTCAGATCGCGCAGATCGATGCCTCGCATTTCGATGCGGGCACCGCATACGTCGCGGTTAACGCAACCCGGATCGACGATTATCGTCCCTACGTCTATCGCACGCACGACGGTGGCCGCACGTGGCAACTCGTTACCTCGGGGCTCCCGGCCGGCCAATCGACGAACACGGTGCGCGAAGACCCGGTGCGGCGCGGTCTGTTGTATGCGGGGAACGAGCAAACCGTCTACGTCTCCTTGGATGATGGTAAACTGTGGCAGCCTCTGCAGTTCAATCTTCCGTCCACTTCGATCCGCGATCTGGTCGTGCACGGCAACGATCTCGTGGTCGGGACGCACGGCCGTTCGTTCTGGATCCTGGACGACGTCAGCGCACTGCGCGACACAGCGGCAACGGGCACCCGGCCGTATTTGTTCAAACCGGCCGGCGCGTACCGTTTGCGCCGCGACACGTGGACGGATACTCCGCTGCCGCCCGAAGAACCGGCGGGAGAGAATCCCCCGGACGGCGCCGTCATCGACTACTACTTGCCGCAGGACGCGAGCGGCCCCCTTACGCTTGCCATATACGACAGCGCCGGTCATCTGGTCCGCCATTTCAGCAGCACGGACCAGCCGATTCCGATCGTTCCGGAGATCGACAAGCCGACGTACTGGGTAGCGCGGACGCAAATTCCCGCAGCCACCGCGGGGCTGCACCGCTTCGTTTGGGACTATCGCTACGGGGATCCCGATGCGGTCACGCACGACTATCCGATTTCGGCCATATACGAGGATACCCCGCGCATTCCGCAAGGCGTCCTGGCGCTTCCGGGGACGTATACCGTGAAGATGACCGTAGACGGCCGCACGTACACGCGGCCGCTGCGCCTGCGGATGGATCCGCGGGTCGCGATCTCGCAGGCCGGATTGCGCGAACAGTTCGCGCTGGCAAGCCGCATCGTCGAACTCATGAATCGCACCTATGCCGCTCGATCCAATCCGCAAATGGCCGCTATGAACGATCAGCTTTCGGCGCTTCTCGACGTAGTAGAGGGAGCCGACGCCGTTCCGACGGAACAAGCTGCCGCTGCGGTCGATTCAATCGAACGCGCCCTACGAGCGCACCGCTAAGAAAGGGGACAGGCAAGCCCTGCCGTCAACGTGCACGAGAGCCTGAAACAAATCGCGATCTGCGTCTCCTGCGGGAACAGCAAGTAGTCGCTCTTGGAAACCCGTCTACAGGTTTCACGCTTCGGGGAGCCGCCGGAAAGCGAACTCCCCGACGACATCCGCGAAATCTACGAGCAGAACCGAGCGAAGATCGGTTTCGTCCCTAACGTCTTTCGCGCATATGCGCGCAGGCCCGAGCACTTTCGCGCGTTCATGACGTACCACGACGTCCTCATGAAAGGCCCCGGCAATCTGAGCCGGGCGGAACGCGAAGCAATCGTCGTCGCCGTTTCATCCGAAAACCGCTGTCAATACTGCATGGTCGCCCACGGTGCGGCACTGCGCCTGATCGGCAAGAACGCCGTTACCGCCGAGCAGATAGCCAACAACTGGCGAACCGCCGGCATCTCCATGCGGCTGCGTTCCATGCTTGCATTCGCTTCGAAAGTCAACGAGCCCGGATTCGCCGCCACCGAGCACGACATCGACGAACTGCATTTGGCGGGATTCGGCGACGACGACATCTGGGACATTGCCGCAATCGCCGCGTTCTTCGGATTCTCCAACCGCATGGCCGGAGTCATGGACATGCGGCCGAACGTCGAATTCTACCGCATGGGGCGCGACTAAGCCGCTACGGCACGAGTGCGGGCCGCGAGCAGGTTCGCGACCATCGCAATCCACCCGCCGAGGCCGAAGATTGCTCCGCGCGCAGCGAGTGCGGCATCGTCCCGCAGCAATGCGACGAGCACGATTAACACACCCAGCTCGAATGGCGGCAAACGTATACCAGGAAAGGCGTGTTTCGAGCAAATCTTCCGGCGGCGTTTCGTCGTCTTCACCGCGGTAGACCGTCGCCAGTAATCGCACGCCGATGTGGTGGAAATGCCCGTTCACCATCTGTCCGGTCCATCCGGCGAGCAGAACGAAGATATAAGCCGGCTGCCACGGTTTTCCCAGCAAAACGCCCGTACCAAGAGCGAGCGCGGTGAGAAACCACGCGATCGCGGCGCCGATGAATGCTTGCGGAGGACGGTGCCGCACGACGGCGCGCCGCAGGATGTCTATGACGTCGAAAGCATAGGTCAATGCCGCAACGCCAAAGAGCGCGGCGCCGATCCATGAGATAGCCGCTGAATTGAGTCCGGCGCCGGCTGCGATCAGCGGTACTCCGATCAGCGTCAGCGAGCCGACGGCAATGTGAAGCATTCGGAAACGGGTTGCCACGCCGCTAATCGGGCGCAGCGTACGCATCGACACGCCGAAGATAAGCAGCGAAAGCCAGCCGAGCGTCCCCAATGCGGCGTGCGAGCCGGGCGACGGAATGATGCCGCCGCGAATAGCGCCGCCTCCAAGCATCCACGCAAGGCCGAAACCGAGCAGGCCCGTAGCCAGCAAAAACAGCAGCGTTCCGGCAAACGCGCGCGCGACGGCGCGCTCGACGCGTTTGCTCGAATCGTAGAAGAATGCCGCCGATAGCGAGGCAAACGCCGTTGCAAGGTACGCCAGCAGCGCTGCAACGATAATTCCCGCCGCTATGGCAATCAGCGGCGAATCGCTCAAGAAGCCCCAAATCAGAGCGGCTGTGCCTACTGCATACGCCGCAAGAGACCAACGCGCGATCGTTTCACCACGCCAAACGACGCCGGTGAACTGAGGAATCGCAAAAACCAAAATTGCCAGCGCGGCCATCGTTATCCAGCCCAGGGCGACCGTGTGGATCCATGCAAACGCATAGAGAACGTTGCCGAAATTACCCGTCCAGGCCGTAAGCAGAATCAGCGCCCACGAAAACCCGTGCGCCGCCTGTGCGTAAATGAGCGCCGCCGGCGGAATCCAGTGCCTGCGGCCGAAGACGCCCGTTTTCTGGGGCACGTCAGGAGCTGAGCAGCCGGCTGAAGCGCTGCGCGTCGACGTTTCCGCCGCTCACGATCAGGCCTGCCGTTTTTCCGCGTACGTCGATGATGCCGTTCATGACGGCCGCAAGAGCGGCGGCTCCGCTGGGTTCGATAACGAGCTTCATTCGCTCGAACGCAAAGCGCATCGCTTGAACGAGCTGATCGTCGGTGACCGTTACGATAGCGGTCACGTGATCGCGGATGATCGGAAACGTCAACTCGCCGGGAGCCTGCGTCTGCAGTCCGTCGGCGATCGTCTGAGGCACGTCCGTGTGTACGATCTTGCCTTCTTCGAGTGAACGCTGCACGTCGTTGCCGGCCTGGGGCTCCACGCCGTAGACCGCGATGCCGGGATTCGCGGCGTGGACGGCGATTGAAGTTCCCGAGAGCAATCCGCCCCCGCCCACCGGCGTTGCCACGACGTCGAGCGCGTCAACTTCTTGAAGCAGCTCGAGTGCGGCCGTTCCCGCGCCCGCGATGATATGCGGGTCGTCGAACGGCGGAACGAGCGTCGCTCCACGTTCCATGCAGATGCGCTGCGCGATTTCGGTGCGGTGCGAGCGGTTCCGATCGTAAAACACGATCTCGGCGCCGTAGCCTTGCGTCGCCTCAATTTTGGACGAGGGCGCATCCGACGGCATTACGATAATTGCGGGTATGTTCAGTAGCCGGCCCGCCAGTGCGACGCCTTGAGCGTGATTTCCGCTCGAGAAGGCTACAACGCCGCCGCTGCGCTCGCGTTCCGCCAGTTGCACCATCCGGTTGTATGCGCCGCGCACTTTGAACGCGCCCATACGCTGAAAGTTCTCGCATTTCAGAAAAACGCGTCCGCCGGTCAACTCGTCCAGCGTGCGTGAACTTAGGACGGGCGTCTTATGAACGATCCCGTGGAGCCTTCGCGCAGCGGCGCGAACGTCGTCGATGCCTACTGCGGTTTGGTTGCGCGTATCCACCAGTACTCGACCTTTCCGCCGGAGTCGATCTTCATCTTTTCGTAGTAGGGGCGCTTGGCAAACTGTACGTCGAAACAATGGAAGCCCGGATTGCACCATGACGGGTCTTCTTTGAGCCCTTGGTAAGCCCCCTGATCGTTGAGCTCGTCCGAGATTTCCGCAATGCGCACCCGCGTGATTTCGCCTTTGATCGACGGCGCGATGTCGTTCATGACGGGCGACATGTCGTTGTTGATGACGGCGCGCGTAATTTTATCCGCCTCGCCTTGATTTGGATTGCCGGCGCACGCAGTCAGGCTGAGCGCGGCCGCAAAACTAAGCGCCGCCGGCGCGAGCGCGAAAAATCTCTTCATTTTGCCTCTCGACGATTGCGGTAAAGGATACGAAACTCAGCTCAGGATTCCACTCCTCGGCCAGCCGCAGGCTCCATTCCGATTCGAAGAGCGCGACCGGATGTCCGTCCCAATCTTCGACCAGCTTGGCGTTCGTCGGCAGCTGCGCGCGAGCGATTTCGGCTGAGTCGCCGGTCACTCGCCGCGCCACTGCGTATGGAAGCGCCGAGAAGACGGTCTTTACGTTGTACTCGGATTCCAGCCGGTACTTAGCGACCTCGAACTGCAACTCACCGACCGCCGCCAAAATGGGTTCGGTCCGCATCGAGCCGAACGGATACATCACCTGAATAGCGCCCTCTTCCCTCAGCTGTGCGATTCCTTTCCCGAACGATTTGTAACTCGAAGTATCGATACTGCGCAAAGAGGCAAAATGTTCCGGCGAAAAAGACGGCATCGGCTCGAACTGCAGAGCCGGCCCGTCCGAAAGTGTGTCCCCAATCGCAAAGACGCCCGGGTTAGCCAAACCAACCACGTCGCCGGCATATGCGGCGTCCAGCGACTCGCGTTCGCTTGCGAACAGCCGCATCGCCCTTGATAGTCGCACTTCTCTTCCGGTGCGCGCGTTGCGCACCGTCATGTCGCGTTCGAATTTGCCGGAGCACACGCGCACGAACGCCACGCGATCGCGATGGCGCGGATCCATGTTCGCCTGAATTTTGAAGACGAATCCCGAGAACTGCTCCGACGCCGGATCGACCGCTCCTTTATCGGAGAGGCGCGCCGCCGGTGCAGGACAAAGCTTCACGAAGGAATCCAGGAAGTTTTGCACTCCGAAGTTCGTGACGGCGCTCCCGAAGAACACCGGCGTCACGTCGCCGTGCAGCATCGCTTCAAGATCGAACCGGGCTCCTGCCCCTTCGAGCAACTCCAAACCGTCGCGAAACTCGGAAAAGGAGTGCTCGTCCAAAAGCTCGCGGATCTGCGGATCGTTCACGTCCGCAACTTGCACGTGAGCCCGCTTGGCACCGTGAGCGCTGCGCTCGAAAAGGTGCACCTCACGCGCAGCGCGATCGTATACGCCCTTGAACGAGGACCCATTTCCAAGCGGCCAGTTCATTGGAAACGCGCCGATGCCGAGCACGTTTTCCAGCTCGTCGAGCAACTCCAACGGATCGCGGCTGGGCCGATCCATCTTGTTGATGAAGGTGAAGAGCGGTATGCGGCGCGCGCGGCAGATTGCAAAGAGCTTTTTCGTCTGCGGTTCCACGCCTTTGGCCGCGTCGATGAGCATCACTGCGCTGTCGGCGGCAAGCAGCGTGCGATACGTGTCCTCGCCGAAGTCTTGGTGTCCGGGCGTGTCGAGCAAGTTGATCGTGTAGCCGCCGTACGGAAACTGCAGCACGGTCGAGGTGATGGAAATGCCGCGTTGCTTCTCCAGTTCCATCCAATCGCTCGTCGCGGCGCGCTGCGCCCGGCGCGCCGAAACCTGACCGGCCGTCTGAATTGCGCCGCCGTAGAGCAACAGCTTTTCGGTGAGCGTCGTCTTTCCGGCGTCGGGATGGGAGATGATCGCAAACGTCCGCCGCTTGCGGACTTCTTCTTCAATCGGAGTCACGTAGACGGCCCATTCGCGGGTGAGAGCGAATACACTCGCAAATCCAGAGCGTTCGGGGGTCCTTGCAGCAGTTCGAGCATCCGGTTATGACCGGAACCGGACTCGTAAAGCCTCGCCGGGGGCGGAATGCGCAGGCGATCCTTGCCGCGCCAAACCCAAACGTCCGACCCGTGCACGAACGCGCGGCAGTCGCCCGCAAATATCGTCGAACCCTGCGCAACGCGGCGCGCGTCTTTGGGCAGATGCGGCAGCACGTATGCGCCCGGGCCGGTCGTGCGGCTCTGCTGCGTGAAACACTCGGGAAGCGCCGAGAACGCCCATCGCGCGTCGGCAATGAACGCGCTGTCGGCACGGCGTGTTTGCAGGCCCGGAGATACCGGTTTCGGCGCTGCGGGGGCGTACACGGACTTGATCTTCAGGGCGAGCCGTTCGCGATTGGCGTAACCCGCTACGATTACGACGGCGCTCACGACGAGCACCGTCGCAATCAGGAGATATCTAAGCAGCTGTTTCGGCTGGTTTGCCCGATCCGCCGTCATCGCCCAATGTAAGGCGTGCGGCGCCGATGGACCAGTCGGCCATGCCGTAATAGAAATCAAACGTGCGCGGCCCGAGATCGGGGCGCGGATCGATCGCTGTTGGAAAAACGACGTTGTCTACGATGCCGCGCAACTCTGCGTCGGACTGCGGCGACAACAGCGGTACCGGCGAACGGTACACGATGCGGTGCGGCTCATCGTAGTCATGAATCATCATGCCGGCGCTATAGCGCAGCTTCGGTTTACTCACGCCGTGGTCGATGACGTCGACGGCGTGAAAGAGCGACATCCATCCTTCTGCGATTCGCACCGGAGGCGTGCCCGCGCCAAGTTTGAGCGAACCCCAATGGGCGTCCGGCGACATGACGAGTACGCTTTCGGCCACGTCCAAAATTTTCTCGACGTCGTCGAGCACGGGCTCGAGCGGAATGTACGCCATGCGGATCGATTCACGATCGGCGAACGGCATTCGTTCGATCATCGGAATAGCCGCGCGGCCGTCGACGGCTGAAAGGTGAAGCATCGGGCGATGGTAGAGTGCCAGCGACTTCACGCCGGACGGCGAGGTGACCGGTTCCGGAAAGAAGGCGGCGTCTTTGTCGTCGCCGATGTGCATGCCCGGTTTATCGAAGTGCAGTAATCCGACGCGCTTCCAGGCGATCGCGTCTTCCGATATTGCGACCGCGATGCGCGGACCTTGCGGACCGAAGGCCGTGTACGCCATGACGTAAGAATCGAGAACCGGAACGAACGTCACTCGCGGATCCTCGCAACCGTAACCGGGATGCGTCCGAAGCTCGTAAGGGGCGTCGGGCTCGAGCGCAAAGCCTTCTCGCTCGAACGTAAAGCCGTCGCCTCTGGGTACGCCACGGACCAAACCGACACGGGAAATGTTTCCGCGCGCAACATCGCGGGGGTAGACGATCAACTCGCCGCTGCGGGCGCGAGCACTTGCGGGATTCAGCGTGCCTTCGGCTTCCGATGCGGTTCCATTCGGCTCGAGGGCCAAACCCAGCCGCCGGACTTGAAACTCGGATTCGATCGTGTCGTGTGCCAGCATCAAACCTCTAGAGTATCGACATACCTGCGTAAAGCCTTAGACCTTCGAAAACGCTCGTACCCCGATTCAAGGCAGTACCGTCGAAGCAACCGGGGTATCGGACGGCGTTACGACTTGTACCTTTATCCCCCGCCGATAGACCGAGTTTGGGACAATCCAAAGCGTATACGTACGATATTTGTCGGAAGGTTCTCCCCCATTTGCGGGGGACTCTTCGAATGCGACCACGCGTACTCCGTCGGGGTTCGCGCGGATGGACTCGATGATCTGCCGGTACCCGCTCCGATCGTACGGACCCATTAAAAGCACGACGCCGAACTCGTTGCGGTAGCGGACGGGCGCCCGAATCCCCAGTTTCTCGAGCGAGGGGTCATCGCGGACGATGACGATTTCATTTCCGCCGCCGAGAACAGCGGTGTCCCCGATGGCCAGCGTCTTCACGCGAACGTCCCGGCAGCCCGTGACAAGGACCAAAGCTAGCAGGGGCCAGAGGCGCTTCACGCGCAAGCCGTTTCGCGTATGTTCGCGCATATCTTGCTCGCAGCGCTTGCGTCGGCAAGCCCGTCGCCTTCGCCATCTCCTGTAGCGTCTGCCCCGCTGAAAACGATTGCAAACGTTCGCGCCTCGGCGCGTTGCGCTCAGATCGTCACGCACGCCAACGACGCCATCACGTTCACGCTTGAAGACAACGAAGTGATCTCCCAAAGCATTACGCAACTGCGCATGGTGAATTTAGACGACGGCAGCCTCATACACCGCAACGCGGGTCTCGCGGTTTTGCGCGACCTCGCATCGTCGCTTCACAAGCAGTCGGCCAGCGGCCAAAACGAAATCGCGGCGCTTCGCGCGCTCGCCGCAAAATCCGGCGACCCGCAAGAAGCAAAGGAGCTGAAAGCATTCGCGGACGCCCTGGGCGGGGCAATCGGACGGCAGCTAAAAATGGCGCGCGACTTCGACGGCTATCTTGCCTACGTCGATTACCTCGACAATCGCGGCCTGAGCGAGGCGGGAAGTCCGATGGACAACGACTTCTTCGCGCCGGATCCGTACGCGCCGCCCGCGCTGCGCAGCAAGTATACGGCGACTGCGTACGCGCAAAACGCCGCCAAGGATTTCCAGGCCCGCTTCCCGGCCATCATTCGCGACGAGGACACCGCCGCGTCTCACGCCGACGCTGCCTTCAGCGGATGCTGAGAATGGCGCCGGCCGACAAAATCATTGTCCGGACGGGCGCCTTCCGATAGACTGAACGTCTAGTGAGGACTCTTGCGCGCCTCAGCCTCGCGGCGGTAGCCGTCGCTTACGGCGAAGTCATGCTGGGCAGTTGGACCCGAATCAACGGAGCAGGCATGACGTGTCCGGACTATCCGCTGTGCCACGGCGAATTCATTCCCTCCATGGGCGGCGGCACGGTCTGGGAATGGACGCATCGGTTGACCGCTGCGCTCCTCTCCATTCTGGTCGTCGCACTGCTGATAGCCGCCTGGCGCCGGCGCAGCCGCGCGCGTTTCGTCACACCGATCGCTTCCATCGTTGCCGCGCTGTTCGCTTTTCAAGTTTTCCTCGGTGCTGCCACCGTACATCTTTCGAATAGTCCGCTCTCCGTCGTTTGGCATTGGGGAACGGCAATGGCGTTCGTCGCGTCCCTCGCGGCAATGGCCGTATTTTCGCTGGCGGCTCCCGCCGCCGGTTCGCGCGGAAACGGTATCGTGCTGGCAGCTCTATTTGCCGCAACTTTTATGACATTCGTCACGATGTGCATAGGCGCGTACGTCAGTTCCAGTGGTGCGGGCCTCGCCTGCCTCCAGGTTCCGGGTTGTGCCGGCAATGTCGTGGTATATACGGCGGGACAGTATGTTCAAATGCTCCATCGCTTCGTTGCAGCGGCAGCGCTCCTGACCGGCGTCCTGGCGTTCACCATCGTTTGGGCGCTGGAGGCGCCGCGCAACGTTCGGATTGCGGCCAGCGCAGGTTTGGCGCTGCTGTTCGTTCAGGTTCTCCTGGGTCTGCTTAACGTAGCGCTGCGTCTTCCGATCGATCTGCGTGAAGCTCATGCGGCGAACGCTGCGCTCGTGTTTCTTTCGTTCGTTGTCGCGAGCGCGCTCGAAATCGCACGAGTTTCGGGACGCACCTCCATCACCCAAGGGGTATCTGCGCGATGAACGCTGCGCTTGCGCGCGTTGCGGGCGTAACCCAGACGCGAGCTGCGGGACTTGTGGGAAAAGCCCTCGACTACTACGATCTCGGCAAGCCGCGGATCATGTATCTTCTTCTGGTCACCACGGTCGCGGCGATGATCATGGCGGCGCGCGGGCTTCCTTCAGCGCCGGTGCTGTTGTGGACGATTCTGGGCGGAGCCCTGGCGGCGATGTCTGCCGGAACGCTGAATTGCGTCTACGACGCCGATATCGACCGTCTGATGAAGCGAACGGCCTCGCGGCCGATTCCCTCCGGACGTATCACGATCTTCGCGGCGACTACGCACGCGTGCGTCATGGGCGTAATCTCCTTCGCGATCTTCTATCTGCGCGTCAACCATCTGGCGGCGTGGCTTTCCTTGAGCGGAAACGTCTACTACGTCGCACTATACACAATGCTCCTCAAGCGCAGAACGCCGCAAAACATCGTCATCGGCGGCGCTGCGGGATCGATTCCGCCGCTCGTCGGGTGGGCCGCGGTGACGAACCACGTCGGATGGCCGGCCGTCGGACTTTTCGCAATCATCTTTTTGTGGACGCCGCCGCATTTCTGGTCGCTTGCGCTGATGACCGACACGGATTACGAGCGCGCCGGGGTTCCCATGCTGCCGAACGTTCTGGGCGTGCGCCGGACGAAGATAGAGATTTTGGTCTACACGCTGCTGCTGGTTGCAGGGTCGCTGGTGCTCTGGTATCCGCTGCACGTCATGGGAGCGCTCTACGCGGCGGCCGCAGCAGTTTTGGGCCTGTTTTTCGTTCGTGACGTGGTGCGGCTGCTCAAAACGCCCGACACGCGCGCAGGATCGGAACGCCAAGCCGCCCGATCGGCGTTTCTGTACTCGCTCTTCTATCTAGCGGCGATATGCGCGTTCATGGTGCTCGACCGGTTTCTCTTATAGACGAGGCTGCCGGCACGCAAACCGCAACGATCGCAGGACACCGGCTGGACCGTTCGGTGCTGCCGCTGCTGCTGACGCTCGGACTGGGCGTCTTTTTGGGCGCGCTCGATCTCAGCGTACTTTCGCCTGCCCTGCCGGCCCTCGGCAAACAGTTCAGCGTCGCAATCGGCGATCTGTCGTGGGTTTTTACGCTGTACTTGCTCGTCAACATCGCCGGCATCGCGGTAATGAGCACGCTAGCCGACCGCTACGGACGGCGCCCGATCTACGTTGCGTGCGTAAGCATCTTTTTAATTGGCAGCGCGCTCGCAGTGCTCTCGCAAGACTACGGCATGTTTCTCTTTGCGCGCGCCATTCAAGCCTTCGGAGCGGGCGGTATCTTTCCGGTAGCGACGGCCGCCATCGGCGATCGCGTCCCGCCGGAGCGGCGCGGCGCCGCGCTCGGGATGGTCGCCGCAACGTGGGGGCTAGCGGCCGTACTCGGGCCGCTCTACGGTGGGCTGGTCACGCACTTCGTCTCGTGGCGCTGGATCTTTGCGCTCAATTTTCCGCTGGGAGCAGCAGTGCTGGCATTCGCATTCTCGCACGTGCCGGTAAACGCGCCGCGCGTGCGCGGACCGCTCGACCTGCCGGGTTTGCTGCTGCTGACGATCGGATTGCTGTTCTTGATGTACGGCATCAGCGGCGTGCATGCGGTTACGATTGTTTTTGGGCTGCTGCTGCTCGTCGCATTTTCGTTTTGGGAGCGCACTACCGAGAACCCCATCGTACCACCGGCGCTCTTCACCAATGCGCAGGCTCGCAAAAACGTTCGCGCTCGAGATCGTCATCGGAATTCTCGAAGGATCGCTTTTCTTTATTCCGGCCGTCTTAGTCGGAGCACAGCATCTTTCGTACGCCGTCGCCGGCGGCGTCGCCGCAATCGGCGCATTGACGTTCGTCGTCGTGATCCCGGCGTCGGGGCGCGCGCTCGACCGGATCGGCAGCCGTGACGTATTGGTGGGGGGCTGCCTGCTGACCGAATTGGGGTTGCTGATTTTCGCGCTGGGCTTCGATTCGTTCGCGCTCTCGGTCGTCGCAATGATCGTTGCAGGCATCGGCTTTGGAGCACTGCTCGGCGCCCCGACGAGGTATATCGTCACAAACGAGAGCACCGAGCGTACGCGGGCCACGGCTATCGGACTCCTCAGTCAGTTCTTGATCGTCGGACAGATCGTCGGTGGTTCCGTCGCCGGCGGCATCATGGGCACGGCCATATCGGACGAGGCGGCATATCGCACGACGTATTTAGCGTTTTCCGCGGTCGCGCTCGCCGCGCTCGCAATAACGGCCACGCTGCGCTCGCGCAGACAGGAGATTCGCTCAGCGGCGGCCGAGTGAACCTTCTATGCGCGGCCCTATGGAAGTCGCCAATCAACCGCCCGCGCTGATCGATTACAACGTTTTCGATAGCGATATTGCGCTGCGCAGAGGCCTCGAGCGATTTTCGCGCGCCGGCGCTGCTCCCGAACTGAATGAGATCGGCCTGCTGGCGGGGAGTGAGACTGCGCAGACGTGGGGACGGCTGGCAAACGAATACCCGCCGGTGCTGCACACGCACGATCGCTTCGGAAACCGCATCGACGAAGTCGAGTTTCACCCTGCTTATCACGAATTGATGCGCGTTGCCGCGCGCTACGGTCTTCATGCCGCGCCGTGGCAAAGCGACTCTCCGGACGCGCATCTCAACCGCGCCGCCAAGTTTTACGTCTGGGGCCAAGTAGAAGCAGGCCACGGCTGTCCCATATCGATGACCTACGCGGGCGTGCCCGCCCTTCGAACTGGGCCGCAAATTACCGCCCAATGGGAATCGAAGCTCGTTGCCCCCGGTTACGATCCGCAGTTAGCGCCCATAGCCGAAAAGCAGAGCGCCCTTTGCGGAATGGCGATGACCGAGAAGCAAGGCGGATCGGACGTACGCGCCAACGTGACGCGCGCGCAGTTCGCGCAGCGGACGCCGGCCGGTGATGCCTATTTGCTCACGGGCCACAAGTGGTTCTGCTCGGCGCCGATGAGCGACGCATTCCTGGTGCTGGCGCAAACCGGGCACGGATTAACGTGCTTCTTCATGCCGCGCATTCTGGAGGATGGAAGCCGTAACGCGATCACGATACAGCGGCTCAAAGATAAGCTCGGAAATCGCTCGAACGCGTCCTCGGAAATCGAGTCTGACGGCGCCTCGGCTCTGCGGCTGGGTGAGGAAGGCCGCGGCGTGCAGACAATCGTCGAGATGGTGAACTTCACGCGCTTGGATTGCATCAACGGTTCGGCCGCGCTCATGCGCCAAGCGGTTGTTCAGGCGGTCCACCACGCGCGCCACCGCAGCACCTTCGGAAAGCGCTTAATCGATCACCCGCTGATGCAGAACGTTCTCGCCGACGTGGCTCTGGAATCCGAGGCGGCCGTCATTCTGATGCTGCGTCTAGCGCGCTCCGTCGACCGGGCAAATGACGATCCGCACGAGTTGGTCGTGCGCCGGCTCGGTACGGCTATCGGCAAATATTACGTCTGCAAGCGCGTGCCCACCGTGACCGCTGAAGCACTGGAGTGTCTGGGCGGCAACGGCTACGTCGAAGAATCGGGCATGCCGCGCATTTATCGTGAAGCGCCGCTGAACTCCATTTGGGAAGGTTCGGGCAACATCAACGCGCTCGACGTTATGCGCATTTTTGCCAAGCAGCCGGGTGCAATCGAAGCATTCCGGCGTGAGATGGAACCGGTCATGGGCGACGCGCGTATTCGAACGGCCGTGGACGATTTGACTGCGGGGTTGCGCGACGCCCACGAGGATCAGGCGCGCTTCTTAGTGGAGCGGTTGGCGCTGCTCTGGCAGGCCGCGCTCATCGCGGGCGATCCGCAAAGCCCGGCCGGCGATCTGTTCATCGAGTCACGCGTCGCAGGCCGCTGGGGCCGCACGATGGGGACGCTCCCGTATTCGGCGGACCATCGCCTCATTGTCGAGCGAGCATTTGCGAGCGCCTCGGGGGCCGGAGCGACTCCTAAATGAAGCTGCGCAAGGTACGCCGCCACTCGCATTTGGCAGGGCGTCCGTGGACGGACGCGGAGCGCCGCATCGTGTGGCGCGGTTTGACCGGGCGCATGGCGATAGCGATCGAACCGCTGCTGGGTGCGCTGTTCTTTGCCGGTCTGGCCTACGGCATCATCTGGCGCTCGCGCGTCTCGAAGCCGCATGACCTTTGGATCCTCTCTCCGATTTTCGGGCTGATGGCGCTGGCCTTCACCGCCTACTTCATCGCGGTACTTTTTGCGCCGCTGCGCGCATATTTCCAGACGTACCGCCCGATTTATCAGGTAGACGGTTACATCCGCTATCGCGGACCCGACGAGCAATCCGATTTGGGGAGCAGCGGCTACGTCGCCGTGCTCTTCGAGGATCAGGACCTGTGCTGCGAGTGGGAGTGCTACGGAACCAAGAAACTGCCGACGCTGACGGTTCCGGCGATGGCGGAGTTTTCGGAATACGGCGGCATACATAAAATCGACGGCAAGTCGACCGGGGTACTTCCCGACGCCGATCTGCCTACGCTGGCAATCGGCATCGCGCCGCGACGCCGCGATTTGGACTAACGATCACATAAGCGGCTAAGGGTTGTAGTTGCCGTTCAGGGTGATGCGCAGGCTCTTCTGCCACGGCCAGTTGTGGCCGTAACCGGCATACCTCAACGTCCACCAGCCCACGGCGAAGATCGCGATTATGCCGATCATTACGGCAATCTGCACCGCCTTCGGAATGCCGCGGCTTTGCGGGACGCCGCGCTCGTCTACCGGATCGTACATGTTAAATCTCCACGCCTTTTCCGGCAAGCACGTTGATGCTGGCGAGAATGGCCAGGATCGCTCCGAGCGCAAGCAACGCGAGCATGCCTTTGAAGACCTGGTTCTCGATGCCTTTGCTCTCCCAGTCGTTCTTCAACGCGATCGCCGCCACGAAGAACACCACGATGCCGACGACGAAGGCAAGAGCGCGTTCCACATGAGCTAATGTTGCATCCATTTCGATGAGCGCTCCTTAAAGCAAATAGAAAATCGAGAAGAGCACGACCCAGATGACGTCGACGAAATGCCAGTAGAGCGTGCCCAGAGTAAGGCCCGTGTACCGCGTGAAGGTATACTTTCCGTGCGTCGCCTGCAGCAGAAGCACCGTCAGATAGATGATGCCGCAGAAAACGTGGAAGCCGTGCATGCCCGTCAGGGTGTAGAACCCGGCGCCGAAGATACCGCTGCTACCCCAGCCGACGGCGAGCTTCGCATACTCGATGATCTGACCGCTCAGGAAGAGGATGCCGAACACGATCGTCGTGACGATCCACGACGCGAACTTCATGAAGTTGCGGTGCTTCCAATTCTCGAGCGCGAAGTGCATCGTCGCACCGGATCCGAACAGGATGCCCGAGTTGAGCGATGCGAGCGCGAGATCGAGTTTTGGACCGCCAGGCGGAGGCCACCCTTGTCCGCTGCTTCGCAGATAGAGATAGGCGAAGATGAACGACGAGAATAGGACGAGGTCGCTCACCATGAACAGCAGGAAGCCCTGGACCCGCAGTTCGCGAGTCTCGATGTAGAGCTGGTCCGCCTCTTCGTGGTGAGCGAATCCGCCGCGCCTAACGCTAGCTACTGCCATTTAATTAATGGTGTCCTGCCGGAACCGGCGGCGGTGAATCGGTGAGCTCTTCGTCCAGGCCTCGGTACGGCAGCGGCTCGGCGAAGTCGTACGGCGTGGAGAAGACCGACGGAATATGCTTGAAGTTGTAGTACGGCATCGGCGAAGAAATCATCCATTCCAGCGTGCGTCCTCCCCACGGGTTCGGGCCGGAAGGCTTGCCGTTCTTCAGGCTCCAGATGACGTTAACGATGACCAGCAACAGTGCCGCCGTCATGATGAAGGAAAAGAGTGAGGCTATTTCGTTCCATGCCTGGAACTGCGGATCGTAGACGGCGACGCGGCGCGGCATGCCCCACATGCCGAGCCAGTGCATCGGCAGGAACGTTCCGTTGAAACCGATCAGGAACAGCCAGAACGCCCATTTACCGAGAACCTCGTTCATCAAGCGCCCGGTCATCTTCGGGTACCAGAAGAACAGCATCGCAAGGATTCCCATGAGGCTGCCGCCCACCAAAACGTAGTGCAGATGCGCGACGATAAAGTACGTGCCGTGCGCGTGTAAGTCGAAAGGAACCGCTGCTAAGAATACGCCGGTGATTCCGCCCAAAGTAAACGTCGCGAGAAACCCGGTCGCAAAGAGCATCGGAGTCGCAAAACTGATGACGCCTCGCCACAGCGTCGTTACCCAAGAGAAGATCTTCACGCCCGTCGGAATGGCAATCAGCATCGTGAGGACCATGAACGGGAGCTGCAGTTCGGGTGCCATGCCCGAGGTGAACATGTGATGCGCCCAAACCATAAAGCCCAGAATCGCGATCGCGCACGAACTGAAGGCGATCATCTTGTAGCCGAAGATTGGCTTGCGCGCGAACGTCGGCAGAATTTCCGAGATTGCTCCGAATGCCGGCAGAATCATGATGTAGACGGCCGGATGCGAATAAAACCAGAACATGTGCTGCCAAAGGAGCGGGCTGCCTCCTTTGGTCGGATCGAAGAAGGCCACGCCGAATTCGCGCTGCATGAAGAGCGCCGCGAGTGCCGCGCCGAGCGCAGTCGTCGCGATCATGAGCAGCGGCGCAGTCACGAATTGTCCCCAGACGAAGAGCGGCATTCGCGTGAACGTCATGCCGGGCGCGCGCATCTTTAGAATCGTGACGACGAAGTTAATGCCGGTCATCGTCGAGCTGATGCCGACCAGGAAGATGGCGGCGCACCACATCGAGGTTCCCGGAGCGCCCTGCAGCGACATCGGAGGGTATTCGGTCCAGCCCGCCGCGGGCGCGCCCATCAGAAACGACGAGTAGAGCATCAGCCCGGCGATCGGAAATATCCAGAAGCTGATCATGTTCAGCCATGGGAACGCAACGTCGCGCGCACCGATCTGCACGGGGAAGATCAGGTTTCCGAAGGCGCCGGTCAGCATCGGAATGATGACCAGCCATACCATCGTCGACCCGTGAATCGTGAATACCGTATTGTACGTGTCCGGCGTCATGAAGCCGCCGTTCGCCTTCATCAGCTGCACGCGGATCAACTCGGCGAGCAAGCCGCCCAGGATCATGAAGATGCCGGCCGTGATCATGTACTGTATTCCGATGATCTTGTGATCGATCGAGAACAGATACTTGCGGACGAAGCCTTGCGGCTCCGGGTGAATATGGTCGGCGATTCCGCCCGAATGTACTGCTGCTGCTACTGACACCCAATACTCCTCACTTTAAGGTGTTCAAGAATGCGACCAGGTTGGCGATGTCTTTATCGCTGATCGCGTTGGCGGTTTGGTTAGGCATCGTTCCCATCGGCCCGGTGAAACCGTGCTGCAGGATCTTTGCTACGTCGTCGGGCGTTGCCGGATCCCCGTTTACGAGGCTCGGATGCGCGGGATCGTGCAGCACGCCTTTCAGGCCCGGTCCGACGATCTTCTGATCGAACGGCCCCAGGGCGTGGCACGCCGAGCATTTCTGCGTGAACAGCGCCTTACCGGCAGCCGCATCGCCGCCGGTCAAAGTGACTGCCGTGGTAGAAGCTATCGCGACGGCATTACTCTCGTTCGCGTTGGCTTTCTGCGTTGAGTCGTACCAGCTTTGTATTTGGCCGGCGGATCGATGTACATGTAGGCGGGATCGTTGGCCGTGCCGCTGCGCATGTCGCCGTGGAGCGTGCCGCAGAACTCGGTGCAGATGATCTTGTACTTGCCGACGTTCGTCGGTGTGAAGACCAGCGTGTTCACCAAGCCCGGCACCATGTCGGCCTTCAGACGCATGCTGGGAACCCAGAACGAGTGGATCACGTCGTAGGCGCTGACGTGCATCGTCACCTGTTGGCCCAGCGGCAGGTGAAGTTGCTTGACCTCGCCGTTGATTCCGGGATAGCGGAACGTGTAAAACCACTGGTGGCCCAACGCTTCGACGACCAGGGAGTTGCTGGGCATGTTGAACGGTTCGATGCCGTAGAAAATTTTCACGCTGATGATCGCAAGGATCACGACGTAGACGAAGGGCCCGAGCGTCCACCAGAATTCCAGCTTGTTGCTGTCGTGGATTTGGACGCCGATGGCGTCGGCCGCCTGGTTCGGGCGCCGGCGGAACGCAACCGAGAAATAGATGATGTATCCGCAGACGTACACGAACAGCGCCGAACCGGACGCGGCAAGGAAGCGGTACAGCGTATCGATCTGCGCGGCTTTGTCGACCGACTCGGGCAGGATGCTTGTAATCGGCGCGACGATCCACCAAATGATGGTCAAGATCGCTAGGACGGTCAAGCCGCCCGTGACGATCCAAAATCCGCTATCCAGCCGGACTGCCGGATCTCTATTTTCTACTGCCACTCTAACCCCAAACGGCGCATGCGGTTTATAGATACCCTGGCGCGGGCTCCTTCGGAGCTCACCTCTATTTGACTATAGGCAAACCCGTCCTATGCGGGCCACGACTTTCGTGGCGCAAGCGAGGAGACGAACTGCTGCACGAGCCATTCGGTATTGGTGATTGCGGTGCCGACGACAACCGCCTGCGCGCCCGCTTGCAAAGCAGCGGCGGCTGAAGCCGGGGCATGTATCCCACCCTCGCAGATGACAAATGTCTCAAGCTCCGCGAACTCACGAACGAGTTCGAGCGCCGGCAGCTTCGCTCCGCGAGTTTCCTTTGTATAGCCGCACAGGGTCGTCGCGACGATCTCCGCGCCGGCAGCCTGCGCCGCCACGCCCTCGGCGGCCTGCGCGCAGTCGGCCATAGCGATCGCGCCGCCGGCCCGGATTGCCGCGACCAGTTGCTCTACGCAGACGCCCGACGGATGCGGCCGGGCGGTCGCGTCGAACGCCACGATCTCCGCGCCCGTCTCCAGTACCTCGCGAATCTCGCGCAGCGTAGGCGTGATATAAGGCTCGAAGTCTTCATACTCGCGTTTGATGATCCCGATCACCGGCAAGCCGACGCGCGACCGCACCGCATGCAGATTTCGCACCCCTTGAATGCGAACGCCGGCCGCGCCGCTTTCTTGCGCGGCCGCCGCCATCGCCGCCAGCACAGCCGGATCGTCGAGCGCCGAACCCGCGCGCGCCTGAACCGAGACGATCAATCCGCCGCGCAAGCGGTCGAGCAGATTCATGCGATTACCGGCGGATCGATGCCCGCAGCGCGATAGGCCAAAATCAATGCGCCGACGGCAGCATCGTGCTTGGGCGCGACGCGGCGCGCGCTCGGTATGAGCGTGCGCATCCACTGGGCAATCTCGCCTTGCATCGTGCTGCTCTTGGTGAGTCCGCCCAAAAACGCCGCCTCGGCGTCCGCCGGCAGCCCGGCGCTGACGGCGGCGCGCATTGCCAAACGTACGAGCGCCCCGGCACCGTCACGCACGTAGCGCGCCGCAGGTTCGCTGCCTCGTTCGGCTGCCTGGAGCACGTCGACGGCGAAGAGTGCAAATTGCGCGCGGCTGATCTCTCGCGCATAAAACGCGCGGGAGAGATCGCGCAGCGACGTGCGGCCGAAATGCTGAAGCGCGACGGGCGCGAGATCGTTCGGTTCACCGGCGTCGGCATCGCGCATCGCATCCGAGACGGCGCTGCGCGCCAGCCAAAACGCGCTACCTTCATCACCGAACAGAAACCCCCATCCGCCGGCTACCGCTTCGGCGCCTCGTTCGCTGCGAGCGAATGCAACCGAACCCGTGCCGGCTATCACGACGACGCCCGGACGTCCCGCGAACGCGCCCGCATGGGCGTTTACCGCATCGTGCACCAGGGTCAGCGATGCGGCCGGCAGTTGCGGCGGTTCTCCGTACACCCGCCCTTCATAGCCGCTCACGCCCGCAACGATCCGCTCGAATTGCACGCCGGCGGGGAGATTGGCTGCCGCGATAGCGCCGGTCAGCGCAGTCCCGAGCGCGTCGTGCAGGCGGCTCGAACCCGGCAGTTCACCGACTTCGTCGGCGCCGGGTCCGGTGCCGCGTCCCAGAATCCGCCCGAGTTCGTCGGCGGCAACTGCCGCCGTCGCGGATTGTCCGCCGTCGATTCCCGCGAAATACCGCACTACGGCTCCCCTTCGGCCAGGAGCCGGCGCGCATAATCGTCGGCGGCGCGCTCGCGCGCGGAACGATTCGGCGCAGGTGCAACCTCCCCGCGGTGCTCGCGATGATGATACAGCTCGTGGCCTATTGCGAGCGCGACGAAGTTTCCGATTTCGTTCGAATCGAGACGCTCGACGATTCGTTGATTTATGCGTATTACCGGGCCGTCGGGATCGTACTCGGATCGAAGTTCGTCACTTCCCCAGTCGCCCAAATCCGCGATCTCGACCCGAACGCCAAACGCGTGCGCGAGCGCGATTGCGCGCTGCATTACAACAGAACGCCGTCTTCGGCGAGCGTTTCACGAAGCTGCCGGGCTTCGATCTCACGCAAACCGCCGACGCGTTTGGCAAGCGCCGCGGCCGTTCCGGCGGCTTGACCGAGCGTCATGACGGTCGGGGTTAGACGCGTGGAGGCGAGCGCCTCGTGCGTCGTCGAGATGCAGCGTCCCGCGACCAAAAGCCGATCGACGTTTTTAGGCAGTAAGCACCGGAACGGAATCTCATAGCTCGCTCCTTCGGGCAAACGATGCGTGACCGTTCCGCTTCCGGACGGGTTGTGAATGTCGATCGGATAGGCGCTACGCGCCACCGCGTCTTCAAATCGCCGCCCCTCGAGCACGTCTTCGCGCGTGAGCGTGTATTCTCCGACGATGCGGCGGGACTCGCGAATGCCGATCTGCGTACCGGTTGCGGCGATGCGCGCCTGCTCGAAACCGGGAACGCGCGAGCGGAAGAACTCGACCAGCTGCATCACTTGCGTGCGCGCTTCCACCTCGGCGCGCGTCAGATCGTCAGGATCGAGCGGATCGATGCCCGTGACGCGCGTCATGTTCACTGTCACCTCGTCGGGATACGGTGAGATGAAGAACGAGACGAGCTCGCGCGGTATCGCGACGGCACCCGCCTCGAGCGCTTCGTTCCAAAGGTCGTACAGGCCGGCGACTGCGGTCAGCGAGAGCGTCGTCCGCTCGTGCGCCTTGAGGGAGGTGCGCATTTGATCGGGATGCATCCGAACGTACGATGCGGTTTTCGCGAGATCCACGTGGCTCAACCGAAACATCAAGCTCGCGGGCTGAACTCGGCCGCGTTCGTCACCTTGCTGCGTTGCCGCGCCGGCGGAGGCGGCGACGAATGCGTCCGCGGTTGCGTCGATCGTGATGCCTGCGCGATATTCGCGCTCCCCGGCGACAGTGGCAAAGGCGGCGCCGAAAACTTCACCGCCTGACCCGAGCGCCCGCAGAAAGTACGCGTGGAGGAGCAAATCCACGCCGGCCTCGCGCGTCATCTCGAAGAGAAGCGCTTTGTGAATCTCGGGATCGAACGGCGTGATGGTCGCAACGTAGTCGGAAGAATCCTGAAGATGGCCCGGCGAACCGCCGGCGCGCATGAGGCGCTCGACGATCTCCTGCGCGATGCCGCCGACGATGCGCTTGCTTCCTGAATGGAAAGTCATCCAGGGTCCCACCATCGCGGCCGTCGCCGTGCCGCCCAAGAATCCGTAACGTTCTACGAGCAGCGTTCGCGCGCCGTGCCGCGCAGCTGCAATTGCGGCCGCGCATCCGGCGTTACCGCCCCCGATTACCAATACGTCGTAGCTTCGACCGCGCGTCGTCATGCGCGCGCGTTTCGAGTAACGGACGCGCTTGTCCGGCAGGCCTCCGCGGGCAAATGCAAAACGCACGGCGCTCGATGTACACGCAATCCGCCAAATACTACGACGCGCTCTACCGATCGATGGGGAAGGACTACGCCTCAGAGGCGGCGGTCCTTCGCCGCATCATCGATCAGCGATGCCGTTCGGGCGGAAAGGCGCTGCTCGACGTTGGTTGCGGGACCGGCAAGCACATCGAATACCTGCGCGAACACTATGATTGCGAGGGTCTGGACATCGAACGCACGATGCTGGACATCGCGCGCAATCGCAATCCCAGCGTACCGTTCCATTTGGGCGACATGATGGGATTCAACTTGGGCAAACGATTCGACGGGATCGTCTCGCTCTTCGGCGGTATCGGCGCACTTCCCAACACCGCTCGTCTGGATCAGGCGCTCGCGACGTTTGCGCGGCACTTGCGGGCCGGAGGCGTCGTGATCGTCGAGCCCTGGATCCGTCCGGCCGATTGGAAAGACGGCTCTGTCCACGCACTGTTCGTCGACGATCCCGACTTGAAAGTGGCGCGGATGAGCGTCAGCCGCCGCGACGGCAACGTCTCCATTCTAAACTTTCATTTCATGGTCGCCTCGAGCGACGGAATCCGCACGTTCACCGAACCCCACCGTCTGACGCTCTTCACCGACGACGATTACCGCAATGCCTTTCGCAAAGCCGGACTATACGTCGAGTACGAGGAGCCCGGCCTGAACGGCCGAGGACTATACGTGGGCTATTCCCGCGCCGAGTAACGCTCCCGGAACCAGGGAGTCGCCCGGCGAGGGTTAATTTCCGGCCTTGATGATCATGCAACGCATCAAGCCGCTGGCGACAATCCTCGCCGAGGGCTCCGACCACGAAGGCGGACTCAAAAGATCCCTTGGGCCTTGGCAGCTGACGGCCATGGGCATCGGCGCCATCATCGGTACGGGAATCTTCGTTCTCATCGGCGTCGCGACGGCCACACGCTCGGGACCCTCGATTATGATCTCGTTCGTCGTCGCCGGCATCGTCAGCGCGCTTGCAGCGCTCTGTTATGCGGAGGTCTCCAGCAAGATTCCGATTTCTGGGTCGGCGTATACGTACACGTACGCGACGCTGGGAGAGTTCTTGGCGTGGATAATCGGCTGGGATTTGGTGCTGGAGTACGCTTTGGGTGCCGCGACGGTAAGCATCGGCTGGTCCGGCTACTTCGTAAACATCACGAACACGTTAGGCTGGCACATCCCCGCACAGTGGGCGAATGGCCCCACCTGGGGTCTCGCGGGCCAAGGAGCCTCCGGGTACGCCAACATCCCCGCCGCGATCATCATTCTTATTATTACAGCGCTGCTCGTGCGAGGAACGAAAGAGTCCGGAACGGTCAACGCCGTAATCGTCGCCGTAAAGATCAGCATCGTGCTGTTCTTCATCATCATCGGGCTCGGTCACATCAATATGTCGAACTTCAGTCTGCCGCCGCATCCGCTGCCCTCGGGCGGCGGTCTCGATCACGGCGGCTTCTTTCCGTTTGGTGTCAGCGGCATGCTCGGCGGAGCCGCGCTCATCTTCTTTGCGTACATCGGCTTCGATGCGGTTTCGACGACCGCTGAGGAGGCGCGCGACCCCAAACGCGATCTGCCCTTCGGCATCATCGCCAGCTTGGCGGTTTGCACCGTGCTCTACATTGCGGTAGCGTTCGTGCTGAACGGCGTCGTACCATACTACACGCTGCTCAATGCGCTCTCGTTCCCGGTCGCCTATGCCGCCAGCCACATGGGGCTATCGTGGGGATCGACCGCTTCGGTCATCATTTCTTTCGGCGCGATTGCCGGCCTGACGACGGTGCTGCTCGTCATGATGTTCGGCCAAAGCCGCATCTTCTTCGCCATGTCGCGCGACGGACTGATTCCGCCTTCGTTCACGCGAATTCACCCCACGTGGCGGACGCCGATCTATTCGACGATCTTCTTCGGGATCTGCATCGCGTTGATCGCGGCGTTCACGCCGATCAATATCGTCGGATCGCTCACGAATATGGGCACGCTTGCCGCGTTCATCCTCGTTTCGATCGCCGTGCCGCGTTTGCGGCTGCAGCACCCGGAGTTGAAGGGCGCGTTCCAAGTCCCGGGCGGCCCGTACGTCATTCCGATTCTGTCCGCAGTCAGCGCGCTCGGGCTCATCTATTATTTGCGGTTCGGAAACCCGGTGGTCTTCGGCTTTTTCCCTATCGTCTGGTTCTGGTTCATCGTCTGGCTCGTGATCGGCCTAATCTTTTACTTCTCCTACGGCCGTCGAAAGAGCACGGTCGCGCTGCAGGAAACCGAGGGTCTCGCGGTTTCGCAGCCCCGCGTAAACTAGGCGCGGCTAACTAAATCCGACCCGGCGATTGATCTCCGCGGCTAACGCGTCGGGATCGTCGCCGCGGTCCAGTTCGACGATGATCTCCTTATACGTCTCGTGCTGAGTCTCCAGCACGAGACAATTTTTTCCGTCGCCGTAGTCCAAAAACGCCAATCCGCCCTTGGTGAAAAACGTTCCGGCCATCTTCAAACCCGGCGCGCCGGTGCCGACCATTTTGCGCCAGGCGTGACTCCAGCCGTTCTCGTCCTCGACGCGCGCGGACGTAATGTGCGCCATCGGAAGCTGCAGCGAGCCGTGTATCGTCCAAACCTTGTCCCAGTTCGAGAGTTGAATATGCACGACGTTGCCGTCGATCGTCACTTTCGCCATCTCTACGAACTACCGTCCTTTCCGTGCTGTGTTACACCGCGCGCGGCGCCGCCAAGAGCACGACGCGGGTTTGCGGATCGCATCCCGCCAGCTCCTCGGAGGCGAGCGCAACGGCTTGCCGTGCGGAGATTAGCCCGCTGAAATCGGACAAGCGGGATCCGTGCAAGAGATACAGATCCGGCAGAGCTCGTCCGACGTCGCCGAACGCGGTCGCATCCTCGATCGTCTGAGGCAGGATCTCCAGCGCCTTCAGAGCGGTCGTTTGACGCACCAGGGCGTTGCGCAATCCCAAGCGGCCCACGCCCGTGCGGTCCAAGACGCGCAAGACGCGATGACCCTCGAAGACGCGCAGTCCTTCGGTGCTCGCCACGCACCGGATTGCCTCGGCGCGCGCTCTGAGCAGACGCGCCGCAACGGCATGGAGTTCTGCATCGTCCGCCGCGGGCCGCGCCGCGCCTTCGGAGAGTTCCGAGGCTCCCGATGCTGTCGCGCGCACCAAATTGCGCCGGCTATCGACCTCGACCGATACTTCAACGCGTTCCGGCGACGCGCCGGCGCGAATCACGGCGTCCTGCGCCTCCCGCCGAACCCGAAGAATCTCGTCCGGCGACGGATCGACGATGTTTCGTTCGATCACTTCGCGCACCAGCGCAAGAGCGACGCCTATAGGCGAGATCACTTCTGCGTCCCGGGCCAGCCGAAAATCCAATCCGGCGCGCTGCGCGGTAAACGGAATCAGCGCGGCCGCCCCGCCCCCGCCGCCGACGATCGCCAGCATCTCGCGATCCAGTTCGTAATCCGCGATGAGTTCGTCGATCGCGGCGGCAAGCTTTGCCCCCGCGATCGCAAGCACTTCGCGAGCGAGCGATTCCGCATCGCGCCGTACGCGATCCCCTAAAATCTCGAAAGCACGCCGGGCGGCGGAAGCGTTGCCTCGCGCAAACGCGCCCTCGGGTACGTATCCCAATACATTTGCAGCACACGTCGGCGTGAGCGCGACGCGGGTTCCGTCGCGAGCCGCCAGCGTCGCGTAATCCGGCGCGTCGTGCGCAGTCGGCGCGATCAGCTCGACGACCGCTCCCTGCAGCACGCCGGGGTCGACGAAACTGGCGTATTTGAGTCCGGCGATGTGCGCCGATCTCGGGCCTACGTCGACGATCGAGGTGCCGCCGAGCCGTATCAGGCTGCCGCCGGCGATCGCCAGCGTGCGCACGTCCAGCGTTCGAAGCATCGTGCGATGTCCGCCGACGCGCGCCGGTCGCAGTTGCGGCATGCCGGATCGAATCGCGCTGCAATCCGAACTCGTGCCGCCTACTTCGATGAAGATGCCGTCCGTGACGTTCTCGTACAGCAGCGCGCCCGCAACGCCGGCGGCAGGCCCCGAGAGCAAGGTCATGATCGGCCGGCGCTCCATCTCGCGAACGTCCATTACGCCGCCGTCGCTGCGCATGACCATGAGCGGCGCACCGATGGCGGCGCGCTTGACTGCGTCCTCGGTCATACGTGCCGTGCGAACCATCTTCGGCAGAATCGCTGCGTTCAGCGCGGCGGTTCGCGTACGCGCGCGCAACCCGTACACGGAGCTGACTTCGTGACCGCTCGTCGCGAAGAGATCGAGCTCGCGCGCCGCTGCGCAAGCTTGCGCCTCACTTTGAGGGCGGTCCACACCGAATGCTTGCGAGCACGCGACGGCGCTTACGCCGGACGCTTTGAACGAATCGAGTTCTCGAAGAATCGCCTCTTCGTCTCCTGCGCGAACGAACGCGAACGCCGGCCGGAACGCGACGCCGGGCGCGAGCTCCAGCGGACGAAAGCGCATCTGCGCCCGCGCGAGCGCCGGCAGGCGATCGAGCAATCCCAGGACCGCGACCTTCGCAACGTCCCCTTCCAGCAGCGCGTTTGTTGCCTGCGTCGTCGAGTGCGCGATGAAGGCCACTTCCTCCGGCCGCACGTCACCGCGTTCAAAAAGCTCGCGAACGCCCTGAACGATTCCGGCCGCAACGCCCTCCGGCGCATCATGGGTGGTAGGAGTCTTCAACGAAGCGATGAGCTTGCGCGTGCCGGCGTCGATCGCGACGACGTCCGTGAACGTGCCGCCGACGTCGATGCCCAGACGCAGCTTGCGCGGCGTCACTTGTCCAAGGCAAGGACGAAGAGCCGCAAACCCAGCGAGACGCGATCGCCCCGCGCGTAAATTCGAAAGAGCTCTGTAACTTCGTCGCGCAGCGCGCTCGCCGGATCGCCCTCGTGCGGCAAGAACGAGATGGAGTCCACGTAGCCGAAAAGCGCGTCGAGGGTCAGCTGCCATTCAACGTTCAGGATTGAGGTGCGCAGACGCTTCCCGGAGTGGGCGGCGAACGTCTCGAGCGCGCGCCGGCGCAGTGCGCTGCTGTCGTCCACACTATAGACGCGCAGCAAACGATCGAACTCCGCCGAGGCTGCATCGCTCTCCTCGTGTTCGTATTGAACGCTCACGATGCGATGCCGAGTGATGCGGCGAAATTCGACGAGTGCCCGGCCGGGATCGAACCAGTGAAATGCCTGAAAAGCGACGACCACGTCCACCGACTCGTCGGGCAATCCCGTCGCCTCCGCCGTGCCGTCGCGCCACTCGACCAGCGGATTCTGCGGAGCGTTGGAGCGCATCTGCTCGTTTGGCTCGATCGCGATCACCCGCGCACCGCGTTTGGCCAACAGCTCCGACGATATGCCCGTCCCCGCGCCCACGTCGGCGACGACCAAATGCATTGGGTCGCCAAGACCGTGGAAGATCAGGTCCAGCACCTTGCGCGGATACTCGCGGTACCGATAACGGGCGTAGGCGTCACCGATTCGCGTGAACCGCGACTTGGCGTCTTCTCCCGTCATGGATGCATCTCGGCGGTAAGAACGTACACCGGCATGACCATGCGAAGGGTTCCTGCGCCCACGTCGGCGACGTGAAGGGCTGCCGGATCGCCGAATCCGCCAAATAGTGCGTTAAAGACCGCTTGACGATCCTTCACAACTCGCTGAGCTCTCCGTACAAGCGGCACATCACTTTGATGCCGCCGAAGAATTGCGATAGGGTGAACTTCTCGTTCGGCGCATGAATGCGATCGTCGGGAAGTCCGACGCCGATAAGCACTTGCGGCAAATGCAGAATGCGGTCGAAGCTGGAGACCGGGCCGATCGTTCCGCCGGTTCCGATGAACACCGGCGGTTTTCCGAATTGACTCTCCATCGCTCTTCCCGCCGCCGCAACCGCCGGATGATCGCGCGACGTGCTGACCGCGCGCGTGTCGCCGAAAGCCTGCACCTCCACGCGAACGCCGCGCGGCGCCGCGTTCAAAATGAAGTCGCGAACAATGGATTTCACATGCTCCGGATCTTGGTCGACGACCAGGCGCGCCGAAATTTTTGCACGCGCCCATGACGGAATGATCGTTTTGGGGCCCGGCCCCTGATATCCGCCCCAGATTCCGTTGCACTCGAGCGTGGGGCGAAACCATTGGCGCTCGAGCGGCAGCCGTCCAGGCTCGCCGCAGAGCTCGGGCACGCCCAGATTTTCCGCTTCGCGCACTTCGTCGAATCCCAAATTGCGCAGTTCGTCCAGCGTTCGTGCATCGAGGCTCGCGAACGCCGTCGTAGAAACCGGGAACCACCACGCGGCCCTCATCGTCCTTGAGCGCAGCGACGATCTTGGCAAGCGCCTCGATTGGGTTGCGGACGAGTCCGCCGAAGTATCCCGAATGCAGATCTTCTCCGGAACCGTTTACGGCGATTTCCCAATGGACCAGTCCGCGTATCGACGTGGTCAACGAGGGGACGTCTTCAGCGTACACGGCGGTGTCCGAGATCACGGCGACGTCTGCGGCAAATAGATCCCGGTACCGCTCGAGCGCCGCCTCGAAGTTCGGCGATCCGATCTCTTCTTCGCCTTCCACAATCACCTTGACGTTCAGGGGCAGCTCGCCGCGGACTCGCAGATATGCTTCCATAGCGGCGAAATGCATGAGTACTTGGCCCTTGTCGTCGACCGCGCCGCGTCCGTAAATTTTTCCGTCGCGTACCTGCGCCTCGAACGGCGGGCTCTGCCACAGCTCGATCGGATCCGCCGGCTGCACGTCGTAGTGACCGTAGACGATCACCGTCGGTTTGCCGGGTTTTTGCATCCACTCGCCGTACGCGAGCGGGTTACCCGCCGTCTCCAAAACGCGCGCCTTCAGGCCGATCGCATTCATGCGATCGACGAGCATGCTGCAACAGCGGCGGACGTCCGCTCGATGCGCGGGATCGGCAGAGATCGATGGAATCGCAACCCACGACGTCAGTTCTCGCAGCGAGTCCTGCCGGTGTTCGTCGCAATACGTCAGGATGTCGGAATCGGCGGCTATCATGGCTGAAATGGCTCTTCGAGTTGCACGGTGAGCGTCTTGCCTGCCCGTTCGATCTGAAAAGCGTGCGGCCTTCCGTCGTATGCCCGCGCCTGTGCCTGAAACGTTCCGTACTCCCACCAAAAACGGCCGTCTATCTGCTGGACCAGGTCGCCCGTTCGCATCCCCGCCGCATAAGCCGGCCCCCCCGCCCGAACGTACGCGCGCATGTTGCCGTCGATGGTCTTGAAAAATGCGTAGAAGTACGTCGCAGGATCCCCCGCCGCGTATGCGACGCCTTGTGACATCAGGTGCTGCCAGCGCTGCGGCTCGGATTGCTGCCAGTCCATAAGCCGCGCCACCGTTCGCTGTGTCAGCACGTCGTAATTCGTTTGAACGGGACGCGCGAAGACCTGATGCTCGTGCCATTCGTTCACTTCCCAGCCGCCGCAGTCGTACAGACGTAATCCCAAGTCGACGTCGGTACCCTCAACGAGCGCGAATTGCGTCGAAGTCATTTGAGCGTAAGCAGCGTAAGATTTCGCGGAACAATCCTGCGCGTCCGGATCGGTCTGCAAAGCGAAAGCGTGCACCGGACCGGCATTCAGCAAGGCTGATACGTTCCCGACTTCACTGCGCGCAATAGAGGAACCGTCGCTGCCCACCGCGATGCGGTCCGCGCCACGCGCGTTCACAAACAGCCCACTCCAAAGGGCGGCCGCCTGCGCGCGCGGCAAATAGGACACAAAAGCGTGAACGCCGAGAAGCGCATGCGTTGCCAGCACGACGGCGAGGCATCCCGCCGTTGCCACGGATGCTTGATACGGCAGAGTGCGTTTGGTGATCTCTTCGATGTCGACGCCCGTGTAGTTGGCTATCCACACGTTTTGCGTGTTGGTCGGATCGCACACGTTTTGGACTTGCACGACCGCCATGACGGCGGCGACAAGCACTACGGGCGGCAATACGTGTGCGGTCAGAAGCACCGTGAAAACGGCGATGCCGACGCCGAGAGGATTGAGCGGACCGCGGTAGAGCGTAAGCGGGCTGAGCAATCCGAAGATGGCCACGAAGACAACCGGATTGCGTAGCCCGGCCCACGCCGCCAGGGGCTGCATAGCCGAGGCGAATTGCGGCTGCTTGGCCGCAGTCAGCAGCATGCCGATGCCGACGAAAAGGACGATGGCCGGTGCGACGTCCTCGACCCCGCGAATCGCCGCCGCAACGAGCGTCTGTACGAGACGGCGCGGACGGGCCGTCAACGCACCGTAGATCGCGGAGATTGCAAAAGCGAGTATCGGATCCAGGTGCAGTACGAAGTACAGCACGATCGGCAGGACGGGCGTGATCAACGAATACCACGGAACGGATTGCACGCGCTCTTCCGTTTGCACGGCCCATGTTGCATAGGCGCGCGAGCGGCTGAACGAAACGATCGTATAGATCACCAGCGCACACGCGTCGATCGCGGCGAGCACGACCGCGTATGGGTACAAATGCTGCGGATTGACGCCGAAGTACTGGGTGTAGAACTTCCAATTGACGATATTGAAGATAAAGCCCAGGGCGAACGCCATCAGGAACAGCGTTGCCGCGATTTTGCGCGGCACCCCGGTCGTCATCATGATCGGCAGCACGATCGATCCCACCATGATGACTGCGCCCAGCCCGCTGAGCGAAACGAAGAGCAGCGCAACGACGGCGCTGAGCACGAGGGCGACGGCCGGCGGGTACTCGCCGCCGAACTCCGCCGCAAAATTGACGATACTGCGCGCTATGCCGGTATCGAGCGTGACGCGGCCCAGCATCGCGCCGAAGATTACTGCGACGTATACCTGAGCCAGCGCGCCGGCGCCGTTCACGACGATCGCGGCCACGCCCGTTGCGGGAACGTCCGCTGCAAACGCCATCAGAACCGCCATCGCGGGAATTGCGAGCAACGCCGGAAGGACCCGCGAATACATCAACGCTGCGAAGATGATGAAGACGGCCAGGATCAGCAACGCGGCCATCACGGCTCGAGCACGCGTTCCAGCGGCGGAATCTTTCGCTGTTCTTCGTAGTCCTCAAACGTGATCGCGTTGACCCGGTCCGCGCGCTCGATATCCTGCTGCGCCTCTAAGTGATAACGCTCCAAATTCGAGTCGAGATGCGAGCCGCGGTCCTCGTAATTCCACGCGCGGGCGTAGAGCGGTGCAAGCGCTTCGACGTCGTCGCGCAGCTCCCAGAACCAATACTTGCACCAGTAAAGGTCGCGCTCTGCCGGCTTACCCGCGGCCAAGAGCGACTGAGCGTCCGCGTAGTAGCGGCGCACCTCGCTTGCCGCCTGATATTTGCGTCCCAAGTAGTCGAACGTCTTGGCGGCCAGGAACATAACACGCGCCGCGTTTGCGTGCAGCGGCGGCCGGTTCTGTAAGAGATGCTCTTCGGCGCCTTCCGATTCAAGCCGGACAGCTCGCAAGTCCGATTGCGCGAGATGAGCCGCGACTGCCGGATCGAACGGATCGGCCCACAGGTAATAGTCACTTCCCTGGTAAGCGCCTTTGGCGATCCGCATTTGCGCGTCGGCCAGCGCGGCGACATCGTCACCGTAGCGAGAATCGTCCGCGCCAAAGAATGCGGCGGGAAAGTCTTTACGATAACGGCTCTGGTCCACGCTGCCGCTCTCCCATGCGCAAGCGGCCGAATAGATCACCGGATACCACGTCGCCTCGAAGAGCGATTGGCCGTCGTCGTGCCAGACCGTCTCGTACATTCCGAGCACGTGACGCGCCTTGCCGTCATCGACGAAACGCCCTTCGTTAGCCAGTGCGGCGGTAATGTCCGGAAAGACGTTGTTGTAGTTTTGGGCTGCCGGCGAGACCAGTTGCTCGAATCCGCCGCGGGCGACGCGCTCGATGTAACGCGTATACGAGGGTTCGACGCCGTAGTGGTACGTCGTGATCACCGTGTTGTGAGGCAATTCCGCCATGACTTGCGGCGTGCGCTGCAGCGCGTCATCCCAGATCATTATTCGGGCGCCCGAAGGCTTCACGAGCTCGTCCATGGCCCGAACATGACCGGCGAATACGCCGGCACCGGCATCCGCCTCGTCGGACATGACGTGGAAGAACGGGGGATGCGGCACCGCGCCGAGTTCGCCGGAGATGACGCTATCCAGATACTCCTTCGTAATCGGCGAATCCGGACGCATGAAGAACGCATGCGGCAGGTCTGCGGCGTCCGCGTATTTCTCCAGCGCAAGCGTGTTGTGCATGTGTGCGAACGTTTGCTGCGCCGGAATCAACGCCACGTGGAAACGCGCCGCATAACGATCCAAGTCGCGCAGCTGCGCCGGCGTGATGCCGTCGAGCGGCGCCGGCAGCGGATTGCGGGGATCGACGAACACGTTTTCCATCATCGGCGAATACCCGTTCATCTTGAACGCGGCGATCGTGCGAATTCGCTCGCGGAAATAGCGCATCGTCGGTAGCGGCCCGCGTGAGACGTCGTCCATCAGCACACGCCAGCGCAGCGCCGGCGAATCGGAGATCCGGACGCACGGCAGAATCCACTTCGCGCCGGAGCGCTCCGGAAGCTGCGCGAGCGTCATTGCCGCGTAAAAGACGCCTTGCGGATCGGCGGCGCCGATACGGATCTCGCCGTTCGATTGCGTGTTCAGCACGTACCCTTGAGCGGCGGTCCGCGCTTGCGTTACCGCGAGGTCCGCATTCTTTGAACGGACGATCAGTCCCGGCAGCCCCAGCGCGCGCCACCGTTCGTCGATCTCCTCCACGGCGGCGGGATCGAATCCACGCGGAACGCTCAGGGGACGGGCAAACGCGAACGGCTGAAGGCACGAAGTCAGGGTGACGTATTGCGGTCGCGGCAACAGATGAAGCGCCAGCGCGGCCGCTGCAAGCATCATCCTTGCTGCATCGCCGCGTCGCGCCGCTCGAACGCGCGCTCGACGCCGGCCAAATCGCCGCCTTTCAGTGATTCGAGCAGCGCCGCGTCGGCTTCGAGCACGTTCGCGATGCGCTCGGGTGACGGATCGGCATCGAAAAGGCGAAAGGCGCGCTGATTCAGGAATTCACAGCGCTGCAGAAGACCGCCGTCGACCTTGTCCGGCGGCATGGCCGCCAGCGATTCACCTACGAACGCGCGAAGGCGCTCGTCAGACAAACGGCGCTCAGCGCCGGTGTCATAGCCGGCGAAGGCGGGAACGTCGGCCCGAATCCGTTCGATTGCGTCCATTGCTGGCGACCTACGACGGCGCCCGCGGGGAAGCCTCGCACAAGTCCGGGAGCGTTCCGGCCGAAAACCGGAGGGAATGGTTTTCCCCTTACTGGCCGGATTTGCGGCCGCCGCGCTCTTCGGCGGCGTCGCCGTCTTGGCGTGGCGCTTCTTCAACGAACGCGCCGAACTTCTGCGCGTGCGGGAGCTGTTCGCGCGGTATGTCCCCGAACAAGCCGTGAACGAGATCCTCTCGCGCCCGGATCTGCGCCTCCTCTGGGCTCGGCGCCACTATGCAACGGTGCTGTGCTGCCGGATCCGCAACTTCGGTTTTTTCGCGGAGGAGCTCAGCGCTGAAGATACGCTGCGTCATCTGAACGAGTTTTACGCGGTGGCGGGACGCGCGATCGTGCGGCACGGCGGATTGATCGAGCGCCTGCACTCCGACGGCATCACCGCCGTCTTCGGCGTTTTGACCTCGGACGTCTTTCAAGAAGATCGCGCTCTGCGTGCGGCGCTGCGTATCGTGCGGCTGGCGAACGCAATGAACGTGCGCTGGCAAACGCAAGGGCGCCGTCCGTTTCAGGTATACATCGGGGTAAACAGCGGAAACGTCGTTGCGGGCGAGGTTGGATTCGCTCAGCGCCGCGAATTCGCCGTGGTCGGCAATCCCGCGAACGTTGCAGCCAGGCTGCAGCAAGCGGCGGAAGACCTCAACGCGAACATTCTGGCAGCCGCATCGACGTTCGAAGCGGTTAAAGACCTCTTCGTCGGATTGCCCGTAACGACGCTGCCGCTGGCCGGATTACGCCGGCTTCAGCAAGCGTATTTGGTGCGCGGTCTGGCA
This sequence comes from Vulcanimicrobiota bacterium, assembly GCA_963714015.1. Lineage (GTDB taxonomy): Bacteria > Vulcanimicrobiota > Vulcanimicrobiia > Vulcanimicrobiales > Vulcanimicrobiaceae > DASRDE01. Next base: position 1,065,310 of record OY970223.1, on the reverse strand, counting down.
AAGCGCGGCGACGAAGAGCTGCTGCGCCTACCGCCGGAGATCTCTGCACTGGAAACGGTGATTGCGCCGGAACCTGATGCACCTGCGGCGGCGAAACCAACACCCCAGCCGGCACATTTCTGCGGATACGACGATGCAATCGCTGCGATGCCCGAGCTTCCGCCAATCACCGGAGACTACGAAGAGCCCGCACGATCCGCGGAAGCGCCGTCGCCGCCGCTTCCCGGATGGTGGCATCACACCGATCGCTGATTCCGGTCGCGTCCGGATTGATCTCCGCCAGATAAGCGCCGGTGTCTTGGAGCGCTAGCGCCGCCGCCGGATAAACCTGCGCCGAGGTTCCGACGGCCAAGATGACGTCCGCACGTTGCGCCGCCGTTTGCGCTGCTGCGAGTGTATCTGCCGGCAGCATCTCGCCGAACCAAACGACTTGCGGCCGGAACCGTCCGCCGCATTCGTGCAGAATGCCGTTCTCCGGCATGCCGCGCGCGAGCGACTGCGTTGCGCCGCAGCCCGTGCAGCGGGCTTCACGCAAATGACCGTGCAGCTCCAAAACATCGCCGGTTCCGGCTCGGACGTGCAGCGAGTCCACGTTTTGCGTAGCAAGCGTAAGTTTCGGCACCAGTGCTTCCAACTCGACCAGCGCCCGATGCCCGGCGTTCGGCTGGGCCGCCGTGCATGCCGCGATGCGCTCGTTGTACCAGCGCCAAACCAGCAAGGGGTCACGCGCAAAACCCTGCGGGGACGCAAGATCTTCGACGCGATGCCGCTGCCAGTGGCCGTCTTGACCGCGAAACGTGGCCAGGCCGCTTTCAGCCGAGATACCGGCTCCGGTGAGCACGAACACGGAGCGCGCGTCTGCCAGAATTTGCACGAGTGCATCCGTCATGGCGGATGCTTCGTTATAAAGCCGGGGGACGCTCCCGGTGAAGCGAAAGAGCAACGAGTGGACGAAGCAAGCCGGCTCATGCAGCGGGTTCGCGCGCGGGATGCGGACGCTTTTGAAACGCTCTACGACGGCTACCACCGCCTGGTGTACGGCGTGGCGCTTCGCATGCTGGGAGATGCCGCAAGCGCCGAAGACGTGACTCAAGGAGTATTTCTCAAAATTTGGAGTTCGCCCAACGTGTTCCAGTCCGGCAACTTTGCAGGCTGGGTCGTTCGCGTCACGCGAAACCGCGCGCTCGATGTACTTCGCAGCAAAGCGCGCAGTCACGACGAATTGCCGGAGACCATTCCGGATGACGATCGTTTTGAGGAGCGGGCCTTCGCGAAGTTGGATGCGGTGCGTGTTCGCGCCGCGCTCGCCCAACTGCCCGCGGATCAACGCGACCCCATCGAGCTCGGATTCTTCGGCGGAATAACGCACGAGGAGATCGCTCGCCGTTACGATCTTCCGCTCGGTACGGTCAAGACGCGAATCCGCAGCGGTTTACGTCGCTTGCGCGCCGCGTTGGAAGGCGGAGTCGCCGTATGAATTCGCATCAGGAAATGCTCGATTCGGTCGCGGTGTACGCGCTGGGCACGCTGCCGCCGCAAGAGGCCACAGCCGTCCGCGAACATTTGGCTGCGTGCGCGGACTGCCGGCGCGAATACTCCGAACTCGCTCCCGCCGCGGCAGCGGTCGGCTATGCGGCGGAAGCGTGCGAAGATCCGCGGACCGGCACCATCGCTCCGCCCAGCCCGCTATTAAAAAAGCGCATCATGCAGCAAGTCCGCCCGAATGTCGGCGAGATGCGTGCGGTGCGTCCCATCGTGTGGCCCGCGTACGCGGTTGCAGCGGCCTGCTTGGCCGTTGCGCTGATCACGTCCATCTTCAACACCTCGCTGAGCGAAGAACTGCACTCGGCGCAGACGACGGTGTCGCAGCTCAACGGCAACAAGACGCAGCTGGTTCGGGAACTGGCTCTTCAGCGGCTCGAAATGGCGGACTTAATCGCCCCTGATTCCCAGCGCTACGCCGTTGCGAACGGCGAGGTGCTCAAACACGGCTCCCGGCTCTACATCGCAATGGACGCGCTGCCGCCGCCGCCGCGAGGAAAAGTCTATCAAGCCTGGACCCTTCGCGCCGGAGCGACGCTGATGTCGCCGTCGGTAACCTTCGTTCCGAACTCCGGCGGTGTTGCGGTGGTGCCCGTTCCGGGGAATGCTGCGAACGTGGCAGCCGTCGCAGTAACCGTTGAACCCGAAGGCGGCAGTAAGCAGCCGACGAGTAAACCGACATTCGTGCTCAAGTTCAGCTAATGCAGCCGGGCGTGCAGCGTCTCGTGCGCGCGCATGAGCGTGCAGCGCTGGCTTATCTGGCCAAGGCACCGTTTGACAACGTTTTTCTGTCGTGGCTCATCGCCAACGATCGATCGAGCGCGACGCGGTCGGCGCTGTATGTCTATGTCGACGCGCAAGCGCACATCCGCGGCGCGGCTTTCTTCGGACGGCAAGTCGTTCTTTCTGCCGACGAAGCGGGGGTTGCCGCTGCGTTTGCGGAGGTTGCGCCGGCGTACCGCTTCGAGCGAATGATCGTCGGCGTCAAACCCGCGATCGAAGAGTTTTGGGAACACGTGAAGGGCTGGCATACGCCGCCGCGCGTGGTTCGTGAGAGTCAACCAGTGCTCGCAGTCGACTCCGCTGCGCTCAAAGGGAGCCGCAATCGCGTTATCGTGCGCAAAGCGCGCCCCTCCGAATGGGAGAGCGTCGCGTACAATTCCGCCAAGATGATCGAGCACGAACTCGACTACGATCCGCGAAGCTTCGCTGCGGAATTCACCTCTAACGTGCGGATGATGATCGATCGAGGGCTGTGGTGGGTCGGCGAGCAGGACGGAGAACTCTGCTTCTTCTGCAACGCCGGACCGCGCAGTCCGCAAACGTTGCAACTGCAAGGTATCTGGACGCCGCCCAAACTGCGCGGCAAAGGACTCGCGAGCGCCGCGCTCTATGGTGTCTGCGAAGCGCTGCTGGATGAGGTTCCATCGCTCAGTTTGTACGTCAACGGGTTCAACGAACCGGCGCTGAGCCTATACCGCCGTATTGGTTTTCAGCAGGTCGGCGAATTCAAAACGTTGCTCTTTTAGCCTCGCTGCACTTCGTGTTGCCGGACAAGGCGAAACGCTTATCGAAGCGCCGCAGCATGCGCGAAGAGTTCACTGATCCGCTCAATGCAACGTCGGCGGCTATTTCCCGCAAAGGTTTTGCGGTATTTGGCTCGGCGGCCCTAGCCGGACTTGCCGCCGGAACGGCAGCGGCTCAAGGCCAAGACCAGCTGGGAAAGCCGCATCCGCCGTTCGTGGCCGAAGACGATCCGGCCATTATCGTCTCTCGACCGCAGTTGCGGCCGGTCACCGGCGGACCGATTCAGGCTTACGCCGCGGTGCCGCGCGGGTTTCGTCCGGGCACTGCCGGCGTCGTCGTAGTTCAACAAATCTGGGGCGTCGATGCGCAGATTCGAGACGTCGTCCGACGGTTTGCGAAAGCCGGTTACGTGACGGCGGCGCCGCTGCTCTTTAGCCGCGTGAACGCCCCGGACGGCGACGGCGCAACCGACATTGCGCCGTTCGCCGCGGCCGCGGAGCGTATGACGCAACAGGGATTCGTTTCAACGGATATCGACGCCGCACACGATTGGACGGTCGAACAATCGGCGCAGGCCAAGACCGGAATCGTCGGTTTTTGCATGGGAGGCGGCATAACGCTCGAACAGATCATCGGATCGACGATATATGGAGCCGCAGCCATGTTCTACGGCAGCGTTCGGCCCGGCACTGCGAGCGACGCGCCCACGACCGTCTCTACGTTCGACTTCACCAAGCAGATTACGACGCCGCTCCTCGGCAGTTTCGGAGCGCGCGACACGTCCATCAAACCGGATGACGTGCGTGAAATGTTCTCGCAGCTTACCGCTCCGCACGACGTGAAGATCTACGCTGAAGCCGGACATGCATTCTTCGACGATACGCGGCCTCGTTATGTGCCCGGCGCTGCAAGCGATGCTTGGAGCCGCACGATTGCGTGGTTCCAAAAGTATCTCACGCAAGTCCCCTAACGAGTCGCGGGTTCAGCAGCAAGACACGCATCGCGCGCGGCGCCGCCGAACCCGCCCAGATTACTAGCGCGGTTGAGGCTGGGGCCGGTTCGCGCCGAGCATGAGAAGCATGCGTCCCGCATCGGGGGCGCGTCGCTGCATGCCTGATCCCCCAGGGCCGCCCGGTCCACGTTGTCCGCCGCCATGCCAGCCTTGCGCGCCGGCGCTTTGCGATTCAGCGCCGTTTTGCTGAAAGCGCTGCTGGTACATCGTGCGCATCGCGTCACGCATTTTGGAACCTTGCGCAAGGATCGCCTGAGACTCGGAAGGTGAAAGCACTTCATCTATCTGTTGAGCGGCGGCTTGCCGATCCAGCGATCCGCTGTTCACTTGGTTGATGATCGCCTGCACTCGTGCACGGTGATCGGAGGAGAGATCGTTGAACGCGGCCGTTCTGGCGCTGGAGCGAATCTGCTCCATTTGCGCGCGTATTTGCGAGGGCGGCCCCTGCTCTTGCGCCTGTGCCGCAACGGTCGCGGTTAGGGAAATCGCTGCAATAAACAGCGCTACGATGGCATTTTTCATGCCGCGAGTGTAGCCCGCAATCCTGGGAACGCGCCCAGAGTGCTCCGTTTTGCGGGCGGCGGCTTCGGGTATCGAAACGACCGCACCCGATGAACAACGAGGTCCCTATGCAAAGCAACCTGGATCCCCTCCCCGTGCGAGGCAGCGACACCGTCGAAATCCTTATTAGCGATCATCAGCAGATCAAGCGGCTGCTCAGTGCGCTCACTGAGTCGACCGCGGCGCCAAGCCGCAAGCAGACCCTCGAACAACTCAAAGCGGCGCTCACGATTCATAACGCAACCGAAGAGAATCTCGTGTATCCGGCGCTCAGTGAAGTGGCGCACAAGAAGGGCGAGGCACGAAAACTCTACCACGAAACTGCCGAAGCCGACATTTTGGTCTTTGAACTCGATACGATGCTCAAAGAAGGCAAGGACGGCAACTTCACGACCACCGCAGAAAAGCTGCAGAAGGCCGTTCTGGAGCACATCGACGACGAAGAGTCCTCGGCCTTTCCGCATTTGCAGAAAGGCGCCGACCCGATGCATGCACAGCTGCTGACGACGTCCGTGCGCGAATTCCGCAGCGCACTGCAGTTTAATTCAGCGGCGACCCCCGGCCGAAGCGAGATGGGCGAAATCGGCAGCGCCGCGCGAACGCCGACCTGATTCGAACGGTACGATCGAAGGGGGCCGGCCGACGGCGGCCCCCTTCGTCACGCATCACGGATCGTACCGGTGCAGCCATACGTCACCATTCTTACCGTTTTCCCGAGCTCGCGCAAAAAGATGAAGTATTCGCGGCCTTGAAACGTCGGCACCCGAACGTCGGATTCGCCGTGCAGAATCAATAGTGGAGTCGTCACGCGGTTCGCGAACATGACCGGTGAGAACTTGAGAAACGCGTTAGGATCCGTAATGTGGGAGCGCGCGTCATAGTCGATCTGCGAGAGATCGCTCGTCGGAACGAAGCTGAGCCAATCCGTAATTCCGGCTCCTTCGATCGCTGCGCGATAGCGCGCCGTCTGCGTCACCGCCCATGACGTCATAAAGCCGCCCGCGCTCCAGCCGAACATTGCAAGCCGTTTCGGATCGGCCCAGCCCTGCTTGACGGCATAATCCGTCCCGCTTTCCACGTCCGCAAACGCGCGATCGCCGAAGTGTTGATAGATCGCCGCCGTAAAAGCGGCATTCACACCCGTCGATCCGCGGTATTCCGGCTGCATCACGACGTAGCCGTGCCCGGAAACCATGCGCGCAATGGGATCTAATGCGAGAAGATCGCTCGCTTCAGGACCTCCGTGCGGAAGCATCACGAACGGATATCGTCTCCCCGCTGCGTATCCCGCAGGAAACGTCACGATCGCACTGAGCGCCGTATCCGGTCCTTGCCAATGCACGACTTCCACTTTTCCCAGCGCCACGCGCGCGAGCAAACCGTCGCCTTCGCGCGTAATTCGCCGGAGTTTGGTGCCGATCGGCACGGCAACGTTCGCGGAGTGCGCGGCATCTGCAACGGTTAACGCCATGACCGAGGACGAGCCGTGCAGCGGCGAAAACACCGGCGGATCGGTCAACGTGCCGTTCGGTACGGCGTAAGCGCGCTGAAGCGTTCCACCGGCGAAGCGATCCACTTCCATTTGAACACCGCGCGCCACCAGCACCCAGACGCGTCCCGCCGGGTCGCATTTCAATCCCATTGCGGTCCCGGCCAGATCGGGAGTCCGATCGATCGCCGTTCCGCCCGTTGCGGAAACCGTGTAGATATGTTCGGGCGTCAAATCGGCGTGGACGTGCTCAGCACCGCGAGCGTTTTTCCGCCGTCATCCATGCAATCGACGCCGCGGGATCGTAAATCGTCGCAACATGATGCGACGCATCCGCGCTGCAAAGTCGATGAAACTGTGAACTTCGTGATGACCGAGCGTCCCGGCCCTGTTTACGGCATGCGGAACGGCCGATCGGAGCGACGTGTAGTCGTCGACTCCGAATGGATGCGCGGTTATCAACGCGGCAAAAAGTGCGAGATGTGCGAACATGGACGGCACCGCCTTTTTCGGCCTGACTATGGCCGGCGGAAGGGCAATCTCCTTCGGATGCTACGCCGGTACGGGCCGCCGCGGCGGTTCGGCAGGCAGCGTTACGCCCAGCGCCGCAAGATCGGTCCTCCATTGTGTCAGCAGCTCGTTGTGGTCTGCGCCGGGATACCCCATCTGTACGATGCTCTCGAACATGTCCCGTGCCGGTACGTTGAGAAGCATCGCAAGATAGAACCGATGCGCGGGATCGCGCGTTGCACGCATTGCTTCCGTGATCGCGAGCTCGGCGCGCATGCGTTTTGGAACGCGGCACATCGCTTCGGCCAAGTCGCTGCGGCGCAAGCTCAGCACGTGCAGCAGCCGCGCGAACGTGTCCCAATGCGATGCGTCGTTCGCCGCCATTTGCACCGCCTTGAACGCCGTCCATAAATCACCGTTGCGGATTGTGTCGATCGCGCATTCAAGGAACAGTTGCTGATTGGTCCGTTGCAGCATTCGAAGAAGCGCCGCCCGCGTCGTCTGCGGCTCACCCTTGAACTGACCGTGCTCTGCGATACCGGACGGATGGTACATCAGCTGCGGCGCGTAGAAGGGCAGATATCCCGTTCGGACCACGAGAGTGACCGAGGGGGAATCCAAATGCAGAACGGAATGGATGAACTGATTACCCGGATGAATCGTGCGAACGTCACCCCGGCGCAGAATCTCCGCCGAGTCCAAATGCAACTCGCCTAAATGTAATTCAGGGCAGAGGCGCTCGGCGGTCTGAAAATGGTACTGCGAGTGAAAGCTGGATCCGCTCAGCACGCCGAAGGCCCCGCTGAAAGCGTGGTCGTGAATTCCCGTCGGCGTGTCGATCCAGAACAGGAGCTCGATGTAGAAATTCGTTCCTTGATAAACGTTGAGGGGCGGCTGGCCGAAGGGCCGCAAACGCTGTTCCGGCATATTGTCGGACGCAAGCGCCCAGCGCACAACGTCTTCAAAATCGACGGCATCCAACACACGCGATTCTGCAAGCGCCGCCGTCGCAACGCCGGCGAAAACTTCGAGCTGGTTGCCCTGGCTCTGCCAGCGGCGCGCCACTTCGTCGCCTAAGCGCGCAAATTGCCCAAGCACAAGATGAGCGTATTTTACGCATGCATGGAGGGAAACGGCCTTACGCACTACGCGCAGCTGGGGCACCACGCTCATAGCAGGCGAGAACTTTGCCGCAGGAACAGTTTCCCGCCGCCGCTCCCGAGCGGCCGGTACGGCCTGCGGGCACGAGCGATACCCTTCCGACGCTTGATTCCCTTGCGAACTTGCAGCCGTTTTTCGGCATAAACCAGATATACGCGTTATGCTTAATCCGCCGGCCGCCGCAGCATCAGCACATAAGCTAACACTTTTGGCCCCTCCCGTTATTCCCCAGCAGGCCTACACACTCGTGACTTCGCGTCCATTGTAGAGTAGATGAGGAGGTGCGTAGATTATGAGACGGGTCGGGTGGAGCAATAACCGGCGGTCCTGCTATCTTGTTTTGGCGTATCTCGCATGCGCGTTCACCATGGCAGCATGCGGCGGTGGGTCGTCCACTCATGCGTTACCAATCAGCCGCTATGTTTTCGGTACGACGAGTCGAACATTGAGCGGCACTTCGTTCAGGGTGACCACGGTCAATCTTCCAGACAATGCAAATGCGGAAGTTGTTTCAGTCGATGCCGAAGGTGCCGTGTATTTCGGAAGCACTCAGAACGGCGTTCCCGGCTTCTGCCTGTATGCAGACAAATGCTCGACAGCCGGCCAGGGGCAGATCGGGACCGACGGCATCTATCGATACCAGGGCGGCAGCTTTACGTTGACCACCCCTCGTGGGCCGTACTTTGAGTCGGATCCTAATGGACCAACCTGCAACGGCATACCCGCTCCCAACCAGTATTCGTGCTCGGTAGGCAACGCGAGCGCGATCGACGCGGCCGATTTCTCATCCGTGCTATGGGCTAGCGATTATAGTTACTATCCGGATAACGAGCTACATACCGTTCAGCAAGCTCGAGTGGGGCGGATCGGGGTCTGCGAAAACGCCGCCATCCGCCTACAACCATAATTTTGCGAACGCAACCGGTGACATCGTTTCCATTCTACGTGCGTCAAATGGAAAGCTCTGGCTAGGAGCAGGCGGCCCGTCCGGCTCTCGCCTCTACCCCGCGCACCTTCCTACAATATGCCGGCTGCAGGGCGAAAATTCACCATGCGATCTGTTCTTTATCACCAACGGGCCGAACGGCAACGTCTGGGCAATGACGCATACTTACTCGAATGGTCTCCCGAGCGGTAGCGCATTTTTCGAGTTCACTGCTTCGGGCTCGCTAGAGAAAACGTATCAGACTTCCGACATCGCTGTCCGCATCGTCGGCACGCCACATGCGGTTTGGTTCACCGACTATGCTCACGATACGGTTGACGAACTCGACGCGGCGGGCCGGATTACTAGGCACAAAGCGCCTACTGCGAACGGCGGACCTTTCGCCATCACCGTAGCTCCGAATGGAGCGATATGGTTCACCGAGTATACCGCGTCTAAGGTCGCCCGCATCGGCAGCAACGGCATCATTGACGAAGTGAGCGTGCCGATCAAGCCGTTTTCGATTGCCGCGACGCCGCCCGGACCACCGTTTGCCGTATGGGTCGGATCAGATTACGCTCCGAGTCCGCTCGTTCAAATAACAACCGGCTCCTGAAACGCCCTCAGAGACTGCTGCAGGCGGTCTGTGTCGATGGATTTGCACGGAAGCGTTCAGGTGCGTTTCCACGCATCGATAAGAACGGAGAAAAACGCCCGAGGGATCAACCGTTCTTGAAAATTGGCCGGAAAGTGTAGGAATCGAATAAGCACCCCAGAGGGTGCCGTGCGTAGCAGCGGCCGCGGAAGATAGGAAATATTGGGTGTTTTGACCATCGACGGCTACTAGCGGTTAGGCGGCCTAGTACACTGCTGCCGCGACCGCCGCGGGTTGTTCCAGTCCGTGCCAAGCGGTGCCACGGACACCCCTCAAACTAACCCGATGTCTGCAGTGACTCACTCGTTTGGAGCTAGTGCATCGCACCTAGAACGACCGGTAGATCTAGTTCAGCGTCAAGCCGCGAGCGTGAACCCGTCAGGTGCGGGATATACCAATACCGGGTGGGATCCGAGCTAACAGACCCCACAAGCGCCGAGAACGCTGGCCTTCCGAAGCAGCCCGCGGCCCAGCGAGGCCGCCTCCCGCAGGGGCACGAACCTAAAGCGCGGAGGGACGCCGTGGACACGCATATGCAGCGCGCTTTAGCCGCGCTGATCACGCTCCTGGGAATTATTTATGTGCTTATTTCCCTTTGGGGTATGCTGCATCGCGGCGACGACGGCATCGTAACCGAACAAGCAGCCACGAAAATCGAGTCCGGTAGACTGATCATCGCCGTGAGACCGAATAGTTCGGCTGCGCTTGCCGGTATCGTTCCCGGCGACATCGTCGATTGGCAACGCACGCCGATGGCCACTCTTTTTAGCGGAAGAGTTACAGGAACTGAACTGCCGTACGTCATCGACCACGCCGGGCGATCCAGGACGGTCGTCCTGCGTGAAACGGCACAACCCATCGACCTATGGAGCCCAGTGAAACGCCCCATCAGCATCATCTTGTTAATTATCGCGTGCACACTGCTTATGCTTCGACCGCAGCGCGCGACCTGGGCTTTCTTGGCCTTTGCGTGGCTGCAGACGATCGCGCTCAACAATCAGTACTGGCCATATCCTTTCTTCGTTCTCCACGACTGGTTGAACACTTCAACTGCTCCGCTCATGCCGGTCGCTCTGCTGTTTTTCTCCGTTACGTTTCTCGCGCACGAGCATCGAAGTTGGCACCGCGGCCTGATCCTGGCCTGCTTCTCCGGCGCTGTGGCGTTGAGCGCGGCCCACACGGTCAGTCTCTACCTAGTGCTGAACCGGCTGCCTGGATTGCAGCTCGCGGCGTGGGATTTGGCTTGGGACTTTGCGATCTCTGCGTTGACACTTGCGGTATTGATCGAAGCGTACTTCACGGGGCGCAGCGCGCACAAGCAGCGCATTGCCTGGGTCGTCTCGGCAATCGCGTATGCAATTGCGTTGCAATTGGTGGTGCCGCAATTGATCCCGCTCGACGCGTATCATGCCGAAGCATATCTTCCGAGCGCGATCGCGTATCCGTTGTGGGTGCTCTCGCCGGTGTTTCTCGGACTGGGCCTGCTGTACGCTATGACGCAATATCGCGTGATCGACGTTCGTTTTGCAGTAAGCCGGGCAATCGTCTACGCCGCCATCACTGCGATACTCGTCGCGATATTCGCGGTCGTCGAATGGGCAGCGGGGCGTATCTTTGAAGGAAGCACCGCGGCCGCCTACTCCGGCATCGCGGTCGCCGTGCTCCTCGGTTTTACGCTGAACGCGCTTCACAAGCGCGTCGATACGTTGATCGATGCCATTTTTTTTCGCAAGGAACACCTTGCGGAGAAACACTTGCATCACGTCGCAGAATCCATGCTATATGCCGATGCCGAGCAGCCCATTGCCGTGTTTTTGGTGAACGAGCCGGTTCGCGCACTCGATCTCGCATCCGCGGCACTGTTCTGCACGTCCGGACATGACGGCTCGCTCACGCGCATATCATCCACCGGCTGGAGCGCCAAAGAGTTGCACCATATCGACCGTACGGACGAACTAATTCCTCAGCTCCGCGCGACGCGCGCACCGCTTTCCATTACGCGCCTTGGGTGGCGTACCGCCGAGCTGCCCGGCGGTATTGAAGCGCCGCTGCTCGCGATTCCGATCAAAGCACGCGGCGATCTGTTCGGCGTCGTTTTTTATGGGGCGCACACGAACGGCGCAACGATCAATTCCGCCGAACGACAAATGCTGGCCGGCCTCTCGCAGAACGCCGGCTGGGCGTTCGATCACATTGAGGCGGCTCGCACCCGCGCTGAGATGCAGCGGCTATCGCTCGAACTCGAGTTGGTTTCCAAGCGGAGCGCCCCCGTTTAGGACGAAACGTTCACATCGGCAGCCCGTTGCTTGAGCTTAATGGACCGGATGAGCGGGTGGCCATCTACGTCCACCTGCTCCCTGACGAAAAGTGCGAGAAGGCCACGGCGCTAGATACGTACCTCGAAAAGGCCGTAAAGCCGGAAAAGATAACAGGGCGCCGGTAGGTTAGGATCGGTCACGGAAGATAGGAAATATCGGGTCTTTTAGCCACCGAAGGTCACTAAGGATTAGCTGCGGGCGCCTCAAACTGCAACCGTTTTGAAGCCAAATTACTCGGTAAGCGCAGAACGCCAATGGACGCGGCCAGTGTTGACGAATCGCCTGCGCTGCTTCTCACCGAATGATGCAGCCTTTTGCTATGCGATCGGGATGAGAATCCAAATTTCGATTGCATCTCTTGTTGAGATTTTTCCGTGAAGACAGCTTGATGCGACGGTTGTGAAGCGGCGTGCGCCGCAGCATCGCGCACGACAGCCAGTAATTGTTCGTCTTTGCGTAAATCGCCCACATGAGCGCCGATCACGATGAGGCACATTGCCCGAGGGCGGTCGCGCAGCCACGCTGCATATCCTGTTATCCCCGAAAATGGGCCGATCGCCGGCGGTGTTTGGTCGTGGACTCCGCGGAAGCGTTTAAAAAAAAGCACCGCCCGCGGCTTCGAAGCTTAGATGGCAATCGCTTCGGCCGCGCTGCTTCAACGCGGTACGCCGCTTTCCGCCGGACGCGTCAGCCACTCGTACGCAATGCCCACACGGTGCACGAGTTCAGCAAGCGTTTCTCGCTCGTCAGGGAGGTAGCTCGTGCGGTCGACTTTCGGGCCGCAGATCGCAAAGCCGTACAATGTGCCGCGCAGCATCATCGGCGCAACGTACGCGTGCGCGAGCGGATGCGCCACATTGTTGTCGACCACGAACGCTTCGCCCCAGCGCCGCAGACGCAAGACGACTTCTTCGTTCGGGTCGAAACGCAACGGCAAATCGGCGGCAGTCGTGCCGGCTGCGACGTAACCCGTGACGGGCTTTCCGGTGTAGAGCGCCACAAATTGTGCATCGAGATTGCGGCGCATCGAAGAAAGCGTGAGGTCGAGCAATGCACTCGAGTCTGTCGCTGCATCCGTTTCGAGCGCGAAACGGTGCAGATCTTGGAGCGCGCGGTAGCGTTTGGCGAAGAAAACACGATTCAGGCGATGTTCCACAACACGATGCACCGAGCGCGCGGAAAGCCCCACGAATAACGCGACGCCGGCGGCGAGCGCCGTTTTGGCGCCTTCGCCGAAGGCGGCGCCGAGCGTTTGCTCGAGGATGCCGGCGAACATCCATTCTACGAGGGCGAAGATGCCGAGCAGCAGCAGCGAGACAACGGAAAAAATGGCAGCGCGCGAGATGACCAGATTCAGATCCAGCAAGCGGTGGCGCAGCACCGCGTAAGACACGCCGAAGCCGCTGGCCCATTGCAGTAAGTCCAGATAGGCAGACCAGGAAAAGTATACTCGCGTGAGATCGCTAAGCGCGAAAAACGCGTTGCAAAGGGCCAGAGCCACAAGTGAACTGCCGGCTACGATTGCGCGCGTGCGATACGCTGCTCCGCCGTTAAGTACGCCGTCCAGAACGCCGACGATCATGGCGGCGGAAGCCGCGAACGTCAGCACGTCGCCCCACACGTGAGTATTCAACGGAAGAACGTGGACGAGATCGTTAAGGTTGAGGGCAAAGTACGCGAGTGCCGAACAAATCGAAGCCGGAAGTCCGATGCGCCACAGCCACGGCAGCGCAGGCGACGATCTCGGTGGGAACCAAAGCACGAACAGATACGCAGTCTGTCAAAAACACAACGATGCATGCGTCGGTCAGGAGCCTGCCGGCGAAATGCACGGCGATTGACGGTACCGCAAGCGCGATCTTTTGAATCGACCATGCAAACGACAGCGAGACGAGAATGGCGATGATGACGCCGCGCTGACGTCCGGGCGGCGCGCGCCATGCGACGAGCAACGCCATCGCCGCATAGAGTAATGCCAGAAGCCAGACTAGTGCGGTAGGCGTATCCCAAAACGCAACGGGGACGGCTACGAGGGAAACGGTGGTGAGCTGCGTGCCGCGCTGAATGACGACGAGGATAGGGCGGCCGACGATCGGCCGATCCAGAGCGATCCGCTCCAGGAGCGGCATGCGGTCGAATCTGACAAGATCGCCGGCGCGAAAACCAGCCCGATCCGCAGGCGAGCGCGGCGGGACCTGCGCAACACGATTATCGCGGCCGAGCTGCATGCCGGTCGTGACGCCCGGATTTAGCCCGGTGGCGTCGACCAGAAATGCGGCTAACGCTACGACGCAAAGGGCCGCGGCTAGAAAGCGCATGGAGCGGTATTCTTCACGCGTGGCTTGGATGCCTTAGGGGCCCGCGACGACAACATGTACGGCGTTCGGGCCGTGATGCCGCCGTGCACCGCCCCGATCGTCGCATGCCGGCAGGACGTAAATCGCTACCGTTCGCATTCCCTGGGCTTAGCGCCATCGCGCTATTCCATAATGGAAGACAAGCCATCGCTGCGGACATTGAACACACGATTCGAGCGAGCGCGCATGTTTTCAAATCCCGCAGCGGCGGCGAGTTCGATGAGCTGCTGTTCGGAAAAGTAACGGCGCAAGTCCGCGTATAGCTTGTCGCTCACGTTCGCGGGCGTTTCAGCCAGGGCGTCCGCCCATCAAGCCGGACGCGGTCGTGCTAGCGTGTTACGACCCGGCGGCGCTTCCGACGATCACGAAACAGACCGATCGAATCCGCGAGGACCTCAAGGACCTGGGGATCGATGTCAAAGCGATGGTTCCAACCGCCGGGCAACATGGTTTCCCGGCGATGGTCGTTGCGCGCGGCATGTGGATGAAAGAACAGCTCATCGTGTTTGAGGTGCGGTTCGGTCCGCCTGCACCTCCTCCGCCGCAGGCCCCGGCTAACGAAGCAGCTGGAGAGGCCGTGCCTTCTGAATCCGATCCGGAACAAGCGTGAAGAATCCGTATACAGATCGGTTCGGCCCTTTGGCGGGAAAGTGTAGGAATCGAACCTACCAGCCGAGTTGCCCCGGCCTCAGCGGTTTTGAAGACCGTGCGGGCCACCAGACCCGTACTCTCCCGCCGTGTTTTGCGGGCCGCCGAACGGGTGTTCCTGTATCTCCTCGAGGTACTCGTCCAAGTGCTTACTGGCGGCGATCATGAACGCGCACGCAAAGGCAATGGCGCTGAACGCGAGGAGCGTATCGCCCCAGTACCACGCAGCAAGTCTCGTGCTTTCGTACCACCAATCGCCGAGCGCGGCAAAAATGAGGCCGCTCAAAAAGTAGGCGAACTTGCAGGCTTGAACGTGGCGATGCCGATCCCAAAGCATGCTGCACCTCCTGCCTTGCGTGGCAGACCGGGGACCTTCTTCTATCTTAAGGCATTTTCGCGGAAATGGCGAACGCTGCCTTATCGGCCGAATGGGACACGCGGGAGTCACGCATGGACGTTGCTGTCGAATCCGGGCTTCGTATCCATTTACTCGGTCAGCCGCGGTTTCTGTACGGCGGTCAGCCTTTCGCGTTTCATAGCCGCCCCCGGGCGCTTCCGCTTCTCGCCTTTCTGGTTCTCAATCGCGGTGCGCATCTGACGCGCGACCTCGTTGCCTTCTCCCTCTGGCCTGACGACAGCGAAGCCGAGGCCCGCGGCAAACTGCGCCGCTACCTGTATCAGGTCACGAGCGCGCTGCCGCCCTCGCCGGTGCCGTACGTAATCTCCAAAGAAGAGTCGCTCTCGTGGAATGAGGACGCCGGCGTCTGGATAGACGTTGACGAGTTCGAGCGGTGCGTCGTCGATGAATCGCGCTGGTCCGAGGCCGTCGAGCTTTACGCCGGCGATCTCGCTCTGCCCGTGTACGATGATTGGATAACGCCGATTCGGGAGCGTCTGCGGCGTCAATACGTTGCGCTGCTGGAACGTTTGCTCTTTCGCGCGCGCAGTCGCCGCGATTTCGCCGCCGCGCTATCTTGCGCCGACCGAATTTTGGAGAACGACCAATGGCGCGAAGATGCGTTGCGGCAACTGGCTTCGGTTCGATATGAAAGCGGCGATCGCGCCGGCGCGCTTCGCCAAATCGACGTCTTTGCGCGGCGGCTGGCGGCGGAGATGGGCGTCGAGTTGATGCCCGAGACGCTCGCATTGCGAGCACTGATTCTGCGCGGCGGCGTACTCCCCGACGCGGCGGCGCACGAGCCGATCGATACAACCTCCGTCGCATCGGTTCTTCCATTCGTCGGTCGCTCCGACGAACTGGAACGTCTCGCGGAGGCGTGGCGCCTCGCATCGCAAGGTCACGGCAAAGCGGTCTTGATCGGGGGCGAGCCCGGCATCGGTAAGACGCGGCTTTCGAACGAGCTGGCGCTCCTTGTCAACATGCAAGGCGGGCGCGTTCTGCGCGGGACCACTTCTTCTCCCGAACAAGTGCCGTATCAGCCGGTTGTGGAAGCACTTCGAGACGCGCTTCCACTCTTGGCCGTAGCCGACGTTCGACCGGTTTGGCTTGCCAGCGTAGCAGCATTGGTTCCCGAACTTGCACTGCGGCGCAGCGACTTACCGGTGCTCGCCGTGATCGACGCAGCTCGCGAACGATCGAGACTCCTCGAGAGTTTGGCCGCGGTGCTGCAGGGACTCTCCCGGCAGCGTCCGTTGCTGCTCATCTTGGAAGATCTGCAGTGGGCCGGCGAAGCGACGTTGACGTCGTTCGAATACCTGGCGCGGCGGGTTGCGGCATTTCCGGCATTGATCCTTGCGACGTACCGCAACGAGGGTGACGACGCTACTCGAACCGTCCAGCCGCTGCGGCGCAAGCTCCAACTCGAAAACGTCGCGGATCACGTCTCGCTTGGCGGTCTCTCGAACGAAGCCGTCTGCAATTTGGCGCGGAGTCTACCGGAACTGGCCGGCGATGCGGAGACCGTGGGCGCGCACGTACACGCCGTAAGCGGCGGAAACCCCCTCTTCGCGGTCGAGCTGCTTCGTGAAAGCGCAGAATCCGGTATCCGTGAGACGTCGTCGCGTTTTTTGCAAGCGATGATCGCAGTTCGCACCAATCGCGTCTCTCAAACGGCGCGGGAAATCGGGGAGGTCGCCAGCGTGATCGGCGCGACTTTCGATGCGGATTTGATTCGCGAAATTTCCGGCTTGCCCGAGGATACGGTATTGGACGGCGTGCGCGAATTGCTCGGACGCAACCTTGTTCGAGAAGTCGGACGCGTGCATTTTGCCTTTGCCTTTAGTCATCATCTCGTCGCGTCCGCTATGTACGAACAAATCGAACCGGCGCGGCGCCCCCGCTGGCATCGGCGCGTCGCCGTTGCCATCGAGCGAGTGACGCCGGATCGCGGACAAGCCGCCGGAAACTTGGCGCATCATTACGATAAAGGCGGCGAACCTCAAAAGGCCGCAGAGTACTATCTTTCTTCGGCGGAACGAAATTTTGCGCTGTTCGCGAACCCGGAAGCGCTTGCGAGTGCGACGCGAGGCCTCGAACTTGCAAGCGAGCCCGATATCCGGCGGGCGCTCCTTGGATTACGCGAACGAATTCTTGGGCGGCTGGGAGAACGCGATGCGCAGCGCGCAGACATCGAGGAGCTCGAAGCGCTCGTGCGCAATGACGACGACCGGGCGGACGCGGCATGGCGTCGCGCGCAGTTAGCGCGTGTACTGGGAGATCTTGCCGAAGAGGCTCGCTATTTGGACGACTTCATCCGGCGAGTTCGTACCGCGGGCGATCGTTCGCGCCAGGCCGTGGGCGGGCGCGCGACCGCCAAGAACCTCTTGCTGCGCAGCCATTATGCGGAGGCGGAGGCCGCAGCCGGCGAAGCGCTCGCGGTGGATCGTGAGTTGAGCGATGCCGGTGGTGAAGTGGAAGCACTCAGCCTGCTTTCCGAAATCGCCGTAAATCGCGGCGAGGCGGTCCGCGCAGAAGAGATGCTTTTGCAGGCGCGCCGTCGAGCCGAGGAGAGCGCCAATCCGGTGCTGATGGCGCGTGTAGCAATGGCATCCGCTGGTATGGCCATTATGCGCCGCGACTTTGCAAGAGCGGTCACCGATGCCCAAGAGGCGCAGCAGCGTTACCGCGAGATCGGCGATCGTGAAGGCGAGGCGGAAGCCGGCGCGCGCGTTGCTTCTGCCCTCTCGTTCCAGCTGCGCTTTGAGGATGCCGAGCGCGAGTTCCGCTCCGCCGCGAGCATCCACCGCACCCTAGGCAATCGACTGCAGCTCGGATATTTGCTCTTCAATCAAACCGGGAGCCAAATGCTGCGCGGCCTGCTGGAAGATGCCCAATCGTCGTTGACCGCTGCGCTCGAGATTTTCGAAGCATTCGACGATCCGCGCGGCCGTGCAGCGGCGCTGACGAACTTGAGCATGGTGCGCCTGCTGCAGCAAGCGCCGGATGAAGCCAAGCAGATCGGCATGGACGCGCTGCAAGCCGCCCGGGAGATTAGCAACTCCGTAATCGAAGCCGGCGCGCTCGCGAATCTGGGAAATGCCGAGCGCGAACTCGGCGAGCTGGATGCGGCCCTTGCGCATATGAACGATGCCCTTGCAATCCGCGAACGGCTCGGACGGCCGGCGACGTTCGAAGAACTCGGCGATTTAGCGCTGGCACAGTTGAAGGCCGGTAATGCGGCTGCGGAGCAAACGGCCGATGACATCATGCGGTCCGCCGATGCTTCCGGCGAAAATACCGTTTGGCCGCATTACTGTTTTTGGGCAGCAGCACGCGTCTATCATGCGTACGGTGACGACGCAAAGGCGGCCGAAGCTCTCGCCAAGGCCGAGGGGCACGTGCAAGCCCAGGTCGATGCCGTCGCGGACGAGCGCGCCCGGGAGGCGTTTGGGCGCCTTACTGCAGTGCGCGCAATCGCCGCGGCAGCAAACGGGGACTGGCCGTAACTAGGTACAGCATCACCCGTAACGCCGAGCTTTCACCGGTTTCTAATCCCATGCCGTGATGCCGGAGCGCCCCGCTTGCGTTTCTCCTTCGAAGCACTTCTCGTAATGCCGAAAGGCAGGAACGCACATGAAAAATGCACTTATCGCAGCAAGCCTCATCGCTGCACTCGGCGCACCGGTCGCGGCGCTTGCAAATCCTAACTGGAGCGATGAAAACATCGCTGCAACGCGCGGCTACCTCGCTCAATCCATAAATATGCTCAACCAGGACGATCGCGATTACGGCGGTCACCGCGCCGCTGCGGTCGCCGATCTTCAGATCGTCCAGTCCGACCTCACTTCAGCGCTCTTATACGATCAGAATCACGAGCGGGTCGCCGACCCGGGCATCATCATGCCGCGCTCGATGCAGTCGTGGGTGCGTCCGCAGGGAGCCAGCAATCAGAACATTGCGGCCGTAGACGGCTACTTGCAGCAGGCTGTTGGAATGCTGCAGCAAGATCAGCACGATTACGGTGGTTTCCGCGTCAAGGCGATTGAGGAACTGGACCAGACCCGCGGACAACTGCGCGCGGCGCTGGCGTACTTCAATCAGCATCCGCTCGATTCGGCCAGCGATCGCAACATGCAGTATGCGCGCTGGTATATCGAACGCGGGATAGATCAGCTGCAGAACGATCAGCGCGACTACGACGGTCACCGCGTGGACGCAATGACGGCGATGCAGCAAGCGCGTCAAGACATTCTGCTCGGGCTGCACGCCGATGAAGGCGACCCTCGCTTCGCCGCGATTGCACCGCCGAACGCGAACGCAAGCGCAGAGCCGATGCTGCGCACCCGCGGCGGCAGTAACGCAAACCTGGCATACGTGCGGGGCATGGTGCAGCACGCGATCGGAATGCTCAACCTCGACTCACACGACTACGACGGCTACCGCGTGCGGGCAATCCAGTCTTTAGGGCAGGCGCGTGGACAGTTGAATGCGGCACTCGCGTCCGCGGGCCCGAACTACGGCGGTTAAATTCGCGATTCCGGCGCCGCGTACTGCCTCACGCGGCGCCGGCGGTTATCGTGAATGATGCTTGAGCCGCTTGCGGATCGCCCAGGCGCCGCGCGCAAACTCTTCGCTCAGCGTTTGGACGATCGCCGCTTGCGTTGCGCCCGTTGACGAAAGATCACGATACCGCCGCTGCAGGCGCTGCGACTCCTCGGGACTCCACGTCTTTCCGCGGTTTACGACGACATGGGGGCGGGGAATCGCTTCAATCAGCGATCCGGGAACGGCTTTCTGCATGCGCCGCAGTGCCGTGTGATAAGCGCTTTTGGATATCTCGAAGCCGCTGAAGCGCCGGTTCATACCGATCGCGACGACGCCCGTCGATCCGCCGCCGGCGAAGAAATCGCAGACGAGGTCTCCGGCATTGCTGCTGTAGGCGATCATCTTTTGCAGCAACGCTTCGGGAAGCTCGTTCTTGTTTTTCGTCTTGCCCGGCTTGTACTCCCGATTGATGATCCAGACGTCCTCGCGATCGCGGTAGTTCAGCGAACCGCCGCCCTGGGCCGTCGCGTCCAGCGGGTACCGTGCCTGAAGATTGAAGGTTCGCTTTCCGCCCGGTTTGGCGTAATACAAAACGTGATAGTGCGAAGAAACGAATTTCGTGCTGGTGTAGACGCCGAAGTTGTACTTCCAAACGATATGATTGATCTCTTTGAGTTCGGCAGCGCGCAGCGCGTCGAGCACGGCACCAAGATTCGTGTAGCCGGAGACCACGTACATTTGGCCCCCTGGACGCAGAACGCGCGCTGCCTGCGCAATCCAAGCACGGCTGAACGATGCGTACCGCCGCCGATCCACCTCGACATAGCCGTCGACGACGTAGCGCTCGTCCCGGTTGTAATGACGGTGCAGGCGGTCGCCTTCAATGCCGTAGGGCGGATCGGTGACGATGAGGTCGACGCTTGCATCGGCCAGGTGCGAGACCGCGCCGCTGATGCAGTCCTCGTTGTAGAGAAGCGGAGTCCTCATGCAAGTGAGCTTACGCTAGGCTCAGCCCGCTCCCTCGTGGAATCTTCAAAAGTCCCGATGACGACCACCCAGAGTTCACCCGAAGGCCAGACACTCCAGCGGCTTTTCGAGATCACGCAAGACATTCTTCACGCCCAGGACATCGTGCTGGCGCTCGATTCGATTGCGCGCGGGTTGAGCGAGCTGTATCGCTTCAAATACGTCTCAATCGTCGCCTCAGAGGAGCCCGGCGGAGAGATGTACCGCCGCGTCATCATCGGCTTCGCGCCCGAGCAAATCAAAGAGCGCCTAGGCGAGCACATTCCGCGAACCGCGATGGTGCAGCTGCTGCTTCCCGAGTTCGAGGTCATGCCCGGATGCTTCTACATTCCGGCGGAGCGGGAACAGCACTGGGCATACAATATCTACGTCGGCGAAAAGCAGTTCGAAAAGCAGCGCGAGAGCTCGCACGCGTGGCACGAGCACGACTCGCTAACGCTGGTTCTGGCGGATCGCGACGGCGAGATGATCGGCTACATCTCGGTTGACGGCCCGCTCGACGGCCGAGTTCCGTCGCTGGAGACGCTGCGCGAGATGCAGTTGTTCGTCAACCTCGTCGGACTGGCGCTGGGCAACGCGCGCGGACACAAAGTCGAAGTCGAACGCCGCGAGATGCTCGAAGCGACGTCCCGCGCGCAGAGCGAATTTTTCAGCATCGTTTCGCACGAGGTGCGTTCACCGCTCGCGGCGATACACGGCTCTACGGTGCTGCTGGAGACGCACTTCGACTCGCTCACGCCGGAACGCCGCAAGGAACTGCTCGCAGTGCTCAGCACGTCGACCGCGCGGCTCTCCGCAATCTTCGAAGACTTTCTGCTGCTCTCGCGCATGGACGCCGGGAAACTCACGCTGCGCATGGAACCCGTCGATGCGGTCGCGATGGTCGAAGAGTCGGTGGCGCGGATGGAGAGCCAGCATCCGGAACGCGAATTCCGCTCGCTCTATTTGGCGCCTCTGCCGCCGGTTCAAGCCGATGAAGGGCGCGTCGTGCAGATTCTGACGAACATGCTTTCGAACGCGGCGAAGTACTCGTACGAAGGTTCCGTCATCGTCGTCGAAATCAAAGCCTCATCCGAAAGCGTCAGCTTCGTCGTCCGAAACGAAGGACCGGGCGTTCGCGAGGCCGAGCGGGAGAGGATTTTCACGCGTTTCGGCCGTGTCTCGAGCGAGAGCAGCGACGCCTCGATCGGCCTGGGCCTGTACATCTGCCAGGAACTGGTAGCGATGATGGGCGGCGCCATCGGCTACGAAAGCGAGCCGAACAAGGTAACGTCTTTCTGGTTTTCGCTCCCTCGCGCGGCCGAGTAAAAAGGTAGCGTATTAGGCGCGTTCTATGGTAAGAGTTCAAACGTGAAAACCCGTCCCGGCATCCGCAACGTCGCCATCATCGCCCACGTCGACCATGGCAAAACGACCCTGGTGGACGCCATGCTCCGCCAGAGCGGCGTCTTTCGCGAGGGCCAGCACGTGGAAACGCGCGTGATGGACTCAAATCCTCTCGAACGCGAACGCGGCATCACCATTCTGGCCAAAAACACGGCCATCCGGCATGGGGACGTCAAGTTCAACATCGTCGACACGCCCGGACACGCCGACTTCGGCGGCGAGGTAGAACGGGTACTGCAGATGGTCCAGGGCGTGCTGCTGCTCGTGGACGCAGCCGAGGGCGTCATGCCGCAGACGCGCTTCGTGCTTCGTAAAGCGCTCGAACTCGATCTCAAGGCCATCGTCGTCGTCAATAAAATCGACCGCAAAGATGCACGGCCGACCGAAGTCGTGAACGAAGTCTTCGACCTCTTCATCGAGCTCGGCGCCAACGACGAGCAAGCCGATTTCCCGACGGTATTCACCAACGGAAAACTCGGCATCGCCAAACGCACGCTCGAGGATCCTAGCGCAGGATCTCGAGCCCCTTTTCAAGGTGATCTGCGATCACGTTCCGGAAGCGCCGGCTGAAGACGGCGGCTTTCAGATGCTGATATCGGCCATCGATCACAACAAATACGTCGGACGCATCGGTATCGGCCGGGTCTTTCGCGGCAGCGCGCGCATGAATGCGCCCATCGCCAAAGTCGCGCGCGACGGCGGCGTAGAGACGGGATTGCGCCTGACCAAATTGCTCACGTTCCAAGGCCTGGAACGCGTCGAAGTGGAGGAGGCCACCGCCGGCGACATCGTCTGCGTTTCAGGAATCGAAGGTCTGAACATCGGTGACACGATTGCCGACGTCAACGCGCCGGAAGGCGTACACGCCATCGCAGTCGACGAGCCCACCGTTTCGATGTTCTTCAGCGTCAACAATTCGCCGTTCGCCGGAAAAGAAGGCAAGTATTTGACGTCGCGCCAGATTCGAGGACGTTTGATGGCCGAGCTCGAGTCGAACGTCGCCCTGCGCGTCGCCGACACCGATTCCGCCGACACGTTCGAAGTGCGAGGCCGCGGCGAACTTCATCTCTCCATTTTGATCGAGACGATGCGGCGCGAAGGCTACGAGCTGCAGGTTTCCAAGCCGCAAGTGATCGTTACGGAACGCGACGGCAAGAAGTGGGAACCCGTCGAGTACGTGGTGGTGGACGTGCCCTCAGAGTACGAGGGGCCGGTCATCGAAGCGCTCGGACGCCGTAAAGCGATCATGTCGAACATGATCAACGTGGCCGAATCGCGACGCTTGGAATATACCATGCCGACCCGCGCGATCTTCGGGCTGCGCGGCGAGCTTCTCACGCTCACGCGCGGCACGGCAGTAATGTCTCACACGTATTACGATCATCAGGAATGGCAAGGAGAGCTCCCTGGACGGAACGTCGGCGCGCTCGTCGCCAGCGACACCGGCCGCACGACGGGCTATGCGCTGATGGGGCTCGAGCAGCGCGGGCGTTACTTCGTTGCGCCGGGCCTCGACGTTTATGAGGGGATGATCGTCGGCCGTGCTAACGACGACAAGGACGTGGCGCTCAATGTGGTGCGGGAAAAGAAACTCACGAACATGCGAGCGGCCGGATCGGATGAGAACGTGAAGTTGGCGCCGCCGGAGGATCTTTCGTTGGAGCGCGCCATCGAATTCATCGAGGACGACGAACTCGTCGAGGTGACGCCGAAGTCGATTCGTTTGCGCAAGCGGCTGCTCAATGAAACCGATCGCATACGTGCGCGCAAACGCGTTCTGAGTAAAGCGTAGTCTTTTTAGAAGCGGATTCCCCAGCCGCCGAATATGCGGCTTTCCATTTGGACGGGCAGGCGTACGCGGGTCGTCGCCGCGGGCGTTTCGGATTTGCTCTTCGAGGATTCTACGAGCATGATACTCTCTTTACGGTAGGCGCGGCTCCACGAGTGCAAGTGCCCAACCAGCGGCCGTGCGGGTCCTCATAAGGTAGCCGCGGGGCGTGCGATCGTAGACGTGGTATCCGGCGCTCAATGCGTCAACTAGACTGGGAAAGACTGTCAGGCCTTGCATGATTCGTACCTCTTGCTTTTTGCTGCCTTGACTGTCCCGTACTACTGGGAAGAAATCCGGAATGTTTCAGTGGGTGACGGTGGACGCCGGCCGCCCGGCGAAAGGAACGCTATGTCCGTTGATTGGTTCGCGCGTGCCGTCCTGCACGTGAGCGACGTTGAGGCTTCGCTCGGCTTTTACGTTAATCGACTCGGTTTCACGAGCCCATGGCGCTACGACGACGAGGGCAAACCGCATGTCGCGCAAGTCGATCGGCAAGGTTGCGCGCTTATTCTGGCCGACACGTGGCCGGAGAAGATTGGCAATGGGCTCATGTTCATTTCACTGAACGTCGAGCCGGCGACGCGCGAAGCGGCCGCCGCCGCAGTAGATGCGCTGCGCTCGGAATTCGATGCCAAAGGCGTTCCCGTCAAGGATGGATCCTGGGGCTACCGAGTGCTGGTCGTCGACGATCCGGACGGCAACCAGCTCTTCTTCAATTATCCCGGCGAGGGTGCGCCGGAACTACGGGTTGGAGCCGAACAGTAGCAGACGGCCGTCACAGTCCTTCACCACGAATTGCGCGAGTTCCACGGCATGTTGCCCACGCTGCGGTAGCCGCAATGTTCCTCGTAAAGAACACCGGCGCAATCTGGTGAATCACGGTTTACTCCTCCGGCTCGCACGATCTCGGCGCAGTCGCCGCCTACCATGGTGCCTGCTAGACTAAGACGGGTTCGCCCGATGGTTGTGAGGTGAACGTGAGTTCGCCGCGGATTTCGTCGTAGTCGACGCCGACGTGCTGACCGTCCCGCACCTCGCCGGCGAGAATCTTCCGCCCCAGCGGCGTCTCGATTTCTTTCTGAATTGCGCGCTTGAGCGGACGGGCGCCGTAGACGGGATCGTAACCGGCCTTGACCAAGTGCCGCTTTGCGGCATCCGTAAGCTCGAGTTCGATGCGCCGCTGCGCAAGGCGGCTGCGCAAACGCTGCAGCTGAATCTCGACAATCTCGGCCAGCTGGTCTTCCGTCAGGGCGTGGAAAACGATGATCTCGTCGACGCGGTTCAGGAATTCCGGCCGGAAGTGTTGTCGTAATTCGTCGAGCACGGTCGCGCGCATAACGGCGTATTCTGCACCGCTGAAGCTGCCGCGGTAGTCGAGAATGCGGTGACTGCCGATATTCGAGGTCATAACGACGATGGTATTGCGGAAATCCACCGTCCGGCCTTGACCGTCGGTCAAACGTCCGTCGTCCAGAATCTGCAGAAAGACGTTGAACACGTCCGGATGCGCCTTCTCGATCTCGTCGAAGAGTATCACGCTGTAAGGACGGCGCCGCACCGCTTCGGTGAGCTGGCCGCCTTCTTCGAACCCGACATATCCCGGAGGCGCGCCGAGCAGTCGCGCAACGGTGTGCTTTTCCTGATACTCGGACATATCGATCCGGATGAGCGCCCGCTCGTCGTCGAACAGAAACTGCGCAAGCGCGCGCGCGAGCTCCGTCTTTCCTACGCCGGTCGGTCCCAAAAAGATGAACGAGCCGATCGGGCGGTTTGGATCCGCCAGGCCCGACCGCGAACGCACGACGGCCTCAGCAACGGCGTCGACGGCTTCGTCCTGCCCGATGACGCGCTGATGCAACTCTTCGTCGAGATGCAGCAGCTTCTGCACTTCGCCTTCCAGCAGCTTCGTTATCGGAATCCCGGTCCAGCGGCTGATCACCTCGGCGATGTCTTCCTCGTCGACTTCCTCTTTCGAGAGCCGCGTTTGGCCGTCGCGTGACGCCAAGCGCTCCTCTTCATCGCGCAGCTGCCTTTCGAGTTGCGCGAGCTTGCCGTAGCGCAGCTCCGCAACGCGATTCAGATCGTACTGGCGTTCGGCCTGTTCGATCTGTACTTTCGTTTCTTCGATTTGCTCGCGGAACTCGCGCAATTTGACCGCTGCGGCCTTCTCAGCTTGCCAGCGCGACTGCAGCTGCGTTTGATCTTCACGCAGATCGGCGAGTTCGCGTTCGAGCTGCTCCAGACGCTGCTTGCTGGCGGGATCGCTTTCCTTGCGCAGCGCTTCCCGTTCGATCTCGAGCTGCATGACCCGACGCGTCAGTTCGTCGAGTTCCTGCGGCATCGAGTCGATCTCGGTGCGCAGCTTCGCGCCGGCTTCGTCGACAAGATCGATGGCCTTGTCGGGCAAGAAGCGATCGCTGATGTAGCGGTTGGAGAGCACCGCTGCCGCCACGAGCGCGGAATCCTTGATGCGCACGCCGTGATGCGCTTCGTACTTTTCTTTCAAGCCGCGCAGGATCGAGATCGTATCTTCGACGCTGGGCTGATCGACGAAGACCGGCTGAAAGCGGCGTTCGAGGGCAGCGTCTTTTTCGATGTATTTGCGGTACTCGTCCAGCGTCGTCGCACCGATCATGTGGAGTTCGCCCCGAGCCAGCATCGGCTTGAGCAGATTGCCGGCGTCCATAGAGCCTTCCGTCTTGCCGGCGCCCACGACCGTGTGCAACTCGTCCACGAAGAGAATGATCTGCCCTTCGGAGTTCTGCACGTCTTTGAGCACCGCTTTGAGGCGCTCTTCGAATTCGCCGCGATATTTGGCTCCGGCGATGAGCGCTCCCATATCGAGCGAGACGATCCGCTTGTCTTTGATTCCTTCGGGCACGTCACCGCGCACGATGCGCTGCGCTAGTCCCTCGACGATGGCAGTTTTGCCGACGCCGGGATCGCCTATCAGTACCGGATTGTTCTTCGTGCGCCGGGACAAAACTTGAATGACGCGGCGAATCTCGTCGTCGCGGCCGATTACCGGATCCAGTTTGCCGCGCTCGGCTTCCAGCGTCAGATCGCGGCCGTACCGTTCCAGACTCTTGTACGTGCCTTCCGGGTTCTGCGTCGTGACCCGCTGGTTTCCGCGCACTTCACGCAGCGCCCGCAGCAAGTTGTCGTGATTGACGCTCGACTCGCGAAAGATGCGGCCGACGGTGCCGCTGCCCTGCGCCATTGCCAGCAGCAGATGTTCGACGGAAATGTAATCGTCTTGAAGTTGCTTGGCTTCCGTCTCCGCTTGCGAAAATAGGCGCGTCAATTCCGGCGAAACGGTAACCGTCGCCTGATCGGCGTTCGAGCCGGTAAGCCGCGGAAGGCGCGAAATAGCTTGTTCGACGCGTTGGCCGAGCACTTTGGGATCGACGCCGGACGCTTTCACGATGTCCGGCGCGATGCCGCGGTCCTGATCCAACAGCGCCGCCAAAAGGTGCTCGGGCGTAGTCTGAGTGTTGTGTTCGTTGAGCGCACGCGTATAAGCGGCGTTGAGCGCGTCTTGTACGCGCTCCGTCATGCGGTCTGCGTTCATATTTTCACTATTCTAGGACAGCAGGAGGGCCCTTTCGGTTTCGTCGTTCAAAGGCTCGCTGCAGCCTTTACCGTACCCAGCCAAGCCGTGGAAGTCGCAGCCGGCGCGCTTCGCGCTTTTTACCTGTACGACATTGCGGACACGATCGATTTGCGCGCGCTTCGCAGCGTGGGCGGAGAGGGCCTCGCTCCGGCCCATCTGCGGCTGCGGCCCCATACGTCACCGGCATATCTGGAATTCCCGGTACCGCCGCTCGTCGCGCGGCTTTCGGAGGAGACGGTGGGCGGCCGCAAGGTGGAGCGGCGGATCAAAGTCTTCGACTACGGCGTCGTCTCCGTGCGGCTCTCGCTGCCGTTCTCCGGCGGCTGGCATGAGTTCATGGAGTTTGCGAACACGGTGCGTAATACCGGCGACCTTCCGCAAGCGGCCAACCGGACGCTCGAGGAGGTTCGCCGGGACATCGCGCACGCGCTCGACGACCCGCACGAGCCGCTGATGGAAGACTATTTCATCATCGAAGTCGAGCACTTCAATCCGTCCATCGCGGGCAGCGCCCTCGAAACGGAATACGAAAACGATCTCGGGTCGCTGATCCTAGGCGAAAGCGGCAATCTCTCGCGCTCATACCTCGCGACCGCCCTGCGCGAGCGCTTCGTCTACTTCGTCGACGATCTGACGATCGTACAGTGGGACGCCGCGTTCATCTACGATCGCCGCGAGAGCGCCGAAGCGATAGGCGACATTTTGGAATTTGCCAACTCTCAGCTCGTCGAACTGCGAACCTATGACGCGCTGCTCGACCGCGAACTGGACGACATCTATGCGATGCAGCCCGGCCGCCCCATTCGCTCGCCCTTGGGCCGTCGCGCAGCCGAACAAGCGGGAAGTCTGCGGTACATGATCGTCGACGTGCTGGAGCTGCATCGATCGTTCGAGCAACGCGCTGAAGATTATCGGAGACGCTTACTACGCGCGCATCTATCGCGCAGCGGCAAAGCGGCTCGCGCTGGAAGACTGGGAGCGTCAGATCGATCGCAAGATCGGCAGCGTCGGGGAGATCTACCGCTTTCTGAACGATCAGGCGCGCGGAGGGCGCGAACAGTTTCTCGAAATCATCGTCATCGTGCTGATCGTGATCGAGGTAGTCATCGGCGTTCTAACGCTGCGGCACTAAGCGCTTTGCTCGCGTTTGGATACCGCCGCGATCTCTTCGTAATATTTCCAGCGCGTGCCGTCGTCCAAGAAAGCGGACGCAAAAGAGTTGCGCGCAAGGGTCAGTAGATCGTCGTCGGAGAGTCGCAGCGCCGATGCGGCAGCCTCGTAATTCTCGGCGGCGTAACCGCCGAAGTACGCCGGATCGCCGGAGTTTACGCTGACCATCAGTCCGGCGCCCAGCATGCGTTTGAGCGGATGATGCGCCAGGCTGGCGACCGCGCCCATCCGCACGTTCGAGAGCGGACAGACAGTCAGCGGCATGCGCGTACGCACGAGTCGATTGGTCAGCTCGGCATCTTCGAGAGCGCGAATTCCATGATCGATCCGCACGGCACGCAAATCGTCAAGAGCTTGCCAAATGTACGCAGGCGGCCCCACTTCGCCGGCATGCGCCACCGCTAAAAAGCCATGTGCCCGCGCTTGTTCGAAAACGGTAACGAATGCGGCGGGCGGGTTGCCTTCTTCGCCGGAGTCTAAACCAACGCCGATGATGCGGTCTTGGTATGGAAGCGCGAGCGAAAGCGTCTGCAGCGCGCCGCGCTGCGAACGATCGCGCATAAAGCACATGATGAGTGCGGTGCTGATGTTGAAATCGATTTCGCTGCGCGAGAAGGCGGACCACAATCCGTCGATAACGACGTCGAACGGCACGCCGCGCTCCAGATGGCTCTGCGGATCGAAGAATACCTCGGAGTGACGCACGTTCTGGCCCTGCGCGCGCCGCAGGTATGCTTTTGCCAGTTCTTCAAAATCTCGCTCGGTTCGCAGAACGCTTTGCGTTTCGTGATACAGATTCGCAAACGCGGCGCGATCTTTAAAATTGTAAAACGCCCGCGCCCCTGCCGGATCTTCGAACGAAAGCCGCACACCGTTCCGTTGCCCCAAGGCAAGAGCGAGCTCCGGTTCCAGGGTCCCTTCCAGATGCACGTGCAGCTCCGCCTTGGGCAGTGCGCGTACGTCGATCACGCGGATTTCTTGGCTCGCAGCATTCGGTAATCGCCGCTCCGAACGGTAATGCCGCGGGCGTCGAACCACTCGAGCAAGGGGACGGCATATTTGCGCGAGGTTCCGATGAGGTCGCGAAACTGCGCCATGGTCATCCGGTCGTTGAGCCGCAAAAACTGCTCGATCCGGCCGTGTATCTGCGCTATTTGAGCACCCAGGTAAAGGTCGTCGTTTACCTTCACTAATGCACCTTTGGCAAGCAGCGTATCGAAAGCCTTGCCGATTCCGTCAATACGGGAGTGCTTCACGGCGCTGACGACTTGCGCGAGCGGTACCGGCGCGAACGGAGCGGCGGCGCCGGTGCGCAGTTCTTCGTCGAAAAATGCTTGCTGTTCGCTGCTGAGTTTCGGCGTGAAGCCTACGAGCGCAAAGTAGCCCGCGCGGCGCGCAACTTTGCCCTGGTCTACGAAAGCGTCCAATATCCGGACGAGCATCGACTCGTCCGACAGAGAGCGATCTGGCAAGACGCAGCGAGGTGGCGCCCATTGCCCAGGGTTCCAATTCATGCTGCTGCCGCAGCGCTTCCTCAATCCTCGAAAAAAACTCGCGCGGCGGCGCTTTCGTGCACGTATGCAGTCGGTTTTGCAATGCGCAGGACTTCGCCGCGCTGCACGAGCGCTTCGAGCGCTTCTTCCACTCCGTCTTCGCGAAGATTGGTACTGCGCGCGATCTCGCCGGCAGTCGGCGCGGCTAAACCGGCCTGCGCGAGCGCGGCCAAAACCGATGACTCGGGCGCCGTCGGCGCATCTTGCACGGATTCGACGATCCCAGCGCTCCGCGCGATCGTTCCGCCGCCCAGTAAATCCTTAGGCGACAGCCGTCGCAGTACGTAAGCCGTTCCAGGGTACGCGACAGTGGCCTTACGCAAAAACAGCTCGGCGCGTACCGTTTGAAGGTCGCGCGGAATCTCTTCGAAGACGAGAGTTCCGAGGATCTCGGCAGATCCGATATACGCGCGAACGGCGTTGCGCCGCCGAAGAATCGCGAGAGCCGCCTCCAGCGGCGTAAACTCGACGAGAAACGAATCGGACGCTTCGAACTGCGGCGCAACAAGCATTTCGCCCCGCGCGATGTCGTGAACGGCGACCGACGGAATGTTGACTGCGGCACGGGCTCCGCCTTCGACGAAGTCGCGTTTTTCGCCGAAACTCTGCAAGCTTCGCACGCGAACGCGTTTTCCGGAGGGCTGCAGCGCAAGAGTATCGCCGATTGCAATCCGGCCCTGCATCAGCGTTCCGGTAACGATTGTGCCGTGTCCAGGTAACGCAAAGACGCGGTCGATGGGGAGATATGCCGGAGCCGACGGATTGCACTGCGGCAGCCGCGCGAGGGTTTCGTGAATCCCTTCGCGCAGCGCGTCGAGATTTTGTCCCGTCAGCGTGGAGACGGCGAAGATCGGCGCATTCGCCGCCATCGTTTCCTTCAGTTCCTCATACACGTTTTTGCAGACGGCTCCGGCTTGTTCCGGCGGAATGAGATCCATCTTCGTAAGCACGACGATCGTTTCGCGCACGTTCAGATACTGCAGAATCTGCAGATGCTCGATCGTCTGCGGCATGACGCCTTCCGTTGCCGCGATGACGAGAAGCAAAAGTCTGCATTCCCGCCGCTCCCGCCAGCATGTTATGCAGAAAGCGCTCGTGACCCGGGACGTCGACGATACCCGCTTCTACGCCGTCGGGAAAACGCAAATGCGCAAAACCCAAATCCAGCGTCATCCCTCGAAGTTGCTCCTCCAGCCAGCGATCCGGATTCGTACCCGTGAGCGCATTGACGAGCGACGATTTCCCGTGATCGACGTGGCCGGCCGTTCCGATGATGTGCATCAACGCATCATGGTGACGAGTGCGCGGATGACGTCTTCGTCCTGGTGCGGCAATATCGTCCGAAGGTCGAGCAATACGCGATCTCGCTCGACGCGCGCCACGATCGGCAGCGCTCGACGGCGTAGCGCGGCAGCAAACGCCGTTGCGCCGCTTACGGGTTCCAGAGCAATGGCGACCGACGGCACCTCGGACTGCGGGAGCGTGCCGCCGCCGGCATAGGCGATGCTTTCGACGATGGCCGCACCCGGCTATTCCGCCGGTGTAGCGGCGGCCGCGTTCGCGCAGATCGTCGAGCGTCGCTTCGAGCATCGCAAAGAACGGAATCTGCTTACGCAGCTCGGGCGACGCGTGCAGGCGGAGCGTCTCTCCAAGTGCGGCCAGCGTCATCTTGTCGACGCGCAAGGCGCGCAAAAGCGGATTCGTGCGCAGCCGCGCGACGAGCGCGCTTCGGCCTGCGATGATCCCCGCTTGCGGTCCGCCCAGCACTTTGTCGCCGGAGAACGCGATCAGATCTATGCCGTCTTCAACGGCGTCGCGGACCGTGCGCTCGTGAGGCAAGCCGCAAGACGCAAGATCGACGAGGGCGCCGCTGCCCAAGTCTTCGACCACCGGAATTCCCGCGCGCCGTCCCAAACGCGAAAGCTCGGCGCCGCTTACTTCGGCGGTGAACCCGCTTATCTGAAAGTTTGATGGATGGATTCGCAGTAGGAGGGCCGTTTGAGCCGTCAACGCTCGTTCAAAGTCCGAGAGATAGACCTTGTTCGTCGCTCCTACTTCAACGAGGTGCGCACCGCTGCGCGCTAAGACGTCCGGGATCCGAAAGCCTCCGCCGATCTCCACCAGCTGACTGCGGGCGACGACGACCTGGCGCCCTTTTGCGAATGTGTCCAAAATCAAGAGCACTGCCGCCGCACAGTTGTTCACGACGAGGACATCCTGAGCACCGGTAACCGCATGCAGCAACGACGTAACGCGCGAGTAACGCGTGCCGCGCTCGCCGGCTGTAAGATCGTATTCGAGATTGGAATATCCGCGCCCAATGCTCGCAACCGCATCCAACGCGGTGCTTGCAAGGGGCGCGCGGCCCAGGTTCGTATGCAGAAGAATGCCGGTCGCGTTGATGACCGGCAGAAGCGCGCTGAAACGTTCGTCGTCCAATTTGCCGGCGACCGCCGCTATCAAAAGATCGTAATTCGGTGTATTGCCGTTTGCCGTTCGGCGAGCGCGGTCGAGGACTTCGTTGACGGCTCGTTTCACGCGCTCTCTTCCGAACAAATCCTCGAAACCCGCGAGCCGCGGGTCCGACAACAGGCGATGCACGGCGGGCAAACCGCGCATTGCGCTCATTGACCTGTTACGCTACGTGCTTGCTCAGCATCGAATTGATCGTCTGTTCGGAAACGTACCCCACGATGCGATCGACGGGCTTGCCGCCTTTGAACAGGATCAGGCACGGGATGCCGGAGACTTGATACTCTCCCGCGAGGCTCGGATTGTCGTCCGTATTGAGCTTCACGAACTTCGCGCGTCCGGCGTGAGCGGAGGCAACCTTTTCGACGACGGGCGCCAGCATTTTGCACGGACCGCACCAGGGAGCCCAAAAATCGACCAGCACCGGCTCGTTGGAACCGATGACCTCACTCTGAAAATTGTTTTGCGAAACGTCGGCCAATGCACTCATCTGACGGATTACTCTCCTTCTGCGTCTATTAACTCGGGGTTACCCGGGCCGGTTGCGAGTCCGGCTAACCTCTACGCCGGGAGGTCGGCCGGCTCGCCGGTGATCTCGGTTATCTGCTTGGATTGTTTGCCCAGGTTGGTGATCGCAATCACTTCGTCGCCTTCGCCCAGCCGCTGCAGACGGACGCCCTTGGTAGAGCGTCCGGCCTTCCGAATGTCGGAGACGCGCAGACGGATGACCTGATTAGACGACGTCATCAGCAAGATTTCGTCCTCCGGAGCCACCAGGATCTGATCGACGACTTTTCCGATGTCCTCCCGCTCCTTGGCAAACGCCTTGACGCCTTTTCCGCCGCGAGACGTATGCCGGTACTCGGCGATGGGCGTACGCTTGCCGAATGCTTTGGTCGTTACCAGGAGCACCTCGCGGCGATTGTCTTCGAGCACGTCCATTGCGACGATCGTGTCGCCCCGATCGAGCGTCATCGCTTTCACGCCGCGCGCGTTGCGGCCCATGGGGCGAACGTCTTTCTCGTTGAAATGCACTGCCATTCCGTTGACGGTTGCAAGGATGATGTCTCGAGTGCCGTCCGAGAGATCGACCGCGAGCAGTTCGTCCGCTTCGTCCAAGCCGATCGAATTCAATCCGTTGCGGCGCACGTTCGAGAACTCCTCGAGCTTGGTTTTCTTGATGACGCCGTTCTTGGTAACCATCACCATGTAGCGCTCGCCGCCGAAGTTCCGCACGGGGAAGACCGCCGTAACGTATTCGCCGGGCGGCAGCGTCAGCAGGTTTACCAGCGCCGTTCCGCGCGCCTGACGGGTCGTATCGGGAATTTCAAAGCCGCGCAAACGGTACGCGCGTCCCTTGTTCGTGAAGAACAGCACGTGATCGTGCGTCTTCGTAATGAAGAAGTTACGCACGACGTCTTCGCGCTTGAGGTTGGAAATGCCGATGACGCCGCGGCCGCCGCGGTTCTGCGTCTTGAACGTGTCGACCGAAACGCGCTTGATGTACCCGCCGACGGTTGAAGTAACGACGACGTCCGTATTCGGAATGAGCGCTTCGGCCGAAAACTCGTCTTCGGCCGGCACGATCACCGTGCGCCGGTCGTCGCCGAACTTCTTTTTGACCTCGAGGATTTCGGTCTTCACGATGCCGGCAATGCGGCGCGGGCTTCTCAAAATATCCTGCAGTTCGGCGATGGTCTTGATCAGTTCCGCGTACTCGTCCTCGATCTTCTGCCGTTCCAAGCCGGTCAGCGTGCGCAGACGCATGTCGACGATCGTAGTCGCTTGTATCTCAGTGAGTTGGAACCGATTGCTCAGGCGCTGCTTGGCTTCGTCCGTCGTCTGACTGGCGCGAATGATCTCGATGACTTCGTCAATGTTGTCGAGCGCGATCCGGTAGCCTTCCAGGATATGCGCGCGTTCTTCGGCCTTGCGGAGGTCGTACTGCGTCCGCTTGCGTGACGACGTCTTTGCGGTGCGTGATGTAATGCTCGAGCAGCTGCTTGAGCGAAAGCACCTGGGGTTCGATCGCAACGGTTCCATCCGGACGCGGTTCCCCCACCGGGACGAGCGCGAGCATGTTGAACCCAAAGCTGGACTGCAGCGGCGTGTGCTTGTAAAGCTGATTGAGCACCACTTTGGGCGTTGCCGACTTCTGCAGCTCGACGATGACGCGCATGCCCTTGCGATTGCTCATGTCGTCGAGGCGGGCTATTCCCTGAATACGCTTCTCGGCGTGCGCCTCCGCGATCGCTTCGACGATCCGGTTCTTGTACACCTGATACGGAATCTCGGTGATGACGATCCGGTGCTTCCCGCGCTCTTCTTCGATCTCGGCCTTGCCGCGAATTGAAATGGAGCCGCGGCCCGTGCGGTACGCTTCTTTGATCGCTTCTTGGCCCATGATGATCCCGCCGGTGGGGAAATCGGGACCGGTAACGATTTCAGCCAGCGTGTCGTCGGTAACCGAAGGATCGTCGATGATTGCCGCAATTGCGTCGGCAATCTCGTTCAGATTATGCGGCGGAATGTTCGTCGCCATGCCGACGGCGATGCCGCTCGATCCGTTGAGCAGGAGCTGCGGCAGTTTGCCCGGCAGAACGCGCGGCTCGGTTCCCTGATTGTCGAAGTTAGGAACGAACGGCACCGTCTCTTTGTCGATGTCGCTAAGAACTTCAGTGGAAGGACGCGCCAGTCGCGCTTCCGTGTACCGGTAGGCTGCGGGCGGATCCGGATCGATCGAGCCGAAGTTGCCGTGGCCGTCGACGAGCGGATAGCGCAGCGTGAAATCCTGCGCCATGCGCACGAGCGCGTCGTATACCGACGAGTCCCCGTGCGGATGGAACGACTTCAGCACCTCGCCGATGATACCGGCGCACTTGCGATGCTGTTTACCGGGATCCATGCCCATTTCGCGCATGGCGAAGAGAATGCGCCGCTGAACCGGTTTCAGTCCGTCGCGCACGTCCGGAAGTGCGCGCGAGGCAATAACCGACATCGCATAGGAGAGATAACTCTCCCGCATTTCGTCTTCAACATTGATCTGCGAAATGATGTCGTTGTTCATTTAACAGGCGTATCCGCGCTTCGCGCTCCACGCCCCCCATACGCAAAGCGCATGGGGCCCCCGGCCTTCGGCCCCTTTACGTTCGTTTGAGTGCCAAAAGGCGAGATTGCCTTCGGCCCGATTACGGACGTTTGAGTGCCAAAAAGGCGAGGTTGCCTTCGGCGCGCGAAGAGCGTTGAATCGACTATTTGAAAATTTAGACATCGTCATTAACAGGCGTTTTTGAAAGACCTTCGGCCCTATTACGGACGTTGGAGAGGCAAAAGGCGAGATTGCCTTCGGCGCGCGACGAGCGTTGAATCGACTATTTGAAAATTCAGACATGGTCATTAACAGTATCCGCGGTTCGTGCTCCACACGCGCATACGCAAAGCGCATGGGGCCCCCGGCCTTCGGCCCCTTTACGTTCGTTTGAGTGGCAAAAGGCGAGATTGCCTTCGGCCCCTTTACGTTCGTTTGAGTGCCAAAAGGCGAGATTGCCTTCGGCCCGATTACGGACGTTGGAGTGCCAAAAGGCGAGATTGCCTTCGGCGCGC
Source organism: Vulcanimicrobiota bacterium (assembly GCA_963714015.1). Taxonomy (GTDB): domain Bacteria; phylum Vulcanimicrobiota; class Vulcanimicrobiia; order Vulcanimicrobiales; family Vulcanimicrobiaceae; genus DASRDE01. The sequence continues at coordinate 1,029,006 of OY970223.1, read as the reverse complement.
GACGAGCGTTGAATCGACTATTTGAAAATTTAGACATCGTCCTCGTCATCGAAACTAACTAACCCCGCGGAGCTCCGGCCCGGTTCGGAGTGCGGTACCGAATCCGGCGGAACCTCGAATTCGCGCGTGGCGAAAATTGGATCCAACTCGCGCGCCGGCGCCTCCGATTGTGAATCAGGCATAGGCTCGTCCTCTTGCGGCTGCAAGCGGAGCATTCCGGCCCGGATTCGTTCTTGGACGGCCGCCGCCGCGGCGCGAAGTTCTTCGAGGTAGGCCTCGGCCTGCTTGACGATCTCCTGTATATGGTTCGTCAGGAGAGACGCCCCAATCGCAAGAACATCGGCGACTGACCTATTACCACGGGAGCATTGCTTCGCCGTTTCCATGGATCGAACATTTTATACCGAGGAAGAGTTTCGCGAGTTTGCAGCGCAATTCGCGCGCGAATTGCGTGCAGGCGACGTTGTCGGACTCTCTGGTCCGCTCGGCGCGGGAAAGACTACATTCGTGAAAGCTGTCGTGCTCGCGCGAATGGGCAGCGATCCCGTAACCAGCCCGACGTTCACGTTCTGGCACCGCTATGGCGGCGATCCTCCGGTGGACCATTTGGATCTCTACCGCGTCGAACGTCCCGGCGAAGCGGACGAGCTGGGCTTGGAAGAGGCTTTCGACGGACGCTCCATCGTGCTTGTCGAGTGGTGGAAAAATGCGCCGGAATTGCTGCCGCCGGTCCGTTACGAAGTCGAGATCGAAGGCAAAGGCGAGGAGCCGCGGCGCGTGAGGGTGCGCCGGTGATCGTCCTCGCGATCGACGGCGGCCTGGGGTCGTTTTCCGCGGCAATCGCTTGCAATGAAGAACCGCTCGCGACCATCGATTTGCCCGCGAGCGTGGCGCTGGAGCGAGGTCTGGGAGCGGTAGCGCAAATTTTGGAGGAGGCCGGTGTGCGCGGCGACGACGTCGGCCGCCTCGCCGTGGGCATCGGGCCGGGGTCTTTCACGGGCGTCCGCATCGCTATCAGCTACGCCAAGTCGCTCGCACAAGGCTGGCGCGTCCCCTTGACCGGCGTGAACTCCTTCGATGCGATCGAGGCGGGAACGCAGTCGCTGCCTTCGCCGCTGCTCACCGTCGTTCGGGGCCGCGTGGGCGTGGTCTCCGTCCGGCTGAGGTCGGGCGGCGCGTACCGGCGCGATTCCGGGTACGTTGCCGACGTCCTTAATCGCCTCGGAGCGGGGGACGGCGGCCTGGCCGTCATGGGCAATACACAGGACGTGCTTGCGGGCCTCGCCGAACGCGGATGGACGGTGACGCCTCTGGAACGGTCGATTCTTCCCTCAGCGCTGGCCGTCGCCGTCGCAGCCGGCCGGCGTGAGCCTGTCCGCAGCTTTCACGAAGTCCGCGCCGACTACGGCGAACTGCCTCCCGCAAAGGTTCCAAATCTCCCCGGCGCCCACGGGGAATTTCCCAAATGAGACCGTGTGGATGTGCCGTGCGGAAACGGGTTTCCAAATGAAACTCGAACCAAGGCCGGCCTCGTACGATGGCTCCGGACCGTTTCGAATCGAGCCGATGAGCGACGGCGACGTAAAGGACGTTCTGCGGATCGAACAGCAGTCGTTCTCTACGACGTGGCCGGCGAACGCGTTTTATCAGGAACTGCACGAGAACAAGCTCGCGCATTATTACGTGGCGCGACGCGGCGACACAATCGTCGGATACGGCGGGATCTGGGTCATTCTAGAAGACTCGCACATCACGACCATCGCCGTTGCGCCGCCGTTTCGCGGACGCCGTTTCGGTGAGATGCTTCTGCTGCATCTGCTGGACCAGGCCATGACGCGCGGAGCCTCATGGATGACGCTAGAAGTGCGTGAAAGCAACGCCGCCGCGCAGACGTTATACAAGAAATACGGATTCACGACGGTCTCGACGCGCAAAGGGTACTACAGCGACAACAACGAGAACGCGCTGGTCATGTGGGCCGGAAACCTGAAGAGCGAAATCTACAAAAACCGGATTCGCGCGCTCCGAGCTTCGCTGGACACGTAACGGCCAAGGTTGACGTTTACGCAAATCGCCCGCCGCGTTAGAGAACATCTGGGTCAAGCTCACCGGTACGAGCATTGCGTCCGCGTCGCGCGCATGGCCGAGAATCTGGCGCGCGCGCATGGCGCCGACGCGCGGAAAGCTCGCCTGGCCGGTATGCTGCACGATCTCGCAAGACTCTACTCGGCCGAACGGCTCGTTCGCGAATGCGAGCGGCGCCGGATCTCGTTCGGCGACTTCGAGCGGGAGCATCCGGTCGTTCTCCACGCACCGCTTTCTGCGGCTCTTGCGCGTGAGGAATTCGGCGTGAACGACGCCGAGATTCTATCGGCCATCGCAAAGCACACACTTGGCGACGGGACCATGTCGCCGCTCGACTGCGTCGTCTACTTGGCCGATTCCCTGGAGCCCGGGCGCGACTTTCCCGAGCGGCCGGAACTGTCGCGGTTGGCGGTGCGAGATTTACCGGCTGCTATGCATGCAACGATTGCCTCATCCCTGAAGTATCTTAAGGGGAGGCAACTGCCTATCGCGCCGCAGACCGCGGCGGCGATGAAGACCTGGGAGGTATCCACTGGCGGAGATTCTTGAGATGGTGCGGACGGCCGCGCTCGACAAAAAGGCCGAAGATTTCGTCGAAATCGACGTCGCGGGACGAACGATCCTTGCGGACAAGTTCGTCGTCCTGACGGGGCGTTCGAAGATTCAAACCCGGTCGATTGCCGACAGTATCGCGGAACACGTCCGGCAAGCCGGCCTGCGCGTATCGCGCATCGAAGGCTATACCGACGGGAACTGGATTCTCATCGATCTCGGAAACGTCGTCGTGCACGTATTCACGCCGGAGCAGCGCGCTTTCTACAACCTGGAGCGGCTGTGGTCGCCCATTTCGGAACGCGCCGCGCAGAGCTCATGAAGACCAAGCACCGGACGCAGGCTGCCAGAAAGCGCAAAGACGTTTGGCTTCGCGCGGGCATTTGGCTCTTTATTTTCATCTTCGCTTTCAGCATCGTTGGCGGTGCGCTCATCGCCGTAGGAACGTTCCGATGAAACAGATTATCGCAGCAGCCGCGCTCGCACTGCTCGTAACCGGCAGCCCGGCTCTGGCAAAAGACTTCGTGCAGGATCAGGCCGGCATGTTCAGCGCCACGACGGTCGCCGATTTGAATTCGCGGCTGTCCAATTTTAACGCGCAAACCGGCAAGGAGGTCGTCGTCGAGACGGTGCCTTCCGTCACCGGCGCCGACGTGGCCGGCGCCGCGGAGAACGCGTACGCGCAGCAGCAAATCAACGGCGTGTTGATCTTCGTCGACAAGGGCGATCGTAAGGACTACGTGATTCCCGATAGCGCAGCCGTGCAGGCCGGGTGGTGGAGCTCCCAAACCTCGCAGTCCATCGCAAGTGCCATGGAAGCGCAATTCCGCGCCGGCGACTTCGACGGCGGGATCACGACGGCGGTCAACCTGGCGCTCAACATCTACCGATCGCATTTGGGTTCGCTGCAGCAGAACGGTTCTCGCCGCAGCAGTTACGGTTATACGCAACCTGCGGCGACGAGCCCAGTACATATAAGCATGTTCTGGATCATTATCATGGCGCTCGTCGGCTTCTTCATCATCCGATCTCTCATGCGCGCAGCTTCCGGGCCGCGCTACTACGGCGGAGGATCCGGACCCGGAATGGGACCCGGATACGGCCCCGGCTACGGAGGTTACGGCTGGGGCGGCGGGGGCGGCTTCTTCAGCGGACTTTTGGGCGGACTCGGCGGAGCTTGGCTGGGCAACGAGCTCTTCGGAAATCAAAACTACGGCGGCGGCGGCGCCTACGGCAACGTGGTCGATCCGAACGCTGCGGGCGGCGCGCCGATGGACGCAGGCGGCTGGCAAGCCGATCCGGGCCAAGCCGGCATGAGCGGCGGCGGCGGCGGCGATTGGGGCGGCGGGGGCTTCGGCGGCGGCGACATGGGCGGCGGGTTCGGCGGAGGCGGTGACTTCGGCGGAGGTGGCGGCGGCTGGTAATGCTGGCCGTCCTCCTCAAGGAGTTCACGGATTCGCCCGGTTCGCTGCGCGCCGCTGAGGTCTCTAAACCGGCACCGGGGCCGGGCGAAGTGCTCGTTCAAGTCGACGCCGCGGGGATCAATCCGAGCGATTTGCTCAACATCAAAGGCGGCTTCGACCACACGGAGCTTCCGCGTATCGTCGGCCGTGATTTCGCGGGACGGGTGGTCGAGGGACCGCCGCATTTGCTTGGACGGGACGTTTGGGGTTCAGGCGGCGGCGAACTGGGATATACGCGCGACGGCACGCACGCGCAGTTCGTCGTTCTACCGCAAGACGCTGTCGCGTTACGGCCCGAAGGACTGAATGTCGATCGAGCCGGCGCGGCGGGCGTACCCTTCGTAACCGCCTGGCATGCGCTGATCGAGCGCGCGGGACTAACGCGCAACCTTTGGGTCGTCGTCTCGGGAGCGGCAGGAGCCGTCGGCAGCGCGGCGCTGCAGATCGTTCATTTTGCCGGTTCGCGTTCGGTCGCGCTGCTGAAAGATGAGAGCGAGTTGCCGCGGCTCGATCGCAGTAGGGCCGCCGCAGTGGCGTTTGCGAACAAGAACGACCTCGAAGCGGTCGTGAAAGAAGCGACCGGCGGAGCGGGCTGCGAGATCGCGCTCAATACGGTTGGATCGCCGATTTTCGCGGCTCTGGCAGCAGCACTTGGCCGCGGGGGGCGCATGGCGATCATCTCCGGCGCCGGGGGCCGTGAGGTGCAACTCGATTTGATGTCGCTGTATCGCCGCGACCTCTCGCTGATCGGCGTGAACTCTGCCAATTTAACGGCCGCGCAGTGCGCGAGAATATTGACCGAGATGAGCGCCGGATTCGAATCCGGTCAAATCCGGCCTCCGCCGGTCGGTCCTCGCTTTCCGCTATCACGCGCAAATGAAGCCTACTCGGCCGCAGCGGCTGCAACCAGCAAGGTTGTGTTCGTAGCGGAGTAAAAGCCCTGCGTCATGCGACGTTTGATTGCACTGACGCTGACGCTTTCGCTTACGCTTCCCGGCGCGCTGCGCGCGATTCCGGCGAGCGCGCAAACCTACGACTCCGGGATGTTCGGCGGCCTGAAATGGCGTTTGATCGGCCCATTCCGCGGCGGTCGCGCAATTACCGTGACCGGTGTTGCGGGCGATCCCAACACGTTCTACTTCGGCGCCGTCGGCGGCGGCATTTGGGAAACCCACAACGCGGGCCGCACCTGGTTTCCGATCTTCGACTCCGAGCACGTCGCATCGATCGGAGCCGTTTCGGTGGCGCCCAGCGATCCGAACGTTATCTACGTCGGATCGGGTGAGGCGGACATGCGCTCCGATATTCAGCAAGGCAACGGCATGTATAAATCCATCGATGCCGGGAAGACCTGGACGCACATCGGGCTGGACGATACGAGGCAGATCGGCAACGTTGCCGTCGATCCGAAGGATTCAAACGTCGTGTATGTTGCGGCGCTGGGCCATCAATATGGGCCGAACGAGCAGCGCGGCGTCTTCAAATCGACCGACGGCGGTGCAACGTGGAGTAAAGTGCTTTACAAGAATCCGAACACCGGCGCGATCGACGTAGCGATCGATCCGGCGGACTCGAACGTGATTTTCGCATCGCTGTGGCAGACGCGGCGGCCGCCGTGGAACACGTATCCGCCCAGTAACGGTCCGGGCGGCGGATTGTACAAATCCACGGACGCCGGAAAGACGTGGACGCAACTAACAGGGCACGGATTTCCCGGCGGAATCGTCGGCCGCATCGGCATCAGCATCTCGCCCGCCAATCCGAGCCGCGTCTACACCATCGTCGACACCAACAACGGGAAGACGGGCGGCGTGTACCGTTCCGATGACGGCGGCGCCACCTGGACTTATGCGGACGGCGATTCGCGGATTTGGACGCGCGGCTGGTACTTCGGCCGCATCGCTGCCGATCCAAAGAACCCTGATGAAGTGTACGTGAACAACACGTCGACGTACCGATCGACGGATGCGGGCAAGACGTTCACGCCGATCAAAGGCGCTCCGGGCGGCGACGACAATCACGTTCTGTGGATCGATCCGACGGACCCTAACCGCATGATTCTGGGCACCGACCAAGGCGTACAGATCAGCGTCGACGGCGCGAAGACGTGGAGCTCCTGGTACAACCAGCCGACGGCACAGCTTTATCACGTCGCTACCGACAACCGTTTTCCCTACTGGGTCTACGCAGCGCAGCAGGACTCCGGAGCGGTTACGGTTGCAAGCCGAAGTATTCACACTGGAATTAGTATGCGCGACTGGTGGCCCATCGACGTTGGAGGCGAGAGCGGAACGCTGGCCCCCGACCCGCTGCATCCCGGGCTCATCTTCGGCAGCGGCGGTCCGAGCAAGGAACAGATTCTTACCGGATGGGAGCAAACGACCGATCCGACGTTCTCACGTCCCGACGTCGCGTGGCGCAGCACATGGACGCTTCCCATGACTTTTTCGGCGACGGATCCTCACGTGCTGTATTACGGTCACCAGCAGATCTTCCGCAGCGCGGACGGCGGCGCTACGTGGCAGACGATAAGTCCCGATCTCACGCGCCCGGCCAATACCGTGCCGCCGAACCTCGATCAGTATACGGCTGCCGACAACGACGGCGTGCCGCGGCGAGGCGTCGTGTATTGGATTGCACCATCGCCCGTTCGAGCTCATGAGATTTGGGCCGGAACGGACGACGGACTGATTTGGATTACTCGGGACGAAGGCGCGCACTGGCAAAACGTCACACCACCGCAGCTGACGCCCTGGAGCAAGGTCGGCGTGATTGACGCATCGCATTTCGACGCGAACACCGCCTACGCCGCAATCGATCGTCATCGCCTCGAGGACAATCGTCCGTACATTTACAAGACGCACGACGGCGGAAAACATTGGACGTCGATCGCCGGCGGTTTACCGCCCAACGAATGGGTGAACGTCGTGCGCGAAGATCCGGTGCGCCGTGGAATGCTGTGGGCCGGCACGGAGCTCGGCGTCTATGTTTCATTCGACGACGGCGCGCACTGGCAGTCGATCCAACTCAATCTCCCGGCGGCGTCTGTGCGCGACATCGTGTTCCACGGCGGCGACGTGATCGCCGGAACGCACGGGCGATCGATTTGGGTGCTCGACAACGCATCGCCGCTGCGTCAGCTCACTCCACGTATCGCATCCTCCAACGCCGCGCTCTTCAAACCAGCCGCCGCGATGCTCTTTCAGCGCGGTCCGGGGTTCGGCCCGGGCTTGCACGATGAAGGCACACCGTTACCGCCGGAGGTTCCGCAAGGCGAGAATCCTCCGTACGGCGCGATGATCGACTACTATTTGGGCTCGGCGTCGTATCCGGTCGTGCTGACGATCGCCGATGCGGGCGGCAAGACCGTTCGCCGTTATTCGAGCAGCGACAAGCCGCGCACGATCGACTTCAAGCGGATCGACATTCCGGCGTATTGGTTTCACCCCGCGCCGACGCTCTCGGCCGCAGCGGGTGCGCACCGCTGGGAATGGAATTTCCAGGCGGGCGACGATTCCGGGCCGATCGTTCCGCCGGGACACTACACCGTAACGCTCACTGCCGGCGGACACAACTACCGTCAACCGCTGACCGTCGTGAACGATCCGCGCGTGCACGCTTCCACGGCAGACCTGCGCGCACAGTACGAATTTGCGCTGCAGATCCAAAAAGAGATGACGGCCGTCGACGCGGCGCACGCGCGCGCCGTGAAGCTTGGGTTGAAAGCAATCGCCGGAACGCCTCCGGCGGGGACGCCCGACGAAGGCGGAGCGCTACCGCAAGACTTTCATAGCCTGCGGTACATCAGCGGCGTGCTCGGATCGCTCTACGGCGCAGTTGAGAGCGCCCCGAGCGCTCCTACGCCCGAGTTCCGCCGGGCCTTCGCAGTACTGCGTTCGCAAGCCGCAGCGGCTATGGCTAAGGTGCCCGGAAGTAAGCTCTGACGCTCGCCGAATTCACCATAACGTAGCGCGGTCCAGCGTTTCCTGCGTCTTCAACGACGTCGTATGAACGGCGGAATGTTCTGCTAGCGGCCCGATAGCGCAGAGTCGTACCAGCGATCCAAGTCGGCCTTGAACACGACCAGCGCCGCCGGATTCAAGTAGACCATGTGCCCCGACTGATAGAAGCCGAATGTAATGTTTTTCTGCAGTTCGGGCGCGATATTGAGATGCTCGAGCGCGTAAACCGTCCCGAAGAACGGCGTAGCAAAGTCGAAATAGCCGTTTCCGGAAAAGACGTGCAGATGCGGGTTCTCCGACATCGCTTGCGCGAGATCGGGCGCTACGTTTGCCGGCGGATCCTGACCGTTGTGGTGCATGTCCCAACGTGCGCCAAGCTCGCCGCCGTACGCCGTCGGCCGATACATCATGTTCGTGCGATAATGCAGCGTATCGCGAATGTAGCCGTTGAAACTCGCCACGAAGGCACCGGAGATTCCAACGTCCGAGGGATCCCAGTCGGGCTCGTCTTCCGGCCTGTCGATGCTGTACGTGGCATAGCGCGAATCATAGCGGCCGATCACCGTATCTTCGCCGCGCAGCAGTTCGTTCTCGAAGCGGGGATAGGAGATCCGCAGATTCGAGTTTCTGATGTACGACTCGGGAATGCCAAGGTACCGGTGAAGCTTGCTCACGACGTTCGATCGCTCCGACGGATCGAGATTCGCGCCTTGCGCCAGGTCCTGTAAATACTCTCCGCCGGCAAAATCTTCAACGCCGGCCACAATATTGCGCAAGCGTTTGCCCGCCATGGGCAACCTTCCCGTGATACCATGCGGCCGCAGCTTCGGACGGCAGCCAAAAGACGTAGGACCAATCGCCTTCGGCAATCGGTGAACCGCCGCCGAGATTGAGCAAACCGAAGTTCAGCACCGACGAAAGCAGCACGACGCCGTTGAACTGCACGCCTGCGTCTTCGAGCATGTTGACGAGCACGCAATCGCGCGTCGTTCCGTAGCTCTCGCCGAAAAGAAACTTGGGCGAGTTCCATCGGTTGAATTGACTGATGTAACGCTCGATGAACTGCGTGAACGCGCGGCCGTCCTGATCGACGCCCATGAAATCCTTCGGGTCGCCCGCGCCGACGACACGGCTAAAGCCGGTGTTGGGCGCGTCGACGAAAACGAGATCGCTCTTGTCGAGCAGCGTGTGCGGATTAGGCGCGAACTTATACGGCGCCGGAGGATTCGGTTTACCGTTGAGGACTTGCACGCGCATCGGCGAGAACGAGCCCATGTGCAGCCACACGGTCGAACTTCCGGGTCCGCCATTGTAGAAAAACGTCACGGGTCTCCGGCTCGGATCCGCCCCATTCTTGGTATACGCGACGTAGAACATGTGGGCGGTTATTTGATCTTTATCATTGCGCAGCACGATGTTACCGGCGCGGGCCGTGTAATCGACGCGACTCCCATGCAGCACGATGCTGTGCTGCGTTACCGCATCAGGCGGTGGAGGTGCGACATACGGCGCCTTGGTTGGGGCCGGAGAAGGTGACGCAGCTACGAGCGCGACGGCCGCCGCTAGCGAAAGGATCTTGCGAAGAGCCATGCATTGAACTCCTTGATTCACGGAACTAGCGTCCGAGCGCGCTGTCGTACCAGCGCTCCAAATCTTGCTGATATTGCGCGAGCGCAGCGTTGCTCAAGTAGATCATGTGTCCCGCCTGATAGAACCCGAACGTGATGTTCGATTGCAAAGCCGGTGCAATGTTGAGATGGCGCAGCGTGTACTGCGTGGCGAAGAACGGCGTCGCGAAATCGTAGTAACCGTTTGCGGAGAAGACCTTCAGTCCCGGATTCTGCGTCATCGCCTCGGCAAGGTCGGGGGCAACGTTGGGCCCGGGCCTGCCGTTATGGGTGAAGTCCCATGCGCCGCCGTTCCGGTAAATGATGTCATAGATGCTCGGCCGGTACTCGAGCGGAGTATCGTACTTGAGGTCATCGCGCAGATACGCGTTGACCGCCGTCGTATACGGGCCGTCGATTGACGAATCGGTGGGATCCCACGGCGGCCCTTCCACCGTTGCGCGGTCCAGCGAATACGTCGTGTATCGTGAGTCGAGCCGGCCGACGACCAACCCTTCGGGTCGCAGGAGCTCTTGCTGAAAGCGCGAGTACGGGACGCGCAAGTTCGAGGTCAGCACGTAACTGAGCGGCACGCCGAGATATTGGCTCAGGCTGATTCGCCACTCGATTGCGCTGCGCAGAACTCAAGCGGCCACCCTGATACAAGGCGTTTAGGTAGTCGCCCAGCGCAAACTGTTCGACCTGCGCGACGAACTCCGCTAAGTCCGCCGGCTTGTTGCGAATCTTTCCGTGATACCACGCCGTCGCCGCTTCGGTCGGAAGATACAGCACGTACGGCCAGTCGCCGGCGGCGATCGGATCGCCGTTGGAGAAATCGAGTCCGTAATTGAGGATCGAGGACTGCAGCACGACGCCGTTGAGCGGAATGCCGTGATTCTGCAAGTAGTCGACGAGCGCTGCGGAGCGCGTCGTTCCATAACTCTCGCCGAAGATGAATTTGGGCGAATTCCAGCGATGGAACGTGGTGATATAGCGTTCGATGAACTGGCCGAATGCGGCGACGTCCTGGTCTACGCCGAAGAACATCTTCGGATTGCCTGCACCGACGATGCGCCCGAAACCGCTGTCGGGCATGTCGATGAACACGAGGTCGGTTTTGTCGAGGATGCTGTACGGGTTGTCCCCGATACGGTACGGCGGCGGCCCGGACGGTTTTCCGTCGCCGGCCTGTACGCGCACGGGGCCGACCGACCCCATGCGCAGCCACATCGTGGAGCTTCCCGGTCCACCGTTATAGAGGAACGTCACCGGGCGCCCGGGCTCATCTTCGACGGTGTAAGCCGTATAGAACACGCGCGCCGTTGGTTCGTCGTTTTCAGTGCGCAGCGTGATCGTTCCGGCACGAGCGGCATACGCGATCGCTTTGCCGCCGATCGTGACGGTGTGCTGCGTGACGGAGTCGGACGTTTCTCCGTCCACGACCGGAGGAGACGGCGACGGCGACGGTCGCGGCGACGGCGCAGCGCCCGCACATAATGGAATCAGCGCCGCGAGCAGCGGGATCAGAAGAGACTCCGTGTGATCGTTTCATGCTCGTTCGTTCCGTTCTTACTGAGTCGCCGCAGCGGCGGCATGTTTGAAGGCTGCATCCAGCCGGCGCAGCACGCCGTCCCCCTGATGCGGGTCGAGCGTCGCATCGAGCGAGGGAAGTATCGACGATGCGTATCCCGACACACTGTACAAGAGACTGCGTTGCCAATCGGTCGTATCGCGGTTGAAAAATGCGTTCTCCGTTTGGCGAAGCCGGGCGTACGTGCGCTGCGCGCCCGCCGCGTCGGCCCGAGCAACGGCGGCATCCGCTGCCGCATCCAAGGCGTTCGCAAGACCCTGAAATTGGAGCGCGTCCGGCCGCAACACGGAGACCGCATGCGAGCGGCGATCCGCGTCGCTGGTTCCTTCGGCGAATGCATCTATGCGCTTGAGTAATTCGGATGCCAGAGTCGAGAGACGAACGTCGGGATAGATCGCACCTGCGAGACGCATCACGACGAGGCCCGTGTAACGCGCAGCGGCAGCAGCCCGGTGCATTCCGGGGTCGTAGATACGCAGCGAAGCCGGATCGTCATAGGCGGAATGATAAGTGCCGAAAGGCCCGCCGAATCCTGCTCCAGCGGCCGGCAAACCTTCGTGAAAAACGAACGGTTCGTGATCGCTGCCGCCGCCGATGAGATCGACTTTCATCCGCTGGTCCTGTGCCTTCCAATAGGCAGCCAGATTACTGCCGTCCGGCGCGACTGCGGCGCTTGCAGCATCCTGCAGCATACCCCATAGGTCGGGCGTGGCATATGCATTGAATTGCGGGCCGAACGCGACTTCGTCGGTGTTAACGTATGCGACGCAGCCGCTTTGCAACTCGGCGGCGTGCTGCTCGACCCATTCGTCGCTGCCGAACAGGTTGAGTTCTTCGCCATCCCAGGAACCGATGATGATGGTACGCTGCGGCCTCCAACCCGCGGCTTTCATTTTGCCGAACGCGCGGGCGAGCTGCAACATGTCGACGGAGCCGCTGATTGGGTCGACGGCGCCGTACGTCCACGCGTCGCGGTGACCGCCGACGACGACCATTTGATCCGGATTCACACCCGGCATCGTTCCGATGACATCCCAAATCGGTCCATAGAAGCGCTTCGATTTGATGATGAAATGCGCCCGAAGCGCGCCTCCGGTATGAACCGCAAAGCCGAATCCGGGATGCCAGTCGGGCGGCACCGCCGGACCACCGATTAGCTGCAAAAGCGTGCGCGCAACCTGGGGCGTTATCGGTGTCTCCGGAATCGGCGGCAGTTTGATCGCGGAAAACGGTTTGTGCGGAGCGCCCGGAACGGGAATGCCGATTGCCGTCGGATCGCCGGGATCGTTGGTAAACGTCAGCGTGTTGCGCAAAGCGGCGCCGAGCGGGCGATAAGGACCGTCCGGATAGACGTCACCGCGAAAGTATCCGCTGTCCATGGGATCCGAAAAGAGCAGCACCGCTTTCGCGCCGTGTTTTGCCGCTTCGAACGCTTTGCCCGTCAGGGAACCGCCGCCGCCGATACGCGCGACGATAATTGCGCCGCGAACGTCGATGCCCATGCTTTGGAGCTTCACGAAGTCTTCGGGGAGCGCGTGATTCGCGTAGATGACCGGACCGGTTACGTCACCGTCGACGCTGTAGCCGGAGTAAGGTTTTCCGATCGCCGCGCGATCGCGTGAATAAGGATCGCCCCGGATTTCAGGCTCGTAAAGGTCGATTTCGCGCCGGCGGGGTCCGGCAATGGTAAGCGTTTCGATCACCGGATAAGCAATGGGAACGTCGTACTCGACGAGCTTTGCGTCCCAGCCGGCCTCGGCCAGCTCGTCGCGAAAGTACGTCGCCGAACGCCGATCGCCGGGCAATCCCATGCGATGGACGTACGACGCCATGCCGATTTCGTCACGGTACGCTTGCGTTTCGCTCGGCGACGAATTCATCGTCCGTTCGTACACGCGTTCGCTGGGTAATTGCGCCGGAGTAAATCCGCGAATAGGGTCTTCGAGTGCGAGCATCATCGCCAAGGCGGCAATCATTCGGGCAGCACCGCATCCTTTCCGACCGGCGCCTCGTCCGGCGTTGAAAGCACTTCCTCGGCCGACGCATCGTCCGGCACTTCGATTCCGTTCACGTGTCCGTTCGCGCAGACGATGTCCAGCCGCATCCGTTGCGGAACGCTGCGTTCTTCAAAGGGTACCGGATTGCCCGCGCGATCGACGACGAACGAACGCGCCCCAGCCTGCGCGAGCAAGTCTCCGCAGAGCGCGCACCGCAATTCGCGCAGATGCACGATGCTCAGAAACATCGATCCTCTTACCGATAGAGTTCGCGTCGCAAATCGTCGACGGCTTCCATGATGGCGTCCAGGTATGGAACCATTGCGCCCTTTATCCGATCCAAGCGCGCCTCGCCTTCTGGAGTAATATGGTAGATCCGGCGCGAACGTTTCGTCGGATGCTCCCAAGATGCGCTTAGAAAGCCACGTTCCTCGAGCCGGCGCAGCAGCGGATAAATCTTGTTGGTATTGACTGCAATGAGACCTCCGCAGAGTGCATCGATCCGCTGCATCAACCCGTATCCGTGGTCGGGCTGCTTTTTTACCAAATGCAGAATGAGCACGGGGAAGACCGTCTTGCTTTTGATCGGTCCCTTCAGAACGTCGTCGACGCGAGGCGGCGCTTGAATGAAACTCACTCTTGAATTCTCATCATGCCGGTGAAGGCGCAGTCATTTGCGCGTAGACACGATCGATCAACCCTTGATATTTCGCTTCGACGACGCGGCGCTTAACTTTGAGCGTCGGCGAGAGATCGCCGTCCTCGACCGTAAGCTCGCGGGGGAGGATGCCAACCATTCGAACCTGTTCGAATTTCGCAAGGTCCGACGTGTTCTCGCGCACCTGGTTTCTCAAAAACTCTACGACGGCGGGCCGCTTTGCCAAATCTTCGACGGATACGCCGGCCTGAATGTTCAGTTCCGTCCGAACCAGATCCCAATTGGGTGAAATCAGCGCAATCGGATGCGGACGAGCGTCGCCGACGAGCATGACTTGGTTGACGTAAACCGATCGTTTTATCGCCGCTTCGACGCGGGAAGGCGCAACGAACTTGCCGCCCGACGTCTTGAAGAGCTCCTTCTTGCGATCCGTGATGCGCAAAAAGCCTTGAGGATCGATAGCGCCGATGTCGCCCGTGTGATACCACCCGTCGGTGACGACCTCCGCGGTCGCCTGAGGGTTCTTGTAGTAGCCGAGCATCACGTTGGGGCCGCGCGCCAAAATCTCGCCGTCTTCGGCGATCTTAATCTCCACGCCGGGAATCGGCCGGCCGACGGTTCCGTAGTGATTGTCGTAGTACGTGTTTGCGGTGATGACCGGCGAGCATTCCGTCGGGCCGTAGCCCTCGACGATCTCGATGTCTGCGCCGAGCATCGTCATCGCGGTGTCGAAGTGCAGCGGTGCCGAACCGCTCACGAGAAAGCGGTTGCGATCCAGTCCGAGCAGCGGCCGGAGCTTTTTCAACACGAGCGCATGCGCGATCCGGTACTGAAGCGAGAGTCCCGCGCCGGGATCCGTTCCGCGCGTCTTGGCGGTCATGTACGCGCGTCCGACGTCGAGGGCCCACGGAACGGCTTTGGCCTGCAGGCCGCCGTGATGCTTGGCCTTGGCGATGATGCCGGCAATCATGCGCTCGAAGATGCGCGGCACCGCGGTCATCGCCACCGGACGGACCTCGAGAAGATCGTTCAGCAGGTCGTTGACGTCGTGGCAGACGTTATGGCGCGCACGCGCGATCATGAATCCGTAAATGATGCAATGCTCGTAGATATGCGAAAAAGGCAGCACCGAGAGCACGTCGCTTCCCGGAGTGATGACCTCGAGCGCGTGGCTGAACGTAGACTGCGCGGTAAAGACCAAATTGTAATGAGAGAGCATGACGCCCTTCGGTTCGCCGGTCGTGCCGGACGTATAGATCAAGACCGCCAAGCTGTCGGGATCGATGTCGCGATGATAGACTTCGGGCAATTCCGCGGCGCTCTGCCGGATCTCGGAGCCGTGTTCTTCGAACGCTGCAAGCGACTCGGCGCCGGACGCGCCGAATACGATGGCCGGCGCCGAAACGCTTACATCCAACTGCCGCAGCCGCGCGACGGCATTCGCGTCGGCGAAAATGAGTTTGGCTTCCGAATTCTCGAGAATGAACGCGACTTGGTCCAATGCCTGCGTGGGAAAGATCGGCACGACCACACAGCCCGCAAAAAGAATTCCAAAATCGGCTGCGACCCAGTCGACGCAGTCGGCTGCGATTAGTGCAACGCGGTCGCCGGCTTGCAGACCTCGATCGCGAACGGCGCACGCGATGTTTTCGGCACGATCCAGAAGCTGCGCGCTCGTCGTAGCCTTCCATCCCCGGTTCGAGCGTTCAACTAGTGCCTCGCGCGGCTCGGCAAGAGATCGACGTATCAGCGCGGGTAGAGTCTCTCGCCCGGGCGGTTGCTCCATGCATTCTCGTTCGCTCCGAAGGGCGTCCGGCCTTTGCTACCTTACAGTTACGTACGCTGCAAGTTCGTCGACCAGTCGTTGCGTTACTCCGCCCACGTCTGCGAGCTCGTCGACTGATGCAAAGGATCCGTTTACAGTCCGGTAGTCGACGATACGCTGCGCGAGCAAGGCGCCTACTCCGGGCAGAGTGGCGAGCGTATCCGCATCCGCGGTATTGAGGTCGATTTGCACGGCAGGGGCAGACGCTTTGCGGCGTTTGGTTCTGCGGCCCCGCAGACTCTTGCGCCGCGCAGCCTTTACCGGTGCCTGACCGGCGCGCAAGACTTGTACCTCCTCGCCGTCCGAGGCGTACTCCGCCAAATTCACCGATGCCGGATCGGCATCGCGCGTAAAGCCGCCGGCAAGGCGCACGGCCTCGTCGAGCCTTGCCTGCGGGCGCAGGCGGTACAGCCCGGGACGGGCGACCGCGCCGACGACGTAGACGATCGATCCCGCGACGGCCTGCCGGAGGTGTTTTCTTTCGCGAGGAGTGGAGGACGGCTGACTAATTTGGGTGATTGCCGGCGGCGCCGGCGCGGGCCGAATCGCAAAGCCGGCGGCGACGGCGGCGGCAATGCCCCCGAAAAGAAGCACTCGGTTCATCAGCCGACGTTCACGCAAGTCACGCCGTGCCGAAAGGGTTGGCGGCAGCGGTGCCGTTATTACACCTCTTCCATGGCCGAGATCTACGATTTTCGCGCGATCGAGCGCAAGTGGCAGCAGCGCTGGGATGAAAGCGGCGCCTTCCGTCCTTCCGGCACGAGTGAGAAGCCGAAGTATTACGTGCTCGAAATGCTGCCGTATCCTTCAGGCGACCTGCACGTCGGCCACGCCAAGAACTACACCCTTGGCGACGTCGTCGCGCGAATGATGCGCATGTTCGGATACGACGTGCTTCATCCGATGGGCTGGGATGCTTTCGGGCTCCCCGCGGAAAACGCCGCAATACAGCGTGGTGCCGATCCCAACGTTTGGACCCGTGAAAACATCGAAAACATGGAGCGGCAAATCCGGCTCATGGGAACGAGCTACGACTGGAGCCGCGAGATCGCCACGTGCGATCCGGGTTATTACCGCTGGAATCAGTGGCTCTTCTTGCGCCTGTACGAACAGGGCCTCGCATACAAGCGTGAAGCGCCGGTCAACTGGTGTCCGCACGATCGAACGGTTCTGGCAAACGAACAAGTCATCGACGGCCGATGTTGGCGTTGCGACACGCTCGTCGAACGCCGTAATCTTTCGCAATGGTTTTTGAAGATTACCGCTTACGTCGATCGCTTGCTCGAGGATCTCGACGAACTCGAAGGATGGCCCGACCGAACCCGGACGATGCAGCGCAATTGGATCGGGCGCAGCGAAGGCACGAAGTTGACGTTTGCGGTCGAGAACTCGGAAGAACGAATCAGCGTATTCACGACGCGCGCCGATACGCTGTTCGGAGCGACGTACTTGGCCGTCGCTCCCGAGCACGCGGCTGTGGCTCGGATCGTGACGAAGAAACATGCGTCTGCGGTAAATGAATTCGCCGAAACGCTGCGTTCGAAGTCCGAACTCGAGCGCACGAGCCTAATGGAAAAAGCGGGCGTTTTCACGGGCGCCCATGCAATCAACCCGCTCTCGCATGAACGCATTCCGATTTGGGTCACTAATTACGTTTTGGCCGAATACGGAACGGGCGCCGTCATGGGCGTTCCCGCTCACGACGAACGCGACTTCGACTTTGCGCGCAAGCACGGGATTCCGGTAGCGCAAGTGATCGTGCCGCCCGGCGGCGACACGTCGGTTCCCCTGCACGGCGCATTCGTGGAGGATGGCCGTCTCATCGCAAGCGGCGATTTTACCGGAATGTCGAGTGCGCGGGCGCGCAAGGCGATTACGGATCGGCTCGCTGCACTCGGCGCCGGCGAAGCGCAGATCAATTACAAGATTCGCGATTGGCTCGTGTCGCGGCAGCGCTATTGGGGGACGCCGATTCCCATCGTCTACTGCGAGCAGTGCGGCGAAGTTCCCGTGCCGGATGACCAACTTCCCGTCTTGCTGCCCTCCGACGTGCCGATCACCGGCGAGGGGTCGCCGCTCGCGCGCGATGCGGCGTTCATCAATACGGCGTGTCCCAAGTGCGGTGGGGCCGGACGGCGCGAAAGCGACACGATGGACACGTTCTTCGAATCGTCGTGGTACTATCTGCGCTATTTGGATCCGCAAAATACAACGCTGCCGTGGAGCCGGGAAAAAGCAGACCTCTGGATGCCGGTCGATCAGTACATCGGCGGGTCGGAGCACGCGGTTTTGCACTTGCTCTACTCGCGGTTCTTTTACAAGTTCTTCCACGATCGCGGATGGGTAAGCGGCGATGATGAACCGTTTACGCGGCTTTTCCACCAAGGCATGCTGTTGTACAACGGCGAGAAGATGAGCAAGTCGCGCGGAAACGTCGTCGGCATCGACCATACGGCCGAAACCAACGGCGTCGACGCGATGCGGCTGTTCTTGATGTACGTGACGCCGCCCGAGGACACCGCGGATTGGACCGACGAAGGCATCAACGGGCGCGTTCGCTTCGTCAACCGCGCGTGGCGCGCTTCGGAACCGTTCTTGGATCGCGCGCGCGGCGCTGATGCGCGCGTGCTTCCCGACGTCTCCTCGCCGGAGGAAAAAGCCCTTCTACGCGCGGTGCATGCAGCGGCAAAATCCGCGATCGACGAAACGCGGTCGCGGCGCTTTCACTACAATACGACGATTGCAAGACTGGACGAGTACGTCAACGCCCTGACCGTTTTGGAACAGTCGGCGCCGGACTCACCGGCGATTGCGTACGCCGTTCGCGCGCTCCCCATCGTCATCGCACCCTTTGCCCCGCATATGGCCGAGGAACTCTGGCAGCGCATGGGATCCTCGACATCCGTACACTCGGAATCGTACCTTAGCCCCGACGAACGAGCGCTTTCGCTCGATGAAATCACGCTCGTCGTTCAAGTAAACGGCAAGATTAGGGCGCGTCTGCAAACGCCTCCCGGCATTGCCGAAGATCGCGCGCTCGAGCTCGCGCTCCAGCAAAGCGGCGTGCAAGCTCAGCTCGACGGCAAAGAGATCCGCAAGCGGATCTTCGTCCCCGACAAGCTGCTCAATCTGGTCGTTTAACGCAAACTATTTTTTCTGATTGGGAAGCGGTCCGCCGCGATGCTGTTCGCTCGGACGACGATTCTGATGCGGCGCCATATCGGCACCTCGCTCCTGCCCGCGATCGTCTTTAAGGCGCTCCTGAGCGGTCTTCTCATCGCCGGCTTGCTGTTCTCTCTTGCGGTCATCCATAGCCCGATGTTTCCCACTCTTGACCCAAAGCGCACTTTGCGTTCCGGGATGCCGCTACGATGAAGGCCAGCTTTTCGCCATCTCGCTGGTCGCCTTCCAGCCCATCCGTTCGTACAATGGACGGCCTTGAGCCGTGGCGTGCAGAACGGCGTACGTAACGCCGCGCCTGCGCAACTCGGTCTGTGCACAGCGCATCAGTTCGCCGGCGATTCCCCGCCTGCGGTACGCCGGTTGGACGAACAAGTTCAGAATATATCCTCGTTTGCTTCCCTTAGGGTGCCTCCAATGCGGCGGCCAGTCCAAAACGACAAAACCGATGCCGCCGGCCGGACCGCTCGAATCGACTGCTAGAAAACCGAAGTATTCGCCGCGGGCCAGCTTGCGCTTCAGCCATTCACGAAAGTTCCCATTCATCTCGTCCAGAACCGCCGGTTCGATCCCCGATTCCTGAAATATCAGTTTGCGCTGCAAACAGATGACGTCCACATCGGAAAGCGCCGCCGGCCGCAACAAAATCGCTCCCGACGGCGGCGCTAATCCGCGCCTAAACGCCGCTGCTCGAGCGTTGCAGCCGCGCTCCGCAGCGCCGGCCAAGATACGTCGTGCCCCTCACGACTTGGATGCCGCGCAGCGTCACCCACGCCAAGCCTTTCGGATCACGCACGGGATCGCGGTAGTCCAGGTCGTCGGAAAACGTTTGTGGATCGAATGCAACCAGATCGGCGAATTTGCCCGGGGCTATTGTGCCCCGATCGTTGATGTTGAAAATGCGCGCCGGGAGCTCGGTCATCTTGTGCACGGCCGATTCCAATGTAAGCGTTCGCAGTTCGCGGACGTGTTGAGCGATAACGCGCGGAAATGTTCCGTACGATCTTGGATGGTGGCGCCCTTGCTTACCCGGCGCGGCGCCGTCCGAACCGATGACGGTGTGTTCGTCGCGCATGACGCGGGCAATATCATCTTCATTCATCAAGAATATCGTCATCATCGGCGCGAGCTTCTCGGTCACCAGGACGTGGATAAGGGCGTCGAATGGCGAACATTCCAATTGCACCGCTATTTCGGCAATCGTAAGTCCTTCAAACCCATGGCTTGGCGTAAAAGCGATTAGTATTCCGTCGTACCCCGCCTCCGCAACGAAGTTTTGAAAGTGCGGCGTATCGCTCTCGAGTATCGTTCGCAGTGCATGCAGGTGTTCCGGATTGCGGAGCCGGTCGAGCGTCGCCTCATTTCCGCCTTCGTGAAATTCGGGCGGCAGAACTGCTTTCAGATACGTGCTGCCGGCGGTGTAGGGATAGACGTCTTGATATACTACGACGCCGCGTGCGCGTGCTTGCCGAATCAGCTCGAGAGACTCACGCGTTCTCCCCCAGTTTTTCTTGCCCGTGGCTTTGTGGTGCGATAGCTGTACGGGAACGTTCGCCTGCTCCCCAATCGCCAGAGCCTCCGCGACGGCATCCAGCAAAGAATCGCCTTCACCGCGGATGTGCGACGCGTAGATCGTACCGGGCGGCAAACGTTTTGCCAAATCTACGATCTCGTCCAATTCGGAAAAAACGCCCGGCGGGTAAATGAGCCCGGTGGACAGGCCGAACGCTCCCGCGTCGATTGCTTCTTCCAAAAATGCGCGCATCGAGGCTCGTTCGCGTGCCGTCGGGGCGCGCCGCTCCATACCCATTGCCGCCAAACGAATCGTGCCGTGCCCGACGAGCGGCACGTAATTGGTGACGTACCCCCGCGCATCGGTTGCACGCAGTAAATCGGCGAAACGCGAACCGATATCTTCGGATACGGGCATCGCCTCGTCGATCGAGGCCATCAATGCCGCGCGGTGCCGTGCCGACGTAGGTGCAAGGCTTATACCGCAGTTGCCGACAACTTCGGTCGTCACCCCTTGCAGTATCTTCATCGTGTCGTCATCCGGCAGCAGCGGCGCGTTGTCCCCATGCGAGTGGACGTCGATAAAGCCCGGCGCGATTACGAGGCCCGTCGCATCGATGGTGTGCCGGCCGCCGTGCGTATCGGCGTGCGGACGGACGTCTTCGATCCGCTCACCGGCAACGAACACGTCGTACGCGCCCGCCGGTCGGCCCGTCCCGTCCACCACCGTTGCGCCCGCATAGACCGTCTTGTCCATTTATCGTCCTTTGGAAAGACCAGCGACAAAATACTGCTGCCCGCGGGAAAATATCGCGGCCGCAGCGTAGTTAGCCGCATGATTCGACAGATCGCCGCTGCAGCGGCATTGCTGGGCGTTCTCGGCGCTGCGCCTCAATCGCTCACGCCCAAACAAATTGCGGCGATCGACGCCATCGGAGCACGTTCGGTGGCGGGGCGAGCGACGCCGGGCGTTACAATCGCGATCCTGCGCGGCGGCCTCGTGGTCTATGCAAAGGGCTATGGCTATATGAACGTCGAGGACGCGGTGCCCGCCCGGGGGGACACGAGTTACCCGATCGGTTCGAATACGAAGCAATTTACCGCGACCGCGATATTGATGCTGCAGGACGCGGGCAAACTCAACGTCGACGATCGCCTTTCCAAGTACTTGCCGGAGATTCCGCACGCGAACCAGGTCACGCTGCGTAATTTGCTGACCCATTCCGGCGGATATGCCGAGTATACCGAGATTGGGACGTTCGATGAGATCGGCAATCGCCCCACGACGCTGGCAGGGATCGTCAACACGGTCGATCGCCGGCCGCTGGCATTCACGCCCGGTACCAATCGGGAGTATTCCAATACCGGATACGATCTGCTGGCTATGGTCATCGAGCGAGTCTCCGGAATGAGTTACCGCGATTTCCTCGAGCAGCGGATCTTTAGGCCGCTCGGCATGACTTCGACGTTCGTACGCGACTACGATGACACCCGGCCCAACGTCGCGACCGAGTACGATTCGTTCGCGCTCGGTCCGTGGGAGCACGCCGAGCATCTGGAGTACACTTGGTTCGGCGGTGCCGGCGCCGTCGTGAGCAACGCGCAAGACCTCGCAAAGTGGAATGCCGCACTCTCCGGCGGCAAACTGCTCTCCCAGCGCTCCTTGACCGAGATGATGACGCCGCACCGCATCGGTAAAAACGATCCGTTTCCCGATTACGGATTCGGAATCGAACTCTCGCGCTTACCGAACGGACACCGCATGATCTCGCACGGCGGCAATACCTACGGCGCCGCGACGCAAGATGCCCGTTTTCCGGACGACCATCTGGGCATCGTCGTCTTGGCAAATAGCGGAACGTTCAACTACAACACTGCCGTTTCGGCGGTGTATCGCGCCCTGGTTCCCTCGGCGGCGGTCAAGCCGACGCCGCATCCCGGCGCGACCCCCGGCAAGCCCGCGCCCCCGCAAGCAAATCCGGCTATGGTCGCGGCAGCTGAGCACTGGCTCGACGACGCAGTTGCAGGACGCATCGACATGGCGCAACTGCGGCCCGACTTTCGCGCGCATATGATCCCGGCACATCGCGAAGCGTTGCAGGCGCTCGCCGCTCTCGGCGATCGAGCGTACACCTTGGTTTCAACGGATCGCCGGCCGCCCACGACCGCATACCTATTCATGGTAAAGACGCCGAAAAAGGTGCTTCTCTACGCGTACAGCCGTGACGACAACGGACTGGTTGCGGGGGCTGCAGTCGTGGAGACTGTAACCTACTAAGAATTTGCGGTTCACGATTGACCATCCGTGCGCAACTGTCTTGAAGGCGTCTTCACGGTAACGAATTAAGGGGATGCCATGGCCGCATTTGCGTCGCTACCATCACTTCTTTGGCTTGTCCTTAAGTCGTTGGAACAAGTCTATGCTGCTGAAGGTGCCGGCAAACCGCATATGCCGTCACTTGACCTTTGGGCAAATCTTCTGCGTGGCGTCGACGAGAAGGGGACCAGCCTTTCCGAGCTGCCCGCGCTGGTTTGCCTCTCCAAACGCGCTGTGAGATTCCGAATAACGGCAGCAACCAGAAACGGATGGATCGAGCCGCTGAGTCGCGGACGAGGCGACGCAACGGTGCGGCTAACACCCCGGGGCTGCGAAGTCGCAGCGCGATGGAAGTCGCTGCAGAAGGCCGCCGAAAACCGGTGGCTAGAAAAGGTTGGGGTCGAGTACGTGTCCCGGTTGCGTTCTTCGATGGAAGCGATCGTTAGATTATTTTCACTCGAGCATCCCCATTACCCGGCCGCCTACGGCGCTGTGGATGCAAGCATCACCGGCGGAAACGGCACAGACTGGAAAGCGGTGCCCCGCGAGGGCGGAGATACCGTCTCGAATCTCCCGTTGTGGGCGTTGCTTTCGCAAGCGTTGGTTGCTTTTGCGACCGACTATGAAAAGGAATCACCGGTTGCGCTCTCGCTCAGTACAGGCGTGATTAAGGGTATCCCCGTCCAGGGGCTGTCAATGCATGAACTCGACGATCGCGTTGGCGTTGCGACGCTCATTCGCCATGGCTTCTTGCGCGTGAGCGGCAACGGTGGCAGCAAGACCGTGTTTCTGACGGCAAAAGGCGCTTCCGTTAGCGAAGCGTACGAGGAACGAATACGAGCAGTCGAATCGGCGTGGCGCGCTCGATTCGGCGACGAATCGGTCACGTCGCTGCGTCGGACGTTGGAGAAGATGGCGGCGGCACACCGGCGATAATATCGACGCGGCCGAGCAATGTCTTGAGCAGCGACGCAACCACGTCGCGACGTGCGTAGCACACATACTGCTATCCGCTTGAACGAGAGGGCAATTCGGATCCGCATTTTGCGTTTGTCTCTATTTCAGATCCGAGAACGGCCCATCCAATCGCAAAACATTCCTGCTCTACCTAGCCACGCTCAGGAATTCGGCCTTGCACGCCAAACCTATCGGCTACTCGGTCAAACAATTCGATCTCGATACTGGTGTTTGAAAAGACGGCCTAATGAGCCACGACCGCCTGAGCTTTCGCGTTTGCGCCGTGATTGTAAGCGTTTGACGATCGCGAACGGAATTTTGTCAAAGCCGCGGCCTTGTTCGTTCGGGAGACCAATTCGATCCCGACAAGCATTCGAATTCGTGAAATCGTACCACACAGAACATATCGTTGCCAACGCTTTGCATACCGCTCGCTGCTTCCACGAGCGGCTATTACGCGTGGCTCAATCGCGCCCATCGCAGCGCCTGCAAGCCGACGTCGTGGCGACGAGGGCTGGTACAATCCGCGCCGGCGGCATACGTCGGCCGGCAATATCTCGCCGCTGGGATTCGAACGGCAATTCCGGCATCGGATGAGTCAAGCCGCGTGATGTCTAGACCGAACCCCCTACCAGGGCGGATCAGCTGCGCTTCTCGCTCGTGAAGGAGCCTGGGACGAGCCGCGACTGGCGCCGTATAATCGTTGGACGAGACAGGTGGTGAACTATGCGAACAGACTAGTGCTGTTATTAAGCGACCGATACGAAAGCCGCTTGCGATTCTCTGCGTGGTCGCGTCGATGATCACTTCGTGCGCGACGAAAAAGCAACCGACTTGGACATGGCGGGCGCCGCCATGGCCAATTCCGACGTCTGTTCCAGTTGGCCGGTATGGAATTGGTTGTCACAGCGACGCGTCACCCCTCACAATTGGACCGGCCAGCTACAACGTGGCGGATGTCGGGAAACCGGGGGTCCCGAAATTGACAACCAATCAGTTTTCAATGCTCCGTCGAATTGGGCGTTACGTAAAATCGAATACGCTGCGCTTTACGTTCTTGCCACGGGAGGGGTTCATTGTTTTTGATGCCACGCAAGGGCCATGCATAGATTTTGTCGCCGGCTATTGGGTCATGAATCTTCCAGCAAACAATCAATACTATTCGCCCGGGAGTGGTGGAGGACTCGACTCAGCACCCAATGGACCAACTCCAGGGCCTTGGATGAACGATCCGTAACGATACATCCGAACAACGCGGACACAGCATTGCCAATGACCCGGCGAAGAGTTGCTCGCAATATTGTGCCGTTCGGCCGCCTTGCAGACCAAGGTGCCGCCAGAAGCAGGAAAGCCCAGCTACACGTTTGCAAACGTCACGATCCCTTAGTGGATGATCGGACCACTTGTCCGTCGGACGGTGACACGCTTGACGATCGCTGCGGTTGCCCGCGCCCTCTTCATGGAACTTTCTCTTCGGCATAATCGGAGACGCGCTAGTTATCCGGCGTGCTTCTCCAATGCTTCGGCAAGTACGTAGAGATCTTCGTCTTCGGACTCCATCCGCATACGCAGCGTCTGCGAAGATGCGCGCCACTCGTCGATGAAGCGCGTCGGGTCAGCGGAGATCGCGCCCGCTTCTTTCCATAAGCGGCATATTTCGATGAACTTCTCGCCGATGGGAAGCATGTGCGTACGGTAGCGCGCCGCCTTGCGCTGCAAGAGCGCCGAGGCGCTTTTCTCTAGTGCGGGGTATAACACGCACTCCTCCAGTTCAAGATGGCTGGCGACAAGATGCTCCAATCGTTCCAGCAGATCTGTAATGGAAGCTTCATTTAGCGGTTCGGCCAAACGCACGTCGTCGAGCAACCGGCGTATGCCGGCGTGATGCGCTCGACAGGTGTCGACCGTAAGGTGTCGTTTAGTCCCCACACTCCCCTTATTCCCGATGCGTCGACTCAATGAACGGCTGGCTTTAGAGCCTGGCGGCTTCGGACGCATACGTGGGTTATTGGAAAAGGTACCGTATCAAAGCATCGGGCCCCTCTCCAGCGCCGAGCGTTCCCAGACGCCTATCGCGATGTCGTGTGACGAACCGCGAGCATGGACGGCGATGTACCTTGCTTGCGCCGGCCTACGGTAGCATGCTGGTAATCGCGACTTTCGTCCCATCGGAGACGATGGATACCGCGGCGTCTCGATCGGTACGATAGACGCGTGCCCCAAAGCGCTGTAGCGTTTCGATCGTCAATGGCGCCGGATGCCCGAACATATTGTGCCGGCCAACGGAGATGATCGCGTACTTCGGATGCACCGCGCCGATGAATTCCGGTGACGAACTATAGGCAGATCCGTGATGACCCACTTTCAAAATATCGGCGTGCAAATCGATTCCTTCATTCAAGAAGCGTTGTTCTGCGGCAACGCCGGCGTCTCCGGTGAAGAGCATGCGGAACTGCTTGTACTGCAAGATGAATGCAATGGAGTTGTCGTTGATAGTGTTGTCGCTTTCGATGAACGGCAGCGATGGCCCGATGAACGTAAGCGTAACACCGTCGTCAGTGCGCCAAACCATGCCCGCGCGCGGATATACGATGGGCACGCGATCCGCGCGAGCCGTCGCGACGGCGTCCCGCCACGCGTAACCCGCATACTGCTGGCCGCTGTCCGCCAGTTCGCCGACGCTGAATCCGTCGCGTAATATCGGAGCCGCGGCCCCAACGTGGTCGCCATGCGGGTGCGAGAGAATAAGCGCGTCGATCCGGCGAACTCCGCTTCGCCGCAGAAATGGAACGAGGACCATCTCGCCCGCTCGTTCGGACGATGACTCCGCAGCGTTTCCGCGTTCCAATTTTCCGCCCGCGTCTACGAGGATCGTATGGCCGCGGGGGGTGCGGATGGCGATCCCGTCGGCTTGTCCGGTGTCCAGAACCGTAATGCGCAAACGTCCATCCGCGAACGCGGGCGGTGTAAGGACCGTCGTAACGCCGATAAAGAGTGCGGCGAGGGCGCCAGTCCATGCCGCACGCCGGTGGCAAAAGATTGCAACGCCGAGCAGTGCGTCGTAGAGCGCTATCGTCCAGCCTTGCGGCGGCGTCATGGCAATCGACGCGAACGG
Organism: Vulcanimicrobiota bacterium; assembly: GCA_963714015.1. Lineage (GTDB taxonomy): Bacteria > Vulcanimicrobiota > Vulcanimicrobiia > Vulcanimicrobiales > Vulcanimicrobiaceae > DASRDE01. The sequence goes on along the minus strand of OY970223.1, from coordinate 1,002,185 downwards.
CAGCGACGAGATCGCCTGAACGATTGCGACGATCCACGCAAGCAGCCAGCTGTTGAGTGCGGCAACGGCATAAGCGCCGAAGGGCATCGGGGATAACAAAAGCTGTGCGCCGCCGAGGATCATTGTGAAGCCGACCAGCGGGACGACGCATAGGTTCGCAACGACGGCGTACGGTGAGAACAAGAGGAAGATCGCCGCCGTGAGCGGCCAGGTTCCCAGTTGCGTTGCGATGGTTAAGGTCAGCGCCTCCTTGACGCGTTCCGGGAGCGCAAGGTGCTCGAGCACCTTGAGTATCTCATCCGCCGTCAGCAAGATCGCTCCCACGCACGAGAACGACAGCAGGAACGATGCTCCGCCGATGGCGCCCGGCCGCAGCAATCCCACGCAAATCATCGCAGCTAAATACGTGCGCCACGAAATCGCTCTTCGTCCCAAACCGTGTGCCGCCAGACCGAACGAAATCATCGTTGCGGCCCGCAGAGAAGGTAGATGCAGTCCGCTGAAGATCGCATAACACCATAGGGCCGCCAGCGCAATTGCGCATGCGGCGGCGCGGGGAATCCTACAGGCGCGAAGCAGCCACAAAATGACCATACTCACGACGCCGAGATGCAGCCCGGCCGTAACCAGAATATGCACCGTTCCGGTCTGCTGGAATTCGGCATGAAGTTCGGGTGACAGTGCGCTCCGCTGACCCCAAAGCTCGCCGGAAAGAATCGACGCATACGGCTCGGCCATTGCAGACCGGAAGCGATCGAATGCCCACGCATGCGCAACGGCGAGTGCGATTTGCATCGTGGCAGGCGCCGGCTCGAGTGTCTGCAAAACCTGAGCGCTGCTCAATCGCGCGTCGACGCCGCGTTCGGACTGCAGTTCCCGTTCGTCCGGCTCACCCGGATTTCGCGGAGCGTCAAAAGCCTCGAGGCGGCCGCGAACGAGCACGTGCTGCCCGACCAACGGAGCCGGTCCTCGTCCAGCTACGTCCAGTACCGTTCCGCTGTCGGACGCGCAGGTGTAATAGGCGTTGCCGTCCATTCGCGCACGATCGACGTCGAGTACCGTGCAAGCGACGTGCACGGTACGCGATCGAAAAGCCGGAAGCCCGGCGCTGTGAAACCACGCCAAAGCCAAGACTGCGATCACGATTCACATTTGCGACGAAGCGGCGCTCCGGCTAGAGCACCGGGAACGTCGCGTCGCGGGTGGAACGGCGGAGTGCATGCGCGTTCTCTTGACCGGCGGCGCCGGATTCATCGGTTCCCATATAGCCGACGCTTACCTGGATCGCGGGCACGACGTCGTCGTCGTTGATTCTCTTTGGGAGCGCGGTGGAGGAAGGCGGCAAAACATCCCTCCGCGCGCCACCTTCGTGCAGGTCGATATTCGTGACGAACAACTGCGTCGCGTTTTTGAAGAGTTCAATCCTGAGATCGTCAACCATCACGCCGCGCAACACAGCGTCGCGATCAGTTCGAAAGACCCGAAGTACGATGCCGGCGTCAACGTCCTAGGACTACTCAACGTCCTTGAGAACAGCGTAAGGTTTGGTGTGAGGAAAGTGATCTTCGCCTCGAGCGGCGCCACCTTCGGCACGCCCGAGCATCTGCCGGTAAATGAAAGCACTCCTCAGCGGCCCCAGTCGCCTTACGGGATCACGAAAATGGTTGCCGAGCATTACCTGCGGTTTTACAAGAGTCAGCATAGCCTGGACTTTACCGCCTTGCGCTACGGCAATGTGTATGGTCCGCGGCAGGATCCTAACGGCGAAGCGGGCGTGATCTCCATTTTCATCAACCGGTTCATGCGCGGGCAAAGCGTGCGGATCGACTGGGACGGCGAGCAAACACGGGACTACGTCTACGTGGGAGACGTCGCTCGATCGAACGTCGCGGCGCTGGATCGCGGCGGCGGCAGCATGTATTGCATCGGAACCGGCCAGCGTACGAGCGTCAATGAGATTTACCGTCAGCTTTCGAACATCTCGGGCGCTTCACCGGAGATCGTTCGCGGGGCAAAGCGGCCGGGAGACGTGCGAGATGCGCAATTCGATTGTTCGTTGGCGCGAAGGGAACTGGACTGGCAGCCCGCCACGCCGCTCGAACGGGGACTGCGCGAAACGTACGATTACTTCAAAGGCCTCATTGGATAGGGCTCGCGACCGCGCGATTGCAAGCCCTACTGCTCATTACCGCGTTATTGAGAGGCTGAAGTACACGCTGCGGTACGGCAGTCCAAACTGCTCCGTTGCATCTGCTCCGGTATAGGGAGCATATGCACTCGGCGCAGCGTAGCTGTTGAGCGCCAAGGGCACGCCTTCGTAACGCAAACCGGCGATGCTTCCCCATTGGTTGAACAGATTTTGAACCATAGCAGTCAGCTTCGCACCCCGCCCGACGGGTGCCGAAAGGCTTAGATCGGAGTAGTCATACGCCGGAAGCGATTTGGTGTTGCCCGCTGAAACCGTATATAGCATGTATCTAGCGTCGACGCCGTTTACGAACGTGTAGTCCGCTGCGGCAGAGAACGTGTGGAGAGGTAGATGCGGAAGCTGACTGCCGATGACGTAAGTGAGGTTGTTCTGAAGCAGCTGCTGATTGGCATTTATCAAGGCCGTAGAAGTCAGCGTCCAGTCGTAGTCCAAATAGAATGGACGGCTGATTCGGGCGCGGCCGCTGAGATCGATTCCTTCTGCGCGAAGCGTCCCGACGTTCGCATTGCCCGTCACTCCGAGCAGGTCGAACGCGCCGGCGGTACCGCACTTGCCGGCGATCGCCGCTTCGACTTGCGTCAAGTACGCCGGCGGAATAAAGCCTGTTCCGATCGAGGAAAGCGGAACCGTGGTCGAATAGAGCTTATCGTAAACGTTCGTGTTGTACAAGGTAAGTTCGGTCTGCGAATCACCCTGCCAGCGGTGCGTGTAAGCCAGATCTTCGTCAACGCCTTCTTCCGGTTTCAACGTCGTCGATGGAGCGCTTCCGACTGAGTTGAGACTCCCGCAGCCGATTGGCGTGCCGCCGCCCGCTCCGCCGGGCGCCGATTCGATGAATTGCTGGTCCAGCATGTTTTGACTGGGCTGCGTCGTCGTCGATCCGGCGGAGGCGCGCAGAATGTTGCGCGAGTTCAAACGGTATACGGCAGCCAGCCGCGAGTCGAGATACGAAGTATTCGTCGCAGTTGAGTGCTTTGCCCATAGGTTCAAGTACGCCGAGAGCGGCGAGGCTTGCGGGCGAAATGCGTCGCGGATGAAATAGGCCGTTTCGGTGACGAAGGGCGATCCCTTCAGCGCATTCTTGACGTACGTGAAGTAAGCGTTGTTTAGGTATGACGTTCCAAATTCGAAGTCGTTGTTTCTGCCGACGAGATCGTCGCTGGCAATTGTTCCCGCTTCGTTGACGCCGAAGTTCTGCCACGATCCGGCATCTCCGGGTGTGCTGAAGAAAGGCAGCATGAACGTTCTATCCACCAAGTTTTCATAATAACTGTCGAATACGCCGAGCCGTATCGCCGAGCGCTGAGTGGAGAGACGATAGTCGACGGAGTTGTCGAACAGCTTGAGCGATTGCCATGACGCTCCGGCTCCGTCCCAGCCGGTATTGAACTGCGCATACTGCTGCGGAGTTTGGCACGTTACTCCGCCGTCAGGCTGTCCATTCGGTCCGTAGCCGTTAGGACTGCCGTTCGCGTTCGTACCGGCGAATGTTCCTTTCGGGCAAGCGGGAAGCCGCGGATAATTTTCCGGGTTGTACTGGGAAAGAAGCAGATTGCCGAAAGCGAGCGCCGGCGCATACCCCAGATAATCGCCGTCGCCGTTGCCGGCTTTGTTGACCCAACGATTTTCGTCCACGGAGGCAAACGTCACGTTGCTGCTTGGCGAGAAGTTGTACTGAAGCTTCAACAGTCCCGCGCGCGTCGTTTCTCCGGAGTCGTCGGAATACACACCGAGATCGTGGATTGGTCCGGAGGGCACAGACTGGTCAAACGCTGCTCCCGCTTGATAGAACGTCGCGTCGTTGAACGGGCCGTCGAGGCCCGCTACGCCGTACGCAGCGGCATATCCGAGCTTATTCGCCGTGCCGGTCGCAGTGATGCTCGTAGAGAGCTGGTCGAACGTTCCGTACCCTTGCGTAACGTTTACTGCGCTGACGGGCGTCGGATCGAGCGTTTGAAAATTGACGACTCCTCCGATGGCGTTGACTCCCATCAAATCGCTCCCGCCGGAGCCGTAAAGCACCGAGATGTCGCGGTAAGGAAAGACGGGCGAGAGCTGATAGTTGAAGCCGTCTTTTATACCGTACGCGATCGGATGGCCGTCAATCGCCGCTTCCGTCTCGAGCGTGCCGATACCGCGAAGACTGAGTTGCACGTCGTCGGAAAGCGCGGCCGTATCTCCGGTAATGCCGTTGTTGACGCCCGGCAGTGTGCGCAGCGCGTCTGCAGCCCGAACGATGCCCTCTTGTTGCAGCTCCTCAGAATTGAGCGTTTTGGTGAAAGTGCTCGACTGCTGAAGCGCATCTTTCGCTCGGGCAGTCGTCACGGCGATCACGTGCAGATCCGAGGCGGCGCGCTGAATCGTCAGCGTAACCTCGACGGGCGAGTCGTCCACGGCGATGGGCTCCGATACAGCCGGCTGATATCCGTCGCGCGTCAAGTTGACGCGATACGTTCCCTCATGGACAGTCGGAATGACAAATCGGCCCGCCGCGTCCGTGTGAACCGAAACGTTCGCATGAATAACGCCGACGTCCACGTTGGGAACGGGAAGGCCGGTGGCTGCGTCGTCGACGACGCCCGTTATGCTGCCACCGGATAAACGCGGTTCGGCCTGCGCCGGAACCGTAGAAAGGAGCGCGATCGCAAGCGCACAAAGCGCACGCGATGCACGAAGGCATAGCATGTGAGTCTCCAGGCACGACTTGGGTGAACGAGAGAGGAGCTTACGTGCTTAGAGCGGCGGCCCGCGCTTCGATCCATGAACCGCGAGCAGCGCGAGCCGATGAGAAGCGGCAAAATCGAGCGTGCAGTGAATGAAACGCGGCTCGGGAGAGCGTCCGCGATCTATCTGCAGAAGCGTCTCGAGTAGGGTCGCGATAGTGTGCCGATGCGAGAGCAGCCAGCGCGCCGCGACAACGACTGCCAACGCGACGATCGCCGCGCAAACTATCGTCGTTCCGAGTCCCAACACCAGCGAACCCCCGAACGCATCCGCCAATTCCGGCATGCTTGCGCCGTTCAGGGCGCCGTCGAAGCACTCCATCAGCGGAACGATGCCACAGGAAAGCGCGCTTACTGCAGCGGTAAACAAGACGGCGAAGCGAGCGCCTGGGAGAATTGTTACAGCCTGCTTGCTGCCGGCCGCGGCTCTTTCGCAACAGGCGCGAAGCACGCGAGAGAAGAGCACGACCGCGATCAAGATCGCAATCAGTGCAACGACTTCGCGAGAATCGTGGACCATGTCGTCATAGACTATCGTGCCGAAGCGCAAAATCGCCGATGACATCGATGGCAAAGTGAGCGCACACGCTCGCTATCGCGGCGGCACAGAAAATCGCCTCCACGACTAAAGAAAGCGGCTTGGGCAGTCTCCCCGGGGCGCGCACGATACGTCCCTTCACGGCGACCGCAGAGCAACCTTTTGAGATCGATCGGGCGGAAGCGCTTGCTTAGCTTGCCGGATTACTCTGCCGGAACGCCGGGTGGACCTTGCGTGCCGCTTCAACCGCCGCCGGGCGCGCGCACGAAAGCGGCAGCCTTCGGCCGCCGCTTTCGATCGCTGTAGATTACGGTCTAGGTCTTAAAGCCGTACAGGCCGTGCCCGTTCGGATTGGCTACGTACACTTTGTACGCGTGCCGGATACCTAATGACTGCGTAAAGACCACGTGGACCGGCGTGCCCGGCTTGAGATCTTTGGATTCCATCGTCTTGCCGGTCGGAAGACTGACGAACTTGGGCCAGGATAAGAACGATATGTCCGCCGGCGTTCCGTCGATGCAGTGAACGCGCACGTTCTCGAGTGAAACATGGCGCACGTATCCGTGACAATCACGGTACTTTCCGCCGGGCGGACCGTTGCCCGGACCGCTATTTTGCGCCGATGCGGGAAGTGCGGCCGTTGCGGCGATTATTCCCGCGACGGCAAATGCGAGGGTTCTAAGAAGTTGAATCATAGCAATGGATCCTCCGGCAATTCTTTACCCAGAGGAGCGCCGCGTCACAAGCACACGGCCGGTGTGTTGCCGCCGCTCACTATTACAGCCACGCGCTCGCCGGCTTGCACGGAGTAGCGTCCGGAAAGAAGGGCTGCGAAGGCAGCGGCGCCTCCCGGCTCGGCAACGACGGTGAGGTTCTGCCACAGTCCGTGCTGTGCAGCGACGATCTCGTCGTCACTGACCAGGACCGTGCGCTCCACATAGCGCTGAGCGATCTCAAACATCAATTCACCGACGCGCCGCGGCGCGAGCGAATCGTTCGCGATGCTCCCAGCTGGTGCGTCGACCGGCACACCGGCGGCAAGCGCATGCGTGAGCGTCGGTGCCCCTTCGGGCTCGACGCCGACGATTCGCGCGCCTCCCGAGAACCAGGCGGCGATGCCGCCGATCAATCCTCCGCCGCCGACCGGAACCAAAACCGTGTCGATCCCCTCAATTTGTTCCTCCAATTCTTTGCCCAGCGTTCCTTGACCGATCAAAGTCTGCGGATGGTCGAACGCGTGCACCGGCAACGCACCCGACTGAACGATCCATTCTTCGCTTGCGGCCAGCGCGTCAGCATACCGATCGCCGCCGACGACCAACTGCGCACCATACCGCCGAATGCGATCGATTTTCACCGGTGAGGAAACGGTGGGGACAAAAATCTTTGCCGGGATTCCGAGCACCATTGCGGCGTAAGCTACGGCTGCGCCATGATTGCCGCCGGAGGCCGCAACGACACCACACTCCGGTACCTCTCTCGAAAGCAGGTTGGCGAAAGCACCCCGAGTCTTGAACGAGGCCGCGTGCTGAAGCTGCTCGAGCTTGAAATGAACCGCTGCGGCGGACATCCCGAAGTCGCGTCCGTCCGCGCGTATGACCGGCGTGCGGCGCACGTACGGCTCGAGGGCCTGCGCTGCAGAAGCGATGGCCGCACGATCGATTGTGGTTTCCGAGATCATTCACCGCCTTTCCGCCGCACAATTGCCGCGCGAGCCACGGCCCGGCCGTTGCGAACGATGACGACGTTGTCGATTCCTGACGCCGCCGTATCGTAGAACGCCGCATATCCGCCAACGTCTTGGGGATTTCCCAGAATCAGCAGCCGTCCGTTTCGAAGCGTACCGATTTGCAAATCGCGGGCGGGGGCCGCCACCAGCACGTACAACCAATGGCCCTTTGCCGAGAAGATCACCTTCGCGGCAGGCGCCCCCGCCTCGATCGGTGAGAACGGCGCGTGGACGAAATGACTGTGCAGCAAGGCGCCGATGGCGGCGGACTGTGTGCTCAGCGTTGCCGCTTGCTGCCGCGTATGCGTATAGAACCACATCGCGGGACCGATCCACAGGATCAGCGCAGCCGCTAGAGCGCTCCACTGCAGCACCTGCACGCGCGACCGTGGGCGCGCGGAAGCCGCTATGCGGCGGCCAAGCGAGCCCGGCGGATCGTATTGGTCGTCCGCTTCAATCATTGCCGTTACCGCCGCCTCGGCATCGTTTACAATGCTGCGGCAGCGCTCGCATTGCGTGAGGTGCGCGCGCAGCTGCGCCGTTTCGGCCGGCGTGAGCGAACCAAGGGCATAGAGTTCGGCCCGATCCGCCACGTGTGCTTCGGCTTCACTCATACTCGTATTCTCTCTTCAGGCGGCCCGAAAGGCGGTGCAATGCCGCCGAGAGCCGGCTTTTGATCGTGCCGATAGGTTCGCCTAAACGTTCGGCAATTTCGCGGTGGGTAAGGCAATTGAAGTACGAAAGAACGATAACGCTGCGCTGCGGCTCCGAAAGTTCGGCGATCGCCTGTTGCAAACGATTTCGTTCGATCGGATCGACGGACGAAAAGGGATCCTGGAGCGGCTGTTCCGCAGCTCTGCGTACGATTCGCCGCTCGAGTTCCGATCCTCGGCCGCGCAAGCGCACGCGACTCACCGCTTCGTTTCGAATGCACACGGCTACGAAAGCCTTGAGCGCGCCCTTGCCCGGAGTGAACGCCGACGTATTATGCCATATGCGCAGCAGCACGTCATGCACGCAATCCTGCGCGTCTTCGCCGTTGCGCAGAACGGCGAATGCGGCTGTGTAAAACGTCCGCGCGTGCTCAACGTACAGCGCCTCGAGCGCCCACGGCTCGCGCGCCGCGAACGCGATCTCGAGGTCCGATGCGCCGGCGTTCTTCACATATTAACCGAGTGGTCGATCGCCGATGTCCGAAGCGCCGCCGTTCAACACCACGGTCCGGTATCCGACCGCTTTGAGGAGCGCGTCTTTGGGAAGCGTTACGGGGCCCGGCTTGGCGGCCTTCCCCGGAGCGGGCTGAGGGTACGCCGTCGCGTCGGCCGTCGCAAACTCGATGTTTCCCTCGCGGTGCCGGATGATCTGGTGAATGTGCCCGTTGAGCACCGTTACGCGATCGAAGCGCGTCAAGAGCGCCAGCGCCTTGGATCCGTCTTCGGTCGTCCATCCCCATTCGGGATAGAGCGCGTAGAGGGGAACGTGCGCGAAGACGACGATCGGCGTCTGCGTTCGCTGTGCAGCCAAATCGCTCTTGAGCCAAGAAAGCTGATCGTTGCCGAGCAGTCCCATTTTTTCGAAATCGAACACGTTGATGAGAGCGACGAAGTGCACGCCGTTCTGATCCCAAGAATACCATCCGTCTTTGCTGTTCTGCATCGGCTCGCCGGAAAAGGCGTCAAAATACGCTGAGGGCGTGCTTCCGATGAAGTCATGCTCGCCCGGGAGAGCGAATAGCGGCGCCTTGAGCGTCCCGAGAATCTGCTTGGCAGTATCGAACTGCTCGCCTTTTGAAAGATGCGTGATGTCCCCCGTGTGGATTACGAATGCCGGTTGCCGGGGCAGAGCATTGATTGCGTCAATCGCATCTTTCAGCGTTCCGGCCACGTCCGGATTCGCCGCTTGGTGAAAGCCGATATGGCTGTCGCTGATCTGCACGAACGAAAATTCGCCGGCATCGGCGTTCTGCGCAGCCGCGCGACCGGTGAGCAATCCGCTCGCCCCCATGGTCCAAAGGACTCCCGCTCCGGTCCACCCCACGTGCGATAAGAAATCGCCGCGCCTCATCTTTTGGAACTCCCGGCGGTAACGACGATGACGCCCTTCATCCACGGATGCAGCGCGCAAAGGTACGCATAGCGCCCCGGCTTTTTGAACCGGTACGACCATCGATCGCCGGTATCCAAACCAGCAGAATCGAACGATTTATCCGTGGCGGTAACGGTATGCGCCTCGTCGTCGTCGTTGATGAACTCTACACTATCTCCGACTTTGATTTGGATCTGCGAGGGACTATACGCGAAATTCCTAATGTGAACGGCGTGCGTGGCGGTGGTCGATGCGGCGGCGGCGAGCGGCAGGCACAATGCCAGCGCGGCGGCAATCAATAAGCGTTTCATGGCTTCAGTACGAAAAAGGCCGCCCGGCGGTTCGGGCGGCCTTTCGTACGGCTCTAAAGCCTTGAACCGCCGCTAGCGCTTCTTGCGCCCGGTCGACTTTTTGGCCGCGCCCTTGCGCGACGCACCCGAACGAGCTCCGCCTCTGGCAGCCGCGCCCTTTGCGGCGCCGGCTTTTTTGCGGCCGCCCGCTGCTTTGCGCGCACCGCCGCCTCGCTTGGACATAACGGCTTCTTTCAACGCCTTCGCCGGCAAGAATTTGAAGACGCGCTTCGCCGGCACTTTGACCGGTTCTCCGGTCGCCGGATTTCGAGCGATGCGCGCGGCCCGATCGCGGACTTTGAATTGTCCGAAACCGGGAATCTTCACCGGTTCACCCGAGATCACTGCGGCTTGAATGTCTTCGAAGATGCCGTCGACAAGCGCGACCGCATCCTTACGAGACATCTCTAACCGCTCCATTGCGGAGCGGATCAAGTCGACTTTATTCATCGGCTCCTCTCATACTGAAAACCTTCAAGGCGCATTGGTGCGCCCGTCGCCGGTGACTACCCCGTTTTTCGGCGGTTTCCTGTATTTTTTTTGCAAATGAGCAAGCCGGCGGTGCGCACCGCCGGCCTCTCTGCCCACACGTCGTCGCCGCTCTGCGCGCATCCGCGCCGCACCGGCCTTGGGGAAAGCCGCCGCGGAATTGCCGCGGGGACAACGGCCCGCCGGGTTACGTTTCATCGATGCCCGTCGAGTGTTCCAACGGTAACATGCGGGCGTGCGGCCTAGAATGGGACATTTGGAAACCTGCCGGGGGCCATGCAGTCCGTGTATTAGGACCGCACAAGGTGCAGAAATGCCTATACGCGCCCATAGCGAGCAAGGGTAACTTCGTCCTTAGAAAGTCGGAGGACGGCTCGTGAAACTGCGAAGTTTGGTGGCGCTAATTATTACCACCGCAATCCCGGTCCAAACGCTCGCGCAACCGCACGTCATTGCACAGCTCGGAAACGCTCCCGTGATCGGAAGGATCGATTCAACCAGTCAACTGCAGCACGACGTTGCGCACTATGATGCAACGTTTCGAGCGGCAGGCGATCGAATCGGGCTGACGCCCAAGGAATACGCGCAATTTGCGCAGCGCATCGCGGCGCGGCGGGTTGCTTACGTCACGTTACCGCGCCATCTCGACGCGATGACATGGGCCGGCGGCGGAAACGTCTACGCGCTCAATGACGTGATCATCCCGCCGGACACCAAGGGGTGGGAAGTCGATCTCCAGGAAGGGCATCGTGTATTGGCGCTCTTCGTTCCGGCCCGGTGCGGTAATTTGGCCTTGTTGCGCAGAGCGCTGCCCGTCGTTGCACAAGCGGCGCATCCGCGGCGGCATACGATGGTCGAAGCCGCTTCAACCGCACCGCCCGGTACACCGGCCGCACCTGCACCTCCCGTTGCACAAGCGCCCGCCGTTGGATTACCTCCAACGCCGCCGCCGGCAGTCAGCTCCGGTGCAAAGTGTTGCAACGACAACGGCGCCGGCGCCCGTACATCACGCGCGTCTGTGGCCGCTGCTGCTCATTCCGCTCGTCGCGTTCTTGGGTGGACACGGATCGAATACGCCGTCGGTGCCCATTATCGGCGGACCGCCTCCCGTAAATGGCGGCGGACCACCGCCGGGATTCGGCGGCGGAGGCGGCCCGGTTCCCGTTCCGACGCCAACCCCGGTCGGCGGTTGTCCGCAGAGTCTATTCGTGCGCCACTAGCTGAGGGTTGGGCGCTTCGCTCAGCACGCGTTCCATCGCTGCAGTGATGCGCTCGTATCCCTTGTCACCGGCTTGAAAGTGCCGAAGCCGGTGCGCACGATCGAATAGATAGTACGCGGGCACGAACTGATTCTGGAAACGATCGACGATTGCGTGCTCGCTGTCGACGGCGATCGGCTGCGTGAGTCGCATGGCCTCTCGCGCATCCGCTCGTACCGCATCGACGTCGAGCTCTGCTTCCGATCGCGGCTGGTGCACGCTTATGAAAACCAAGCCCAGCGGTTCGTACTTCTCTCGCCACGCGCGGATCTGATCGGCGACGTCATGACAGAGATAGCACGTCAGCGACCAAAAATGCACCAGAACCGGTTTACCCTGGAGATCTTCGCTGGAGGGACGGTCATCGATCCATTCAACAGCGCCGTCCAGCGATGGGAGCGGCGTGCGCATACGCAGCGGCATTTATGCTTTTTGCAGGAGCGCCTTGCCGGGCTTCCACTCGGCGGGGCACAGGCCGCCGGTCTGCAGCGCCTGCAGCACGCGAATCGTTTCGTCAACACTGCGGCCGACGTTATCGTCCGTAACTACCGCGTACTTCAAAACGCCGTCGGGATCGATGATGAAGAGTCCGCGTTGGGCAACGCCGCTCTTCTCGTCCAGAACGCCGTACGAACGCGCGGTCTCTTTCGTGTAATCCGAAGCGAGCGGATACTTCAGGCCCGCGATTCCGTTCTTTTCGCGCGGCGTATTGATCCACGCCCAATGGCTGTGCTCCGAATCGCAGGAAGCGCCGAGTACTTCAGCTTCCAGATCGTGGAATTCGTCGAATCTATCCGACAGTGCGGTAATTTCGGTGGGGCAGACGAACGTGAAATCAAGCGGATAGAAGAAAAAGATTAACCACTTTCCCTTGTAGTCGGAGAGCTTGACGCGCTTTCCCAGATCCTTGGCGCCGGTAGCGCCCTTGGTGCTGGGAAGCTCGAAATCTGGTGCTGGTTTGCCAACCTGTGCCAACATGAAAGCGGATTTACTCCTATCAACTTTGGTGTATAAAGAATAACCGTCAGGACCCGTTGCGGGTCCCGACGGTTTCACCCTTCGATGCCTTAGCGCGTGCTACAGCCGTCGCTGTAAATAGAACGCGAACGTCGTTCCCGGGTTGTACGGCACGCTGAACGCCTGGTTCGAGAACGTGCCGAGGTATTCGTCTCGCGCGCCCGCGACATAGTACGGATTCCCGGGGTATCCCGCGGAGTACTGACCAGACTGAGGCCCCGAGACGCCCGTAGCGACCGGCTGATACACCGTATTGGGATACCACAGCCCGTAGTGGTTGTTGAAGAGGTTGCTGATGTATGTTCCCAGTGTCCACGGCGTGCCCGGCGGAGAATATTCGAGCACCAAATCCAGCGAACCATGCGCTTTCGTAAGCGCTCCGCCGGGTAGCGCCGGCTCCGGCCAACCGCGCGTTGCGTCGATGTTCGGGCTCAGATAATTCCCCGGGTTTGCGGGATCGATGAAGTATGAAGCGTTGTACGTGTTGTGCGGTCCGTTCGGGCCGCCCAGCGGCGTTGCGGCGCCCCAATTCGTTTCGGGCATCCAGATATACTGGCCGTTGACGGCGCCGTAGGTTTGCGATCCGACTCCGGTCGGAAAGCCGCCGTCGAACGCAAAGATGGGATTGATCCGCCAGCCGTTCGACGTTTGGTACGTGATGCCGAGCCGGCCCTGGAACGGCGGGAGGAAGCTGCTGCGATACAGCTCTCCCGAATTGAATTCGAACTGGTACAGAATAGGCAGCGCGTCATCGCCGTAGTTACCCGAGTCGACGGGCGGAGTCGAGGAAAACTCGGAGATGTAGTTCATCGTCAGGAATCCGCTCAAACCGGTCGGACGATCCGGTGCGGTAAGCATGAACTCCAGCCCCGACGTCTTCTCGACGCCGTTGGCGCGGGTGGCGAAGATCGAAGCCGAGGTTTGTCCAGTTACGGGATTCGGTACGCCGTTGGCGAGCAAGGTATTTTGTTCGACGTCGTAACCGCGCCGCGCGAAAGCCGTGAGTTTCATTCCGAAGCCGCTCATCACTCCGCGCGTAAACTGATGGCCCCATGCGAGGTCCCAGTTGTTGTACGTGGGCGGACCGTAACCACCGATGTCCGGCGCGTCGCAGCACTGATCGGCGTTCCAGAACAATTGCTGCGCATAGTTGGAACAGAACCAGAAATATCCAACGCCGCCGCCCGGCTGAGGATGCGTCGGATTCGTTCCGCTTCCACACGTTGGCGCCAAACTCGATGGCGAAAGTCCGAGCAGCGCCCCGCCCGCCGGGCTGTCTTTGGATGGGATCTGCAAAAGAATCGGGTTTACGGCGGTCATGTCCAACGGCGTTCCGGCCGTTTGCGCAAAGAAGAACTCGACGGAACGGCCGTAGGAGAATCGAAGTGAGTCATCGGCGCCGAGTTGATAACTCGCGGCGAACCGCGGTTGCAAAATGCGCGGGCGGTTGAACGTGTCGCTCCACTGCGCCGGTGCGATGTCCGACGGATTTGCGGCTGCTTCCAGCGCGGTTGGACCACCCCACGGATTCACTCCCCAGTCCATATTATCCGCGTCCAATCGCAGACCGTAGTCCAGATGCAATCGCGAACTTACAACCCACTGATCGCGCAAGCCGATGCCCGCTTCATGGAACATCGCGTGGTGATAATCGATGCCTTCGGTCGGAATCAGCGGAAGAGACCCCGTCCATTTGCCGTTGGTCACCAGCCAGTCGTAGACGTAGCACGAGCCCGGATTGCCCGTCAGCGGATCCGTTTGACAGGGATTCGCAGCGCTAATTTGCTGTCCGATCAATGCGGAGTTCGCCGGTAGATAAAAGTCCGAAATATCGGGGGCATACGCAAGTCCGGTGTTCTCGCCGCTGCAGAATCCGGAAAGCGGACACAGAAGCCCGTACGGAGAGGTCGTCCACCAACGCGGCAAGTCGTTCTGATAGCGAATTGCGAGCGTGGTCGTATGCGCGGTGCCGAACTGATGGGTCAGATCGAATTCGTCGGACAACCGTTGGCCGCCGACTTCTTGAACGCCGGGACTATCGTTCCCCTGAATATAGTTGGTGCTTCCGCTCTGCTGATAGAAGTTCGCATAGCTGAGCGAGAGGAACGTCGACGAGTTCAGATTCCACGTAAAGCCGACTTTGTTGAAGGCCAGAGGCTGATACAGCGTCTCCTCGGGGCCCGTCGGCGTTATGTTGCTGGACGGCACGCCCGGCATGAGCACCGTCTCGGAGTTCAGTTGCGCGAGGCCGTTAGGGAATATCTGATTCCAGGGGGAGTATCCCAGCGGATTGTATGGATAGTAGGCCGCGTTTTGCAAGCCGCCGTAGTTGCCCCACTCGTTATTCCACTCGTTGCGGAAGAGCCACTGGATCGACATGTCGTTCTGATGGCCGAAGCGGTACACCAGGTTGTTCACGATGTCGTCGTGCTTGATATACGACGTGCCGTAGTACTGAGCAATGGTTGCAGCGTCGACACCGAACGGCGCGTACTGCGGGACCGAACGCGTGCCGTCATAGCTGAAGTAGTCGCTCAAGCGATTGTTCGGCGTTGCCCAGCCGTAATCGACGTCGAATTGATGATCGTAGAACGGCTCGTCGACCTGCCCGGAAAGCAAACCCGAGGCCGGATAGGTTCCGCGCGGCGGGACGATGTTGATGACGCCCGCGCCGATGTTCCCTTGCGTAGCATCGCCGGAACCCGAGACCACCTGCAGCGAACCGCCGGAACCGCCGGAGATGTTGCTCAGATAATTACTCGATCCGTTGCCGTCGAAGAACGGCACGGTGAAGTTGACGCCGTCGTACTGGTACCCAAGCTCGACGTTGAGCGAGCCGCGGATCGTTACATTGCCTTGCGCGTCCGAAATAGCGCCCGGCGCCGCCAGGATGAGTTGCTGCTCGTGCTGATTGGTCGCGTTTCCGAGTGCCTGCGTGATGCGCTGACCGCTGATCGTGGTCACGTCTTGCGTCTGCGCGGGCTGAAAAGCTCCGCTTCGCGCGCGCGCATTGACGTGCGTAATCGTCTTCAGCGACTTGCTCATCCGGATCGTGCCGACAGTATCCGTTTCATCACCGAACACGGCCACGCCGGGCTGCGAGATCGAGTCGTAACCCGATTTGGTGAACGAGACGACGTACGTATCTGCCGGCAGTCCGAGCATTGAAAAATGACCGCCGGAATCCGTTGTGGCAAAGAATTGACCGGACGGAGACTGCGCACTGACGCGCACGTCCGCAAGCGGCGCGCGCGTGCCGGCGTCAATTACCGTGCCGTTGAGATTGCCTTGAATGCCGCCGGCCGCCAGAGCCGGAGCCGTCAGCGCACCGCATACGAGTAATACCGCTGCGGCGAAGACGAAAAGACCGAGAAGGGACGCCCAGGTGCTGCGAACGCTCATTTCACCATGCCTCCACGCAGATGCGACGAGTGAAGCCGAGTCCCGAAAAGCCGACTCTAACCCTTCGCCGGGGAGTACAGAAGTCTTGGCGCCGCCCGCCGGAAGATTATTTGGGAGACGGGGTCGTGAAACAGCGGACTGCCAGTACGGCCATCGAGACGATGACCACCGCGGCGACCCATCCGAAAAGGCCGCCGGCGCGCGGCGAAACGATGATTGCCGCGATAACGGATGTCATGGCGGCCTCCTTCCACCATTCATTCTATCACGCGGTGCGCCGGCACGATGTTAGTTAATGTTAGGGGTTGTTATGCGCGATGTATCGGGCTACACCTGAGTCCTACACAGACGGAAGCAGCATCTGCATATCGCTGGGTCACTTCAACCGGCACTTCAGATCGAAGACTAGTGCAAACCGGAACGTTTCCGAGTAACCCTCTCGGCATACTCTACGCGCCGGGAAAGACAATACCCAGTCACTGGGCTGGACCTCCCCAACCGATTCGCCGGACCGGGCGCGGGACTTACTGCTCGTTGAGAACCTTCGTACAAATAGAAAACAATGCGATCGAAGTCGACGCCAGTCCGCAGGACTTACAGGTGCTGGTAATCCTAGGCTCCGCTCCAACGGGGCCCCCCTTCAGTTCGGGCCAGACCAGTCTTCAGCTAAAGCGCGTGGAGGGTTGAATAGCCCGCCGATTGCCCCTAGAGGATGTAAAGCGAGCGTTTTGTCGGTTTTTGTTGACAAAATGTACGGTGTAAGTTACATTATGTCGCATGGGAACGACAGATAAGTGGACGTGCCTCGGGAACCTGGTGTACCGTCCCGGCGTGCCGAGGCGCTGCCGATGATCGATGATACCGAACCGGAAATCAAGAAACGACATTTGCTCCAAATGATCGTCGCGGGAATAGTGTATGTCGCCGTGCTCGTCGCGAGCGTCGAGCTGCTGAAAACACATCAGTTCTCACACGTTCTTCGAGACCTCATCGCCGTGACGCCGGCGATACCGACGGTCGTCTGGCTCTGGGCGATCTTCCGCTTCGTTCAAAGCGTGGACGAGCTGCAGCGGCAAATTCACCTCGAGGCGTTCGCGATCTCCGCCGGAATCACGTGCGGGCTGGCCGTCACGTACACGTTTCTCGAGGGCGTCGGATTGCCGCATTCAGAAGCCTGGTGGGCTTTCGACAGCCTCGTCCTCGGCTGGGCACTCGCAGTTCCGTTCGTCAAAAAACGCTACGGCTGAAATGAGCGCCGTCAACAATCCGACCGATCGCGCCAAGCGTCAATACCAGGTCCGCTTTTGGATTGCCATGGCGGCGTACCTGGCGATTGTGATTCCGGTTACGAACGCCGCGGGTCACGCCTCGGGCGCTCTGCGAATCGTGCTGGCGCTCACCCCGCTGCTTCCGATTATCGCGGTCTTGGTTTCCGCCGTGGCGATGATTCGCGGCATCGACGAACTCGAGCGGCAGATTCACATCGAGGCTCTCGCGGCAGCGGCAGGCGTTACTGCGCTGCTTTCGGTGACGTACGGATTTCTGGAAGTCGCTCATTTTCCGCATCCCAGCGCGTGGTACACGTACGGCGTCGTGATGCTCGCATGGGGAGCGGCTTCGCCCTTCGTCGCCCGCAGGTACAAAGGATGAAAAACCGCATTCGCGTGCTGCGTGCCGAACGAGAGTGGTCTCAAGCCGAGGTTGCGGACCGGCTCGGCATTGCGCGTCAAACAGTCAACGCTTTGGAGACCGGCAAATACGCGCCCAGCTTACCGCTGGCTTTCAAAATTTCGAAGTTGTTCGAAAAACACGTCGAGGAAATCTTCGACCCCAATTCTCTGGAGGAATAAAAATGAATCGTCTTCTTGCTGCAGCCGTGCTCGCCACCACCGCGCTCTGGTTGAGCGCCCCCGCAAACGCCTCAGTACCGCCCCCTTTACCCAAAGCCAACAGCTCGTTCGATTCCGGATCGCTGCACGTCGACGTCTACGGAACGCCGGGAAAGCCGGCACTAGTCTTCATACCGGGGCTGACGTGCGGGCCGTGGGAGTGGTCAGGCGAAATTGCGCGCTACTCCCCGAGCTACGAAATTTACGCGCTTACGCTGCCGGGTTTCGACGGCCGCCCGCCGATTACGACGCCGCTGTTCCAGACGGTTACGTCCGATTTTTGGTCGATGCTGAGCACACACAAGGTGCAGCGTCCGGTAGTTATCGGCCATAGCCTGGGCGGCACGCTTGCAATACTGCTCGCTGAACAGCATTCCGAACAGTTACGCGGAGCGATTGCGGTAGACGGGCTGCCGGTATTTCCGGGGCTCGATAAAATGACGCCGCAGCAGCGCGCGCAAATCGGAGCAAACTTCAGCGCCATGTTCGGCAAGATCTCATCACCCGCGCAGTTCGAGGCGATCGAGAAGTCATACGTCTTGTCCAATTATCTCACCTCGCCGGTCGACGTCGACGCGGTCGCGCCGCTCGTCGCGCGGAGCGATCCTCAAGCGTCAGGAGCATGGATGGCTGCGGACGTGAGCGCCGACAATCGTGCAGGACTGAAGAACATCCGTATTCCTGTGCTGGAAATCGCCCCGTACGACAGCACGATCGATGCGCGGATGTTTCCAAGCGCTGCCGCAAAGCAGAGCTACTACGCTTCGCTGTTGGCGGACGATCCGACGGCGAAGGTGGAGATGGTCGCACCCTCTCGTCATTTTGAAATGTACGATCAGCCGCAGCGCTTGGACGCCGATATCACGGCGTTCTTGCAGGCTCTGCCTTAAGGTTCGCCAGCAGTTCGCGCGTGCGTACCGCTTCCACGTGGTCGTACGCGCGAGCCGCCTCGCGAGCGAGATCTTTGAGCAGTCCGACCTCGTCCGGATCGATCTGCGCCCCGTTCTTGTGCGCGCCGTAGAGCACGAACGAAACGATTTCGTGCCGTACGGAGATCGGAATTGCAATCACGTACAGCGCGCTGTTCTCGGCATCGAGATGAGCTCGCACGTCGCTTAGCCAGACAACGTCTTCATCCGCCTTGAGAAATCGCACCAGCGGATGATCGCCTTCGAAGCCCATCGGGGCAACGGCGGTTTCGGACGACGTGCCGACACCCTCGAACCGGCGTCCGTTTTGAGATTGGCGATAGAGCGCAGCGGCGGTCAGTTCGAGAGCGTCGACGGGTTCGTGCACGAGGCCGTCCGCAATCGCTTCCTCGCTGGTCGAATAGGGCAATGCCGCAGCGGCGCGCCGCAAATACCGTTCGGCTTCGTGCCGGCGGCGAAAGAGCAGTACGTCCACCCAGCTCTCGAAAATCGTATTCACGCGGCTCAGCAAAAAGCCGACGCCGATCGTCACGGCAATCTCGATTGCGGTTGCGAAATGAATGCGCGAGACGATTTGTCCCGACGCCCAATCCAGCAGGGAGACGGCAATCAGGACGGCGATCGAAAGCAGCGTATATGCGATCGCGCGATTGAGTACGAAGTTGACGTCGATAACACGATGGCGCAGCGCCGCATATGCGACACTGATAGGCATTAGCACGACTAAATAACCGATGATCTGCGCGGCCGCCGAAGGTACTCCCGGAACGAAATACACAGCGTACGCAACGAACGAAACCATCACTCCGCCGATAAGGAATCCGGTGCGCTGCCGGATTTCCGGGCCGGCGACACGGTAATTCTTCAGCACGATTGCGGCCGCGATCGCAAACGTTAATAGCGGCAGCCACGTATCCAAGATTGGCGCCCATTGCCAAGGTACGCCTCGCATTCGCAGATACAGCCATTCGTAGACATACGCGCCGAAACTGCAGGCGAGAAATGCCCACACGTACCCATCGGCCTTCTTGCGCCAGCCCCGCAAATCGCCGCCTGGGAAACGCAGCACGAACGGCAACAGCGGCATCACGGAAAAACTGCCGAAGAGCGTCCCGATGATGAAGGCAATTGCGAAGTAGACCGGATGCGGGGCTACGCGCCAGTAGTACATCGCCACCGGACCGGTTGAATAGTACCCGATGGCAAACAGATAGAACGACCACGTCATGATCCCCGGACGCAGATAAACGAGCGCGAACGCGATCGCCAAGAAGATCGTCGCGGGAACGATAGCCAGAATCCCCAAGATGCGCTGGATCGCGCCGAAGTTTGCGACGGAGACCGCG
Source organism: Vulcanimicrobiota bacterium (assembly GCA_963714015.1). Classification (GTDB taxonomy): domain Bacteria; phylum Vulcanimicrobiota; class Vulcanimicrobiia; order Vulcanimicrobiales; family Vulcanimicrobiaceae; genus DASRDE01. Next base: position 982,220 of record OY970223.1, on the reverse strand, counting down.
CGCATGGTCACCGCGTGACGCCTGTCGCTTGGGTCCAAAAACGTCATGGCCGCCCGGTCCCCGGCGCGGGGAAAGCTCAGCTCCGATAAGGCCTCCCAAGACTCGACCACTGTATCACCAGGGCGCAATCCGGCCTTCCACGCCGGTGAACCGGGATCGACGGAACTTACGGTCGTGCCGCCGGCGGGCGGAAGATGGATGCCGAACGTTCCGTCACCCCAGCGGTTCGCGAAGTCGGTGTGTCCGAGCGGCACGTAAAACAGCAGTATTACGGCGGCCGTAGCGAGCACTAGGATGACCCGGGCATTAAGACGGCTCACCGCTCGACCGCCCGGCCCGGAACGTCCGATTGAAAACGTCGGCGCGCGCATTGGGTCATAGTTTATGTAAGGATGCGGAGCAGGCGCATGAATCCCCGTACTTCGGGGGAGGTTCCTAAGCCCTCTTGCCGCAACCGTGAAACTGCCGCATGAGCGTTATAGAACTGCCGTACACCTCTGCAATCGAGCGTGAAACCCGGCCCATTTTCGAGCGCGTCGCCCACATCATCCCCGAGGTGGAGTGGCCGGTGCACGCGCCCTACGTCGCCGCGATCAATCAATTGAAACGCGAGCGCAACGCCGTGATCCTGGCGCACAACTACCAAGTGCCGGAAATCTTTCACACGGTCGCGGATATCGTGGGTGATTCGCTAGGTTTGGCGATGGAAGCCTCACGCACGAATGCCGACGTAATTGTGGTCTGCGGCGTCCATTTCATGGCCGAGACGGCGAAGCTCGTGAATCCCGAAAAAACAGTGCTCGTCCCGGATCTGCGCGCGGGATGTTCGCTCGCCGAATCGATCGCGGCTTCAGACGTCCGCCTCATGCGCGAACGCTATCCCGGTAGTCCCGTCGTGACCTACGTCAATACGTCGGCCGAGGTAAAGGCTGAATCGGACGTTTGCGTCACCAGCGGCAATGCCGTCAAAGTCGTGAACTCGCTCGGCGCCGAACGCGTCATCTTTCTGCCGGACGAGTATCTGGCAAAGTACGTCGCATCGCAAACGACGGTAGAAATCGTTGCGTGGAAGGGCCACTGTGAGGTGCACGAGCGCTTTACCGGCGCTCAGACTGCGCGCATATCGCGAAGAAGATCCGGCGCTGAAGATTCTGGCGCACCCCGAGTGTCCGCCGGACGTGCTCGCCGAGGCGGACTACGTCGGTTCGACGCAGGGAATGATCGATTACGTCGCCGGAATCGACCAAAAGGCGGTCGCGCCGCGCGTGGTCATGATCACCGAATGCTCGATGGCGAGTAACGTGTCTGCCAATTTTCCGAGAGTCGAATTCATTCGGCCGTGTAACCTTTGTCCGCACATGAAGCGCAACACGCTTCCCAAGGTGCTGCATTCCCTCCAAGCCATGGAGTACGAGGTTACCGTCGATCCCGCGATTGCACAGCGCGCGCGCGCTGCGGTCGATCGTATGCTGGAACTCAGTGCGTAGCGCCGTTGCGTAGCTCGCCCCGCCGCTTGCTGGCCGAACCGATCGTTCGCGCCGCTCTGCTCGAGGATCTCTCACATGGCGGCGATCTGACGACCGACGCCATCGTCCCCGAAGATCTGAACGCACGAGGGAGCATCGTCGCACGCAAACCCGGTACTCTCGCAGGCATAGATGCCGCGCTGCTCGCGTTCCGGCTTCTGGATCCGGATGCTTGCGCGCGAATCGCCGTACGAGACGGCGAGCGCGTGAATGCCGGACAGACCATTGCGACGATTGACTGTAGAGCGCGCGCCTTGCTCACGGGAGAACGCACCGCGCTGAACATTGCCTCGCGCCTGAGCGGTATTGCTACGGCGACGCGTACTTTAGTGGATCTGGCGGCCGGCACGAAAGCGCACATCGTCTGTACGCGCAAGACCACGCCCGGGCTGCGGGTACTGGAAAAATATGCCCTGCGGTGCGGCGGCGGAAGCAATCACCGTTTCGGCTTGGACGATGCGGTGCTCGTCAAAGACAATCATCTGGCGCTGGCGGGTTCGATGCATGCAGCGGTCGCGGCGGTCCGCCAATCGGTCGGACATATGGTAAAGATTGAAGTTGAGGTGGACACGCTCGATCAACTCACGGAGGCGCTGGCTCTGCCGATCGATGCCGTTCTGCTCGACAATATGTCCGTTCGCGAGCTTGAGACGGCCGTCAAGCTCGTCGGCGGCCGATTGATCACTGAGGCCTCGGGAACGATTACTCCCGAGCGCGTCGCCGAGATAGCGCAAACAGGCGTCGACCTCATCTCGTCCGGGTGGCTCACGCACAGCGCACCGGCGCTGGATTTGGGCCTCGATATCGCGTCTTAGGCCTCGTTTCAATGCTTGGAGGCCCGGCTCAGGATGACGGGGGCACGGGCGCGAAGAGGGGGACATGGATACGCGCGAGCCTCAACTCTCCGAAAGCACACCGGCCAAAGCCAGCCACGACGCAGACGCTCCTCAAGCGCTGATCGACTTTATGTCCAGCGGTTGGGTGGAGTCGCCGATCAAAGTCGGCGCGCTTGCGCACCAGGAACGTTTCCGCGCGAGGCGAGCCGCCTTATCGAGCGCTTATCCCGGCGTGCATCTGCTGATACCCGCGGGAACGGAGAAAGTGCGCGCCAACGACACGAATTTTCGTTTTCGTCCTTCGACGGATTTCGCGTACTTGGCCGGGCCCGGCGAACCAAGCGGATTGCTCTTGATGGAACCGCGCGCCGGCGGCGGTCACGACGCGGTTTTGTTCGTTCCGCCGCACAACCGCGGCCAAGCGGAGTTCTTCACCGATCGCGTGCGCGGCGAGTTGTGGGTGGGACGCCATCGCGGCGTGGACGAGAGTCAACTTTACTTCGGCGTCGATCGCTGCCGCCCGATCGACGCTATGGCGCAATATGTCGACGAGCTGCGTCTGCGCGGCGCCGACCTTCGCAACTCCGAAGAAGATCCGCAGCTCGGACAATTCCTCTCGGAGATGCGTCTAATCAAAGACGACTACGAGATCGGCGAGTTGCGCAAATGCGTCGAGATCACCAAGCGTGGATTCGAAGACGTCATCCGCGTTCTCAAGTCCGCCAAATCGGAGCGTGAGGTGGAAGCCGCCTTCTGGAGCCGCGCGCGCATCGAGGCGAACGACGTAGGGTATCTCACCATCGCCGCCGCTGGAGAACACGCCTGCACGCTGCATTGGAATCAGAATTACGGTACCTTGCGCAAAGGCGATCTGCTGTTGCTGGACGCCGGTGTCGAAGCCGACTCGCTGTATACTGCGGACATCACGCGAACGCTGCCGCTTTCGGGCACGTTCACGCCGGAGCAGCGTGAAGTCTACCGCCTCGTATACGAAGCGCAGCGCGCCGGATTCGACGAGGTTCGGCCCGGGAACGACTTCCTCGCGCCCAACACGGCGGCAATGCGCGTGTTGGCGCAAGGGCTTGTCGACTTGAAGATTCTAAAGTGCTCGGTCGACGAGGCGCTCGACCCGCAGAATCAGTTCTACAAGCGCTACACGCTGCACAACGTCAGTCATATGCTCGGCATCGACGTGCACGACTGCGCGAAGGCGCGATCCGAAAACTACCGCTATGGAAAACTCCGGCAGGGGATGGTTTTGACGGTCGAACCGGGTCTGTACTTCCAGCCCGACGACGCGACCGTGCCGGAGAATTTCCGCGGCATCGGCGTTCGTATCGAAGACGACGTGACCGTGACGGCCGAAGGCTGCGAAAACCTTTCGTCGATCCTTCCGTCGGAGCCGGAAGAAGTGCAGGCATGGATGGCGAGTCTGTGGGCCTGATCCGGGTTAGGGCCCTGCGCCGTGCTTGAGGCCGGCAACCTTCGCAAAGAATTCGGCTCCGTCGTCGCCGTCCGCGACGTATCGTTCACCATCGCTTCCGGTTCGACGTTCGGTCTGCTCGGGCCCAACGGCGCCGGAAAAACGACTACCATGCGCATGATCGTCGGGATTTTTACGCCCGACGGCGGCAAGGTGACGTGGAACGGCAGCGCAATCAACGATCGCGTCCGCCGCCGCTTCGGCTACCTTCCGGAAGAACGCGGACTGTACGGCCGCATGAAAGTGCGCGATCAGATCGTCTATTTCGGGCGGCTGCACGGCCTGAGCGACGCCGAGGCGCGATCGCGGACCGATCGCTGGATCGAACGACTTTCGCTGCAGCAGTATGCCGGCCGTCCGTGTGCCGAGCTCTCCAAGGGTAATCAGCAAAAGGTTCAGGTCGCGAGCGCCGCAGTACACGAGCCGGAATTACTCGTTCTCGACGAGCCCTTCACCGGTTTAGATCCGGTCAACGCCGACGTCTTGCTGAATACGCTGAACGACCTGAGGCGTCGCGGCACGAGTTTGGTGCTCTCGAGCCATCAGATGTGGCAGCTCGAGCAAATTTGCGATCACTTCTGCATCATTACCGCCGGGGAAAACCGCGCCGGCGGAACGCTTGCCGAACTGCGCGCGACGTGGCCGACGCGCCTCATCAAAGTCGAACCGCCCACGCCTACGGTGCGCGGCGTCCTCGAGCGCATCCCGAATTCGCGCCAAATCTCCAGTGAAAACGGCGCCATGTATTGCGAGGTACCCGCCTCGACCGATCTCCCCGAGCTGCTTCGCGAGCTCGTTCAAAGCGAAGCGATCACGCGCTTCGATGCGATGGAGCCCTCGCTCCAAGAGATTTACATGCATACGATTTCGTCCGCCGAACGAAATGCCCCCGCGCCCCCGGAGGGCGGTTCCATTACACAATCACCCCTACGGGCGCGATGATGCTGCTCACCGTCGCGCGGTCAACATGGACGAGTTAGTTACCGTCTATAGCGCCGAGATGATGCGGCGGCTGCAGTCGCGCACGTTTTGGGTTGGATTGATCTTCGGACTCGTCGGCATTGCCGTGATGATGAAGCTGCCTTCGTATTTGGATTCCTACGCATCGAAGATCAATCGTGTCTTGCTGGCGGGGCAGCCCGCGTTGGTCGCACGAGCGAAGCCGTTGCTGAAAAAAGACTTTCCGAGCGCGGGTCAGATTGGGCCGGTCGCGCGTCCCCCAACCGCCGACGAGCTGCGCGCGCGACACGCTTCTTCGATGATCGAGCTCGACCGAGATCGCGACGGGTTGCGAGTTACAGTCTATGCGATCGATCCGAGCGACGCTCAACCGTCGACGGTTCAGCGCGACCTTTTGCCCTTGAATTTGCAGATGGAGACGCATCTGTCGGGTTCCCGGGTGCAAAGCTTGATGCGCATTCCGGTCGACGTCCGGTCCGTCTCGGAAAAGTTCGGCACCGCGGAGCAAGCAAACGCGGCGAAGATCATCGCGTACGTCTTGCTCATCATGCTGTACCTGCTGATTATGATCAACAGCCAGTTGATTATGAGCTCCGTCGCAGAAGAGAAAACGAGCCGCATCGCGGAGCTTCTCGTAGCGTCCGTTCGCCCGAGCTCTCTGCTTACGGGGAAGATTGCGGCCTCGGCTAGTTTGGCCGTGCTGCAAATGTTCGTTTGGGTCGCGGCCGCCTATGCGATTGGGCTCCAGGCCACCCCCGTTTCATCGCACTCGGGCGGTGACGTGACGTTCTCGCTCAACGGAATCTCGCCGTCGGACATTGCGGGCTTCGTGTTGTTCTTCATGCTCGGCTTCTTGCAGATGGCCACGCTGTTTGCTGCGATGGGATCGCTCATCAACCGCACCGAGGATTTGGGTAGCGTCAGCGGGCCGTTGTTCATTCCGGTCGTAGCCGCACTTTTCATCGCAATTTCGGCATTGGAGGTCCCGGACAGCCCCGGCGTGATCGTTACGAGCTTCATCCCGCTCATCGCTCCTTTCGTCATGTTCGCGCGAATCGTGGTGAGCAGCGTACCGCTTTGGCAAGTGGCACTTTCGTTTGCGATCAATGCCGCGGCGATTTGGGCAATTGCGGTGATCGGCGGCAAGATCTATCGGCTCGGTATGCTGCTCTACGGCCGTCCGCCGCGATTCTCGCAGATTCTCCGTCTGCTCCGCAGCTAAGTGTCGTGAGTCGACACTAGCGTGAAGGAAGGCTCCCGGCTCCCCGCCGTATCCGGTCCAAAACTGCCCGATACCGTCGCAGTCACCGTTACCGCGCGAGCTCAACGCGCGCGGTTCTTCAGCAGCGACGTCGACGTCGACGTGGTGAACGGCAGCCCGTCACCGCTGATCTGCGATATTCGCGGCCGGAGCGCGGGGCGCGAGATTCAACTCGAGCCGGGATACGTCTGGATCGACCCGCATACCACCGGCACCCTCCACGTCCGCGTCGGCATGCGCATACCGGGCATTCAATCGGTCGTCGTTCGTATGAGGGACGCGGCGCGCGAATACTTGAGCGAGACGTCCGTTCAAACGCCGATTGCGCTTCGGCTTTTGCCGTTGTTCGCGGTTTGCGTCGTTCTCGCGCTCGCCGCGCTGATTTTCAGCGGCGTGCTCTTTCCAAAAATTGAAGCGCTTACCGCACCGTCCCGAGTGATCGCCGGCGATTTGGTGGAGGCGGAGTACGCAACGGCCGGATCTCGAACGGTACAGTATTCGGTACGTTCCGGATCGGCGATCGTGTCCTCCGGAACGCTGACGCGGCCCGCCGGAACGATACGCTTCGCCACCAGTCCCGCAGGCGGAACGTATACCATCGAGGTTTCCGTTGCAGGCGTCGCGGGCGCCGCAATCGCGAAACGCATCGTAGTGGCGCAAACTCCGCCGCCGCGGCCGCTGTCCGCAGCAATTCACGAACTCGACGTGCAGCCCGCGGTTGCGACTTCGGGAACACCGATGAAGGTTCGATACAGCGCCAACGGGCAAAGCGGAACGATACGCCTGCTCGACAACAGCGGGACGCCGTGGAATGCAGCTCCGTACGATCCGCGCGGCTCGGTAACGATGGTCGCGCCGCACGTCGACGCTCCGCAGCACTTTACCATTCAAATGCAAATTCGCAACGGTGCGTCTACCGCTCAGGCGACGACCGGCCTCGTCGTCCTTCCATCACCGACGCCCTCGCCGTCCGCAGCACCGACGTCCGCTCCGCCGCCTGCGCTCGGGAGCATCGTGACTACGCCGAGCTATGTCGTCTCCGGAACCTATTTTGCCGTGACCCTGCGCGGCGCAAAGGATGTTTCAGGCCGAGCAACGCTGCAGAACGCAGCCGGAACGCCGCTGCAGTCGCAGCAGCTCGGACCAGGCAAAGCCGCGCGATTCATCGCACCCGGCGTCAAGCGCGCGACGACGTTCTTGATCGCGGTCAACGCGACAAGCGGCAAGGCGGGACAGCTCATGGTCGTCCCCCTCGTGATTCATCCGCGCTGAATGAAAAAGCGGCTAGCTCTTGCAACGATTGTTGCCCTCTGTTGCACCGCCGGCGGCTTTGCAATCTTCGGCAGCGGCCGAATCGCCACCGTCGATTTTCGCGCCTTTTACTGCGCGGGAATGTTGACGCGCATTCATAGCGACCCGTACCGGGCACAGCCCCTGCACGATTGCGAAGTGGGTCAAACGGATCGTAACTTCGCCTTCTACGACCGTTCGATTACCCTGCCCGCGCCGCAGCCGCCGTACGATTTTGCGCTCTTCGCGGCGTTCTCCGCGGCGCCGTTTCATCTCGCTAAACAATGCTGGGGCGCTTTATTGGCGTTGGCCGTCGCGGGAACGTGCGCCGCGCTCATACGTTTGACTGCTCTTCCGCCGGCGGTCGTGCTGTGCGCGATGCTGCCGACCTTCATCGGGCCGTCGCTTGCGCTGGGTCAAATCATACCGCTCTACGCCGTTGCCGCGTCCGGCGCAATTTTGTTCGTTGCCGAACGACGATACGAGCTTGCGGCGATTGCCGCCGCGGTCTCGCTTGTAGAGCCGCATCTTGGTCTGCCGATCTGCGTCTCGCTCTTTTTATGGGCGCCGCGAACGCGTCTCGTTCTGGGTCTAACCGCTGCCGCACTCGCGGCGCTTTCACTTGCGTTCGGCGGCACGGCGGAAAACGTCGAGTATTTTTCCCACGTGCTTCCGCTTCACGCTCTGAGCGAGCTTCCCGCGGATGGCCAGCTCAGTTTCACGGCGCTGTTGCACGGGCTCGGCACCTCCGACAAGATTGCACTGATCGGTGGCTCGATCTCCTATTTCGTGGTTTCGGCTATCGCCATTGCTGCAGCGCGGGCGGGGGCACTTCGTTTGGGCAACGACGCGCTGCTCGCTGCGCTCCCAGCCGCCGGTGCGGTGCTGGGCGGGACCTTCGTCCACGGCACGGACATTGTCGCGGCGATCCCCTTGGCGCTGCTGGTAGTGACGCACGCGCAGAGCCAGAAAACGCCGCTCACCATCGCTTTCGCGTTGCTGTTAACCTACTGGGGGGCGGCGCTCGAGCCCACAACCGGCTTGGTTCCGTGGTTCGCGCTTTGCGCGCTGAGCGCGGGATACGTGATTTATTACTTCACGCAGAACAGCGCGCTAGCCGTAGGCGGAACGGTACTCGCATTTGCAGCCTTGTTCGAAGTGAGTCATGTTTACGGCGAAGCGGTTCGGGCTTACGCGCACCTTCCTCATCGAGTGAGTACAGCGATCGATCCGGCATATTCCGAGGCAACGTGGGCAAAGGCGATTCGCGAGAGATCCTCGACGGGCGCCGCTTGCGTTTGGCTGGTTCGAGCGCTGACGTGGACCGGTCTCATTACCGTACTGACCGCCGCAATCCGGCGGCCCGAACCGGCCTCGATCAGCAGGCAGTCAGCCCGAGGTTCGTAACTTGCGTCGTCGCTCCGAGCGGCAGCGTAGGGAGCGTAATTCCCGAAGCACTCGTCTCGGCGACCAGCGAATTTGAAACCGCGCTTTGCAGTTGCGGATAGCACTGAATCAGCGACGCTATGTCCGGCGTATTGAAGAAGTTTTGCGTGGCGCTGAGAGTGTTGTTTTGCAGTCCTTGGATCGCGCCCGGCAGACTTAAGGTAACTTTCTTGTGTGTGGTGACGGTGGAAAACGTATTGAGGAGCAACATCGGAACGTTCAGCGCGTTGCCCTGTAACTGCAGACGCCCCTCGGAACACGATCCGGTCGTTCGGTTGGCATCCGGCTGCCAAAACGGCTGCGACGTAGGCCCGGGAAATGCGCCGTGCGAGGGATCGTTGGTAAACGCGTCGGGCGGCGGCGTGGCGCAGACGACCGTCGCGCTCTGGCTGTATCCGCCGACGTTATTGTAGATAGCGTACAAGCTGTAGCCGTCGTACGGACTCGCTTCATTAGAGATCAGACCGCTGTAGCGGACCGCAACCTGTGCGCGCTCGTTCAGCACGCTCACCTGGATGACCCACATCATTCCGAAGAGCAGCAGCAAGAACAGCGGCAGAAACGCCGCCGTTTCCGTGAGCGCCTGCCCGCGTTGTCCGTGTCGCGTCGTCAGTTGCACTGGAATTGCACTCCAATCTGCAGCTGGTTCATGAAGGTCGCGATCGGCATCGCGCTCCACCAGCCGGTCGCCGCCAGCAGGCCCGCGTTAGCCGGGTCGTACACGAAGGTCGCGATGCCGTTGGAAACAGCCGGATTGCCGGCGTTCCATGGGTTGTTCGGGTTGCCGCCAAAGTCGATGCGGTAATATCGATCGTTGCTCGATGCATCTTTGGGCTGGCCGTCGTCCGACTCGGGATATTCCGCCGGCTGAAAAACTTGATTCGTCGTCGGGTTCACCATGGATCCCAAGTACATGAATTCCTGATCGGCCATGATGCTGGTCGCCGCGGCGCGGCCGACGGCATAAAACGTCGGCGCGTGGAAGTTGAAAGAAGTTCGGAAACAGAGCTGGGGACCTTGGCGCACGCGACGACCTCGGCTTGAAGCGGCGTGAGGTCGGGTTTGGGATCGCCCACCGTTCCGCCGCCGACGACCATCGAGCAGCAATCGGCGTAGACGTCTTCGAGCGACGTTCGATCCTGCGTTCCCACCATGGTGTACTTGAAGGCGCAATCCGCACCGTTGATCGTTCCGCAGACGCCGGGTTGCTGCAATTGCGCCAGAGCCGCTTGCATGTCGCTAACCTGCGTCGCCTGGCCGGGGGTCGCAACGTCATTCAAGAGTTGCGCATCCGTCGTATAATGCTTTACCGCGTCCATGAACTGGGCGCGCAGCCGATGATACATCCCCGGGCAGCTCTTTCGGATCGTTGGAGGTGGGAGGATGCGGAACGCAGCCGCCCTCGTTGTTAGCGACCTCGTCCAGGTCGCGCAGAATATAGCGGATGCGATATTCCTCGACCGCTGCAGCGTGCAGCAGCGACATCGTCTGGTTCCACTGCGATGTCTGAGCCGAAAGCATGCCGCGAGCTGCGGCGTCGGCCGCATTCTGCGCGCGAAACTGCCACACCAGCATGTTTCCGTAGTTGACGACGCATGCCACCAATACCAGCAGCGAAAGCGAGCCCATCGCCCAAACGGGAAACGTCTGCCCGCGCTGCGCGTTGCTCAGCACCAGCTGCACCCGTTCTGCGGGGTCAACGGATACTGGCGCCCGAGTTCGCTATTGCTTTCGGCGAGACCGTTGATGTCTCGCACATCCCACTGGTTCGGAAAGTACTGCTCCACCGCGTAGCCCGGCATTCCCCAGGGAGCGGCGTCCGGAAACGGTACCGAATTCCAGTCTTGAAGTTGCTGTCCGGTCGGCTGATCCGGAAAGAAAAACAGCGCGAGGGAGAGCGATGCATACACTTGCTGATGATACTTAATCAGCTCGAACGTCCCGCCGGAGTCTATGCCGTTGTTCGGACGATTGCCGGCGTAGTAATTGTCGTCTTTGAGAAACTCCGCCAGACCCAGTGAGTTGATGTGCATTGAATCGCACGTATCGCCGGCGGTATCCCACTGCGAACCCGCGGTTCCCGGCGGAGGACCTGCGGCGCACTGCCACATGAAGCCGAAGTTGAAGTAGTACGGCGGCACGTTCTGATCGTCCGTAATCAGCGGATCGTACAGCGAATTGTAGACCTCTTGCGAGTTGAAATCGGCACCCTGGGCGTCGTCGTCGTGGTTGCCGATTACCGGGCGCGCGTCGACGTTGCCCGAGCTGAGTGTAATCGGCTGGACGGCCTGCGGAAAAATGGCGCTCCACGTGCCGCCCGCCACTTGGTACGTAGCCTGCGTCTGCAAACGCTGGGGCCGCAGCAGCGATGCACCGCCGAACCGGTCCGTTACGGTGCCCCATTGCGTGTAGTTGACCGGCATGTCGGTAGTCGGCGGCGGAGCCGGCATCGGCGACATGTTTGCGGTCGCAACGTTCGGAAAGAGTGATTGCAGCTGCTGGCCATATTGTCCGGCCTGCTGCGTCTGTGCGGCGCCGGAAGCGTAGGCGTGCGTATAGAAAAACGTCGCGCCGTCCAGCTGCAGCTGCAGATAGCCCATCAGCCCGAGATCGAATGCTCCGTACAGCGTCAGCAGCGCCAGGCTGAGCGAAACCGCGGTCTCGACCATTGCTGCGCCGCGGCTGCATGCAATACGCGGCTTCACGGCGGCCCCGTCCCCGAGGAGCCGAGCTGGTACCCTTGCATGTTCGAGGAGACGTTGCTGAGCGATCCGTTGGCGCTGGTTGCAATCGCCACCAAGGCGGCCGTGGCGGCCGCGCTGAGCAGCGTCAAGATGATCGCGTACTCCGTCATTGCGCTGCCGCTCTCGTCGAGCAGCATCCCGACTGCAGCGTTCATTGTTGGAACCGCCTTACTGATTGATCACTTGCGGCGTCATCACGAAGACGACGTCGGTCTGTCCGTCCTGGTAGTTCACGTCCTGGAAGAGCTTGCCCAGTACGGGAATGTTCGAAAGAATCGGAATCTTTTGGATCGTCTTCTGCTCGATGCGCCGCAGCAGGCCGCCCATGATGATGCTCTCGCCGGGCCTCGTCACGAGTTCCGTCGAGAGTTTGCTTTCCTTGAGAGCGGGAATATAGAACCCATTGATTTGCACCGCATTCTGGTAGTCCAAATCGGAAATGTCCGGCGCAACTTTCGTGCGGATCGATCCGCTCGGCAGAATCTGCGGCGTAACGTTCATCTGCACGCCGTAGTCTTTGAAGACCACGCTTACCTGACCGATGCCGCTCGAATAGACGTACGGAATGGATCCGCCGACCAAAAACGATGCATCCGTGCCGGGCAGCGCCACCAAGTCGGGTGAGGAAAGCACGCGCGCGTGGCCTTTTTGGATGAGCAAGTCGATAGTCGGTTCGAGTAATCGTCGTTCGGTAGAACGCGCCGACGTTCAAGGCCCTGCCCGGGCCTGCGGCTGCCGGCGCCTCGAGGAGCGGGAAGAATGGCGGACCCGGAAATGATGTTCGCGGGATTATTCGGATCCGGCGTACCCGATTGCAGACGTACGCCGAGCTGGCTCAGGCCCGTGCGGTCGACTTCGAGGACGTAGAGCTTTACGTCGACTTCACTCTCGTTTGCGATCTCCAACCGATTGACGACTTTTCCCGTGGCCGCCAAATAGGGACCGGCTAACGTTTGTGCGCGCTGAATGACCTTTTGCGAAGTCAGTTCGTCCGGAACGCTGCCCGCTGACGATCACGTTCCCTTTACCGTCCGGCTCTATCTGCAGCCCCGAAACGCCCGGCGTGGCGGCAAAGTCCGCTCCGATCGAACGCAGCGAGTGCGCGATGCGGACGGCATTGACGATTTGATAGTTGATTCTGGTGGGCATAGTCGCCGAAGTTCGAAAGCACGTCCTGAAGATCGACGTACGCGGCCATGTCCGGAACGGTGCCGCGAAGAATGATGCCGCTACCGAAGCTGAGCACCTGAACGTCCGGCTCGGAGATCGGCCGCGCGGAGCATCTGCGAGACCTTGTCCAGGTCTTGGTTCGTCACCAGCACTTCGTAACTGTTGCGTCCGCCGTCGTCGTCCCAGGTGAAGACCGACGTCCGGCAGGGCGATTTCCCGTTGACGACGAGCTGCGAGGTTCCGACGGCGACCACGCCGACGCAGTCGGCGTTGCCGACCGCCACGCGGCGCAGGTTGTGAACCTGTACCACGAGCGAATGCCCGGTCTGGAGTGTCAGCATCTCGCGCGACTGCGCCGGTGCCGATCCGTCGATCAGCCCCGCCGCCAGCAGCGCGGCTAGAGAATAAAAAAACGCGCGTGTCCGTAACACACGAGGATTATGCCATGCCGCGTAAACGTTTACGCGTAAACACGCTATAAACGCGCAGTAAAGAGTTTCCCAGCGTTCTTCACGCCGCGCACGCATGCCGTGTATCGGATGGAGGTCGCATGCTCAACCGTTTTTCGGCAGTGCTATTGGCATTTGCAGCGTTCGCATGTATGCAAGTGCCGTCTTTGGCTGCAACCGGGACACTCACGCTCACCGTGCACCCCCATACGGGTGCGCAAAGCCTCGATATCTCCGGTACTGCTCCGGCAGGAGAAGCGGTCGATCTCGTCCTCTACGCAGCGGTCTCGGCGGACCTGCCGATACTGCGGCTCAATCACGTGGTCGCTCAGGCCGGACCCGACGGCAAGTATGTCATGACCGTGGGCGTTGCGCCGAACTACATTGCAGGATCGGTGATCACGGTGGAGGCGACGACTCCCGAAGGCGCCTCCGCGGTTGCAAAAACCATACTCCAACCGCCGGGTTCGCCGTACATCGACACGATGGACGGTATTCCGGACACCTCACCCTACTAACGTTAAGGAGAACATAATGACTGCACTCAAAAACCTGATCGCCGACGAGAGCGGCGCCACGATGGTCGAGTACGGAATCATGGTCGCGCTGATCGCCGCGGTCTGCATCGTGCTGATTTCGACCCTCGGCGAGCAAGGTTTCGACCGCGTTCGCATCCGTTAACAGCAACATCTAAAAGGCCTTGGACCGCAAGAGACGGCCGCTGCTCGTCATCATCGCAGCGGTACTCGCCGCAGGCGCAGGTCTGCTGGCGTTCGATTATCTGGCCCAGCCCCGCTCCCAAGCCGGCGCAAATTCCGCCGCGGCCGGTCGTGGTTGCGCTCGTTCCGATCGGAGCCCGCCAGCAGATCACCGCTGCGATGGTACGCACGGTGCTGCGCCCCGCCGACAGCATCGATCCCGGCTCGTTCTCGAGCGTCGACGCCGTCAACGGAAACGTGGCCTTTGCCGACATTCCGGCCGGCGCCGCGCTCACGTCGTCGAACAGCGGCCGTCCCGAGCATCATGCCGTCGCTCATTCATTTGAAAGACGGCATGCGCGCCATGAGCATTCCGGTCGACGAAGTCAAAGACGTCTCCGGTCTCATTCAACCCGGCGATCACGTCGACGTCTATGCAATCCCGCCGCGAATGGGTGCTGAGACGCCGCGTGCGTTCGCCATCCTTCGCAACGTCATCGTTCTGGCGATCGGGGGTCTCATCGATCCGCCGGCCGGCGCAACGCCCGGTCCGCAAGCCGCGCTTCGCTCGGTCACGCTGCGCGTGTCGTCCGATCAAGCCAAAACGCTCGCGGTCGCGGATCTAAACGCGACGTTACGGTCTGGCGCTGCGGCCGCCGGATGAACCCACCCGATCCGAGCCCACGGATACCTTCGTGCTTCCGGCGACCGCCGCGGCGGCCATGTCGGCACCGGCTCCGATACCCGCGGCTGCTGCGCCTCCGCCCGCTCCTCAACCGGCAGCGCCGGCGGCACCCCCGGCTTCTCGCGGCGACGGGATCGAGTATATTCTGGGCGATCACGTCCAGAACGGCTCGAGCACGCATTAGCCCATGCTGATTCTGCTCGTCATCGGCGCGAAGGGCGGCGTCGGGTCAACGACACTATGTGTCGATTTGGCCAAGCGCTACGCTCAAAGCACCGCTTCGCTGATGGTGGACGGCGATCTGTCCGGCCGCCGCAGCGGCGCTGCGTTGTTCAACTGCTTTTCGCACGCTCGACGAACATCGCGCCGCGGACGGTTTCGGCATTGCCGCGGTCGGACCCGAACTTGAGCTTGCTCGAGATGGCCGCGAGCATTCACGAAGGTTTTACCATCAAGTCCGATCGCATCGATGAATTCTTCGCGACCTCGCTGCAAGAGTCTCAAGTCGTCATCGTCGATGCGCCGCAACCCTTCGCCGCCGCCGTCCGGCCGTTCGCCGTGCGCGCTACCGGCATGATCATCGTCGTCGAACCAACCCTCCTGGGCGTCACCGGTGCGCGCGCAATGCAGCACGAACTGCACAAGTTCGGCGTGCCCGCGCATCGCATGCGTTTCGTGCTTTCCACGGCGCATCCGCGGCCGGAAGTTTCGCGCGCGAACGTCGAGCGCGCGCTTGGCGCGCAGATGATCGCGGAAATCCCACCCAAGGACGACCGCCGCTACGAAAAAGCCGTGGCGGGACTGCAGGCCGCGCTGGAAGCGCTGCCGCCGGCTGAAGTGCTCCTGCTTCGCCCGTCCGCTTCAACTCCGCTCGGAGAGCGCCGCTTGGGCCCGCGCAATCCCGGGAATGCCGGAAATCCCGACGTCGAACAGCGCGCCGCCGTGCCGCGCCGCACCGCGCGTGACGATCTGAAGAATCAAATTCATCAGCGAACTTTCGCGTCGAATCGACTTCGCAGCCGTCGCTGCCGCCGATCAACTTCGCGCGGAAGAACTTCGCTCCGAAGTCGAAACTGCCGTCTGCCAGATCTGGTCAGTTCGCATGAAGACGCCGGTTCTGCCGAAGAGATCGCAAGGCTGCGCCAGGAAATTTTGGACGAGGCGCTCGGTTTGGGGCCGCTCGAAGATTTGATGCGCGACACCAGCATCACCGAGATCATGGTGTGCGGCCCGAATAAGATCTACACCGAGCGCGAAGGCCGGATCGTCAAAACCGAGAAGCGGTTCGTGGACGAGCGACAGCTGCGTCTGATCATCGAGCGCATTATCTCGCCGCTCGGCCGGCGTATCGACGAATCCGTTCCGATGGTGGACGCGCGTCTTCCCGACGGCTCCCGCGTGAACGCTACGATCGAGCCGCTCACGATCGACGGGTCGACGATCACGATCCGCCGCTTCGGAAAGCGCCGGCTGAACATCGAAGACCTCATCAATCGCGGCTCGATGCTGCCGGTCATGGCGGATTTCTTACGCGCGTGCGTCGAGGCCCGGCTCAATATCGTCATCAGCGGCGGCACCGGCTCGGGCAAAACGACGATGCTGAACGTCCTCTCCCATTTTTTGCCGAGTTCCGAACGCATCGTGACGATCGAAGACGCCGCGGAACTCTATCTGGATCAAGATCACGTCGTTCGGATGGAAGCACGCCCGCCCAACGTCGAAGGCCACGGCGAGATCAAGATCCGCGATTTGGTTCGAAACGCGCTGCGCATGCGCCCCGATCGCATCGTCGTCGGCGAGTGCCGCGGCGGTGAAGCGCTCGACATGCTGCAGGCGATGAACACCGGTCACGACGGATCGCTCACGACCGTACATGCCAATACGCCGCGCGACTGCCTCTCGCGTATTGAAACGATGGTGCTGATGGCAGGATACGACATTCCGGTGCGGGCGATTCGCGAGCAGATCGTCAGCGCGGTCGACGTCGTCATACAAGTCGCCCGGATGCGCGACGGTTCGCGCAAAATCACCAGCATCAGCGAAGTAATCGGGCTGGAGGGCGATGTGGTTTCGATGATGGAGATCGTGCCGCTTCCAGCAGCAGGGGCCTGAACAAAGAAGGCGAGACCGACGGCAATTTCATCTTCACCGGCGTGCAGCCGCTACGCGATGCAGCGCTTCGGCGAATACGGAGTCACGTTCGACCTGTCGCGCATGAGCGAGATGAAGCTCGCCGTCGCCTTCTAGGTAGTCGAGAGATGCCGCTTGCCATTCCGTTGCTCGTCATCGGTATCGGCGGAGCCGTCGCGTACTGCTTCTTCTCGTATTGGGAACGCGTCGTTCTCGTCATCGCCAGGCTGATCGAGCCCTATCGCACCGGTCTGGAGAAGGCGGCGATTCCGATCAAATCCGAAGAGCTGGCCCTGGCCGTGCTCGCTTTCGGAACGATCCCCTGGGGCGTTGTGATGTTCATGCTGCGTCCATCGCTGCTGGTCGGCGCCGCCTTGCTCGTCATAACCTCGTCACTCTCGTTTTTCGGGGCACGTGCCTGGATCAACATTCGCATCGGCAAACGCTTGGCGCAGTTCAACAATCAGCTGGAGATGGCGCTGCGTCTTATCGCGGGCGCGATGCGCGTCGGATTGGGATTACGTCAAGCGCTCGTGAACGTCGTCGACCGACATGCCGGACCCCGCCCGTGTGGAGTTCACGCGCGTGCTCAGTCAAACGCAGATCGGCGTGAGTCTGTACGATGCACTGGATGCCCTGGCGGAACGCATGCCGTCGGGCGAGATGAACATGATGGCTCGCGCGATTCGGCTGCAAGGCCAGACCGGCGGAAACCTCTCGCGCGTGCTCGAGAACATGGCCGGAACCATCAAAGAGCGGCGACGGCTTGCGCAAAAAATACGCGCGCTCACGGCGGAAGCCCGCGCCACGAAATGGATCATCACCGGATTACCGATTTTCGTCGGCATCTTCGTTACCACGTTCGAATCCGATATCCGGGAAGGCCTCTTCTACACGCATTATCGGGCGCGGTGTGATGGGCGCAGTTGCGGGGCTGCTCGTGCTGGGATGGTGGCTCTTCAACAAGATTTCGGAATTGGATATTTGATCGTATGAACTTTCCGGTTCTCATTTTGTTGTTGCTGGTCGCCGCCGGCGGCATCGTCTACATGCTGGTGCGCAAAGACGATGACGTCATGTCCCGAGTTGCCGCGCTGGACGCGTCCGCGGGGATCGAGCGCAAGCAGGACTCTTTCATTCGCCGGCTGCTTGATGAACGCCGCACCAATGCGCTTTCCGCTCGGCTTCAGGAAGCCGGCTGGTACAACGTCACGCCGTCGGCATTCTCCACGCGTACTCTGACGGGCGCCGTTGTGGGCGCAATCTTGGGCATTGTGGCAATGATCTATTTCCATCAGTTCTCCGCGGTCTTTGCGGTGCTGGTGATTTGCGTGGCTGCCGGCGGCGCTTATTTTCCTTCCGGTGAATTGAACCGCGCCATCGACCGGCGCAAGTTGGGCCTGCGCCGCGAACTTCCCGATTTCTTGGACGTGCTTTCCACGACGGTCGACGCCGGCGTCGCACTCAATGCGGCGATCTTGGCGTCCGCGCAAGGGCTGCACGGACCGCTGGGCGAGGAGATTCAAGCAGCGCTGCAAGACATTCGGCTGGGCCGTTCTCGCGCCGACGCGCTGGTCGCGCTCGCTCAGCGCGTTCGGGAACCGGATGTGACCACGGCAATGATTGCAATCGTGCAGTCCGAACGCCTAGGTGCTAGTATTACCGAGGTTTTGGCGCAGCTCGCAAGCGAGACGCGCGAACGGCGCTTCATGCGGGCCGAAGAACTGGCGGCGCAACTGCCCAACAAACTGGTCTTTCCCGTCGGCCTTTGCATGCTGCCGGCACTGATGCTCTTGATCTTCGGCGCGGTCGTTGCCAAACTGCTGGAGCATCCGCAGTGATTCTGCGGCTGCTGCTCTCCGCGTTCATTTTCGCCGCTTCCGGCGCAGTGGGAGTTGCGCTCGCGCAGCTGCTGGCCGGGGGCGCCGAGACTGCCGAAGACGACTCGGCAGCCGGTCATTTGCGTCCGGCGATTCCCGCCGTGTTCATGGCTGCGGTCGGGGCCGTGCTTGCCCTGCGCGGCGCGCACGCACAGCAACTCGCGCTCGTCGCGCTGATGGGCATTCCGCTAATTGGAAGCTGGTACGCGGATGCGCGCAAAGGCCGCATCCCGGACGCCTTCACATTGCTGCCGCTCGCGATCGTCATCGTCTTCGCGGCGCTCACGCATGGTTGGAAGATCATCCTCTTCGCGGCGATTACATTCGCGGCGTTCGCCTGCGCCGCATGGCTTTCACGCGGGCGCGGCATGGGCTGGGGCGACGCAAAACTCGCCGGACTTGCCGGCGCTATTCTCGGGTTACCTTGGTCGTTCGGCGTTTTGGGCGCCGCGTGCCTCGCGGCCACTGCCGGTTCGATCATCCGCGACCGCGGCAAAACGCCCATCGCCTTCGCACCCTACATGGCGATCTGCGTTTTCAGCTTCGCTGGCTTTCACGCTACAGACGTAGCCCTTACCTTCTCCTGGTGGAGTAAGGTCTAACTGGCGGTAGCCGCCGGACGGGCTAATTCGGGAAGGGTTCGCAAGCGGTGGACCGCTTCGCCGAAGTCCTGACGCAACGCGCAGGCAAATTCTTCGAAGCCGCACGTCGGCATGCCGGTCAGCAGATCGTTGCGATAGATTTCGCGGGCTTTCTTGAAGTGCTCTCGCGCGGTGCGGCTGTCGCCGCCGGAGAGGGCAGTGCGCGCGAGTTTGATCGTTTCACGGAATTCGTCGGCGTCGGTCATCGCCGGCGCGACGATGCGAATGTTGCCGTCCGACTGGAAGTAGCGCGTGACGCAGTCCTCGCCGACGATCCGCTTGAGCGCGCGGCGGATGTTGCTGCACGTGGTGCGCAAGTTTTGCGCCGCGATGTTACGCTCGCGTCCGGGCCAAAAGATTTCCATCAATTCGGCGCGGGTGACGACCGCGTTGCGCAAGACGAGATATTTGAAGAGCTGCGCGTCCTTGTGACGCACCCACTGGACGCGCAAATCTCCGATGGTGGTGCGCATGTCGTCACTAAAAAGTTCGACGCGCATAGGCAGCTGGGCCCCCGGGCCGATCTGCGGTTCGTTTCCGAAGACGCCGTAGACGACGGGCAGCACGCGAAAATCCTGGCCGTCGCGCCCGACGAAGAGCCCCGCCGCGTGCCAAGCTTTCAATTCCTCTTGTGAGGTCGGTCCGGGATGGCGGACATGTTTGAGGAAGGCCGCACCCTGCGGCAGCAGCAGCGATTCGTCGGCGACGAATCGCGCAAACGCGGTGCCGTGTATCTGATACCAAACGTCGACTGCTTCTTCGATCGGGAGAGCGCGTTCGCCGCCGACCCGGAGCGCGCCGCTTACGGCGATGGGCCAGCATCCCGTGCGCTGTTCGAAATGCCGAATCGTCTGATCGCGATACGCTACGCCGAGGCGTCCGCACAATGCGCGCAGTTCTTGCGGCGAAAACGCAAGCTCCGCCGCGTCGATGACGTCGGTGGAACCGTCGAAGAGCGATCGGCGCTCGACCACGCCCTCCGGGGTGCGCGCGCACACGATCGCGTCGACGCCGCCGTCGAGCGTTGCGAGCATTTGACGCAAGGCATCGCGTCCGCTTTCGCAGGCGAGGTGCGCGTCGTCGATGATGAGGTGCCGTCCGCCCTCGATGGCGCCGCGAATCGCGCGCTCGACCCAGGGGCGGTCGTGCTCGGGACGCAGAGCAATATACGCATAGCGCCCGGCGTAGAGCCGCGCGAACTGCGTCACCAGAACCGTCTTCCCGTAGCCCGCCGGCGATAAGACGAGCTTCAGTATCCCGCTGGATGGCGTGCAGCGCTCCAGCAGTCTATGCCGTTCCAGAATAAAATGGGCCAGCCGCGGTAACGCCGCGGCTTCGGGCACGTCCATGTTTTGCCTCCGAACCCTCCAAGTGGTTCATCGGGTGGTCTGCCGCTTGGTTTTAGTTCGAGGGAGCGACGGTCAGTTTCCTGACAACCGTTTCCTGGCTCACGCCTTGGCTGATGGTCGCTGTAACATAGTACGTTCGCTGGGAAGCCGTCGAAGGCGCCGTGAGCGTTGCGGAACTTTGGTCGGCCGGGACGTCGGCTTGCTCGATCTGATTTCCGGAACTGTCGGCGAGCACGATCTGCGCGTCGGTGTGATCGCCGGAAACGTTGACGGTGAAGTTCTGGCCCGGCGCAACCGCAGCGGAAGAAAGCGCAATGGACGCGGTTCCGGCACCGGCGGCCGGCTGAGCCTTTACCGATCCGGGTGATACGAGCACGACTGCGCTTGCAACTGCATCCGTACCGGCGATGCGCGCATGCAATACGACACGCATCTGCCGCCCCGCCGCTTGTTGCGGGATCTCGAGATCGGTTTCTCCCATGCCGTTTACCGGTTGGCGAGCCCAAAGGGTGCCGGTGTCGTCGATGAGCCAAACTTCGCCGTCGCGCGCATTCGTTATATAGTTGACGCGCAGCGTGTCGCCGGCGCGCACGTTCGGTGAAACCGCAAAGGCGGTGATGCGTGGAACGAGCGGCGAGCGAGCGGCGCGGTGCTGAACCTGCGGAGCGATCGCGATCGTCCGCGTCGTCGACGTATGACCGAACAGGCCCGTGACGTTGACGGAAAGCACGACGTCGTTTCCGGCCGACGAGGGAACGGTGAACTGCAGCGTGCCTTCGTGAGCGCCGGTCATACCGGCGGCGAGTTGACGGCCGTCGGGCGTCTGAAGCGCGTATTGCATCGCAGCCCAGCCGCCGAATGCGTAAGGCACGTCGATCGCAGTTCCCGCAAAGGTGCGACGCGGCGCCGCCAGCAGCGCCAGCCGCGGAGTCGATAGTCCCGCGGCGCATGCCGCGGCAACGCTCAAGAGCACGGCGAGAATTGCATAGATCATCCAGCGCGAGCGGCGGCCGGCGCGTGAGGGCGCCGGCGCTTCGAGCGAAAAGGCAATCTCGCCGCCTTCCACGTTGACGATGGCGCGATCGTACGGTCCGACGTCCGCAACTCGCACCGGCAGCAGGGTTTCGGAGATCGAGAAAGGCGCGACGTGTACGTCCAGCGGATATGCCAGAATCGACTCGCCGCGCAGAGTGGCGCAGGTCATGCGTGCGCGCAGTGCGCGGTCGCTTTGATTGACGATACGCAACGCATAACTCGCCGTTCCTGCGCGCTTGTCGCAGCCGGCCAAGGCCAGATACCCTTCGACGTCACCGGTTGGGGCGCTGAGCTGCGCGCGCGTTCCGTATGCGGCCGGCCGGGGAGTGTAAGATTCGGGAATCGCCAGCGCGTACGTCGACATCAGCAGCCTACCGTCAACGGGTTTACGGGATTGTCGTCCGGAATCGGCGTCGGCGCGGTGACGACACCTTGCGGCGTGTTCGCAAGTGTTTGCTTCACGGCCGTATCGAGCTCGGTGTAGCAGGTGAGCAGCGTTCCGAGATCGGGCGTGTCGAAGAAGTTTTCCGTTGCCGAAAGGCTTTGGTTCGCGGTGCCGAGCGTGGACTGCAGCGGCGTCGGAACGGTTACTTCCGTACGTGATATTGCTGGTCGTCTGCAGAAACACGATAGAGTTGCTCAGATCGCCGCCTGTAAGCACCGCTTGACCTTTGCTGCACGTGCCGTTCGTTTGACCATTTTCCGGCGACCAAAACGTGTTCGATTGCGGTCCCGGGAACGTGCCGGAGTTCGTGAGCGCATCGGTCGTCGGTGCGATGCAGCCGTTCGTTATAGCCGGCGCCGCTGCTTGCACGTAAAGCCCGTACAGACTGTAGCCCACGTACGGTGCGGCTTCATTTGAAACCAGGCCGCCGTAGCGCACGGCAATCTGCACGCGCTCCGACTGCACGCTCGACTGCACCGCCCAGATGATGCCGAAGAGCACCAGCAAGAACAACGGAAGAAAGATCGCGCTCTCGACCATGGCCGTGCCGCGCTGACGGTGCATGCTCATTTGCACGTGTACTGCACTCCATTGGTCAGTTGTCCCGAGAACGGCTTGATGGCCATCGATTCCCACCAGCCCGTACCCGCCATGAAACCTGCGTTTTCCGGCGTGTATGTAAAGCCCCATTTTCCATCGGAAACGGCGGGATTACCATTGTTGTACTGGTCGTTCGGATTGCCGCCGTAGTCGATGCGATAACCCGGATCGTCGTTCTTGAAGATCGGCGAGTTGCTGCTGCTCTCCGGGAATTCACTAGGCTGAAAGACTTCGTTCGTTACCGGGTTCACGAGCGATCCCACGTAAAAGAACTCTTGCGTACCCATGATCGAGGTCGCCGCGGCGCGTCCGATGGCCTGATACGGCTGCGGTGCGAATTTAAAGAACGACGGGAATGCCGGCTGCACGTTTGCGCAAGCGACGACTTCGAGTTTGAGCGGCGAAAGATCGGTTTTCGGATTGCCGGTCGTGTCGCCGCCGACGACGAACGCGCAGCAGTCGGCGTACACGTCCTCGACGTAACTGTTCTGCCGCGGCGCGGCAGCGACCAGGGAGTAATTGAAGGCGCAATCGCCGCCGTTTGCCTTGCCGCAATTACTCTGATATAGCTGCAGCGCCGCTTTGATTTGCGAGATCTGATCGTCTTGCTGAGGATAGTCGATGCGATTGAGCAGCAGCACGTCGTTCGTGTAGCGCTGCAAACCGTCTAAATACTGCTGGCGCAAATTCGCGTACATCGCGCTGCACGTCGTCGGGCCGCTGTCGCCCGGCTTGGCGTCGCACCCGCCGCTGCCCTGAATGACCTCGAGCAGATCGTTCATGATGGCCGCGCAAACGAAATTCTTCGATTGCCGCTGCATGCACGTCGGCAATGGTCTCGTTCCATTGCGAGGTTTGCACGGCCAGCATGCCGCGCGCGGCAGCGTCCGCAGCATTCTGCGCGCGAATCTGCCAGCGCAACGTCGAGCCGTAGTTGAGCGCCATGGCCAGCAGCACGAGCGCCGTCAGGGTACCGAACGCCCAGATGGGGATGCTTTGTCCGCGCTGCCCGTTCATGCGCCCGGCTCTCCTGACGCGCAGCCGTTGTTCACCGCCATCGGATAGAGCCGGCCGACCATGACTTGACCGCTTTCACCCTGAACCGGCTGAATGTCCCAGCTGTATACCAATTTAAATGAAGCGCCGTTCCACGAGTCTACGGATGACGGACCGTTGACCTGATCGTAGTTCCCGCGCGGCGCGTAGGTCGGCATCGTTTGCGGAAAGGCTTGCGCCAAATCGGCGAGGATGCGCTGGTGGCATGCGGCCGTCGCAAACGTCGCGCTCGGCCCGATGCCGTTATTGGGATTCTGATAGTTGTCGTCTTTTAGAAACTCGCCAAGACCGATCGCCCGCAGCTGATGGTTCTGATTGCTGCAGGTCGGGCCCCACGGCGGCGTATCGCCGCAGTTCCAAAAGAATGAAAGCGTGATGTAGTACGGCGGCACGTTCTGATCGTCTTGGAGCAGCGGATCGACGAGGGAGCTGTACTCGGCATTCGAGTCGTAGGCGATGCCTTGTGCGTCGTCGTCATGGTTGCCGATCATCGAGCGTCCGTCGACATTGCCGCTGGTGAGCGTGACCGAACGTCCGAGCACCGAGAGGAATCCCAGGTTCATCTGCGAGGTCGCCTCAAGCCGCTGCGGGCGAAGAATCGACGCCCCGCCGTAGCGGTTGTTCAGGTTGCCCCATTGCGTGAAGTTGACCGGAACGTTCGTGAGGGGCGGACTCTGCGGATTGGGGCTCATGTTCATGATTGGCGTTGGGAAACAGCGGCGCAAGCGCGCTGTCTCGAGCGACGTGACGTTCGTCGATCCGGTTGCGAAACTGTGCGCGAAGAAGAACGTCGCACCGTCGAGCTGCATTTGGAAAAATCCCATGACCGCAATCTGCAGCGCCCCCAGAATCAGCATGAGCGTAAACCCAAGCGTAAACGCCGTTTCCACCAAAGCCGAGCCGCGCCGGGCGCTTCGCACCTTCTTCATCTGCTGCTAACCTTTACGGCGGCGGGGCATTCTGAAACGACTGCATGTTCGAGGCGACGTTGGAATATGCGCTGTTCGTGGTCGCTCCCATACCGTAGAGGATTGCCGTAGCGGCCGCGGAGATGAGCGCGAACGCGATCCCGTATTCGACGAGGGTACTGGCCGAGTTGTCGTTCAACAGCTCGATCAGGCTCTCGATCATCGCGTAATGATCTCCGGCGTCATCACGAAAACGACGTCGGTTTGATCGTTCTGATAGGACGTCGGACTGAAAGAGTTTGCCCAAGATCGGAATGCGCGAGAGCAGCGGAACTTTGGCGATATTGCGCTGCTCGACGCGGCGCAGCATGCCGCCCATGATGATCGACTCGCCGGGTTTCGTGATGACGTCCGTCGAGAGTTTGCTCGTCTTTGAGCGCCGGCACCAGGAAGCCGTTGTAGTTGACGCCGTCCTGGAAGTCCAGGTCGGAGACTTCGGGATTGATCTTGGCGTCGATGCCGCCGTTGCCCAGAATAATGGGCGTCACGTCGAGCTTGCACGCCGTAATCTTTGTAAACTACGCTGACTTGGCCGAGGCCGGTGGAGAAGATGACCGGGATCTCGCCGCCGACCAAAAACGTCGCCTCGTTTCCGGGCGTCGTCACCAAATTCGGCGACGAAAGCACGTGCGCGTGTCCCGAGGTAATTAATAAATTGAGCGTCGGCGCCAGCGTTACGGTACGGAAGAACGCGTTGGAGATCGTGAAGCCTTTAGCCGGCTGCAGATTCGCAGGGTTCTCGACGATCGGGAAGCTCGGCTGTCCGATCGTGTAACGTGCCGTCGGGATTGAAGCGATCGCCGACTGCAGCTGCACGCCCAAATTGCTCAGCGCAGTGCGATCGACTTCCAGAACGTAGACCTTCACGTCGATCTCGCTGTTCACGTCGGTACTGATGCGGTTGATCAGCTTGCCGTCCGCCGCAAGATACGGTCCGGCCAGGTCCTTGGCCCGGTCCAGAATGGCCTGAGCGGTTACCGTGTCGTGCACGTGGCCGCTGACGATGACGTTGCCCTTGCCGTCCGGATCCACGCGGATGTTGCCCCCGCCCGGTATCGCCGCCAGATCGCTTTGGAGAGAGCCGAGCGGATGCGCGATGGTGACCGCGTTGACGATCGTGGAGTTCGACTTCTTCGCGTAATCCGCAAACCGCGTGAGTACTTCGTCGACCTGATTGAACTGCGCGCCGTCCGCGACCGTGCCCCGCAGTACGACCGAATCCCGGAACGCGAACCACGTCGATCCCCGGCACGGTAATCGACGTGCGCAGCATGTCGGCCAGATCGTCATGGTCTGTTCGGTAACGGTCACTTCGTAGGCGGCGCGGTGACCGTTCTCCCAGACGAAGACTGTCGTTTGGCCCGGCGCCTTCCCGTTGAGGACGAGCTGAGCGGTTCCGATGGGCAGAACGCCCGCGATGCGGCCGTCGCCTACGGCCACCCGAGAGAGGCCCGGAGTCGTACAACAGCAGTGAGTGACCCGATTCGACCGATAAAGATTGTACGGCCTCGGCCGCCGGCGCGGGCGCAGGCGCAGCCAAAACGGCGAACGCCGCGAGCGTCGACAAGACAAATGTCCGTAACTGCATAGACGTGCCCATTATGCCATGGCGTGGATACGTTAACACGTCAACAATCAATAGACGTTACGTAAATATACGGTACAATTCGCCGATTTCAATATTGTGGCCGAAATGTCCGCATGGCATGATGCACTCACCGAAGGACACGGAGGCATCAATGCGGACCATCGCTCTGACAACGGCTATAGCGCTCAGCATTCCGGCTTTACAAGCCGGAGCGCAGCAGCTCGTCGCCGTCAAAGACGTGGCCGCCCGCGACGGTTACCAGTATTCATGGTCGGCCGCCGCAGCATCCGCGTTCTCTCTCGGGCCGGTATCGTTGTGGTATTGCGGCCCGGGGCCACGGTGTATCAGGTGAACGACCGGGAAGAGGTCGCCGATACGGCGCCGAGCGCGCAACGAGGCGAACTATTCGTGACTCCGTTGGCCGGATCTGGCGCGCTTGCGACGGCATCCCGCGCCGCACCGGCGGATCGCCATCGACGGATAGCCTCGGCGCAACGAACAATATCCCTGGAGGCTCGACAACTGCAGGGCGCCGAGGCTATCACGGTCGACGGAACCGCTCCACCGGATGCTCCGGTCACCATCACCCTACTGGCGATCGTGTCGTCGGATGTGCCGACAATCGTTGTGAGCCGACACGACGTAGTCACCGACGTCAGCGGACACTTCGCAGCGGTTATTCCGATTGCGTCCGCCTACGAGCGCGGCACGATTCTCAGAGTCGTAGCCACGTCACTTCCCGGCGTCGGTTCGGCGTCGGCACAACTGGTAACGGCGGCTCCCAACGATGGAGTCGACGTGCCGCTCGAGCAGTACTAGCCGCGATGTGCTCGATTTCCCTATCTGATTGCACGAACTCTACGACAGTCCAGGAGGACACTATGCTCAAGAACATGCTCGCTCTGATTCGTAACGAAGACGGCGCCACGATGGTCGAATACGGCATCATGGTCGCGCTCATCGCCGCCGTTTGCATCGTGCTGATTTCGACGCTCGGCAGTAAGGTTTCGACCGCTTTCGCGTCCGTCAACAGCAACATCTAATCCCTAAAACGACACACTCGGAAACTACCGCAACGCCGGGGCTGACTCTCCCCTACAGCCCCGGCTTTATACGGTGAGGAACCAGCAAATGAACGCATTGCGGCGAATGATCAGCAGCCGGCGCGGCGCGACAATGGTCGAATACGCCGTGTTGCTCGCCTTCATCGCTGTGGTGTGCATCG
The DNA here is from genome assembly GCA_963714015.1 of Vulcanimicrobiota bacterium. Classification (GTDB taxonomy): domain Bacteria; phylum Vulcanimicrobiota; class Vulcanimicrobiia; order Vulcanimicrobiales; family Vulcanimicrobiaceae; genus DASRDE01. The sequence goes on along the minus strand of OY970223.1, from coordinate 954,755 downwards.
TCCTCATCGCTTCGCTCGGATCGAGCACCAACGGCCTGTTCGCACCGATCAACAGCAATTGGAACGGCGTATGAATCTAGCGATCGCCCTCGTCGTCGCCGCCGCCGCACTTGCCGCAGTGAGCGACGTGCGCACTCGAAAGATTCCCAATCTTCTGGTCGGAGCGCTTCTGCTCGCCGGCCTCGCGCTGAATGCCGCGGGCGGCTGGAAACCCGCCGGTTTGGACCTGCTGATCGCCGCACTCGTGCTGATCGCGGGCACCTTCGCATTTTCCTTGAGACTCATCGGCGGCGGCGACGTGAAGTTGCTTGCGGCCGCTGCCGGCACGCTGGGCTATCCGGATTGCGCGGCCTTTCTTCTTTGTACGCTCGTTAGCGGCGGCTTCATCGCCGTCGTATATGCCGCAATGCGCGGCCGTCTTCGCGCAACGTTCGCAAACGTGCACGCTATGGCGCTGCCCGTCTTCGCGGGCGTGCGGCCGGCTCGTCCCGACGGCACGCCGATGCCCTATGCGCTCGCAATCTTCGCCGGTGCGCTTTGCACCGCGTTCGCCAACGGCTTCGCGCCGCATCTGAGGTTCCTACCATGAATACCCGCCGCACTACGCTGATCGTCGCCCTCGTTTTGGCGGTTGGAACCGGCTGGCTGACGCTGAACTACCTCTCCGGCCTGCAGCGTCAAGCCAACGGAAACAGCGCGCCCGTGCAGATCCTCGTTGCCGCGCAAGACATTCCCGCGCGCGTTCCGATAACGCAGGCGATGGTTGCCGACAATTGCTCGCCCCGCAAGCGCTGTCGATCCGGATGCGATCCGCGATCCGGGCAAAGCGGTAGGCGCGCTCGCGCTCATCTCTATTCCGGCAGGGTCGACAATCACCCAATCGAAGGTTGGACATCCTACGGACGTCGGACTTCCCGTACGGCTGAAGCCGGGCATGCGTGCCGTCAGCATTCAGATCGACAAAGTCAAAGGCGTATCCGGATTGATCGAGCCGGGCGACTACGTCGATGTGATTGCGGTGCTTCCGCGCATCGGCAACAAGCCGCCGCCGGCATCGGCGATCCTGCGCGGCATTCGCGTGCTCGCCATCGGCGAATCGCTCGAATACAGTTCGGCGACTCCCTCCCCGCAGGAAGCCAACTCGACGACCGTTACATTGGAAGTTACGCCGAAACAAGCGGATTTGATTGCAATGGCCGACTTGAACACGGTGCTGCGCTTGGCGCTTCGCTCGCCGCGCGAACCACTCAACTCTCTGCCCACCGAAGCGCTCGCGTGGCCGGATCTGCAGCAGCCTGCGCCCGCCGCTCCGGTCGCGCCGGAACCGCAGCCGTACGCGCCGCCTGTCGTGGCCCAAGCGCCGGCTGCCAAACCGGCCAAAGCCGACCCTCCATCGCTCTCGTCCGTGGTCGTCATCGACGGCGACCATCTGGCCGGCTCGCAATGAGCTCGCCGGTCTTTGCGTTCATCAACGCAAAAGGCGGATCCGGCGCAACCACGGTTTGCGCGGAACTCGCCAAGCTTCTGCGCTCCGATCAGAAAGTCGTCGTCGTGGACGGCGATCTCTCCGGGACGCCGCAATATGGCAATCGTCTTCGACGCGGTTCGCCCGCTCGATACCTCGCGCGCCGGCAAGGGCATCGGTTTAACGGAAGTCGCCGGACTTACGCTCGCCGAACTCGCGCCGACTTACGACACAGCGTTTACGATCAACTTCGATGACGTCGAGCAACTGGCCGCATCGTTCTCCTCCGGGGACTGCGTTCTGGCGGACGTTCCGATTCCGTTTTCCGCTCCCGTGCGTCCGTTCGTGGTGCGCGCAACTCGCTTCGTAATCGTTGCCGAACCGACGCTGCTGGGAATCGCCTCGGCGCGCACGATGATCTGCCGAGCTGAAAAACTTCGGCGTCCCGATCACGCGCATCGTGCTGCTTACGAACTGCCGCGACGGCAACCCGAGTGCAACGCGCGCCGAGATCGAGCGCGCGCTGGAAACGAAAATCATCGCCGAACTCCCCGCGCACGACGACCGCAACTATGCGAAGGCACTCGCGAGCCTCGAGCGCAGACGATTCGCACGATCACGGCCGAACCGCAGATCGAGGCGCTTTTGCCGTCGGCGCGCGGTCTGATTCAGGATCGCCGCTTGGAGCCGCGCACCGCAATGCGTCCGCGTACCGCGGGTGCCGCCGAAGCCGCGTCCGGCTCGCCCGGCCGGCGCGCTTCCGAGGCTGAGGCGATACGACCCGCGTGAAAAGCTCAAACTCGAGATTCACGAAGCGCTTACGAGCAAGGTCAATCTGATCGAGGCCAGCGCCGCACACAGCGACACCGAAAAACTCGCCGAACTTCGCGCGAAGATCGAAGAGGCCACGCAGCAAGTGCTCAGCGAGAAGACGCAGCACGAACTGACCGCCGAGGACATCTCGCAGATACGCGAAGAGATCGTGAACGAGTCGCTTGGTTTGGGACCGCTGGAAGATTTGATGGCCGATCCCGCCGTGAGCGAGATCATGGTCAACGGCCCGCAAGACCGTCTACGTCGAGCGCGCCGGTAAGCTGGAATTGACGGGCAAGCGGTTCAGCACGTCCGGACAGCTGCGGCTGGTCATCGAGCGCATCATCGCGCCGCTCGGCCGCCGTTTGGACGAATCCGTGCCGATGGTCGATGCGCGTCTGCCCGACGGATCGCGCGTCAACGCCATCATCGAGCCGCTCGCCATCGATGGAGCGTCGCTCACGATCCGGCGTTTCGGAACGCGGCGCCTGAACGCGCAAGACCTGGTCGAAAAAGGCTCGGCCAACGAGCAGATGCTCGACTTTCTGCGCGCCTGCATCGAAGGACGGCTGAACGTCGTCATCAGCGGCGGCACCGGCTCCGGTAAAACGACCTTCCTTAATATCATGTCGAGCTACATTCCGGCGCGCGAACGCATCGTGACCATCGAAGACGCCGCCGAGCTCAACTTGAACCAGCCGCACGTCGTGCGCTTGGAGACGCGTCCGGCCAACCTCGAAGGCGCGGGCGAAATCAAGATCCGCGATCTGGTGCGGAACTCGCTGCGCATGCGCCCCGACCGCATCGTCGTCGGTGAGTGCCGCGGCGGAGAAGCGCTGGACATGCTTCAGGCCATGAATACCGGTCACGACGGTTCGCTCACCACGCTGCACGCCAACTCGCCGCGTGACGCGCTCTCGCGCTTAGAGACGCTCGTCATGATGGCCGGCTTCGATCTGCCCGTCCGCGCCATTCGCGAACAGATTGCCAGCGCGGTCGATCTGATCGTGCAGATTGCCCGTTTGCGTGACGGCAGCCGCAAGATCGTCTCGGTCAGCGAGATCATCGGCATGGAAGGCGACGTCGTCACGATGCAAGAGATCCTCCGGTACGCGCAGCACGGCATGGATCTGGAAAACAAGGTCGCCGGCGAATTCCAGTACACCGGCGTCCAGCCGCAATCGCTCGAAAAATTCGACGAGTACGGCATCACGTACGACGTCCGCAACCTCTCCCAGCTCGCCTCAGCCGGTGCTTTATGGTAAACGTTGTTGGGCGCGCCTCGCGACCAGGACGGGAGCATGCCGGCAAGCACAGGATGTGCGCAGTACCCGGCCACGGGGAGGATTTCGCAGGATCAAATCGTGCGCGCGCCGTGGTTATGGGGGCCCCGCGCTTTAGCGTGGGGGGCGCGGAGCTAGAGCGGAGCGCCTTTCAAAATGGTAGACGTTGTTTGGCGCGGCCACGGGGAGGATTTCGCAGGAACGAATCGTGCGCGCGCCGTGGTTATGGGGGCCCCGCGCTTTAGCGTGGGGGGCGCGGAGCTTAGAGCGGAGCGCCTTTTAAAATGACAACGATCGGGAACCTTTTCGGCGCCAAAGCCGCTGCGAACGCCTCGCAAAGCGCGGCGCCGAAACGCGACCGCGCGCGCGAATTCGCGAACCTGATGGATCGCGCCGGGATGCACATGCGTCCGGCCGAAGCGGCCATCGGAATCGCGGTAGCCACGGCGATACTCTGGGTATTTTCGATCTTCTTCATGCATCCGGTGCCCGTGATGGCGGTGATGTTTCTGGTGTTATGCGGGGGCGCGTCGGCCGGCGGTTTTTGGTGCTTCGTGCAAATGAAGATCAAACGGCGGCTCGATCAATTCGTGCAGCAGCTCGAACTCGCGCTGCGGCTGATCTCCAGCGGCGTACGGATCGGTTTGGGACTGCGTCAAGCGCTCACGATGGTGATCGAAGAGATGCCCAACCCGGCCAAGTACGAGTATATGCGCGTCATCGGTCAGACGAACATCGGCGTAAGCGTCTACGACGCGCTCGATACTTTGTCCAAGCGCATGCCGTGCAACGAAACGCTGATGATGGCGCGCGCTATCCGGATTCAATCGCAGACGGGCGGCGATCTCGGCAAGATTCTGGAGCATCTGGCCAATACGATCAAAGACCGGCGCCGGATTCAACGCAAGATTCGCGCGCTTACGTCCGAAGGCCGCGCCAGCGCGGCAATTCTCGCGGCGCTTCCGCCGTTCTTGAGCGGCTTCATCTCGCTCACCGAACCGCAAATGGGGACCGCGCTGTTCCTCACTGCACCGGGCCACGTCGCGCTTGCCATCGTCGCGGTGCTCGAAGCGCTCGGAGTCTTCACGCTAATGAAGATGCTCAAGGTGGACGTATGACCTTGATGATTCTCGTCATCGTCGCCCTGGGCGTCGGCGCGACGTTCTTGTTTGCACTCTCGCTGATTCCGCAGAAGAGCGTTCTGAAGAAGACGCTTGAGGAGCTCGAAGCGCGCGGCGTTCAGCGCGACTCGAGCGGCGTAAAGCCGTTCGAACGCGTCTTCTCCAAAGAGAAGCGCGGGGCACTGCGGCGCAAACTGATCGAAGGCGGCTGGTATACGGTCACGCCTGCCCAGATGGGCGTGCGTTTAGTCGGAGGCGCATTGTTCGGCGCCATCTTCGCCGTGTTTATATTTACGCGTGCTGCATTTCAGTCCGGTGCTCGAGCTGATCGTCTCCGGCATTGCTGATCGGCATGGGCGCCTACTTGCCGCTTGCAACGCTCGATAAAGCGGTGCAGGCGCGCAAAGCGCAAGTGCAAAGAACGCTTCCCGATTTTCTGGACATGGTCGGCACGACGGTGCAAGCCGGGCCTCTCGGTAAATCAGGCGCTGGCATATGCTATCGACGCGGCGCCCGGAGCGCTCGGTGAAGAAATCAAGGCGGCGCTCTCGGAAATTCGGCTCGGCCGCGCGCGTTCCGATGCCTTAAAGGCCGCCGCCGAACGGCTGCAGCAGCAGCAGTTCAGCAGCACCGTTACGGCAATCACTCAAGCCGAACGCCTCGGAACCAATATCTCCAAAGTCTTGAACGAGCTCGCCGAGGACGTCCGCAATCACCGCATCATGCTGGTCGAAGAGCACGCAGCCAAACTTCCCGTCAAAATGGTCTTTCCGATGGCGATGTTCATGCTGCCCGCGCTGTTCGTCGTCATCTTCGGCGCATTGATGGCCAACTACGTGACGAACAACAAATGATCATCGCAGCACTTTTGGGCGCAATCTTCTTCGGCGTCGCCGCGTTCGTAGGATCGCTGATCGCAAGCTATTACGTGGAACGCCTCGAGGCATTCCCCGACGGTCCGCCGTCCGCTCAAGCACCCGTAGCTCTGCTCATTGCAGCCAGCGCTCTTATCGGCGGAGTAATGGCGACGCACGGCTCGTCGCAATCGCAGATCGTCACGATCGCGATCGTCTGCGGAGCGCTCGTCGCGATCTGGATTACCGATGCCCGCCGGGGATTGGTTCCCGACGCATTCACGCTCGGTCCGCTCGCCCTGCTGTTGCTGATTGCGTTGTGGCGGCACGAATGGTGGCAATTCATTTGGGCGGCGGTTCCGTTCGTTCCGTTCGCCGCGACGGCTCTGCTCTCGAAGGGCCGCGGTATGGGTTGGGGCGACGCAAAACTCGTTGCGCTCGGCGGCATCGTTCTCGGTCCGCAGATCGCGGTGCTCGCGTTCGCGCTCGCCTGTTTCGCGGCGGTCGCCATCAGCTATCGCAGAGGCAAAAAGCACGGCGCGATCGCTTTTGCGCCGTATCTGGCGTGCTCCATCGGTTTCGCGATTCCGTTCGAGGTGCTCCATTTCTAAGCCCATGAGCATTTTGCGTAACGCGACGACCGGCCAAATCATCGCCGAAAACGTTCACTATGCCGACACTTGGTGGAACCGCCTGACCGGTTTTATTCCCAAGCCCGTCGTCGATCCCGACGATGGACTTTGGTTTCGCGACTGCTGGGCGATCCATACCATCGGCATGCGCGCCCGGTTGGACGTGCTTTTTCTGGATGACGAAGGATGCGTCGTCGCGACCAAACGTCAAGTCGGGCGGCATCGTCCGTTCGTCTCCCACTTCGGCGCGCGCAGCGTCGTGGAACTGGGAGCCGGAGCATTGGAGGGCCGGGACGTCCTCGTGGGCGACCGCCTAACTTTGGAATGAATGGACGCTTCTGCCCCGCAATCGTCGCATTCGCAATCGGCACTGCCGTCGTAACGCACGCCTCGACACTCCCGGAGTTTTTCGTTCAACTACGGGATCCGAATTTGCTGGGCGGCCCGCTCTTCGGCGCGATGCTCGGCGCGCTCGGATACTCTTTCGTGCTGGCGCTTTGCGCGATTCTCACGGCGGCCGCCGTCGTGCTGGTGGCGTGGCGCACGCGCGTACGGGGTGCATCCGATTGGTATGCGTCGTTGGCGGCGGTGTTGGCGGTGCTCTGCTTCACGTCGCGACTCGGCGTGAGTCTCGATCCCATTGGGTGGGTTTGCGCCGCGGGTGTCTGTCTGCTGCTCGATCGCGATGACGACGCGTCGGCAATAAATACCGTCGCGCTGGTCGTCATTTGGTCGCTGCTGCAGGGTGGCGCGACACTCGGCGCTTTGCTCGCCGTTCTCGCATTTATCGGTGCGCTTGTCGACGAGCGCGCGTTCGGCGCGCGCGTCCGGCGCAAAGCACTCGTCGCGGGGGCCTGCTGTATCGCCGGATCGCTGCAGCTGCGTGCGCTCCCGTGGCACGCATACGGCCCGCACGCGCTCTACCTGGATTCTCTTACGCTCGGCGCGTTGCGGGATCGCATTTGGGGCGATGCGTCGACCGCCTCTGCAATCGGATTTTGCCTCGTCATCATCGTTGCTGCGTGGTACGGCATTCGCCGGCGAGCTCAGGCGTTCGAAGCGCTCAGCTTCTTCGCACTCCTCGTCCTTTCGCTGCTCGACGCTCGCAATCTGCCGTACTTCGGGATCGTCGCAGCACCCATTGCAGCTGATGCGGCGGCGAGCTTCTACCTGAACGTTCGCACGTTTCCGGTGGGATCGGTTCGCCAGTATTTCGTCACGTTCATCGCCGCAGCCGCAGTTTTCGCTGCCGTGCTGACTGCGAACGAACCGAAGATCGCCCAGTGGCGGTTGCCGGCGGATTCGCCGCAGACGCTAATCGGCTCGGCATCCGCCGAAGACCCATCGCGCGCTATTCTCTGCCAGAATCCGCCGATGGTGCGACGGGCTTGCGGGCGCAGTGCTCGACGATCGCGCCGGGATAGCGCGGCGAAGGATGCATCGCCTTCAATTTGACGTCACGCACCTAAGCGGAAATTGGAGCAAAGAGCTGGCAGCCAACGCGGTCGACGAAGTCGTCGCCGAAAAAGACGACTCGATCGCAACGCTTCTGCTCGCGCAGGGCTGGCGGCCCAGCGCGAGGGAAGGCACGCGCGTTTTGCTCGTAAGAGGCGCGGGCGAATGAGAATCGCGTGGGCCGTCGCGGCGATTTTTTTCGCGCGTTTCGTCGGTGGCGGCATGGTTCTATCCGGGACAAGACGGCGATCTTGCCTGGCAGCAATGGCTCGGCGCGAAGGTCATCCAGGCGCATCAGCTGCCGCACTCGCTCGGACCGGAGACGTTCACGTCGGCCGGCGCCAAATGGGTGCCGCAGGAATGGGCATTCAGCCTCGCGGTTGCATCGACGCTGCCGCAGGGCCGCTTCGGCAGCCTTGCATTTCTCAGCGCACTGGCGGCGGCGCTCGCGCTTCTGCTTACGGCTTGGCGATCGTACCGGCGCGGTTCGTCGACCGTTGCAATCGCACTGACGACCACACTGACGGGACTCGCGATGCTGCAGTCGTTCGGCGTGCGTGCCCAAATTTTCGGCTGGCCGCTGCTGGCTTTGATACTTCTGCTGCTCGATCTCGAGAACGCTTGGCTTTTCTGGATCATCCCGATCGTTGCGCTCTGGGCCAATCTGCATGCCAGCGCAATGATCGCGCCGGTAATCGTGGGCGCCTGGACGGCCGGAACGCTGATCGAGGATCGCCGCTGGACCGAACGCGTCGAGCGCAATGCAGTCCTAACTGCCGGCTGCGTTTTCGCGGTGTTTCTGACGCCGTTGCTCTGGCAGCTTCCGGCCTACGCATTTGGCCTTGAGACCAGCACGATTCGGGCCACGATCACGGAATGGCAGCCGAGCGACATTCTCTTCGCCGCGCTCGCCGGCGGCGTTCTTCCGCTCCTTGGGATCTGCGCGTATTTCGGTATCGCGGCGCCGCGGGAACGCTGGCGCGACGGGATGCAGTTTGCCCTGGCTTGCGTGATGGCGTTTGCGGCGGTCCGGCATCTGCCGCTTGCGGCCCTCATCATTGCGCCGATGGCCGCGCAGCGCTTGAGCACCGTCCTGCCTTCGCACATGCGAATCAACGTCGTCTTGCACGAACGCTTCAGCGAAGTGCTCGTCTTCAGCGCGACCGCTCTGGCCATCGTTACGATTGTCGTGAATCTCTCGCGAGTTCCGGCAGTTGCCGCCGTTAATCTGCCGCGTACGGCGGTTGCCGCGCTTGGGCGACTGCCCGGCATGCACAATCTGTACTGCGAAGACTTTGCTTGGTGCAGTTTAGCGCTTCGTTACGACAACTTGCGCACGTTCGTGGACGGCCGCTGCGACCCGTTTCCCAAGCAGGTATGGAACGATTACGTGGCGGTCCAAAACCTTTCGCCGCGCTGGAATGGTTTGCTGAATCGGTACGGCACCGACGCGGTGCTCGTGAAAAGCGGACGGCCGCTCGCGCAAGCGCTCGCGCTACGACTCGACTGGCGCCTGTTTTATCGCGACCGCCGGTTCGAGATCTTTCTTCACGACGGCATACGCACCGCAAGCCGCTAGCAGCACCAGGCCGGTCCAAGTCGGCAGCTTGGCGAGAATCCACACGATGCCCACGCTGGAGATGTTCGTCCGCACGTATTCCGCCCATGTCGCTTGCGCCAGATGCGGATCCAAGTGCGGCGCCGCGCCGGCCGAAAGCTGCGCGCCGAACGCGGCTCCCGTCCCGACCACCACGGCGCACCACGCTACAGTTACCAGCGCGATGCGAAGCGCCGCAAGCGGCGTAAGTCGCAGGTACAGCCTGGCCACCGCAAACGAGGCTGCGACGATCGCCGCAACGAGACTCGATTTGCAGCGACGACTGCCACGGCAGGGCGACCAGCAGCAGCGAAGCGGCAAGGCCGATCCGCAAACGGCCGGTCGTACGCGCGTAGAACAGCATCAACGCCGGAAGAGCCAGCGTGATCTCCGAGTAGTGCACGAACGGTCCGCCGATCAGCGCGAACGCGGCCGGAAGCAGCACGACGAAAGCGGGATCCGCGTACTTTTTGGCGAGCGCGCCGCCGAGCCAAATTCCGCAAACGGTCATTACCGCGTAGGACAGGTCTCCGGCAGCAACGGCGGCGCCATTCGAGGCGCCGAGCGCGTGAAGCAGCCACGTTAAACCGTACTGCGTGACGTACCCGATCTCGGATTGCGAATGTGCCGGCAGCACGCGTGCAAAGTAGCTGAAGGCCAGCTCCGGTCCTCCGACGGCAAGATCGAAAGCGATCAGCGCCGCGCATGCGGCAATCAGCGCAATGCGCGAACGGCGCTCCCAAACGAAGAGGGCCGCGAATGCGGGGGCGGCGACGTGCGGAAGTATGGCCGCGCAGCAGAGCGCAAGTGCGGCGAGCGCCGGACGAGCCGAACGCAGCAAATAGGCGGCAAGCGCGAGACCGAAAACTCCCAGCGGGGCAACTTCGCCATAAGGCCATATCGCAACGGAGAATCCCAACGCAAAGACGGCGAGTGCGCTCGCGAAGGGCCGATCCACGATGCGCGCCAGAAGCGCGCATGCAGCGAGCAACGCGCCGATCATGAAGACGGTCCACAGCAGCGCGGCCGGCACGTACGGCAGCAGTGCAAACGGCACGAAGAGCGCGAAAGCGTATCCCGGATATGGAACGGGCTCCGCCAAACCATGCGGCGATTTGTGGAGTCCGAACGGCTGCGGAGTCGATTCGCATGCCATGATGGGTGCCGCGGCGTACGGATTTCCGCCGTGTGCGACGACCCTTCCACCGCAGTAAAATGCGCGAAAATCCCCGAGCAGCGCATGACCGCGGCTCAGAGAAAACGTCTGCCAGCACAGCAGTAGACAGGTCGCCGCGATAGCGGCGATTGCAGGGAGGTGCTTACGCACCGGCGCTTTTGCGCCGGCGATTCTCGAATGCGCCCGACTCGGCACCCGAATATTGCGGCGTGATCTGGCCGAGCATCTTGACCAGACCGCTCGCGTCGGGGCGAATGCGCTGTACGCGATAGGCGTACTCTGCGGCGCTCTTCATATCGCCTTCGTCGAACGCAGTCTGCGCCAAACGTTCGAGCACGATGACGTAACGGTCCTCGAGGAGCTGCGCATGGCCCGAGAACCACGGCTCGGGTACGTCGCCATCGAGCAAACGGCCCGTGTAGAGTTCTTCAGCGGCGCGATAGTGAACGGCCGCTTCCTGCGTGTCGCCGCGATCGAAACCGGAATCGCCGTCTGCGACGTGCGCGGTGAAACGGCGGACGTCTGCGACCACGTTCGTAAGGTTCAGCGCGACGTCCGGATCGGCTCGGAAATAGAGATCCACGCACGCATAGCCGACTTGCGCGGCGATCGCTTTGCGAATGTTGCTGCACGCCGTGCGTACGCTCTGCGCCGCCAGTTGCCGATCGGCGTCCGGCCAAAATATCGAAGCGAGCTCGGCGCGAGTGGCCGAACCCGACGGCTTGAGAAGCAAGTATTTGATGAACTGCTGATCGCGCCGCCGGATCCAGTTTACTTCCTGCGATTCGATCTGGGCCGTGAATCTGCCGAACATCCTGACCACGAGTGGTGAAAGCCGCGCGCTGGGCGCCAAGCGTCCTCGGCCGCGCAGTTGCCGGATAGGGCGAAGAGGACGATACCCGTCGTCGTCGCCGACGACGAACAAGCCCTGCATCTCCAGCGCATGGAGGCGTTCCTGATCGTCGGCGGTTGCGCCCGCGATGAGACTGCGCACGAGCGCGCGATCTTCTTCGGGAGCGCGTTCCAGTTCGGCGGCGATGAATTCGGTGAACAGCTGTCCGTAACGCCCACGCCAGTGTTCGTAGGCGTCGCTCAGCGACCGGCCGTCTTCGGCCACGGCCCGAACGGCGCCGCAAGCGACGATAGCCCAACCATCGCTCTCTTCGAGCAGCCGGCCGATGTCCAGATGGGACGAAGCTACTCCGCAGGTTTCGGCGAGCAGTTCGGTCTCCGCCGAATCGAACGCGAGCCGCCGGTGATCGCAGAGGACCGCCAGCCCGCGCGCTATCCAGGTCTTGGCGTCGATGGCGTCGCGCGAACGCGAAGTATAGATGAACGTCAGATGCTCGGGCGCGTCTTCAATCAGGCGGCGCAGTTCGTCCATCGCTTCGGGTGAGGCGTTGTCGACGTCGTCGACGGCCAGCTCCGTCGGTTCAAAGACGAGAGAGCGCAGAGCCATGACGAGGTCGTCGTACGAAGGCGGCACGCGCGGAAGGGCAAACGCCGCCGCGACGGCTTCCCGGAGTGTAGTCGCATTGCAATTGGGCGGCAGGGCGCAATACGCCGCGTCCACGACGCTGTTCGGCAAATACTTGAGCAGCAGCGTCGTCTTGCCGGATCCGGCCGGTGCAACCAGCAAGCGCAGCGGAACGGCGACGTGCGTCGCCAGCCAGCGTTCTAAACGCGGCCTGCGAACGGTCGATGGTGCCAAACGCGGCAGTGTGCGTGTGCGAATCATGAAGCCTGCGTTTGGAATATCGGCGTGAACGGCCGGGGCCGTTAACGTTCGTTGATGGTGCTGCCCGACCGGACAGCGAAGTTAATGTACCGTTCAGCCCCGGGGCGGGCTTCCCCAACCCGATTGACGGTAGATTCCGTCCACGACGATCGCCGGAACCGTCGGGTCGCCGCCGGTGTAAGAGAACATCCGGGTCCGCGCCGCAGAATCGTTTTGAGCATCGTGAGTGCTGTAAGGCAGGCCGGCGGAATCGTAGAAGGCCATGGCCTCGCGGCAGTACGGGCAGCTCGGGCTGATAAAGAGCTCCAGCTTGGCGCCCGGAGGGATGCGCCGCGGGTCGAATTGCCCAGCCATGCCGCTCGTCTTCGTTCCGACGCCGCTGGGCAACCTTCGCGACGTCACCTTGCGCTCGCTCGACGTTTTGAAAGAATGCGATCTGCTCGTCGCAGAGGATTCGCGCGTTGCGCGCAAACTGCTCAGCGCCCTCGGGCTGCCGGGAAAAGAGATCTGGAGTTATCACGAACACAACGCGCAGGCGGCGGCTTCGGGGATTTTGGATCGCGCTCGGAGCGAGCTGGTTGCCGTCGTCACCGACGCCGGCATGCCCGGAATCTCGGACCCGGGCAACGAGCTCGTTGCCTTGGCGCGCGAGCGCGACATACCAATCGAAGTGCTCCCCGGTGCCAGCGCCGCGATAGGAGCCGCCGTGCTTTCGGGCTTCCCCTTGCGGCGCTTCGTCTTCGAAGGGTTCGCGCCGCGCTCGTCCGGACCGCGCCGCGAAGCGCTGGCACAAAGCTTCGCCCTCGGGGTACCGAGCATCTGGTACGAGTCGCCGCAGCGGATTGTCGCGTTCCTTTCGGACGTCGAGGCCGTGGATCCGCAAGCCGACGTTTTCTTGTTGCGGGAGTACACCAAACGCTACGAGCAGCAAATCGCCGGCAAAGCCGCCCAAGTCGCCGCGGAATTGCCTGAGCCCGTGCGCGGTGAAATCGCGCTGGCGATTCGTCCGTCGCTTGCGGCCTTACCGGCTGCTCCGGCGCAGGCCGACGTGGATCGCGAGATCGACGTGCTGCTGGATGCGGGCACCGCCGTGTCGGCTATCGCGAAGGCGCTTTCCGAACGGGGCCTCGGCGCGCGGCGTCATCTTTATGCGCGGGCCGGCGACCGCAAGCGGCTGCGAGGGGACGTCTTGCCAAAACCGCAATAGAGGAGAGCGCATGAGCCGTCCGTTTTACGTGACCACGCCCATTTATTACATCAGCGGCAATCCACACATCGGTCACGCTTACACGACGATTGTGGCGGACGTTTTGGCGCGTACCGCGCGAGCGCACGGGCAAGCATATTTCCTGACCGGTACGGACGAGCACGGCCAAAAAGTCGCAGACGCCGCGGCGGCGGCCGGCAAGTCTCCGCAGGAGTGGTGCGACGACCTGGTTCCGCGCTGGCAAGACCTGTTCAAACGATACGAGGTCGCTTACGACGACTTCATACGCACGACGCAAACCCGGCATCAACGCGTGGTGCAGTCGGTATTTGAAAGACTGCGCGAGAACGGCGACGTCTATCTCGGCAAATATGAAGGCTGGTACTGCGTTCACGACGAGACGTTTTGGCTCGAATCCAAACTCGTCGACGGCAAATGTCCCACGTGCGGGCGTCCGGTGCAGTGGCTCTCCGAGGACGACTGGTTCTTCAGGTTGTCCAAGTACAACGAACGGCTCAAGCAGTATTATATCGATCATCCGGACTGGGTGCGTCCGCGCGCAGTCTACAACGAGATGATGGCGCTGCTCGAGGAAGGCTTGGACGACCTAAGCATCTCGCGCACCAATCTGGCATGGGGCATTCCCGTTCCGGGCGGCGGCGGCGTCATTTACGTATGGTTCGACGCGCTGCTGAACTACATTTCGGCGCTTGGCTGGCCGGACGGCTCCAACTTCAGGACCTTTTGGCCTGCGAGCGTACAGCTCATCGGCAAAGAGATCGCGCGCTTCCACACGCTGATTTGGCCGGCGATTCTGTGGGGTATCGGCGAAGAAGCGCCGCAATTGGTCTTCGCTCACGGCTGGATTACGGTCGAAGGTCAGAAGATGGGAAAAAGTTTGGGAAACGCCGTCGATCCCTTCGCGCTGGCCGATCGCTTCGGCGCAGACGCGATGCGGTATTTCCTTTTGCGCGAAGCGCATTTCGGCAGCGACTTTTCGTACTCCGAGGAAAAGATTCTGCACCGCTACAACAGCGATTTGGGCAACGACTTGGGCAATCTGCTGAATCGTTCGCTCGTCATGCTGAAAAAATATCGGGACGGACTCGTACCCCAACCGCCGTTTGACGAAAACGTTGCGGGACGCGTGTTCGGCGAGCAGTTCGGGGACCTGCCGAAACGCGTGCGCACCCTAATCTTCGACCTGCAGTTCCGGGATGCGCTCGAGGCGATTTGGGAATTGGTTTCGGCACTCAACCGGGCTATCGAAGATCGCAAACCGTGGACGCTGCATAAAGAGGGCCGGGGCGACGAATTGGACGCTGTGCTGTACGACCTTTGCGAGGGATTGCGGTGGCTCGCAATACTGCTCGCCCCGTTCATGCCCGCGCGGGCGCGCGTCATTTGGCAGCAGCTGGGAATGACGGAATCGATCGACGCAAATTGGGACGATGCCTTGGTGTGGGGCGGAATCGCGCATGGGACGCAAACCAGCGCGGGGGAGACGCTCTTTCCGCGCATCGAGACCGCACTGACTTAGGCGGGCGCGCATGAGTCCTTATCGCCGGCCGTTCTATTTCGGAATACGCGCCGGCATGCTGGCAGGCGCGGTAGCTGCGGTTGCATTGCAAGCGCATTTCTTTCGAAGAATCGGTCCAACGGGGTGGGCGACACTCCTGGTCTCTTTTGCGCTGCTCGTGACCCTGCACCGCATCAGCTCGCCGATTCTTGCGGTGGCATATCAGCGGCGCCGCTCGATGGAACAGCACCTGCTCACGCTCGAGCTTCCCCTGATGCTCACACTGTTCACCGTGTACGGTTGGCAAGCTCCCGCCGCGCTGGCATTGGTGAGTTATCCATTTTCCGTCGCGCCCGAAGGGCGTGCGCGCTTGCTGCGCCGCTTTCTGGATGGAGGGGCCGAAGCGCTGCTCTGGATTGCCCTGGGCACCATCGCGCCGCTCGTTCTAACGCGGCATCCGGCGTTGTCAGCGCCGGCATTCGCGCTCTTCGTCGCGTTCTATTTGGCTGCGCTCTTTGCGTTCTTCTTTTTGGTTTGGCTCCCGCTGCACGCGCTTTCGCGGCGCTCGCTTTCGGTCGTGCGGCTCTGGCGCGGATTGCTGCGCGATACGCGGCTGCTGGCGTTTGCGCTGCTGACGATTTCCTGGGGCTTCGTCTGCACGACGATATGGCAGCGCGCCGGCGCGGCTCTGGGCATGGCTGCGTTTACCCCGCTTCCCTTCCTTGCATTTGCGTTGCGTTCGGTCAACAACTACCGGTCTGAAGTGCATCGCCTCCGGCTGGCGCGCGATGCCGTACAGGCGATGCTGCGCACGCGCGATCCGCTGCCGCAGATGAACTCGCTGCTCTCGAGCCTGCATACCCCCGCGGCGGAAGAGACGCTGCAGATTTACGCATCGATGTCGCCGGGCGACGCGCATCTTGCGCCGCTCGCAACGCTGGGACCGGTGCCGGATGCGGTGCAAATCGACGGCGTTCGCCGCGTCCTTGCGCAGCTGCAGCGCGGCGAGGAATCTTCGGCGTCGCAGCGGACGGATATTTGGAGCGTCACCGGATATGCCGCGCGAGCTCCGGACGAACAGCTGCTCGGAGCGCTGGTCGTCCATCGGCCCGCGCGTACTGCATCGCTCCTGCCGGCGCGGCGTTTCGTGCAAGCGGCTTCGGAACTTGCGGCGCTGCTGCGCGACTTCCGGACCATTGCGGCAACGCAGAAAGCAGCGACGCTCGACGCACTGACGGGATTGCCGAACCGGCGCTCCATCATGCTGGATTTGCGCGCGCAGATCGAACAGCTGTCGGTCGGAAACCCGTGTGCGGTGTTGATCTTGGACATCGATCACTTCAAGATGATTAACGACGCAATGGGACACCAGACCGGCGACAAATGCCTGCGCGCCGTCGGCAAGATCATCGGCAGCCACATCCGCGTGCACGATCGCGCCGGACGCATCGGGGGCGAGGAGTTCGTCGTGATGATGCCCGACACGACCAGCGAAATGGCGCTGGCCGTAGGCGAGCGGCTTCGCAATGCCGTCGAAACCGGCGAGCTGTACTATGCCGACGGCCGGCCGTTGACCGCAAGCATCGGCGTGGCCGTCGCGAGTGTGAGCGACACCGTGGATTCGCTGCTGGCCCGTGCCGACCGCGCACTCTACCAAGCCAAGCGGACGGGACGCAACCGCGTCATCGAACTAGGCGCGTAACGTAATGCTGGTCGACACGCACGCGCACATTCACGATCGCGCGTTCGACGCAGATCGCGCTCAAGTCGTCGAACGAATGCACGCGGCGGGGGTAGCGCAAGCGCTGACGGTCGGGTGCGACCTGGCGGACTCGCAGCGAGCTCTCGAAACGGCGCGGGAATTCGGGCTGTTCGCGAGCGCCGGCGTTCACCCGCACGAAGCCAAAGACGCGCCCGAGGACTTGGCGTCGGCGTTTGCGCCGTTCTTGAATGACGATCGTATCGTCGCGATCGGCGAGACCGGGCTGGATTACCATTACGATCACAGCCCGCGGGAGATTCAGCGGAACGTGCTGCGCAAGCAGATCGTGCTGGCGCGCCGGTGCGGCAAGCCGGTGATCTTTCATCATCGCGAGGCATTCGAGGATTTCGTCGCGATCCTGCGCGAGGAATGGCGCTCCGGGATGAACGGCGTGATTCACTGCTTCACCGGGGATACCGCGCAGGCGAAGATTTACGTGCAAGAGTTTGGGTTGAAGCTGGGGATCGGCGGCGCGATCACGTTCAAAACCGCTCAGCCGATCCGCGATGCCGTAATTTCCGCGGGCATCGAGCATCTGATCTTGGAGACCGACTGCCCATACCTCGCGCCCGTTCCGCATCGCGGACAACGCAACGAACCTGCGTACGTCGCGATTACTGCTCAAAAACTCGCGGAGCTGTTAGCCTTGCCGCTTGACGCAGTGCACGCGACGACGACACGGAACGCGCAGACGCTATTTCCCTTGTCATGACCGCGGCGCGGCAGAGGGGTGAACGGCGCGAGCCGAAAATGCTCCATTATGAGAAGTGTCGCGTTCGTCGCCATGCTCGCTTCGGCGTTGCCCATGCCGGCACTAGCCGCATCCGCCAGGCCGTTCACTTTGGACGATATTCCGAGGATTGTTTCGTTCAGTGACGCGCAGATAACGCCCGACGGCAAAAAAATCGCAGTGGTGGTATCCAGGCCCGATATGAAAAGCGATAAGACACATTCGCAATTGGAACTGATCGACGTTGCGACGGGCGCAATGCGCGTGCTGACGCCGACGCGGGACCGCATCGCTTCACCGCAATTCTCTTCGGACGGCACGCAATTAGCGTTCATCTCGATCGCCGGTGAAGGTAAGGATGCCAAGGAGCAGGTGTGGATTCTGCCGATGGACGGCGGCGAAGCACGGCCGGTGACCAGTGCGCCGAACGGCGTGGAGGACTATTCGCTGCGACCCGACGGAAAGGCACTCGCCTATATCACCGAAGACACTCCCGGCAACAAGAAGCAACTCGACGCGCACCACGATCTGTTCGTAGTCGGCGACAATGATTTTCTCTCGCAAGCTGCGCCGGTGCCGACGCACGTGTGGATGCAAGAGATTGCAGAACATGCAAAAGCAAAGCGTTTGACGTCAGGAAATCCTACAGACTCGGGGCCGATTTCGTGGTCGCGCGATGGACGCTACGTAGCCTTCGAACGAGGGCCCGACGCGTATCCCCTCGCGCATTCGCTCTACGCACGTTCCGTGGTATACGACATTGCCTCCGGAACGCAGCACACCGTCGGCGCCCCTTACAGCAGCAACGCCGTTTTTGCGCCTGAGGGAACGCGCATCGCCTACTTCGCCGGCAAAAACGGTTCCATCGCGGTCCAGAATACGCTGCTCGTCGCGTCCGATCCGTCGGCCGGCGGCCGCGACGCGGCGCCCTCCGTAGATCGCGACATCGGTTGGTTCGCCTGGATGCCGCACGGACAGAGCATTGCATTCAGCGCGGCCGACCGCACGACGCGTGCCTTGTGGATCGGCGCACCCGGAGGAGCAGCGCGCCGCGTCGACCTCGGCAACGTCCAGTTCGAGGACGGGACGGTCGCGAGCGACGGCGCGATTGCGTTCACGGGTTCGACGCAGGCCGATCCGTCGGAGCTCTATTACCTCGCAGCGGACACGCACGCGGTGCGCAAATTGACGAACGATAATGCGTGGATCGCGAGCGATCGCGTCGTCGCGCCGTCCAAGGAGTTCACGTGGACGAACGAAGGCTTCGACGAAGACGGCGCGCTGACATACCCTGCGGGTTACCTCGCCGGTCGTAAGTATCCGCTGGCCCTGGTGATTCACGGCGGACCGACGCAAGCATCCTCGAACATCGGGTTTTCGCCGCTCGTGCAAGAACTCGCCAACCATGGCATGTTCGTGCTGCAGCCGAATTACCGTGGCAGCGACAACTTAGGATTCAAGTACGCCGATGCGATGATCGGCCCCGAAGTGTACGTCGGCGCCGGGCGAGACGTGGTCGCGGGCACAAAGGCGTTGGAAGCGACGGGCATGATCGACACGTCGCGCGTGGGCGTTTCCGGCTGGTCCGGCGGCGGCTGGATGACCTCATGGCTCATTACGAACTATCCGTCGATGTGGACCGCCGCAGTGAGCGGTGCAGCGATCAACGACTGCCTGGTGCAATATTCTTTGGAAGACGTCACGGACTATCTGCCGGCGCTATTCGGCGGACTCACGCCCTGGAAAGGTAATGGAATGGCGGCGTACCGCCGCAATTCACCGATCACCTATGCGAGCAACGTCCGCACTCCGACATTGATTTTGAGTGATACGGGCGATTACCGGGTTCCGGAACCGCAAGCATACGAGTTCTACAAAGCGCTGCGGGATCAGGGAAAGACGGTCGAGTTCGTCGCGATACCCGCGTACGGGCATTTTCCGAGCGATCCGGTGCGGCGTCTCGATACGTACAAGCGCTGGGCGGGGTGGCTCGAGCAGCGCTTGCAGCGGTGATTCTAAACCACACCTTTTAAACGGGCTTGGCGTGCTGCCACTGCTGCTCGAAGCGCGACCGTAGGTCGCCCGCGATTCGTTCGGATGCGGTGGTGATGCCCCAGTCCAACTGATTGCCGTCGTAGTAAGGCGTTGTGGCGTTGGCGGAACCGATCCACGTTCGTTTTCCGGCGACCGCGAATTTCTCGTTATACGCCGCCGCTCGGACGTCGACGCCCGCATTCTGCAAGCGCGCGATCGCGCTGCGGGTCCTTGCCGTCATTGCCGAACGTGCGACGATTAGCCGGCAGTGCTCACCGCGCTGCGCCAAATCCTTCAACGCGCCGTACACACCGCTGCCGATGCCGAACGATTCGCTCTCGACGTCCACCGCTTCGCAGTGTTTTGCGCCTTGCAGCACGCGCTTCTCCGCTTGAAGCGCATCGGCTTTGGTCAGTTGCAGCGAACGCGATTGGCGCACGATTCCGCTCAAAATGGCGGTCTTGACGTCCGCTACCTCGCGCGAGGTATTCAAACGCACGACCGCATCTGCGCCGGTCGTCGTGAAATTGCGATCGTCCAAGTAGACGGCGCCGTCGCAGACCAGTCCTTTTAGATGAAGGGGAGCGCCCTCGCCGTCCATTTGATCCACGAGTTTTGCGTCGGCACCTAGGCGTTGGAGTTGCCGGACGGCCGCTTCGTTCATTCTCTGCAGCGAACCGGTTGCATCCGCGGCGGGGCGGCCTTCAATACGGACCGTCACGCGCGCCCCACGGCGAGCCGCATTCTCCAGTTCGCGCAGCAGGCGACCTGACTGCAACGTGTAGACGGCCGCGACGATGCTTCGGGCGTGTTCGACGGCCCGGAATGCGTTCGCGGTCGAACTTAGGGCAATCATGGCGCTCCATCACGCCCCCGGAATGAACGCCTAGCCCGGAGGCGAAAGCTATGACCGGGTATGACCTCCAGCCAAAGCACGCAGCCGGCTCATTCCGACAAAGGTGCGTTCGTACGCGAGATGTTCGCCCTGATCGCGCCCCGGTACGATACCACGAACCGGATCATAAGCGCGGGTATGGACGAAGGGTGGCGGCGCCGGACGATTGCGATGCTTCAGGCTCCTCCGGGCGGCAATATTCTGGATCTCTGTTGCGGAACCGGCGATTTCGTCTTTAATTTGTTGCGAACCGACCGTTCGCTGCACGTCACCGGCGCCGATTTTTGCGAACCGATGCTGAACACGGCGCGCACCCGCGCGCTACGGGAAGCCAAAGGCGACGCGCAGTTCATCGAGGCCGACGTGATGCACCTGCCTTTCGCGGACGACTCGTTCGACGGCGCAACGATGGGTTTCTCGATGCGCAACGTCGTCGACATCGACACCACGCTTGGAGAGATCCGGCGAGTGCTTCGCCCGGGCGCGCGTTTTGTGAACCTGGATATGAGCAAAGCGCCGAACGGCGTATGGAAAGCGTGCTTCGATTTCTATTTTTATAAGATCGTGCCGCTCATCGGCGGCGCCGTCGGCGGTTCACGCCAAGCCTATACCTATTTGCCGAACTCGCTCACGCACCACCCGAATGCGGAAGCGCTGCGCGACCGGTTTTCGCGCGCCGGTTTCGTCGATTCAAGTTTCGTGCGCTTGATGGGCGGCGCGATAGCGATCCACTGCGGAACGGTGCCGCAATGATCTCCGCACGCAAACGCCGCACGTCCCGCAGCGATTCTAGCCTCTACCTTCTGGTCGAGGACTTCTTTCGCAATACGTTCACGACCGACAATCCGCTCATTACCGAGGCGATTAAACGCATGCTGGCGGCGGGGGGCAAACGCTTACGTCCGCGCATCACGCTCCTGGCGGCCGAAGCGAACGGCAGCAGCGCCGAAGATCATCTGCACCTCGCGGCGTACATGGAACTGATCCACGTGGCGACGCTGATTCACGACGACGTCGTCGACAATGCGCAAACACGTCGCGGCGTCAATGCGACCGCGGTGGACTACGGCAATCGGATCAGCGTACTGGCCGGCGATTATCTCTTCGCCTGGATCTTCAAGAACGTCACCGCGCAGTATCCTGAGCCGGTGCCCAACATCCTTTCGGCCACGCTCGCCGACATCTGCGACGGCGAAGTGCTGCAGCTGCGTGCTTTGGGCAATCTGGAGTTGCCGCTTACAGCGTATATAGAGATCGTTATGAAGAAGACGGCTTCCCTTTTCGCCGCCTCGGCCGAATGCGGAGCGATAATGGGCGGCGGATCTGCGCGGAAGATCAAGGCGCTGCGCGATTTCGGCCTCTTTTACGGCATCGCGTTTCAAATGAAGGACGACTTGCTCGACGTCACCGCGGACGCCGAGGCGCTCGGCAAGCCGGTCGGCAACGACCTTCAGGAGCGTAAGATGACAATTCCGTTAATTCTGGCGCTTAACCGCGGAAGCGCGGTCTTTCGCAGCATGGCCGGGCGGTTTTATTCGGGAAGTGAGCAGGGCGGAATCTCGGCGGTAATCGACGGCATCGCCGAAAACGGCGGCCTCGAAGGGACGCGCGAACAGATCGCTCAGTACGCGAGTCGCGCGAAACTCTCGCTGGCACCGCTCGAAGAGAGCGCGGCAAAGACGGAACTGAGTCGCTTGGCCGGCGCGCTGCTCGAGTAACACGCAAAAGGAGCCATTATGACCATTCACCCCATTCTCGGACTGCTTAGTCCGGAAATCATCGGCATCATCGTCGTCGCCGCGGTACTGCTGTTCGGCGCGGAGAAGCTGCCGAAACTTGCGCGCAGCGCAGGTCAAGCGAAGAAAGAATTTTTGATGGGGCAAGCCGAAGCGGACGCTGCGGCAGACCAAGCGCGCGAGCAAGCCCGCGTCCGTGCGGAAACCGCGCGCACCGATCCCATGAACTATACGGGCCAGCCCAACGCCTCGGGCACCGGTGAACCGATTCCGCCGCCTACGCCGGATAAAGGAACGCTCAGCAGTTAACCTATGCTAGTCGAGCGGGCTCGGCCGGCCGCCGATCCGGACGAAGCCATCTGGGATCAAAAGGAGATGAGTTTTACGGAGCACCTGCGGGATGCTCCGTAAGCGTCTGCTGATATCCATTGGGACAGTGCTCGGCCTAGGCATTCTGCTGTTCTGGCCCTCGCGTTACGTCATCCCGCTGCTGACGAATGCATATTTCAAAGGCGTGCAATTGCATGCGTTCGGTCCCGCCGACGTCATCATGGTCGAGTTCAAGTTCTCGATCTACGGCGCCATCGTCGTCGGCCTTCCCGTGCTGCTCTATCAGCTCTGGATGTTCATCGTTCCGGCGTTCCATCCGCGCACCCGGCGCCTGGTGTATGCGTATGTCGCTCCTTCGGCGCTGCTGGCCGCCGCCGGCATCGCCTTCGCGCACTTTCTCGTGCTGCCACGGGTCGTCGGAACGCTGCTTGGGGTCACACACGACCTAGCGACGCCGACGTTCGGCATCGAAGCGACGCTGAATTTCATTCTGCTGGTATTCCTGGCGTTTGCCCTCATCTTCCAGACGCCGATCGTCATGATCGCGCTTGCCCGCATCGGTGTCGTCAATTCGGCGTTTCTCAAGCGATCGCGGCGGTATTTTCTGTTCGGCTTCTTCTGTTTCGGCGCTATTGCCGCACCGGACGGCAACCCGCTGACCATGGCCATGATGGCTTTGCCGATGTACGCGCTTTACGAGGGGAGCCTGTGGGTCATCGTCCTGCTCGAGAAGTCGTGGCGCGGCGAGGCTGAAGCGTACTAGGCTGATCGAAATGACTGCGGCGCTGCGATCGTTCTACGACGACTTCACGCGTACGTTCGGAAACGTGCTCTTCGCCGTTTGCCTGCTCCTCGTCTGGGGTTTGATGACGTTTGCCGGCGTGGTGGTCGACCAAGGCAAAGACGCAGCCACCTATTTTTCGATGTACGCGCCGCCCCTTGCGCGCCTAATCCTTCGCCTAAATATCAACAATATCTATCACGCTCCGTACTACGTCGGAACGATCGGCCTCATCTTGCTTTCTCTGGCGGTCTGTACGTTCAAGCGCGTCATACCCGCGCGTCTGCCGGCGCTGCGGCCGGTACTCATCGACAAGATTCCGCTGAATGCGACGATCGACGTGCGCGGGTCCGAAGCGCAGGTGCGCGATCGCGTCCAGCGATTTTTCGCCAAACGCGGCTGGATGATCCGCAAGAAAGAATTCGGCGGAACGGAGTGGACCTTCGCCGACAAGCACAATTGGGCGCGGCGCGGCGTGCTGATCGCGCACATCGGCTTCACGATTATCGCCGCCGGAACGACCGTGTACTGGGCGAAGGGCTTCTCGGGCAACGCGGGGCTGGTGGTGGGACAGACGATCGACGTTCCCCATCGCGATGCGACGCTGCGGTTGGACGGGTTCAAATATAAGATTCAGCCGATCATGACCAAGAGCGGGATGGTATACCAGCCGATCGACTACGTTTCGAACGTCACCGTCGCGTACGGCAACGGTACGGTAGAGCATAAGAGGATCCGGGTCAATCACCCGATCGACATCGGCGGATCGCTGTTCTATCAATCGAGCTACGGTTTCGCGCTGCGTTTCCTCGTTTCGCATGCCGGCACGCGCGACCCCGGGCTTTCCGGCAAGACGTACGAGGCCGGCGACGCGATCGAGTTGCCCGGATCCCAGCGGCAAGTCGTCGTCGATCAATTCGTACCGACGGTCGATCGTCAGACCAACATGCCTTCGAGCGATCCGCGCGTCAACAATCCGGCGGTCGTCCTGGAGGCAGTTGAAAACGGGCAAAGCCTTGGCGCCGCTATGGTTCCGATGAACACCTGGATCGACGTGGGCGACGGCTGGCGCATCACGCCCGAACGATATCTAATGGTAAGCGGGCTGCAGTACCGCTACGATCCCGGCGTCCCGCTCGTGGGAATAGGCGCTTTCGTCTTGTTGGCGGGGCTCGTCGTCTCGTTCTACTTTTTACCGGCGCGGCTGTTCGTGCGCATCGACGCGCAAGGCGCGGGCCACAGCCGCATCGGCATCGCCGCGATGACGGTCAAAGGCTACGATATCTTCGAAACGCAGTTCGCGGAGCTCGCGGCGGAACTGGAACGCGCGCTCAATCCCGCGGGTCCGGCGGCAAATCTCAACCTAGCGGAGGCCACGTAAAATGCAGAGCCACATGCCCTTGGACGAAGTCTTGCTGATCGTCGCAATCGGTGCGTACACGGTCAGCGCTCTCGCGCTGCTGGTATACTTCTTCGCGCGCGACGAGTGGCTCGCGCATCTCGGAATTCCGCTCGCTATTGCCGGCTGCGTCGCGCAGTTCGCTCAGCTCGTAGCCCGTTACGAAATCACGCACATTTGGCCGCTGCTGAATCTCTACGGTTCGCTGTCGCTTTTCTCGGCGGTGTCGGTGGCGATCTTCATGTACTTCGCGTTCCGCTACAAGCTGTGGTTCGCGGGAGGGTTGCTCATCGGGCTTGCCGCCCTTTTCCTGGCGTACGGATCGACCTGGAACGAAGGCGTAATGCCGGCTGTTCCCTCGCTGCAGTCGTACTGGGCAAAGATTCACGTGCCGCTCGTGGTCTCGTCGTACGCCGCGTTCATGGTCGCCTTCGTGATGTCGATCGTATACCTCGTGAAGTACTACTTTGAAAGATCGCTCCAGAGAGGCGGCTCTTCGGGCTTTGCGCCCGTTGCGCAGACCGCCGGCGGACCTCCGGCGGACTTGTCCGTCGCGGAAAGTTTTTCGCGGGCGGTGACCATTCGTATGGATACGCCGAACATCGCTGCAGCAGCCGCCGCCGGGCAACCCACGGCCCAATGGCTGAACACGCTGCCGAGCCTCGCGCAGATCGACATCCTGATCTACCGCATCGTCGCCGTAGGTTTGCCGCTTTTGACGCTAGGCGTTATTACCGGCGCAATGTGGGCGCACGAATCCTGGGGTGCGTACTGGCAATGGGATCCGAAGGAAACCGCGGCGCTTGTCTCCTGGATCGTCTACGCCATCTACATGCATCTGCACACGCGCGCCACGTGGCGCGGGATCCGAAGCGCGTGGATCAGCTGCATCGGCTTCCTGACGATCATGTTTTGCTACTTCGGCGTGAACTTGTGGATCAGCGGCTTACACAGTTATAAAGTTTAACGTCATTTGCACGCCGCGACGCGAGACGCGTTCACAGCGTCAGTTCCCCTAAACCGCCCCCATTGACGAAATAGATCGCAAAGGGTTGACCGGCCGGCGTTGCGGCGATTCCCGACGGTCCCGCGGCCTTATTCGGAACGGCATATTCGCTGACATTCCCTTTGAGGTCGATTCGGCCGATCTTATTTGCGGAACTCTCAGTGAACCACAACGCATGGTCGCTTGCCGACGTAATTCCGGAGAGGCCGGCATTCGCCGTTGGAATGCTGTAATAGGTAACGGTTCCGTTGCGCGCGACCTGCCCGATTTCATTCAAGCCCACATCGGTGAACCAAACATTTCCGTCGGGTCCGTTTGTCATCGCCGCGACATTTGAATGTGACGGCAAAACGATGCGATCGACGAGTTTGTCGGCGTCGTTGTAACCGAAGATGCGAGACGGCTCCCCGGGCTTAAAGTGCGGATCGCTTGCAAGATACATCAAGCCGTCACTCCCCAGGGTCTCCGCTGTATTTATAGGCGTGGGCGCACCCACCGTTTTGACCTCCTCGGAACCCTTATAGACATCCGGAACGGCTGAGGGACGTACGCCGCCATACCAGTCGATCACCCACATGTAGCCGCGGCCGGCGCTTGCTACCGTTGAGTACACATCGCCCGGTATACCATTCTGATATTCATTTACTATGCCGGTGCTCCGCGTCAAAGCAACGATTTCGCCCGTTGTGGGGCCGCCGCCGCTGCTACTAATGACGAAGGTCGTCCATACCGTGCCGCCGGGTCCGAACGCGAGCGTGTTCACTCCGAAGTCGCCCCTGCAGCCCGATCCGCACGGTGGATAGGCATATGACGTGAATGCGCCATCGTACTTGAGGAAATGCTGATTTGCATTGAGAAATACGCTGCCGTCGGCAGCGATCGCAATGCCGCCCATAAGTTGGTCGGGCGCCGCAATCTCGGTGAAGTGCGCGGTCGCCTGCGCGGTAGCTGAAGAAAGGCTGCGATTCAGAGATGACGGCATGTTTGCCGCGCTGCAGCCGGCGGCAACGGAGATCATCAACAGAGCGCTTGTACGCAGAGCTCGATCTATCATCGATTCAAGTCTAGGCTCGCGCGACCGATTGGTCAACTTCTTCAACGCACTGCACGGAAACACCGCGCCGCTCTCGATAATTACCGATTCGCGGCCACTGCGTGACGGGGTAGCGCGGGAACTTCGAGTAGCCGCAGTTCTTCGCGCCCTACGCTGCACTTGGGGTCTTGAGAAGGGCATCATAACCGGCGAGCCTGCATTGCCTCTGTCCGATGCCTTGAGCCGTGACGAAGCTCAAATGTTCGGCGCGATGGCGGTGTGCCGCCGGGGCCGCTTTGGACTGAAGGGCGCCAGCGGGCCGGCGCCCGGTCCTTTTGACCCCGCCTTCCGAGGAAGGTCGGCGCTTGAAGCGAGAGGGCGAGCGTAGAATCTTTGGGAAACATTCGCACCTTCCGCGGAGAGTGAAGTTTGGCAACGCACGCGCTGGGCGCCCACGAAGAACCCGAAAGCCATGACGAGATCACGCGCCGCAAGTTCATGGCGAACGCGACCGTCACCATCGGCGGCATAATCGGCTTGGCTCTGGCCATTCCGATCGTCGGCGCGCTGATTCCCGACGTCGGAAGCGGCGGCGCAACGTGGACTCCGCTCGACCAGAACGAGTTCAAACAGTTTCAGGCGGCTACCGACAAAGCGGTCAAGATCGACTTCAACCTGAGTGCGAAAGACGCGTACTTGCCTACGCAGAGCATTCAGGAATCGGTCTGGGGCATCAAAGTCAAAGACCTTTCCAAGTTCAAGACCTCGCGGACCGATCTGTTTTCGCCGAGCGGCAAGTCGAACGTTCCGTACGAAGTGGTGACGATGGGCTTCGTCATGTTCAGCCCCATCTGTCCGCATCTGGGCTGCCGGTACAATTACAATGCCGACGCGAACAAGTTCCAATGCCCGTGCCACGGCTCGCAGTTCGACTATGACGGCACGCACATAGCCGGTCCCGCAGCCCGCGGACTGGATCCGCTGCCGCTGCGCGAGCAGAGCGGTCAGGCGCAAGTGGAGTGGATCCGGTTTAAACCGACCATTCCGGATCGCATTGTCGTCTCGTACACAAGCTGAAGCAAAGTAAGATTGGAGAACGATGCTCAACTGGATCGAGCGGCGTACCGGTTTCCTCACGCAAGCTAAGGAATTCCTAGAAGAAGACATTCCCGGCGGAGCGAGTTACTGGTACGTCTTCGGCAGCGCCACGCTGCTCGCGATGGTCGTCCAGATCGTCACCGGAATCTTCCTGTGTTTCTTCTACGCACCGTCGGCATCCACGGCGTGGGAATCGACGCGATCCATGTACGTTCATCCGTTTCAGCATTTCGTCCTGAGCATCCATTACTGGGGCGCGTCCGCGATGATCGCGCTGCTCTTCCTGCACTTGCTGCAAGTGGTGGTTTGGGGCGCTTACAAGTCGCCGCGCGAAATTCAGTGGATCGTCGGCGTGCTGCTGCTGCTCGTGACCATGGTGCTGGGCCTGACCGGCTATCTGCTGCCTTGGGACATGGACGCCTACTTCGCATCGCAGGTCGCGATTAACCTCACGCTCACCGTTCCGGGCATCGGCCAATTCATTCAGCAGTTTACGCAAGACGGAACGACGATGGGTACGCTCACCATCAACCGGTTCTTCGGTCTGCACGTTTGGTTAATGCCGGCGGTGCTTGTAGGGCTGGTCGGCGCGCATTTGGCGATCTTCCGCTGGAACGGCCCGGCGGGACCGCCGGTCGAAGATCCGCGTCCGCTCAAAGTCGGCCGCTTTTGGCCGGATCAGATGTTCATGGACGCGTTCGCGTCGCTGGTCGTCTTCCTGATAATTCTGGCGCTGGCGGCCTTCGCGCCGCCGTTCTTGGATGCCAAGGCCGATCCGTCGCTCTCGACGTTCATTCCGTATCCCGCGTGGTATTTCTTGGATCTCTTCGGACTTCTGCAGCTGATTCCGGGCGATTACGAAATCGTCGGCGCGATCGTCATTCCGGGCGTCGCTACCACCCTCATTCTGCTGCTTCCGTGGATAGATCGCAGCACGACGCGCATGGTGGGTTCGCGCGGCGTCGTCATGGGGCTTGTCGCGTTCGCGCTCATCGTAATGTGGTGGCTGACGATTTGGAGCCAAGTCTCAATCGTGCAAAAGCAAGCGGCGACCACGCCCAGCGCGCCTGAATCGCAAATTCTCGCCGCACAAGAAGCGACGAACATGAGCGAAGGGGCCGGCGGCGGCGCTGCAAATGGGCCGCCCAGCCAGTCTGCAATCAACGGCGGCGGCAGCGCCGCGGGCGCAGCGCACGCCGGCCAAGGCGTCTACCAGCAGAACTGCTCGACCTGCCACGGCGTGGCGGGGGCGGGAACGCCGGGAGCTTTTCCGCCTCTCAACGGCAACCCGTTCGTCACCGGCAATGCAAACGACGTCATCAGCACCGTACTGAACGGCAAGACCGGCCCCATCACCGTGAACGGCGCATCGTTTAATGGAACGATGCCTCCCTGGAAAGCGACGCTCTCGAATAAAGACATTGCAAACGTCGTCACGTACATCCGAACCACGCTCGGGACCAATCACGCCTCGCCGGTCACGCAAGCCGACGTTGCCAAACTCAAGAAATAGATCGCCGTGGTGATCCATCCTTCGATCGCATAGCGCCGCCTAAATCATCGCCAAGTAATGCGAACGCGCTCGATCGAGCGACGGGCGGCGCGCTCGGGCGAGCTACTAGCGAACGCCGATCTTTGCCAGACCCGCGCGAATGGGATCCGTCTGGGGGCTGTAGCCTTGGTTCTCCGATCGCACGACGCCCGAAGCGTCGATGACGAACACGTCGGGAAGGCCGAGCATCGAGCCCGACGGCGGCGCCGGCGGGTTCCACGGGTGCTTGGGCTGATCGCCGAGGAAGATGCCGTGCGTATTTTCGTACGCGATGAATTGCGCGTGCGTCATATGAGATTTTGCCGCCAGGGCGGCTTTCACGCGAACCATGCTCGAGACGGGAAGCGATTCGGCAATTCCTCGAAGCATCCGCGGGGATATCTTGGACGGCAGAACGATTGGCTCCGTTGCCAGTGTAGGCGCGTTGGCGTCGGATGCGAACTGCTCGACCGGGAACGGAATGTGATGCTGCTGCACGAAGGCGCGCCCGCGCTGCGGCGAATCGAGATAGTCGACGCCCAAGAAGCTCACGCGCGATTTTAATTGCTCGTAGTCGTGAAGCGTACGCGGCAGTTCCTCAACGCATCCGGCGCACCACGATGCAAACGCGACGACGACCGTAGGTTTTCCGGGAGTGACGAAGGAGCGCAAAGCGCCGTCTATCGGCTGAAACGTGAGATGAGCGGCGGATTTTCCTAGGTTTTTGGAAAGCAATCCCGGGTCTGAAGGCGCGCCAGCCGCGAAAGCCCCGCGCAGGCAGAACGCGCTAAGCAATAATAAAAGCAAACTCGTTCGGGTCATGAGATTGTTCTCGCGGTTCCGGTGCAAGCGCTGCCGTGCATGAAGCTGAGCATACGTTCTACTTTGTAGACCAGCTCCTCTTTGTGCATGGCGCCGCGGCGATAGCACGTGAGTTCACCGTTCTCATTCAGGAACAACGTTACCGGGAATGCGACCGTGGCCACTACGTCGTTGTTCTCCACCCGGTCGAAAAGCCCGCCGTCGTCGTCCATGATGATCGGATAGACCATTTTGTATTTGTCGCGGTACTTACGAACCCGATCGTCCGCCTCTTTGTAATTGATTCCAATCATGCGCAGACCCTGACCGTAGTACGTATTCGCAACTTCCACGACGCCGCTCTGTTCGGCATTGCACGGGCCGCACCATGTCGCGAAAAAGTTGAGCACGACGACGCTGCCTCGGTAGGCTTGCAAATCGATGTCGGGCGCGTCGAGCGCGCGATGCTTTATCTCGAGCGGCTGATTGTACGGAATCACGTAATTGCGATCGCATCGCTCGTACGGATTGGCGGACGCCGCAGGCGACGGCGCGTCCGCACGTCCAAGGCCCGTGGACGCAAAAACGGCGCCGGACGTTAAAAGCCCGGTAAGAAAATTACTCCGAAACACCCAAACCCCCAATGCAAACGCCGGTTCGATCGTGCGCATCATGACGGCGCGGTTAAGTTTTTCGTGCCGTACAGGCGGGCCCCTGGTAAAGATAGAGATCGGCCTTTCCCCAAGCCGAAACGCGGCGCAAGGTTCGACCGAAGGCCGGCGGATCGAACGCTCGCGGCGCCACCAACCAAGTGCGCGGCGCCGAACAAAGTATGCTTCCTGACGAATAGGGCGCGCGCAGCGTATACACTACCGGTGATGTGTAAAATACGAGGGCATTGCCTCCGGCGACATCGCCTATGGCCACGGCATCGCCGGCCTCCCGATTGTGCTCGATGATTCGCGCGAGGTGCGGAATCGGCTTGAATTGCTCCGCGGCGGGCAACGCCAAGAAGGCAATCGACGCAACGGCCAACACCATAGAAACGCCCAGCGCGTACGGCGCCGCGACTCGCCCCCGCTCTGTTAGGATCAGACCAAAGGCAACCACAGCTCCCGCAAAAATCGCTCCGCCGACGTACAGCATGTCGTCGGCTACACCGTGAACGTCTGCGGTAAGCCGGTTGTCGCGCGAAAAGATCGCAATGGCAATTGCCAGGAACAGAATGGTCGCCGGAACCGCCGCGGCTGACCAGAGCGCGGATCGGCTTCGCACTCGTTCGACCGCATCGTCGAAATACAGCGCTACCAACACCGCCAAAGCCGGAAACTCCAGCGCGATGTAATTCGGGAGCTTGGTATGGGCAAAGCTGAAAAACACCAGCGGCGCAACGGCCCAGACTAGGGAGAGACGCATCATTTGCCGGGTGTTGCGCTGCGCTTCGTTAACGGCGCCGGCCTTCAGGCACGAAACGGAAAACCCAACGGCCGACGGCAAGAACGCGATCCACGGGAAGAATCCGAGAATTAATACGGGCAGGTAATACCAAACCGGACCGCTTTGATTTTCGATCGTTCCCGTGTACCGGCCGAACGTGTAATGTCCGATCAACTGCATGACCGAGCTTACGCCCGTACGCGCGACCAGCTCTCCGAACCATGGTGCGACGATGATGACGAACAGGGCGATCCCGCCCAGCCAGCCACGCCATGACGGCGGGTGCGCGCGCGAGGCACGAGCTTCCCAAATCGTGTAGGGGACGATGACGAGAAGCGCGATCACCGGCGCGACCGGTCCTTTCGCCAAGAAACCAAGCGCCGCCGCAATCGATCCGTAAACGAGGTAACGATCGCGCCCGGTTTGCACGCAGCGGAACCACCAAAAAACCGCAAATGCAATGGCTAGATCGAGCAGCGCGTCCATGATGGCCAAACGCCCGACGATTGCCTGCATCAAACACGTGGAGAGCACGATGCCGGAATACATGCCGGCGCGCGTACCCGCTTGCCGGCTCACGGCGTACGACGTCATCCCGCCCATAGCAATCGTCGCGAGCGCCGACGGAAGTCGCAGCGCAAAGGATCCGATGCCGAAGATCTTCGCGCAGATCGCGGCGATCCAAAAGTAGAGCGGGGGCTGCACGTACCACGGCGAGCCGTTGAAATGCATAACGACCCAATCGTGCGACAACAGTATCTCGCGCGCTACCTCGCCGTAAGCGGTCTCGCTGTTGTCCCACAATGTGCCGCTTCCCAGGCCGGGCACCGTAACCAGCGCGCCGGCCGCCGCGCCGATGAGCGCGGCGCGCCAAGGTTTCTGCATCAGCGGAGAGTTTTGGGCAAGGCTGCAGCGAACTCATGCGAAGGGATGAAAAACGATGCGGACGCACTCGAAGCGGCGCTTCGAACGCTGGAGCACTTGCGCACCTACGTGAACACTGCCGCGCCGCAAGCGGAACGCGCGGCCATCTTTCACGAACTCGCGCAGGTTCCGATCGACGAGCTTGCAGCCATGAATCCGGTTCAGGCCGAACACATGCTCGAGGACGTCGTGGTGCGCATGCGCAATCCCGAAGGGCCGAGTTTCGTTACGGCCTCCGTCATCTGCGCGTCGCGTTCCAGCGCGCTGGCCCTAACGCAGGCGCGCGCCGTTGCGGCACGTTTGGCTCAGCGCGGTATCGCAACGACCATTCTCAACGTTGCTACGACCGGCGATCGCGTGCAAGATCGGCCGCTCGTTGAAATCGGATCGGAGAGCCTGTTCGTCAAAGAGCTCGAAATTGCGCTTAGCGATGGACGGGCGCACTATGCGGTTCATTCGTGCAAGGATCTGCCGGCAAAATTGTCCCAAGGCATGCGGATCGCGGCCATTACGCCGCGCGAGGACCCGCGCGACGCGTACTGCAGCGAAACTTATCCTTTGTTTCAGGATCTCCCGGCGGGTGCGCGGGTCGGTACGTCCAGTTCGCGGCGGCGCGCACAGCTGGCAGCGCTGCGCAGCGACTTGCGTTACGAAACGATTCGCGGCAACGTCGACACGCGGATGCGTAAGCTGCGCGACGGTCAATACGACGCGATCGTTTTGAGCTTGCGCCGGTTTAAAACGCCTCGGCCTTCATGCCAAATACACGATTCCGTTCGACGTGCACACGATGGTGCCGGCGGTCGGACAGGGGGCGCTTGCGGTGGAGACGCGATTCGACTCGGTCGAGTTGGCGCGACAACTGCGCATCGCTGCCAACGACGAGGAAGTCGAACGCGCGATCACCTGCGAACGGGCGGCGCTTCGCGCGCTCCAAGGGGGCTGCCAGGCGCCAATCGGGATCCACGCCCGGTTTGAGAACGGGACACTGCGCGCCGATGGTGTGATCGCCTCGCTCGACGGACGCCGAGTGCTGCGCGCGACCGTGCGCGGGAAGGCGGACGATTTGGTCCGGGCGCAGTCGCTCGGCGCCGATCTTGCACGCGCGCTTCTGGCGGACGGCGCGGAAGAACTGCTCGCGGCGCCGAAGGATTCGGTATGATCCGCACGCGTCTTCAGCAGTTGATGCGCCCGCGCCGCCTTCGCCGCACCGCCACGCTGCGGGCGCTGGTTCGCGAACATCGTGTAAGCGTGGAACAACTCGTTCAGCCGCTCTTCATCGTCGAACGCGCTGCGGACGCAGGTCCGATCGGATCGATGCCGGGCATTCACCGGTACACGGTTGAAAGCGCGGTGCAAGAAACCGGCGTCCTGGATGCGCTCGACGTGCGCAGCGTACTGCTGTTCGGCATTCCCGAAACCAAAGACGCCATGGCGACGCGCAATTACGATCCCAACGGTGTCGTGCAGCGCGCGATCGGCGCTATCAAAGAGTCTTCTCCGCACATGCTCGTGATAGCGGACCTGTGCAACTGCGAATACACCGATCACGGCCACTGCGGACCAATCGATGCGTTCGGTGACGTCGACAACGATGCGACGGTCGAAATTTTGGTGCGCACTGCGCTTACGTATGCGCGCGCCGGCGTCGACGTCATCGCGCCTTCGGATATGATGGACGGACGAGTGCGCGCCATTCGCGAAGCGCTGGATTCGGAAGGCTTCGAACGCATCGCTATCCTTTCGTATAGCGCCAAATACGCATCCGCATTTTACGGGCCGTTTCGCGAAGCGGCCGATTCGACGCCGCAATTCGGCGACCGCCGCAGTTACCAAATGGATCCGCCGAACGTGCGCGAAGCGCTGCGCGAGATCGCGCTCGACATCGAAGAAGGCGCCGACGCCGTGATGGTCAAGCCCGGCCTTCCGTACTTGGACGTCGTGCGGGCGGCGCGGGATGCTTTCAACGTGCCGATTGCCGTTTACAACGTCAGCGGCGAGTATTCCATGATCAAAGCGGCAGCGCAAAACGGGTGGATCGACGAACAACGCGCAGTCGACGAGCTGCTGACCGGGTTCGTGCGTGCCGGCGCGGATATTATTATCACGTATTTCGCGAAAGATTTCGCCGCGCGGCATGGCCAGCGCTGAGCGCGTCGGCGTCGTCATCCTGGCAGGCGGCGAGTCGAGCCGTTTGCCCGGCAAGTTGGAATCGGACGCCGGCGGTTTGCCGCTGATTCTGCGGGTTTATCGCAATTTGACGCCGGCCGGACCGGTGTACATATCCTCCAACCGCTCGTTCCCGCCCGACATCGACGGCGCGCTGGAGTGCCCCATCGTCATAGACCGCTGGCCGCGCCGCGGGCCACTGGCCGCGCTGCACTCGGTCCTCACGTACGTGCGCGAAGCTTTGGTCTTTGTTACAGCCGCCGATGCGCCGTACGTGAATGCCGGGGTCGTTCGGGAACTGCTGGCGGCGTGGGAGCCTGGCGTCCAAGCGGTGGTTCCGGTCAACGCTCAGGCACGCCTCGAGCCCCTGTGCGCCCTCTACGATAGGGTCGCGCTTTTGGCCGTGTCGGGCGATGTTTTGACCAACGGCTCGGGAGGGGTCGCGCAGGCCGTCGAACGTCTGAGCGCCAAGCGCGTGCGCCTTTCCGACGAGCGCGCCTTTGCCGACATTGACACAGCGGCGGACCGTGAAACACTGCTACAATCGTAAATCGTAAGAAGTAGGAACCGGAAAGACTTGCGCCTCGAACGATCCATCTCGGCCTTTGCACGCGCGCGCGGCATTATCGCGGGCGGCGTCAATTCGCCCGTGCGCGCCTTTCGCGCTGTGGGCGGTTCTCCCGTTTTCATGAAAAGCGGATCGGGCGCGACGATTACCGACATCGAAGGCCACGAATTCATTGACTACGTGCTTTCGTGGGGGCCATTGATCCTGGGGCACGCGCACCCCGCAGTGGTCAAAGCGATAGTGCAGGCGGCGCAGCGCGGCAGCTCGTTCGGTGCTCCGACCGAAGCCGAATCGGATCTGGGCGAAATCATCCGAAGCATGATGCCGTCGGTCGAACGTATCCGCTTCACCTCCAGCGGTACCGAAGCGACGATGAGCGCGGTGCGTCTCGCGCGCGGGTTCACCGGGCGATCGAAGATCGTGAAGTTCGCCGGCTGCTATCACGGCCACGCCGACTCGTTTTTGATCGCGGCCGGAAGCGGCGCGCTTACGAACGGCGTGCCGAATTCACCCGGCGTCACCGAAGGCGCAGCACAAGACACGATCGTTATTGCGTTCAACGATGCGGATGCGGTTGCGCAAGCTTTTGAAGCGCATCCCAACCGGATCGCCGCAATCATCGTCGAGCCGTACGCCGGTAACATGGGACTGGTCGCGCCGGCGCCGGGGTTTTTGCAGAAGCTGCGGGATCTCTGCACGGAACAGCACGCGCTCCTTATCTTCGACGAAGTCATGACGGGTTTTCGCGTTGCACGCGGCGGCGCCCAAGATCGCGAGAACGTCGCGCCCGACCTGACGACGCTGGGTAAGGTGATTGGGGGCGGTCTGCCTGTCGGCGCATTCGGCGGAAAACGTGAGATTATGGCGGAGCTCTCTCCGGACGGCGCCGTCTATCAAGCCGGAACGCTCAGCGGCAATCCGCTCGCCATGGCGGCCGGCATTGCCACGCTGCAGGCAATTCAAAGCGACGCGACGCTCTACGATCGGTTGGAAGTACTCTCGAAGCTGCTGTGCGACGGGCTGCACGAAGTCTTCAACAAGCACGGCATTCCGCATTACAGCGCGTACGCCGGATCGATGTTCTGCACGTACTTCAGTGAAGCGCCGGTGCGCGATCTCGCAGATGCGATGCATAGCGACACCGCGCTGTACGCGAAATACTTTCACGCCATGCTCGACCGCGGCGTCTACTTCGCACCCTCGCAATTTGAAGCGGGCTTTCTTTCCACCGCACATACGACGCGCGAGATCGAGCGCACGATTAGCGCCGCTGATGACGCTCTGGAGTCGATTTTGCAACAGCCGGTCCTGGACGCGCCGTGATCGACGAGCACCGCCGCCAAGCAGGCAACAGCCGCCGTCCCCGCATCCGGCATCCATGGGAACCGGTTATGGGAGCCGGTTCAGAGATTCTTCTCGATACGGGTATACGATTTAGCGCATGCCGTTAGTCTGCATCGGTCTCTCGCATCACACTGCGCCCGTTGAAGTGCGCGAGCGCCACGCGTTTCCGCCCTCCCGCATGGAAGCCGCGCTCGTCGCGCTGCGCGATTACCAAGCGGTGCGCGAAGCCGTGATGCTGCAGACCTGCGGTCGCATCGAGATCTATGCCGACGTCGACGACTACGAAGCCGGCGTTGCGCAGATCAAGTCGTTTTTACAGAACTTCCGGCACGGCATGGTGGCGTACGATCTGGAGTCGTACCTCTACACGCTGCTCGGCCGCCAAGCCGTCGAGCATCTTTTGCGCGTCAGCACGGGCCTGGATTCGATGCTCATCGGCGAGGCGGAGATTTTGGGTCAAGTCAAGGATGCGTTCGCCGCGGGCCAGGCCGCAAAGTCGCTCGGCAAAACGCTGCACCGCCTCTTCCGCGAAGCGATGAGCGCCGGAAAAGCCGCGCGCACGCAGACGCGCATCGGCGAAGAGTCGGCCTCGGTTGCGACCGCCGCTATCGATCTGGCCAAAGCGCATTTCGGATCGCTGCTCGATCGCAACGCCGCCGTCATCGGCGCCGGAAAGATGGGACGGACCGCCGCAAAGCGCTTCCACGCCGAAGGCGCACAGAATCTGATCGTGACGAACCGCACGGCGAGGAATGCGCATGAGGTAGTCGGCGAAATCGGTTTCGGCAACGCGGTCGATCTCTCGGGGCTTGCGAACGTGCTCGCCGCCGCCGACGTGGTGGTGACCTCGACCGGCGCGCCGAACTTCATTTTGACCCCGGAGATCGTCAACGAAGCGATGGCGCGGCGCGCGAACCAACCGCTGTTCATCGTCGACATCGCGGTGCCTCGCGACGTGCATCCTGAGGTTGCGGAGCATTCCCGGTGTGAGCGTCGTCGACATCGACCAACTGAAATCGCACGTCGCCGAGAAA
Source organism: Vulcanimicrobiota bacterium (assembly GCA_963714015.1). GTDB lineage: Bacteria > Vulcanimicrobiota > Vulcanimicrobiia > Vulcanimicrobiales > Vulcanimicrobiaceae > DASRDE01. The sequence goes on along the minus strand of OY970223.1, from coordinate 917,282 downwards.
CTGGAAGTTCGGCGCGAAGCGATTCCGCAAGTGGAAGAGATCATCGAGGAATACCTGGAGCGCTTTGGGCAGTGGTATCAGTCGCGCGCCGCCGTTCCGGTGATCGCGTCGCTGACGAAAAAATCCGAGCGCATTCGCGCCGCCGAACTGGAACGGCTTTTCGCGCGTTGCCCGAATCTGACCGAACGCGACAAGATGCTGATCACCGGCATGTCGATGACGATCATCTCGAAGCTGCTGCACACCGTCGTGACGAAGATTCGCGACAAAACGATCAACAATCGTTCGGAAGCGCTCGATCACGTGCGCGTGCTCGACGAGCTGTTTGAACTGAACGTGGCGCATCCCGCGCCCGATGCCGACGAGTAGCCTGCTCTCCGGCAAACGCGTTCTTGTCACGCGTCCGGTGCGCGGGGCGGAAACATTCGCTTCAGCGCTGCGCGAGCACGGCGCCATCCCGGTTATCGCGCCCACCATCGAATTCCAACCGCCTGACGACGTCGCTGCCGCCGAACAAGCGGTGCGTACGGCGCGCAATCACGCCTGGATCGTCTTCACCAGCGCCACCGGCGTCGATGCGTTTTTCGATCGTTTGGAAGAACAGCGTGAAGATGCCCGAGCTTTGGGCGATGCAAGGGTCGCCGCGATCGGCATAAAAACTTCGCAAGCGTTGCGTGCGCGCGGCGTTTACGCGGATTTGGTTCCCCAGTCGTTCGTTGCCGAAGATCTCGCCCAGGCGCTGATTGCGGCTTCAAAGACCGGAGACGAAATCCTGATCTACCGCGCGCAAGAAGCGCGCGACGTGCTGCCCGGCCGTTTGAACGCCGCGGAACGCAAAGCGCATGTCGTCGCTGCTTACAAAACCGTGTGGCGCGACGATCCCGAGTTTGCGAACAAGGTCGCGTCCTGCCACGTCCTCACGTTCACCAGCGCCAGTACCGTACGGGGCTTTGCCCGCAATCTCGGCGGAGCGGACGCTGCCGCGAAAGCGGGACATGGCAAAGTGGTCGCGTGCATCGGGCCGATCACCGCACGAGAAGCGCAGGCGATCGGGTTACGCGTCGATGCGGTCGCGCAGGAGTACACGGCCGACGGGCTGCTGCGAGCCCTGGAGAGCACCGCATCGGCAATGTAGCCGCGCGCGTCGCTGCAGGTGCGGCGCTTGCCGCGCTGATCGCCCTTGCGGCGCGGCGCGCGCGTGCGCTCACCCCGGGAGGCGCGGCGGCCGCCTTCGCGATTGGAGCATGCGTGTTCGGTTCGGGCGGCTGGCCGTACGCGGCGGTGCTCTTCGCATTTTTCATTCCCTCGACGCTGCTCTCGCGCGCCGGACGTGCCGCCAAACGGCGTCTGACCGACATGGGCAAACATGGGGCCCGCGACCAGTGGCAGGTACTGGCGAACGGCGGCGTTGCGGCGCTCTGCGCCGTCGCTGCGGCGGCTGACCATTCGCCGGTCTTGGCGGCGGCGTTCGCAGGCGCGTTTGCGGCCGCCGCGGCGGACACGTTCGGGACGGAGATCGGCACGCTGGCTCGTACGGCGCCTCGCTCCATTCTGACGCTTCGGCCGATCGCGGCCGGACTGTCCGGCGGCGTTACCCCGCTGGGCACGGCGGCCGAGGTCGCGGGCGGATTGCTGGTTGGCGCGGTGGCTTGGAAATGCGGCGTCGGCGCGCTGATTCCGGTCGCTGCCGGCGGCATCGGCGGTGCCCTAGTCGACTCGCTGCTGGGCGCGAGCACGCAGGATCTGCGTTACTGCCCCGAATGCCGGCGCGAGTGCGAAACCAATCCGCACGTGTGCGGCACCGCGACGCAGCGAATTCGCGGCCGCGCCTGGATGAACAACGACGCAGTAAACGCCCTCGCGACTTTGAGCGGCGCTGTGCTTGCGGCGATTCTTGCCATGGCCCTTTAGGCGTCCAATTTGGCCTAACTGAACGGAGCTTCGAAGGAACGGCAACAAAGACGCTTTGAATTACGGCTGCCTCGGAAGGAAACCGTCGCTATGAAAACTATCGGGCTCACCGGTTTATCGTTCTGCTTCTTCGCCGCGCTTGGTGTCGGCTTGTTGTCGGCTTGTTCGGGGTATGCGCAAAGGACGACGCCGTTCGCCGGCGGTGGGGCCGAGAACAACTCCTTGTCGTTCAGTCGAGGTTTTCGCGCGGCGGCGCGATACAAAATCGTCGATCTCGGAACATTGGCGGGAGCGACGTTTGCGAGCGCGCGTGCAATCAACGACGCAGGTGTCGCGGTCGGTTCAGTCCTTCATAACTCGCAATGGATTCCGCTGAAATTTGAAAACGGCAAGTTGATTCGTCTTTCGGCACCGCAACGCGGCGCGTTTCCAGTCTCCGTCAATAACCACGACGCAGCGGTCGGAGCAGCGTATTATCGCAAGTGCGAGTGCGGCGTTAAATGGACGCCGGCAAACAAGTTGATCGACTTCCAATCGCTCTACAAAGTCACTTATCCCGTCGCGGAAGCCATAAACGACTCCGGCCTGACAATCGGAAGCGGCATCGTGAACGGCACGGATGTTACGATGTACTTTTATCCGGACGGGCACTTTGTGCAGCCGCCGCATTTGCCCGGAAGCACCGGCAGCGCCGGCTTCGGCATCAACCGTTTAGGCGACGGCGCCGGCTTCGAGATGGTCGGCGAAGCCGAGCATGCAGTCGAGTACACCCCGACGTCGATACGGGACCTCGGCCCGCTGCCCGGCTATACGAGCCCCACTGCCGTTGCAATCAACGGAGAACAGCATCTGGCGGGCTACGCCGCCGATTCGAAAGGTAATCCGATTCCCTGGTTTTACGACGGCACGAAAATGATCCGGATTCCATCGTTGTCCATCGGAAAGTGTCAGGCAACGGCGCTTAACGATTCGGATCAGGTGGTGGGCTTCTGCGGCGACACCCAATCCCGCACCAGTGATGGGTTTATCTACCAAAATGGAAAAATCGAAGGGCTTTCGTCGATGGTCGGCCCCGGTTCCGGTTGGACGTCGCTCGACGCCTTCGGCATCAACAACAACGGATGGATTGTCGGGCGCGGCATTGATAACGGTACGGTGACCGCTTTCGAAATGACCCCTGTCGCGCCGTGACGGCGCGGCTAACCGCTTAGCGGTGCTGAGCTTGCGATGCTTCGGAGTACGTTTTTTCCAGGTATGGGATGATGTCGTCGTCGTCGCTCAAGACGACGTCGCCGTCGACCATCACCGGAATCCCGGTCTGCCCCGACACCTCTTTGACAATGGTCCGCCCGCTGTGTTCGTGCGGCACGTTTACGCACTTGTAATCTAAGAGAAGGTCCGTCAATTTGGCTCTGACCCTGGCGCAGTATGGGCACCACTCGGCTTGGTACAAAACGATGTTCGTGTCGCGCAAAAGTTTCTCCGATGCAGTTTCTTGCAGGTGCTGGTCACGCCTCCGGTCGTAGATTCGTTTCCCAACCGGAGCGCAATGGCAGTCTACGTTTTGAACAACCAGCAGACTCTTTCGGCGTGCGCTCGCACTGTCGATCGTGCTGCACCTGCTTCTGGCATTCTTCCTTCCCAATTGGATTCGCACGCAATCGCAAGGGTTGCAGCCAATCGAAAGCCTGACGTTCGCTCACCTGATTCGCCTGCAAATCCAGCAGCCCGTCGAGCGCGCCCCCGCGCACGCCCTCCCACAGGCGGCGAAGCTCGCGAAGATCGTCAGCTATGCTAAAGTCCGCACGCAGATCGCCGCGCGTACGAAGAAACCTGCCGTCCCGCAGCACGAAGTGCTCGCTCCCGGAACGCACGCCGCCGCACCGAAACGTCGAGTTCATCAAGCCGCACCGCTGTACGCGCAAATCACGACGCCGCAAAAACCCATTGCGGCCGCCGAGCAGAATGCACCCGCCTCGCCGCAGCCTGCGGTCGTCGGTGGTTCTCGCAGCGTCGCCGGGGGGAACGGAGATCGCGGCGGCGTGATGCCGCTCGGCGCGCAGCAAGATCCCGTACTCGATCCGCGCGTGGTCGCCATGCTGCAGCAGAAAGTCGGCTCGCAGCACGTGACGTTGAGCGTCACCGTGGGCGAAGACGGACGCACGATGAACGTCAGCTTCGATCCGCCTCTTGACGCACAGACCGAGCATGAAATCGAAGCAATCTTGGCCGAAGCCGATTGGGACGCAGCCGTGTGCGGAGGCGGAGTAAGCTGTCAGGGCGTGGCGACTATTCGACTCTGACCGCATTCCAGCACATTGCCTCGATCGGCTACGGAATGCGGAGGCCGGCAGGCCGCAACCCTTTGCGGGCTCGAGGGGTTGTGGGAGGGTTGTACCGGGCACAGTTTCGTGAGATACTCCTGGTCACTCAGGGCGCAATCTTTCGAGCGATCGACAAGTTGCGCCGGCGAAAGATTGGTCCGATATTTCTAGAAATTCCGAATTAGCAATAGATGCCGAGCGGCTTCGCCGAGTCGAAGACGTTCAGTATGAATTTGCCGCGCTCACTAGTGTTTCAACTTTTTGTTACAGTACTGGCGAGTCCGATTACCACAAACCCACTACACAGAGTTAGGAGACTCGTTCATGTACTCAGATGAAAATCTAAACTGCGTCGATTGCGGACGCACCTTCCCGTTCACCGCAAGCGAACAAGAATTTTACGCCAGCAAAGGCTTTACGAACAAACCGAGCCGCTGCGCGGATTGCCGCGCGGCGCGCAAGGCCTCCGGCGGCGGACGCACGGGCGGCGGGAGCGGCGGCGGCGGCGGCCGGCGCGAGATGTTCCAGGCAACGTGCAGTCAGTGCGGGGGGGTCGCGGAAGTTCCGTTCCAACCTCGCGGAGACAAGCCGGTTTACTGCCGCGATTGCTTCGCGTCACGTCCCAGCTATCGCTAAACGGTGAATAGCCGCATTCGCGCTCGGATCAACAGCGTTGGTCTGAGCGCGATTCATATTGGGGCGCTCGCCGCATTCATCCCGGGCATGTTCCATTGGAGCGCACTCGTTGCTGCAGCGGTGCTGATGTACGTCACAGGCGGCCTGGGCGTTACGCTGTGCTATCATCGCGCATTGACGCACCGTGCATTGCGGCTGCGTAAGCCTTTGGAGTATGCGCTCGCGATTTTTGGAACGCTCGCGCTGCAAGGCGATCCGATTCGTTGGGTCGCCACACATCGCAAACATCACGTTCATTCCGATGCGCAGGGCGATCCCCATGGGCGTAACGTCGGTTTCCGCTGGGCCCATATGCAGTGGCTCTACAAACAGAACGATGCAATGCCGACGCAAGAGGAATTGCGGCGTTTTGCCCCCGATCTCTACGAGCAACCGTTTTATCGCGCGTTGCAATACATTCACGGACCCTTGCAACTCGCACTTGCCGGCGCACTATTCGCTATGGGCGGATGGTCGTGGGTGATCTGGGGCGTTTTCGTCCGCCTGGTGGTGAGCTATCATGCGACGTGGCTGGTCAACAGCGCGGCCCACTCGTTGGGTTACCGTACGTTTCGAACGCCCGACCTCTCAACCAACTGCTGGTGGGTTGCGCTTATTTCCTGGGGAGAAGGCTGGCATAACAATCACCACGCGTTTCCGTATTCGGCGCGCCATGGGTTGCGCTGGTTCGAATTCGATCCCACGTGGTGGAGCGTTAAGGTCCTGGCTGTACTGCGGCTCGCCGATCGAATAAAGGTTCCCGCGCGGAATTCCATCATGCGCAGCGCACTCGAATTTATAACGCGTCCTTCAGAGCGTGCAGACCTTACCTCGTCATCCTGATTGGTCGGGAAATAATCGACCGCCGGTTGTGTTTGCCGCTCGGCCCTCTGGGGGTCAACCCTATGCAGATACCAGGATTTATGGGATACTGCAAGCAGCGAATCGCTGCAGCTGATTCGCAGTTCATGGCTGCAGCGTTGAAACGCGTAAAGCGTGGCCCCGCGAAAATAAGGAAGTATGGCTGATCCGTTAGACAATGCAACTCTCAGGGCCGCGTGCGATGCTATGCGTTGTGCTATTGCAACCCGGGCTCGAGGCGACATCGAAGAAATGCGCGCTCCGCTGCGTGCGTTGGTGGCCCTAGAGCAAGCGGCGTTTAATGCGCCGCAAAATGGCGGTTGGCTGCGAAAGCGCCGGATCGAACTGCGTGAAGCGCTGGATGCATGGTCGGCGAACGTGCATGGCGTATCGGGCGCGGACGAGTTGCAGATTCTTTACAGGGACATTGTGGCCGTTCTGACACAAACGCCGCAGCGGGTTTCCACCAGAAGATTTTGAGTCGCGGCACAAACCGCCGCTACAAAATCGACTTCCCCAAACCGGAGCAGATCAGCCCAACCGCAAGTAGTGCGGTTTGATTGCGCGTGTCCAAAATCGGATTGATCTCGACCATTTCAATACTGCCCAGCCGCCCCGATTCGAACAGCATCTCCATTGCGAGGTGCGCTTCCCGGTAACTCAAGCCGCCTTTGACGGGGGTTCCGGTTCCGGGTGCCTCGCTCGGATCGATGCCGTCCATATCGAACGAAACGTGTATGGAGCGGCCCCCTGCTCCGGCAATCCCGATCGACTCTTCCATGACGCGCGTCATCCCCAGGCGATCGACGTCGCTCATCGTGAACGCCGCAACTTTTGCGGCGCGCAGATTCGCTTTCTCGATCGCGTCCACGTCGCGCAGGCCGATCTGCACGGTGTGTTCGGGCAGCGCGTAGCCGTTCTTCAACGCAAACCACAGCGGCATGCCGTGCACGTTCCCGCTGGGCGAGCTGTCCGGGCTATTGATGTCGCTATGCGCGTCGATCCACACGACGCCCGGCGCCATGCCGCGCGCTTTGGTCAAGCCGCACAGCGTGCCCATCGCAATCGAATGATCGCCGCCCAGCACGATCGGAAAACCGCCCTCCTTCACCACGCGCTCGACCATGGCGGCGAGCTCGGTGCAAACCTCGTCGATGACGTCAAAATACTTGGCGTGCTGGTCGGACTGCGGCACGGCCTCGCGAATGGGCACGGTCAGATTGCCCAAATCGTTGATGTTCTCGATGCCGAGGCGGTGCAGCCGCTCGTTCAGGCGCGCGTAGCGAACGGCGGACGGCCCCATGTCCACGCCGCGCCGGCTGGCGCCGAGGTCCATCGGCACGCCGATGATGTCGACGCGGTTCACGGGGCTCGGGAGAATCGTACTCACGAAGCAGCGGCTTCTTCAGCGGAGTCATGCGGGTCCTTGGTCAGGACCGGCCGCGCCTCTTCGCGACTCACCGAGCCGGGGATGACGTGCAGCAGCAGCACGCGGATAATTCCCGCGATGGGCACCGCGATGAACATCCCCAGGATACCGTAGAGTTCGCCCCCGATAAGAATGGAGACGACCACGGCGCTTGGGCTCAGCTGAATCGTGCGGCTGACGATGTTGGGCGCGATGATGTGCCCTTCGGCTTGATTGGCCAGGACAAAGACGATGGCGACCTTTACCGCGAGCGGAAAACCGCCGGAGATGAATGCGATCGTAAAGGCCGGAATCGCCGCAATGACCGGCCCGATGTACGGAATCAAATCGAGCGCGGCAGCCAGCACACCGATTAGAATTGCGTATGGCTCGCCGACCAGCATCAAGCCGACGGCAATCAGGAAGCCCACGGATCCGCCGACGAGCAACTGCCCGCGTATGAATCCGCCGACGACCTGTTCCAATTCCGAGAGCAGGCCGAGCGTCGCTTCACGTTTGCGGCTGGGAATGAATCCCATGAAGAACCGCTTGATCGTCTCCGAATCGTAGAGCAGATACGCGCCGAGGACAGGAACGGCAACGCACGCGGCGATGAGCGCAACGGTGCCGATCAGCACCATCACGGCGTTTCCCAGAGCGGCTGCGCCGTGCGTTTGGGCCCACGTGACCACGGCCTGCGGAAGTTTTTCGGCTTGGCTGCGAATCGGCGTGGGCATACGCGCGAAGAGTTTGTTGTGCGGATCGCGGATGAACGCCGTGATCCTCGCCTCCATCACGGGCCAAGTGTGTGAGAGCGTCGTTACTTCGGCCATCACCGCCGGAATCAAGTACATCAGTCCAACGGCGACGATCGCCGCAATCACGGCGTAGACGAGCAAGATCGAAACGATCAGCGGGAGCTTTCGGTTGAGCCAGCGCACGATCGGATAGATCAGATATGCGAAAAAGATCGCCGCGATGATGATCAGGAAGATCGTGCCGACGCGCTCGAAAAAGCGCACGATGTACTCAACGATCAAGAAGGCGAGCACGATCGAGAGCAGCGTCTTCCACGCCGAATCCAGCGTTTGCGTCGTGAACCAGTTGTACGGCTCTTCCTCCGTGCCGCGCGCCGCCTCGGCGCGATCGCCCGCTCGCTGCGTCTCGACTTCCAGCCCGATCAATGCGGCTTTGGCCGGCCAATGCAAGCGTATCCATTGACTGTACACGTGCGTCAAAATCCGGATCACGGGACGAAACGCCTGAAGCCAGCCTCCCGCGTATCCGTCGTCCAAATCGATCGAAAAAAGAAACGCGCGATGCCGGCGCGGGAGCCGTTCGCTCCAGCGGCGCGCCAGCTCCATGCCGTCGGAGGAACGCGCCTGCAAGCTCTCCAGGACTTTTTCGTCGTCGCCGTCCGAGCGGCGCACGATGGCGGTGAACTCTTTATACGTTACGCCGAGCGCGAGAAGCAAACCCCGGTCCATCGGGCTTTGACCGTAGAGATAATCGCCCAACGTTCCGTTCATGGCGGCGCGCGCTTTGTCGATGATGCGCGGAAGCCAACGAATCCCGCCTAGTTCTTCGGACCAGCGGCGCGGCGGGGTCTCGCGCAAGTCCTTCACCTGCTCCTGGGGCACGTCCACCATGTACCCCGGAGCGAACAAGCCCAAAGGCATCGGCCAAAGCCTCTGCAAACAGTGGCCGTAATGAAGCGCCGGCAGATGCTCGCATCGCTCGCGGCGATCCTTTGCGCGTCCGGCCAGGCAGGCTGCGTGCGGCGCGTTCTTCGGCCGCGGGCGGGGCAACTGACGCTGGGAATGGTGACCGACGTCGGCGGCCTCGGCGACAAGTCGTTCAACGATTCCGCGTATCGCGGTTTGCAGACCAGTCAGGCACGCCTGGGCGCGTTCGTCAAAGTGCTGCAATCCAAATCGGCCGCCGATTATCAGCCGAACCTGACCGTGCTCAGTGAAGCCGGCTACGACATGATCTACGCCATCGGTTTCTTGATGGGCGACGATCTGCAGCAAGTGGCGGCGCAGTTTACGGATCGGCGCTATGCGATCATCGACGACGTCGTGCCGGCGGCGAACATCGTCTCGGTGACGTTCACCGAAGAGGACGGGTCGTTCTTGGCCGGCGCGCTTGCAGCCATGGTCACCAAGACCCGGCACGTGGCGTTTCTCGGGGGCCAGGACATCCCGCTGATTCGCAAATTTGAAGCCGGATACATTGCGGGCGTGCGCGAGATAGATCCGTCGGTGAAGGTCGACGTGAAGTATGCGGGATCGTTCGACGACGTGCCGGCGGGCCAAGAAATTGCGAACATCCTGTTCGGCGGCGGCGCGGACATCATCTATACCGCGGCGGGAAAAGTGGGCTTGGGTGCAATCGACGCGGTCAAGTCGAGGCCGACCGGCTATTACATCATCGGCGTCGACAACGATCAGGATGCGCTGGCGCCGGGGAAGATCCTGACGTCCATGGTAAAGCACGTCGACGTAGCGGTCTTTCACATCGCGCGCGCGTTGCAGCAGCATCGGCCGCTGCAGGGTCATGTAGTGCTGGGCTTGCGCGAGAAAGGCGTGTCGTTGACGAATTTTCAGTATACGCACGATGCGGTATCGCCTGTGATGATCGCGCATTTGAATTCGCTCGAGCAGCGGATCGAGAACGGCGGCATCGCCGTTCCGCAGACGCGTGAGGCCTTGGCTGCGTGGAAACCGTAGACGGCCTCGCCGCGCTGCGCCTGCGAGACATTCGCAAAGCGTTTCCCGGCGTAGTAGCCGTCGACGGTGTTGATTTGGAATTATGCGCGGGCGAAGTGCACGCGCTGGTCGGCGAGAACGGCGCGGGAAAGTCGACGCTGGCGAACATTGCATTCGGCGCGTTGAAAGCGGACGAAGGAACCGTTGAAGCGAGCGGTACCGTCGGACTGGTGCACCAGCATTTTCAGTTGGTGGGCCGTTTGACGGTATGGCAGAACGTGCTGCTGGGGCGGGAGCCTCGAAGCGGCTGGCGTATCGATACGGCTGCCGCCCGTGCTCGTGTACGCGATTTGGCGGCGCGGAACGGCTTGCAGATCGACCCCGACGCGTATGTCGAAGAATTGCCGATCGGTGTGCAGCAACGCGTCGAATTGCTGCGCGAACTCGAACGAGAACCCGCAGTGCTGCTGCTGGACGAACCGACCGCCGCACTCGCGCCGGTAGAGATTGCGGCGTTCTTCGAAACCGTAAAACGCCTTGCCGCCGCGGGAACCGCGGTCATGATTGTCACGCACAAACTGCAGGAAGTCATCGACTACTCGGAGCGGGTCAGCGTCATGCGGCGCGGCAAGATCGTCGCGCGCTACGAAACCGCACAGACGAGCGTCGAGGAGATTGCGCGCGCGATGGTCGGCGGCGACCTGCCGAAGATCGCGGCGCGCACGGCGGCCGGCAATCGTCCGTGCGTTCATGCGGAAAACGTAAGCGCCGGTTCGGGCAGTACGGAAATCTCCGGAATTTCGTTCGACGTGCATGCGGGGGAGATCGTCGGTATCGCCGGCGTCGAAGGGAACGGTCAGTCGACGCTGGCCGACGCTATTGCCGGCTTGATTCCGATTCGAGGATCCATTGCGATCGATGGACGGGCTGCAATCATTCCGCAAGACCGGCAACGTGAAGCCCTGGTGATGAACTGGTCCATCACCGACAACGCTATGCTGGGGCGGCAGCATTCGCCGAGTATGCGGCGCGGCGTGTTGATCGCTCCCACCGCTGCGCTGCGCGCTGCGCAGAACATCGTCGAGCGCTTCGACGTGCGCGCAGCTTCCCTGAGCGTACCGGTGCGAACGCTCTCCGGCGGCAATCAGCAGAAGCTCGTCGCCGGGCGCGCGCTGCTGGACGATCCGGCGTTCGTACTGGCATATCAGCCTACGCGCGGCGTAGACGTGGGCGCTGCAGCGCTGGTGCAGTCGCGATTGATCGAAGCGCGCAATGCCGGTACGGCGATTTTGCTGATCTCGTTCGAATTGGATGAAGTGCTCGCCCTTTCGGACCGCGTGCTCGTGATGTACCGCGGTCGCATCGCCGGCCAGTTTGCCGGTGCGGCGATAGATCGCGCGCGCATCGGACGGCTGATGGCCGGAGCCGCGGCGTGAACGCCCGGCGCAGAAACTACCTGGGCGGCCCGCTCGGCGCAATCGTTCTCGCGTTCGCGCTCGCTGCGTGCGCGATGCTGATCGCAGGCGTCAGTCCGGTGGACGGTTTTTGGGCGCTCTTCGTCGGGTCGCTCGGCGGCCGCAATCAAATCGCTGAAACTCTCGTGCAAACGACGGCGCTGCTTTTCCCCGCGCTCGGCATCGCGGTTGCGTTTCGCGCCGGGCTGTTCAACATCGGCGCCGAGGGACAGCTGCTCATGGGCGGTATGCTGGCCGGCGCGCTGGGCGCACATCTTTCGGTCCCGCAGATCGTTGCAGCGCCGCTCTTGCTTGCAGCGGGTTTTCTCGGCGGCGGTGCGTGGGGCGGCCTGGCCGGCTGGCTGCGGGCGCGCTTTCATGCAAACGAGATCATCAGCACGCTGATGTTGAACTTCGTCGCACTTTCCGTTGCAAACTATCTAGTCTCCGGACCGCTGCGCGCATCGCAAACGTCCGGCGCCGAGACGGCGCCGCTGGGCCCCGGGTCTTGGCTTCCGGCATTGATTCCCGGGACGCGACTTTCGATTGCGCTCGTAATCGCGGTGCTGGCTGCGATCGTGCTGCAGTGGATCTTCAGGCGCACGGTTTTCGGCTACGACTTGCGCGCGTCCGGGGAGGCGCCCGAGGCGGCGCGGCGCAGCGGCGTCAACATGCCGCGCATGACATGGCTTGCGCTGGCGCTCTCCGGCGCAATTGCCGGCGTCGGAGGCGCGACGATCGTTACGGGCGTGCTGCATCGTTTCAACACGCAGCTCTCTCCCGGTTATGGTTACACCGCTATCGCCGTGGCGCTGGTCGGCGATCTCAACCCGTTGTGGATTTGCGTCGCCGCGTTCGGGTTCGGCATTCTCGAGGCCGGTGGTCTTGCGATGCAAGCGCTCGCCGACGTTCCCAAAGACGCGATCCATGTGATCGAAGGCCTCATCATTTTGGTGCTTGCGGCGCGGCGATACGTCGCAACGCGCGCGGCGGCGGCTCCCGTATGAACTCGCCCGGCATCGCCCTGCTGGTTACGCTGGTCACGCTGACGCTCATCAAGGCCACGCCGATCATTTATGCGGCGCTGGGCGGCGTTATTTCGGAGCGTTCAGGGATCGTGAATATCGGTCTCGAGGGCATGATGGCCGCCGGCGCTTTCAGCGCTGTGGTCATTTCGGGTGCGACGGGGAGTCCCGTGATCGGCTTACTTTCCGGCATCGCCGCGGGGGGTATCTTCGGCTTCATTTTAGGTGCGGCGGCCGCGTACTTCAAAGTGGACCAGATCGTCGCGGGAACCGGCATCAACCTCGTCGCCGCCGGAGGCGCCGCATTCGGTTTGACGCTGATCTTCAATCAACCCGGCGCAAGCCCGCAGGTCAACGCGCTCGGGCACGGATACTGGATTCTGATTGGCGCGGCGTTCGCGGCGGCGGCGCTGCTCCATTTTTGGCTGACTCGCACCCCGTGGGGTTTGCATGTGCGCGCCTGCGGCGAGAATCCGCGCGCGGTACAGGACGCCGGCCTCGATCCGCTGCGGCTGCGCGTGTACGCTGTTATTGCGAGCGGCGCGCTGGCGGGCCTCGGCGGTGCCTTTCTCTCCGTCGGCGAGGTAAACTTGTACTCCGACGGTATGACCGCCGGTCGCGGATTCATCGCGCTGGCCGCCGTGATCTTCGGGCGATGGACGCCGTGGGGCGCTACCGGCGCGGCGGTATTTTTCGGTTTCTTTGAAGCGCTTCAGTACGTGCTCCAAGGCCGCGTTGCGTTTCTTCCCAGCGACGCGATGCAGGCGCTTCCGTACGTTGCCGCACTGATTGCAATTGCGGGGCTGGTCGGCAAAGTGCGCGCACCGGCGGCGGACGGCGTACCATATTAGGACACCGAGGGGCAAGCAAGCTTCGGTCAATGAAAACTTCGGGCAATGCCGCGAGGGGGGAGCGTAACTCTTTACAAAGAACCTGCCGACAACTGACGTATGCGGCCCTTCTCTGCACTTGTCGCTACTCTCTTTTTTGCGTTAGCAATTGCAACGCACGCTGATGCGCGTGCCGCCGTCCCCAAACCCCTGTTGAACATGCAGCAGACGCTTCGAAGTTTCGGAGCCGATGCTCCGGGCGTCGCAGCGTTTGCAGTGCGCGATCTTGCCACGGGCTACACCTCCGGCTACAACATGAATCAAGTGATGCCCGCGGCCTCCACGATCAAAGTGCCGATCATGGTCGAGGTCTTCAAGGAGATGAAGGCGGGTGCGTTCGATTTCAACCGCCGCGTCGAGCTGCTTCCGAACGACCGCGATTGGGGATCCGGCGACATCTGCGACGCGCCGGTCGGATCGACGTTTCCGGTCTCGACGCTGCTCACGCAGATGATCACCGTCAGCGACAACACCGCCGCAAACATGCTCATTCGTCTGGTCGGCCGCCGCAGTATCAACGCGGAGATGGCCGACTTGGGATTGCACCACACGCATCTGGCGGACTACATTCGAACGGAAGACTACAGCGTTCGGACCGACTTGCGCACCACGCCGGCCGACATGGTGCGGCTGCTCAGCGACATGGCGAAGAAAAACCTGATCGACGAGTGGTCCTCACGCGAGATGATTCAGATTTTGGAGCATCAGCAGATCAACACGCTGTTGCCGGCCTCGCTTCCGGACATTCCGATCGCTCACAAGACCGGTTCGTTCGACGACACACTCAATGACGTCGGGATCGTCTACGCCGCCGAACCCTACGTGATCGCGGTGATGACGACCGATCTTTCCTCGCTCGACTCCGGACGATCGTTCATCCGCCGCATCTCCCGAGTCGCGTACAATCGCATGGAGCAGTTCGCGCACTGGCGTGCCGAAAACGGCTTGGACGATCAGGCGCTTCCGCCCATTGCGGCTGCAACGCCGGCGCCGCAAGTTGATGCGCAAAATCAAACGCCGCAGGTTATTCCGGACGTCCCCATGTGGAACGCGGCCTCACCGGCGCCGACAACCGCGCCTACCTCAGCGCCGCCACAGTAGCAGCTTCGCTATTTGATTTCGTCGGCCGAAAACGTTTCCGGCCGCGTCCGGCATCGCCCGCCTAGATTCGCCGGAGGGGTGTATCGCAGAATACTTCGGCCGTTTCGACACATGTGATCGTGACGTGATCGAATCGACGCCGGCGACACACTTTTTGCGCGTGTTGTCGTGTCCGCTCTCCGAACGCTAGCGTTTGCGTTTATTTTGGCGTCCTGCGCCCGAGAGCACTCGCGCGCGTTTTGGCCCGGCGCCTCCGTCAGGACGGTCCAAGGTCTCAGACAAGGATTCTGCAATAGGGATCGCGCGTCCGAAATAAATTCGGTTCTCGATCATTTGGGTGCCCGGGACTTCGATTTCCGACACAGGCTAACCGCCATCGCAGGCCCGCTGCAAATGCAAGAATCCTCGATATATCCGCCGCAACAGGCCCATCGACAGGATTTGGGTGCATCTTCTATCCTGCTGGTGTCGAGTTTCCATGAGCGCTGTGGAAGACTCTTCGAGCGCATGGCGTTTGGGCTACCGGTTCACGGCGCCGTATGGTTTTACGGAACAACACTCAAGTCGGACCCGTTTAGAATCTCCGGCCGTGAGTGCTAGTGCGGCTTGCTTAAGAGCGGACGGCGCGGCCTGCGTAGACTTTGCTGAGCCAGTTCGAGTACTTCGGCTCTTTGCCGCGCACGGCGCCGTCGTAGAACTCGCAGAGCCGCTTCGTGATCGGGCCGATCTTGCCGTCGCCGACAATTCTCCGGTCGACCGATTGAATGTAGATGACGCCTGCAGCGGTCCCGGTGAAGAATAATTCTTCCGCGCCGTAGAGCTCGCTGCGGTCGATCGAACGCTCGACGATCTCGATATTCAATTCGTTACGCGCGATCTCCATGATCGAGCGGCGCGTGCAGCCTTCCAGCACGTTTTGGGAGGGGTCCGGCGTATAGAGAACGCCGCGTTTGACGAGGAAGATGTTCTCGGCCGAACCTTCGGCGACGTGGCCGTCGTGCGAGAGCATGATCGCCTCGTCAAAGCCGTTCGCGATTGCTTCGCTCTTCGCGAGCGCGCTGTTGACGTACAGACCCGTGATCTTTGCGCGAGGAGGAGCCGCGGAATCGTCTGCGCGCCGCCACGAACTGATGCCGGCTTTCAATCCTCCGCTCGCGTCGATGTAACGCGTGAACGGGAGGGGAACGATTGCGAAATGATCCGGCACGCCGTGTAATCTTACGCCGATGTCTTCGGCCGCTTTGAAGATGCACGGCCGGATGTAAATATCCGTTTCAAAACGATTCCGGGCGCAGAGATCGGCGGTAATCCGGATCAATTCGTCCGTCGAATGTGGCAACTCCATCATCAGAATTTTGGCGGAGATCGCCAGACGCTCGTAGTGTTCGCGCAGCTGCACTAAATAGAGTTCGTTTTCTTGCGCGGACCAATAGCCGCGGATCCCTTCAAAGCAGCCGGTTCCGTATTGCAAACCGTGCGTCAGAAGGCCGACTTTGGCGTCTTCGTACCGGTGAAAGCCGTTGTTGGAGTAAACGTTAATCTCGCCGAGTTCCACGAAGGCCCGATTCCGGGGATCGCGGTGGCCTCCTTCGGACCAAAAGTCCTAGCCGGAGGTTCCGCGGCGGGGTTGCAGCGCTTCCGGTAGAACGGGGCGGCATGTTGCGACCTTTGTTCGCCGGTATCGCGCTCGGCATCGCGCTTCTCGGCGCAGTTTTCGCGCAAGAGCCGGGAACGGTAATGCTTCCCGGCGGCTGGAGACTTGCGGCGCCGCAAGGACCGGAAACCGTAACCGGAACGATGCCGCAGGGCATCGCGCTCTCGCCGGACGAGGGAGCCGTTGCTCTAGTAGAATCGGGCGTTGCGCCGCCGGCGCTGCACGTCTTCGATACGTCGAATCTCGGTGAACGCGCAAAGATTCGGCTCAAAGATGCGTTCGGAAAGCCCGTCTGGCTCGATGCAAGCCACGTGCTGGTCGCCGGAGCGAGCACGCACGCGCTGCTCGACGTCGACATTGCAAATTCGACGATTCGGCAAATCGCTGCCGGTTCGACCGCACTGCCCGTTGCGGTCGCCCTCGCGCCGGACAAAACCGGTTTTGCGCTCTGCGACGACGCCGGTTCGGTGATATTCGCATCGCTGAACGGAACGGCGGCCCCGGTGAACGTGCACGTCGGCGCTCATCCGTCCGATCTCGTCTTTTCTCCGGACGGCAAGACGCTCTATGCAGCGGTGCGTCAGCCGAGCGAGGTCGCGGTGATCGATGTTGCATCGCATGTGATAACGGCAAGCATTCCCGTCGGTCTGGATCCGTCGGCACTGGCGCTCTCGGGTGATGGAAGTCGGCTCTATGTGGCCGAAAGCGATAACGACAGCGTCGGAATTGTGGATCTGCATGCGAACGAGCGCACTTCCGGCGTTTCGGTCAAGTTGGAAGCGCCCCGAACGGCGGGGTACGGAGCTTCGCCGAATGC
Organism: Vulcanimicrobiota bacterium; assembly: GCA_963714015.1. Taxonomy (GTDB): domain Bacteria; phylum Vulcanimicrobiota; class Vulcanimicrobiia; order Vulcanimicrobiales; family Vulcanimicrobiaceae; genus DASRDE01. The sequence continues at coordinate 900,451 of OY970223.1, read as the reverse complement.
GCTGTTCGTTGCGGGCGGAACAATCTTCGTCAGCCTCGGCGCGGAGAATGCCGTCGGCGTGATTCGCGATGGAGCATTGGCCGAACGCATACCCGCCGGGTGGTATCCGACCGGGGTCGCCGTAGCATCCGATGGAACGCTGTTCGTAAGCAACGGCCGCGGCGAACGCGCTCCGGCGAATCCTCAGTTCAATCCGCGCCGCGGCGATGCGGGATACGTGGGTCTGCTCACCGTCGGATCGCTGCGCAAGATCCCGCCGGCTGAGTATCGCGACGGGACGACGGAAACCCAGGCCGTCGTCGCGGACGCCGCGCCGCAATGGAACGCGCCCGGGCAGACGGTTCTTCGTGCGAACGGTCCAATCAAACACGTCATCTACGTCATCAAAGAAAATCGTTCGTACGATCAAGTTCTGGGCGATATTCCCGGTGCCGACGGCGATGCAGAGCTTGACGATCTACGGTTCGCGCGTTACGCCGAACCAGCATGCGCTCTCCAAACGCTTCGGCATTTTCGACAACGCGTACGTCGACGCGCAAGTCAGCGCAAACGGGCACAATTGGACGGACGCAGCCTTTGCAAACGATTATGTCGAGCGTTTTTGGCCGCCGAATTACGGCGGCCGCCGCGAGCTGTACGACTTCCAGCAAGGCAACGCGCCGGACGTCCCGCACAACGGGTATCTATGGGATGCCGCCAAACGCGCACACGTTACCTATCGCGACTATGGCGAAGACGTGGACGAAGCCGGCAACTCGGCGATGAAGACGGTTCTCAACACGTTTCCCGGCCTAACCGCGCACTTCGACCCGCGCTACATCGGGTGGGATCTCTCGTACATGGACACCGCGCGCTACGCCGAGTGGGAACGCGAGTTTCAAGCCTTCGTTGCGCGGAGCAACCTGCCGCAGCTGGAGATCGTCTATTTTCCGAACGATCACACGGCCGGAACCGCGCCGAATATGCGAACGCCGCAGGCCTACGTCGCGATGAATGATTGGGCCGTCGGACGGCTCGTCGACACCGTGTCGCACTCGAAGTACTGGAAGTCGACGGCAATCTTCGTGTTGGAAGATGACGCGCAGGACGGGCCCGACCACGTCAGCGATCAGCGATCGACCTTCTATATTGCATCCCCGTATGCAAAAGGCGGCATCCAGCACGGTCATTACTCAACAGCCGGATTCGTGCATACCATCGAGATTCTGCTGGGCTTGCAGCCGCTTTCTATCTACGACGAAACGGCGCAGCCGTTATATTCGGCCTTTGCGATGCGCGCCGCTAATTCAGCGCCGTTCACCGCCCTAAAGCCCGAAGTCTCCGTCGACGAATTCAATAAAAAAACCGCGTACGGCTCGGCGATAAGCGCGAAAATGAACTTCAGCCGGCCGGACGCCGTCGATCCGCGCGTACTCGACGACATTCTGGCGCACGCCGCGCGCACTCGATGACGCCTTGGGTCGCCGCTTTTACGACGTTCACGGCCTCGTCGCTCGAGTTCGTGGAAGCGGCGACTATCGTGCTGGCCGTCGCGTACAGCGCCGGCTGGCGCACGGCGCTCGCTGCCGCCGGCTGGGCCATTGCAGCGCTGATCGCAATATGCGCGATCTTCGGACCGGCGCTCGTAACGTTCGTGCCGATCGCGATTTTGCAGACCGTCATCGGTATCTTTTTGCTGCTGTTCGGTTATTCGTGGCTGCGTAAGGCGATTTGGCGCTATGCGGGCCGCAAGGCGTTGCGAAACGAGGTCTCCGCTTACGATAAGGAACTCGCGGCGCTGCAAGCGCATCACGAGCGCCGCTATGCATTCGCGACGGCCTTCAACGGCGTGCTGCTCGAAGGCTTGGAGGTTGCCGTAATCGTCGTCACGTTTGCGGCGGAGAAAAAGGGCGCGTTTCTATGGGCGTCCGGCGGGGCGCTGGCAGCGGGTTTGCTGGTTGCAGGCGCAGCGGCCGTGTTGCGCCGGCCGCTCTCCAAGATTCCCGAGAATGCCATGGGTTTCGTGGTCGGCGTGATGCTGTGTTCGTTCGGCACGTTTTGGAGCGGCGAAGGCTTGGGGCTGACCTGGTGGAGCGGTGATTCGGCGCTGGTTTGGATTGTCGGAGCTTACGCGATTGCGGCATTTCTGCTGATACCTCTGCTGCGAAAGCCGGCGCGGGCGTGAAGCAGATCTACAAATTCGTCACGGGAAATTCGCGTTTGACGCCGGTAGGCGTGGCGCTCGCCGCGGCGGCAGCGGCGCTCCTTCACGGCAGGCCGGGCGTAACTCCGTTGCTGTACCTTGCGATTTTGCTATTGACGCTAGCGGCAAGCACGCTGGAACCGCTACAATAGGCGCAATCCCTAAAGAGGCGTTCGCAAGCGGAATGATAGACCAAGAATACCAGCGTCCCGGCCTGACCACGCCGGCTCGCATTCTGACGATCGAGGGCGCGCAGTCGCGTGAGACCGTTGACGAACTCGCCACCGAAGAACCACTCGAAATTCGACTCATAGCCGGCGGCCAAACGCGTTCGCTCGCCGTGACGATGCGCACGCCGGGCAACGACTTTGAGCTCGCCGCAGGTTTTCTGTTCAGCGAAGGCATCGTCAGCCGCCGTAACCAGATTTCGAGCATTTCGTATTGCGTGGATCGCGCACTGGACGAAGAACAGCGCTACAACGTCGTCAACGTCGAGGTTGAATTGCGCGAGATGCCGGAGCTGGAACGTCTCGAGCGCCACTTTACAGTGAACAGCGCCTGCGGCGTCTGCGGAAAGGCAAGCATCGACGCACTCGCAACGCGCGCCGAACCAATCGACGACGACGCGCACGTCACCGGCTCGTTCATCGCCTCGCTTCCTGAAAAAATGCGCGAGGCTCAGCGTGTTTTTGCGCAAACCGGCGGGCTTCACGCTGCGGCGCTCTTCAACGGCAACGGCAAGCTCCTCGCCCTGCGCGAGGACGTCGGGCGCCATAATGCCGTCGACAAAATCGTCGGCTGGGCATTGCTGAACGAGCGCATTCCGCTTCACGGATGCATAGCACTGGTCAGCGGCCGGGCGAGTTACGAATTGGTGCAAAAATGCATCGTTGCCCGAATTCCCATCCTTGCCGCTGTTTCCGCACCGAGCAGTCTTGCCGTCTCGCTCGCCCAAGCATTCGGACTCACGCTCGCCGGTTTCGTGCGCGGCGGTCGCTGCAACGTCTATACGGGAATTGCGCGGGTTATTGCCCCCGTGTCATAGCGCGCGTGGCGAGCGCCTCAGGCAGTTCGATGGGCGCAAGCGTCGATATGCTTACACGAAGCGATTCGAACGACTCTTGCAGCCCACGAATGCCTTCGAGCACGGCGTCGTGCGCGGGGTCCGTTTTTAGCCCCGCCGCCAGCGCTGATGCGACGCTCTGCGCGATGCGCGTGACGGCGGCGGTTTCATCCGGAGCATACGTTTCTCCGGATTGCCGCGGTCCGAGCACGATCGCGCCCAGCAGCGACGCGCGCGCAATCAGCGGGAACGCAATCTCTCCGCAGAGCACAGTCTCGACGCGGTGAAGATCGACGGCGCAATGCGTAGCGCGCATACGGACGAAAGCGGCGTCGTTTTCGTCGAAAGCGCCGTAGCGGCCGTATCCCTCGTCCATCAGGATATCTACGGAGGCGGCGTCGGTGTGACGCCGCAACGTCTGCATCGTGCGCAGCAAGAGCGTGTCGCGATCGGTGACGTACGGCGCGTCCTCCGCGAACCGGAGCAGGGCGCGCTCGTTCTCGTGCCGCTTGCGGAAGAGCACCGTGTCGACCGCGCGGTCCACGCGCGCGTGCACGGCGCGGATCGAAAACCCCAGCGCGAGCGCAACCGCCGCACCGGCGATCACGTTCGTCGCGTGGCTCGCGTTGCGCAGCCATTCGGTCAGCAGCCATTCGGTCAAGACGAACGCGCCGATCAAGATTAACGATACGACTGAAAAGACGGCGGCGCGGTTCACGACGAACCGCAGATCGAAGAGGCGATGCTTGCAGATGGCGTACGCTACGGCGATGGGCGCGATGAGATTCCACTCGTTGCCACGTTGTACACCGCGATGAAATGCGGCGGGACGATGCCGATGAACGGTCCGAGCGCCGAGAACCATAGCGCCGGCAGCGCGGCTACGATGAACCCGGCGAAGACCCAGCGCAGGCGTGCCCGCTCCGGTGCCGGCGCGTGACGCAGACGCCAAATCATGATCGCGATTCCGGGAAGCACCGGTGCCCATGCGATCGCTTGTTCGAGCCACGAAGACATTTCGAACACGCCGAAACGTGCCGGGATCGCGAAGACGAGGTACGCTCCGAGCAGCGCGCATTCCAGCGCAATCGTGCGCGCGCGTAATCGCACCTCGGGAAAATTCAGTGCGAAGATGAGGAAGGCGACGCCGATGAGGAAGTGGATCGAAAGCGCCCCGATGTAGAAGTTCAGCCATGCACCGCTCAGATACTCGTACGCCAGCATTCCCGGCGTGCTCAGGCTGATTGCAAAAATGAGAAACGCCCAGGTCGCCGTTCGCGGCCGCACGAGCACGAGCGCCGCCGCGATACCTACGAAGAGCCACGTGCTCACGTTCAAAATCTCGACGGAAACGTTGTCCCACACGTCGCGCGGCTGCGTATTCGCGACGATCCGCAACGTTCGGACGCTGCCGTCGGAACGCAGCACGCGAACGACCGCCGGCGTCCCTTCGGGCGCCAGCGTAAAACCGTAGGTTCTCGCGCGCGTCATGACGTCCGCGGGCAGGGGAGTCAAGAGCCGGTCGCCGACCTCGAGGCCCTGAGTCCGCGACGCATCGTCGGCGGTGACGACGTTCGCCGCACCGCCGCCGACGAAAAATCCGTACCAAGACCAAGGATGCCACGGCAACGCCATGTCGACGCCCGTCGGAATGAAGACGAGCGCGGTGAGCACGGCCACTGCTGCGATTCGCGCGGTTCGGCGGCTCATTTACAAGCCGTTCGCCCGGCGCCGCTCATCGCCTCCGCTCGCTCAAGAATGCTTCGAGAACGCGGTTGAACGCTTCGGGCGCGTCTGCGTTCGTTACGTGACCGGCGCCGGCAATAATTTCGAGCCGAGCACCGGGAACGGCAGCGGCGATCTCCTCGGAAAACGAAGGGGGCGCGATCGTGTCCCGTTCGCCGCAGATAACGAGGGTAGGGACGGCAATCTCCGGTAATGTGTCGCGGTACTCGCCGGTCCACGTAGCGCGCGTAGAAGCGACGTACGACTCAACGGACTTGCACGCCATTTGATCGATCGTCTCGCCGGTGCGGCGTCCGGGCGGCATGCCGATCTTCTTGACGCGTTCGCGGGCAAAGTTTTCCATCGTGCCGGCTGCACGCGCGCTCGCAATCACGTTCTCGACATATTGCTGTGCGTTCGGGTACCACGCAAAGCTGCCCACAAACGTCAACGTCTTGATACGCTGCGGGACTTTCTTCCATAACTCGAATCCGATCGCGCCGCCCAAACTGCAGCCGACGTAATGAAACCGCTGCGCGCCGGCGGCGTCGGCGACCGCGAGCACGTCCTCCACGAAACCTTCGCGCGTGATGAATTCCGGGGGCGATTCCGGCTTCGGTACTCCGTTGCCGCGAAGTTCCACGGCAAAGCAGCGATATTCATCCCGGAACGCTTCTAATTGGTAATCCCAAATGGCCGCCGTCGAGCCCACGCCGTGCACAAAAATGACGGTCTCACCATTGTAGCCCGACATGCGAGCGGTCGCAATCGCGCTCACGCCGCGCGCTGTCGTTTTTCGCGCACGAATGCGAGCACGCCCTCCAGCGAGCGGGCGTTCAGAACGTCGTCTTTGGTCAAGCCCGCTCGGCGCGCTTGCGATACGGCAAGTTCCAAATTTTCCAGGTGCGTTACGTCGTGCGCGTCGCTGTCCGTCGCAAAGACCACGCCGAACGTTTTTGCGCGCTGCGCTAATGCCGAAGGCAAATCCAGGCGCATCGCTTGCCCGTCGATCTCCAGTGCAGTCCCCGTCCGTGCCGCCGCGGCAAACACCGCATCGTAGTCGAAGTCGTACCCGGCAAAGCCGTCCAGCATTCGTCCCGTAGGATGGCCGATAATGGAGACGTATGGATTCTCGCAGGCGCGAATCAAGCGCGCAGTCATCGCGTCGCGTCCGATGTTGAAGGCGGAATGCACGCTGCCGATGACGATATCCAATTCGGCAAGCAATTCGTCGGAATAATCCAGCGATCCGTCGGGCAGAATGTCGACCTCGCTGCTGCACAACGTGCGCACGCCGTAGCGATCGCCCATTGCCCGTACCGCTTCGCGCTGTTGCCGCAAGCGTTCCGGCGTCAAGCCGAAAGCATTCCCGCGCCCCTGCGAATGGTCGCTGATCGAATGATATTGGTATCCGCGCTTGGCGACGGCTTGCACCATTTCTTCCAAAGATTGCCGGCCGTCGCTCCACGTGCAATGCATATGGAAATCACCGCAAATATCGCTCGATTCAATCAGGCGCGGAATCTGGCGGCGTAAAGCCGAATCGACCTCGCCCATGCCTTGGCGCAATTCAGGCGGAATGTACTGCATGCCGAGCGCTTCGTACACGCCGTCTTCGTCGCGGCACGTGATCACTTCACCATTCTCCAAGCGCAAGATCCCGTTCTCGCTCACACGCAGTCCCTGCCGCACTGCGTATTCGCGCAATTGGATGTTGTGCTCCCGGCTGCCGGTGAAATGCTGCAGCAAGTTTCCGTAGAGATGATCGGGCAGCACGCGCAGATCGATCTGCAAGCCGTCTTCGAGCCAAATACTGCCCTTGGTGGGCCCTTCGGCGAGCACGGCGCGCGCGCGATCCCAGCTGACGAATCGCTCGACGACGGCGGCCGCTTCGTCCGACGTGCAGATGACGTCGATGTCGCCGACCGTTACTTCCGCGCGGCGCAGACTACCCGCGTAGGTCAGCCGTTGAAGCGGCGGCCCGTTTTGCAGGAACGCCATGACTTCGCGCGCCGTGCGCAGCGCCCGTGCAAGCGGCGTGCGGCGCTGCCGGCCGCGGTAGGCGAGAATGCCGCGGCGGATGTTGTCGACGGTCTTCTTCCCCATGCGCGGCGCCGCTTCGAGGACGCCGTCGTCGATAGCGCGCTCCAAATCGGCGAGCGAACCGATTTGGAATTGATCGAACAGCATGGCGGCCGTCTTGATGCCGATGCCTGAGACCCCCAGCACTTCAAAAATCGTGGCCGGGTAGCGCTGCTGCAGCTGCTCGTAGTATGCGCACGTCCCCGTTCCGGCGATCTCTTCGATCGTGGCGCCGATCGACTTGCCGATACCGGGGAGCGTGGTCAACTGTCCTGCGGCGATGAGATCGCCGAGCGGCGCGGCGTTTTCAATTGCCGAAGCGGCGCGCTCGTAGGCCATGAATTTGTAGAACGACTCGCCGGAGAGTTCCATCAGCGTGCGCATCCGCATCAGCAGCTGCGCGATCTCGGTATTGGTCATCTGGGCCGACGCTTCGGCGCTGCGGCCCCCCGGTCCGCCGTTCCGGCAAGACCCGGCGCCTCCCACGTCCTATTACCATACAGAATGCAAAAAGAGCGGCTGCGAGCGGAGATCTTTAATCTGCCCGTCGAGAAGATGCGCGAAGGGTACTATTCGGACGCGTACTTCAACCGTACGCGCGAGATTCTGGAACGCGACCGGCACCGGCCGGCAGTGCGAATGCAAGTCTTTCAGCGCGGCAGCTCCATTCTTTGCGGCATCGACGAGGCAATCGCGATTTTACGCTTGTGCTCGGGCCGGCATTTGCCTTCGGGAGATTGGGAAGAAGGCTGGCCGAGCTTGCGGGTAAAGGCCCTCTACGACGGCGACCCGATCGAACCGTACGAAACGGTGCTGACGATCGAAGGCGACTACACCCTTTTCGCACATTTGGAGACGTGCTATTTGGGCGTGCTGGCGCGGCGCACGCGCATCGCCACGAATGCGCGCGAGATCGTGCAGGCTGCCGCGGGTAAGCAAGTGCTGTTCTTTCCGGCGCGCTTCGATCATCACTTGGTGCAGACCGGCGATGGTTACGCCGCGTACATATCCGGCGCGCTCGGCGTCTCGACCGATGCCAATGCGGAGTGGTGGGGCGCGCGGGGCATGGGAACCGTCCCGCATGCGCTGATCGCCGCGTACGGCGGCGACACGGTGCTCGCAACCAAGAAATTTTGCGAATTCGTCGATCCCGGCATTAACGTGATTTCGCTCGTGGACTTCGACAACGATTGCGTCGGCACGACGCTTGCCGTCGCGCGTGCCTTGGGCGACCGTTTGTGGGGCGTGCGGCTCGACACCTCCGGTACGCTCGTCGACGAATCGTTGTGGAACATGATGGGCACGTTCAAACCCACGGGCGTCAATCCGCAGCTCGTCTTCAACGTGCGTCGTGCATTGGACGGGCAAGGATTCAGCAACGTAAAGATCGTCGTGAGCGGTGGATTCACTCCGCAGAAGATCGGTGAATTTCAGCGCGATCGCGTTCCCGTCGACGCGTACGCCGTGGGAAGCGCGTTCTTCGCTCGCGCCGGAGAGTTCGACTTCACCGCCGACATCGTCGCTTTGATGCAAGACCAAGCTTGGCGCGAATGTCATAAAGTCGGAAGACCCGAACGTCCCAATCCGCGGCTGCAGGCAGTGGAATAACCGGTGGCAATTCTGGAAATGCGGGACGCCGAGTATACGTTCCGCGGAAAACGCATCGCCGGACCGGTGACGCTCGCATTGGCGGAACGATCGCAACTCGCCTACGCGTGTCGAGACCCTCGCGCTGCGTCCGTTGTTGCGATGATGGCGGCGGGTCTGGTGCGCGCGACCGCAGGCACGGTCTTTGTGGGAGCATTCGATCCGCGCATTCAGCCGGTGCAAGTCAAGAGCATAACGGGGTTCGTAGCCCATGAAGCGCATGCGCACGATTTCTCATCCTTTGCCAAGTACGTCGAGTATCGCGCGGCATTGTGGGGATTGCCTCGCGCACAGGCCATCGTGCGGGGACGCTCGCTGCTCGCGATGCTGGAAGGCGTGCACGAACAGTTCGCATATCCGCTCGCCGGGGCGTTGCTCGCCGCGCCGCAACTCCTCGTCTTGGATCGACCGCAAGCGGTCTATGCGCGACAGATCCTAAGCGCGGCGGGAGACTGCGCGATCTTTACGACGCACGTCTCATCCCAGGATGCGGAGCGATTTGAATCCGCCGGGCTGGTACGGGCGTAATGCGCAGCGCAGCGACGATAGCGATCGTTTCGACGCGGTCTGCACAAGGAACTGCAAATCGCGGTGCTCTGTATAAGTGCGTGCGCTTTGCTGGGTTACGTGCAGCGTTACGACGACGCTGCCGCGCAACTCGTCGGCTGCGCCGTCTTCGGCTCGCTCTGCGCGATCGCAGTTGCGCTTCTGCAGCGTGGTTACGGGCGCTTTCGCGAGATCGAACTCTGCGAACAAAGTGCGCCGCTTTTCGGTCGCGAACTTGCGCGCGCAACGGCGCTGGTTCCGTGCGTCGTGGTCACGCTCGCCGTGGCGGCGTACTGGATCGTCGCCGAATTCTTTGGGCATCGCGGCTGCCGAGCCGGTTGCGCTGAGCCTGTTTGCCGTCAACGATGCGGCACTGATCGCACTATCCGCCACCGTACGTTCGGCCGGAGCGCGGTACGTGAGCGATCGCGAGTGCGTGCATCGTGCCGGCCGCAGCCTTTGGTCTAAGCAAAACGCCCATCGCGTTAGCGATGAGCGTTTGCATTTTCGCCGGCTTTGTCGCGCTTCGCCAATATGGCGAGGCGCTGGCGCGGTACGACCCGCTGGAGGTTTAGACCGGCTGTACCGGCGTCGCCGTCGCGAGCTTCTCGAGCAGGGCGCGGTTGAATTGCGGCAGATCCTCGGGTGTGCGCGAGGTCACCCAGTTGCTGTCCTGAACGACCGGCTGATCGCGGTACAGCCCGCCGGCATTGCGGATATCGTCCGAAATCGCGTTCACTCCCGTCAGCTGCCGACCGCGCACGATCTGCGCCGAAATCAAGACCTGCGGTCCGTGACAAATGACGAACATCGGCTTCTTGGCGGCATCGAACTCGCGAACGAAGCGCTGTACTTCCTTGTTCATCCGGATATGGTCGGGTGAAGACCCGCCCGGAATCAGCAGCGCGTCGAAATCCTCGGCGGTCACGTCGGCCACCAGCTCCTCGGCCCGGACCGAGCCGCCGTCGTCGAGGCCGCGCTTGCCCCGAATCTTCTGCCGCGCTTTCTCGTCAAGTCCGACAATAGTCACAATGGCGCCCGCTTCCTCGAGCGCGCGGCGGGGCTCCACGAGTTCGGCTTCTTCATAACCATCACCGACGAGCGCGGCGATACGTTTCCCTTCGACTGATTGCATCCGGCCACGATTCTCCTCGCCCTCGTTCTTCCCCGTTTGGCTTGCTTAGCCGTCCGGCGCCCGGGCACAAGCAGCCGGCCGTCGGTGAGCCCGTCCGGCCCTCGTCGGGCCGCATCGGGCGTTAATGGCGTCGAAGCTAGAGCGTTCCGCCCGTGTGCTGAACCGCCAAACGTAAAAGATATGCGAGTTCGAGCTCGACCTTGCCGGTTGCGTCGAGCAGCGAATCTTCGGTGAGGGTCTTCAGCGCGGGATTCCGTTTGGTCATGTCGCCTTCAGGAACTTGATGCCGCGGATTGATCTCGCGCATGTAGATGCGCGCGTCATAGCGGATCTGGCCGTCCGGTAAAAAGTACAATGGGTCGAGGCCGGCGGCGTAAACCTCTAACGATAGCATGCCGGTGCGCTGCATGAACTCGATCGGCCGCGAACGCAGCGCCACGATCATGCGCGCAAGCGCACTTATGCCGACGCGGCGGTTGCCGAGCAGCACTTCTTCAAACGTGCCAACATCTAATTCGCATGCTTGCGCCAAACGTTCGATCTGTACGTCACGTTCTTGCGCATATGCCTGTAATGCTTTGCCGAATTCGGGACCGCCGGCGGTCCCCAATACGCCGTCCCACGCCGCGCGATCGCTCATGGCACCTCGACCGGTTCGTTGCTCACGTAGATGTCTTCGCCTTCGCGCCGCACCGCGAATTTGGTGACGCGCGCAAAGTCTCCGAGCGTCATCTTACCGCTGGGCACGTCGAAGCACCATCCGTGCCAGGGACAAGTCACCGTGGTGCCTTCGAGCCAGCCGTCCGCAATCGGGCCTCCCTGATGCGGGCAGTTGTTTTCGAGCGCGTAGAAGTCACCGCCGATGTTGAAAAGCGCGATCTCGTAACGGCCGAGCGAAAACGAACGCCCTGTGCCGGGCGGAACGTCTCCCGCGCGGGCAAGGCAAGTAAACGAAGGCGAATCCGAAGGCTCCAGCATACCGAATACCTATGCTACGCAGTATCCGCGCGCGGCGCAACGGTTTTTGCAGGCTATGTTTGAGATTAGACAGGCTACGCCCGGCGACGCGGCCGCCGTCGCGGCAATCTACGCGCCGATCGTCGAGCAAACGTTCATCTCTTTCGAAGAGACGGCTCCGGATGAAGCCGAGATGCGCGAACGCATTGCGCGCATCGGCGCGGGCTACCCGTACCTTATCGCGCAATACGCCGGATCCGTATGCGGATACGCATACGGCAGTCAACATCGCAGCCGAGCCGCGTATCGCTGGTCGGTCGACACATCCGTGTACGTCGCCGAAAATTTTCGTGGAAAGGGAGCCGGCAAAGCGCTCTACGCAGAACTGCTGAAGCAACTGACCGGCCGCGGATTTTACAACGCGTTCGCGGGCATCGGCCTGCCCAACGACGCCAGCGTCGCATTGCACGAGTTCTTCGGTTTCGAACTCGTGGGAATCTATCGCAACGTGGGCTTCAAATTCGGCAAATGGCACGACACGGCGTGGTGGCAGCGTCAATTGCGGCCGCCCGATTCCGTGCCTGCGCAGATCATCCGAACAGCCCCGCAATGAGGCCGCCGTCGACGGCTATCGTCTGACCGGTGATGTAACGCGCGCCCTCGCTGCACAAAAACGCGACCAGCGGCGCAAACTCATCCGGCTGCGCGACGCGGCCGATAGGCACTTCTTTTCCGGCCTTTTCCAGTGCAGAATCGCTCCCGCCGTAAAGCGACCGCAGCCGGTCGGTTTCGATGCGGCCCGTCGCGATCGCGTTAACCGTCACGCCGTCGCCGGCGACTTCTCCAGCGAGCGTTTTTAGACCCGAGACCAAAGCCGTGCGGAACATGTTCGAGAGCGCCAGCGTCGCGATGGGTTGTTTTACCGACGTTGAGGTGAGCGCGACGATGCGACCCCACTTGCGCTCGCGCATGCCCGGAAGCACCCCGTCGATCAGCTGCAGTAGGCTGCGCAGCACGCCGCGGTACGCAGTGTCCCAATCATCCGGCGATACCTGCGTGAACGTTCCCGCTTTCGGACCGCCGCTGTTGGCAACGAGAATATCGACCTCGCCGAACGCTTCGCGCACGTCGCTCGCCAGTCGATCGATTGAGGCAGCGTCGGTCAAATCGACGGCAAACGCGGCCGCGTCCGCCGCGCCGAGTTCGCGAGCTCGCGCAGCGGTCTGCTGCAGCTCCGGCATGCGGCGCGCGGCAACTGCTACACGCGCGCCTTCTGACGCCAGCGCATATGCGCATGCTTGCCCCAGCCCCGAGCTCGCGCCCGTGATCAGCGCAACGCGATTTCTTATCTGCAGATCCATGCGGGTGGGATTCCCGCTTTCTAAAGGGAATCATCGCGCCGATGGATCAGCCCGAACCAATCGTGGAGAAACGTACCGAAATCGTCTTTCCCACGGACGTCAACCACTACGGCACGCTCTTCGGCGGCAAAGCCGTCGCGATGATGGACGTCGTCGCTTCGATCGCCGCTATGCGCGCCGCCCATAAGCCCGTCGTAACTGCGTCGATCGATCGCGTCGACTTCAAATCTCCGATTCGCGAAGGAGATTTCGTCGAGACGATCGCGCGAGTCGTTTCCGTCGGGCGCACGTCGGTAACCGTCGAAGTCGAACTATGGGGCGAGATTCCGGGCACCGGGGAGAGGCGGCTTTCCACCGTTGGGAAGTTCGTCATGGTTGCAATCGACCGCGAAGGGCGGCCTACTCCGGTGAAAAACACCTAATCTGCTCGGGCCATCCTGAGCAGCACGTTGCCGCTTTCAGCGCACGGCAGATCTGCGGATGTTAGCGAGGGGCGAGGCGGATTGCGCCGTCCAGGCGGATCACCTCGCCGTTGAGCATTTGATTCTCGACGATGTGACGCGCGAGTGCCGCATATTCCGGCGGACGGCCTAAACGCGCCGGAAATGGCGTCTGTTTGCCGAGGGACTCACGCGCGGCTTCGGGCAAACCGGCCATCATCGGCGTGTCGAAGATGCCCGGTGCAATGCTCATGACGCGAATCTGATGCTGAGCAAATTCCCGAGCGATGGCCAGCGTCATAGCAACCACGCCGCCTTTCGACGCGGAATACGCCGCCTGCCCCACTTGACCGTCGAATGCAGCAACGGACGCCGTGCAGATGATGACGCCGCGATCTTCGCCCGGTTCTACGGTCGTTTGCATCATTTTCGCGGCGACGAGCCGGATCACGTTAAACGTGCCGATGAGGTTCACCGAGATCACTTTGCTGAAATGATCTAAAGGCTGCGGTCCGTCTCGTCCGACGACGCGCTCTGCCGTAGCGATGCCGGCGCAGTTGATTGCGCCGCTCAGTCCGCCGAATTTACCGGTTGCGGCGTCGATGGCGCTCTGAACGCTCTGCTCGCTCGTGACGTCGGTCTTTTGAAAGAACACGCGCGAGGCATCGGGCGACTCGCGCGGCTCGTTGATGTCGCAGATGACGACGTTGGCGCCTGCGCCGGCGAATTCGCGCGCACACGCGGCTCCAAGGCCCGAAGCGCCGCCGGTGATGAGAAACGTTTTGTCTTTCAGTTGCATAAGTGCCGGCCTACTCCAGTCGTTCCAATATCGTTGCGTTCGCCATGCGGTCCGCATGCAAGTAGCGCATCCACGCCGGCAGACGCCGGCAAACGCCTCATTGACCTCGAAGAGATCGATGTCCTGGAATCGCAGGGTCGCGCACTGCAGCACCTTGCGGATCGCGATTTCGAGATTCAAGGCGCTTCGGGCGCATGGGAATGCTTCTAAAGGTCCAAACGCGTCGCACGCGATCTTTTGGGGCGGCGGGGTGTCGACTACGGCGCGAAGTGGAGTTCAGGAAGCGCTCCGGACGAGCCGCTTAGGAACGCTTCGTCACCCGGGCCGGCAATGGACGGCCCAACTTCCGCAATCGCACCGCGTGCGTTCGCGACGGCTGCTTGCGTAACAGTGCCTGAAGGATCGACTCGAAGAAGATATGCGTTGCCGACATCCGGACCGAAATCGGTGGTAGCTACGCCCCAGACGAAACCGTTCGCCCAAAATATTGTTGCGGGGCTGGTGTTGCGCGAATTCAACGCGGGAACCGCGTACGTCGTAACGTCACCTGCGGGTGTTACGCGATAGAAATGCGTTGGACCGTGTTCGGGGCCGTACATTTCTTGGGCGATTACCCACGCCGAACCATCCGGTGCAGTCGTAAGGGCTGCGCCCCCCGGATAGCCATGCACCGGAAGCGAGATGTGGGTTGTCCTGTGAGAACCCAATACCCATTGAGTAATCCTTGTGTGAGTAACCTCATCACTTAGCAGCCAAACGATGCCGTTCGTTCCGAACTTCGCATATCGCACAAGGGAGTACTGAGCCGGTAATTTACTCGATGCGACGGTAAATTTGGGTGTAATCGACCCGTTTGCATTCAGCTGAACCACCGCGGCCGTCGTTCCATCTGTCCAAACCATAGACCAGGGCGGGCCGTTCGGGCCATCAACCGTGAGAGACCCCGGCGTATAAAGCGGAGAGATGGAGAACGCGCGCGATGATCCGGCTGGATCGTACTCGACGATTGCCGAAGTCGAAGCGTCTTGAGAGAGTCCTAATCGCTTGTCGGCGTATCCAACTCCCCAGAGATTTCCGCCTGCGTCGCGCGCGAGAGAATTCGGTGCGAGCGGCGCTCCCGTCAAGACATTTGCGGACGCATTCTCAAGGACGGCATGGCTATACGGTATGACGGTCGGATCGGGAATCGGCTTTCCGAATGCATGTGTCAAGGTATTAAACGGGACGATCGTCGTGTAGTTTGAATCCCCGTACCACGCGGTGCCCGAAGACAGTGCCAAGGGAATACTGGGGGTCGAACCGCTTGACGGCTTATACATTGTAACGCTTGCCCTCATTTGTGAGGCGCTGCAAGCGGCCAATGCCAGGAAGCAGAGCACGTGCGCTAACTTCATGCCGGATCTGGCGACGATTACGGCGCGGCGATCGTCGCTAATGGCAGATCCTCTTTCCCGGCGAGCATTTCCCAGTACGCGTTCTCGCGTTCGGCAAAGCGCTTACGCAATGCTGCCGCATCGATCGCGGGCAAATCGAGCGCGCGCAAGAGCCGCTGTTGAAAATGCGGCTCGAGCGCAGCCAAGGCAATCCATCCGTCGGCGGTCCGATAGATCGCGTACCCGGCAAAGCCGCCGCCCAACGCACCTTCCGCAGAAGTGAGGCCATGGCGAACGGGATCCGACAGAACACGTGCGCCGTCCGCGATGGCGATCTCATGCCGGCTGCCGGCGCCGGTTCGTTCCCGTTCGTATAGCGCAAGAAGTGCAGCCGCAACGGTCCGTTCCGCCGCGAACATATCCGCAAAAAGCGTGCGCGGCATGGCCGGCGGCGCAATGAGATTTGCGCGTGCTTGATAGGTCAAATCGTGGCCTGCGCGATCGTCGTTCGGAGCCGCTTCGCCGACGATGGCGACGTGAGCGAGCCGCGGAAACTTTGCATGCAACTCGCCCCATTCTAGCCCCGCACCTTTGAGGGAACGCGCGCGCATTGCGGTGATCAGCACATCCGCCTTGGCGAGTTCGGCAAGCAATGTCGCGGACGCGCACTTGAGGTCCAGGCGCAGCACTCGCAGGTCGCGCACGATCTCGGCATACCACCGGGCCGCGGCCGGTTCGAGGGAATCTCCCGCCGGCGACTCGACTTTAGTCACCTCGGCTCCAAGGCGGGCGAGGCTCGCGGCGGCAATCGGGCCGGGGACGTTCGTTACGAGCGCCAGAACGCGGACGCCCTCAAGCGGTTTTTCGTAAGAAAACTCCATCAGGCGCCTAGCTATGTTGCGCGTCCGCCGGAACCTCTGGTATGATTCCCCGGTCGCCCGGACGGACTCCCAGTCTGTACCGGAAGCGAGCCCATCCTTGAACGAGGAGTCTCTTACACGTGCCCCTGTCCAAAGAACAAAAAGCGGAGATCGCCGCTAAATTCGGCCGCTCGTCGTCGGACACCGGTTCGGCCGACGTGCAGGTCGCCATTCTGACCGCGTCAATCAATCAGCTCACCGAGCACCTGAAGATTCACAAGAAGGATCACCACAGCCGCCGCGGCCTGCTGCTGCAAGTCGGTCAGCGCCGCCGCCTGCTCAATTATCTTCAGGACAAGGACCTCGAGCGTTACCGCAAGCTGATTTCCGACTTGGGTCTGCGCCGCTAATTTTCTCGTTACTCAGTACAGAGAGCCCGCTCGTTCGATAGCGGGCTTTCTTCTTTTTTGCGCTGGTTACAAGCGGGCGCAGTTCCGCAAAAAGTATATCACTTGCGCGATTTTACTCTGCGGGCGGCCGCGATGATCGATTTCGTTCCCATGCCGTAGTGTTCGATGAGTTCGACCGGATCGCCGGATTGTCCGAATTGATCGTTGACGCCGACGAACTCGATCGGAACGGGTACGTTGGCAGCGAGGATCTCGGCGACGCGCGAGCCCATCCCGCCGTGGACTTGGTGCTCTTCGACGGTCACAATCGCACCGCAGGTGCGTGCCGCTTCGATAACCGCGGGTTCGTCCATCGGTTTGACGGTGTGGTTGTTTATCACCATGCAATCGATGCCTTCGGCGGCTAAACGCTGCGCCGCAATCAGCGCGTTGTACACAAGAATTCCGCAGGCGACGATAGCCACGTCCTTGCCTTCGCGAAGCACCTGTGCTTTGCCAATCTCGAACGGCGTCTCTTCGGTCGTCACGATGGGCGATTTCTCGCGAGCAAAGCGCAAGTATACCGGGCCGTTCATCTTCGTCAGCGCCAGCGTGGCCTTCTTGGTCTGCACCGAGTCGCACGGCACGACGACGGTCATATGCGGGATGACGCGCATGATGGCGATGTCTTCAATCGCTTGGTGCGTCGCGCCGTCGGGTCCGACGGAGACGCCGGCGTGTGCGCCCGCAATCTTGACGTTGGTCTCGTTGAGCGCCATGATCGTGCGAACTTGCTCCCACGATCGCCCGGGATTGAACATCGCGTAACTGGCAATCCACGGAATCTTGCCGACGCTCGCGAGACCGCCCGCCATCGCCACGAGCAACTGTTCCGAAACGCCGATCTCGATGTACTGATCGGGACAAGCTTCTTTAAAGCCGAGCATGCGCGTCGATTCGGAAAGGTCCGCGCAAATGCCGATAACGTTTCGATCGGCTTTTCCGGCTTCGACCAACCCTTCGCCGAAGCCGTTGCGAGTCGGAACTTGCTTGACGGTCTTCGGATCGGCGAGATCGGCAAGGTGCATTGCAGCGGCGCCGTTCAAGACGTTGCTACGCATTGGCCAGGATCCTTTCCCGATCGGCTTCGAGTTCGCGCAGCGCTTCGTCGGCTTGATCTTTATTGGGCGGCTTGCCGTGCCAAGTGTAATCGCCTTCCATATACGCAACGCCCTTGCCCGGGATGGTATGCGCGATAATCACGCTGGGCTTGTCCTTCGATGCATGCGCTTTGCCGACGGTCGCGATGAACTGCGCGATGTCGTTGCCGTCGCACTCGAGCACGTTCCAATTGAACGCGCGATACTTATCGGCGAGCGGCTCGAGCGGCATCACGTCTTCGGTGCTGCCGTCTATCTGTATGAAGTTTCGATCGATGATGTTGATCAGATTATTCAACTTGAATTTTGCGGCAGTCATCACCGCTTCCCAATGCAGTCCGCATTGATGCTCCGCATCGGACGTGACGACGTAGACGCGCCATTCTTTACCGTCCATCTTCGCGGCGAGCGCCATGCCCGTGCCCTGCGCCAAACCTTCGCCGAGCGGACCCGACGTCGTTTCGAGCGCCGGCAGCCGCACGCGCTCCGGATGACCTTGCAGCCGCGATCCGAACTTGCGCAGCGTGAGCAATTCTTCGACCGGAAAATATCCCGCATACGCCATCGCACTGTAACGCACCGGCGTGATGTGGCCGCACGAAAGCAGCAGCCGGTCGCGATCCGGCCACTGCGGATTATTAGGATCGTGGCGCATCACGTGCTGATAGAGCGCTGTAAAGATGTCCGCCATGTCCAGCGGTCCGGCGGAATGTCCGGATCCCGCCGCGAGGAGCGAACGGATGATCCCCTGACGGCAGAGATTGGCCTGCTCTTTGAGTTCGGTCAGGCGCTTGGGGGAAAGACTCTCCATAACAGGCAGTTGTTACCCGCCGTTGCGGGATTTGACCTCGAAGGAGGCCCTCCCGGCCCGCGGCTAGGGCGTATAAGACTCCACGTTGGTCACCGCGTTTTGCGACTCCGATCCGCCTGCGGCATAAAGCGTGCCGTTTATCGTTCCGACCGCTGGTCCGTAGACGTCTACCGGCAGCGAAGGCTTTTGACCCCATTTGTCCGTGGCGGGATTATACGCAAACACGTTCGCCGAGTTCGTGCCGCCGCCGATAGCATAGACTAACCCTTTGAGGGTTACGAGCCCGGGATCGAAGAGTTTGACGGGCGGCGGCGTCTTCTCCGACCACTTCTTGGTCGCAGTGTCGTACGCGTAAAGGAATCGCTTGCCGTTGCCCGTCACGTAAATCACTTTGCCGACCGCCGTCGCGCCGAGCCACATCTGCGGGGCAGGCATCGACGCAATCGCGCTCCACTTGTTCGTCGCCGGGTTGTACGTCTCGGCCGAGCTGACGACTTGATTCCGATCGTTCTCTCCGCCGATCGCGTAGATCATTCCGTTCACGACGGCGGATGCACCGGTGTAACGAGCTGCGATCATCGGCGAGCGCGCGGTCCACGAGTTCGTCGTTGGATCGTACGCCTGCACCTCGTTATTCGGGCCGTTCTTGTTGGAGCCGCCGAGCACGTAGATGGTGCCGTTCACCGCTTGCGCCGAAGCACCGTGCTCGATGACCGGCATCGCGTGCTCGTGCGACCACACGTTGGTCGCGGGATCGTAGACGAAAGCCGGACCGGTAAACGTTTCGCCGCCGAAGACATACAGTTTACCACCGGTCGCGGCGCCTGCAGCCAGATACACCGCCTTGGGCAACGGCGCGAGACTCTTCCAACCGCTTCCGGCCGGCTGCGCTTGGCGAAACGCCGCCGTATGCAACACTTGAGTGGGGGCGAACGCTCCACCGCAGGCCGTGAAGCCCGCGAGGCAAAGGGCAGCGGCTGCAACGTTGACGCGCATCATCATTCTCCCAAAACAAGAGCGAAGGCGGAGTGCGTTCAGTATCCCGCCGCGAGTCCCTGCGGCGAACGCCGGTCGGCGCCGCCGTAACGGATTCCCGTACGCGGATCGATGACGATCGCTTCGGCAGTACCCCACGATGGAACTTGCCGGAACGAATATCCGCGTTTGTTTAGGGCGTCTATCGTCTCGGTGAAAAGCGCTCCCGGTTCGTATTCGATCACATCCGGAAGCCACTGCATGTGAATGCGCGGTGCATTTACGGCTTGCTGAACGTTCATCCCATAATCGATCACGTTCTGGATCGTGTCTAGCGTGATCGTGATGATGCGCGATCCGCCCGGACTTCCCGTCACCATGAACACGCTGCCGTTCTTCGTAACGATCGTCGGCGCCATCGACGAAAGCGGCCGCTTTCCGGGTTGAATGTCGTTGCGGACGCCCTGAACCAAACCGTAGAGATTCGGCACGCCGGGTTTACTCGTGAAATCGTCCATCTCGTCGTTCAGAAAGAATCCGGTTTTTCCGGCGATGACGTGCGCTCCGAAATCGTCGTTGATTGTGTACGTCACCGCGACGGCATTGCCCGAGCGATCGACGATCGAATAATGCGTCGTATCGTTGTGCTCGAACGCCACCGGCCCAAGGCCCGGATGAACGTCAACCGAGGGCGTAGCGCGCTGCGGATCGATCTCCGAGCGCAGATGCGCCGCGTATTGCAGTGAAAGCAGCCGCCCGAGCGGATTTTTGACGAACGAAGGATCGCCCAGATACGTATTGCGATCGGCGTATGCGCGGCGTTCGGCTTCCACTATGTAATGTACGCTGTTCACCGTGTTCCAGTCCCACGACCCAAGCGGATAGCCGGAAGTAATATTCAGTATTTCGCACAGCGTCGTCCCGCCCGAGCTCGGCGGCGGTGCCGACGCAATTGTATAACCGCGATACGTGCAGTGCACCGGCTTTGGTTCCTGAACGCGATAATTCCCGAAATCCGCAAGCGTCAGAATTCCGCCGCTCCGCCGGCTCGCATCGACGATTGCGCGCGCGATCGGTCCCGTATAGAACGCGGCATCGCCGCTGCGGGCAATGAGGCGCAAACTGGCGGCGAGCTGCGGCTGAACGATAACGTCTCCGCTTTGCGGCAAACGGCCGTTCGCCATGAAGATCGCGCGCACGTTCGATTGCGCGGAAAACCGGTAGGCGCCTTCAGCAGGATCGTCCGCGCCTGCGAACACCGCCGCATCGCCCGGATCGATCCGGTAACCGTTTTGCGCGAGCGCGATCGCCGGGGCAATCATCGCTGCGCGCGAGCGCGTGCCGAACTCTTGCAGCGCTCGGTCCAGTCCCATCACCGTTCCGGGGACGCCGGCCGAGAGATAGCCTCGCGTGCTGGCATTCGGTACGATGTTGCCGTGCGCGTCGAGGTACATGTTCGAACGTGCTGCAGCAGGCGCCGTCTCGCGAAAGTCGATGAAACGCTCGCGTCCGCCGTGCATGCGAATCAACATGAAACCGCCGCCGCCGATGTTCCCGCAGCACGGATGAACGACGGCTAAGGCGTATCCGACGGCGACGGCCGCGTCTACGGCGTTCCCGCCGCCGCGCAGAACCTCGAGACCAACTTTTGTCGCATAATGTTGCGCTGTCGCCACCATGGCATGCGCCCCCGACGCGGGCGGCTGGAGCCGCCACGACGCGCCCGGCCCTGAAGCACCGAGAAGCGAACATGCGAGAAGCGTAGGCAAAAATCGCTTCATGGAACGGCCTTTCGTCAGAATCGCGCTAAGAATGCAGAGTTTTGGCGCCCGCCTCCTAGGTCATCCCCGCCGGCTCCCCGAACCGGCCGGGTTCATATTAAAGAACAAAAGTACAAGAATCTAGGAGAACTCCGTGCCTGAGTCCGTATCCATTGAGATCGGCGGGCGCACGATGGTCATCGAAACCGGCGAACTAGCGAAGCAAGCGAATGGCTCCGCGCTAGTCCGGTATGGCGACCAAAACGTCGTGCTCTGCGCCGTCACCGCCTCCGAGAAACCTCGTGAAGGCATCGACTTTTTCCCCTTAACGTGCGACTTCGAAGAAAAGATGTACGCGGCCGGCAAGATTCCGGGCGGCTATATCAAGCGCGAAGGCCGTCCGCCCGAGCACGCGGTGCTCAGTTCGCGTCAAATCGATCGTCCGATTCGTCCGCTGTTCCCTGACGGTTTTCGCAACGACATACAAGTCGTCGCGACCGTGCTTTCAATCGATCCGGAGCTCGACGCCGACGTCATCGGCGTGTGCGCAGCCGGCGCGGCGCTCGCCGTCTCTGATATTCCGTTCGATAAAACGGTAGCCGCGGTTCGCGTCGGACGCGACGAAAACGGCAACTACATCTGCAATCCGACGCTGCCGCAGTACGAGACCGGCGGCATGGAGATCGTCATCGCCGGAACCGCAGACGCCGTCATGATGGTCGAAGGCAGCGCAAAAGAAATCAGCGAGGAAGATTTCCTCGGCGCCGTCGAGTTCGCGCACGGCGAGATCAAGAAAATCGTCAAAGCGATCAACGAGCTGGCGAAGAAATGCGGCAAAGCCAAACGCGAATATCCGGTTCAGAAAGTGAATGCGGACCTCGAAACATTCGTGCGTAAGGCGTTCAAGGACGACGTCGCCAAAGGTATGCGGGTCGTCGAGAAGCTCGCACGCGAAGCCGAGCTCGACAAGATTACCGTCGAACAAGCGATCGCGCGCTGCGGCAAAAAAGACGAGAACGTCCGCGCTTTGCTGGAAGATCCGGCGACGGCTAAAGAGTTCAACAAAGTCATCAAGATGATGGAAGAGGACGAGCTGCGCACGATGGTCGTCGACGAGAAGATTCGTCCCGACGGCCGCAAGCCGGACGAGATTCGTCCGATTTGGTGCAAGGTGCACTACGTGCCGCGCGTCCACGGTTCGGGCATTTTCACGCGAGGACAAACGCAAGTCTTCACGGCTGCGACACTCGGCTCGATTAGCGACGCGCAGCGTTTAGACGGCATCGTCGCGCTCGAAGACAAGCGCTACATGCACTTCTACAATTTCCCGCCCTTCTCGGTCGGCGAGACGCGCCCGATGCGCGGTCCCGGCCGCCGCGAGATCGGCCACGGCAATCTTGCTGAGCGCGCGCTCATTCCCGTACTGCCGAAGAAAGAAGACTTTCCGTATACGCTTCGTCTGATGAGCGAAGTGCTGGAGTCCAACGGCTCATCGTCCATGGCGTCGGTGTGCGGAAGCACGCTCGCGCTAATGGATGCCGGCGTGCCGATCCGCGATCACGTCGCGGGCGTTGCGATGGGGCTGATTCTCAAAGGCGATAAATACGGAATTCTCACCGACATCCAAGGCATGGAAGACGCTCTGGGTGAGATGGACTTCAAGGTCGCGGGCACCAAGAAGGGCATCACCGCGATCCAGATGGACATCAAAGTCCAAGGGATCACGATTCAAATCATTCGCGAGGCGATGGCCGAGGCGAAGAAGTCGCGATTCTTCATCATCGACAAGCTCGCCGAGACGATCGCCGAGCCGCGCAAGGAACTGAGCAAGTTCGCGCCGCGGATGATTGTCGTGCAGATCAATCCCGCCAAGATCAAAGACGTCATCGGGCCCGGCGGCAAGGTCATCAACAAGATCATCGAGGACACCGGCGTCGAGAAGATCGACATCGAGGACGACGGCAAGGTGTTCATCACCTCGCTCGACGGCGAATCCGCCGAGAAGGCGCGCGCCATCGTGGAATCGATCACGAAGGACGTCGTGGTCGGCGAGACTTACATGGGCGAGGTCACGCGCATCATCAACATCGGCGCGTTCGTGAAGATTCTGCCCGGCAAAGAAGGCTTGGTCCACATCAGCCAACTCGCGCCCACGCGCGTGGAGAAGGTGGAAGACGTCGTCAAAGTCGGCGACGAAATCATGGTCAAGGTCATGGAGATCGACAACCAAGGCCGCATCAACCTCTCGCGAAAGGCGGTGCTCGCAGGCGCCGGCGTATCCGGCAACGGCAGCGCCGACCATGGCGAACGCGCGCACAGCGGCGGCGGTTCGGACGGTCCTTCAGGCGGGGGCGAGTCACGCCGCCCGCGGCGTCCGCGCCGGCGCGAATAGCGCCATTGAAAACAGGCCCGCAGCAATGCGGGCCTGTTTATTTCCGGCCACGGATTATTGGGCGGCCAGCCAGATCTGCGTATATTGCGGGTTATTCGGGGCGGTTAGGAATTTGCCGGTTATCGTGTCGGTTGCGGTGCTGATAACGTAGACGTACTGCTTCGAGCTCAAATAGATGGTGGACTGCGATGCGTCAAAGGCCATGCCGCTGTCGGAAACCGTCGTGGGAATTGGGATTGCCGCTGCCTTCGAGCGCGTTCCCAGATCGTAGACGTACAATGTATTGCCATTATTGATGTACAGACGATTCTTAGCACTAATCAACATGTCCGGGTGCGTGCCGGTCACTCCATAGAGTGCATCGGGCAGGTTGATGACGCCCTCCTGCGCACCGGTCGACGGATTCAATATGCGAATTTCATTCGGATTGTACTTCTTGAGATACGCATTATTGTAGTGAACGTAGAGATGGCCGCCGGAGGAGTCGAATCCGTCGCCGGCCGCCTCGGAAGTCGTCCCTCCCAGGGAAACACTCTTGACGATTTTACGGATGACGGGGTCGACAACGTCCACGTATGCCGTCGACGTGTTGGGCTGGCTCCCATAGCGATAGCCTGCCGCGTAAAGGAATCCGTTCGTTGGACGGACGGCCGCCGTATCCAAGTAGTAGCTAGGCATCTGCAGCGTAGCAGTGAGCGAACGTGACGCCGTATTGAAAAAGCCGAGGATGTCGTACTGAGAGTCGTTTTTGAGGAAATACGCGTAGAGTGCCGCGCCGCTATGGTTCGTCGTCAAATCGTAGAACCTCGTATAGCGGCGCGGCACGGATAGAGCAGCGGCAAATTGATTCGTCGCCGTGTCTAACACGGTGATCTGATTCGCGCAGCCTGCATTCCCATTGCCCCACTGGGCAACGTAAAGCTTCGACTCGTCGGGGCTGAGCTTGGCGCTATTGAGCGTCGCCTGCGAACATCCCGGCTGCAGCTGTTCGACGAATTCGTTCGAAGCCTCACTGTAAACGCTCACCACGGGATCGAGGTAGGTCGTTCCATAGAGATACGGACCACCGCCTGGGACACCGAGCTTTACGGGAATGGTGCCGTCGCCGCGCTGCTGCAGCGGGTCAAACGAACCCTCGCCCGGACCGGATGAGCCGCAGGCGTTCAAAAAAAGTACAAGGCCGAAAACGGCGACGATCTTCACTTCTGCTGCCCTCCGGCGGTGCTATCCCCAGCCCTGGCGCTTACTGCCGCAGGGCTTAGGGCACGGCTTCGTACGTCGAAAGACCCTTGAATGTCAACCCCAGCGGCGTCTGCTATACTGACCGCAACTGTGAGCGATCGAACTGATGCCGGCGCGACCGGCGTTCTAACGTTCCTCTTTAGCGACATCGAGGGCAGACTCGCGGCGCTGGGAGTCGGCGCCCGCAGCCATGCGCGACGCGGTACGCCTTCAGGATGAAGCCGTCGAACGCGCCGTCACGGAAAACGGCGGACGCGTTTTCAAGCGCGTGGGTGACGAAGAGCTGTTGCGTGTTCTTGCGTGCATCCGCCGCTCTCAGCGCGGCATTGGAAGCTCAGCGCGCAATCGGGTCTTTGGAATGGCCTGCGGAACTGGACGCGCTGCGAGTCCGAATGGCGATTCACTCGGGAGATGCGCTGTTCGAGCAGGGAGAGTACTCCGGCACTACTCTCAATCGCGTCGCGCGTCTTACAGCGGCCGGCCACGGCGGCCAGGTCCTCGTATCGGCCGCTGCTGCCGCTTTGGCGCGCGATACCTTGCCGCCGGGTGCGCAGTTGCGCAATCTCGGCTCGCACCGTCTTCGGGATCTTCTGAACCCCGAAACGATCTACCAGCTCGCGGCGCCAAATCTGCAAGCCGATTTCGCCGCACTGCGGACACTTGACTCACGGCCGAACAATCTTCCATCTCAAATTTCGAGCTTCTTGGGACGCGCGGACGAACTAAGGACGATTTCAGACGCACTCAAAGAGCACCGGCTCGTTACGATAACGGGCCCGGGGGGTATCGGGAAAACAAGGCTCGGCTTGCAATCGGCCGCAGAAGCGTTGACCCTCTACGAAGACGGCTCTTTCCTGATCCGCTTTGCAGACATCCAAGATCCGGGGCTCGTAACTGCCGCAACGGCGGCGACGCTCGGCGTAAAAGAAGAATCGAACCGAACGCTGCTTGAAAGCCTTACCGAACATTTACGGCACAAGCAGATTTTGCTGCTGCTCGATAGTTCCGAGCATTTGATCGATGCAGTTGCCAAAACCGTCCTTCACTTATTGGAGAGCTGCGCCGGCCTTTCGGTTCTCTTAACCAGCCGCGAACCGACGCACTTAACGGGAGAGCGCATCGTTCGCCTGGATCCGCTTCCGCCGTCGGACGCGCAAGAACTTTTCGTTCAGCGCGCGCAGTACCGCTCGAACGCGCCTGCCTCGAGTAGCGATCGAGAAGCAATCGCAGCGATTTGCCGAATGTTGGAAGCCATTCCACTCGCGATCGAGCTTGCCGCCGCGCGTTCACAGTCACTTTCGCCGGCAGAATTAGCGGCGGCGCTGCGCGCAAATGCTCCCATCCCGGCATCGAAGGATCCGTCCGCGACACCGCGCCAACGGACTCTTGCCGCTACGATTGAGTGGAGTTTCTGCTTGCTCGACGACGATCAACGACTCGCCGTATTGCCGCTCAGCATTTTCGAGGGCGGTTTTACTGCTGCCGCGGGGCAGGCGATCGCCGGGAATCAGTCCGTTGACGAGCCCTTCGCCGAGACATTGGATTCGCTCGTCGATAAATCACTCGTCAATGCAGTTCGGTCCGGCGATGAAACGCGCTATCGCTTTCTCGATCCGATTCGACAATTTTTGGGCGAGAAGCTGCGAACCGCCGGCAGTTACGATGAAACGGCCGAACGGCACTGCGTCCTTTTCGAAGCGCTGGCTCAGCGGTGGCACGGCGGCGCTGAAGAAGACCGCCCCGCGGCGGATCAGATCGAGCGCGAAGCGCCGAACATGCGAGCGGCTTTGAATTGGGCGTGGGACCGGCCGGATAAGGAACGAGCGGCTCGATTCTTGATATCGATGCTCGCATTTTGGCAGCTGCGCGGCGCAATCGGCGAAGGCCGGGCTTGGCTTGCACGAGCGCTAGGCTGTGATGCATTGACGCCCGCGTCCAAGGCAGCCCTGCTGAGGCGAGCCGCAACATTTGCCACGAAACAGGACGATTACGATGCGGCGCGTGCGCTCGCATCCGAGTCGCTGACCATTTACCGTTCACTTTCGGACGCGCGAGGCACCGCCGAAGCGCTGCACGCGCTTGCGGTGCTGGAGCACTACACCGGCAACGTGGACGCAGCGTTCGATCTTTACGGCGAAGCGCTGGACGGTTTCCGCCGGTGCGGCTACCCACATGGAGTCGTCGTCTCCGCGACGAATCGCGCGGCGATCCTGTCCGAACGCGGCTCCCTCGAAGAAGCACGGACGCTGTTCGAAGAGAGCGCGGCGCTCTGCCGCAATCATTCGCGATTCGACGATCTTGCATCGGTTCTGAATCACTACGCCGACTTAGAGCTGGAACACGGGAGCGCCGAATCGGCAGAACAGACTTTACGTTGAGGCGCTGGAGTTAAAGCGCCGGGCCGCAAGCGCGATCGACGTTTCGGACATTTTGGCAAATTTGGCGATTTTGCGGATTCGCTCGGGCCGAGTAGACGAGGCGTTTCGGCATGCGCGTGAGGCGCTTGCGTTAGCGCTTCAGGAGAATACAATGTCGCTCGTCATTCCGGCGCTCGAAACCTTCGGCATATTGTTCTCCTATACGAAAGAAACGGAGCGCGCAGCCGAACTCTTGGCGACTGCAGACGAGCTTCGCCAGGCATCTCACTACCGCGTCGAGACCTCCAAGCCCGAATTAACGGCTATTCGAACCTGCGATCAATTTGCTTCCGCTGGCCGAAAGCTACACTCATGGCGCAACGTTGCGGAGTCACTTTTGGAAGCGCAGCCGTCCGGTGTCGTTAAGGTTTAATGACAGACGTAGTAATCCAGATTGGTCTGGGGAGTTTTGTGACTACCCCCGATTTCGTCGTTACCCGTTAACGTAATCGTTCCGTGCACTTTAGAACAGCCGGGCGTTTTCGCCGGAGGCGTCATATTCAAATAGATTGTATAGGGCTTGACGAAGGATTGACGTGTGCTGCGGCTGCAGCGCGAGGCTAAGGTGCATGGGATTACTCTTTGTCGGCTTGGGATCGGGCGGATCTTGACGCGCCCGAGAACCGTTGCCGCCGCACGCTGAAAGCATCGTACCAAGAGCGAATAAGCCCGTAAAGATTAACGCATAGGCTTTGCCTTGAAACATCACCCGAATCTCCTTTCCGAAGTGACTCAAGTGCGTCTGGTTCCAAGGGCTTCTGGAACCTCAAGCCGGACCCTTGCTTCGGAAGGCGCCTGAACCGCTGCGGGCAATGCTCCACCGGTGGATGCTCAAAAAAGCGTACTAATCACGGGAGCCTCGACGGGTATAGGCTACGCGACCGCGACGGTGCTCGCGCAAAAAGGCTTTACCGTCTTTGCGGGCGTGCGGGCCGAAGCCGATGCCGGAAAACTGCGGCAAGCGCATGCGGATATTCAACCGGTGTTGCTGGACGTTACGAACGCCGTGCAGATCGCCGCCGCCGCGGAAGCAATCGCCGCCGCAAACATTCCGCTCGCAGGCGTCGTCAACAACGCCGGAATCGCCGTCGCCGGACCGCTGGAGTACCTTTCGCTGGACGAACTGCGGAAGCAGTTCGAGGTGAACGTCTTCGGAGCGCTCGCAGTAACTCAAGCGGTACTTCCGCTGCTGCGCAAGGCCAACGGCCGCATCGTCTTCATGAGCTCGATTTCGGGGCAAATTGCGCCGCCGTTCGTCGGCCCCTACGCTTCCTCCAAACACGCGCTCGAGTCGCTCGCCGACTCGATGCGCATGGAACTCGCACCGTTCGCCATTCCGGTAAGTCTCATTGAACCAAGCAACGTCAACACACCCATTTGGGCGAAGGGTCGGGCGCGTAAGGACGATCTGCTCGCAAAGGCGCCGCGGGTCGCGATAGAACGCTACGGCGAGGCGATCGAGCGGCTCGTGCGGGTTACCGAACGTGAAGAGCGCACCGGAATCACGCCTGAAACGGTCGCCCGGATCGTCTATGAAGCGCTCACTGCAAGGGAACCGCGTGCGCGCTACACTGTGGGAAATCCTCCGGCATGGCAGCGCAGAATGGCCGCCCTTTTACCTGAACGCCTGCGCGACCGGCTAATCCTGAAGAATTTCGAAGCTTAAAGCGTCGCTATTGTCTCCATGTGATAAGACGAAATCGTCATGCGGCACGATCTCGTTTTGGGAAGGCGAAGGTCCCGTGTTGCGGAAACTGAGACCGAATGCAAGCTGCTGCTCTTGCGTCACCTTTATGAACGAGGACCGAACCCTCTGTAACCTTTGAGCGGAACGAGCATTTGCAGCTCCAGCATCCCCTTCTGCATCAAAGGGAAGCCCGCGACGATCGCCTGAGCGCGCTCGAGCGACTCCGATTCCAGAAGAACTACCGCGCCCAGCGCATCCTCGCGCCCCCAAACGTTTCGCACGATCCCTTGTGCGTACAGCGATCGAATCGCCTCGGCCTCGGGCTCCAAGATCGGAGCGAACTGATCGTCGGAAAACTGCTCGGTCCGGCGGCGAATGATAGCCAAAAACTGCACGCTTAAACCTTTCCGTTGTAGTTGACGAGCGCGTCTATGCCGACGCCGTATTCACGGTTGAAAGTTCCGGCTTGCGCGTCGATACGGCTCACCGGAATCAGCGCAATGATCGAGACGCTCGACGGCGCGGATACCTCGACTACCGCCGTGGTATGCTCGACTGCCCTTTGCGTCCCAACGATCTGAGCGAATCCGGCCTGCGCGCCGGCGGCCGTAACGATCGGAACGACCTTTGTCGTCTGAGTATTCGCGCTTCCGGCCGCATCCAGCACGGCGTTCACCGCAGAGTTCAGCGCGCCGGTCACGGCGCCCTGAGCGGTAACGGGCAGAGCTAGCGCCAGCGCAAGGGCAAAGATCTTCATAGCGGCCCTTTCGCCGCCTCCGGCATGACAACTCCAAACCGTGTCAAAATGGGCCGCGATGGCTTACGATTCGCTGCGCGATTTCGTCGAGGCCCTGGATCGCGCCGGCGAACTGCATCGCATCGACGCCGCCGTCGATCCGTATTTGGAGATCAGCGAGATCACCGCCCGCGTCGTGAAATCCGGCGGTCCCGCCCTGCTCTTTACGAACGTCAAAGGATCGCGCTTTCCGGTGCTGACGAATCAATTCGGTTCTCGCGCACGTATGGCTCGCGTTTTCGGCACGCAAACTCTGGACGAAGCCGCGGATCGGCTGCGCGGTTTGATGGATTTCTCCATTCCCGCGACGACCGTCGAGCGGATAGGCAAGCTGCTCAACCTTGCGCCTCTGGCTTCGGCAATTCCAAAAACGGTGAACGCCGGCAGCTGCCAAGACGTGGTAATCCACGAGCCCGATTTGCGCGCGCTTCCGGTACTGACGACTTGGCCGCTCGACGCGGGGCCGTTCATCACGCTCCCGCTCGTCATCACAAACGATCCGCACGGCGGACGCGCCAACGTCGGCATGTACCGGATGCAAGTCTACAATGAACGGGAAACCGCCATGCATTGGCAGCGACACAAACAAGGGCGCGCGCACGCACGAGCATGGGGCGACGGCATCCCCGTCGCAGTCGCAATCGGCGCAGATCCCGTACTGACCTACGCCGCCACGGCGCCGCTGCCGCCGGTCGTCGACGAGTTTCTGTTCGCAGGTCTGCTGCGCGGCAAGGCCGTGAAACTGGTTTGTTGCAAAACGATCGACGTGAAGGTTCCCGCCGATGCGGAGTTCGTACTCGAAGGCTACGTCGACAATACGGATTTACGTGTGGAAGGACCGTTCGGCGATCACACGGGCGTCTACAGTTTGGCCGATCGCTATCCGACGTTTCACGTGCAGTGCATCACGCATCGCCGCAGTCCGATTTACCCGGCGACGGTGGTCGGCAAGCCGCCGATGGAAGATGCTTGGCTCGGCAAAGCCACGGAGCGCATTTTTCTGCCGCTGCTCCAAATGGTCGTCCCCGAAATCGTAGACATGAATTTGCCGGTGGAGGGCGGATTTCATAATCTGGCGATCGTCTCGATCCGCAAATCCTATCCCGGGCACGGCAAAAAAGTGATGAACGCGCTCTGGGGCCTGGGTCACATGATGATGCTCACGCGCCTGCTGGTGATCGTCGACAGCGACGTCAACGTGCAGGACCCGCGCGAAGTCGCTTGGTTCGTTTTGAACAACTTGGATGCTCAGCGGGATCTGGTCATGATGCCCGGCCCGGTGGACGATCTCGATCACGCGTCCTATACGCCGGCGCTCGGAATGAAGATCGGCGTCGACGCAACACGCAAGGACGCAAGTGAAGGCTATATGCGCGAATGGCCGCCCGACATGGTAATGGATGAGGCGACGCGATTGCTCGTGGATTCGCGCTGGAAGGAATACGGCATGGATCGCCTGCGCTCGGCACTTCGCAGCGACAGCTGGTCGGGGCAAGGGCCGTGAGCGTAAATACGATGTCGGGCACCACCCGCCTTTTCCTTAAAGAGATTCGCATCGAGCACACGCTTTTTGCGCTTCCGTTCGCGTATACCGGCGCAGTATTTGCCGCGCACGGCGTACCTTCGCCCCTTGCGCTCGTTTGGATTACCCTCGCCGTTCTGGGTGCGCGAACCGCAGCCATGGCCGCCAATCGGTACTTCGATCGGGAGATCGACGCGCGTAATCCACGAACCGCACGCCGCGCGCTTGCAGCGGGTCAGATGTCGCCGGCCGTCATGCTTTGGGCGATGGTAATTGGGCTCGCGCTGCTTATCGTCGCTGCCTGGGAGCTGAATCCGCTCTGCGTCAAACTGCTGCCGATCGCCGCGCTGGGCGTGCTCGCCTATCCGCTCTGCAAGCGCTTCACGTTCATGACGCACTTCGTACTGGGCGCGGTCGACGCACTCGCTCCGCTCGGAGCTTTCATCGGGATTACCGGCACCGTTACGGTACCGGCGGTGCTGCTGTTTGCGGCGGTCACCGTTTGGGTCGCCGGATTCGACGTGATCTACGCCCTCATGGATCTGCCGATCGATCTCGAGCAGGGAATCAACTCCGTGCCGGCACGGTTCGGCGAGCGCACCGGCCGGTCGTTACCGATGGTGCTGCACGCGCTCATGGGAGTCTTTCTTGCGGCGGCGGGTGTACTCGCCGGCGCGGGCCCGGTTTATTGGATCGGCGTCGCCGCCGTGCTCGTCCTAACGGTCTACGAGCACCGGCTCTTCGACCGGGCGGCCAACGTCTTCGTCCTGAACGAGCGGGTGTTCACGGCGAACATGGCATTTTCGGTCGTCTTCCTGGTGACGACCCTGGCCGGGTTTGCGTTAAGATGAAGCCATGAAACGACGTTCCTTTTTGGCGTCCGGCGTTGCGGCTGCGGCGCTGCAGCCGGCGCGGGCACTCGCGCAGTTCCGCGGAATTCAGCAGCCGCTCAGCATCGGCGTAAATGCTCCGCTTTCAGGACCAAATCAATCGCTCGGGCAGCAGCTCGTCACCGGCGTGCAGATAGCGGTCGATTTCGCGAATCAGTTCGCGCCGATGCTCAATAGCGCGTTTTCGCTGCGCACCTTCGACAACGCCGGCTTGTACTCGCAGCTCGTCAACAACGTGCAATTCGCCGGATCGGATCCGACAGTGCTGGCGATGATCGCCGGATTCGACGGCGATCAAATCGCGCAGGCGCTTCCGGTATTTGCAAATTCGCGGATGCCGGTCATCGTCCCGGCTACGACAGCCGACGCGATCACGCAGCGGGGCTATCGCGTCGTTTGGCGTCTGCCGACCAAAGATTACACCGAGGGAGAGCTCTTCGCGCGCTTCATCAACGGGCGTCTTCACCCGAAGATGGCCATTGCGGTTTCGCAAGATGGTGTTTACGGCGGCGACGTCATGACGGGATTTACGGATCAAGCGCATAGTTCCAAATTGAATGCCGACGGGTACGTCTTTCCAAGCGACAAACCCGATTTTGACGCGGCAGCAAAGAGGGTCATGGCGCGTTCGCCAGACTTCGTTTTTCTGTGCGGCGAAAGCGGCCGGCTCGGACCGCTGATCCCGGCCCTTCTGGCCGCAGGATACGGCGGCAAATTCGGCGCCTGTGAAGGATTCTATAATATGGACCCGCCGCAGCGCTACGCGAAAGCCTTTTCGGGCGGGTACGTGTCGACGTCGTTTCCGCCGCTCGACCGCATTCCGGGCGCCGGCCAGCAGCTGATGAACTTTCGCACGCGGTCGAACATCACGATCGTCTCGGCATTCGGTTACGCCGCCGCGCAGATCGCGATAGCCGCCGTGCGGCGGACCGGCGCGATGAACCGTCTCTCGACGCTTTCGGCGCTGCAGACCCCGGGCACGACCTACAATACCTTGGTCGGCGATTTTCTGTTCGCGCCGACCGGCGATCCGGTCGACCCGAACCTCTTCTTTTATAGCGTGACCAAAGACGGCTTCTCGTACGCCGGCCCTTCACACGTTAGCGCGACGATCCTGTGAGGCGTGCACGTGGTGCGGGGTCCGCGCCGCGGTCGATGCTGTGCGGTTGAAATCATCGGTTTCTTCGAGCATCAGTACGAACCGCAGCTTCCACGCTCCCAGCGTGATCGAGAAGTTGGTACCAAAGAGTTCCATGTGAGTTACGCCTCCACGCGGCGCCACTGGAGCACCGCAGACACGATGTAGAGAACTGCGAGAACGATTAGCGCCGCGATGCTTTCCGTAACGGTCGTTACGGCGCCGTTGCCGGCGAAATTCCCGTTGTTCGTAGTAATGTATGCCAGCGGATCGAGGTAAGCGACTCCCTGCGATATCGCATGGATCACTCTACCGAGCGAACTCTGCGCATCTTCCGAAGCTTTGGCGATTCCGAAGACGAGGAACGACGCGACCCACGAAAGCCCGATGACCAACCCGGGACCGCGCTTGACGCTTGCGCCGATAGCCGTCATCATGGCGTACCAGACGATAGGACCGAGCAGCGAGAGCAGCACGACGGTCACTGAGGTCAGGCGAATTTCAGGCGAAGCGAACATCAAGTAGCAGCAGAAGGCTACGACCAAGGTGAAGATTTGAGAAACGACGATCGCTGCCGCGTCGACCGCAACGCACGCGCATGCGTACGCCGTTCGCGAGATCGGCTTGGTCCATGTGAGTTCCAGATGGCCGTCGTTCTCCTTGGTTAGCGGCGCCGCGAGCAGTGTAGCCGTAATGAGGGCGATGATCATCGAGATCTGCAGGACGCCGCTCACGTCGAAGGTGTTGTGTTGACGAACCAAATAGGTGCCGTGCGCGATTCCGTGGTTGACCGACACAGTTTGGCGGTCGTCGTCCGGCGAGAAGATGTCGTGGGGCTGCTGCTCGTAGATCGAGTCGGGTTCCGTGAACTGGATCCGAAGATAATCGCCTTTACGGTCGATGACGGTGTGCACCCGCTTGACCGGATCGTTCACGACGGTTTCTTTCATTCCGCCGGGCAGGGTCGTCTGCGTGACATGCGCGCCGGACGTGCTCTCGAACATCGCAGCGAACGACTCGGGCGAAGGATACTTCATCATCCAAATGCGTCCGATACCAAGCGCAACCACGATGACGCCAAGAATGATCGCGATCACGCGCATCGCCCGCTTGGCGCGCATGTATTCGACGTAGTAGTACATTAGCGTGACTCCACGACGTCGGCGGCGTAACCCGGATCGACGGCGTTCAAGAAGATGTCCTCCAGGTTGAGGTCCACAACGCGCACCGATCGTGCGCCCATACTGGAAAGCTGCTTTGCGATGGACTCGCTGCCGGCATTGACCGTGAGGCGCAGAATGCGCCCCGTCCGCTCCAGACGCGTGATTCTGGAGTCTTCGGCTAATCCGTTGAGCGGCATTGCCTCGGACTCAAAGATGACTTCGACTACCTTTGAATCGGCCTTCAGATCGTCGACCGCTCCGGCGAGCGCAACCTTACCGTGTTTAAGTACGGCAATATGGTCCGCGGCGCGTTCCACCTGTCCGATTTGGTGCGACGACAAAACGATCGTGCTGCCTTGCGCCGACGCGTCGATGATGAGTTTGAGGACCGAGCGCTGATTGATCGGATCCAAACCGCTCGTCGGCTCGTCGAGCACCATGCAGCTCCGGTTCCAAAGCGAATGCCATGACGACCGAAAGCGCCGTGCGCATGCCTTTCGACATTTTGGAGACGCGCTTGCGCGGATCGAGTTGGAAGAGCTCCATCAGTTCGGCGGCGCGCTTTGCATTGAAGCGGCGAAAGGTCAGACGCTGCATCTCCAGATGCTCGGCCCCGGTGAGCCAGTCCCACAGCACGCTCCGTTCGGGAACGTAAGCTAGATTCTCAAAAGTACGCGGCGTAAGGGGCTTGCCGTCGAAGAGCACGATTCCCGACGTCGGAAACGCAAGGCCGAGCGCGCATTTGAAGGTCGTCGTCTTGCCCGCCCCGTTGGGGCCGAGTAAGCCGAACACCGAACCGCTCGGGATCTCGATCGACACGTCATCGACCGCGGTGAACTTGCCGTACCGTTTCGTAAGGCGATCGATCGTGATGCTCATTTTTCCTCCGAAAACCACCGCGCCAGCGCGGACTCGAAAAGTGCTCGCACATGCGGCGCGCTCAATCCAATCGACCGGGCTTCGCGCACGGATTGCATCAGGGCTTCTGCGGTTACGTCGCTTGCAGCGGAGTGCGCCGATTCGACTGTGCCGTTACCGCGGACGAAGGAGCCGCGACCCGGCGAGGTTTCGATGATCGAGTCCCGTTCGAGCTCGCGGTACGCTCGGGCGACGGTATTTGGATTGACGGTCAAATCGAGTGCCAGCTGCTTGACGGTGGGCAGTTGCTCTCCGGCCGCTAGGACCCCGAGCGCTACCGAACGTTTTACCTGCTCGATGATTTGTAGGTAGATCGGAACACCGCTGCGCGGGTCGACCGTAAGCACTGCCGGCATGATGGCTGAACCGGTTAGATCTTCGGGCCCCAGCCGAGGAACAGGCTGCCGGACTGCTGGTCTATCGGGAAGGCGGGACGGCGGTTTTCGCCGAGGCTGGTGGGGACTTGACGGTTGGTGCGGATTGTCATGTTCGTGGAACCTCTCTGGTGGCGTCTAGTACCAATCTGCTGTTGTACTAGTACACTAGTACAATAGCATATCAGTACGTGATGTCAAGCCCTTTGGGCGAAAAATTCTCACGGCCGCAAGGAGAGGCCCCCGGTACAACTCAAAGGCGAGCATGGTGCTCCGGCAGGTCTTACTTTATTCGTTGCCGCTGCTCGGCACGCAAGCCCTTCTCTTAGGGGGCAATGCGGCCGCGCTCTTCGTACTGGGCCACCTGGGCGTCGACGCCCTCGGCGCGGCGGCGGCTCCGCTAACATTTGCAGCGGCGGGCTACGCGTTGTTTTCGGGATGCTCCGCAGGCGTAATGATCGCTGTCTCGCGAGCCAAGGCTGCCGGAGAGACGGACCGGCTGCATCGGATCGTCACCCAAGCGGTGCTGGGTTCGATCTTTGCCGGCATGGTGCTTGGCGCGTTGGGGGCTTTGTTTGCGCCCGAGCTGCTTCGCGCGGTCAACGTCTCGCACGCCGAACTTCGCATTGCGCTTCCTTATACGGAACTGCTCGCGCTCTCGCTTCCTGCGACGTTCGCGTTCGGAATGTACCTCGCAGTCTTGCACGGCCTGCACGATCCGGTTGCGCCGCCCGCGCTGACTGCGGCATACACGGCGCTGTATCTCGTCTCGCTCGCATTTCTGCACGTCGGAGCGTTGTCCGTTCCGATCTCATCCCTCGCCGCTACGCTTATCGTAACGATCGGCGCATCCATCGTGCTGTACGCTCACCGTACGGAGTTTCGCCTGGACGTGGCGTTGCGATCGTTTTTTCCGAGTGCGCAGGCGATCAATGAAGTGCTTCGCGTCGACTTACCCGGCAGCGTTCAATATCTCGCCGTGGCACTTGCGGAGATCGCACTCGTAAGTATCGCGAACAGCTACGGCGCGCGCGGCGGTGCGGCATTCACGCTCGTGACGTTCGGCATTGCGGTTCTCACCACTCCGGCCTTCGTATTTGCAACGACCGCGGCGGCGTGCCGCCGATCGACGCGGACTGCGCTGGGGTTGAACCTTGCGATCGGCGGTATCCTGGCCATCGCGCTGTACCTCTTCGCTGTTCCGCTGTTGAGTGCGTTCATCGACGATCCGCAGACGGTGCAGCTGGCGCGATCGGGCTTGCTCATCGCGGGTTGGAGTGCGTTCGCCCTCGGAATCGGAAACGTCATCGCCGCCGAACTCGACGGATACGGCCAGAGCGCATGGAGTGCAATCGTGAACCTTGCGGGCGCGTGGCTCGTCGCCGTTCCGTGCGCGAGCATTCTGGCGGCGCGCTACGGCTTGGACGGCGTGTGGTACGGCTACACGGCCGGTTACGCCGCCGTAGCCCTGACGCTAATAGCGGTGACGCCGTTGGTGCTGCGCGCAACTCGCCGAGAACGAGAACCCGCCGCAGCGGCGGATAGAGCTTCCTGAGCAGATGCGCGATTTCTTCAAGGGCCCGCTTTCACTCACGTACCGCGGCGAGCATATCGCATTTTGGATGACGCTGCTCTTCTCGCTGCCCGCAGCCGCTCTTATCGGCTTCGTATTGCGTGAAGACGTCCATCCATCGCAGATCGCCGTACTGCTCGTCGTCGCCATGATTTACGTCACCCTCGCGCGCGGGCGCCTAGTCGGAAGCAGCGTGCGCATCCACGAAGCGCAGTATCCGCGCGTTTTCTCGATTACGAAGCGCTGCGCCGCCGCCCTCGGCTTACCCATGCCGCTCGTGTTCGTGCGCGACGATCCGCAGGTACCGATCCTGACCGTGGGATTGGGAGATCCCTATTCGATCGTGATTTCGAGCAACTGGATCGAGCACTTCAAGGATGACGAGCTCACATTCATGATCGGCCGCGAGCTCGGGCATATCGCCTCGGGGCATACGCGCTTTACCTCGCTGCTCAGCGTGAACGGTAACGAAAACGTCATCGTCTCGCTGATCTTCGGTGCGTGGCTGCGCAAGACGGAACTGACGTGCGATCGCGTGGGACTGCTCTGTTGCGGCTCGCTCGATGCAGCGATGCGGGCGATCGTCATCGCATCGTTTCACGGATTCGGACGCAAAGTCGATCCGGGACTCTTCGCGGAGCAGTCTCGCGAGATCCGCAGCGATTCGGTGCTGCGGCTGGGCGAGTGGCTTGGGGCGACGCCGTACGCGACCAAACGGATCGATGCGATGCGTGATTTCTTCGCTTCGCAGCTCTACCGCACGCACGAGCAGAGATTCGTCGAAGAGAGCCGGGAGCTGCCGTTGGAAACCGCGGCCACGCGGGGAGAACGCGTGGCAAAGCGCGACTGCGCCGGCTGGTGGCGGCGCTGTATGGCAGTGGTCATAGACTTTATCGTCGTTACCGCCGTCGTGCAGACGCTGGCCGGCGCATCGGGCGTCTCGACCAGCGTCACGCCCGGGCCGGTCAAGAATAAACCGGGGATCACCGTCAAAGGGCTTCATCCGCAAGCCGACGCGGCGGTTACGAGCTCGGACGAGATATTTAGAATCGGTTCCGTTTCCGTTCGTACCGACGGCCTCTCTATCGGAAGCAGCGGCCTAACGTGGGCAGATTTCCGCGAGCAGGCCACCGGGGCAATGCTTCCGATCTGGATGTGTCTGTACTTCGGATTGCTGGTGGGCCTGACCGGACAGACGGCAGGCATGATGATCGGCGGTACGCGCATCGTCACAGTTGAATACGGCCAGCCGCGCGTTCTGCAGAGTCTGTGGCGTTACACGATCGTATTTTTTCTGTGGTGGCTGATTATTCCGCTCAGCCCCTTCTCGCGCGTGTACCTGCAAGACCGATTCTCCGGCACGCGTATGATCAAAACCGAGCGCGTTCTGGCGCAGGTGAGCGCTACCGCTTCGTCATGACGGTTCGCGCGGCTTGCTGTCGAGTGCGTTCACGAGCCGGGCAGTGTAATTGACGCAGCCGATAACGCAGAGAATCTCGCTAATCGAAGGTTCGTCGTACGCATCGCACAACTGTTCCCACACGACCGCCGGCAGCGCGCGAGGTTCTCGCGAAAGCGCCACCGCCGCTGCGAGGGCGGCGCGTTCCTCCTTCGAGTACTCGGCGCTGCGCGCAAATTCCCAAAGATCGTTCAACTTCGCAACGCTGACGCCCATTTCGCGCGCTCGCGCGCGGTGCTCCACCAACAGCGGCGTGCAAAAGTTTACGGCGGCACAAAGGGCGGCGCAGAGTTCCTTGGTGACGGGATGCACGTCGCCGGTCTCCATTACGGCACGCTCATGCTGCTCCAGACTAGCGGCGATCTGCGGCCGTGCCGAGAGCGCGGCCTGCAAGTAGCGCGCCGTCACGAATTCGAGCGCTTAGCCCGGACCCTTGATGAAGAGGCGGAAACGCTTGTCGTCCCGTACGGGATCCATTCGCGGATCGATCGCAAGCGCTCCGGGAAAGAGCGCCCGCTTATGGTCTTCGAGCATCTTGAGCGCTTCGGTGCGCCGTCCCATCGCCACCAGCGCCGTGACGAGGTCCTCGGGATCGACCATCTGCATGGCCATCGCAGCGCGAGCTTTGCTGAGCTCTGCTTCAGCCGCCGAATCATCGTGAATCGCCGCGTACGCGTGGGCCATCAGTGCCGCCGCTTCGCCTTGACACGCGGCGCAACTGCGCGCGAAGATTTCGTACGAAACGATTGCTTTATGGTAATCGCCGAGCGCCTCGTAGGCCATCCCCATCGTGCCGTAAGCGTCGTACCGCTGCGATGAAAGATCCAGGGTCTGACGCGCGTAGCTGACGGCATCGCGATAGCGTCGTGACAAGTAAGCAGCTTGCGAGAGCCAGTCCGTCGCTGCAACGGACTCCGGATCCAAGTTCGCGGCTCGCTGCAGTTCCCGGTAAGCGGCCGCGCCGTTGCCGCGCTGCAGCAGCGACATCCCGTACCACTGATGCGCCGGCGCGTAGCTGTTGTTGGCGGCAATGGCACGCCGGAACCACAGCTCTCCGGCAGATTCGTGGCCCGCGTCCACTTGCGCCAAACCGATGTCCGCCATCGCTTCGGCCGACCGCGGGTCGATGCTCAGCGCCTTGCGCGCGTAATCGGACGCGAGGGCAAACGCTTGGGGCTTCGACAGCGGTCCGAAATGATAGTCGCCCTCGATGGCATATGCCGACGCCAGTCCCGCATAGCCGAGAGCGTCATGAGGATCGCTTTGAATCACTTCCTGGAAGTACCGAACGCTCTTGACGACGCTAGAAGCTGTGCGCTGATTCCAATAGAACTTGCCCATGGAGTACAGCCGCGCGCCCGGTTCGGACAAGCTGGCGGTCGTAGATGCGCGAGAGTTTGCCACGCCGATGCTTCCCGCTGCGACCGCCAACGCAAAGACCGCGGCTGCGCCGGCGCCCATCCAGAGCCGGCTGCGATTGCGCGGCGCCGGGGCGGCCAGGTCGCCGGTGGTAACCGGGGCCGAGAAACGGTAACCGCGCCTCGGAACGGTTTCGATCGGACACTGACCCCAGTGCGAACGCAGCGCCTTGCGAATGACGTAGATATTCTGCGCGAGGTTCGCTTCCTCGACGTACCCCTCGGGCCATACTCGCGCCAGCAGGTCCGCTTTGGAGAGGACCTGGCCGGGACGTTCGATGAGCGCGAGCAATGTTTCGACGACCTTGGGACCCAGCGGCAGGGTGCTTTCGCCGACCCGCAGGAGCAACGGCTCCTTCTCGAGCCGGAATGGGCCGAATCGATAAATGGTCATCAGCGCGTTCCTTCCCCATGTGCGGTTCTCGGGCTCCGCCGCCGGGCCCCGCCGCGCCCGGAACAGCGGTTCCTTCCGTTATACGCTGCCACGCGGCCGATGTTCCGCACCCCGCCAAGAGTCGATAACGATTCGAACGAGTCTTCTGTGAACGTATAACACCTCGAACAACGAAATAGTTCAAACCGTCACAACGAAATCGCATCGCGCGTTCTGCGACAAAATCGCATGAAACAAAAGTTGTAGGCGCGCAGTAGAAGCGGATGTACAGTACGGAATGGAACACGCGGTGTGCGTTCCCGAACTCATAAAGGATTCAATTGTGAAAACCGCTAGGAAAGCGCAAGCGCCTATAACGACCCAGACAGATGCCGACACGCGTCCGACGATTACGATCGCGCGCGTCATGTCGAACACGCCGGATACGGCGTCGTTCAGCGGCTGGGGCCCAAAAGTCTCAGGCGTTGGTAATCTGCTGAAAAACTGGAATTAAGGCGCATTTAAGGTTTCATCCGCATGATAGTCATGCGAGATGGAAAACGGGCTGTTGTCCTCCACGTCAGTAACCCGTTCGACTCCAACCTCGTAGAGTGCAGCAAGAAGGGCTGACGATGCCTCCACCATCGTCAGCCCAAATCTTTTTTAAGGCGCTTTTAACTGAGATACGGTTCGCTCGGGGCGACCGGCTCCAACATACGATCCATCTGTGCGAAGATTGCGGCATCGACGGCCAGATCCGCGGCACCGACGTTATCGTCGACGTGCTGTGCTTTTGTCGCGCCGACGATTACGCTGCTGACCGCAGGCCGGCGCAAGCACCATGCAAGCGCGAGTTGCGCGAGCGTACAACCGGCGCTCTCGGCAAGCGGCCGCAACTGCGCCACGGCATCCAGTACGGGCTGGGTGAAGTAGTCCTCCATCATGTCACGGTTCGAACCGGCCGCGCGAGTGCCGGGCGGCGGGTTTTTCGCATCCGTGTATTTCCCGGTTAAGATTCCCATAGCCAGCGGCGACCACACGACGTTCCCTACACCGTACGCCTCGCAAGTGGGCAGTACGCGCTGCTCGATGCGGCGCCAAAGCGCGCTGTACTGAGGCTGGTTGCTGATCGGTGCTGCCCAGCCGCGGGCGCGGCACAGCGTTACCGCGGACGAGATTTGATCCGCGTTCCATTCCGAAACGCCCCAGTAGAGAATCCATCCCGATCGAACGAGATCGTTCATCATCTCACACGTCTCTTCAATCGGCGTCGTCTGATCGAAGCGGTGGCATTGATAGAGATCGATGTAGTCGACTTTCAAGCGCCGCAGCGAATGATGCACTTGGTCGCGGATGTGCTTACGCGAGAGGCCGTGTTCGTTCACCGTGTCGCCCATCGGAAAGTACACCTTCGTGGCCAGAACCAGCGCGTCGCGGTTCAGCTCCCGCAAGATCGGTCCAAGGACTTCTTCGGCTGCACCGCGCGCGTACACGTTTGCGGTGTCGATGAAGTTGACGCCCTTCTCCCATGCGCGCAGCACGCATGCACGGGCCGTGTCCGCTCCGACGTTTCCGCCGTACGTCAGCCAGGAACCGAGTCCGACGGTTGAAACTTTGAGTCCGGAATGTCCGAGGGTTCTGTAGCGCATCCGGCCGCCTTAGGCACAAAGACGCGGACCGCCTTCGGAACGATTTCAAAGACGGCCGGCGTAAAACCGGCCGCTTCTCCGTCGGCTGCGACGTGATGCCGGTGGTTTGTAGAAACGTCAAACCTCGCTGCGCGCCGGGTCCGCAAACCTTCGCCGGAGTCTGGATCGCGCGCGAGAATTTTTCCGGCCACG
The DNA here is from genome assembly GCA_963714015.1 of Vulcanimicrobiota bacterium. Taxonomy (GTDB): domain Bacteria; phylum Vulcanimicrobiota; class Vulcanimicrobiia; order Vulcanimicrobiales; family Vulcanimicrobiaceae; genus DASRDE01. Next base: position 857,983 of record OY970223.1, on the reverse strand, counting down.
CGCACTGCTTGCAGCCAGTTGCGCGGCTCTATCGAGTAAAGGTCGAGCCAGCCGTCGTCGATCGAAGCGCCGGGCCTTTCCATAATGCCGCCGAATCGCGCATTGTTGGCAACGGTGAGCTGTATCGTCCGGAACCGCTCGACCGCACCATCGCCATACGTCAACGTTACCGTAAAGAAACGTGCGGCGCGCAGGCTTTGCAGCGCGGTCGCAGCGACTCCCAACAAACCAAAGCGCTGCTTGACTTGCGGAGTCTGGCGCCGCGCGATGCGCGTTGAGAGTCCGACGCTCGCTTCGTTCACGAAATACGACCCGTTGACGCGGCCGGCGTCGATTTCATGCACGGCCCCTGCCGCGATCGTTTCGCACGCTCCCCGAACGTCCAGTGGAATCCCGAGCGTTCGAGCAAGGTCGTTGAACGTTCCGAGCGGCACGACGCCGAGGGGGACGCCCCGCTCTATCGCAATTGGAAGCGTGGAGATCACCGTACCGTCGCCGCCGGCCGCCACTACCGCATCAACGTTCTCCGCCGAGGCATCCTGCGAGCAGTCAATCCCGAGGTCTTCGAGCGTGCTGCAGACGAGTGCGCCCTCACGGCCGCCCTTTCGCGACTTTTCGTTGACGATCAGCAGTACGCGCATCGGCGCGTCAAGCTCCGCCGGGGCGGAATACCATCAGCCCGAGAATAGCGAGCGCAAGAACCATCAACGAAGCACCGATTGCCGTCGCGCGCCGGTTCGCAGCCGCATACTGTTCTCCCGAAACGTCACCTCCTTCGACGATTGCGATTTGACGCTTCAGCGCCGGCGTATAGGCGCCGTAGGCAACAGCGGCAAGCACGATCCACAGGACGATCGCCCATTCGATCCACGCTTCATGCCACGAGCGGTGCGAAAGCATCACTTGCGCGACCCCCGTTACCAACAGCAGCCCGTAGGCGGGATTGGCGATCTTGGCGTCCATGAAGCGGATCGTTCGCAGTGCAAAGAGCAGGTGAGCGCGCTCCATGCCGCCGCGGGTGAGCCATACCACGTACGTCGCGTTGTATCCGACCGCGACGATTGCCGAAAGCACGTGAATGAAAACGATGACCTGATACATTCGGATCCTTTCTCCTCGTGCGGAGCGGCCTCTTAATGCTACTTAGGATTACCGCTCCAGCCGACCGGCCCGCTGGTTGGCGGCACCGCTTGCATTCTCGCCGGGAAAAATTTTGCGGCGAACGCGCCGCGCCGGCAGTACGCACGACTGATGATATGCAATAATACTTGCTATGGCACATTCTTCGACCGCACTTCACCCCGCTCCCAACCCACGCCAACTCGCGGCGGAGGTGGGCAACTCGGCAAACGCTCTGAAGTTTTCCGTGAATTTGTCTTCCGACCTCGGCAGCGAGCTCAAACGAATCGCTTACGAACACCGGGTTAGCGAAAGTTCCGTTATAGAGATTGCCTTACGTCAGCTCTTCCGCCGAGTGTCGCAGGAACGCTTGGGTGCATTTCTGCGTCAAAACGGGGCATGTCTTCGCCGGCGCTCCTAAGTCCGCTTCGGGCGTTCGCCGAACAGTTGCTCGACAGCGCCGCTCCGCGTTGTATCTGGCAGCCGCTGGCGATCGCCGCGAATGAAGCGTTTCGCGCACTTTTTCCGCGCGAACTTCCCGCTGCCGTCAATCTGAGGGTAGAACGCGCATACGAAGACGGTCAACCTTCTGCGGTTCAAATCGGCGAAGCGAACTGGACGTTCACGCCGCTCCAATTTTCAGGGGAACGCGCAGTCTACGTTGAGCTCGGCGCAGGGAGCCGCACAGGCACGTTCGACGCGCTTCCGGCAATTGTCCGCAGCGCAAATCCTCGCGACGCTACCGTCGCCGACGTTCAGTCCTTCGCGCAAATGCTTTACGACATTCGCCCGCAGCTGTTTACGTCGTGCGCGCTCTTTCTCTCGCGAAGCGCGGGAGCGTTTGTCCTGGTGCGCGCCATCGGCGGTCCTTTTGAAGACACACGCAGACTGGCAGCGATGGCCCCTCCACCGGCTCTTCGCGCGCCGTCGCGCCTGCGTCGTAAAGCATCCGGCCGGCGGAGGACGCGGCCTCGCCGTTCCGTTCGTCCTATCAAGCGGTGAACGTTATGTGGTCGTTGCGACCCTCAGACAAAATCCTCCGCTGCAGCGTGACGAGAATCTGCTGATCCGGACGATAGAAGGGCTGGCGGTCGCATCGGCCGATCCGGCAGCGGCGGTGCGGCAATTCAACGTAGACTCGATCAAATTCGCGCCGCTCCCGGCCGCTCCGGACATCGTGCTGCACATCAGCGACGCCGCATTGCGCCGGACGCTGCAAGAAATGATCGCGCGCAGGGGCTGGCAGGTCACGAAGGCATCTAACCTGGGCGACCTTTGGGGGCTGCTGGAAGCGCGCCGCGTCGACGTCGTTCTGCTCGACAGTACCGGCTCGATGAAGCCGCTCGCTGCCCTGCGGGCCATCCGGCACGCAACCGGAACGTCTCATGCCGCAATCATCTACTTCGGCGGAGAACAGGACGACGCGGAGCTCGACCTGCTCGTCGACGGCCGCGTTCCCCAAACCGCCTCCCGCGACGAGATCTTTCGTGTCATCAAAGAAACGATTCGGCTCATTCCCAAACGCCGCCGGCAATCGCTCGTTTCTACCGTCGGATTCTTTTGGCCCCAACTGGTGCAATGTGCGGACGGCATGGAACTCGCCCGCGCCGTATGCCGCTCTGCGTGCGAAATCGGAGCCGACCGCTGCGTCGTGCAGATGTTCGATTCATCCGGAAATCTTTACAGCGCGCACCGGCCGGAATCTGAAAAGCCGGCGATCGACGTGGTGCCGACGACGTTCCTGGATGGCCGCGCAATCGTGCGTTCCCAAATCGACGAGGATTTTTACTCCGAAATTACCGACGACGAGACGGCTCGAAACGGCCTCGCCGCGTTATCGCCCGTTTCCGGTGCGTCCATTCCGATAATGGAGTCCGGGCGAGTCGTCGGGAACATGCTCGTGCTTACCCGCCGGCGGCAACTGAGCGAAGCGGAGTTCGAAGCGATGCTCTCCTTGTGCGAGTCCGCATCGCGCGCATTCAGCATTCTACAGTTGCGTCTTTCCCGCGCGGAAACGCGCGTGTTCTCGGAAGCGCCGCATTGGATGCACCTGATGGTGCGCGACTGCCGGATCGACTCCTATCGCGGAAACGCCTCCACGTGCTCCATACGGATGTCCCCGATCGGCGGCGCGGATCAGTGCGTGGGCGTTGTCGCCGCGGATGCGCCGGATCCCCACGAATCACTCGAAATCGCGGAAACTATGCTGCACGAGATCGCGCTCGCCGCCGAACACGGCGACGAACTCGAGGTTGACCTTTTGCGCGCGGTCGTAGCAAATGCGGGCATCGAACTGCGCGCCGCATTTGCGGGAGTCGTCTCGGGCCCTCAGTCGCGATTGACGTTCGCAGCCTTGGGGTTTCCGGCGCCGCTGCAGATCGGCCGTCGAGGCCCGGCTGCGCTCCCGCAAAAACGTACGGACGCGCTTACTGGACGCATGCGGCTGCGGCCGGGAACGTTGACGTTGATTTACGGAAACGAGTCGCAGGCTGGTTTGGCATCGACCGAGCTGGTGCGGATCGTTCAAAAGCAGCTCGAGGAATCTTCGCCTAATCCGCTGGCTGCGGTCACGAGCGCGCTGCCGGGCTCAGTCGATATTGCCGTTGCAGCGATCACCCGGCCGAGCTCTGGCTCTGAGCGATGACGTCGCTCAGCGCGTTACGGATCGCAATCTCGTCGTTGGTCAGCTCCTGCGCCTGACGTTGGAACCGATCGGCCGAGATGGAGTCGCCGCGCGCCTGCGCCCGGTGCGAAAGCCGGCGCAGCAGATCGCCGCGTTCCTGTAAGATCCGCACCGCAGACCAAAGCGAACTCTCAACCGCATCTCGCTGAACGGCCATCATCGAGTTGACGGAATATGCATGGCCGGTCCGGCAGCGGAAGCGCAGATAGTCTTTCCCCTCCATCTCCCAAAGCGTGCCGCTACAGTCGGGACACGTAAACACGGAAGGTTTGCCTTGGCGGCGTTCGTCCGGCGCCGCAAAAGGCACGAGCCCGCCACGGCCTTCGACCACCGCCGTTTCGACGTACGATACGATAGCCTCAGCAAGCGCGGGTGCGGGTAGGGCGCGGTCGGCGACGTTGGCCGTAATAGCGTTGCGAGGCATGTCCGGGAACGCGGCGTCGGCCGGATCTTGCACCAACGTTCCTCCTCCCGCCTCGCGAACCGCGCGCAATCCTGCAACTCCGTCATCGAGCGTGCCGGAAAGTAATACGGCGCAGGTTGCTTTGCCGTATGATTCGGCGGCGCTCCTGAAGAGCACGTCGATCGAGGGCCGGTAGCCGTTCTCTTTAGCCCAGGTCACGACGCGCATTACGTCGCGCTCGATAACGAGATGATGGCCCGGCGGGCACACGATGATTTTCCCCGGACTAATGGGCGCCCGATCGATTGCGTGCGTCGCGAAAAGCGCGCCCCGCCGGCTGAGCAAATGCGGCATCGCGCTAACCGTGTCCGACGGGATATGCGTCACTACGAAGACTGCCGCGGGAATGTCGTCCGGGAAATTCGCAACGATTTGTTGAAGGGCTTCGAGCGAGCCGGCAGACCCGCCTATAACGACAATTCCGAACTGCCGCTGCGCCGATGTTTCCATCCGAAAGTTTTTCCTATAGCACACCCGAAGGTGACGCGATGCCCGAAGAACGCTCCAACGAGCATCTGCTTTTCGTCATTGGCGCCTCAGCCGGCGGAATAGATGCGCTCGAGCGTCTGATTGGGTCGCTCCCGGCCACGTTCGAAGCGCCGATCGTGGTCGCGCAGCACCTGGATCCGTCTCGGGTAAGCCGCCTGGCCCCCATCCTTCAGGGATGCACCTCCATGGAAGTCGTAAGCGTGGCCGACTCGGCGGCTATCAAGGCTGGTACGATTTACGTTGTACCCGCCGGACAGCACGTCGAAATATCCGACCGCTCGGTTTCAACAACACCGGCCGATAAAGGCGTTCATCCGCTGCCGTCCATCGACTTGCTCTTCACGAGTGCCGCGCGTGCATTCGGTGAGCGCGCGGTTGCAGTCGTTTTGAGCGGTACGGGTTCCGACGGCGCTTCCGGCGCGCAGGCCGTTAAGCAAGCCGGCGGCACCGTGGTTATTCAGGATCCGGCGACTGCGGCTTATCCGGGGCTTCCAGCTTCCATCGCGTCGGTAAATGTGGACCTGGTCAGCGATATCGACAACATGGGCCAGCTGCTCGGCTCGATCGCGGACGCCGGCGGCGCGTCAGCGCAGCTCGACGACGATACGCTTCGCGCGTTTCTAACGCATTTGCGCGTGCGCAGCGGGATCGACTTCACGCAATACAAGATGCCGACGATAATCCGGCGTCTTTCGCGCTTGATGGCGGCGGCGCACTGCTCTACGCTTGCGGAATACACGCGGTATCTGAACGCTAACCCGGGCGCCTACCAGCGGCTCATCACGTCGTTCTTAATCAAGGTCACCGGCTTCTTCCGTGACCCCGAGCTGTTCGAGTACCTGCGTGATAGCGCACTCCCAGAGATCATCGCAGAAGCGCGGCGCACCGGCCAGGAGCTGCGAATCTGGTCGGCCGGCTGCGCGACGGGCGAAGAAGCCTACTCGATAGCGATCCTGATCGCCGAGATTTTGGGCGACCAACTCGACGCATTGAACATCCGTATATTCGCTACCGACCTCGACGCCGAGTCCATCGTCTTTGCACGGCGGGGAGTCTATCCGGCCAGCGCTTTCCGGGACATGCCGCAGGATCTGTTGGCAAAGCATTTCACCCGCATCGACGATGCCTACCAGGTCAAGAAACGCATCCGCAATCTCGGTGTTTTCGGTGAGTACGATCTGGGTCAGCGCGCACCGTTTACCCGGATCGATCTGATCGTCTGCCGCAACGTGCTGATGTACTTTACGAAGGAGCTCCAACAGCGTACGCTCCGGCTCTTCGCCTTCTCGCTGCGCAACGGCGGATATCTGGTTCTGGGGAAAGCCGAAACGACCAACCCCCTCCCGCAATTCTTCGGTACGATTAACCCGGCGCTCAAAGTCTTCCAGCGCCAAGGTGAACGGCTGCTGATCTCCACGCCCGCATTTACGGAAGGTGTTTCACTTCCCGAGCGGATTATCCGGCGCGATCCGCCGCGACGCCAGCCGCCCTTACCGAATCGCACTTCCGAGAGCCTCCAGCGTTCCTCACTTGCCGAACGCTTGGGTTCATTTCTCTTCGAGTCAAACATCGGCGTCGTATTCGTCGACGCCAATTACGACATCCAAGCGATCAATCAAGCCGCGCGAATGCTTCTGAACATTCACGGGCAGGCCATCGGCGACGATCTCATCCACCTGGCCTCGAACGTCGATTCGCAGGAACTCAAGTCGGCGCTGGACGCCGCCTTTCGAAGTCAGAAAGACGGTCGCGGCGAACTGCTTTTCAAAGACTCGGCCCTCGACCAGACGCGCTATCTGCAGGTCTCCTACTATCCGGAGCGGGACGGCGGTCGAGACTCACGCATAACCGGCCTCATCTTGCTCGTCGAAGACGTCACCAAGGCTTCCATGCACCGCAAGCAATTGGAAGAGGAGTGGGCGGCCGCGCGAACGTCCGTCGACCGCGTCATGCGTCAGAATTCCGAATTGCTCGAGCGGCAGCGCTCGCTGGTCGAAGCCAACAACGAGCTCGACCGGCAGTAACGCCGAGCTGCGCAACATGAATGAGCGTCTGCTCATCGCCGCCGAAGAAGCGGAAGCGTCCGCCGAAGAGGTCGAGACGCTGAACGAGGAGATGCAGGCCACGAGCGAAGAGTTGGAAACGCTCAACGAGGAGCTGCAAGCCACAGTTGAGGAGCTGAACACCACGAACGAGGAACTCGGCGCGCGCGGTAGCGAGCTCGAGCGATTGATCAGCGAGGCGCGCGGCCGCGTGACCATAGTCGAAGACGAAAATGCGCTCCTAGCGCGCGCGTTCCTGAACACGCCGATCGCTTTCGCGCTCCTGGACGAAAAGGGCAGCGTCGTGCAGACGAGCGCACTTTACGACGATCTAGCTACGCTCGACGATTTGCCTAGGCGCGGACAAGCGTGGAATGGCAGCAAGAGTGCTGGTCACAATCTGAGCGAGATCCGCCTGCACGCGGGCAAACTGCTTATATTGACGCAGGATTAATCCGGCTCGTTCGCCCGAATCGCGGTCGTAAATTGGATGCGCGAGAGCGAACTAGTCCGCTACATTTCGTCGTGGAGCGCGCTGCGAATCGTTCGGGTCAGTTCGGAACCTGCCGAGTGGCCATGACTGGAGACTGCATGCTCCACTGCGGCCTTGACCACTTCCTCTTCGGCACCGGCAATCGTCAGCGAGCAATTGGTTTCGCTCGGAAAATCACGGCAGTCGATGTACTTGCGCGTCTTGGTTTCCATCTAAACCTCCTAAGAACAGGAGAGCAAAATTAGACCTTTTGTGCGTAGTTGCTCGCACCGAACCAGTCGACGACCACGACCGGCTCATCGCCGATCACCCAGGCGTCGTGCCCCTCCGGCAGCGAGGTGACGTCGCCGGCCTTGGCCACGATTTCGGTGCCGTCGTCCATCTTGATGCCGAGCGTTCCGGAAACATGATATTGGAAATGCGGTGCGCGGCAACTCTCGGTGCCCGCTACGGGCTTGAGGTCGACCGACCAGCGCCATCCGGGTTGAAAGATCATGCGGCCGATCGGGGTGCCGTCGATTTGAAGAATCTCTGCGCGGCCTTTCGCAAATTCGCGTACTTCGTCCGGCTTTCCGAACGAGCCGTGGTGCGTGCGCTGCTGAACCCCTTGCATATACGTTTCCTCTCTCACGAGGCTGCGGAATAGGGGCTTGAAGTGTCCCGTGTGTATTTGTTACTCTACCTACTAGTAGGTAAAAAGTCAACATGCAGCAAAAGAACCGGACGATCGGGGCCGCGGAGCGCATTCTGGACGTAGCCGAAGAGCTTGCGCAGCGGCGCGGCTTCAACGGATTCAGTTATGCCGATATCGCGGAAAAATTGCTCGTCACGAAAGCGGCGCTACACTACCATTTTCCGTCGAAGAGTGAATTGGGCAAAGCGCTCATCCTGCGTTACCGCGACAATTTCGAGGCGGCGCTGGGGGGAATTGCGGAGCGGTATACAGACCCAGCGGAGCGGCTGCGCCGCTACGCGATGCTGTATGGCGACGTCCTGGTGGACGACCGCCTTTGCCTGTGCGGAATGTTCGCCGCGGAATTTTCGACGTTGCCGCAAACGATGCAGGACGAACTCAAGCGCTTCTTCGACGTCAACGAACGCTGGCTCGCCGCGGTACTTGAAACGGGACGGAAAAATGGAACGATGCGTTTTCGCGAATCCGCGAAGGAGCGTGCTCGTCTCGTGCTTGGATCGCTTGAGGGCGCAATGCTTGTTGCTCGCACGTACGGAGATATTAACCGCTTCCGCGCGAGCGCAAAATGCCTGCTGCTCGACTTGACGAACGCCTAGCCGAGCAGAATGAATCGGCCTCCGTCGGTGCACAAGATCACGAGCACCATGGACAGCACGATCAGTTCGTAGTTCCAGCCTAGTCCGTCTTTGCCCCAGAAGCCGGTCTTCCAGACGAAGAGCTTCTTTTGGGCTGCTCCGAGCATAATCAGCGCCAAGCCGATGCAGGCAAGTTGAACCAGAAACCCGACGATCACCGCGATGCCGCCGAGCAGTTCTGCCGCACCGAGAAAGAGCGCAAAGTTCTTGGACATCTCGATGCTCTTGCTGCGCGCATCGGGATCCTTGAGGTCGCTGTAACCGCTGTACGTGAAGACCAGGCCGGCCATTAGGCGCAGAAACAACAAGTTGTAGTCGGTAAAGTTTGCCAAATGCGGAAACACAACAGGCCCTCCTTAAGGACAGGTGCAACCTCGCGCCGGAAGTCTTTGGTTCTGGCGTTCGCATGATCGTGCTTGTGGCCATCGGCGCCGGACTGCTTCAGTCCCTGCAATTTTTATGGGACAGCCTATTTGGTTTGATCTTCGGTTTCCTGATCTCCGCCACGGTTCAGGTAGCCCTTACGCCCTCGGCTATGCAGCGCTTCTTGGGTCCGAACCTTCGCGGAATACTGAACGGAGCCGGCTTCGGTATCATCTCCTCCGCATGCTCTTACGGCGCGGCGGCTGCGGCCCGAGGTTTTTATCAGCGCGGCGCAGACGTCCGTGCCGTCTTTGCGTTTCTGATTTCGTCGACGAACATGAACGTCGCCATCCTCATTCTGTTCTGGTCGCTGCTGGGGTGGAGGTTCGCGTTCGCCGAGTTTTTCGGAGGCGCGATTATCATTGCCGTCGTCGCTCTTGGATTCACGCTCGCATTCCGGCCGGGGGAGCTGGAAAGGCTGCGCCTAGAGCAACCGGCGCCCGGATCACCCGATGGAACCATCGTGACGGAGTGCCCCGCCTGCGGCATGGAAGGCGAACCGGAGTTCGCCGTAGAGTATACGGGCCGGACATATTACGCGTGCGGCAGAAAGCATCAGCTCGACCTTTCCGCCGATCCCGCGCGATATATCGCGGGTGCGGAATCCGCAAACGGTGCAAAAGGGTGGCAGGCCCTCAAGCGTGCTCAAACGTGGCGCGAAGTTCGCGAAACGGCTTGGAACGACGTCCTCATGCTACGAAATGAACTGGCGATCGGCTATCTCGTTGCCGGATTTGCCGCCGCACTCGTCCCGCCGCAATGGCTTTCCGGCGCGCTGCATTTCGTCGGCAGCATTCCATACGCCGGCTACCTTCTGCTTCTCGCGCTGGGCCTGTGCATTGCGGTCTTGACGTTCGTTTGCTCCATGGGTAACGTTCCCATCGCGCGGTTTCTTGCCAATGCCGGAATTCCGCTTGGCGCAAACACGTCATTTATCTATGGCGACTTGCTGGTTCCGCCTTTGATAGCGATCTACTTGAAATCGTTTCCGGCGCGAATTACGTGGACGTTCGTCGCGTTGTTCATTGCCGGAGCCATTCTTGCGGGCGCGGTGATGGAACTGGCCATCGGTCACGCGTTCGGCGGCGTTTCCATGGGCTCCATGACGTTGAACGAACGGCTGACCTGGATTTCGAATGCCGTAGGCGTCAGCGCGATCTTGGCGATCGCGATTTTTTCGCGGCAGGCCGATCCGGCGAACTCGCTCGGCTGACCTGCGGTTTTCGCGCGGGTACCTTCTTTTTAGAGAGGCTTTGATTGTACTCGATAGCGGCGCGGACAAGATTTTTGAGCGCGCGTTCGTTGACTTTGTCGCCCTCGAAAAGGTCGATCGCCCGCCACTTGCTTCCACCGAAACCATTGTTGAAGATCTTCTGCGGATCGGCCAGCTTCGCGCCATTCGCAAAAGTCAGCTTGACCTTTTCTTTGTGCGCGTTTCCGACGGCGATGATTCCCTCGCGAGACCAAACAGGGCTTCCCATCCACTTCCATTCTTCGACGATCTCGGGGTCTGCCGCCAAAATGCTCTTTCGCACCGCCGCGAGCGTCTGTGCGCGCCAGTCCGGGATCTCTGCGATCAAGCGGTCGATGCGCTGCGAGGCATCGACCTCTCCTTCATGCCGTGAATTGCGTTCGCGCTTCATGTGAGCCACATAGTCGTGCCGTTCGGTCCACTCCTTCGTGACCGTTTCCCTCCTCGAGACCGGCAGCTGAGGCAGCCGATTCCGGCTCGGCGTAGGACAGCCGCGCCGGCTGCCGCCACCACCCCTGGCCGTGAACCTGCGCCAGAGCGAGTTCGGGCGCACGCGCCAAAGTGCGAACGAAGGAACCGAGCGGCGTTTCTTTGACGACACCGCCGGAAACGTCAAACGCCCCGGTCTCGTAATAGCCGTCTTGCCGCGTAAGCATCGAGTTCCAATCGAACGCTCCGAGCAGAGACCATACGGTGACGGCGCGGAGGTCGACGCCGCTCCGGCGCAAGCCGGCAGCGTCGCAATACAGATCGCGCAGCCACCGGATCTGTTCATCATGCGAGCAGGCCAAGTGCGCTTCCATTATCGCCATAGGCCGGCGGTAGCGGTTCCAACATTCCTGCAGTAAGGTGCGTGCCCCCGCCGCTCCGCGCCGCACTCGCACTGCTTCAACGTCAACGTATTCGTCGCGCCCGTTCCCTCCGCGCATAGAGTTCGGATAAAGATCAAGGCGTTCGTCGAGCCAGCGCTCGCCGGTGACGTAATAATTAAAGCCTAGAATCGCCGGCTCGCAGCGCAGTTCTTTCTCGAGTGCTTCAATGGGAAAACCAAAGCTGCCCAGCTGCGCGCGCATCTGCGGATTCTCGTCCAACGTGCCGCAAAGCAGGTCGTACGAAAGCAAGCGCCGCGCGTTTTCGTACGCCGCCTGATAATGCAGCGACGGTGTGGAATAGGTCTTGCCGAGATCTTCCGTCGTAACGAGCTGCGCCTGTGGAATGTGGGCCCGTATCGCGTCCATGGCCTTGCGAATGCCCGAAATTTGATTGATCAGCGCCGTGTAGAACGATCGGTCGTCCCGCGCGTGTGGATACCACCAGCCGTAAAGCGCGCTGAAACGCGCCGTCGTTCCAGGTTCGTTAACGGGCGTGAAATATCGAAGCCAGGGATATCGCCGGGCGACGGCACCGCCGAATTCGGCAAGTTTCTCGGCAAACAGCGGATCCAACAGATTCGTGTCGCGCGGTCCGCTGCCGTGGTGCAGCAACGTAACGATCGGGGTAATGTTGCGCTCGCGCAGCAGGTGCAGCCGCTCGTCGGTCCACGTCCAGTCGGCGTGCCGCAGCCCTTCGGGAGCGACGCGCTCCCAAAGGACCGGATAACGCAGGTGGGTGAGGCCGAGTGACGCGATGAGGTCGAGATCGTCCGCCCGAACGTGGTGACCCGACGCGATCGTCTGGTCGACGTACCGCTCGCCGATGCGGCAAACGGTACACTCGACGCCGCCCCAGAGATCTACGCCACCTGCGTCCACGATTCCGCGCCCCGCAGTTTGGCATAGGTCGTGAGCGCCTGCGCCACGACTTGATCCATATTATAATAGCGGTACGTTGCAAGCCGGCCTACGAACTTCACGTCCGGCAGCGCGTCAGCCAAACGCTTGTATCGCTCGTACAGCTCGGCGTTCTGCGGACGCGGAACCGGGTAGTACGGATCTCCTTCGTTTTGGGGGTACTCGTACGTGACGGCAGTCTTCGGATGCGCTTGACCGGTCAAATGCTTGTATTCGGTGATTCGCGTGTAAGGGTGCTCGTTCGGATAATTCACGACCGCGACCGGTTGAAGCTGCTCCGAGTCGACCGTCACGTGTTCGAACCGCAGCGACCGGTAGGGCAACTTGCCGAACCGGAAATCGAAGAACTCGTCCACCGGTCCCGTGTAGATTAGCGTGTCGTACCGTACGGACTTCCCCAAATTGCGGTAATCGATTCCCAGTTCGATCCGGACGTTGGGGTGATCCAGCATGTTTTCGAACATGCGCGTGTATCCGTGTAGCGGCATTGCCTGGTGTTTGTCACCAAAGTACCGGTCGTCGCGATCCGTTCGCACCGGAATGCGTGATGTGACCGACGCGTCGAGCTCCGAGGGGTCCAGGCCCCATTGCTTACGCGTGTAGTATTTGAAGAACTTTTCGTACAAGTCCCGGCCGACCCGCGCAACGACTGCGTCTTCCGAGGTGCGAATACGCGGAACTTTTTCGGCGCGCTCGCTGAGAAAGGCTTCGACCTCGTCTTCGCGCAGATTCAGACCGTACAGGCCGTTTATCGTGTCGAGATTGATTGGAATGGGCAGCAGCCGGTCGCCGACGCGCGCAAGCACGCGGTGCTCGTACGGGCGCCACTCGGTAAAGCGGCTTAGGTAACCGAAAACCTCCGTGCAGTTCGTATGGAAAATATGGGGACCGTACCGATGGACCAGCAGTCCTTCGGCATTGTATTCGTCGTACGCGTTACCGCCGATGTGGTTACGGCGATCGACGAGCAAAACCGACTTGCCTGCGTCGCGCGCCAGCCGCTCAGCAAGAACAGAGCCGGCGAAGCCGGCCCCAACGATGAGACAATCGAATTTCATTGCGCCACGGCCTGGGCGAGCGCAATGCGTTCCAATTCAGCGCTCATGCCGGCCGCCACAGCGTCCCAGCTGTTTGCGCAAACGAGCTCGTCAACTCGCTTTTGCCAGCCGGGCGCGATGCCGGCCGACAAAATCCGTTCGGCGAGCGCAACGAATTCTTCAGCATTACGGGCAATCGCAACCAGTCCGTTTTCGCCGTACGGGTCGACGACGTCGGCGATGGGCGTCGAGATGGCGGGCTTGTGCGCTGCCAGGTATTCAAGCGTTTTTGTCGGCGAGATAAACCGGGTGGAGTCGTTCAATGCAAATGGAAGCATGGCAATATCCCAATGCTCGAGGTATGCGGGCAGAGTGTCGTACGAACGCTGCCCGACGTAGTGAATGTTGGGCCGATGGGGCAAGGCGGCCGGATCGATCTTTACGACCGGACCGATAATGATGAATTGCCACTGGGGACGCAGGTCTGCTGCTCGAGCAAGCAACGTCGTATCGAAGCGCTCGTCGACCACGCCGTAAAAGCCCAGACGCGGATGCGGAAGGCCTGCCATTTCCGAAGGTTCCGAACGCAAACCGGGCGCAAAATGCGCCGCGTCAACGGCGCTGGGGAAGCAGCGAACGTTGCCGTGATGCTTGCGCTTATTGTAGAAGAGCCTGCGGCCACCGGTAAAGACCACATCCGCTCGCCCCAAGAGTTCGCGCTCGCGCTCCACGAGATTCGGGGGTGCGAACGCGAACATGGAAAGCTCGTCCATGCAGTCGTACACGCAAGTCGAACGTCCAAAATTCCGGGTGTACCCCAGGGCCATCGGCGTGTAGTACCAAGTGATTGGATGCGAAATGCCGCGCTGCGCGGCAAACGATTGCAGCAAGCGTTCCTGGACGTGCTCGACGCTTTCGGAGTCGCCCGCTTCCATACGCGGGCGAAGAACCGTTACGCCGTCGTACGGATGCTCTTCGAGAAGCTGTGGCGCAACGGCGCTTTCAAAAACCGGTTCTTCGAAGTAGTAGACGTCGCGGTCTGCGGCCAGACGCGTTAGAATGTGTTGCGGACGCTGGTATACGAAGTCCCAGCGCAGGTGCGAAAAGCAGAATATCGGCGTCGAGCGCTGCATCATAACCCACCGTAGCAAGTAATAATAGGTGGGTTTCTATACCCCTTGGCGGCTCAGCACCAAACGGTTTAGCGTTTTGTTATTTGTGGTACGCGCTGTTGCGAATTCGCATCCATTTGAATCGCGCCGAAGCGTCTTGCGCTCCGCCGACCGTCAGCGCGACGCGAATTCCGCGATCCCACGGGCATAGGTGCGGCGCGCGCACCGGCGCCGGCGACAAATCGGTCCACCGCATGCCGTTTACGCTCATTGCAAATGTGAATTCGTAGCCGCCGTTTGCCTGCATGCGCAATCGCACCGTTGCGCCTTTCGAAACTGGCATGCGAGAAATCGAGCGGTGCTTGCCGCGCGAACGGCGGAAAACGATCACTTCCCCGTCGCGAATCCCTACGCCGGCGGCATTTTCCGAATCGCCGTACGCGCATATCCCCGCTTGCACGCCCGGAGCGAGCGTGCGCACGTCAATCGCCGTTTCAGCGAGATAGGTGGTGCTTTCCGTGCCCCGCGCAAGCACACTGCAAATGACGTCCTCACATTCGCCTGTGCAGCTCACGACGACACCGCGCCGCCACGCTTTGAACGAAATGTGCGGACGATGGCCTTGCGGCCACTGCCATGCCGGAGAAAGCCGGCGCCGTAGAAACGCGCTGAAAAAATGGCCCGGCGCCTCGGATTTCGACCGGCCGTCGAACGGACGCCGCGCGAACGTACTGGGACCCCGGCCGTCGTTGATCGCGGGCCAAGCGTCATCATTCCATCGTACCTCGTCGAGCAGCACTTGTCGCCCCACGTAGATCGAATCTGTTGTGGAATAGGCATGGTAAAGGTAGAACGTGCGGCCGTTCGCAGCTTCGACGACGCTGCCGTGCCCCGGACAACGCCACGTCGAATTGCTCTTCAGAATCGGATTGCCGCCGTACTTCTCCCAAGGGCCGAGTACGGAACGAGCACGCGCGACGCCGACCGCGTAATTGCAGTTCTTGCCGCAGCACGAGTTTCCCGAATAGAACAGATAGAACCATTCGCCGCGCCGCACGACGCTCGGCCCCTCTACGACCGGACCCTCCCACGGCGCGTCGTTCCGCAAAATTACGCGCGCTTCACCGACGAGCCGGAGACCGTCGGCGCTGAGGGGCTGAATCCAAATAGTCGTCGGAAGGGCGCGGCTGTTTCCGTCTTCCTTCCAAATCAAATATCGCCGGCCGTCTTTTCCCGTTACGGGCGTGGGATCGATCGAGCCTGATGCCTGTCCGACAAGCGGCCCGTGATCGACGTAGGGCCCGCCGGGACGTTCTGCCGTTGCGACGGCAATCGTGAGTGGGCCGCTTTCATGCTCGGCAACATAGTAAACGAAAAAGCGGCCCCGATGCGCAGAAATTTCCGGCGCCCAAAAACTCCCGCGCGACCACTGCGGTCGCTCGTTGAAGACGGCGCCGACGCGCTTCCAATGCACCAAGTCGGTCGAGCGCAAAAGCGGAAACTGCGGGGCCCATTCGGTGGAGGTCGTGCAGGCCCAAAACTCGTTCCCGACGCGGACAACCGACGGATCGGGATAGTCGCCGCGTTGAACGGGGTTGGCGTATGAACGTGCCGGAGAGAGCATGATCGAAATCAGCCGCTCTCCTTACACACTGACGCGTGCAATGACGGCTGCGTGTACGTAACGCAACTCACACCAAAATAGTTCGGCGGCTTCGTTCGCTTCAGCCCGTTAGGGTTGTAAAATTTGCGAAACGCCGGCCCCGCGCTCTTCTGAACAGCCGGTTCGCGCCGATTTGAACGACGTGGTTGTCAGCCTCCGTACCGTCCCTCGGAAGCCGTGAGGGTCCTTCCCTGTATTACGGGGGCGGCATGGAGAAAATGGAAAGAGTTGCCGTCTCACCGTCCGATGCCACCGCACTTGCCGTGCATTCTCCCGTAGCTGTTGCGGTAACGGTCTGTTGCGCCGAGGAAGCCGCCGGCGATATCGTCACGGCGTTCAGGCAAGCCGCTGCGGGCGTCAGCGAAAACGACACTTGTTCGGAGCCTTCGTACGCCGTAACGATGCCGGCTTCCCCAATATTCGGCAAGTTGAGGGCGGCTGGTTGGGTCACATTGGTTTCGGCGCCGCCGTTCACGGAAGCTCGAAGCGTCAGCGGCACGCGCGGTGCCGGCGAAGAGGTGCCGCCGCAACCTGCAAGACAGATCGTGAAGCAAAATGCAGCGAGACTTATTTTATGCATTACATGAACCGCATGTCCATCAGATTCAAGCCGTCTCGAATTTCGTGCGCCAGCGCGATGGGGTCGCCGGTCTTGAACTGATGCGAAAAATCGAGCTGCGGGTGTTCGTCTGTCTCCTGATTATAGAGACAACCGATGTCCCATCGGCGCGAGCGCATCAAGCGCACGACGTTTTGTACTTCATCGGCAACCATGCCGAAATCCGGCACGGCCGCGGCCGTCTTGCCGCTACGATCCAAGGGCTCGAATGAGACGGGCGTCATAATGTTCAGATACGGGTTGATCTGAAATTTTCCGAGCCTCATTGGATTCGCGCGCGGAATCGAATAATTGACCACGCCGTTTGAACTCACGCTTGGAGCCGCACCTAAAATATCACCGATCTCCTCGGCGGGCAGCGGCGTCGTCGGATTTTTCGGGAGCGTCTGCGGGAAGGGCGTGGACGTAACGTTCAAAGCCGCCTTAACGCCGCTCGCCACCTGTTTCGCATCCCCATACGCGCGG
Organism: Vulcanimicrobiota bacterium; assembly: GCA_963714015.1. Taxonomy (GTDB): domain Bacteria; phylum Vulcanimicrobiota; class Vulcanimicrobiia; order Vulcanimicrobiales; family Vulcanimicrobiaceae; genus DASRDE01. The sequence goes on along the minus strand of OY970223.1, from coordinate 841,004 downwards.
AAGTGAATGAACCACACGAGCGGATCGAAGTCGTAGAAGTGCTGATGTTCCGCCTGAAAGATGATGTCGTGATCGATGAGTTGTGAAATGAACGGGTCAATTTCGTCCGCTTTTAGGCAAAGATCGGAATTCGTGAACACGTTGCCGCCTCCGCCGTCGACGCTTTGGAAATTTAGCGTCCCGTTTATTTCGAATGAAGGAAGAATCGGAACGCCGCGCAGGTGCACGTTTGGAATATCTTTGCGGTCGACCTCAATCGCAAAAACGCCATTCGACGCGGTGCCTTGCGCTTGAATGACGTCTTCGATCGTTTTGCGCACCCACGGCGGCGGAGCAGTCGAATTCGAGGTTATCTCCGCCATCGACAAGCGCCCTGCAGCTATGGACCGGTCCGCATCGTCGGGCTCGCTCAAGGGTCCGGAGGCGACCCCGTGCGAGCCGCAAGCAGCCAGCACTGTGCCGGCAGCGGCGGCGCCTCCGAAAGCCAGAACGTCACGGCGCGAGATCGACCGAAGCGAAGCGCGAGAATTCATAGGAAAACTCCAAATCTTAAGACAGCAACGTCATGCATGCGCACTATAGCACTACCTGCTACTAGGCAGTAGCAGGCCCTTTAGTGCAGTCGAGCGTGCGGCCGTCACGTAGGACGGCCCGTCATATCGCGCTGATTATTAGTTAAGCTGCATATAGCCGATGCTGCGCCTTCAAAAGGCCGCTTACTATTTCAAGTTTAATTGTCCGCCGCTGTTCGATGTCGCATGATTTCAAGTTTATTCAGTTGACGCCCGCGTCCGTCGCTTTCGCGCGCTGACCGCAATGGATCGAAAAGGTGCGCCTAGGTCTGCTTGCGGATCGCCTCGGTCCGGAGCAGCGCGCGGATTTCCGCGAACACCGGATGGGGGGCGTTCAGCGAGTACAGATCACCGCGGTTGCCAGAGCGTGCCGGGATGACGCAGACCGTCCCGGCAGCACCTTCAAGGAGCGGGCGGATCGCCGGCACGTCGCAGTTCGCCGCCGCCATGATCTGCGTCTTGCCGCCAGGTCCGTTCGCCGCCAGGTACGCCAGAATCGCCTGGTTCACGCGGCTGCCGAATAGACGGAACTTCTGCCCGGCGGAATGCGACGTGCCCCGCTTGCTGGAGATTCTGTGTCCCCGCTGCTCGACCGCGTGGCCGACGACCTCGGGCATATACGATGCGAGCACATCCAGCAGAGCACGGAATTCCGGCATCCAGAACGCGCCGCCGTTGAAGCGCGTGCGGATTGATCTGATGATGTCGAAGGCGCCACCTGTGCTTCGCCTTCAGCGTGTACTCGAGGTTTGACACGGCCGTCGATGATACCGCATCCGCGCCGGAACGTACACTGCTTTGCGCAGTGCTTTTGCGGCCCGACTGGCAGATACGTATCATGGCGAGAAGCGACGGCGATCTGCGTAAACGGTTGGTGTTGGGGCGCGATGGACGACGTCGGGCAGCACAGCAAGGTGAGGACGGTGCGTACGACCATGGCGCGACATTCTCCGGGGAGCGGTGCCCCTCCGGTCGAAGACATCGATCGTGAAACTGCTCGCCTTGCTCGCATTGCCTTCGCTCGTTTTTGCCATGGCGGCCGCGCCGCTGCCGATGGCGACCGAAACGCCGCAGCCCGACAATTCGGGCGTGCTGGCGCCGCGGCAGTTTTTCGTGCGCACGCCGCAAGGCAGCGGATACGCGCGCTATTACGGCAACTTGGGGCTCGAAGGCGATCGCAACGCGACGCGCGCGCTGATCATGGTGCACGGTGTGCTGCGCGACGCCGATTATTATTATGACACCGCGATGGAAGCCGCTCGCGACGCGCACGCCGCGAATACGATCGTCATCTCGCCGCAATTCGTCGAACGCGAAGATCTTGCGGGACATAACGTCTCACCGCGCACGCTCTACTGGGATTCCAAATGGCCGGGAGGCTCGCCCGCCGTCGCGCCCGCGCCGATCAGCACCTACGCGGTGTTTGACGCGATGATCGCGCGCCTTGCCGACAAGCGCTATTTTCCGAAGATGCGCGAGATCGTGCTCGCCGGACACTCCGCGGGAGGACAGATCGTCGACCGCTACGCCATCGTCGGCAACGCGCCGCAGCTCGATCCGGCCGCGGGAAGCGTCCCCGTGCACCTGGTGATCGCCAACCCTTCGTCGTACTTTTATTTCAGCAAGGATCGTCCGGTGCCGCAGCGCAACTGCCCCGACTTCAACCAGTGGCGCTACGGCATCGCCGGCGCGCCGCCCTACGTCAGGGGCACCGCGGCAACGCTCGAAACGCGGTACGTCAAGCGGCACGTCACCTATCTGCTCGGTACTGCCGACACCAATCCGAACGAAGACGATCTCGACCGTTCGTGCGGCGGAGAAGCGCAAGGGCCGTACCGCTTCGCCCGCGGCAAGAACTTCATCGCCTACATGCATCGCCGCCATCCGGGTGGAACCAATCAAGATTACGCCTTCGTACGCGGCGTTCCGCACGACAACCGGCGGATGTTTCGCTCGCAATGCGGCTTGGGCGTCGTCTTCGGCGGCAGCCTCGCGACCTGCGCCGCGCACGGCCGGGTGTAGATTCAAGGGCGCATTACGCCGCGTTTCCAGGCGGTTCTCTGCTACGCTTGTCGAAGCGGACAAGCATGACCCGTACCGTCGTGGGGGCCCTCATCTCGGTTGCGACGCTCGTGTTCGTCGTTGCGAGCATTTTTGGAACCCTCAATCAAGGGTCGATCGTGCGATATGAATCGTCGTCTCGCGGAGCCTGGCCCGTATTCACGATGACGCACGTGACGAAAGCCGGACGCGATGCCGGGTTGCGCCCGGGAGACGTGCTGGATTTTCGATTGTTGACGCCGCTGGAACGCTATCGTTTTAATTTGTGGGGTAGCGGGCCGGTCTCGGGCTATAACGGCGGTGACGACGTTACGCTTGGCTCTGTCGGCGCGGAGCAAACGTTTAGCCTTCCGTATCAGCGCGACGGTAAGATCGTCCGTATTCTTCGGCGCACTACGAGCGCGCCGTGGAACGATCGTGTGTCTGCGCTTGTGAGCGACGTGCTCAGTGTGTTTTCGGCGATCTTCGGAGCATTGTTGCTCCTGCGTGGGCGGGACCGCGCTTCGCTGCTCGGCGGGCTCTTTCTCGAGGCGCTTGCAATCTCAGGACTGCCGTTTATGTGGGGGTTCAACGGCTTTTTTGCAATCGGACCGCTCGCGGTGGCGTCGTGGGTCGTAACCGTGCTGACGACTGCGCTGTCGCTCGTGCTGCTCTATTTGTTTGCCGAGAGCTTCGTGCCGGTGCAAGTTTCGCCGGTTGCGCTGTGGGCGTTCCGGGTGCTGTACGCGCCAAACGTGATCTTGCTTGCAGTCTTCGGCTACTTTGAGATCCGTTATATGTTCGTGGGCGATGTCGATGCGCAGCAGTCGGGGCTGGCGTTCGCGCTGGCGATCGCATACATCTTGGGGTTCGTCGTCGTTCTCGCCGCCGTTTGGTTTGCGTCGGTCGAGCCACGCCAGCGGCAACCCTTGACCGTCCGCATCATTTTCTGGTCATTGGTTGTTGCGTTCTCCGGCCCGACCGTCGATGCGGTCGTTACCGGCTTGTGGAATCTGAGTTTGCCCTTCGACGGCGCTCTTGGCCTCACGATAATGGTGATGCCCGTTGCCGTTGCGTACGTCGTTTTCACCAAGAACGTCTACGACCTCGATTTTTTCGTAAGCCGCGCCGCACTGTATGCGATCTTGCTCGGCGTCATCGTTGCCGTCATTGCGCTTACGGAATCGTTTTTAGATCACGTCTTTCTCGGACGGTTCGGAAATATCGCCGTCTCTTTCGCGATTCCGATTCTGCTCGGCCTCTCCATGCGCTGGATCGGCGGCCACATTGAAAACGGGCTTCAACGCACGCTCTATCGCGAGAAAAAAGCCGCTCACGATAGGCTTCTCGCCATGGTCGAAGATTTTTCGGAAGCCCATGACCCCGATGCGCTCGCGCGTCATGCAATCGGTGAAATTTATCGCACGTTTAAAGGTGCCTGCGCGATCTACCGGTTTGATGAAGGCGTCTATACTCCGTACGCGATACACGGGTTTGAACGGGCACCTGAAGTGGTGCCGCAAGACGATCCTGCGTTTATGCGGCTGCGCCGAACGCACGCCACCGTCGACGTGCGGGGCATCGAGACGCTGCTGCCGCGAAATGGCCTACTGCTGCCGCTCACCGTCGTTGGCCGGGTACACGGCGGCATTTACGTGGGCGCGCGCCCGCACAGTCAGTGGTACGATCCGGACGATCAGTTCGTATTGCGCACCATTGCAGCGGAACTCGCCGCCGCACTTTTGTGGCTCAAGGACGAAGCGCTGCGGCTTCCTTCGCCTTACGTGCCCGTGCTGCCGCCGGCGTGAGCGATGATAGAGGGGCGTGAGCGGGTGCAAATGCGGCCCAACTTGGCGATCGTTTATCACGTCGACGGATTCGGATCGCGAGCCGGCAAGGGGGCATATGTGCGCGAATTTGCGCTCGGTTGGGATGAAGAGACAAACGGCGAGATTGCCGCGGACGACACGCTCGTGCTGCACTTGGAATCCGAACGGGAAACGCTGCGCCTGAGCGACCTCGGCTGGAACGCCGGCGATTTGGCCGACAGTCCTGCGCGCCCCGTTATCGCGATGCCGGTGTTTTTGCGCCAGCGCTTGGAAGCGATCGCGCTGTTCGGGCCGCACAAAAACGGCGCCGACATCGACCCGGACGACAGCAATGTTTGATGGCGCTTGCCGCCGCTGCGGGCGCGGCGTACGACCATATCGATGCGGACAGCGTGCGCATCGAGATGGAACAAATGCGCCTAGCCTACGCGGCGCTCAAACCGGAGGCTTTCTTATGACGGCGAGGGACTCGCGGACGCACCTGCGCTCTTGCGCCGGAGCTTAACATTCCAGATGCGGCGACGGGGTTGCGTGCGAACTTTGAAGGGTAAATTGTATTCGCGCGGCGTTCGGCGGGATGATGGACAAGTCGATGCTGTAACCACCGGCACGTGCCATTCAATCAAGCGACAATGACGGAATCTTCGGCGTTGTGCGAACACCGTGCGCGCTGTAAGAGAGCGCAACCGCTCGCAACGTTCACATGCGCGCGGTAGCAGCGAAGTGCACCGGCTAGCAACTGCGCATGGTGGTCTCCTTGAGCCCGAGCCTTTTGATTCTGCATCTATCGTTGGACCACTTTACCGGCTACCCAGTACGCTGAGTCGTACTGACGGTCCTCGAGAGCACAAGAGTTGACGGCGAAGGAGCCTTTTCGTCACTACTAAACAGCATCACGCCTGAATGAGCCTGTTTATTTCGTGTTGTTGGTCGAAAATCCATGAAACGGATTGTCGAGCCGAGTCAGTCCCGTTAAATGAAGTGTCTGCGCGCCACAAAACGCCAATGCCGCATTTCACTAGAATCTCGGTAAGATCAAAACTCTTGTACCGAGGTTTTCGCGTAAATGCTGCGACAAGGCCAGCAGATTGACCGTACATTTCGGCATGCAAGCACCTGTAAAGTAGGAGCTGGTCTATGGCACATCTGGCTCGATCAGCGTCGTCCTCCTCGAGGCTTTTTGCCTCTATAATGACGGCATCGTTACGCCCTTGGCGATAAATGACTACATCGATATATCGCGTGCGCCTTGCAATATAATGGGCGTCCCGGGCTGCCTTTGCAATTTCGCGAACCAAGCCCATAGCGCGGAAGCCAGACCAAGAACCGCCCCCCTCTTCGACGCGAATGTGAGGACCGGCTACTGACGACGCTCGCCGTTAACGGACGGCCGCGTCATGTGGCCGAGCCGTCGTGCTCTGCTCGGTCTACGAGCGGAAGGTCCGAAAACACGCTCAAGGTCCTGATAGACTGTGGCGTCCGTCGCCAAACCGTTTGCGGCTGAACTACCGTCGTAACAATCGGTATACTTCGTCCTTCAAATACCGGCTGAATCTTGCGTAAACGTCCTCCGATTTAGGTCGAGGCGTGCGAAATGTTCGGCGCGGCCGTCGACTTGCAAAAGGTAGACCTGAAAACCGCCTGCGATATTTGAAAAGTGCGTCTCCCTCGGGAGCGCTCCACAGGATCAACGTTGACCTACGCATGACTCTTTTCCATCCGCACGTCGTCTGGGCGAGCGTGACGGTGCACTAACCCAAAGTATCTGCGGCGAGAGATCTTCTTACCCTACTCGAAATACTTTGGGTTAAGCTAGACGAAATGGCTAAATCCAAAGTATTACGCTTTTACTGCGTGAATCCAAAGTATTCTACCGTATAGCAGCTTGAAGCCAAAGTATTCGATGTCTCACTGGATGCGCTCACGCCGCGGCGTCGTTCGCTGGTGGCCCCCAGAGCTGCCGGTGAACAAGAGTAGCACAATCCCATCGGCACCTTCGCGCTGCTCTCGCCGGCGATGATGATGCGCCCGCACCAGGCTAGATGACGCGGCGTCTGCCCGGCCCCGTCGATCAAATAGCCGACAGACACGTGAGATTCCCCGCTCGCCGATACGAGGCGGAGCCGGGCTCGACGGGTGACCCCAAAAATGTGACCTTGAAAATTCCGGAATTCGGCGAAGGCTCGGCGAGCCGGATTTGCCCTATAGCGGTTCGCTTCGCAAGGCCGAGAAGAATGAGGCGGCGCAGACTCCGGTGACCGATATGGGGATCACACCCCGCCTCCGCAATTAACGTAGCGCTTTGACGGGGGACGTCGGTCAGGGCGAAGAGCACGCGCGCCGTGGGTGAGAGCAAAGTTGGGCTCGATGGCGGCCGCGCGCCGTTCGTTGACGCAACACCTGCGTTTCCAAGTCTTCTTTGCTCTCTGTTCGGTCTACGCACCATGCGGAACGGGAGGCAGGGCAGACTTGCTCATGTCGCGGCAACCGGCATTGCCGCGGGCCGACCAGCCTCGGTGCGGCGAGCGCGTTCGATGGCGTTCCGCCTAGGGGGATGCAGGCGCGCTTCGACTTGGCCTCCCTCGGAGAAGTCGCGTGGCCATGCCCGACCCATCGCAAAAAGCAGGTCGAGCAGTTCGTCATGGCGCGTTCATCCGGATTTACGCGGTACAGATTGAGGCCACGAAGTTCCCGTCTGGCGAGCGCGCCGTGCTTCGCAAGCCGTTTCAACGCCTTCAAAATCGAGGTGCTTTCGTGCTCCGAGAGCAGGCGCGAAAGGGAGCCAGCATCGGCTTCGGCGTGCTCGGTGTGCGCCAGAGTGGCCACAATGTTGGCCCGGGCGTCCTTCTTTTGGGTTCCGAAGATTTCATAGGGTGGCGGAAACGACTGCCGCTCCTCGAACCCGTCCGGCCCGTCCGTACAGCAACCCCGGTTGCCGAAACGGAAGGCTTTCGTCCAGTATCGCGTCGGTGCGCAAAGCGGCTCGAGCTTCGAATAGACCGGATGTGCCGCGTTGAGCGCATAGAAATCGCCGGCACGGGCTTTGGCTCCCGGTACCCGGCAGACGATGCCGGCTTTTACAAGCCTATGGATCGCCGTCGAATCTTTGACCGCCGATACGGCGGCAAGCGCCGTTGAACGTTTGGGACCGAAAGCGGCTAGGCATGCGAGCATCGCTTGGTTTGCGCGGCTTCCGAAAAGGCGGAAGCGCGTTCCATAGCTCACCACTGGATCGTCCTGGATTGTTCTGCCGTTCGTCATTCGCCGAGCGTGCGTGGCTGACGACGTCGCCCATCAGATGTCCCAAGGCGTGCAAAAGCGCGTACAGCTCATTAAGCCACGTAAGGCGCTGGTTGAACCGCACGGTCTACCCGTCGAGTTCCAGAATTCCATCCTCGACGAATCCGACGACTGCTCCACGGACGCGTCCGGAGAAAAAATTCAGAACCGATCGCTGTAGCCGTCCGGTGGTCTCCTCGCCACCGAGCGCCCTCGGCACCACCAGCGTCCGGGTGCGGACCCGCGTTGCAAAAAAGGAAATCCAGATCTACCTCGGGGGCGTGGCCCCTCCAAAAACGCCGCCATCTGTATAGGAAGAACCGGGTTGCTCATGGCCGCACAGCGTGGTGGCGGCGCAGCGCGCCGAGCAGGTCTTCCAGTTCCGAACGCACCGGAAGCCGGGGGTTGATCTCCGATCACCGTGGTGCCCCCGAGTTGGCCTTTCGCGGCTCGAACCGGGACCAGCATCTTGGCGCGATTCGGCCTTCGCGACGTATACTCCGGGACGTCTGTAGCGAAAAAATGCGCTCCAGCGCCGGTGCCGGCATCGGTCCATGAAGTGCCAGGGCAGCGAGAGTCTCCGTCCGGTGATAAGGCCCGAACAGGGGTGGGAAGTTCTGTGACGCGATGGCACGTCCGACGCTCATATCCTTATGTGCGTCTCCTTGCCACTCTTAATAGGGCACTGCGCGTGCGTCGCCTGCTCAGGATTCGAATCCGCTGGTTGGGCCTTCTCGGGGCCAATATCCAGGATCCTCATAGGGCGTCGATGGTAGCGTCGATGAACCCGCCGCGTCAACGAAAGGCACCAGGGTGCTCGTTCCATTCACGATATAGCGCCTGGGGGCCGGCGGCTGCCTTCATGGCCGGCATTCACAAAATCATCGATTGGAGCCACTCGCTCGGCTTTGAGCGCGCCGAACACCGGACGTTAGACCAATTCCTAGTAGCAAAAGCGGTGCGCCACACATGAACTGATGCGAGGCATATGGCACGGCATTGTGCGAAGCAAGATTCGTCGTGGTGGTTAGTGCAAAAACAGACGGCATGCCGGACGAGTCCTTGGGTGGGACTATCTCCATCCTCCGCGCGCTACTCAACAAGCGAGAACGCGACATAGTCGAGGCACTGCAGCTGTTCGGCGAGATGGCGGCGGTGTTCGAGTCTGGGGCGATTCTGCGCCAGTGCGAGGGTTTTCCGGGGAGGGCCTACCTCATCGGCCACGCGATGCGCGAAATCGTGAACCGCTTGCGGGATCACTATGAGGGTCTGGAACCAGCGGGGGGCGATGAAGATCATGATCGTCTGCGGCGTGAGGAAAGACTACAGGTCTTTGCACAGTGGCGCGCCGCGGTCGGGGATCTTGCGCTGGGGGACGCGCAATCACGCCCCAGCGCGGAAAGTTCCGTGACGATCCGGTTCGAGTTGGCGTCCCGCTCAACCGTTGGATAACGCAGGAGTCGAACGTCGAAGGGGAGCGCGTGGAGGCCTTGTCGGAAGTCTTAGGCCTTCTGCACGGCGTCTATCCCGAAGAGATGACCCATGTAGCGAGGGGACTCGTCCGCTTGGAGGGCGAGAAGTTAGCGCATGTGCCGACACGTCACAAGCTGCGCAACGAATCGGAAGCGCTTGATGAATGGGACCGGTTCGAGGACATCTTGCACGCCATACTTGGCCATCGGCACGAACGACAGGCACGCATGGATGAAAACCTTGCGGAGATCGAATCGTGGTGAACGAGGGAAAACTTCGCGCATCCATTGAGGCGCTTGGACATCCCGAGGATGCGCTATATTTTTTCGAGCGCCTTAAAAATCCAAAGGCTTTCTATCTGCTCAAGAGATGTCACATGTTCGATTCGCCTCCAACTTCCCGTCGGAGCGGCGATCGAATTGTTTTCATGCGTTGGCCGCAGGGCAAGTATCTGGTAAACGTCGCGCATGCAATACCGGACCAAGTCGCGGACGTCATCCGCAACATCAAGACCGACAATACACTTGTAGTGTACGAACTGGTCGCTGCGGTGAACAACATGCCGGCCGCGACAGGAAAGACGTTGGTAAAGCCGCTCAGGGCATGGTTCGAAGCGGATCCTGACCGACTCCAATACGCCTACTTGAACGTCATAAAGCATTTCACGGCGTCGGGAGAGTACGCCGCGGCCCGAAAGATCGCCCGATCGGTGCTGGATTTGATAACGGTTGACGACCAGTTCGAACTCATGGGTCGAAAACGCCGTCGGGCCGCCGCGAAGATCGGCGACATGCAATACGTCGCGGCGCTAGATAGTATCGAACGTTCCTCGGCCAAGCGGAGCCGTTGGAATTCGTTGAAATGCTGGCGTATCGGCTGAAGGACGCACTGGAAATCGAAGGGGAGCCGGTCACGGATTACTCCACCAGCTGGCTTCCCGAGATCCGCGAAGACGCCAATATGGCGCACGGCGTAAAGCAGCGCCTTTCCCTCAAAATCTACTCTACTTCGTGCGCGGCCGTGAATGCAGGCCGGTTTCCCGTTGACGAGGTTCTTTCACTGCTCCGCAGGTTCGAGCACGACGTCTTCAAACGCATCTCGCTGGCGATCATAACTGCCGTCGGAGAAGCAGAGAACGCAAAGACCGCATTGGCCGAGCGCGGCAACCTGCTTTCCTATCGCCAAAACACGAAGGAGCGAAGAGATTTCCTGTCTCGGTTCTTTCCGGATTTCGAGGAAGAGGACCGCAAAAAGATCGTTGCAGGCCTACGTGCCGGTATAACGACGAAAGCACGGGCGGTTGTACTTCTGCGTGGTCGCGTCGAGGAACAAGACCTACAGGCCGCCGTCGAGCGGTTCAGGGCCCGTCAGACGTACGAGCAGATGAAGCCGATTGCGCCGTACCTCGCTGGGGACGATCTAGCGCGATTCGACGATTTGAAGATGCGCTTCGCGCAAGAATACGACCAATCGCCTCAGCACGCCGAAACATCGCTGGGGCCGGAGGCTCCGAAATCGGCGCAAGAATTGCGCGAAATGTCCACGGCGGAGGTGCTGACGTACCTGGAATCCTGGACGCCCGAAGGCGGCTGGTTAGCACCGTCACCCGAAGGCCTCGGGCGCGCGCTGCAGCCGCTCGTCGTCGAACGGCGGCGCGAATTTCTTGAGCAATGGCGGCGTGTCAGCGAGTCCGCCGCCGATCTATGTGCGTCACGTCGTTGAAGCGATTCGGCCGCATGCCACCGGCACAGATTTCGATTACGACGCGTACGTTTCGCTGATGGAGATGTGCAAGGCGGACGCAGCCGAAGCGGAGCGCAACTACGAGACGTTGGACGAAGCGGACGACGACGAACCGTCCTGGGGACCGTTGCGGCAGACGATCGCGTTCGCGCTTACGGATATGATGCGCGGTAAATCTCTACCGTACGCATTGCGCGCCCGCGTTTTCCAAATCATCGAAGCAATTATCGCGGACCGCGATCCCACGCCCGATCAGGATGACCGCTACTCCGGACGCGAATCGCACGGCGACCCTTGGAGTTTAGCGCTGAACTCTGCGCGCGGGGCCGGAATGCTAGCGTTGTTCGAGTACGCGCGCTGGATCAACGCAGCACTGAAAGGGGATGAGGGCGAATTCGATCTGCGTCCGCACGCGCCCGAACTGTTTTCGCTCCTCGACCGTATGCTGGATCCCATGGTCGAGCACACGCGCGCGATCCGTTCCACGTATGGACAGAACTTCGTATCCATCTATGCGGAGTCGAGAACGTGGACGAAAGGTGCTCTCGATCGGATATTTACGAACGACGATGCTGGACGCGCATCCTGGGAAGCGTACCTTGTCTTCAATCGCATCTACGGAGAGACGTTTGACGTCCTGCGCTCGCGCTACGAGCGCCATGCGTTTAGCATCGGCGAGGAGCCGAACGTTGATCGGACAGACTGGTATCCCGCCGGTTCGCTCGGATCCCACTTTTTGGGTCCGTACCTATGGGGACGACTAGATCTGCAACAAGGCCCGCTTGCAGCGTTCTTGCACGACGCGCCGCCATCCGCATTGTCGCACATGATGACGAGCGCCGGGAACGCCTTGAATTCGCCAAACTGGTCGGATGAAACGATGCATCGGTTCGAGGTACTCTTCGAGCGAATGTTGGAACTCTATTCAGATCGAACGCTCGAGGAACGTCGGAAGATCCTTGCCATTTTCGGCCTTTGGTTCATTTCCGACAACGTCGATCCAAGGTGGGCCTTGTCCATGCTGCAAGCAGTTTTGCACAGTACCGCCGGGCAGGTAAACATGGAATGGAGAGTCATTGAGAAACTCGGAGTCTTTGAGCGCGACGCATCCGCGGGAGGCCGTTACGGCACTGGATCTGCTGGTGAAGAGGCAGACGCCGTTTCCGTTCATGAATCAGGACGGTGTACGCGAAATCTTTCGAAATGCTCGCGCAGCTGGGGGCGAAGCGGAAAAAACGGCTCTGCACGTCAATGACGAGTTGATGAAGATGGGTGTGCGCCAGTATGCCGACGTCTTCGCGTAGAGCCGCGCGGCGTCAATCAGTGAAAGGCTCGTGAATGACGTACATCGTCCATGCGGAGATATTTCCTCCGGGCATCTTCGGCGTCCCAGACGGGACGAAGACCGTCTATCCGTCTGGTCAAGCAGAAATTGTTTCAGCGGCCTTGGATACTTCAACGCTCCGAAAGGTCGGGCACGGCACGATGTCACGGTATCGCGAAGACGAGGACGCCGTGCGCGTGTCTTTCGTATTAGATGGATTCCGGATGACGCTGAACGACAACTACATCATGGTCGTGTGTGATTTGCCAGTTGCGTCACACTCGGAAGCACTTTTCAGGATCACGAATTCTTTGAACCGGCTTATGGAATCGGCGTCCGTTCAACTGGAACAGCAGATTTCGTACGAACTGGTTTCGTTTCGCGACGACGCTGGCAAGGCGTACCCGCTGCCTAGATTCGGCGATCTGGCTTCATTCACGACATACGACACACACATGCTTTGCGAAAAGATTTCGCGAGCCGCTTTGCTTTCCGCAACGACGGACGAGCGACTAGACAGGGCACTGATATATTACCGGCACGCATTGATGTTGATTGCAAACCAAGGCGTTATCGCTAAGTTTGGTACGCCAGATTTCGACGTGCTTGCGTCGGCGATGATACTGAATCTTTGGAAAGCCGTTTCGGTCATAATTGGCGATCCCAGTGTGGATCGGGATTATCAGAGGCGCTATCGCAACTTCGGGATTTCCTATGGTTATTTTGCAGATGAAATCGAACCTTTGCGACGGCTTCGTGACGACAGCGATGTCGCTCACCATGCGATTGACGTCGAACGACAAAAGAGTCTGCACGCGAAGTTCGGTCCCGCGGTACATGTTGCTTCGACGGTTTTGAGCGCCTACCAGCAGTGGTTGCGTGTCAGTGGAATGGAAAACGGCGACGCTGAAAATAGTTGAGAGTAGTCACAAGATTCGGACGTTGGGAACGTACGAGAGGCGCTGCCTGCGCTGTATGGATGCTGGAGCGCATTGCGCGCTATCAACGTGGAATCTGCGGGCAACCGCAATGCGTAGAATGTTGGAGGTTGACCCGTTAACGGGTCCATGTGGACGGCGTCCATGGGCGACTACCGCGGACATGCCCCAGGGAGTTCGCCCGCTGAAGCGAATTTCGACGCGGGCGCCTTCTTTGGATGCTGGCGATTTTTCGTTTGTCTTGACGCGGAGATTTAATGTTTAGGACGGGTGTTATGTGTCTAGCCCTTCTCTTGACGAGCGCTGCCGTCGGATTAGCCGCCGATCCGAGTCTGGACAGTCCGTTGCATGTTCAGATGCGGGACGGTTCCGTCGCCACCGCCGTGAAGGATTGCGGCTCGGGAGACCTGTGCGGATCGTTGACGCTCGCAAACGGCGATACGTTGAAGGTCTATTCTGAAGGTGCGTCCGCAAGGGAGATCGACTCCGCGTGCCAGCCGTATACGTTGAGGATCGTTCGGATGCATGGCGACGCCGTACTGCTCTCGTACGATGCGCAGACGAAGATGGTGAGCAAGAACAACCGATTGGCAGTTGCATTGGAATGCGAACAATTGCCGGTTTAGAGATACGTACATCATGTTCGACGATGGACACGTGAAGATGGGGGGCCTTTCAGAACCGCGATGGCGACCTATCCGTGCGATTCGGTGATATGCCCGAAGATTCGAGCGATCCGGCGTCTCCCTCGCCGCAGTAGTAGACCCAGCCTTGGCGCTAGCATGCAGTCTTCGGCATTTTATGAGGTCAGGGTGGACGGCGCTGACGGCGTCGTATTGAACGCGTTGTCCTTGTTCGAAGCCTGGTCGGAGTCCGCTCCGGAAGGCGTTGCCGCCGCGTTGGATTTGTCGCCGGGCGCAACGGCCGTCGTCTGTGAATTGCCGCGCGTCGAAGTGCGCAGAGTCGTCTGAATGGCTAACACGCGTTACTGACCACGGTCGTCGAGAATCACGTGCGAGGCCACGGCTCAGGAGATCCATAGCGTAGAGTTCAGCACGCAGTTCTTGAAACTGACTCCGAATCGCAAGAATTCGACGCGGCTGCGTCGGATGCCACCATCGTCGCAAGCATCGAGGCGACTTTCCGGCCTTACGGCCGGGAAAACGATTTCCGCGGGCGACGTGCACAACGCAATTAGTGAAATCTATTCTGTCGCTCTCGTGCAGGCACCGAAGCGCACGCTGCTACTGACCTATCCGGCTTTTCACCAAATGCTCACTTGAAAGATCCAAGGCGCTTTGACGCCGGGCTAACGATAGAATGCGTGCCGCTGCCTGAAAAAAATGCACGCGAAGCGGACGCCTTAATGCGCGCGGCGAGCCGCGAAGTTAAGCCAGCGGCCATCGAGGCACCCGAGGCGGAGGTGACGGAGACTTCCGGGAAGCGGCGTTAGCGATTAAGAAGGATCGACACAATGTGGCGTGTGCGAGTCGAGTCTTCTTCGATCACCTATTTGCCTGTGCAACCGGGAGATCACCTCGCGAATGCGAACGCAAAAAAACAGGACAACGACACAAAAGAGTGAGCGAGCAACCCCCATTGAACGCTTGTACTACCGTCCGCGCGGAGTGGCAAATCTTACCGGACTTGGTCTACGCACGATCTACGCAGACGTTTATGCCGGCATCATCCCCGGAAGATCGGTGATGCCCGCCTGATTCCAGCGTCATGGCTGCTGGCGCAAACCGACGCTGAGGCCGAAGACATTTGGCAGGCGTTTGCACGATCACGGGAGGGCTTTCGAAAGAGCCGCTAGCAAATGATGAGCAAGGTGCAGCGGGAAATCAACGACGTCGCCAGCCAGCTCATCGAATTCGGGCTGCCAGCGCCAGTCATTCTGTTGCCCGCGATGTTGCCCGACGACGAGGCGTCCGAGACTTACGCCCGCCGCTTTGACATCGAAAAAGTGTCGCCGACGCTGTGGATTTTTTACTCGAAACATGCCGACGGCGAACGGAGAGCGCTCTACAAGGTCCAGCACAAGACGAAGCGCATCACGGGCATGTGTCACAGTCTACCGGACAAACCGGGTCGGCGCGTGCGGGCACACCGCCTACTACTGCCTGGAGAACAACCTGCCGGGTTCCGGGCCCGTACGCCCTCGCCCGCCGGCTGGAGCTGCCCCAGGTAGTCCACCCGTATGGCGACCGGTTCACCACGCGGGTCAACCAGGCTCAAGAAGACACGCAGCGCCTCCGCGACCACCTCTACGACATGTGCCGCCTGCTGACCGATCCCCGACCGCGTCGATCCAAGCGGGGACAGCCGCGCATCCCGTGGGCGGCGCTCGTCTATGCGCTTCTCGTCAAGGCCGGTGAGGGCGTCAAAGCGCACAAGCTGAGGGAAGATCTCGAAAAAGACCCTCGGTACCGCATGCTCGGAGGCATTCGGGAGGGATACAAAAATCAGCAGGCATTGAGCGACGAGACCCTCTCGAAGTTCATGGCGATCCGCTCGTGCTCGACACCCTCAAACGCCTGCTGAAAGCGTCGTCACGTCCGGGCCGCGGAATGGATCGCATCCTAGGGATCGACGCCACCGGCTTCGGAACGTCAAAAGCGGCCATCTGGATTCTCCAGAAATACTTCTTCAGCGAAGACGCCATCGAAAAGCGCACCAAGTACCGCAAGGGCTTCGTCAAGGTCCACACGGTCGCAGGCTTGATGTCAGGGTTGATCTACTCGCTCAGCTGCACGTTGAAATTCGGGGAAGGAACCGCCGACGTGAAGCACCTGCCCGATCTGGTGCGACGTGCGCTGAATCCGAACGTGAAGCTCGTTGTAGGCGACAAAGCCTACTGGGATGACGAGCACTACGGCGCGCTTCAAGATCTAGGCATCATGCTGATGGTCATGATCAAAGAGAAGGTGAATCCCGATAATGCCGAGTTCGGACGCGAGACGATGGCGTTCATGGAGTTTCTGCGCCGCGAACATCCCGCGATCTACCGAACGTTTCACCGGTATCGTCAGCGCATGGAAGGCGTCTTTTCGTCTGAGCAGCGCGTCAGCGGCCACATCAAGTCGCGCACGCGTAAAGCTGAAATGAAACGGCTCGCGCAAAAGTATCCGGCGAAAGGCCCAACGAGCCTGGAGACGGCGCGAGAGTTGTTTTGCACGTTCTTGGCGCAGGAACTCGTCGGAACTGCTCAGACGAACGAGGCGTACGGGATCGCCATTGCTCATAACGCACGCCGGATCGCAGCGTGGGAGTACCAACTGCGCGAGCCCGTGAGCGTCACACTCGGAACCAACATCACGTCACTGCGTCGAATCATCCTACCATACGCGTCGTAGCACGTGGCTACGTCGCGGGAAATAGCGAAGGAGCAGCTTGCGCTGCTCCCTTTGGCCCTTTACGGGCGCGGGGTTTCGTTAAAACCCAAGAAAGGCGGCGCAAATTGCTGACACGAGGTTAGCAATAAGGCCAGCTACGACGCCAATAAATAGCGCCCATGCTGTTTTACGCACTGGCAACACATCCTTATATTCAGATAGCTCGTCCAGCGGCAAGCTGGAAAAGCGCCTTACTCTAAGTCTGTTCTTGCCTTATCTCTCGCTACTAAATGCCAGACAAGAATCAAGCATCGTTCGCGCTCTTCTATTCTTAGACTGACCGTAACCGGAAGAGCCGATGACGGGGACATCCGCGGCTGCTGAGCCGGGACCCAATGCTAAACACCGTTCGGTTTCAAAAGGTTGCACGGAGGTGCGGTTCGGTGGGCCAGCTTCCATGCTGACGCTGACCGATGGCGCGATCATGGAAATCGTGCGATTCGTAGAGCACTGAAGGACACCCTCCGCGGTTTATTTTGAGGACGACCGGCCACGCGCACCCGCGTTCGACGGCAAACGACTATGTGGGTGACACGCGCCGTTGGTCGCGGCGGACGTCGCTAGTCAGCCCGGCAAAAAGCGGCGCGATCTATGTGATCGGGGCCTTGTTGCGGTTTCTTGAAACGAGCGCGCGCCGTTTTTGGCAATGCCCACAGGCCGGGACGAGAAATGGCAAAGCCAAAGTATTCGGCGATTCGTCTGTGCTCGATCCAAAGTATTTTTATACTTTGGATTTAGCTGAGACGAAATTGCCCAGAAAGGGACTCGAACCCCCACGGCCTTGCGGCCACTGATACCTGAAACCAGCGCGTCTACCAATTCCGCCATCTGGGCGCTTCGGAGCTCAGGACAGGCCTGAGTCGACCGGCTCCGATTCGCCTCGGGGCACCCGAGCCCTTCGTGAAACCGGGACCGTCCGGTAAAGGGTTGATGAGGCCACCATGTCTGCCCCTCTACGTTTAGTTTCCGAGCCTGCGCCGCTGGATGCTTACTCGCAAGCCGTGACGACCGCCGCGCAAACGGTCAGCCCGTCCGTCGTCGCGATCGAGGTCCGCACGGCGCGGCGCGGCGGAAACGGCTCCGGTTTTATCTTCACGCCGGACGGCTTCGTGCTGACCAACAGCCATGTCGTGCACGGCGCCGAGCATATCGGTGTCTCCCTTCTGGACGGCCGTGAGGTGCCGGCGGCGCTGGCAGGGGAGGATGAGCACTCCGACATCGCCGTCTTGCGCATCGACGCGCCCGACTTAGTGCCGGCGGTGCTCGGCGATTCGTCGTACCTCCAGCCGGGGCAACTCGTCGTGGCAGTGGGCAACCCGTACGGGCTTCAGTACACCGTCACGGCCGGCGTCGTAAGCGCGCTCGGACGATCGCTGCGTGCTCAATCAGGACGGCTCATCGACAACGTGATCCAAACGGATGCCGCACTCAACCCCGGAAACTCCGGCGGACCGCTCGTAACGGCCGACGGTGCGGTGGTCGGCGTCAATACCGCGGTCTTTCCCGGTCAAGGAATCTGCTTTGCCATTGCGATCAACACGGCTAAGTTCATCGGCAGCATCTTGATGCGCGACGGGAGGATCCGCCGCGGCTACCTCGGGATCGCCGGTCAAGACATCGAGGTCCCGCGCCGTCTGGTGCGCGCGCACGATTTACGCGCCTCGCGCGGCGTGATGATCGTTTCGGTCGAACCGGGAAGTCCCGCCGAAACTGCCGGACTGCGCGAGGGCGATCTGCTGGTCGCCTTCGAAGACGCCGGCATTCTGAGCGTGGACGATCTGCATCGCCACCTCACGCTCATCGATTTGGCGCGCAGCTATCGCCTGACCATCGTCCGCAAGAACCAACGCCTGCAGCCGATCGTGCTGCCGATCGAAGCAGCATGATCAAAGCGCTGCTGCCAATCCTCGGGATAACGTTCATCGACATCCTCGGGTTCAGCATGCTCATTCCGCTGCTTCCTTATTACGTCACGCACTTTGGCGCTTCACCGTTCGTGGTCGGCGTGCTCTTTTCGGTCTTTTCGCTCTGTCAACTCATTTCCGGCCCCATTTGGGGAAACGTCTCCGATCGCATCGGGCGCAAGGGCGTGCTGATCATCAGTCAAATCGGCGCGACGATCGGATGGGGCATGCTGGGATGGGCGCCGAGCATCGCATGGGTCTTCGCGGCCCGCGTTTTGGAAGGCGCATCGGGCGGAAATATCGGCGTCACGCAGGCCTACGTCGCCGATCTGGTGCCGCCGAAAGATCGCGCGCGCGCGTTCGGATACATCGGGGCGACGTTCGCGTTTGCTTTCACGTTCGGACCCGCTATTGCGGGCGCACTCTCGACGTACGGATATTCGGTACCGCTCTACGTCGCTGCGGGGCTGCAGTTCATAACGCTGATCGTTACGATCATCGTCCTTCCCGAATCGCGCACGAAGCTTGAAGAGAAAAGTGCCGTCGGCCTAGGCGAGATCGTCCGCACGTTCCGCGATCCGAAGCTCTCCTCGAAGCTCTGGCAGAAGCTCGCTCTTTCGTTGACGCTGTACGGCTGGTTCAGCGTTCAGGCGCTCTTCCTGGCGCATCAGCTGCATTTCTCTTTCAAAGAGACGGCGTATCTGTTCGCCGTATTCTCGGTCGTCAATGCGTTCATGAACGCGATCGTGGTCGGACGCGCGTCCGACCGCCTGGGCAACCGGGTGATGTCGACGATCGGCATCGGCTCGCTCGTGGTCGGGTTCTCTTTTGTGCCCTTCATTCACAACGTATGGCAAATGGCCGGTCTAATGATCTTTTTCAGCATGGGGATGGCGTTCGGCAGTACCGGGCTAACCGCGCTCATCAGTGGCGCCGCGGACGATCGCAAACAGGGAACGGTGCTGGGCGTAACGTCCTCGCTCGATTCATTCGCGGGCATTATCTCGCCGCCCGTGGCGACGGCTTTTTTGGGAAGTTTGGGATCCGCATGGGCCGGCGCGTGGTCGCTGCTCTTTGCCGTCGTGGCATTCATCATGGGGACGGCCCAGGCGGGTTCCGACGACGAACGGAATGCAAAAGGCGCCGCTTCTGCGGCGCCCGGCCTGAGTCCCGAAGTCGAGAAGCTCTAAGCGCTTTTCTTTTTGCGTCCCGGTGAGGCGCGATGCGCCGCACGTTTCGGTGCCTGCTCTTTGCGCCCCGCTCGGGCCTTTTTGCTCTCTTGCAGACTCTGCTGCAGCACGTCCATGAGGTTGACGACCTTCGAGGGGCGCGGCGCCTTCTTGGGCTGCGGGACTTCTTTACCGGCGGCGCGCGCTTCGATCATCGCCATCATCTCGTCGTGATACCGGTTCGTGAACTTCTCGGGCTCGAATTCGTCGACGCTCATCGAGTCGATCAGCATCTTTGCCATCTTCATTTCGGGTTCGGGAAGCTTGATGTCGCCCGGGAAATCCAGATCGCTCTGCTCCACTAATTCATCGGCCCAGTGCATCAGTTCGAGCACCAGTGCTTCGCCGTCCGGTTTTACCGCGGCGATCGTCTCTTTGGTACGAATGACGACGCGCGCGATTGCGACTTTGCCGGCGCGCGACAGAGCTTCGCGCAACAACGCGTAAGCATGGCGGCCTTGTTTGGTGGGCTCCAGGTAGTAAGGTTTGTCGAAGAACATCGGGTTGATTTTGTCGAGATCGACGAACTCCAGGATGTCGACGCTCTGCGTCGCCTCCGGATTGACCTTTTTGAAATCTTCGTCGGTCAGGAGCACATACTCGCCCTTTTCGTACTCGTAACCCTTGACGATCTCGTCCCAAGGAACGGCCTTGCCGTCGACCGAGCAGACGCGCTCGTACTTGATGCGCCCTTCATCCTTTTTGTGAAGCATATTGAACGACAAATCATTGGTACGAACAGCCGTGAATAATTTGACGGGGATCGTCACCAGCCCGAAATTTATCGCCCCCGACCATATCGCATGAGCCATGAGTACGTCTTTTCTCCTTCCGGCAGATCCGAAACGCCGGCATTTGATTATACCCTAGGAAACCTTTGGGCTCCAGGCGCGCTGCGCCTTCCGGAGTGCCGTTTCGAGCGCAGCCGGTTTCCAATGGTTTCCGCGCCACAGATCGCCCGTGCCGGTCAGCCGTTTGAGAGCATTGCGAATGTTCCATTGCGCGAAAACGGCGGCCGGCGTTGCGCGTTTGCGTGCAAGGTCTTCGACCTCGGACCAGTCCAGCGGCATCGACACCGGCGCCCCGTCACGAGCGCGAACGACGTACGGGGGAACGACGGTCTTCCCGCGCCCTACCTGCACCCAGTCCAGATACACGGAGGTGTTCGGCCGCTTCGAGACGGTGCGTTCGAGCGTCGTCAATTCGGGCAATTCGAGCTGCCACGTGGCGCGCCACGATCTCGGCAAACTGTTTGATCGTCTCGTAGTCGTATTTGGGTCGAAGCGGAATGACGACGTGGAGTCCCGACCCGCCTGAAGTCTTCGTCAACGCCTGCAGTCCGATATCGCCCAGCGTATCCCGGAATGCGATCGCCACGGTCGCGAGTGTTTTCATCGTCGTTCGTTCGCACGTGTCCAGATCGAATAGCGCGTAATCGGGATAATCCGTCGTCGGCACGTGCGAATACCACACGTGCAGCACGATCGATGCAAGATTAGCACACCACGTCAGCGTCGCTTCGTCGTTGCAAAGGAGGTAGGAGATCTTCCTTGAGTCCTGTTCGGCCGAAAGCGCGACGGTGGGTATCCAGTCCGGCGTAAAGCGGGGTGCCTGTTTTTCGAAAAACGACGGCTTGTCGATACCGTCCGGGAAGCGCTGCAGCGTCAGCGGGCGATCCTCCAGATGCGGCAGCAGCCACTTGGCCACGCTGCGATAGTACGCGATGAGATCGCCTTTGGTGTACCCGTCGCGCGGAAACAGCACTTTGTCTTGGTTCGAAAGCGTCAGCTCTTGCCGCCGACGGCCAATTCGACCTTCGCGCCGGCCATCAGGTGACTTCGTCCGTGTCGATCGCGCGCTCGCGTTTGCAGTTCTTAGGATCTTTGTCCATGCGCAATCCTAGGAAGGCGGGCTGCCTCAGCAGATTATCGCGGGTCCATTCGGTGAAGCGCACTTCGGCAACGAGTTTTGGTTCGACGAAATGCGCCTTGGCATTCGCTTCGACCGGATTGACGAAGGGTGAGGTCTTGCGCTCGATCTTCTTCAAGTCGCGCGTCATCGTCTGCAGCGTTTTGGTGTTGAACCCCGTCCCGGCGTGACCGACGTAATACAATTTTCCTTTGTCGTAGAGGCCCAGCAACAGGGACCCGAAACCGGTCCGGCTTCCGCGCGGTTCGGTGAACCCGCCGATGACGAACTCCTGCATCAGTTGCGCTTTGATCTTGACCCAGTCGCGCGTGCGCCGTTCTTGATAAACCGAATCGCGCCGTTTGCCGATGATGCCTTCCAGATGCCGTTCCTCGGCCTGATGAAAGAGTGCGCACCCGTGACCGGCGACGTGTTTGGAAAACAGAACGACGGCGTTATCCGCTATCGATCGCTCCAGCAGCGCTTTGCGCTCCTCCAGCGGCTCTTTGCGCAGATCCTTGCCGTCCGCGTAGATCAAATCAAAGGCGGCAAACATCAACGGATTGCGTGACGTTTTGGGGCGCCCGTTGCTGCGCCGGCTGTTGAGCGACTCCTGCAGGCGCTGAAACGACGAACGGCCCTGATCGTCCAGACTGACGATCTCACCGTCGACGACGATCGGCAGACTGGTCCAGGCGTCTTTAAGCTGTTCGAGTTCCGGAAATCTGGCAAGAAAGTCCAAGCCGTTGCGCGAGACCAGCGAGAGGTTTCGTTTTTCATCGACCGTGCAGATGGCGCGGTAGCCGTCCCATTTGATCTCGAAGAGCCACTCCTCGTCATCGAACGGCTCGTCTACGAGCGTTGCAAGCATGGGCGTCTTGACATTCGGAATGGAATCCCGCCTAGTGCGGGTGCGAGCTTTTTTTTCGGCGGCCCTCGAGGCTTGCGCGGACGGACGATCGGAGATCCAGTGCGGCGCTTTGGGATCCTTCGCATAGGATTCCACCGTGCGTCCCGTTTTGACCGATTTGTCGTCTTTGGCGATGTCGTACTTGGTATCGACGAACTCGTCGTGGTCCTTGACCAGCAGCCACGGATCGCCGCCCTCGCCGGAGCGGCCGCGAATGCGCACCAGCGTGAATTCGCCCCGCATTTTTTTACCGTGCATCACGAATTTGATCTTGCCGTGCCCGATCTCTTCGGAAGCATCGTCGCCTTCGACCAATTCGTACGTGCCCTCGTCCCACACGATCACCTCGCCGGCGCCGTAGTTGCCTTTGGGAATGATCCCTTCGAACGTGCGGTAATCCATCGGATGATCCTCGACGTGCATCGCTAGGCGTTTGTCGGCCGGATCGAATGACGGACCTTTGGGAATTGCCCACGATTTGAGAACGCCGTCGGCTTCCAAACGGAAGTCGTAGTGCAACCGGCTTGCGCGATGTTTCTGAATGACGAACCGCAGCTTTGACGATTTCTTGGCGCGCGCGCCGCGCGGCTCGGGTGTATCTTGGAAATCGCGCTTTGCCTGATAACGTTGGAGCGAGCCCCGCTCGGCGACGGTCCGGCCCGCTCCTTTGCCCTTGGATGCCGGCATTATGCCGTTATCTTACCATCCTCCTCAGATTCGCGCCCCGCGGCCCGTGAGCAGGTTGATGATCAGCAGCACGATCGCCACGATGATGACGATGTGAATGATCGCTCCCAGATGCCAGACCAAAAAACCCAGCAGCCAGAAGATGAACAGAATGACGATAATGGCCCAAAGAAGACCGGCCATGCGTTATTTTCCTCCTCCGCCCGTCTTGACGGACGTACTCGAATTGGTAGTGCCCGAGGAAGTGGATGTCGAGGATCCGCTGGATGTCGCGGACGTCGACCAGGGATGCCAGACAAAGACCGCGATGAGGATTGCTATGAGCACGACGACGACGATGCCGACCGCCGCTGCGCTCCCGCCGCCGCCCCCGCCGCCCTCGTTTACAATTACCGGGCCATCAGCCATACGGATTCTTGCTCCTTTTTCGCCTCGCAAACCCCGAGAGGGATCTGCAGTGGCCCGGTTATACCCAGCGCTGGCAGCCTGTACGCTTGCCGGATCGACCGGCAACCCGTGAACTTTTGGATCGTTGTAGGATTCGCTCTTTCACTGATTACGTGCGTGCTCTCGGCCCGCGGCGCGTCAGCCGGGTCGGCAAGTTCCTATGCGAGCGGCGAATACGGAATGAGCCGCGCGACGCACAGCCGGTATGCGCTCGTCAGCTTCGCGCTGATGGTGCTCTTTGCGGTATCGTATTTCTACGCCGCGATACCGGCTGTGCCGCTGCTGGCGGTAGCGGTGCTGATCTCGATTTTTTACTTCACTTCGTTTTTGCGCGGCTTTGCCGATCAGGACTGATTCGATGCCGACGACCCCTAGCGACTTTCGTTTCTCCCCCCGCCCGAACCGGGCACACGAAATCAACTGGCAATCCTGGACCGAGCCCGCGTTCGAACGCGCGCGTCGCGAAGACAAGCCGATTCTTCTTTCCATTTCCGCCGTATGGTGCCACTGGTGCCACGTCATGGACGAGACGAGTTATTCAGACTCCACGGTCATCAGCGCGATCAACGATCGATACATACCGGTGCGCGTCGACAACGACCGGCGTCCCGACGTCAACGCGCGCTATAACCAAGGCGGCTGGCCGACGACCGCGTTCTTGACGCCCGACGGCACGCTGCTGGCCGGCGCGACGTACCTTCCGCCCGAACAGATGAGCGCCGCGCTCGAGCAGATCGTCGAGTTCTACCGCTCCAACCGCGAGCGGATCGCGGAACGCGCGGCGGAGGTCTCCCAGAGGCTGCACGTCAAGAATGCACCCTCGCAACCCGGCGACCTGAGCGACGCGATTGTCGAGCGAGTCACGGGCGCATTGGAAGCGATTTACGACGACGAGTACGGCGGATTCGGCAGCTCGCAGAAGTTCCCGATGACCGATGCGTTGGAGTTTTTGCTTCAGGAGCATCGCATCACCGGCAACAGCCGGCAATTTGAGATGGTCGCGAAGTCCATGATTGCCATGTCCACCGGCGGAATGTACGATCACGCCGAGGGCGGCTTTTTCCGTTACTCGACGACGCGTGATTGGTCGGTTCCGCATTTTGAGAAAATGACCGAGGACCACGCCGCGCTGCTGCGGATACTCGCCTCTCTGGCGCGCACGACGCGTAACGAGCGCTTTCGCAGCACGCTCGTCTCGGCCCTGATGTACGTTCGAACCGTCCTGCGCGATTCGAGCACGCAGTTGTTTGCCGGAAGCCAGGACGCCGACGAACAGTACTACGAACTTCCGCTCGAAGAGCGCCGCAAACTTCGAGCCCCGTACGTCGATCGCACGTCCTACTCCAATTGGACGGCGGCAATGGCCGGAACGTTCGTTTCGGCGGGCGATGTGCTCGAGGACGATCGCATCGTCGCCGAGGGACTCGCGACCCTGGACGCATTGCACGAGAGGATGCGCGATGACGAGGGCCTGCTGTACCATTTCATCGAGCCCGGTGGTGCGCCGCAAGTTCGTGGCCTGCTGACGGACCAAGCGGCATACTTTCGCGCACTGCTCGACGCTCACGAATACACCGGCGAACGGCGCTTTTTAGAACGGGCGCAGGGTTTGGCGGCCGTAATCGAACAGCGCTTCGGCGCTCCGGACGGCGGCTTTTACGATCATGCGTCGGTGGAGGAACCGCTGGGAAATCTTTCCCTGCGCGATCGACCGCTCGCCGACAATTCGCTATTGGCGGAGTGTTTGATGCGGCTTTCCATTTTGGAGGGCGAACCGCGTTATCGCGAGATCGCCGCGAACACGCTCTCCCTTTACGTCCCAACTTACGAAAGTTCCGGGGTCTTCGCCGCGTCCTACGCGCGCAGCGTACGCCGCTTTTTGTCGCCGGAGACGTCGGTCGTGCTCCTTGGCTCCGCCGGCGAAACCGCAGCCCTCCGCGAGGCCGCACATGCATTGCCCTCGCCGCTAACCGCCGTTCGGACGATCGATGTTGAAGATGGTAATGCGCTCCTAAAGCGCGGCTTTGATTTCGTCGGTGCGCCCGGCCGCCTATGTCTGCATCGGCACGGCCTGCGCGTCACCGGCGCAAAGCACTGCCGAACTTCGCGAGGCTTTCGAGCAGCTCTCAAACGGTGCAGCGAATTAGTAAGCCCTCCGAATCAGCGCGTCCCAAAACCAAACGCCGTAGATGCCGGCCGCGCAGGAGTAGGCAATGAGTGCCCTTACCCAAACCGCAAGCCCATTGCGCGCCGCCAGGCACATCAGCGACAAAAACAAACGGAATGAAGTCCAGCGCGTGCCGCATGCCGTATTGGGCGTAGCCGTTCACGTAATAGACGAAGTTGGGAACGGCGGTCAGGATCGCGGCTGCCCAAAGCGCGAGCGTAAAGACGCGCGGACGTTTTGCCCAAAGCGCGTACACCAGCGCGGGGCTCGTCCACGTCAAGGCCACGCCCGAATAGGACAGCGTAAACCAAGGCCATGTAGCAGAAATGCCGGGCTGCTGCACGAAGAACGACCAGATCTGATATTCCAGATAGCGCAATTGAAACGGCGATCCGGCCGGCATTCCCGCTTGATCCTGATGGTACCAAGTCGTGTAACCGATGTCGCTGACCGTGCCCCAACGCGCCAGATTATACCAAGCCCAGAACACGGCGGCCGCCGCAAACACTGCGCCGCATCCGATCAGCGATCGAAGCCGTTCCCTGTCAAACCTAAACTCATCCGGCTGCGTTGTGCCGGCCACGAGCAACACGAGGTACACCGGAATCGCGAGAACCATCGTAAAGCGCGACTCCGCCGCGCAAACCGCCCAGAGCGCGACGAGCCACCCTCGGCGTTTGCCGCAGACCTCCACGAGCGCAAGCATCGTGAAACAGACGGCGCTCACGTGCGCGATTAACCACACGTCGCCGAGCATCGCGCACCACAGCAAATCGGTGCCGAGAAGCAAAAACGCGCAAAGCCACGCGTTCACCCCGTCGCGCAGCCCGAGTCGCGCACCAAGCTCCCATGCCGCCCCGATTGCAATGGCCGCCAAGACGATTGCGAGCCAAGTCTGATTCGCCGCCGTCCCCGCGAACGCGACGTACGGCAAGAGCAGTAGTGCGGGCAACGGCGCCTCGATGACGTAATGCTGCCCGTTGTAGCCGAGCGCGTCGATATAGTCCCCGGGCCAGTCGATCCATGTGTGTCCGTGCAGCAGCGCTTGCGCCAGCAGCACGTAGTTGTTGTACGGCGTCGAACGCAGGTGCGAGGCGGCGAGCGTAGCGAGCAGGGCGACGACGGCCGCGATCAGCGTACCCCGGCGCACTAGTTTTTGACCACGCGATAGATGTCGGGATTCTTGGCAACGGCGCGGAGCGTATAGCCTTTGACCTGGCCCCAAGGCGAACCCACGACGTACACCGGATAACGCGCCGTCCACTTCGGGATATAGTCTTCATCTTCGCCATACCACGCGGAATCGATGATACGGCGGCCCAGCCGTCGTTCGACGTACTCGCCGTACGCCAGTGCCGTCGCCTGCTGCCACGGTGCTACCAGCACCGCGTCGTCAGGCGTATGCAGGACGACCGAATTGATGACGTACTCGGCGCCGCGGTCGGCGGGCTGCGAGAACGTGCGGCGGCCGGAATATAGGAGCCCGATCGCAAGGATACACGGGAAGCAGCGCAATGAAGCGCGCGTACCGAACCGGAAGCGCGCAGAGACGTGCGGCGCCGATTCCGCAAAGTATCGCCGTTATGGCGAGCGAGGCGAAAAAATAGCGATCCATATCGGCGAGGACGGTGTAGCCGAACGCGAATGCACTCGGCAAAAACCCCATGAGCACGAGCGCTGCCAGCGCAATCTTATCGCGCTGGTAGAGCGCCGCAATTCCCGCTAACGCGAGCGCCAAGCCCGCAAGCGTAAAGTCCTTGAACAGCGCTTCCCAGAGCTGCGGGCCGTTCTTGCCGTAATCTTCGGGCGAGATCATGTTGCGCAGTGCATTGCCCGTGGGAAAATCCGATCCGGAAACGAGACGCGCGAAACCGGAAAGCGTCGAGGGATCGTCCGTGTTCCAGAACGCGTTACCGCGCGGTTTGCCGAGGGCGACGAGCGGATCCAGATGCGCCGCATCGACGGTAAAGCTTCGAATCGGGAGATAAGCGTAAGTGCAAAGGCTCAGCGCAAGCACTCCGAGCGCCGTTAGAACCTCGCCGCGATGCAGCGCTTTGCCGCGCGCGGCGAGCAGTACGGCGATTGAAGGCGTGATGAAGATCGCGATCGCGTGCGTGGCCAGACCAAGGCCGTATGCAGCAGCCGCCACGGGCAAAGACCACCGCGGCCCTGCGCGATACCACGCGATGACGCCGGCTATGCACGCCAGCATAAAAAACAGCGCGAGATCGTGGATCTCGGGACGCGTGCTGCGCGTCCACACCACGTCGCCGAACGCGAACATCCACGCCGCGCCGAGCGCCGCAAACGAGTTGCCTCCTAAGTCGCGAGCGATCCGATAGACGAGCCATGACGATCCGGACGCGGCAAGCGCGCAAAAAAATGCAATCCGCCAAGCCACGGTCCCCAGCGCAAAGACGTGCGCGAAGACGCCGGCCATAATGGTGAAGGCGGGGAAACCGGTGGGATGCATGATGCCGAAAATCCACGGAACGGTTTGCGCTTCACCCGTATCCCAAAAAGCGACGGCACTCTCCAGCGACGCGGCATAAATCGCGAGCGGCATAAGCCATGCAAGCCACGCTGCAGCACGATCGGCCGCACCGTCGCGGACTAGAACGCCGGCAGCGTCGGAGTGGGCAGCGGTTTCGGCGCTTGAAACGTTGATTTTGGCAAGCTCCCTGGGAATTGGTAACCGCTGAAGGTTATCCGCTCGCGGGCGGGTTTGCCGTCTATCGTGGCTGCGACGTTCGCGGCGATAGGCAGCCAATACTTGCCGTCTTTTGCAAACGTCACCGAGCCGGTTCCCTCGATCGAACCGTTGGTCGTGTGAAAGCGGATGAGGGAAGGCAGGAACGAGCGCCCGTCGATGGTCATGCCGTCGATTACGAAGTTGCCCGCCGCAGCGATCGCTTCCGCCCGGTATTCGTATTGATAGGAGTTGCCCGACCGGTACGATCGCATGAAGAGAAACGCGTACTGCGAGAGCCGCGGCGCCAATCCATCCAGCGTATAGTGATTGCGGTAACGGGCGATGCGCGTGACTTTTGGACGAAGCGGCTGTCCGTCGACGGTGAGCGTCTCGTCGCGAACCATCTCGCCGCTGCGGTACTCGCGATGCGTCTGCTCGATGACGTGCGGCCCGGCTTGCGAAACGTTGTACGAGAAGACCATCGCTTTCGGCGCCTCGAGGCTGAGCAGGCGGGCGGCATAGCGATCGAGGACGACCTGCGAGTCCAGCGGCGTGCGGGCGAGGGCAAACGCGATAAGCGCGGCTGCAATCACGCGCTCAGCACTGCCTCACGAATCGCGCGCACGGCGTCGTGCGCCCGTTCCGGCTCCTTGCCGCCGCCTTGGGCTTGCGCGGCCTGCCCGCCGCCTCTTCCTCCAACGAGCGGCGCGGCGAGCTTCACCAAATTCCCGGCGTGGACGCCTTCCTTCACCATGTCGTCGCTCGCGCTTACCAAAAGGCTTACGGTACCGTCGTCGATCCCCGCCAGAGCGATGACTCCGCTGCGCAACCGCTGACGAATCGCGCTGGTCAAGTGACGCAGCGCCTCGGCGTTCGCTTCCGGGACGACGGCGCCGACGAACGTCTTGTTTCCTTCGCGCTGCGCGTTCTCGACGTACGTCTGCGCATCCGCAGCCGCCAAACGCGCCTTCAGCTCGCCGACCGCGTTCTGCAGATCCTTGACGTCCCGCTGCAGCCGCGTAATACGGTCCCCTAATTCGTCCGGCGCGGCGGCAAGGGAAGAGGCGAGATCCGCGATCATCTCTTGCTGCCGCTGCGTAAACTCTTCAGCGGCGCGGGAAACACAGGATTCAATGCGCCGGATTCCGCTCCCGATAGAAAATTCGCTGAGGATAACGAACATGCCGAGCTCGCCGGTTGAATGCGCGTGCGTTCCTCCGCAGAACTCGACCGACGGACCGGCTTTGACGACGCGTACTCGATCGCCGTATTTTTCGCCGAACATCATCACTGCGCCGCCGGCTTTGGCTTCTTCGATCGGCAGCACGCGCGTCTCGAGCGGCGTATCGTCGCGAATCATCTCGTTGACACGATGCGCGATCTCGCGTTTCTGCGAGGCCGTCAACGCGCCCGCCGGCGAGCGGAAATCGAAGCGCATTCGATCGGTGCCCACCCACGAACCGGCCTGCGCGACTTCGTCTCCAAGCACGTCCTTGAGCGCCCGCTGGAGCAAATGCGCGGACGTGTGATGCCTGCGGATCTCGCGGCGCCACTCGGCCGATACTTGCGTGCGCACGCGATCGCCCGTGCGGAGGGTACCGCGCACGAGCTTGCCGGAATGAAGCACCGCTTCGCCTTGGAATTGCGTATCGGTGACTTCAAAAGCGGTCTCGACGGACTCGGCCGGCGTTTCCACAAGATCGCGAGGATGCGGGAGCGTAATCGTTCCGCGGTCGCCGATCTGGCCACCTTTTTCGGCATAGAACGACGTGCGGTCCAAAATAATCTGCGCGGCGTCGCCCGCATGAAGCTCTTGCGCCAGATCGTTGTCCCTGAGAATGGCGACGATCTCGCCGTCGGCTTCGAGGCCTTCATAGCCGAGGAACTCGGTTTTGGTTGCAGGTAATTCGGCAAGCGTTACGACCGCGCGTTTTGCCGCGGCGTCCCGGCGGGCGCGTTCCCGCTGCTCCTGCATTGCAGCCGTGAATCCCGCGTGGTCGACGGCGATGGCGCGCTCGGCCGCTATCTCGCGGGTGAGCTCGATTGGAAATCCGTACGTGTCGTGAAGCACGAACGCGTCTTGACCGGAGATCGCGGAGCCGTCCGGCGTCTTTGCGAGCAGATCGTCCAGCATCGCGATGCCGCGCTCCAGCGTGCGGTCGAAGGTTTGCTCTTCCGTGCGCAACGCGCTTTGAATGCGCGCGATGTTGGCCCGCAGCTCCGGATAGCCCGGCTCCAGCGACGTCACGACCGCGGGCACGAGCTGCGTCAAAAACCCGTTCGGGTAGCCGAGCAATTTGCCGTTGCGAATGGCGCGTCGAATCAAAAATCGCAAGACGTAGCCGCGATCCGTGTTACCCGGGTAGATGCCGTCGTTGATCAGAAACGTGACCGCGCGAGCGTGATCGGCGATGATATTGCGGCGCTCGAGCCGATCTTTTGAAGAAAGCGTGGTTTGCCCCGCCGGAGGAAGGGCGGCGATGAGATCGGTGAAGAGATCCGTCTCATACATCGAGACTTTTCCGTTCGCAACCGCGAGCATGCGCTCGAGACCCGCTCCGGTATCGATCTGCTTGCGCGGCAGCTCTTCGAGTTTACCGGCGGCATCACGGTTGTATTGCTGGAAGACGACATTCCAAATCTCGACGAAACGGTCGCCTTTGTTGGGCCCGTCGTCGTCCGGACCGGTGGCGTTTTGCGCACCCGAATCGTAGAAGATCTCCGTGCATGGCCCGCATGGACCCGTCGGTCCCATCGTCCAAAAATTGTCTTCGTCGAAACGCGTGATGCGTTCGGCGGACACGCCGATCTCCTCGCGCCAGATTCGTTCGGCCTCATCGTCGCCGGTATGCACCGTAATCCGCAGCCGCTCCGGATCCAGCCGCATCACTTGCGTGACGAACTCCCACGCGTAGCCGATCGCTTCGCGTTTGTAGTAGCCGCCGAAGCTGAAATTGCCCAGCATCTCCAGGAAGGTGCCGTGGCGGCCGGTTCGGCCGACGTTCTCGATGTCGCTCTTCGCGCCGGCCACGCGCAGGCAGCGCTGCACGGTTACGGCATTGAGCGCAGGCGGCGGCTCGTCTCCCAGAAACGCCGGAACGAACTGCTCCATGCCCGCAATCGTGAAGAGCGTGGTCGACATCGCGTCGGGAATGAGACTCGCGGAGGGCACGTGCCTGTGGCCGCGGGACGTAAAAAACTCGACGAAGGCCGAGCGCAGTTCTTGGCTTCTCATGGGATGGCTCGTAATTAGTGCCAGGAGACGGCCTTTGCCTGCCTGGGGCGGCTGCTACTCCTGGAGGACGTGCCGGAGTTTTTCGAGCGCTTTCTGCTGGAGCCGGGAGACGTGCATCTGCGAGACGTTCAGGCGTTTGGCGATCTCGGTCTGCGAGACGCTCTCGTAGAATCGCAGATAGAGAATGACGCGTTCGCGCCCGGTGAGCACCTCGAACGCCCGCTCGAGATTGGCCTTGTCCTCGAGCAGCGCCAGTCCCGCGTCCGTGGTGCCGATGTAGTCGGCCAGCGTCTGCGACTTCTTGTCGCCTTCGCCGGAGAGTTCGGTGTCCAGCGAGAGCAGGTTGTACGCCTGGCCCAGCTCCTGGGCTTCGAGGATGTCTTCTTCGGTAGCGTTCAGATGCTCGGCCAGCTCCCCGACGGTCGGGCTTCGGCCCATCTTTACCGAGAGTTTCTCGATAGCGCGGTTAACGGCCAAATTGAGTTCTTGAAGCCGGCGCGGTACCTTTACGGCCCAGCCTTTGTCGCGGAAATAGCGCTTGATTTCACCGACGATGGTCGGCGTCGCGTACGTTGTGAACTCTACGCCGCGCTCTAAATCGAACCGGTCGATCGCTTTGAGCAATCCGACCGTTCCCACTTGAATGAGGTCGTCGAGCGCCTCGCCGCGATTGGCGAACTTGACGGCGAGATAACGCACCAAGTTGAGGTGCGCAACGACCAATTCGCTGCGCAGACGATCGTACTCGGAGTTGTGCGGATCCTTTTTGGCATCGGCAAAGCGTGCGAAAGCTTCGCGGGTCTTTTGCCGATCCCAGCGTTCGTCGTCTGCGTGCTGTTGCACTAGTTCGTTACTTTTTTCGTCATGACGAGATTCGTGCCGCGTTCCGGATGCACGTCGTATTCGACGGAATCCATGAGCGACCGAATCAGAAAGACGCCAAGGCCGCCGACGCGCGGTTCGTCGGCATGGCGTGAAGCGACGACCTCGGGCCGCGTGCCGCACCCGTAATCGCGCACCCGCACCGTCAGGGAGTCCGATTCGGTTTCACACGTGATCTCGATTTGATCGCTCCCGTGAGCGTGCTGTATGCAGTTCGTGCACGCTTCCGCGACGGCGAGTTTGACGTCTTCGATGTCTTCGATAGAAAAGTTCAGCCGGTTGGCTACGGCGGCGACGGCCAAGCGGGCGACGGCGACCCACTCGGCCTTACTGGGAATGCGCAACTCCACGACGGCCATTGAACGGTTCGACTGGGCGAGAGGCTGGTTCACACAAGCGCCTTCATGGCAGAATCCTCATCGTCGTAGATTCCGAAGATTTTCACCAGTCCGGTTATGTCGAAGATCTTTTTGATCTGCGGGTTCGTGCAGACCAAATTGACGGTTCCCCCATGCTCGCGCACGCGCTTGAGACCGCCGATTAAGACGCCCAATCCGGTCGAGTCGATATAGCGTACTTTCTCGAGGTTGATCACGAGATTGTAGTGTCCCTTGTCGATGAGGTCTCCGATCGCATCCTTGACCTTCGGTGACGTATACACGTCGATCTCTCCGTTCAGATCGACGACGTACGTGTCGCCCTGCGATTCCCTTACGTTTACTTTGATGTCCACACTTACTCCTAAGACTCCGAGGTCTGCGATGGTGATGGTGATGGCGATGACTGCCGGTTCAGGTCCGTCCGTAATTGATCCGCCGTGGAGCGGCCTTCCTCGACGGCGGCGTCGACGTTGGTGCGGGCGTTGTCCACGACGGTTTTTCCGCGGGCGTACAGGTCGGCGGCATTGGTCTGGATCGTCGTTGCGGCTTCCGAGACGCGGCCGCGAAGATCGCCGGTTGCGTCCATTGCCAAGTTCCCGGCTTCGCGCGCCTTGCCCAGAAGAACGTCGCGCGCTTCCTCTTGCGTGATGAAATAAGCGAGTGCTGCGCCCACTATGGCGCCGAGCAGAAAACCGGCGAAGAATCCCCCGCCGCCCTCTCTCCGCTCGTTGCCGCTCTCGCTCATGCGTTCTCTCCCGTTCCCTTTTCGCCGCGAACCAGGCGGCGAAGTCCCGCGGTGATGCCGCCCAGCGTCGCGCCCGCGTTGACAATCGCCGGAGTCATGGCCTCTTGCGTGATCTTTGCGCCCTGTGCGAGAGAGCCCGAGATCTGTTCGAGCGATCCGACGACTCCGGATAAACGCGCAATCGTTTGATCGGCCGTATCCGCGATACCGCCGACGTGCGCGAGCGTTTCGCTAACAGGCTTACCCAAAGCTGCCACCTGTTCGTCAAGACCGTCGAGGGTTTTGTCGAGCCGGCGCAGCGTTCGCGCCAAGGCAGCCATTGCGACAAAAATCCCAAGACCCGCCAAAAACGCTCCGACGCCTGCGAGTACGTCGAGAAACGCGGACCAATCCAAACCTGTGCTCAATCCCTTCGTCCCCTTACTAGTCGCTCAAGACCGGACGCGCCGGCCTCCATCCCGCGGGAAAAAGTCGTAGCTTCCGCGTTGGAAGCGTGAACAAACTATTCCCAGCCGCTTGGTTATCTAAAAGCAGGCGAAACCTCGGAGATCGATCGCAAGTCCGAGACGGCTCGCTCGAGGACCTTCGCCGTACGATCGATATCGCTTTCGGACGTGGTTCGTCCCAGGGAAAAGCGTATCACGCCGCGCGTCCACTCGGACGGCAGACCGAGGGCGGCAATGACGTGGCTGGGTTCGACGGCACCCGACGCGCAAGCGCTGCCGGCCGAGACGGCGATTCCGTCCAAATCGAGCCGCAGCAGCAGTTGCTCGGACTCGACGCCGAGGAAGCTCACGTTGGAAATATGGGGCGCGCGGGGAACGTTCGCGCCGTTGACGCGGGCGCCCGCGATGCGGCTGACGGCCCCCTCGAGCGAATCCCTGAGCGTGCCTACGCGGGCCGCGGCTTTGGTCCGCTCGTCGAGCGCTAATTCAAGGGCGCAAGCCAGCCCCGCGATACCGGCGAGATTCTCGGTCCCCGCGCGCCGGCCGTACTCCTGGGAACCCCCGCGGAGCATCGGCGCAAGCGGCGTCCCGTCGCGCACGTAGAGCACCCCGACGCCCTTGGGACCGTAGAACTTGTGCGCCGCTATCGAAAGCAGGTCAACCCCCAGCTCGCGGACGTCGATAGGCAGGTACGCCGCGGCCTGGACGGCGTCGCTGTGAAAAAGCACGCCTCGCTTGCGGGCGACGGCGGCCAAACGAGCGATGGGCGCTACCGTGCCCAGCTCGTTGTTCACGTACATTACGGAGGCCAGCCGCGTGCCGGGCGTAAGCGCGCGCTCGAACACCGAAGCGTCGAGCCGGCCCTCCGAGTCCACCGGGAGAATCTCAACGCCGGCGCCTCTATCCCGCAGCGCATCGAGCGCGTGGAGAACCGCATGATGCTCGATGGAGGTACTGACGAATCGAGACTCTGAAGGCGCGGCTCCCGCGACTCCGAGCAGCGCCAAGTTGTCCGCCTCCGAACCGCCGGCGGTAAAAACGATTTCCTTCGGAACGGGCGCCGATGCAGCGCGCGACGCGTTCGCGCGCCTCGTCGAGTGCCGCTCGGGCGGCGCGGCCCTCGGCATGGACGGAACTGGGATTGTATCCGCGCTCCGAAAAAAACGGAAGCATCGCTTCGAGCACTTCCGGGCGTATGCTCGTCGTCGCCGCGTTGTCCAAATAGATCCGATTCACGTTACCGTCCCGGGGTGAAGTCCCAGGTCATTCTCAGTATGCGGTTTTAGGATGTGTTTGTGCGAAGCTCCATTGCACAAAACTCCGAGAAGTAGCAACGGATAAGGCGGTTCGATCATTCGGACCGCCTCTTTTTTATCCACTCGGTCAAGCGGTACTCTTCGCCTTGGCTGCCCGGTTCGTAGTAAACACGATCCCGCAGGTTCTCCGGCAAGTACGCCTGCAGGCGCTCCGGCGGCGGAACGTCCCCTTGCGCGCTCTTGTAGCGCTCGCTTGCATGCGCGTACTCGTAATCGCGACCGTATCCTAAGTTCTTCATCAACGCGGTCGGCGCGTTGCGTAAGTGCAGCGGCACGGATTCGTTGCGTGTACCCTCCACGTCTTCCATTGCCGCGCCGTACGCGCGTCCAACGCTGTTGCTCTTCGGCGCGGTCGCAAGGTAAAGCGTTGCATGCGCCAGCGGAAAAAATCCCTCGGGCATGCCGACGAAATGCACCGCCTGCTGTGCTGCGATTGCAACGGACAACGCGCGCGAATCGGCCAGTCCGACGTCTTCGGAGGACAAAATGACGAGGCGGCGAGCGACGAATAATGGGTCCTCGCCGGCGTCGAGCATACGCGCCAGCCAGTAGATCGCCGCATCGGGATCGCTCCCGCGAATGCTCTTGATGAACGCGCTGATGACGTCGTAGTGCTGATCTCCGCCCTTATCGTACGAAACGGCGCGACGCTGCATTGCATCGGCGACGAGTTGTGCGCTGATGGCGCGCCGGCCGTCCGTTTCGGGCGCTGCGGTTGCCGCGAATTCGAGCGTTCCGAGTGCGCTGCGCGCATCTCCATTCGCCAGTGCGATCAGCGCCGATCGTGCCTGCGGATCGAGGTCGACGCCGAGCTTGCCCAGGCCGCGATCCGGATCCGCGAGCGCACGATCGACGATGACGCCGACGTCTTCGTCGGTCAGCGCTTTCAAAACGAACACGCGCGACCGGGAGAGCAGCGCCGAATTTACTTCGAACGACGGATTCTCGGTCGTAGCCCCGATAAACGTGACGGTTCCGTTCTCCACGTAGGGCAAGACCGCGTCCTGCTGCGCCTTGTTGAAGCGGTGGATTTCGTCGATGAAGAGCACCGTGCGTTTTCCGAGCGTTCGCCGATGCTTCGCTTCGGCGACGATTTTGCGCAAATCGGCAACGCCTGCGCTCACTGCCGAGATCGACGCAAAATGCGCCCCGGTCATGCGCGCGATGATCTCCGCCAGCGTCGTTTTTCCGGTCCCCGGCGGACCCCAGAGGATCAGTGAGGGGACGTTGTCGTTTTCGATTGCACGGCGAAGTGCGTGTCCCGGACCGACGATGTGCTGCTGACCCACGAACTCCTCGAGCGTGCGCGGGCGCATGCGCGCCGCCAGCGGCGCGCTCGCCTCGGATGCCGATTCGAAGAGGCTCGGTTCCATGCGAGGTTCGCTACGGGATCTTCGGCTGTTTGATATTGATCGGTTTCGGCGTCGCTATCGACGGACTCGGCGCCGGCATCACAATCGTTACGTCGCCTTCGGATTGACCCTGACCGGTTTCCGTATTGTACGTCGCTTTGTCTGCGTCCAAGGTGCGATCGCCTTGGACGACGTGCACCTTCCCGCTCAGATCCAGCTGATGGGTGAGGTCGTTCAAATGCGCTTTGTCGGCGTCGATGGTCGTATCGGACTGTACGTAGTGCACGCTGCCGGTTGCATCGTACGTATGCGCCGCATCGTCGAGATGGAGCTCGTCGCACGTGAGCGTTGCGGGTCCGCGTCCCTGAACCGCCGACGCGCTTCGCAGACCGAAGGTTCCGCCCGCATCCTGAACGTTGACGTGGCCGTATAGTGAAGCCTGGTGCAGCTTGTAGTTTCCGAGCGCGCGATCTGCATTAACCGTCGAGCCGTCGGCCCTCATCAGCAGCACGTGTTCCGGCGCGGAGAAGACTCCGGTGAGCATGTTCGAGTTCATCTGCGTCGTCTTCAGATTCCACTCGGGCGCTCCGGGCGAGGGACGCGGCGGCAACGGGTGCGGCGGCCCCTTCGGCAGTATGGCGGCAGCCGAGACGAGCAGCAGGGCCATCGTCGATCGGATCATTGCGTCAGCTGCACGTTTCCCGTCAAATGAATCTCGTGCGTGATGCCGTCCATGACGGCGCGCTGCGATCGCACCTGACTGCCTCCTTGAATGAAATGCACGTTACCGGTGGCGACGTAGGCCTTTTTCGTTCCATCGATGTCGAGGTTGTCGCACGTAAGCGTTGCCGGAACGTGCGGGCCCGTTTGTCCCGCGAAATTGGTCAGCACGCCGTTCGTGTCGTGAACGACGACGTGGCCGGTGAGGTTTGCTTGATGCGTTTTGAAGTTTCCCGTAGCGCGATCGGCCGTAATGGTGCTTCCCGTGCGGGTAAGCACGATGCTCGTCGGCGTGTTGAACGCGCCGGTCTGCCAATTGGCGTCGAGCTGCGCGGTGGAGACGTGCCAGTCTTCGAACGAAAAACCGGTCCCCGGTTTGGGCGAGGGCGCCGAGGCGGAACGCGGTGCGGATGGAGCACTTCCCGGCGCAAGCGGCGGCTGCGGCGCTTTGGATGCCTGCGAACCGGGTGCCGGAGCCGGCGTGGGGAGTCCTCGCGGCGTAGTTCTAGGCGCGGGGGCCTGCCCGGTGAGCGCGACGACCGCAAACAGCGCAAGCAGTATACGTAGGTTCATTTCCTCTTTCGAATCGCCCATTCGTGATGACCGATGGTCCCGAACAGCTCGGTTAGCCGCTCTATGGACACAACCCCTTCGCGCAGCACAGTCGGCTGCGGCCCCGTCATATCGATAACCGTCGAGTCGCGCTGGTGCCGCGTCGGCCCGTTTTCGATGAAGAGGTCGGCCGGGGGAAGCTTCTCCCAGTCGCCCGCTCCGTAGTAGGCGCGCTCGCCGCTGAGGTTCGCGCTGGTTGCCGCCAGCGGTCCGCACCGCTCCAGGATCGCGCAGCAGAGCGGATCGTCGGGGACGCGAAATCCCAATGTCGGCAGGCCCGAAGTCACCTCCGAACTGATAAACGCAGGCTTTGGGATAATTATCGTCACCGGTCCGGGCATGAGGCGCCGCGCGGTTGCGACGACTTCGCGCCGGTCCCGGGCATATTCCATAAACTCACCCAAACTGGCCACATGCAGCGATAGCGGCTTATGCTGTGGCCGCTCCTTCGCTCCGTAAATACGCCCGATTGCGCCCAAGTCGAACGGATCGCAGCCTATCCCGTAGACGGTGTCGGTTGGAAAGATGACGAGCCCACCGGCGAAGACGACGGACGCAACCTCCTCCGCAACACGAGCCGGCGACTCCTTAGCAGCATGAATAACGTTGCTGATCTGCACCGTGCACGGTTTTACCCGGTCCGGCTGCGCCGTGCCTCCAGCGCGCGATCTTCTTCACGCACGCGCCATACGATCAACACGGCGTTGAGCGCGCTGAAGATCACGGCTATCGCGGCCTGGTGAAACGCCAGCGGCAGCAATGCAATCTCCAGCGTCACTACGACGTAGTTCGGATGCCGCACCCAGCGGTACGGGCCTTCGCGGACGAGCGGCGCATTCGGCATGGTGACGATCCGCGTCGTCCAATAGCGTCCGAGCGTGGCGATAATCCACACCCGCGCGGCTTGCAGCGCGAAAAAAAACGCGAGCAGCGGCCAGCTCGGCGTCGTCCATGCCGGAACGAAAACGAGCAGGCACAGGATCCACGCGGCGTGCAACGTCACGAAATACCCGTGCTGCTGCGGAGCGATTTCGACGCCGCCGTTCGCCAAAAGATTTTTTGCATTGCGGGACGCGTAGACCAGTTCCCCGATTCGCTGCACGGCGACGATCGCGAGCACGATCCAAAGTGCCGGGATCATCGTTCAAGCAAAACGAATCCCGCGGTAAACCCGGGCCCCATCGCCATGAGCAGCGCTCGGCGCCACTCACTGTTGTGCAGCGCGCCGCGATCGAGGGCGCGCGCCAGCACGAAGAGGACGGTGACGGCGGACATGTTGCCGTACTCGCGCAACACCACCCGCGAATCTTCCATTGCTCCGCGCTCCATGCCGAAGGCGTCTTCCAGCGCATCGATCACTTTCGTTCCGCCGGGATGCGAGAGCACGCAATCGATGTCATCCAGCGTCATGCCGCGTGATGATAGAAAGCCATCGACGATCGGACGCAGTTCGCTTTGCACCAATTGCGGAATGTCGCGCGAGAAGACCGCGCGCAGGCCGTCCGCTGCAACGTCCCAACCCATGACGTCGAGCGACTGCGGAAATTGGTACTCGCCGGATGCCGTAATTGCCGGACCCGAGGCGGAATGGGATATGACCATCGCCGCCGCGCCGTCACCGAAGAGCGCGGTTGCGACGACGTTGCTCTTGGTAATGTCGTCCCGCCGGAACGAGAGGGCACAAAGTTCGATAACGAGCAGAAGCACCGTCGAACCGGGTTCGGCGGCAGCCAGCGCACTCGCTCGAGCGACGCCGAGCGCGCCGCCGGCACAGCCCAAGCCGAAGATCGGCAAACGTCGCACCGTCCGTTTGAACGGCAGGCGTTCCACGAGCAGCGCGTCAAGGCTCGGCGTTGCGATTCCCGTCGTCGATACGACGACGATCGCGTCGACGTCTTCCACGCGCTTTCCGGCTTGCTGGAGCGCTTCGCCCGTCGCCTGCTCCAAGAGGTCGACCGCAGACTTCAGATAGATGCTGTTGCGGTCGGACCAGCCGTGCGAGTCGTAATACCACTCGATCGGCACGCACGAATACCGGCGATCGATTCCCGTATTGACGAACACCGGCAACAGCCGCTGCACGACCGCGCTGTTGCTGAACTGCGCCTTCACCCGGCGGGCGATGTCATCTTGCTCTAATATGTAAGGCGGTACGGCAGTTGCGACCGCAGCGATTCTCGGAGCACCGGTCATGCCGCTTACCTTCGCGGCAGCACTCCGATCATCCTGAGCAGCGACGATCGCGTGCCCATTGTGCTGATACTTAAATGCGAACCCGCATTCCGGTACCCAGCGCGACGCATGAAAGCGGATCGTCCGCGATGATAACCGGAATACCGCAAACTTCGGCTAGCAGCTTGTCGAGGCCGCGAAGCAGCGCGCCGCCGCCGGTGAGAATGACTCCGCGATCGATGATGTCGGCGGCCAGTTCGGGCGGCGTCTTTTCGAGCACGGCTTTAACCGCTTCGACGATCGCGCCGACCGGCTCTGAGAGTGCTTCCCGAATCTCTTCGCTCGTGATCTTCACCGTTTTGGGCAGGCCGTTGATCAAATCGCGGCCCCGAATCTCCATGGCCAGCTCCGATTCAAGCCGGTATGCCGAGCCGATCTTGATTTTGATCTCCTCGGACGTCCGTTCGCCGATCATCAAGTTGTAGACGCGACGAATATAGCGGATGATCGCCTCGTCGAGTTTGTTCCCCGCAACGCGCAGCGATTGCGAGACGACGATACCGCCGAGTGAAATGACGGCGACGTCGGTCGTGCCGCCGCCGATGTCGACGACCATGCTTCCCGACGGTCCGTCGATCGGAAGCCCGGCGCCGATCGCCGCGGCCATCGGCTCTTCGATGATCTCGACGTGCTTGGCTCCGGCGAGTTTGGCAGCATCCTTGACCGCGCGCTCTTCCACGCTCGTGATCTCCGCCGGAACGCAAATGACGACATTCGGTTTCGGCTTGAACAGCGACGAGAGCCACGAGCGATCGCGCATGACCTTCTTGATGAAGTAGCTCAGCATCGCTTCGGTGACTTCGAAATCGGCGATGACGCCGTCGCGCAGCGGACGGATCGCTTGAATGTGGGCCGGCGTTTTGCCGAGCATTTGGCGCGCTTCCTCGCCCACCGCGAGAGTCCGGCCGTTGTTCATGTCTTTGGCAACGACGGAAGGCTCGCGCAAAACGATGCCCTTCCCTTTGACGTGCACCAGCACGTTCGCCGTGCCCAGATCGATCCCGATGTCCACCATATCTCCTACTTCAAAAGGCGCTGCGCCCTAGGCTCCGCGCCCCCCACGCTAAAGCGCGGGGCCCCCATTTCCTCATGGCGCCTGGAGATACGAGTTTAGCCGTCGTCTCCCCGAGGGCGCCGCCAAGATCAGCATCTTCGGCGACCGCGCCCCCCACGCTAAAGCGCGGGGCCCCCATTTCCTCATGGCGCCTGGAGATACGAGTTTAGCCGTCGTCTCCCCGAGGGCGCCGCCAAGATCAGCATCTTCAGCGACCGCGCCCCCCACGCTAAAGCGCGGGGCCCCCATTTCCTCATGGCGCCTGGAGATACGAGTTTAGCCGTCGTCTCCCCGAGGGCGCCGCCAAGATCAGCATCTTCAGCGACCGCGCCCCCACGCTAAAGCGCGGGGCCCCCATTTCCTCATGGCGCCTGGAGATACGAGCTTAGCCGTCGTCTCCCCGAGGGCGCCGCCAAGATTAGTCCTCGGCGACCGCGCCCCCCACGCTAAAGCGCGGGACCCCCATTTCCTCATGGCGCCTGGAGATACGAGCTTAGCCGTCGTCTCCCCGAGGGCGCCGCCGATTTATGAATTGTCTGCGGCCCGAGCCCGGGTCGTAGGATACGCGCTCGT
Organism: Vulcanimicrobiota bacterium; assembly: GCA_963714015.1. Taxonomy (GTDB): domain Bacteria; phylum Vulcanimicrobiota; class Vulcanimicrobiia; order Vulcanimicrobiales; family Vulcanimicrobiaceae; genus DASRDE01. The sequence continues at coordinate 798,920 of OY970223.1, read as the reverse complement.
TTCGAAAATCCCGTTGGGTTCCACAAGCGGTGTAATGCCGCTGGCCCGTTGCACTTGCCCCCCGAGCGCGGAGAGCATCTCCTCCAACCGCTCGTGCCCTCGGTCGATGTACTCCAGGCCGATGATCTCCGTATCGCCCTGCGCGGCGAGGCCCGCAACGACGAGGGCGGCGCCGGCGCGAATATCCGGCGCTTCCACTGGTGCGCCGGAAAGCGGCATTCCGCCTCTCACGACCGCCGTATTACTTTCCATCGATACCCGCACGTCGGCGCCCATGCGAGCCAGCTCGTTCACGTACGAGAAGCGGGCGTTGAAGATCGACTCTTCAACGATGCTCGTGCCCGGCGCGGTGCACAAGAACGAGACCATTTGCGGCTGAAGATCGGTCGGAAAACCGGGGAACGGCGCTGTGAGAATTTCCGTGCCGCCGGTGATGCGTTCGGCGCGCACGCGCATCCAGTCGTCGCCCGAAGTCAGCTGCGCTCCGCACTCCTGCAGCTTGAGCGCGAGCGCGTGCAGATGATCGGGGCGGCACTGCTTGACGGTAACGTCCCCGCGCGTTGCAGCTCCGCAAAGCAGCAATGTTCCGGCAACCAAGCGATCCGGAATGATCTCGTACTCGACGCCGTTCAATTCCTTGACGCCCTCAATGACGATTGTGTCCGATCCGGCGCCGCGAATCTTTGCACCCATAGCGATGAGGAAGTCCGCGAGATCGGTGACTTCCGGTTCCATCGCGACGTTGCTCAGCGACGTCGTGCCTTCGGCGAGTACTGCCGCAAGCATCGCGTTCTTGGTCGCGCCGACGCTGGGCATGCGAAATTCGACGTTGGCGCCTTCCAGGTGCTTCTTTTTGGCGGTTGCGATCAGATAGCCGTGAGCATTTTTCACATCGCAGCCAAGAGCAATAAAGGCCTGCTCGTGCATGTCGGTAGCGCGCGTTCCCAAAATGCACCCGCCGGGAAGCGGGACTTCGGCGCGCCCGAAGCGCCCGAGAAGCGGGCCGACGATGTCGAAACTGGCGTTGAGTTTTCGCACCAGTGTATATGGCGCGCGATGCGAGGCGACGTTGCTTGCATCGATCGTCACGGTGCCGTCGCCTTCCTGGCGAAGCCGCGCGCCGAGCGCGGTCAGCAACGACCACATGACCGAAACGTCGGTGATATGCGGAACGCGATGGAGCGTTACTTTGCCTTTGGCCAGCAGCGACGCCGCCATGATCGGCAACGCGGCGTTCTTTGCCCCCTGCGTCGGAATCGATCCCTCGAGCGCGGCGCCTCCGCGTACCCGCAACGTGGTCTCCAAGCGATCCAATGTCGTCATCGCGGTGCGGGCTCGCAGGTCAATACGCGCGCGTCGTAAGGTCCGCCGTGCAGTTCGAGCTGCGTCGTACCGTCGGGCGAACGGCGAAGATAGACCGTGCTCCACGTTCCGGTACCAATCTCGAGAAGATCGGCTTTGTCGTCTTGGAGCATGCCCGCAAAGCGCCGGTTTTCGGCATCGGTAAGGCGCACGCGTCCATCGGAGAGAAATGCGACCGAGACCTCGCCGTGCTCGTCGCGCGCCGTGGCGACGCTAGCGTCCGGATCGGCGAAGGCCTGCAGAAAATCTACCGCTTCGTCAGGCTGAGGCGCCGGCGGCGGTTCGGCCGGAACGGGTTCTTTCGGAACGACAATCGGCTCGGGCACCAAGCGTTTCGTCGCAAGCGCCGGACGCCCGTTCTCCATCGCGCGCGACGCCAATGCCAAAAAGCCCACTTCCAGGGCTTTAGCCGCAAGCACACTCCATCCGGTAGAACGAGCCACTGCCGGCTGTTTCGCCGTAAGGTTAATGGTGTCCGGTTAAGCGCAATTTGGCGTTCGCAAAATCGATGATCGCTTGTTCGCGTTCAAACACATGGCGGTCGGCTGCGGACCTCTGACGCTCCGTCGCCTCGGCCAACTCTGCGCGCGCCGCAGCGACGTCGACCTCTTCGAACGTCAGCGCGTTGTCGACCAGTACCGTCACGCCGTCCGGCAGCGCTTGCATGAACCCTTCGCTCGTCGCAAGCTCCATACGACGCGTACCGCCGCCTTCGGCGATGCTTGCTCGAAGAACGCCCGGTTTCAGCGCGCTCAAAAACGGCGCGTGGTGTGCAAGAATGCCTTCTTCACCTTCGGTCGTCGTCGCAATCACGAGCTCCGCATCGCCTTGAAAAACCACAGTCGTGGGCGTGATGAGCTTAAAGGGAATGGTCGCAGGCACGGTTAGACGGCAGCTCCCAGGCGTTCCGCTGCTGCCTTGACGTCGTCGATTCCGCCGGCGTAGAAGAACGCTTGCTCGGGAAGATTGTCGACCTTGCCTTCCAGGATTTCCTTGAAGGCCGCAATCGTGTCGGTGAGCTTGACGTATTTGCCCGGCGTTCCCGTAAACTGTTCGGCGACGAAGAATGGCTGCGAGAACATGCGCTGCATGCGCCGCGCGCGTCCGACGACCGTTTTGTCGTCTTCCGAGAGCTCTTCGACGCCAAGAATCGCGATGATGTCCTGAAGGTCTTTGTAACGCTGGAGCGTCTCCTGCACGCCGCGCGCGACTGCGTAATGCTCTTCGCCGATGATCTGCGGATCGAGGATGCGCGAGCTGGACGCAAGCGGATCGACGGCGGGATAGATGCCAAGCTCCGAGATGGGCCGCGAGAGTGCCGTCGTAGCATCCAAATGCGCGAACGTCACTGCGACGGCGGGATCCGTGTAGTCGTCGGCCGGAACGTATACGGCCTGCACCGACGTGATCGATCCTTTGTGCGTCGAGGTGATGCGCTCTTCGAGCGAACCCATGTCGGTCGAAAGCGTCGGCTGATAGCCCACCGCTGACGGCATACGCCCCATGAGCGCCGAGACCTCGGAGCCGGCCTGCAGATAGCGGAAGATGTTGTCCATGAAGAGCAGCACGTCGGCGCCGAGCTCGTCGCGGAAATACTCGGCCATCGTCACACCGGTCTGCGCAACGCGGAAACGCACGCCCGGCGGTTCGTCCATTTGACCGAAGACCAGCGTCGTGTTCGCAAGAACGCCGGACTCTTTCATTTCGAGCCACAAGTCGTTGCCTTCACGCGTGCGCTCGCCCACGCCGGTGAACACGGAGAAGCCCTTGTGAACGTACGCGATGTTGCGGATCAGTTCTTGAATGAGAACGGTTTTGCCGACGCCCGCACCGCCGAAGAGTCCCACTTTCCCGCCGCGCGTGTAGGGCGCCATCAAATCGATGACCTTGATGCCGGTCTCGAAGATTTTCGGCGTAGGGTCCTGCGATTTGACGTCGGGAGCCGGCCGGTGAATCGGCCACTCCGCAGCGGCTGTGACCGGTTCGTCCGAGTCGATCGCTTTGCCCAGAACGTTGAAGATGCGTCCGAGCGTGCCTTCGCCGACCGGAACTTTGATCGGGCTGCCGGTGGCGGTGACGGCTGCGCCGCGCATCAAACCATCGGTCGACGCCAGCGCCAAACACCGCACTTGGTTGTTGCCCAGCTCGTCCTGCACTTCCAGCACGACGTCGCGCGTCTGCATCGCCGTGCCGCCGAGCTCGATGCCGGCTTGCGCGCTCAGTGCGTGTCCGTTGGACGACGCGTGATCTTCGTTCACCCGCACCGTGAGCGCATCGTTGATGTTCGGCAGCGACTGCGCCGTAAACTCTACGTCGACGACGTTTCCTAGTACTTGAACGACTTTGCCAGTTGCGGTAGCCATGTGTTGCTGCGTTCCTTTGTTCCTTGCGTTGGTTTTTACGAGCCGGTTAAAGCTTCTGCGCCGCCGACGATCTCGAGCAGTTCTTTGGTGATAGCGGCTTGGCGAGCGTTGTTCATTTGAATGGTCAGTTCGTCGATCAGCTTGCCCGCGTTGTCCGTCGCGTTGTTCATCGCAAGAAGCTGCGCCGCGTAGAACGCGGCGTCCGTCTCGAGCATTGCCGAAAAGATCGTGAACTCGAGATACTTCGGAAGAAGCCGCGAGAGCACGAACTCAGGCGAGGGCGCGAACTCGACCGCTCCGCGCGGCCCCGCGCTCTCACCCCTGCCGCTCTTTACGTCGTTCGCGACGACCGGGATCAAACGGCGCGTCTCGGGCTTTTGCGACATCATCGAGATCAGTTTGGACGAAACCAAGGTGACGTCGGAAATCTTTCCGTCGATGAAGTCTCCGCTGACGCGCTGCGCCACCTGGCGCGCGGTTTGAAGCTTCGAGGGCGCGTTCAGCAGCCATGTGGGGCGATCGGGCATGCCCAGGCGCCGGACGGCATTGCGCGCCTTGATGCCGACGGTGTAGAACTGCGCATCGCCATGTTCGTTGCGGTAAAGCTCGGCCGCGCGAATTACGTTCGAATTGAACGCGCCTGCAAGGCCCTTGTCCGCAGTCATGAGGATCACGCCCGACGGCGCTCCGGCGCGCCCTGCACGCATAAACGGATGATCCACGGTGCCGACGTTCGCAATCAAATCGCGCAGCATCTGGCCCAGTGTATCGGCGTAGGGGCGCGCCTGTTTTTGGGCAAGCTCCGCCCGGCGGATCTTCGCCGCGGCGACTTGCTTCATCGCTTTGGTGATCTGCTGCGTGTTCTTCAGCGATCGAATCCGATCGCGTAAGTCGCGTACGCTCGGCATTAGAAGGTCTTATTGAACTCCGTCAGTGCCGCTTCGAGCTTCTTCTTCGCATCGTCGGGAAGCTGGCCGCTCTGCGCGATTGCTTGCGGAACATCCGCGTACTTGTCGTGCAGAAACGCCAGAAAACCGCGCGCCCAGTTTTGAAGACGCGGCGTCTCGACGTCGTTCACGAAGCCCTTGGTGGCGCCGTAGAGAATTGCGACCTGATCTTCGTTGGCCATCGGCTGGTACTGCGGCTGCTTGAGAAGCTCGGTCAGCTTCTCGCCGCGCATCAGCTGCATCTGCGTGGCTTTGTCCAAGTCACTCGCCAGCTTGGCGAACGCGGCGAGGTCGCGATACTGCGCGAGTTCGAGTTTTAGTTGTCCCGCCACACTCTTCATCGCCTTGGTCTGCGCCGAACCTCCGACGCGTGAGACCGAGAGCCCGACGTCGACCGCAGGACGGATGCCCTGGAAGAAGAGCGACGGCGTCAGATAGATTTGTCCGTCGGTGATCGAGATGACGTTCGTAGGAATATACGCGGAGAAGTCGCCGGCTTGCGTCTCGATGATCGGCAGCGCCGTCATCGATCCGCCGCCGAGGTCGTCGGACAGCTTTGCAGACCGTTCCAACAAACGCGAATGCAGGAAGAATACGTCGCCCGGATAGGCTTCACGGCCCGGCGGACGGCGAAGCAGCAGCGACATTTCGCGGTACGACTGCGCGTGCTTGGTCAGATCGTCGTAAATGATGAGCACGTCTTTGCCGCCATACATGAGCTCCTCGCCCATCGCGGCGCCGGCGAACGGAGCGATCCATCGAAGCGCGGCGGCTTCGGACGGACCGACGGCGACGATGGTCGTGTATTCCATCGCACCCTTCTGCTCGAGAACCTGGGCGAGCGCCGCTACGGTCGAGTTCTTTTGACCGATGGCCACGTAGATGCAGAAGACGTTCTTGCCCTTCTGATTGATGATGGCGTCGATCGCGATCGCGGTCTTGCCGGTGCTGCGATCGCCGATGATCAGCTCGCGCTGGCCCTTGCCGATCGGGATGAGGGCGTCGATTGCGCGGATACCGGTGAAGAGCGGCTGTTTGACCGGCTGACGATGCACGACCGTCGGTGCAACGTTTTCAATGGTGCGGTATTTGCGCGTTTGAATTGCGCCTTTGCCGTCGACCGGAATGCCCAGCGGATCGACGACGCGTCCCAGTAGGGCCTCGCCGACCGGAACCGACGCGATGCGTCCCGTGCGGCGCACGTGATCGCCTTCTTTGATTTCCGCGTCGTCGCCCATGATGACGACGCCGACGTTGTCCTCTTCCAGGTTGAGCGCTACGCCCTGCACGCCGTTCGCAAACTCGACGAGCTCCGATGCGCGAACGCTCTGAAGGCCGTAGACGCGCGCCAAATTGGCGCCCACCTCGATTACCGTACCGACCTGATCCTCTTGAATCTCGGTCTTGAAGTTCGCAATCTGCTGCTTGAGAATACCGGCGATTTCGTCTGCGTTGATCATTTTAAAAGGCGCTCCGCTCCAGACTCCGCGCCCCCCATAAATGGGGCCCCCCATTCCGCAGGGCGCATCGAGATTCGTTGATCTTTTACAGTTGCGTTCATATCAGTTTCCGGCGAACAGCGTCCGAGAGAGTTCTTCCAGGCGGCCGTCGACGGAGCCGTCGATGCGGCGATCGCCCATCATCACGCGCAAGCCGCCGATAAGCGACGGATCGACCACCTGACGCGCCTCGAACTTCTTGCCGTAAATCTTTTCGAGGCGTCCGACGATGGACGAAGACTCCGCAGGGGGCAGTTCCCTGGCGGTGGTTACCACGAGCTGCTCGGCGCCGCGCGCCTGGAGCTGCAACTGCGCGTATTGTGCAACCACCTCGCGCAGCAGCGCCTCGCGACGCTTGCGCACGAGGAGCAGCAGCGTGTGCAGCGTAATGTCGTGCGCTTTGCCGCCGAAAGCTGCGCTCAGCACCCGCTCCTTTTCCTTGCGATCGATGACCGGCGCAAGAAAGAAACCCTTCGTCGACTCGTCCTCGTAAATCGCTTCGGAAATCGTGCGCAGGTCGGCGCCGACGACGTCAACTACGTTCGCCTCGCTCGCGAGCTGAAAGACGGCGAGCGCGTACCGGCGCGCGAGCCTTTCATTTGGCACTAGTTACGCCCGCCGCGTTCGAGATTTGCAAGGAACGAGCCGACGAGTTGTGCGTTCACGCCGCCGTCGACGCGCTGCTGCGCCTGCGACGCGGGCGAGCCCCAGCGCCCGCGAGGCGAGCTCTTCCCGCAGCTGTTCGCGAGCCGCGGCGCGGCTGCGCGGCAGCTCCTCGCGGGCGTTGCGGAGCGTTCTTTCGCCGAATTCGCGGGCTTCGCGCAAGGCATTTTCGCGTTCGGCCGCAGCCAACGCCTCGACGCGCCTCTTGATCGCCGCGGCGTCTTGCTTGGCGCTGTCGATCTCGCCTTGCAGCGAGTCCAGTACGCGCTTGGCTTCATCGCGGTGGCGCTCGGCCTCGGCGAGCGCGGCATTTTGATTCTGCTGCGCACTTAGAACCGCAGGCTGGATGAACTTCACCCAAATCCAGATCATGGCCAGGACGAACAACGCGGCCGACGCGACCTGGCTGTAAAGCGCAACGGATTCGTAGTTCACCGGGCGAGCTCCGTGACGGTTCGCGCAACGATCATTCCGGCAAGCTCGGCCGCATCCGAAGAAAGTCGCGTACGCGCATTCTCGAGCTCGACGGCTACCGCGCGGTGCGCATCGTCCGCGATCTCCGAAGCCTGCCGGTTGAAACCGGCGGCCATTTCCGCAGACTCGTTGGAAACCTGTGCGCGGATCTTCGAGAGCATCTCCCCGGCCTCGCGACGCGCTGCGGCGCGAATCGCCTCGGCTTCGCTGCGGCACGAAGCCGCTTCGGCCTGATAGCGGTCGTAGTCGTTCGTGACGCTGTTGATGTAATCACGCCGCTGCCGAATCGCTCGGCCGACGGGACGAATGAACACGACGTTCAACAACGCGAAGAAGATCGCGAAGTTGATCAGTTGTACGAAAAACGTCCCGTCCGGCTGAAGAAACATGCGCGCTCGTGCTCTTAGTGCGCGCCGCCGGCCAAGACGTGCGTAATGAGCGTTGGAACCTGCGCCACGACCAAAAGGACGTAGAACGCGAGCCCCAGCGCAATAATCGGGAACGCTTCGAGCACGCCCACGCCGAGGAACATGAAGGTCAGGATATTCGGGCGAGCCTCCGGCTGACGGGCGATGGACTCCACCGCTTTGGACGCAACGTTGCCGTCGCCGATCGCCGACCCCATTGCGACGCCCGAAATGATGATGCCGAACGCCAGCAAGGTGAAGGCTGCAATTAACGCTTCAGAACTCAACTTCGTACCCTTTCCGTACTATCAGTGTTCTTCCGCAACCGCTAACGAGAGATAGACGATTGCGAGCAGGGTGAACAAAAACGCTTGAATCGTGCCGACGAAAAAGTTGAAAAATTGAATGAAAAACGGCACGATCGTCACTGCGAGCGAGAGGTTGACCGGACCGATCATGACCTTCGCAGTGATGATTGACGCAATGATGATGAACAGCAGCTCACCGACGAAAATGTTGAAGAAAAGCCGGGCTGCCAGCGTTGCAGGACGCGCCAGCTCTTCGAGCAGATTGATCGGCGTCAGAACCCAAAACGGCTTCGCGAGGTGCTTGTAAAAACCGATGCCGTACTTGCGGATGCCCACAGCCTGAATGAGGACGAAAACCATGAGCGCGTACGCGAGCGTCGTGTTCAGATCCGCCGTAGGCGAGCCTCCGAACGGGAGTCCGAACGCTTTGAGCGGCAAGAATCCGAATTGGTTCAACAGGAAAATGAAAAGAAAGAGCGCGATGAAAAAAGGCACGAAGGGCTCGCCTTGCTCGCCCAGGACGCCTGCGGCCAAGTCGGCGATATAGTTGATGACGCCTTCGACGACGGTCTGGCGCTTGCTGACCCGCGCGCTACGATAGCTCGCGCCAATCCAAGCGAAGAAAACAAGCGAAATGAGCATGACGATCCACGTCGTCACGATCGTGTCGGAGTGCACCGTGCCCAGCACGGGCCACTGCCACGTGTAGTGTTCGCCTATTTTCTCGTGCACTCAAATGCCCCATTTAGCCGCCTCGGCGGTCGCGCCGATGAACCAGTATTCCCGAGACTGCGAGTGGTGTAAAAAACCCGACGAAGTAGCAACCTAGCGTCCAAAGTGACGGTTTTTCGACCGTCAGCACCACGGGCACTATACCGAAGAGGCCGATTCGCACGAAACTACTTAAGACGAACGCTGCAACGCTGCGGCGCTCCAAAAGGCGTTCGTTCCCGTGCATCGAGAGCAGCGCGTTGAGTAGGCCGGCGATTCCGCCGCAAGCCAGGCTCAGACCAAGCCACGGGCTCCCAACCGCAAGGAGCAGAACCGGAAGAGTCAAGACGGCGAGGGTGCCGAGACTCGCCCTTTTCTTCAGTTTATTATAGAAAGCGAGGTCGGCCGCTGCTTCGGCGGGGCTGTAACTACGGCGGGTAGAGAGGCTTTCCTCCTCGTCGGCCACGGCAGTCGGCTAGCGGGTGTTGGTGAGCGCGGACGCGACCAAACGATACGCGGAGTAACCGCCGACCGCAATTCCCGCGAAGAGCCCGGCGAGTATGTACTGCTGATGTTCGCGGCCGCCCAGCCATAAGCTCAGAGCAAGCCCGACGATCACGCTGCCCGCAAACGTAGCGCCGGCCGCGGCCATCGACCAGGCGCCGCTGGGCTTCATCCGGCAAGTTCGGTTCGGAACGGCTGAGGATAGGTACCGGCTCGCAGCCGCGCCAGCAGCCACTCCGCTATGCGCTCGGAGGCTTGACCGTCGCCGTATGGATTTACCGCGCGCGACATTCGCTCGTATTTGCTTTGGTTCGAGAGCAGCTGAGCAGCAGCGGAAACGATCCGCGCACGCTCGTGTCCGACAAGCTCCAGCGTGCCGGCCTCCACGCCTTCGGGCCGCTCGGTCTCCTCGCGCATGACGAGCACGGGCTTGCCTAGGCACGGGTGCTTCTTCTTGTATGCCGCCGCTGTCGGTGAGCACGAACGTGCACTCTCGCACTGCCGCGACCATCTGCGCGTAGTCCAGCGGATCGTCCAGCATAACGGCCGGTTCCGTGCCCAAAACGGCATACGCGACGGGACGCACGCGCGGTGAAGGGTGCACCGGCCAGAGAATCTGCGGAGCTGCGGGCAAGTGCACGATGTCGCGCATCGCTTCGCACATTTCGCGCATATGCGCGTGATTCTCGCGCCGGTGCGCCGTCACAAGGATGATCGGGCGTCCCGTATCCAGACGCTCCCAGCCGGGCGGTTTGCCCAGGTCGCGCCGCTTTGCCGTTGCCAAAAAAGCGTCGATTACGGTATTGCCGGTCACGATCACCGATTCGGCCGGAACGTTTTCGCGCAACAAATGCTCGCGAGCGAGTTCCGTCGGCGAAAAATGGTAGGAAGCGATCGTTCCGGTCAAACGGCGGTTCATCTCTTCGGGAAACGGCACCCACGGATCGCTGGTGCGCAGCCCCGCCTCGACGTGACCGACGGGAATCTGCTGATAGAACGCGGCAAGTGCCGCCGCCGTGCTCGTCGTCGTGTCGCCGTGCACGAGGACGACGTCGGGCAGCGCGGATTTGAGCACGCCTTCCATACCGATCAGCACGCGCGTGGTGATGTCGGTCAGCGTCTGATCCGGCGTCATGATGTCGAGATCGAAGTGCGGACGAATCTCGAAGAGATCGAGCAGGTCGTCGAGCATCTGCCGGTGCTGCGCGGTCACGCAAACGATGCATTCGATCTGCGCGTGGTTCTGCAGCGCCTGCACGACGGGCGCCATCTTGATTGTGTCCGGCCGCGTTCCGAACACGGACATTACGCGCAGCGGCCGGCTCATCCGATCGCCGCCGTGCGGAGAAATCCGTGAAAGCCGCCTGCCAGCAGCAGCGCGACCGCACCGAGCACGATGCAGATCGCATAAATCAACAGCACCGCTTGGCGAACGTTCAGGCCGTAGCGGAAGATCAGCTGGTGGTGGAAATGCCCGCGATCCGCTTCGGTGATCTTGCGGCCCGATCGGGCGCGGCGGTAGATCGCGGCCGCGGTGTCGACAATAGGCAGCGCCAGCACGACGAGGGGCGCGACCAAACCGACCGCGATTGCCGTCTTGGAAGTGCCGATGATCGCAACGGTTGCGAACGCATAGCCGATGAACAAAGAGCCGGTGTCGCCCAGAATGATCCGCGCCGGATTGAAGTTATACGGCAAAAATCCAAGTGCCGCGCCCGCGAGCGTAATCACGATGAGCGCGACGACCGGATTTCCTTTCGTCATCGCGATGGCGAAGAGAAAGATGCATGAGATGGCGGTGAATCCGGAGAGCAATCCGTCGAGCCCGTCGATGAAGTTGATCGCATTCATCATTCCGAGATACCACAGCAGCGTTAGCGGAATGCTCAGCCAGAGCGGAAAGTCGACGTACTGATGCGTGACGGGATTGAGAAAATCCGTGATCACGAACCCGTAGACGATCGAGATTCCGGCTACGACGATCTGCGCCGTAAACTTGTAGCGCGGCCGCATCCCCATGATGTCGTCCCACAAGCCTACGCCCAAAATCAGCATTCCGCCGAAGAGCAGACCCACGAGGTTATGGGCGCCTTCGAGCTGATCCCGCAGTTGCTGCATGCGGCTCTCGTGCTGGTCGACCGGGAAAAAGCCGTGCACGTGGCTGAGTGCGACCCCTAGTACCGCGAAAAGCGCAAACGCGAAGCCGAAGAATACGGCTATGCCGCCGATGCGAGGTTTGGGAACGTCGTGCATTCGGCGCTCGCCGACTTCGTCGATCATGCCCACGTGATGGGCCAGTTTGGCGACGAACGGCGTGAGCAGACACGAGGCGACGCCCGCGATGACAAACGCCGCCAGATACAAGATACAGCGACGGAGTCATCAGACTCGGACTTCCATCCCCGAAAACTGCACTTGCGCGACGCCGGCCTCGGCGAGCAGCTCCTGCGCGACGGGATCCGGATAGGCAACGTCGTAGACGATTTTGCGCACGCCCGCGCTGATGAGCAGCTTCGAGCAATGCACGCACGGTTGGTGCGTGCAGTATGCGATCGAATCCGAGAGATTGACGCCGTGAAGCGCCCCTTGGACGACGGCATTGGCTTCGGCATGAGTGGCGCGAACGCAATGGCCGTTGCTCGAGCGTGCATCCGACCTCGGTGCAATGTGCGGCGCCGCGCGGCGAGCCGTTATATCCCGTCGTCAGTATTCGATGCTCGCGAACGAGCACGCAGCCGACCGAAGCGCGCGGGCACGTGGCGCGCGTTGCGACGGTGCGAGCGATCTGCATAAAGTATTCATCCCATCCGGGCCGCATGGGAAAGGCCTTCGCTATGCCCCCCGCCTACGGCCTGGGGCGCACCGCAACCGGAACCGAGCTGGTGCTTCCGAACATCCGATCTCCGGCGTCTCCCAACCCCGGTACGATGTAGCCGTGATCGTTCAAGCGTTCGTCGAGCGCGTCCCGTGACGATCGTTACGGACGGATGCGCCTCGTGGATTGCGCGAATCGCCTTCGGGGGCGGCAATGACACTGATGAACGTCACGTCCGCCGCGCCGCGCGATGCGAAGCGCTTCGAGCGCCGCAGCGCCGGAATTACCCGTTGCGAGCATCGGATCCAGCACGAACACGTGCCGCGCCGAGAGATCGTCCGGGACGTTCGCGTAGTACGGGACCGGCTGCAGCGTCTCAGGATCGCGATAAAATCCCAAATGCGCGACGACTGCATCATCGATAACCTGCAAGAATCCGGGCAGCAACCCAAGCCCGGCGCGCAAAATCGGCGCCGCGACGGGCCGGGTCGCGATGCGTCTGCCGAGCGTTTGCGTTAGCGGCGTCATCACGCTCTCGCGCGTCGAGCGGCAGATCGCGTGTCGCTTCGTAGGCGAGAAACGCTCCGAACTCTTCGAGGAGCTTCCGAAAAACGGGCGTGGGGGTTTCGCGGTCGCGCAGCCGGGCGAGCCGATCGGCGACGGCCGGATGCTCCACGACGTGCAAAAGGGGACTCTCTGCTCGGTGCCATGGCGTTTGGCCAAGAGAGTTTGGGCTCGCTCCAACCGAAGCCTGTTGCATGAAAATCCGTATCATCGCGGCCGCGGTTTGCGGCTGCGGCATCACCATCTTCGCTCCTGCCGCGGCGCGCGCAGCCGGACCCGAAGCGTACGCAACGTTCACCGCGGGCGCGCAAGCCAAGCACGGGCTGTTCACGATCTGGCAGAAAGACGGCAAAACGTATTTGGAACTTGCGCCGAACCAGCTCGACAAGGATTACATGGAGACGATCGTTCCGGGCAACGGCCTGGGCAAGGGCCGGTATGGTGGGGCGATACGGATTATCTTCCGACCGAACTGGTGCGCTTCGAGCGGCGCGGCGATCAAGTCGTCGATTCTTTGGCCCAACTGGTATGCGCAGGCGCCCGGCAGTCCGTCGAACGAACTGGCCAACGTCGGCAATTTCCCCGATTCCGTCGAAGGCATCGGCGATATCGCCGCGCAGGACGCGACGAGCGGCAACATCGTCTTCGACATCACGTCCGCGCTGATGAGCGACCAGCTGGATCTGAAAAACATCGTCGACGAAGGCCTTCCCGCGGATTCTGCAATACCATTTGGATTCGGATCTCTCGTACGTCGACCAGGTAAAAGCTTTCCCGATCAACGACGTCATCACCATGGCGCAGACATGGTCGACCGACGCCAAACACGTCATCGATACCGCTCCCGACGCGCGTCATCTTCGCATCAAGGTCGTCTACAACTTCGTGCAGTTGCCCAGCGACGATTACCGCCCGCGCCTGGCGGACGATCGCGTAGGCATCTACGACGACATCTATGTGGATTTCTCGAACGACCGGCGCGATACGCGTCTAATGCGCTACATCGTGCGCTGGAACTTCGATCCGGCCGATCCCGGGCATCCGTCGCGCGCTCGACATCCCATGGTCATTACGCTGAGCGACACGATTCCGCCGCAGTACCGTCAAGCCATAACCGACGCATGTTTGGAATGGAACAAAGCGTATGCGAAGATCGGCATTCTCGATGCGATCAAAGTGCAGCCGCAGCCGCAGGATCCGAACTTCGACCCGGACGATTACCGCTACAACGTCATTCGCTGGCTGAATGAAGCGACCCCGGCCTTCGGCGCCGACTCGCAAACGCTTTTCGATCCGCGCACCGGTGAAGAGATCCGCACCGGCGTGATCGTTTCGGCGGTCGAAGGCATCGAGCCGTACTACGTCCTGGAAATACGTCGTCGATCCGGCGCGCTACGGCCATAACACGGATCCCGGTACCGGCCAAATTCGTTCACGATTCGATCTTCGCCGCGCTCGTTCACGAGATGGGCCACAATCAAGGGTTGCAGCACAACTTCATCGGGCACGAAGCCTACACGGCGGCCGCAATTGCAAAGCGAGTCGTTCACGCGCGAACACGGCGTCACGTCATCCGTCATGGAGTACGCGCCGCTGAACTTGTGGCCGCGCGGAACGCCGAACGGCGAATATTTCCAAACGACGATCGGCCCGTACGACTACTACGCGATTCAATTACGGCTACGCGTACATTCCCGATGCAAAGACGCCCGAAGAAGAGCTTGCCGACGCTGCGGCGCTGGGCTGCGGCGTGGTCTAACCCTTGGACGCGCTACGCTTCGGACGAAGACGGCGAGAACTGGAGAACGGCCATTCCGCCGATCCTCGCGTGGAGACTGGAATGCTTACGAACGATCCGCTGGGCTGGTGTCGAGATGCAGATGAAGATGGACCGCGCGGAGGTTGGATTCCTGAACGATCTCTGGCCGCGAACCGGGAAACAGTTACGAGCAAGAGACGAACGCCTTCAGCAACCTGTTCTTATGGTTACATGAATTGCGCGACCGTGCCGGCGCATTATTTCGGCGGCCAGTACCTCTCACGCGCGCATCGCGGTGACCCCGGCGCCGCAGCCGCCGGTCGTTCCCGTGCCGCTCGCGGAGGAACGGCGCGCATTCGCGATTCTGAACCAGTACCTGTTCAGCGCGAACGCGTTCCCCGTGCCGCCGCGGATTCTGCAGCACTTGTCCTACTCGGAATGGGCCGGCTTACGGATACACCGGCTGGGAAGGCTACGGCAATCTGCCCAAATGGGCGTACGATCCGCCGGCACGCCACGACTTTCCGCTTATCGAGCGCATCAATCGGCGAACAGCTGCGGACCGTGGACTACCTGTTCATGCCGCTGGTGCTCGCGCGTATCGATGAAAACCCGGTCGTTGGCGACGGCGCCCACGATGTCGATGCAGGATCTGTTCAACTGGCTGCACTCGGCGATTTACGAAGATCTCGGCAACGGCACGATTCCGCTGGTCCGCCGCAACCTGCAGACTCGGCGTCGTGCAGAAACTCGGCGATCTTGCGAACAAACCGGCAAAGGGAACGCCCGGCGACGCCGTTTCGCTAGCCCGCGCCGAACTCCAGCGCATCGCGAGCGACGCCGCCCGAGCGATGCGCCGGCATCACGACCAAGTCACGGCTGCCCATCTCACGGACCTCGTCCACGCGGCGAACGCGGCCTTGAAATAACTAAGGAACGTCGTAGCGGCGAAGTCAGTTCGTGCACGCGGGAACGCAGCGATTCGATTTTTGCGCGCGACCCGATGTCGTCAAGCCCGTCGCACATGATCCGCGCAACTTCGCGACATTCGTCTTCACCGAAACCGCGCGTCGTGATGGCGGGCGTTCCGATGCGGATGCCGCTCGCGACCATCGGCTTTTGCGAATCGTACGGAATCGCGTTCTTGTTGACCGTGATGCCGATTTCGTCCAAATACGCCTCGGTTGCTTTTCCGGTAAGGCCTTTCACCGAAACGTCGACGAGCATCAAATGCGTGTCCGTTCCGCCGGCCACGAGCCGCAGGCCGTTGCGCACGAACTCGTTCGCCATGACTTTCGCGTTGTCGAACGACGCGTTGCTGATAGGTTTTGAATGCCGGCTTGAGCGCTTCGCCGAAAGCAACGGCCTTAGCGGCGATCATGTGCATGAACGGGCCGCCTTGAATGCCGGGGAACACCGATTTGTCGAGCGGCTGCGCCCATTTTTCCGTGCAAAGCACCAGACCGCCCCGCGGACCGCGCAGCGTCTTGTGCGTCGTCGACGTCACGAAGTCGGCAAACGGGACGGGTGAAGGATGCAAGTCTACGGCCACGAGTCCCGCGATGTGCGCCATGTCGACCATGAACACCGCGCCGATTTCGTCCGCGATCTCGCGGAACGGCGCGTAGTCCATGGTACGCGGATACGCGCTCGCACCGGCGATGATCATCTTGGGTTTGTGCTCGCGCGCGAGCGAGCGCACTTCATCGAAATCGATCAGCTCGGTATCTTTGCGCACGCCGTAGGCCAGCGCGTTGTAGAGCTTGCCGCTGAAGCTCACCTTGGTTCCGTGCGTGAGGTGGCCGCCGTGCGCGAGCGACATCCCGAGAACAGTATCGCCCGGCTGCAGAACGGCCATGAACACCGCCATGTTTGCCTGCGCGCCGGCGTGCGCCTGAACGTTGGCGTGATCGGCCTTGAAGATCTTCTTCAGCCGCTCGATCGCGAGATTCTCCGCAACGTCGACGTACTCGCAGCCGCCGTAATACCGTTTTCCGGGATAGCCCTCCGCATACTTGTTGGTCATCACGCAGCCCATTGCTTCGCGAACGGCTTTGCTCGCATAGTTTTCGGACGCGATCAACTCCAGGTTTTCGCGCTGCCGGCGATCCTCGTTTTCAATTGCTGCAAAGACTTCCGGGTCTTGGGCTTCGATGTGGCTGGCGCTGAGGATTTCCATTTTACGATGCTCCGGCTTTGAGAAATTCGGCTGGGGTCTGCGCGTCCGTAACGGAACCGCGTTCGAGCGCTTTGAGCGTGCGCTCGCGTTGAGCGTCGCCGTATTCGAAAAGTTGCTCCACACGCCACGCATGCCGTCCGCCGTCGAACGGAGTCGTTAGAAAAACCTGCACGATGCGCTCGAGCATTTCCCAGCCCGTCAAGCGTTCGGAGAGCGCGAGCACGTTTGCATCGTTGTGCCGGCGCGACAGCTCGGGATCAGCGGTTCGAAGACGGCCGCGCAGCGCACGCCGGGAACTTTGTTTGCTGCCATCGAGATACCCAGACTCGATCCGCACACCAAGATGCCGCGCTCGGCATTGCCCCGACGCGACGGCCTCTCCCACGGCGTAACCGAACTGCGGATAGTCGACCGGCGTCTCATCGCACGTTCCATAATCTGCAATGTCGTGACCGCCGCTGCGCAGCGCGCCGGCGATGCGTTCTTTTACTTGATAGCCGGCGTGATCGGCTCCGAGTGCGATGTTCATTCTAGTGTCGTGCCCCACAAGACAAGCGCAGGGCCTTCCATTAAGCGGTCGAAACGGTCGCGCCGATGAAACTGGCGTGCTCGAGTACGGCATTCGACGTATTTTTGCGCAGCGGCGAGCTGACGCAATTGGAATGGATCGATCTCTGCGCGTACGAGTTGGCCGTCGACGGCGTCGTTTTTGACGTGCGGCATTTTCCGCGCACCGATACGGACTACCTCGCCCAGGTAAAGAAGATGGCCGTCGATTCGGGGCTCGACGTCGCGGCGATTTGCGGATGCGGGTTTTTCGAAGGCGAGCCGGCGCGCATGCGACCAGACGCTTGCGCTGGCCCTGGCGATAGGCGCTCCTTTGGTCAGCGCTCCGCTTTCGCTGCGAGACGGCTGCGCCGTGGAGCCGAGATGCTCGGAAAACTCGGAGCGGCTACATCGCTGGCAAAAAAGCACAACGTCACGCATCGCAGTTCGAAACGCGCCGGAGACTTTTGCGGCATCGGTCGCACGACATGAAACGCGTCTCGAAGGAAGCGGACTCCGCGTGGCTGCGGTACGCGCCCCAATTCGCGCGCCTGAACGATGCGCTCGAACCCGAGCCGCTGCTGGCAAAGATGGTTCTGGTCTGGCACGACTCGCAGACGCCCGTCGAATCGTCAGCCGCGCTGACACGAGCCTTTCGAGGATACCTGGCGATCGATCAGGACGGACGGGCCGAGACCGCCGAGCAAGCGAAAAGCGCCCTTCGCCGGTGGCGAGGCGCGCTTTTCGCAAGCCGTCGACCGCACGTAGCGTCTTTCGCACGAGGTATTGAACCTGCGTTCTCGCAGGTGGGTGCGGCCCGGGCGCCAGAGCGGCAACCGCGAAGGCCAAGCCGCACTGTCGTTACCGGAGCTGATGCTCCCTAGGTTCTCTCGTTGGTCCAGCACCTATGGTGCGCTGCGCGCCATGCGCAGTCGACGTTCCAACCTTACCACCGCGGTCAAGACTTGACAGCGCCGGATTTTTCGTGAATGAGCCGCATGGCGATTTCGATCCCGGCCGCCGCTCGCGCAGACTACTGCCTTGCAAAATCGTACCTTTGCCGCGATCCGGGCGAGCGCCGCATCTTTGCCCGCGCCGAACATTCGCGCCGGGTGATTCATCTCACGATCAATCATCGTAGCGACGATCGTTTCGATCCGAATACCGATACGATTGCATGGGATCCGGAAGTGCTTTGCGCACGACGCGAGGCGGAACGCAATCGCCGGCGCTCGGTCTTGGCGCACGAACTGGATCATGCGGTGGAATCGCCCGGCCGGGAAGATGCATTGAACAACGCGCGCGCGCCGGTACGACACTCTCGAAGAACGCCGCGTCATCCGCGGCTCCGAACGCGAAGCCGCGCGCACGCTGGGAGAAGCCGTCCGATACGATCATCGCGGCACGCCGTATCGCGTCGCCACGCCCGTTTCGCGCTAGCAGCGGATGGGTACTCTGCGCGCTGCAGGCAGATGGACGAAAAGAATAAGCGCGAACTGATCGGCCACCCCAGCGATTACGGCAGCCGCACGCTTGGCGGACACCGCCGACGGGGAGCCGCGCGATGAACGCGGCACCGCCGAATCTGCGCTTGACCGATGACGAGGACCGCCTCGAAGATCAGCCTCTACTCAGCAAGACGACAAACGGTAACCTCGCAAGCAGAGCGGCGTAGCGCCGTCGCTCTGACACTCTTCGCCGGAGCCGGGCGGCCGAACGCCGAACGCCCGGCTCATGGCTTTGCTTGCGCTTTCGGTGACCGCGCTGGAACTTCCGCTCGTCCATCCGTTCACGATCGCCCGTTCGGAGCGAAGATCGTGCGCGCACACCGCTATTTTTCGCGCAACTGGGGCGGCCTGGAAGGCCTGGGCGAATCGGCGCCCATCGAGCGCTATGGCGAGTCCGTCGAGAGCGTCCTGCGTATTTCCGCGCCCATCCGCCGCAGGGCGACGATCCCTATCTGCTCGACGTTTTGCTCTCGCCGCAGATTCCGCCGGCCGCGCGCTGCGGCCTGGATTTCGCGCTTCACGATCTCGATCGGCAAAGACTGCGGACAGCCGCTCTACCGGCTGTTCGGCCTGGATCCCGTCACGCACGCCGGTTACGTCGTTCACCATCGGCATCGGCGATCCGGATGATACGCTGCGCAAGCTCGTCGAGATCGGCGACCATCCGATTTTGAAAGTCAAACTCGGATCGGGCGTGCGCGCGACGTCGAGACGCTCGAACTCATCCGCTCGCAAATACTCCGGAACGATTCGGGTCGACGCCAATGAAGGCTTGGACAGCCGAAGAAGCCGTCCGGCTTCTGCGCGAATTGGAACGCTTCGACGTCGAATTTTGCGAACAGCCGGTCCCCGCCGGCCATCCCGAGCAGTTGCGCTACGTCCGCGAACGGTCCCCGATTCCGATCGTCACCGACGAGGATTCGCTGCATACGGCCGACGATCTGCCGCAACTCATCGGCTGCGTCGACGGCGTGAACGTCAAACTCACGAAAACGGGCGGCATTCGCGGCGCAGATCGCGATGATCCATACGGCGCGCGCGCTCGGAATGAAAGTCATGCTCGGCTGCATGGTCGAGTCGCAGATCTCCGCAACGGCGGCGGCGCACATTTCGCCGCTGGTCGATTGGGCCGACATCGACGGGCCGTTTCTCACCAAGCGACGATCCGTTCACCGGCATCGCGTACGAGCGCGGAAAGATCGTTTTGCCCGATGCTCCGGGACTGGGCGTGCGTGAGAAGACTCGCCGTTGCCTAGAATCGCGGCGCTATGCTGGTTCTTGCGCCGGGGCGCTTCGCCGGCGATGCAAAAACGGCGCACGGCGTCATCCGTTACAGCCGCGACTCAACCGTTGCAGTGGTCGATCCGGCCCTTGCCGGACAGCGCGTCCGCGACGTGCTGCCGTATCTTCAGTCCGATGCACCGATCGTCGCGAGCGTGCGTGAAGGCTTTGCCTTTTCACCGACGTCGCTGCTGATCGGAACCGCGCCGAAGGGCGGAAGACTTCCGCCCGACTGGCGCGCCGAAGTGCTTACCGCCATTGGCGCAGGGCTGGAGATCGTGAGCGGACTGCATGACATGCTGGCCGATGATGCCGAGTTTGCGCAATGCGGCACGTTCCCAGCGGCGCAACGATTTGGGACGTGCGCAAACCGCCGGACGTTCCGCTGTTTTCCGGAAGCGTTTACGTCGTTCGACCGCCGGTTGTGCTTGCCGTCGGAAACGACTGCGCCGTCGGGAAATGACCGTCATGCTCGAACTTGCGCGCGCGGCGACGGATGCGGGGACGCGTGCAGAGTTCGTTCCCACGGGACAAACCGGAATCATGATCGCCGGATGGGGCATTGCGGTCGATCGCGTCATCTCCGACTTTGCAGACCGGCGCAGCCGAACAGCTCGTGCTGGAAGCGGCGGCGCGCGACCCCGACTGCATCTTGGTCGAAGGCCAAGGCAGCATCAACCATCCGGCGTATGCGCCCGTAACGCTGGCGCTGCTTTTCGGCTGCTGCGCCCGACGCGCTGATTCTGGTCGCAGATCCGAAACGCGCCCGCATCGAGGCGTTCGGTACGCCGACGCTGTCCTATCGCGAGCTGATTCGAACGTACGAAGCGCTCTGCGCAACGGTCAAACCGGCGCGCGTGGCCGCAATCGCGCTCAACACGTTCGGCCTCTCGGAACGAGGGGCGCACGACGGAGATCGAGCGAGCACGCGACGAAACGGCGCTTCCTGCCGACGACGTCGTGCGGTACGGTCCGGGCGCGTTGTGGAACGCAATCGCGCAACGTTTGGAGAAGACCGCACCGCGCGGTGCGCCGGCGCTAGCATGATCCGGCTATTGCGCGCCGCTTCCATTGCGATCTGCGCCCTGTTGTTCTCAAGTTGCGCGCGGCCCGCAGTCAACACGCAAACGGCGGGCCACAATGCGTGGACGCAGTCGGGCGTCCTTCGGCTGGGCGAACCGGACGAACCCGATAGTTTGAATCCGATGTTCGGCCACACGACCGCGACCGACGAAGCGGACGCGATGCTCTTCAGCTACTTACTTCGCTACGACGCGGACGGGAATTTGATCCCGGATCTTGCGACGCAGGTGCCGAGTTACGCCAACGGCGGCATCAGCAAAGACGGCAAGACGCTGACGTTTCATTTGCGCGCCGGCGCGCGCTGGTCCGACGGTGCCCCGCTCACTGCAGCCGATTGGATGTTCACGTACCACGCCGTGCTCAATCCGCGCAACAACACGAAATCGCTCGCCAACTGGGACGACATCGCCTCCGCATCCGCGCCGAATCCACAGACCGTGATCGTGCATCTCAAGCAACCGAACGCCACGATCCTCGGCATTTTCTCAATGGGCGGAACGGCTATCCCCCGCTGCCCGCGCATCTGCTCGCCGCCCTTCCCGACATCAATCGCGCGAGTTTCAACCAGCATCCCGTCTCCAGCGGCCCGTACGTTCTGCGCGAATGGAATCACGGCGCGTGGCTTTCTTTCGTGCCCAACCGCTACTATTTCCGCGGCGCGCCGAAAGTCAAAGAAGTGCTGTGGAAAGTCATTCCCGACACGAACACGCTGTTCACGCAACTGCAGACGCACGAGATCGACGTATACAGCGACGTCGATCAAGTGCACATTCCGCAGCTTTCGCAACATTTCGGGAATTACCGTGACGCACCGGCTAGTCGCGAACTGGCGCCACCTGGGGATCAACATGAGCCGCCCGCAGCTGAGCGGCCTTCCGCGTGCGCTTGGCCATCGCCGAAGGCGTCGATTGGAAGCGCATCAACGACACCGTCTACCATGGCGTCAATCAGCTTGCCGTGAGCGACGTCTTTCCGCAGTCCTGGGCGGCGCCGACAATCCCGCCGTACCGCTACGATCCGGCGCACGCGAAAGCGCTGCTTGCGCAAGCCGGCTGGACGATGGGCAGCGACGGCGTGCTGCACAAAGGCCCGCTGGCGATGCACCTGACGATTTCTACCGGCACGAACAATCAGCCGAACGCGCAAGCGGAAGTGCAGATCCAAAGCGATCTACGTCCGCTCGGCATCGATCTCGCGATCCGCAACTATCCCGTGAACCTGCTCTTCGCGCAAGACGGTCCGCTCTACACGGGCCAGCTACGATCTGGAATGGTCCGTCGACACGAACGCTCCGGACCCGGACAACTCGGGGCTTTGGGGACAGCCGCTACATTCCGCCGCATGGCGCGAACACGTCGTGGCTGCGCGATCCCGTCGTCGACCAAACCTCCGACGCCGCTCTTCGCACCTTCGACCACGCCGCGCGCAAAGCGCTCTATCAGCGCGAAGAAGAGCGCATCCATGCCGACGTGCCCGCGATGTTTCTCTATTGGGAAAACGCGTACACCGCCAAGAACACCGACCTTCAAAACTACAAACCCGCGGCCTTCGTCGCCGACATGTGGAATTGCTGGGAGTGGCGGATCTGATTTTATTGACGGGTTGGTTTGGGAGGCCGGCTCCCGGCTGCATGTCGCCACTCCGTAATTCACATCGTGTGAATTTCCTGTTCGCGCGGCTTTTTCGCGTGAACGAAGTTTTGAAATCGACATCCTGTCTTACGCGAAAAAGTCCGAGCGCGCCCCGCAGCCGGGAGCCGGCCTCCCAAACCAACCCGTCAATAAAGTCCGATTGAGGGGATAATACGAACTGCGTGCTTGCACTCAAAACCGACGTTGAAGATTTTGCGACGCTCACGTTCGAGCCGGCGCGCGAAGGCGTTTTGAGTTGGAACAGCTTTTCGGACTCGGGCGAGATCGCGGTGCGGCTGATGCGCGCGCATTCTGCGGCGTCGCCGTGGATGACGTATGCCCATTGGTCGCCGGAGGGACGGCAATCGTTTTCGCCCGAGCATCCCGAGGTGCGGATCGACGTGGATGTGATCCGGTCCATGCATCCGTTCGACGGACTCGAAGTGCGAGCGCCGGGAGTCGATTTCAAGTCGGTCGCCTTTGCTTCTCCGGTCCATAATTCGGCGTCGTTGCCGTACATCGGCGATGCCCGGATATTGGACGTGCCGGCGCGATCGCAATACGCCGTCGAGGGCGAACGCGGCTGGTGCAGCGCGGCTTCGCTTTCGATGGTCAATGCGTACCACGGGTTAGACGGCGACGTGCCCAGTACGGCGACGAAGATCTTCGACCGCGCGTACAACGGCACCGGGAATTGGGCCTTCAGTACCGCGTTCAGCGGTGAACTCGGCTTGCGCGCCCACGTCGTGTATTTGCGCAATTTGGATCACGCCCAGCGCCTGATCGAACTCGGCATGCCGCTGCCGATCTCGTACGGGTGGCGCGAGGGCGAATTGCCGGGTGCTCCGATCGAGCATTCGCAGGGTCATCTCGCGGTGCTCTGCGGCTTTACGGCGAACGGCGACTGTGCGGTGAACGATCCGGCTGCGCCGCACGTGCGCGTCGTCTATCCTCGAGCGGCGCTCGAGCAACTGTGGATTCGCAACGACGGCGTTGCTTACGCTATCGCCCCGGTGGGCATCGACTTTCTGCCGATCGTCAACGCATGACGCAGCCGGCCGATCGCGTCTTTGGGGATCTTGGAGCGAGTGTGCCGCTGCACGTCGCGCTGATCGAACCGGAGATTCCGCCGAACACCGGAAACGTCGCTCGTTTGTGCGCGGCAACCGGGTGCCGCCTGCACCTGATCGAACCCATGGGATTCACCATCGACGATCGCCGCCTCAAGCGCGCCGGATTGGATTACTGGAAGCATTTGGGCGTGGTTATACATCCTTCGGTCGACGAGTTTCTCGAACGAACCGCCGGCATGAACCGCTGGTTCCTCTCAACCCGCGCGTCGAATTGCTACGCCGATGCGGAGTTCGCAATGGGCGACGTGCTCGTTTTCGGCAAGGAAACGAAGGGGTTGCCGCAAGCCTTGCTCGACGCGAATCCTCAGCGAGCCTTGCGCATTCCGCAGCGCCCCGGCACCGTGCGCAGCATCAACCTCTCCACTGCCGTGGGCGTCGTAGCCTACGCTGCGCTTGCGCGCCTCGGTTTTCCGGGGATGCGGTAAGGTTGGAAAGTTAGCGGAAAGTCTGGCGCTCGACAATCATGGCACCTTCTATTTGCAGGGAGTTCTGTCATGAAAGGTCTTCAATCCATTTTTCTGGCGGCTGGAGTGTCGCTGATCGCCGGCTGCGGTGTAGGCGGCTCTGCGGGCCCCACGCCGGTCTCGCAACCGCCAAACGACCTCGGGCTCTATCAGATTGCGTCGGCGGACGCGGGCGTGCCCGGGGGGCTCGCGCTCAACAAACTGACCGTTGCGTTCACGGCGGTTGGCCAGCAGGCATACTTTTACGCGGTCGAGCGCAACTATACCGGCGGCTTTTCGTTCAATCTCGACTGCACCGGCAGCACCCAGTCAGTGGCGCTTGGACAACCCTCCCAGCCGCTGAACCTATCTACGTACTTTTTCCTTCTGCAGGCGGTCAGTCCGGGGGCGTGCACGGTAACGATCTCCGACGCTAACGGACGCACGGCAACCGTCGCAGCGGGCGTCACGATCACACAGGGGAATATACAATGAACGGCAACGCACATCGCAAGATCCGTTTCGGCGCCGTTGCCGTCTCTCTGGCGATCGCCCTAGCCGGTTGCGGCGGACACGGTAGCACGGCCATCCCTGGAAACTTCGTTACGAAACCGTCCGTCCCAATCGGTCAGGCCGTCTTCACGATGCACTGGCCGTCGAAAACAGCGGCTAAAGGACTGCGTCATCGGGATTTCGTTTCCCCGTCCGCGCTAAGCGTTTCGATAGACGTCAATAATGACCAGCAATTGGCGCAAGTGACGAATAAGCCGGCCAACGGCGGGTTCTCCACGGTGAACATCGACGCGCCGCTGGGCACCGACACGTTTCTCATTAAGACGTTCGACGAGCCTGACGGTCAAGGCAACGTGCTTGGCCAAACGCAGCTCAGCCAAGGCATTCAACCAAATGTGCTCAACACGATCGGCGCGACCATCGACGGTATCTGCACGCAAATCGGCCTCAACTTTGTGCCCACGAACCCGAATTACGCAGAAACCGAGAACGTTTATGGACAACCCGTCAACGTTCTTGTCGGGACGCTGCCGCAGCAAATCGTCGCCAACGCTGAGGATATGTACGGTAACGTGATTGTGGCCCCTGGCTTCGTACCACCTGTGTCAATGTCTCAAGACGGCGGCTCAGCCTTGCAGGTCGTGCCCACGGGAAACAATACGTTTGCCGTCAGCGCCATTTCGGCGATGCCGGACGGCGCGGCGGAGTCCGTGTCGGGTTCATCACAACATTGCGTGACAACGGGGCCGACGCCCTTGCCGAGCGGAGCCACGACCGGAGCATCGCTGGCAATCGCTACAAAGGCGGCCTTCGTTTTTCCGGAGAGCATGAGCGGAATGGCCGTTACAGATCAGGACGGCAATGTCATAACGACTACGAACTCGTTTCCGGGGTCGGGAGAGTGCTACGCTACGACATTCGATTCGACAAACAACTACATCTACAGCAACTGTTCCAACCCGCAAGGGGTTTTTGCTTGGGACCTGAACGGCAACGCCCAAACACTTACTGGTTCGTTTACTCCGGGATCGGGATTTTCCGATCTCCAGTATGTCGCAGCAAACGACCGCTTCTACGGGGCCTTGGGTTCCAATGGGGTGAAGGAATATGATCCCGAAGGCGACGATGTAACACCACCAAACTCATTTCAAGACCTCACTTCGCCGGCCGGCATCGCGTATGGCCTCAACAACCTCTATATCGTCGACTACACTGGTAACGAACTTGGCGGGGCAATCTCTGTCTTTTCGTTAACCGGCGCCAGCATTTCATCTTCGTTATCATTGGATGGGGGAACCCTTAACGGGGGAAGGATAGCCTATGATCCGGTCGCCAGTGCCGTCTATGTTTATACGTACCAAGTACACCAGTTCGTCAGCGGATATTCCGTTCTTGACGGAAGTCGATTGATATCGTTTGAGATAAATGAGTTGCCTCACTCCGTGGGCATCGCATCCGACAGTACAGGTTATCTGCATTTCATGACATTTGGCATCATGAACGAAACGGACGTCCTTGGGAATACGATTGCAACATGGGCCGCTCCATTAAGCGTGCAACGAGGCTACTTTACCATAGTTCCATAAAGCGCGCGGTCACGAAAACACGTTTGCACATCTACATAAGCGCAAACCGATCGATCGTCATGAGCGTTATACCGTACCGCGCAATGATAGCGCTCATGTCGATCGTCGAGTCGAATTGGTCGAGCGAACGCAGTAACTGCAGCATTGTCTCGGGCATCGGATCGGGCTGCGCAGCTCGCTCGATTGGATGTCCGAGTGCGCGTTCGTAGGCGTTCACAACGTCATTCCACGAAACGGCCGCCGGCCCGCCAATCTGTAAGGTGCTGCACCGGGCGTCGTCGTCAAACAGCGCCCGGACCGCGATCTCCGCGACGTCCGCGCACGCGACCATGGCGTGACGACGCTGACCATCGCCTGCAAACCAAACGCCTTTTCCCTCGCGCGCGGGTTTACCGACGACGTTCTCCGCCCACACGTCCATGAACAGATTCGGCCGCACGATCGTGTAAGGCACCTGCGAATTGCGTAAGTACGCCTCGATGTACGCTTTTGCCGAAAGCAGCGGTGAGGGGCTGTCGAGCGCGGCGCCATACGCCGATACGTACAAAAACCGTTCGACGCCACCGCGTGCTGCTGCGTCGATGAGATTGCAGGTTCCCTGGATGTCCACGCTCTCGATCGTATCCGGCGCGCGCCGCCGTACGGAATTGGCAGTTGTAACGACACGATCGATGCGATCGAATGCACCGAAGACCGATGCACGATCCTTGAGGTCGCCAATCGCGCATTCACCGCCGGATTCGCGGATCCAATGATAATCCGAGCCTTCGCGGACTAACGCTCGCACCTTCTCTACGCGATAAAGAAGCTTGCGCGCGATGATTTCGCCGAGCTGACCCGTCGCGCCGACGAACAGAATCATAGGGTCAGCGTGCCTACGAAGTTCACACTGATTGTGCCCGCAGGATTCGAACCTTGCGGGGCAATCTGAGCGGTCACGGTCCACGTCCCCGTGTTTCCCGCGGCCTTGGAAAACCGCCCTGACCCGGTAGTAACGGCGAACGAACCGCTGCCCTGCGTGTTCCCGTGACTGTCCGGCGGCGTCGCCGTGCCCGAGTAGGTTCCGGCCAGCGTCGAACCGTCGGCGTAATTGAAGGCGAACTTCCCGTTATTGATTTGATTGGGGGTCGTCGCAAAGACGACGGTTTGCGTAAACGTTGCATGGCTGGCACCGGTGGAATCGCTGCCGATGCCGGTGCCGATCAACGTGATGGAAGCCGGCGGATTGCCGCCGGTTATTTCCATAAAGCCTCCAAAGGTCGAATTGAAATTCGGACCGGCCGCGGCAGTCACCACGGGCGTACCCGCCACGCCGGAGCTTCCTCCGCACGCGGAGGCGAGAAGGAGCGCGCCAAGCACGCAGCTTCGAAGAACTGTAATCATGACCGAATGCCTCCTATTGCTAGTGAAGCCGAGCCTATCGCACGATACTTTCCAACTGCTTTGCAGGATCGAGCGGGAGGAGAAGGGTCTCGAGCACCAGGGCGGGCGCCGCGCCGAGCTCCTCCATAAGAACGTTTCGATAGCGGCGATACTCTCGGAAGGCGGCCGCCTGATCGCCGGAGGCGACGTACGCGCGGATAGCAATCTCTCTGGCCGGCTCGTCGCACGGATCGTGTTCGAGAATATCGCGCGCCAGCGCAAGCGCCTTCGGGAAGTCACACCGGCGCAGCGCCGCATCCGCCAGCTTTGCCACAACGTCGCAGCGCAACTCTTCAATACGCCGTTCGGTCTCGCCAAACCATACCCACGATTCGTAACGCTCAGGAAACGGCTGTTGGATCTGCGCGTGGAAACGCTCGAGCACCGCCAACTGACTGACGCTCAGGTCGGCACGCATATCGACGGCTGGGAGAAACTCTTCGATCTGGCGAATATCGACGCGCACGTTGTCCCCAAGCCTATAGCGGTCCCGCACGAGGAGAATCGCTTCTTCTCCCAGGATCCTTCGCAACTGGTGGATGCATAGATTGAAGGCGTTGAGCGCAGCCGCTCCCGGGAGAGCCGGCCATACTCGTTCCAGAATAGACTCGCGCGACATACCGTGGCGCGATACCGCAAGGACGGTGAGTACTTCCATTTTGCGATCCGAGAGCGCGATGCGATCGGAGTCGACAATAACCTCTCCCGAGAGCACGAGCAGGTGACACGACCGCGCACGCTTGGGCAATGGCCGTCTAAAACGCCGAATCAGAGGCGCGAGCATTCCGATATCTTCGTCGCCCGCAATATACGCCTGCAAAGATTCATGCAGCGAAGGCGACTCGAGGGATTGCGCTAACTCGAATGCCGCCGCGGCATGAACGGATCGCGGGCCCCGGCATACCTCACCGTAGACAAGCGTTGCGATAACCTGCACGAAAGGCGATGAATACCGGATTGCAGCTTCGCGGGCCGCTGTAGCGTGAGTGAGCGCGTCTTGCGGATCTTCGGCTGCCGCAGCGGCCACGATATGCGCGCACGCAATCCACTTGGGCAGCTCCGAACCGAGAGGAGGAAGGTTTCGTTCGCCTCTTGCAACCGCGGCATAGTACCAGAGCCCCCGAACCGCATCCGCTTCGACCTGCTCGTTGAGCGCCCGCACATATCCTTCGAACAACACGTCCTCGCCGGCAAGAAAGGCGCCAAACGATGCCTCCGCCAGGGCTAAGGCGGCATTCACGGCGTAGTGGCCGTCCAGCGATCGCTGGATCGCCGCATCAAGCATCGCTCGCTCTTGTTCGCGGCGTCCCAACGGGCGCATGACTTCTGAGGCCTGCTCGGTCAAGTAAATTGCCGCAGTCCCATCGTGCCGCAGCAACAGCAGCCGCGCACGTTCGGCAAGTTCCAAAGATTCATTCAAACGCCCGAGCCTGCCCGCAATCATCATTCGAATGTATAGCACGGCTGCTTCGTTGACGCTTTGCGGCGTTCGAGGGACCTCAAGCGCGTGTTCCAGCTCGCAAATCATCCGATAGGCTTCATCATGCATGCCAAGCCGGCTAAGATAGCCCGCCAACGGACGAATGACGTGCATGCGTTCGGACGGCGGCGAGGATTCCCCGAGCTTTGCCAATATCTCGCGCGCCTCGCCGACGGCCGTCATCGGATCGATCGAAAAGCGGCTATACGCTACGGATATCCCCCACAACTGCGGGAATTTCATCAGCACGCTTCGATCCAGCGACCCGATGATTCGAGCAATTCGCAGCGAAGGCGCAGGCTGTTCGAGCCAAGGTATCGCATCGAGGTTTCGAGCGGCAGATTCCTGATCGCCGTTAGCCAGATGAAGTTCCGCCGCGCGCACCACAGTGCGTTCGTCCTCATGCCGCCGTGCTAGGTTCGCCAGAAGCCCGGCGCGGCGGCTGGAGAATCGTTCGCGAAGCATCGCCTCGATAAGCGGATGCAACGCAAACTTTCCTCCATGGAGCGTCACAAATGGTGAAGAATGTACATAATCGCACACATACCGGCTCGCTTCGTCTCCCATTACGGTTCCAAGGTCCGTTGTAGTCGTCTCGGGCACGAGCGCGATAACGATGAGGGCCTCTTTTATAAGCGGCGGCAGACGCGAATACGCCTCGTCGATGACGTGCCGTTGCACGCGTTCAAGAGGCACGGTCTCCAAGCGGCGCAGCAAGGGTTCGAGCGTTCCGTCACGGGCAAAGCCCTCGAATAGCGCAACGAGCATTGGCCAGCCGCGGCTGAAGTCAAAAAGCCGATCGAGCGTCTCTGTGGGCAATGTATGTGCGGAAAAAACGCGGGCGCACTCTTGCGCAGTGAAGGCGAGGTCGAGACTGCCAAGGCTGAGCAATTCACTTCCGGACGCAAATCTGCCGAATCGCACCGGAAGGCGCTGCCGACTGCACAGGATCAGGGTTCGCGGAATCGGAGACGTCGCGAGCATCTTCGAGAAGAAGCCGCGCGCTCCGTCGATGTGGGAAAGCATTTCCGCATTCTCGATGATAAAGGCGTGCGGCGCGCACTCCTGGCGCCACGCCTGAAGCGCGAGGTCGGCTGCGACGGAGAGGCCGTGCGCACTCTGTACTTCGCACTGAATTAAGAACGACGTCTTGTCGGGCCACAGCTCTGCGAAAGAACGTAGAAGGTGCCGGGCTAACTCTTTGAGATCGGTGACGCCCGAGCAATCACACACGGCCGTCGGCAAACCTTCGGTTACCTGACGGGCAAAAGTACTCTTTCCGTATCCCGCGGGTGCGACGAGCTCCAGAATGCGAGGGTGCACGCGCCCGTATCGCGCCAGCAACGCTTCGCGCCGTATGTGTTCCGTCGATGGGAAGTCTCGAACCGCCAAGGCGGGACCTCTGGAAGGCGAGTACCTCTGTTGTAACATAGAATGACCGGTACCGCACCTGATCCCGTGCGGCTGCCGTTTCCGAAAAGAGCAGATACTACCAATGACGACCGCTTTCGACTTGATTCAGCGCAGCGTCGTGCGATGCACGCGGTGTCCGGAACTGCGCGCGTACTGTCGTCAGGTAGCCGCAGAGAAAAAGCGCGCGTATCGCGATTGGGAGTATTGGGGAAAACCCGTTCCGGCGTTCGGCGATCCGCAAGCGCGAATCATGCTCGTCGGACTCGCACCGGGCGCGCATGGGAGTAACCGCACCGGCCGCCCGTTCACGGGCGACGCTTCGGGCGACTTTTTATACCCGGCGCTGCATCGCGCCGGTCTGTCCACTCACGCTTCCGCCGTTCATCGCGACGACGGATTACGAGCTGCGCGATTGCGTTATCACGGCGGCGCTGCGTTGTGCACCGCCGCAAAACAAACCGACTCCGGAAGAACTGCGCCGCTGCTTTCAATATTTGGTCGATGAGATCCGGGTACTCGATCGGGTTCGCGTTATCGTCGGCCTGGGGGCCATCGGAACCAAAGCGGCAATCGACGGGCTCAAGGCGAGCGGCTTTGCGATCGATCCGGAGCGGCCGCAGTTTGGTCACGGCGTGGAAATTTGTGCCCGCAAAGGCGACCGTAACATCACGCTCGTCGCTTCGTTTCATCCCAGCCGGCAGAACACGAATACCGGCAAGCTGACGGTACCGATGTTCGACGCGATCTTTTCCCGCGCAAACGAATTAGCTCGGAAAAGTCCGCCTCACACCCCGCGGACTAGTGAAAGTGGGTGATCCGGCCGCAGCTGTCGACCGCTTTGTCCGGAATCATCATTCCGCCGTCACCGGACTTGAAGCTGATGATGCGGACCGGCGGGGCGTCGATAGCTTCGGGCCCATACTTCGCTTGAGCGGCGAGCAGCGCATCATGATCGTGTTCTTGATTGTGCGAGCTGCTCGCGAGCAGATACTGCTGCACGGCGCCGTTCTTTGCAAAGATCACGCGCCACGTCACGCCGTCGGACGTGAAGTTGCTCTCACCACAGGTCTGGCCGGAACCGGTTTGTTGCGAATACCCGGCCGCAGGCGTCAACAGCACCGCACTTGCCGCGAGTGCCGCTGCCGCCAAAAATCGAATCATCCGCATACGTGGTACTTCGCCTGAGCGCGCAAGGAATCTTAGGGGAGGGCGAGCGCTAATGGTACGTTTCCGACAAGAATGCTCGTTCGCGATGCGGGATCGGCGATCGAAATCTTTACGCAAGCGTTGTCGGACATCGCCGTGACGAACAGGTCCGCGCCGTCCGCTGAAATGGAAACGGTCTGCGGATTCAGGCCCGCGCGTACGACCGACGTTCTCACGCCGCGCGTGGTGTCCACGACGCTGACCGTATCGGACCCCGAATCTGCAACGTAAAGTTTTGAACCGGTCGCGTCGAGCGCCATGCCCTGAGGTTCGACTCCGACGGAGATCGGTGTCTGCGGCGACCGGCTGCGCAGGTCGATCGGCGTTACGGTGGCATCGCCGGAATTGCTGACGTAGGCCTTGCTTCCGTCCTTGGAGATGACGATCCCAAGCGGTCGTGCGCCGACCGCAACCGGATCGAGCAGCGAGCGCGAGCGCACGTCGATCGGCGTTACTTCGTTGTCGCCCTGATCGACCACGTACAACATCGATCCGTCCGGAGAAAACGCCAGCTGCTGGGGATTACGTCCCACCGCAATCAGCGGGCCGGCGCGCATCTTCTTGAGATCGATTGCTTGAACGGCGTTGTCGCCGTAATCAGTGACCCATGCCGTCGCGCCGTTAGGGGCGATGCGAACGCTTGCGGGAACCTTGCCGGTCTTGATCGTTGCGATGGTTCTGCCGGTCACCGTGTCGATTACCGTAAGATCGTTGGAGCCTTGATTCGGCACGAGCAGCCGGAAAGCGTCCGGCGTGAGCGCGACGTCGCCGGGATTACTGCCGACCGCAATAGTGCGAACGATCGCCCCGGTTTGCGGGTCGAAAGCATCGACGGTATTGTCCGAGAAATTCGCGACGTAAGCGAGGGGGATCACGGTGCTCTGCGGCGCCGCCATCGCCACGGCGCTCCAAGGAACCACGATCGCGCCGTTGGAGGCGTGAGCCGCGATCGTCACGGGATAGTAGTGCGGCGCAATATCCGAGCTTGCGTGAAGCACGATGTGCAGCGTCGAATTCGCCGGCGCGGTACCGGATGCGGGCGCAGCGGTTAGCCCGCGCGGCAGCTCGGCGCGCCACGAGACGGTGGACGGATGCGCGCGGTCGGTATCCGTAAGCGTGACTTCGAGCTTGCCGTCACCGCCCGGCACGAGGTCAATGCTGCGGTCGCCCGAGGCGAACTGCGCCCCGGTCGACGGCGGAAAGCGCGGCATCGTCGCGGGGAACGACGGCGGCGCGTCCTTGACGGCGGTGCCCCAAGCTGTGGGGGAATCGCCTAAAGCGAATGCGATATGCAGCGCGCGCTTGTATGCAAACGGAACCCACGATGCGGACTGCGGCTTGCGGTTTACGGTGACGCTTTGCACGTACTCGCCGCGATCTCCGGCGGCGGGCGCGTCGATCGCAATTTGCGCGCCTCCGGGAACGGAAATGCGGATCGAGGTAAACATCGGTGCGCCCAGATCGAAAAACGGCACCGACGGATTTTGCGGGTACAGTCCCATCGCGCACCAGACGTACCACGCACTCATCGTTCCCAGGTCGTCGTTTCCGGGGATGCCGTCCGGGGTGTCTGCGTAAAGTGTCGAGAGCGCGTCGCGCAGAACGCGCTCGCCCTTGGAAGGAGCTCCGGCGCTCCAATACACCCAAGGATCGCCCAAACTCGGCTCGTTGCCGAGCCACGCATACGGCTTGTCTTCACCGCCGTTCAGCTGCGTGAAATACGCGTCGAGCCGGGCGACCGCCGCATCGCGTCCGCCGAGGCCATAGATTAGGCCCGAGAGATCCTGAGGCACCATCCACGTGTACTGATAAGTGTTGCCTTCCTGAAATCCGCTTTGCCCGTTCGAGGTAATCGGCGTGTGCATGAAAGCGCCGGATACGCCGCGCGGCGCCATTAATCCGGAGCTGCGTGTCGAAGACGTCGCGCCAGCGTTGCGATCGAGCCATGAAAGCGCGGTAAACGGACATGTTTCCGATCGACTTGGCGAACTGCGCCACGGAAAAGTCGGCCGCCGAGTACTCCAACGTCAACGATGCGCCGTTCGGAACGGGCGAGACGTTGGTCGTATGCGTATTGACCACGTAACCGCGCGACGTATACTCGCCGGCGGCAGGGCGCGGACGATACCAGCCTTGGCCCGGCGGCGAGGAATCGTCGGTTGCATTCTTGATCATCGCGCGCAGCGCAGCGTGCGGATCGAAGCCGCGCGCACCGAATGCATAGGATTCGGCCAAGATGGTCTGCGCAGGATCGCCGCCCATCACGCCGCTGTACGCGTTCGCGACCGGCCATTTGGGAAGCCAGCCGCCCTGCTGCTGCTCGTCCAGGAGCGATTGCATCATGTCGCCGGCCTCGCGCGGCGCAATCAGCGCCACGAGCGGCATCTCGGTGCGGTAGATGTCCCAGCCGGAGAAATTCGCATACTCCAAATGTCCCGGGCGCGCGCTGTGCACTGCGTCGTCGAACCCCCGGTACTTGCCATCGGCGTCGCTGAAAACGTTCGGATGCAGCAGTGAATGATAAAGCGCGGTATAAAACGTGCGCTCGCCGGCGGCGGTTCCTCCGGTTATGCGCACGCGCCCCAAGTACGCGTTCCAAAGATTGCGCTGTTTGCCGGCGCTGCGAATCGAAGTCGGATACTCCGGCGCGCAGATTCGCCCATGCGCCGGCTTGATTCACCCACGAAAGCGCGAAACGCGCAACGAGCGTATTCCGGGACGTCGCATCGAAGCGCCCCCATGCCCCGTCCTGCGTTCCGTGTCCGCCGCCCCAAACGCCTGACCGGCTCATCGGGCGATCGAATTGCGCGGCGAAGTAGACCGTGTAGACGTTCGGCATTCCGCAAAACTGGCCGCTCGTAACCCACCCCTCAACTTGCGTCGGTGAAACGATGCGGATCGCCGAGTCGTTGGTGCCCGCCTCACTGGTCGCGGCGTTGATCAGGATTTCCGCATCTTTGGACGGAGGAAAAGTAAAGCGCGCGATGCCGCTGCGCAAACCGGCCGTCAGTTCCGTGCGAATGCGTTCGCGGCCCAGCGTCACCGCGTAGTATCCCGGCGATGCGCTCTCGTCCGAATGCGAAAACGGCTGCTTGACGTGGGCCGGATCGGCTTGCGCGCCGACGACCGGCAGCACGCCGAAGTCGCCGAAGACGCCGCATCCGGGACCGCTCAAATGATCGAGACTGAACCAGGTAATGGACGAGTCTTTGTAGTCGTAGCCGCCGCCGGCGGGCTGCGTCGGCGTATCCGGACTGAACTGAACCATTCCGAAAGGCGCGTCCGCGCCGGGGAACGTATCGATGGGACCGCCGATCTTCGTGCCCGACGTGCCGACGAACGGATCGACGAGTGCGCCGGGTTCGTCCTGCGTGTTCGCAAGCGCGAACGATGCGGCGAACAATACCAGGCATCCTAAAATGCAACGCAGATGCATTCCTCGAGATGTTTGCGGCGGCGTCGTCAGGTGCCTGGCGCCGTGATATTCAGGCCCAAATCGCGCACGAGGCGGGGATCCACGGGCGAGGGAGCGTTCATCATCACGTCGCGCGCCATCTGGTTCTTCGGGAATGCGATCACGTCGCGAATACCGGTTTCCCCGACGGCCAGCATGGCGATGCGATCGATGCCCAGCGCCATGCCGCCGTGCGGCGGCGCACCGTAGTCGAGAGCGCGGATAAAAAATCCGAAGCGGTCGTCAATCTCCTGCGCCGTCATACCGAGCATCGTGAAGATCTTGCGCTGGAACTCCGGCTTGTGGATACGGATCGATCCGCTGCCCAGCTCGAACCCGTTGAGCACCATGTCGTAATGCTGCGCACGCATCTGCAGCGGTTCCGTTTCGATAAGGTCCCATTGCCCTTCCGAAGGCGCGGTAAAAGGGTGATGAGCCGGCGCAGGTTCGCCCGTCACTTCGTCGCGTTCGAACAACGGAAAATCAGTAACCCACGCAAAGGCGAATTTGCCCGGGTCCCGCAAACTGCAGCGCTCGCCCACCTCGATCCGCATTTTACCGGCGGCGGCCAAAGCTGCGTCGCGCGCATCGGCAAAAAGGAGCAGCGCATCGCCGGTTTCGGCCTCTAAACGTTCGGCCAGCTTCGCGGCGGCGCCCGCATCGATGAACTTTGCGGCCGAACTCTTGACTCCGTCAGAGCCGAGCGCGATCCAAACCATCCCTTTAGCGCCGTTTTGTTTCGCCAACTCGGTGAGCGCGTCAAAGTCGCGCCGGGAAAGCGCGGCGCCGGCGGGATAGCGCAAACCGACGATTGCGCCGCCGGAATCGATCACCGACTTGAATACGCCGAATTCGGTGCCGGCGAAGACGTCGTTGACCTCGCGCAGCTCCGAGCCCGAAGCGCAGATCCGGTTTGTCGCTGCCGTAGCGGCTCAACACGTCGGCATGCGAATACCGCGGGAAGGCGGGAAGATCGAAGTCCAGGACGCGCTTCCAAACGTAATGGATGCACGACTCCATGATTTCGAGCACCTCGTCCTGGGTCGTAAACGAGAGCTCGACGTCGATCTGCGTAAACTCGAGCCTGCCGGTCCGCTCGCTGATCCTCGTCGCGCATGCAGCGCGCAATCTGCATGTAACGCCCGAATCCGGCAATCATCAGAATCTGCTTGAGGATTTGCGGCGACTGCGGCAGCGCGTAGAACGATCCATGATGGACGCGGCTCGGAACCAGGTAATCACGCGCCCCTTCCGGCGTCGACTTGATGAGCATCGGCGTTTCAATCTCCAAGAATCCGCGCTCGTCGAAAAAATCGCGCATCGCTTTGACGATCCGATGGCGGACGGCGATATTGCGCTGCAGACGAGGCCGCCGCAGATCCAGGTACCGGAACTCGAGCCGAAGATTCTCGTCGACGTCGTCGTCGGTGTTGACGGGGAACGGCGGCACAAGCGAACGATTCAGCACTTCGAGATCGTCGATGCCCACCTCGATCTCGCCGGTGGAGAGCTTGGAGTTCTCGGTGCCTGCGGGACGCCGGCGCACCCGGCCGTTCACACGGATGACGTCCTCATGCCGCAGATGCTCGGCTTCTTTGAACGAGGGCTGCTGCGGATCGAAGACGATCTGCGTAATGCCGTCACGGTCGCGCAAATCGATGAAGATCAGGCCGCCGTGATCGCGCCGCCGATTCACCCAGCCGTTCAGTTCCACAGCCGAGTCCACGTCTTGCGCGCGCAGAGCGCCGCACGTTCGTTTCATTGCACCTTCACTCATCGTTGCTCGTTCAATGCGTTCTTGATTCCGGAGACGTAATAGTATTGCTGCAACAGATCTCGCGCGAATTTCGAGCGAGCGGAACGGCGATCGAAATACCCCAGCACCCACGGCGCTCTGCTAAGCGCCGAGTGAAGTCCCAGTGAGACCGGCGTCATTCCTAAATTGGCCATCACCGAAAACTCCGGATGCTTGCGGTAGAAGCGCACCGTCGAACGCCCTGCGAGTTTCATCTTCTCTACCTGATCCTCGTGCGGAACGTCCTGACAATGATAGTTGACGGCGCGGGGCTCGTAGAGAATCGCGATCCCCGCCTTTTGCAGACGGTATCCCAGTTCCAAGTCCTCGTGCCCGTAACCGGTAAAACTCTCGTCGAAGCAGCCGACGCGAAGCAGATCCTCACGCCGGGCCGACGCGTTGCCGGTGAGAAAATAGAGCCAACTCAGGCGTTTGCGCGAAGCGGGATGCAGCGTCCCGCGCTCTGCGGGATGCGCGCGCTTGTATTCATAGTCCGCAATCGAGCGGACTTGCACTTCCCAGCCGACGACCGCGATCCCGCTGCGCGCCTGGTGGTGCTGTAGATGAGCTTGCAGCAAATGCTCGTCGGCGATGATATCCGAGTCGTTGAAAAGCACCACTGTGCCGCAGGCTTGTGCAATACCGGCGTTGCGCGCCATGGCGCGGCCGTTGTATGCGCCCGGCAAGTGGCGCACGTTCGGATGCTGCGCGCTCACTTCGGCCAAATACTCGCGGGTGCCGTCGTTTGAATTAGAGTCGCAGACGAGTATCTCGTATGCGGAATTCTCCAGCGTCTGCCGGAGCAGCGACGGAATGACGGAGCGCAGGGTATCGATCCGGTTGTATGTCGGAATTACGACGGAGAGTTCAGTCATTTTCCAATAGATGAGCGACGGCGTCCAGAATCTCTCGGCGGAAGCTGCGCCAGCGACTCCGGCGATTCGTCGGCCGGCTTTCGAACCAGCACGCTCGGTACGCCGTAGGGCGCCCATTCCTGCGAGTTCAGCCGGAAGTAGCGATGTTCGAAGACCACGACTGTTGGCCTGCGAACCGCGCTTGCGACATGGGTCGCACCCGTATCGACGGTCACGATTGCGCGGGCGCGCTCGAAGACTGCGGCCCAACGATAAAACGGCAGCCCGCCCAGCAGCACCTCCGCGCTGCGCGACGCGGCAATCGCTTGCACGTAGCGTTCGCATTCCGGCGCATATGTAACCACCAGCGGGAGAGCAAACCGGTGCATCTCGCGGATGAGCGCGATCGTCGATTCGAGCGTGCTGCCGTCGACGAACCAGCGCAGTCCCAAGTGCAGCACGATCGGCGAGGCGGGGAGATAAGCAATAGCATTCCGATCTTCGTCGGTCAGATTCAACCGCAGGTCGTGGACGCGCCGGGTGGCGCCGCCCAGTTCCACCAAATCCAGCAGACTGATTGACCTCGTGACGCACTTGCCGGTGCGGATTGCGCTCGCTCAATTCCGGGTCCGCTTCGGAGAGCATCACGCGATTGAGAAAAAAACGCGCCGTCATGCGGGCGACGAGCCGTCGAACGTAGGTATATCCGACCCGCACCGGCGCGCGGGTCGCGCCGACGAGCGCAATGTCGGTGAGGCGCGGAGCTAAAGCAAACGCGAGGTCGAGATTGCCTCGGTACCGCGATCCGAAGGCGGCCGGAGTGAGGCCTCCGTCGAGCAATACGTTTTCATCCACATCCGAGTTTCGCTCCATGACGACGCGGTTATAGGGACTGCAAACCATCACGATGTGCGCGTAGGGAAAAGAGTTGCGGATCGTTGCGATTGCAGGCGTCGAGAGAACCAGATCGCCGATGCGATCGGTGCGCGAGATGAGGATGCGCATCAAGCGCCGCTCGCGCGGGCCCGTTCCAACTCCTCGAAATACGCCTCACGAACCAGACGCTGCGCCGCGCGCAGTTCTTTGTCGCTCAGCGCGCGATCGGTTGAAAGATCGCCCAGTACCGTGCGGTAGCGGCGCGCCATGTCGATGCCGCGCATCCATTTGTGGAGCAGTCGTGCCGGAGCGTTATCGCCGGTTGCCAGATACGTGCGCCAGTGGGGATGCAGCCGCCCGAGCTGCACTGCCGTGCGAGCCTGGGCGCGCGCTTGGCGCACCATCTTCTCCACGTTCGCCGCGGTGGGCCGAGGTTTGTAGTGAAAAACCAGGGCGTTCTTGTTGAATACGGCTTTGACGCCCGCAAAGCGCAGCCGCAGACCGACGTCGATGTCTTCCCAGCCGTACTCCGCGAACGCCTCGTTGAAGCCGCCGGCGGCGCGGATCGTCTTGAGCGGGACCGAGACGTTCGTGGTCCAAAAATAGTTGCCGCTATAGTTTTTGATCGACCAGATCGGCGGCGGAAGATCGTCGATGTCCTCGACGTTGATGGCGCCCCCGCGCACGATCGCAAGCGGCGCGGCTGCGTGCGAACGAAGGTGTTGTTCCACGAAGTTCGGCAACGGGAGCACGTCGTCGTCGATGAAGATGATCCGCTCGCCGCGCGCATGCGCGATGCCGCGATTGCGTCCCGCCGCCAGGCCGGAATTCGGCTGGGTAAGCGCAGTGAACGCGCAGGTCGCGCGCGCTCGAGCTTGCGCGATGACGTGTTCGGTGCGGCCGTCGGTCGATCCGTCGTCGACCAGGACGACTTCGTAATCGCCGCTTCCCGCAGTCTGTTCGAAACATGCGTCCAGCACGCGTTCCAGCAGTGCCGCCCGGTTGTACGTGCACAGCTGAATGGTCGCCCTCATGGCGCGGGGGGGTTCGCCGCCAGAACTGCTTCACATGCCGCAACGATCCGCGGCACGTCGAGGTTGGCGATGCAGGCGTAGTCGGGACAGGTCTCCTTGCGTTCTCCCGGACGGCACGGATAGCTCGCGCGCACGATTGCGGTACGCGGTCCGAGCGGGGCCCAGCGCTCGGGCACGTCGGTCTGAAATGGAAATATGCCGACGGTGGGACACCCGACCGCCGCGGCAACGTGCATCGTCCCGGTCGTTATTCCGGCAAAATGCCGTGCACGCTGGGCGAGCGCGCCAAAGGCGCCGATCGAGATCGTGCCGGCAATCGGAATGCCGCCGCTCTGGGCAGCGATGCGCTCGACGATGCCGCGGTCCGCGTTCGACCCGCTAAGTAAAACCGGCACGCCGAAGCGCTCCCGGATCGATCGGCTCAGTGCTGCCCACCCCGCGACCGGCCAAATGCCCCGCACCGGTGCAACGGCATTGGTGCTATGGACGATAGCAAATGCGCCGTCGCCGAGCTGCAGATCGTTCAGCGCCGCCAGCGCTTCCTGCCGGTCTGCGTCCGTCGGCTGGAAATTCGGCGCGGTTCGGCCGGTGTCGCAGTCCAGCGCGCGCGCGTAGTCCAGCAGAATTTGGGACCAATGCGAAGTGACGTCGCCGAGCTCGCTGCGCACGATGACGCGGTGGGTGAATTGCCTGGAGTACATGCGCCGGGCTTGCCCGACGCGGACCGGAATCTGGGCCAGATTGAGAACGCGCGCCGTCCGCGCCGTCGCCCACGTCAGAACTGCCGCGTCGAACCCGCGGCGCTGCAGATTGCGTCCCAGCTCCTTTGGATCGCCGCCGTCATCGACGAGGACCTCGTCAAAATCCGGAACCCGCTGCAGTGCATCGCGATGACCGGCAAGCGTGAGCGCCGTGACGCTTTGGAACCGCCGGTGCAATGCGCGAGCCACGATCGAAGCCATGAGCGAGTCGCCGATGCCGCCCCCCGCGCAGTAAACGAGGGCTTTGGAAGTCATTTATTCGCGCGTTCGAGTGCCCGCGAGAGTTCGACCGTATAGACCGCGTCGAGCAGCTGGGCGCGCGCCAGCGCTCGAATTCCCCCGGGCGTCCGTTCATCGACCGCGATCCCGGCAAACCACGGCGCGAGCCGTTCGAGCAGCGGCGCGCGGAGCAGATTCGCCCGATGCGCCCCGGTCGCGCTGCGAACCCGGGCGCTCGAATTTTTCTTGATGAAACGCACGGCCATGCGCGCTTTCTCCATTGCCTTGCGCAGTTCGGAATCCAGCGTGGTGCTTTCCGCGGGTTTGATGTGCCAGATGTACGCGTCCCAGGCGAATTTCGCGCGCATCCCATGCTCCCGAAGCCGCACGCCGAGTTCGGTATCCTCCCAGCCATAAAGATGAAACTGTTCGTCGAAACCGCCCACGGCTTCGAGCGCGACGCGCGGCACCGAGACGTTGCACGTGCACAAGAATGCGCGAGAGAAATTCGTGGGCGCGGGTTTGGGCCGTTCGTGATAGTTCGGCACGTTGATGATGGGTCCGCTCACGACCAAGTTGCTCAGCGTGTGCGCGGCGTCGTGTGCGCCCAAAAATCCTGGGGGCGCGTACACGTCGTCGTCGCAAAACAACACTAAGTGACCTTGCGCAGCGGCAATCCCCCGGTTGCGCGCGGCGCCGCGGTTAGGCCGCTCTTCGTACACGTAGGTCAATTCGAACGGAAGCGCAGTTTTCGCGCGTTCGACCACGTGCGGCGTCGCATCCGTCGATCCGTTGTCGACGACAACGACCTCAAACGACGGCGCGCCGATTTGCTTCGCGAACGACTGGAGCGCTCGATCCAGAAATTCGGCGCGGTCTTTGGTGGCGATGACGACGGAGAGGCGCATCAATGATTCCCTAACGTGAGAAGCGCGCTTGCCAGGCGCTGCGCGGCGCCGATGTGTTCTCGGTACAATGCACCGAGCGCCTGCGCGCACTCCGCAAGCCAGGCTGCGTCGTCGTAGCGATTCAAGGCGACCCGCGCGACACGCCCAGGGGTGAGCGTGCCGTGTAATTCGTGCACGATAGTCCGCTGCGCGTCGATGTTCGGCTGCGTGTGGTACGTATGCCGGCGAGAATAGGCGAGCACGGCGGCGCGCTTCGCGGCGGGACCGATGAGCGGAATGCGGTCCAGATAGGTCAGCGGTCCGTTGATGGTGACGAGTTCCGGCGCATTGGCCGGCGTGCAAGAGATGACCGGCTTGCCCAGCGCGGCAAGTTCGATGACTTTCGTCCCCGGAATGGTAACGACGAGGCGCGCGGCTCGGGCCGCGTTCAACGTGCTGCGCAATAACGGGAAGCGCGCCCCGCGCGCGGCAGACTCCAAAAAAGACGTCTCACCGTCCTGAACCAGCGTTCCGCGCTCGGCGAAGAAACGTCGATCGCCGCCTCGCTCAACGGCGAACCTTACCGCGCTCAGTTTGGTGAAAGGCGAGATCCCGAACGCAATCGGCAGCGATGGACGCTCGCGCCGGATCGCGAGCGCGCACGTGAAGAAAAACGGGATCAGCTGCTCGACTTCGTACCGCCGGGACCCCGGCATGAACAGTATCCCGTCGACCGGGGAGTTGCCATCGGCCGGGCCCGCCGCTTCGATCAGCGCACCGTCGATGGCAAGGTTTCCGACGATCGTAATGCGATCGCGCGGAATGCCCGATTCGGTCAATCGGTCCGCATTTGCATCATCGACCGCGAACGCGCGAAGAGTTTGCGCGGCATACTTCGCGCGAGAAAATTTGTACGTCGCCAGCGCTCCGCGCAGGCGTCTTTGCAACCGTGCCGCGTGCATCAGATCGCCTCCTAAGTACAGAATGACGTCGGCACTTTGAGGGAGATCGGGCGGCGTTGCGCCGAGCGCAATCTTGAGGTACGTCTTCGGGTCGTACACGTGCGCCCGCGGAAAAAGCGTCCGCACCACTTCGGGTTCGCTGCCTGTGGCATAGTCGTCGGGCACGTAAAAGACGTGAACCTCGGTATCAGGAGCTTGCGCGTAGACTTCGCGCAGCAGCGGGCGCAGCCAGCCCGCCGTCTCGCCGGGGCCGTTGCAGGTCAGAGCGAGACGCACGCGTTACGCTTCGGATTGCCCGTCGCAGGCGTAGCGCGCAATGATTCGAGCGTATCGTGTCCGTCGTGCTCGCTCCGGCGCGATGCGGTGCGAGTTTGACGACGCCGCCGTGCGCGAGGACGACGTCCCGCTCCGGCAGTTCATCCTCCCGATACTGCGCGCTTTTGACGTGCACGTCGATTTTCAGACGATCGAGCAATATTTCGGGCGTTCGCTCCGCAAATCCGACGACTGCATCCACGCTCCGCAGGCCCAGCAACACGGCCTCGCGCTCCGCAAACGGCACGATAGGACGGCGTTCGCCTTTGATGCGGCGGACCGATTCGTCCGTATTCAAACCGACGATCAGCGCATCACCTTGCGCGCGCGCCCATTCCAAATATGCGACGTGGCCCGCATGGAGCACGTCAAAGACGCCGTTGGTAAAGACCACGCGCTTGCCTTGCGCGCGCAGCGCTTCCCGCCATGCGACGGCTTCAGCCGTGTCCATGTTCCACGAGCGCCAGAATCTCGTCCGCCGAAGCGGTGGCGGTTCCAAGTTTTTCCACTACGGCGCCGGCTGCAAAGTTTGCGAGCTGCATGGCAAGTTCGATCGGCGCGCCGGCCGCGAGCGCGAGCGAGAGTACCGCCACGACGGTGTCGCCGGCGCCGCTGACGTCGAAAACGGTACGAGCGACCGACGGAACGTGCAAATGCTCTCCGCCGCGCCCAAAAAGGGACATTCCATGTTCGCCGCGGGTAATCACGACGTATCGGCACTGCAGCAGTTCGAGCAGCTTCGCGCCGGCGGCTTCCAGCGAACGCTCGTCTTCGATGGCGATTCCCGTCGCCTGCGCCGCCTCCGCAGCGTTCGGCGCTACGCATGTCACGCCGCTGAAGATGCTCAAGTTTTGCGGTTTCGGATCGGCGACTACAGTCGCGCACCCCAGTGCCGCTTCCACGATCTCTCGCGAGAAAAGACCCTTTGCATAGTCGCTCAGCACGACCGCGTCGACGTCTTTGGCGAGCTTCCGCACGACGCCCGCGAGCCGGTCGCGGTCCGACTCGGAGAGCGGCTTCGTCGACTCCCAATCCGCTCGGACCACTTGCTGGTTATGCGCGACGACGCGCGTCTTTCGCGTCGTCGGACGGTCCTCGATGGTGATCAGCCCCTCCCCGGAGATGCCTGTTGCGCGCGAGAATGTCCGCGACGTAGTGCGCAAAAGCGTCTTTGCCGATGGCGGCCGCAAAGCGTACCTCCGCATCGAGCGCGCGAAGATTGCTCGCGACGTTTCCGGCGCCCCCCAGGGTGAAGGAATGATCGTTGACCGCAACCACCGGAACCGGTGCCTCCGGCGAAATGCGGGTCACGGTTCCCCAGATCCACTCGTCGACCATTGCGTCGCCGACGACGAGCACGCGCCGCTGGCGCATGCGTTCGAAGAGCGATCGGGCATCGGGAGGCGCCAGCGTTTGCATTGTCATGCTAGTGCCGCGCCGTAAGGCTTCGTCGCAAACGACACTCAGGTTTCGAACAGGATCCGCTGCTCCACGAGATCGCAGATGATGTGCGCCATCGTTTGATGCACTTCTTGAACGATCGCCGAGTAGCCGTGCGGACCGAGCAGCGTGAGATCGGCGATCTGCGCGACCGGGCCGCCGCCGTTTCCGGTGAACGCCACGGTTACGGCCTCGCGTTTACGCGCTTCCTCGAGGGCCAGCACGATGTTCTTTGAGCTTCCGCTTGTCGTCATTGCAACCACGACGTCACCCGGCTGCACGAACGCTTCGATCTGGCGGCGGAACACCTGGTCGTAGCCGTAATCGTTGCCGATTGC
This sequence comes from Vulcanimicrobiota bacterium, assembly GCA_963714015.1. Taxonomy (GTDB): domain Bacteria; phylum Vulcanimicrobiota; class Vulcanimicrobiia; order Vulcanimicrobiales; family Vulcanimicrobiaceae; genus DASRDE01. Next base: position 754,185 of record OY970223.1, on the reverse strand, counting down.
GGTCAGCGTCGACGTGTTGACCGAGAGTGCTTCGCTGTACAATCCTGGGCGTTCGCGCAGAAAGCGCCCGCTGAGCTCGGCGGCCATGTGCTGGGCCTCGGCCGCGCTTCCGCCGTTGCCCATCCATAACATCTTGTTGCCGCGCCGCAGTGCTTTCACCATCGCGTCCGCTATCGCTTCGCACTGTCCGCGGTAGTGCGGCGCATCGTAGATTCCGCGGCGATCCGCAAGCAGCTCGTCGAAACCCCGCTCTCCTTTGACGTCTACGGTTCTATCCAAAACATCTCCTGACCGAGCGAGACGCAGCTCTCCGTTCTCCGGAATGATTCGCGCAACGACGCCCGCGTAGTCGCTCGTGATCTCGTTGAACAGCTTCATCGCTTCCAGAATGCAGAGCACCTGGCCGGCTTCCACGCGATCGCCGGCCTTTACGAACGGCTCGGCGTCCGGAGACGGGGCGGCGTAGAACACGCCTACCAGCGGAGCAGTGACTTTCTTGACGTTGGGCGGAGCCGCCGCCGACGCCCCGGGGGACGTTGAAGACGTTAGCGCTGCGCCCGCTGCAGCGGGGGCATGGCCCGGCACGATGGCGACGGCGCCTTCGCGACGCACCAGTTCGAAAATCTTGTCGCCGACCTTGACTTTGAGCGCGTCGAGGTCGTGCTCGTGCATGATCTCGAGCAGGCTCTTGAGCGTTTCGGTCTCCGGCGAGTCAGCCGCCATTCTGCAAGGCGCTCCGTTTTGAAAGGCGCTCCGTTCCGAGCCGCGCACCCATCTGAGCGCGGGTCCCCCATGACCGCGGGGCCCGTGAAACGGGCCGCAATTCGAAGGCTCCCTGGGGACGGGTACCACGCACGTTCATGTTTGCAGTAGTTCCACTAAAGACGGCACCAAGTCTTTTCCGAGCGGGACGCGGCGGTCCGAGCGCTCGCTCAGATCGCGCAGAATCGCTTCGCCGGCCGCTACTTCGTCGCTGCCGACGATCAGCGCGTAGCGCGCGTTGTTGCGGTCTGCGGTCTTCAACTGGCGCCAGCAGTTTGCGATCGTCGTAGTCCATGAACACCGGCACGGTAAGGGAGTAGCGCAGCAGCGCGGTGAGCGTCACCAGGACTTCGCGCGCCTGTTCGCCGAGCGCAACGACTTGCACGCCGCCGCGCACCGATTCCGCGAGCGGATCCACTGCATCGATCGTAAGCAGCAAACGCTCCATCCCAAGCGCGAAGCCGACCGACGGAACGTCGGGGCCGCCCAGTGACTCGATCAGTTTGTCGTACCTGCCGCCCGCGCAGACCGTGCTTTGCGCGCCGAGCGCATCCGAAGTAAATTCGAAGACCGTGCGCGTGTAGTAATCCAGTCCGCGAACGATACGCGCGTCGACGGCGTACGGAACGGCAATGTGCTCCAGATACCGTTTTACGCCGTCAAAGTGGACGCGGCACGCATCGCAAAGATACTCCTGGAATTTCGGAGCGGAGTCCAGAAACGGCTGATCCTCGGGGGACTTGCTGTCCAGCAGACGCAGCGGGTTGCGCTCCAAACGGCGCTGCGACTCCGCGCTGAGCTGTTCGAGATGCGGCCTGAAATGCGCCAGCAGTGCCTCGCGGTAGCGCGGGCGGCATTGCTCGTCGCCGATCGAGTTCAAACGCAGTACCACGTTCAGACCATACGTCCTGAAGAGATGCATCGCGAGCGCCATCACTTCAACGTCGGCCTCGGGACCCGCGAACCCGGAACATTCGATGCCGAACTGATGCGCTTGGCGGTAGCGTCCTTTCTGCGGACGCTCGTAGCGGAAAATCGGTCCCAGGTAATACAGCCGCTGCGGGCCTTGCGCGAAGAGATTGTGTTCGATCGCCGCGCGAACGATAGGCGCGGTGAATTCGGGCCGCAGCGTCATGCTGCGATCGCCCTTGTCGACGAACGTGTACATCTCTTTGTCGACGATGTCCGTGGCCTCGCCCACGCCGCGCACGAAGAGCTCCGTCGCCTCGAAGATCGGCGTGCGCAGCTCGCCGTATCCGTAGCGCCGGGCGAGCATGTGAATCCGCGATTCGAGCTCTTGCCATCGCGAGGTCTGCGGCGGGATGAAATCCTGCGTTCCCCGCGGTGCGGTGATGTTCTGGGCCATGGGTTAGGGCAACTTCCCACTAGACGACCGCGACCCTTTGCGTGAATGAGCAGCATGGCGACGGCGTTGCTCGTGACGTGTGCAGCGACATTGCTCGAAAGCGCCCCGTTCGTTCTTGCCGCTGCGGTTCTCGCCGGAACGCCGCTGCGGCGCAGCGGGTGGATGGTTCCGTATCTCGGATGCGGGTGCGGGACGGGACCTTCCGCGCGTTCTTTGCCCGCTGCCGCCGCGGTCTGCGCGATCTTCGGGCCGTTCGTCGCCGCGGCGCGGCTTGCAGCAGGCACATTGATCGCGCGCTTACTTCCGCACGCCTGCAACGACGCTCGCGGCGACGGCGCGCTCTCGCAGTTGCTGGGGATCGCTCCGGCTGCGGCGATCGGGGCGTGCGTTTCACTTTTTGCGCCGGTCGTTTTGGGTTTGCGTCCTTCACCCCCGATTGCATTCGGCGCCGGTGCTCTCTGCGCGATCTTGATGTCGCCTTGCGGCATCAGCGCGGCGGCTTTTGCGGCGTCGCTGCGCGTTACGCTTCCCGTGTCGGCCGCCGGGTTCTTGTGCGCGGCCGGAATAGTGGATGTTCGAACGTGGTTCGGCACGCGCCGCGTCCATGTTTCGCACGACGTGCTCGGCTATCTGCTGCTAACCGCAGCTTGCGCTTTGGCGGCCGGCCGCGGCGGCGCCGGCCTGGTCCATCCGCGTATCGCCGCTGCGCTTTGGCCGTGCGCGGGCGTATCGCTTTGGCTTGCGCACGTTCACCGCCGGGAAAGCTGCTGGCCGGCGCGCATCGCGCCGGCGATCATGCTGGCCGGCTCGGTACTTTCCGTTCCGCCGCCGCAGTATTACGCGAGCGAAACGACGCTGGCCGGGGCTTTCCCAGGTGAGCGGCTGGACTTTACCGGTTCAGTCACGCGATCTGCGAACGAAACGTCGCTCGTGCGTTATGCGATTACGTGCTGCCGTGCCGACGCCGCACCAATCGCCGTGCGCATTGCCGATGCGCCGCATTGGCTGGCCGGCTGGGTCCACGCGCGCGGAACACTAGTGGATTCCCGGGATGGCCTTGAACTGAAAGCGGAACTTTTGCAGCCAATCGCGCCTCCCACGGATCCGTTCGTCTATCGTTAGGACGGCAAAACCACGATCGTAAAGACCAGCGTGTTTTGCAGCGAGGGCGGCGGCGAGGGTGTAACGCCCGGACGAGGATTCATCGTCATCCGGACGACTCCGGCCGTCTTGGCGACGTAAATGCCTTGCACGCCGCGTATCCACATGATGCCGGGCTTGATTGCGATGATGCCCGTTTTGGACAAATGAATATCGTACGTGTACGGATCGTGGAACGCGACGACGACTTGGTCGCCTTGATGAACCACCAGCGCGCCGCCGTCATTGGCGCGCGTAAGGACGTGATCGATCGGCGTGAGCTGCCGCTCGACGTCGTCGAGCATGGCATTTGCCCGCGCGTCGTTGTGTTGGTTTGCGGTGTTCGCCGCCGCAAGTTCGGCTTGAAAGAGCGCCTGCTGCGCGGAAGAGACCGTGTGCGCCGCCTGGGCGCTCGTGATGCGCTGCGTGATCTGCGCAACCCGGTCGCCGAAACTTTGCGTCATTACAATGCTTAAAACCGCTGCCTGCAGCAAACTCTTCATCGCTCGAACTACGTCTTCAGGAAAGTACTTGCGCCGTCCGAGGTTCGAGAATCTCCACCGGAATTCCGTTGGGATCTTCGACGAAGGCGATTGCGCGCGTACCGCCCGGCGAACGTTTTACGTCTTTCAGAATCTTCACGCCCTGCTCGCGCAGATCGGAGATCAACTGCTCCAGCTCACCGCTCGCCTCGATCGCCAAATGCTCGTAGCGGTTGCCCAGCTCGTACGGCGGATGATCCTCGAGGTCGTACACCAGTTCGATGTACGCGTTCCAGTCGTTTCCGACGAAGGCCATGTCCGCATTGCCCGGATAGTGATGCGGCCCGTCGAGCAATTTGAGGCCGAGCTTCCGGGTATAGAAGTCTATCGACTGCTGCATGTCGTTCACGAAGATCGACGTGTGGAGGTAGCGCGTCATGCGCCTACTATACAGCGCCGGCGTCAGTGCAAAAAGTACCGGCGGGTCGAGAAGACGAGCGCCACTCCAAGGCGATCGGCCGCCTCGACGACCAGCGCGTCGCGAACCGAGCCCTCCGGCGCAATTACGGCGGTGCACCCGGCGCGGGCCGCCTCCTCGAGCCCGTCCGGAAACGGAAAGTAGCCGTCGCTCGCGCAGGCCGCCCCTTTGGCGTTCTCGCCCGCCCGCACGCCGGCAATTTTCACGGCGCTCACGCGGTTGGTCTGACCCGCGCAGATCCCCCTCGTCGCTCCGGCCTTGGCTATGACGACGCCGTTGCTCTTGACGTGCCGGACGACGTCCCAGGCAAATGCGAGATCGTGCCATTCCTGCGCCTGCGGCTGACGTTTGCTGACCACGCGCCAAGTCTCCGGTTTGTGGCCGGCGTTCTCTTCCTCCGCGAGCACGCCGCCAAGCGCGCTGCGCAGCTGCAATTCGCGCTGCAGTTCGTCAGGCAGCGAAGGCGCGTAACGCATGATCCGCAGGTTCTTCTTTTTTTTCAGAATTTCAAGTGCTTCGGCATCGAACTGCGGCGCCGCGACGATCTCCAAAAAAAACGAGGAGAGGGCCTGCGCGCTCTGCGCATCGACCGGCGCGTCGACCGCAATGATTCCGCCATATGCGGAAACCGGATCGGCGTCGAGCGCGTCGCGCAGGGCCTTCGTAGCGCTGGAACGCTGCGCAACGCCGCACGGAACGGTGTGTTTGACGATTGCCGCGCGCACGAACCGTTCCGGCTCCGATCCAATTTGCGCACCCAGCGGAGCGCGGGAAAGCAGGCGCAGCGTAGCGTCCAGATCGAGCAGATTATTGTACGAAAGCTCTTTGCCGTGCAGTTGCTCCGGAAGACGGCGCGAGCCGTCCAAGTAAAACGCTGCGCGCATCTGCGGATTCTCGCCGTATCGCAACGGCTGGCCGAGCGGCAGCGTCAGCGTTAGCGCGCCCGGAAGTTCGCTCGGCAGCACGGTGCCTTTCGTGGCGAGATAATGCGCGATGGCGGCGTCGTATTCGGCGGTGCGTTCGAACGCCGCGACTGCCAGGCGGCGACGGGCAGGCTTCGTCCGGGCCGCCCTGCGGCAATGCTTTCAAAAACGCCGCGTACTGCGAGGAATGACTGAGCACCGTAAGGTGGGCGAAATTTTTCGCCGCGGCACGCAGCAGCGAAACGCCGCCGATGTCGATCTGCTCGATCGCTTCGGCAATGGTGGTTCCCTCGCGCGCCGCCGTAGCTTCGAACGGATACAGGTTCACGATCAAATAGCGAATGTCGTGGATGTTGTACACGCGCGCTTGTTCGCGGTGTGCGGATTTTGCGCGATCGTATAAAATCGCGCCGAAGACCTTCGGATGCAGCGTCTTGACACGGCCGTCGAACAGCGGCGGAAAGCCGGTCAACTCCTCGACGTCCCGCGCGGCGATGCCGTGCTGGGCCAAAAACGATCGGGTGCCGCCGGTCGCGAAGATGCCGACGCCGCGGTCCGCGAGTGCCTTGCCGACTTCGGCTGCGCCCGTCTTATCCGAAAGCGAGAGCAGCGCCGCTTCAGGCAATCGCGGGCTCCGGTTCCCGTTCGCGAGCGCCAAGCTCGGCCGAGATCAGCGAGCTGATCCCTGCTTCGCCCATCGTCACGCCGTACATGCGATCGGCGAGCTCCATCGTCTGCTTATTGTGCGTTACGATGATCATCTGCGAGTCGGTGGCGAGCTCTCGCACCATACTCGAGAAGCGTTCGACGTTCGCGTCGTCGAGCGCGGCATCGACTTCGTCGAGCAAATAGAACGGCGACGGACGCACTTTGATGAGCGCGAAGATCAGCGCGGCTGCGGTCATCGCTCGTTCGCCGCCGGACAAGCTCGGGAGCGGCATCAGCTTCTTACCCGGAGGCTGAACGGAGATCTCGATTCCGGTCTCCGAGAGACTCTCGGGATTGGTCTGCCACATTTTTGCTTGTCCGCCGGGAAAGAGCTTGGCGTACATCTGCGTGAAGGCCTCGGCGACTTGATCGAACGTCTGGTTGAAGCGCGCTTGCGTCTGCTGTTCGATCTCGCGAATCGAGGCAAGCAGCGTCTCGCGCGCTTTTGAAAGGTCGTCGAGCTGCGCGCGCAGGAACTGTTCGCGCTGCGCGAGGTCTTCTCGATCCGCTTCGGCGTTCAAATTCACGTTGGCGGAGAGACGAGCGAGCTCTTCGCGCAGCCGTGGGAGATCCTCGGCTACGGCGTCCGGTTCGTCGCGGTAGCGATCTTCGACGTCGCGGCATTCGTCGTCGGCCGCGGGATTCTGCGCGAACTGTGAGACCAGCATGCCGAGCTCGGCTTCGATCTCGGCGAGCCGCGTGCGATGGCGCTCGCCGCCCGCCTGCGCCTCGCGCTCCTCGATCTCCGCGGTACGCACATCCGCCTCGAGACGCGTAACGCGATCGCTCAGGACCTCGCGCTCGCGGCGCGCGGCATCGAACCGCCCATCTGCGGCAAAGACGTCCGCGCGTAGCGCTTCCACTTTGCGCGCCGATTCCGAGGTCTGCGCCGTAAGCTGCGCGATCTCGCTTTCCATCGCTTCACGTGCAATTCGCGCCCGCCGGCTGTCTTGGTCGATGATGCCCAGGCGCGCCTTGGCACCGTCCCGCTCCGCAGTGAGGGCGGCAAAACGCTCCCGAAGATCTCCGGCGCGCGCGCTCGTACCGGCCTGCGCGGATTCGGCTTGCGCAATCCGTTCCCGAGCCAGCCCGAGTTCCGACTCGAGCCGCCGGCGTTCTTCATCGCTGCGCGCATCTTCGGTGGGAGCGCCTTCGAAACTGCGTTCCCGCTCCCGCGCGGCAGCAGCTTGCGCGCGCAATTCCTCCGCGCGCAGGCGTGCAGCGCCGAGCTCGCGGTCGACGCGCTCGATCTCGGCGGAAACGCTCGCCATCTCGCCGCGAACCTCGGTGGCGCCAATCTCCGCTCGCCGCAATGCCGCTTGTGCTTGCTCGCGCACGCCGATCGAAGCTTCGCCGTAACGCGCCGCTTGTTGCACCGCGGACTCCAGTTCGCCCAATCGCGACTGCATCTCGACCAGCTGCTCGCGCAGCGTCTGCGCCTGCACGCGCCGCGAAAGAATGGACTTCTCGCGCTGATAGCGGCCTCCGGTGATCGCTCCGCCGCCCGCAATCTGCTCGCCGGAAAGGGTGACGATGGTTTCGCGCAGCCCGCGGTTGCGCACCAAAAAAATCCCGGTCTGGAGCGTGTCGACCACCAGCACGTTGCCGACGAGGAACCGCACGATGCTTTCATACTGGGGATCCGTGCGCACGAGGGTATGCGCATAACCGATAACGCCGCGCACGCCGCGCAGCTCGCCGTTCAGCTCTTTACCGGTACGGTTCTGCAGCGTATCCAGCGGCAAGAACGTCGCGCGCCCCAGTTCTTTTGCGTTGAGGTAGTCGATTCCGCGCTCGGCGTCTTCGGAAGTACGCGTCACGATGTTCGAGAGACGGGCGCCGAAAGCGATGTCCATCGCGCGCGCGTACGGCTCGTCGGTGGTAATCAAGTTCGAAATAATGCCTTCGATGCCGCGAAGTTCGCCGCGCTGCCAAGCTTCGACGACGGCGCGCGTCCCGGGCACGTGGCCTTCGAGCGCGTTCTCCAGCTCTTCGATCGTGTGCAGGCGCGACTGGGCCGCGGCTACTTCGCTCGAATACTCGCGGTGTGCCGTCGTGGCGCGAAGGACGTCGCCCTGCGCTTGCGTGACGGCGCGTTCGGCATCCTCGACGCGCCCGCGCGCGTCGAGCAGCTGCGACTCCAGGTGCGCCAGCTGTTGCTGCTGCTCGCCGTAGCGATGCATCGCGGAGCCGGCAGATATCTCCAACTGCTCGGCCGAAGCGCGGGCAGCCGCGGCTTCGCGCTCCAGGCGCTCCGATTCCGCCCGGGCGTTCTCACTCTGTACGCGCCGCTCCGCCTTGCGCGCGGCGCGGTCGGATGCGGCGGCTTCGACCTCCCGGAGCTTCGTGAAGATTTCATCGAGCTGGGCACGCGTTTGCGAGAGAGCGGTTTGCGTCTGCAATTCGGCATCGCGCGCCGTTTCGAGTTCGGCTTGCAGCGGCGAAATCCGATTCTGGAGATCGGCGATCGCGGTCTGAAGCGTCTCGCGCTCGTGCTGAACGCGCGCGGCGTCTTCCGACGTCTGCGTGCTCTGCGCCTCCAACGTTTCCCGCCGCGCGAGCGCTGCAGCGTAGTCCGCTTCCAAACGCGCTAAATCGGAACGCAGGTTTTGGCTTTGCGTGCGTTGCTCTTCGAGCGCAAGTTCGTGTTTATAGACGGTCGTGCGGCTCTGCGCGAGCTGCGCGCCGAGGGAGGCCGCTTTGGCCGCGGCCGCAGATCGCAGCTCTTCGTTGCGTTCGAGCTGTTCGCGCAGCGTCTCCCGTTCGGCGCGACGTGAGGCGCTCGCCCGCAGGTACGAGAGAATCTCCAAATCGCGCACTCGCGCGCTGACTTTCCGGTAGCGCTTTGCCCGGCGGACTTGCGTGTCGAGTTCCGGAACGCGGCGCTCCAGTTCGGAAATGAGATCGTTGATGCGGATCGCGTTCTGCTCCGTCTGCTCCAGGCGGCGCATCGACTCGTTCTTACGCGCAAGAAATTTGTTGATCCCGGCCGTCTCTTCGAACAGCGCCCGGCGATCCGCCGGTTTGCTCGTCAGAATGGCGTCGATCTGCCCTTGCGAAACGATCGAATAGGAGCCGGGGCCCAGGCCGGTGCCCATCAGCAGATCCATGATATCGCGCAAGCGGCATTGATTGCGATTGATGTAGTACTCGATCTCGCCGGCGCGATACGCGCGGCGAGTGATCTCGACTTCCGTAAAATCGATCGGCAGCCGGCGATCGCCGTTGTCGAAAAGGATGGAGACCTCGGCCAGACCGAGCGGCTTGCGCTTCTCGTTGCCCGCAAAGATGACGTCTTCCATCTTTCCCGACCGCAAGCTCTTGCTGCTCTGCTCGCCGAGCACCCACCGGAACGCGTCGATGAGATTGGATTTGCCCGACCCGTTCGGGCCGACGATAGCCGTAATGCCGTTTCCGAACGTCAGTGTCGTGGGTTCGGCAAACGTCTTGAATCCGAACGTCTTGATCTGTTTGAGGTTCACTTTGAAAGGGACTCCGCTTCGGGCCGGTCATCGTAGCGCCGGTGAGATTCCATAAAGTTCATTGAAGTCGTGCCTGTAAGATCCTAAGCGCTTGGGCAGCGGCGTTCTGTTGAGCCGCCTTCTTCGACGGGCCGGTGCCCGTTCCGAGGGTCTCCTCATTGACGCTGACCTGCGAAGTGAACACGCGTTCGTGCGCGGGTCCCTCGGCCTTCTCGGAATAGACCGGCGTGCAGGCGAGGTGCGCCTGGGTGAGCTCCTGCAATCGCGTCTTGGCATCGGCCATTGCGGCGAGTTCGTGATCGAACGTGGCGATGTGCTCGTCGACGATAAACCGCTGGGCAACCTCGAATCCGTGCTCCAGATAGAGCGTCGCAACGAAAGCTTCGAATGCATCGGCCAGAATCGAACTCCGCTGCGCGCCGCCGTGCGCGCGTTCGCCCGCTCCGACCCGCAGCATCTCGGCAAAGCCAAGCGACTTGGCGGTCTTTGCAATCGCTGCATCGGCGACCATTGCCGCTTTCCGTTTTGCGAGCGCGCCCTCGCGATCGTCCGCATACATCTTATAGAGCCAGCCGGCTACGACCAGCCCCAGGACGGCGTCGCCCAAGAACTCCAGCCGCTCGTTCGAGTCGAGCAGCTCTTCTTTGGCGGCGCTTTCGTGTATGAACGCAGCATCGATACGCTCCAACGCGCCGCCGGAAACTCCGGCGCGATCGAGCAGGGCGCGCAAACGGCGCCGACGGTTCTCGCCGGCCACGATTTATCGTACTTTGCCGAAGACCAGGACGCTATTGTGGCCGCCGAATCCAAACGAGTTCGAAAGCGCGACGTCGACGGGTGCCTTTCGCGCGACGTTGGGGACGTAGTCCAGCATGCAGTCCGGATCGGGCACTTCGTAGTTGATCGTGGGCGGCATCGTGTCGGTCTCGACCGCAAGCACGGTCGCTACGCCTTCAATGCCGCCGGCGGCACCCAGGGCGTGGCCGTGCATCGACTTGGTCGAGCTCACGGCAACGCTCGTGCCCGCGCCGAAAATGCGTTCGATTGCCTGTGACTCGGCCACGTCGCCTTGCGGCGTCGAGGTTCCGTGGGCGTTGATGTAATGGATTTCGGAGGGCTTCACGTTCGCGTGCTTGATTGCGCGCTGCAGCGCGAGCTCCACGCCTTTGCTCTCCGGATCCGGCGCGACCAGATTATAGGCGTCGGCAGACTGACCGTAGCCGTACATCTCGCAATAGACGTGCGCGCCGCGCGCCTTGGCATGTTCGTAGTCCTCGAGTATTAAAATACCTGCGCCCTCGCCCAGCACGAAACCGTCGCGTTCCTTGTCGAAAGGGCGGCTCGCGCGCTGCGGATCGTCGTTGCGCGTCGACAGCGCTTTCATCGAGCAGAACCCGCCGACGGCCAGCGGCGAAATCGTTGCCTCGCTTCCGCCCGCGATCATCAGGGGCGCCTCTCCATCAGCGACATATTTGTACGCCGTGACGATGGCGTCGTTTCCGCTCGCGCACGCGCTCGAAACAGCGAACAGCGGTCCCCGAAAACCGAACTGCATCGAGATCTGCGCCGAGGCCGCATTGGCCATCAGCATCGGAATGAAGAACGGCGTGACTTTCGACCAAGTGCCGTCGCGCTTGGCTTTTTCGGCACTGCTCCAGAAGGTCAAGATGCCGCCGATGCCAGTCGCGATGATCGCGCCGGAGGTTTCCAGCAATCCCGGCTCGTCAAGAGGCAAGTTCGCATCCTCGATCGCTTCCTTGGCTGCAGCCAGCGCCAAATGCGAGTAGCGGTCCATACGGCGGGATTCGCGCTTGCCGAGCAACGCCTCAGCGTCGAAGTCCTTCACCTCCGCGGCGAACCGAGTGGCGAAGTCACTGCTGTCGAAGGTGGTGATCGGCCCGACTCCGCTCTCGCCGGAGATGAGCCGGCGCCAGAATTCGTCCTTGGTATTTCCCAAGGGCGTCACCGCTCCCAGCCCGGTGACGACGACACGTCGCTTGTTCAAAACGTCCCTTGGTTACGGCGGGTCCCCTCGGGTCCCTCTTGCGAACACTTGAGGCGATGCTGCACGCAACAGTGCTGGCCGCGCTGCTCGCAAAGCCCCTCCCGGGGGCGTTTGCTCCGCCCCCAATTCTGATGTATCACCGCGTCGACGTGGACCGTCCGGGCGATGCGGTCGGACGCACCCTCACGGTCTCGCCGCGCGCTTTCGAGCAGCAAATCGCGTACCTGCGTTCGCTGGGGCTTTCCGTTATCAGCATGGAGCAACTGTACCGGCGCCTCCTCGCAGGGCGCGAGACCGGCCGCACGGTCGTCGTGACGTTCGACGACGGCTATCGGGACCAGTATCGCTATGCGCTCCCTATCCTTCGCAAAAACGGAGCAAGCGCGACCTTCTATATCGTCGGACATACGATCGGGCGCCCCCTGCACCTCACTTGGCCTCAGCTGCGCGCGATGGCTTCCGGCGGCATGGACATCGCAGCCCACGGCATGGATCATGACGACCTTTCGCAGATGCCCGGCGCGATGCAGGCGGCCCAAATCGACGATTCCGTGGCGTTGCTTCGCTCGCGCCTGAAGGTGCCGGTCGATTCCTACGCCTACCCTTCCGGCCGCTTCAATCTGGAGACGCTGTATCTGGTGGAGAAGGCCGGCGTTCCCATGGCGGTCACCACGGATCGCCGATACGTCATCCATGCCGGAGACATGCGAGAACTCACCCGAGTCCGGGTCCGCGGAGATTGGGATCTGAGCCAATTCACGCAGGCGCTGCGCCGGGCCGGCATCGCCTCCGGCACCGCCGGTCGAATTTGACGCACGGGCGGCCCTCTGGTATGGTATTGCGGCTATGTTCCGTTTTGATCTTCAGCTCTTTGCGTCCAAGAAGGGCGCCGGTTCCACGCGTAACGGCCGTGATTCGAACGCCCAGCGCCTGGGCGTCAAGAAGTTCGGCGGCCAGAGCGTTCTGGCGGGCAATATCCTCATTCGTCAGCGCGGTACGCGGTTTTATCCCGGCCAGAACGTCGGGATCGGCAAAGATCATACGCTCTTTGCACTGAGCGACGGAACCGTTGAGTTCGCGACGCACCGCAACCGCAAGCACGTGCACGTTCGCGCGTCGGCTGCCTAAGAGCGCGCCGGCCGGATTTAGAAGAGGACCTCAGGGTCCTCTTTGCATTTTCAAGGAAAAGAACTCCGGCGTGCAATTCATAGACGAAGCAACCATTACGATCGCAGCCGGCAACGGTGGCGACGGCATCGTCGCATGGCGCCGCGAAAAGTACATTCCCAAGGGCGGCCCGGCGGGGGGCGACGGCGGCCACGGCGGTTCCGTCTATCTCGAGGCATCGCCCGAGCTCTCGACGCTCGTCGAGTTTCGCTACAAACGCCAATTCGCGGCGCCGCCCGGCAAAGCCGGCGGTACGTCGAACAAGTCGGGACGCAGCGGTGAAGACCTGATCGTCTTTGTGCCCGTGGGAACACTGGTGTACCGCACGCTCGAGGATCAGCCCGAGGCCTTTCTCTCCGACCTGCGCACGGCCGGCGAGCGCCTCTTGGTCGCCAAAGGCGGCCGGGGCGGCCTGGGCAATCAGCATTTTGCGACGAGCACGCGGCAAGCGCCGCGGTTCGCGGAAAAAGGAGAGCCGGGCGAGCGCGCGTCACTGCGCTTGGAGTTGCGGCTGCTTGCCGACTGCGGCATCATCGGCTTGCCGAATGCAGGCAAATCGACGCTGCTCTCCGTCGTTTCGGCCGCACGTCCCAAAATTGCCGACTATCCGTTCACGACGCTCGAGCCGCAGCTTGGCGTTGTACGCGTCTCCGAGGAGGAGTCGTTCGTGATGGTCGACGTCCCCGGGCTCATCGAAGGCGCTCACCTTGGGGCCGGCCTCGGCGATCAATTTCTGCGCCACGTGGAGCGAACGCGCGTGCTGATTCACCTGCTCGACGGCGCTAAGAGCACCACCGAGATTCTCCACGACAAGGCGATCATCGAGAACGAGCTGGCTGCATGGAACGAGGAGCTCACGCGCAAGCCGGTGATGCTCGCCGTTTCGAAATTGGATCTTCCGCAAGCGCGCGATCGATTGAACGAATTGCGCGAAGAGTTCCCTGAACTTCGCGGCATCAGTTCGGCAACGGGCGAGGGAGTTCAGGATCTCGTCTATGCCGCTTGGCGCACGATCCAAGAAACGCCGGTTCCCGAGATCGCCGCGGCCGAACCCGCTCGGATCCATCTGCGCCCCAGCGAACCGTTCACGATCAGCAAGCAGGACGAAGCATTCGTGATCGCCGGCGAACGCGTCGAACGTTTGGCCGCGATGACGAATTTCGACTCCGATGAAGGACTTGCGCGTTTCGAGCAGATTCTGGCAAAGATGGGCGTCGATAAGAAACTGCGCGAAATGGGCGCACGCGAAGGCGACACGGTGCGCATCGGTCCTTATGAATTTGAGTATAGTTAACCGGTGATCGCATGCGGCTAGGTATTTTCGGCGGCACGTTCGATCCGATTCATAACGTGCATCTCTTCGTGGCCGAATCGGCTCGTCTGATGGAGGGACTGGACCGCGTACTGTTCGTTCCGACCAACAACGTGCATTATCGCAGCAAACCGGAAGCCTTGCCCGAACATCGCTGCGCGATGATTCTGGGCGCAATCGATTCCAACGCGCACTTCGGAATCGACGATACGGACCTGCGTCCCCAGTCCAGCGGTTTTACCGCCGATTTGCTGCCGAAACTTCACGCGCGATATCCCGGTTCCACGCTGACGTTCATCACCGGCGCCGATTCGCTGGCAAGCAACGCTTGGGTCCGATTCGAGCAAGTTCTGGAATCGTTGGAATCCTTCGTCATCGCGCCTCGCGCGGGTATCAGCGCGGAAGCAGTCGCGCGCGTTCTGGCGGCGGTTCCGCCCGCGTTGCGGACGCGAGTAAAGACACTGAATCTGCCTGAGATGCCGGAGAGCGCAACGCTCGTGCGGACGCTGCTCGCGCAAGGCAAGTCCGTGCGCTATCTGGTGCCCGATCCCGTTTGGAATTACATCGCCGCTCAGCGTCTGTACGGTGTCGAAGTTCAAAGGTAGTGCGGCCGCTGCGTTGTCGCTCTTCGCAATCGCAGGCTGCGGTAACGGATCGACGACGCTGTCAAGCGGGATAACGTACTGTGCCGGCAATCCGAGTGCGGCCCGTCACGTTGAGGTCTACGTACCGTCAGCGGTCGTGCGCAGCGTTTTGGGAGTTCGCGAGTCGCAAAGCGGAGCGCACGAAGGTTTCACGTTTAGTGCCCAAGGCCAAACGATACTGGTCGAAGACAACGCGTCGATCGGCGGCGTAATCCCGCTGCACCGCGGCGAGCGCATTTCGCTGCTGGGGCAGCTGGAATGCGACGATCTCGTCATTCATTGGACGCATCACGATCCGGCGGGACGTCATCTCGCCGGATATATCGAGGCCGATGGGCGTCGCTATCAATAACATCGTGCTCGCGTCCGCGTCGCCGCGCCGCTTGGAGCTGCTTCGGTCTCTGCACCTGGACGTGCGCGTCGCAGTAAGTGCGTACGCCGAGCCGGAGCATCCCGATCTCACTCCGAAGCAACTCGCCATGCTGCACGCAGTGCATAAATGCCGGGACGTGCGCGGCCGGCTCGCCGGCCGGGAGATCGTCGTTGCGGCGGATACGGTCGTCGACGTAGACGGCACGGCTTATAATAAGCCGGCCGATGCGCAAGACGCGGCCCGCATGCTGCACGATCTCTCCGGACGCTCGCATTTGGTGCATACGGCGTTTGCGCTCGCGCTGCCGGACACGCGAGAGATTCATCGAGCACTGTGAGACGACGTCGGTCACGTTTTACGAATTGGAGCAAGCGGAGATCGATGCATACGTGCAAAGCGGCGAACCGATGGACAAAGCCGGCGCCTACGGAATTCAGGGCTACGGAGCCACGCTCGTCGAGCGCGTGGACGGCGACTTTTACACGATTATGGGCTTCCCGCTCTCCCGGTTTGTCCGGACGCTCCGCCGGTTGGGATTTTCATTGCCGATAACGAAGTACGACGGCAACTCGTACTAATCGACGGCAAGAACTATTTTCACGTACCGGGACGAACGGCGACTTTTCGCGGTGATCGCAGTGATCATCGTTACGGCGCTCGTTGCCTTGATGCAGGTCAGCGCCGCCAGGTCGGGCACCTCGAGCCCCGTCTCCTCGGCCGTGACGACCGCCGGCTTGGGAGTCGAAGAAGCGCTCTCGATCGCCGTTGACGCGGTGCGCGGCGGCGTTCAAGGGCTTGCGAGCCTCCCCTCGCTTAAAAGATCCAACGCCGCATTGTGGTCCCGTAATCTGCAGCTGGAGCAAGAGAATGCGCGCCTGCACGAGCTGGTTGCGGCCTACCAGCAGGATGGGGCAATCGCGCCGCAGCTTGCCGAATATCCGCGGTCGATTGAGGCGCGCGTCATCGGCTTTCCGCCGGAGGGCGATGTTCAAAGCGTCACTATCGACAAAGGCACACGCTCGGGCGTCACCCGCGACGACGGCGTGCTGGCCGCGGGCGGCGTGGTCGGGCGCGTCGTCGAGGCGGGTCCGTTCACCGCGAAGGTCGCCCTCGTAACGGACTTCACCACGACCATTCCCGCGATCGTCCAGCGCGGACGCTATTGGGGGGTGGCCAAGGGCAATCAGACGAGCATCCGCCTGGATTACGTTTCGCAAGATGCGCCGTTGCGCATCGGTTACCGGGTCGTCACCGGCGAAGCGCGATCGTTCCATTCCGGAGCGCTGATCGGAACGGTCACGGCAATCGAACGCAGCGACGCCAGCCTTTATCAAACGGCCGTGCTCAAACCGGCGGTGGACTTTTCCCGCCTCGATCGCGTTGTCGTCCTTCCGAAGTAACGAACCTACCGGCGTACGCATCAATACGCGCACCGGGCCGCCGTCCGAGACGCCGATCGCTGCGCCGGTATGGTGGGCCGCCGCGCTCTTCCTCGTTGCAGCGTTGCTCGCGCAGGTCGAA
The DNA here is from genome assembly GCA_963714015.1 of Vulcanimicrobiota bacterium. Taxonomy (GTDB): domain Bacteria; phylum Vulcanimicrobiota; class Vulcanimicrobiia; order Vulcanimicrobiales; family Vulcanimicrobiaceae; genus DASRDE01. The sequence goes on along the minus strand of OY970223.1, from coordinate 737,822 downwards.
GTGCTGCCGTACTTCAAGATGCGCGGCGCCGAACTGAGCGTCGTTCTGATCGTCGTCGTGTGGTACGCGCTGCACAGCGACATTCGCAGCGCGGCGATCTTTGGATTGCTTGCGGGCTTGTGCGAAGACGCTCTAAGTGCCCAAACGGGTGCCGGCTGGACGATTTCGACGACCCTAACTGCTCTGGCCGTGTGCGGAATGACCCGCTGGTTCTTCGCAGACTCGATTCCCGTCGTTACGGGCGTCGTGGCTTGCGCGACGCTGCTGCGGCGGATGATCTTTTGGATCGTCATGGCGCTCCAGGGCTATCCGCCGGGGTACGCGCGGCTGCATCTGCACGAGGCTCTGTGGGAAGCGCTCTTCAACGCAGTTTTTGCCGCCGCAGCCCTGACAATCGTGCGCCGTCTGGAAGAGCGCCGGAATCGATGACGCGTTACCAGCGCAAGAAACCGCGGTGGGAGTACACGCCGTGGCGCGTCGGCTTTTTCGCGTTCTTTACGGTCTGCGCGATTATCGCGCTCGTCTTCCGCCTCGTGCAGATTCAATTGCTCAGCGGCGAACAATACCGGGCGGCGGCGCAAGCAAATCAAGTTCGCCTGATTCCGGTCGACGCCCCGCGCGGACTCATCTACGACCGAACGGGCAAAGTGGTCGTGCGCAGCCGCCCGTCGTTCTTCGTTGCGCTCATTCCCTCGGAAGTCAAAGACATCGACGCGGAGTTGAACACGATCGCGCAAACGATCGGCGTTCCGGCAAATAAATTACGTTACCGCCTGCTGCACCATCACGGCGTGAATTATCGTAATTTCGACGAAGTCAGCGTATACGAACCATACGGTCCGGTCATCCTCGCGAACGATCTCACGGTTGCGCAGGTGAGCCGCCTCTCCGAGATCCTGGACGACCTTCCGGGCGTCGACGTAGAAGCTCAGGCCGTGCGCAATTATCCCTATCGGCGGCTGGGGTTCGGCAATCTTCGGTTACGTCGGACAGATCACGCCGGACGAATACGCAAAGCTGCGCACGCAGGGCTACTCGATGAACGACGTCATCGGCAAAGACGGCATCGAATACGAATACGACAAGTATTTGCGCGGTCAGCCCGGCGGCCAGCGAATCGTCGTGGACGCGCAAAGCCAAGTCGTTCCGAGCATCAAACTGCCGGCTAAGCAACCCGTGCCGGGCGACAGTTTGGTGCTGAACATCGACTGGCGGCTGCAGTCGATTACCGAGCAAGCACTCGCAAACGGCATTCGATCGTGGACCGGCGGAAAGCGTAAAGTCAGCGGCGCCGTCGTAATCCTGGATCCGTGGAACGGTAAAGTGCGCGCGATGGCGAGCTACCCCAACTACGATCCGAACGCCTTTGCCTCGGATGACAACAAGAAGGTCGCCTACTATCTACTGGATTCCTCGCAGCCGCTCTTCAATCGCGCCATCCAAGCAGCCACGCCCACGGGCTCCACGTTCAAGATGATCACCGGGTCCGCGGCGATCACCGCCGGTGTCGTGCGCGTGAACGAAACGGTCTACGACAGCGGCGCGTGGGATTGTTACGGCGCGGAATTCGAAGACATCGCGGCCGGCGGATTGGGCAACACGCAATTCGTCCACGCGCTCGCCGCCTCTTCGGACGGCTATTTCTATCAAATGGGCTGGCGGCTGCGCAACGAGCGCCTGCGCTACTTCGCCGATCAATTCGGCATCGGGCACAAGACGGGCATCGACCTTCCGGGCGAATTCGAAGGGAACTATCCGACGAACGCATGGATGATGAAAGTCGCCGGGGTTCCGCTGGAGCCTTCGGACGTTTGCAGTCTGGCGATCGGGCAAGGCGCGCTGCAAGCTACGCCGCTGCAGATGGCCAACGTCGAGTCGGCCGTAATCAACGGCGGCACGCTCTACAAACCGCAAATCGTCGCGGAAGTGCGTGACCCGCGCGGACACGTCGTCAAAACCTTTCCGCCGCAAATCGTTCGCCGGGTTCCGGTGACGCAAGAAGCGCTCAAAGCGGTGCGCGAAGGGATGGACCAAGTGACGGAGCCGTGGGGCACCGCGTATGGTTTGGCGATCGACGGTTTGCCTTACGGCGGCAAGACGGGGACGGCCGAAACGGCCGGCGGCAGCGGCCCGAACACGACCTGGTTCGTTGCTTACGCGCCGGCCAATCACGCAAAGATGGCCATGGCCGTATTCGTCGATCGATCCGGCGGCTACGGCTCGCAAGTTGCGGCGCCGATCGCGCGCGACATTCTGGTCAAGTACTTCAACAAGAAGCCTTAGCCGTTATTCAAAGCCGCGAGCGCACGGTCGATCGCCGATCGCACGCCGGCTTCGCGCTCTTCGCGTTGGGCTTGCTCCAAAACGCCGCGGCTCCAGGCGCCCGGAACCATGGCGAGCCGTTCCACCATCTCCAGACGCACGCCGGCATCGGTCTCTTGAATGTCGTCGTCGACCAGCTCGGGCCACGAAACGTTCGCCGCGCCAAGTTTGTCCCGCCGATTGGATGCGCGCATCAGCACCGAACTGAAGACGAAAAGCAGCAGGCCGGCGACAAAGCCCGCCGCGATGACGAAATCCCAGCGTACTCGGTAACTGCAAGGTGAGCCGCCGTTCGCAGTGCTTCGAGCACTACGGACAGCGCATCGTCGAGCATGCGATTCACGCTCGAACCCAGGACGCGATGAAACTCCGGCATCGGCAGCGTCTCCAGAACGCTGAAGACTTTGATCAGCTCGTCGCGGTATTGGCCGAGTACCTCGCTGCGCCCGCCGTCATCGTACTCGATCCGCGACCCCAGCAAACCGGCATTCACGATCCATGGGGCGACCGAGCCCAGCGGCGAGCGCTCCAACTCATCCCGGCGCGCGCGAACGGCTTCCAGATTGACGCTTCCGCTTAGACGCACGATGCCTGAAGGGCGCGGCGGCGGGGGCGCGGGCGAAGCTTCCAAGACGGCGTCGACGAGGGTGCGGAGTGCGAAGCGGCTCTCGCGATCTTCCAAATCTTTTGCCGTGACCGTAACGCCCGGGGTACGCAGACGCACGAAGAAGCGATCGAGCGGCGCGCGCATGGCGACGGCGGCATTTTCGACGTTTTGCGCCAGCTCCGGCCGCGCGCCGGCAATTGCGTTCGGGGAGAGCGCGCGAATCGCAAAGACGTGCGGAATCAAACCGCCGCCTGCGTTCTTCTCCAACGCGCGAATCGTTTGGCTCAGTGGATTTTCGATGAAGTCGGCGTAGAGGACCGGTGCGCGCACAACCGGCGGTTCAGCACGGGGCGCCGGCCGAACCGGCGGTTCCGGCTTCGGGCTCGACCAGCCGTTCTTCTTGAACGGCGGCGGCTTGAGTGACGGCGGGGGGCGCAGGCAGTTCGGCTTCTTTGAGCGGAACGATCGCTTCGGGGGACGGCACCTCGAAGGGCGCGCTGAGCTGCGCGACCGAGATCGGCGTACCGGCGGCACCCGCAGCGAGCGAGGGCGCCGATTCCACGATTAGCGACGGCGCCGCAAGCGCCATCGACTGCATTCCGTCCCACTCGGCGATGACTCGCGTCTCGATCGCCGTCCCGGCCCCAAGCGGCGAGATCACGAGCATCTCCCAGCGCACCCGCAGGTCGATTCCGGGATTCACGTCGGTGAGCTGCAGACCGCGCTGCGACCAGAGTTGCGATGCACCGAGGTCGTCCGGAATCATCATGCCGTTGAGCGCGGTGCTGCCCGGAATATACACGGCCAGATTCGACGGCACGGCGCGCAGCGAGAGGTTTTCCGCGGGGCCGTCACCGCTATTTCGAAGAACCAACTCGTACGCAACGCGTTCCCCGGCATTGACGTTCTCGGACGGATTCGAGCGCAGACTGCGCATCGGCAGCGAACTGCGGCTGCGCGAACGTCGGTATCTCCAAACGATCGAATTGAACGGGGCTGATCCCCTTGCCGGAAAGCGTCCCCTCCACGATCAGCGTTCGATCGCGCTTGGGCGGCCGGACCAACCTCACCGCAACGCGCGCTTCGTGCGTGGTCTCCGCCGCAACGTCCCCGAAGAACAGCGACGCCGTGCCTTCCCGCCGCGCGTTCTGTGCGCGGTCGAGTGCGAGCTCGGCGGGCAGCATCAAATCCATGCGGGCATCCCGCAGCATGTCCGCGCCTTCGTTCGTAAACCGGATGACGACTTCGTGGGTCTGGCCGGGACGAATCGGCTCCCGCTCGTCACGCTCCCACATGCAACTCTGCGAGGTTACTTGCGGCCGCGAGCGCACGATGACCGTCGCACTACCCAAATCGTAGGTGCCGCTTGCGAACTCGAGCACCGCACCCAACGTCAAATGCGAACGATCGGGAACAGGCGACGCGACGCGCGTCCGTACGACGAACGTGCGCTCCCCATGCGGCTGCACGATGCCCAGCGCGAAAGGCTGATCGTAGGGAAGGGGTTCGTCAGCCGACTCGGCGACGCGCACGTCTTCCAAGAACGCTCCCGGAATGATGCGCAGACGGGCATCGGTTTCCGGCGCGGTTCCGTCGTTGAAAACGTGAACGGTGAACGTGATGTCTTCACGCGCCGCGGCAACGCCGCGGTCGGCTTCGATGAAATTGCGGGCGCGAGTAAAACGCGAGCTTACCCGGACTTGCAGTGTGCGCGAGAAGCGCCGGAGGCCGCCTTTCCACTGCAGCGTCGCGACGATCGGCAGGTCCGTTTGCTGTTGCGTGACGATCGCTGAAATGCCGACGTCCGCGACTCTCGCCGACGGAACGGTACCAAGCGAAAACGTTGCGCCCGCAAATCCCTCGTCGCTGACGCTCTGACCGTCTAAGTGCGCAGAGCCGGCCGTATACGCCAAACCGGGCGGCAGATCGAACGTGATTGAAACGTTCTGCGCATCGCCGGTTCCCGAGTTGAGCACGCGCACGACCATGGGCACGCGCGTACCCGGCGAGACGACGTCGTCACAAAAGACGGTCAGCGTCGTATCGTCGTTCGTAAAGTCCGGCGGCGAGAAGACCGCGACGTCGGGGGAACCAATGTCGAACTCGCCCACTTCACGCGACGAGACCGCGCCGAAGACCCGAATCCGCGTACCGTCGGCCAGCGGCGAGTCGATTGCCGCTTGATATTCGACGACGACGCTCTGTCCGGGTGCGAGCTGCTCGGCGGCAATCGTCGCTCGACGCATAATCGAACGGTTCGTCTTCGACGTTGAGCAGTACTCGTCCCGGCGATGCGCGCGGTACGCGGTACGTATTGCGTGTGCGGCGGAAGCGGCAGGAAGACGCGAACCGTCGTGCGCGCTCGAAGCTCCGGTGTTGGCAATCGTTGCGCGAACCGTGACGACACTGCCCGGCCGCAGATCTTCGGGAGCGCTGAGCGTGACCAGTGTCGAGGCGTTCTGCAGACTGCGGCTGACTGCGAACGAGAAGCCGTTCCGCGTTCGAGGCAACGACCGGCGTTTGATCCGTTGCGAGCGCCGCTTGAAAAAGGAGCTCCGAGGCGTCTTCGACGCGATCGTTCACGCGGAAGCTGCAAGCGACGCGCCGCTGAGCATTCGGAGCCAGATCGCCGAGCAGTGCACCTTCTATCGCATCGAATCTCTCGATCTGCAGCGGAGCATCGTCGACGGTGTCGCTGCCTTCAACGTGCGAGACGCCGGACGGCACGGCAAAACGAACGCGCACGTTCGTCGCGGTGGCGCCGCCGAGATTCGAGAAGGCGAACTCTACGCGTATCGTCTCGCCCGGCGTTACGGCGCGCCGCGGCGTGACCACAAGCGTGCGCAGACTCTCCATAAGCGGTGGAGAGCCTGCAGCGAAGACGCCGGTCAGCGAGCTGGTCGTCGGGCGGTCGGGTGCGGCCACGGAGATTGGACTTCCCTACGCGCTCGGACTCAACCTGCGCTTCCTTGTTCTAATCCAGTAAAGCCAGCGTGGCGACGATGCGATCCGCCCGTTCCCCCGGATGACGCTCGGCATAGTCGTTAACGGCTGCTGTTTCGCCGCGCCGCGCGAGCGCGTGAGCCGCAGCGAGAGCCACGGCGTCGGATGGATCGTCCAGCGCGTGCACGAGCAACTGTTCGGAACGCTCGTCGCGAAGATCCGCGACCGCGAAGATCAAATCGCAGCGTGCAGATTCCGTTAAGCCCGCGAACTCGTCGCCCGCTTCGGTCGTCCAGCTAAGATTGGGTTTGAACGGCTGGGCGGAGGGGGGCGGTTCGGGCTCGATTGCGACGCGCCGTGGCGCCATCCAGGCATACAGTCCTATCAGTACGCCGGCAAGAAAGATCGCCGCAAGAACGACGTAGACGGGCGTCACGTACGCAGATTTGCGAACTGCGCCCGCACGACGTCGAGCGCCGCGTCCAACACGGGATACGGCCGTCGCTGAAGCGCGTCGACGAAAGATCCTTCGTCGACGCCTGCAAGATCGTCAAGCGAAGCGATCAGCATGTCGCGGTAATTCTGCAGCGCATCGCCTTCGCCCGGAATGAAGCGCGCCAGAATGGCCCAGGGCAATGCCGTTGCAAGTGCGGCGGAGTCCAAACGCTCGCCGAGCGCTCGCATCTCGCGCACGTCGAAGTTCCCCCGCAAAACGATGCTTCCGGCCGGATCCGCGAGCTCATCCGAAGGCTGCAGTGAAGCGACGAGCGACTGCAGCGCCGCGCGCGCCGCCGCATTCTCCAAATCGCGCGGCGCAATGGTGTATCCCGGCAAACGCAGTTTGATGAAGAGCCGGTCCAGCGTTTCGCGCAGCGTTTCCCGCACCTCGCGCAGCGTCTGCTGATCCTGCGCGCCCGCCGTATCGGGAAAGAACGCGCGGACCGCAAACAGGTGCGAAACCAAACCGCCGAAACGCGCTTCACCCAAAAACCGCAGCGCGCGATCCAGACGATCGCGATCGAATACGGCGACGACCGTCACGCCGTCGGCCGGTTGTATCCATCCGCGTTCGTTCGGTTCGTGCGCGTGTCCGTTGCCGTTCGAACTCGGCGCCAGCGAGAGTACGGCGGACGACGCGATCTCGCCGCGCGTCACCGGCGTTGCCGGCGGTAACTCCAGGAAACGGTCGTCGCTGCCGGTCAGCGCGCGCTGATGACCCGAATGCCGGTCCCAGCATGCCGTCAACGCCGAAAGGCAACCCCGAAATCGTATTCGCGAACGCCGGCGCGCAGCGCACTTTCAGCTCGGGTGCGGCGATCTCGTCCACGCGGTCGCCGTCGTACGCGACGAATGCGGTCCGCACGATGCTTTCACCCGATGCCAAACCGTTGTGCACGACCTCCCGCCAGCGAATGGTCGCCTCGATTCCGGGATCGACGTCCGTCATGATGAGGCCGCGCTCGCTCGAGAGCGGCGACTGCGCGCCGACGTCGCGAACCGGCAGATCGTTCACCGTGCAACTGTTGGGAACGTAGATCAGCGAGTCGAGTACCGGCACGCCGATGCGCACGCGGCGCGCGGGGCCGTCGCCGCTGTTACGCACGTGCAGGACGAATTCTATCTCGTCGCCCGCGTCGGCGATTTCTTCGGGCAGCGTGCGCAGCGTTCCGATGCTGAAGTTTGGTTCGGCTGCGGTGACGATCGTCGCCGCGGAAAGCTGCACGGGCAGCATCGCGTCGGCGCTGATCACCGAGTCGATCGTCACCGGATGCGCCTTGGCCAAACTGCGCAGCAGCCGAACGCCGAGCCGCGCTTCGGCGCTCGCGCCGGGACCGATCTCGCCGAAAAGCAGCGTCGATCGCTCGCGAGTGGCGCCTTCGACCGTTTCGAGCCGCGCCTCGGGTGAGATGTACAAGCGCAGCCGTACGTTCTGTGCGGTGTCCGTGCCTTCGTTGCGCAGCCTCACGTACACGTCGACGAGCTGATTGGGGCGGAATACGTCGTCTTGAACGAGCGTTAATCCCGAGCTCTGACCGGAAAATGCCGGATGCGAGTCGACCCGCCAATCGACCTGCCCGATCGGCGACTCGCCGAGCTCCTGCGTGTGAAGCGCGGCGCCCAGCCGCAGATCGCTGCGATCGGGATACGGCGTGCGAACGGTAGCGCGTATCGTCAGACGGCGTGCACCGTAAGGTTCGACGTCGCCCAGTTCCACGGAGTTGTTGTCTACCGGCAGCCGCGCGTTTTTGTCCAGCACGCGCAGATCGTCCAGTCCGGGATCGATCGACAGATGCAGCACGGCATCGGTCGCCGCAGCGCTTCCGTCGTTGACGATGGTGACGACGGCCTCGCACTCGTCGGCGGGATGCACGACTGCGTTGCCGCTGCGCTCGACGCTGTTGCGACGCGGGTTCAAATACGGACGCGCATCCACCGAGACCGTTTGCTCGAAGTGGCGCTGCGCGGGTTGCTCGGAGCCGCTCGCGCCGTCCCAGCGCAGCACCGCTCCGATAGTAAGCGCAGTTGCGGGCATGGGCGATGCAACGGTTGCCTCGGCAACGAGCTCGGCGGCGCCGCGTGCCGGAATGGCACCGAGATCGAAGGTCGTCGGATCTTTCTTGCGTTCGCGCACCGGCGCGCCGTCGATGCGCGTCGCACCGCGTACGGGAATCAGCCCTTCGGGAAACGACAAAGTCGCGATCGCATTCTGCGCAGCGGTCGTTCCGGCGTTGTATGCGCGCAGGCGCACGACGACGTGCGATCCGGGTGCGACCTCTTTGGCCGGTTCGATCTCCAGCGCAGTGCGCTCACCTTCGAAATCCGCGCGAGCCCGGATTGTTAGTGCCGAAGGCTTCAGCTCGAATGCCGCCGTCTCTTGCGAAGCGATCTGAGCGCGGACCACGATGGGCGTTCCATCAGGGAGCGGGTCCTCGATGCGCACGCGATACTGCAGCGTGACCGTTGCGCTGGCCGGCAGCGCCGGCATGACGACGGGCGCGTGCACGCGATCGAACGGCGCAGGCAGTTCGCGTTCGAACTCGCGGCCGTTCAGCCGCAGCGAGTTCGGAACGTATTCCGTATTTTCCGGAATCGGCGCAACGACCACGACGTCGTGGGCGCTGGACTCGCCGGCATTGTGGATACGCAGCGTGACCGTCGCATCAGCGCCGGGGCGCGGCTCGTTCGAGCGCGATTCGATCGCGATGTTGGTGAGCGCGTTTTCCAGCGCGGGACGGCTGCGAGCAACCAGGCGTACGATGTTCGAGCCGGCCGGCGGAAGCTCGAAGGCAGCGAGGGCGGCTTGAAGTTCCGCGGTCGAACCATTTTCGATCGCGCCTGCGACGCTATATGCGATGTCGATGCGCCGCTCTTCACCGGCCGCAACGTCGCCGATGTCGGCGCCGGCCCGCGCAAGCAGCGGCGAGTTACCTTGTTCGTCATCGAGCGCCGTGCCGTCGCACTGGCCGCTGCCGACGAGATAAACCAAACCTTCGGGAAGATTGAACTTTACCCGCACGCCCGTCGCGGTTGCGCCGCCTTGGTTTCGGAACGTGAAGGTCGCACGCACCGTCATTCCAGGTTCCAACTCGCGTTCGGGCGAAACGATGAGGGTCCGAAGTCCCTCGGGTATTGTCGGTGCTCCCGGCGTAAAAACGTCCGTAAGGGTGCGCATGATTGTCGGGGCACACTTCGCCACGGGCTTAGCGGCCCCTTGACACAATTCTGACACCGCGAAAGGTTTAACACTCGATGCTCGCAACCAATGTCGATCGCATTGCCGATGCCGTCTCGCGCCTCGGATCCGAAAGCGCGTTTGAAGTTCTTGCTCGCGCACGCGCGCTGCAAGCGCAAGGTAAACGCGTCGTGCACATGGAGATCGGCGAACCGGATTTCGACACGCCGGATCATATCAAGGAAGCGGGCATCAAATCGATCCGCGAAAACAACACGCATTACTCTCCGTCCGCCGGCATACTGGAACTGCGCGACGTGATCGCCGATTACGCGGCGAAATTTCGCGGCGTCGAGCCATTCGCCGCCGAGAACGTCGTGGTGTCACCCGGAGCGAAGCCGATCATTTGGAACATTTTGAGCGCGATCCTCAACCCCGGCGACGAGTTCATCTACTTCGACCCGGCGTATCCGGCATACGCGTCGTGCTCGAGTTACCTGGGCGCGAAGGTTACGCCCATTCCGCTGCACGAGTCACGCAACTGGCGAATGGATCTGGACGAACTCGAGCGCCGCGTTTCCGATAAGACTCGAGCGATCATGATCAACTCGCCGCACAATCCAACCGGCGGCGTCTTGACCCGCGGCGATTTGGAGCGCATCGCAGCCCTCGCGCAGAAACACGATTTCCTGGTGATCGCGGACGAGATCTACAGCCGCAATTTTTACGAGAACGAGTTTGCGTCCATCGTCACGATTCCGGGGATGCGCGAGCGCACCATCATCGTCGACGGCTTTTCGAAAGCGTACGCGATGACGGGCTGGCGCCTGGGTTACGCGATCATGGCGGCGCCGATCGCCAAAATCGTCACCTTGTTCAACAACAACACGTTCTCGTGCACGCCCGTCTTCGTACAGCATGCCGGAATCGCCGCGCTTCTGGGGCCCGACGAACCGGTGCGCAAGATGAACGAAACGTTCCGTCAACGCCGCGACCATCTCGTCAACGGGCTGAACGCGATTCCGAACGTCTCGTGCACGATGCCGGAAGGCGCGTTCTATGCCTTCCCCAACGTCTCGAAGGTAACGTCGGACGACAAGGGGCTCGCGGCGTTCTTGCTGCAGGAAGGCGGCGTGGCGTGTCTAGGCGGCTCCGCTTTCGGCGCTGCCGGAAAAGGCTACCTGCGCTTCTCGTACGCGGCCTCGCTCGAAGACATCGACTACGCGACCGCGCAGTTGCAGAAATACATCCCCCGGTTCAGCGCTTAGACCGCACAGGGTTGCTTAAGGTGGGGCGCGCAAGGTTAAATGGCTGTAGGAGGGGTCCGTCCATGCGCGTGCTCTTGACCGTGTTAGCCTTTCTCGCCGCCGCCGGGACGTGCGCGGCGGCCACCGGCTGCCCCAGCCTGACCTACGGCTTTCAGCGTTACGCATCGGCGCCTGTGGAAACGCTTGGCCTGCAACCAGGACAGTGCGCATTGCAGACAAACGAGGCGGCCGCGCAGATGGGGTGCATTTGCCATCAGCTGGCAAACGGCTTACTCCCGGACGAGTGCCGGCCTTACCCGATGCTTGTCGGCTCGCAGAACTTCGGAGCGAATACGGTGTTCGTGAGCGTCCCGCAGACTCGCGGCCCCGGCGGCAAGTGCGTTCCGGACTGGAACGAAGCGCAGCCGCCGATTCAAGACCTCAGCACGCACCGGTCCGCACCGGTGACGCGCCCGGTTCCTATGCCGGTCCGCCGGATCGAGCCGGCCGTACGGCCCATGCCGCGGATGATGCTGCATTATGCACCGGCGGTGGTGCACGCAGCGCCGGTAAGGCACCCCTAGCGGCGGCGGCGTTCGGTTTTCTCTCGAAGTAGGTCGCGTTCGGTCTGCTGAATCAGCGCGTTTGCGTCGATACCGTCCGCGCCGATGACGGCGCCGATCGACGCTTTTAAGCCGATGGCTCCTCCGGGTACGGGCAATACCCGCATTTCGATTTGCGTGCGTACGCGCTTTGCCACGGGCGACGGATCGTCGCCCGCGAAATCGGAGTAGATCAACAAGAATCGATCGCCGGCGTAACGGCACAATACGTCCGAGTGGCGGCAGATCGACTTGAGCGCATCGCCGGCGGTACGGATTGCGCTGTCACCCGTTTGGTGGCCATACTTGGTATTGAGCTCGTCGACGCCGTCGACGTCTACGATCAGCGTGCAGACTTGCGTGCCGGCGCGAGCCGCCCGCTGGAGTTCTTCCTGCAAACGGCGCACGCCGTAGTTTCGATTGTAGAGATTAGTCAAACTGTCGCGATCGATGCGCCGTTCGGTCGCGCGCAGGCGATGTACGCTCGCAATGGCCAGCGCGAAGAAGTCCATTGCAGCCTCCAGGTCGGTCGCAGCCTCGTACACCTTCTCCGCATCCGCCTGCAGCAGCACGACCCCCACCTCGCGATCGCCGTGCCGCAGGGGAAAGGCGGTCATCTCTTCCCGTGCCGGCGTGTGTTCGGCGTAGGTTTCATTCCCGTCCACGACATGGTATTCGGGCTGCAGCGTTCCATCTTCGGCCGCTATCGAGACGTGAAATACGCGGACGTCGAGCAGCGAGCGCGTGTAGTCGTAAACCCGGCGGCACATCTGGCCGACCGCAAAGTCGTCGCGCGCAAGACCGCGCGCCAGTTCCACCAGCTGCTCGAGTGCAGCGACGCGATCGTTCATATCAACCGCATAGCCCGCCGAACGTCGGCCATCGTTTCTATCGCCGCTTCACGTGCCCGAGCGGTGCCCTCCGCAACAATGGCTTCAACTTGCGCGACGTCCGCCGCGATCTGGGCGCGGCGTTCCCGAATCGGACGAAGATAGGCATTGAGCGCTTCAGCAAGATCGCCTTTGTCCTGGACGCAACCCAGGGCGCCGGATCGGCAATCGCGGTCGACCAGCGGAACGTGCTGCGGCTTGACCAGCTTCCAAAGCGCGAAGATGGAACAGATCTCCGGATGGCCGGGATCGTTGCGCCGGATCTTCTGCGGATCGGTAATCATCGAGCGAATCTTTTGGGTCGTCGCCGCCTCGTCGTCGGCGAGCAGTATCGTGTTGTCGTAAGACTTGCTCATCTTGCGTCCGTCCGTGCCCGGCACTTCGGCGGCGTCCTCCAGGACCATGGCCTTCGGTTCCGTCAGCACCTGCTCGCCTTCGCCGTAGAGGTAATTGAAGCGGCGCACCACCTCGCGCCCAAACTCCAGATGCGCCACTTGATCGCGGCCGACGGGAACCTCTTGCCCGCGGAAGGCCGCGATATCGCAGAGCTGCAGCAGCGGATAACCCAGAAATCCGTACGTCGCGATCTCCTGGCCGAGCGCTTCGATCTGGCCCTTGTACGTCGGCACGCGCTCGAGCCACGAGACCGGAGAGATCATGCCCAGCAACACTTGCAGCTCCGAGATTTCCGGAATGCCGGACTGCAGAAAGAACGTCGACCGCTGCGGATCGACCCCGGCGGCCAGCCAGTCGACGACCATCTCGTTGCGCGCGCTGCGAATCACTTGCGGATTTGCAAACCCCGTCGTATACGCATGCAGATCGGCGATCTCGAAAAAAGCGTCCGCAGTGTTGCAGTAGTCGACCCACTGCTTGAGCACGCCGAAATAATGGCCGATGTGCAGCTGCCCGGTCGGGCGCATGCCCGACATGACTCGGGGTTTGGCGGTCATCATGAGAACGCTCCCGTTTGCACGCGTTTTAGAAGGCGACCTGCAAGCCGCCGCGCGTCGTCCCTTTCGCGATTTTCTCGCGTACGTACGCATGTGCTGCGGCGGCCGCACGATGCACGTCGTTATCGCGAAGCAATTCGCAGGATAGCGCAGCGGCAAACGTCGAGCCGGTTCCGCGCATCGAACCCGGCAAACGTGGTCCCCCGAAGCGCGCTTCCCGTGCATCGCCGAACAGAATGTCGACGGGATCGGCCGGCAGATGACCGCCGGTCACGATCGCTGCGCGCGCGCCTGCGCTGAACCAACTGCCGAGCGGCGTCGAGCATTTCGCGGTCGTTGCGCACGTGCGTTCCCAAAAGCAGTCTGCGCTTCGTGCAGATTCGGCGTGACGATTACGCCGAGCGCAATCAATTCGTCGCGCAGCGTCGCCGGAAGATCTGCATCGCGCGCGAGCGATCCGCCCAGCGATGCGACGAACACCGGATCGACCACGATCGGAACGCCCTCGGCGCTGCGCAGATAGCTTACCACGGTACGCACGATTTCACTCGATACGAGCGCGCCGATGCAGAACGCACCGATTCCCTCAGGCAGCGTTCTCAGCTGCGCGCGCACGACGTCGACGTCGATCGCCTGCAGCGCGTGCACTCCGCCGGCGTCTTGCGCGCTCACCGCGACGATCGCCGAAGCATGAGAAACGCCGTACTCCGCGGCGACGTGCGCATCTAGCCCGACGCCGGCGATATTCCAGGGGTGCGTCGTGCCGATCGAGACGAGGAGCGGCAGAGTTATTCGTTCCAAGCCCAAACCAGCGCGGACGCGGCGGCAAGCGGATCGGCACCAGCGGAGATCGCGGAGATTACCGCCGCCATCGCGACGCCCGTACGTCGAACCTCCCACAAATTTTCCGCCGTTATACCACCGATGGCAGCGACCGGCAAAGGTGTCGCTTCCGCAATTCGCCGCAGCCCGGGAATGCCGATCGGTTCGCCTGCGTCGGCCTTCGATTGCGTCGCAAAGACGCACCCCGCGCCGATGTAGTCTGCGCCGGCCCACTGGGCCGCATTGGCCTCTTGCGCGGTGCCGCATGAAATGCCCAAGATTCGGCCGTCCATTGCCGCGCGGATGTCCGCGAGCTGCTCGGGCGCGGCATCTTCCGGTCCGATGTGAACCCCATCCGCCTCGAACGGTTCGACGGCGCGCCAGTCGTCGTTCAGGATCAAGAGGGCGTGGTGTTCGCGCGTGAGGCGCCGAAGCGCGCGTGCGTGATTCGGAACCAACCCGCTCTTTGCGCGATATTGCAGAATCCGCACGCCGCCTGCAAGCACTTGTGCGCCCAGCGCGACCGGATCGGCCGGCCCCTCGTTGAGGATTGCATAGATTCCGGTGAGGCGCGCTACGATCGCATCCGTTTCCATATCCAAGCATTCACGGCCAAATACACGATGAAGAACGCAACGAGGGCGACGATCAGAGGATACGCGTGACGCGCCAGCGCCAGCGGCACCAGGAACGCGAAGATGAAGACGCCCGCCATCAGCAGTGCGAGGACGCGTTGCAGCGGGACCAGGATTATTCTCCCAACAGCAGACTCGGCGATGCGTATCAAATCCGATTCGCTCGAATATTTGATCTCGATGCTGCCTGCGGCCCCGCTGCGCCGCAGCGAAACGTGGGCGCCGTACTTGATCCGCATGCGGCCTTCAAAGTCGCGGTCTTCGGCCGAAAGTGCGGGTGCCTTTACGACGTTCTTGCGCAACGGATGCGGCGCCGAGAGCGCCTCGACGATCTTCTCGAGTGCCCGAACGGAGAGGCCTTCGGCGGCAATGCGCTTTGCAAGCTCCAATCGTGCGTTTTCGGGAGCGGCGAGCAGTGTGCGCGCGTGCGCGCCGCTGAGCTGACCGGCCGCGACGAGGGCCTTAATGGCTTCCGGCAACGAGAGCAACCGAAGGGAATTGCTTACCGAGGGGCGGCTGCGGCCCAGCCGTTGGGCAACCTCCTCCTGCGTGAATGCATGTGCTTCAATGAGCTGCGCGATGCCGGCGGCCTCTTCGAGCGGATTCAGGTTTTCGCGCTGCAGATTCTCGATGATTGCGACTTCCAAACTTTCGCGGTCCGTGCTGGGGCGCACGATCGCCGGAATCGCCGCGCGCTGCAGAGCGGCGCACGCCCGCCAGCGGCGCTCCCCGGCAATCAGTTCGTAACCTTCGGCCAGTTCACGCACGAGGATCGGAACGAGCACTCCGTGCTCGGAAATGGAGGCTTTCAGTTCGTCGAGCGCTTGGGCATTGAAGATCTTGCGCGGTTGGTTGGGATTGGGGCGGATGCGATCGACGCCGATTTGGCGGACGGCGTCTTCCGCCGGCGGACGGGGCGCGGTGGGCACGGGACCCTCGCCGAGCAGCGCTCCCAGCCCACGTCCCAGACCACGTTTCGGCGGGCTGCTCACTGCGCGAAGGCGCGCGGCTCGCGCACTGCGCCGTAAGCTTCGAGCATCTCCTTAGCCAGAGACATGTAGGCTTGAGCGCCCCGGGATTTGAGGTCGAAGAGGATCACGGGTTTGCCGAACGAGGGAGCCTCCGAGAGGCGCACGTTGCGTGGAATCTGCGTCTTGAACATCTGGCGCGGAAAGTACGCGTTTAGTTCGTCCAGCACTTCCATGGCGAGCTTGGTTCGGCCGTCGAACATCGTTACCAGCACGCCGCTGACGTGAAGCTTTGGATTGAGCGCGTCCTGAACGCGCCGCACGACGTTGGTGAGTTGCGAGAGTCCTTCGAGCGCGTAGTACTCGGCCTGCACCGGAATGATCACATCGTGCGCTGCGGTCAGCGCGTTGATTGTAAGTAATCCCAGCGACGGAGGGCAATCGATCAGCACGAAATCATAGTTGTCCGCGATCGTCGCCAGCACGCCTTTTAAGCGGTTTTCGCGCGAGAGGGCCGACACCAATTCGATCTCCGCGCCTGCAAGATTGATCGTCGCGGGAATGATATGGAGATTGTCGATTTCGGTGGGACGAAGCACTTCGTCGATCGAGGCATGATGCATCAGCAGGTCGTAAACGTCGCGCTTGAGCTCGGATTTGTTGATGCCCAGTCCGGTAGACGTATTGCCTTGCGGATCGAGATCGACGACCAGAACGTTCTTGCCGAGAACTGCCAGCGCGGCGCCCAAATTCACCGTAGTGGTGCTCTTGCCGACTCCGCCTTTTTGATTGACGAGCGCGATGATTCGCGACAGTGTTAGGAACCCCCGAAATACTGCTCCAGCAGCGCTCTTAGCGTGTCCCGCTTGTTGCGCTCCGGCTGTTCGGTGACCTGCTCGAACAAATGGCGCAGCGCTTCTCCGACACGTTCGTCGCCGGCGAATCCGGGCCTCGCCAAACCGGCGCGAATCATCGTTTCGATGACGTCCTCGCCGCCGATCTCCAAGTCTTTGATCGAAAAGGCCGGCCGCCGGGCAATCTCGGCATACACTCGAGACTGAAAGCGCTCGTTGGAGTCGTCGCGCTTGGGCAAGCCGCTCCCGGCAATATCGGCCGCCCGCAGCGCAAACTGTCGATCCAGCCTTTCCAGACCGATTCTGCGCGCGAAGCGGCGGATTGCGGCATCGCTCAGATCGGGATCGGCGACGTACATATGCTGGCGCACGAGCGGTTCCACCGTGTCGATGACGTCGTTCGAAAAACGAAGGCGTGAAAGCATGGCAACCGCCATGTCGGCCCCTACTTGCTCGTGCCGGTAGAAGTGCGGACCCTCTTTGGTGCGAGGCTTGCCGACGTCGTGCAGCAGCGCGCTCAAGCGCAAGACCAGATCGCCCGGAGCGGCGGCATCGGCAGTTTCGAGGTTATGACGAAAAACGTCATATGCATGCCACTCGTTCTGTTCAACTCCGGCGCCTTCGGTAAGCTCCGGCCAAACGTACGCCAAAACGCCCGTCTCGGCCAATAAATTGAGGCCAATCGAGGGTTTGCGCGCCTGCACCAACAGCTTCGTGAGCCTCTTCGGCAATTCGTTCCGGGGATATCGCCGGCGTCAAATGCGCCGCTGCTTCCATCGCGGTGCGCGTGCGCGCCGTTACGTCGTATTCAAAGCGCGCGGCGAACTGTGCCGCCCGCAGCATGCGCAGCGGATCCTCATCGAACGTGCGGTCCGCCAAAATGTCGATCCGCCGCGCGCGAATGTCTTCGGCGCCGCCGTAGGGATCGACGATCTCGCCTGAAGGGAGCGCGCGCGCGATCATGTTCATCCGGAAATCACGCCGCGCAAGGTCGTCTTCGAGCGGGATTTCGGGCCCGCTGTCCACCTCGAAATCGCGATGCCCCGAACCGATCGATCGTTCGCGCCGGGGAAGCGCCACGTCGATAGTGCGGCCGTCCAGAGTCACTTTGAAGACCGCGAAGGACGCGCCGACGAGATCGACCTTGCCGGCCTTGCGCAGCCGCTGCTCCAGCGCGCCGGCGGACAGCCCCGTCACGACGTAATCCAGGTCCTTGAGGGCGATTCGCTCGTCATGCAGCTCGCGGCGAAGTTCGTCGCGTACTCGGCCGCCGACCGCAAAGAGCGCACCTTCCGGCAGCACGGCGGCGAGCGCTGCATCGGCGGGGAGCGGCTCGTACATCGTCAGCGCGGTTCGCGCGGCGCGCAAAGGCCGCCTCGCGCCACCACTGAAAGTGATTTAGTGGTTACCGTAGAGTTGAAAGATCGTGACCGCCGCCAGCGCCCCGAGCGCAACGGCCGAGAATAGGAAGTGCCGAATCGATTCCTGCATCGTTCCTTCCAACGTACCCCTGCGTAAACCGGAACGCTATGACCGTTCCGCCATTCGCGCTTTCCAAAAGCGTCGGCCGGCTAGTAGTCCGCGGGTCGATCCTCGTCGAGCATCCGCTCGTATGCCGGGTTTATGGGCATTGAATGCGGTCGCTCCTGAAACTCTTCACTGCCGGCCGGAGCGTCATAGGGAGCCGGGTCATCATCCGACCAGGTCCGCTCCAACCGG
This sequence comes from Vulcanimicrobiota bacterium, assembly GCA_963714015.1. GTDB lineage: Bacteria > Vulcanimicrobiota > Vulcanimicrobiia > Vulcanimicrobiales > Vulcanimicrobiaceae > DASRDE01. The sequence continues at coordinate 719,587 of OY970223.1, read as the reverse complement.
GGATCTCTTAGCCGGGGCCTGCTTGCTGCCAGTATACCGGCGACGACGAGGCCGAGTAGGATGACGGGCAGGAACCAAATTGCCACTCGCGAGTTACCTCCCGGACTGTAGTACTCTGAGAGTTCCGGAATGTTCTTCTCCGGCGATTTTCGCAATTAGGCACGCCTAATTGTTTCACGTGGAACGTCAGCGCGAACCCCCCGCGGTCAAAGACAGAGCGGCCGCTTTTCGGGGATTCCGTTGCGGCGCGGGAAGCGTTCGGGCGTCGAGTGCACCTTCGTCAGCACCAGAATTCGCCGATCGCCGCCCAGCGGCACTTCCTGATTGAATTCGAGGCCGAGCATCGGGGCAGCATCGACGACTGCGTTGCGCTCGCGGCCGTCCATGGCGCCGCGCTGCAACAGCGCTCGCCCGCCGATTCGCAAGAACGGCGCCGCGAGCTCGAGAACCGCCGGTGCGCTCGAAACGGCGCGTGCCGTCGCGCAATCGAATGCCTCACGCATGGCCGGGTCCCGTCCGGACTGTTCCGCGCGCTGCGGGACGACGCGGCCCGATAATTCCAATTCCGAGAGAACGTGCCGCAGGAAAGCCGCCTTCTTGGCAGTGGACTCAATCATCGTTACCGGTATCGCCGTCGCGATGGCGAGCGGTATCGCCGGCAGCCCGCCTCCCGAACCGACGTCGGCCAACGTGCCCGACACATAAGGCGCCAAGGTCAGACTGTCCAGAATATGCGGGGCCAATTCGGCCGGGGTATCCGCGCCGCTCAGGTTAAAGCGGCGGTTCGCCTCGAGCAGAAGCCCGCCATAGTCGGCCAAACGTGAAGCCTGCGCTTCACCGACTCCGCCTGCGATCAGAAGGTCCCGAAGGGCGGACGCCTCTTTCACTAGCCCGAAGCGGTCACGGCCGGACGCTTTACGTAGAGCGACAGCACGGCGACGTCGGACGGCGTAACGCCCGGAATGCGGCTCGCCGCGCCGAGTGTGCGCGGTCGTTGCCGGCCGAGCTTCTCTCGGGCCTCCCGCGAGAGCGCCGCGATGCTTTCGTATGAAAGCTGCTCCGGAATCTCCACGTGCTCGTTCTTGGCCGCCTTCTCGATCGCAATCTCCTGCCTGCGAACGTAGCCTTCAAACTTGATTTCGATGGCGATGCGCTCGCCAATCTCGCGTGATATCGGCGCGAGGAGCGGTGCAACGGCCTCAAAATCCAAAGCCGGCCGCCGCAGCGCATCGGCCGCGGTGGCGTCACCTTCGAAGAATTCCCCCGCAAATTCTCGAACGCCGATGCGCGTGGACTTCGCGTCAGCCGATCCTCGTGCGATTGACTCGCGCCGCTCCTTAAAGCGCTCCCACTGAACGTCATCGATCAGGCCGGCCTCTCGTCCAACGGGAGTCAGACGCGTGTCCGCGTTGTCGTGACGCAGCACGATGCGATGTTCGGCGCGTGATGTCAGCATGCGGTACGGTTCGTCGACGCCCTTGGTGACCAGGTCGTCGATGAGCACGCCGATATATGCTTGCGATCGCGCCAAACGTATAGGCTCCAAACCCTTCGCGCCGCGCGCCGCGTTTATTCCGGCGATCAGTCCTTGCGCCGCCGCCTCTTCGTATCCCGACGTTCCGTTGATCTGACCGCAATGGTATAAACCAGCAATGCGATGCGTCTCGAGCGTATCGCGCAATTCCGTCGGCGGAACCATGTCGTACTCCACGGCGTAGCCCGCGCGGAGCATGACCGCATCCTCCAAACCGGGCAGCGTGTGCAGCATTTCAATCTGCACTTCGGCGGGCAGTGAGGTCGAAAAACCGCCGACGTACCACGTGGGTTCGTCCCAACCTTCGGGTTCGACGAACAATTGATGCGTCGGATTGTGCGCGAATTTCACGACCTTGTCTTCGATCGACGGACAATAGCGCGGTCCGATTCCTTCGATCAAATCGAGTCCGTACAGCGGCGAGCGATGCAGATTCTCGCGCACCAGCGCATGCGTTCGCGCGTTCGTTTCGGTTACGTAGCATGGAAGCTGCGGTCCGGCAAACCGCAGTTCGGAGTCGTACGAAAATGGAAGCGGCACCGCGCTCGGCGATTGCTCTTGCATCGAACCGACGTTCAGGTGCGCGCGATCGATGCGCGGCGGCGTTCCCGTCTTCAAACGTTTCGTCGGAAACCCGAGCGACCGCAGCGATTGCGAAAGTCCCGCTGCGGGGGCTTCGCCAAAACGTCCTTCCGCTTGCACGACGTCACCGCGAAAGGTCTTGCCTCCCAAAAACGTCCCCGTGGCAAGAACGACTCGGCGTGCATAGTAACGCGCGCCGCCCGCGCAAATCACGCCGCGAATCTCTCCGGCGGAAACGATCAGCGCCTCAACCAAACCCCGAGCGATCTGCAGGTTCGGCTCGGAGCGCAGCGCTTCGATCGCCAAACGCGCGTACCGAGGCTTGTCGGCCAGCGCCCGCAGTGCGCGCACCGCCGGTCCTTTGGATTCGTTCAAAAAACGCGAATGCACCGAACACTTGTCGATGATGCGCGCCATCTCGCCGCCGAGCGCATCGATTTCCCGCACGAGCTGGCCTTTGGCGCTGCCGCCGATGGACGGATTGCAGGGCAGCGTACAGATCTTTTCGGGATCGCCGGTCACGAGCATGGTCGCAATTCCGAGACGCGCGCAGGCCAGGGCCGCCTCCACTCCGGCGTGCCCTCCGCCCACAACGATGACGCCGGCGTCGTCCGCCCGAGGTGAAGCGCGCATGACGCTCTATTCTACCAGGCCGCGCAACGCGACAGTCCGGCGCAGACGCGGAGCGCCCCGGCTATTTGCCGATGCAGAAGCGGGCGAAAATGGACGCGAGCAACTCCTCACCGGCCGCATCGCCGGTAATGTGGCCCAGTTCCGCATGAGCACGCTGAAGCTCGCCGGCAATCAGATCGACGGGATCGCCGGCCCGAAGTGTGGTCTGCGCCGATTCCAGCGCGGCGAGGGCTTGCGCAGCGGCATCAAACTCCGCGGCGGACGCCAAGTGCGGGCGCTCCAAGTCCGGCTCCTCGCCGTTCCAGACCTCGCGCGCGATGGCCGTCCGCAGCGACTCCAGCGTCGCATGGTCGTAGGCGCTGCCGAGCACCGTAGCCCCCGGCGCAATCGGAACGATGCCGCCCTCGCCCAGATCGGCTTTATTGAAGAATACGATGCGGGAGCGTCCGGCCGTCTCGTCGAGCAGACTCCTCGCTGCACGCCCGAGCGGATGCGATCCGTCGATTACAATCAGCGCCAAGCGCGCGCTTTGCAATGCGCGCCGGGTGCGTTCGATACCGGCAGATTCGAGCCGATCGGCGTGCGCGCGAATACCGGCGGTGTCGATTAGCCGCACCTGAACGCCTTGAATTACGATCGACTCTTCGATCGTATCCCGCGTCGTGCCGGCGATCTCCGAAACGAGAGCGCGCTCTTCGCCGAGCAGCGCATTGAGTAACGAGGACTTTCCGGCGTTGGGCGGACCGACGATCGCGACGCTGACGCCTTCGCGAACGAGTCTGCCCGCTTCGCCTTCGCGCAGCAGTTTTCGCAACTGCGTCTCCACGTGGTCGACGCGCTCTCGAACGTGCAGGCGATCCGGTTCGGGAACCTCGTCGGGAAAATCGATCGAGCCGGCAAGCTCTTCCAAAATCTGCAGCAACTCGGCGCGAATCCGCCGCACTTCGGCGGCAAGACCGCCCGCCAAATTCGCAATCGCGGCGCGGGCTGCGGATCGGGTCTCCGCTTCGATCAGATCGGCAACGGCAGAGGCGGCGTGCAGATCGAGTTTGCCGTTCAAGAACGCGCGTCGCGTGAATTCGCCGGGCTGCGCGGCGCGCGCGCCGCATGCGATCAACGTACGCATGACTTCTCGCGCGACCACCGGCGAACCGTGGACGTGCAATTCCAGCATGTCCTCGCCCGTGTAACTGTGCGGCCCAATGGAAAGCAGAGCGAGTCCCCGGTCTATCGCCGCACCGGCCTCGTCAACGACGGTGCCGTACGTCGCCATTCGCGATTGCAGCGTTCTTTTCGAACGAAACACGCGCCGGGCAAGATGCTGCGCCTGCGAACCGGAGACGCGCACGATCGCGATTGCGCCCTTGCCCGGCGGCGTCGCGATCGCGGCGATTGTCTCTACTTCGGAAATACCACCACGCGGCGTTCGGGCTCGACTCCTTCGGACTCCGTTCGCACGTGCTGGTTCTCGGCCAGCGCCAGATGCACGATCTTGCGTTCCGAGGGCAGCATCGGATCGAGTTTCTGCGGCTTCTTTTCTCGGATGCACCGCTCGAGCGTGGTCAGCGCCAAATTCTTGAGCTGGTCCGCGCGACGCGCGCGGTACCCTTCGGCATCGATCGTGTAGTAACGGCGGTTCGACTTCACGCCGGTGTTGAGGATGTTGTTGAAAACCAAATTCAGCGCCTCGAGCGTGTTGCCGTGCCGGCCGATCAGCATCGCCAGGTCCGGTCCCGTTACCTCAAAATATTCGCCTTCGGGACGCGGCACGTAATCGATCTCCGCATGCGGCACGCCCATGCGCGACAGAATCTCTTCGAGCAGCGCGCGCGCCGGTTTGGCATCCTCCGGAAACTCTTGCTTGACCCGCGGAGCACGGGGCGCGTGACCTCCTTCGTTCTGCATTTTACGGCGATCGCCGCCGGGTGCGCCCCGTCGAGGTGCTCCGCCGGGCGGACGGCGGCCGCCGCTGCCGCCGCGTCCCGGAATGTTCCGGTCTCGGATGTCGGCCGGCTGCTCGTCTTCGGGTTCAATGTCGTCTTCGAACATCGGTTATCGCTTTGCGCCTTTCTTTTTCTTTGCGGATGATTTCGGTCCGGAAGAAGTTCTGGGGGCGCCGTTGCCCGCTATCGCTTTGGCCGGCGCCGGCTCCTGAATATCGGTTATGGCGTGCTCGTTGTCCAGCACCGAAAGCGGCTGATGGAACCTGCGCAGCAGATAGAATTGCTGCGCCATCGTGAAAACGTTGTACGAAAACCAGTACAGGACCATCGCGGACGGCCACTTCCACTGAAATCCGAAGTAGCCCAGCATCAGCGGGGACACAATGGCCATCATCTTCTGTGTTTGCGCCTGCTGCGGATCCGTCGACGGCATGGTCGCGTAACGCGAGAACAGGTACATCGAAATCATGTATCCGATCAGCAACACCAAATCGGGCAACGCCAAGCTCGAGGCCAGCAGCGGCGCTTTCCAAAGGGGCAACACCGGCATGTTCTGCGTGAACTGCGATCCGATCCAGAGCCAGTGCTCGCCGGCATATGCCGCTTTGTTTTGAATGACGGCATAGTAAACGCTGATGATGAACGGATACTGCACGAGCATCGGCCAGCAGCCGGCGAGCGGATTGGCGCCGTTCTTTTTGTACAGCTGCATCGTCTCTTGCTGCAGCTTCTGCGGATCGCTTTTGGAGTATTTCTCCTGAAGCTTTTTCAACTGCGGCGCGAGCTGCTGCATCTTCACCATCGAGACGAACTGCTTCGTGTTGAGCGGCCAGAACAGCAACTTCAGGCCGAACGCGAAGAGCACCAAACTCCACCCGCGATTGTGCACCACCACATTGATGTGGTCGACGACGAAGGCGACGGCGTGAACGATGGGATCGAGCCACGAGGCGGCCAGGAAAACGTGCAAGTGGAAGCGTTACCTTTCCGGCATCCCCGGAACGGGATCGAATCCGCCGGGGTTGAGCGGGTGACATTTGGAGAGGCGTTTTGCGGCCAGGATACCGCCGCGCACGAGCCCGTGTTTCGCGATAGCGGTCGCAGCGTACTCCGAGCACGTGGGATAGAACCGGCACGCCGGCGGAAGCAGCGGGGAGACGAAGCGCTTATAGCCCTTGAGGACCCCGACGGCGAGCGTGCGCATCAGCGAAGCACTCCGGCCACTTCGTCCCGCAGGGCGGAATACGAAAGTGCCGCGGCCGAAGGGCGCGCGACGACCAGCAGACGCAGGCGGACCTGCGCGGGAAGCAGTTCGTGAATGGCTGCCGCGATGCGGCGACGGAGCAAATTGCGCACTACGGCGGTTCCTACGCTCTTGGAAACCGTAATTCCGACCAGCGGACGGTTGTCCGCGGGGGGGGCGTCCGCACGAAAGATGGTCAGATTGGCTGTGGCTGTGCGCCGGCCGCGCTGGCGCAGGCGAGTGAAGTCACCCGTCCGGCGCAAGCTGGCGAAGCGGCGCATCAGACGGTCAGGCGCTTGCGGCCTTTCTTGCGGCGGGCATTGATGACGCGCCGCCCGTTCTTGGTCTGCATCCGCTCCAGGAAGCCGTGGACGCGCTTGCGGCGCCGATTGTGCGGCTGGTAAGTCCGCTTCATGGTGATCGCTTCTCCTAGGAAAAAATCGCCGCCGGGCTCGGCGGCAGGGCACAGCCACCTAGTATAGGACCTGCCAGGCTTGCGCCGTCAAGCGGCTCTCGTCCACACGAGCACCTGAATGCTGATTGTCCGCTACCGGACCGCCCGCTCCACCGCTCTCCACACGTGTGGACAACCCTGTGGAAATCCTCTCCGCGGCGTAGGCGGCATGTACCGGAAAAAGCTCGATTTTTCGGGCAAAACAGCGCTTGTCAAGAGTCGTCGCAAACTGGGTCGAAACGTCGCTTTTTGCCTATAAAATCAGGGGTTTTGCACCTGTGGATAAGTGGATAAAAAAGTGATTTCAACTCCGCAGGATAGGCGCCTGATTACGCCAACCTTTGGGCCTCCAACGCTCCGCTCGGGTCCGCCGACTTATGTCGGGGATTGGTTCGAAGCTTCTACGCACTAACAAGGAACGGAATGACAGATGGCACTTGTGGTTGGCAACCCGGACATCTCGAATGAACTCTGGCAATCCGCTCTGACGGCGCTGGAACGGAAATTTTCCAAGCCGATTTTCGAGATGTGGATCAAGCCGCTCCGCCTGGTCTCGCTAACCGGCAACGAGCTGCTCGTCGCGGTTCAGAACAATTTCGCTCGGGACTGGGTTGAAAATCGCCTGAAGGGCCAGATCAGCTGAGGTCCTCTCGGAGGTATTCGGACCGGGCATGCAGTTGCAGATTACGGTTGTGCCGGATGCGAGCGAGGGGGCTCCTCCCGGAGCCGGCCCCGGAACTGCGGCGAACGGAACCCTGCGGCCCGCGGAATTCCGGCCCGGAAACCTCAATTCGCGCTATACGTTCGAAGAGTTCGTCATCGGCAACTCAAACCGGTTCGCACATGCGGCGGCGCAAGCCGTAGCAGCGGCCCCCGCGCGGGCATACAATCCGCTGTTCCTCTACGGCGGCGTGGGGCTGGGCAAAACGCATTTGATGCATGCAATCGGCCATCGCGTTCTCCAGGATAATCCCGACGCGAACGTCGTGTACGTCTCCAGCGAAAAATTCACGAACGAATTCATCATTGCGGTGCAAAACAACAAGACGGTCGAGTTTCGCAACAAGTACCGTCTAGTGGACGTGCTGCTGATCGACGACATTCAGTTTCTGGAAGGCAAAGAAGGTACGCAAGAGGAGTTCTTCCATACGTTCAACGCGCTGCACGAATCCGGGAGGCAACTCGTAATTTCAAGCGATCGTCCGCCCAAAGAGATTCAAACGCTCGAGAACCGGCTGCGCTCCCGATTCGAATGGGGACTCCTCACCGACATTCAGCCGCCGGATCTCGAGACGCGTGAAGCGATTCTGCGCAAGAAGGCGGAAAGCGAAAAAATTCCCGTGCCCGACGAGGTGACGTCGTTCATCGCGAAAGTCATTCCCTCGAACATCCGCGAACTCGAAGGCGCGCTCATTCGCGTTGTGGCGTTCTCCTCGCTCACGAAGTCCTCGATTACGGTCGATTTGGCCGCCGAAGTTCTCAAGAACGCGGTCGCGCAAGCTCCGCTGCGCCGCGTGACGATCACCGCCATCAAAGAAAAAGTCGCCAAAGCGCATGGTCTAACCGTCAAAGAGATGGACAACCATCGCCGCGACCAGCGCGTTGCCGCTCCGCGGCAGATTGCGATGTACGTCTGTACGGAACTCACGGACTGCTCGCTGCCGCACATCGCGCGCGAATTCAACAAGAAGGACCATACGACGGTCATGTACGCGCGGGATAAGGTTAAAGAGCAGATGCAGCGCGACGAGGCCTACCGCAACCGCATTCGCCAATTGGTGGCACTCTGCCAAAACGATTGATCGGGCCGCGCGGCGGCAGATCTCGATGGACGGTCCGGGCTCCCCGGGCCGTTTCGTTTTTGCCGCTGCGCGTTATCCATAATATGCACGCTTCGCTTCACAGGGCGCCTGCGCGCGCGTGGATAACTGCCTGGGAGCGCGCCGGAGTGGAGATGTGCAAGGCCGTCCAAGGGTACTGCACAACTTGTTCGGGCCGAAAAACCGCGTAACGGCAAGCGGATCTGCGGTTGTTCGCAGAATACACCGCCTTACTACTGGTACGGTTAGGTCTTATTTACTTTAGAGTTACGCCGCACGAAAGACGAAGTGGACAACCGTGAAGTTTACCTGTAACACCAAGGACATCGCCGGCGCCGTCGGAGCGGCCAGCAAAGTCGTCAACGCGCACACGACCGTTCCGATTCTCTCGAACGTGCTGTTGACCGCCGAAGAGGGCCGGATTGCGGTGCGCGCAACCGATCTGGAACTCACGCTGCAGCACGCCTTCCCGGCCGAAGTGACCGAGAGCGGCAGCGTCACGGTGCCCGCAAAACTCTTCAGCAGTTATCTGGGTAACTTGCAGCCCGGCACGCTCGAACTTACCGGCACGCCGACCCGGGCCAGCATCAAGGTGCAGCGCAGCAACTACGATTTTCATGCACTGCCGGCCGACGAGTACCCGCCGCTGCCCAGCGCGCAGCGCGGACAAAACTTCACGCTTGGGGCCAAACGCTTCCGCGACGGCGTCAATGCAACGATCTTTGCCGCCTCGAGTGAAGAAGCACGGGGCGCGGTCCTCATGGGTACGCTGCTCGAACTCGAGGGCGATTCTCTGACGATGGTCGCGACCGACGGCTACCGTCTGGCCCGGTATCAAACGGCGCTCGAGAGCGGTATCTCGGGCAGCGAAAAATACATCGTGCCGTCGCGCGCGCTTGCAGAAGCCGCACGAAACGTCGGCAGTGCCGACGCCGTCGAGGTTACGGCGCTCGGCGCGCAGAGCAATCAGCTCGCTTTTGCGGCGGGGGACACCTCGATCGTCGTACGTTTGGTCGACGGCCAATATCCCAATTACGGACAAGTGATTCCGGCCAAATTCGACCGCTCGATAACGGCGAATACCGCGGCCCTAATCAGCAGCCTGCGCCGAGCCGAACTCGTCGCCGGCGATAGAGCGAGCATGGTGAAGTTGGCCGTTGCCAACCAAACGCTGATCGTTACCGCCAGTTCCGACGTCTCGGGCAACGCCTATGAAGAGCTCGAAGTCGAGCAGCAAGGCGAAGATCTCACGATCGCGTTCAATGCGCGCTATCTGGTCGAAATTTTGAATCATATCGACTCGCCGCAGACCGTTCTGGAGTTCCTGGGGCCGCTTTCGCCGGCGGCGATTCGTCCCGTCGAACCGCCGGAAGGCGCGCAGCAACTCTACGTGTTGATGCCGCTTCGGCAATAACTGAAACGGCCGCGCCATACGCTTAACCGCGCTGCGTCTCTCCAATGTCCGAAATTACGCGCATCTGGAACTCGAGCCGGCGCCGGGACTGAACGTGTTCGTCGGGGCGAACGCCCAAGGCAAGAGCAATCTGCTGGAAGCGATTGCGATGCTCGGTACGGGGAAGTCTTTTCGCACTTCGCGCGAGCGGGATTTGATTCGGGAGGGCTTGGAAATTGCCGCGATCTCGGGAGAGACGCTCGTACGCGCCGGCACCGTGCGGCTGGGATGCACGGTGACGTCGACGGCGCGCGGCATGCGCAAGATGTACGCCGTCAACGGCCGCAGCGTCAGGTACGCGAGTTTTCTGGGCAGTCTGCGCGTAGTGACGTTCGTCCCCGCAGACCTGCAGCTGGTAACCGGACCGCCGGCACTGCGGCGCTCGCTTCTCAACACGGCACTTGCGCAGGAGCAGAAGACGTACTACCACGAGCTCGCGCGCTATCAGAAAGTGCTCTCGCAAAAGGCGGCGCTTCTGCGCGCACCGGCGGAGCCCGATCCGGAACTGCTGGCGATCTATAACGAAACGCTCGTGCAGGCCGGTGCAGCGATCATGCTGGCGCGCAATGGGTTCGTGGACGCCCTCGCCGAGACGGCCTCTCACGCGCACGCGCAGTGGACGGGCGGCAGCGAGCATCTGGAGATCCGGTACGCGCCCAGCGTCCGCTTCGAAACCCCCACGCGAGATGCCGTCGAAGCGGCATTCGAAAGCCAATTAGCCGGAGTTGCCGCCCAGGAACGTACCCGCGGCGTCACCTTGGCCGGGCCTCATCGCGACGATCTCGACCTTTTGCTGGACGGGCGGTCGCTTTCCGCGTATGGTTCGCAAGGCCAGCAGCGCACGGCGGTACTGGCAGTCAAGGTTGCCGAATACCGCGTTATGCAGGAACGCTCTGCGGAGGCGCCGCTGTTGCTCCTGGACGACGTTCTCTCCGAACTCGATACGGAGCGTGCCGGGACGTTTTTGAGCGGCGTGGGGGGCTTTGAGCAGGCTTTCATCACCGCCACGCATCTGCCGCAAGGCTTGGGTGCGTCGCAGATTTACGAAATTCGAGACGCCATGGTGACCTCGCGTTGAAGCGGCTCGGTGCGGCGCTCTCCGACTGGGAACCAACTGCAGCCTTTGAGCGCCGATCCGCTGTTGTACATAAGGGCCGCATGGAGCAGCGTCGTCGGCGACGACGTCGCCGCAAACAGCCGCCCGCAAGAAATAGCTCATGGTTCACTGCTCGTGCTCACGCGGTCCGGCGCGTGGAGTCAGCAGCTCTCCTTCTTGAGCGACCGGATATTGGACGCCTTGCGCGTCCACGCCGGCGTCGAGCTCGAGCGCCTCCGCTTCCGGGTAGGCCGCTTGCAGCAGACTGCTCCCAATTTCGGACCCTCGCGACCTGCGCGCCGCGTCCGTCGCGACAAGCGCGAACCGGTCGAAACGCTCAAAGCCGCGTTCGAACGTTTTCGGGAGGACGTGGAGGCGTTCAAGCGGGCGAAAACCGTCGCGGGGTGGAAACAATGCATGCGGTGCGGTGCCCGGAATGTTCCGGAATCCGGGCCGTTTTGCGTGCCTTGCGCAAATGCAAAATCGCAAGAACGGGATGCATCCGTAGCTCGCCTGCTTTTTGAAGTGCCGTGGCTCGGATACGCCGGCATAGCACCGCTGGTCGAGGATTTGACGCAGCGCGAATATCAAGCGATACGGCAGCGTCTGCTGCGCCGCTGGCACGATGCGCTCGAACGAGTGCGTCGAACGGGCGGAAAAGCGCTGACGTCTCGCGATCGATTGATTGCCAGTTCGTACGTGCTGCTCAAGAGTGAATTGGATCCGGAGCGGATCGTTCCGGCGGTCGTGCGCGATCTGCTGGGCGACGAACTCCACGACATCTTCTACGGGAAATAACATTCAATGAAAACGTCGATTGGGGCGCCCACGGGGAGGCTCTCGATAAGAACGAATCATGCGCGCCCCACGGTCATGGGGGCCCCGCGCTTTTGCGCGGGGGGCGCGCAGCCTAGGGCGGAGCGTCTTTCAAAAAGCAAAACGTCGATAGGGGCGCCCACGGGGAGTCTCTGGACTAAAACGAATCATGCGCGCCCCACGGTCATGGGGGCCCCGCGCTTTTGCGCGGGGGGCGCGCAGCCTAGGGCGGAGCGCCTTTCAAAAAGCAAACCGTCGATAGGGGCGCCCACGGGGAGTCTCTGGAGTAAAACGAATCATGCGCGCCCCACTGTCTTGGGGGCCCCGCGCTTTTGCGCGGGGGGCGCGCAGCCTAGGGCGGAGCGCCTTTCAGAGTGAGTAACAACTACGGCGCGGAGCAAATCGAGGTCCTCAAGGGTCTCGAAGCGGTTCGCAAACGCCCCGGCATGTACATCGGCAACACTGCGGAGCGGGGGCTGCATCAGCTCGTGTACGAAGCCGTCGACAACGCGGTCGACGAAGCGTTGGCCGGCTACGCCAAGAACATCAAAGTCGTTCTGTACAAGGACGGATCGTGCTCCGTCGAGGACGACGGCCGCGGCATTCCAATCGACATCCACGCCGAAGAAAAGATGCCGGCAGTCGAAGTGATCATGACGATCCTCCATGCGGGCGGCAAGTTCGGCAAAGGCGGCTATAAGGTTTCGGGCGGCCTGCACGGTGTGGGCATCTCCGTCGTCAACGCGCTCTCCGAGCAGATGACCACGCGCGTCAAACGTGACGGCAAGTTGTGGGAGATGAAGTTCGAGCGCGGGCTGACGGTGCAGAAACTCAAGAAGCTTGGCGCGGCGGAGGGCACGGGAACGCTGCAGTGGTTTCTTCCCGATCGCGAGATGTTCGAGGTCACGGAGTTTCACTGGGACGTGCTGGCCAAGCGGCTGCGCGAATTAGCGTTCCTCAATCGCGGGCTTGCGATCGATCTGCGTGACGAGCGGGGAGAGCAAGTGCGCGAGCGCACGTTCAAGTTCGACGGCGGCATCGTCTCCTTCGTTGAATGGCTGAACGAGAAGAAGGACCCGCTGCATCCCATCATCTCGACGCACAACGAACGCGACGGCGTCGACGTCGAAGTTGCGATGCAATGGACCGACACCTACACCGAGATCATCTCGTCGTATGCAAATAACATCAATACGATCGAGGGCGGCATGCACCTCACCGGTTTTCGCACGGCGATCAGCAATTCGGTCAATAGCTACGCGAAGAAACGCGGCATGCTCAAGGAATCCGACAGCAATCTCTCTACCGACGATTGCATGGAAGGACTCACGGCGGTCGTTTCGGTGAAGCTGGCGGAGCCGCAGTTCGAAGGTCAAACGAAAACGAAGCTCGGCAACGCCAGCGTGCGCAACATCGTCTACACGCTGGTCAACGAGCGCCTGGACTTTTTCTTCGAAGAGACGCCGAAATCGGCACGCACGATCATCGACAAGTGCATGCAGGCGCAGCGCGCGCGCGAGGCCGCGAAAAAGGCGCGCGACCTGTCGCGCCGCAAAAACGCGCTCGAAGGCTCGGGTCTGCCCGGCAAACTGGTCGACTGCAAGAACAATAATCCCGCGGAGAGCGAGATCTTCTTGGTCGAGGGCGACTCGGCCGGCGGCACCGCGAAAGGCGGGCGCGATCCGAATACTCAAGCGATCCTGCCGCTGCGCGGCAAGATTCTCAACGTCGAAAAGGCTCGCCTGGACAAGGTTCTCTCGAACGAAGAGATTCGCACGATGATCACGGCGCTGGGGACCGGTTTCGGCGACGAGTTCGACGCCGGCAAGCTGCGCTATCACAAGATCATCATTATGACCGACGCCGACGTGGACGGTTCGCACATCCGCACGCTCCTGCTGACGTTCTTCTACCGGCAGATGAAACCGCTGGTCGAAGAAGGCTACGTCTACATCGCTCAGCCGCCGCTTTACGGCGTGCGCAAGGGAAAAAAGCAGTGGTACGCGTTCAGCGAGCCGGAGCTCAAGTCCATCATCGGGGAAGACGGTAAAGACTACGTCGTCCAGCAGTACAAGGGCCTGGGCGAGATGGACGCCGAGCAGCTGGCCGATACGACGATGGAGGTCGGGAACCGCCGGCTCAAACGCATCACCGTCGAAGACGCCGTCGAGGCGGAGCAGATCTTCACGGACCTGATGGGTGACAAAGTCGAACCGCGCAAGCAGTACATTTTCGAGTACGCCAAATCCGTCAAGAACTTAGACCTCTAATCTGCGCGCGAAGCGCAGACGCTCGCGAACGGTCAGGATGACACGAGGGCCGTGGGGTATAAGCCAGCGCGGAGGTCTTGTTGCGCAAACGGCTGCTCGCCGCGGCTGCGGCTCTGATTGTTACCGCCATCGTCGCGCTCGCCATTTTTCACAACGGCGCGGCGCGGTTTGCCGTCTCCATGGCCGGCCTCGCGATGGGTTACGACATCAGCAGCACGGACTTCCGTCTGGAGAGCCGTCACGGCGCCCTGACGGACGTTCGCATCACACGCGGCGGAGAGCCCGTACTGCGGGCGCGGCGCATCGACGTCTATTACGATCTGCGAGATTTGCTGCCGGGGAGCAAGCATCGTTTCGGGCTGAGCGCCATTGCGATCGATCGTCCGCAGATCACCATCATTCATCATCGCGACGGCTCGTACAATATCGCGGTGCCGCGCGCCGTCAGCGGCGGAACCCGGGGCCCCGCCCGCGCGAACGGCGTACCGCTGGCATTTACCATTCGAATTCGCGACGCGTCCGTGGCGCTGATCGACCAATACCGCTTCTACAAAGGAAGCCGCTCTCAACGGATTGACGCCATCGACGCCGGCGTTTCGATCGATACCGCCACACGAACGAAGTATCTCGTCAAAGGTCAGCTGGAGGACAGGGGACCGCAGCCCTTTCGGTTAGCCGGAACTATTGACTACGAAGCCGGTTATGCGTTTCACCATATCACCGTACGGGCGATTCCGATTTCAACCATCGGCAATTATTTCATAAATTCCCCGGCGGCGCACATCCTGAGCGGGACCGTTCACAGTTTCGACATGCAGGCGTGGGCATTCGCGCCGGAGCTGCGGCGCGGCGGTCACGGGCCGCTGCCGGCGAATTACGATCTGTCAGGCAGCGGAAGGCTGAGCGACGGAACCATGATTGTCAGCAGCCTGGATGCGCCGATCCGGAACATTGAAGGACCGATCGAAGTCTTCGGCTCGGGCTTCGCCGCCTCACACATGACCGCGCAGGTTGGCCACATACCAATCGTGTTCTCCGGCGGCATATTCAATTTCAAAGACCCTCAGTTCCGTCTCGGCGTCGATGGCCGCGGCGATCTGCGCTATCTGAAGGAAGTGGCGCACTTCGCCAACGGACTTCCGATCTTCGGCGCAGTGCGCATTCACGCGCTCATCGAAGGTGACCTGAGCAATCCGATCCTGCTCATCGGCTTCAGCGGAAAGCGGTTTTATTATCAGCGGGTACCGATCGACGACCCGCACGGCGACGTAGCGCTCTATCGCAGCAATCTGGTCGTGCTTCCGTTCCATGCGTACTACAGCGGCATCAAAATGCACGTCGAAGGGAATCTCGCGCTGGGCAAGACGGTAAACAGCGTGCTCGCGCTGCACGCAATAGGCTCGTCCACGCAGATTCCTTACTTGAGCGCGATGCTTGCGCCGCAGCCAATTCTCACCGAAGTGCTGCTGAACGGCGTCGATTTGAAAGTAAACGCGCGCGGGATACCTGCTCTCGATGCGCGGAGTTGAGAACGCCAGCGGATTCTATGCGATCGATCAGTACGGGCGGGCAACTTTGGGCCCGATTGCGGTTCGCGCGGCCGGACGGCGGATCGCTGGTAGCCGGGTTCAGTCTGGACCGCCCGCACGGCAATAGCGCGTTCTGGGCCTCCGTTCAAAACATGCGGCTCGATCAGCCGGCGCCGGTTGTAATGCCCGGCGTAGAGATCCCGCAGCTTCCGCCGATGGACGCGCGAGTAGTCAGCGCGAATCTGGCGGGAACCGGATCCGCGCGCGATGTGGTCATCGGCGGATCGGCGCTGATGTCGCCCGCGAAGATCGCCGGTGTGCCGTTCGATACGATCGACGCGCATTTCGCCGGCCCGTTTGCCGCATCGCAGATCAGCCGCGTGCACGCCGACGGTCCATGGGGAACGTTCAACGGCACCGGGACGTTTGCGCCCAACGTCATCGCGGCGCGCGGAAACTACAACGGATCGTTCGAGAGCTGCACCATGTTTCTGGGCACGTTCCCCTTACACGGCGGGATCAGCGGCACGATGGGCATCGCGATCGCGCAGAACAAGATTTACGTCCAGGCGCAAAACGCAATACTGCAGAACGCGACGATGCACGGCATTCCCGTGCAGCGCCTGAGCGGAACGATGGAGTTCGACAACAACGTGCTGCGCGTCTACGGAATGAAGGCTGCGGCAGCGGGCGGTACAGTCGTGGCCGCCGGATCGTTCGCGACCGGCCCGTCCTCGCGGCCGACGCGTTTGGCGTTAGCCACCAGCGCGCTCGATGCTGCGGCACTGCACGGCGGATTCGGAGTGCCCATCGCGCACGGAACGCTGCGCGCGATCGGCGCACTGAGCCCCGGAGCCGCGATCCCGGGCGTAGATGCCGGCGTCGTATTGCAGCACGGCAGCGCCGCCGGCTACGGTCCGTTCGAAACGACGGCGGAAATCGCCATAGCGGGCGATACGCTGCGCGTTCGCGATGCACTTGCGGGACTGGGCAATACCTTTGCGTCGGTCGACGGTACGATCGGCGATCTTGCGGCGGGCGTTCCTTCATACGACATCGCGGCCGACGTGCCAATTGGGCAAATTGCGCCAATGGCCGCGCTTGCCCGCGCACCGGCTTTCAACGCAGACGGAAGCTTCGAAGGCCACGTGCGCATCGGCGGCCACGGCACCGATCCCACCGTGCACGGCTCGGTCGCAGTGCCCGTTGGTGAGATCAACGGTTTGGGATTCCGGGACGCGTTCGCGCAGATTTCGGTCAGTCCGGGCGGTGCATCGGTGCAGCACGCCTCGGTGCAAGTCGGAAGCACGACGGCGCAGTTCGCGGCGACCGTCACCAAGGACGAGCAGCGTTTTCCTTACGATCGCCGCATGCCGATCTCGCCGACTTCAACGACTACTTCAACACGGGCGATACGCTCGCGGGAGAAGGGCCCATCGCGATTCAGTTCTCGCACTTCGCGAACCTGACGTTCACTTCGGGCGACATCGACGTGAAGGGTATGCGCTACAAGGATTTTCCGATCGGGGACACCCTCGCCGATTGGACCGGAGTTCGCAACGTGGTGCAGGGCCGCGTGCGCGTCGGCGGCGATCAAGGTCAGCTCGCCGCGTCCGGCACGATTGGCCTGGCTTCCGCATCGGGGCTGTCGGGCGTTATCGCGCATTCGCGCTACAACATCAATGCGTCCCTAAGCGACGTCAGTCTGACCACCTGGCTTCCTGCGATGGGGTTTCCGCAGTTGCCGCTGACCGGGCGCATCGCCGGCGCGGCCCAAATTCGCGGAAGTTATCCGCACATCGCGGTAACGGGCAACGCTTCGATTCACGACGGAACTATCGGGCCGCTGGCTATCGAGCAAGCCGAAGTCTCCGCGCGCACGGCGCCCGGCGATCGTATTCAAATTACGAATCTGGTCTTCGGATTGTCGTCGCTGCAGGCGACGGGCTCCGGTGATTTCGGATTGACGCCTGCCTCGGCGATGCACGTGCAAATCCATGCGGTCACGAACGATTTGCCGCGCCTGGTGGCGCAAGTCTCCAAGAAACATTTGGACCTTGCCGGGCGATTTGAAACGACGCTCTCGATCGGCGGATCGTTCAAGCAGCCCACACTCTCGGCCGGCATCGACGCAACCGGGGTGAATGCATTCGGGATTGCCATTCCGTCCATGACCGGTCAGCTCGAGCTGCACCGTCGCGACTTGGTGGTACGCAATGCGGAGTTCACGTTCGCGCGAGGCACCGCATCGATCGCCGGCGCGCTTCCACTGCAGCTGCAGCCCTTCTCCATCGGTCCTGCGGCGGCGCCGATCTCCATGGATCTAATCGGTCAAAACGTCGATCTTTCCGCGTTCGGTCCGCTGCTCGGCAGTAATACGAAACTCGGCGGCGTTCTGAGCGGACACGTCGGCATCAGCGGCACCGTCGGCTCACCACGCATCTTCGGACAGCTCGCGGCGGCCAACGTGAACTACGTCAGCTCGCTCGAGACGATTCCGATCACGAATACCGTTGCGCAACTCACGTTCGGAGGAACGCACGCTACGCTCGATCGTTTACACGCTCAGCTCGGAAACGGAACGGTGAACGGTAGGGGATCGCTCGACTTCGGCAGCGGTCTTCACGGCGGTCCTCTTTCCTATGCAATCGCCCTCACCAGCGTCGGTGCGCAGCTGAGCTTGCCGCAGTACGGAGCCGGTACGTTCGATGCGTCGCTGCGATTGCACCGTTCCAACGGCGCGTTAGCATTGCTCGACGGAACTGCGCGCATTTCGGATGCGGTGCTGCCGTTCAATACGTTCATGCAGTTCGGCGCAGGACCGGGCGGCGCAGCGCCGGCGGGGCCGCCCTTCAATCTCGGCTTCGATTTGAACATCGTCGCCGGGCGCAACGTGCGAGTGCGTGGCGGCGGCGTCGGCCTCTTCGGCTTGGACATTTCGGGCGAAGGCCGAGCGCACTTAACGGGCTCGCTGCAGCATCCGGCCCTGGCGGGACAATTCAATTCGGCCGGCGGGACGCTGACCTACATCGATCATGCATTCCGCGTGCAGACGGGAAGGGTGACGTTCGATCCCGCCAACGGCGTCGTCCCGGACATCTTCGCAGTCGGAACCACGCACGTGACCGATCCGGATCCGGATATCACCCGAAATCCCACCGGAAGCGCCGACATTACCGTCACGGTCAGCGGCTCGGTCGGCAATCCGAAGCTCGACCTTCACCTCCGATCCGCCCGGCTATACCGATCAGCAGATCATTGCCCTGCTGCTCCCATTGGGCGGTTTGGTTGGACCGATTCAGTTTACGGACACCGGAGTGATCCTGCCGGCCGGCCAGCTCAACGGCGCTCCCCAGCCGGGCACGGGCGCGCTCCTGCCGAGCATCTTGGTCCGGAGGGAGAACGGCACGCTGACTGTCGGGCAGGAAGCCTTCAACATTCTCAATGCCCAGTTTGCGGCAGGACTGCTTTCGCCGGTTGAGACGGCGCTCGGCAACACGCTCGGCCTCTCGGACGTCAATCTTACGGTCGACTACACCGGGAACGTCGGGGTGGCTGCCAGGCGCCTGCTCGGCCAGGACTTCTACGCGCTCTACGGCACGACGTTCGGCATTCCGATTCGCCAGACGTTCGGCTTCGATTACGAGCCCAACGCCTTGACCTCGGTGCAGTTCACCATGTTCGTCCAGCAAGGCCCCACCCCGCTGATCACGAGCCCCGTTGTCACGGTCTCCACCAACCCGCGCGTTACGGCAGGGCAGGCTGTGCAGGGCACTACTGGTTTTACCTTCCTCTATCAGAGACTTTTCTGAGATTTCACGGTTGCAAGGACCGGGACCGATAGCCTCGAACAGGCGGGGCGGGTCGAAACGGCGCGTACTCCGGGCGCGTTAATGTGCCAATGCAGCAATAGCGTTGGAGTCGAACCTTCTCATATAGGGAAAAGATTTTTGATGACCTCTAGCCTCTGGCGTGCGCGGGGCGCGCTCCACCGGTGTGTGGGCCTGGTGCTCGCACTTGTCTGTGTTCTGCTGGTATGTCCGCCGGCGCCGGCCCAATCGGCCGCGACCCCGAAGATCGTCTCCGTGGACGTCTCGGGCAACGCGCACGTTCCGACACAGACGATCATGGCGGTCGTGCAGGCACGGCCGGGGCAGCCGTACGACCCGAAGGTAATCCAGAGCGACCTGGGGCGCATCTTCGCGCTGGGATACTTTTCCGATCAGGCCGCGCCGCTGATCCGGCAGCGACCGGGCGGGATCGCTATCACGTACCGGGTTATCGAGAACCCGGTCATCACCAAGATCGCCTTCACGGGCAATCAGCACGTTCCGGCGGACACGCTGCTCGCGCTGATGGACACGTCCGTCGGACAGGTGCTCAACACGAATACGCTGCGCGAAGACTTCCTGAAGATCAACTCCTACTACGATCGCATCGGCTACAGCGGCCAGCTACCCTCGCACGTGCTGAACCTGAACATCGACTCGAAGGCGGGAACGCTCACGATCGATCTGCGCGAAGGCCTGACGATCACGGGCGTCGACATCGGCGGCGATCCGGTTTTGCCGCCGTCGGTGATCCTGCCGGTCCTCAAGGCCAAGCCCGGCGCCGAATATTCGGACCAGATGTATCAATCCGATCGTGATGCGGTCAACGCGCTGTTCGAGAAGTACAATCTGCTGCTCGGGGACATGCCGGGCGGCATCGACCCGGCCACCATCGATCAGAAAGCCGGAACGGCGCGCGTCAAATATGACGTCTATGCGGCTCGCGTCGGTCTGGTGCAGATCACCGGCAATACCAAGACCAAAGACGTCGTGATCCGCCGCGAACTTTCCGAACGCCCCGGATTTCTGCTCACCAAGTCCGGCGTGCAGCGCGATCTCGAACGCCTCAACAACACCGGATTCTTCTCGAAGGTCGACGTCAATCCCAAGTCGTGCCCCGAGGAGATGATGAAGAAAGATCCGGGCTGCGTCGTTCTGGACTGGGTCGTCACGGAACAGAAAACGGCGCAGGCTTCGATCGGCGCCGGCTATTCCGGCGGTTTGACCGGACAAGGCCTCTACGGCACGCTCGGCTACTCCGACACGAATCTGCACGGCACCGGCAACGGCGTTTCCGTGCAGTTCGAACGCGGCGCCAACAGCTACGTCACGCAGGCGCAGGTGACCATTCCGTACGTCGGCAACACGAAGAACTCGCAGAAGTACAGCTTCAGCGGCACCGTGTTCACGAACGGCTACACGTACTTCTATCCGGTGTACACCACGTCGCTCACGACCGCGACCGGTACTTCGCCCGTTCCCGTGACGCTGCTTCAGACCGGTACCTCGCAGCTCGTGCCGGGCGTCGTTTCCACGAGCACGGCGGACTCGCTCGGCGCCAGCGCGCAGGTGGGACGCCGTTTGACCGACTTCTTTACCGCAAGCGTCGGAGTGAGCGGCGAGCGTTTCTCCAACAGCACCACGGTTCCGTCGCCGTACTACTTCCAGAGCGTTCAACCCAACGTGCTGGTCGGGCCCACTCCGGGGCCTTTCGGTTCGCAGACGAACACCGGAACGTTCGGTATCACCGCAACCTCGCTCGCCAACATCAACACCGGCCAGCTCTATGACTTGGACACGGTTACGCTCGGCCTGGGAACCAACTCCGCGGCAACGCTCGACGACATCTTCAACCCGCGCCACGGCGGCACGATCAATCTCGGCGAGACGTTCTCCGATCCGGCGCTCGGTTCGAATTTCCGGTACACGCAGACGCAGCTCGACCTGACCAAGTTTCTGCCCGTTTTGAAGAACTCGACGTTCGCACTGCACGGGCAAGGGCGGCTTTCCACCGGCATCATTCCGCCCAGCTCGCTCTATACGTTCTCCGATCAGCAACTGCGCGGATATAACAGCGTCTTTTACGGTACGGACACGGTGCTCGGCCAGGCCGAGCTGCGCTATCCGTTCACGGCCGATCGCAAGTTCGGGATCGCGCTGTTCGTCGACGAGGGCGGATTCCGCGTACGCGGCGCCTCTCCGTTGCTCGATCCCTATACCAGCCGCATCGTCGGTTATCCGGCGGAGTGGACGTATCGGGGCGACTACGGCATAGGGTTCCGCTTCGATGTCCCGCAACTCGGATTCCATACGATTCGAATCGATTTCGCCAAGGGCGCGAACGGCACGCACACCAGCTTCGGCATCGGCCAAAGTTTCTAGGCCGTAGATTAAAGGAGAGATCTCCTAAAGGACCCATGAAGATTCGGAAAACCATCACACTCGTGGCATTGGCCGCTCTCGCGGCCTTCATCGCTGCGCCTGTCGCTCTCGCCGCGGATTTAACCGACGTCGGGTTCATCGATCAAGCGGCAATCGGCGCCCTTCCGCAGTTTCAGCGCGCGAACGCGCAGGTCGCGCAGTACAAGAGCCAATTGGACGCGCAATATGCGTCCGCGACGCGCGGCAAGTCGCAGGCGGATGTACAGCGCATTGCGGGACCGTTCCGCGACAAGTTCTTCAACCGTCAGCGCCAGGTGCTCGGGCCGCTCTTCGCGCGCGCGCAGGCCGCCATAGCGCAGGCGAGCTCCAACAATCGCCTGTCGGTGGTCGTCGACAAACGGATCGTCGTCTACGGCGGTAAGGACATCACCAAGTCGGTAATCGATCTGTTCAATGAGCCGGGACAAGTCGTTCCGCCGACGGCGACGCCGCCGCCCTCCCAGATCGGCTACGTCGACCAGACGCAGATCGATCAAGTTCCGCGCATCAAACAGGCCAACGACGACTTCGTAAAGTACGCCGCGCAGCAGCGCCAAGATGCGATGAAGCGAATGCAGGCCGCCAAGAACAATCCGCAACAGCAGCAACAGATTTTCCAAGATTACCAGAAGCAGGTGAGCGCGCAGCAGGACAAGACGCTCAAGCCGCTGGTCGATCAGACGCGCAACGTGATGTCCAAAGTCGCGCAGCAGAAGAATCTGATTCTCGTTATCGATCGATCGGATATCATTTACGGAGGCACGGACATCACGCAAGATGTCCAAAATGGGCTCAAGTAAGTTCGGGGTGATGTTGCCGGCCGTCTTGGCAGCGCTTTTTGTCGCCGGCTGCGCGCACGAGCAAAAGGCGACGGATGCCGACGTACGCGGAATCGGGTACGTCCGGCTGGACGACGTCGTCAAGAAGCACCCGCTTTACACGCGACTCTCTCAGATTCAGGATGCGATTGACGCCCTGGACCTGAAATCGCTTGGGGCGTCCGCGGTCCCTCGCTCGAGCGCGCAGATCGCGCAGCAGACCCGGGAGCTCAATCAAGAACTGCAGCAGGCTCAGAACCGCGCTTCGGCAATCCTTCGCCAAAAGCAGGTCGATTATGCGCGCCGCGAACAAGCGGCGATCGATGCAGCGCTCGGTTCGGCTGCATCGGGAACGAACGGCAACCAGGCGCTCACGCAAATGCAGACCACGACCGCCCAACAGGCGCAGGCCGTGACGTCGGAAGCGAACGCCGACTTTCAAAACTATCGTACTACGGTCGTTGCTCAAGACAACGCCGCCGTCGCCCAGATTAGCCGGCAGCTCCAATTGCGGGCGGAGCAGTCGTTTCGCCAGAAGGCTACCGAGCTGAACGAACAAGAGTCGCAACTCGCGCTCAACCTCTCGCAGCAAGACGCCTCCAAGAAGCTCGATCTCCAAACGAAACTGAACAACCTAGCCATGGACGATGCCACGCGCGCGCAGTACCGCAACCAGCTGAAGCGCAATTCAAGAGCAAGAAAACGGTGCAGTCGCTGCGCAGCGCCGGCGAGATCAACAAACCCTTGCGGCATATCGCAAGCAGCTCGCCTCCACAACGCAGCGCGATATCGCCGCCCAGGCGGCAAAGATTCACAGTCAAACCGCCGCGAAGA
This sequence comes from Vulcanimicrobiota bacterium, assembly GCA_963714015.1. GTDB lineage: Bacteria > Vulcanimicrobiota > Vulcanimicrobiia > Vulcanimicrobiales > Vulcanimicrobiaceae > DASRDE01. Next base: position 696,311 of record OY970223.1, on the reverse strand, counting down.
TCTCCTCGCGCCAGAACGAAGTCTCGCAGCAGGTTTCCTCGCAGACTGCAAGGCCTGCGGCCGGCGCCGATTCCATCCAATCTGCCGGCTTCGACTCGCGATCGGCTCGCGCAGATCGACAAACAGTTCAAGTCGGAGTTTCAAGCCGACGCGCAAAAGACGATCGCGCAGTATCAAGCCACGAAGGACGACTTGGACGCGCAGTATTCGGCGCTGCAGGGAGCCACTTCCGTGGCGACGGGCGCAGCGGCCAAACAGCTTGCCGACCTTCAGCACCAGCGCGACGATCTGTACAGCAAGATGGTCGATCAGATCACAAACGACGCGCACACCGAGGCGGCAAAGCGCGGTCTGACGGTAGTTTTCAGCCACGTCACCGCCGCAAGCGGCGGCATCGACCTGACCGACGACGTCGAAAAGGACATAGAGAGTTTGAACCAGTGAAAAAGCAACGCACGATTATCGCCCTCGCGGCCGCGCTTTTGAGCGGATGCGCTGCGCAATCGAGTCCGGTGGGACTTCTGGATGTTCAGCGGTTGACCGCCAATTGGCCGCAGTACAACAATGCTCAGAACCAACTGATGGCCGACGAGCGCGCCGTCGAATCAGGCAACCAGTCCACCGCGCAGAAGCGTGCGCAGGCGATGCAGTTGCAGGCCAAGTACGGCAAGATTTCCCAACAGCTGGTCGATCAAATCAAAGACGCGGCCCAGAAGGTCGCGCAGCAGAAGAATTTGCGGCTCGTGCTGACCCGCGAATTCATCGGATACGGCGGAACCGACATCACTCCGGACGTGGAAAAGATTCTGGGGATCACGGAGACCTCGCCGTCGCCTTCGTCCAGTCCGTAAAGCGCCGATGAGCCTCGGAACGCTGGCCGATCTTGCGCGGCGGGTAGGCGGAACGGTTCGCGGCGATTCCGGCCTGCGCATCGCAAGTATAGCGGCTATCGACGAGGCTGATTCGGGGACCCTGACGTTCGCAACGACCCCGGCTTATCTGCAGGCAGCCCTGAAGTCGCGAGCCGCCGCCATTATCGTCGATGAAGCCCTCGTCGAAAGCATGACCGACGCCCGTAAGCCGCTCATCTGCGTCGCCAGCGCGCGCATCGCGCTGATGGAACTTCTGCGTGAGTTCGATCGTCCTCGAAAGTGCGGTCCGTATCGCGATGCTTCCGCCATCGTCGAAGCTTCGGCGCAAGTCGGTGAGGACGTGTACATCGGGCCCCACGTCGTCGTCTCCCGCGGTGCGGTGGTCGGTGACCGAACGGTACTCGAAGCAGGGACGTACGTCGGGCAAGACGCGCGAGTAGGCGCCGATGCGATTCTTCATCCGCACGCGCGCATCTTGGACGAGTGCGTCGCCGGCGATCGGGTGATTCTGCAAGCCGGCGCGACCGTTGGCAGCGACGGGTTCGGCTACGTCTTCGTCGACGGCCGGTTCGAGCGGATTCCGCAAGTCGGCAACGTGGTGCTGGGCGACGACGTCGAGATTGGCGCCAATACGTGCATCGACCGCGCGCAAACGGGCAGTACGCAGATCGGCGACGGCACCAAAATCGACAACCTGTGCCAGGTCGGACATAATTGCCGCATCGGGCGCGGCGTCGGCATGGCCGCTCAAACGGGTCTCGCGGGCAGCACCATTCTGGGAGACTACGTGCTGGTCGGCGGCCAGTCAGGCTTCAAAGGACACATTACCATTGGTTCTCGCGTGAAAATTGCAGCGGGCGCGAGGGTATGGAGCAACCTTCCGGACGACGCATTCGTCAGCGGCACGCCGGCACGGCCGCATCGGGAGGACCTCAGACGAGAGGTCATGCTTCGAGACCTGCCTAAGCTGGTTGCCCGTGTCGAGGCGCTCGAAGAAAAAGACAGCGGACGCTGAACGGTGACGCAGTACCAGAGCACGCTGCGCAACGCGTTCGAAGTGCACGGCGTAGGACTGCATAGCGGCGCTGCTTGCCGCATTGAAGTGCGTCCCGGGGCTCCCGATTCGGGATTCGTCTTTCGCTCCGGCGGCGTAAACATTCCGGCTCTGGCCGAGTTCGTCGTCGAAACCGCGCGCGCAACGGTCTTGGGCAAAGACGGCGTCACTATCTCCACGGTCGAGCATCTGCTTTCCGCACTGTTCGGAACGGGAGTTGCCAACGCCGAGATCCACGTCGACGGTCCGGAAATTCCCGTCGCGGACGGCAGCGCCAAGTTCTTCGTCGATCGCATCCATGAAGCCGGCACCGTCCGGCAAAAAGAAGTTCGCGAGACGTACGTCCCGCTCTCGGCGGTCTTCCTGCGGGACGGCGACCGCGCGATCGTCATTCTTCCCGCCGCGCGTTTGCGCGTGCGCTTCATCGCCGACTTTGCTCCGCCCATCGGTGCGCAATACTTTGACGCCGAAATGGATTCCGGCGTGTTCGAGCGCGAAATAGCGGCTGCGCGCACGTTCGGATATCTGCACGAAGTGCAGGCGCTGCTGGATCGCGGGCTGGCCAAGGGCGGTACGCTCGAGAACGCCGTGGTGTTTGCGCCCGAAGGACCCATGCAGGAACTGCGCTGGCCCGACGAGCCGGTGCGCCATAAAGTGCTCGACCTGCTTGGAGACTTCGCGCTGCTCGGCGCATATCCGCAATGCGAGATCGTGGCGATCAAGAGCGGTCACAAGCTGCACTGCCTCGCCACGAGCGAGCTGCGCAAGCTTCGCCAAAATCCTCTGCCGGCTGCGAAAGTGCAATAGCCTTGGCTGAACTCGACATCCGGCAGATCATGGAGATCTTGCCGCACCGCTATCCGATTCTGCTGGTCGATCGGATCGTGGAATTAGAGCCCGGCGTGCGCGCCGTCGGTTACAAGAACGTAACCGCGACCGAGCCCGTATTCACGGGGCATTTCCCGGGAAATCCGCTCCTGCCCGGCGTCTACATGATCGAAGCGCTTGCGCAGCTCGGCGGCGCCGTCGTCCTGGAGCCCGGCGAATTTTCTCGCAAGACGCCGTACCTGGCCGGTATCGACGCGTGCAAATTCCGCCGCCCCGTCGTGCCGGGCGATCGTTTCATGATGGAAGTGCGCCTGACCAAACACAAGCGCAACATCGGCTGGGTGCATGCCGAAGGACGCGTAGAAGATCAATTCGTCGTCTCGGCGGAACTCATGTTTTCAATTGCGTCGGATCCGCGGCTCTTCGGTTTTGACGCGACGGTGCTGCATGCTTGAGGCCTTGGCAGCCCCCGTGGAGAGACCTCACCGGCGCCCTCGGGGAGGCGATGGTCGAGTACGAGCTTTAAGCGCCATGAGGACGTGGGGGCCCCACGCTTTAGCGTGGGGGGCGCGGAGCCTAGGGCGGAGCGCCTTTTAAATGATCCACCCGACGGCGATCGTCCATCCGAATGCGAAACTCGATCGCGGCGTCGAGATCGGTCCGTATTGCGTCGTCGGAGAGAACGTGTCGATCGGACGCGGGACGGTGCTGCAAGCGCACGTCGTGGTAAACGGCTGGACTTCGATCGGCGAGGATAGCCGGATTTATCCGTTCGCGACCATCGGAGCCGCCTCGCAAGATAAAAAATACGAAGGCGAGCGCGCGTACACGAGAATTGGAAGCCGTACGGTCATTCGGGAGTACGTCAGCATTCAGCGCGCGACGGGAGAAGACCAAGCAACGGTCGTCGGCGACGACTGTTTGCTGCTGGGGTACGTGCACATCGCGCACAATTGCGAGGTCGGGAACAACGTGACGATGAGCAACCTGGCGCAGCTTGCCGGACATTGCTTCGTCGAAGACAACGTGACGATCGGCGGCATGGCGGGATTTCATCAATTCGTCCGCGTAGGGCGCTACGCGTTCGTCGGGGGCGCCAGTAAAGTGCGCCGCGACATTCCGCCGTATTTTCTCGTCGAAGGCGACCCGGCCGTACCGTATGGATTGAACAGCGTCGGCCTTCGGCGCGCCAGCTTCAGCGACGAAGACCGAGCCGAGATCAAAAAGTTCTACAAGCTGCTCAACGGTTCGAAGTTGCGTTTGGCGGAAGCGCTCGAGGTGATGAAGTCCGAAGCGGCTACCGATTCGGGCCGGCATATGCTGCAGTTTCTGGAAGGGGAATCGCAGCGCGGCGTCCTGCTGAAATGAGGCGGCCGCCGAGCCGCCTTTCGTAAATTGCGGTATTTTTTTTCGACCGGCGAGGCGTCGGGAGAGTTCGCCGCCGTCGTGTTGGCGCAAGCAATTGCGCAAATCGATCCGGACGCGCAATTCGAAGGAATAGGCGCAGGCCTGATGCGTGAAGCCGGCTTTACGGTGTGGCGCGAAAACACGGGCTGGGCCTCGTTCGGGCCGTTTGCCGCGATTCCCAAGATTCCGAAGCTGTACTTCGCATGGCAAGCCGCGACGCGCCATATCTTTGCGAGTAAACCCGACGTGCTGGTGCTCGTCGACTTCGGCGCGTTCAACGTGCGGCTCGCGCAACGCCTGCGCCGCATGCACTACGGCGGCACGATCGTCGATCTCTTCCCGCCCGGCGCGTGGCTGGACTCCGAGCGTACGGCGCGCGCCGTTGCTGCAGTTGCGCTGCCGCTTACGGCATTCGCCCATCAGCACGAGTTTTACGCCGCACGCGGATTGCAAGCGGCATACTTCGGCCACCCGCTCGCCTCACAATATGCGATGCGTCCGCCGCGCGAAGCGCCGCCGCGGGACGGCGGCACAGTGGCGATTCTCCCGGGAAGCCGCCCGGCCGAACTGCGGTATCACGTGCCGGCGCTGCTGAACGCATTTCGCGATCTGAAACGCAAACGCCCGTACGCCCGCGCCGTTATCGGTGCGCCTGACGAACGCATTGAGCGCGAGCTTCGGTCTGCGGCGGCGCGCGCGCAGCTGAACGATGTGACGTTCGCTCGTGGGACCCGTGCCGCAATCGCGCAGGCCGACGCAGCGTGGGTTGCGTCAGGTACGGCCGTGCTCGAATGTGCGCTTTCCGGCGTGCCTTGCGCGGCAATGTACATCGTCTCACCGCTGCTCGAACGTTACGTGCGCAAAGTTTATTCCCGGCGTTTTTTCACGCTTCCCAACCTGGTACTCGGGCGCGAAATCGTGCCGGAGATTCTGCAGGAGCGCGCGACGCCGGCCAACTTGTCGACCGCGATGGACGAGATCTCTGCACGATCCGGCCCAGCAATACGCCGCGCTGGCGGAGCTTCGCGCGGCGCTTGGTTCAGACGACGCGCTCCGGCAATGCGCTGCGTTCGTCGTAGCGGCGGCGCGCAAAGGTGCCGGGTAGTGCGGATTTACCACACCTCTGATCTTCACGATCATCGTGGGATCGAGGCACCGCTGCGCGCGCTGCGCGAACGGGAGTCCGGGCTGCTCTTCGACTGCGGCGACTCACTGCGCGGCAGTCAAACGGTCTATCACCGCCAAGAGCCGATCATCGGCGAGATCGACGCCGCCGGCTATGACGCGCAGGCCATGGGTAACCGGGAGTTTCATTACGTCTTCGGCTGCGTTCGAGCGCGAGCTGCACGGATGCGGCATCCGCTGATCTGCAGCAACCTCGTGGATCTCAAGGAGCGGGAACTGCCCTTTTTACGATCGCACGTCATTGAAAGCGGCGGCGTGCGCGTGCACTTGCTCGGATTGCTCGTTATGCAGTACCCGGCCGGCAGTCCGTGGGAGCGCGTTTTCGGCTGGCGATTTCTCGATCCGGCGACTGTCGTCGGCGAATACGCGTGCAGCCTTCCCCAAGATGAACCGCTCGTCGTGCTTTCGCACATCGGTCTGCGCCTCGATCGCAAACTCGCAGCGGCGGTGCCGCGAATCACGCTATTATTGGGCGGCCACAGTCACGACACGCTTGCGCAGCCCGAAGTCATTGCCGGCGTTCCGATCGTGCACGCGGGTCCATACGGCAAATTCGTATCGCAAAGCGACATCGCTTACGCGCAAGGGCGCTGGACGTTGCGCGAATTCGCTCTGCGCCCGCTGCTCGGCGTATGAAACGCGTGCTCTTCGTTTCGAACGGCCACGGCGAGGTCGCCATAGCGGCGCAAATCGCTGCCGAATTGACGCAGGCGGCTGCCGGCGATCATCTCGCGCTGGTCGGTGATTTTGAGCACCCGAGTGTTATGCGGGACGTGGGACCTCGCCGGCAAATGCCGAGCGGCGGCCTCATCGCCATGGGCAACGCGCAAAACATCCTGCGCGATCTGCGTGCAGGGTTAGCCGCGCATACGCTGACGCAATTGCGATTTCTGCGTCGTGCCCGCAAGGAGTATGCGGCGGTAATCGCGGTCGGCGACGTGTTCGCACTGATGATGGCACTCCAGGCGCGAGCGGCCACGGCTTTCGTCGGAACCGCAAAGAGCGTGTATGTCGCGCCTTACGGTGCATTCGAAGAGCGCGTGATCCGTAAGGCGGCCGTGGTATACGTGCGCGACGAACCGACGGCGCAGCGCCTTCGCCGGCACGGTATAGCGGCGCGAAGCGGCAACGTGATCGTCGATCTCTATCAGGACGAAGGGCCCTCGCCCAATGATGCGTTCGCGCCGTATTTGGCGCTCTTCCCGGGAAGCCGCCAGGACGCGTACGCCGCCGCAGAATTTCTCGCACGCGTCGTACGCGAGCTCGGGCGCGAGCAACCGTCGCTCGGAGCGGCGCTTTCGATCGCGCCCGGGCTGGACGCAAATCGCATGGCTAGCGCCGTGGTATCGGCCGGCTTCGAAGTCGTCGCCGATGCGGCCGCTCCTTTCCGCGCCCTGGCCGGCGGACGTGAAATGCTGCGCGCCTGGCGCGGCCCAATCGGTGCAATGCTGCGCGGCGCGGATGCTGTGCTCGGGCAGGCGGGGACCGCAAACGAAGCTGCCGCCGCCGCCGGCATTCCCGTGATCGCGTTCACAACCAGCGAGCGCGGCAAACATGCGTGGTACCGGCATAGGCAAGCCGGTCTTCTGGGCGAGGCCCTTTTGGTCGTAGCCGGGGACGAACGCTCGGCGGCCTCGGAAGTTGCACAGCTGCTGGCGGACGAAAAACGGCGCGCCGCCATGTCGGCCGCGGGACGCGAACGGATGGGACCTCCCGGTGCTGCAAAACGGATCGCAGCCGAGATTGCGCAGCTCATCGCGTGAAACGACTAATCCCCGCAAGCTTGGCGCTCGCGTTTTTCATTGTGCCGCTCTTCCCCGCGTTCATCATGCTGACCGTCGTTTCGGTTCCCGGAGTGTCGCTGGTCCCGCGCACCGCGGGCATCGCACTGCTTGCAGTTTGCGCCCTGCTCGGGTCGTATTTCGCAGCAATGATTCTGCGGCCGCCGGTCGAGCGTCCGCCGACACTCGTCCCGTTGGTTGCATGGGTTGCGTCCGGCGTATTGTCGGCACTCGTGGGATTCGATCCCGCGGGCGGGCTGTTGTTTCTGGGAATAGCGGCGGTCAGCGTCATTTGGCACTTGTTCGTCCTGCGCTACTATACATATCCCGGAGCAAGCCGCGCGATCTATTACGCGTTTCTTGTTTCGGGCGCAATGGCATCGCTGGCGGCGGTCGTCATGGTGCTGTTGCGGCTTCCCGCGGATCAGTACGCCATTGGGCATGGGCGCGCGATCGGAACGTTCGTTCTGCCGGGCGAGCTCGCGGGGTATCTCATCGTCTTCTTGCCGCTGGCATATGCGCTCGCGCGCGTTGCACGCGATCGTATTCTGCGGATAATCGCCTGCATCGCGATCGCAGCCGGACTCGCTGCCCTCGTGTTAACTTTTTCTCGCGCGGGCTGGATGGGTTTGGCCGCGGCAATCGCGTTTTACGCTTATCTCAGCGGGAACGTGCAGCGGCGATTCGCTCCCGCGATCCTTCTGGCCGGTCTGGCCGCAGTGCTCGTCGTATTCAACGCCCACCACAATCCGGCGGAAAACTACACCCGTCTTTCGATTTGGGAAGCGGGACTGGAGATTGTGCGGCGCTTTCCGCTCACCGGCGTCGGGCCGTTCGACTTTGCCCGAATCTACCCGCTGGTGCGGCTGCCCGACGGCGACGCGATTGCCTTTCACGCGCACAGCTTTCTGCTGACCATTTTTGCCGAAACCGGGATCGTCGGGCTGGTTGCCGTTCTTGCGGCGTGGTGGAGATTCGCGACGACGCTGCGCGATCGGCTGCGGGGAGCTTCGCAGACCGGCCGCGTGCTGGCTTTCGCGGTCGCGGCGGGACTTGCCGGAACGTGGGTGCAAGGGCTCATCGATACCGTGAGCATCGTGATCTTCGGATTGTGGATGCCCGCTATGGCGCTCGCACTCGCGGCGGCCGATGACGGCTTGGGAGAGGAGTCATGAAGGGGACCCTGATTTGGGCTCTCGCGGCGGTCCTTGCATGCTCGGCGTGCAATCCGCAGCCGCAGCGAAGGCCGGGGGGAACGCCCGGTCCGGCTGCAAGTCCGAGCGGTCTGCCGCCGCTCGACATACGGTGCCGCGGGACGCGCGCCCGGCCCGTCCGCATCACGCAGCAGTCCGGCAACCGGAAAGCGTATGAGATGCTGGCGCAGTCCTGCGAGAGCCATTCCGCTCAGAACCTGGCCCAAGCAAATTTTCAGCAAACGACGGTAACGTTCTTTGACAAAGACGGTACGCGGCTGCAGGCGGCGGCTCCGACCGCTGCGATCGCGCGGGACAAGAAGGTGGTCCTTTCCGGCGGAGTTCGCGCGACGACGAGCACCGGTCTGCACTTGACGTGCGACCGGCTCACGTACGATCAGACGACCGCCATGCTTCACGGAGAGGGACACGTGCGAATAACCGGCATGCAGGGCGGCCAACAGGAACTTCTGACCGGAAACACGTTCACTTCGGACGTGAAGCTGACGCAGATGGTGATGCAGTAGTGCCCGAGATTCAAATGCGCGGACTCCTCAAGCGCTACGGCGAGCGCGCGGTGGTCAACGGCGTCAGTGCCGAAGTGCGCACGGGCGAGATTGTCGGCTTGCTGGGTCCCAACGGTGCCGGAAAGACGACCACCTTTTACATGGTCGTAGGTCTGGTCAAACCCGACGGCGGAACGGTGCTGCTCGATACGGAGACGCAGCACTTCGACCTTACGTCGGCGCCGATGTACATGCGTTCGCGCCGCGGGATCGGGTACTTGGCGCAGGAGAACTCGATCTTTCGCAAACTCTCCGTCGGCGACAACATTCGTCTGATTTGGGAGATGCACGGCGTCTCGCGCGAAGAGCAGGAAGAGCGCCTTCACCCGCTGCTCGAGGAATTCGGCCTGCTCAAATTCGTCGACGCGCGCGGCGATTCGCTCTCGGGCGGCGAGCGCCGGCGCGTCGAGATAGCGCGCGCGATCGCTACGGAGCCCGCGTTTCTGCTGTTGGACGAACCGTTCACCGGCATCGATCCGATCGCGGTCGCCGATATCCAAGCGATGATCCGGCAGCTGCGCGAACGCGGTTTGGGCGTGCTGATTACGGACCATCAAGTTCGCGAAACGCTCGCAATCGTCGACCGGGCGTACATTCTTAACAACGGAAAGATCGAAGTCTCCGGCACGGCGCACGACGTGCTCGAGAGTCCGATCGCGCGCCAGTTTTATCTCGGCGAAGGCTTTCGTCTTTGAACTCTTTGCGGCTCACGATTCTGGATCGGTACATGCTCAGCGAGCTCAGCGGCCCGTTCCTGTTCGGTGTTGCCGCCTTTACGCTGCTGCTGGCGGCCGGTCAGATCATCGCGATCGGGCGGGAGGTCTCCGAAACCAACGCACCGGTCTGGGCGGCAATCGAAGTCTTTCTTTGGCAGTTACCGAGCATGTTCGTGCTGACGATCCCCATGGGACTGCTGCTCGGCACGCTCCTGGCCATTCAGCGCCTCTCCGGCGAGAGTGAGATTACAGCCCTCAAATCAGGCTGGAATTACGTTCCTGCGGATCATCGCGCCGATGCTCGCGGCGGCGTTTTTTCTTTCCTTCGTTACGCTTGCGCTGCAAGAGGCGGTCGTTCCGTTTGCCGACAGCCAAGCCAGCATCATCGAAGCCGTCGTAATCAATCACACGAGCGCCTTCGGTGGCGATCAACTGATCTCTGCGCCGCTGCCGGGCGGCGGAAGGCAGACGACGTTCGAACGCGCCTGCCTGCAAAACTGCCGCACGTTGGTCGGCGTCACGCTCGTTCAGTACGATCGCTCCGGAAACCCGACGCAGATCGTCTTCGCCGATCAGGCGCAGTTCTTGGCCGACCAGTGGACGCTGCAGAACGCGCGCGTGATCCGGCTGCAGGCAAACGGCGACACGGACGTGCGTACGCCCTCCCTCCAAGTCTCGCTCGGGCAAAACCCGGCCGCGATTGCCAAACGCGTAGCGAACAACAATCCCCAGAACATGAGCCGCGCGCAGATCGCCGAGATCATTCGGACCGGTCAACTCTCGGCGGGGGAGATTCGCAAGTACACGATGGTGTACCAGCAGAAGCTGGCGCAGCCGTTCGCGTGTTTCGTATTCACCTTGATTGCCGTGCCGTTCGGAATCCGTTCGGTTCGGGGCGGCGGAAGCACCGGGCTGGGCTTCGGCCTTGCGGTCCTAATTGTGTTCGCCTACTATATCGTTTCGACGATCTGTTCGTACGTCGGTGAAGCGTTTCTGCCGCTTGCGGCGCTGGCGGCGTGGCTCCCCAATCTCATCTTCACGGTCATCGGCGGGCGCCGGCTGTACCGGGCGGCAATGATATGACGCTGGAAGGAATGCTGCGCGGGATCGGCCTCATCGTGTTCATCGCGATTCTGGCTGGTATCATCGCCTACATCGGCGATCGCGTCGGACACCAGGTCGGGCGCAAGCGGTTGACGATCTTCAACATCCGGCCGCGATACACGTCGACGATCATCGCGGTCGGAACCGGTATGATCATTGCACTGGTGATCATGCTGATTGCGATCTTCGCCTCGAATCAGGTGCAAACCGCGTTCTTCCACCTCAACGAGATCAACGCCGAGATTCAGAAGGCGCAGGCGCGCGCCAATGCTCTGGAGGAGAAGTTCACTACCTCACCCGTGCTGGTGAACTATGAATCGCTGATGAGCCCGGTCGTCGGAAGGATTCCGATGAACGCGCCATCGGCGCTGCGCCGGCAGATCGTCCGCGACTTTTACAACCAGACCGTCGCGTCGATCAATCAACAGTACACGCGTCCCCCCTACAACCTCAAGCCCTTCGTCCCGCCGCATGGCGTCGAAAGCATCCTGCGCCAGTACGCCGACGATCCGAAGATGCAGGCTTACGTTTCGCAAAACAACGTTCTGCTGCTGGCAACCGCCTCGCAAAATCTCTATCCCCACGACCAAATCCATTTTGCAATGAACTCCGTGCCGGACAAGTTGATTGTCCCGGCCGGCCAGCCCATCGAATCCGAGCAGATTCCGGCCGGAAAGAACGCCGACGCCCGTGTCGCCTTGATCGAATTGCTGGGACCCTCCGGCTGGGTTCCGCGCGTCATGATTCAGCACCAAATGCTTCCATATTTCGCCGGCAACGTCACGGTACGGCGTATGCTGCCCGATGAAGCTCACATGCAGAAGACGCTTACCTCTACGACCGGCACCTACATCCTGACAGCCTTCGCGGCTTCGGACATCTACGAGTCGACCTTCGGGGTTCCGGTGGTGGTCACGCTTCAGCAGGCGCCGCAACGATGAGCGCCGTCCTTGGAATCGATCCCGGCACCCGCAAAGTCGGCTACGCGGTCGCCGCCGATCGCGTTTCTGCGGCGCTAGCGCTCGGAATCGTCCCTGTGGAGACCCTGATCGAGCGTCTAACGCCCCTTATTGCGCAGCACGACGTCACCGCGGTCGCGCTCGGTGCCGGGACGAACGCGGGTGTAGTAGTCGGCGTCGTCGAGACGCTGGGACTCCCCGTCCACCTCGTGGACGAAACAGACACGACGTACCGGGCCCGCGCCCTCTACTTTGCAGACAACCCCCCACGCGGCTGGCGCCGGCTCCTTCCCATCGGATTGCAGCTTCCGCCTCGCCCGATCGACGATTATGCGGCGTTGCTAATCGCTCGCCGGTACATAGGACGGGGGTCCAATAGGCCAAACGTCGTATGAAACTGACCCCGGTTTTATCCGATACTAGATAGTGCCCCCCAAGGTAAGCGGGTATGGAGGAGTAATGGAGGCCCGGTCCGTTCGCGTCGCCGGTTTGGCAGTGCTGCTGTCAGCGCTTGCTCTCGGTTTGCCTGCGAGCGCGGTGCCCACTCCGCAAGTCAGGCTCGAAATAAGCCGGCTCTTCGATCCCAACTCCGAATCACTGCTTGGCGCACTCGCGGGCGAGATCCACGGGATGTCGTACTTGGCGCAGTCGGTATTCAATCTCGAACCGTCCTCACAATTCGTCGATCGCGAACTCGCCGATCTGCTCGCTCCCAGTCAGCCCGCATCAGCGGCCGACGTGAATTTGCCGGGCGTCTCGCCGGTGAAGACGTACGTCCCCGATCTGCGCGCGTCTGTGGTGCCTGCGCCCGAGCTCGCCGCTCCTTCGGACGGGGCGCTCAGCGTCGCGGTTTCCGCAACGCCGGCGAGCGCGGAGGTGCAACCCGCCGGAGCGCCGGTTCCGATAGCGCCGGTCTGGTTCGGCAGCTATTCATCGTTCACTCCCGCCGCGCAGTCGCTCGGCGCGGAGGTCAACGTTCCGATGCGCGTGGGCAAGGTGCACTTCAACGAAGTGATGGCCGGCTCACAGCAGCAGTCACTCCAGTCAGACGCTTTCCGCGCCATGCAAGTCTGCGGAACGACCGATCAAAACGCGGCGTGTCCGTATCTGCACGACACGAGCGCGCAGAGTTTCGTCGCGGCGACCGATTTCAACGTGCGCGCCTGGAACAGCAACGTGAATTTGCAGCTCTCGAGCACCGTTTCGCATCTCTCGCTCGGCGACTCGGCGATCTTCCAGTACGTTCCGGCGGATCCTGACGCTCAACTGAACGACAATGCGTTTGGACCTGCGGCTCCCGGGTCGTCAATCGTGCAGTACCCGGGACTGGCCGACGTTACGAAGACCGGCGTGGATGCGCGCCTCGCGGTGCCGGTGAACAGCCGTATCACGCTTGGTTTGCAGTACGACCGCGCGCATTATCAGGGCGACTACCTCAACACTGTGCTGCCCGACGTCGACGCATACAAGAACACGTATTTGGGCAATCTCAGCTATCAGATTCCGAACACGAACAGCATTGTGACGCTTTCCGCGCGCCAGTACCGCTATCAGGACACCTTCGATCCCAATTTCAATCTTACGCAGACCCGCGCCGATTTGAATTTCACGGTGAAATTCTGATCGATGCGCGGCGCCGGTCAGCGGTCACCGCGATACTCGTCGCGGTGATTTTTCTGCTGGCGGCCGCACTGGGTACGGTGCAAATCGGATCCGATGCAATCCTATCTTCAGCGGGTGCGGCATTGTCGGTTCCGGCGCACTTGCGTCCCGAGATCGGGGAGAATATCTACCGGGCCGTGGCGCGCGTTGCTCCTGCTCCATACGCATACGCAATGTTGGAGCGGGCCGCCTTCAACCGCGGCGATTTATCGCTGGCGCGGATGTATGCGCTGAGGCTTCCGCAGGGCACGACGCGCGACGATCTGCTGGGCCGGATCGCGCTTGCCCGAGGCGATCGGCGCGCTGCGCAGCACTACTTCATTCTTGCGGACGACATCTATGCAATTACCGATGAAGTGCAGGCAATCAGGAAGCTTTCCGGTCGCATATGCCCTCGAACTGCGCCTGAAGAACCGTCTGGAAACAACGAGCACGCACCCGGACGCGCTGGCCGAGGCGTATTGGCGCTTGGGCAAACTCGCGGGCGGTCAAAGAAACAGCCGTCTGGCGATCCAGGATTTCCTCAAAGCGGTTCATCTCTCGCCGCTTTCCGAAAAATATCTGCTCTCTGCGGGATTTGAAACCTACGTCTTCGTCGGACCGGCTCAAGCTTCGAGGTATTTTCAGCGCGCGATAAGCGCCGATCCCACGAGCGCCGACGCGTACGCCGGCGCCGGCATGGTGGCTTTAGGACTCGGGGAGCGCTCCGCGGCGCGCGCCGACCTGCAGCGCGCGTCGGCGTTGAATCCCGCCTCGCCGCCGGTACGGTCGCTACAAGCCAAGCTGCGATGATCGTCGCGCTCGACATGCAACTGGCGAGCGGAACGGCGACCGGCATAGGCGAGTACGCGCGAGGGTTGGCGGATGCGTTGTCCGCGCAGGGTGTCACCGTAGCGGAGCTTGCTGCGCCCAACTTGGATCCTTGGCGTTTCGATCGCCGCGTCGTTTGGGACCAACTTCTCTTGCCGATGCGCGCACGGGCCAGCGGAGCACAGTTGCTGCACTGCGCCTCCGGAACGATGCCGGTGCGATCGGCGCTGCCGTGCGTCGTCACCGTTCATGACGTCGCATGGCTCAAAGTGCAGTCACACACTCGGCCGTACGCCCGCTGGTATTTCGGAAAATTTGCGCTCGCGCAATATCGGCGAGCGGCAGCGATTGCCGTGGACTCCGAATTTTCCAAACGCGAACTGCTCGAGGTGCTCGGGGTGCCTGAAGAGCGCGTGCACGTCGTCTACCCGGGAGTTGCCGCCGATTTTTGCGCCGTTCAAAGGCGCCCCGGTGAGGGCCGCGCGGTCTTGGTTCCCGGCACGGTCGAGCGGCGCAAAAATATCGAAGTGCTGATTCGCGCGTTGCCGCAATTGCCCGGCGCCCGCATCGTCTCCACCGGGCCATTTACACCGTACAAGGACGACTGCGAACGGTTGGCGGCCGAGCTCGGCGTGCACGATCGCGTGGAGTTTCGCGGATATGTCGAGCGCTCCGAATTATTGGAACTTTACGCAACCTGCGCGCTCGTCGCCGTTCCTTCGCGCTACGAAGGCTTCGGGTACGCCGCGGCGCAGGCTCTTTGCTCGGGTACGCCCACGATCGTTTCGGACCAATCGTCGCTCCCCGAAGTGGCCGCAGGCGATGCACCGGCCATTCCGGTCGACGACACGGCGGCCTGGGCTCGCGCCATCGATAACATCTTGAACGATCCCGCTACTGCCGGTGCGCACTGCGAATCCGTTCGCGAAAAATCGATTGCGCGCTTTGCCTGGCCTTCGGGCGCCGCAGCGATGATTTCGATATATGAATCGGCTCGGTGATCGGTTAATAGATTGAGCCGCTCCGGCAATTATTCTTGCGCTATCTCTAAAACGGCCTAGTAAACCGGAGAACCGGGTGCGCCGGGCGGCACGCTGCCGTCGTCGGGTGCAAATTCGAGTCTCAGCGGATAGCTGCTGCCGCTGTCGGGAATAGTGGCGATGGTGACGCGGACGAAGCCTCGAGCCGGCACGACGTACTGCCGCACTTTATAGCGTGAGAACGCGGGGACCTGATGCGATTGGATCAGCACGCCGTCGATGAGATACGTGCCGGTGGCGCGTCCGCCGCGCGGATTTTCGTAAATCGCGATGGCCTGCGGCGAGCGGTTCGGGTTCTGCACTTTGATGACGAACGTTTCGAGCACGCCGTAATCGCCCGCCAGCGCCTGGCCGTTGATCAGGTTCGGCAGCGGCACTTGCCCGATAGGCAATTCGAGATACTCTTCGTCGACGTCCCAGAGCGTGCTGAAGTGAAATTCGGGAATCTTGTAGACCCCCCGCGCGTGCGGATGGCCGCCGGACAAGAGTCCCGTGTCTGCCAGGGAGGCATCGGGCGAGTCGGTCGCGTCCTGCGCGAACAGCGTTAAATGGACGGTGCTGCCGTTCAGCACCCGCAACTGCAGCAGGCTGCAGACGATGCTTTTCGCGGGCAGATCCTGCTCGCTGATGTTCATCGTGCCGTTGCCCGGAATCTCGATGATGTGCCCCTGATTCTGGACCAGATTTTTCAGAAATTCGGAAGTCAGCTTCGTGCCCGGTCAGCATCTCGTTGGTCGAGGTTGCGCCTTGACCGTTGATGTATTGCACGATTGCAGGCTCTGGCGAGAGGTTCTGCGCGCGCAGAACCACGCGGCGGTCCGGTTCGCCGGGCGGGTTATAGTGGAAGTACAAAAATCGCGAGGGCTGCGTGCGTTTCAGATCCGCCGTAAAGAGCACGCCGTTTTCGGTTAGGCGTTCCGGAAAATCGCTGACCATGAGCGAGTCAGGTACGATCTTCGGAGCGGCGACGTTCTCGACGCGCACGTGCGTCGTGCCCTCGACGCTGAAATACTCATTGCCCTGTATCAGAATCGGAACGTCCACGATCGCCGCGTCGTCTTGTGAGAGCGATCGATCGAACTGGACCTCGTCCGGCGCCGCGACGACCTGCGCGCCGGTCCGCGCTTGTGCCAGTGCAACCGCAGCCGTTACGGCCTGTTCTTTGACGAATGCGGCTGAAGCGGGGTCGCCGGTGACGCGCACGTCCGCCTGATCCGCAATGGTTCCGGCGTTGAATGCAACCCGCACGGGTACGCTGGCCGAAATTCCTCGCTGGTCCGTGATGGTCAGCACCGTTGCACCCGGAGATTTTCCGGTGAGCGTGACGATCTGATCCGGCTGATCGATCGAAACGTCGACCACCGCAGAATTTTGTCCCGTGACGGTGAGATTCCCTAATGCGGACTGTACGCGAATTTGCTGCGTCTGTCCGACCGGTACCGATGCGGCTTGCGGCTGAACGATGATCGGCGGCTGCGTCGGTGTTGGTGTGGGAGCCGGTGCGACACTGGTCCGGACTGAAGGCTCGGGGGTAGGGCCGGCCATTCCCGGCGGCGTCGGCGTTGCAGACGGAGTTGCTGAGGGGACCGCGGATCCGCTCGGTGACGACTGCGGCGCAGGCGTCTGAGCCAGCACGTTGCCCCAAACCAGAAGGCACGCGATCGAAACGATCGCGCTCCAGACCCACGCGAACTTCACGCCCTAGGCGATCTTGGCTTCGGAGCGGCTCACCGCGGAGGCAAGCAGCGTTTTATAGCCGACACTCGGGAACAGCACGGTGACCAAGTCTTTTTCGGTCCGTTCGACGGTGCCCTGTCCGAATTTCCGGTGAAAGACGACGTCGGCTATCCGATAGCCTGAAACCACCGCGACTTCGCCTCGCTCGGCCTTGGGCGTGGTTGCTGCGGCAGCACGCAAGCAGTTGTCGCACGCGCCGCAGTACCCTTTCTCAAAATCTTCGCCGAAGTAATTCAGGATAAACTTACGGCGGCACGACGTCGTCTCCGCGTACTGCAGCATCATCGCCAATTTACTCTGATCGTACGACTTCTTGGTTTCGTAGCTCGCCAGGTTCAAGACCATGTCGCGGTTCTTGCGCGCCGCTTCGGTGAGCCGGTACTTCGAACGGCTGCTGGTTTCGATGAAGCCGCCCTTCTTGAGCAGCGCCAGAATCACTTTGAGCTTGGTGAGCGGCAGCTGCAGGATTTTGCGCAGATCGGTCATTGAAACGCCGCCCTCTTGCGCGCCGAATATCTCCAAGGTCCCGAAGACTTTCTGCACCTCTTCGATATCCGGATACTTGCCCGTCAGAAAGTAGTTTTGCACCCGCGTGTCGCTCATTCGATAGATCAGGATGCAGTTCGAAGGCAAACCGTCGCGGCCCGATCGGCCGGCTTCCTGCGTGTAAGCCTCGACCGATCCCGGCAAGTCGTAATGCACGACGAAGCGGATGTTCGGCTTGTCGATGCCAAGGCCGAATGCGTTCGTCGCGACGACGGCACGGATGTGTTCGCCCATGAACAGCTCGTGTACGGCCGTGCGATCGTGTTTTTGCAGTTTTGAGTGATACACCGCCGCCGGAATGTCGAGATATTCTTGAAGATAGTGCTGTACTTCGAGCGCGTTCTTGATCGTCGCGGTGTAGATGATGCCGGTGCCTTGCAACTCGCGTTCGAACAGCGCCTTCAGAATCTTGAACTTGTCGGCTTCCTTCTCCGCGCGCCGCACCTGATAGATCAGACTGGGCCGGTCGAACCCTTTGACGATCGGTTTGACGTTCGGTATCCCGAGCTGATGCAGAATGTCTTCGCGCACGGCCGGCGTTGCCGTCGCGGTCAAGGCGAGCACGGTGGGATGTCCCAGGCGCTCGATGACGTGCCCGAGCGCGAGATACGCCGGGCGAAAATCGTGGCCCCACTGACTGATGCAGTGCGCCTCGTCGACGACGAAGAGCGGTACTTTGACGGACTGCAGCAGCGCCATAAACGTCTCGTCTTCGAGTTTCTCCGGAGTCACGAACACGATCTTGATGCCTTTGCTGCGAATGCGTTCGAGTGCTGCGGCTTCCTGATCTTCCGAGAGCGTCGAGTTGAGGGCGACCACTGCGGTGATCGAAAGCTCGCGCAGCATATCGAGCTGATCCTTCATGAGCGCGATGAGCGGGCTCACCACGACCGTCGTTCCCTCGAGCAGCAGAGCAGGCAGTTGATACGTCAGACTTTTGCCGGCACCGGTGGCCAAAATGGCCAGTGTGTCCTGACCGGAGACGACCCGGTTCACGACTTCTTCCTGGCCCGGCTGAAACGACTCGAAACCGAACTTCTCACGAAGCGCAGTCCGCAGATCCACGGCACTCTTCCTTATTTGCATTGCCCGGGGAGAACAAAGTTCCCACCTCTTCACTAAAAGGACGAAAGAGGCGGCACGTGACCAGTATACCCTGCGGCAGGCTCGGCGAAACGCTGAAAAGTACTACCCGGAGTGTCCCTCTATCGAACCTGGCGCCCAAAGACCTTTGCCGATCTCGTCGGCCAGGACGCAGTCGTTCGTACGCTGACGAGTGCACTTGAGAGCGGTAAGCTCGCGCACGCCTATCTCTTCTCGGGGCCGCGCGGTTCGGGAAAGACGTCCGCGGCAAAGATCCTCGCGCGCTGCATCGACTGCGTAAACGGTCCTACGGCGGCGCCCGACAACACCTGCGAGAACTGTCAGGCCATTTTAGCGGGCACCGCTCTCGACGTCCTGGAGATAGATGCGGCCAGCAATCGCGGGATCGACGAGATCCGCGCGCTGCGCGACGCGGTGAAGTTTGCGCCGGCGACGATGCGGATGAAAGTTTACATCATCGACGAGGCGCACATGCTCACCAAAGAGGGCGCTAACGCGTTTTTGAAGACGTTGGAAGAGCCGCCGCCGCACGCGGTCTTCATTTTGGCGACGACCGAGCCGGAGAAACTGCCCGTAACGATTCTGTCACGATGTCAGCGTTATGCATTCCGTCGCATTGCAATTCCCGTGATGATCGAACGCATGCGGGACATTGCAAAAGCCGAAGGCATACCCGTGGACGACGCGGCGCTCTCCGCAATTGCGTACCGGGCCGACGGCGGATTGCGCGACGCACTCACCATGCTCGAACAAGCCGCGGCGTTCGCGGAAGGCGCGATCGCGGCGCAGACCATCGATCTGGCGTTCGGCGCGAGCGGCCGAAATTACGCAGGTACGCTGATCGATCAATTGATCGCGCGCGATGCGAGCGGCGTGCTCAAGACCATCGACGAGGCCAGCGACGCAGGCGCCGACATGCAGGTGCTTATGCGCGGCCTCATCGCCGAGTTTCGCAATTTGCTGGTGGCCCGGATCGAGCCGGCGCTGCTGGCCCGCGATCTCGCACCCGAGGACGCACGAGTCGCGGCGGAGCGGAGCCGGCAACTTCCGCAGGCGCTCGTCGTGCGCGCGCTGCGTCTGCTCTCGGACGGGCTCACGACGGCGCGATCCTCGGGCAACCCGCGCCTCGAGCTCGAAACGGCGCTGCTGCGGTACGTCTTTGCGCCGGAGGACCCCACCTACGACGCCCTGAGCGCCCGCGTTTCCGTCCTAGAAGCCGGCCCCACGGTACCCGCGCTCCAAACCGCACCGGCCGTCGAAACGCCGCCGGATGTTCCGGCTCCTGCGCCGGCCCGCGTGCCCCCTGCGCCGGCGGACTCTTCCGGCCGCTCGCCGGCCGCTTCTGCTTCGCCGCAGGCTCCCGTGACGATCCAGAAAGTCCGAGCTGCCTGGGAGTCGATCCGCACGAAGGTCGAGAGCCAGCGGCAATCGCTGCGCGGGGAGCTGCGGCGCGCGATGCCGGCCTCGTTGCAGGACGGCGTCCTGGCGATCAAAGTTCCCAGTCCGTACTCGGCGGAGATCCTCAAAGAGAGTGCGCCGTTGATCCGCTCGGCGATTCAAGAGGCCCTTGGCGCGGATCTGCAGGTTCGGTTTGAAGCGGGTGCGGCGGCCGCTAAGCCAAAAGGGGGAACCGCCGCGCGTACGGCAGCACGGCTGCAAGACGGCGCAGACGCCTTTGCGAATGGCCCCGGCGACGACCCCGACGAACTCTTTTCCTATTTGAACGAACGGATCAAGTGAGATGAACCAGGCGCAGTTGTTGGCGCAGATGCGCAAGATGCAGCAAGAGATGGCAAAAGCTCAGGACGAGCTCGCGAACACCGCCGTCACGGGCGTTGCTTCGGGCGACTCGGTTCGAATAGAAATGACGTGCGACCATCGAGTCAAGAGCATAAGCGTTTCCAAAGAAGCAGTCGATCCCGGCGACGTGGAGACGCTGGAAGATTTGCTGGTCGTGGCTTTCAACGATGCGCTCAAAAAAGTGGAAGAGACCGCGCAGTCGCGGATGGGACGGCTGACCGGGGGCATGAAGATTCCCGGCCTCATGTAAGCCGTGCCCGGTTCCAACGGCATCGCGGGTCCCGTCGAAACGCTGATCAACGAATTCTCCAAGCTTCCGACGGTTGGTCCGAAGACTGCAGCGCGCCTGGTCTTCTATCTGCTCAACCGCCCGCGCAACGAAGCACAGGAGCTCGCGGAAGCGATCATCGCGGTCAAGGACCGGGTTCGTTTGTGCTCGACCTGCTTTGCAATAACGGAAGAAGATCCGTGCGAGTTCTGCACCGACGAACGCCGCGACGGGAAAACGATTTGCGTCGTCGCGGAAGCCAAGGACATCTACGCTCTCGAGCGTACGCACGCGTTCAAGGGCCGTTATCACGTACTGGGCGGGCTGATCTCTCCGATGGACGGCATCGGTCCCGCGCAATTACACGTAAAAGAGCTCGTCGAGCGCATTGCCGCCGAAGCACCGCACGAAATCATCATCGCAACCAATCCCAATGCCGAAGGTGAAGCGACGGCGCTCTATCTCTCCCGTTTGCTCACGCCGCTCGGGGTGAGCGTTACGCGTCTTGCGTACGGACTGCCGATTGGCGGCGACTTAGATTACGCTGATGAAGTGACCCTGGCCAAAGCGATCGAAGGCCGCCGGGTATTGTGATCCGCGAGCATCCGTTCGAAGGAATCGTTTTCGATCTCGACGGCGTGCTCGCCGACTCGAAGCAGGCGGTGAACCAATCGTGGGAAGCGTGGTCGCGTCTGCACGGCGTCGATGTGCGCCGCGCGATCCAAACGGGCCACGGACGCACGACGATCGAAGCGCTGCGGGTCTTGGTACCGGATGGGGATCTGCAAGCGTCGTTCGAGCAGATGGAGCAATTGGAACAATCTTTGCTGGAGAGCGTCGTGCCCGTGGCCGGAGCTGCCCAATTCGTTTGCCGCCTGATCGAGATGAGCGCGCCGTGGGCGGTCGCCACGTCGAGCACACGCCGAATCGCAATTCCGCGTCTGAAGCGGTGCGGTATTCCCAGTCCGCGCGTACTGATCGCCGCGGAGGACGTTACGCAAGGCAAGCCGGATCCTCAGCCGTACGCCAAGGCCATCGCCGCATTAGGCGTCGATCGCCGCCGCTGCCTCGTGTTCGAAGACGCTCCCAGCGGAATACTCTCCGCGATTCGCGCGGGCGCAAAAGCGATCGCCGTCGGATCGCACCAAGCGTTCACCATCGATGCGGTTCCGGACTTTCGCTGCGTCGATGCGGCGCGCGTCAGCGCGGGATTCGTGCTGCGTATCAACTGCGCAGAAGAGCGTTCCGTTTCCGGTGCAGCAAGTGAGCGAGAACGTCCCGGCCTGGGAAACGTTGTGTAACTGGAACACACACAACGGAGGAAGAGCAATGGCTCGCTTCATCACCTACTTGAGCGCCGCGGTCTTGGCGGGATCGCTTGCAGTGCCCGCACTGCGGGCCGCCGCGCAGTCGAATACCATTACGCTCTCGGGGACAGTGCAGAGCATCGGTGCGCACACTATCGCGGTTTGGGAGAACGCACGCGGCGAGACCGGCGAATGGGTACTTTCAAATCCAGGAGCGTACCACTCCGGCGAATACGTCGTGGGCGTCGGTACTGAAGACCGTTCCGGACGCTTCTATCCCAGGCGCGTCAGGGTTGCCGGAAATCCGTCGACGATCTCGCTCAGCGGCGTAGTACAGCGCGTCGGTACGAACACGATTGCGGTTTGGGAAAACGGGGTTAACGAAACCGGCGAATGGATTGTGGCCAACGCGTCCGGTTATCGGCCCGGTCAAATCGTGACGGGCTGGGGCACGGAGGATCGCTTCGGCCACTTCTTTCCGCAGCGCGTCGCCGTCGGCGCGGTTCCGAACACGGTGACGCTCAGCGGCACGGTACAGCGCATCGGCACCCATACGATCGCCGTATGGGAACCTTCGCGCCACACCACCGGAGAATGGGTCGTAGCGGATGCCGGACAGTTCCGAATCGGACAACGAATTGCCGCGCACGGCACCATCGACGGCCACGGGAATTTCTATCCGACGAGCATCTGGACGCCCTAAACGGCATTGCGGCCGCTACCACTTTGTGATACAAAGTTTGTAGATGACCGATCTGGAAAGAGCGCTGGCCGACATCGCCGAGGTGCGTGAGCGCCTCGGCCACGCGCAGCGGTTCAAAGGCTACTCCGGCATTGCGTCGGCAGTCTCCGGCGTTTTTGCGTTGATCGCCGGCGTAGTGCAATCGCTCATGGTGCCCTCCGTGCAAACCGCGGCGCAGGGCCATCTGTATTTCGCCATTTGGTTCGTCTGCTGCGCGGCCTCGGTTCTGATCAACTACGGTGCAATCGCCCACTGGTACGTCAATGACGCGGACGCCCGCGACCGGTGGCAAACCGCGACCGTGGGCTTCGCAATCATCCCGGCATTGTTACTGGGCGGCGCGCTTTCATTTTCGCTGCTGAACGCGAAGCTGTTCGCGTTTTTACCCGGCGTGTGGTTCGGGTGTTACGGCGTCGGCCTTTGCGCATCGCGCATGATGATTCCGCGCGCCGCCACCCCGATAGCGGCGGGATTTCTGCTGGCGGGATTAGTGCTGTTCTTTGTTCCGGCGGCGATCGCGCTGCAGTGGTGGATTCCCGCGCTGGGTTTTGCGGCGGGTCAGCTGGCGATCGGCTTTAGCGTGATGCGCGAGCGTGCGGCGCATGCCTGAAGCTCCGTTTTCGCTGAGCGGACTAGACCGCACGTTCCACGAGCGAGGACGCCTTGCCATCTGCAGCGCGCTCGTCGCGAATCCCGACGGCGCGTCCTTTACGCAGCTTCAAGACGCTTGCGACCTTACTGATGGAAATTTGAACCGGCACCTGCATGCCCTCGCCGAAATCGGGATCGTGCAGATGGAGCGGATTACCGGAAAGGGCCGCCCCCAGACGATCGTGCGCATCACCTCAAGCGGTCGAGAACGTTTTTTGGAATATATCGACGAACTCGAGTCGTTGGTGCGTGAGGTTCAGCGATCGCGTAAACGCAAAGGATCTCCCACCCGAACGGTTCCGGCCAATTCGACCTCGCAGTAAACGCCCATTACGTTTCCCCGTTGTTGCGCGACGTACTTCAGTACTGCCGGATCGGGCTCGCCGGTCGCGACGTCGTAGGTCGTCGTCACGCAGCGCTCGATAGGCGAAACCGCCAAGAGCACAGCCTGTCCCAAGAGCAGCAATCCGCCCAGCAAGTCGCGTTCGCGAAATCCGAAATCGCTCGCGGCACAAGCGTACAGGTTCGGCCGCCACCGGAGGGGATCCATCCTTGTGCCCATCGCGGCGGACACCTCGTCGATCCACCGGTCGAATATGAGTGAAACGGGCGCGTCGTCGAAGAACCGCTGTTCCTCGTCGCGCCGCAGTTCCACGTTCACGCCGCGATCGCGGGCCAGATCTGCTGCCGCCGTTGGTCGAGCGGTCGTATGGAGCAGATTGTGCTCCTTCCCGCGGTAGGTTTTCCCCTCGCGAGCGTGACCGGACTCCACGAACAGCGCGCGGGCGCGATCGCCCGGAATGCCGTTTGCCTCCAGGGGCGCGACCGCCAATGATTCAGCAGCCAGGCTTTTCACCGGATAGCGCCAGATGTTCCGCAGCTCGCCCAAGACGCGCATAATCATGTTTTACCATAGGACAGCCCCCGAATCCTCAAGAAAGTGGCGTGGATGGGTGCCGGCGAGCATAGCTTGACGCTGCGTCCTTTAGGGATCGGCGAGATTTTCAATCGCGCGATTACGTTGCTTTCGCAACCGGCGCGCGTTTGGGAGCATTGCTTCCGCTTTGCGGCGCCTCGCTCTATTATTTCGATATTCGCATTCGGCGCGAAGCATCCGATCCCGATACTTCGCTCGACGCAATGGAGTCATCGCTGATATGACGGCATCGGAACCTGCCCAGAGCTTCGACCTGCGTCCTCTCGGTATCGGGGAGATCGTCGATCGAGCGGTAACAATCTTCGTTCGCAACTTCGTGATGTTTTGCATCATCGCTGCGTTCGTGACGATTCCGGTAGCGATCGCCGGATATTTCGCGGCATTGGGTTCGGCGGGAGCGCTGGAAAGCATACTCAAGCAAGTTCAGCACCCCACGCCTGCCTCGCAGGCGTTTCCCGCTATCGCACCCTGGTACTTTTTGGTGATCGTGGCGTCGCTGCTGCTTACACCGTTCATGTACGTGGCGATAGGATCCGCAGTTGGGCAACTGTACGCGTCCCGGACGAGCGATTGGAAAGAAGCGTACGCGGTGGCGCTTCGCCATGCCGGGGCCATTCTGATGCTGGTGTTGACGGCGGTGTTCGTTTACATCGCCGTAGTGCTCGGCGGTGCTATCGTCTTCGGCATCGGCGGCGGCATAGCGGCAGTTGTGGTGCAAGTTCAGCCCGCGGTGGGCATTCTATTGATCGTGCTGCTGCTTCCTCTCGCGCTCGCGTACGTCATCGTGTTCATGCTGTGCTATTTGGCGATGGCGCTCGCGTTTCAGGCAATCGGCATCGAGGAGATGTCTTTCGGCAGCGCCCTTCGCGCGTCGTTCGCGCGAGTCTTCAACCGGCGCGAGCTGGGACGCAGCGCGCTGATTTGCCTCGTCTTCGTCGCGCTCGAGATAGCGCTGATGCTGTTGTCGGGCGCCGTCAGTTTAGCGCTCGGCGCGACGCACCAACTGCTGATCGTTCAGGTGTTTCAAGCGGTGCTCTCGCTGATAGCGACGGGCTTCATGGGCGTGCTCATAGCCGTCTACTACTACGACGTTCGCATCCGTTTCGAAGGATTGGATCTACACGCGCAGATCGACGCTCTGCAGACGACGCCGCAAACGTGACCCTCGCGGGTCTTCCAGCATTCGGCGCGAACGCGCCTCCGATCGATCCGCGCGCGGCTGCGCGCCTCATTCTCGCCGAACGGCGTTTTGCGCACCGGAACCCGCTGCAGCAAACGACTTGGTGGGATCGCCTGGGAAACTGGCTGGGCGGGGAATGGGACCGTTTCGTTCAAGCGTTCGGCCACAACGTCCACGTTGCACCCGGTGTGAGCGTTCTTTTCGGCGATTTACTGGTCGCGGCAGCCGCGATATTGGTCATTGCGGTCCTCGTCCGGCTGCTCTCGCTTTATGCGCGAGAACGCAGCGATGCTGCAGCGGCGGTTCCAATCGCCGGGCGACTCACGGCGCGCACTCTGTATCAGCAGAGTGTGACCGCCGAGGCGAACGGCCGCTACGCCCTTGCAGTGACGCTGCTTTTTCGCGCTTCCCTGGCGGCGCTCGACGTACGCGGAGTCGTTCACGACGATCCAAGCTTCACCGTCAACGAATGCCGCCGGCAAATAGGCCGCGGCGAGCAGCAATTCATCGCCCCGTTCGATGCACTCGCCCGGATCTTCAGCGACGTTCTGTACGCGGACACGCCGGTAAGCCGGGAGTCTTGGCTCGAAGCGCGACGGGCGTACGCACAGCTTGCGCCCCACGCGGTCGATGCAGCGTAAGTCCCGCGGCGACGTCGCCGCTCTCACGGTCGCCGTAATTGTCCTTGCCGTTTTGGCTTTGCTGCGCGCTTCCATTTCGACGCAAAGCCCGTCCGTGCCGTCCACTTACGATACCGGCCAGTCCGGCTACGCGGCGCTCTACTCGCTGCTCGCACGTGAAAAGATCGCGGTTGGCCGCTTCGAAACGCCGTTGACGCAGCTTTTCGCGCAGCATGGGACGCTGGCCGTCGCCGGAGACGGCGAGATCGATGCACTGGCCGGCGGCAAACAACAGCGCCGGGCGATCGATGATTGGATCCGCGCCGGCGGTAGACTGCTCGTGCTGGGGAGCTTCGCTCCGAACGACTTCGGCTTGCCTCGAGCGGCTTCACTCAAAGGTGCGTCCGGGTACGCCGCATGCGGCATGGCAGGCCGAACGCGAATGCTCCGAGTCGCCGGCGATTTCGGTGCCGGTCTGCCTCGCGGCTGCACTTCCAAACGTTCGTCGCTGCTCGTTTCCGGGCGGTATGCCGTAGGCGCCGCATTCGTTCACGGCCGCGGGACGATCGTGTGGATCGCTTCGCCGTCGATCTTCGACAACGCCCATCTGGCTAAGCGCGACAATGCGGCATTCGCGTATGCGCTCTTTTCAGGCGGCGGTCCGGTGGCGTTCGAAGAGCGTATCTACGGACACGCGGCCGGAAAGAGCTTCTGGAGCGTGCTGCCGTTTGCGATGCAATGGGCAATCCTGCTTGCCTGCGCCGCGGTCCTCGTCGCCGTCACCGGGGAAAATCTGCCGTTCGCACCGCCGTATGAAATACGCTCTGCGGGCGAGCGCGACTCCGGTGAGTATATCTCCTCGCTTTCCCGTATGCTCGAGCGCGGCGGCGCGCGGCGCGACGTCATTCGGCGGCTTTGCCGCTATGCTTTGGCGGTCGTGACGCCGCTCGCTCAAGGCGACGAAAAAGCGCGAACGCTGGCGTCGCAGGCTCGAGCGCTGCAAGAAGTGTACGATCCGCGTGCGGAGGACGTTGCCGCCGCCGGCCGCATTTTTGCCTGCGTGCAGAAGGAGTATGGAACGTGAGCGCTTCCGCCGAGGAGCTTTCTGCGCGCATCGGCGAGGCGATGAACGGCATCGTCGTGGGCGGCGAGCGAACGTTGTTCGCGCTGCTCGTCGCGCTCTTTAGCCGAGGTCACGCACTCCTCGAAGGCGTTCCGGGAACGGGTAAAACGCTCACCGTTCGCGCATTTGCGGCGCTCGTTCGCGCGCAATACCGGCGCGTGCAGTTCACGCCGGATTTGGTACCGGCCGATTTGACCGGCACGACGGTGTTCAACCCGCAAACCGCCCAATTTTCGACGCGAACGGGACCGGTGATGACCAACGTCCTGCTCGCCGACGAGATTAACCGCACGCCGCCGAAAACGCAGTCGGCGCTGCTCGAAGCGATGGAGGAAGGTCACGTCACCATCGACGGAACGCTGTTCGCGCTGCCCCGTCCCTTCTTCGTCTGCGCCACGCAGAATCCGATCGAATACGAAGGCACGTATCCGCTTCCTGAAGCTCAGCTCGATCGCTTTCTGGTGAAGATAGAATCCGGTTATCCGAGCCGCGAGCACGAATTGGAGCTGTTGGCGCGAGTTGCCGGCGGCTTTGACGCGCGTGCCGTCGAGCCCGGCGAGATTGCGCCGGTTGCCTCCACCGAAGACATCGAACTCGCGCAGGCGCAAGTGCGCCGGGTGCACGTTTCCGTCCCGGTGCAGCGCTATGTCTTGGACGTGGTCGAAGCCACGCGTGCGCATCGCCGGCTGTCTTTGGGTGCGAGTCCTCGCGCGGGCGTTTCGCTTCTGGTTGCGGCGCAAGCAGCGGCCGCAATCGACGCTCGCGATTATGCAACGCCCGACGACGTCAAGAATATCGCACCGCTCGTGCTTGGACATCGGCTCATCGTGCAGCCGCAAGCGGAGATCGATGGATTGCGCGCGAGCGCCGTGGTCGACGAGATTCTGCTGAGCGTTCCGGTTCCGCGTGAAACGAGCTGATCGCCTGAGAGTGCCGGCCTGGCCTTCTCCGCGCGCGTATTGGTGCATCGCGGCGATTGCCGTATTGCTTGCCGCGGGTGCAGCAGCGCCTCCGCTTTTGTGGCTTGCCTATGCTGCGGCCGGCGCGACGGCGATCTGCGCGATCGCCGATGCGGCAATCGGTCCGCCGGGGCGGCGTCTGCGCATCGAACGCGTTGCGCCCGAGCCCTTCTCGCTGCGGCGTTCCGCACAGATCGCCTATCGAGTCCGCAACGAAAGCGCAGCGGCGGTGCGCATCGGCGTCTTGGAGGCGCCGGTACCGCTGCTGAACTACGACGCCGACGAGCTGCGTGCTTACGTCCCGGCAAAAAGCGAAGTGCTTTTGGAGCGGCCCGTAACGCCGGTGGCGCGCGGCAGCGCCGGCTTGGACGAGCTCTTCGTGTGGTTCGAGAATCCCATCGGCCTGATCAGGCGGCGCGTACGGCGCTCGCTGCCGTTGCCGATCCGCGTCTATCCGGACCTTTCTGCAGTTGAGCGCTACGGCACGCTGCACGTTCGCAATCGTTTGATCGAAAGCGGTCTGCGCAAAATGCGGCTGCGCGGCTCCGGAACCGAGCCGGAGAGCGTGCGGGAATTCACAACCGGAGACGCGTTTCGAGCGATCAATTGGAAAGCCACCGCTCGCCGCGGCCGCCTCATGGTTGCGCAATACGAAGTGGAGCGCAGCCAGAACGTAATGATTCTGCTGGACGCGGGGCGCCTCATGACGCCGCGCGTCGGTAATCAGCGTAAGTTCGATTATGCCGTCACGGCCGCGCTCTCCGTTGCTTCGATCGCAAGCCTGGCGAACGACAAGGTCGGCGTCGTCGCTTTTTCGCGCGAGATCCGGCGCGCGTTCGCGCCGCGGGCAGCGGGCAAATCGCTCTCGCGTATTGCCGAAGAACTCTACGACGTCGAGCCCGCGTTTGAAGAGTCCGACTACGACCGCGCCTTTGCGTACGTTCGAGCGCACGTCCGTAAACGCAGCCTGGTCATCTTCTTTACGGACATGGTGGATCCGGCGGCCCAAAGTTCGGTGCTCGCGCAAATCGGCACGCTGTGCCGGCAGCATTTGGTCGTCTGCGCTTTTATGAACGACGCCGCGATCGATCGCGCGATGTCGTCGGAACAGCGCTCACCCTCGGATGCGTATGCCGCGGCCGTGGCGCTCGAGCTGCGAGACGAGAGGCGAACCGCCGCTGCGACGCTTTCGCGCTTAGGCGTGCAGGTGATCGACGTTCCGGCCGGCGATCTCACCACCGCGCTCATCGACCGCTACTTGCGCATCAAACAGCGCGCTCTGCTTTAGCGCACCCGGCCCGATCCGATCGCGTCCGGCAAAGCCGAAGTATGCGACCAGCAAGGCCGCCGTAAGGATTCCGACGCCGGCACGGACGTCCGCCGGAAAACGGAGCGGCGAAAAAAAGCCCTCGATGGTTCCCGCGACGCACAGCATCGCGACGACCCCGCCGGCCAGAATTCCCGCGCGCCTCCCGTTGCGAACGATTGCCTCTCTGCGCCGCATGCGTCCCGGAAGCAGAACGCCTGCAGCCATAAGCAGTCCCGCGCCGCCCGCAATTTGAATCGCGGTCAGTTCGATGACCCCGTGCGGTGCAATGGTCGCCCAGAAATCGGGGCCGAATCCGGCTTGCGCGTACAGCGCACCCAAAGCTCCGAGCATCAGCGCGTTCAAGACTATCACGTAGATCGTAAAGACGCCGAGCGTCACGATTCCCGCCGCAAAGGCCAGGACGCTGACGCGGATGTTGTTCGTGATGATGAACGACGACATCGCCGCCGAGTCCGTGGACGAAAAGCCGAAATTCGAGTCATGCAGGCTCTTGGTGATATGCGCGGGGACCATGGATTCGGGGAGCAGCGCGGTGGCATCCGCGGGATTGCGTTGCACGATGCCGTACGAAACGCAAGCCCAAAGCACCGTCAATGCAATGCACGTAGCGATGTATGGCCAAGACCGGCGGAACTCGGCAGGAAACGTATGCGAGAAGAACCGCGCGATGCGGGCGCGTCCGCCCTGAACCCCGGCGCCGTAGACGTAAGCGTGAGCGCGTGCCGTCAACCGGTTCAGATACTGCTGCGTGCGGACGTCGAAGCTGTGCCCTTGTGCGTACGCCAAATCCGACGTAACGCAACGGTAAAGACGCCCCATTTCGAACATCTCGGCCGCATCGAGCTTGCTCAGACCTTGCCGCTCGGTGCGCGCCAGCAGCAGTTCGAGCCGTTCCCACGCGCTCGAACGCCGGCGTATGAACGTACGTTGATCCACGGCGCGGCTGCTTCGACGGAATGCGCGGGGCTTCATCTGCTGACGGCCGAAGAGAAAACGCGATGGATCGCAGTTTGAACGTGCACACCCCCGAAAGCATTGCCTTCTCGTACGATCTGGCGGGGTTGGGGAGCCGGTTTCTCGCGGTGGTCGTGGACTTCGTCATTCAACTTGCAATTCTAACCGCGATTCTGCTGGGCATTTCATGGGCGGCCTCCGGAACCGTGCACTTGCCGGCCGGCACGCTATCGAAGGCGAGTCAATCGGTCGCGGAAGCGATTCTTGCGTTCATCGTCTTTATCGTCTTCTTCGGATACTTCATCGCTTTCGAAGCGTCTTGGAACGGCCAAACGCCTGGGAAAAAATTGCTTGGTTTGCGGGTCGTGCGCGACGGCGGATATCCGATCGACTTTGCCAGTTCCGCGATCCGCAATCTTATTCGCGTCGGCGAAGCGACGCTCGGCTTTTACGCGATGAGCGCGGTCGCGTGCATCGTCTCGGCCGAAAACAAACGCCTCGGGGATATGGCGGCGGGGACGGTCGTCGTGCGGAATTCGCGCATTGACTCACTCGAAGCACTGCTGGCCCAGTCCGGGGAAGTGCCCCGTTCTCCGCTGCTCTCGGAAAGGGAACACGCGCTGATCGAGCAGTTCGTGGCTCGCCGTAAGAGCCTCTCGCCTTCGGTGCGGACGCAGTTGGCGATGCGCATCGCGGATCTCGTTCGATCGCGCGTAACGTCGGATCTTCAGCGCCTCGACGACGAAGAGATGCTCGTGCGCCTTAGCGCGCAGTAACGGCGTTCGCCGCAGTGCGGCGCATCCAGTCGACGGTTGCGACCAGCGGTATGCCGAAGAAGATCGTGTGCGCGACGAGCAGATTAATCAGTGCGCCGAAGGTGTGGATGCCTCCTAATTGCGCGTGTCCCAGCGGTACCACGGCGTAGCGCATGACTAAGAATGCGGCGATCCCCAAGATCGTCCCCGACACCAAGTAATTGGCGCGCAGTACGGGAAGGCGCGCGCTCGCTAAGACGTAGATCGCCGCCCACCCGATGCTTACGAGCGCGTGCATGCAAAAGCCGAGCCACGCCGAAGCCGGCTGCGCAAAAGCCGCCGGACCCAACGCATTCGAGGCGTCCCACTGCTGCACTGCAAGAGCGCTCGCATCGTGCAAGACGACGGCATGAATGACGGTCAAGTACAAGTCGATCGCTGCCGCGCCGGCAAGCCCTGCCGCAATGACGATTTTCACGCGACGATTCTAGCATACGCAACCGGCGTTTACCGAAGCACTCTTCGCACGTCGTCAATATCGTCCCAATACAAACGCCGGCCTGTTAGGACATGTTAGAGCGCCGGGCCGCATACTGAATCACGAGCGCACCTTCCGGCGCGTTCTAATGAACGGCGCACTTCCGCAGCGCGCGCGAATTCGTAACAAGGATAGAGTTCACCGCACGCCGTGGCTGCGACGCCGTCTACTTTTGAGGAGTACATTTATGCCTTCAAAGATCGGCTTCGGCCGCGGGAGGCCTATGGCATTATGCCTTGCGGCCGCCCTCGTGCTCGGCAGTATACTCTCGATCGCTGCTCCCGCATACGCTGCGGGCGGCGTTCAAGGCAACCTGTCCGGGCAAGTTATCGATGCATCGACGTCCCAGCCGCTTGCTGACGTCGCTGTCATCGCACGTTCACCTTCGGGTTCCTACAACGCGAGAACGGACGCGGGAGGCCATTTTTCCATTTTGGGTCTCCCCGCCGACACGTATACCGTATCGTTCACGAAAGCCGGCTACGACTCGGTTTCGCAGCCCGGGGTCGCGGTCTTCGGCGACGAGACGGACAGCACCGGAGTAATCCGGCTGGCTAAGTACGCGACGATCGCGCACGTCGTTTCCCGAGCGCGCAACGGTGCGTTTCAGCCGACGCAAACACAGGATGTGACGACGATAAGCGGTCAACGCATCACGGAGGCGCTCGGCAACGTCGCTTCCGACAACGAGCAGAACCTCATCCTGGCGGCTCCGGGCGCGATGCAAGACGTTCAAGGCAACGTCACCGTCCGCGGTTCGCTCAACGTCGAACTGGGCTATCAGTACGACGGCGTAAACTTCACGGTGCCGTTCTTCGACGGCAACGGATCCAGCGGATTCCTGAACAACCTCACGGGCGGCTCCGGCGGCTCGCTGCAAGTGGTCTCGGGATCCGGCGATGCAACGCAAGGCAACATCGGCGCAGGCGTGATCAACATCGTTCCGCCGCGCGGAACCTATCCGGCGTCGGGACTCGTAAGCGCGCTCGCCGGCGAACCGTACTTCGACCATCAGTTGGATGCGAGCTACGCTTGGGCAACGCCGAACAACCGCATCAGCGATTACTTCTCGTACGACGGTTCGCGGGCCGTTCCGAAATTCGCACCCTTCGGCGTGGACGCCTCGACGATCGGTGAATACTTCGGCGTCAGCCGTACCGATCACGACGACATCCAAAACAATCTCGTCTTCCGCTTCGGGCACAACAACGACATGTCGCTGCAGTGGCTGCTGCGGGAGTCGGATCAGCGGCAGTACGGAAATTACGGCGGGCTCGCGCAGGCCGCATACTATCCGTACAACCCGCGCTCGTACATCGCGTGGGAAGGGTACTTTCCCGGTGGATTGCCGGAGTACCAGTCCGATGTGTGGCTCTTGCCGGGCGTGCCCTCAACGGACATCGCGCCAACTACTCCGGAGGAAGTGACGTATCAGCCGCTCACGTTCAACAAAGTGGGATACACGTGGAACATGAATCCCACGACGTTCCTCAACCTCAACTGGGCAAATCTGTACCAGTTGAGCGGCGCCACGAACTATACGAGCGGGAGCTTCGTTCCGACGCTCGTGGAAACCGGCGGACAGCGCGTCTCCGGCGAGGCCGATCTGACCCATCAGTTCGGCCAGAATCACACTACGACGCTGGCCTTCCGGTACGAAGACGATCTGCCGCGCTTCAGCCAGGAGACGACGTATCAATCGATTCAAGCGCTCGGGATCGGTCTGCCGAACGAGCCTGCGATTAGCGATTGGTATCTGCCGCCCGCACTCGGACAGCCGGTAAGCGCGGGCAATCCGTGCCCCGTGAGCGGCGGTTGCTACATCTACAACTACATGCTGACCAACGGACTGTGGAACGGCTCGCTGCCGCGCATTCCGACGTTCGGCATCGACTACCACCACTCGATCTTCCACGAAGCCGGAATCGGCTTGCGCGATCAATACACGGTTAATTCGCGCCTGCATCTCGATTACGGAGTGCGCGAAGATCTCGACAATTTGGATTGGGGACAAAACCCGTTCAACAGCTCCCCGCAAGCGCTCGCGAACCCCTCGGACGTCTCGCCGTCCTTGCTGACCGGAACCTTCCTGCGCCCGCGGATCCTTCAGCCGCGTTTCGCAGCCTCGTATCAGCTCGGAACGGATGACGCGCTGCGGTTTTCGTACGGCCGTTCGGTGGACTTCTTCTTCGCGCAAACCGCCGGAACGCCGTTCGACTTGGAGAACTATCCGGCGTTCTTTAATTCGATGCCGGCGAAGGACGCCGCTGCAAACCCGGGTTGCGGCAGCGGCTACAACAATTCGAATCCGATCTCTCCCGCGCCGCCGAACGGCGGAACGGGATATCTGTTCAAGTGCCCCAACTACACTGATTCGCTCTACTGGCTGGGCGATCAATTCTTCGATGCGCCTGATTTGGGCGGCTACGGTCCTCCGACGTACAACAATTGGGATCTGCAATGGTCGCATCAGTTCGCCAGAGGCGCGTTGAGCGGATTCGGCATGAAGCTGACCGGGTTTGCGCGGCGCGGCTACAACGTCGAAGAAAACACGCTGATCGCAAACGGGCCCCCGAATCCGATTACCGGCCAAACATCCGCGCTCGTTTTCGCAACGCGCGCGAACGGAGTCGAAAAGACCTCCGGTCTGGAGTTCATGCTGACTTCGCCCGATCGTCCCACGGGTCTGAGCGGATTCCTAACCCTCAATTACATCAGCGAGTTCTCGTCCTCGCCGCCCGTCGGTGAAGGCGGAACGAACTTCGCCAACGACACGCTGCCGATTCTGTTCGGTTATGA
The DNA here is from genome assembly GCA_963714015.1 of Vulcanimicrobiota bacterium. Taxonomy (GTDB): domain Bacteria; phylum Vulcanimicrobiota; class Vulcanimicrobiia; order Vulcanimicrobiales; family Vulcanimicrobiaceae; genus DASRDE01. Next base: position 661,784 of record OY970223.1, on the reverse strand, counting down.
ATTCGGCAGCGGCCAGTTGTACCGCAGCGCGTTCCTGCCGCCGCTGCAAGGGCGTCTGGGCCTCTCGTTCAAGACCGCCAACGGATGGAAGATCAATCCAATCTTCGCATTCGACGGCGGATTCCCGACGGGCGTCGGATCGCAGACGTACGGAGCGGTGAATGGACAATATGCCTGGATTCCGGCGACGAACTTCGGCGCGGCAACGCCGCTTGGCGGACCCGAGGGGCCGGGCAATCCATACAATGCATCCTACTTCATCGATCCGGCAAATCCCGGAAACTATCTGAGTCCGAACATTGCCGCATCGCGCGGTTACAACGAACCCGCGCTTCCGGGCGGCGAGATGACGAAGGCGCACGGAACGTTGGACTTGGATCTGGAGTACTCGCCGCAGGGAACGCCGTGGACGTTGGGGGCGTACATCAGTAACGTCTTCGACAACCACTACGGTCTGTGGTATCCCAACCAGCAGTACCAGCCCGTAGCCACCGGCGTTTCGGGGCCGCAGAGCGGGACGCTCGCGACTGCGTATCCGGGAACGCCGACGTATCTCGCCGGCGTTCGCGACGACTACTTGGGAACGTTGTCCAATTCTCCGTTCCAAGTGCCGTATCAAGCCGGTACCACGATCCAGTTCTACCTGCAGCGCCGGTTGTAACGTGATCGTGCCGAAATTGAGCGGGGGCGGCGTCGCCGCCTCCGCTCCGGCGCGCCTTGCGAAAGGTCAAGATTTTCCAGAGGCCCACGACGCTTGGGCCCGGGAAGGCCGCAGCATGCGCTTCGGCGGTTTCGAATTGGACGTGCCGTCACGCACGCTGCGATTCGGCGCAGCCATCGTTCGGATGCGTCCCAGGGAATTCGATCTACTCGTGATCTTAGCGCGGGCTTCCGGACACCTCGTAACCAAGGAAGAGATCATCCGCCGCGTTTGGAGCAGGCGTGAGGTGAGCGATGCCGCGCTCACCCAGTGCGTCTATCGGTTGCGGCGCGCGCTCGCAGTACACGAACCCGGTGTCCATCACATTAGCGCGATTCCGGGCCGCGGCTATCAATTCGTGATTCCCAGCAGCCAGATTCCTTAGTCACTGGCCGCACGCCGCCCGCGTTATACGGGCAGAATGGAGTGTCCCGAACAGATCGAAGCGGACGCGGGCTGCTGCGTCATGCGTCCGCTTCGAGTCACGCCGCTTGCAGTGCTGATGTACGCGGATTCGAGCATCCGCGATTGTGCCGGAAGGGGCAAGTCGTTCGGCGCGCACGTCATCAACGTTACGCTGCGCGGGAGATGGCGATTTCGGGGGAGGCACGGCGAGCACGTGATCGATCCGCAGACCGCAGTGCTGGGCTGTATGGGCGACTCCTATGACTGCGTCCATTCGGAGCAGCAAACGCAGATAAACCTGATTGCCGGTTTGCGCACGGGCGCACTCGATCCGGAGGAACGGCGGATATTCGGACGGGATACCATGCCGTCCTATTATCTGCTCGGGCCGCTGCAGCGCGCCGCGGACTGCGAAGACGACCGGTTCGAGTCGACGATTTTCGAAGCGTTCGACTATGCGTCGCGGTACTCGTTGGACGAATCGAGGACCGCCGGGTATGTGCGCATGCAGCGTCTCAAACGCTTCATCGAAGAGCATCAAGGCGAACAGATCGGACTTCAAGAGATGGCCGCCGTAACGGGACTCTCTCCGTTTGCTTCCGTGCGTCAGTTCAAAGCGATCACCGGGTGCACGCCGTATGCGTATCTTTTGCAATGCCGGCTCGCGAAGGCCCGGCGTTTGCTGGCTTCCCGCCGTCTGCCGATACAAGAAGTGGCTCTCAGCGCCGGTTTTACCGATCAGGGATACTTCGCGCGCTTCTTCAAACGTACGACCGGAATGACGCCCTCGCAGTACCGCCGCGAAGCGTCGCTCGGTTGAGCGCCGGCGTCAGCGCTTGGCGATGCGTTTGAGCAGATCGCGCGCGAACGTGAGCGCTTCGTTCTTCGTGGATTCGTAGAGCATCTTCGCGTCCGCGGTGCTCATGTGGCGGCCTTGCTGGTAGTAGAAGGTCACGCCTTCGCCGACGACGATTGTGCCGGCATATGCAATCGCGCCTTTTATCGCAATTCCCGCAACGGGAATGAACCCGGAAAGTTCGCGCGCGAGCGAACGCCAGCCGAAACCGCCGCCGATGACCGGAAGCAGCTGCCACATGCGCTGCACGTCCGGGTCCTTTCCATACGTCGCCTCGATGTGCAGCATCAGCATCATTTGGATGCCGGTGATGGCGACCATGTCGCCTGCGGAAGCGAACAGGCCGACGACTAGACCGACCAGGGGAATGTGATCCACGACCGCACTGGCGAGCGCGATCTTGAGCGCATTGTTGGCTGCGTCCCGTGTAAGCTTGGCCGCAACGAACTCGCGCATCGCGGGCAGCCGGCGCCCGACCGCGATCTCCACGCCTTTACACGTGTCCACGATGTGCGGCAGAAGGCGGCCGCGCATTGCTTCGCGCGAGATCTGCGGCACGACGTACTCAGCGAAGGAGTCGCCCGCCGGCGCCGAAGGCGGCCCCGATGCAGCCGCGGTCTCGTCGACCGTCACCGCAAAGACCGGCAGCCGAACCCCGCGCAGCGCATTCACGCCGGCCGCGGCGTCTCCGCGCCTCCCCATGAAAATCACCAGGCGCGCTTCGCTCGCGTCTGCAGGCGGAATCGTTCCGGGGCTCAGCGTCTCCAAACACCCGGGGGCGTCGGGGGGCACGGTTTCATCGCTCCCGGAGAGCAGGAAACCCCGCATCTCCGCAATCAACGCGGGGTCGCCGCACAGGTAGAAGCGGAACGGTTTGCGCGTGCTCGCGTGAACCGTTTTGACGTTTATGCCTTTGCGGACCAGCCTGAGGAGTTCGGCGCTAGCGGTAGCCATACACGACTACATACCCGCTAGGCGTCGGATTGTTGCCCGATCTGCGGACCGGTGGGGTGGGCCTCCTTCTGCGGGTCGTCCGTGTAGTCCATGTAAATGAGGTGCAGGAACACTTCGAGCGCCTGCGCGTGCATGCCGCGCGCGTTGGCGACGTCGACGATGCTGCGCTGGCTGTCGTGGGCTTCTTTGATGATGGTTTGAGGCGTGGTGTGCGTGTCGGCCGCAACGATCGATGCCGCCGTGAGCTCGCCCGGGGAAACGTTGTCGTGCAGCATGTCGATGTAGCTCAAGTCGTCGACGTTCCAGCGCGTGTTAATCGCATTCTGAAGCGTTTGGTAACGCTGCGGCGACGTTCCCAGTCCCAGCAGCGTAATCCGGGCAGCGAACTGCCGCGCGCGTGCCATGTTGTAGAGCTGATCCGCTTGTGACGCGGAGACTGCGGCCTCTCCGAGCGAGCCCTCGGCCTTCTGCATGTACGGAACCAGGCCCTGATAGTCGATCTCCCCGATGTCGCCGAAGTAGCTCAGCTGCACTTGCTGCAGCCGCTTGATGAACGCATCCAGATCGCCGAGCGCGACGTCGAGCTGCATCGCTGCGGCGCGTCCGGCGTCGACCGAGCGAACCATGTCGCTGTCGGCGTTAGATAGTTCGCCGAGCATGTCCGGATAAGACGGGAACGTCGCGATCGAGTCGGACGGAATGGGATTGTTGTTCAGCGGATCCTGCATCTCCGAGAGGATCAGCTCGTTCTCTTTGAGCAATCCCGTTGGTTTGTTCGTCTTGGTGTCGACTGAGCCGACTTGGTCGATCGCCTCTCCTGCATCTTCCAGTGCGCTGTTCACCGAGCGCGCCATGCCGTTGAGATTTTTCTCGACCGCTTCCAGACGCGAACCGGGCTTGACTTGAATGCGGCTGAAATCGGGAATCTCGTACGTAATCGTATCGAGGCGCGACTGAATCGATTTCGAGCTGGCTATGGCCCTCGTCGTGCCGCGATCCGACTTGCGCGACCGCCTGTTCTTGCACAGTCTGCGCTTGCGCGAGGCGCGTACGCAGATCCGTCAGATTGGGCCGCGTCAAATCGACGCGCCGGACTTCCATCTCGCGCAGAGCTTCGATCTTTTCGTGAGCCGCCGCCTTGACTTGCGGAGAGGCGCTCGTCGTAAGTTCTCCCAGCGTTTGCTCGCTCTTACTCGTCAAGCCGAGAGCCAGCTGCGATTGCCCGAGTGCGAGCAGGGCTTGCTGATTATGCGGATCGGTCTGCAGAATTTGGTGCAGTTCCATGCCGGCGATGTTGTAGCGGCACTCGTCCAGATCGTGCAGAGCCCAAACCAAGCGCTCCTGCGGTGTGGTTTTGGTCGGATCGAGTTCGGGATACCCGAGCAAATGCGCGACGCGCGCCGACGATCCGGGGTGATCCTCGAAGTACTTGGTTACGAGGTCGTTGTGCTCGCCTTCGAGCGCTCCCAGATGCTGCTGCATCGAGAGCATCGCTTCCGGATCGTAGCCTGCTCGTGACATCAGCAGCAGGCCGTATTGGTCGGCCTGCAGCTCGTCGGTGCGCTGAATTTTCGAGATCGCGCCCGCTTCAATGAGGTTGCCGAAGTTGTAAATGAACGGCGAGAACAATGAAGCGATGCCGAACAAGATGTTGAGAATGTTCGCCTTGGTCTGCGTGGTCAGAACGTGTCGCCGCTCGATGTGGCCGGTTTCGTGGCCCAGCACGCCTGCGAGCTCGTCGTCCGACTGAACGAAATCGAGCAGCGGCGAGTCGACGTACACGTAGCCTCCCAGCGTCGAGAACGCGTTGATGTCGGCGGCTTTGAGTATCTTGACGTTGTACGGTACGTCTTTGCGTGCCGTTTCGGCCCACAGTTTGCTTGCGACGCTCTGCACCCATTGATTGAGCAGCGGATCCGTCTCAACCACGCTGCTTTCGACGATCTGCTGATCGTACGCGCGGCCCATCTCGATTTCGGTCTGAGTCGACACCGCGAGCGCGGGTGACGGGCATATGGCACCAATCAATGCAATGATGGCGGCGATGGGGATAATACGGCGAAACATCACGTCAAATACCTCTGCCTGCCACAGGGGTCAGGCCTCCGGGGGTCACATTTACAACGCGTCCCCCTGTCTCTATGTTACCGCGTCCGGCCGCGGTTCGCTCATGTGTACGTTCTGTGGATAAACCACAGGAACTTGTGAGGCGACTGTGGAGTTCGAAGGGCACGTTACCGGCCGTGCGAACCGCCCGCCAGATGGCGGTTTTGCGCGGCAAGGGGATGGGTCTCGAACTCGCTCTGGGAGGCAGCGAATTCGACGACGCCCTCGCCGAGCTGAAAGGCAAGCTCGCGGAGCGGCCCGGTTTTTATACCGGTGCTGCCGCTACCGCTGCTCTGGGGGGCTCGTCCCTATCCGAGGAGCAGCTCGCGGCGCTGACGGCGCTTCTGACCCAGCACGGCATCGGACTCGAGGCCATCAGCGGCGGTCCGCATTTGGAACCGCTCGCGGAGGCGAACGGGTTGCGTTTTGCCGGCGGTCAGCTCGACGACGGCGGCGAGGAGCTTGCGCGGCGGCGTGCGCTGCGTCCGAAACGCGAGGTTCAGCTTTCGGCCGCGGCGCGCTCGCTGGTCGCCGACTTTGCCGGCGCGCGCGCAGACATTGCGTCCAGACGGAAAAGCGGTGAGGCAAGCGTCCGGCGTGTTATCTTCAGCGATCCGGCCGCTCGGGAAGCGGCTCAACAAAAGCCGCCTCCGGCATCGGCTGAAGTGCCGCCCGCGGTCGTAACGCTCTACCACACCGGCACGCTGCGTGGCGGGCAGTCGCTGCACAACGTCGGGAACATCGTCGTGATCGGTGACGTAAATCCGGGAGCGGAGCTGGTGGCAAGCGGCGATATCGTCGTCTTCGGGGCCCTTCGTGGTGTCGCTCACGCCGGAGCGCAAGGCGATGCGCAAGCTTGCGTCCACGCTATCGAACTTGCACCTACACAACTTCGCATCGCGACGTTCATCGCCGCCGAACCCGGCAATCACGCTCGGACGGCGCGGACTGGGGAGACGGCGCGGGTGCAAGATGATCGCATCGTGATCTTTCCAAGGGGGAACGCGCCCGCGTGAGTGCTCGCAAGATCGTCTTTACATCGGGAAAAGGGGGCGTCGGCAAAACCACGACGACCGCCAACGTCGGCGCGGCTCTGGCCAAGCGCGGGGAACGCGTCATCCTGGTTGACGCCGACATCGGCCTGCGCAACCTCGATCTCGTCCTGGGACTCGAAAAGCGCATCGTCTTCGATTTGGTCGAAGTGGTGGAAGGGCGCTGTCAGGTTCGCCAAGCGCTGATCAAGGACAAGCGCTTCGATTCGCTTTCCATTCTTCCGGCGGCGCAGACGCGTGACAAGGACGCGGTTACCGAAGAGCAGATGGCCAAGGTCGTTGACGATCTGGCGGCGTTGGCCGATTACGTTTTGATCGACTGCCCGGCGGGGATCGAAGGCGGCTTTCGCAACGCAGTCGCGGGCGCTGCCGAAGCTGTCGTCGTTACCACGCCCGAGGTCAGCGCGATCCGCGACGCGGACCGGGTGATCGGCAAAGTCTCCGAGCGCGGACTGCCGATTCGGCTGATCGTCAATCGCATCCGTCCCGAGATGGTGCGCACCGGCGACATGCTCTCGGTGGAAGACGTCTGTGAGATACTCTCCGCCGAGTTGCTCGGGATCGTGCCCGACGACGAAGAGGTCATCGACACGACGAATCGCGGCGAACCGATCGTGTTGGACGAAAGTAACCGCCTGCGTGTCATCTACGATAAAATCGCGCGCCGCCTCCAAGGTGAGCTCGTGCCGTTCACCAACCTCGATTCCCCAGGTTTCCTCGGGCGTCTCTTCGGCGCACTGAAAGCAGGTTAGTGCCTCATGCACGTTCTCAGCCAAAACTCCGCAGATCCGCAGATGCAAGCCGCCGGCGTTCCGGCGAAACTCGGACGCGCGATCGTGATCACGTCCGGCAAGGGCGGCGTCGGTAAAACGACGACGACTGCGAATTTGGGGACCGCGCTTGCCCGCCGCGGCGCTTCGGTCGCGCTGATCGATGCAGACGTAGGGCTGCGCAATCTCGACATCGTGCTCGGCTTGGAGAGCCGGGTCAAACACCACGTGCTCGACGTGCTCGAAGAGAAAGTCACGCTCGACGACGCGCTCGTGCGCGACAAGAACTCCTCGACGCTCTACTTGCTGGCGGCAGCCCAAGCGCGCGAAAAAGACGAAGTCGACACCGAAAAGATGATCCAGCTCGTGCAGACGCTGCGCGAACGGTTCGAGTACGTGCTGATCGACTGTCCCGCGGGTATCGAGAAGGGCTTTCAAAACGCAGTCGCCGGCGCGCTGGAAGCAATCGTCGTCTGCACTCCTGAGGTTTCCGCGGTCCGCGACGTCGATCGCGTGGTGGGCTTGCTCGGCAATCGCTTCGCACCGCAGCTCGTCATCAACCGCGTGCGTCCGCAACTGGTGAAGAAAGGCAAGATGCTCTCCGTCGACGACGTCAATGCGATTCTGCGCCTTCCGCTGCTCGGCGTCATCGCGGACGAACCCGCGGTCATCGTTTCGACCAACAAAGGCGAGCCGCTCGCGCTTCGCAACGATTCCCAGACCGCCAGCGCCTATCACGCGATCGCCGCGCGCATCGCGGGCGAAGACGTGCCCGCACCGACCGTCGAGTACAAGGCGTCCTTCCTGGATCGCATGGGCGCGTTCTTCGGAGGCAAGCACTAAACGATGATCGAGTTCTTCAATCGCCTCTTCGGCCGCCAAAGCTCGGGCGCCACCGCAAAAGAACGCCTGCGTCTGGTGCTGATGTCCGACCATCTTTCGCTCGCGCCTGAGATGATCGAGTCGATGAAACGCGATCTGGTCGACGTTATCTCGCGCTACGTGGAGGTCGACCGCGAGAAGATCGACGTGCACTTCGAGCACCAAGACAAAGCGCTTGCGATGCTGGCCAACATCCCAATCACCGGCGTCAATCGCAACGGCGACGGCGGCAGTACCAACGGCCACACAGCGAACGGTCACACTGCGAACGGCGCCGAGACCTCAGTCGCCGCCGCAACCGATGCGCCCCAAGCGCCGCAGGCGATTGCCGATGCGCCCGAAGCTGCACCGACGGCGCGACCGCGCCGCAAGCGCCGTAAGAATACGCAAGGCGGCGGCGCATCGCAGGCAGCGACGTCACCCGCGCCCGCTACTTAGTCTTCGAGTTTTCGCAGCTCTTCGAATTGAGTCGTCAGCAGCCGAAGCCGCGCCTTCGTCAAATAGATCCGTCTCGATGACGTCGAGCGCTGACGGGCGGCAAGCCCATCCAGCGGAACGCTGAAATACACTTTGAAGGGCGGCACCGAACTGAACGCCATGAATTGCTCGGGAGTGTAGAGGTCGAAGATCCACTTCCCCGACCGCTCATAAGCGACGACAAATCGGAAGTGCTCCGCATCCTTGGCGGCGGCTACCCACTCCGTAAGTGTGGCCGCGCCGAAGCACGTGCTTTCAGCCTGCGTAAACTTTACCTCGAAGAGCCACGCCTGCCCGTCCTTTCGCGCGATGACGTCAACTGGGGACGCCGCGACGGCGACATCGCTGTATCCTTGCTCGACGAGCCACCCGCAAAAGGCCCGTTTTGCCGCGACGTCGCTTCTTTTATTGGCGCGAGGTTCCGACCGGTCCACCCCGGAGGAGTAGCGTCGGAGCCCGGAGAGATCCTGGATCCTTCAATCGAGAAATGATGAATATTTTTCCCGACTTTTCTCATTTCCGCGGTTCGAAACACGTCTTTCCGGCGCCCACGGTGCCGAGGCTTCTTCCCTAGTCCCGCCAATAGGAGCCGGCTCGGCCGCTTGAGAGGGCTAAGTCCGCAAAACCGCCGATAACCCCGCTAGATGGCCACTATCGCGCTCCCGATCGCTACGCGCCGGTATCTTCGCAGCGTCAACTGGTTTTTGATTGCGGCGGCGATCGTCATTTCGTTTTTCGGTGTGATCGCGATTCAATCGGCGGATTTACATTCGGCGGATGCGGCGTCCGAATACAAGAAGCAGATCTTTTATCTGCTGGTCGGCGTCGGAACGATGTACGTGTTCTCGCGGATCGACTATCGCAATTTCGAGCGCTGGGCGCCCGGTCTGTACATCGCCAACCTGTTGCTGCTGGCGTTCGTCTTAAAGGCCGGCCACAACGCGCTCGGTGCGCAGCGCTGGATATCGCTCGGACCGCTCGGAACGTTTCAACCGTCGGAGCCGGCGAAACTCATTCTGGCAATTTCCATCGCGTACGGATTGTGCCGCTGGCCGTTTCAGCGCATTGAAGACCTGCTCCGGCCGCTCCTCACCGTCGGTATTCCGGCGCTGCTGGTCGTCAAGCAGCCGGACTTGGGAACGACGCTGGTTTTTCTGGCGATTCTAAGTACTCAGCTGTTTTTCGGCCTGGAGAAGGTTCAGTATTTCTTTCTCTACGCGGTCGGGGTAATTGGGACGGCGGCCTTTACCGTCGGAACGAACTTCATCTTGAAGCCGTTTCAGAAATCCCGGCTGCTCGTTTTCATCAATCCGAAGGCCGATCCGCAAGGCGCCGGCTACAATCTCGATCAGTCGAAGATCGCTGTGGGCAGCGGCGAGTGGTTCGGGCGCGGCTTGCACCACGGCACGCAGACGCAGCTGAACTTCGTACCGGAACATTCGCGCGACTTCATCTTCACGGTCGTCGCCGAGGAACTCGGCTTTCTCGGCGCGATCGCGCTCATCTGCGGCTATCTGGTCCTGCTGTTCGGCGGCATCCAAACGATGATCGCGGCGCGCGACCGTTTCGGTTTTCTGCTGGCCGCGGGCATCGTCGGTATGTTCGCGTTCCACGTCGTCGTGAACGTCGGTATGACGATCGGGATCATGCCTATCACCGGCATCCCCTTGCCGTTCATGTCTTACGGCGGCTCGGCAATCATCACGAACTTTATTGCGATCGGCATTCTGCTCAACATCTACGCGCAGAAAGATCGCGGAATGCTGGGCAACGCTTAAACTTTTCGATAAACGACACCGAACGGCAGCTCGGCGACCCGCTTGAAATGCGCGTCTGCATCGAAGATTGCTCGGTGAACCGGCGTGTGGTAGAGCACATAGCAAGCGCCGTCGTTACGCCCTGCCATGGTGTCCGCAAGCCGTTGAACGGACGCAGCTCCGAACGGATTATAAAGATATACGGCGAGGTCGCCCGGCGGAAAGCGAAAGTCCAACGCATCGCGACACACGATTCGCAGATCTTTGCATGCCACGCCGCTTCCGCCCCGGCGCCAGCGCACGACGTTGTCTTGCGCCACCTCACAGAGCGCGGGCGAGAATTCGACGCCGGTAATCTGCTTGAACGGACGTCGAGAGGCGAGCAGCACGATACGCCCCATGCCCGCGCCGACGTCGACGAAGCTGAACGTTTCGAGCGGCGTCGGCACCGCGTCGAGCATGGCGTTGCACTGCGCTACCGGTGTCGGTTCGTAATGCGTTGCATCCTCGAGCGCCTCACCCATCGCTTCGGGGTCGAGTTCCCCCAAGAAGATCAGGGCTTCGGTCACGACGCCGTGCTCTGCGTCGAAACGCTGGCCGCTGCGTCTGCCGGATCCGGTGCGAAACGAACTCAAAGTTTCCATGTGTTTCGAGGAGCGCGCTCGAACTCCGGCGCGGCGTGAAGCGGCGATACAAAGCGGGCGACTGGTTTCGGATTCCGTTGCCGAGCAGCAGCGATACGATCGGATTGATCGCGCGCGCAGAACGCTCGCGATTGTTCGGCTATTTCTTTGCAGTACGGCGAGACGATCCGGTGACGCCCGACATGCTGCGGAAATTGCGACCGCAGTCGGCAGTGCTCGCGCGTTTCTTCGGCGGCGCCGGGCTGGAAGAACAACGTTGGCCGATCCTCGCAACGTCGCTCGCATTCGAGGCCGAAACGTGGTCCGCACCGGCGCTTTCGTCGCCCGCATTCGCGACTCCGGATCAATTGGAAGAAGAACTGCTGCAAGCCATAGCCGGAATCGCGCCTGAGACGCCGCTTGCCGTTTACGAACTCAAGCCGGATTTCGACTTAGCTTCGCCGGCGTTGCTCGATGCAGGCGGGCGCGCCCAATTCAGCCGGGATTTGCCCGCTGCGGACTACGAACGGCTTGCAGCGTATTTGCGCTCGCATTCGAACGTAGAGCTGCGAATTCACGGTACGTGGACCGGCGGCTTCGACGCCGCGCTGCTGGGGCGGTTCTCCGCAATATCGGCGCTGATGCTCGATACGCCGCTGGTGCGAAACGCGGCGGAACTTCGCAAGCTTCACCGGCTCGCGAGCTTTCGAGCTGCCGTAGAGAGTGGAATGTCGTTGGAGCCGCTCACTGCACTGGCGTCGCTGCGTTTTCTGGAGCTGCGCGGAACGTCGTGGCCGGTTCAAGAGCTGTACGGCTTCACCCAACTGGAAGATCTGCGGCTCACCAACACCCCGCCCATCTCGCCGGCATCCCTCGGATTCAAAGGCCGTTTGCGCACTTTGGCGCTGCGTCACGGCATCTACGATCTTTCGCAGATCGCAAGTTTGCCGGCCTTGGAGCGCCTCGAGCTGCAGAACGTGCGTATCGATCGTTTGCCGGATTTCTCTTCCAACTCCGGCCTTCATACGCTAACGCTGCGCGATCTTCGGCTGGTACGTGATTTGACGCCGATCTTGAGCGCGCGGGCGCTGCAGAGGCTTACTATCGAAGCCATGCCGCAGCTCGAAGTTCCCGACTTCGCGCCGCTCGTCGATTGCGCGGAAGGCCTCGGACTCTCCATCGAAATTGGAAGCAAAACGAAGAGCCGTGAAGTCTACCGGATGCTGCGGAAGGGAAGAACGCGATAGTGGAATTCACCGTAATCGAGACGAGCCAAGCGACGCAGACTGCCCGTATGGTGCTGCAGCCCGGCGAAGAGAGTGGCCCGCGCAAAGAAAACGAGCACGCGCAAAGCGAGCAAGTGCTCTACCTCGCCGAAGGGACGCTGGAAGCGGAGATTGGCGAACGCACATTCGGCATGCGCGCGGGTGATTCCGCAATCGTCGGAAAAGGCGTCGCGCACCGATTCGTCAATCGCGGGTCTGCGCCGGCGGTCACGTTCAACGTGTACTCGCCTCCGGCATATTAGCGGCGTTAAAGAGCGGCTGTTTCGGGAAAGTCTGCGCGGCCGATTGCATCCCGCGCGCTGCGGCGGGCGGCGCGTTGAATGATGCCCTTGGCGGAATTGGCTTCGTCGATAGATCCGACGCCGACACCGATCGTTATCCGGCACGTCTCTTCAACCGTCTCGCGCATTTTCTGCGCGATGACCTCGGCCTCGGTTTTGCTGACACGCGGCACGATTGCCGCAAACGCTTCGTCGCCGTAGCGCGCGAAGACGTCGGCGCGATCGCGGCAGCAGGTGGCGCATATGCCCGCAACGCGGCGCAGCATCGCATCGCCCGCCATGCGTCCTTGGCGCGCTTCGTAATCTTTGAGCCCGTGAATCGCAACGACGATCACGGCAAGCCCCGACTTTCCCTTGAACGACGAGCGATACGCGCGAATCAAGCCTTCGTCGAATGCTCTGCGGCTCTTCACGCCTGTAAGGGGATCCAATTTGAAATAGCGGCTGCCGAGCGCAATCGTCAGCAGACCGGCTTGCCACAGCGCGCCGGCTTGAAAGAAATATACGGACAAGCGCTCGAGACCGGCGAGCTCGCCCGCCGCACCGGCGAAGGCGGTTAAAAATAGTCCGCCGTACGCCGTCAGATAGTACCGCGCGTCTTCTTGTCCGGCCGCGGCTCCCTTCCAGGCGGCCGCCGCGCACGTTGCAATCAAGCTGAGGAAAAGTGCGTGATCGATCGTGCGATGTAATGCCGACGGCCCGAAGATCCGGTCGAGCCCAACGGCGGCAACGTTCACCGCGAGCAGTGCAGCGACGGCTTTGGCGTACGCCGGAAAGCGCGTAGCCAGCCGCAAAAACGTCCATGCGAAGATCACTTCGGCGCTGAAGAAGAGCGCAAAGATGACGGAGCGGTAGATCAGCAGCGCTTCGCCCGGAGCGACGCCTATCAAATGCGGTGCGAAGACGAACTGCACGCCGGCGATCGTATCCATCAGGACCGCATACCAAAGAAACGCCCGATCGCTCGTAACGAAGTAAATCAGCGTATTGTACAAGCCGATGGCGGCGAAAAAGCCGGCCAGCGCCTGGGTTACACTCAGGTGCGCCACCTTATTATTGTCGGCAACCCGCCCGCAAGCTTGCAGGGCAGGTCCGGCCGGGGGAGGGCGGGAACCTGGAGGCCCAAGACCGTCCCGGCCTTCGTGAGTTATGAAGACTGGGCGGACGGTTCAAGAAATTTTTCGAGAGCGTAGTGGCTCGCTAGCGTACCCGCTCGAGGTGACCGCAGGAAATCGCAGGGAATGCGATTGGATGCCGGGTCTTCTCGCGGAGGAGTTCAACGGCCGGGTCCGCGCTTCAACCGACAAAAGGTTTGGTAAAATTTGTCCAGCGAGATCCTGATCTCGAGCGACCCCTGGGAGAACCGGGTCGCCATCCTCGAGGACAGCGTCCTCTCAGAACTCTACGTCGAGCGCGAAGAGAAGGTCATCGGCTCGATCTTCAAAGGCAAAGTCCAGAACGTGCTGCCCGGCATGGGCGCCAGCTTCGTGGACATCGGCCTCGGCCGCAACGCCTTTCTCTACGTCGACGACATCAACAAGACGCCGCTGAACATCGGCGACGTCGAGATCACCCAGGGCCGCAGCGGTTGGACCATCAGCGAGAAGGTCAACCGGGGGGACGAGGTCCTGGTGCAGATCGTAAAGGAGCCCCGCGGGCTCAAGGGCGCGCGCATCAGCACCAATATCTCCCTGCCCGGCCGCTACCTCATTCTGATGCCTACCGGCAAGTACAGCGGCGTCTCGCGCAAGATTGAGTCCTCCGAGGAGCGCAACCGGCTCAAGGCCATCATGAAGCGCATCCGTCCCGAAGGGATGGCGACTGTTGTGCGCACGGCGGCGGGCGCCGTCAGCGAGGCCGAACTCATCGCCGACCTCGGAGTCCTCATTCGGATGTGGCACGGCATCCTGGAGTCCTATAAGCGCGCTGCCGCGCCGTCGCTGCTGCACAAAGACATGAATTTGGTTTACAAGGCGGCGCGCGATTTCATCACCGCCGACGTCGATCGGGTCCTAATCGACAACGAAGACGAGTACCGTAAGATCTGCAGCTTCTTACAACTGCTCGGTCCGCAGTATCTCGATCGCGTCCAGTACTACAACTCCGGACGCTCGCTCTTCAAAGACTTCAAGATCGACGAAGAGCTTCAGAAGCTCATGAAGCCGAAGATCAACCTGCCCTCCGGCGGGTCGATCGTGATTGAAACGACGGAAGCGCTAACCGTCATCGACGTGAACTCCGGCAAATTCACCGGGGGCAAGAATCTCGAAGACACAATCGTCAAGACGAACGTTGAAGCGGCTGCGGAGATCGCGCGCCAAGTGCGGCTGCGCGACATCGGCGGCATCATCGTCTGCGATTTCATCGACATGAACACCGAAGGCTCCCGTAACAAGGTAATTCAGACGCTCGAATCGGGACTTCGCAAAGATCGCACGCGCGCGACGATTCAGTCATTCAGCAATTTGGGACTTCTGGAGTTCACCCGCAAACGCGTCGGCAAAGACCTTGCCTCGCAGCTGCGCGGATCGTGCCCGACTTGCGCAGGTCTGGGAACCGTGATGTCCTCGCAATCCGTGGCAATCGAAACGCTGCGCAGAATTCGCGCGCACGATCACGTCGACCACAAACCGATCTTGGTCGAGTCCGCGCCAACCGTTGCGGCGCAGCTGGAGTTCTGGTACGAGGACGAAACCAAGAGTCTTATCGAACAGCTCCGCACGCCTATTCACGTCCGCGTCGATCCGCTGCTTCACCCGGAGAAAGTTCGTCTGCGCAATGTCGGCGACATGAAGCCGGACGGCAAACTCCGCGTGGGCGACGAGCACGAAGTGGAGTTGCTTCCGGGACGGCTTCCGAATGTATCATCTGCCGCTGCGGTGATCGAAGGCCGCATCATCGAAGTCGAAAACGCTGCTAATATGGCGGGCCAAACCGCCCGCATCAAACTCATCGACGTCGCGGACGATTTCGCGCTGGCCGAACTGGCCACCGTCGCGGTGGGCGAGAAGCGCAAGCGCCGCCGCCGCGGAGGCCGCAAAGGCGAACTCACCGCCACGGAGCAGACGCAAGAGCTGCGCGCATTGGCAGAAGAGGCCGCAAAATTCGCGCAAGCTCGTCCGCCGATCGGAATCACGACCGTCACCGAGGAGGAGGAGCGCGCCGAGCGCACCGCCGTCGTGGAACAAAAAGCCGAACAGACGCCGGAAGCCATCGTTATCGGCCAGGGCGAGGAGCACGAACGCGAGGGACGGCACCGGCGCCGGCGGCGGCGCCGCGGACGTGGCCGGGGCGGACGTTCCGAAGAAGTTCTGCAAGCCGGCATCCCGCTGCATAGCGCCGAGGTTCAGAGTGAGTCGGCCGAAGAGGATCAGGAAGCCGTCGAGCACGAGACTGCGCCCGGCCATGTCGAAGGCGAGGGCGGACACCGCCGTCGCCGCCGTCGCCGCCGCCGTCGCGGACACGGCGGGCTAGGAGCCGAACCGGCGGGTCAAGCGCCGCCGCCTTCGGCCGTGCCCGACCGGCACATCTTCCGGGTCGGATCGGACGGCAGCGCCGAACCGACCGGTCAGACCGCCCCGCGCGAACCGGGACGGGCTATCGCGCCTTGGAACCGGAAGCCCCAGCCGCCGGCCGTCGAGCCGCCCCCTCCGCACCTGCGCGCGCCCGAAGAGGGCGCCAAGCCGACAAAACCCGCGCGGCGCAGGCGTCCATCCGCCGCCGACACCGAGCCGGTTCGCGGAGGCCAACTCGAAACTGCGCGCACTGCAGCCTTGCCGGCTCCCGAGAAGCCCAAGCGTACGCGTTCGACCCCGAAGGCCGAAGCTGCCGAACCGGCGCGGAAAGGCAAAGCCGAAACGGCCGCGCAAAGCCGCCGCGCCGGCGGCGCCCGGCCCGGCCGCGAACGAGGCCAAACCCAAGGGCGGTCGCAAGAAGGCCCCCGAAAGCGCGGCTGAACCCGCGATAAAGAAGACGCGCTCGACCCGCAAGACGACGGCCGCCAAAACGCCGGCTCGCAAGAAAAAGTAGGCTTCCCAAAAACATGGACGGCTGCTGGGTAACAGCCGTCCATGTACGAGAAAGATGCGCCCGAGCAAAGTCTTCGAGCGAGCGCGAAGAAGCCGAACGTCTGAATCAGTCGGAGAAACAGCAGAGCGACAAACTCGATCAGCCGGCCGCACCCGGCAACGGCGACTGATCAGTTTCTAATTGCTACTGCTGCTGTTGATCGGCGGCAGCCGGTGATTCGCTGCCCTGCGTGTGCGCGATCCGATCGTCGAGATATTGCAGAGCGCGCCCCAGCTGTATGTCGTGCGCCGGATCCCCGTAGCGTGCATCCTTGTTCTCTGCGACCGCGATGTCGGGCATGATGCCCAAGTGGTTGATGTCGCGGTTGTGCGGCGTCAGATAGCGCGCATCGGTGATCTTAATCGCCGAACCGTCGGGCAACGGCAGAATCTCTTGGACGACGCCCTTGCCGAACGTCTTCGTTCCGATGATGGTCCCAACGCCGCTGTCTTGAATCGCACCCGACGTGATCTCCGACGCGGAAGCCGTATGCTCGTTCACCAGAACGGCCAATGGAACCGGCGGAATCGCGGTATCTTCGGCTTCGTACGTCGTAACGTTGGAAGCGCGCGATTCGACGGAGACGATGGGACCGCTGGAGATGAACTTGGAGCTGACGTCTAATGCAGCCTGAAGATAACCGCCGCCGTTGTCACGCAGATCCATGACGATTGCGCGCGCGCCTTCCTGCTGCAGACGGTCCAACGCCTGAGTGAGTTCGGCACCGGTATCGCGTCCGAACACCGTGAGTTCGACGTAGCCGATCTTGCCGGGGAGCATTTTCTCGTACACGGAGAGCTCGTGAATCTCGGCGCGCGTGATCGCGATCGGTTGCGGCAACTGTTTGCCGTCACGCTGGATCGTGAGCTGCACGGTGCTGCCCGACTTGCCGCGCAGATGCGAAGACGCTTGCTGAATCGTCATACCCTTGGTCGAGACACCGTCGATCCCGGTGATGACGTCGTCTTGTTGAATACCCGCTTTGTCCGCCGGCCCATCCGGCACGACGTTGCTCACGTCGATGTACTTCGTTTGGTCGTCGGCCTGAATGACGATACCCGTTCCCGCGAAAGAGGTTCCGTCTAAACCTTCATTGAGCGCGGCGTACTCCTTCGGATCCAAGAATACGGTATAGCGATCGTGCACGGAGTCGAGCATTCCGGAGATTGCCGCGTAAGCAAGCAGATGCGTTGACACCTTGCCCTTGGCATCGCGCGACGCGACGTCAACCTCATGGTCGACGGCCTTTCCGGTGCGCGTTGGATCGTCGGAAGCGAAAATCGGCGGAAGCGATGCGTTGATGCCCGCCAGTCTTCAGATCGTGCTGAAGTTCGGTCCGTGCGCCGTCTACGATCTCTTGCGGCTCCGTTTTCTGATAGAAATCACTGCGCAACTTCTCGTAGCTGAACTGAATTTCGTTGGAATCCAGCGCGGAGAGGCTCGAAGGCGCTGCGGCGGACCGCGCGGCTGGAATTTGGCCGGCCGCGATAAGGACGGCACCGGCCAAGGACAAGGCTGTTATGCGGTTCATACTCTACTACTAACGCGTCAGGCGGCTGAGAAATGCCTTAGCCGCGGCAAGTTGTTTGTCACGGGGCGTGTCGATGATGCCCGCCGGGCAGTGGTCCGGGTGCGGGCACTCCTGAACGACGAGATTGGGCTCGATGCCCTTGTGCTGGATGTCCCGGCCCAACGGCGTGACGTACCGCTCGGTCGTGATTTTCAGCGCTCCGCCGTTGGGCATGGTGAAGATCCCCTGCACGACGCCCTTTCCGAAGGTCTTGGTGCCGATGAGGGTGGCGATTTTGTAATCTTGGAGAGCGCCCGAGGTGATCTCCGAGGCGCTGGCGGTGTACCCGTTGACGAGCACCACGACGGGGCGCACGCCGTGCATGACGTTGCCGTTCGCATACTGAGGGTTGCGATCGCCGTCCCGGTCTATCTCCGTAACGATGACGCCGTGTGGAATGAAGAAACTCGAGATGTTGACGGCGGCATCCAGTAAACCACCGCCGTTGTCACGCAGATCCAGGATCGTGCCCTTGGCGCCGGCCTTCTGACCTTCGAGCAGTGCCTTGTGCACTTCGTCTGCGGACGTTTCGCCGAAATCCGAGAGACGGATGTAGTTGTATCCGTTTTCCATTTTCTGGTGAACGGTCGGCACGTGAATGATTTCACGGGTGATGTGAAAGACTCGCGAAACGGTGCTCTGGTATGGGTGCGTGGCTATCGTTACGTCGGTGCCTTCGGGGCCGCGAATCATCCGTTCGACGTCGTCGAGCGGTTTGCCGGTAACCGAAGTGCCGTTGATGGACACCACGATTTCGTTACCGCGCATGCCGGCGCGGGACGCGGGAAGTCCCTCGATGGGCTGCAGCAGCACGTGGCCGTCACTGAGCTGATAGATGAAAACCCCGATCCCGCCGAAGTTTCCGCCGTTGAGCTCTTCGTTGAGGGCGCGAATCTGATCCGGAGAGAGATACACCGTATACGGATCGCGCAGCGCGTCGAGCATACCGTCGAGCGCCGCTGTCGTGAGCTGCGTGCGGCCGTCTTTGCCCAGGTACTGCGCGTAGTGATCCTGCGCGTATGCGAGCTGGCTGTCAAGGACGTGAAGGTCTTCCGTTCGGTCGCCGTCGGCTTGCGCGCCGGGCAGATCCGCAACTCGTTCGATCTTCTTCGCTTTGAAGTACGCGTTTAGATACGCAAGCAGGCCGCTATGTTCGCCTTGCACGAGCTGCGCCGAATCGACCGGACGATAATACACCTGCTCGACTTGGCGAAATGCCAGATCGACGAGATGTTCGTCCATCTGCGGTCCGAAAATTCCGGCGAGATCGAGGGACGCGACTTTCCCCGCGCTCCCGTCATACGAGGCTTGCCCCGCCACCAGGCCATTCCGGTATCCGATATACAAAGCGCCGCCGAAGGCGACGGCAGCAACGAGCAGCGCTGCAATTACAGCACGAATTGCGGTAGACACTAGGGCGACTGCGTCCTTCCTAAGACGTACACGGGTACCCGCTTAGTACCCATTTTTCGCCTCCCTGGTTTCGAGGACCAGCCGCCGTAGTGCTCCGGCCGTAAATCGCTAGCAGGTTCCTGAGGCGCTCTTCCCCGAGTAGACTTCGATAACGCCCGTTGCTGCGGCGGGCACGTTCTCGCCCTTGAGCAGCGTTCCCATGCCGCCGATCACGCCTCCGTACTTGCCTTTGGTCGCTTGGGTGTAGCACGGCGTGAAATTGAGGGTGAACCCGTCAACCTTGGCCTGTCCGTAGATCGTGTAGTTGCGGCCGGTTTTGATCGACGCGCCCGTGAGCCCGCCGCCGGCCGGAACGTTCGAGGCAAACGATGTTGCGGCGCTGGTTGCGACCTGCAGATAGAAGAGGGGGCTGCCCGATCCGAGGTTCGGCAGCTTGCCGGTATAGTTGGTCGTGCTGCTGATCAGTGTCAAGGTGATCGACGGCGTGGCGCCGGGGTAGGCAATATTTCCGCCCAGGCCGCCGAACGCCGGAATGCACGCGTGGCCGCCGGAGCTGAGCAGCTTTTCTTTAACACTCGCGTGGGTCTTCGTCGTCGTCTGCCCCTTGCAAGCCGGCGGCACCGCTGCTGCTTGAACGGGCATCGAGTTGAGGCTTTGGATAAAGGCCGGGGGCACAACGCCGTTCCCGTGGGCCGAACAGGCCGCAAGAAGTGCGGCCGCCGCAAGACCAAACGGAATGCGAAGGCTAAGGGCTTTCATGGATGCTCCTTTACGTAAAACAAACAAATGCCGGAGCAAGCAGGTTCTATGCTGCTCGCAAGCTCCCTCGTGTTTTGGTTATGCGCTTCCGTTAGTGAAGATATGGCGCGGGATCGGTGGGTTTGCCGCCGAGGCGCACTTCGAAATGGAGATGGGGCCCCGTCGACATTCCGGTCGATCCCACGGCTCCGATCGCCTGCCCTTTTTGAACGGTCTGGCCGTTTGAAACGAATATTTGGGAGAGGTGTCCGTATCCCGTGGACATGCCGCCGCCGTGATCGATCAAAATGTAGTTGCCGTAGCCTCCGTACCATCCGGCAGAGATCACGGTTCCGCCCGCTGCGGCCGTCACGGTCGTGCCCATCGGCGCGGCGATATCGAGTCCCGGATGAAACTCCACGCCGCCGCCAAACGGATTTTGGCGCATTCCGAAGGGCGAGGTGATCGTCCCGCTCACGGGCCACGCGAGTTCCCCCGGCGAGGTTATGGGACCGGCGATACCTGCAGCGCGACGCGCAGCTTCCGCTTGCGCTTCGATCTCGGCTTGACGTTCGCGGATGTATTCTTCCAGGCGCGCTTCCTCGGCCGCCGAGAGTTCTTCCATCTGCGCGACCTGCGTCGCTACGTGGCGGCGCTGCTGATCCGCAACGGCAACGAGATTGCTGCGTTCTTGCGCCAGCGCGTCGAGTTGGCTCTGAGCTCGCTGCTGCTCTTGCGTTTGATTTTCGAGCGCTAATTGCGTGGACTCGAGATCGGCCTGCGCGGAAGCAACTTTGCCTTCCGCAGCCTTACGCTCGCGCACTGCGCGTTGGTTTGCGGCAATCACCAGACGCAAGTCTTGCCAGCGCTCGACGAAGTCGCTGAAGGACTTCGAAGCCAGCAGAACGCTTGCGTACCCCAGATCTCCGTGCTCGTAAATGTCGACGAGCCGCTGTTTGAGCAGGCCGTCGTGCAGTTTGAGCGTCTTCTGCGCGGCTTGGAGCTGGACGGTGTTCCACCAGAGCTTGCGTTGCGTGCTGCGCTGCTGAACGTCCAAATCGTCGATGACGCCGCGCACGCGATCGATGGACGAATTCGTCTCGTCCAGTTGCGACTGGAGATCGTTCAAATGTACCGTTGCGGCATGGAGTTGCGCGCGCTTCTGGTGAAGCTGCGCTTGAATCTGGGCGGCCTTTTTGCGTTGCGCCGCGATTTTTTGTGAGATCGTCGATGGAAGCGCGGCCGTAGTGAGAACGGCGCAAGCCATAGCAAGGGCCGCAGCCGCGCGAAGATTCAAGATCATTTTCTGCGTTTGTCCTTCACGTAGACCGAACCCCCAATGGACTTGGCGTAGCGCTTGAGTTCCGCGGCCGCCTCGCCGATTTGCGCGTAATTACGCAGTTCGCGCTGATCGTTTGAGACGATCGCGATGGAGAGCGACATGATCGGAAAGCGGTTGAGCGTCCCTCGCCGGTCGCGTGTCTCGATATAGCCCTGGCGCAGATCGTGCGCAGTATAGAGTTTGCGAATGTCGCGGTCGAACGTGTCGATGATCTCACGAGCAATCTCTTCCGCGCGATCGGGGAGCGTCACGATCAAAAAGTCGTCGCCGCCGATGTGTCCGACGAAATCCTGCTGCGTACCGCGCCGTCGAACGACGTCGACTGCCGTTGAAGCCACCAGCTGTATTGCTTCGTCTCCGTGCGTGAAGCCATACACGTCGTTGAACGCTTTGAAATTGTCGAGATCCAGGTACAGCACCGCGAACAGCTCCTTCGTCTCGAGCCGCCGGCGCAGTTCCGCTTCGATTGCGAGGTTTCCGGGAAGACGCGTCAGCGGCGAGAGCGAGGAGTCCACCTCGACCCGGCGGATTTTAGCCTTTACGCGCGCGAGCAACTCCTGCGGCCCGAACGGCTTGGTCATGTAGTCGTCGACGCCCGCGTCGAAGCCGGCGAGTTTGTCTTCGACCTCGCCTTTGGCGGTCAGCATGATGATCGGCACGTGCGTGTTCGAGGGATGACGGCGAATCCGCCGGGCGAGCTCGTAACCGTCCATCATCGGCATCATGACGTCCAAAAGCACCAGATCCGGTTGTATCGCATCCAGAATGCGCAGCGCTTCGCCGCCGTTCGCTGCGGTCGTGACGTCGTAGCCGGCGAGCTCGAGGTTCGTTTGGATGATCTTGCGTAGATTGCGATCGTCGTCGACGACCAGAATGCGGCGGCCGGCCGTTTCGTCAAGCCGCCTCAACGGCGCACCGGAAGGGAGAGCGTAAATGTGGTGCCTTCTCCCTTGCGACTGCGCACCGCGATCGTGCCGCCGTGCGCGCGCACCAGCGCTTGCGTGATGTACAGTCCCAAACCGCTGCCGCCGACGCCCTGCGCGCCCTCTTCCTCGGCACGGTAGAACCGGTCGAAGATGAACGGGAGATGCTCCTCGGAGATGCCGATCCCGCAATCGGCGATCGTAATGGTGGTGCGGGATTCATCCTGCGCTGCTGCGACGTCGATTGCTCCGCCGCCGGGCGAATACTTTACGGCGTTTTCCAACAGGTTGCGGAGCACGTCGCTCAAGCGATCCGGATCGCCCGAGACTTGAATTCCGGCAAAGCTGCGGTTTACGGGGTGCAGCACCGGGTCCGGACGCACTTCGGAGATCACGTGATCCAGGAGTTTATCCAGCTCGAGCATCTCGCGCTTGCGCAAAAGCTGCGCCGTTTCGACGCGGGCGACGAGCAGCATGTCGTCCACCATGCGCGAGAGCCGGTCCGCTTGCTGCTCGACGACGCTCAAAAACTCCTCACGATGCGTTTCGTGCAGCGCCGGATTTTGTCTTAGCGTCGCGGCATAGGCCTTAATCGTCGTCAGCGGCGTCTTCAGCTCGTGCGAAACGGTGCTTACGATTTCGCTCTTGAGCTGCTCGATCTCTTCGGCGCGCTTCTTGCTTTGAAAGGCGATGGCCCAGCCCTCGTCGGCATCATCGCGCACGACGGCCATGCAGCGCGCGCGGACCGGAACGGCGTCGCCGCGAGAGTCGCGCAGCGTGAGCCCGGTCACCAGCGGATCCGCCGACGAGGAGAGGCGAAACACGTCGCTGCGATTCGAAGGGTGCAGCAAATCCGAAAAGTCGCTGCCGATGATGCCGACAGGCGCGTAGCCCAGAATGCGCTGCGCCGAACGGTTGAAACGCGCTATTTTGCGGCCGCTGTCCAGGTGAATGATTCCCTCCGCGGGGACTTCCAATAATGCGTCGGCCAGGGCCAGGGCACCGTTCAGTTCCCGGCCTACGTCCGCAGGTATCGTCCGACCGATATCCACGAGGCGACGATACCGACGGCGGCGCCGACAGCAATCAGCTGGAGAACGAGCGATGACAGATCGATTTGAACGACGTTGATCTGCACCCAGGGAAGGGCGGCTGCCACCTTGGGTACCAACGAGGCGCGCGCAATAGCAAGCACGGCGATCGCGAGACCCGCGCCGAGCAAGCCGTCAAGGAGCCCTTCACAGATAAACGGCATGCGAATGTACATGTTCGTGGCGCCGACGAGCTGCATGATCGAGATCTCGCGGCGGCGGGCAAAAACCGTCAGCCGGATCGTGTTGGAAATGATGATTCCTGCGACGAGGATGAACAGCGTTATGACGGCAAGACCGGCCCGATGGGCAACGTTTGCGAGCTGCAGCAGGCGCTTTACGACGTCTTGCCCGTAGTCGACGTTTTCGACGCCCGGGAGTTTACGGATCGAAGCCGCTACGGCGGAAACCTCATTCGGATCGTGCATGGAGACGCGGAACTTATCGGGGAGCGGATTCTCCGTCAGCAGGCTGGTGTCGACTTGGCCTTTCATCCGCTGCCGCAGCTCTTCGAGGCCTTGTTTTTTCGGAATGTACTGCGCGCTGGCCACCCGCAGATCTTTCGCCAGCGCGGTGCGGACGGCGGCCACTTGGGCCGCGCTCGCGTCCGTCTTCATGTACGTCGAGATCGTGATCTGACTGAAGACGTCGCTGCTCAAGTGCGCGATGCTTGCGCGAACGTACAAAAAGATGCCGAGCAGAACGATCGTCACCGCGACGGTTCCGATAGCGGTTGCCTGCATGCCGGCATTGCGGGTGAAGTTCCGAAGAACCTCACCCAGAAAGAATTTGGTTTTGCCCCAGTCCAAGGAAGTAATATCCCCGCTCTTCGTCAGTGACGATACGTCCGTTTTCAAGGCGGACGACCCGGCGCCGCATTCGATCGACGACGGCTTGATTGTGCGTGGCGACGAGCACCGTCGTGCCCTTCAGGTTGATGCGCTGCAGCAGATCCATGATCTCGGAAGTGTTTGCCGGATCCAGATTGCCGGTCGGCTCGTCACAGAGCAGGATCTTGGGATTGTTGACCAGCGCGCGGGCGATGGCGCTGCGCTGCTGCTCTCCGCCGGAGAGTTCGTTCGGATACATGCGCGCTTTATGGGCCAAGCCTACCAAGTCGAGGACGCGCGGTACTTGCCGCACGACGTCCTTGGTATGTGCGCCGGTCACTTGTAAAGCGAACGCTACGTTTTCCCACACCGTCTTGTCCGTGAGCAGTTTGTAGTCCTGAAAGACGACTCCGAGATGCCGCCGCAGCATGGGAACCCTTCCGCGCCGGAGCTGGTCGACGCGAATGCCGTCGACGGTAATGGATCCGGTCGTCGGCGTCATTTCGCGGTAAAGAAGGCGGAGAAGGCTGGATTTTCCGGTTCCGGAGTGCCCGACGAGGAAGACGAAATCCCCTTTGCCGATCTCCAGATCGATGCCGTCGATGGCGCGGACTCCGTTCGGGTACACGAGAGAGACGGCGCGTAATGAGATCATCGCTGCAAAAGGAGTTTTCAAATCGGCCGTACGGATACCTCCGGCAATCATGAATTTTGACCTTTCCGACGAACAAAAGGCCATTCGCCAGACGGTTCGCGAGTTTGCGATCGAGCGTGTCGCGCCGCGGGCCGAGGAAATGGACCGCGAAGAAGCCTTCCCTTACGATCTCGTCAAGCAGATGGCCGAGCTCGGACTGATGGGCTTGCCCTTTCCTGAGAAATATGGCGGTGCCGGCGCGGATACGGTGAGTTATGCGCTTGCCGTGATGGAACTGGCGAGGGTCGATGCCTCGACGGCCATCACGATGGCGGCGCACGTTTCCCTGGGTGCGAGCCCTTTCTATCTGTTCGGTACGGAAGAGCAAAAGCAGAAGTATCTCGTGCCGCTCGCGCAGGGCAAGGTGCTTTGGGGATTCGGCTTGACGGAGCCGAACGCCGGCAGCGACGCGGGCAATACGCAAACGAAGGCGGTGCTCCGAGACGGTAAGTGGATCGTCAACGGCACCAAGGCGTTCATCACCAACAGCGGCACGGACATCAGCGCGGGAACCACGATTACGGCCGTGACCGGCAGCCGGCCTGACGGAAAGCCCGAGATTACGAATCTTATCGTGGAACAGAGCACGCCCGGCTTCACTCGCAGCAAAAAATACAAGAAAATGGGCTGGCGCGCGTCGGATACGCGCGAGCTGGCGTTCACCGACGCAGAAGTTCCGGCTGAAAACATACTCGGCGAGCGCGGTGAGGGATTGCGGAACTTCTTGACGATTCTCGACGCGGGGCGCATCTCGGTAGCGGCGCTCTCCGTCGGCCTTGCGCGCGGCGCATACGACGAAGGAATGAAATACGCAAAGGAACGCGTCGCGTTCGGCCGCCCAATAAGCAAGTTCCAAGCGATTCAGTTCAAATTGGTCGACATGCTGACCGAAATCGAGCACGCCGAGCTCATGGTGCTCAAAGCCGCGTGGGAGAAAGACAACGGACGCGAGTTCGCACAGACCGCCAGCTTGGCCAAGCTCTACGCGGCCGAAGTCTCCCGGCGCTGCGTGAACGAAGGCCTCCAGATTCACGGCGGTTACGGATTCATGGACGAGTATCCCATTTCACGCATGTATCGCGATCAAAAAATCAACGAGATCGGGGAAGGGACGAACGAGGTGCAGCGCTTGGTAATCGCGCGGAACATGGGACTCTACTCGTAACCGAGTCCGAGTTTCTTGCGGCGCTCGCCCGGAATCCCGACGACCGGGCAGCGCTCTTCGGAATCGCCGCACTGGCGCTGCGAACCGGCCGCCGGAGTGCCGCTCGTCTAGCGTACGAACGCCTGCTGCGGCTCGAGCCCTCGAACGCATTCGTTCACTTGGGGCTGGCCAATGTTGCTTTCGCTTCGGGCGAAATGGCCGCAGCGCGCGAGCGGTTTGGGCAGGCCATTCTCCTGCGTCAGGGTTTGCAAGAAGCGCATGAAGGCCTAAGCTACGTTCTCTCGCGTGAAGGCGACGAGGCGGGCGCGGAACGTCATCGCGCGATCGCGTTCAAAGATCGATGGCTGAGACCCCGCGCATTCACCGGTTCCGGGCGCCCGATTCCAGTCTTGCTGCTTGTCAGCGGTAAAGGCGGAAACGTCTACACGGATTTTCTGCTGGACGACGGTACGTACTTGGTACGGGAACTGGTCGTCGACTATGCGCCCGAACAGTCTGCAGCTGCCGCCTCACGCATTCATATTCAACGCCGTCGCGGATGCGGACCGCAGCGGGCGCGCACTCGAGCGCGCATCCGCGATTGCAGCCAATTCGAGTTCGCGCATAATCAACGATCCGCAAGCGGTTGCGCGTACGGGCCGGGCGGCAAACGCAAAACAGTTAACGGCTATCGAAAACGTGCGCGCGGCTGCCGCGATCGCGATCGACCGCCGAGCCGCACCGCCGTTCGATTTTCCGTTTCTGCTTCGGGTGCCCGGCCACCATACCGGCCGTTACTTTCTCCGGGTGGACGACGCTGCCGGATTTCAAGCCGCGCTTCGTGATTTGCCCGGAGACGATCTTCTGGCGATGGAGTTCATCGACACGCGCTCGAGCGACGGCTACATTCGCAAATACCGGATGATGATCGTGGACGGTCAGTTGTATCCCGCGCATTTAGCCGTCTCCCGAGAATGGAAAGTGCACTATATGCATTCGGAAACGGTGGGAAACGAAGCATTCGAACGTGAGGAGCGCCGGTTTCTCGATGCGCCGGAGTCGGCGATAGGCGCCGCTGCGATCGCCTCACTGCAGCGCGTCGCCGCCACCCTTGCGCTCGATTACGCCGGCATCGATTTCGGCATGACGCCCGCAGGAATCGTTGCTGTCTTTGAGGCTAATGCGCAAATGATTCTGCTGCCGCCGGAAGCCGACGCCCACGGCCGTCTCCACCGCCAGTCCGCAGCGCGCATATTCGCAGCCGCGCGAGCCATGCTTTTGGCCGCTGCGGACGCTTAATGTTGAACGACTGTCGCCCAGCCTGAGTAGATTCCGCCGAACTCCTCCGCCAGCGTCGTGAGGGCAGTGCGCATCTCGGTAATCTTGAACGGGTCGATGGTATCCCGGCGGCAGCAACGTACCGTATTGATCCCGTCGTCGACCTCGATCTCGTAGCCGTGATCCGCCATTGCGCGCGCAAACACGTCTCGCTTTTCGATATCGTCGAAACGGATCGTATGCTCGATCGGACGCACGCGCTCGAAGTCGTCGCCGGCGTCCAATAAGGCCTGCAACGCCTTCATATCGTTCGCAAAAGCAAGTCTGGTGCTCGTCCGGGTAGAGGTACGAAGTGTAGATCGCCCAGCCGGGGTCCGATGCCGAAATCGCGCGGTAGCGGTAATTGCGATGCGCTTCCATGACGCCGGCCGCTGCCAAGGAAAAGTCCCGGTCCTGCGGCCCGTAATAATGGAACGTCCGCATGCCGCGACCGGTGACGCGGCCCACCTCGACGATTCCCTGAGGTTCCAGCGCAGCCGCTAGTTCTTCTTCGATCCTTCCCAGCGCGCGATACTCGTCTTCCGTGGTCATTCCGTGTTCGTCGGGCTGCAGCAGCGCTACCGCGACTGTGTATGCCGCAGGTTTGTCATCGACCGGCGCGGCGTCACGAAACCCCAGGTCAACCGCGATTGATATCGGAGCACCTTCCATACGGGCGAAGTAGGACGACCAGTCTGCCATGGATCTCATCTTTCCCCGAAGGCGAGGTGTTGCGCTTCCATGAAAGCCTCAGACCGGAGGAGTCAATTTATGTATCGTCGTTTTTTCGCGGCACTCACTCTCGTTGCCGCGGCATCAGCACCTGCTCTCGCCAGCCTGTCCGTCGGTGCGACCGCTCCGGAGTTCAAAACGCAGGCGTCGATCGGCGGCAAGGTCTTCGCATTCGATCTCGACAGTGCGCTCAAAAAAGGCCCCGTCGTGCTCTATTTTTATCCGGCGGCCTTTACTACCGGCTGCACCATTGAAGCGCACGACTTTGCGTCGGCCATCGGCCAATACAAGAAGCTTGGCGCAACGGTCATCGGCGTCTCGCACGACAACATCGGCACGCTCAACAAGTTTTCGGTAAGTGCTTGCCGCAGCAAGTTTCCGGTGGCGGCCGATCCCGACTTAACCGTCGCTAAGGCCTACGACGCCGTGCTGCCGCAGGATCCCAAATATGCGAACCGCACGTCGTACGTCATCGCACCCAATGGAAAGATCGCGTACACGTACACGAACATGGAACCTAACCAGCACGTCGCGAATACGCTGAACGCGCTCAAACGGCTAGAAAACTCCGGCTCGCAGAAATAGCGATTAGGCTACCGTGTCGTCGGAGAACAGCTTGGGCTGTTTGGCCCGTTTCTTGCGGGGATCGGCATCGAGCGCCGTGACCTCGCGAGGAGCGATCTCTACCGCTTGAATCTCGGGGAGCTCCGCGTCCGGTAAGGACGCGAGCTCCTTGATTTTGCGCCCTTGCGGCAGAACGCGGCTCTCCATCGAAGCGATGGATTTGTTATAGGCTTCGGTCGCGCGCTGCAGCGAGAGGCCGATGCCGGCAAAGTGCTGAGCGAAGACGCGCACGCGTTCGTAGAGCTCGGCCGCGGCCGCGGCGATCTTCTTGGCGTTCTCCTCCTGCGCGCGCTGCTGCCATCCCAGCGCATACGAACGCAGCAGCGCCATGAGGGTGAGCGGACTTGCGATGTAGACGTCACGCGATGCGCCGTACTCGATAAGTTCGGGATTTTCGATGCATGCCGCGCTTAGAAATGCCTCGCCTGGGACGAACATCACGACGAAGTCAGCCGAACCGTCGGCGCGCTGATACTGTTTGCGCGCCAGCAAATCGACGTGCAACTTGAAGGCGGAAGCGTGCGCCCGAAGCCGTTCCCGGCGAAGGCTTTCGTCGGCAGCCTCGATGCCGTCCAGATAGGCGCTCAACGGAACCTTCGCGTCGACGAAAATCTTTGCATTGCCGGGCAGCGCAACGGTCATGTCGGGCCGTCCGCGCTCATCGCCGGTGTCGAACGTCTGCTGTTCGTTGAAATCGCAGTACGGCTCCATGCCTGCCAGCTCGACGACGCGGCGCAGTTGAACCTCGCCCCACTTACCGCGTGTCGTGGGATTCCGCAGCGCCGAGGCAAGCTGAGAAGCTGCAGTTTCCATTCGGCCGCTGCGCTCGATCAGGCCGCCGATCTGCTCGCGCAGCCCTTCGTAAGCGCCGACGCGCTCCTTTTCCAGGTCCTTGACCAGCGAATCGAACTCGCTCAGTTTCTGCTGAACCGGCGTGACGAGCTCGCTCAATTTGGCGTTGCTGCGTTCTTCGGCGGCCGCGAAACGCTCGCCGGCGAGCGCCAAGAACGTATCGCGCTGCGTTTCGGCGATGCGCGCGTTCGCATCGTGCAGCTCGCCCTTGACGCGTTCGACCAGCGTCTCGAGATGCGCGCCGCCGATGGAGCGCATGACGAGCCAAGTCACGACGGCGCCCGCTGCGATGCCTGCGAATACGGCTCCAAAGAGTGAGATTGTGGTCACTCCGTATTCTTCGCTTTCGAGCCGGAAGGCTCCGGCCTGTCCAATGTTCTAGTAGTGCGCAGCCGAATGTGACGGCGTGGAGGTCCTGCGATGAAACGAAGCTCGTTCTTGGCATCTGCCTCACTAGTCGCCGCCGCGAGCACTGCAGCGCGCGCCGGCAGCGTGCCGGGCGGAACGCATCTGGTCGAGCGGAAGTCCGATTTCGACTTAGCCGCGTTCGAGTCGGTAGTGGACAAACCGGAAACGCAGATACGGCAATTGTGGGAGGCCGTCTCCTTTCATCCCCAGATTTTCGCGAACGTCAAGAATGCCCTCAACGGTTTGCAATTCGGCTTCGGGCATGCCCCATCCGAGATCGCGATGGCTTTTGCGCCGCACGGTCCGTCCGGAGTCTACAACTACAGCGACGAAATCTGGGCGAAATACCGGCTGGGCGACGCCTTCAAACTGAAGGATGCACAAGGCAACCCCGTGACGTCGAACGTCTTTCTTGCTCCGCTGAAAAAGCCCGACGCGAACGCGGATCCGGACGATCCGAACAGCATCTATCAAGACACGTCGATTCAGACGCTTCAGAGCCGCGGCGTGGTCTTTCTTACCTGTCATACCGCGGTGGAAGAACAGTCGCGCGCGCTGATCAAGAGCGGATTTGCGCCGGGGGGGGCGAGCGCCTCGGACGTGGCCGCGGACATCCTGACGCATCTGATTCCCGGAACGCACGTCGTCCCGTCGATGGTCGCAACGATTGCCGTGCTCCAGGCGCGGCATCACTACACGTACATTACACCGGTCTTCGTATGAAGCTCGTGCACTCCGGGTTGGCGGCGATCGCTCTCGCAATGGTCGCGTGTTCGTCGTCGCCTAGTTCGACGGCGTCACCCCCGGCCGCGCTTACGGCAGCGATCTACGATCCGTCTGCGCTTCCCAAAGGGCAAGCCGGCGAGCTGATCCGGTATGGTCGCGAGCTGATCGAACACACGCGGGCGCACATGGGAAACTATGTCGGGGCGAAGATGGATTGCGCGGCGTGCCACGTGAACGCGGGAACAAAGCCGCGCGGTGGTTCGTTCGTCGGTATCGCCGCGCAATTTCCGCAGTGGAACAAACGCGCAAACCGGGCAATAGCGCTGCAGGATCGTTTGGCGGAGTGCTTTCTTTACAGCATGAACGGGCATCCCCCAGCTTACAACAGCCGCGAGATGATTGCGATCGTTGCATATATTACATATCTTTCGCGCGGTACGGCCATCGGCGCAACGCCCGATCCTCGGGTGAAGCTGGCTTCAATCTCGCTCGGAAAACCGGACGTCAACCATGGAAGTGCCGTATACGCGCAAAAATGCTCGGCGTGCCATGGCGCGGGCGGCGCCGGGAACGGTCCGGTCTTTCCACCGTTGTGGGGACCGTCGTCGTTCAACGGGGGCGCGGGCATGCACCGTCTCAACACGATGGCGGGGTTCGTGCGTTACAACATGCCGCAGAACGATCCCGGAAGTTTGAGCGACCGGGAAGCGTACGACGTCTCCGCTTTCGTTTTGAGCCACTCGCGGCCGAAGTTTCAGAAAAACCGGACGATCGTCTTCCCGCCCGACCAGGCCTCGTTCTTTTAGTCCCTAAACGTTGCGTCGATGTTTTTAGGATTGCTGTTGGCGATCTGCGTCGCCGTTCTTGCGTATGCCCTCGGGACGATCGTGCCGGTCGTCGGGGGGCCGGTGTTTGGAATCGTGCTCGGCATGCTATGCGCCGTCATGGTTCCACCGGGCAAAGCGGCTGCGCCGGGAATCCGGTTCGCGAGCAGAGAGCTTCTGCAGACATCGATCGTCTTGCTCGGTGCGACGCTGCAACTGGGAGAGATCGGGCGGACCGGTGAGCATTCACTTCCCGTGATGCTCGGCACGCTTATTGTCACGCTAGCGGCCGCCTACGTTTTCGGAAAGCTGCTCGGCATCGATCGTGACCTGCGCCGCCTGCTCGGTGTCGGGACCGCGATCTGCGGCGGGTCGGCTATTGCGGCGCTCTCCAGCGTGATTGACGTGAACCAAGCCGAGGTTGCCTATGCGCTCTCAACGGTATTCTTGTTTAACGTCGCGGCGGTGCTCACGTTCCCGTGGCTGGGGCACTGGCTTCAACTCTCGCAGAATGGTTTCGGCTTGTGGGCCGGTACGGCTATCAACGACACATCTTCGGTCGTGGCTGCGGCATTTACGTACGGACACATTGCCGGAAATCAGGCCGTTATCGTCAAGCTTACGCGAACGGCGCTGATCGTGCCCATCGTGCTCTTTTACGCCGGCAAGAAAATTTGGAGGGCGCGCAGCGGCGGCGAACGCGCGAATTGGCGCAAGATCATCCCGTGGTTCATTCTTTGGTTTTTGTTCGCCGCGATTATCAACACAACCGGTGCAATTCCCTCGCAGGTGCATCCCTTGTTGACGAAAGCCGCGCTCTTTCTGATCATCGTCGCACTCAGCGCCGTCGGCCTTTCCGCCGATGCGAAAGGCTTTAAAGAGGCCGGATTCCGCCCCCTCGCGCTCGGCGGAATCCTTTGGGTACTGATTGCGATCAGCAGTCTGGTGATCGCCCATTTCACGCACGCTTCCGCTTAATCTCCAACCTCTATTCCGTAATTGCTTTATAACCCGATAAAACGTGATGCCGGAATTGCTGAGTGAGCTCTGATTGATAACGTGACGGATTCCATAATAACCCGATGGTGCGGCGGCAGATTGGCTCGTTGATCCGAATCTCCGGCGGTCCCATTTCGGCGGCGGCCGGAATGATTGCCACGCCGAGTCCCGCGGCTACGAGTCCTCGCAGCGTCGCAATCTCCTCGCCTTCGAATGCGATCTTTGGAGCGAATCCCGCGCGAGCGCAAAAGTCATCCGTCAAAGCGCGAAGGCCATAGCCGCGCCGCAAACACACGAACGTGTCGTCCCGCAATTCAGCGAGCCGTACCGATTTGCGCTTTGCAAAACGATGCTCGTACGGCACGGCTAACAGCAGCTCTTCGGAAGCAGACTCCACCGATTCGATGCGATCGCTCGCTATCGGCACCGGTGAAACCAAAGCAAGATCGACCTCGCCCGCTTCCAATTCGCTCAGAATGATGTGGGACGCGTTCTGCATCAGTTGAAACCGCGCGCGCGGATGATCGGAGCGAAACGCGGCGATCAAATCGGGAACGACTCGCGTTCCGAGCGCGTGCGCGAACCCAAACGCGATGACGCCGGACTCGCGGTCGGATAAGTCCGTCAACTCCCGGCGGCCCTCTTCTAATGCGGCCAAGGCGCGATCGACGTGCCGCAGATACGCCGTTCCGTAGCGGTTCAGGCGCACGGACCGGCCGCGATGGTCGAACAGCGGCACTCCGATGTCGCGCTCGAGGCGTGACACCGCCCGGCTCAGTGCCGGCTGCGTAATGCCCAGTTCCTCGGCGGCCTGGGTTACGTGCTCCATCCGCGCGACGACGCGAAAGTACTCCAGCTGTTGCAGTTCCATGCCGCGCTATTCATTACACATAGAGCATATTATATCCTTGACTACAGTAGCCGAAGGAATGAACGGCGAACTAAAACGCTTGCCGTGACAGGGCGCTTACGATGTCAAAGATCAGTAGGGCGGTGCCGCAGCAAGCATCGTAGCCCATTCGGCGCGCCGTTTTTACCGCTGGCTCCGTGGCCAACCCGCCTCGGATCAGAGCGGTGGGCGCAGTCACTCCGCGCCAGCCGAAAAAGAGTAGCAGTACGGCTGTGACTAGTAGCGTCCAGAGTGATGAAGACGGGAAATGAGTCACTTAAAGAGTGTCACTTCGCCCGTTGCTTCGGCTTGCGTCTGACACGCGGCTTCTTTTCTGTCTCGGTTTCGAGATTTTCGACATCGGCCTTCTGGGCCGTCGCGGTCCGGTTCACGAACGATTCGAATGTGCTCGCGTACTTCTGGCCGGCCGGATCGCCGCCCTTACCCTTTTGTGCCATGGGGGTATTTTAGCATGCCGGGCCCCGCTCACTCGGTATCCTGCGTACGCCTGGTAGCCCGTCCCCTAGGCATAGTATTACGCTAAGAGCATAAATCTGGCATGGCATCGTCATTGGAAGGAACCCTCTCCTGGACTAAGATGAGGAAGCCGGATCGCTGTTAAAGCCCCTGGTTCGGTTTTGCGCAGAAGCTAGGGAAAGTACGGAGTCGCCGCAGTGCCTGAAACGATGGTTCAAGTCACCCTCCCCGAGATGGGGGAGTCGGTCACCGAAGGCTCTATCGTCGAATGGCGTAAGCGGGTCGGTGACTACATCGAGCAGGGCGATCCGCTGGTCGAGGTTACGACGGATAAAGTCGATGTCGAGGTTCCCGCAAGCGCGTCCGGCATCGTAACGCAAATCCTCGCGAACGAAGGGCAGACGGTTTCGGTCGGAGCCGTTTTGGCTGAAATCGACACGGCCGCCATAAAATCCGGAAACGGCGCAAAGAGCGCGCCGCCTTCGCCTGCCCCCGAAAAACGCGATCCCCGCATCGTTGCCGTGACGCTTCCCGAAATGGGCGAGTCCGTCACCCAAGGCTCGATCGTGGAGTGGCAAAAACGCGAAGGCGATTATGTCAACGAAGGCGATCCGATCGTCAACGTAACGACCGACAAAGTCGACGTCGAAGTCCCCGCCACCGCTTCAGGCGTTATCCTCAAGATCGTTGCCGCGGAGGGCGCGACGATCTCCGTCGGCGCGCCGCTCGCCGAAATCGACGCGAACGCGCAGCCCACCGCTCAAACCGGTTCCGCAAAGGTCAACGGCGCCAAAGCACCTGCAACTCCGGCCGCCGCAGTTGCGCAAGCGCCTTCGCGAACCGGCCAGGCCATTGCGACGGCGCAAGCCCGCCGTCTTGCCAAGAAGCTGGGCATCGACGTGGCGCGCATTCGCGGCTCGGGCCCGGACGGATTGATCGTGCGCGCGGACGTCTTGCAGCAAGCGCCTTCGCTGCCCGTTGTTTCATCAACGCCTGCGACTGCGCCGCAACCGCAGCTGCCTGCGCTCGCGCCTGAAACGAAAGTCACGCCGCTCAAAGGCCCCGCAGCGGCGCTGGCGGGCTACATGGAGCAGAGCCTGACGATTCCGACCGCGACGAGTTTTCGTACGCTGCCGGTCGACGTACTGGACGCTCGCCGCAAAGAACTCGTCAATTCGCTCAAAAACGCCGGCCGTTCGGAGAAGGTTTCGTTCACGCACGTCATTGCGTTTGCGCTCGTGCGCGCCGCGCACGAATTGCCGTTCATTACGCACCACTTCCGCCGCGACGGCGACCGGCCGGTGCGCGTCGAACCCGGTATTCATCTGGGACTCGCCGTGGACGCCGAGCGCAAAGACGGTACGCGTTTTCTGGTCGTGCCCGTGATCAAGAACGCCGACACGCTCGACTTCATCGGATTTCGCACGAAATACGAAGAACTCGTCGCAAAAGCGCGCGACAACAAACTTACCGCAGACGAGCTGCAAGGTGCATCGTTCACGCTGACCAACCCCGGCGGCATCGGTACTGCCGCTTCCGTTCCGCGTCTCATGGCCGGACAGGGAGCGATAATTGCGGCCGGCGCTATCGGCTATCCGGCTGGTTTCGGCAATGCCGGCGAACAGACGCTTCGGTCGCTGCGCATCGGCAAGATCATGCAGATGACCTCGACGTACGATCACCGCGTCATTCAAGGCGCGCAGTCGGGTGAATACTTAAAGCGCGTCGACGAACTGCTGCATGGCAAAGACGGTTTCTACGAAGCGATCTTCAATTCGCTGGGGCTGCAGCTCGCCGCGCAGGCGCAAGCTGAACCGCAAGCGGCGGAGATCTCTGCCGAACAGGCCGCCGCGCCCGCGCCTTCGGATGAAATGCTGCGCGCCGTCGCCGCCGGTATGGCGATCGTCGCCGCGTACCGCACGCACGGCCACCTTGCCGCAACGCTGGATCCGCTCGGGACGCAGCCTATCGGCGATCCGTCCTTGGAACCGGGCAACTGGGGCCTCACGCCTGCGCTGCAGTCGGCGATTCCCGCGTCCGTGCTGCGCGTGAAGGTTCCCGGCGATACCCTGGCCGATGTGCTCCCTCGCCTTCGCGACACGTACAGTTCCACGATCGCCTATGAAGTCGAGCACATCGCGAACACCGAGCAGCGCGAATGGCTGCGCGATACGATCGAGTCGGGCAAACACAAAGTCCGCTTGAGCAACGAGCAGCAGATAGAATTGCTGCGTCGCCTTACGCGCGTCGAAACGTTCGAACGCTATCTGCGCAAATCGTTTCTCGGACAGAAGACTTTTTCGGGTGAGGGGCTCGACGTCGTCGTTCCGATGCTCGAAGAGATCCTTGAAATGCTCGCGCGGGAAGGTGCATCCAACGCAGTGCTCGGCATGGCGCACCGCGGCCGTTTGGCGACGATCGCGCACGTCGTGAACCTGCCGTACGAAGAAATTCTGGCGGAATTCGAGGCGGCGAACGAGCGCGGCGAGGTGCACG
Source organism: Vulcanimicrobiota bacterium (assembly GCA_963714015.1). Classification (GTDB taxonomy): domain Bacteria; phylum Vulcanimicrobiota; class Vulcanimicrobiia; order Vulcanimicrobiales; family Vulcanimicrobiaceae; genus DASRDE01. The sequence continues at coordinate 625,478 of OY970223.1, read as the reverse complement.
GCGGCGAAGACGTAACCGGCGACGTAAAATACCACCACGGCGCGCACGGCACATACCGAGCGCTCGACGGACGCGCGATTGCCGTAACGCTGGCGAATAACCCTAGTCACTTGGAAGCCGTCGATCCGGTCGTTGAAGGCAGCGCGCGCGCACTGCAGACCGATCATACCGTGCCGGTCCCGCTGCAAGACAAAAAGAAGGCCGCCCCGATTCTCATCCATGGCGACGCGGCCTTCATCGGTCAGGGGATCGTCTCGGAAGTCTTCAACCTGCAGTCGCTGCCAGGGTACGACACGGGCGGCACGATTCACATCATCGCGAACAATCAAGTCGGCTTCACGACCGATCCCCGCGACAGCCGTTCGACGCGGTACGCATCCGACTTGGCCAAAGGCTTCGACGTGCCGATCATTCACGTCAACGCCGACGACGTCGACGCGTGCATTTGGGCGGCACGGCTGGCGATTGAGTTTCGCAGGAAGTTCGGCCGCGACGCGCTCATCGACGTCATCGGCTACCGCCGGTTCGGTCATAACGAGCAGGACGAGCCCGCGTACACGCAGCCCGAGATGTACGATCGCATCAAGTCGCATCCCAGCGCGCGCGAACTCTTCGCGAACAAGCTCGTGGCCCAAGGCGTGCTGAGCAAAGAGCAGGCCGAACAACTCGTCGGCGAGGCAACGGAACGCCTGCAGGAAGCGCACCGCGGCGTAAAAGGTCACCGCGATCTCGCCGGCATGCTCGCCAAGCTCGAGATCAAAGCGCCGCTCGAAGCGGCTCCGGTCGAACGCATTTCACGCGATCGGCTGCTGGCATGGAGCGATGCGCTCGTCTCGGTACCCGACGGCTTCACGATCAACAAAAAGCTGCAAACGCAATTCGATAGGCGCCGCGCACTGATTGCCGAGAAGGGTATCGTCGACTGGGGAATGTCGGAAGCGCTCGCGTTCGCCTCGCTGCTCTCGGTCGGCGCGCCGATTCGAATTACCGGCCAGGACACCGAACGCGGAACGTTCAGCCACCGGCACGCGGTGCTGCACGATCCGAAGACCGGCGGCTCGTACGTGCCGATGCAGCATCTGCCCGACGCAAAGGCATCATTCGAAATTCGCAACAGTCCGCTCTCGGAATATGCGTGCTTGGGATTCGAATACGGTTACAGCGCCTCCGTGCCCAGAGCGCTCGTGTTGTGGGAGGCGCAGTTCGGCGACTTCAACAACGGCGCGCAGATCATCATCGACCAGTTCATCGTCGCCGGTCAGGCGAAGTGGGGCCAGACTGCGCGTCTGACGCTGCTGCTCCCGCACGGCTATGAAGGCATGGGGCCGGAACACTCGAGCGCGCGCCTGGAACGCTTCTTGCAACTTGCCGCCGAAGGAAATCTGCGCGTCGCAAATCCGACGAACGCCGCAAATTACTACCATTTGCTGCGTCAGCAGGCCACGATGCCGCAGCCGGTTCCGTTGGTCGTCATGACGCCGAAGTCGTTGCTGCGTCAAGAAGGCGCGGCGGCGCAGCTCGACGAGCTCGCCAAAGGCAAGTTCCATCCGGTCATCGACGATGCGAACGTCAAAGACAAAGCGGCGATCCAGCGTATTTTGTTGGTTTCGGGCAAGCTGTACTACGACTTAATCGGACACGAGCTGTACGCAAAAGCGAACAAGACCGCGATCGTCAGAATCGAGCAGCTATCGCCGCTGCCGTACATCGAGATCAATGACATCATCGCGACGTATCCGAGGCTGAAGAAGCTCGTCTGGGTTCAGGAAGAACCGAAGAACATGGGTGCGCGCGCTTACGTTCGACGGCGTCTGCTCGAGCGGCGCAGCGACTCGCTCGAAATCGATTACATCGGCCGTCCGTATCGCGCCAGCCCGTCGGAAGGGTATCCGGGCGCGCACGCCGTCGAGCAAGAGCGGATCGTCAAAGAGGCGCTGACGGAATGATGCCCGAGAACCCGTTACGGGTCCGATACGCCATTGGGGCAACGATTGCGTTCGCGCTCGTCGCGATCATCTACGTCGCAATGTGGGTTGCGACGCGGACGTTTGCGAGCGGTATTCTTGCCTTGATTTTTGCTGCTGTTACCGTCCTTTGGGCTTGCGTCTGCGTCAAGTGGCGCCGGCAGCGGTGAGCGACCGCTACGAACGCGGCGAGAGGCTTCTGCGCAAAGTCGACGGCGACAAAGTTGCCGACAACCTCATCGCCGCTTATGAAGGCCTTGCCCCCGATTTCACGCGGTATTTGGTCGAATTTGCGTTCGGCGAAATCTACGCGCGCGACGGTGACCTGAAGCACCGCGAACTCATCGCGATCGCATCGCTTGCGACGATGGGCGGGTGCGATCGCCAACTGGAGACGCACGTGCACGGCGCCTTCAACGTCGGCCTGACCGAGGACGAGATCGTCGAAGCCGTGATGACCCTCATTCCATACGCGGGCTTTCCCAAGGCGCTCAACGCGATGGCAGTCGTCAAGCGCGTCGTCGACAAGCGGCAGAGCAGGCGAAACGACTAGTACGCCACGTGAGAGATCATTTCGAATGCAAATTCACTCCGGCCACCTTCTCGCGAGTTGCCATCCGATTTTGGGGACCAGAAAAGCCCGTTTCAACTAGGCCTTTGAGCACTTGGCGCATCCGCGGCGGTGCGATAAGAAAATTGTATGCCGCTCTACCCGCCGCCCTCCGCTCACCCCAGCGCGAGCATCACCCTTTCCTGGAATACTGCCGTGAAGCCGGCTGTGGCCGCGCCGCGCACTGCAACGGTGACCGCCGTTTCCGGCACGCACGTCACCGTACGTTTGGCCGACGGATCGACACGGCGGTACATAGCAACGCCGCAGGAAGCCTCGGCGCTCGAGGGTTTGATCGGGAAAACGATCTCCTTCCGCGTCTCTCCTTAGCCCGGCGCTAGAGCAACAACTCGAGTAATTTCTCGATCGAAGGTGCGGTCCGCACCAACGAGCGGTTGTGCGGCATGACGAACTCTTCGCGGACCATTTTGTCGAACAGCGCGATGAGATCGTCGTAGTAACCGCCCGCGTTCAGCAAGCCGATGGGTTTTGCGTGGATGCCAAGTTGCGCCCAGGTCAAAATTTCGCAGAACTCGTCCATCGTTCCGAACCCGCCGGGGAGCGCGATGAACGCGTCGCTCAAATCGGCCATCAGGGCCTTGCGTTCGTGCATGCTGCCGACTACGTGTAATTGCGTGACGCCGGAATGCGCTATTTCTTCACTCGCGAGCGATCGCGGAATTACGCCGACGACCTCGCCGCCCTGGGCAAGTGCGGCGTCGGCGATGACGCCCATCAAGCCGACCCGTCCGCCGCCGTACACGATGCCGATGCCGCGTTCGACTAATGCACGTGCCGTCTCTGCGGCAACCGCAGCATACCAGTCGCCGCGCCCTGCGTGCGCGCCGCAAAAGAGTGCGATCTTCATAGCGTTATGCCGGGCGACGTTTGGCGGGGTGTAGCACGTAGCCTGCAGAATCCGCGCGGTGTGAAAGACGACCGCAAGCCACGCGTCCCGAACGACGGTATCGTGCGCGTCTTTCGCGAGCGGCGCCGAGCAAGCACCGTCACCATAATCACCGGTCTTCCCGCGCAGGAATTGACTGAAATCGCTGCAGCGCTCAAACGCATGTGCGGCACGGGCGGAACCGCAAAGAACGGCGTTGTGGAGATTCAGGGCGATCATCGCGAACGCATCATTGCCGAGCTTCAATCGCAAGGACGAAAAGTCAAAAAGGCCGGCGGATGAGCGCTTTACGCGAGCCGCCCGGTCCCGGTATGTGGCAGACGTACAAACGCCTGAGGAGAACGCCGCTGCGCGAGTTTCCGACGTTTCTCTTCGAAGTCGATCGCGAGTACGGTCCCGTCTGCAAATTCAGCGTTCCGTGGCGCCGCTTTTATTTCGTGAACGATCCGGCGGCGATAAAAGACATCTTGATAACGCGGCAGCACGACTTCGTCAAATCCGAGGGCACGCGCGCGATGCGCGAGCTGCTTGGGCAAGGCTTAGTAACGAGCGAGGAGCCGCTGCACCGCAAGATGCGCCGGATCGTCCAGCCGGCATTTCATCGCGAACGCGTAGCGGGCTATGCGCAGACGATCCGTGAGTACGCCGAACGCTGGCGGCCTCCGCCCGGCGTCTTCGACATGCACGCGGAGATGATGGAACTCACGCTGCGCATCGCGTCGAAAACGCTCTTCGGTGCCGATGCCGGAGAGGAGGCCGATCGCGTCGGAGGGGCGCTGCAGGAGGTCATTACGATTTTTCCCGACGTTCTGGGACCGTTCGGTGCGATAAAACGGCGTCTGCCGTGGGGCCCGGCGGCGCGCTTTCGCAAAGCGCGGGCGGTTTTGGACGAGATCGTCCTGCGCCTCATTGCGGCACGGCGCGAAAGCGGCGAGGATCGAGGGGATGCGCTCTCCATGCTGCTTGCCTCACGTGATTCCGAGACGGGCGAGGCAATGGACGATCGTCAGGTGCGCGACGAAGTGATGACGTTTTTCGTTGCAGGTCACGAGACGACCGCGAACGCGCTCACTTGGACGTGGTATCTGCTGGCAAAGAATCCCACCATGCGGAGCAAGCTGCGCGACGAGCTTGCCGGCGATCCGTCGACGGCGTATTTGGATGCCGTACTCTCCGAAAGCATGCGATTGTATCCGCCGGCCTGGATTCTTGGGCGCGACTCAAAATGCGACGTCGACGCCGGCGGCTGGCGCATTCGCAAGGGTTCGGCGGTCCTAATGAGTCAGTTCGTGATGCAGCGATCGCCGCGCTACTTCGGCGAGCCGGATCGCTTCAATCCCGATCGCTGGTTGAATCCGCCGGATCTTCCACAATTCGCGTACTTCCCGTTCGGGGGCGGTTCCCGGAAATGCATCGGCGATCAATTCGCTTGGACGGAGGCGCGAATTCATCTCTCGGTGCTGGCCTCCCGCTTTCTCTTCGATCTAAACCGGCCGGAGGAAAGCGTCGAGCCGGATCCGGTCATTACGTTACGCCCGCGCGGCCCCGTATCAATGCGCACTCTTTCAATCTGAGGTAATTTCGTAATGAACGCAACGACTCCAATCTTGCTGATGGCGCTTGCGATCGGCTCACCGGCGCCGACAGCGAGTCCGGCAGCAGTGCGCGCCCAGTTTCATCCTCAATGGGATTATGAATACACCGCTCTTGTCCCGCAGCGGCCAAACGATGCAGCGCAGGTGCACCTCGCGGTTGGCCTGCTAGAGACATACGAACGGGAGAAACAACCTCAAGAAATGGATCTGCAGATCCGCGATCCGAAAACCCGCCTTTTGCGCACGTATCTTCTGGCGGCCAACCCTACCATAGATGGAGAGCACTTAACTTGTTTCACCAAGGCGACCGGCGTCTTGTGTGATAGGCTTCCAGCGGAAATCATACCGGGTAAGACGATGGTCGCCGTCCTTTATTGGAGCCAGGACTTCCCGTCGTGCTGCTCGTTTCTAGCGACGGACGCCATCGAATCTCTGCCGAGTCAGCCGTGACTATGCTAGAACGAATTGCTCCTGGCCGGCGCCGGCTTTGCGCAGAGCTTCGGCGATCATTTGCTCCTGAATCGGACGGACGGCCCAGCGCGCTTGTGCGTCGGCAGCCAGTTTGTCGATTGGATCGAAGTAGACGAACGCCTTTCCGGGTTTGACGCTTGGCGCCGCATAGACCGCGATGCCGTTCTCGCGATCGTAGTACTCATAGCTGTGCACGTCACGCTTACCGCCGCCGCCCGGCGCGTCGCAGACGAACGTGGGCGAATTGAAGCCGGCGGTGCTGCCGCGAACGAACTTCTCGATGTCGGTCGCGGTTTGAACCGTCGTACGCAATTCCTCGACGCCCTTGACCATGTCGTGCATGTACACGTAGTACGGGTGTACGTTCAGGTGGCCGAGCCGCTTGACCAAACGCTGCATCCGTTCGGGCGTATCGTTCACGCCGCGAATGAGCACCGATTGGTTGCGAACGAAGATGCCGCGTTCGAAGAGCATGGCCATCGCCTTTTCGGTGATCCACGTGATTTCTTCCGGTGCGTTGTAGTGGGTGTGCAGCACGACGTCCTTGCCGAGTTTGCGGCCGCGCTCGACGACGGACGTAAGCGCGTCCAGCCACTCTTTGTGCGTGATGATCTTCATCGGCATAATCGCCGGACCTTTGGTCGCAAAACGCATGCGTCGCACGTGTGGAATGTCGAGCAGCGCGTTGCCGATCAATTCGATGTTCTTCGGCGGGAGCTGGTACGTGTCTCCGCCCGAGATCACGATGTCCTCGAGCTCGGGGCGTTCGGCGATGTATTTGAACGCGTCTTCCCATTGTTTGGGGGTCTTGGCAAGCGAGACTTTGTCGACGTTTTCGGTGTCGGGGCCGATCGCATACGAGCGCGTGCAGAACCGGCAATACACCGGGCAGGTGTTCAGCGGAAGGAAAAGCGCCTTGTCGACGTAGCGGTGCACCAGACCTGGAACCGGAGAGTCGTCCTGCTCGTGCAGTGAGTCCAGTGTCAAACGGGGATGATCGGGCAGCAGCGTGCTGCCGACCGGGATGAATTGCCGGCGGATGGGATCGTTGTATGGATCGTTCCAGTCGATCAGCGCCATGGCATACGGCGAAACGCGTACCGCCATCGGTGCGCGATGGAAACCGGCCTTCGCATCCTCGATAAACTTAGGCGAAGCGAGATTCTCGATCGTTTCGAGCAGTTCTTCCGGCGTCTTGACCGCGTTCTTCTGCTGCCATAAGTGATCGAGGAACGTTGCTTCGTCCACGTCCTTGTACGCGGGAACGTGACGCCAGAATTCGCCCTGTTTGAGGTTCTTGTACTCGAGCGCCGCCGGATCGATCGGCGGCTTTTTGTGAGCGATGCCGCTCGCCGTTTGCGTTGCCTCTGCCATGCTATTTGCTTCCTGCGTACCTGCGGTTGAAGAACTCATGAATCGGGGGATTGTCGCGCAGCGTCTGCAGCGCGGTATCGGCGTGGCCCTTGGCGTATCCGTTGCCGATAAGCATCGTTACATCTTTTCCCACGCCTTCGGCGCCGAGCGCCGCCGCGGTGAACGACGTGCACATCGAAAAGAAGTAGACCATTCCTTCGTCTTTCGTCGCCAGTACCGATCCGAGTTCGGTTCCGGGAACGTTGACGCAGTTGACGACCAAGTCGGCGAGATCGGGCGCTATGCGCGCAACAGCGCTCGCTACTTCCAACGCGTCTCGCGCATCCGCCTCGACGAATGCATCGACCAAGCCGGAGTCCCGCAGCACTTGCGCGCTTTCCGTCTTGGCGCTCGGCGCGATGCCGATGACCGTGCCTTGGGGGCCGACCTGCACCTTGGCCTGCGCGCACGAAAGCATTCCCGACTTGCCGTCGGCGCCGATGACGGCAACGGTCATTCCGGGCTTGGCCAAACGCCGCACTTGGGCCGGCGCCCCGGCGACGTCCAGAACCGCAAGCGCGACGTCGTCGCGTATGTCGTCGGGCAGCTTTGCCCAAAGCCCGGATTCGAACAGAATGGCCTTCCCGCGAATCCAAACGCGTCCGGTGGACGTGTCTACGTTCGTTACGCTTTCAATGTACAGCGGCGTGAGCGTAAGCGATACGAGAGAGGCGATGCGATCGCCGGCTTGCAGATCGGCGCGATCGCGCAGGCGTTCGCCAACCTTGAGCACGCGTCCGATGAACATACCGCCGCTTCCGGTAACCGGATTGTGCTGCTTGCCGCGATCTCGCACGGTAGCGGCAATGTGCGCGCCGATTGCTTGCGCGTTACCTCGGCATTCGTCGTGAATTTGCTTGAACGAGGCCGAGTCGATATTGAGCGTCTCGACGTCGCACAGAATCTCGTTCTCGAAGGCGATCGGCGTGTTGTCGAGTTTGCGCGCGCTCTGCGGCATCGCGCCCGGCGGATCGATCACCCGGTGCGTCCCGAGGGGATGGAGTTCCCGATCGAAAGCGATGCTCATTGAACCGAGATGCCTCCGCGTTCGAACGGCGTCGAGAGCACGATCGTCGTCTTGGTGCGCGCCATTCCGGGAACCGATTTCAAGCGTGAGAGCAGCTCGTCCAAATGATTTGTCGATCGCGTGACGACCTTCAGTACGAAGGACTCCTCGCCGGCAACACTGTGAATCTCACTCACTTCGGGCATCTGCGCGAGCGCCGACGTGAACTGGTCGTACTTCGTCTCAGGCGTCGTAAAGCAACTCACAAATGCGGCGAGCTCCAGACCGAGCAACTTGCTGTCGAGCTGCGCGGCGTATCCGCGCACGTAGCCGCGGCTCTCCAGGCGCTTGACGCGGTCGTGAACCGCAGGCGCCTTGAGCCCCACCAGCGAGCCTAGTTCGGCAAAGGTGGATCGGGCGTTGCGCTGCAGGGCCTCCAACAGCGTCAGATCGAGAGGGTCCAGCTCCCCGGACTCAACGGCAATATTCGAGCGTTTTTCCATAATTCAAAGATTCGTTCGGCCAACCGACTATACTACACCGGATTTATTCGGGCAAGGGCTTTTCGCCAAGAAGCCGGGCTGCAGCGGCGAAGGGCGCCGCATGTGGAAGAGAGGCGCCGCCCTAGCGGCTGCCGCGGCTTTGCTGACGGCCTGTGGGGGTCATGCTGCCGGGGTTGGGAACGCGAGCCAAGGGCGGTTCGACCTCGCAGCCGACCCGGCGAACCTGAACCCGCTTTTTCTCCATCAGGACGCCGCCTCCGTAGAGCAGCAGGCCGCCCGCTTGGCCTTCGAGCCCTTCATCGACCTGGACCCGCGAGGCCGGCCGATACCGGAGCTGCTCTCGCGCATTCCGACCGTCGCCAATGGCGACGTCTCGCCCGATGGCCGCACGATCGTCTACCGGCTGCGGCCGCAGGTTCGCTGGAGCGACGGCGTTCCCGTGACGGCGCATGACGTCTTGTGGACGCTTCATGCGATCGACGATCCGGCCAATCCCGTTCCCTCGCGCGAAGGATACGATTTGATCGATCGGGCGTGGGCACCGAACCGGCATACGGTCGTCTTTCATCTGCGGCACGCCTGGGCGCCCGCCGTTTCAACGTTCTTCTCGTACGGGTTTCGGCCGCAGTTCGTTCTGCCGGCCCACGTGCTCGAGCATCAATTGCCGCTCGCCCAAGCGCCTTTCAATTCGGCCCCCACCGTCGGCGACGGTCCGTTCACGTTCGTCTCGTGGAAACGCGGCGACTCGCTGGACTACGTCGCGAACCGCTCGTACTGGCGCGGCGCGCCGCGTCTGCAGCGCCTGCACATTCGCATCATTCCGGATCCGCAAACCAACCTCGTGCTGCTGCGATCGGGCTCGATCGACTGGAATCTCATTGCGCCGGTTCAGCAGCTCGCGCTCTCGAATGCGCGCGACGTCGCATTTCGCTACGTGCCGACGGCGGTCGTGGCCGGTCTGGTTCTCAATCTGCAGCATCCGCCTCTGAACGATCCGCGCGTTCGGCGAGCCATGGCAATGTCGATCGACCGCGCCGCGATAAGCCGAAAGATTACGCTGGGACGATATCCGGTAACGGACCAGATTCAGCCGCAGTTTTCATGGGCGTACGATTCCTCTGTAAAAGAACCCGGCTACGACCCGCGCGGCGCCGATGCACTGTTCGATGCCGCCGGATACACGCGGGGGCGTAACGGCGTGCGATTCTCCCTCGTCTACGTGCAGTTTCCGGAGTCGATGACGGGCGTTCGCGTCGCGACTGCCGTTCAAGCGCAACTGCAGCAGCGGGGTATCGACGTAGAAATCAAATCCATCAGCAACGCACAGTTGTTTCTGCCGTCCACGCGCGGCGGAACCTTGGCAAGCGGCGCGTACGATATGGCCTACGTGCCGTTCACGATGGGATCCGATCCGGACGATTCCTCGATTTTGACCTGCAAGGGGCCTTCCAATTATATGCGTTACTGCAATCCCCAGGTCGACGCGCTGGAGGCGCGGGCATTGGACGAACCGCTGCAGCCGATTCGAAAGCAGCTCTACGCCCAAATCGAGCGAATCGTCGCTCGCGATGTGCCGATCCTCTACCTTTTCAACGCCGATTACATTTACGCGTACCGCAAGCGCTTAGGCGGCTTTTCGCCTAACGCCTTTCTGCCGACGTGGAATGCCGCCGGCTGGAGCGTTGCCCGATGATCTTTCCCATCGACAAAGTGCGCGAGCAGTTTCCGGCATTGCGCCTCACCGACGGGGGACGCGCGCGCATCTACGTCGACAATCCGGCCGGAACGCAAGTCGCGCAACGAGTCGCCGAGGCCACTGCGCGCTGTTTGCTGGAGACGAACGCGAATCTCGGGGGCTATTTCACGACCAGCGTCCAGGCGGAAGCAGTCGTAGAGAACGCCCATCGATCAATGGCGGATTTTTTGGGTGCCGAATCGTTTCGCGAGGTCGTCGTTGGTCCCAGCATGACGTCCCTGACGTTTCAATTCTCACGAAGTTTCGCGCGCATGCTGCGGGCAGGCGACGAGATCGTCGTAACGGACATGGATCACGACGGCAATATCGCGCCGTGGTTGCTGCTCGCCGAGGATCTTGGACTGACCGTTCGCTGGCTCCGCTTTAATCCCGAGTCGTGGATAATCGAACCTGAAGCGCTCGGCGCGGTGCTGACGTCGAAGACACGAATCGTCGCGTTAAACTATGCCAGCAACCTGACGGGCTCGATCAACCCGATGCGCGCGCTCATCGACCGCATTCACGAAGCGGGCGCCCTCGTGTACGTCGACGCGGTTCAATTGGCGCCGCACGCCCCAATCGACGTTCGGCGCCTCGGCTGCGATTTTCTTGCCTGTTCGTCGTACAAGTTTTTCGGACCGCACCTAGGCATCGTTTGGGGGCGCGAGCATCTGCTCGAAGAGTTGTTCGCATATAAAGTCCGCCCGCAAACGGCGGACTTGCCATACAAATTCGAAACGGGCACGCCGCAGATAGAACAACTCGCGGGCCTAAATGAAACCATAGAGTATTTCATGTGGCTCGGACGGCAGACCGGATCCGTTGCCGGATCGCGGGATTGCATCCTTGCCGCGTTCGAGGCGATGGCGGTATGGGAGCGCCCTCTCACGCAGCGGCTCGTCGAAGGCTTACGGACGATCCCGAAGATTCGCATTGCCGGAATCACCGATCCGGCGCGCTTTGACGAGCGCGTTCCGACAGTTTCATTCCTTCACGACGAATCCTCGCCGGCGCAAATCGCGCGGGCGCTTGCCGATAAGAACGTTTTTGTCTGGTCCGGACACAACTTCGCGCTCGAAGTCGTGCGCAGTTTGGGCATCGACGAGGCGCAGGGCGTGGTGCGGATCGGATTAGCGCATTACAACACGCCCGAAGAGGTGGACGCGACGCTCGAAGCGTTATCTGCTTTGGATACTAGAGCGCTTTGACGGCGTGGACGAGCGCATCGACGCTCGCTTTGGCATCGCCGAACAGCATCGCGGTTTTTGCGTCCTCGTAGAGCGGGTTTTCGATGCCCGCAAAGCCGGAGCGCATCGACCGCTTGAGTACGATGACGTTGGCCGCTTTGTCCACATCGAGAATCGGCATACCGTAAATCGGCGATGATGGAACATTGCGAGCGGCGGGATTGGTTACGTCGTTGGCGCCGATGATCAGCGCAACGTCCGTGCGGGGAAACTCCGGGTTGATGTCGTCCATGTCGTAGAGCTGGTTATAGGGAACGTTCGCTTCGGCAAGCAGCACGTTCATGTGCCCCGGCATGCGTCCGGCAACCGGATGGATCGCGTATTTGACGGAGACGCCTTTCTTCTCGAGCTGGTCCGCCAGCTCACGCACGCTGTGCTGCGCTTGCGCGACCGCCATGCCGTATCCGGGGACGACGATCACTTGATGGGCATACGCAAGCATCACGGCGACATCGTCGGCCGTCGTGCTGCGCACATTCTGCGATGCGCCGCCTGCAGCGCCGGCCGGCTCCATTCCGCCCCCCGCGCCGAAAGCGCCGAACAGCACGTTCGTGAGCGGACGATTCATCGCCTTACCCATGAGGATCGTCAGCAGCGTACCACTGGCGCCGACGAGTGTACCGCTGACGATGAGCAGCTGGTTGTCGAGCTCGAAGCCGGTAATCGCGACTGCCACGCCCGTGAAAGAGTTGAGCAGCGAAATGACGACCGGCATGTCGGCTCCGCCAATGGGCAGCACGAACAAGACGCCGAAAATGAGCGCCGCCGCGAGCATTCCCACGTACCAAACCCACGGAACGTCGCCGCCGCGCGCCATGATGCCCAATGCCAGCACGAGCACCGCAGCGCCCAGAAATGCATTGACGACCTGCTGGCCCTTGTAGGTGACGGGGCGACCGGTCATCCATTCCTGCAGCTTGAGAAACGCAACGATCGATCCCGAAAAACTTACGGCGCCGATAATCGCGCTCACGAGCAGCGAAACGTAGGTCAACAGGCGCATCTCGAACGACATCGCCGCACCTGTAGCTGCCAGCAAAAAGAATTCGGCAGTCGAAATGCATGCTGCGGCGCCGCCGCCCGCACCGTTGAAAAGGGCGACCATCTGCGGCATCGCGGTCATTTTGACCTTGAGCGCGGAGAAGATGCCCACGACTGCGCCAACGGCGACGCCTGCGAGAATCACCCACCACCCGGCGGCGTCGATCCGCCAGACCGCCGCAATGATCGCGACCAGCATGCCTATCGCGGCATAACGGTTGCCGATGCGGGCGGTCGCAGGCGAACTCAGCAGACGCAAGCCGTTGATGAAGAGCACGACCGCCGCGAGGGTTGCGGCGTAAAAGAAGATCGTCTGAGCGGTGCCGTACGCCGTCACTTGCGCACCGGCTCTTTCTTTTTGAACATCTCGAGCATTCGCTCGGTGACCGCGAATCCGCCCGCGACGTTTATCGTTCCGAGCGTCACCGCAATAAACGCGACCGTGGTCAGCAGCGGACCGCTCAGCGAACCTTTGAAGATATCGCCGACGATGAAGATCGCGCCGACCAGCACGACGCCGTGAATTGCATTCGTCGCCGACATCAGCGGTGTATGCAGCGTCGTCGGAACCTTCGAGATCACCTCAAAGCCGACGAAGATGGCGAGCGCTAAGACCAGCAGCAATCCGAAAAGGTAGGAAATGAATGCGATGTCGCTCACGAAGCCGCTCCTGTGGCAAGTGCGTCTAGCGTCGGTTGGTGGACGATCTTCCCTTCGTGCACGATGGTCGTGCCCCGTGCGATCTCGTCGCTCATGTCAAGCGTTAGGGCCCCGTCTTTGAGCAGCACGCCGAGCAGCGCGAACACGTTGCGGGAGTAGAGCTGCGATGCGTGATAGGGCATCGTCGAGGGGATGTTCGTTTGACCGATGATCTGCACGCCGCCCGGCGAGATCGCCGTTTCGTCGCGCCGCGTAAGGGCGCAGTTGCCGCCGGCCTCAGCCGCGAGGTCAACGATGACCGACCCGGGACGCATCGCTGCTACCGCTTCCTCGGTGATGAGCAACGGTGCGCGCCGCCCCGGTACGAGCGCCGTGGTGATCACGACGTCCGATGCGCCGATTGCGTCCACCATGAACTTGCGTTGTTTCTCAATCTGCTCCGGGGTTAATTCCTTTGCATAGCCGCCCGCCGTTTGCGCATCGACGCCGAGGTCGATCTCCAGAAACGTAGCGCCGAGACTTTGAACTTGCTCTTTGACCACAGCGCGCGTATCGTAGGCGCTCACGACCGCGCCCAGACGGCGCGCCGTCGCAATTGCTTGCAGACCGGCGACGCCTGCGCCGAGCACCAGCACTTTGGCCGGCGGAATCGTACCGGCTGCAGTCGTCAGCATCGGGAAGAACTTTGGAAGCGCGAGCGCGGCCATAAGCACGGATTTATATCCCGCGATATTGCTTTGCGAGCTCAGCGCGTCCATGCTTTGTGCGCGGGTTATTCGAGGAATAGCATCCATCGAGAGTGCCGTAATTCCGGCGTCCGCCAAATGCTGGACGTACGAAACGTCACCCAGCGGCGCAAGCAGGCCGAGAACAACGGCGTGCTTGGGGATTGCTGCGATCGCCGATTCGTCGGGCCGGCCGACGGTGACGACCAAATCCGCATCGGAAAGTAATGCGGCCGGCTCGTCGGCTATCGACGCTCCGGCCTGCGTATAGAGCTCGTCGGGGAAAGCGGCGCGTTCACCCGCGCCGCGCGCAACCTTTACGGCAACACCCGCCTTGACGAGTCTTGCCGCGGTTTCGGGTACGATGGCGACGCGCGTTTCGTTCGGCGCCGCTTCGCGAGGTACCGCAACGTTCATGCGCCGCGTTTTCAGCGCAAGGTTGCTTAACCCTGCGATGTTTGTCGTGCGTCTCGGTTAGATGATGCGGATGGTATTGCGCAGCGTGCCGATTTTCTGGATAGCGATCTCCACCACGTCCCCGTCTTGAAAAAACTCAGGAGGCGTGCGCGCGAATCCGACGCCGTCCGGCGTTCCCGTCGAGATCACGTCGCCCGGCTCCAGGGTCGTGCCTATCGAAAGCTCGGCAATGAGCCGCGGAATCCTGAAAATCATTCGTCCGGTATCGGATTGCTGCTTGCGGTGACCGTTCACGCGAAGCGAGAGGAGCAGCCGGTGCGGATCCGGGATCTCGTCGGCTCCGACGATCCACGGGCCCATCGGGCAACTCGAATCCAGACTCTTTCCTTTGAAAAACTGCTGGTGCGCTCGCTGGAGGTCACGCGCCGTGATGTCGTTCAGGCACGTGTAGCCGAAGACGGCGCTCATCGCCTCTTCTTCTGAAACGTCTTTAATGCGCTTTCCGATGATGACGGCAAGCTCGCCTTCCCAATCCATCTCTTTGGAAACGTCCGCTCGGAATTCCAGGGTTGCGTCGGGGTCGGCGATGGCCGTCGGAGCTTTCGTGAAAAACGCGGGCACGTCCGGCAGCTTGAGCTCGCGCCCGAGCGCGCGCGCGCCCTCCTTGGCGTGTTCCAAATAGTTTCGTCCAACGCAGAAGACGTTTTTTTGCGGCCGTACCGGTGCCGCCGGCTGCACGTCGCGCAGCGGCAGAGCTTCGGGCGTGATGCGCGCAGCGCGTTCGTCTTCGGTCAAACGCAGATAATCGAGCATCGAATCGCACGCCAGCGGAGTGATCGTCTCGCCTTGCAGCAAACCGGGCCGCGCGCGGCCATCCCGGTAAAAACTTACGTATCGCATGGCGTGTCCCGGCGTCGCGTTAGGTGCCACAGGCCGCAATGCCTGCATTCGTATGCGTACAACGCGACGGGCTGCATGGCGGCGAAGGCGCGTGCGTGTGACTCGCTCTGATAGGCGTCTTTGGAACGGCAGTTGCGTTCGACGTCGTCGCCGGGGCTGCGCCAAACCGGCTTTGCGGAGTTCTTACGGTTTCGGCGAGGCAGTGGGATGACTCATTGCGCGCTTGACCGCCGCATTGATGTCGGGAAGATCCTTAGAGCGCGCTTGCTCTTGCTTCATTTGATCTGCTTTGAGGCGTGCCGCGGTCTCGAGCGCTTCGCGCTGCATGTCTTTGATGATAATCGTAGCCGCGCCCGGTGAGTTTGACCAGCTGCCGCCTGATTTTACCAGCGAGGGATGGCGCTGAACGTTGTGCGTTTTGGGATCGTAATCGTAGCTGACGTCGTATAGTCCCGGCTCCGCCTTCCCGTCGGGATGGCGTATCCACATCTGCATCGCATTGCCGATTGCCATAACGTCGAAACTGCGATCGCCGGAGAGTTGGCCGTGAGCTGACGCGAACGACCTGCCCTTTCTGGTTGACTTCAACCAGCAAGTGGGCGTGGAGCGGTTTGTCCGGCAGATGGATCGTCGGCATGCCTGCCGGAGACGTCGGGGCAGCCGATGCGCCGATGGGCCGGCAAAGCGCGATGCACGCGACAAGAAGGATAGTCCGGTTCACAGTGCGAGCGCTTACGCCGCGCTAGGGCCGAACTCCCTGCCGTCGAAGCCGGAGACGCGAATGCTCCGCGGTTTCTCCACACTGATACTGGGGGTCGCGCTTTTGCTTAGCGCCGGATTGCCGGCGCCCGCCGCGCGCCCGATTCTCGACTACCACCGGCTGGACGCCTATTTCGCGCTTTACGCACACGATTCAAACGTGCCGTGGAGAACGACGAGCGTACGCTTGGACACCTTTACGAGCGCACCGCTCGATTTCAGCGTGTATCGCGTCGATCCGGCGGACGTCATCGTGGCCGGTTCTAATACGCGTCCGCGCGCAATCGATACGCGACGCCTGAAACCGATCGCGCACTGGCAGTATACGCCGCCAGGCGGATACCGTTTTCAGAGCAACGACGTCGATCTTCCCCTCGGATCTCGAGAGGGATTTTTTGTGGTCGAAGCACGGCGCGCCGGTATTGGGCAGCAAGTGTGGATCGACCGAACGCGCGTCGGTCTCGTCTCAAAAGAAACGCCGCAAGGCATCGCGCTGTACGGCGTTGATTTGGGCGGCGGGCGTCCGCTCGCGCACATGCGCGTTTCATTCGTGGTCAACGGCCGGTTTGAGGATCGCTTGACCAATGCGGACGGTTTGGTCTTCTGGCGCGGAAGGCCTCGCCCGGTGTTCGCGCTGGCGAGCTGGGGAAGCAGCACGGCATTCATTTCGTTCTTGCCTCAGGCGCCGTTGCCGTCCACGATCGTTGCCGTTCGGACCGACAGCGCGGTCGTTCATGCCGGTGACGATCTGCACGTGGTCGGTTTTGCGCGTTCCCGGAACGGTTCGCGGCTGCGCGCGAGCAGCGGAACGGCCGTTATTGCGTTGCGATCGTACGGCAGCGTGGTCGCGCAGACGTCGGCGCCGCTCGATGCCGCCGGTGCGTTCGATGCGGCGCTGCACATACCGCAGGGGAGTGCCGCGGGAGATTACACCGTCATGGCGACGGTTAATGGGGCGACGTCCGGAACCTCGCTGCACGTCGACGCCAATGCCGGCGGTCTTTCATTGAACCTAACGCTGCTCTGCGAGAGCTCCTGTAATCCCGCTCAAGACGTGCCGCTCGCCGTTCGCGCCCTTCGCGATGAACAACCGGCTGCAGGCGTTGAGGTAAGCGTGGACGTCATTCGATCGCCGCACGCTTACATCGCCGACGCAGACTCGGCGCCGTGGGGGATCGCGCAGTGGTATTCGGCGACGGTGCAAACCGGAAGCGATGGTCGCGCTACCGTAGAGATTCCGCATCCTGAAGACGGGCTAGCGTCCACGTACGGCGTGCGGGCCTCATCGGGCGGTGCAACAGCCGATACGCGGATCACGGTCCCGACCGATCGCATCGCATTGCGCGTTTCGATCGATCGTACCGACATCGGCAGTACCGAACCGGCCGCATTCGACGTCTACGGCAATGACGCCGGTACCGGGAAGGCCGCCGCCGCTTTGCCGGTTCAAGTACAGCTCGTTCACGGATCTTCCGTTCAGCAGCAGACCGTTACGCTCGACGATCGCGGGCACGCGCACGGCTCGTTCAGCTCGCCGCAGGAGGGTTCCAACCTCATCGTTGCGATTTCCGGACGCGCAATGGATGCGGCGGAAGTCACGGTGGAACCACAAACCATGCAGATGCAGGATGCGTCCGGTAATCAGAACGTTCGCATCGTTCTAGATCGCCGGCGCTACGCAGCCGGCGACGTCGCGCAAGTCGACGCGGAACTCCCGGGCGCGCAGGGTTCGGCGCTCGTGACGATGGAGAGCGGCGCATCGACGGAGATTCGCGTCGTGCCGGCCGGCGGCGGACGCGCGCACGCATCGTTCAAAATCGAGGACGGACCGGGGATGCTTTCAGTGGGCGCCGCCTTCGTTCGCGACGGCGAGGTTCAATGGAGCTCGGTTCCCGTAATTGTCGATGCACCGGGGCGTCCGCTTCAGGCAGCGCTGATGCTCGATAAAACGGCCTACGCACCGGGCGCCGTCGCGACTGCAACGCTCGACGGCGTGCGCCCCGGAACCGGAACGATAGTCGTGCGCATCACCAAGGGACTTCCAACCGGCTCCGCGTTCTTCTCCAACGCGCCCGATTTGCTGGCCATCGGTACCACGGCAACGCAAGACACCGCATCCGGCGCTTCTTCCTGGCATCCCGGCGTCGATTCCACCGGCGAACATCCCTTGGTGCAAACGTTCTTACGCCGCTCGGCGCCCCCCGCCGATCTCACGATGACCGAAGCGAGCACCAGCAGCGTATTCTGGCGCGTCGATCGCCGCGCCGGCGACTCGACGCAGATCCTCGTCCCCGATCAACCCGGCAAATACCATCTGTCCTTGCTCAAGATCGACGACGACGGCCGCGTCACAGCCGCCTCCTCAGACCTGATCGTTCAGTGACCGTAGCTCTCGAAGATCGCATGCTTTTTGCCGCATATCCTACAGCTGAGACGCTAAGTGCTTCGGGCGGAGGGGTAGGCTGCGGAAAGATGTCTGCTATTTTCGCGCAAACCAGGATGGTTTCTTCATCACTTGTCTCGCGAAAATGCAGCAAGCAGAAAATCGCCATGGACGGCGATTTTCGAGCGTTCTTTCCGCAGCCTACCCCACCGCCCGAAGCGCTGAAGCCGGCATATTTGGGATCAGATGGCCGCTAAAGTCATGCTCCTCGACAGCTACGGGCTCATCTATCGAGCGTTTTTTGCGCTGCCGCCGCTGACGACGACGCGCGGCCAGCCGATCAATGCAGCGTACGGCTTTACGATGATGCTGAACAAGATCGCCGGCGACGAAAAACCCACGCACATCGTGGCGGCGTTCGACAAGGGGCTTCCGGCGCACCGTGTGGCGCTGTATCAGCATTACAAGGCGCAGCGCGATCAAATGCCGGACGACTTGCGCAGTCAGTTCGCGCTCGTGCGGCAGATTCTGGCGGTGAACCGCATTCCGATCGTCGAGGTCGAAGGCGAAGAAGCGGACGACGTGATCGCGACGCTCGCGCGTCAAATCGAGGAGGCAGGGGAAGAGACGGTGGTCGTCACCGGCGACACGGATCTCATGCAGGTCGTCGACGATCGCACGACGGTGTTGATGACGCGCCGGGGAATCACCGAGCTGGGCCGGTACGACTTGGCGGCCGTTCGCGAGCGTTACGATGGTTTGGATCCTTCGCAGCTTCCGGACTACCGCGGTCTCAAAGGCGATCCGTCCGACAATCTGCCGGGCATTCCCGGCGTCGGCGAAAAAACGGCGATCAAATTGATCAAGGCCGCGGGCTCACTCGATCGTCTGGTTGAAAATCCGCAGCTCGCCGGAACGGCGAAGCTTCAGAAACTGGTTGAGGACTTCGGCAAACAGGCGCAGATCTGCCGCGACGTTTCCGTCGCGAATAAGAATCTGCCGATCGCGATCGATTGGGAGGAGTCCAAGTACACGCCGCCTTCGAATGACGAACTCTATCGTCTCTATAGCGAGCTCGAGTTCAAGACGCTTTTGAACAAGCTCGACGTTCCGGTCGAGATGCCGTTGCTCGAGACGCAGGAACGCGTGAAGGGACGGTACCGGTCATATATTTCCGCCACCGATCCTCCCGAGTACGCGGAGCTTGCGCGGGAGATCGAGGCGCTCGCCGGTGCGCGGCAGCTGGCTTTCGCCGTCAAACTCGACGGCGAGATTGGAATCAGCGCCGAGCGCGGCACGGGCCTCTCATTTCTGGCCGGTGCGCTCGCGCATGGGCCGGTGAGGGCAGCGTTCGAGAAACTGTGGCTCGGCGGACAGCGTTTAGGCGCGCACGACGTCAAAGCGGTGCTCCGCCTGCTGCACGATCGCGGCTTCGAACCGCGCGTGTTCGCGGACGATGCGATGATTGGGGCGCATCTGCTCAACCCGTCGCGGACGTTCGCGGAAATAGAAGAGGCGGCGCAAGAGAACCTTGCGCTCTCCGCCGGAGAGGACGTTGCGGCGCATGCGGACGTGGTTCTGCAGTTGATCGAAAAAGAGCGAGCGGAATTGGAAGCGCGCGAACAATTGCGTCTCTACGAAAACGTCGAGGTGCCGCTGGCTCCGGTGCTGGCTAAGATGGAATGGACCGGGGTGCTCGTCGATCCGCGCGAGCTGGAGAGCTTGGCGCAGGAAGTGGATACCTCGATAGGACGCCTGCAGAAAGAGATCTACGATCTCGCCGGCGAGCAGTTCAACATAGGCTCTCCTCAGCAATTAGGCAACATCCTCTTCGGCAGACTCTGCATTCCCGGAGGAAAGAAAACCAAGACGGGGTGGGCGACCGGCGTTGAAGTGCTGCAAGGGCTCTCGCGCGATTATCCCATTTGTGCGCGCGTGCTCGAATACCGCGAAGTTACCAAACTCAAGAACACGTATATCGACGTCATTCCCGAACTTGCCGACAAACAAGACGGCCGTTTGCGCACGATCTTCAATCAAACGGCAACGGCAACCGGAAGGCTCAGTTCTACAAATCCGAATCTGCAGAACATTCCCGTCCGCGGCGAGCTCGGGCGGCGCATCCGGCGGGCGTTCGTCGCGCCGAAGGACGGCTACGTTCTGCTCGCGGCGGACTACAGCCAGATCGAGCTGCGCTTGATGGCGCATCTATCCGGGGACGAAGCGATGCGCCGGGCGTTTCACGAGGGCGCCGACATTCATGACTTTACGGCGCGTCAGATCTTCAACGTTCCGGCAGGAACCGGCGCCGATCACAACCAGCGGCGAATCGCCAAGTCAGTGAATTTCGGATTGCTCTACGGCATGTCCGATTTCGGTCTGGCGCAACGCCTGGAGATCAGCCGCGCCGAGGCCAAGGAGATGACGGCGGCTTACTTCGCGCGCTTCCCTTCGGTACGCGCATATATCGAGAGCGTCATCGAGCAGGGGCGCGCTCAGGGTTACGTCTCGACATTGTTGGGACGGCGGCGTTACATGCCGGCGCTTCGCTCCAGCAACTATATGCTTCGCTCGGCGGCGGAACGGGAAGCCACCAATGCTCCGTTACAAGGCAGTGCGGCCGACATCATGAAGCTCGCAATGGTTCGGATCGACGGCGGTCTGGCTCGGGACGGCTTGGACGCCCGAATGCTGCTGCAGATTCACGACGAGTTGATCTTCGAAGTTCGGGATCGGCAACTGCGCGACGTTGCGGACCTGGTCCGCGCCGAAATGGAAAACGTGGTCGAGCTGAGCGTGCCGCTCGCCGTCACGCTGAAGGTCGGCAAAAACTGGTACGACGTGGAGGAAACCAATGATCTATAGTATTTTGGCGCTGCTCGCCCTGCAGCTGTCGCCTACGCCTTCCCCTTCGCCGCTGCCGACGCCCCAGTCGCTTTCGGCCATCGTCGTCCGTGCGCCCAAAGCGGCGCTTCGATTGCAAGTGGCGCGGACCGAGGATCAGCGCGAGCGCGGTCTGATGTCGGTAACTTCGCTCAAGCCGCACACCGGTATGGTCTTCGTCTTCGATACGGACGGACCGGTGGCGTTCTGGATGAAGGACACGCTCATTCCGCTCGACATGGTGTTCATCGCGCAAAACGGCATCGTGCGCAAAGTTTTCGCAAACGTCTCCGTAGTTCCGCAGACGATGACCGATGATGCGATACCGCGAGAACAAGGAAACGCGAAGTACGTGATCGAGCTTGCTGCGGGCGAGGCCGCCAAAGACGGCCTCCGGCAGGGCGCCCGCGTGCGAAACTTGCCGAAATGACGGAGCAGTCCTAATAAGGTATGCCGGAGTTGCCCGAAGTGGAAACGATCGTTCGCGGCCTTCGGCGGACGCTTCCCGGCACAACCATTTGCGCGGTTCACGTGTTATTAAAGAAGATGGCCGTCTCGCCCGCCGGTGTGGACTTCGAGCGAGCCGTCACCGGCGAGCGCATCGAAGCGGTAGATCGCCGCGGAAAGTATGCGGTTATCCGGCTGCATTCCGGGCGTAAATTGGTCACCGGTTTACGTATGACCGGCCGCCTCGTGGTGCTTGGGCCAAGCGATCCGCCGTACCCTTATGGGTATATCACGCTTGAGCTAAGCGACAAAAGCCGTCTGGTTTTCGCGGATGTGCGGCAGTTCGGACGCATGCGTCTGGTGGAGGCGGAGGAGGCCTGGGATGCCGCTCTCGGCACGGAGCCCCTTTCCGGGGACTTTACTCCGGACGGCTTTATCGGTATGCTTTCGGGGCGGACGACGCCGATCAAGGTCTTGCTCCTCGATCAGCGGCGCGTTGCGGGTATAGGTAACATCTATGCTTGCGAAGCGCTTTGGAAAGCCGGGATACGTCCTGGAAAACCAGCGAAATCCCTCAGTAAGCCGGCCATTCGCCGTCTGCATCACGCGGTCGTCGAGGTTTTAAATCGCGCAGTAGCGCTGCGCGGCAGCAGTATCGACGATTACGTGGATTCCGAAGGCATGAAGGGCGGGTTTCAGAACGTGCTTTCGGTGTACGGAAAAGCGGGCCGGAAATGTCCGCGTTGCAAAGGCGGGATCGTGCGAACGGTCGTCGCCGGGCGCGGGACCTGGTGGTGCCGCAACTGTCAAAAATAAAAATTTTAAATTAAGGTAGGAAATACACAATCTCTACGACTGACATCGCTCCGGTGCAACACGAAGAAGAAGATCAACTTGCACTCGAGCAGCGCCTCTACGAAGAATCCCTCAAAGTCCTCGACGAAGGCCAAGTCCTCAACGGCCTCATCGTTGCCAAGTACCAGGACGAACTGCTGGTAGACATCGGCGGCAAGTCGGAAGGCGTTTTGCCCTTCCGCGAGCTCTCCCTCGCGATCGAACCCAAAGATCTCAAAGTCAACGATACGCTCGAGGTGATGATCCATCGCATCGACGATCAAGACGGTACGCTGTTCCTGTCCGAGCGGCGGGCGCGCGCGCTCAAAACTTGGGAGAAGGTCATCGAAGCGCACGATCGCGACGAAGTGATCGAAGCAACCGTCACGCAGGTCGTCAAAGGCGGCGTGCTTGTCGACCTTGGCATGCGCGGATTCGTTCCTGCCTCGCAGATACGCCGGCAGCCGGTGGGCAATCTGGACGAACTGATCGGTAAGCGGCTTCGCCTGAAGGTCATCGATCTGGATCACAAGCGCCATCGCGTCGTGCTTTCTCAGCGTCTGGTTCTCGAAGAAGAGCTCAACGCCAAGAAGCAAGAACTGTTGGGCACGCTCGAGGTGGGCCAAATTCGCGAGGGCGTCGTCGTGCGTCTTGCCGAGTTCGGGGCTTTCGTGGACTTGGGCGGCATCGACGGATTGATTCACAACAGCGAACTGAGCTACGCGCGAATCAAGCATCCGTCCGAAGTCGTCAAGATCGGCGACGTCGTCAACGTCGAGATCATGAAATTCGACGCCGAAGCCAAAAAGGTCAGCTTGTCGCTCAAACACACGCTTCCGGATCCTTGGGATCAGCATGCGGACAAGCTCTACGAAACGAACAAACTCACGGCTCAAATCGTGAAAGTCACGCCGAACTATCTCCTCGTCGAGATCGTTCCCGGCGTGCTTGCGATGGTGCCCAAGGGCGAGTTCGATCCGGGTGCCCAGTTCAGCCCCGGACAAGAAGTGGAAGTGACGCTGCTGACGATCAACCACTCGACGCGTCGCATCACGGCCTCGATCCAGCACGTTGCGGATATTCCGCCCGAGGAGATCGAGAAATACGTCGTCGACGAAGAAGGCGTGGGCACGATTGCCGACGAGTTGCCGGCGCCCGCCGAATAAACGGCATCCCCGTCACAAGTAAAGAGTGCCGCCGCGTCGAAGCGGTGGCACTCTTTCTTTATGAGAGTCGGACTTACCGGGGGCATCGGATCGGGGAAGAGCGAGGTCGCGCGGATCCTCGAATCACTGGGTGCCTACATCATCGACACGGACAAACTGGCGCGCGAAGCGGTTGCGCCCGGCAGTGATGGTTTGCGGCAGATCGCCCGTGTATGGCCGCGGGTTGTGCGCGACGACTGGCTCGATCGCGCGGCGCTCGCCGAAATCGTCTTTCACGATCCGACTGCGCGAGACCGCCTAAATGCGATCGTTCATCCGCACGTCCGGCGTTTGGCGGAAGACGCCGAGCGCTACGCGCGTGCCGAGCAGCTGATCGTCCACGTGGTTCCGCTGCTGTTCGAAACGGGTTACGACCAGCGCGTCGACGCCTCCATCGTGGTTATCGCCCCGGAAGAGGCGCGCATCGCACGCGTCGTCAAACGGGATCGAATGAGCGACTCTCAAGTGCGCGCCCGTATCGCGGCACAAATTCCGCCGGATCAAGCGCGCCTGCGCGCAACGTATTGCATCGAGAACGACGGCGACCTTGCCCATCTCAGAGCGCGAACGCGCGGCGTCTACGATACTATTGCGGCCCAAGTGAATAAGCCGAGGAGTGCATGAAGGACCGGCATGACCGGTCCTTCATTCCAGAGCTAAGCCATTGGACTAAACCTCTGTCTTGTCTTGACTCTCTCAGTATTCCACCGCCGCCCAGAACCCTAAACGCGTTCTCTCGCCGCCCGCGCGACCCTCGGGCTGCTTGGCACACCCTGTGGTAACGCATAGCGCTCAGTCACGCGCCGGAGTAGTATAGCGATAAGCAGCATGGAGTCGCCTTGAAGAGTGCCAAATTGATGCCGTGTAAAGCATGGCGCGGACTGCGTTTTGCCGGGGCCGCCGGCTTTTTCTTTGCTCCCGCTGCAGCGCTCGCGTTCGTTTCCTCGGCCGGTCACTTTCCGGCCGTCAAGACCTCTTCGCCGCCGCCGCTCAGTGCCGTTGCAACCGCGCCGGTGTGGCAGCGGGCGCTCACCGCGCGGGACTTCATCGACTTCAGCAATCGCCGCGCCGCCGAATACGCGACGACGGCGTACTTCCTGTACGACGACACGAATCTGTACGTCGCGTTTCACTGCGCGCAAGGCGGCGTTCCGATAACCGCCGCGCAGCGCATCGATCACGCAGGAGTCGGCAGCGACGACCACGTCAGCTTCGACATCGATACGTCCGGCAACGGGTCGCGCACCTACACGTTCCGCGTCAATCCCATCGGGATTCACGACGAGTCCTCGTCCGAGAACACACGGTACGCTCCGCCGTGGCAGTCGCTCGCGAGCGTCGGACGCAGCGGAGACTACGACGTCATGATGGTCATTCCGCTCAGCGACATCCGGGCGCAAGCCGCACCCGTCCAACAGTGGCGGTTCAACTTTGAACGATTCATTGCGGCGCGAAACGTGGATTACACTTGGGCGTACCAGCCGGTGATGCAGAACACGACGTCCGTGCAATTTTGGCCGTGGCTGACGCAGATACGCATTGCTTCCGCCGCCAGACCCAAACCGCAGGCCGACGCCTTCGTTCTCGAGAGCGCCGGATCTCAGCGCAACGTTTTTCAAAACGGGATCGGCGAGTTTCAGCAGCAGTCTCCTCGTGTGGCGGGCCTGGACGTAACGTATCCATTTACGAATACGCTGGCGTTCGTAGGCACGCTGAATCCGGATTTTTCGAACGTCGAAGAAGATCAGACCTCGATTCAGCCGCAGGAATTCCAGAAGGCCTACCAAGAGTACCGGCCGTTTTTCTCCCAAGGCGCGCAGTACATCAATGCCGTTCCGCAGATCGGTGCCTTTGGCGGAAGCTCGATGTTCTACACGCCGTCGATCGGAATATTCAATCGCGGTCTCAAAGTCGAAGGCACGGCCGGCCAGAACGCGGTGGGCTTGTTGAACGTGGTGGGCCCGGGCTTGGATGACGACGCGCTCGGATATGCGTTTACCACGCCCAACGGCGATGCGGGCGTAAGCACTGAAGACGTCGTCGCGAATCACGACGGGGTCCGGGACGAGACCGGCGGCTACGGCCTCGCGCGCATCAATCCGCATTCGGGGGAGACTACGCAGGTTGAGTTTGCGAGCGAGAGCAACACGCTCACAGGCGCGGCGCACGACTTCAACGTCACCGAGGGGCTGCACAACCAGCATTTCAATTTGGCGGCATTCTATCGCGATACGTCACCCGGATACGGTCCGATCGACGGCTACACCGCAATCAACGATGCGCGCGGCCCGGCGCTGACGGCCGGATACAACGGCACGGGATCGGCGCGCAGCCCGGTTCTCTCGTACACCGCCAGCGTTACGAGCGATCGGTATTTGGCCACGGACGGCAGCGTGCACGAAGCCGATATCAACGCATTCTACAATCTGCAGTTTCGCGATTTGGTCTCGCTGCAAGGTTTCTTCGGCCCAAGCGAACTGCAGGTCGCGCCGGGCGTCATCGACTCGTTCAACCGGCGGCAGATTCAGCTGGGCTACCGCGAGTCTACGCCGCAGCCCGTCACGCTCGGCTACACGTGGGGGCCGTTCTCAGGATTTTACGTCCAGCAGACCAATGCGGGCGCTACCCGCGTGTTCGGCGCGTACGACGCCGCAATCGAATACGACGGCAATATCGAACGGACGAGTGCCGGCGGACCGATCTTCAATTCGCAGTGGCTGCGCCGGCTAACGGTCTCGCGCTCGTTCGGTCACGATTCGTCGATCGGCATCGCGCTGCGATCGATCAACGGAACGGGTGGATTTGCGCTCCCCGGCACCAACTTCTCGCTGCTCTACCAGAAGCGTTTTCCGAACCAGGACTTGCTCTACTTGGAGTATGGAACGCCCGCCGCAGTGCAGACGCTTCATCGCCTCATCGTCAAGTACGTCTTTCACGCGGGCGGCGGTTCGGGAACGTAGTACGCCCGCATGTCGCGGGCCAGCGCGCGCGCTTCCGGATTACTTGAATCCGCCAAATGCGCCATCACGCGAGCACGATCGTACTCGGTCCGGTTTTGACTATATTTGAACTGAGCGTCGACCCGCTCGACCGCGATGCGAATTCCCACGATTGCCTGAAGCATCTGTTCGATGTACGCTTGCGGCGCCGTCTGCATCGTCCATCCGGCAGGACCTTCGTTTTCGTTCACGAGCCGATCCAAGATTGCGCGCGTTTCGTCCACGCTCGCCGTTTCGGCCCGCCCCGAGCAATGCACGGCAGCGTAGTTCCATGTGGGTACGGTCTTCTCGGGATGTTCGTACCACGCGGCCGAGACGTGCGCGTGCGCGCCTTCAAAAACGGCCAGCACGGCAGCATTCTGAATCGAGCGCCACTGTGCGTTCGCGCGGGCGACGTGCGCGCCCAGGACGAGATCGCTGCCTTCGTTCAGAACCACGAACGGCACGTGGGTCGCAAACGGTTTCTCATCGATAATGGAGATCAGTAAACCGAACGGCCGCGCTTTTATGAAGCCGAGGATGCGAGCGGGATCGGTTTCTGAAAAGTGCGGCGGTACGTACATGCTGCTTTCCGTTCGACGCTTTCGCGTTACTTGCCGCCGCGCAGGACGCGTCCCGGCCGATCGGCGGTGAAGGAACCGTTGCGCAGGACCGCGCGCCCGTTCACGAAGACGTGCTCTATTCCGGTGGGAAGACTGTACGGCGCCTCGTACGTCGCCGTATCGCGAACGCGCTCCGCGTCGAAGACGACCAAATCCGCAAACTTATCTGCCGCGACGATGCCGCGATCTTGCAGGCCGAAGATCGACGCAGGCAGCGAGGTCATGCGCCGAACCGCTTCCGGCAAATCCAGCGTGCGCCGCTGACGAACGAATCGTCCGAAGATTCGGGGGAAGGTGCCGAACGTGCGCGGGTGGGGCACGCCTCGAGCAGTCGGTCCTTGGAGGGCGCGGACCGACGCATCGCTGCCGACGCAGCAAAACCCCGCTGAAAGCACTGTCGCGACGTCTTCTTCGTTCATCGTGAAGAACACCGCGCCCACCTCGAGCCGCTCCTCCAGCAGCAGCCGGATGACCGCGCGCGCCGGCGTCAACCGCACGCGGCGGCCGATTTCGTCAAGCCGCAGGCCGGCGAGCGCGCTGTTCTTCTCACTTCCGGCGTCCGTAATCATCACGTCGTGCCAGCAATCGGCGTTGCGCAGATTCAGATACAGCGCGATCGCCTCGGCGCTCGGCGGATCGGCCAGCCGCTCGAGCGTTGCATCCAGTCCGCCGAACCGTGCTTGGGGCGGAAGGAGCGTCGCCAGATCCGTCCAGCTTGCAACGTAGGGATACACGTCACAATAGACTTCCAAGCCGCGGCTTCGCGCTGCTTCGATCAGCTGCAGCGTCGCATGTACCTTGCCCCAATTGCGTTTGCCGGCGGCTTTGTGATGCGAACACTCGACGATGACTTCGGCTTGGCGTCCGATCTCGAGAGCCTCCTCGACCGCGTCGATGACGCCGTCGCCCTCGTCACGCAGGTGCGAGGCGTAGCGCGGCGCCCCGGCTTGGCGCGCGGCGGCGGCCATAGCCGCCAGCTCCGCGGTATCCGCATAGCTCGAGGGCGGGTAGATGAGGCCGCTCGATACGCCGAGCGCGCCCTGTTCGCAGAGTTCGCGGACGAGATTCGCTTGCGCGGCAAGTTCGGTCTTTTCCAAACGGTGCTCGGAATCGCCGGCCACGGCGCGGCGCGTGCTTCCCAATCCGGCAAGGGTCGCGACGTTCAGCGCCACACCGTTCCGTTCGACGATCCCGAAAAATTCGTCCAGGGATTTCCACTGTGCGGAGCTGTCCCGCACGGGTGCGACCGACGTTCCGCAGTTGCCGCCGATCTCGGTGGTGACGCCCTGCGCAATTTTTCCGTCGCAACGCGGCAGCGTCAGCCAGAGCTCGTCGCTGTGAGAGTGGACGTCGATGAATCCGGGCGCCAATGTTTTTCCGCTGCAGTCGATGTTTTCGACGGCTTCACGATCGGAGAGATCGCCGATCAGTGCAATTCGATCGCCTGAAAGCCCGACATCTGTGGTATAAGCTGTTCGCCCGGTTCCGTCGAGTATTGCGGCGTTCCGGAGCACCGTCGATAGCACTGAGCAATAGTCCTGTCTGCTGCTTCGTTTAACAGGCGGTCGAGTGGGTATTTACTCGACGACCATTTCTCACTTTGAGGTGCGAAACCAGCATGGCGATGCAAGAACCCCAAAACGGCCCCGGCGGGGGTATGACGGTCCGTGAAGCCGGAAAACGCGGTGGAGAGCGCGTTAAGGCGAAATACGGAACCGAATTCTACGAGGCGATCGGCCGCAAGGGCGGCGAGGCGACCAAGGAAAAGTACGGTCCCTCGTTTTACGAGGTCATCGGCCAAAAGGGCGGCCAGAAGCTAAAACGCAAGAGTAACTAGACTTTTCAAACTAAGCTTTTTCCGGGGACAACTTCATGGCAAAACCCACCAAAGGCGAGCCGGACGACAAGCAGCCGGGTGGCGAAATGTCGGTGCGTGAGGCCGGCAAAAAGGGCGGGAACACCGTCCGAGACCGCTATGGCTCGGGCTTTTACGAGGAGATAGGTCGCAAGGGAGGGCAGGCCACCCGTCAGCGCCACGGTGTCGAGTTCTACGAGAGCATCGGCCAAAAAGGCGGTAAGGTGGTCAAGGAAAAATACGGGGCCGACTTCTACGAGGAAATCGGCCACAAGGGCGGTCAGAAAGTCAAAAAGCTGATCGCTGAGGCGAAGAAGCAGCTGGGTGCGGAAGCCGGCGAGGAGAAGTCCTAGCCCGGTTTTCCGCAGGCGCCGCTTGCAATCAAGCGGCGCGCCTCGCGCTGAACGCTCGAGGGTTCCACAGCACCATCCGGCTGCAGAGTCATCACAAGCCCCGTGTGAGTCGTCCAGATAACACTGCCGGCCTTATAGGCGCTGGGTGCGCAAGGCGTGCCGCCGGCGTCGGCCCACGTCAGGTTCGCGCCCGCTCTCGGCCACTCGGAGAGCAGTAGGACGCTGTTTGCCGAGGCATACTCGAACGCAATGCCGTGGCTCTTTTGCCGGTCGACGTTGAGCGGCGGGATAACCGCTGTTTCCAGGATGGTCGCCCGCGGCAGGAACGGCCGGAATCTGAGCGAGCGCACCGCGAGCCTAAACGGCATGGTGATGCCCTTTGATTCAATGAGCAGCGTCGCAATCGGACGCGGGGACCGCGTCGGCGCACTCTGCGGGCTCTTCTTAGCACATCCCGACCAGGCCATAGCGGCAGCCGCGAGCGTGCACCAGAGGATTCGTTTCACTGCAGCGGAGCCTCTACCGAACCTTGCACCTTGCCCATATGCACGTCGTTCGTGTTGAAGTCGACGGTGATGGTGGCGACGCGCAATATCTCGTTTCCGGTATGCACGATACTGGGATGAGTGAGCTGCAGCAGTTTGCTGCTGTTGCCCCACTGGACGAGATCGGTGTCGAACGATTTGGGAATTCCGTCATTCGGATTGATCGACGAGACGTGAACGTCGCCGATCGCGGTGAAATCGAGCGTTTGCGTATTGAGGGACACGTGCTGCGCGGAGATCCTCAAGTACGGTTTTCCCTTCTTGTACAAAATGCCGTTCTTTACTCCGTCGATCGTAGCGAACGTCCCGTCCGGCGTGGTCTGCGCCTTCGTATATTGGAACGACCAGCTGCGCGTGCTGATGCGGTTGCCGGTGACGCGGCCGCCGCGCAGCGTGATCGGCGCCGATCCGGGTGGTATTCCGCCCGGCTCGTTGCCCGCTAAAATAATCCCGACGATCAGCCAAAC
Organism: Vulcanimicrobiota bacterium; assembly: GCA_963714015.1. Lineage (GTDB taxonomy): Bacteria > Vulcanimicrobiota > Vulcanimicrobiia > Vulcanimicrobiales > Vulcanimicrobiaceae > DASRDE01. The sequence continues at coordinate 594,952 of OY970223.1, read as the reverse complement.
GAGCAGCACGCCGCCGGTAATCCATGCCGCCTTGCGCCAATTAATTCGCCGCATTATCACTCGGCCGCAGCGCCCACCCGCCTATCAACACCAATCCGTATAACACGACGAAGCCGAAGATGACGGGATTCGGACCGATGCGCGCAAACAGCGAACCGGCGGGAAAACCCACGTTGCCGGCGACGATACCCTCGCGTTCGACGCCGAGCGACTCCGTCCAATCACCTGCGGGCGAGATGATTCCGCTGATCCCCGTGGACGCCGATTGAAGCACCCACTCGCCCGACTCGATGGCGCGCATCTGCGCGATCTGTGCATGCTGATACGTTCCCGACGTCTCACCGAACCATGCGTCGTCAGTGGAGATGACGAGGAACTGAGCCCCGTTTTGCAACTGAGAATGGATGATGTCCGGAAACGCGGATTCCCAGCAAATCAGCGGCGCAAATTCCAGAGGTCCGGCCGGAATGACGGCCGGAACCATGCCGTGACCCAGCCGGCTAATCAGATCGGCGTGCGGCAGCCAGGACCAAAACCGCGGAGCAGGGAGACTCTCGACGAACGGCACGAGCTGACGCTTGTCATAGATGTTTTCGAGCACACCGGCGGGCCCGTACGTGTAAAGCGCGTTGTACTCGCGAAGATTCTCGGGTCCGTAGTGAATATCGACGCTGCCGACGACGAGCGTTGCATTCATGCGGTGCGCCAGCCGCGCGAATTGCGAACTGAGCGACGAATCGCGGGGAATCTGCTTGCGTAGCCGCGGAATGACGGCAGTGAATTCGTTGTCGTTGAGATCCGTCGTCACGACCGTTTCCGGCCATACGATGAGCGACGGATGAAAGGGCGCCAGTTTTTCCGTCAGAGCGGTGTAACGCGACACACTCCTCGGCAGCGTCTGCGGATTCCACTTGATCGATTGCGCGATGTTGCCCTGCACCGCTGCGACGCGCATAAACGGCGCCGGCGTATGACGCGCCGGCCAATCGGCAAAACATACGCCCCAACTTGCGGCGACGATCAGCACGACTACGGCAAGCGCTCCGGGCCGCCGCGTCACCACCGCATGAGCGACGTATCCGCCGATGAGCATGACGACGAACGTCACGCCGAAACAACCGATGTACGCCGCGAAGACGGCGAGCGGCGTCGAGGTTTGAGAATAACCGATTTGCGCGAACGGCAGGCCGGTTATCCCGATCGATCGCAACCACTCGAAAACGCCGAAAGCCGCTGCGCCCGCTGCGGGCGCGAGCCATTGCGGAGCGACCAATAGTGCGCCGCGAAAAGCCACAGCCGTCAGCGCGAACGCCAGCCCCTCCACGAGGGCGGGAATCATGACGACCGCGAACGCCAGCGCGCCGACGTAGCTGCCGACGGTATAGGTTATCCACGACAGGTTGATTCCAAAAAAAACGGCGCCGGCGAACCATCCGGTAAAGAACGCGCGTTTCCATGAAGGGGACCGCCAGGTCCAAAAGAGGCCTGCGGCACCGAGCGGAGCGAGCCACGCTTGTCCCGCTTTAGGGAACGCCAAAGCCAGTGCTACGGCACTGAGCATGGCTACTGTCAATTCGACGGCGCGCGCAGAGACGAGGACTTTACGCAAGATGATTTTGGGAACGTTCGGCCGGTATACTCAAGGCCGGTTAGATTTAACCAAGACGCCTCACGTCCTAGTTCTTCGATCGTTGACCGGCGCGGGGGCGCACGGAGCGGGCGAACCCAAGGTCATTCCCAAGCTCGTCGTCCACAATCTCGAGCGGAGAGTCTGTGCCCGCGGTAAAAGCAAAAACCGGCCCTGGAGGACCTATGCTGCGTAGAATCATCCTGGCGCTCGTTGCGCTCTCGCTAACGCTCGCATCGTGCGGACGGCAAGTTACGCCCGACCGGGCAAGCCAGCTCGGTACTTTGCAGATCAATTTCACGACGCAAGGCCAGCTGGACTTTACCAACAACGTCTACATGATCGTGGTCAATCAAGAGGGCCAGGAGCCGGAACCGTTTTACGCGTCGCAAGTCTACAATTATCAAAACATCGACTTTGAAATCATCGTATCCAGCCAGAACGGCGCGCAGCCCAGCGTAACGATTTACCCGTACGGCAGTGCAATCGGTACCGGAAATCATACGATTCGCGTGCAGTTGCCGCCGATCGGCTATTCCCCGCAGGACGTCGTATTAAATACCAATTGCAATCAGCAGGGCACGCAATTTTGTCTGACGATCAATCGGGCGGTGCTCGTCCAGCCGCCGTCGTCGGTCGCGACGCCGACACCGACCCCGACCACCTGTCCGACCGGCACCGCCACGTCGTCGCCCAGTACGACGCCGTCCTCATCTCCGACCGCTTCGGCTTCGCCGGGCGGCGGCTCTCCCTGCGGATCCAGTACGCTTTGGGCGATCAATTGGTGGACCGTTTCGCCTACGACCGGAACGATCGTCGATGCGCCGGGCCTTCAAGGTCCTCAGGACAAAAGCACGTTCAGTTTTCTCGTGGACGTCGGCACCTCCACTACGTGCTACAGCTTTACGTCCGTAACGAACTGCACGTGGACGGCGCAGGGCGGGTGGCCGAGCGTGTCATCGCAGAGCGCGCAAATAGAAGGCGGCCAAGTCATCAATAATCCGTAGCCTGGGTAAGGAGCAAACATGCAACAGAGCATCGAGTGCGCCCACGACCTATGCAACTGCGTGCTTACCGCGGAGATCGAAACGGAAGAGTACTGCAGCAGCGCATGCAAAGACTCGGACGAAAACGGCATCGAAATGGAGGTTTGCGGCTGCGGTCACCCGCCGTGCGACGTGCAGTAGACTCAGCTCCGCATCGGGGGCCCCTTGTAATTGATGACCTTCGAGAGGTCGATGCCCCGAATGATGTTGTTGGCGTGATAGATCAAGCCCCACGAGTCGATCGACGACATGTCGGGAAAGATGCAGGCTTCTAGGACGGGATCGACGCTCGTCTTGTAAACCCAGCCGCCTCCGGCACCCGTCGTGCCACCGAACTGATCGCTTCCGCCGAGCAGCGTGCAGTAACACGAAGCCGGATTACCCTCGCAGCTGCCGTTCGGAACTTTCGCCAGATATGCCAGGACTGCCAGAGTGGGCTGACTCGTGTAGAGTGAATAGGCATTGATGTAGATGCGCGATCCGTCGGCTTTGGCCGTGTAGCGGCAGAATGTTTCGTAATTCGCCAGAGGCAGCGGATTGCTGCCGTTCGTGCCGTATTCGGCTTCGCGCATCTGAACCGTGCCGTGCGTCGACTTGCAGTACTCCACCCGAGGAGAGTCCGGCACGCCCGAGGGGGCCGCATTTTGCGACGCAAGTCTGGTTAGAACCGGAAAACGCCGGAGAGACTCCGGCCGTACCGCTGCCGCATGCCGAGAGCGCCAGCACGAATCCCAAAAGTAAGAAAATGGGGCGGCTTTTCATAGCTCGTCCTTTCATCAGTGATCCCGGACCCCGCTATTTCTGCTCCATCGAGCGGTGTCCCGTTTTAGAGTCTGCTAAATGCCGTTGAAACTCGAGGGAAGCACCGTGCCGGAGGAGTTCAGCTGGAATTCCGCTGCCTGCGTAGGAAATGCGAGGATGAACACGGCCAGGTTGACCGTGCTGGCGCTCTGGTTGTACTGGAGCTGAAACTCATAACAGCCGCCGATGATGTGGCTGTAAAAGATGCTCTTGTTTTCAATCCGTCCGTCTTCTTTCCAGTTGAAGTCGCCGGCGAAATTGATCCAGGAGTCGCGCCCGAAGGGCGTTATCGTTTGAAAGTTGGTCGTGTAAAAGCCGTTGCCCGGTCCGGGATTGAACGTGCCGCTGATGGTCGCATACGATCGCGGCGAGGGGCGAGTCGTCAGAACGTATGAGATCGGCTGGGCCTGCGGCTCGAAGAGCGTGGAATAACTGAGCGAGAGATCGTACACGTCGCCGTTGAAGATGCGTAGGATGTCGTTTGCGGTCTTCGTGTTGGGCGTGTCCTGGAGATCGATCGTGGAGAACGGCACAGTGCCCGGACCGTTGAAGTTCTCCTCGTCGTACGTGACGTTATTGACCATGTGGCGTCCGATGGGCGAGGTCAGATCGAGCGTCTGCTGAATGCTCGCCTTCTCGTCGCCGGTGCCGTATAAGAACTGGTCGACGTTCAGCGTGGCGCTCAGGTCGTTGCCGTAGATGTTGTAGAGCGCCGGTCCCACGTCGAACGCCAGATCGGCGCGCTGCGTCGTCTCGGGCGTGGCGGGTTCGTTGTACTCGCCCACGGTAAACGTGGGAGCGATTGGAAAGCTGAGATGCGGAAAGAATTCTTGCGGCCGAATCGTCAGTTCGGGTTCTTTGTTCAAACCGTACGGTGTGGCCGCAAGCGTCTTGTCGAAGTCCAGCTCGTAGTCCGCGCCGCGGCTGGCCCAATGCAGCAGATCGCTGTAGGTTGCGGTCGCGTTCGATGACGTGAACGTTCCGTACGTGTTGCTGTGCGTGAGCGCCACGCTGAAATCGTTCTGGAGATCCGTTTCAAACGTGCGCGTGTCCGTAAATCCGTAGTTATCGTTCGTAGACTGCCCCGAAACCGCACTGCGGCTGAACGTGTAGGACTGTGAGTCCTTGGCGGTGTCGTGGGCAACCTGCGTCGAGTACTGCTCTTGCGGCGGAAAACTCGTGTATGGCCCATAGGAGCCTTGGTAGTTGAACCCCAGTTGCCCGCGGAGCGTCTGCGAGAAGTTTTCTTGATCCTGGAGCTGCGCATTCGTCGTATTGCTGGCGCCGGGCAAGTGGTTCTCGACGCGCTGAACGGTGATCTGCGTGACGCGCCTGCCGTTCTTCTTGGTAATCTGACCGCTGTAGCCCAGCGTCAATCCTTGCCGGCTGTAAAACTCGACGTCGTAAGTTCCGTAATAGTATTGGTCTTTGCCGAAACCCAGCTTGGTTCGAATGTAGTAGCCTTGCAGATCGTTGTAGCCCATGTCGGGGAACAGCTGCGGCTTCTGTCGCTGATCGCTCACCGTGCGCAGCGGAATGACCACCCGCGGCAGAAAGAACACCGCTGCGGCGCCAAGCCACATGATCGCCTTGGTTATGACGATCTTGTCGCCGGGGTAGACGTCGATCGTTTTTCCTGTGACGTGATAACCGGCACGCGGATTATCGCACGTCGTGAGGCTGGTATAGTCGCCGTGCGCCACGCCGTGTTGGTCCGTGTGCATGTCGACGGCGCTATAGTAGACGAGTCCGGTCTGCACGCCTTGCGTGCTCTCCCCGCGGCCTTTGTACAAATATGCCTTTTCGGCGACGAGATCGAAGACGATCTGGTCCGCGTACAAGACGGAATCTTTCGCTTGGTTGAGGATGTACGGATGCCCGGTCACCGTGATCGTCTTCACGCCGTCATAATGCGCCCGATCGCCGACGAGCACTTCGTTCGAATAGAACACATGCACGTTTCCGGTCGCATCACCCGGAACGCCGTTCTTGGTGCTGCCGCTGACTTTGTCGGCGATGACGGCGATATGCCCCGGCGGGAGGGTAGGAACGGCGCTGGGCGTCGGGCCCGGCGCGGGCGTGCCGAACGGGTTCGCCGGCGCAATCGACGGCGGGGCGGAGGAGCGGGTGAGATAGACCGGCCCCGGGGTGCCCTGCACCATCGGTGTTGGTGTCGGAACGGGCGGCGGCGTTACCCCCGTTCCGCGCGGAAACGGCGTGGCGTATGGGCTCCCGTTCGGCGGGAACGGCTGTCCGAACGGCGGGAACGACGGGGACGGGGAAGGTGTCGGCGTGGAACCAAAGGGCGTGGGCGTCGGAACCGGAGTAAACGTTGGAAACGGCGTCGGCGTAAACTGAACGCGCGCGACTTCCTGCGAATTCTGAGAATCGTCCCCAAGGCGCACCGCGCAGCTTTGTCCGTTGAGCAGCTGCATCACGCGCTGAGAGTCGGGATCGTCCCAGCGCGGCGTCGACGATGACGCAAACGTGGGCGTGATGCTTCCGATGAAAGCGATCAAGCACAGCAGCGCGCGTTTTTTCAGTGTTCGTCGCTCCAGAGCAGCCAGAGGCCGGACAGACCGAAGACGATGTTGGGGAGCCAGGATGCGAAGTATGGATTAACGTGACCCGTGCTTCCGAAAACCGACGCCGCTTCGGTCAAGACGTAATACACGAAGAACGCAACAATGGCCAAAGCCATTCCCATCGCGCGGCCTTTTTTCCCGAACCGTATGGCCATCGGAAGCGCGATGAGCACGCTGACCACTGCTGAGAACGGAAACGCGAGTTTGTCGGCGAGATTTATCTCCAGATTCCCAAGAGCCTCGCCGCCGACGCCCTGATCGCGCAAAGCGTTTACTTGCTGAGTGAGCTGCTTGGTGTTCATGGTCCATGCGTCGCTATTGGCGGTACTCATGAACTGCGCGGCGCTTTCCGCAAGAGGCAGGCCGATGCGCAGCTCGGGCGTCGTGTTCTGAGCGGTCATAAAGCCGTCGGCGTTGTAGAACGTGGTCACGGCCTGGGTCATTACCAGCGTCGCGCCTTCCACGTGCGCGGTCTTGGCTTGGATCGTCTCGTTCCAATAACCGCTGCGTCCGGGCTTGAAAATCTGCACGCCCGCCATCGTTTTCATATCAGGCAAGACCTGGCTTACGAAGAAGACGTTTCCCGTATCCGGATCCTTGCGAAAGAACTGCGGTTCCACCGGAAGCGCGGCAGTGTGATAAATGATCTGGTAGAACGTCCGCGTCGAGAGATCGACCGCCTTAGGGGCGACGTATTCGTTGGTCGTGTACGTGAAACCAAAGACGACGAGGCCGAAAATGAACGGCGTCAGCGAGAGCCGCCACAGGGATACGCCGGAGGTGCGGATGGCGTTGATTTCGTTGTCCGCCATGAGGCGGCCGATGCCCAGCAGCGTCGCGAAGATTGTGGCGAAGGGAAAAGCCATCGGGATCGACTGGGGGATGCGGAATGCGACAAAGCGCATGACCAAGAAGAACGGCGCGTTCTGCTGGATGATGTACTTCGCCGCCAAGAAGAAAATATTGAAGCCCCAGAACAGAAAAAAGGCCAGGAACGCAAATGCGAACGGCCCCAGGAACTCGGCGAGCACATATGAGTCGAGGATGGGCAGACGCAATTTGCGGAGCAAACCGACCGGCGCCGAGCGAGCTCCGCTGATTGTCGCCATACTTCCGCTGCGGCTAGTAGTTCCGGTAAGCGGTCAGAACCCGCGCCACGTACGCGCGCGTTTCGGAAAAGGGCGGAACGCCGCGGTAATGGTCGACCGCACCGGGTCCGGCGTTGTAGGCCGCGACCGCCAGCTCGACGTTATTGTCGTATCGCGCCAGCAACCCGCGCAGGTAGCGCGTGCCGCAATCCATGTTTTGCTGAGCATCGAAGGGATTCTGGATTCCGCAAGACTGGGACGTGCCGGGCATCAGCTGCATGATGCCTTGTGCTCCTGCGGGACTGATCGCCGAGGGATCTCCGGCGGACTCCGCCATCACGACCGCATTCACCAAAGCCGGCGGAACGCCGTTACGCGAGGACGCGTCGCTCACCAGAGCCTGAATTTGCGTCGGGTCGAGCGCGTGCGGAGCATATGGCAAATAGCCGGCGCCGCCGCAGCCATACAGAAGGGTCAATAAAAGAAAAAGCCCGGCGAGTTTGCTCATGTGTCAGCGCCCCTTTCTGGGGTAGCCGTCGCGGCTCCCCCAACGCTTGAAGTAACGGCCGGAATAGGCGGAAAATGCGCTTCTTTACGGAGCTTTCACCGGACTTTGCTTTACGAGGATGCCCGTGCGGCGTGTAGGCGGCTGCCGGTACTGCTGCACTCCGAGGAGCGTTAAGCCTCAGGAAGCGGCAGAGAGTTCTTGCTGATAAGTCCTTGCCAAAGCGAGAATTTCCGGCGCCTTCTCCGGCAAATTCTTGCGAACCCATAGGATAAGCCGCTCCCCCTTCGGCAGGGTTGCCGTTGCTTGGTCTTGGCCGGTCGAGGGGGGCGATAAAACGTTGTCGCCGACGACCTCCTGCACAGCCCGCGCCACGGCCGCGTGCACGGATTCACCGGGCCCGGCCGACAGCAGATGGGTATGCGCGCTCAGCAGGCCGTCGACGGAGCCCGACTCAAAATGATCGCCGAAGACGTCGATGGGATAGCCGCAAAACAAGCTGAACGGCACTTCTTTGCGCAGCTTGTTCCAAAGGTGCTCGAGCCGTAACGCTGCAGCGTCTTCGCCTCGGCTCCAAAGAACGCCGACCATCTCGCCGTATGCGCGCAGCTGGGAGCCGCGCCGAGCGATAGACCGTACCAAGTTGCCGACGCTTGCGTCGAAACGCCGAGCGTCGGGGTAGCCGGCGGACATGAATCGATCGAGCATGTCCTGCGCGTCGATGAGGAGCAGACGGGACTCGCGCAACGCCTTCTGCGGTTCGGCGCCGAGCGTTTGAAGTTCGCGATAGATGGCGGTTAAGTTGAACGAGCCCGCAATGACGACTGCATGCTGATTTGAAAGCAGCGTACCGGACAAGAACGCGGCTGCGTTTCGTGCAAGCAGCCGTGCGTCAGCTTCGAACAGACTGACAGTAGTGGTGTCCCGGCTGCGGATGAAGCAGTGCCTCGTCGTCTATGGACATCATAGTAGTGAAACCGAGAGGAGTCCGGTCCTTCGCATTATACCTGCCTTCAATTTTTTGGAAGCGGACTCTTTCAGATATATCCTCTACGCAGCGCAACGACCGCGGCTTGCGTCCGATCGGCGGCCGAGAGTTTTTCCATGATATCGCGGACGTGGCCTTTGACCGTCCCCAGTCCCATATATAAGCGCTGTGCGATCTCCGAGTTGCCGGCGCCCTCGGCAATGAGTCGCAAGATCTCCGTCTCGCGCTCGGTGAGAGGCGAATCGAGCGCGGACGCTTCGCGCGGAGAAAACCGCGTCAGCACGACGTGGGCGATCTGGGGATCGAAATACGCGCCCCCCTCTGCCGCTATCCGCACGGCATCCACGATTCGTTTGGATTCGCTGTTCTTTAGACAGTAGGCGTCCGCGCCGGCCGCGAGCGCGGCGATCACCTGCTCTTCCAAGTCGATCATCGTCACGATGACGACGTGCGTCTTCGGCAGCGCCGCGCGCACGCGTTGGGTTAATGCGATTCCGTCTTCGTCCGGCAGCCCGATGTCGATGACAGCGACGTCGGGCCGTTCGCGCAGAATGACCTCGTATCCGGAGGCGCCGTCCGGGGCCTCGCCGACTACGCTAAAGTCGGCGCTCAGCGAGGTGCGCAGACCTGCGCGCGTCAACGCATGGTCTTCGACGATGACGACGCGCGAGGGCTTGTTCATCGGATTTGACCGGCAGGGAGCGCGATGGTGAAAATGCTTCCGCGCGGTTCGCGTGGCGTATACGATACGTTCCCCCCGTACTTTTGGGCGATGAGGCGAACGATGTACAATCCTAGGCCGGTCCCCGCTCCGGCGGTTCGATCGACCGATCCGAAGCGTTCGAACAGTTGCGCGCGCCGTTCGGGCGGAACGCCGTAGCCGTCGTCTTCCACGGCAACTCGAACCTCGCCGTCGGCCTGCGAAACGTGAACTGCGACCGTTCCTGACTTTGGCGTGGCTTCGATGGCGTTCGCCGTCAGGTTCGTGATCGCGCGACGCAGTTCGATGTCGTCTCCGTCAACCGTCGCCTGGTCGCCGTCCGCGTGCAGCGTCACGCCTTTCACTTCCGCAATCGGCTTGAGCTCATCCAGGACGCGCGCCACCTGCGCTTCCAAGCGTACCGGCTCGGAACGCGTCGAGGTCTCGCCCGACTCGAAGCGGGCAACGAGCAAAAGTGTGTCGACGAGTCGTCGAACGTCGTGGTTGCTGGCCAGCGTCGTGCGCAGTATCTCGCGGTATTGCTCCGGAAGCTGTCCGTACTTTCCTTCGAGCGCCTGCTGCATGGTCAGGTTGGTCGCAACCAGCGGCGTCCGCAAATCGTGGGCCAGCGCGTACACGATATCGCGAATGACGCGCGTGCTGCGTTCCAGCGCGTCGCGCTGCGCGGCGACCTGCTCGTTGCGATAACCGAGCTGCATGAACAGTTGCGCCTGATCCAGCGCTACCGAACAGCCCTCGGCAAAGGCCTGAAGCATTCGTTCCGCGCTGCGCCAATACTGCGGCGCGAAGAGAAAGAGTACGGCGGCGTCCTGCGAACTGCGCAGTCGAACGCAAAGCGCGGACTTCGCGTGGTACGAATCCAGCAGCATATTGCCGACGGGATCGCCTTCGCCTTCGCGAATCAGACGCGCCTCTTCGTTTACTCGCGCGATTATCGAAGCCATCGGGGGATCCAAAGCGGCGCGGCCGAGCTTCACGTCGGTCGATTCACGGCCGATCCGGTACGAATCCGGCAGGTCCAGCGATGAAGAACGGACGATCAAGACCGCTTCCTGCGCATCAAAAAGGCGCTGCCCTTCGCGCGCAATCGCGCGCAAAACGAGCTCGACGTTGAGTGTCGCGCGAACGGCTTCGAGCGACCGGCGCAAAGCCTTCTCGCCGGCGGCGATACGCTCGCGTTCCGTCGCCGAGCCCGCGTCGCGGGCATATTCTTGTGCGCGGGCCGTGAGGTAGCCCACCAGCAGAAACGACGCCGCCGACAGAATGCGATCGCCGATCGCCGAGGACGCCCATTGATGGACCTGCAGACCGTTGAAGAAACCCGCTACGACGTTGGCGATCTCGGCGGCAATCACGAGCGAAGCCGTGAGGCGACGGCTCAGGGCCAATCCGCTCAGCGCAATCGGGCCGTTGAGGAGGATTGCAGTTACGAACAACTGCGGCGTGAGAAGGTCGACGATCCATGCAATAAGCAGCAGCGTGTAGCAGAGTACCGGTATCAACGGCAGGCGTTTGATATCCATGTTTTAACTGTGAAGTTATGGCCCGTCGATCCGAGGACCTGGAAGAACAGCGTAAGCGTAAAGCCTCGGAATACTTGGACGAGCTTCGCGTTCGCGCCCGCCTTCTGGTGTACATTGCCAGCGCTCCCGGCGCGGGTAAGACTCGGCGTTTGCTGGACGACGCCCGCCGGATGCGCGCCGGCGGTAAAGAGGTCGCGATCGGCTGGGTCGATTTCAAAGGCCGTCCGGAGTTGGAGGCGCTTGCGCGCGGCATCCCGCAAATCCCGGAGCGCATGGCGGAGATCGAAGGGAAGCATTTTCCCGAATTCGACTTTGGGGCCGCGATCGCGGCGCATCCGGACGCGGTCATTCTGGACGAGCTGGCACACGACAATCTTCCCGGCGCGGTTCATCCCAAGCGCTGGCAAGACGCGCTCGCATTACGCGATGCGGGAATTTCGGTGCTCGGCGCGTTCAACATCGCGCACTTGGAGACGGCGGCACCGGTCGCTGAGGCGGCGCTCGGATATCCGGTGCGTGAGATCGTTCCGCGCTCCTTTCTGCGCGCCGCCGACGAAGTTATCGCGCTGGACGTCTCCCCCGCTTTGCTCAAGAGCCGCCTGCGTTCCGGCAAAGTCGTGCGGGCGCAAGACGTGGAGCGCGCATTGGACGGCGCGTTCAGCGATCGCACGCTGTACGTGCTGCGCGAGTTGCTGCTGCGCACGATCGACGAATTGACGATACCCGCCGTTTCGGCGGGGACCGTCTCGAGCGCCGCGGCACTCGTGCTTGCGGGCGTGCCGATCGAGCCGTTCCTCGAACGAACCGCCGCGATAGCGCACGCGCTGGATCTGCAGTTTCTCGTGTATTGTCCACCGGCGATTCCCGTAGAGGACGTCGAGCCGATCGCCCACGACCTCGACGGTGAAGTGCTCTCCGGCGACTTCAATGATCCCAAGGCGAACTTTGCCGAGTTGCGCGCCTCACTGGTCGCCGTGCCGAATAGTGCGCTCGCGAGGAGGCTTGCAAATCAGCGGTTGGATCGCGACCTGTTCATCGCGGGAATAGGGCAGACGTTCTTGACCGCTGCGGCTCCGGCAGAAGAACGCACTGCGCGCGTCTTCGGCGATCGCTCGCGCGCGGGCTACGGAAAGCTCACGGTGTTCCTTGGTCCGGTCGCGGGATCGGGAAAGACGTACGCGATGCTCGATCGCGCCCATCAGCTGCGGAGCGAGGACGTCGACGTCGTTGCCGGCTATATCGAGACGCACGGGCGAAAAGAGACCGCGGCGCTGATCGAAGGTTTGGACGTAATTCCGCGCAAGCGCGTCACCGCCGGCGGTATCCGTTATGAAGAGCTCGATCGTGACGCGGTCATTGCCCGCAAGCCCAAGGTCGTGCTTGTGGACGAGCTAGCGCATACCAACGCTCCCGGTTTTCAAGCGCATAAGCGGTACGAGGATGTATTGGCAATACTCCGCGCCGGGATCGACGTCCTGACAACGCTGAACGTTCAGCATCTCGAAGCGCTCACGGACTCGGTGCTGCGCCTAACGGGGACCGACGTGCGCGAAACCCTTCCCGACGAGATTCTGACCCTCGCGGACGAGGTCGTCCTCATCGACATCACGCCCGAAGCTTTGCGCGATCGTTTACGTGAAGGCAAGATCTATTCCGCCGAACGCATCGACGCTGCGTTGAACAACTTCTTTCGCGTGAACAATCTGCGCGCATTGCGGGAGCTCGCGGTTCGCGAGGCAATAGCGGCTCGCGATCGCGCGCGCTCGCGTGCGCCGTTCGAGCGCCTCCTGCTGACGGTTGCGCCGCGCTCGAGCGATGCAGCATTCATTCAACGCTGCTCGAAGATCGCGCGCCGTATGGGCACGGAGTTCGCGGTCATTTGCGTAACGGGCGAAGGCGAAGCCGTGGACGACCAAATTCTAGAGCGGCTGCAGCGCGAGACCGAGAGTTATCGCGGCACCTGGATTTGTGAATCGGCAAAAGACAAGCCGGCGAAAGTGCTCCAGATCGCGCGGGAACGGCCCGAAACGACGGTTGCGGTAGGCGGCGCGCTCCGTAATCCCCGTTGGCTCGAACGCGGCCCCTTTGCCAAACGGCTGCTGGATGCCGGGGCTCGAGAACTGCTCATTTTATTGCGTCTTACCCAAACCGGCGAAGACGCGCCCGACGCCAACTGACGTATGCCGGTTCCTGACGGTAGGCCGGGAACCTATCTGCAAGCGTCGTAGTTTTTTGCATGCCCAGCGACGCCGACGTGATTGGGGCAGTTGTTCGTGAGAGCATTTTAGGCGGCATGAGCGCGGCGCACCAGCGCGAGATCGCTCGCACTGCGCGCTTAGTGACCGTGCCGGCGGGGCGCATTCTGGCAGGCGGCGATCGTCACCGTATCGGGCTTATTGCGGGCGGCCTGCTCCGCGTCTTTATCAGTGCACCGAACGGGCGCGAGGTGACGCTGACTCACGCGAAGCGCCCGGACCTCATCGGCAGCGTCTTGCTGGCCATGGTCCCCGCTTACGAAGCGTCGGCGCAGACGCTGATTCCTTCGCGGATTATTGCCGTCGACGCTGATGTGGTACGTGCGGTTATGATGACCGACGCGTCGGCCGCGCTATTGATTGTCGAGCAGCTCGCTCGAGAACTGCGGCTCGCCGTGGCCGAGATCGAATTCGCCAGTTTCGCAACGCTGCGTCAGCGCGTCGCGCGCCAGATTCTCGCGTTCGCCCAGCCATCGGAAGGCGGGTTGCGCGCCCGCGTCACGCAGCAGCAACTGGCGGACGCGGTGGGTTCGCTGCGCGAAAGCGTCGCGCGCACGCTGGGCGAGCTCCGCGAGGAGCGGATCGTCGCGAGCAGCGGAGGCTACCTTACCGTGACGGACCCGTCGAAATTAGCACGCATCGCGTCGCTTCAGTAGACGTACGGAAAGAGTGCCCAAGTCGACCGTTCGTACTGTCGGTACTCCTCGCCGAACTGGCTCTCCAGAAACCTTGTCTCCGCCGGGACCTTCCAAAGATAGAACGCCAGCAGCGCGCAGAATCCGCACAAGGATCCGATGGTTGGGTGTGCGATGACGGTTCCGTAAAAACCGGCAAGGATTCCGCCGTAGATCGGGTTACGAACGAGCCGGTACGGCCCCGAAACGACGAGCACGTGCGCCGCGACGCGTTGAATCGTGCCGCTCCAATTTCGGCCGAGCAGGATGCGCGCCCAGACGGCTGAGCCGAGCGATGCGATGAGGACACCGACCCCGACCCACGCGAAGGCAGCCGGCGCGGTGAAGAGGGGACGCTGTAAAACGGCGTAGTCGGTAAACAGCGCCAATTGCACGGCGGCTCCGTAGAAGCTCCATTGCAAAACGGTGCTTAGCACGCTCTCGCCGCGGACCGCCGATTTTCTCGTCAGGCGCGTGTACAAACCTGCCGCGAGCCAGAATGCGAAGAATGCGAGCCAGAGATCTGTAATCGTCGATGCAATCATGGCTCGATAGTAACGCGGCGGTGCGATCCTTGCCGTAGCAAAAGCTACGGCCGCTGCATCGCCGCAAAATGCAGACAAGGGTGCGCGGAGTCGCGTCCTCCGTAGTTGCGGCTTATTGCTGCGCGGTAACGCTCGCGGTGCAGAAATGGCGATCTGAGAGCCACCGGATCATTTCCTCCGGATAGCCCACGTAGCGCACCGGAAGCAACGGCCGGTCCTCGTAACCGGTGGAGGACGCAACGAGAAAGTGCCCGGCGTTCGGGAAGGTAACGATCGTCAGGTCGCGCTCCCCGGATTGCCGGAACGCCGCACGCAGACGGGCCGCGCTCCGCTCCGCGTCGACGTTCTTGTCCAGCGCACCGAATATCGCCAGCGTGGGCACGCGCAGTTTATTCAGCTCTGCCGCGGGATCGTAGATCAACGAGGCCCGAAGCATGGCGAGAAGCGGCGGCACGGGCGGCGCCGTAAAGCCGGGGGGAATGCGCATGTACGAAAACCACGGCTGCGAACGCGCCGCCTCGAGTGCTTTCGCTGCGCCCTCCCATCCGGAATTTCTCTGCAGGGCATTGAAAATCGTACCTTCAAAGGCCATCGCGTCGTCGATCTGCTGCGTCGTGAACCGGCCGTTTTCGCGAAGCTGCTGCTCGATCTCGTACTGCACGTTTTCGGCAATCGTGCCGCTGGGAGCACTTTTCAGAATCAGAAACGCGAGCGGAAAGCGGTGCGCGACGATCGGCGCAACCCAGCCGCCGTTACTCGCGGCCCACGCGCCGATTCGCCGGCTGTCGACAGTCGGGTCGTCCTTAATCGCGTTCAGGAGCGCCACCACATCTGCCGCCTTCGACTCCGGCCCCGTGTAGCGCCAATTGCCCGCGGAAACGCCGGTACCTCGCTGATCGTACGTTACCACGTTCAAACCGCGCGAAACGAAATACGGAATCAAAAAGCCCATCAGCCGGGTGGAATCATCGGCGCCTTGGATCAAAACCATGGTCGCGCGTTGGCGCGCATGTGCAGCGTACCACAGCGACCCGCCGAAACGTGCGGCACCGTGGCCCAACGTCACGCGCCTCTCGAGCACGCGAACGGCCGGTCTTGCAAGGCTGAACCGGAGCACCGGCATCTCGGCGGCCCGGTATTCCGCACCCGAGATACGATCGAGCGTTCCGAGGCGGCGCGTTTTGGGATCGTAGAACTCAATCGAGGGATGATCCGGCGGCTCGGCATCCGTTCCAACGTAAATCACACGTCCCGCGGTACGGTACGCTCGCCATGATTTGCGGATGCGCGGCGGCCAGCGCCGCGGCGAACAAAACGTGCAATAGCATGTGGAGAACGTTTCGAGGGCTTACTGCGTCAGACGCTCAGGGGGTGCCTCGCCGGGCGTATGGCGTCCGTTTCGGGTTCGGCTGGATTATTCCGGCTTTAACGTTAGCGAGCTTTCTCCAAAATCCGTTGGGCATCGCGCGCGAGCGATTTCAGCGAAGGCGGTCCAGCGAAAGGTTCAAGTCCATGACGTTGACTCGCGGTTCGCCGAGGAAGCCGAGCGTGCGGCCATGCATGTGCGTTGCAATGAGGGCGTCCACTCGGCCGATCGGAATGCCGCGGGCTTTTGCCACGCGCGCGGCTTGATAATATGCGCCTTCGGGAGAGATGTCCGGATCGATTCCGCTCGCGCTCGAGGTTACCAGATCCATCGGCGGCGGACCGCTCTGTGACGGATTCTCTTCTTCGACATGTGCGATAGCGGCTTTGGTGGCGTCGATCAATTTCTTGGACGTCGGGCCGAGGTTCGTGCCGCCGGTCTGCGTTGGATCGTAGCCTTTTCCGGCCGCTGAAGGACGTCCATGAAAATACTGAGGCTTCGTCCAGAGCTGGCCGACAAGATCTGAACCAACCACTCGTCCGTTAACGCGTACGAGTGAGCCGTTGGCCTGGTTCGGAAAGATCAGTTGCGCTATTCCCGTCATGACGAACGGATAGATGAGGCCTAGAAGAACTATGCTGACGATGGTCATGCGTATCGACGTGCCGAAATACTTAATCATGTCGAATCCTACGTGAGATGCAGACCGGCGAGAATGAGATCGATGAGTTTGATACCGATGAACGGTACGATGATGCCTCCCACGCCGTACACCATCACGTTCTCCAGCAGCACGGCGCCGGCGCCCCGAGGCCGGTACCGGACGCCTCTGAGCGCAAGCGGAATTAGCGCAACGATAATCAGCGCATTGAAAATGACGGCGGAGAGAATCGCGCTCTGCGGAGTGCTCAGGCGCATGACGTTCAAGACGTTCATAGCGGGATAGGCTGTCGCAAACATCGCCGGAAGAATAGCGAAATATTTGGCGACGTCGTTGGCGATCGAGAACGTGGTCAGCGCCCCTCGCGTCATCAGCAACTGTTTGCCGATCTCGACGACCTCGATTAATTTGGTGGGGTCCGAGTCGAGATCGACCATGTTTGCCGCTTCTTTGGCGGCCTGCGTTCCGGAGTTCATTGCGACGCCCACGTCGGCTTGCGCGAGCGCCGGCGCATCGTTCGTTCCGTCACCCGTCATGGCCACGAGCCGCCCTGAGGCCTGTTCTCGTTTGATGAGATCCATCTTTGTTTCCGGCGTCGCCTCGGCTAGGAAATCGTCCACCCCGGCCTCTTTGGCTATAGCGGCCGCCGTGAGCGGATTGTCGCCGGTGATCATCACCGCGCGGATGCCCATTGCGCGCAGCCTATCGAAGCGCTGCGCCATATTGGGTTTCAAAATGTCTTTGAGATGAATCGCCCCCAGCACCACCTTGTCGCGCGCCAGAAGGAGCGGCGTGCCGCCGCTTCGCGCGATGCGCTCGACCGTCTGCGCCAGTTCCGTTGCCGGAGTGCCGCCGTTCTCGCGAACCCAATTGAGCACTGCGTCCGGAGCCCCTTTGCGGATTTGCGTGCCGTTCATGTCGACTCCGCTCATCCGCGTGTACGCGCTGAACGGTACGAAATTGGATCCTCGCGGCAATTGCACTTCGCCATTGACGCCGCTCCGCTGCGCCAGTGCAACGATTGAACGGCCTTCGGGCGTTTCGTCCGGAATCGACGACATCAAAGCAACCCGCGTTGCGTCCTTGGGATCGATCCCCGCCCGCCGCAACGATCTCCACGGCTTGGCGGTTGCCCAGCGTAATAGTTCCGGTCTTGTCCAGCAGCAGCGTGTCGACGTCTCCGGCAGCCTCAACTGCGCGTCCGCTCATCGCAAGCACATTGCGCTGCATGACTCGATCCATGCCGGCAATGCCTATTGCGGAGAGCAGTCCGCCGATGGTCGTGGGAATCAAACAGACCAGAAGTGCGATTAGTACGACGAGCGACTGCTTCGCGCCGGCGTAAAGTGAGAACGGACCCAAAGTGGCAACCGCGATCAAAAAGACGATTGTCAAGCCCGAGAGCAAAATCGAGAGCGCGATCTCGTTCGGAGTTTTCCGGCGCTGCGAGCCTTCAACGAGAGCGATCATTCGATCCAGGAAGCTATCACCCGGGTTAGTGGTCACCTTGACGACGATTTGGTCCGAAAGAACGCGAGTGCCGCCGGTTACAGCGCTGCGATCTCCGCCGGACTCGCGAATAACCGGCGCGGATTCGCCTGTAATTGCCGACTCGTCCACGGCAGCGGCGCCTTTGATGACGTCGCCGTCCGCAGGGATCAGCTCGCCTGCGTCAACCTGCACGGTATCCCCCTTACGGAGTGCGGTCGAGGGAATCGGGAAGATGTTTCCGTAGCCGTCGAGCTTTTTCGCGATAGTGTCGGACTTCGTGCGACGCAGGTGATCGGCTTGCGCTTTACCGCGGCCCTCGGCTACCGCTTCGGCGAAGTTTGCAAAGAGGACGGTAAACCAAAGCCACGCAGCAATGGCGAAATCGAAACCGGCCTGACTCCCATGCGTGAGCAGGTCTCCGATGAAATAACCGGACGTTACGATCGAACCGATTTCGACGACGAACATGACCGGATTGCGCGCTTGCCAGCGCGGATCCAGTTTTCTGAACGAGTCGACGGCGGCTCTGCCGACGATCTCCCAGTCAAACAGCGAACGGCCTTTGGCGCGGCGCTCCAGCCGGCGTTGCGAAAGCATATCAAAACGTCTTTTCTTGGCGGAAATCTTTATGACGATGGTGACGGGCGCAGCGCGTAGCGCGGATACGCCTGTTCAGAACGTCTTGCCTTGCAAATTGAGCAGATGTTCGACAATGGGGCCGAGCGCGTCGGCGGGGAAGAACGTCAAAGCTCCGACGATCAAAATGGTGCCCAGCATCAGCGCTACGAAGATCGGCGAATAGGTAGTGAAAGTCCCAGGCCCTTCCGGGGCAGCTTTCTTTCCGGCCAGCGCACCGGCGAGCGCCAGCGCAGGAATGGCCGCGGCGAACCGTCCGAAGAACATATTCGTCCCCGTGGCGATGTTGTAAAACAGATTGGGACCAAGGCCTGCGAAGGCGCTGCCGTTGTTCGCATTCGTCGACGTGAATGCGTACAAGATTTCAGAAAAACCGTGAGGCCCGTTGTTGCTCAACGTCGCTAAGCCTTCGGGACGCAGCAACGCAATCGCAGTCGGTACCAAAGAGAGGACCGGCGTCACGAGTATGGCAAGAATTGCGAACTGCACCTCTCGCCGCTCGATTTTCTTGCCGAGAAACTCGGGGGTCCTCCCGACCATTAGCCCTGCGATGAACACCGTGAGAACGACGAAGACGATCATGCCGTAGAGCCCGCTGCCGACCCCCCCGAATGCGATTTCGCCCAGCTGCATGTTTACCAGCGGTACGAGGCCGCCGAGCGGCATGAAAGAATCGTGCATGGAGTTCACTGCACCGCAAGACGTATCGGTCGTCACCGTTGCAAAAAGCGCCGAGCCGGCTATGCCGAACCGGCACTCTTTGCCCTCCATATTTGGGCCGGAGACGCCGAGGTGATGAACGATCGGATTTCCGGCCGACTCCGCCGCGTAAGCAACGCAAAAACCAGCCGTAAACAAAATCGCCATTGCGGTGAAGATGGCCCAGCCTTGCCGCGTATCTTTGGCCATTCTTCCATACATGAACGTAAGACCCGCGGCGATCAAGAAAATGAGGATCATCTCGAAAAAATTAGAAAACGGCGTCGGATTCTCGCTCGGTGATGCGGAGTTGGCGTTTACGAAGCCGCCGCCGTTCGTGCCGAGCTCTTTGATGACTTCTTGCGAGGCCATGGGGCCGCCCGTGATGGCCTGCGAAAAGCCTTCAACGGATTTCACGGTTTCGTAAGCGTGAAAGTTCTGCGGGACTCCCAGCATCACCAAAAGCAGACAGCCGGCGATCGAAATCGGAAGCAAAACGTACAGACAGCAGCGCGTGAGGTCGACCCAAAAATTGCCCAGCGTATTCTGAGAAGTGCGCACCACGCCGCGAACGACCGCGACGGCCATGGCAATACCCACAGCGGCGGAGACGAAGTTGTGCCAGGCAAGCCCGGCCATCTGACAGAGGTAGCTCATGGCGCTCTCGCCGCTGTAGAACTGCCAATTCGTGTTGGTAAGAAAGCTCGCAGCCGTGTTCCACGCCAAGCCCGGCGCCATGTTCGGAATGTGCTGCGGATTGAGCGGCAGCCACTGCTGAGTGCGCAGCAACACGTAAAGCCACGCTAGGCCCACCGCCGAAAACGCCAGCATCGAAAGCGCGTAGCCGTACCAGGTCATCTCCTCGTCTTCACGTACCCCACCGAAACGATAGATTACGCGTTCGAGCGGTACCAGCAACGGGGAAAGCCACGTGCGTTCCCCTTGGAAAACTCGAGCCATGTATGAACCCAGCGGCTTCGTGAGCGCCAGTATTATCAGAAAGAATACTGCCCACTGCGCCCAGCCTGCGATCGTCATAGCGTCTCTTAAAACTTTTCCGGCCGAAGCATGGCGAAGATCAGATACGCAAGCCCCAGCAACGACAGGATCAAGCCGAGCACGTCGTCAAAATGCATCTGCTACACCCGCTCGCAGCCTTCGACGTAGTAGTCCAAAAGGGCGAAGATGGCTATGGATCCAATGACCAGTGCGATTTCGAGAATCATCGCATTACTCCGAATTCAAAACCGATGCGATCTTGCGCTGCGGCCGTTCCCAATGGGCCCAAGCCCAAGCCGGGTGTATAAGAGGAAAGTGAAATCGTCGAATATTCCAGGCGAAGTATTCCGCCATCGCCGAAGTGCAGCGCCGGCGTAACCGTCAAAGTGCGCGCGTTGCTGCCCGGACCGAATCCGATCAGATCCGCGTTACCATGCTTGTCTGAGACGGAGCTGCCGTTGGCCGCTGTTTCGTAGCGCAGCGCAATGGACAACGGTGTATTGAACGTCCACGTCGCGATCGCTGCGCCGGCCCATGCACTTTGGGCCTGCGCGTATCCCAGCTTCGCCGACGAGGGAGAGTTCACGAGCAGAACGTACGGCAAGAGCTGCAGCTTGCCGATCTGCCGCGTATACATAAAATCGTACTCGGCCTTGTTTCCCACGCTAACCGTTGGATTTGGACCTGCGTTCTGGTTCGGCAGTATTGCGGCGAATTGAACGTTAGTGCTTGAGGACGGCGCCCATCCGATCAGGCCTTCAAAGGCTCGGTCATGCCCGGAATAGTAAGCGTCGTTGTATTGCAGCGTGAGCGCCCACGGACCGGTCGTATACGCTGCCTGCACGCCGCGGCTTATCGTCGGCTCCATTGCCCAAGCCACACCGCGTTCGATGTTGACGTTTTGATAGGTAAAAGGCGACTCTTGGCCGAGCAGCGCCGCGAACTTACCGGCCGCGACGCTCCAGTGCGGGCCCAAGCTGTACGACACGGAGCCAACCGGAACGACCGAATAGAGGTTGGTATTCGACTGAAACGCAGTGCTTTGCGCTATCGGAAAACCAACGGTGGGGAAGTTATACTCGCCGACGCTCGCAGTGCCATGCAGATTGCCGGCGTTAGCCGTCAAGTTTATCGTGGCGTTCGAAAAGTCCGAACTCCACGACCCTTGCGTGTCGAGCGCGAACAGCGTGACGTCGTAACCGGCCGCCACGGCCGGCGAAGGCGCCGGTGAGGGTGTCGGAGACGCGGTTGATTGCGGCGAGATGAACAGCGCCGACAAGACGAGATCGAGCATCCCTACACATCCTACGGTTGTCGAGATATACGCGCCAGCCTCCGAACGGATCATCCGAACGGATGCAGTATGACCGCCGTTGCGAACGATACGTTAGCCAGGAGCCTTCGTCGAGAAAAACCGGAGAACGCGAGATCTTCTCGGGGAGGCGGGACGAGCGAGTTAGATGCGGAAAACCTCCTCCGGAGGCGCTTGCGTATGGCTATTCCCGTGCAGATCTCGTACCGTGACGTACGGCACTCTGAAGCGCTCGATCAGCTCATTACCCGTGAGGCGGAGCGGCTGGATAAGTATTATCATCACATCATCGCCTGCCGAGTGGTCGTGGAGCACGCCCATAAACGTGCCGGCGCGCCGTTTCACGCGCGAATCGTAGTGAGCGTGCCGGGCGAAGACATCTTCATCAATCGCGAGGACGGCGAATTGGAGCCGGCCTTCAGAGATCCGGTTCTCGCCGTCCGCGGTGCCTTCAAAAAGGCGAAGCGCCGGCTGCAAGGCTACGTTCGCATTCGTTCCGGAGGTGCAGCGTGAAATTATCGGCAGCAGCGGCTCTCGTATTTGCCGGCTCGATAATTGGTTACGGAGCTGCTGCGCTGCGCGCTCCCGCGCAGGCACCTCCGACGTTGACGCAAGCTTACCGCACGCTGCACGCGCATCGTTTCGTCGACCTGACGCACGCGTTTGCCCCCGGTATTCCGCACTGGCCCGGTTTCCCCGATGAGACTGTGAAGACGCTCTACACTTACCGGCACGATGGATTTCTCGCGCAGGAGTTCTGTCACGTGGGCCAATGGGGAACGCACGTCGACGCTCCGGCGCATTTCGCGCCCGGCGGCCGCACCGTGGATCAAATCGACCCCAGCCAGATGCTGCTGCCGTTAGTAGTCATCGACGTGCACGGGAAAGTTGCGCGCAATTCCGACTATACGCTCACCATGGCAGACGTGCGTGCGTGGGAGTCCGCTCATGGTCCTATACCGGCGGACGCCTTCGTTGCGATGCGAACCGACTGGTCGAAACGCTGGCCTAACGCCGCTGCTATGGCCAACAAAGACGCGCACGGTGTGGCGCACTACCCCGGATGGAGCATGCCGGTACTCAAGTACTTGTACCAAGTGCGTCACGTCACCGCGACTGGACACGAGACGACCGACACGGATCCCGGCGTGGCAGCTTCCCACAACGACTATTCACTGGAGTCCTGGCTCCTCCACCAAGGCCATTATCAAATAGAAATGCTCGCACATCTGGATCGTGTCCCGGATGCCGGAGCGCTTGTAATGGTGACGTTCGCAAAACCGAAAGGCGGCTCGGGCTTCCCCGCCCGCGTTGTTGCAATCGTTCCTTGAGCACTAGATGCTCCAACCGCCTCCACCGTTAGCAATCTTCCAAAAGGCGCAAAGCGCCTGGGAGAGCCGCAGGCTGCCGCCGTTCATCGATTTCGACGTGCGGATTAAGCACGTTAACGCCGGCGGCAAAGTCACGACCGGAATCGAACATGTGCTGCTGCGCACCGAGGACCACTGGTGTAAAACACGCGAGCTCGACTCGGACTCGCCGCAGCCGGCGACGTCGATAGGACCGGCTTGCGTCGGACCGGGACGCTCGCCGCTGGGATTCAACATTGCGGCGCAGTATCCGCATAGCACCCAGATCGATCCGTTTGTTTCAGACTTGCGCACGATTGCATCGGTGCATGCGATTCACTACGACGTCACGCCGGCCGGTGAGGAGCCGGTGGACGGCCGAGAATGTTACCACTTGGTGCTTAGGCCGCTGGGCGACCCGGACTATTATCCTCTGCGTGCCGTCTGGGTCGACGCGCAGACTTCCGACGTGCGCAAACTTACGTACGCCATGCACCAAAACGGCTGGTCCGGGCTCATCGATTACGCGTTCGAGCCGTTTCCCCCGAACCAAACGTGGTGGATATCCCGGATTGACGCCGTTTGGACTCCGCCGCCGAACGATCGCACCGACGCACCCTTTACCAGTTCGCTCCGGCTCGAAAGCGTGACGTTCCCATCCTACGCTTTCGGAAAAGATTAGCCCAAACGATTCATCTCGGGCTTAGCCCGAAATAACGGCGCGAAGGCGGCGCGGTACGGCCACGCCACGAAAACTGCCAGCGCCGCGATGACGATTGGAACCGGAGCAAATGCCGGCGAAGTTCCCAAGTGGAACGCAAGGCTGTTGTAGAGGAATGCGAAGAGTATTACGAGCGCTATCGGCATGTATCGATTCCATAAGAACAACGCACCGAGAGCGATTTGAGCGAACGCTACGAAAAACGACCAATGCGAACGGTACAGCGCTTCGCTTACGGTTCCGGCTAAGCCCGGCTGCGGCGGCGGGGCGATGACGAACGTCATCACTCCCGCAAAGACGAACAGTAAACCGATCAGTATCCGAACGACCGTGCGTGCGACTTGCATGGCTAGGGAGCCATCTCGACTTCGTGCAGATAGCAGGTCGCATCGCCGACAATATCGAGGAACCGCTTAGACCAAGCGATGACGTCGTCACGATCGCGAAGCTCCATGAGCGCGAACCCGCCGACGACTTCCTTGGCTTCGGCAAACGGGCCGTCCGTTACGTCGTATGACCCGCTTTTGCGCGAGACCCGCAGCTCGAGCATGTCGCTGGACGGACCGCGGCCGCCGGTTTCGATAAGAATCCCTTTCGCGCGCATCTCGCCGATCAGTTCGCCCATGCGCTGCTGCATTTCGGGAGTCGGAGGCTTAGCAGTCGCGGGATCGATCGTGAATATGGAAACTACTTTCATGTGCGGTTGCTCCTATCGAGTGAACGTGCTCTGCTGATACGTCGCCCGAGGCCGGCCGATTTCGACATGCAAAAAAAATCAGGCTGCGAACTGGTGTTCGGAATAGCGGTTGGTTCCTCTATGCGATGCCATAATTGCGGCAAGCAGGGGCGTGCAAAATAAGCCGCAACTTCGAGCGGCAGATGGTCGCCCTCGTACTTGCTGCGGCGCTGCAGACGCGAGTGCCGTTTCAAATCGTCGACAACCGCATCGTCGTTCGCGCAGACGTCAACGGCAAGCGCGGCTTTGCCATGATATTCGATACGGGAACCAACGGCATCGGACTTACGCCTCAAGCCGCGGCGCAATTGCATCTCGCGTTGAAGCGCGGACCCCTCGTCGGGGGCGCAGGCGCCCGGCGCGCGCAGACGTATCTGACCGAAATACGCAGTGTGCAGCTGGGAGCTACCGTACGGGAAGAATGCCGGCCTTGGTGGTGAGTCTCGACGCCATCCGCAAAATTTTCGGGTTTCCCCAACTCGACGGAATTATCGGCTACGACGCTTTGAGGACGCGGTACACCGCGATAGACATGGACGGTCGTCTCCTGGCGGTCTCTTCCACGATGCCCGAAGCTCCGGCGAGCGCGCACCGGATTCCATTTGAGGTTAAAGACGGGCTTATCGTTGTCAAGGGCGCAATCAACGGCGTGCACGGAGATATGGCCGTCGATACGGGCGATCGTTCCGCTCTTACGGTGTTTCAGCGGTTCGCGCGCGCAAAAGGCTTTTACGCGTTGCCCATGAGCGCACGCAACGTGGTAACCGGTTACGGCATCGGCGGCCCGATCCGCGGTGACGTCTTCTCGAGCACGGTGAACGGTTTTCGGATTTTCCGTGCCGGACGTGCGCACCCGCATACCGCTCGGAAATGCGGGCGCTTTTTCGACCTCGAGCCTGATGGGAAGCATCGGCGACGGTTTGCTGCGCCGCTTTAATACGATTTTCGATTGGCAATCGCGCGTACTGACCGTTTGGCCCGTCCGCTCTGCGCCGAATGCCCACGCAGCGTCCTGACGCGTTTGCCAATGCCGGCGCCTTCTTCTTCATTGCTGCCCTAGTTGCGAGACAAGCAAGACAGGACGAATAAGCCCCAGATTCAAGCCGGACCAGCGCTTTGATCATTACCTTTCGGGAACTGCCGCAAGCCGACGCTCGATCCGCCGGGATCCTTGACGCTGGCAACCAGCAACCCGTAACCGACGTCGGTGATCTGCTGCTCGACTGTGCCGCCCGCATCGACGAGCGCTTTAATGCTGGCCTCGATGTCGCTTACGGTCCAATACGGAAGGCCACCCGATTCGCGTTTGCTTGGAACCAGTCCGATTTCCATATCGCCATTCTTGTAGCCGATATATTGCGGTGAATCTACGTAAGGGTCGACACCGGTGAGCTCGCGAAAAAACTGCTTGGTTTTCGTTACGTCTGCTGCAGGATAGAGGATTAGGGAAACTTCCTTCAAGATCTCGTACTCCTTTCGTTCTGTTGCCTGATCGAGCACAGTGACGTGCACTCAAGCCTCTAGAACGCAATTGATCTCAAAATGGTGACTTGGCGGAGCGCTTCGAGCGTGCCTGTCGAGTGGAAATGGCCAACCATCTGCGCACCGAATGCGAACTGCGGGCGCAGGATGCGTTCAGATCCCGATACACGCGGGCCTGGCAATAGTTCGAGGCGGCGGAAGCCATGTGGACGAAGCGATGTTCATGCCGGCCCGAAGAGTAAAGCGGGACAGCCTCGCGCAGCAGGTTGCCGATCGGATTCGCGCCCTGGTCGTCAACGGTACGTATGCCGTCGGAGGCCGTTTGCCCCCGGAGGGAGCCCTAAGCGAAACGTTTGGCGTGGGCCGTTCGACGGTGCGCGAGGCGATGCGCGTGCTATCGAGCACGGGAGTCGTGAACGTGCGCCATGGCGAGGGAACGTTCGTAGCCGAAGGGGCGCTGCGCGAAAGCTTTGAGGAACGGCTCGGGCGTGCCGCATTGAACGACCTCTACGAGGCGCGGCTCGTCCTTGAAGTGCCGCTTGCGGAATTGGCTGCCGCGCGGCGCAGCGCGCGTGATGTGGCGGCGATGCGTAAAGCGCTCAAGCTGCGGGCAGCGGCGGCGAAGCTCGGCGACGTTGCGGCGTATGGCGATGCTGATTTCGATTTTCATCTTGCGATCGCGCGGGCTGCGAAGAACACCGCATTGTACGACATTTATGCCTCCCTCGTCGAGATCGCGAAGCCTGCAGTCAATGCCGCCATCGATGCGCGTTATATTCGTGACGAGGACGACACGCTGCACGACGCGTTGTGTTCGGCGATCGCGCGGGGCGAGATCTCAAAGGTGCGTAGGCTGGCGAAATCCCACCTGCAGGGATCGCGCGAGGGAATCGAAGCGTTGCTGCGCCGGCGTTAACGGGCCCGGCGCTCGTCATCGCAGTGCGGTGACGGCGGCGCGCGCATTTTCGCGCACGAGCTCGAGCGGATCGGTCGCTTCGATGCGTTGGAGTGACGGAATGGCCCGCTTGTCGTGCAGCGTTCCAAGCGCGGCTGCCGCCGCGATTCTCGTCGAGATCAGCGGATCGTACAAAGCGAGATTCGTAAGCGGCTTGAGTGCCAGATCGGGCTCTTTGCGCTGCAGCGCGCATTGCGCGAGCGCTTGAACGGCGGCGTCTCGTTCCGGCTCGTCGATGCCGTACGCCGTGCGCTGCCGAATCGAGCTCGTATGCCGACCGATCGCAGTGGACCGCTAGTCCATTGAGCGCTCCGATGGCCACGGCGTCGCCAAAGGATGCATGATTGAGCGCGGAGGTCAGGCGCTCCCATTCTTGCAGCGGCCGCAGCGCGCCGAGAGCCGTGAGCGCGGCGGCGGCGACATCCGGATTTGCGTCGCTGGAATCTCGCTGCAGTGCGGCGACCAATGCTGCGGGCGGACCGTGGAGATGGCCGGCGGCGTTTTCGGCGGCGATGCGAACGCGTACGTCCGCGTCGTGCAACGCGCGCTCGACCGCCACGGCGTCATCGAAGCTCGCGGCTGCGCTAACCGCGTCCTGACGAACCCCCCAGAACGGATCGTAGCCGGCGGCGTACCGGATCGCTCTCAACGCAGCCGCATGCGTGGGCGGCGAAGCGCTAGCGTCGCTCGCGAGTTTCGCGAGCGCCCATTCACGATCTCCGACGTGGCGTGCATGTGACAGCTGGTATGCCAGCTCGGCTGTGGTTTTCCCGAACGTTAGCCGGCGCAAGAGATTGTTGTCGGGATCGAAGAGCACCATCTGCGGATACGAGCGGACGTTCTCGATCGAGAGATCCTGCACGTTCCTCCGCAGTATCGCCGTCGTGGAGATCGTGCGGCCGTCCGTAAAGACTTCCACGGCGATGGGCATGCGAAACGGGCGTCCGTCGACGTTGTGCTGCTCCACGTGCAGCAGCAGCGTACGCGTTGCGGTTTCGTACTTTTGCGACACGACGAAGCGCGGATACGACGCACGATAAAACCATTCGTTTTCGAACCAATCGAGGTTCATGCCGAGCGACTTGCCGATCGCCTTGAAGAATTGATGCGTGTCGGCGTTGCGGTAGGTATACTCGTGCAGATAGGCGTCGACGGCGGCGAAGAAGCGCGCATCGCCGGCCATCGTCCGCAGCATGTGGAGGACTTGCGCGGGACGTTCGTGGCTGCTGGCGTCGATCAACATCTTGGAGCGGATTTGCGTATTTATAGTCAACGATGGGGCGCTGGTACAGCTGCGCCTCTGAGAAATATGCCTGCTGCGCATTGTAACGCGCATACTCGAAATCGGGAACGCCGAAGCGATGCTCGGTCCAAAGCTCGTCGTAGTACGTCGCGAAACCTTCGTTCAGCCAGATGTCGGCCCAGTCTGCCATCGTCGCGTCGTCACCGTACCAATGCTGCGCTAGTTCGTGCGCGACGAGCCGATCGCATGGGTTTTCCGCCTCTTCGATTGCGGGATGGAGCGCAACCTCCGTGACTATCGTATCGGACGCGTCTTCCATACCGCCGAATATGAAACGTTCGGCAGCGATCTGATCGTATTTCGCAAACGGGAACGGCGTGCCTGTGATCTGCTGGTAGAACGCGACCATTGCTTTCGTTTCGCGAAAGCACTGTGCGTTGAAAGGTGCTAACGGCGGTTTCACAAACGAGTCGATGGAAAGGCGTCCGAGCGCGTCGTGCCATTCGACGAGCGGTCCGGCGGCAAAGGCAATGAGATATGTTGATTTCCGACGGGGCG
Organism: Vulcanimicrobiota bacterium; assembly: GCA_963714015.1. GTDB lineage: Bacteria > Vulcanimicrobiota > Vulcanimicrobiia > Vulcanimicrobiales > Vulcanimicrobiaceae > DASRDE01. The sequence goes on along the minus strand of OY970223.1, from coordinate 566,386 downwards.
CGGCCCAATCCCATACGTCGTGGGAAGCGAGGCGAGTGTGGGTCTTGAGATATCCGTTGCCGATGACGGTCCAGCCGTGCGGTACCGAGACGATCAGTTCGCTCGGAGTTTTTTCATTCGGCTGATCCCAAGTGGGAAACCACGCGCGGTTGTCCGTAGGCTCCCCTTGCGTCCAGATTTGCGGCGTTTCATTCGGATATGACTTGTCCGGTCGAATGAAGTAAAGGCCGCGCCGCGGTTTTGCCCAGTAGTCGAAATCGATGCGCAGCCGTTTGCCGGCGGTGACCGGTTTGGCGAGGCGGATCGTCAGCCTTTCTTCGCGCTCGCGTACCGCATAGGCGCTGGGTATTCCGCTGACGGTGATGCTACGGTAGTGGATGCCGCTCGTGTTGAACGGGATGTCCTGCATCGCGCCTTTTGCGGAGATTATGGCCGTCTCGCGGCCATAGACGATTCCCGCGCCGATGTCGAAATGAAGACGTACGATCGTGTCGAGGAATCGGTAGGGCGCCTGCACGGTCCGGTGCACGTAGCCGCCGAGATCTGCCGCGCTCGCAGAAGCGGCGGACGTCAGCGCCATGGCGAGAGATACAAGAGTTGCTCGCCCGAGATTGGCGTCAATCAGTCGCGTTACGGAAACGCACCGATCCCGGCATCGCCGGCGAAGCATGCCATGCGAACGGGTGTTTTACCGAGTGCACCTACGTCCTCGCCGTCGATTCGGCAGCCGGAAGAAATCGGCATGATGCCGCTTTCCCTTCAACACATCAGACGTCTTACCTCTCGCCGGGGGGTTCCCTGCAACGGCACGCCGGGCCCCTATTCTGTCGTGTAGGTGACTCCGCTCGCCCGAATATGTACGTGTACGGCCGCGCAAATCGGAATTTTGTCGCCGATGACCACGGCGCCGTTGGTGAATACCGCTTTGACGTCGTACATCTTCAAGTCGCGTTGATCGCTTGACATGTCGATCAAAGTATTCTCGGCGGAATCGAGCATGTTATCTCCGAGCACGTCGTCTTCCCAATTAGAGGCGGACGTTGGAGAAACGAAGAGCTGTTCGATCGCGGTGTCGGTATCGTTGTAAACGCGAAACGACTTGTTGCATGCGTTCGCGGGAGCTGATGGGAGCACGACCGATATCGTCATTAGCAGATAGGCTGCTAAGAAAACGATAGAGCGCCGGCTCAGAAGGCGAGTCATTTGACGGTCCCTCCTCGAGAAGCTCTAACCGCCCGGCACTTCCACTATACTGCAAACCTTGGCCAGTTGCTACTTAGTCCTATCGGGCAGGCGCCTGTCAGCTTTCCATAACGGTACATCGCCCCGATCCAGGACGTTCTTTTGCAGCCAAGCGGCCAAGATCAGGAAATACGCCGGCGCTTGAGGTCTCTCCACAGCTACCTCGGCCGGGGACGCATCGCTCATTCGTTCCTTTGCCGGAGGGATCATCATGAGATGGTTGGCGTCGGCTACGACGGCATAGCTCAGCAAAGGCTGTTTCTTCGACGCCGCCCGAAGCAGCTCGGTGGTGCGCTGAACGGGAATCCACGGGTCTGAATCGCCCAGGAGGAAAAGCGTCGGCACCTTCACCTGCGACAACGACGCGACCGAATCGACGTCCATTTGGGTGCGCCATACGTATGCCGAGCGCGAAGCGGACGTTTTAGGTACGGACTGAGGCGCCGGCAGATACATCAGCTTGAACCACGATTTGCCGCTGATTTTGCTTAGGGCGGTTACCGCGCCGGTCCGCGAATTTCGGCCGTTATAGTATCCGTCCAATTCGCGGCGCGCTTGTAGCATGTCGTCGATGTCCGCCTTGCCGAAGCCCAGAACAGTGAGCTGGTTTGACATGGCAAACTCCATCTGCGTTTCTGCAGTTACGAGTGGTGCGGACACGGCAACCGCGAACGCGGCCTGGGGATCTCTGGCGGCTGAGAACGTTGCGAGCCATCCGCCTTGGCTTATGCCCCAATATCCTACGCGCTTTGGGTCGATGTTCCGCAACTTTCGAACGGCGCGCGCGCCTGCGATACCGTCCTCGGCGAGCGTGCTGTACGGCACCTTTGGATTCCCGGTCGATGCTCCCGTTCCGCGCCGGTCGAAAAGCAGCACCGCTACGCCGATTTGGGGCAGCGCGTACCGCAGGTGTTCGTAAAGGGGCGTGCTTGCGAGCGGCTCCGACGCTCCATGCAATACGACAATCGCCGGCACTTCTTTTGGGACATCCGGAATGTAAACCGTTCCTCGCAGCGTCGCGCCTGCGTCATGAAAGGTGACCGGTTCGGTGATGATCTTGGTGCTCGGCGGCACACGCCAGGGTTCAGCGTTTGCTGAAACAACCGAAATCGCTGCGATGGCTATGGCCGCAATGGCGATCGCTTTGCCGAACATCGTTTCCCGCTTTAGCGTCCTTCAGGATCATTCCGGCATGTTTCAGTCGCATCATTTACGCGGCCGTTGCCTCGAAACGTACCGCTCAGTTCGAGCATCGAACACGCGTTCGAATACGTCCCGTCAATCCCGAACTTCCGCTAAGTTTTAGGCCTGCGTACCGGCCTTGCATGGGGAGAGCCGTAAGCGTATAGTGGTGCAAAGTGGTGCAAAGTGGTGACCAAGGGAGGGTAGCTTGCACGCGGACTTGCCGCGCTTCACCGGCTCGGTCGAGCACGCCCTGGACGAGAAGGGGCGTCTCATCGTGCCTGCGCGGTTCCGGGAGCGGCTAGGCACAGGCTTCATCTTAACTATTTCCTCGTCCGACCCGTGTCTGCTGCTCTATCCCGAGTCGGCTTGGGAGCAGATCTGCACGCGATTGGAGACTGCAGCAACGAAGGACGACCGGTTTCGGCGCTTCGTTCGCCACGTGTTCGCGCATACCGAAGAGGTCGCGTGCGACGCGCAAGGCCGCCTGCTGATTCCCGGGTCGCTGCGGACGTTCGCGGCCATCGAGCGGGATGTGACTTCGATAGGTTCACTAACGCGGGTGGAAGTTTGGGCTCGCGAGCGCGTGGCCGAGTATGCCAAGCCTGCTGACGACGTGTCCGACATCATGGCGGAGCTGGGATTGTACTGATGCCGGAGTGGTGGACGGATGGATCAACACGTTCCGGTCCTGTTCGAGGCCTCGCTGGAGTATTTGGCGATCCGCCCGGATGGGATCTATGTCGATGCGACGTTCGGCGCGGGCGGACACAGCCGGGGCATCCTGGCGCGCTTGACGAGCGGCCGGCTCATTGCGCTCGATGCAGATCCGTCGGCAGCGGGTCGCGCCGCGCAGATCGCCGACCGGCATTTCACCTTCGCGCAATCGAACTTCCGCCACATTTCCTCAGCCTTGGATCGGCTCGGAATCGAGCGGGTCGACGGCATCCTCTTCGACCTTGGGATTTCGTCAATGCAGTTTGATGAGGGCTCTCGCGGATTCTCGTTTCGAGAATCGGCGCCGCTCGACATGCGGATGGATTCACGTGTCGGCCGGAGCGCATTCGACATTCTCATGACGGCCAGCGAATCCGAGCTGGCGGACATCTTCTTTAACTATGGACAGGAACGCGCGGCCCGGCGCATCGCGCGCGTTATCGTGCAGCGCCGCAAAACCGGAACGCTGCCCGACACGACCGTGGAGTTCGGACAGATGATCAGCGGACTGCTCTACCGGCCGGGGCGGCGCGAACGGATCCATCCCGCAACCCGAGTATTCCAAGCGCTGCGCATTGCGGTGAACGACGAGCTCGATGTCCTGCGTGAAGGCCTCGACGCCGCAGTCGATCGGCTGCGTGACGCGGGCCGCGTTGTCGCCATCAGCTTTCATTCACTGGAAGACCGGATCGTCAAGCACGCTTTCCGTGAGGATGAACGGCTTGAAGTGCTCACGCGTAAGCCCGTCGTTCCGGGCCAGGACGAACTCCAGCAAAATCCCCGCGCACGCAGCGCCAAGCTGCGCGCCGCCAAACGGAAGGCAAGCTGATCGATGCCGGCACAACTTGCACAAACGCTTCAGCCCAAACCGCGCATCTCCAACGTTCGCACCGCCAAACAGGCCACCCAGCGTCGAGTGCGGCGCAAAGCCCTTGCCCGCTATTCGGCGCTGCGCTCGTTTTGCGCAATGCTGTTCGCCGGGCTTGCTTGCGCGATGCTATACGTCATGCTCACCGCGCATCTTACCAGTCTCAATTACGCCATGGCGCGCGCCGAACGTCAGCGAGCGGATTTACAGGCCGAAGCCGCGCGTTTGGACGATCGGCTTGCCCAACTCGAATCCGACGATCGGCTCGCCCGTCTGGCCTCGTCGCTGCATATGAGCGATCCGCAGCAATTCGCCGTCGTCACACTTCCGGCGCGCGTCAAACGCGAAGACGGATCGCACTTGGCCTTCCTCTCCAGTTTGACCAGCCTGCTGCGCGCGAAATAGTCCGCCATGCATAAGCGGACCTTTTCGCGCGTCGCACCCCGGCGCGCGAAAACGCTCTTTTACGTGCTGATGGCCGTAGGCATCTACTTGTCGTGGCGCCTGGTCGACGTGCAGATGCTCAAAGGCCCGCTTTACGCCAAAGAGGCTTTGGAACAGCGCAGCGATACGGTCGAAGTCTTTGCCCGCCGCGGGAGCATCCTCGATCGCGACGGTAACGTGCTGGTGCAATCCCTTCCGTCCGAAAGTGTGTACGGCGTGCCGCACGATCTGGCGGATCCCGACGCCGCCGTGCGCGAGCTCGAGCCGCTGGTCGGCAAACTCGACAAAGCGACGATCGAGTTGCTGCACGATCGGGCGCTGCAGTTTGTTTGGATTGCGCGAAAGATTCCGCACGACCTCGCAGTCAAAGTGCAAAGTCTGGATCTGCCCGGCATTTCGCTGATTGAAGAGGACACGGGACGGCGAGTCGATTTGGCCGGCAAAAGTGCGTCGACGCTCCTGGGCTTTGTCGGGATCGACGAGAATGGGCTGGACGGCCTGGAATACACGTACGACGATCTGCTCAAAGGCACGTCCGGCCGCGTTACGATGGAAACCGACGAATTCGGCCGTCCGATTCCCTTCGGGCGCGAGCGCGTGATCAAACCCGCAAAACCCGGCCTCTCACTCGAACTGACGATCGATCCGTATCTGCAATTCGTCGCAGAATCGTCGCTTGCCAAGCAGGTCAAGGAATATCACGCGGAAAGCGGCACCGCAATCGTAATGGATCCGAACACCGGCGAAGTGCTCGCGCTGGCGAATCTGCCGCACTTCGATCCGAATCAGTATTGGAAGTTCTCCGCCGGCGATTTGCGCGACCGGGCCGTTCAAGACGCGTACGAACCCGGTTCGACCTTCAAACTCGTAACGGCCGCGGCCGCAATCGAAAGCGGCAAGGTTTCGCTGGGCGAGAAATTTCTCTCGACCGGCCCCCTTGTCGTCGGAGGGCGTCAAATCTATAACGCCGTCGACGGACTGGCGCCAAGCCCCGGCGGCGATACGCTCGAGACGATCATTGCCGATTCGCTGAACATCGGCGCGGCCCAAGTGGCGATGAAGATCGGCGGCTCGACGTTCTACGCGATGGAGCGCCGCGCGGGATTCGGCGATCCGACGCAGATTGGCATCTCCGGAGAAAATCCCGGAATCGTGCCGGCGCCGGCTGACTGGAGCGGGAGTTCGCTGGCGACCATGGCATTCGGACAAGGCGTCTCAGTGACGCCGATCGCCATGGCGCGCTTCTACAGCGCGATTGCCAACGGCGGTCTGCTCATGCGTCCGCGCGTATTACGCGCAGTTCTCGACCCGCAAGGCAATCAGATCTATCAATATCCACCGGAAATCGAACGCCGCGTCTTCTCGTCCCGCACCGCGGCGCGGCTGAGAGCCTTTCTGCGAGCGGTCGTCGTACGCGGAACGGGCAATCCCGCCGCGCAAATCGCCGGATATACGACTGCGGGAAAGACCGGCACCGCGCAGATTCCCGTAAACGGCATCTACGAGCCGGGCGCGTACGTAGCGTCCTTCATCGGCATGATCCCCTACCAACGTCCGCGCTACGTTATCTACGTCAAAGTGGAAAGGCCGGTCGGGTCCATCTACGGCTCCGAGGTTGCGGCTCCGGCTTTCGTCGAAATCGCAAAGGCCGCGATGCTCCATGCGGGCGTGCTCCCCGCAATAAATCCGCCGGCGCGCTTGGTCCGGCCGAAGCTCGCGGAGAATAGCCGATAGCCATGGAGCCGGAGCAAGGCGTAGCGCTGGAAACGCTGCTGCGCACGCTTGCGCAGAACACACGAGTCGTCGGCGAAACCGCAAAACAGGTGACGGCGCTAGCATCGGATTCCCGAGAAGTCCGGCCGGGAGCGCTATTCGTCGCGCTGCGCGGCGAACAGACCGACGGTCACCGCTTCATCGCGCAGGCAGCGGAGCGCGGTGCGGTTGCGGTCGTCATGGAAGAGCATTGTGAGGTGCCGCCCGGCGTAACGGCGATCGTCGTTCCGGATTCGGCCCGGGCGGTCTCTCAGATCGCCGACGTGTTTTACGGCAGCCCTTCGCGTGCGCTGATCGTTGCCGGCATTACCGGCACGAACGGGAAAACCACGACCACGCAAATGCTCGCCGCTATTTTCACTGCTGCCGGAATACCTGCGGGAACCATCGGAACGATCGGCGCGCGCTTCGGCGGCAGCGAGCGGCCGCTGGAGAACACCACGCCGCTTGCGCCGCAGCTCCATTCGCTGCTCGCGGAAATGCGCCGCCAAGGCGCGAAGGCCGTCGCGATGGAGGTCAGCTCGCATGCGCTTGCGCTGCAGCGCGTCGCCGACATTCACTTCGACGCCGGCGCGCTTACGAACGTCACGCGCGACCATCTCGACTTCCACAAAACGTTCGAAGCCTATGCGGCGGCTAAGCACCAGTTGTTCGAGCAAGCCCCGCATGCGATCTTCAACGTCGACGACGAACTGGGAGATCGCTGGTCGCGGGAATTGCGCAGCCGCAAACCGGTTCTGACGTACGCTGTCAAGAATGCCGCCGATGTTCGCCCCTCGGAATTGGAGGTGCGCGCCGACGGAAGCGCGTTCACCTTAGACGCGCGCCGGTTCAGCGTGCGCATTCCCGGTCGTTTCAACGTGTACAATGCGCTTTGTGCCATTGCGTCGGCGCGCGCTCTAGGGATCGGTGATGCCGATTCCGCCGCCGGACTGGAAACGCTCGCCCGCGTCAGCGGACGGATGGAGCACGTGCCCGGCGACGGCGTCGATGCCGTCATCGACTATGCACACACGCCGGACGCGCTTGAAAATGCGCTGCGCTCTCTTAGGGAAGTAACCCGCGGCCGGATCATCATCGTTTTCGGCTGCGGCGGGGATCGCGATCGCGGTAAACGCGCCCTCATGGGAGCCGCGGCCGCGCGCTATGCCGATTTCGCGATCGTTACCTCGGACAATCCGCGCACCGAAGATCCGGGCGCGATCATCGACGATATTCTCCCGGCAATCGGTACAGCGCCGCATGCGGTCGAACCGGATCGCCGCGCCGCCATCGAGTTGGCGGTGAATGAAGCAAGGCCCGGGGATGCAATTTTGGTTGCCGGAAAGGGCCACGAGCGCTATCAAATCGTCGGATCCCATGTTCTGCCTTTCGACGACGTCGCAGTCGTTCGGGGAGCGTTGCAGCGCCGCGGAACGGTGAAATTGTGAATGGCTTAACGCTGCAACGAGCTGCTGCCGCCACGTCGGCGCAAGTGGTGAACGGCGGTGCGTTTCCAAATGAACTGCGCATCGTTACCGACACGCGGACGATCTGCCCCGGTGATACGTTTCTCGCGCTTCGAGGCGAGCGTTACGACGGTCACGCGTTCATCGAGGAAGCGCACAGAAAGGGCGCCGCTGCGTTCGTCGTCGAGGGTCCGGCAATGTTGCCGCCCGATATATGCGCGCTCATCGTCGGCGACACAAAGCTCGCGTACATGCAGCTGGCGGCGGATGCGCGCAGCACGTACGCCGGACGCGTCATCGCCATCACGGGAAGCGCCGGCAAAACCACGACCAAGCATCTCTTGGCGCAGCTGCTCATCGCGTATTACGGTGAGGACCGCGTACTGGCGACGCCGGCGAACGAAAACAATGAGATCGGCGTGAGCAAACTGCTGCTGCAGTTGCGATCTCGTCATACTGCAGCCGTGATCGAGATGGGCGCGCGGCACGAAGGCGAGATTGCGGAGCTGGTCTCCCTTGCGCACCCGCATGTAGGCGTGCTGACGAATATCGGCGAGGCGCATCTGGAGATTTTCGGGTCCGCCGAGCGCCTTGCGCGTACGAAATGGGGACTGTTCTCGAACGGCGCGCAGGCAGTGCTGAATGCAGGCGATACGGAATCGGCGCTGCGCGCCCCGCTGCTGCGAACCTCGCCGATCTGGTTCGGTACCGGCAAACCCTGCGGTCCGGGCGTGTGGATCCCGAACGAACAGACGTTGATCGTTACACTGCAGGGGCGCGAACAGCAGTTTGAGACGCGTGTCCGCTTGCCCGGCGCCCACAATCGTGCAAACTTGGCTGCGGCCGTTGCTGCGGCACTGGCCCTCGACATGCCGAAATCCACGGCGATCGAAGCGATTCCGCACCTTACGCTTCCGCCGGGGCGGTATGAGAGCGTTCCGGGTGAAAACGGAGCGCGTTTGATATACGACGCGTACAACGCCAACGCGAGCGGAATGATCGCCGCGCTGAATGCGTTTTCTGCCGAAGCGGCCGAGCATCGCATCGCGGTGCTCGCAAGTATGGCGGAACTGGGGCCGCTTTCGACCGCTTTGCACGAACGCGTGGGTGCGCATGCAGCGGCAGTCGGCGTAGACGCACTCCTCGTCGGGGGTGAATACGCCTCGTCAATTGCCGCGGGCGCGGTCGCCGCCGGGATGCCGGCGGATCGCATCGTGCGGTTCGAGACGAACGAGGAAGCCGCGAGCTGGCTGCGCGAGCATACGGGCCCGCGCGATGCCGTCCTGTTCAAGGGCTCCCGAAAATATAAGATGGAAGAAATCGTCGCCGCTTTGCGCGTGCCTGGGGCGGCGGAGCCGGCATGAAACGCCTGCAAATCTCGCGGACGGAGCTTCCGAGCGGAGTGGTTGCCATTCCGGTGCGCACGCCGCTGGTGCAAGCCGGCGACGACCTCATTACGCTCGTCGAGCGCAGCGCAAGCGGTATCGCGCGCCCCGGCGACGTGCTCGCCATTTCCGAAACGGCGGTGGCGATCGCCCAAGGCCAAGCCGTTCGCGCAGAATACGTGCGTCCTTCGCGCATCGCCTACTATCTTTCGCGCCGTGCGGGCCCGCTTGCGACGGTGAGTCAGCCCGAGTCGCTGCAGATCGTTATCGATCAGGCCGGCCCCGGCAGAGTACTCTATGCCGCGCTGATGCAAGTGCTTGGACGGTTCGCGGGGCGGCGAGGAATGTTCTACGAAATTTTGGGCGAGGCGATTGCGGCGATCGACGGATATACCGGAACGCTGCCGCCGTTCGAACGCATGATCGTTTTTGCGCCGCAGAATCCGGACGCCTTGGCGCAGTCGGTCTTGGATCGCACCGGCATCGGCTGCGCGGTCGTCGATGCCAATGATTTAGAGAAAGCGAAGGTTCTGGGCGCCAGCGCGGGGGTGAACCGTCGTAACGTCGAGCTTGCGCTTCTTTCGAATCCGCACGGCAACGGCGACGAGCAGACGCCGATTGTCGTCCTGAAATGGCGCGGCACCGGCTTAAATCCGCTGCTCGAAGAGGCCGCGGAGTGACTTGGACGCTCGCCGGCCTCTGGGTTGCCGCCGGATTCGCAATTGCCGCCTTGACGGGCGCGCTTCTGCTGCCCCTGCTGCGGCGGCGCCGGCTGCGCCAACATGCTTACGAGGACGCGCCGCAAACGCACCAGCGTAAAACGGGAACTCCGACGATGGGCGGGCTCTGTTTCGTGACGCCGCTTTTCGTGTTGCTCGCCTCGCTCGACGCACCGTTCGACGGCACGATCTTCTTTCTCGTCGCTGCCTGCGCCGCAATCGGCGCGGCCGACGACGCACTGGGAATTTTGCGCGGTAAAAACCGGGGATTGCGCGCGCGCAGCAAATACTTACTCACGGCGCTCGTGGCAGTGATTTTTTTGACCGCAATCTCGTCTTCTTACGGAACTTTTCCGCGCGACGTCGTTCTGCATGCCGGCAGTTTCGTGCTCGCGGTTCCCCACTGGGCTTGGCTGTTGCTCGGAATCTTGGCGATCACCGGTACGATTCACGCCGTGAATCTCACTGACGGCCTCGATGGACTTGCCACCGGCACCGTCATACCGCCGCTGGCGGTTTTTGCTGCGCTGGGATTCTGGTTCTACGTTCCGGCCGTGCCGCAAGTGGCGCTGCTGGAGATTGGAGCAACGGCGGCATTCCTGCTGCTCTACAATCGCTATCCGGCTAAAATGTTCATGGGCGACACCGGTTCGCTGGCGCTGGGAGCTTTGCTCGCTTCACTGGCTATACTCACCGGTGAGATGCTCTTGCTGATCGTAGTCGGCGGCGTCTTCGTCATCGAAGCGCTCTCGGTGATCGTCCAGGTTGTTTATTTCAAGCGCACCGGCGGAAAGCGCATCTTGCGCATGAGTCCGCTCCACCACCATTTCGAGTTGGAAGGCTGGCCCGAAACCAAAGTCACGGGCCGATTTTGGCTCGCTTCGATCGTTCTATCCGCCATCGGAATGGCGATCGCAATATGAAGAATTTCGGCGGCGGCGACACGATATTGGTCATCGGCATCGGACGCAGCGGCCAAGCTACGGCGGAAGTGCTGCGGGCCCGCGGCGCGGCGGTGTATGCGGTAGACGAGAAAGCGCCCGCGGAGCTGCGCGATGCCATATCGGCAATAGAGAGCACCGGTGCCCGGTTCATAGCGCCGGCCGAACTTGCTCCACTGCTGGGCCGATTTACCGTGGCGGTGCTTTCACCGGGCGTACCGCTGAACGGCGCGCTCGTGCGCGCGGTACAGGATGCGGGCGTTCCGGTTTTCAGCGAGATCGAAGTGGCGTACCGGCTTTGCAGCGCGCCGATCGTCGCAGTGACCGGAACAAAGGGAAAATCGACCACGACCTCGCTGATCGGTCATCTGCTGCAAGCGGCGGGGCGATCCGTGCACGTCGGCGGGAACATCGGAAATCCGCTGATACGCGAAGTGCCGGCAGCGCATCCCTGCGACTGGGTCGTTGCCGAGGTCTCCTCGTTTCAACTCGAAGCGATCCGCTCGTTCCGGCCGCGCGTCTCGGTCATCCTGAACATTTCTGCGGATCACCTGGACCGCTATTACTCGATGGACGAGTATGCCGAAGCGAAATACCGCATCTTTGCCAACCAAAGCGAGCAAGACTTTTTCGTCGGCAACCTCGACGACGAGCGCGTTGCGCAGCTCGACTGGCATTCGGGAGAGCCTCGCATGCACGCGCGCCAACTATGGTTCACGCTGGGCGCCCGCCACGAGCGCGCAGCCATGTACCTGAGTGGCGACTCGGTGATCTTCACGCCGTTCAGCGGAGACCCGCGGGCGATCGAGATCGTTCGAACCGGCGAGATTCCGCTGGCCGGAAGCCATAACGTGCAGAACGTTATGGCGGCACTGCTTGCGGCGCTGGCCGTGGGAGTGGAACCGCATGCGCTGCGCGAAGGCGTGAAGTCGTTCTCCGCAATGGCGCACCGGCTCCAATCAGTCATGGAGATCGGCGGGGTGCTGTTCGTCGACGACTCAAAAGCGACGAATCCGGGATCCGCGATCGCGGCACTGCGCGCTTACGATCGCCCCTGTGTGCTGATTGCCGGCGGCAAGTCTAAAAATACCGACTTCACCGAGCTCGGACGGGTCATCGACGAACGAGTGGAGGCATTAGTGCTCATCGGCGAGGCGGCGGAAGATATCGCCTCGCACGTTTACCGCACGCCGATCGAGCACGCGGAGAGCATGGCCGACGCGGTGCGCCGAGCGCTCTCGCTTGCAAAGCCGGGGTGGATGGTGCTGCTCTCGCCGGCGTGCGCATCATTCGACATGTTCGAATCCGCCGAGGACCGCGGCCGGCAATTTAGTGCGGCCGTGCACGAGCTTCCGGAGCCTGCGGAACTATGAGCGTCACGCTGCCGCTCAGAGGAAGCCGGTCCCAAAGCGGCTCAAAGCCCCGCTCATATCACGCAGCGCCGCCGGACGTCGTGCTCTTCGGATCGGTGGCATGTCTGGTCGCGATCGGCCTTGCGATGATATTCAGCGCCTCCAGCGCGCAGGCTTATGCAGATCATCACGACACTGCTTACTACGTCAAACGTCAGCTCGTCTATCTCGCGGTGGGGCTTGCGGCCGCGTTCTTCGCCTACCGCATCGACTACCGCAAGCTCCGGCCGATCGCACCCTACGCCATCCTGGCGTGCGGGCTGGCGTTGACCGCGGTTTTGGTACCGCACGTGGGCGTGGCAGTGAACGGCGCGCGCCGTTGGATAGGAGCAGGGATAATCTCCGTTCAGCCCTCGGAGTTTGCCAAGCTTGGAATAGTTCTGTATCTTTCGGCCGCGCTTTCGATTCGGGGCGATCGCATCACGTCGCTCAGCCGCGGGTTATTTCCGCTTTGCCTAGTGGTTCTGACGTTCGCCATTCTCATCTTTCTGGAACCCGACATGGGCACCGCCAGCCTCATCGTGTTCACGGCGTTTGCGATGCTTTTTGCGGCCGGCGCACGTTTGGAGCATCTCTTCGTGATCGCGCTCTCGACGGTGCCGCCGGTTCTTTTCGCCGTGCTGGCCAGCCCCTACAAGCGCGCGCGCATCTTCGCCTTCTTGGATCCTTGGAAAGATGCGCAGAACACGGGATTTCATATCGTGCAGTCGCTGCTTGCGCTGGGCAGCGGCGGACTCTTCGGCGTCGGCCTAGGTGAGTCACGAGCCAAATTCTTTTACTTGCCGGAGCAATATACCGACTTCATCTTTTCGGTGCTCGGCGAGGAACTCGGGCTTTTTGGCACCGTTGCGGTGATAGCGCTGTTCATCGCATTCGCGTACCGCGCAATTCGCATCGCAATCAGCGCACCGGATCGCTTCGGGTTCTTTCTCGCCGGGGGCTGCACGGCGATGATCGTCATTCAAGCATTCGTGAACATCGGCGTGGTTACGTCGTCCTGGCCGGTGACCGGCGTTCCGCTGCCGTTCATTTCGTTCGGCGGCAGTTCGCTAATCGTATGCCTCGTCGCCGTAGCGCTGGTTATGAACGTGGGCCGCCACCGCCGCGTCAACTTGGATCCGTAATTTCAATGGAGGCGCAAGGCGGAATCGCGGAGCGCCTGCGGCTGCAAGCCGCGGCCTGCGCGTCAATGGGCTCGCCGTTCTACGGCGCACTCTTGCGCGATGCCGCAGCGTCGTACGAATCGGGCGGTGCCGTTCGCCGGCTGCTGGACCGTCACGCTCACCGCACGAGACCGGGACTTCTGCTGGCCGGCGCTGCGCATTACCGGGCGCTGCTCAAACTTGCGCCGGCGCTTGCATCGCACTTTCCATCCACAGGCGGAGACGGCGATCCTGCTGCCGCGTGGCGCGCAACCGCCGACGACTTGCAGCATCACTTCGCGCAGTACGAAGAGCAACTGCGGCTGACCGTTCAGACGAATGAAGTCGCGCGCGCGACGCCGATCTTAGCCGCCGTGCTGCGGGTGGCCGGTTTGACGCAGCTGCCGCTGCGCATCTTCGAAATCGGCTCGAGCGCCGGACTCGTGCTCAACTTCGACCGCTACCGGCATACCGGCGATGGGTGGACATGGGGCGGCGCAAACTCCGGTTTGACGCTGAACAACCGGACACTCGAAGGCGCCCCTCCGTATTTGGAAGTGCCGCTCGAGGTTGTCGAGCGGCGCGGATGCGATGTGCATCCGCTCGACGTGCGCAAAACTTCGGACGCTGCGCGTCTCTTGAGTTTCGTATGGCCGGATCAGCGCGATCGCTTCGACCGCGTCGAGCGGGCAATCGCTATAGCGCGCGAGCATCCCGTCAGCATCGATCGAGCGGACGGCATCCGATGGATGGCCGAGGTCGCGCTTCCAAAGCCCGGTTTCACCACGATCGTCATGCACACCGTCATGGTCGAGCACCTCACTCCTGCGCAGCGGCGCGATCTCGAGCGCGACGTGCGGGAGATTGGCGCGCGCGCGAGCGAACGAGCGCCGTTCGCATGGGTACGCATGGAGCCGCCGGCGCTCAACCTTTCGTACGAGACGACCATGACGCTATGGCCCGGGGGAAGCGACGTGCTGGTGGCGAGATCCGACGGGCACGCACAGGACTTGCTCTGGAATTCCGAAGCGGCATGAAAGTGATCTTTGCCGGGGGAGGCACGGGCGGCCATCTCTATCCGGCCATCGCGCTTGCCGACGCGATTCGATCGCGGGCGCAAATCCGCTTCATCGGTACGAACGGCCGTTTGGAGACGAGCATCATTCCTTCTGCGGGCTACGAACTCGAGACGATCTCGAGCCGCCCGCTTCGCCGCCGCCTCTCGCTCGCACTGATCGGCACTGCTTGGGCAAATCTTGCCGGAATCGCACAGGCAATGCGCGCGCTCGTGCGTTTCGATCCCGACGTCGTCATCGCCACCGGGGGCTATGTCTGCTTTCCGGTCATCGCGGCCGCCAAGGTTCTGCGTTCCGCCGGGCGTCTGCGCGCGCGATTCGCGCTGCTCGAGCCGAATGCTCAGCCCGGTTTGACGAATCGCCTCCTGGCGCCGATGGTCGACGAAGTTTGGGGCGCGTTCGCACAGCCCGACGGCGCACTTGCTCACAAGTTCGTGCATACCGGGATCCCGGTGCGCGCCTCACTGCTTCGCCCGAACAACCGGGTCGAAGCGGCGCGTCGTCTAGGCCTCGATCCGTCCCGCCGCACGATTTTGGCGATCGGTGGAAGTCAGGGCGCGCGCTCGATAAATGAAACCGTGGCTGCCCTGGTGACGCGACGGGCGCTTCCGAACGATTGGCAGATACTGCACGTCGCCGGTGAGCGCGACTACGAATACATGCGCGCCGAGGAGCGGGACACGTTCGGCGGAAATTTCGTCAAACTCGTGCCGTATCTCACCGAGATGGCGGATGCGTACGCCGTAGCGGAGCTGGTCGTTGCACGGGCCGGTGCGTCGACGATCGGCGAACTTGCGGCATTGGGAGCGCCTTCCATTCTGATTCCGTATCCGTTCGCCTCCGAGGATCATCAGGCGCGTAACGCCGCAGTATTCGAGGCGAGCGGTGCGGCGATCGTCATTGAAGATTCCAAACTGAACGCCGACTCGCTTTGGTGGACGCTGCGCAACGCGATGGAGCCCTCGCGGCTTGCCGAAATGCGCGCTGCGGCACGCTCGCTTGGCGGGGGCGATCCCGTTGCGACGATCGTCGCACGGATAGACGGCCTGGCGGCGCGAAGGAGAGCCGCGTGAGCAACTCTCTGCATTTCGTCGGTGTCGGGGGCATCGGTATGAGCGCCATCGCTTCGATTTTGCTCTCGCGCGGCGAGCGAATCACCGGCTCCGACGTTGCGGAATCGCCGCTGATCGATGCGCTTCGCGAGCAAGGTGCGGCGATAACGATCGGTCACGATGCTCGCAACGTGAATGCAAGCACCGTCGTCGTGAGTTCGGCAATCGATCCGCAGAATCCCGAATACCGGCACGCGCTCGAATGGGACGTGCCGATCGTGCGACGCGGGGAAATGCTGCGCCGCATCATGGAAGGATTGCGCGGCATCGCGATCTGCGGAACGCACGGCAAGACGACGAGTACTGCCATGACCGCTACGGTTTTACGCGGCTGCGGGATCGACGCGAGTTTGGTCCTTGGTGGAATCGACGCACTCACCGGAACGAATGCGCACCATGGAAGCGCGCCATGGTTTTTGACGGAAGCGGACGAGTCCGACGGCTCGTTTGCACTGCTCGAACCGGCGATCGCCGTCGTAACGAACATCGAGAACGATCACTTGGCATCCGATGCCGAACTTCCGCAGTTGGTCGAGGCCTTCGACGCGTTCTTGAGCAAACTGCCCGAAGGCGGCGCCGCGATCGTCGGCATCGACAACCTGCACAGCCGTACCGTCGCGCAAGGCACGCGGCGCGCTCGAACGCAAACGTACGGACTTCGCCCCGAAGCGGATCTGCGGGCAGTGAACGTCCGTTTCGCGGATTTCGGATCGTCCTTCGACGTCGTCTCCGGCGGCGTGTGCTTGGGTACTGCAAAACTCCAGGTGCCGGGGGAAATCAACGTGCAGAACGCGCTGGCCGCGATCGCGGTGGCGCGCGAACTGGGCATACCGTTCCTGAAGATCGCCGAAGCGCTGAAGGACTTTCGCGGCGTGCGCCGCCGTTTCGAAATCCTCGCAAAGCGCAGCCGCTTCACGGTCGTGGACGATTACGCGCACCATCCGACCGCTGTTCGAGCAACGATCGCCGCAGCGCGTCTGTACCATTCCGGTCCGGTATTGGTTGCTTTCCAGCCGCATCGGTACACTCGAACTGCCCATCTCGCGCGTGAGTTCGCCGAAGCGCTGCAAGGCGCCGACGCAGTATACTTGGCCCCAATCTACGCGGCCAGCGAAGCGCCCATCCAAGGTGTGAGCGAACGCAACATCGGCCAGCCCCTCCAGGCTCTCGGCAAACCGGTGTATTACGTCAAAGCCGTCGAGGATTTGCGCGATATCCTGGCGAGCGATGCGCCGCCTGGAGCGCTCGTCTTGATGCTCGGCGCCGGCAACATCACGAACGTCGCCGCACAGCTCGCGGCCGGTATTCCGCAAGCGGCCGGCGCATGAGCGCCGTGTCAGTAGCGCTCGAGAGCGTCCTTTCCTCGGGCGATCGCGAGATCCTGACGGGCATCGCCGGAGCGAACGCAGCTTTTGACGAGCCGCTGGCGCCCTACACGTCGTGGCGAGTCGGCGGTCCCGCCGATGCGCTGGTGACAGTCCAAAACGAAGCAGCCCTCGCGCAAATCATGCGGTTCTGCTGCAAGCGCAAGACCCCGTGGTTCGTCCTGGGCAGCGGAAGCAATTTGCTGGTCGGGGATGGCGGAATTCGTGGTTTGGTTTTGCGACTGGCAGGAGAGTTTGCGCAGATTCGCATCGACGCTTCGCAAGACGCAGTGCTGGTATACGCCGGTGCATCCGCAAATATGGCGCAATTGACTGCAAAAGCCGCGAGTGCCGGCGCTACCGGCATCGGTTCGCTCGCCGGAATTCCGGGAAGCGTCGGCGGTTCGTTGCGTATGAACGCGGGGACCGACAAAGAGATCGGCGATTTCGTCATGGACGTATGGGTGCAATCGCCGGCGAAAGCCGATCCGCATCCGGTCAGCGTGCAATATTATTACCGCCACACCTCACTGGCGCGAGACGCCGTGGTCACGCGCGTCACATTGCAATTCGAACGCGGCGAAGCCAAAATGGTGCGCGAGGAAGTGCAGCACCGGCTCGTGCGGCGCAAAAACACGCAACCCATCGCGCTTCCGAACGCGGGTTCCTGTTTTCGGAATCCTCGGGGCGAAAAGGCGGCTCGGTTGATCGAAGCGGCCGGCGCTAAGGGGTGGCGTCAGGGTGGCGCGGAAGTCTCGCCGCTGCATGCAAATTTCATCAACAACGTCGCGAATGCGCGCGCGTGCGACGTCGCGGCGCTGCTGGCGCGCGTGCGCCGAGCCGTGGCGGAGCGCTTCAGCGTCGAACTCGAGCTCGAAGTGCATCTCGTCGGCGTCTTCATCGATACGGAGCCGGTCACTTGACTAGAACTTCGAAGGGCAGCGTCGCCGTCGTGATGGGCGGCAACAGCGCCGAACGCGAGATCTCGATTCAAAGCGGATCGGGCGTGCTGCGCGCACTGAACGATCTCGGCTACGAGACCAAGTCGCTCGACTACGACGTGCGGTTCGTGGATGCCATTCGCGAGATCGCACCGGACGTGACGTTTATCGCGCTCCACGGCCCGGGCGGCGAGAACGGACAAATCCAAGGCATTCTCGAGCATTTGAACATCCCGTACACCGGAAGCGGCATAGAAGCGTCGGCCATCGCGATGGACAAACACCTCACCAAGAAACTCTGCGCGGCCGAAGGGCTGCCGACGCCCGCATGGGATCTGTTCGATCTCACCGGGGGTACGCTGCCGCTGCTTCCCGGTTCCCTCGATCTGCCGCTCGTCATCAAGCCCAGGTACGAAGGCAGCAGCGTCGGCGTCACGATCGTGCATACGCACGAACAATGGACTAAGGCAATGCTGGCAGCGGCCGAAGAGTACACCGAAGTGATTGCGGAGGAGTTTGTCGGCGGTCGCGAACTGCACTGCGCGATCCTCGGTGAGGATGCGTTGCCCGTCATCGAAGTCATTCCGACCAAAGACGAATTTTATACTTACGACGCAAAGTACGGCGCCGGCGGGAGTACGCACGTCGTCCCCGCGCGCATCGATCCTGATTTGGCCGCGCGCGTGCAAATGCTGGCGCTTTCCGTGCACCGGCTCGTCGGATTGCGCGACTACTCCCGCTGCGATTTCATCGTCAGCAAAGAAGGCCGCCCTTATATCCTGGAGATAAACTCTTTGCCCGGCCTTACGCCGACCAGCCTCATACCGGACGCGTGCGGAGCGGCCGGAATCTCATACGGGGCACTGGTCGACCGGCTGGTCGGGTACGCGCTTGCCCGCGCAGGCGAACGCGTTCTGTCGCGTTAGGCTCTGCCGGGATGTAACTTCGTGCCCCTCCCGTACGTTGTACCACAGACATGAGTACTGGATCGCCCCTCCGGCGCGCCGGCATTGCCGTGTTCGCCGCGGCATTGATTGCGGCCGCGTTTTCGATCCCGCGCGTAAAAACGAGCGCGGATCCTCAAGCCGAATTGCCGCTTCCGCCTTATCAGACGCTTACGCCGGTGCGCCTTCTCGGTTACATCCGGCGTGTTTATCGACTGCACCGCCCGCCTCCGGCGTACGAAACCTACACGCTCGTGCGCGCGCAGAACACCAATTACAGCGTCGGTCCCGATTCCACGCCGCTTCCGGATTACGCCAGTTCGTATACGCGCAAATACTGGGTTCGTAATACCGATCGCGCTGCGCTGTACCGCCAAGTCGACCGCGGCGATACCGACGGACCGCTGAATTTCGATCGACCGGCGCTCAATCAGGATCGCGACCCGGGACCGCCGACGGCCGACCTGTTCGAGCCGGCGCATCCGCAGCCCATAAACGTCGTGCCCACGCCGGAGCCGACCAACGGACCTCTCAAAACGATCTCAGCGGTCGTCGTCGTCGGCGAATTCGATTACAACGTTCCTAAGGTCGCGGTTGAAGGCGACATGCTGCATCTTTGGCTCGAACCGCGCCGCGATCCCGAGCGCAACGTGCTGCGTCAGATCTGGGTCGACAAAAAGACCTTCGTTCTGCGCAAGATTATCGCCCATGACCGCCTGTTCGTTCAAGGAGACGACATCTATCCGGTGATCTTCGACTACACGCTCGGCTATCTCGACGGCTACGTCGTAATCACGCATTTGGACGGCACCGTGATGCCCATTATTCACACGGACAAGAGCGGCACGATCACCGAGGATAAGATCTATACCGGAGACGGGCAGAAGGTTACGTTCGACTATAACGACATTCAGTTCCCGAGTTCGCTCCCGAGCTGGTATTTCAATCCGCGCGAGTACGCGCAGCACGTCGACGACGCGCCCGAATAGCAGCCGGCATGCCGGCCGGACGAACGCATAGATCGATCCGTTGGCGTGATCCGCAACGTACGCGATGGCGCCTTCGCCCGAACATTCCGCATGCGAACGTGCAATAGGTATCGGAACGCAATTCGGCGCTTTAACGTAACGTCGCACCGAATCGATTGAGCGAGGCTTAAGTTCCTAAACGCTCGGTGAGCGCGGCCGCGAATCCGCGAACGGCTTCGTCGATGTGCGCGTAGCCGCCGCCCGTGCCCAGCAATTCAAGAAGCGGCCAAGCCGAGTTGCTGCGCAGTCCATGTTTCTTTCCGTTATGTTTGGCGGCCGCGGCAAGGAGCTGTGGAATCGAATACCCGTCCAGAAGCGGGCCGATCGACTTCCAATCATGCTTGTTTGCGCCGCAGTCTTTCCAAAAGCGGCGAACGAGATCGTGCAGAACGAGGGCGATGGCTCCGGCAAACGCTTCGCGTACGGTCCACTCTTCGTCGGGTGCGGCGCGCGCGTATTCGAAAAGCAGGTTCAGCGTGGGGCCGTGCGAGCGCAGCGCTTGCTGTAAACGCAGAAGCGGTGTCACGCGTTGAATTTCGATGAGGTCGGCAACGGCCACGCGCTCATTTTCTCAGAGCCGGGTTAACGTCACTTTAAGCCCGAGCCGCCCGGCTACCGGAGCAAGCCCGTGGGGATGGCTCGCGGGCCCGCCGAATGCTCCGGGCCGGAGGAACCAAACACTGTCTACCACTGGTATTGTCGTCGATCGCGGTCTCGAAGGCGTCGTCGTCGGGAAGACGCTGCTCAGCAACGTTGAGGGTAAGGAAGGGCGCCTGACCTACCGCGGCTACGACATCAACGATCTCGCACCGAACGCGTGTTTCGAAGAAGTCGTCCATCTGTTGCTCTACGGCCATCTGCCCTCGAAGAGCGAACTCGCCATCCTCAAAAAAGAACTGGCGTCCCGTCGGATGATCCCCGAGCCGCTCATCAATGCCATGGAGCGGGCACCTAAAGATGCGTGGCCCATGGACGTGCTTCGGACGATCGTGTCGGGTCTCTCGCTGTTCGTTCCGGTCGACGCAAAAGGCGCGCACATTTCCGACGTGCACACCGCAATCGAGTTGATTGCCAAGGTTCCCACCGTCGTTGCGATGTGGGATCGCATCCGGCGGGGACTCGAACCGATCGAGCCCCGCACGGACCTCACGCAGGCGGCTAACTTTTTATATATGAGCCGCGGCGAGGTGCCGACCGCCGTCGCCGAGGACGCGATGGACACGTATCTGGTGCTGCTCGCGGATCACTCGTACAACGCGTCCACCTTCTCCGCGCGCGTTACCGCTTCGACCAAAGCGGATCTCTACGCCGCGGTCACCGCAGCGATCTCCACGTTGCAAGGTGAAGCCCATGGGGGTGCCGCGAGCGCAGTCGGCCGCGTATTGCTGGAGATCGGCAAACCGGAGCGCGCCGAAACATCCGTGCGTGAGGTTCTGGCGCGCGGCGAGCGGATCATGGGCATGGGTCACCGCGAGTACAAAGTGCGCGATCCGCGCGCGCAGCATTTGGAACTTGTGGCCAAAAAGCTCAGTGAAACGACCGATCCCAAGTGGTACAAAATCGCGCGCGCGCTTGAAGACGCCTCAAACAAGGTGCTTCAGGAAACCAAGCCGGATAAGCGCATCTACGCGAATGTCGACTTCTACAGCGCGCCGCTGTTTTACAGCCTAGGATTTCCCGGCGATGAGTTCACGCCGATCTTTGCGTGCGGCCGCATCGCCGGCTGGACGGCGCACATTCTCGAGCAGCTCGCCGACAATCGCCTGATTCGTCCGCAGGCGACATACTCCGGACCGCCCGTGCATCCGTTCGAAGCTATCGAACAGCGCACGGCCAACGGTAAGGCATAACCGCGCGCATGCTGGTCATTCCGGCCATCGACGTCCGCGGCGGCAAGGTAGTGCGGATGCAGCAAGGCGATCCGTCCCGCGAGAAGACGTATGAAACCGATCCGGTTGCTCAGGCAAAAAGTTTCGTCGCGGCCGGGGCGCGCCAGTTACACGTGGTCGATTTGGATCGCGCGTTCGGAACCGGCGAAAACTCCGACGTACTGGCGGCAATCTGCCGTGCCGCCGGCGTGCCGGTTCAGGTGGGCGGCGGAATCCGTACGCTCGCTCAAGCGCAAGCGATGCTGGACGCCGGCGCAGCATACGTCATTTTGGGCACGGTGCTGGTCGAAGAAGAACGCGCCGCGCGCAACATGATTCACCAATTGGGCGAACGTGTCTTTGCCGGGGTCGACGCGTGGGGCGACGTGGTTTCAGTTCGCGGCTGGCAGGACGAGACGCAGATCAATCGGGATGCGCTCGTTGCCCGCGTCGTGCAGTGGGGCGTAACCCGTATAGTTTTCACCGAAATCTCGAGGTTCGGCACCGGCGAGGGCTTTGATTTGGATGCGCTTGCCGCCGTCGCGGAGACTGCCGGAGTCAAGATTACCGCCGCCGGCGGCGCCCGGACGATCGATCACGTGCGCGAGCTTCGCGAGCGCGCTCCTTCCAACGTCGATGCTTGCATTTTGGGCAATGCGCTCTACGAAGGCACGATCGATCTTCGCGAAGCGATCAGCGTATCGGCTTAAGTGAAGGCGACTTCGGGATCGGCTTTTGGACCGGTGCCGGTTTTGAAACCGGTTTGATCGGCGGCTGCGCAACCGGTTTGACGACCGGTTTCGATATCGGCCTCGGCCCGGGAAGGGGACTAGCCTGCAACGGTACGGGCCGCCGTTCCCCCGGCAGACCGATCGCGCGCGGTACGGGGCTTGGCGTCGCGAACGCTCCAGGTCCGATGATGTACGGCTGCGGCGAGGTGTAGAGCCCGACATACACGGGATACGGAACGAAGTATTGCGTGCCGTTCCAGGCCGTATACACTGCCGTTACCGGACACGAAGAGATCGAATAGCCATACGGCGCGGGAATGTCGGCGATGTAATTCGTTCCTTGTCCGCCGTTCCAGAGCGCGTATTGGTAGCCTAGATTGCACAATTCGAGGTAAGCGCTTCCGCCAGGCGGAGCGATCAGGGTGAAGTGCATCCAGTCGCCGTAGCGGAACCACGTCGATCCGTTTGAGAAAAACTGGTAGCCGTAGCTCTGAAGCGGTAAGCCTTCGTCGGCTTGCGGCGTGCTGGTCGTCGTGAAGTTCCACTGCGAACTGAAGGTGTTGCCGGCGTCGTCCTTTCCGCTGAAGACCACGGTGTGCGAACCGATCGGCAGCGCCGTACGCGGCAGATACGTAACGGTGGAACCGTCGAAGGAAGAAAGCGCGGTCACGTCCTTCCCGTCGACCGTCAGCATGACATCGCCGTTTGCAGCGGTTCCACCGCTCAGCGACGCAGCGATATTCGGATACGCCGTGGCAACCTGCGCTCCGGCTGCCGGCATCAAACCCATTACGTGCGCGCGGCTTAGGACGAGCTCTTCGGGAACCGCGATCGAAACGAGAGCGTCCTGCGCGTCGTACGACACGCGCGCCCCGAATGCTTGCGCGACGAAGCGAATCGGAACGAATGTCTCGCCCGCGAGGATCTGCGGCGGAACGTCCAGCCGCGCCGTCTTGCCGTCGAGCTGAGCGATGCGAGACCCAATCTCTAAACGGACGGCATGCACGAGCGTTTTCGCGACGACGACGCGGCGTTGCGGATCGTATTGCACGGTTGCCCCGAGCGCCGCAAACGTTGCGCGAAGCGGCAAAAGGACGCGACCCTGCCGGACGACTGCAACCGCCGGGATGGGACGATCGTTTACCGCGACGGTAACCATCTTACACGACTAACGTACCCGCGGTGCGCGGAAGTTCTGCGGGCAGGCGTGTAACGATCTCGTAATTGATCGTGTCTGCCCATTCCGCCCAGTCGTCCGGGCCGACATGGGCTTCTCCGTCGCTGCCGAGCAACGTGACGCGCTCACCCGGCTTTGCCGAGCTGCCGGCGCCGAGGTCGATCATCGTCATGTTCATGCACACCCGTCCCACGATCGCGCAGCGCCTCCCGCCGACCAAAAATGCGCCCCGATTGGAGAGCAGACGCGGGATGCCGTCCGCGTAGCCGAGCGGAACGACGCCTATTCGGGTGGCCCTCGGCACGTGATACGTCGAGCCGTATCCGATCGGCGTTCCGGCGTCGACGTTGCGTACCGCGACGAGCGAACTGACGAACGAGAGCGCCGGCTCGAGCGGTAACTGTGCGCCGTTCATCGCAACGCGGGTCTGAGGTGAGGGCCAAAGGCCGTAGAGTGCGACTCCGATGCGTACCATGTCCAGACGCGTCTGCGGCCAGAGCATCGCGGCCGCTGATGCGGCGATGTGCCGGATCGGCTGAATACCGCGAGCGTGCAGAACCGGTTCGGCGCCGTGCAGCACGCGGTTGAACCGTTCGAGCTGCTGTGCGGTGAAAGGCGAGTCCAATTCTTCGGCGGCCGCCAAATGAGAGAAGACGCCCGCGATTTGCAGTTCCGGAATGCGCACATAGTCTTCGATTGCATCGGGTGCGTCCTGCGGCTCTAGTCCCAAACGCGCGACGCCGGTATTGATTTTCACGTGAACCTGAGCGCGTTTGTAGCATCGCGATGCGGCGCTGCCTACGGCGCGTAAGTAGCCGCCGGTATCCCACAAGGCGATTTCGAGATCTCGCGCGAGCGCTTCGTCTAAATCGGCGCTTTCGATCGGCCCCATCACGAAGATGCTGCTCTGAATGTGCGCATCCCTGAGCTCGACGGCTTCCTCGATTGAATAGACGCACAACTTTACGGCGAAGGGCTCAATCGAGCGCGCCGCTTCCACTAAACCGTGACCGTACGCGTTGCTCTTGACGACGAAGGCGCACCGGGCCGGAGCGACTAAATCGCTCAATGCCCGTGCGTTTTTTTGCAATGCCTCCTGCGAAACTCGGATGCTGCCGATCATGTGCTCGCTGCCTTCGAGCCCGTACTGCCATGGCCTGGCGTATGCCGGGTAAAAGATAAGTCGTGGCTGTTCACCGTCTCGACGAACTGCTTGCCCAAACCGATCCGTTCGATCTCGCGCAGGCGATTGAGCGCTATGTTTGCACGCTCGACGGAACGACCGTCCGGGCGCTCTTGCACGAGGGCATCGCCAAAGGCGGAAGTTACTATAGCGAAGAGCTAACGCAAGTGCTTGCAAAGGACAAGAACGACGACGTCCTTACACGCGCGTTCGTTCAGTTTCTCAAGAGCAATCTGCGGGCGGTAAACTTGTTCGGTCCGGCGTTCGCATCCGCCGTGTTGGACCATTGTCCGGCGCACCGCATGGTCGCGATCGGCGAAGAACGCCGGGGCTTGGCGGATCGAAGAACGGTGCTCGCGGGTGCAGCAGCAGCGCTCTTGCTCCTGGGAGCCGGCGCGGAGCATGCGATCTCCAGCGCGCGGGCGGCTGCGCAAGCGCCTCAGCCTTTGCCGCGCGCGGCAGTTGTTGCAGCACCTCAGATCTCCCAGCCGCCATCGACTCGGCAGCACCGCCGGATTTCGGTTTCGCCGCCGCCGGCGCGGCGCCGCCCCATGCACGTTGCGGTAGCGCCGCAACCGGTTCAGGTACCGTTGGAGACCCCGCAACAGCCGGCCGGTGTGCCCGCCGCGACGATCCAACAGGCGCCGGCTCCGGCTCGACGCATCCGGCAGCGCCGTTCAAAAACTCCGCCCCCGGGAGCGGCCACGCTGACGGTTAATGCCATGGCGCCGCCCGTCGTAAATGCCTCTCCGCTGGATACTCAGGACATGCCGAACTCGTACAGCGATGCAACGCCGCTGCCGAGTGCATCGCCTCAGGCCGCTGAGGTCGCCGGAAACGTCTCCGTGCCGACGCCCTCGCCTTCACCCGGACCAAAACGGCATTCGTGGCTGCATCGCACCATGATGCACTTCGATCCGTTCCAGCCCGGCGCTCATATCCGAATTCCTTGAGTTTCATGGCCTTTGCTAAGGTGGATTTGAAATAATGCGCGCTATGAACAGATTTCTGCCTTGGGGCACGCTCGCAATCTGCGGGATTGCGCTCGTTGCCTGCAACAACAACAGCGGCGTTTCGGCGCCCGGTCCGTGCGGTACACCGCCGGGCGTCTCGCAGACAGTAATGGTTTATCCCGCTCCCGGCGCGACGGGAGTACCGGACTCGCTGACCCAAGTCATCGTTGGATCGACATCCGCGATTCCGTCCGGCTGGGGCGTGACGCTCATCGCGCCGGCGACCGGTCAAGGCTTGCAGGGCGGCGCTTTCCAAACGGCGCCGGCTCCGCTACCGACCCCGAATCAGACGCCCA
Source organism: Vulcanimicrobiota bacterium (assembly GCA_963714015.1). GTDB lineage: Bacteria > Vulcanimicrobiota > Vulcanimicrobiia > Vulcanimicrobiales > Vulcanimicrobiaceae > DASRDE01. Next base: position 540,380 of record OY970223.1, on the reverse strand, counting down.
CGTTCGCCAACCCGGTTTATCAAACGAGCACTTTCTCTGCGCTCGACGTCGCCGGTTCTTCCATCGCGGTCTATCTAAACAACTTGAACTCCGACTGCGTTGAAAGCCAGCAGATCGGGTCTTTTACGACGCAATAGGTGAGCGGCCCCTAGGCAGCCAAGCGCCCGGCCGCGAGTCCGTTCAGGGCCCGCAAAAGGTGCTTGCAGTCTTAACACTACTCTGCTAATATTCCATGGCTGGCACTCTTCTGCTGAGAGTGCCAACGGCTAGATTGGCCCGAGTCCACTCGGGCGCTTACACCTATTTTTTGGAGGTTTTCGTGAATCTCAAGCCCTTGGGCGATCGCGTGGTCGTTGAACACGTCGAACAGCAAGACAGGAGTGCCGGCGGCGTGTTTCTCCCGGACACTGCCAAAGAGAAGCCGCAAGAAGGTCTCGTTCGCGCGGTCGGCACCGGCCGCACGCTCGAGAACGGCACCAAGATCTCGATGGATGTCAAGGTCGGCGATCGCATCATCTATTCCAAGTACTCCGGCTCCGAAGTCAAGATTGACGGCACCGAGTACCTCATCATTTCTGAAAAAGACGTCCTCGCCATCGTCGACAAAGTTCCGGCCGGCGTTTAAGGAGTTATTGAAACAACCATGGCTGCAAAAGAACTCGTATTCGACGAAAACGCCCGCCGCGCGCTAGAGCGCGGTGCGAACATGCTCGCCGACGCCGTCAAAGTGACGCTCGGCCCCAAAGGGCGTAACGTCGTACTGGACAAGAAATTCGGATCGCCGACCATCACCAACGACGGCGTGACGATTGCAAAAGAAATCGAACTTTCGAACGCCTTCGAGAACATGGGCGCGCAACTCGTGAAAGAAGTTGCCTCGAAGACCAACGACATCGCCGGCGACGGCACGACTACCGCGACGGTGCTCGCGCAAGCGATCATCCGCGAAGGTCTGCGCAACGTCACTGCCGGTTCCAACCCGCTGCTGATCAAGCGCGGCATCGACAAGGCGGTCGAGATCGCGGTCTCCGAGATGGAGAAGTTCGTTCAGAAGGTCGACACCAAAGAGAAGATCGCGCAAGTCGCGTCCATCTCGGCCAACGACAAGAGCATCGGCGATCTGATCGCTGAAGCAATGGAGAAGGTCGGCAAAGACGGCGTCATCACGGTCGAGGAATCGAAGTCGATGAAGACGGAAGTCGAGACCAAAGAAGGCATGCAGTTCGACAAGGGCTACATCTCGCCGTACATGGTCACGGACTCCGAGCGCATGGAAGCCACGCTGACCGATCCGTTCATCCTGGTGACGGAGCGCAAAATCTCGGCAATCGCCGACATTCTTCCGCTGCTCGAGAAGATCGTGCAGGTTCAGAAACCGCTGCTGATCATTGCCGAAGACGTCGAAGGTGAAGCCCTTGCGACGCTCGTCGTCAACAAGCTGCGCGGCACGTTCACGACGGTTGCGGTCAAGGCGCCGGGCTTCGGCGACCGCCGCAAAGAGATGCTCAAGGATATCGCCACGCTGACCGGAGCGACCGTTATCAGCGAAGAGCTCGGTCTGAAACTCGACAAGGTCACGCCGGACCTCCTCGGTAAAGCGAAGACGGTCAAGGTTACCAAGGAAGAGACGACCATCGTCGACGGTTCCGGCAAAGACACCGACATCAAGGGCCGCATCGAGATGATCAAGCGTCAGATCGACGAGACGGACAGCGACTTCGATCGCGAGAAACTGCAGGAGCGTTTGGCCAAGCTGAGCGGCGGCGTTGCCGTCATTCAAGTAGGCGCTGCGACCGAGACGGAACTCAAAGAGAAGAAGCACCGCATCGAAGACGCGCTCAGCGCGACGCGCGCGGCCGTTCAGGAAGGCATGATTCCCGGCGGCGGTTCGTCGCTCGTGCACGCCATCAAGGCGATCGAGAAGTACCAACCTCCGTCGACCAACGGTCACGCTTCGACGGTGGCCGACGAGCGCATCGGCATCGAGATCATCCGCAAGGCGCTCGAAGAGCCGCTCCGCCAAATCGCAAATAACGCCGGCTTCGAAGGTTCGGTCGAAGTTAACCGCGTCAAGGGCAAGACCGCGCCCGAAGGCTTCGACGCCATGACGGGTGAGGTCGTCGACATGTTCAAGTCGGGCATCGTCGAGCCGTTCAAGGTCACGCGCTCGGCGCTGCAAAACGCCGCGTCGATCGGTTCGCTGATCCTCACGACCGAGACCCTGATTGCCGACAAGCCCGAGCCGAAGAAAGAGCCCTCGATGCCCGGCGGCGGCATGGGCGGCTACGACATGATGTAATTCGCGCTCGCGCGGTTACGTTTGAGAAAGGGCCCGGCGGGCGACCGCAGGGCCCTTTTGTTTTATAATCCGTCTAAATTTGCCGGCATCAGGCGAGCGCTAGGCAGCCGAAATAAAGGCTGCTGCCCGCTCGTCGTTAACGCTCGCATCGAATAGGTAATAAGCAATGAAAACCTGTCCTTTTCGGAGAGTGAGCAAGCATGAATCCAACTACGCTTCGCCTTGCTGCCGCGTCACTGGTTGCGGCGCTTTTACTTTGCGCCTGCGGTGGCGGCAATAAGGGCAACAACGGCAACAACGGCAACACGACCAATACGGGAAATACGATGAGCAGCGGCACTCGGGTAAAGCAGTTCAATCCGCTGCACAACGCGCACAACGCCATATCCGGACATCTGCTGAACATCAATATGGGTGCGCTCAACGGTTCTAAGCAGGACGGGGCGGCCAGCGCCGGTGACAAGAACGGCGGCCTGCAGGTCTCCATTCACGTCTACAACGAGCCCAAAGGCGCCTCCGAGCCCGCGCACATTCACAAGGGAACGTGCAAGAACATCGATCCGGCTCCATGGAAGAGCCTGAACAACGTCGTGAACGGTTCCTCCATGACGAACATCTCGGGTGTCTCGGTGGCCGAACTCAAAAAAGGCCACTATGCAATCAACGTTCACAAGAGCCTCAACGATCTGAAGACCTACGTCTCTTGCGGTGACCTAACGCCTTAGATACCGGAGCGCCGTGCGGGTGCGGCGCTCGCGAGGCCTCGCTCCCACCAGGCTGCCGATTTGCGCTATACTATAAGCACAAGGAGGCGGATGTCATGGTCAAACTCCGTTTGTCGGCGGCTCTATCGTCGGTCCTTTTTGCTGCGTCTCTCACCGGAGCGCTCGTATTGCCGGCCTACGCTGCCGGCTCGGGCGAGCTCGTCACGGCGGTCAAGAACGTCGCGGCGCAGACCGATAAACTGCGCTCGATGATGGCCGATCTGAGCCAAAGTCAATTCGAAATCGTTGACGTTCAAAGCGTACTCTCGCCGGGAGACGAAGCCGCGTTCAAGGCGGCAATGAAAAAGAACGCTTCGGACATTTCGGACATGCGCGACACACTCACGCATACGACGCTAACCGGTAGCGACGACGTGATAATGCCGCTCTCGAAGCTTCTGCTCGCGAAAAACGTGACGATCAGTCAGGTTGTCGCGATCTACGTCTCGGGACAGCAGATTACGATCTTCTACCAGTAAGCCGGCTTCCCGCGCGAGATCGTCAAGGCCGCATCCGGCTTCTCACGATAAACCGTCCCCGGGGGTAGCTGCCGTCAGCCCAGAGCGCAGGAATACGAAGTAGACCGGTATTCCCACAAGCAGGATCGCCAGACCGATAAAACTGTTGAGGGGCTGCTTGACGTACGTATCGATGACGACTGCGACGGCGACAACCATGAATATCGCGGTCGAAACCGGATGTCCCGGCACGCGGAATGCGGGTTGTACGGCGAGCGGGGCGCGTTTATCCCGCGCCCGGAAGATGAACAGCGCGAGCGCAGAAAGCGTAAAGAACGTGTAGTCGACCGACGTCACGTAGTTCAAAATTTGATCGTAATTGCCGAGCAGCGCGATGGCGATTGCAACTGCGCCTTGAAGCGCGATTGCCACTACCGGTACGCGCGAGCGCGGATGCACCCACGCGACGGGTTTGAAGAAGATTCCGTCCTCGGCCATCGCGTGATACACGCGGGGCGACGTCAGGATCTGGTTGCTGATGAAACCGAACGTGGAGAGGCAAACGGCCGCCGCAATCAACTGCGCGCCGCGCGGGCCCATGAATGCTCGAACGACGTCGCTTGCGGGCGTGTCCGTATTCATCAGCCCGCGCACGCCGAGCACGTGAAGGCAGACGATGTTGACGAGCATGTACAGCACGACGACGCCTACCACGCCGACAATCATTCCTAACGGAAGCGTGCGCTTCGGGTTTTTCAGTTCACCGGTCATGAAGCTCGACGTCTGCCATCCGCTGTACGCAAAGAGCACCGGGATCATTGCCAAGCCCATCGCGGTGATCAGATCGAGCGAGCTGTTGAATCCGGCGCCCGCCGCCGCGGCCCCGGCAGTCGGATGCGCGAATACCCCCACGCCGATAAGCGCGGCAATTGCGGCAATCTTGACTACCATGAAAAAGTTCTGCACGTTGCTGCCGGCGCGCACGCCGAAACAGTTCACGATCGTGAGCAGCGCCAGCGTACCGACACCTAGAAGCCGCTCGTCGATGTGCAGGCCCGTCAGCGGCCCGAAGTAGCCCGCGAAGGTTACGGCCGACGCGGCCATACCGCCGCTTTGCGAGACAAGCAGCAGCGTCCAACCGTACATAAACGCGACGACGGGATGATAGGCGTCGCGCATGTACGCGTACAGGCCGCCATCCGCGGAACGGCGTTCTGCAAGCTCCGCAAAAACAAAGCCGCCCAAGAGCGCGATGATACCGCCGAAAGTCCACGCCAACAGCACGAGCGCCGGGCTATGTACGATCTTTGCTACGACCGAGGGGTTGCGAAAAATCCCTGAGCCGATGATGCCGCCCATGACGATGAGAGCGGCATCGAAGACGCCCAAGCGCCGCACGAGTTTAGCCATGGCGGCCCTTTCGCGCAGGATCGGCCGTTTGCTTTTAGGCTACGTATTCCTCAATTCGGCGGCGTACGTGATAGAAGTTGCGTACAACATTGTGCAGGAACGTGGCCGAGTCTGCCGCGCGTACTGCGTGCGGATACGCTCGAGCCTGGAAAAGCGCGCCGTAGCCGAATCCCATCGACGCGAGGTCGTGGAAATATCCTTCGATGAGTCGCGTGCGTTCGAAGGCGTATTCACGATCGAGTGCCTCGTGCGTCGCTTCTCCGTACAGCAGACGGCGCGCTTGCGCAACGTCGAACGAGCCAAAACCTGAGAGCCGTTTTTCCGGTTCACCGCCTGCGCAGTACGTTTCCAGGGCGCGGCACAACGACTCGTTTTCGTTCTCCAGCGCCGGAAGCGAGCGCGCCACGTCATGTCCGCGCATGAGCTCGAGCGGCGGCCGCGTCCAATGCTGGAGGGCACGGACCGACCAGCCCGGCACGACGAACGGTTCCTCCGCGAATTGCTGGGCAAACCGCTGGGGCAAGCGCTCTCGCACCGAGTAATAGTACGGATTGTCGATGCCGATGCGGCTCGTGATGATAAGTGCGCGGAGCGCGTCCGCGGATGCCGGCCCTACGCGGTAAATTGCGACCGTGCGCGGGGCTACCAGGTCTGCATAACGCTCCAGCGCTTCACTCTTCACGTTAGAAGCGTACCAAATGAGCCTATGCCCTTGCGCGGGCCCTTCAACCGGCCTCTTTTGGGCCAAGGGTCCTTAGCGAGCACATCCTTCGGGGGAGGCTTCGGGGCTAAAGACGCTCCGCGCGAACCGCCGCACGTAAGTGGAAAACTCCTTGGGGCGGCGCAGCGGCACAGCGTGATCCGATCCCTCCACGACGATCAATTCGGCGTTGGCGGCTTGAGCATATTTGTTTTCATCCGGGCGGAACAGTGCGTCATATTCGCCATTGACGATCATCACGGGCTTGGGGTAATACGCAAGCAGTTCGCTGTAACGCACGTTCACAATCGTCGAACGGCTGGTTTCGAAGACCCGCTGGTTGAACGGAAGCGGAATGACGACGTCCGTTACGCGGTTTGGCAACGTAAGTTGAAAGCAGAGCGCCAAGAAATTCTGCAGACGCCGCGCCGAAAATTGGCTCGCGAACGCGACCGCGAGCTCGTAGAGCAGCGCTTTCCCCTCAACGACGTCGGTCGAGCACCCGCTAATCAGCAGTCCCGCCGTGCGGTCAGGCAAATCGACCGCATAGCGCATTGCGACGTAGCCGCCGAGCGAATATCCGACCACCAGCGGCGCGCGCGTCGTAACGTTTTCAGCGATGTATGCCAAAAACGCGTCGTTCAACGATGGTTCGAAAGGGAGGCCGGCCAAGCGGCCGTGTCCGGGAAGATCGGGGGTGACGACGAAAAATTCGTCGCTGAGCTCGTTCGCATGGGGCTCCCAAATCGCCGCGCCCAAGCGAATGCCGTGCAGGAACAAAATGGGCGGATTCCGCGCGTCGCCATACGTGCGAATCGCGCGGGAGAAGTCGACACCGTTGGAAGCCGCGCCGCTCATGAAGGCCGACTTGGACTGCGGCGCCGCGGTGGTCCTGCAGATGCTTGCCTCGGTATTCCGTTCAAGGAAGCCATTGGAAAGGGGTTAGCACTCGCCGCATCTCATTGCTAACGATGAAGGTTTATTGCAAAGATGGATGTTGACGACCCGCGGGCCGAGTTCGAGCGGCTCTTCGCGGAATTGGTCCGGCGGCCCAATGCCGGCCGCTGGCAGCCCAACGCCGACGTGGTGATAGACGAGGAGGGACGCGCTCTCATCGTGCGCGTCGAGGTCGCCGGAGCGGAGAGCGAGAGTCTGCGCATTTTCGTCGACGAGCGGCACATGTTTATCTCCGGCAGGCGCTCGGAAGCCGCTCGCTTGCGCGGCGGGTCCTATCTCCAAAAAGAGATAGCCGGCGGCGATTTCGTCAAAAAACTTCATCTGCCGGTCGCGGTGCAGTACGGAGAAGTGACCGCAACCTACGGCGACGGCATGCTCACCATTGCGTTGCCGATTGCGCCGGCCGAATTTCTGCCTGCAACGCGCACCGAAATACGAATGATCGTCAAAAGGATTCTGGCTTAGAACATGGCCGCACAAAAAGAAAACGTTAATGATTCGCAGCCGGCTGCGGCCAATACGGTCGGCGTTTTGCCGCTGCAAGAGGCAGTGCTGTTTCCCAACACCGTTATACCGCTTGCGGTCGTGAAAAAGCCCGGAATTCAGCTCGTCGAGGAAGCGCTCCGTGACGGCAAGCCGATAGCGCTTACGGTGCTCAAGAACCGCGAGACCGAAAATCCCGGCCCGAACGACGTGCATCGCATCGGCACCATCGGAACGGTGCAGAAGATGCTCAAGGTACCCGACGGCACGCTGCGCTGCATCGTCGCAGGTCAGTCGGTATTCAAGATCGAGCAATTCGTGCAGACCGAACCCTACATGGTCGCGGCCTACACCGAACTGCCCGACGTTACCGTTTCGTCCGAAGAGCTCGTCGCCATGCAGCGAAATCTGGCCGGTCTCTTCCAGAAGCTGCTCGGATATCTTCCGCAGGCGCCGCGCGAGATGGAGATGGAGGTCCAAAATATCACGGATCCCAACCTCCTGACGTATTTCGTTGCGTCGACGATGCGCTTGGAAACTGCGGAACGTCAAGCACTGCTCGAAGAGCGCAACACGATGAAGCGCATGCGCAAGCTGACGATGATGCTTACCAAAGAGCTCGAAGTCGTCGAACTCGGACATAAGATTCAGTCCGACATCCAGCGCGAGATGGAAAAAAACCAGCGCGAGTTCTACCTGCGCCAGCAATTGCGCGCCATTCAGGAAGAGCTCGGCGAGGTCGATCCGCAACTCGCCGAGACAAACGAGCTGCGCGGCAAAATCGAAGAAGCGCAGATGCCGGAGGAGGTTCGCAAATCAGCGGACCGCGAGCTGGATCGCCTCTCCAAAGTTCCCCAGGCAAGCCCGGAATACAGCGTCATCCGCACGTACTTGGACTGGCTGGTGCAGCTGCCGTGGTCAAAGGAGACCACGGACCACATCGATATCAAACACGCGCGCGAGATTCTGGACGAGGATCACTACGATCTCGAAAAGATCAAGGACCGCATCGTCGAGTATTTGGCCGTCGGCAAACTGAAGAACCGGCTGACGGGCCCGATTCTGTGCTTCGTGGGGCCGCCGGGCGTCGGAAAGACGTCGCTCGGACAGTCGATTGCTCGCGCGATGGGCCGCAAATTCGTGCGTCTCTCCGTCGGCGGCGTGCGCGACGAGGCCGAGATTCGAGGTCATCGCCGAACGTATATCGGATCGATGCCCGGAACGATTCTGCGCGCGATTAGGGACGCAGGGACGCGCAATCCGGTCATGATGATCGACGAGATCGACAAGGTCGGCGCCGATTTTCGCGGCGATCCGCAATCCGCGCTGCTCGAAGTTCTCGATCCGGAGCAGAACAGTACCTTTCGGGATCACTATCTGGATCTGCCGTTCGATCTTTCCCAAGTGCTCTTCGTTTGCACCGCCAACACGCTGGACACGGTCAGCGGACCACTGCGCGATCGCATGGAGATCATCACGCTCTCAGGCTACACCGAACTCGAAAAGGTTCAGATTGCCAAGCGCTATTTGATCCCCAAGCAGCGTAAGGTCAACGGGCTCAAAGAGTCGCAAGTCCAAATGAACGATGCCGCCCTGCGCCTCATCATCACGGACTATACTCGTGAAGCGGGAGTGCGCAACCTGGAGCGCGAGATCGGCACGGTGTTCCGCAAGGTCGCCCGCCGCATCGCCGAAGAGTCGCGTTACAAAGGCCGCATCAAGGCCGAGAATCTCCATGAGTTTCTCAGCAAGGCGCGGTTCTACAGCGAGGTAAAGAAGCGCGTTGCCTCGGTCGGCGTCTCCACCGGAATGTTCTACACGCCCGTCGGCGGCGATATTTTGTTCATCGAGACGACGGTGATGCCGGGCAGCGGCAATCTGGTTCTCACCGGACAGCTCGGCGACGTCATGAAGGAGAGCGCGCAGGCCGCCGTTTCTTTCCTGAGATCGCGTACTGCCGAGCTCGGTTTACCCGAAGACTATTTCGCCAAGCACGATCTGCACATTCACGTTCCGGCGGGCGCCACGCCCAAAGACGGTCCGTCGGCGGGCATCGCGCTGGCTACAGCCATTACCTCGCTGCTCACGGGAAACAAAGTCGATCCGGACGTTGCAATGACGGGTGAGATCACGCTCACCGGTCAAGTTCTGCCCATCGGTGGGCTCAAAGAAAAGGTGCTCGGCGCCAAACGCGCAGGCATCAAGAAGATCATTCTTCCCAAGCGTAACGAAATCGATCTCGACGACATTCCCAAGGAAGTTCGGGACACGATGACGTTCGTTCCCGTGGAAGAACTCTCCGAGGTGCTGTATCATGCGCTCGGGAAGCGCATCATTACGCCTGTCGACTTGGGAGAGGACAATCGCCGCGTCGGCAACGTGGTGCCGCTCCGGCCCGGTTCGGGGCAGGGGCGCCGCCGTCCGAACGGTGCCGTGAAGCGCGTTAAGCGTTCAGTATCGCGTCGTAGGTAGAGGCCGCATCGCTGCAGCGATCCGCGCGTTCGTCGAACGTATGAAAGCGATCGATCGGACGCGCGTACACGTGCAGCGTCACGACCCGATCCTCGCCCGCAAAACAGCGGTGTAAATGAACGTCGTCTTGGCGGTAATCGATCGCGCCTCCCGAGAGCAACTCTCGCCCCTCGAATCCAATCTTTGCGAATCCCGGCGTCGCTCCGGAATCGCGACGCACGAAATTCTCGACGCCCATCGTGCCTTGCGATACGGCGAACCAGCACCGGGAACCGCCGTGATCGTGAATCGCCGAAACGGAATGCGGCTGCCAGTGCAACACTAAAATTTCGAAGTTCTCGCAGCGGTGCAGCAGGGTGCGTCCGTAGGTTCGGCGGGGATCGCAGATTTTGGGCAGCGGAATTAATCGGGCCGTCTCGGCAACAGCGCGAAGCCACTGGATCACTTCCGCGTCCGGTGCTTCGCCCGACCGCGCGCGAGACAGGCTGGCGGCGAGCTGGGCGACCGAGGCGCCGCTGCGATCGATCATGCGGCGGTCTTCGCCTCGACCTGCCCTTCTCCCACCGGACGCCGGGCGGCCCCTACGTGTTCAATGTATAATTCCGCGCAATTTTAACAAAGGCGGCGGATTGCTCGGCAGCCCAACTTTGCCCGAAGCCCATCAGCTGCGCAAGTGCGGTAGAAACTTGCGGCGCTTGTGCGATCGCTGTGCGCGCGTCCAAGAACAACAGCCTCGTACGGCGCGCCAAAAAATCCTCGACCGTCCGCGCCATCTCGTTTTTCACGGCGTGGGCGAGCTGCAGTGCCGGATTCGCCGGCATCTCATCGTTGCACAAGCGCAACTGCGCGGTTCGGCATGGCGCAAAATTCAACTCTGCGGTTTGCGCGGCGGCGTCGACGGCGCTCTGCGCCATCTTCCGGTACGTCGTCCATTTGCCGCCTGCAATCGTCACCAATCCGTTTTTTGAAACGACCACGGCGTGCTCGCGGGAAAGATGAGACGTGGCCGAGGCGGGCGCGCGGAGCAAAGGGCGCAGACCGGTGAAAGCGCTGCGCACATCGCTGCGCGCGATCGGCCGGGCGAGGTAAGGACTAGCCGTCGCGATCAAATACTCGATCTCGGCGGGAGCCGGAACCGGATCGTACTCGGCCTTTTCCGCTGCGATATCGGTCGTCCCGATCAACGCGCGCCCCAGCCAAGGAATCGCAAAGAGCACGCGTCCGTCTGCAGTTCGCGGTACCAGCACCGCGCGCTTGGGATCGTGCAGAAAAGCGAGATCGGCGACGATGTGGGTTCCGCGACTGAACGCGAGCAGCGGATCACACGACGGCTCGTCCAGTTCGCGAAGACGATCGACGAAAATTCCGCCCGCGTTGACTACGCTGCGGGCTCGTATCGTAAAAGAGGTGCCGCTCTCGCGATCGAATGCTTGCGCGCCCGCCACCCGTCCTCGTTCGTAGTGAATTGCGGTAACGGCGGCGTAATTTGCAATGGCCGCTCCCTGACCGTGCGCGGTACGCGCCAGTGCAATCGCCATGCGAGCGTCGTCGAATTGCGCATCCCAATACGTCACACCGCCGCGCACCGAGCGGCTGGCGGGAAAGGCGCGGCCGCCTGAAAGAACGTCGTAGAGTTTTAGCCCCGCAGCATAATACAAACTCTCGAGAAGATGCCGTGCGGGGACGAAAAACTCCAGCGAATGGACGTAATCCGGGGCGTTTTCAAGGATACGCGCACGTTCCAAAAGCGCCTCGCGAACGAGCGAAAAGTTCCCTTGGCGCAGATAGCGAACGCCGCCGTGAATCAGCTTCGTCGATCTGCTCGAGGTCGCTTTGGCAAAGTCTTCTGCCTCGATGAGCGCCGTCAAATAACCGCGCGATGCTGCATCGAGCGCACAGCCAAGACCGGTGGCTCCGCCGCCGATGACCAGAACGTCGAACCGCTCGGATTGCAGTCGATTCAGGGCGAGCGCCCGATTCATTCTCCGTCGGCAATCCAGCCGCGCGCGCGCTCGACGGCGCGCCGCCAATGCTTAAGCGCCGCAGCGCGTCGATCTTCGGAGATGTGCGGCTCGAACCGCGCGGCCTCTTTCCAGTGGGAGACGATCGACTCGACGTCGGGCCAAAAGCCGCACTGCAGGCCCGCCAGATACGCCGCGCCGAGCGCGGTCGTCTCCGAGACGGAAGGGCGAACGACGCAGCAGTTGAGGAGATCTGCTTGAATCTGCATCAACAAATCGTTGCGTAGAAGCGCCTCCGTCGACGCGCAACTCCTCGAGCACGATGCCCGAGTCTTGCCGCATTGCGTCGATCACGTCGCAGGTTTGGAACGCGATGGCTTCCAGCGCGGCCCTTGCGATATGCGCGCGCGTCGTTCCACGAGTGAGTCCTATCATCGTCCCGCGTGCGTTGGGGTCCCAATAAGGCGCGCCGAGGCCGGTAAATGCCGGAACGAAAAATACGCCGCCCGAGTCACTCACGCTCGAGGCCAATGCCGCTATTTCACTTGCTCGTTCGAAGAACTTCAGCTCGTCCCTGAGCCACTGAACGGCGGCTCCCGTAACGAACACGGAACCTTCCAGCGCGTATGCGGCGTGACCGGGCTGCAATCCCAGGGCGATCGTCGCAATCAATCCGTGCTCGCTGCGGACGATCCGATCGCCGGTATTCAAAACGAGGAACGATCCGGTTCCGTATGTGTTTTTTGCGGAACCTTCAGCGAATCCGGCTTGACCTGCGAGCGCCGCCTGCTGGTCGCCCGCTGCCGCGCAAATCGGAATCGGCGATCCGAACAGCGCTCTATCGGTCCGCCCGTATTCCGCCGTGGTCGGGAGAACGTCGGGAAGCATAGCCTGCGGAATCGAGAAGGAGCTGACAGACTCCTCGTCCCAGCGCAGATTGCGGATGTCGAACAACATCGTCCGCGACGCGTTGGTGACGTCGGTAGCGTGCGCGCGCCCGGCCGTCAAGTTCCAGATCAGCCACGCATCGACCGTTCCGAAAGAGACTTCCCCACGCTCGGCGTGCTCGCGCAGATCCTCGACGTTCTCCAGAATCCATTGAATTTTCGACGCGGAGAAATACGGATCGATCACCAGTCCGGTGCGTTCGCGCACCATTGCCTCCCGGCCGCGCTCCCGCAACTGCGCACAAAGGCCCGCGGTGCGGCGATCCTGCCAGACGATGGCATTGCACCACGGTTTACCGGTCTTTCGATCCCAGACGATCGTCGTCTCGCGCTGATTCGTGATTCCGATTGCGGCCACGTCGTCTCCGGAAATCCCGGAACGCTCGAGCGCCTCTCGCGCCGTTGCGAGTTGCGAATTCCAAATTTCCAGCGGGTCATGCTCGATCCAACCGGGCTGCGGATAGGTCTGCGAAAGCTCGCGCTGAGCGCTGCCCAAAATGCGCGCTTGGCGATCGAAAACAAATGCGCGCGAGCTGGTCGTGCCTTGGTCGAGTGCGAGGATTGCGCGCTTCTCACTCACGCTTGAAGGATACCACGGCCACCGCGATCATGATTGCAGTGACCGCGAAGAATACGTCCTTTGCCGGCGCGTATGTGTGAGCGAGCGGCCCCAGTTGCTGCGAACGAAGAAAGTAGATGGCGCCGGCAACGCTGACGCCGAGCAGCTGTCCGGAGGTGCGCGCCGTCGCCAGAATTCCCGCGGCAATCCCACGCCGGTTTGGCGGCGCGTGTCCCATAATCGCGCTGTTATTGGGCTGACTGAAGACTGCAGTGCCCGCTCCGGCGACCACGAGTGAAAGATAAAGCATCGTCATCGCCGGATGCACCGGCTGAAGGGCGAGCATGAGTGTTCCCGCCAAGAATACAAGCGCTCCCGCTGTGGAGATGTAGCGCGCCGCAATCCGGTCGGAGAGCGCGCCCGCCACCGGTGCCAGAACTACGTTCAGCGCGGATATGGGAAGCAGCAGTAACCCGGCCTGCAACGCCGTTCGTCCCAGAGCAGTTTGGGCCGTCAGCGGTATGATGAATATCACGCAGTACATCGCGCAAAAATAAAGCGTCGCTGCGAGGACTGAGAACGCAAACGTGCGGTCCTTGAAGAGTTCCATATCCATCATCGGCGCGCTCACGCGGCACTCCACCACGTAGAACATGAACGCTCCAATGACGGCGTAAACGAGCAGTACTATTGTCGGTGCGGAGCCCCAGCCCCAGACGTGGGCGCGCGAGAGGGCGAGCGAAAGAGCAAGCAATGTCGTGAAGGCAATGAACGAGCCGGCGAAGTCGAATCGCTCGGCTTGCCGCTCTTCACGCCGGAGCACGAAAGCGCAGATGAGCAGCGCGAGGATCGAGATCGGCACGTTGATCAAGAATATCCAGCGCCAATTCCAGTATGTGATGATCAAACCGCCGAGCAGCGGCCCCATCGAAAGGCCCAATGCGACCGCGGCGCCGTTCAGGCCGATCGCGCGTCCGCGCTGGGAGGCCGGAAACGCGCCGGTGATGATCGCCGGACTAGACGACATGAGCATGGCCGAGCCGATGCCCTGGACCGCGCGCGCTCCGATCAGCGCAACGAAACCGGGCGCAAACGCACACGCCAGCGACGAAAGACCGAAGATCGCAAAGCCGATGATGTACACCTGCTTTTGACCGATGAGATCGCCGAGGCGTCCGAAAAGCACGAGCGTCGACGACGTTACGAGCATGTACGATATAAGCACCCATTCGACGCTGTCGACGGGGACGCCGAATGCGTGAGAAATCGTGGGCAGCGCTACGTTTGCAATGCTCGCGTCGAGCGGTGACATGAACGTCCCCAACATGACGGAGGCAAGCGCGTACCATTTGTAGTTGGAGCTGGCGCGGAGTGCGCTCTTACTCGACAGTGATGCCCTCACCGGGACGTACTTCCCCGATAACGGCGCACAGCGAGCCGGAACCTGCCAAATGAGAACGGAACGTTTCCACGTTCTCTGCGGGCAGCGCAATCAATAGGCCGCCCGACGTTTGCGCGTCCGAGAGGGCCAGCCGCATCTCCGGACCAACGGCCGAACCGAACGTGGTGAACTCGCTATGGGCTCTGGCGTTGTCCTTCGTTCCGCCCGGAACGCAGCCCGACTCGATCAGTTCGAGGACGCCTTCCATGAGCGGAACACTCTGCGCAAACAGTCGCAAATTGATCGCTGACGCTCGCATCATCTCACCGGCGTGCCCAAGCAAGCCGTAACCTGTTATGTCGGTCGCCGCATGCGCGTTCGCCGCAACCATTGCGAGCGAGGCACGATCGTTGAGCAGAACCATCCACTCGACCGCGCGCTGCATGCGCTCCGGCGTAATAGTTCGTTGTTTAAGGGCGGTGGAGAGAACGCCCGTCCCGAGGGGTTTGGTTAGAAGCAGGATATCCCCGGGGCGAGCGTTCCCGTTCGTAACGATGTTTGCGGGATCGATCGTTCCGGTTACCGCCATGCCGTACTTGGGCTCGCTGTCTTTGATTGTATGGCCGCCGAGGATGGCAACGCCCGCTTGCTGCGCGATAGCCGAGCCGCCTTGCAGTATTCGTTCGAGTATCGCAACGTCGATCGTTTCACTAGGGAAAGCGGCAATGTTCAATGCGCTGATCGGCTTTGCGCCCATCGCATAGACGTCCGAGAGCGCGTTGGCCGCCGCAATGCGTCCGAAGTCGTACGGATCATCCACGATGGGCGTGAAAAAATCGACGGTCTGCACGATGGCAAGATCGTCGGTCAGCCGGTAGACGCCGGCATCGTCGGCTGTATTAAAACCGACGATCACGTTAGCGTCGGCGGATTGCGGTAAACGGCGCAGGACCTGCGCCAGCTCGGACGAGCCGAGTTTACTCGCTCAACCCGCGCAGGCTGCGAACTCGGTCAGCTTGATGTCGGTCAGGTCCATTTGCCATGCGCTTCGCTTCACGTTCCGGACCCCCCGCTGGGTGCCCGCGGGCCCTCGGGGAGGCGTACGTTGAGCAGAAGCTTTACGCGCCGTGCGGTAAGGGGGGCCCCGTGTCAGCGGGGGGCGCGGAGCTCGAAGCGAAGCGCCTTTCAATTCCGCGATCTTGGCGGCGCCCTCGGGGAGGCGTACGTCGAGCAGAAGCTTTACGCGCCGTGCGGTAAGGGGGGCCCCGCGTCAGCGGGGGGCGCGGAGCTCGAAGCGAAGCGCCTTTCAATTCCGCGCGATCTTGGCGGCGCCCTCGGGGAGGCGTACGTTGAGCAGAAGCTTTACGCGCCGTGCGGTAAGGGGGGCCCCGCGTCAGCGGGGGGCGCGGAGCTCGAAGCGAAGCGCCTTTCAAAATGAAAAAGAATCTGCTCTTCATACCTGGGCCGGTAACCGTGCCCGAGTCCGTGCTGGCGGCGATGAGCAAGCCGCTCATCGACCACCGCGGTCCGCAGTTTGCCGCGCTGGTCAAGCGCATCGACGAGGGCTTGCGCCCGATTTACGGCACGGAGTCCGCCGATATTCTGCTTCTGGGATCCTCGGGCACCGGAGGATTGGAAGCGGCCATCGCGAGCACGTTCTCGCCGGGCGATACGATTTTGGCAGCACCCGTCGGCGTCTTCGGACGGCGTATGGTCGCAATCGCAAAAACGTTCGGTATCGAGGTCGATACGCTGGAGACGGAGCTCGGCAGCGCGCTGGATCCGGAGGCGCTCGCCGGCGCGTTGCGAGGCGACGCGAAGCGCCGCTATAAGGGCATTCTGCTCACGCACAACGAGACGTCGACCGGCGTGCAAAACGATATGAAGCGCCTGGCGACGATCGTAAGGGAGCATGGTGCGCTGACGATCGTCGACTCCGTCAGCGGTTTGGGTGCCGACGATTTCCGCATGGACGAATGGGGGTACGACGTCGTCGTAACCGCCACGCAGAAGGTTCTGGCGGCGCCCCCCGGAGCTGCAATGGTTGCCGTGAGTCCGCGCGCATGGCAAGCGATCGAATCTTCACGCACGGCGCGGTTCTACTTCGACCTGCTCAAGGCGCGAGAGTTTTCACGGCAGGGACAAACGCCTTGGACGCCTCCGGTTTCGGTGCTCTTTGCGTTGGACGCCGCGCTCGCACACTATCATAACGAAGGCGCGGAAAACGTTCGCAAACGCCATGCAATCTACGCGCAAGCGATTCGCGCCGCGTTCGAAGCGCTGGGGCTGCGCGTCTTCTCCGAGCCCGACGCGCATTCGGTAACCGTGGTGGCGGGCTGCGTTCCCCAAGGAGTCGACGCAGCAACGCTTCTGCGCAAACTGCGCGAAGAGCGCGGCGTTTCACTATCCGGCGGGCAGCTCGATCTCAAGGGCAAGATCGTGCGCATGGGAACGATGGGCGACGTCTCTCAAATCGACGTGCTCGGCGCAATCGGTGCGCTCGAAATGGCTCTGCTCGAATACGAAGTTCCGGTGCATGTCGGCGCAGGCGTCCAGGCCGCGCTGAGAGTGTTTCTGGACTTGACGGGCGGCGCTAAACGTGATGCCGCGCAAATATCGGATCGGCTACAGGATGCGCAAACCATGGGAGCGTCGCGCTAATCCGGCTGTCGACGTAGTCGTCGGGCATGGTAATGATTCCGACGAGGACCGAGCGCTGCAAGCCTTGTCGAATGTCGGCCGAGAGTGGGAAGAACAGCGCGATGTAGAGCACGAGCCAAAGCCCGATTAGTCCCTTGGCGAGGCCCACCGCCGCGCCCGCAAGCGCGTTCCCAAGGCCGATGATCGGGAGCTTGGCGATAGTGCTCAAGATTCGCGCCAAAATCATTATGGCGACGTATGTGGCGATACCCACCGCGAACATCGCGACGACGTGCGCCGAGCCTGGTCCCAAGTGCAGCAGTTGGCGAATGGTTCCGTCGAACGTGCCCGGGTACAGCCATGGCGTGATAAGCGCCAGCGCCAAAGCGATGAAGCCCGCCAGCTCCATGATGAACCCGCGCTTATAGCCTTTAAGAACGGCGATTAGAAGCACCGCGGCTATCAGAATATCCGGCCAGCTCATGGCGTACCTTAAGTCCGGAGCGTAACGCCGAGATCGTCGCGGAGCGCTTCGAGCGCCCGCTGCACCGCGGCATCAGCTTCCTCGTCGGTGATGGTGCGGTCGCCGTGCTGCATCGTTACGCGAATTGCCAAACTCTTTTTGCCCGGGCCGAGTCCGGCGCCGCGATATTCGTCAAACGCGCGCACCTTCGTGCAAAGGGGCCCGATGGAACGTTTGATTGCGCGTTCGAGTGCAGCCGTCTCGACATCGAGATCGCAGAGCAGCGCCAAATCGCGATATGTCGAAGGATACCTGGACGGCGGTGCGTACCGCGGAGTCCGGTATTCCGGAATGTTGTCCAGAAAGACGTTGACCATGTATGCCGGCAACTGCACGTCGAACGCTCGCAGCACGCGGGGATCGACCGCACCGAATGAGGCAATCTCGCGACCGTCGAGCAGCAGTACGGCGGTCTTACCCGGGTGCATTCCGTTGCGCACGTCGCGTGCGGCGTCGACGTCGCGCCGTCCGGTCAGCGCGGCGATCAGTTCGAGCGCATCGCCTTTGATCTTCAGGAAGTTCTCGTCGCGCCAATCGGCCTCGCCCATTGTTTCGGCCGTCATGCCGAATGCAAGGGTGGGCTGTTCGACCGGCCGTCCTTGGTCGTCCCAGAAAATGTGTCCGATCTCGAAAATTCGGATCGGTTGTGCCGTGCGCGCAAGATGCTCGAGCATTGCAGGTCCCAAAGCATAGCGCAGATACCGCTGATCCTCGGAGAGCGGATTGAGCACCTCGAGCGGGCGAACCGGCGGCGTGACGCCGCCTCGTTCCAGCCGCTCGAACACCTGCGCGCCGTGCAGGGCGACGGAACAGATTTCTTGATATCCCAGCGCAGCGAGAGTGTGCGCGATGCGGCTCTCCAAGTCATAGCCGCTGCTGGAAATGTCATGCTGAGCGACGGGCGGTATGACTTCGGCAATGCGATCGTAGCCCGCCATGCGAGCGATCTCTTCGATCAAGTCCGCGGAAAGAGCGACGTCGCGCCTCCATGGCGGCGGCGTTACCGCAAACTCGCCCGCAGCGAGCAGCTCGGATTTGAAGCTCAAACGATCGAGGTATTCGATTGCCTCCTGCGGCGGGAGATCGAAGCCGAGGAGACGTTTGACGTCGGAGATCGCAAACGGGATTGGAGGCAGCACGGCGATTGGTTCGCCGAAAGCCTGCGGTGCGTGGGCGCGCGCGCCTTGAGCCGTCAGCAGATGTGCGGAACGCTGCGCTCCCAAATCGGTGAAAGCGAGCGGCAGCGCTTTTTCGTGTCTCGCGCCCGCGTCGGTGCGAAGTCCGAGTTGCGCGCCGGCGCGCCGCACGCGCGCACCGGTGAAGTTCGCCGCCTCGAGTACGATCTCTGAAGTTTTGTCAGAGACTTCGCTGCTTTTACCGCCTTTGAGTCCGGCAAGGCCGATTGCGCCGCTCTCATCCGCGATGACGAGCGTCTGCGCCGAGAGCTCGTGCTCTGCATCGTCCAGCGTGACCAAAGGCTCGCCCGGATGGGCGTCGCGCACGATGATATGGCGGCCGGCGATCTTTTCGCCGTCGTAGAAGTGCAGCGGTTGTCCCATCTCGAGCATGACGTAGTTCGAAATGTCGACGATATTATTGATTGGACGCTGGCCGGCAAGGGCGAGGCGGATGCGCATCCACGCTGGCGAGACGCCCACGCGGATACCGGTGAAACTTTGCGCGACGTACCGGTGACAATCGCTGCTTTGCAGCGACACGCGCACCGGTTCTCCGCCGGGCGACACATGATAGTCCAGCGGCGGCATTCGCAGAGAAGCACCCTGATATGCCGCCAGTTCGCGCGCCAAGCCGACGACGCACAGCGCGTCGACGCGATTGCTCGTCACCTCCACGTCGAGCACCGGCTCGCCGAGATTGAAGTATTCGACGACGTCGGTTCCGGCGGCAAGCTCCGCTTCGAACTGCATGATTCCGTCCTCGAACCATTCCGCGGGCAGCGCGAGCTCTTCGGCGGAGATCATCATGCCTTCGGATTCAACGCCGCGCATCTTGCGCCGTTCGATCTTGAGATGCGGGAGCTGCGCGCCGATGGTCGCAACGGCAATCGTTTGACCCCGTGCAACGTTCGTCGCAGCCGTTGCGATGGTCAAAGCGGCTCCGTTGCCGACGTCGATCTTGCCCACTTGCAGGCGATCGGCGTTCGGATGCTTCTCGAGCTGCGCAATCCGCCCGGAGACTACGCCGGTGATCGGGGGCCGGTGCTCTATCGAGTCGACCGGAAAACCGATCTCGGCGAGCATCTCGGCGACCCTTCCCGCGTCCGCCGGCAGATCGACGTACTGCCTGAGCCAGCCCAAGGGAACCCTCATGAGAGCTGCCTCAAAAAGTCCGGCGCGTTTTCGTAGAAACGCCGAATGTCGTCGACGTCATAGCGGACGAGCGCCAAACGCTCGATGCCGAAGCCGAAGGCCCAGCCGGAGTACACGGCGGGATCGTAATCCATGTTGCGCAGCACGTTAGGATGCACCATACCGGATCCGCCCAATTCGATCCATCCGGAGCCGCCGCACATGCGGCATTCGGTCGACTCGCCGCGGCATAACGGGCACGTCGTGTCCACTTCGGCGCTCGGCTCCGTAAATGGAAAGAACGAAGGCCTAAAGCGCACTTGCTGATCGCGGCCGAAGAGCTCGCGGCACATACCGGTGAGCATTCCCTTGAGATGACCGAAGTGGACGCCTTCGTCGACCAGCAGACCTTCGATTTGCACGAACTGAAACAAATGCCGCGCGTCGACGGCATCGCGCCGGTAACAGCGTCCCGGAACGACGACGGCGACCGGCGGGCGCTGCTGCTGCATCGTGCGAATCTGCATCGGCGAGGTATGCGGGCGCAGTAGAAGATTATCGCTCAAGAAAAACGAGTCGAAGCCCTCGCGCGCGGGATGATCGGGCGGAATGTTCAGCGCATCGAAGTTGTAGTATTCCGGTTCGATTTCGGGTCCGAGAACGACGGCGAATCCGTGCCGCTGAAAGTACGCGCACGCATCTTCGATGACGCGGCGGATCGGGTGTATCGTCCCCATCCGAGGCTCAGGCGAGGGGAACGTGACGTCGATCCGCGTTTGAAGTTCAGCTTCGAACGCTTGCGCTTCGATCTTTGCCTGCGCCTCGCCGAGCAGCCGCTCCATATGAGCGACGGCTTCGTTTACGACTTTGCCGGCGCCGGGCCGCTCGGCGGCAGGCAGCTGCCCGATGGCGCGCCGCAAGACGGTGACCTCGCCGCTGCGGCCTAAAAATCGAACTCGTACTTCTTCTAAAGCGCGCTCGTTCGTAACGCGCCCTAACGCCTCCTCAAATCGTTCTTTAAGCTCCGTTAAGCTGTTGATCCAAGCCGCTCATCCCAATTTTCCAGCAAACGCCCGAACTGTTTCCGGGCTTTCTTTCTTTCGGCCCCGCAGGTACTCCGGCCGAGGTCAATGTGATAATTTCCGCCCAGACAGGACGTCTGTTTCAACGCGCGCATTGCAAGAATTTCACTTAGCAGAAAATCGAGCGGATGTCGATTTTCGAGCGTCGCCCGAGCCGCAGTACAGCCGGCACGAAGACCAAAAAAAATGAAAACGCCCGGCGATATTCCGGGCGTTTGATAGAAATCTTTTTACTACGTTGGAGCCGGTGTGGGATGGAGTTGCCGGTATATCAGATACGCGTTGATCGATCCCGTGTCCTTAAAGAGTTTCCAAAAGAATTCGCAGGTCGCCATCGGCTTCTTGGGTCTCCTTCTCAGAACGTTTTGGCTCCGCACGCCTGTGCGAATGGCAGCAGTATAGCATGCGACTTTTCCACAAGATAGTCTTGACTTTTCGGCCCGAAGGCACTGTCTTGACAACGCGGCCGGAGGGGGTCTGGAGTCAACCCTGCTGCGGCTTGGTCGCCTCGTAAAGGGCGATCGAGCCGGCCGCTGCGGCATTAAGGCTTTCCGCCTGGCCGAGCATTGGAATGGCCGCGTAGCGGCTGCAGACGCGCGCCCAGTCTCCGAGCCCTCTTCGCTCGCTCCCAACGACCAAGACGTCGCTTTCATGCCATTCCAGTCCGCGGAGCGGCTCGCCGCGGGCGGTCAGGCCGGTGACGCGCCGCGAGGCGGCGGCGTGACTGAGCCCGTCCGGCTGGGCTGTCGCGAGTCGAACGCGGAAGATAGAGCCCATGGCCGCCCGGACGACCTTGGGGTTGTGCGGAGCGGCCCCTTCGGAACCGAACACGACCCGATCGACGCCGAAGGCATCAGCCGTCCGTAGCAGCGTGCCGGCATTCCCGGGGTCATTGACATCGGCCAGCAACAGCACTATCCCCGGTGCCTCGAGCAGCTTCTCCAGCGGTTCCAGAGTGATAGGTGCGACCGCGACGATGCCCGGCGGGGTATCCAGATCGGAGATCCGCGCCATGCTCCGGTCGTCCACGAGATAAACGCCGATGCCGTGGGACTCCGCCATCTGCAGCGGCGGTGACGACTCGTATCTTTCCGGCGTCGCGTAGACTGCTTCGACCGGAACGCCGGCGCGAAGTGCCTCCTCCAGCAGCGTCGGTCCCTCGAACGAAAAGCGCGCGTGTTGCTGCCGCCCCTTTTTCGTGAGCAGCTCGCGAACGAGGCTCAGCCGGGCGTTATGCGCCCCGAGTGGCGTAGGCACGTAGTCCGATCATCGCAAGGCCGGAGAGGATGGCCGAGATTATAACGGCGATGCGATCGTTGAAGTGGTGCGGCACGACGAACTTGAGCATCAGTACCGTCAGCAGCACGAAAATGGCGAGCCACACGGCGAGCCATAGAAGTTCCCGCCCGATCGAAGACTGCACGTTGCGGTTGTACGCGCATCGAGCGATCTAATCCGTTTCGGCGCGGGACTTGTTCGCACGTTGCGTCAAATTGACCGGCATGCCCGACCTCCCTGAAGTGCTGCGTTCGCAAGAAATTTACAAAGGCCGAATCTTTACGGTTCGCGTCGATTCCATCGAAATTGACGGCAAGGAACGCAATGTCGACATCATCCAGCATCCGGGCTCGTTCGCGATCGCGGCGATGCCTGCGGACGACCGGCTGGTTCTGGTGCGCCAATATCGCCACGCCGCTCGTGCCGAGCTCTGGGAAATTCCGGCCGGGACGGCTGAACCGGGAGAGGAATGCGAAGCAGGCGCACAGCGCGAGCTCCGCGAGGAAACCGGTTACGTGGCGGACCGCTGGGAGGCGCTCTGCACGGCATATCCGACGCCCGGTTTTTGTACCGAGCGAGTGCACGTTTATGCCGCGCGAGAATTGCATGCCGGCCCGCAGGCGCTGGAAGAAGATGAACGCATCGAGGTTCGCGAAGTATCCTTCGACGAGGCCTGGTCCATGCAAGCAAGCGGCGAGATCGTCGACATGAAAACGATCTTGGCGCTCCTTTGGCTGGCAGGGCGTCGACATAAATAGTTTCATTTAAGGGTCGATAATCTATAGACGAAACAGCCGCTAAAGCCGCTTATGCGCTTTTAGTAGATGGCGGCAGTTTCTGCCATGGAGGATGGTGCGCGTTGGATACTCCGCGAGATATAAATGCGGTCCTAAAATATTTGCTCAGCGACGGCAAAGACGCCGGCGCTCCGTCGGTTTTGGCTCCGGAAGACGAAGCCTATCTCAACAAGCTGATCGCAGCGGTTCGCGCGGGCAAACGCGCCGTGCTGATCGTTGAAGATTCCGACGACAAGCTCAAGTACATGTTCAGCAACGCCTCGCGCGCGGAAGCGGTGAGCATGCTGGGCAAGGTTATCGAGGCGACGGGACGGCGGCTGGCAAACGGCGACGACTAATCGCCCGAGAGCTGAATCCCGTCAACTTTCCCGTCCGGCGTGACCTTGAATTGATACCGTAAGGCGCCGCGGCGGAAACGAACGTCAAAGACGTACACCGTGTCATCCGAGCTTTGATAGCTCTCGATTGGGACCATCGAAATTACCGGTCCGAGGGATTTGAGATCAGTCTGTTCTACAAGCTGATCCGTTAAGTATTGACTGAAAGCCGGCGTAAGCTGCGTTCGATCGATGTCGCCTCGCGCAAGCCGGCCGAGCCATTCTCCAGCTCGCGTCAGAATCACGTTGGCGAAGTGCGCCGGCGGAAGCGGCGCCACCACGTCTAGAATCCGATTGGCTACCAGTTCGGGCTGAACCGTACTCTCACCGAGCGAGTCGGCGTTCGTGAGAACGATGACCGCTACGTGCTGATCGGGCAAGAGCGCGTTCATTGCGTGAAATCCCGCTATCTGTCCGGCATGCCACACGAATCGGGCTCCGCCGCGCTGATCGATGATCCAGCCCATGCCGAATTGCGAACCGGCGACGTTCGGAGCTACGCTCCACATGCTGCGCACCGAATCGACGTTGAGAATCAAGGGCAGGCCGACGTCCCATTTCGCCAAATCGTCGACCGTCGTCACCAGATCGCCGCTGCCGGCCAACCACGCGGGATTCCACGTCTTGGCCCGCACGAACCGGCCGTTCGAGCGCGTGTAGCCGACGGCGTGTGCTTGCGAAATCCCTTGATCGCCCGCCAGGAACGTCGAGGTCATGATCAGCGGTTGAAAGACGTTCGAGGACAAGAACACCGAGAGCGGAAGCTGCGTTACCCGTTCGACGATCAACGCCGCTATCGTGTAATTGAAGTTGTTGTACTGAGCCTTCGTGCCGGGATCGAATGACAAGTTCATCTTGTCGACGGCTTTGAGCAAGTCGGCGATTTTGACGGGCCGCGTGAGATCGTGAACGATTCCGGGCGCCTGCGTTGCATCGGGCAGACCCGACGTGTGGTACAGCAGCTCTTCTACCGTCACGTTTTTTGCTATGCTCAGTTCGGGAACGTACTTGGTCACCTTGTCGGTAAGCGCGATCTGTTTGCGCTGGACCAGCAGCAGCACCGCGGCCGCGGTAAACTGCTGCATGAGCGATCCGGTGTAGAATTCCGTCGAGACGCTCATGCCGCGATGCGTTTCCAGATTGGCGGTTCCGAAGCCGTGAGCGTACACGAGCAGGCCGTCCTCGACCACGCCTATTGCCAGGCCCGGCGTGCTGCCGGAGTGGATCTCACCGAGCGCAATACCCTCGATTGCGCGAGCGCGGTCCGGCGTGAATGGCGGCGGCGTGAGCTGGGCTTGTGGAACCGCCGGCGGGGCGGCGGTTTGAGGCGCGGCGCTCCCGGCAGCGGGGACGAGAAACAGAGCCAGCAATAAGCAGGCGACCCGGTTGGCCATGGTGCCGCAGTTCGGTGAGGGTGGGCGAGCGCCTTCGGCGCTTTATCGAGGTTTTACGAAGGCCTGATTCAGTAGACGAGATGCGCGTCGGCAACGACCCGGCTGCCCTCAAGCAGCGCGAGTTCTTCCATTTTGTGCTTGACGGGAAGATAGAGCGTTCCGCTCTCGCCGTGCATCGCAACGGTGCCCAGCATCTCCATCCTTGCCCCGTGCATGTACGCAACGTGCATGTTGGGGCTAGGATGCATCACGACGACGTAGTACCAGTCGCCGCCCGGCCCATACAAAACCTTGGCGTCCATCGGCCGGTGATTCGAACCCATGAAGGTGGCGCGGTTGAACGGCGCGCTCGCGAGCCGCGCCAGCGCGCGGTTGTCGTCGTTGCGCGCAAGCGACGTGAAGTCTACGGCAACCCAAGCCGGAACGAATGCAAGCGCGAACACCGCGGCAATAGCGCCGAAGACTTGCCAATGCCAAAGCGGGCGCCGCGCGGATGGCCGGCTCCGCTGCAGCCCCGCCGATTGCAACAAGCGGGTCTCCAACTGGTGCGGCGGCGTTACGGTCGACTGGGCTTGGGCAACGTCCGCGACGACGATCGCCGCTTCGTCCAGGCGGATCGCGCAATCCTCGCAGCTTTCGACGTGCTTTTCGACCCGCGCCCGCTCCAAATCGTCGAGCGTTCCTAGCGCGTAGAGTTCGGCAAGTTCCTCGATATGCTCGCTCACGAGTGAGCTCCGATCGAAAGCGCGAGTCCCAGTTTGCGAAGACCGAGCGAGATCCGGCTTTTTATCGTTCCGAGCGGCTGGTCCAGTTCTTTGGCGATCTCTACGTGCGTTTTTCCGCCGAAATACGCGAGCAGCACCGCATTGCGCTGATCTTCGGGAAGCTGCTCGATCGCCTCGCGCACGCGGCGGTTTTCGACGAAATCTTCGATGTGAATCTCTTGCTGCATTTCTGAGTCGCGCGAGACGCGTTCCGCCAGATTCGCCCGGCGGGCGGACGAGCGCCGCCGCGAGATCGCATCGTTGCGCACGCAGACGACCAGGAACGCCCGTACTGAACCGCGCTGCGCGGCGAAAGCAGTGACGTTTTTCCACACTCGCACGAGCACGTCGTGAACGCAGTCCTCCGCTTCTTCGGCGCTATGAAGCACATTCAACGCGACTGTGTACAGCAACGCGCCGTATCGCCGGTAGGCTTCGGTAAATGCCCACTCCTCGCGCCGTGCAAAGGCCTGCGCCAACGTAGCCTCGTCAGCGCCTCGGGGAGGCGTCGTAAGCGATGCCATGCCGGTTCCACACTTCGTTCACGCCCAAAGTACGCCCCTGGGGCAGGTCAAGGATGACGCTCGCCGGACCCGGAGAGCCTCGCGCAGACGTTCTTCCGCGGCGGCCGGACCGCGCCGGTACTCCGAGCAACCCGCCGGCGTAGAGACGAGCACTCGCCGGGATGGCAAGAAGCCCCGGTACTTTGCGTACCGAGGCTTCAATGCGCTTTTTTATCGAAGGTTTACTGAATCGCGAAGACCGGAACTTTGCCTTTGACGACCGAGATTTTGATCGTCTCATTCGCTTTGACGTTTCCGAAATTCACGCTGCCCGTAGCGGGGAGCGTCGTCTCGATGCCGTTGTTCATCACGACGGTAACATGCTGCGTGTCGTCGACCTTCTCGACTTTGACCACATACGTGCCGTCCGGAATGAGCGATGCATCCACGGCCGCGAGCGTCGTTGCGGGAGCTGCGAGTAATGCGATCAGCGAGAGGAGTGCGGTGCGCTTCTTCATGCCAGCCAGTTTATCGCAGCCGCCCCCTTGCCGTTATGACGAAAGCGGCAAAAAAAGACCGCAGGCGTTTTCTTTTGGTAAAACGATTATTTATTCCCGACGGCTTGTTTGGCGGCTTTGAGCAGTGAGCCGAAAGCGGCCGCGTCGCTGACTGCGAGCTCCGCAAGCGCTTTGCGGTTCAAGCTGATGCCCGACTTTTTCAGCCCGTTCATGAAAACGGAGTACGTTAGGCCTTCCTTGCGCGCGGCGGCGTTGATGCGGCTGATCCAAAGAGCGCGGAAGTCGCGCTTGCGGACGCGGCGGTCGCGGTATGCGTAAGCAAGCGAGTGCAGCAGCGCTTCGTTCGCAACGCGATAGTTGCGGCGGCGGGCGGCGCGAAAGCCCTTGACGAGTTTCATGACCTTGCGGCGGTGCTTCAGACCGTGAAGTCCGCGTTTGATGCGTGCCATCTACCGTACCCTCCTACACCAAATACGGAATCGTCGGTGCCAAGCGTTTGAGGTCGCCCGGGAACACCGGCTGATCTTTACGGAATTTGCGTTTGCGCTTGCGCGTGCGCTTGCTCATGATGTGACCGCAGCCGCTGAACTGGTGACGGTGCGTCACTTTACCGTTTGCACTCACTTTCACACGTTTTGCGGTACCACGGTGGGTACGAATCTTAGGCACTTGTAGGCTCCTTCTTGACTTCTTGATCTCCGGCTTTGCTTTCGCGTTCTTTCTCGTGCATCGACAAGAACTTCGGCGGTCCGGCCGGTGTAGGCCGGGGAGCCATGATCATGAACATATTTTTTCCTTCGAGCTTCGGATCGCGCTCGACTATGGCGATTGGCGCCATGTCGACCGCCATGCGATCGAGCAGTTTGCGCCCAAAACTCGTATAAGTTATCTCGCGCCCGCGGAACATGATCGTCACTTTGATCTTGCTTCCGTCGAGCAGCAGACGTTCGGCCATGCGGGCCTTGGTCTCGTAATCGTGGGTCTCGATTTTCGGCCGCAGCTTCACTTCTTTGAGTTCGAAGTTCTTCTGTTTTTTGCGGGCGTCTTTGTCTTTTTTGGATTGCTCGTACTTGAGACGTCCGTAATCCGCTATTTTGCATACCGGCGGTTGTGCGGTCGGAGAGACCTCGATCAGGTCCAAACCGGCGTTGCGCGCTCGAGCCAGAGCATCTTCGGTAAGCATGATCCCCAGCTCGACTGCCGTCATCGTCGATCACGCGCACTTGGCGGATGCGTATCTGGTCGTTTATTCTGAGCGGTCGAGCTATGTCAAAACCCCCGTTTAAAGTGACCCGAACTATCGCGGCCGGGCCCCTGCGTAAAATAAAAAAGGCGTCGCCGAAGCGACCCCAACGCGGAGACCGGCCGGCGGCTCCTCGGTGAAGACCGGATCGCCCGCAGGCATCCGGTGAGGACCCTTCCGGGCCCTACTTCGGCTCAGGCAATATATCACGACCCCCCTGGGACCCGTCAAGCGAAGCGCACGGCTGGAAAGACCGGCGCCCCCTCGTCAGGCCGGGGGAGCGGCCTCTTCGGTCAGCACCTTGCCGGTTTTGGGGTCGATCTTGCGCTGACAGTTGTCCTCGGTCTTGCCCACGACGAGGCCTACCTCGTCGCGAATCGACGTGTACTTATTGTTGGCCGCTTTCGAGGGCCGCGCCTCGATCTGCCAAAGCACGTCGCCTTTGTCGTTCAGTCCGAAAATGTTCTCGGGAAAGTTCGCCTCCGGCGGAACGCTGAGCAAAACGACGTTCACGCCCTCGGCTTGCAGACGCTGTTTGATCGGGTAGGAGGGCAGGTTCGGAAAGGGCGATGCGTTCACGAGCAGCTTGTACCCTACGTTACTCGACTTCTAGTGCGGGTTGAATAGGAATTTCATGAGGTACTGTGCCGCGATTCCCTTGCACTCTTGAACCTTGGGCGCATACGCCGATTGCTTTGCCGCCTGAACGGCCGACTGATCCAGCGTGGCGTTACCCGTGGACTTTATGATTTGCGCGTCCGCGAGCGTGCCGTCTGCGCCGACCGTCACGCGCACGACCGCCATTTCCGGCGACTCGAGTCGCAGGGAAAGTGGATACACCGGCTTTGCCGACGTCGTGATGCGGCCTTCGTGATTGCATGGATCCGGCGGAGCACCGCTGGGCAGCGGCGACGCGGGCGAGAAACTTGCCCGAAACAGATACGTTCCGAACATCGACGTGCAATCGTCGGTTTTGGCCTCGTACGTGCTCTTCTTTGCCGCTTCGAGTATCGCCGCGTCGAGCCCGGGGTCCCCCGTAGATTGCACGATCTGCACGGCAGTGACGGTTCCGTCGGGCCCAATGCTGACTTGAGCTATCCCTTGCACCGGTTGAAAGAGGGGCGCATTCTGCGGCACGACGGGATTGACGCGCTGAACGATCGACGCATCGTGAAACGGTGCGCTGCACGGCGGAGGCGTGGGCAGTGTAGGACGGTCCGGAGTAGTCTGTAACGCCAAGAACAGTGCAATCATGTCGCTGTAGCCTCAATCGCGGCGCGTGCCGCGCCGCTGGCACGCAGTAGCTTCGATTCGAAGCGCGTAACCCTCCATCCTATGATTCTAGCCGCCATTCTAGCGGCGCTGAGCGCAACGCCACAACCCCCGATCAAGCTGGTTGTCGATGCATCCCAAGCGCCTACTCAAAACATCGTCCGAACGCATGAAGTCATTCCGGTTGCTCCGGGGAAATTGACCCTCTACTATCCGCAGTGGATTCCGGGCGAGCACGCCGCCGTGGGGCCGATCCAAAACGTTGCCGCACTCGAAATCAAGGCCGATGGAACGTCGATTCCATGGCGCCGCGATCCGCTGAACATGTATGCCGTTACGCTGGACGTGCCCAAAGGCACGTCGAGTTTGGACGTCGACTTCACGTACCTGGGCGCGACGTTCGGAAACTATTCCTCCAATCGCCTGTCCTCGCCGAACATCTTCGTGATCGATTGGAATCAGAACATTTTGTATCCGTCTACGGGAACGATGGATGCGACGACTTTCGATCCCTCGCTGATTCTTCCGGGAACCAATTGGAAATTCGCGACGGCGCTCTACGACCAGAAGCGTGAAGGCAACACCGTAAGCTGGAGCACTACGTCGCTGGAGCGTCTGCTCGACTCGCCCCTTGACGCCTGCATCAATTTCCGGCAATGGGTGCTCTGGCAAGACACCGGCTCCTTTCCCGGCACCGCTACATTGAACGCGTGTGCGGATACGCCCGAAGAGGTCGACGCGTCACCCGGCGTGATCGATCATTTCAAGAAGCTGGTCCGCGAGATGATCGCGATGTACGGTGCGCGGCACTGGCACGATTATCATTTTCTGCTGACGCTTTCGGACGTGATGCCGGGTGAAGGCGTCGAGCACCACGAGTCCAGCGACGACGGAGAAGTCGGCGACTACTTCCTGGATCCTAAGGTGCTCGAGCGCGGCGGCGATTTGCTCTCACACGAGTTCAATCACTCGTGGGACGGCAAGTACCGCATGCCCGACGGCCTTGCACGCATCAATCCAAACGTTCCGTTCGACGACTCCCTTCTCTGGGTTTACGAGGGAATGACGCAATACTACGGCGACGTGATGTCGTACCGCGACGGAATCCGGCCGGTCAAGAATTGGCCCGATCACATCGCGGCGATCTACGCCAATTACGACAACGAACCCGGAAGGCTGTGGCGATCGCTCGGCGACACCGCCACGGCGGCTCCGTATCTCTACGGATCGCCGCGCGGATACTACTCCGAGCGCCGCGGCGTCGACTTCTATTCCGAGGGCGCGCTGTTATGGCTCAAAGTCGACTCAATAATCCGCGATAGTTCCCATAATACCAAGTCGCTCGACACGTTCGCTCGCGAGTTCTTCGGCAAAGAGAACTCCGGACCGGACATCGTTCCGTACAATCGCGAGGACATCATCGCCGGACTCAATGCCGTGCAGCCTTACGACTGGGCCGGATTCTTCCACACGTGGGTCGACGACATTGCGGTTCATCCGCCGAACGGCTTCGAAGCCGACGGCTGGCGCCTCGTTTACACCGACAAGCCCACCATGGACGTGCCGCAAGACAACTTCACCTACTCGCTGGGGTTTGTCGCGGCGCCGACCGGAACGGTAGGCGACGTTCACTTCGGTTCGCCGGCTTGGAAAGCGGGGATGGGCTTCGACTGGAAGCTCATCGCCGTGAACGGTCGGGAGTACACGCCCGACGTCATGTACAACGCAATGAAGGAGGCGCAGCATTCGCATCAGCCGATTCAGGTCGTGATGGAGAAGGACCAGCTGTTCCGGACGATCTCGATCCCGTACTATGACGGCCCGCGGTATCCCCATCTGGTGCGCATACCGTCGGTACCGCAGCGGCTGACGGACATCGTTCAGCCGTACACCAAGTAGGATCTCGATTTAGAGGATGCGGCTAGCGGTTTCCCAGCGTTACGCCGCCGGCCGCATCCTCGATCGGGATGTGCATTGCATCCAGCCATAGTCCCGCTACGGTAGAATCGACCGGCGCGCCGACCGACAGACAGCGGTGCAGACGCGCGCCGCGAAAATGCGCGATTTCGCTCGTTTGCACTTGCGCTGCATACTCCGGCGCCGGCTGCAGGAGAATGCTCACGTCCAACTCCCGCAACAGATCCAGACGTTCGACCGGCTGGAACGGAGCATCGTGCACGACGGTTGCCGCTCCGCAAGACCAAGGCGCGACGTACACGTTTGCGAACCAGCTCGCGCTCCCCATAGGCAGCGCGCACCACACGACGTCGCCTCTCCCGGCGAGCAAGACTCGATTGCTCGACTCCACGGCCGCCTGCAGAGAAGCCTGGTTGTAAATTGCGCCTTGTAGGACGCATGCCGGATCGGAACTTTGCGTGCGGGCGTTGATAACGCCGCGCGAGTTCTCCGCGAGACGATCGAGCCGTTCCCAGCCTTGCGCTTCCTCGCCGATGAGCAGAAAATGATCGATCCCCGCGCCGGCTCGGACCGCCGCCGCCTCGGTTCGGCGCGTGCGGTCGCAGACCACCCATTTCGCCGCGTTAGCGCGTGCGATCTCGCGCAGTTCGGCGGCCGGCAAGTCCTTTGCGCAGGGGATAGAAACGGCGCCGAGGCGTTGCAAGCCCAACATCGCGAAGAGGCACTTTGCGCTGTTGGATGCGCAAACGAGCACGGAGCGTCCGGCTTCTACCCCGAGCGTCCGCAGTGCGCCGGCGTACCGTCCCGAGTGCTGGGATATCTCCGAGAACAAATAGTCGCGCCGATGACCGTGCTCGTCGACGAAAATGAGTCCCGCGCGATCGTGTTCGGCGAGCCGGTCGACCACGTCCGCAAAGTTGAAAAACCCAGCCACCCAACGATCCTAGCCGGCGATTGCCTCGCGGAAGGCTGCAAGCAGCAAATCGATCTCCGCATCTTCGATGACGAGCGGCGGCGCAATGCGCAGCACCGTTGCGTGCGTGTCTTTTGCCACGACGCCGCGTTCAAGCAGCATCTCCGAAAGTCTGCGCGCCGGAACCGTCAATTCGATGCCGATGAGCAAACCGCGCCCGCGGACTTCTGCAATCTTCAGTGACTCCATCGCGCGCAACGCCTGCATGATCTTCGCGCCGGCGTAACGTGCTCGTGCGGCAAGTTTCTCTTCCGCAATGACGTCCAAGGCGGCGATAGCCACGGCCGCCCCGAGCGGATTACCGCCGAACGTGCTGCCGTGATCGCCCGGTTTGAAGAGGTCCATGAGATCGCGGTCCGCCAGTGCTGCGGAAACGGGATAGAATCCCCCGCCTAGCGCTTTTCCGACGACCAAAACATCCGGGCGGACGGCCTCGTGATCGCAAGCGAAGCGATCGCCGGTTCGTCCGAAACCGGTTTGGATTTCGTCGGCGACGAAGAGCACGCGGTGCTCGCGGCAAAGGCCCCACACGCGCTTGAGAAAGCCGTCGGGCGGTACGATGACGCCGCCTTCGCCCTGGATCGGTTCGATCAGTACGGCGCACGTGTTTTCGTTGATTGCTTTGGCGACGGACTCGTAATCGCCGTAGGTCGCGTGTACGAAGCCCGGCGTGAAGGGGCCGAAGTCGCGGCGATAGTCTTCGGTGGAACTTGCGCTGATCGCGGCGGTCGTGCGGCCGTGGAAATTGTTGGTGAAAACGACGATCTCGGCGCGATTCGGAGCAATGCCTTTTACGCGATAGCCGTAGCGGCGGGCGAGTTTTATCGCCGTTTCGATCGCCTCCACGCCGGTGTTCATCGGAAGAGCCATCTCGTAACCGCAGAATTGCGTGAGACGCTCGAGGAAAAGCGGAAGCTGCTCGCTGCGCATGGCGCGCGACGTAAGCGCGACTTTCTTGGCCTGATCGGTGAGCGCGGCGAGAAGCCGCGGGTGACAATGTCCTTGATTAACGGCTGAATATGCGCTCACGCAGTCCAGGTAGCGCTTTCCGTTGACGTCGAAGAGCCAGACCCCTTCGGCTCGCTGGACGACGAGATCGAGCGGATGGTAATTATGCGCGCCGTAACGGTCTTCCAGCGCGATGAGCGGGCTTGCGTTGTCTCGAGTGTCGTGCATGATATCCATGGGGGTGGAACGGCGGTTCCAGGAACAGCTGATCGCTTGAGTTAAGGACGCTCGCCTCGCGGCCCTTTCTGGGTCCTTTTTGAAAGTGTGGAATGTACGAAAAGGCTGAAGAGCGCCTAGAGCGCTTTTTGCGCCGGGACCATAGCGGCATCGGCGAACTGGGGCGCACGCTTGTGTTCGATCACGGCCGCCGGACGCAACGCGCCGCCGTGCTCTTTCACGGTCTCTCCGCCAGCCCATATCAGTTCGTTGCGATCGCGCGGGCGCTGTACGAGCGCGGACACAACGTCTTCGTTCCGCGTTTGCCTCGCCACGGATACAGCGACCGGCTTTCGGACGCCCTTGCACGGCTGAATGCGAGACAGACTGAAGGCGTGCGCGTTCGACTCGCTCGAGATCGCGCAAGGGCTGGGAGAAGAGGTCTGCGTAGCAGGCTTCTCACTGGGCGGCCTTCTGGCGGCGCACTTGGGTCAATTTCATCGCTTGCACCGGGTGGTGGCAGTTACGCCGTTCATGGGCGTCGCGTTCGTCCCGAACGCACTGCGGATGCATTTGGCCAAGTGGGTGCTGCGGCGCCGCAACCGCTTTTTGTGGTGGGATCCCTTTCTGCGCGAGAGGCAACAGCCCGCCCACGGCTATCCGCGCTACGCATCGCATGCAATAGGCCACAGTCTGACCATCGCACACGAGCTGCTCCAAGCGGCGTACCGTGAGCAACCTAAAGCCGAGGAGCTTGTAGTCGTAATGAATTCACGGGAGCCGGCGGTGAGCAACAGCGCCATTTCGCAGCTCATTCAGCAGTGGTCTAAACACAAGCCGGGAGCGGTTCGGGTTCACCGCTTCACCGATCTGCCGTTCGCACACGACATTATCGAGCCCATGCGCTATCGCTCCGTGGCCGGGCGGGTAGCGCCGGTAGTCGTAGAACTGATCGACCAATGAACCGCTGCTCTTGGGCGACGAACGAATTATCCATCGCGTATCACGATCGCGAATGGGGTGTTCCCGTTCACGACGACAACGTGCTCTTTGAGTTTCTCGTGCTGGAAGGGGCACAGGCGGGCTTGAGTTGGGATACGATTTTGCGCAAGCGCGAAAACTACCGGGCCGCATTTTCGAATTTCGATCCTCGCGCGGTCGCGCGGTTCTCGAAGCCGCGGATCGAACGCATCATGCAAGATCCGGGCGTCGTTCGCAACCGGCTGAAGGTGGAAGGGGCGGTAAAGAACGCCAAGGCGTTCCTGGCGGTGCAGCGCGAGTACGGCAGCTTCGACCGCTATCTTTGGGATTTCGTCGACGGCAAACCGCTGCGCCGCCCTCGCGGCGATGCTTCACAAACTTCCTCACCGCTCTCGGATGCGCTCAGTAAAGACCTGCGCAAGCGGGGGTTTACCTTCGTCGGTACGACGATTTGTTATTCGTTTCTGCAGGCAGTCGGCGTCATCGACGATCACGTTCCGCCGTGCTTCAAGTCGCAAAAGTAAATCCGGCAAACTCCTACGGCGAAGCGCTCGAGCGCGTGCGTGCCCTGCAAGCGCTTGACGATGCGTCCATACGGCCGGAAGCGTACACGGCGCTGCTCACGCACGGCGGACGCACGCCGCATGCCGTCGTGCTGCTGCACGGGTACACCAATCATCCCGGTCAGTACGCGGCATTTGCTCCGGCGGTTTATGAGAGCGGGGCCAACGTGCTGATTCCCCGTCTTCCCGAGCACGGCGACAAGAACCGTATGACGCACCGCGTTGCTCGCTTGCGCGCGGAGCCGCTCCTGGCTTGCGCAACGGAAGCAGTCGATATTGCCTGCGGATTGGGAAATCGCGTGAGTGTTTTGGGGATCTCGTCGAGCGGCGTACTTTGCGCCTACTTCGCGCAAATACGCAGCGACATTGCCTATGCGGTGGCCGTTGCGCCGGTATTCGGCGTACTGCAGCTTCCGTACCCGTTCAGTCGAGCTTTGGCCGGAGCGGCGCGCGTGCTGCCGAACCGTTTCCTGTGGTGGGACCCGCGCATAAGAGAAGAGATCCGGCCGCTGACCGGCTATCCGCAGTTCTCTACGCGAGCCCTTGCGCAGACGCTGCGCATATCCGACTTCGTCTACGATCAATCGCGCAAGCGCGCACCTGCCGGGCGCGGCGCGGTCATGGTGTGCAACCGGCACGACCCCGCGGTGAATAACCGTGTTACCGCGCACGTCGTTGAACACTGGAACGCGCACCGTCCCGGCTGGGCGAAGATGCATACGTTTGACAATTTGCCGCACAATCACGATATCATCGATGCGGAGAACCCGCGGGCGCGAACGGATCTCGTTTATCCGGCGTTGCTGGATTTTATTCGTACAGCTTGATTGCCGGCCATATCTCCGGCAGCGGCTTTCTGATCCCGCGGCAGACCCAAATCGGAGCGTTCGCTTCGTACGAGATTGCCCAAGGATCGTTCAGCCGGGCGGCAAGCGTCCGGGACCTGAAGTACCCGTCGGAGTGAAAACACGAGCCGTTGATCTGCACCAGAACGCTGCCGTCGTAGCCGCGAGTTCCCCAGAGATAGTATTGATTGTGCTCGCTGATCACGGGAATTCCGGGATCGAAGAATTCTACGGCGGCGGCTTCACCATAGTTGCCGGCAAAAACGACGGCGCGTTCGCGCTGCGGCGGCGGTAGATCGTCGTACACGCGTTTGACGGCTGCGGCCATCCGGCGCCAGCCGTGCATATCGGCCCAATCGCCGGGTAGTGCTGCGGTTTCACGGCCGGCTTCCGTTGCGGTTGCCGATCTCGAAATATGTAGGGCCCTTCCGACTTGATTTTGGTATGCGACGAACGTCCTTTCGGAGAGTACCGGCAGCGCGAACGGAAGGAAGACGATGCCGAAGACGGTTGCGTACGCGACCACGACGCCGCGCGCAATTCTACTTGTGCGCGTCCAGCGCTCGATTGGAACGGCGCCGGCCGCGATGAGGGTCGGATAAACGTCGGCCGGATAGTAGTGCTTACCGTGAAACACGATCATTTCGGCGATGAGCACGGCGTAGGCAATTCCCAAGAAGCGGAAGCGCGTCGCGGCGAGCAGCCAGATGAAACCAATCACCCACTCGGGCCAGACGAAGAGGTTCGTAATGATCAGCTGCTGGGCCAAAAAAAGCAGCG
This sequence comes from Vulcanimicrobiota bacterium, assembly GCA_963714015.1. GTDB lineage: Bacteria > Vulcanimicrobiota > Vulcanimicrobiia > Vulcanimicrobiales > Vulcanimicrobiaceae > DASRDE01. The sequence goes on along the minus strand of OY970223.1, from coordinate 504,066 downwards.
GTCCGGCAACGAGATTTTTTCCGTTTTGCCCCGCCTTCAACAGCTCGATCATCGGGAAGCCGAAGCGCCACTGCCAGAGGAAGTTGGGGAGTGCTATGAGTACGGCAATGCCGGCTCCTGCCGCGCACCAGCGATTGAAAAGAATACGCCGCTCGGCCGTCAGCAGCAAGCCGATTATGAGCGCGACAATAAGGAAGAGCACGCTGTATTTGCTCTCTATCGTAATGCCCGCGATGACGCCGCCGAGCAGCCAGAGCCGCTGGTCGGCTCCCTTGGCGATGCGTACCAGTATCAACGCGAGCAGAGGCCAGGTGAAGAGTCCGACGGTATCCGTCGAGACCTTCATGCCGAAACTCATCAGCACGGTCGTGAAGAAAAACACAACCGCAGAGAGAAGCTGCGCAAAGACGCCGCCGCCGAATTCGAGCGCCAGCAGGCACGTCGTGTAGACGCCTGCCGCTGCGAAGAGCGCCGGTAGTAGCCTAAGCAGGAAGAGCGAATGGCCGAAGAGTCTGCGTTCCCGCGGAGAGCAGCGGCACGACCGGAGGCTGATCGACGTAGCCGAATTGCGGATGGAATCCGCAGATGATGAAGTAGAGCTCGTCGCGGAAAAAACCATAGTGAGGATTTCCTGCGGCGTGGATCGCGAAGACGGCCGCCGCTGCGATCCACGGCGTCAACTGCTCGCCTCGAGGACGGTCTTGGGCAGTCACTTCAATAAATCCGAACGTTTTGCCGCAAAGCGGCGGCTCCACGCGATTTCGGTGCCGTCACGCATGAGCAATTTGTAATCGCCATGGAACCAAGGGCGGATCTCTTCGATTTCGTCGATGTTCACCAAATGGGAGCGGTGCACGCGGGCGAAGAGCGCCGGATCCAGCCGCGTTTCGATCGATTCCAGCGTCGAGCGAAGCTGGTGGAGGCCGCGCCGGCTATGCACCATCACGTTGTTCCCTTGTGATTCCAGGCGCAAAACCTCGCGCACTGCAACGAAGAACGAGCGTCCCTCATTCGGTATGAGGAGACGACGAACGTAGCGATCCTCGTTGCGAAGCTGCGCCAGCGTCTCGGCAATGCGGCCGGCGTCGGGAAGGGTTCGCGCGAAGTGCGTGCGCGGTCGAGCGTGCGATCGAAACGTTCGCGGTCGTACGGTTTGAGCAGATAGTCGAGCGCGCTCACCTCGAACGCTTTCACCGCGTACTGATCGAAAGCGGTCACGAAAACGATCGACGGCGGCTGCTCGAGGCGCACGATGGTCTCGGCGACTCCGAGGCCGTCCAAATCCGGCATCTGTATGTCGAGAAAGACAAGCTTCGGTTTGGTCATCGCGATGAGGTCTACCGCATCGATACCGTTGGAAGCTTCCCCCACGATCTCCACGTCGGCATGCGCGCCGAGGAAGCGCGCGAGTTTGCGGCGCGCCGGTGCTTCGTCGTCGGCAACCAATACAGGCAGTCTCACGTCTTCGAAGCTTTCAAATACGGGTAAACGATCGTTGCCTGCGTACCGCCCGACTTACGCCGTTCGAGAGCGACGGATGCGCTGCTCCCGTACATGTATTTCAGACGCGACTCGACGTTGTTCAAACCGATGCCGCGCGGAGTTCCCGGTACGATGCCTCGTCCGTCGTCGGAGACGCAAATTACGGTTGAACCGTTCGAACGGCGCACGTCGATTCGCAGATCGAGCGAGTCGCCGGCCGAGCTGCATTCCGTGCCGGATGCTATTCTCGAGCAGCGGCTGGAGCAGCATGAACGGAACCGACGCTTCCCTCGCGCTTCCTTCGACGGAAACGCTCAGGGTGAGGCGACGTTCGAGCCGCTCGGTCATGATATCGACGTACATTCGCTCGACGCCGAGCTCTTCTTCGATGCTGACCTGCTGCACGTCGCTCGAGGCGAGCACCATGCGCATGAAGTCGCTGAGCTTAGCCAGCATGGCGTCGGCCTTTCGCACGTCCTCGTACATAACGGTCGAGATTGCATTGAGGGTATTGAAAAGAAAATGCGGATGCAGCTGCAGCCGCAAATTCTCGAGCTTCGCCTCGGCCAGCTTCGCCTGAAGTTCCGCGGCGTGGAGTTCGGCTGCGCGGGCTGCCTGGAGGCGGTCTAGGAACGTGACGATTGCCGCTACTACCACGAAGGAAAGGACGTCGTTCGAAGCTTCCATGGGATAGCGGTAAAGCATGATGCCGTAGTCATACGGGCCGAGCCCTAAGCCGTGGTAGATCGCGATGCGGCTGAGCGCCATCAGCGTGGTGTGGGCGATCGTGAAAACTATCGTGCCGCCAAGCCATGCCGCAACTACACTTGCCCAATGGCAGCGCCTGGGCGGAAAACGCCGAGCGACCCACACGATCCACGGAACCAGCAGGCACACCGTGTAGACGCCGGTAGTCTCTTCGATCAGACGGCGTTCCCACGTGCTCGTCGTTCCGTTGGCGACGTCGTTCAGGTAATGGTAGCCGAACATCAAGACCGCTACGACGCTGTAGATCGCTATCACGGCTAGAATCCAACGAAGCCGCTGCGGGGAGAGGCGTTTCATCTTAAAAGGTGATAACGCTTTGCGGCGGCGGCCGTCAACGCTACGGGGATAAACGGGACGCCCCGCCGGTTGGGCGGGGCGCCGGGGTCTTGGCGGACGCTCAGGGGCTAGGGGTTCCTCAGCGAACCCCAACTGTGAGTGAACGTGACCATGATGTAATGCGGATTAACCGGATGAGCAGTCTCGCCGAGCGGCCCGTAGGGACTTGCGCCCGGATACGGCACGCCGCCGTTGAATTGCGAGAAAATCAGGGAGTTTTTGTTGAAGATATTCTGCCAGGCGAAGGTCAGGGAATTGTCGCTCGGCATTGGTTCCGTGATTCCGGCGCTGTAGAGCCAAAACTGCGGCAGATCGTAGGCGTTGTTCTGCATGTAGTCGTCGCCGCGGAAGAACGCCGACGCCCCCGCATTGTTGTCGTACCGAAGGCCGTAGCTCGCCTGGTGTACCGGAACGCCCAGGAACTGCTGATTGTTGACGACGTCGCCGGCGTTCTGTTCGGTAACGAGGTCGACGCCCGTCGGATACGCCGCCTGGGTCGTGTAGAGGCCGGTCAGCGAGAAGTTGTGCGTTACCGGAAGGACTCCGTTGAATTCAAATCCCGCGTACACCGCATGCGCCAGATTGATCGGCTCCTGAACGTAGAGAATCGGGTTTCCGCCTTGGCTTGCGTGGCCGGTAAAGTTTCCCGTCCCGGCCGGCGCAGGCACGTCGACGTAGAAGATGTGGTCGTTCAAGTTGGTGCGATAGAGATCCAGACTGACCAAACCGCGGTTCGCGAAACCGAATGTGTGATCGACGCCTAAATCGAATCCCACTGCCGTCTCGGACTTGATGTTGGGGTTGCCGGACGTTGCGACGCAGTAGCCGTTGTAGACGCCGTCTTTGTACGGACAGCGCACGTCGGCGAGCGCGTCGCCCGCGTAGGTGTCGAGCGGATTATACAAGTCCGAAAGGCGCGGCGGCGCAAAGCCGCTGGCGGCGGAGAAGCGCACGGCCGTCGAGAGATCGGGCCGATAGACTAAACCCAATCGGGGATCGAAACGCTTGACCTGAAGCGTGTCGTAGGTGCTGTAGTAACCCGTCAGATTCATGTCGAGGCGCGGATTCATTTGCCAGTCGTCACGCGCCATGTAGGTGCGTTCGATCTGCTTGCCGTTCGTCAAATTGATGTCGCCGAAATTGAGCGGCGTGTCGCTCGACCCGGTCGAACCGTAGAAGTAGCTGTCGCCGTTTCCTCCCGCCGCCAGGGTCACGGTATGGTTGCCGAACAGCTTCGTCCAGTACGCTTCGTCGCCATAGAGCCGGTCGATCGAACGTTGAAGGTAACAGCAAATTGCGGCGGGTTCGCCGTTGCCGTCGTCGACGCGTTCCAAGATGCCGCCGTACGACCGAAGCATCAGATCGCCGCCGCCGGCTTGCGTGTGGAGATCCGCGCCGATCTTTGGTTCAATATTCCAGAGTTGGTCGCCGGGGAAACCGTAGTAATACGGATAGCCGAGCGGATCGAAGTAGTTGCCGTTCCCGCCGTAGGCGTTCGTGGGATTCGTCAGCAGGCCGATCTGATCGCGCATGTCGCTCTCACCTTGCTGGCTGAGCGTCAGGAAGGTGGCCGGAGAGAACTGATATTTCAGTTTGATGAGATCGCTCTCGAGTGCGAAGGACTGCGTCGGATGCCAGAATGGTCCGCAGGTCGCCGCGGTCGTGCAGCCCGTATTGTTGTTGTTGTACGTATTCGTCACGTAGTCGGCGATGAAACTGCCGGGAACCGGGCCGTCGGTACCCAGCCGGTGCAGGTCGAAAATATAGCCGAATTTTCCGATCGTATTTGTTTCGACCAGGTCGTAGTGAAACGTGCCGAATCCGCCCAGGCCGCCGATGAATTGGCCGCCTTCGGTGGCGAGCGGGTCGCGCGTGACGAGATTGACGGTGCCGCCGATCGTATTGGCACCGAACAGCGACGTGCCGCCGACGCCCTTGAGCACTTCGACGCGAGAGTAAATCGACGGGGTCAGCGTCGAGAGGTCGGCGTCGCCGTACTGTCCGTTGCGCATCGGCTCGCCGTCCTGCAGCACGAGCACTTCGTAGCCCGTGTTGTTTCCCTGCATAAAGCCGCCGGCGCCGCGAATCGAAACGGTCGCGACGGATCCCAGTCCGCCGTCGTAATGCTCGAGCGTCACGCCGGGCGTCTGCTCGAGCGCTTGCTCGACCAGCACCTGACCGGCCTGGACGAATTGCCGGTTTGTAATCGTTACGGTGGGCGTGCTGGTCGTGTTCACGGATTGCTTGCCGTTGACGCGGACGGAGTCTGATCGTGCGCAGTTCGGCGCCGCTCACGGGCTGCAGGGCGACTGCCAGCGAGACCTGTTCGTTCACGCCGACGCTGAACGGCGCGGATGTACTCTGCGTGTATCCGTGCGCCGTAGTTTTGAGCGAGTACGACCCGGCCGCCAAACCGTCGAACGAAAAATTGCCCGACGCGTCCGAATGCGCCGTTTTATCCACAGCCGTGCCGACCAATTCCACCGTTGCGTTGGCGACCGGTCCTTGGCTGACTCCATTGGTCACCGTTCCGGTGATACTGCCCGAACCGCCGGCCGGACTCGGGGTTTGTGCCAAACCACTGGCCGACGCGACAGCGAAAACCAGAGCGGTCATTGCCAAAGCGCGTGCGGCGATCAGTATGGATCGCATGAAAAAACTCCCTTTAGAAAGACGCGTTTGCAGCGACTTTCCAAGGGAGTTCTTCAACTCCTGGCAACGATTAACGCAGCCTTAAACCGGGTCGAAGTCCCCGAGCAGAATCATCTGCTCCGAAAGTTCGCGCGCCCGTTTGAAGCGCTCGCGCTCGTCGTCTCCTGCGCCCGCCGGAACTCGCTCAGAATTCGCTGCAGCTCGGTATCGAAGCTTACGCTCAGCGAGTCCGGCGTATAACCTCCGGGATGACGCATGCGCTGCGCGATCATTAGCCTATAGATGCGGTCCGTAGCCAGGTCTTCCATGTAGCCGTCCAGCAAACTGGCGCCTTTGCCGCTCAGAACTCCTGCGCGGTACCGGATAACCGTGCGAATTGCAGCACGCGTGCCGCCGAGGCTCTTGGTTCCTACGTCAACCGGTTTCGGGCGCAAATCAGCGTTGGGATCGACGAACGCCGGCCGGCATGCGAGCTGATTAGGATATGGAAATTGGGCGACCGCAATCTGATTCTGATCGGGATGCCCGGTCCACGCGCCGTCCATCAAACAATCCGCCTCGTTTTTCTTGTCGCGCGCCAATACGTCAAGGGCTCGAGCGTTGAGGTCCGGATCTTCACGGCTGGGATACAGCGCGGTCATTCCGCCGATGGCGAGCATGCCGTGCCGATGACAAACTTCCGGTATCAGCGCGCGCAAGCGCTGAAAAAACGGAACGTCGACCGGAATCGTGTTCCGATCCGGCAGAAGCCATTCCGGATCGGCGAGCGTATAGTGAATCAAGCTTGCCATGTAGTCCCAGCGTCCCAAATTCAGCCCGACGAGATACTTGCGCAGATTGAAGGTGAACTCTTCGAGCTGGTACGCCAGGGGATGCGCTTCCACAAGAGCCATGCATTTGATCGCTTGCGCCGGCCACCGTTTCGCCGCGATGACGGCATTGAAGAGATCGCTCCACCACAACGCCTCCTGAGCCGATTCGGATTTCGGAATGTAGAGGCAAAGCGTTCTTTCCGGCAGTCGATCGAGGTCGATCGTGTGCGCCAGAAGCGCAACGTCGAATAGCGGCGCGGGAGTCGTTTCTTCTAAAATTCCGGCTTGAGAGAGGTGCAGCCCGCGCACGCGGTTCCAAATCACCGTTGCGCTAGGCTTTATACCGATCCGCGCATCTCGTTTTGCGTCAAAGTACGAGAGCGTTCCGTACAGCGCCTCGACGATATTGCGATGTCCCTGCACCAGGTGATCCCACGTGTTGGCCATGGAATCTTCGAGATCGAGCATGACTCCCGGTGCGCCGGAGTTCAGCATTTTGACGACCAGCTCGGCGTCGTCCGCTGGGCCGGTCATCTGATTGCGCTGATCCCGGCACCAGTGGGGCAGAGCGATCCGCCAATCGGTCGGGCGTCCTTTGTCGGCGCCCAAGTACGCCGGCAGCACGCCTTCGTGCGCTCGCGCCAAGACGTGACGGCGTTCCTCCACGAGCTCTCGCGCTCGCGCAGCAAACGCTTCGTGCAGCGGCCGGTAAAACTGAGCAAAGCCGGGCGGCAGATCGCGTTGGATTTCGAACTGCGCCGGCGCGGCGTTCATCGTGTTGCGAGAAAGCGTCTGCATTAGGCAACCGCCGGCGTCTGCGTCTCGTAAAACTGCTCTTCTTCGGTCGAGCCCGAGAGCGCCGTCGTTGAAGACGTGCCGTCGGCAACCGCCTTAGCGATCTCGTCGAAGTAGCCGGTTCCGACTTCGCGTTGGTGCCGCGTCGCGGTGTATCCGTAGACTTCGCTGGCGAACTCGCGCTCCTGAAAGTCGGCATACGCGCTCATGCCGCGCTCGTTGAAATCGCGCGCCAGCTCGAACATGCTGTGGTTGAGCGCGTGGAACCCGGCCAGCGTGATGAATTGGAACTTGTAGCCCATCGCGTTTAGGGATTCGCGGAATTGCGCGATACTGCGCTCCTCCAGTTTCTTTTTCCAGTTGAACGACGGCGAACAGTTGTACGCGAGCAGCTTGCCCGGATGGGCGGCGTGAATCGCCTGCGCGAAGCGCCGTGCTGCTTCCACGTTCGGCTCGGACGTCTCGCACCAGATCAAATCGGCATACGGCGCATAGGCCAGGCCGCGAGCGATGGCGGCATCGATTCCGCCGCGAATCCGATAGAAGCCTTCGGCCGTGCGCTCTCCGGTGCAGAACTCCCGGTCGCGCGGATCGACGTCGCTGGTAAGCAACTGCGCGGCGTCGGCATCGGTGCGCGCCACGACGATCGTGGGCACGTCCAGGACGTCGGCAGCAAACCGCGCGGCGCTCAGGTGGCGTACCGCCTGCTGCGTCGGAATCAGCACTTTGCCGCCCATGTGCCCGCACTTCTTTTCGGAGGCGAGTTGATCTTCAAAGTGCACTCCCGCCGCGCCCGCCTTGATCATCGCCTTCATGAGCTCGAAGACGTTGAGTGCTCCGCCGAATCCCGCTTCCGCGTCTGCAACGATGGGCGCGAACCAGTACGTTGTGTTGCGCCCTTCGCTGACGTCGATTTGATCCGCGCGCTGCAGCGCGTTGTTGATCCGCTCGACGACGCTCGGCACGCTGTTCGCCGGGTACAGGCTCTGGTCCGGATACATCTGCCCGGCGAGATTAGCGTCGGCCGCCACCTGCCAGCCGCTCAGATAAATCGCTTTCAGTCCGGCCTTCACGGCTTGAACCGCCTGATTTCCGGTCAGACAGCCCAAAGCGGCCACCGGCTCGTCCTGCTGCAGCAGTTGCCACAGCCGGTCCGCTCCCAGTCGAGCCAAAGTGTGCTCGACCTTCACGGAGCCGCGCAGGCGCTCGACGTCGGCAGCGCTGTAGCGGCGGTCGATCCCGGCCCAGCGGGGTTCGCTCTTCCAGCGGTGTTCTAAACTCGACGCGGCAGAAACGCTCACTTTCAAACTCCTTTGGCTGGTGCGTTCGTTACGATTGGCTCGTTCCAATTGGAGGAGTGCCTTTGGACCGTTGGATGAGAGCCGCTAAGTCTCTAACTAGTACCAAAGCAGCCTGCTGCCGTCAAGGGCCGAGGTTACTAAGCAGGTGTGGACTAGAGACGCGTTTTGAGTTCGCTGGGGACTTAAGGCAAAGATGGTAAAGGCAAAGACGGTTTGGTCGACAGATCCGGGTATGGTTCGCTGTAGTTTGCGGCCGCCTCGGTGACGAGGCGCAGCGCGAACTCCATCTGCGGATCTTTGCCGTCGCGGTAATCGTGCGGCGCAATGTCGACTTCGTAGTCCGGATCGGTGCCGTAATTTTCGACGCGCCAGCCGACGTCTTTGAACCAGAATGAAAACTCCGGCTGCGTCGTGATGGTGCCGTCCACAAGGTGGTGATACGGATTGATGCCGACCACGCCGCCCCAGGTGCGTTTGCCGACGAGTGCGCCGAGTCCGTACAACTTGAAGCAATGGCTGAAGATGTCGCCGTCGGAGCCGGCAAATTGATTGGTGATTGCGACGATAGGGCCGGCGACCGACTCCGGCGGATAGGGCATCGGCTTATTGCTGTAACGCGAGACGTCGTAGCCGACGCGTTTGCGAGCCAGTTTCTCGAGCAGGAGCGGCGAGACGTGGCCTCCGCGATTGTATCGCACGTCGACGATGAGGCCTTTGCGATCGAATTCCGACAGATAGCCGCGATGGAATTCCGAGAATCCCCACGGCCCCATATCGGGCACGTGCACGTAACCGATGTCGCCGTTGGAGCGTTCGTGCACGAGCGCGCGATTGGCTTCGACCCAGGCGCGATAGCGCAAGGCCTGTTCGCTTTCGAGCGCCTTCACGCTCAGACGGCGTTCGCCGCTCGAAGTACGTACGACGAGCGCTACTTCTCGACCCGCGGTGTTCACGAGCGCCTGGTTGGGGCCGAAGCCGCGCGTCAAAGCTTTACCCCCGATGGCGATCAGCACGTCGCCCTCGCGCAGATTGGCGCCCGGTTCCGCGAGCGGTGAGTCCACCTCTCGATTCCAGGAATCGCCACGGTAGATGCGCGCGATTCGCCAGCCCCGCGCGTCATCGTCGTAGCGGAAGTCCGCGCCCAAAAAGCCGCGCTGATACTTGGGCGGCTGCCGCACGTCGCCGCCGATCTCGTATGCGTGCGAGGTTCCGAGCTCGCCGTGCATTTCCCAAATGACGTCGGAGAGTTCGGAGCGCGTCCGCACGCGCGGCAGCAGCGTCTCATAGCGATCGAAAACGCGATCCCAGTCGATGTCCGACATGTCTTCCACCCAAAAATGCTCGGTTTGGAGCCGCCACGCTTCACGGTACATCTGACGCCACTCCGCCGGAGGGTCGATCTCAACGCTGATTCGATTCAGATCGATCCACCCGCTCTTGCGTCCGGGCTCCGCGGCCGGTTTGAGATCGTCGTTTTCGTCCGGGAGATCGCTCAGAGCATCGATCGCGCGAAGCCGATCGTGCGAGCTGTAAAGAAGCGTGTGATAATCGCTTCCCAGAACGACGCGTGATACGTCGGTTGCGACTGCGGCGCACCGCTGTTGGTCGAAGTCGTACGCCAAGAGCGTTCCACCCGATTCCTCACCGTTCCAGTCACGATCGCCCGGCTTGATGCCGCGGACTTCGAATCGCGTAAAGTACACGCGGTTCTTCACCGCCACGATCTGCCCGTATTCCCCTTCGTCCACGGGAAAGGACAGAATGCGGCCCTGAATGCCGTCGAAATCGATCTCGATCCGCGTCGAGGCTTTGCCGTTCTTCTTTTCGTCTTCGTGTTCGTGGTCGTGCTCGCGGTGCACCGGTTTGGGCGCGGGAACGAACGGGCTGGGAACGTCGGAGCGAAGCGTAACGAGAAATGGACGCTGCGCTTGAGGAAAACTCAGATCGAACTGCAGCGCGTCATAGACCGGATCGAAGTCCCGCATCGAAATGAAGTACAGGTAGCGTCCTTCGGGATCCCATGCCGGGCTTTGATCCACTCGCATCCGCGGCGTGACGTCGTAGACCTTTCCGGATTTGCATTTGACGATGCGGACGATTGCCGCGTTGTCCCCGCCGGGAGACCAGACGTACGCCAGCCAACGGCCGTCCGGCGAAAACGCCAAGTCGGTAATGCGATTGCCTAAGCTTTTGTCGAGTACGCGCGGCGCGCCCTCGCCGTCGATCAGCAGCAGTTCGTACCGGTGATTTGCAAATGCGATGCGGTTGCCGCGCGGGGAACAGGCAATCTCGGTGACGCGTCCGACGTCGCCTTTCGTCAGCAGCACGGTCGGCGACGATGATTGCGCGTCGTAAAGCGCCAGCTGCTCGTAACCGTTGGGGTCGCTGCTCGTAACCAGATGGGTCCCGTCGTGGGTCCAAGCGATGCAGCGGTGCCGTACGGCGCTCCCGGTGCCGCGATCTACCGGCGCTTCTTCCCAGAGCGGCATCGTGAACGGCTGTCCGCGCGCGATGACGGCGACACGCGTTCCGTCGGGAGACGGAACGAATTCGTCGAACTCATCGGATCCGTCGACGAACCGCCGTGCCGATTGCGGTGCCGCGGACGGTGCCGATATCTGCAGTTCCCTGACCTCGTCGCGCTCGACGTCGAAACAGTAGATTGCCGCTCCCGCTGTGTATACGATGCGCTTTCCGTCGGTCGACGGAAATCGCACGTAGTAATCGCTGTGATGCGTATGACGGCGCAGATCGTCACCGGCGAGCGTGCACGAATAAATATTTCCGATGCCTTCGTGATCCGTCAGAAAATAGATGCGATCGCCAATCCACATGGGCGAGACGGCATTCCCGTCCGGCAAACGCAGCCGCTCGAATACGCCCGAGCCCAGGTCGATCCAAATTTCGCCCGACGTTCCGCCCCGGTAACGCTTCCAGCGCGCGGGATCCGTCTCGTTACGGCCGACGACGGCGCCGCCGCCCGGTCCCGGGAAATACGATTTCATGTGCCCCAGGGCGAGGTCGCGCACCGGTCCGCCGCCGGCGTTCACCGCAAAACCGCGGGTTTCGCGCTGATACCACGCGCTCGGATTGCTGACGAAAAAAATTTCCGAGCCGTCCGCGCTCCACGTGCATACGGCTGCGATCGTCCCGCCCAGATAGGTTAAACGGCGCGGCTTACCGCCGGCGGCGGGCATGACGTAAATCTCCGGATCCCCTTCGTCATTTGCCACGAACGCGATCTGCGTGCCGTCGGGCGAGAGGCGCGGCGAGGTACAGAGGCCCGGCGTAGCGGTGAGGCGGATCGCTGCGCCGCCGCCGGTGGGTGCGCTCCACAGATCGTCCTCACAGACGAAGACGACGCGGTCGCCGGCCACGGCGGCGTGACGATAGTACCCCTGTTCCATGAGGGCCACAGGTTTGGCCGCGAAAGGCTTTTGTTCCGCTTGAATTGTGATTTACTTTGTGATACAAAGTTACTAATATGCCGGGGCACGTAGCAATCATCATGGATGGGAACCGGCGCTGGGCTGCCGCGCGCGGTCTCCCTATCGCCGAAGGGTACCGCCGCGGAATCGGCGCACTGCGCGAGGCGGTGCGCGGAGCGCTCGAAGCCGGCATAGAGACGCTGACCGTCTTCGGGTTCTCGACTGAGAATTGGAACCGCGAGCCCTCCGAGGTAACGCTGCTGATGCAGACTTTGCGCGTTCTTTGCGCACAACGAGCGCGCGAATTTAATGAAGTTAGGAGTGCGCGTTCAGGTGTTGGGCGATTCCCGCGCATTCGCGCTTCCGGTCCGCGCAGCTTTGAAACATCTCGTTCGCGCGACCCAAACGAATCGCCGGCTGACGCTGAATCTTGCGCTCAATTACAGCGGCCGCGACGACATCGTGCGCGCCGCTCGCGCCATCGCGTGTGAGGCCGCCGCCGGCAAGCTTCGACCGGAGGACGTCGACGACACGCTGCTGCGCAGCCGGATGTACGCAGCGCACGCCGGCGATCCGGAACTGCTGATCCGCACCGGCGGAGAGTACCGTCTATCGAATTTTCTGCTCTACCAGGTCGCGTACACCGAGTTCGTCACGCTGCCCATCATGTGGCCCGACTTCACGGTGCAGCACTTCGCACAAGCGGTCGGAGATTTTGGTCTGCGCGAACGGCGTTACGGAGCGTAGGCGCGCGCGTTCCGGGCGCCGGCGGTTCTATTGCCGCGAAAACGTCCATCGCAAGCGGTTGCAGATCGAGCGCGTCGCCATTGCTGAGCAGCGCGATCTGAACGTTCGCAGCCGGGTCAAACAACGCGAACGAGCTGTAGCCGTTCACGTTGCCGCTTGCAATGAAGACATCGTGCCCGTAGAGATGGGCCGGCAAAAATCCGTAGTAAGGCTGCGGAACGTCTTGCAGCCAGTGCACGACGTCGATCGCGTCCGAGGTCAGTCCGGCAGCGGAATACGCGTAGGAAGTTGAATTGGGCGTGACCGGGGTGTTCAACGTGTTCCTCGCGTAGCCGCGGGCTTCTTCGGGCTGATCTCCATACTTTGTATTTAGCAGGCCCAGCGGATCGAGCACCTGCGACTGCAGTAATTGAGCGTACGGCGCGCCCCCGGCGCGTTCTAAAGCCAGGCCGATCAGGACGTAATTGGTGTTGCTGTATGCGTAGTGCGTTCCGGGCTGAAAGAGCAGCGGCTCCGAGCTCACCGCCGCGACGAGCTGCTCCGGCGAGTATTGGCCGCCGCGCGAGAGCGCTGACGAATCGCTATATGAAGGAACGCCGCTCGTCTGAGCGAGCAGCTGCGCGATCGTGATCGGGGCGTTCCAAGGAACGGACACATAGCGGGAAATCGGGTCGTCCAGCCCAAGCTTCCCTTGCCGGGCGAGGCGAATCGCCAGCGCGGCGGTGAACCCTTTGGTCAGCGAGCCGACGCGGTACACCGTTCGCGCCGTCGCCGCGGTGCGCCGGCCCAGATTTGCATATCCGAAGCCCCGAGCATAGACCATGCGGCCGTCCCGGGCAGCCGTAACCGATATTCCGGCAACGCGCTCCGTCCTCATGACGAGGCGAATCGTCGCATCGACTTCGGTCGCACGAAAGAGCAGACTGAGGAGCGCGGCATGCATTCGCCGGTTGATTCTGAACGCGGCGGGGGAGGTCCGCGCGCCGGGCGGCGGCAATCCCTTCCGTGCATTGACTGAGAGTAACGGACACGCGGGCTTGCTGCAGCAGTTCCACGAGGGATCGCCGCGCGCGCTGGCCCGCGCAATATCGCATGCAGAATCCGGACGCGGCGCGGATTTGATCCGCCACTTGTTCGCCAAGACCGGACGAGCGATGACGATCGGGTTGACCGGACCGCCCGGCGTGGGGAAGTCCACGTTGAGTTCGGCGCTTGTCCGCAAGGCGCGTTCGCTCGGCAAGAGTGTCGGCGTCGTTTCAGTCGACCCGACGTCGCCGTTCTCGCATGGAGCGCTTTTGGGCGATCGGATTCGTCTCACCGAACACTTCACCGACAGCGGCGTTTTCATTCGCTCGATGGCCAGCCGCGGACATTTGGGCGGCCTTGCGGGGGCGACGGCCGACGCGGTGCTCCTGATGGATGCGTTCGGTCTCGACGTCGTCATAATCGAAACGGTCGGCGTCGGCCAATCCGAGATCGAGATTGCCGAACTGGCCCAAACCACGGTCGTCGCGCTTCAGCCCGGCAGCGGTGATTCGATCCAGGTGCTCAAAGCCGGCATCATGGAAGTCGCCGACGTCTTCGCGGTGAACAAGAAAGATCACCCGATGGCGAATCAGCTCAAGCGCGAAATTCGTTCCATGATGGAGATGCTCGACTTCAGCGGCTGGGTTCCGGAACTGGTCATGACGCAAGCGACCACCGGCGAGGGGATCGACGACTTGTGGACGGCAGTCGAACGTCATGTCGAATACTTGCAGCGCTCCGGCGAGATCACAGAAAAGCGGCGCGAAGCGTTCATCCATCAGGTGCGCCAGCTCGCTCTCGGACATCTCCAGCGGAAGCTCGAACGCGAACTTGAAAGTGAAGTTGCCGCGGGTGTCGATCCGTATGCCGCCGCCGAACGCATCCTTCAGACGTTCGGCGTGCAGCCTTATCAGACCGACGAACCGCATCGCGCGGCTCGAAACCGCGCTACAGTGAAAGGCCTGACTCCGTGACCGCTCTGCCCCTGCTCTTACTGCTGTTCTTCGCCGGTCAGACGCCGGCGCTATTTCCGTCCCCCACGCCGGCACCCAGCTTGCCGACGATCATTCATCTGCGCGCTCGGCCGCTGTGCACGGCGCTGCACAAGATCGTGCTGCCGTTCGTGATAACCGAAAAGAAGAACAACGAATCGTTCAAGACGATGGACAAGGAACTCGTCGAGTATCATAAATGGGACTCGCACGGAACGACGCTCGAGCTGGGCGCCAACGGCAGCAACACCGCCAACGGAGCGCAGCTCCTTCAGGCCGGCCGAATCGATCAGCAAGCGTCCTTGATGTATCAATCGCTCGCGGACGTCGAGACGCAGCTCGCGCATTCGTACCGTGACATTCCCACCGGTAGCGATGCCGCGCTGGACGAGCTTCGCGCGCGCATCGACAACATAGTGAAACTGCAGTACGCGCTGGCCAGCAAGTACGACGCCGTTGCGGGACGCACGCTGGACTCCACAGGACTGCTCAACATCATTCAGGATCCGGCGTACAGCTCGCAGATGCTGATCCCCGACTTCAATCAGGACCCAATCGCGGACTCTTTCACTCCGCCTCCGGCAGGCGCGTTGACGCCGCCCAACGGGACCGATGCTCCCGTCGATCGTGATTTTTTGATTCGCGCCTCCGGCGGCGATCTGTATCGCGGGATGCTCGTTCAGGAATTATCCTTCACTAAGCCGGCAATCTCGGCTGTGAAAAGCTGCGACGGCCAATAGATTGATCGAAGCCGTCGTTTTGTTGGCGCTGCAGACCTCGCCGGCGCCGCAGCCCTCGGCTACACCGCTCAAGACGATTATTGAGATCACCGCACGTCCGCTGTGCACGGCGCTGCACCATATGGTGATGCCGTTCGTAACGGTCGAGAAGCAGAACAGCGATCAATTCGTCGTGATGGACAAGCAGCTCACCCGCTACCGAAGTTGGGATACCAACGTTCTGTCCGACACGGGGCAGCAGGGAACGTACACGGCCAACGGCGAGCTCAATCTGAACGCCGCAAAACTCGATCAGGAAGCTTCATTGATCTATCAGCGCGTTGCCGGCGTGGAGAAGCAGCTCGCGCAATCGTACCATGACGCGCCCGTGGGCAAAGACCCCGCGCTCGACGAGCTGCGCGCGAGAATGGACAACATCGCCAAGCTGCAGTACGCGCTCGCAGCGAAATACGATCTGGTCGCAGGAAGGACGCTCAACGCGGGAGCGCTCCCGCCCGCCCTTGCGAGTGTATCAGCGGGCGCCGTGCCGGACTACAACAACAGCAATCCGCTCGATTACACCACGCCGGCGCCCGCGCGAGCTGTGGCGACGCCCGGAGCCACGATGACGGCGGTCACGAAAGACCTGATGTTCAACACCCCGACCGCCACGGTGCAGAAGGCGCTGCATGCGCAAGAGCTGGGCTTTATTGCGCCGGCGCTGGGGGCCGTCAGGGCTTGCGACGGGCCCTGATCCCTTAGCTTCGGCAGGCGGGCGCCGTCTCGGCCCGAGCCCGCTATGACCTTGAAGTCTGCCTGCCGCGCCGCAATGGGCGAGAATACTGCGGTAAAATCGGAGCCGGCGGCGAAACTTCACCGCCCGGCAAAGGGAAGGCACTCTTGGCAAAAATGATCCAGCGTCCCAGCGGTCTGGGCGCTCTACCCACCGACGAATTTACCGAGCAGAAAGAAGGCTGGGAAGCGGCGTCCGCGCGCGGCAAAGGGCGCAAGGGCGCCGGTTCCGGGGCGGTCGATCGCACGATCTCCGACCTTCCTCTGAAGACGCTCTACGGGCCGCAGGACGTTGCCGGCCTGGACTTGGCAACCGACCTGAGCTATCCCGGGCAGTACCCGTACACGCGCGGGATCCACCCAAATATGTATCGTGACCGCCTCTGGACGATGCGTCAGTTCGCCGGATTCGGCACCGCCAAACAGACCAACGAGCGCTATCATTTTCTCCTCTCCCAGGGCCAGCACGGTTTATCGGTGGCCTTCGACATGCCGACGCTCATGGGTTTCGATTCGGACTCCAAGAAGGCGCGCGGCGAAGTCGGCAAATGCGGCGTCGCCATCGATTCTCTTGCGGACATGGATCAGCTCTTCGACGGCATCGACATGGGCGACATCACCACGTCGATGACGATCAATGGTCCGGCGTGCATCGCACTTGCGCAATACATCGCCGCCGCTGAAAAGAAGGGCATTCCCCGCGCCGCGCTGGGCGGCACGATTCAAGCCGACATCCTCAAGGAATACATCGCGCAGAAAGAGTGGATCTTTCCGCCGCGCCCTCACATGCGCGTCATCGTGGATATGATGCGGTTCTGCCGCGATGAGATGCCGAAGTGGAACACGATCTCGATCAGCGGCTACCATATTCGGGAAGCCGGATCTACAGCCGTTCAAGAACTGGCGTTCACGCTTGCCGACGGCTTCGCCTATGTCGAAGCGGGAATCGCCGCCGGCATGGACGTCGACTCGTTCGTGCCGCGCCTCTCCTTTTTCTTCAACGCGCATATCGACTTTTTCGAGGAGATATGCAAATACCGTGCGGCTCGCCGTATTTGGGCGCGCCATCTGCGCGAACGGTACGGTGCCAAAGATCCGAGGTCGTGGCAGCTGCGTTTTCACACGCAGACCGCAGGGTGCAGCGCGACCGCTCAGCAACCCGAGAACAATATCGTTCGCGTCGCATACGAAGCGATGGCAGCGGTTCTGGGCGGAACGCAATCGCTGCACACCAATTCGATGGACGAAGTGCTCGCGCTGCCGACCGAAAAATCGGTCGAGATAGCGCTGCGCACGCAGCAGGTTCTGGCGTATGAAACGAACGTCACGAACGTGGTGGATCCGCTCGGCGGTTCCTATTACGTCGAAGCGCTGACCGAGCAGATGGAGCGCGAAGCCGAAGACTATTTCCGTCAAATCGACGAATACGGCGGCGTAATCGAAGCGATAGAAGCCGGCTTCTTCCAGCGAGAAATCGCCGACGCGAGTTATCGATACCAGCGTTCGCTCGAGACCAAAGATCGCGTCATCGTCGGCGTCAACGCCTTCGAGAGGCCCGAAGATCGCTCGGACATCGAACTGCTCAAGATCACCGAAGAGGTGGAGCGCGCGCAAGCCCGTTCGGTACAAGAAGTGCGCGACCGCCGCAATCGCGAGACTGTGCAATCTATGCTGGATCGCCTCAAAGCCGCGTGCAAGGATCCCAACGACAACTTGATGCCTCATCTGATCGATTGCGTCAACGCGTACGCCACCGAAGGCGAAATCGCCGATGCAATGATCGAAGTCTACGGCCGTTACACGGAGAGAGCTGCATTTTAATGATGCGAATCCGCAATGACGACGAGCGGCAAGCCGCCGAGCAGACACTGAAAGAAGTAACGCGGAAGTTGGAAGAGGCGCTGCGTCTTTCGCAAGAACTCGAAGAGCATCAAACGGTCAGGGAACCAGCCGGAGCGCCGAGATGAGCTCGCGGCCGCTCCGAATCGTCATCGCCAAAGCCGGACTGGACGGCCACGACCGCGGCGCCAAAGTAATTGCGCGCGCGTTGCGGGACGCCGGGATGGAAGTGATCTACACGGGGCTCTTCCAAGCCCCCGAACAGATCGTACAGACCGCGATTCAAGAGGACGCCGACGGGATCGGACTCTCCATACTCTCCGGCGCGCATATGACGCTTTTCCCTTTGATCGTCGAACAGCTCAAAGCCCAAGGCGCCGCGGACATCGTCTTTTTCGGCGGCGGCACGATTCCGCCCGAAGACGCCGAGGAGCTGCGGCGTAAAGGCGTGCAAGCGATCTTTACGCCCGGCGCTCCACTTGCGGACATCATCAATTTCGTACAAGAGGCGTGCGGGAAAAGACGCGAACTCGTGGGCTGATATCACGTCCACTCAAATTTGCCGCTGTCTCGTTTTTTCAAAGAACGAGTTGTGAACCGCGCATCCCGTCCGGACTCTCAAATCCCGCTTCGCAAAGCTCGTTGTGGCCGCAATGCGAACCGCTTGCGCCAAGATCGCCTGGGAATAAGGATTAACGCATCTTGAGTGTCAGAACCAGAGTAGCGCCGTCGCCGACCGGCGATCCGCACGTAGGCACTGCGTACGTCGCGCTCGTGAATCTTTGCTTTGCGAAGAGTCAGGGCGGCGAGTTCGTGCTTCGAATCGAGGATACGGATCGGGCGCGCAGCACGGCGGAGTCCGAGAGCGCGATTCTACGCTCGCTGCAGTGGCTCGGCCTAGAGTGGAGCGGTGAGCCGGTCAGGCAAAGCGAGCGATCGGCGATTTACCGCGAGCACGTCGATCGATTGCTCGCGCAAGGCGACGCTTTTTGGTGCTTCTGCACGCCCGAGCGGTTGGAAGAGATGCGCGAGAATCAGCGGCTCGCTAAGCAGCCGCCGCATTACGACGGCAACTGCTTGCAACTCAACGCCGAACAGGTTTCCGCGAATCAGAAGGCCGGGCTTGCGGGAGTTGTTCGGATGAAAGTGCCGCAAGAGGGTACCTGCGTCTTTACCGACTTGCTCCGCGGGCGAATCGAGATCGAATGGAAAAGCGTCGACATGCAGGTGCTGATGAAGTCCGACGGCTTCCCGACCTACCATCTGGCCAACGTCGTCGACGATCATCTGATGGGGATCACGCACGTGATTCGCGGCGAAGAATGGATCAGCTCCGCGCCAAAGCACATTTTGCTCTATCGGTACTTCGGGTGGGAAGCCCCCAGCTCTGCCATTTGCCGCTTCTGCGCAATCCGGACAAGAGCAAGCTCAGCAAACGCAAGAACCCCACGAGCATTCTTTACTACCGCGAACGCGGATACTTGGCGGAAGCGCTGCTCAATTTCTTGGGAGTGCTCATCGATTCGCGCAACGACAATCCCGATTTGCTCGAGTGCGAGGGACCGTCGGCGCTGGTCCTTGGGATGGCGCGCGGCTTCGAACTGACTCGCATCGCGCTCGGCGGTCCGGTTTTCGATTTGTCGAAGCTGAACTGGCTCAACGGCCAGTGGATTCGGCGTCTTTCTGCCGTCGAGTTCTTGAGCGTTCTGGCGGAATGGGGTTTTGTTTGGCCCAGCGCGATACCGGCGGAGCAGCGGGAGCGTATCGCTGCCATCGTCGCGCCGCGCATCGAAACGCTCGCCGGCGTCGCTCCGATGATCGAGTTTCTGGCGCAGGCTCCCGAGGTCGGCCGGCGCGATCTCGCGCTGCCGAAAGTTCCGGAGGATCGAGCCAAGCAAGTGCTGGACGGCGCGATCGAGTCGCTAATCTCGCTCGAAAGCGGGTCCTGGAAACAGTCTTCCATAGGCGAACGCCTCAAAAGCGGTGTTGCGCAAGCCGACGGAACCGTAAAATTCAAGGATGTAGCGCGGTTGTTTTACATCGCCATTACCGGTAGCCCGACCTCGTTGCCGCTCTTCGACGGCATGGAGATGCTAGGAAAAGTGGAATCGCTGCGCCGTTTGCGGGCAGCGCTGGAGGCGCTGCACTAACGTGGCCGTTCGAGCGATAGTGTTGGCTGCGGGCAAAGGCACGCGGATGAAGAGCGCCAAAGCCAAGGTGCTGCACGAGATGTGCGGCAGACCCATGCTTTGGTACGTGCTCAGTGCGCTCCGCCGTTCGGGAGTCGACGAGATCGTCGTCGTAACCAACGACGAACTGCAGCCGAAGATTGCCGAATTCGGCGTGCGCGGAATCGTCCAGAACGAACAGCTTGGAACCGGGCACGCGGTCCAAGTAGCGCTGCGCGAGTTGCCGCCGCAGGCCGGCGGCCATATCGTCGTCGCGTACGGAGACATGCCGCTGGTCAACGAAGAGCTGTTTCGCGGCGCCGTCGGATCGCTGCAAAGTGCCGGGGCAGCGAACGGTCAGACCGCAGGGCTGGCGATGGTGACCGTGCGAATGCCGCTTCCTTCCAACTTCGGCCGCGTAATTAGGCGGGGTACGCAGGTGGAACGCATCGTCGAAGCGCGCGACGCGTCGCCTGCCCAGCTCGCGGTCGACGAGATGAACGCCGGCATTTACGCTTACGACGAGGCCGCGCTTCGCGAGGCCGCGGCCCGGCTGCGGAACGAGAACGCGCAGCGAGAGTATTATTTGACCGACACGATAGCGGATTTGGTCAACAACGGAAGACCGGTGGTCCCCGTCATGGCGACCGATCATCTGCACGTGCTCGGGATCAACGATCGCGTTGAACTCGCACAGGCGCGCAAGGAAATGAACGAACGGCTGTGCGCGCAATATATGCGCGAAGGCGTGACGATCGTGGATCCCCAGACAACGTACGTCGAACCCGAACTGCGCATCGGCCGGGACACCGTGATTTATCCCAACTCCAGCATCGGGCGTTTGAGCGAGATCGGCGAAGATTGCGTCATCGGTCCCAATGCACGGCTTTCCGCGGCAAGACTCGGAGCGCGCGTTACGGTTCGCGAGAGCGTCATCATCGAGAGCACCGTCGGCGACGACGTGACGATCGGTCCTTTCGCGCATCTGCGCGGCAACACGGTGCTCTCCGACCGCGTGCACATCGGCAACTTCGTGGAGATTAAGAACTCGCAGCTCGCGCCGAGCGTAAAAGCCAGTCACCTGTCCTACCTGGGCGATGCAGAAATCGGCGAGGACACCAACATCGGAGCCGGAACGATTACGTGCAATTACGACGGCGTGCGTAAGAACAAAACGACGATCGGCCGCAGCGTTTCGATCGGATCGAACACGTCGCTTGTTGCACCGGTCACCGTCGGCGACGGCGCGTTGACCGGAGCGTCCGCCGTCGTGACCAAGGACGTTCCGGCGGGCGAGCGCGTTGCCGGCAATCCCGCGCGGCCGCTTCCTAAAAAACCGGACTAAAGAAAGAAGCGCCGTGCGTGAGACGGCGCCTCTTCCCGGGGTGATGCTAGCCGGATCTAGAGTTGAGTTGCCATCACGCCCACATCGATCGAACCCAGACCCGTCGTGTAGTCGTAGCCCGGCAGCGCAGTGTATGTTCCGTTGGCTCCCACGAGCAAGTCGTGAAATCCACCGTCCGGCTGCCACGGCGGGGGTCCCGTTACTTGTGCGCCCGCTGTGTGCGAGGTGAAGTTGGTGTAGAACTGCGGCGGCGCAAATCCGAGTTTGGTATTGGCGGAGAGCAGTCGCGCGTAGGTGCCGGCGGCGAGCGGTGATGCCAGACTCGTTCCGCCGATGACGATCCATCCGCCTTGATCCGCGTCGTACAGATTCATACCGGTCTGCAGATCCGCATCCATGGCGATGTCGGGAAGTCCGCGCATGTCGGCGTTCTGACCGATGGGCTGCGCGGGCGATTCCCACACCGGCGAGTACTCGAATTGGCTGACGCCGCCGCCGCCCGAATACCACGCGGCTTCACTCTGATAGGATCCGTCGTTTTGCGTGACGAGCGTCGTTCCGCCGACTCCGACGACGTACGGCGAAGAAGCGGGATAGTTCACGAGCGGAAGGCCGGCCGGGATGCCGTTCACGCCGACTTCGACCGGGCAGAAGGATCCCGTGTCGCCCGTCGAGGCAAACATCGTCTGTCCTTGCGATGCGCCTTGCAAGAAGATCTCGTCGTCCAAAATCATCGAGCCGTCCAAAAACGGTCCGTATTCGCATCCGCCGAAGGACGAGTTGCCGATCTTGCCGAGGCGATCGGTCACCCATCGGTTGTACATGAGTGCGATGTCCGAATCGTCCAGTGACGTCGTATCGTAGACGTAGAGCGATTTGAGCGAGCGCGCCATGCCGCTGGACGCGGTCATGTCGAGCGTCCATTCGTCTACGCCGTCCGTGATCACGCCGCCCGGAACGCCGACTTGCTTCGTGATAACGGGAACCTGCGCGAGCCCGTCCGACGTCTCATTCTGACGCAGATTGTTGACTGCGTCGCCCAACTGACCTGCGGTCATGATCGCAATGCTTACGTTGCTGCCGGTGGGCGCCTTGAGTGCATCGTACGCGCGCCAGTAGTCGGCGGGATAATAGTTGCGCAGACAGCCGTATTGCGTGTCGGGCTCAGGCTCCGGTCCGGTCGGGAATCCGACGATCTCCAGTCCGTACAAGCTGCACGGCGACGGCGGTCCCGGTGTCGGCGAGGGCGTCGGCGCGGGCTGCGGCTTGGTCGTGGTGCGCGGCGTCGCCGCCATAGTCTGTTCGTTGCTCAAACCTAATACGGCGATGGCGATGCCGCCGAGCGATGCCGGGACGTAGGCGGGGGTAACGTTGCCCCACACCGTCACGCCTTTGATTGAAAACGAATGCAGCGTCGTGTCGAACGCCGTCTGCGCCTGCGCCGCCGTTGCGGTGGCGCTGACGATCAGATTGTTCGGCTCGGCGCTGATGCTGGTGAAGCCTTTTGATTGAAGATAACTCGTAACTTGCGAAATCTGCGCATTGGTCGGCGCATAATTCGACATGAACGCCGACGGTTCGACGGTTTGACCGCTGCTTACGAGCGATTGCAGCTGGCTTTGGTTCCGGAGCGCTAGGCCCACGCGAATCGTGAGCGACTGGCTTGCGGGAAGCGCTCCCAGGTCGACGGCATTGGCAAGGTTGACCGGTTGCGTCGCCGTGGCGGCCCATCCCGGCGGTACGTTTTGCTGGCTCATATGGCGGTTCGGACCGCCGCTTTTAACGCCGGCGCCCACCTGGGGCAACGCGGAACTTCCGCTGTGTCCTGCGCACGATGCCGTCAATAGCCCCGCGGCAATCGCGAGCACTGTCAATCTCTTCATTGGAAATCTTCCTCCACCGCTACAGCGTACGTGTTGAAGCGCAGGCGCCGACATACCGTAAATTGAGTACGGCGCGCCTGCCTGCCGGCGGGGTAGGATGAAGGGGAGATGGTTATATCGTTGGCGGGCGAGTGGGACATCTACCGGCGCGAGGAGCTGCACCAGCGCTTGTTATGCGCGGGGAGCGGTCCCTTGGTGGTGCTCGATCTTACCGCGGCCAAGTACATCACGAGCACGTTGATCTGTGCGCTCGTCCTGACGCATAAAGAACGCGAGGAGCGACAGCTTTCGCGCATACGCCTCGCAGTGAAGTCTGCTTTCGTGCGGCGGCTGCTCGGCGCTACGGGACTCGAAGAGCTCTTTCCGGTCTTTGACTCGGTTCAGGCGGCGCTGGACACCGGATCGAGCGACGCGGTCGGCGTCTAGAATCCGGTGACGCCGTTCGGCGAGCCCAGACCCGTGGCGAGCGTATATCGCGTACCGGGCGGAATCTCGTTGAACCCGCTGCGATGCGAATAAGAATACCCCGGTCCTTCGGGATTCGCTGAGAGCGCATAGGCGGCAGCCACGATGGGCGACGCGATGCTGGTACCGCCGGCTACGAGCCAGCCGCCGGACGTCGTATCCCAGAATGCAACACCGGTTTGCGGATCGGCAACGGCCGAAACGTCGACGGACGAACGCGACGCACAGCCGGTCCAGCCTTGCCAGTTGGGCTTCGGTTCGTAGACGCTGCAGCCGTGTCCGGCGGGCGCCCAAGCTTTTTCGCTGCGACCGTTCGCGAGGTTAAGCGTCGTGCCGCCGACAGCTGTTACGAACGGTGAGGCGGCAGGATAGTACGACGCGGGTTGATCGCCGGAACTGACGACGATTGCGGCACCCGGATGGTGGTAATACTTGTCGGCTTTCAGCTCGCCTCGATACTCTTGCGCGTAGTAGCTGTTGCTGACGGCCTGCGCGCCCATTTGAACCGCCGTATCGACCGACGTGCCGAGATCCTGGATGCTCGGCGTGTTCGCTTCGACCAGCAGAATGCTGCAGTTGGGACAGATGGCCGAAACCATGTCCATGTCGAGCGAGATCTCTTGCTGCCATTGCAGGTTCGGCAACGGGTAGCTTTTCGTGCCGCCCTCTTCGTTGACGCGTTTGAAGCATCCGTTCGACGTCGTGCATGCCGGCAGGTCGAACGTAGCGCGGTACACCGCCAAATCGATTTCGGCTAGCGGGTCGTCGTATGCGTCCACGATTGCGACCGTTCCGCCTTTGAGTTGTGAAGGCAACGCGTATGCCGCCTGAAGATCCGCAGGATGGTATCCCGGAAGCAGGCCGCCCGGAGTATTCGGATTGCCGTTCGGCTGAACGTTGAGATTGATTGCGATGGTGCAGTCTACCTGACCGGGCGTATCGAGCAGATTGCAGGCTAAGGTTGTCGCCCGCCGGCATGCCGCTTGCGCCGTTCGCGGGCAAACCGCTGGCGCCGTTTGCCGGAAGTCCGCTGCCCGTGCCTTGCGAGGCTCGTTCAGTCTGCTGCAACGCCGGCAAATTCGACACACTGCAAGCCGCCAAGAGCGTGCAGCCGGCTAACAGCCACGTGCGCCGAAATCCGAATTCCACGTGCAACTCCAAAGCAAGTCGCCACCACCCCGCCTGGTGCGCCTACCTATGTACCCAGCCCGCCCCTACGGCTAACGCTACCGCTTCTCGCCGGCCGCTGCACTGCAGCTTGCGGCAAATCGCACGTATATGGGTGTCTACGGTGTGGGCGCTGCGGGCGGTCCGATTCGCAATCTCTTTGGTGCTCGCTCCTGCGGACAGCAGCTCCAGAATCTCGCGCTCGGCGGGCGTAGAGCTGCATGTAGCCGCCCCCTTTGCTCTGAGGCAGCGGAAGTGCCGCGATAAGACGCGCGGCGCCGCCGAATTGCGCGGTTCTCAAGCGTTCGAGTGAGACTTCGAGTGCAGCGGCATCGGCTTGCCCCAAATGCACTCGGTACAGAATGCGAACGGCATGCGCAAATGCCCTCGGCCGCGGCCATGCCGTCACTTCTTCGGCGTCCGTGAGGAGGCGGTGCGCCGCGGCGTGATGCCCGCGAATCAAGTCGGCCAGCGCCAAGAATACGCGTGTCAGCGTCGCCCGCAGGCTCGGTTTCCCCGTACGCTCGAGCGCCGACGCCGCTTCACGGTAGGCGTCTTCGCCTTCGTTTTGGAGTCCGCTGGCCAAAGCGTAGAAGCTGGCTTGAGCGGAGAGCAGCGCGCGACGCTCTGCCGTAGATTGCTGTTGCACGTTCCCCGCGCAGAGCTCGTAAGCGGCCCGAAAATCACCGGACCACGCCGTGCGCATCGCCAGCGCCGGAACGAGCGCCTCCGCGCGCGCCAGCGTAAAGGTCGTGCGGGTCTCTTGCAGCGAGCCGTCCAGCTCGTCCAGCGCTCCTTCGTCGCCGCGTTCGACTTGGATTTCATACGACGCCATCAACGCAAAGAGGCGCGCCTGATTGGACGCGGCTTTACGCGCAGACTCCACGAGGCGATCGAGAATGGTCAGACTGCCCAGCGGATCGTCGGCTTCGTAGCGTATGGCGTACAGAATGCTGTACGCCCGCGCCGCCAGCTCGTAAAGGTTGCGCCGCAGCGCAATTTCGACTGCCAGTGATGCATAGCGCTCCGTCTTATCCGGATCGTGGACGAACTGATGGACGTACGCGGCTTGATGGTAGATCCGGGCGCGAACGGTTTCGTTAGCGCGGGCCGGCAAAATCTCCAGAGCGCGCTGGATGGTGTTGACGGCATCCGCTGTGCGGCGGGCGCGCGCATATGCCGTCGCCAGCGTAGCGAGCAACGGCGCCTGTTCTTCCGGTGAGAGCTCGGATGCGCCGGCATACGGTTCGAGCAGCGGCGTGCAGTCGCGGTCTTGACGAACCATCTCTATGGCGTAGCGCAGCACCAGTTCCGCGCGAAGATGCGGATCCGCTGCGAGCCCGATCGCTTCTTTGAAGTCTCGCTCCGCAATTTCAAAATGTCCCCGTCCGGACTCGAGCATCGCGCTCAAGCCGAGTGCGCTCGGATTGGTGCGGCGCACCTCGTCCGGCAACGCTTCGAGCGCCGTTGCGAGCGTATCGGCTTCACCGCTCTCGAAGAGATTGAAGCCCGAGCGGTCGACGATCGAAACGATGCCTTCCGCCGAGCGTGCTTTCGCGAAGAGGAGCAGTGCGGCAGGCTCTTGTCCCGATCGGCCGAGTGCGGCAGCGCCTTCGCAAACTGCGCGCACCCATTCACCTTCGCCCGAGCGCCGGAGCTCCGTTTCCAGAAAGTCGCGGAACAAATCGTGATAGCGGTAGCGGCCCGGTTCGGTTTCCTGCAGAAAAGTCACTTTGCGGCGAATTTCCGAAACGAACTCCGGCGTCGCGCCGAGCGCTCGTGTTACGGACGTGTCGAATGCCGAGAATACGCTCGTCGAGAGCGCGAATGCGCGCTGCGGCAACGTCAATGCGGCGAAAACCTGCTCGGCGAGGTACCGGTAAACCATCTCGCGAGTTCCGAACGATGCAGTTCGCAAATCGTGAGCGTGCGTACGGGTGCGCAACGCGATGGTCAGGGCAACGGGCCACCCTTCGGTGAGCTGGCGCAGCGCTTCCACTTCCTGAGGATCGATTTCGGAGCCGGATTCCCCGGCCACGGCAAGAGCCTCGCCGGTCGTAAAACGCAGTTCCTCCTCGCCCACGGCGATGTCCATGCGCCCATACGCAATCCAGGTTCCGACCGGCAACCCCACGTCCGAGCGCGCCGCGATGATCCATTTGAGATGTTCGCTCGTGCGTTCGATCAGATCAGCGAGCAGGGCGATAGAGGCGGGGTCCACGGACGCAAAATGCAGATCGTCGATGGCAATCGTGCACGAAACAGTTTTCAAATGCTCTGCGAACCAATCGGCCAATTGCCGCACGGGCTCTTCCGACCCCAGAACGCGCTGCTGAACCGAAGGATAGGATGCGAGCGCGCTGGGAGCGACCCGTTCGAGCGCTTCGCTCAGACTGCGGACGAACGCAAGCAGCGTCCCGTCCTCGCGCCGCGCGTTGCAGCGGACTGCTTCGAGGCCGGACTCTTCCAAAAAATCTCGCAACGCGACGCTTTTCCCGAAACCGGCGGGAGCGACGATTAATGTGACCGGAAAACGGGCAGCCCGCCTGAGCCGTTCGGTAATGCGCGACCGCATGAATGGCCCTACGTCAGGGCTTCTTCAGCTTCCCGCATCGACTCCCGCAGGGCATTCAGGAGCATGGGAAGATCCTCGTCCCGCGTACGATGATTCGTGATGCATGCGCGCATGGCGCGCCGTCCGAAGATGGTCGTCGACGAGATGACCGCGATGCCGCTCTCTTGCAGCCGGATCACGCTCTCGTCCGTAAGCCGGTCGATCTGCTCGGCGGAAAGGTGAGGCCGCCGCGGGCGAAAGCAGACGATCTGCAGTTCGACCGGGGCGACCAGTTCGAAGAACTCGTCCGCTTCAATCAGCGACTGGAGAAGCCGTGCCTGATCGCAGTTGCGTTCGATCGCTGCCGCAAGGCCGGCTGCACCGAATTCCTTTACGGCGAACCACACCTTGAGAGCGCGAAAACCGCGCGAGAGATCCGGCCCATAATCGGCAAACCAAGGAGTCTCCGGCCGCAAGGCCGCGCGTCATGCGGGTGATGTACGGGCCTTCGCCGGCGAACGCCGCGCGATGCGTCTCTGCCTCTCGTACCAAAACGCATGCGGCGTCGTACGGCACGTGCAGCCACTTATGAAAGTCGAAAGCCAAGGAATCGGCCCGTTCGATTCCACGCAGCTTGGGCCGCAAGCGCTCCGAGAGATACGCCGTAGCGCCGAAAGCGCCGTCCACGTGAAACCACACGTTTTCGAGATCGGCGAGTTCGGCGAGATCCGCGAGCGGATCGACGGCACCCACGTCGACCGTTCCCGCATTTCCGACGATCAAAAACGGACGTTTTCCGGCCGCGCGATCGGCAGCGATTGCTTCGCGAACGGTCTGCGTGTCGATTCGATGTTCGGCGTCAATGGGGAGCACGCGCAAGTTCGCGGCGCCCAACCCGGCAATCTCGAATGCCTTGCGGACGCAAGCGTGCGTCGCAGCGGATGCATAGCCGATCAACGCTCCCTCGCCGCGCTGATCCAGACCCTGTTCCCGGGCGGCATGGCCGAGCGCGTTCGTGCGCGCCGCAAGGATCGCGATGAGATTTGCGGCGGAGGTACCCGTTACGAGTATTCCGCTGGAGCTCTTCGGCCAGCCGTAAAGATCGCGAAACCACGCGACGACTTGACGCTCGACGTAGACAGCTCCGTGATCGCGGCCGCCGACGTTTGAATTCATGAACGCGGCCAGCATGTCGGCGATGGCGCCGCTCGGCGTACCGGATCCGTGCACCCAGCCCCAGAAGCGCGGATGGATGTTTCCCGTGGGGTACGGAAGAATCGTTTGCGCGAACTCGCGGTAAACGTCGGCGAACGGGGCGCCCTGCGCAGGCAAGGGCAGATCGAAGGCCGCTTTGACCGCGTCCGGGACCGCTTGCCAGACCGGGCGCTCGCGCACGCCCCGAAGATAGTCGATCGCCTCGTCCAGCGCTTCGTGCGCTTGCGCGCGGAAGCTCTCCCAGTCAGCGGGATCCAACACGGTCAATCAGCTTCTCGAACGCGTTGAAAATTCGCTTGGCGGCCGGTATTTTGTAGCCGAACATTGCGGGATCGTCTCCGGCATGCACGATCATTGCCGGATCGGCTTCGAAGAGGAGCAGGTTGCCGTCGCGATCGATCGAGCAATCGATGCCGAAGTACTCTAAACGCAGCACGCGCGCGATCTCGCGCAGTGCCCGCTGCAGTTCGGCGCCGAAGACGTCCTCGAAGTGGGTCAGAAAATGCTCTTCCTCCGCGCGCATCCACTCGTGCGCGCTCATCGGGGCGTTGTAGTAGTGAATCATCCAGCGCGGCGAAATCGCCAAGTGATAAGCGTAGGGAACGCCGTCTACGACGATGATGCGGTATTTGCGGTAGAAGCCGTCCGGCTTGGAAAAGTCGACGAACGGCATCAAATAGTAATCTTCGGACACCGTGCCGCGCAGATACGCGTCCAATTCTGCGCGATTTGCGACCCGTTCCAAACCGTGGCCGGCGTGCGATCCGACCGGCCGGACGACGAGCGGATAAGCGATGGGGGGTTCGGCGCCGATCAGTGCTTGCGCCGGTACGCGCAGCGTTCGAGGCACGGTAATGCCGTCGAGGTCGTGCAGCGCTTCCCAGACGCGCGTGCGGCTCGTCGCCAATACGCGTTCCGGCGCGTTGAGCACCGGCAGTCCGAGCGTAGCGACGAACCTTTGCGCGTAGTGCAATCGAGCGGTGTTTTCATCCGATTCGGCGATGGCGTTGAAAACCAGATCCGCGCGCGGCAGCTCGCCGGCAAAGGCTTTCTCCGGCGACGTTACATAAAGCCGGTGCAACGTCGTCGTGGCCCGGTCCACGAGAAAGTCGAGCGGGACGTTTGCCTGCCAATCGCCCGGGGCCATCAATACGAGCATGCTGCGCCGTTCCGCCGGTGCAAGCTGCGTGAAAAGCGTCTGCTGCTGCAGCAGCCGATCCTGATGCGCGAGGGCTTTTTCCGTGTTCCCCGCGATTTGTTCTAGTTCGTACATCGCCAAGTGCGCGCGCATGTCGGACGGGTCGATTTCGAGAACGCGTTCGTAAACCGACCGCGCTTCATCGAAACGCCCCAGCGTCATCAGCGTCGTTGCGAGGTTTACGTGAAGTTCGCCCAGGGAGGGCTGCAGATCGATTCCTTGGCGAAACGCGATAACGGCTTCTTCGAGGCGTCCCTGACTGTGGAGTTGAACGCCGCGGCGATTTGCATCGCTCGCGGCCGCGAGGACCTCGGATGACTTGTCGGCGGCGGGGATGGGCACTTACCTCCTGTGTACGCGGCCGGTCTGGCTTTCCTGGCGGTTCTCTGTTTGTGCTTCGGCGCCTACGCCGCGACGATGAAGCGCCAAGCCGAGGCTTCCCGCGGCGCGCTGGACGACGCATCCCGCCGGCAGTCGCAATTGCTTGAAGCGGTGCGTGTCGTCACCGCGGCCTCGCGCGATTCGACTAAGGCCGTGCTTACGGCGCTCGAACGCACGCTCAAGGTGCTCGATCCGTCAATCGACGCGGTGCTGGTGTTTGCTCCCGAGGCCGAAGAGTCTGCGCTGCGTGCATGCAGCCGGCCCGCGCAGCGAACATTTTGCAACGTTGCGCTTGCGCAGGGACGACGCGGCGGCACTGCCGTCCCGTGCTGCAATCTGCGGGCATCGCGTAGAACTGGTTGCAGAAGGCAGACCGTTGATTCCCACCGACCGCGCCGCTTTGGCCATTCCCATGTCCTGCGGAGATCGGTTATCCGCCGTAGTCTACGTGTCTTCCGCTGCGGACGAGTTTCGAAACGCCGATTCGGTCGTCAGCACCGTCGCACAAGCAGCCGCCCCGTATGCACTTGCAGCCGAGCGGGAATCCGATCGGGCAAACGCGACCTACGACGCGCTGACCGGACTGTATACGCCCCGTGCCTTTCGAGACAAACTGCAGGAAGAGATCGCCGCAGCACGGATCAGCGGAAACGTCGCCCTGGCGTTATGGTTCGTGGACACCGATCACTTCAAGCGCGTCAACGACACGTACGGTCACGCCGCCGGCGACATGGTGCTTCAACGTATGGCGGCGCTCCTTCGGCTGCATGCGATTCCCGCGATCGACATCGCCGCGCGCAACGGCGGAGATGAATTCTGCGCGATCCTGCACAACGTGCAGAAAATCGCCTGTATCGAACGCGCGCAGCGCTTTTGCCGAGCGGTCCGCACTTTCGACTTCGGCGTCGATCTGCCGATCAGCGCGAGCGTCGGAATTGCGGCGTATCCGAGCGACGCCCTCACGGCGAATGAATTGCTCGAAGTCGCCGATGCCGCGATGTATCACAGCAAAAGGTCGGGGCGCGACAGGGTTTCATTTCCGGCTTGCGGCGGTGGCTTCGCGGTGTACGACGACTCAGCGCAGTAGAAAATCGCGCGGTGCGGGAGTTCCGCTGGAGCGCCGTAAACAAGGCTTGCGTGGTCGACTTGCTCGCGGTCGTATTAGGACGCCCCAATGCCTTAGACGTTCAGGTCAACGCTCTTTCCGCACATGCGCTGCTGACCGCGGCGCCCGCCGCGCTCATCGACCGGGCGCGCGAGGCTGCGGCCGGACGTCTCGAGAGTTTTCGCGTGCCGGTGTGGCTGGTGACGATTGCGGCGCAGATTTTGGTACTTGCGCGATTTTGGGCCTCGGGTCAGTCCGCTCAGTTGCGCGATTGGCTCCGCCGGCGCATCGGCTGGGAATTCGGCGTTCGATTCTGCTTTGGTGCGGCGCTGGCGCTCATCGACAAAGCCGCGGCGCTCATTCCGCAGGCGGTTCAGTACCGTTTTCTTCGCCTGATGGATCTGAACGAGCTGCTGTTTCGCACGTGGCTGGGTCATTGGATCGTGGGGACCGTCGTAACGACGATTGTGATCGGAATCACCGCTGCCGTCGTGCTGTGGATGGCGGACCGCACGCACCAATGGTATCTCTACACCATTGGAGCGGTCTTCGGGTTCACGTTGCTCGTTGCGTACGTGACGCCGTTCGTTATTGCTCCCCTTACGTCCAGCTATACGCCATACACGGCAAGCCGCGTGCCCGTTCCGATGCTCGAAGAACACGTCTCGCAACGAACGCGCGCCGGCGCCCCTTACGTCATGGGCTGGGGAAACACTCAGCGCATCGTTCTGCCCGACACGATCGTGGCCGGATCGACGGCACCCGAACTGCACTTTTTCATCACCCGATCGCTGGCATGGATCGACGAGAATCTGGGACTTCAGACGGCGCTGGTGCAGAGCGCTTTTTTGGTAGTCGGCGTGGCGATCTCGGTGCTGATCGCGGATCGCATCGGATTCCGCCGCGACGACGATCCCGTCTCGCGGCTCGCGCTGCTCGGTGCGGTAATCGGCATCGTCTATTTAGTCGCATTGCCGTTTTACAACGGCTACGTGCGCCGCTCCGAGATAGTCACGGACGGAGCGGCCGTCGCCGTTACGGGCGATCGGGTCGCGGCCGTACGATCGCAGATCCGCGACGCCGACCAAGACCTTCAGACAATCTGTCCGCGGATGCTCGCGAATTGGTATTTGGGCGCTCGGCCCTCAGTAGGCGAACGGGTAGCGGTACTTCAAAACCTGCCCGACTACTGCGCTACGCGGCACCGGTAAAGACGCTGCCGGTCACTCTGGTGCCCAGATGGTGCGCCGTCAGAAGTTCGACCACCGTCGCGTGAGCTGATTCTGCCGTCGACGATCTGTGCGCTCTGGACGCCCGCGCGCACGCCTAACGCAGCCGCCCGTATCGCCGCACGCAGATCGCGCGGCACGCGGGGATCGTCCGCGATCGCCAGCGCTTCGGCCGGCGTCAATTCGCTGATCACGGCTTCGCTCTGCGGGTCGACGACGCCGCCGAGCGCGTGAAAAAACATCGCGCGTACCGCATCCGTAGCAGCGGCGACGGCGCGAGCGACTTCATCCGCCGCCACGGCTCGGTCGTGTTCGCCGAACGCGGAGAACGCCGTGGGTTCGATCACCGGAATGTATCCGGCTCCGGTGAGGGTTTGAAGAATACCGATCTGCACGTTACCGATCCCGTTGCCGGTTCCGGGAAGCATTGCCGCGTCCGCTCCGGAAAGTCCCACGGCCATGTTGCCGCTGCGGTTGATCGTGCGCACGAGGGACCGGCTCGCGCGGCGGGAGGGGGCCACGACGATCGGATGGACGTTGCGCCGGGCCAGGTAGGTCAGGTCATCGACCAGCGTGGTCTGCTCGGCGAAGGCGGTTGCCTCGTCGACGCGTACCACGAATGCCTTTCCGGCGAATCCTTGCATTCAAACGGCCTCCGTCGTTCTTACTTTATCGACCATATATGCCCAAAGATAACGCTCCTCGTTACAAAAACGTCCGGCGCAGTGCTATAACGAGCATGGTGGCTGTAGCGGCGGTTCCGGACGGGCCCGACGAAGCGTTCGAGCGTTTTTTCGCGCGCGAGTACGGCAGAGCCGTATCCGTGGCGTTCCGGATAACGCGCGATGCTGCGGAAGCCGAGGACGTTGCGCAAGAGGTCTTCGCCCAGTGCGCGGCCTTTCCGCGCAAGTGGTCTCGCGCTTGGATTTACACGGCGGTCGTCCATACGGCGCTCAACGCGATACGCAGCCGCCGGCGCCGGACCGTTCGCGAACGCCGTGAATTCAGGCTTTCGCAATCGCTGCGCGGCTACGCGGAGGCCTCGAACGATCCCCAGCACGTGATCGAATCGCGAGTTTACCGCGCGATGCTGCGGACGGCCCTGGCGCGATTGAGCAATCGGGACGCCGAGATCCTCGCACTGCGCTACAGCGGATTCTCGTACCGGGAGATCGGCGATGTGCTCGGGGTGGATCACGCGCAGATCGGCACGCGGCTGGCTCGCGCGGAACGCGCGCTCAAAAAGGAGATCGATGGTGGAACATTTGACTGAAGGCGACCTGCGCCGCTGGATCGACGAGCCCGAATCGCTTACGCCGGATGCGCAGGCGCATGCGCGCGCGTGCGATCGCTGCAGCGCGCTGACCGGCGAACTGCAGTCGAATGCGGCTTTTGCACGGCGGATGCTGCAAGGGGAGGTCCACCTGACTGCAAGGCGGAGCAAATGGCAGGACCGGCCCATTTATCGTTCGATCGCCGCGGCAGCCGCGGCGGCAATCCTCATTTGCGGCTTCATCTTTACGCCGCTCGGCGGTTACGCCAGCGCATTTCTAACGATTTTCCAGCCAAAGGAATTCGTCCCTATCAACGTCACGAGCGCCGATCTGCGGCAGTTGCGCGTTTCTCCTCAAGCCGGCGAGCTCGGCACCATGCGCGTGATCCGGCGTCAGCGCATGAGGCCCTTCTCCAGTGTTGCGGCTGCGCGAGCGCAAATGATCTTTACGCCCCGTCTTCCGCAGAAGATTCCTTCGGAGATCGGACGCCGGCGATCGTTCATCGTCGGATCGCCCGCGGTGTATCAATATACGTTCAGCGCTGCGAAAGCTGCGTCTTTCGAGGCGAAGTCCCGCCGCAGGCTCCCGCCGATGCCGCCTGGCCTGAACGGCACGACTGTGACGGTGCGCATCGGCGAAATGTTCGGCGCGAATTACGGTGTTTCGAAGATCGGCGGCGATTCGGATGAACCGAAAGCCGGACTGACCGTGGTCCAGCTGCAGATTCCGACGGTCTCGTCCAAGGGCGCATCGTTTCAGCAGTTGGAACGCTACATGCTGGCAATGCCCGGAATCTCAGCCGATTTGGCGCAGCAGATTCGGGCGCTCGGCGACCTGCAGAATCAGATGCCCGTGCCGGTGAACATTTCAAAACAGAACGCACAGCAGGTTGCCGTGGACGGCGTCCGGGGCCTGGCGATTGGCGACAACACGGGCTTGGGCGCCGGTGTCGTTTGGGAGAAGAACGGGTTGGTCTACGGCGTGCTCGGCGGCGCACTGACGATGGATCAGGTGCTGGCCGTCGCTAATGACTTACGCTAATCCCATTGACGTTCGAGGTCTAGCCAAGACGTACGGCAACGTGACTGCGGTCGCGCGTCTAAATCTAACGGTCAAGCCCGGCGAGATATTCGGATTCCTCGGCCCGAACGGCGCCGGCAAAACGACGTCCGTGAAGATGCTCGTAGGCCTGGTGCGGCCCACGGCGGGCGAAGGAACCGTGCTCGGCGCGCGCTTGGGCGACCGCGCCGCGCGAAAAAGACTCGGCTACCTGCCGGAGCTTTTCCGATATCCGGATTGGCTGACGGCTCGCGAAGTTTTGCGTTTTCATGCGAGGTTAGCATTGCCTGGAAGGGCCGGCGGCCGCCATCATCAGGCGGCGATCGATCGGGTTCTGGAGTTGATTGGACTATCCGGGCGCTCCGGCGATCGCGTCGGGACATATTCGAAGGGAATGCAGCAGCGATTGGGGCTCGGCGTGGCGCTGCTGGGCGATCCGGCGCTGGTCATGCTGGACGAACCGACTTCGGCACTGGATCCGATTGGCCGCCATGACGTCCGCGAGATTCTTCGTTCTCTCAAAGCAAACGGAACGTCGGTCTTCTTGAACTCGCATCTGCTGACGGAGGTGGAGCAGGTGTGCGATCGGATAGCAATCGTTTCGCAAGGCAGCGTCGTCGCGGAAGGCACCATTGCGGAGATCGTCGGCGTTCAGAGTGCCGTTCGCGTGCGCGCCGCTGCGAACGGGACGCCGCTGGAGCCGGTGCTCCAACGATTCGGCGCAGTCTCGCGCCACACGGATGCATTCGTCGTCACAGGCCTCGCGCGCGATCGCGTTCCCGATCTGGTGCAGGCGCTCGTCGCCGTAGATGCGCGCGTTTTTGCCGTCGAGCCGCTGGCAGCCAGTCTGGAGGAGCGTTTCCTGCAGATAGCGGGAGGCGCGCAAGCATGATCGACGTAGGTTTACTCACCCTGCGGGAACTATTGCGGCGGCGCTTCATCACGGCAGCGATCGTTTTGACTTTGGTTGTCGCCGGGCTCACCGCATGGGGCTTTTCGCATTTGGTCTGGGCCCACGACCGCAGCGGCGCTCCCATCGGGCGCGTTCAGGTATTGGCAATCTCCGCAATTATGCTGATTCTCATTGCTTATATGTTCAGTTTCGTGCTGGCCGTAGTCGGCGTCTTTATCGCGGCGCCCAGCGTGGCGAACGACGTGGAGAGCGGCGTTCTGCTCCCGGTTCTGACACGCCCGATCTCGCGAGCGGCGTTGATGAGCGGAAAGATTCTCGCGCTCGGCTTTATCATCTGCGCATATGCTGCATTTTCGGGGGCGGCGGAGTTCGCGATCGTCCGCGCCGTAACCGGGTACCTTCCCCCGCATCCATACGCCGCCGTTGCGTATCTGTGTCTGCTGTCGCTGGCGATGCTCGTTCTTGCGTTCGCGCTATCGACGCGGCTATCGGCTATCGCGTCCAGTGTCATCGCGATCGTGCTGTTCGGTCTGGCGTGGATTGCAGGAATAGCGGGCAGTTTGGGGGCTTTTTTCGGAAATGAGGCGATGAAGAACGCGGGCATCGTCTCGCAGCTGGTGCTGCCGACCGACGCGATGTGGCGCGAAGCCGTGTTTCGTCTGGAACCGGCGGCCGTACTGGCCACCGCCGCCGGCCATGGGTGGCCCGGGCCCTTCTTCGTAACCTCGCCGCCGCCGCTTGCAACCGTACTGTGGACGATTGGCTGGATCGTCGCGGTCTACGCCGTCGCGATGCGCAGCTTTGCTTTACGCGATCTCTGACGTATTGATGAGACGCATTGCCGCGTCGGTTCCATCATCGAGCCAGGTCAGCACGCCCTGCGCCGCAATGTCGAGGATCTTCGGCAGCAACAGGCGCTCTTCGGCGGAAAAGGTTCCGAGCACGTGATCGATCCCATCGTTCTGCGGACGGCCCAAACCGATTCGAATGCGCGGAAACCGGTCCGTCATCGTTGCAATAATGGAACGCATACCATTATGGCCGCCGTGTCCGCCGAACGGCCGCATACGCACTTTGCCGAATGGTAGATCCATGTCGTCGTACACCACCAGCACCGACTCCGGCGGCGTGCGATACCACGAAGCGATGAGCCGAAGCGGTACGCCGCTGTTGTTCATGTAGGTCTGGGGCTCGACGAGTACCAGTTTGCGCTGCGAGTCGTAGGCTTGGCGCGCGCCGTCCTTCGCTTTCCACGAACCGACGGACAAACGTTGCGCCACCTCGTCGACTGCCAGAAAGCCGACGTTGTGGCGCGTGCGTTCGTACTCTTTGCCGGGGTTGCCCAATCCCGCGACGATGCGGGTTTCTGGCGGGGTGAGAAGCCTTATTCCTGCAGCTCCTTCACTCTCCGGTTTGCCGACGAGTTCGGGCTGCGTCTGCTCGATCGAAGCACCCAGGTCGGCCTCTTCGAGCGCGCGCGCCGTCTTAGAGGATTCCACCGTGACGACGATCGTGTCGGGCGCCGTGAGCAGTTTGAATCCGTCGGGCAGCTTGACCTCGCCCGCCGTAACGTGTTCGTGAATCCCCAGCTCGGTGACGTCGACCTCGAGATGGTCCGGAAGCTTGTTTGCCGGACCTTCCACGTCGAGCTCGTGCACGATCACGTCCATGACGCCGGCAAAGTTGCGGACGCCGTCGGGAGTGCCGGCTGTGGTGATGGGCAGTTTGGCGTGCACGGTTTCGTTGGCTCCGACGCGCTGAAGGTCGACGTGGATCGCCTTGCGCGAAACCGGATCGATCTGAATCTCACGAACGAGCGCGGTGTCGAACTTCTTTCCGTCCAAGCGGAGCTCGACCAGACCGGTCCGTCCGCCGTGATGCAGAAGCTCATCCAGCGCGCGCCGCTCGACCGCGATCGTCTCGCTCGAGCCGTGTCCGTAGACCACGCCCGGAACTTTTCCGGTGCGGCGAAGCGCGTGCGACTTGGCCGTGCCTCGGCCTGGGCGCCGTTCGATGGACAGTGAAAGTTGTTGTGCCACATTGCTATCCTTTTGAAGCGTTACGAGACCACGACTGGTTCGGGAATCAGTTGCGGTGTCTCATTCATTTTTTTTTCACCGTCGTCCGTAAAGAGCTCGGAGACGGAGCGGTTGGTCGTAATGCGATTGATCGCATCGGCGAAGGTCTGAGCGATGGAGAGCTGCGCGAACTTGGGGTGCGCGCTCAGTGCCGGGAGCGGAATCGTGTTCGTGACGATTACCTTCTGGATCGGAGACTCTTCGAGCACCCCGATCGCATCGCCCGCGAAGATGCCGTGCGAGGCGACAGTGTGCACTTCCGTCGCGCCACGCGCGAGAATGGCTTCGGCTGCTTTCGCAAGGGTCCCGCCGGTGGAGATCATGTCGTCCACGACGACCGCGATCTTGCCCCGAACGTCGCCGACGATGTCGGTGACCTCGGAAACGTCTGGCTCGGGACGGCGCTTGAAGACGATCGCGAGCGAGCTCCCCAGCCGCTTGGCGAAGAGTTCGGCTCGATGCACGCCCCCTGCGTCCGGAGAGACGACCACGATGCGGTTCTCGTGCAGACCTTCCTTCTTGAGGTAGTTGCAGAGCGTCGGCATCGCCATCAAATTGTCGACCGGACCGTCGAAGAAGCCCTGAATCTGCGCCGCGTGAAGATCCATGGTGAC
The DNA here is from genome assembly GCA_963714015.1 of Vulcanimicrobiota bacterium. GTDB lineage: Bacteria > Vulcanimicrobiota > Vulcanimicrobiia > Vulcanimicrobiales > Vulcanimicrobiaceae > DASRDE01. Next base: position 465,729 of record OY970223.1, on the reverse strand, counting down.
CATTCGCTTGGCTCCGGAAATCTTCAGCATGTTGGCGACGACCTTTGCGGAGATCGGCTCGCGCCCGGTCGTCTTCTTGTCCTGTTTGGCGTAGCCGTAATACGGAATGACGGCGGTGATTCGAGCCGCGGACGCGCGCTTGAGCGCGTCGATCATCAGCAGAATCTCCATCAGCGAATCGTTGACGGAGTTCCCGTTGAGCGCCTTGCAAAGGGATTGGACCACGAAAACCTCGGAACCGCGGACGTTCTCCTGGATCTGAACCCGCGTCTCTTCGTTCTTGAATTTCGAAACGAGCGCTTTTCCTACGTGCAGGCGCAGGCGTTTGGCAATCTCCTCGGCCAACTGTACGTTCGAGTTGCCGCTAAAGATCAACGGGTTGTGGCTCAAAAGGCGGTCTCCAGGATGCGGGCAGGGCGGTGCTTGAAGTTCCCGCGCCCGGCGACTCAACCCTACCCTCAAGCCGCGAAACTCCACTCCGGGAAGATATGTCAGAGTAGCGATGGCCCAGAAGTTCAAACTCGTCAGCCCCTTCCAACTCGCCGGCGACCAGCCCAAGGCCACGGCCGCGTTGGCACAGGGCGTCAAAAACGGCGATCGAGCACAGACGCTCCTAGGCGTCACCGGCAGCGGCAAGACGATGGCAATGGCTCGTGTGGTCGAGCTGGTTCAGAAGCCGACCCTGGTTCTGTGTCACAATAAGACGCTCGCAGCGCAGCTCTGTGCCGAATTCCGCGAGTTCTTCCCCGAGAACGCGGTGGAGTATTTCGTCTCCTACTTCGACTATTATCAGCCCGAAGCGTACATCGCGCACACCGATACCTACATCGAGAAGGACAGCTCCATCAATGACGAGATCGAACGTCTTCGCCACTCGGCGACGCAGTCGCTGATAACGCGGCGCGACACGCTGATCGTCGCGTCGGTGTCGTGCATCTACGGTTTGGGATCGCCTTCGGACTATGTGGAGATGTCGGTGCGCATTTCGGTCGGCGACGAGATCGAGCGCGATGCGCTGCTCCGAAAGCTCGTCGACATGCAGTACCGCCGCAACGATTTGAACCTGGTCCGCGGCACTTTCCGCGTTCGCGGCGACACGCTCGAATTCGTGGGCGTCGACGAGGAGCTCGTTCACCGCATCGAATTTTTCGGAGACACGGTCGACGCGATCAACGTCGTCAATCTGATGACCGGCGAATACGTCGAGAGCAAAGACGATCTGATGATCTTTCCCGCCAAGCACTTCATCACGCCGGACGAGAAGCTGCGGCGCGCGGTGCAGTCGATCGAGCAAGAGCTCGAGGAACGCTTGCGCTACTTCAAGGAAAACGGCAAGTTGCTGGAGGCGCAGCGTCTGGAGATGCGCACGCGATACGACCTGGACATGCTGCGCGAGGTCGGATACTGCAACGGGATCGAGAACTACTCGCGCCACCTGACGGGACGCGAGCCCGGATCTACGCCATGGTGCCTGCTGGACTTCTTTCCGGAAGATTGGCTCGTCTTCATCGACGAATCGCACGCCACGCTGCCGCAGGTGCACGCGATGTACGGCGGCGACCGGTCGCGCAAACTCTCCCTTGTGGAGCACGGCTTCCGTCTTCCCAGCGCGCTCGACAATCGTCCGCTCACGTACGAAGAGTTCGAGGAGCACGTCAAACAGTTCGTCTACCTTTCTGCAACCCCCGGAACGTACGAGACCTCGCACAGCACTCAAGTCGTTGAAATGATCATTCGGCCCACGGGCCTGGTGGATCCCGAAGTCGACGTACGTCCCACACGCAATCAGGTGGACGACCTGATGGAAGAGATCCGCTTGCGCGTCGAGCGCAAGGAGCGCGTACTGGTGACGACGCTCACGAAAAAGATGGCCGAAGATCTCACCGATTTTCTGATCGAAATGAACTTCCGCGTCCGCTATCTTCACAGCGAGGTCGACACGCTCGAACGGGTGGCGATTCTGCGCGACTTGCGTTTAGGGGTATTCGACGTACTCGTGGGCATCAATTTACTGCGTGAAGGACTCGATCTGCCCGAAGTATCGCTCGTCGGCATTCTCGACGCCGACAAGGAAGGGTACCTGCGCAGCGGCACGTCGCTCATTCAGACTATCGGACGCGCGGCCCGCAACGTCGAGGGCAAAGTCATCATGTATGCCGACGTCGTCACGGAGTCGATGGCACGAGCCATCGGCGAGACGCGGCGCCGGCGTGAACGCCAGGTGGCTTACAATACGGAGCACGGCATCGAGCCGCGATCCGTGCGAAAGGAAGTTCGGGACATTCTCGCGATGGTCGGCGCAAACGAAGAAACGCGCAGCGATATCCGGCGTGAAAAGCTCCCGCGCGACGTCGCCATGAAGATGGCGGCAGAACTCGATCGCAAGATGCGGGAGTACGCCGCCAGTCTCGAGTTCGAAAAGGCCGCCGCGCTGCGCGACGAACTCATCGAGCTTCGAAAACAAATCGGCGGCAACGAGTCGCTGCTCTTCCAGGGGAAAGCTCCGAAGATCTTCGAGCACGCGCTGAAGGAACTCGTCGGCAACTGATGCAGCCTGCGTCTGACCGAGAGCGGGCGTCGGGATGGAATCGCGACGCTGACCGCAACGCTCGCGCCGCAGTCTGCGCCCGCTGCTCTACAATACAAGACCTGGACCGGTGCGCTGCTGCGCGTCGACGGCGTCGCCGCGGGCGCGTTTGACCGGGAGCATCATGAGGTCGTCGTGCAGCCGTGCGAGCGCGCTCGCGAACTCGCGCTGGACGTCGAACTCGAGGCGCTTCCGACGAACGGCCTTCCGTCCGGACCCGGCCTCATCTGGTGGTTCCTCAACGTGCGCGCTCACCAAGAGCCGTCGCGCACGGTCACCGTAACGCACGCCGCGATAGACGGCAGTTCCAATCCGCATGCGGAAGGCGAGAACGGCTTCATGCTGCTGGGCCATAGCCACTTGGACGTCGCCTGGTTGTGGACTTATGAACAGACGCGGCGTAAGGCGCAGCGCACGTTCGCGATTGCGTGCGATCTGCTCGATCGCGATCCGTCATTCGTCTTCATTCAAAGCCAGCCGCAGCTCTACGCTTTCGTCGAAGCGGAAGACCCACAGCTGTATGCGCGCGTGCGCGATCACATCGCAGCCGGACGGTTCGATCCCGGCGTCGCCGCGCTTTGGGTCGAGAGCGACTGCAACGTGCCTTCGGGAGAGTCGCTGGTGCGCCAAATGCTCTACGGCGCTGAATATTGCCGGCGCCGGTTCGGTTTGACGCCGCAGATTGCGTGGCTGCCGGATACGTTCGGCTTTGCGAACACGCTGCCTCAGCTGCTGGCGCATGCGCGGATTCCCTATTTCTCCACGACGAAGCTGCAGTGGAACGACACGACGAAGTTTCCGTACCCGCAGTTCGTTTGGGAAGGGCCCGACGGCAGCGGTGTAGTCGCCGCGCTGATTCAGTCCTACGACGGCGGACCATATCCGTGGCGCTTGATTCGCGCGCGCGAACGCAGCGAACCGATCGTTCTCGGTTATGGCGACGGCGGCGGCGGCGTCACTTCAAAGATGCTCGAGCAGGCGCGCGGCATCGGATCGTGGATTCATCCGGTAACGTGGTTCCGGGATCTTTCGTCCCGCCGGGCGGCGCTGCCGGTTCATCGCGACGAACTTTACCTCGAGTATCATCGCGGCGTGTACACGACGCATCACGACGTCAAGTTTCACAACGCCCTGCTGGAACGATCCCTCGCATTAGCCGAAGAGCTGCTCGCGTGGTGCACTGCCGTACACGCTCCGGCGGCTGCAATCGCGCAATATCGAAACGGTTTGCACGCGGCATGGGAGATCGTTCTGCGCAATCAATTCCACGACGTTCTGCCGGGGACGTCCATAACGCCGGTTTACGATGACGTCGCCGCCGAATACGCGCAGGCCGAGGAAATCGTCGCTTCCGTCATTGCGGCCGCGCAGGCGATGCTCCCGCGCGCGCAGCATCACGCGCAGCCCGGTACGGTAGCGCCGCACGAGCAAGAAGACGGCGACTACGTCTTCGATAACGGCCTCATTCGCGCAGTGGTGAATCGCAGCGGATCCATCGTCGAACTTGCAGCGCGCGGGCGAAGCAGTTTTTGCAGTCAGGCTAACGTGCTCGCGCTCTACCGCGATAAACCGAAGCAATGGGAAGCGTGGAACATCGATCGCGGGTACGAGCAGACCATGCGCAACGCCAAGCCGCTTGGAGCGCGGCCGGAGAACGGCGCTTTGGCTGTAGATTTTACGTTCGGGCGCTCTCCGGCAACGATGCAGGTCAGCCTGGCCGGGGATGAACCGTTTCTTCGAATCGATTTGCGAGTGGACTGGACCGAGCGCAGAAAGCTGCTGCGTGTCGAGAATTGGCTTGCGATCGGCACGGATAGCGTGACGTACGGGTCACCGCACGGAACCATTTCGCGCAGCGCCCGGAATCGAACGCCGGCCGAGCAGGCGAAATTTGAGGTGCCGGGACAGCGTTTCGCTGCCGTACGCGACGGCGAGGGCAACGGCGTCGCGGTCTTGTCGTTGGACACCTACGGCTGGAGCGCGCGCGCGCTGCCCAAAGGCGGCATGCGCCTTGGGCACTCGTTGCTGCGGGGTACGACCTGGCCCGATGCGCGTGCCGACAAGGGGGAACACCGGTTCTCGTACGCGTTTGCTCCGCTCGTTGACGCCGGCAACGGCGACTTGGAGCGTATGTGGGAAGCGTTTGCGCACGAACGGCGGGTGCGGCTCTTCACGTGCGAGGATCGTTCGGTCCTCGTTGCGGCGTGCAAGCCTGCGCACGATGGCGACGGCGTGATTGTGCGCGTGCGAGAGTGTGACGGACGCACGATACGGGCGGGCGTGCGGTGCGGCGCCAGAATGACCGAAGCTGCAGCCGTCGACGCCCTCGAACGGCCGGTTGAGGCGCCGTGCGAAATCGAAGGCGAGTACTTGCAATTTACGCTCGAGCCGTTCGAGCTGCGTTCTTTCCGCGTTCGTTTTTCACATCATGCGTGACATTCGCGCCGTCCTGTTCGATTTGGACGACACGCTGCACGACGATACGCTCGCGTTCACGAGCGCAGCCGAAGAGGTCGCTCGCGAAGTTGCAGCCGAGCACGGTATCGATGCCCTGGCCCTGAAAGAAGCGTACGTCGCCGAGGCCGAAGGCTTTTGGCAGCGGCTCACCGCGGACCAGGTGAAGACGAAGCTCTCGCGGCTGCGCGCGACGATGTGGAGCAACGCATTGACGGCGGTCGGGTTGGAGGACGCGGCGCTCGCCGAACGCAGTGCGACCAATTATAACGACTACCGCAAGAAGTACTTCTCGCCTTATCCGGGAGCAATCGATCTGCTCCGTGATTTGAAGGCGCAAGGGAAAAAGCTCGGGATTCTGACCAACGGCATATCCGAAACGCATCACGAGAAGATTGCGTTGCTGCAGATCGCTCAGTATTTCGACGCGATTTTTTTGGCGGACGAGGTCGGCATGATCAAACCGGATCCGCTGCTCTTCTCGCACGCTTGCCGGAAGTTACAGACATCGCCCGCGAACAGCGCGATGGTCGGCGACCGGTACGACCGCGACATCGCAGGCGCACTGGAGGCGGGGCTGTACACCGTTTGGGTGAACGTGCGCGGCGAGCGCGTGCCGCAAGGCGCTCCGCCGCCCGACGCAACCGTCAAGAATATTACCGAAGCGGCCGCGCATCTGCGATGAGCGAAATTTTCGGGAGCGCCTTCGATCTGCTGCGCAAGAACGCGATTATCGTGGTGCCCTCCCTTGCCGTCGCGCTTGCCGGCGCGGCAATTTCCTACACGCTTGCCGCTTCGGGAGATTCCTCGTGGCAGTTCTTCGGCGATCTCGACGCGCAAGGGCCGCACGGGTTTTGGCTCTTCTTCGAAACGATCGTGGCTTTCGGCGTGCGGATCCTAGGGGCGTTGATCGTCATCGCATTCACGACCGGAATGGCCGGCGCAGCGTGGACGCACGGCACGGCGAGCATCTCGGACGGGGTAAGTGCCTTTCGCCGGAGTGGCCTCCGCGCGACCGGCGCGCTGCTCTTGCTGTTTCTGATCGGCCTGGCGGCGGCGGTCCTGGCTGTGCCGACCTTCGGCATCTCGGTTCTGCTTTACGCGACGTTCGTGCTCTACACGATGCCGTCGGTAATCGTGGGCGGACGTTCCCCCGTTGACGGCATCGTCGAATCGATCCGCATTGCCGCTCGAAATTTCGCCGTAACGTTCTGCGCCGTAGTCCTGATCGTGATCCTCTCCGTGCTGGGCGGATTGGCCGGCGGCTTTGCCGGGCCCGTTTCGGGAGTGGGAGAGGCGGTGCAATGGGTCGTCATGGAGGCCGTCGTGGCGTACGCGACGCTGCTCGTGGTGGGGGAGTACCTCAAACTGGCGCCGGTCGACCAGGCGCCGTAACGAACCGCTCCGAACCTTAAGAACCTGAAAACAAGGCCCTTCCAAAGCTTGGAGGTTGATCCTCATGCAATCCTCGGAAGACTTGGGCAACACGTTCTCCCATTCTTGGGAACTCCTCAGCCGGAACTGGATTATCATCGTTCCCGGCATCGTCATCGGCATCGTAGCGGCCGTGGTCGTCGGCATCCTGGGTCTCTTCGGGATTGCCACGGGCACGACGCTCGCATCGGCGGGCTTGCCGGGCGCCGGCCTCGCATCCGCATTTCTGAGTGCATTTATCATCGGTATCGTCGCGATGGTCGCGACCATCCTCGTTATCGCGTACACGACCGGAATGGCGGGGGCGGCCTGGCGCACGGGCACGGCAACGCTGGCCGACGGCGCAGCCGCATTCAACATCGACGGCGCTCAAGTCATGATAGCGGTCGTCTTGCTGTTCTTGCTCGGAGCCGTTGCCGTTGCGCTTTCCATTCCGACGTTGGGACTCGCGCTGCTCGCATTTTATCTTTTCTTTCTTTACGCGCTTCCCAGCGTAATCGTTGGTAATCACAGCGCGACGGACGGACTGAGTGAATCGGCGCGCATCACGGCCAAGAACTTCGTTGCGACGCTGGCCATCGTCGTACTTCTTGCGATCGCGTTCATCATCGCGACGTGGATCTCGGGCCTCTTCAACGGCATACCGCTAATCGGTGCGCTCATTCGGCAGATCATCACGCAGGCCGTGGCCGCGTACGCGACGCTCGTCGTCGTCGGAGAGTACCTCAAGTTGCGCGCAGGCGTACAGGCGGTAGCCGTTGGAGCGCCGCCGACCGCTCCGCCGCCTGCGCCGCCCGCCTAGCGTTTCAACCTGCCGGCAAGGGCTCGCTGAAACATTTGAAGGCGGCCCTGTGTTGAACGACTAGGCATGCCAGATACTTCCACGCCGCTTCGCCAAGCTCATGAGAATGGAGCCAAGCCCCGCGGGCTTGACTCCATTGTGATCAAGGGCGCGCGCGAGCACAATCTCAAGAACGTCGACCTCGTGCTGCCGCGAAACCGTCTGGCAGTCATTACCGGACTCTCCGGCTCGGGCAAGTCGTCACTGGCCTTCGACACAATCTACGCTGAGGGTCAGCGCCGCTACGTCGAGTCGCTCTCTTCGTACGCGCGCCAATTCCTCGGCCAGATGGAGAAGCCCGACGTCGATTACATCGAGGGCCTCTCCCCGGCAATCTCGATCGACCAGAAGTCGACGTCCCGCAATCCGCGCTCGACGGTCGGAACGGTCACCGAGATTTACGACTATCTGCGCTTGCTGTTCGCCCGCATCGGCATTCCGCACTGCTACAACTGCGGCCGCGAAATTAGTTCGCAGAGCAGCGAGCAGATCGTCGATTCGATCATGGAATTGCCCGAAGGTTCCCGCATCCAATTGCTCGCGCCGCTCGTGCGCGGACGCAAAGGCGAGTATACGAAGCTCTTCGAGGAGGTCGCAAAGGAGGGCTTTTCGCGCGTGCGCGTCGACGGCGAAACGAAAGAGCTGCGCGAGAAAATCGTCCTGGATAAGAAGCGCAAGCACACGATCGAGGTCATCGTCGATCGGCTCGTCATGAAGCCCGACATCCGCAAACGATTGACTGACTCCGTGGAGACGACGCTGCGTTTGTCTTCCGGAATCGCCACGGCGCTTCTGGACGCTTCGAGCGGCTCGGGACAGCCGGGCGAGCTGACCTTCAGCGAGGCGTTCGCGTGCGTGCATTGCGGGCTTTCTTTCGAAGAGCTGGCGCCGCGATTGTTCTCCTTCAACTCACCGTACGGCGCTTGTCCGGGCTGCAGCGGTTTGGGCGAGAAAATCGAGATCGACCCGTGGAAGGTCATTCCGGATCGCAGCAAGTCGATCGCCGAAGGCGCCATCGTGCCGTGGAGCAAGTCCGTCGGCGGCGGACGGTTCCCTTCGATGAATCCCTACTACATGCAGCAACTCGAGCGCGTGCTGCGCAAGTACCGCGTGAAGACCTCGACTCCGGTGGAGAGGCTCTCGGACGAAGTCCTGGAGGTCATTCTGTACGGTACCGATCGCGAGCAAAATTTCTCTTACGAATCGCGCTCGGGCTCGGTTTGGGAGTACCGCTCCACGTTTGAGGGCGTCGTCAACAATCTTCAGCGCCGGCATAGCGAAACGTCGAGCGACTACGTCAAAGAAGACATCGAAAAATACATGTCGGCGTCCACGTGTCCGCAGTGCAAGGGCGCCAGACTGAAGCCTGAAGCGTTGGCGGTAACGATCGGCGGCGCGAACATCGACGCCGTAACGCGGATGTCGATCGAGCAGTGCGAACGGTTTTTCCGCGAATTCAAGACGAACGAGCGCGAAGAGCAGATCGCGCATCAGGTGCTCAAGGAAATTCGTGGACGCTTGGGATTCTTGACGAACGTGGGGCTGAATTACCTGACGCTCGGGCGCTCCGCGACCACGCTCTCCGGAGGCGAATCCCAACGCATCCGCCTCGCGACGCAGATAGGCAGTTCGCTCGTCGGCGTGCTGTATATCCTCGACGAACCATCCATCGGACTGCATCAGCGGGATAACGACCGCCTGCTGGCGACGCTGCGCACGCTGCGTGATATCGGCAACACGCTGATCGTCGTCGAACACGACGAGGACACGATTCGCACGGCGGACATTATCGTCGACATCGGTCCCGGTGCAGGCGCCGAGGGCGGCGAAATCTTGACGGTGGGCGATCTCGACGCCGTTGTAGCGCATCCCAACTCTGAGACCGGCGCATATATTTCGGGCCGCAAATTCATTCCGATTCCGAAGCGCCGCCGCGAACCGCGCGGCTGGCTGCGCGTCAAAGGCGCCAAGGCCAACAACCTCACGGGCGTCGACGTCGACTTTCCGATCGGCGTCTTTGCCTGCGTTACGGGCGTGAGCGGCAGCGGGAAGTCCACACTCGTCAACGAGGTTTTGAACAAGGCGCTCAACCAGCATCTGCATGGCCATCCGGCAAGCGGCACGTACGGCAGCGTCAAGGGCGTCGAACAGCTCGACAAGATGGTCGTTATCGACCAATCCCCCATCGGCCGCACGCCGCGAAGTAACCCCGCGACGTACACCGGCGCGTTCGATTTGATCCGCGAACTTTTCTCGCTGGTTCCCGATGCAAAGATACGCGGATACACGCCGGGCCGCTTCTCGTTCAACGTCAAAGGCGGCCGCTGCGAAGCGTGCCAGGGTGACGGAATCATCAAGATCGAGATGCACTTTTTGCCCGACGTCTACGTGCCGTGCGAAGTCTGCAAAGGCAAGCGCTACAACGCGCAGACGCTCGAGGTCAAGTATAAAGGCAAGACGATCTCCGACGTGCTGGAGATGCGCGTAGACGAAGCGAACGAATTTTTCTCGGCAATTCCGCGCATTCACAACAAGTTGCGGACGATCTGCGACGTGGGTCTGGGCTACATCAAAATGGGGCAGCCGGCGACCACGCTTTCGGGCGGCGAGGCCCAGCGCGTAAAGCTCGCGACCGAGCTTTCCCGCCGTTCCACGGGCCGCACGTTCTACGTTCTGGACGAGCCGACGACAGGGTTGCACTTTGCCGACATTCACAAGCTGCTGGAAGTGCTGCAGCGCCTGGTTCAAAGCGGAAACACGGTGCTGGTGATCGAGCACAATCTCGACGTCATCAAAACGGCGGACTATCTCATCGATCTCGGCCCCGAAGGCGGAGATCGGGGAGGAACAGTCGTGGGAGCCGGAACGCCCGAGGAGCTTGCGCTCAACGAGCAGTCGTATACCGGTCAATACCTCGGACCGGTTCTTTCGGACGAACGGGCAGTGGGTCATCGCCACGCGGATTCGCGATCGGTCGATGAACTCGAGCGCGAGAATCTTCGCGTTTTGGACGATCTCGCGAAGGGTGGGCGCGTTCCCGTAGAAGCTTAGCCCGAGCTGATGACGAAGTTTTGGGTTGCAATGCTGGTCTGCGCCGATCTGGCGCGGTCGCGTGACTTCTATCGCGACGTGCTGGGACTGAAACTCAAGACCGACAACGTACCGCATTGGGTCGAGTACGAACTTGGCAACGGCTCGACGCTCGTGCTGCATCCGCGCACGGAACTGGTTGCCGTGCGTCCCGGATCGCTGCAGCTGGGTTTCACGGTGGACAGCGTCGACCGCTTCGTCGCGGACTGCGCGAGCCTGAATGTTCCGGTTTTCCAAGACCCCTATGAAGAGGGGCTCGGACGCATCGCGATCATCGGCGATCCCGACGGTTATCCGATACAAATCATGAGCGCATCCCGCAAGCGGCATTCATCCGAATGAGCGTTCGCTCCAAAGCGCCCGCCGATCGCGCAAAGGAACTGCGCGCGCAGCTGGACGATGCGAATTATCGCTATCACGTCCTGGACGATCCTCAGATTTCGGACGCCGAATACGACGCACTGCTGCGCGAGCTGATCGACCTCGAAGACCGCTTTGCCGAATTGCGCACGCCCGATTCACCCACGCAGCGCGTAGGAGCAGCGGCTTCCGAGAAGTTTGCGCCGTACGAGCATCATCGGCCGATGCTCAGCCTCTCCAATGCTTTCGACGCAAACGAACTTCGCGCGTTCGACGAGCGCGTTCGCAAGCTTGCGGGCCGCACAACTGCCTACGTCGTGGAACTCAAGATCGACGGTTTGGCAACTTCTCTGCGTTATCGCAACGGCACGCTCGAGCGAGGCGGTACGCGCGGAGACGGCCGCGTCGGTGAAGACGTCACGCCGAACCTGCGAACGATCGCGTCGATTCCGTTGCGGCTGCGCAGTCCCGCGGATTCAGATGGCGTGCCCGGCGAGATCGAGGCGCGCGGCGAAGTTTATCTGCGCAAAAGCGACTTTGAGCGGTTGAATGCGGCGCGGCTGAGCGCCGGACAACCGGTCTTCGCCAATCCCCGCAACGCCGCGTCCGGCGGCGTTCGCCAGCTCGATCCGAGGCTGACGCACGAGCGGCGCCTGTCATTTTTTGCCTATTCGATCGGATCGCTCGTCGACGGCGGTGCGGCAACTCCGAGAACGCAATGGGAGGCGCTCGAACTGCTCAAGCGGCTGGGGTTTGCCGTGAACCCGAACGTGAAGCGTTGTGCGGCGATCGACGAAGTCATCGCCTACTGCGAGCAGTGGGAAACCAAGCGCGACGAATTGGATTATGAGATTGACGGCGTCGTCATCAAAGTCGACGATCTTGCGCTGCAGGAGCAGATGGGCGCCGCCGGCCGCGAACCGCGTTGGGCGACTGCGTTTAAGTTCAAAGCTCGTGAAGGCCGCACGCGACTTCGCGATATCGTCATCACTGTCGGCCGCACCGGGACGCTCAACCCGAACGCCGTTCTGGACCCGGTCAAGATCGGCGGCGTTACCGTTCAGAACGCGACGCTGCACAACGCCGAATACATCGCGGCCAACGATATTCGCGTGGGCGACGTGGTTACCGTCGTGCGGGCCGGTGACGTCATCCCCCGCGTGGTCGGACCGGTACTCAGCGAACGCAACGGGAAGCTGCGCAAATTCGTCATGCCGGACGAATGCCCGGTATGCGGCGCCGACGTCGACCATCCCGAAGGCGAAGCGATGTCGCGCTGTACGAATGCGGCCTGCCCTGCGCAAGTGTTCGAGCGCGTTCGCCATTTCTGCTCCCGCGGCGCAATGGATATCGAAGGCATCGGCGACGTCATGGCGCAGCAACTTACCGAGCTGGGGCTGGTTCGAACCATTGCGGATATCTATCGGCTCGACGTCGATCGACTGGCGCGCGTACCGAGAACGGGTGAAAAGACGATCGCGAATCTGCTGCGCAACATCGAAGCATCGAAGAAGCGCGGCTTGGCGCGTTTGTTGACGGGTCTGGGTATTCGGTTCGTCGGAACGCAGACGGCACAGATTCTTGCGGATGACTTCGGTTCGATAGACGCAATAGTGGGCGCGAGCGTTGCGGAGTTGCAAGGCAGTGAAGGCATCGGTCCCGAGGTGGCTTCCAGCGTGCATCTGTTCTTTCAGCAACAGGCCAACGAAAGCATGATCGAGCAACTGCGCGAAGCCGGCGTGGTAATGTCGGCGCCGAAGCGCGCGCCCGCCGCAAAGGGAAAGCTCGCCGGCAAGACGTTCGTGCTTACCGGTACGCTGCCCGGCATGACGCGAGAAGATGCAAGCGCGCTGATCCTGCAAGCCGGCGGCAAAGTCTCGGGAAGCGTGAGCAAAAAAACCGACTACGTCGTGGCCGGTTCCGAAGCGGGCAGCAAACTTGAGAAAGCGCAGACGTTGGGAATTGCGGTAATCGACGAAACCGGTTTGCGCGCACTGCTCGAATGAGCCGCTACACCTGTCCGTCCTGCGGATACCGCGTCTTTGACGGACCGCCGGGGACCGAGCAACTCTGTCCGATCTGCGGATGGCGCGACGACTTGATGCATTTGCGCTTTCCGCTGTTCAACGGCATGCCCAACGGCATCGCGCTCGTCGACGCGCAGCTCAACTACTCGCTGATCGGCGCAAAGGACGCCTCCGTTCTCAAGGACGTCCGTTTTCCCACCGCGCAAGACGAGCGCGATCCGGACTGGCGGCCGCTTGACGCGGACGTCGACACGTTCGCGGAGCCTCCGATCGATTTTGACGGACTTGCCGAACCGGAAGATCCGGCGACTCTATACTACTGGCTGCCGCCGCGCGAGAGTAGCTAAAAGACGCGCGTCAAGCGCTCGGGCTTTGCTGCTGCAGGAAGAGCCGCCGCCAAGGATTCGTAAACGTCGCGCGCTATGACCCCACGGGCGCGATCCTTTTGCGCGTGTTTTCCCGCCAAGCCGTGCCAGTACGCACCGGCTCGCGCCGCATCTACAGGATGAAGACCCTGCGCCAGCAGCGTGGAGATTAGTCCCGTCAACACGTCGCCCGTCCCGGCTGTGGCAAGCGCGGAAGATCCGGTCGTGTTCACATGCAGCGTGGTACCGTCATACACCAGCGTCGTCTGTCCTTTGAGCAGCGTCGTCACGCCGGTGCGGTCGACGAATTCCCTCAGCCGCGCAATCCGATCTTCTTCGCGTACGGTGCCCTTGCCCGACAGGCGCGCGAACTCTCCGGCGTGCGGCGTCAGCACGGCTTTCTTGTCGCGCAGAATCTCGAGATGTTTCGCAAAGTGGAAGAGCCCGCTCGCATCGACGACGAGCGGAAGATCGACACGGCGACAAAACTCGCGAACGATCTCGCCCGTCCGATCGTCCAAGCCAAGACCGGGGCCCAGTCCGACGGAAGAGCTGCGCTTGGCCAGCTCGAGCAAATCCGAAACCGTTCGATCGGCGTCGCCGTCCGGTTCGATCTCGACGACGACTTGCTCGATGAGATGCGTTCTGAGCGCCGGTGCAGCCGCTTTCGGCGTTGCCACCGTTACGTAGCCGGCACCGGCTCGCGCCGCGCCCATCGCGCAGAGGATCGCCGCGCCGGGAAACTGCTGCGAGCCCGCGACAATGAGCGGTGCGCCGGCACTGCGTTTATCCGATGCCTGCTCGCGCCGGGGAAGCAGCGCGAGAAACTCGGCGTCGTTCAGCGCCTGGATGCCGGAATGCTGTCCCTCGATTGTTTCCGCCGGCATTTCGATATCGGCTAACCAAAGATCGCCTACATACGATCGTGCGGGCGCGAGCAGCAGGCCGATTTTGAGCGCGCCGAGCGTTACCGTGACCGTAGGGCGAAGAGCGGGCTCGACAATCCTGCCGAGCTCGGCATCGATTCCGGGCGGTATATCTATGGCTAGAACGGACACACCCGACGGGTTCGCGGCTTCAACGACGTTCGCGTGAAGCGGATCCAAGGGCAGCCGTGCGCCGGTACCGACTAATCCGGCAATCACGATGCCGGCGCCGTGCATTGCCTGCAACGCTTCTTGCTTCGTCTGCGGAAACGGCATCAGGCGCACACCGCTCTCCAGAGCCCGGCGCTCCGCATCCGCGCGCGCATCGGACGGAGTTTTCGCTTCCTGGGCATAGATCGTTCGTTGGAATCCGTCCATACACGCCATTGCGGCAAAAGCGTCGCCGCCGTTGTTTCCCGCGCCGGCGAACGCGACGGCGGTCGGCTCCCGCGCGTACTGCTTCGCGACTTGCGCGATGCACTCGCCGGCGGCTCGCATCAGCGCGACGTCGCCTACTTCTGCGCAGGCCTGGGCATCGGCGGCGCGCATCTGCGCCGGTGTAAAGACTGAACTCAATTTCTCTCCAGGATCACGACCGCGGCCGCCGTCGTAGCGGTGTGCGTTATCGTCAGGTGGACAACCGTTACGCCGCGTTTCTCCAACAAATCAGCCGCATCGCCGTAAAGCTTGATGAGCGGTTTGCCGCTTGGAGCGTGCGAGACGCCCACGAGCCTCCAGGGAATCGCGTGACCGAAAGCCTTTCGGGCGGCTTCCTTAGCGGCAAAGAATCCGGCATAGCGCTCTGCGCGGTTGCGCTTGCGAGCGGCGTAGGCCATTTCTTCTTCGGTATAGACCTTGCGAGCGAACCACGCCAGCTCGGCGTCACTGAAGCGATAGCGTTCCACCTCGGCCAGATCGATTCCGATGCCGACGACCATGCGGGGCGTGTTCGCGGCCGCGTCGAAAGAGACCGCCCAAGGATGGACAGCCAACTGCGGATCGTACCGATCAACACTATTGAGCCGGCATTTCTTTCGCGTTTAGCGCTCTGCTTGGAAGAGCGGTTCTTATATCGGATCTTCGTCGAGCGCCACGTCGCGGTTCCGCAAAACGCGGTCAACAGTTCGCGCCGCCAGATGTTTCTTTCGACGCTCACGAACAAGGTATTCCGGCAGTATCCCGACGGTGACGGGTTTCTGCTTGCCGTCACAGATTTCGATCTCTATAAAACGTCACAACGCTATATTTTCGGGGACGCCGATGAACAGCGGCGTATCGCAGTCGTCTCCGTTCACCGGCTTCGCAGCGAATTTTACGGCGAGGACCCGGACGAGAACGTGCTGTTCCAGCGCACGCTCAAAGAGTGCGTGCACGAACTAGGACACGCCTCCGGACTGAAGCACTGCTTCAATGCGCGCTGCGCGATGTATTATTCCAACTCGATCTTCGAGACGGACAACAAAATGTCGCATTTTTGCGAGATTTGCGAGAAGCGTAGCCGCGCCCGTAACTAGGACACTCCTCCTGCAACAAGCGCTTGCTTGCCCTCCTCGCCTTGGTTCGAGCCCGCCAAACTAAAAAAAATACCCCGTTGCGCCGTAATCTCGGATAGTGGGTCTTTTCGGAGCGCCTGTGTGCGCTCTTTGGTCCCGCCACAACTAGAGGTGCACGTGATCCAGACTCGACTTGTTGCCTGGCGCGCCCGGCTGGCCACTCTGCCGCGAATCGCAATCGCTGCTGCGGCCGTGCTGCTTTGCGGCTCGCTCTGCTGGTACGGCAGCTCGTTTGCGGGCTATGAACTGCTCGTTCTCGGAATCGTTGCTCTCACGGCTGCGCTGGTCGGAACGCCGATTGGGGTCGTGCTCGCGGTGTCGGCAGCCGCCGCGGACTACACATCCCGCGCCGGTCATCATCTTCACGGCACTGCGGGTTCCAGTATCGCTCTTGCGGTTACCGGCGCGCTCATCAGCTTGCTCTTCTCCGGCGAAATCGTGCCTATCGGCTCGTCGATTGAAGAGGCGTTCCCGGTGCTCTTCGGGCGCAGCCGCACCGCACTGCCGCGAAGCGAAGCGCTCCAAGGTTCGATTTCGGCGCTGGCCTCGGGCGTCCGTGAAGTCTCGCAGGGTGACTTTACAAAGAATTTAGCCGTCTCGGACGGGACGCTCACCGAACTGGCGATCGCCATCAACAAACTCATCTTCGGGATGCGCGAGTTTTTGAGCAATCTGCACGCGAACGCGGACAATCTGGGAACCGCCGGCTCCGATCTGCAGACGACCGCCTCCACCGCGCTCGCCGTCATCGAAGGCGCCTCCCTGGCACAGGGCCAGCTTGACGAAGGCATCAACGAACAATCGCGGATCGTCGAGCAGGCAACGAACAAGATCAACCAATTAACTGAGACCATCAACGCGATCGCCGCGGCCGCCGAAGAGCAGACGCGCAGCTTGGACGAGACCTCACTGGCCGTCACGAACATGGCAACGTCGATCGAGCAAGTTACGGCTCAGGTCGATTCACTCTCGTCGATTTCGCAAGAAACCTCTCAAACCGCGCAGCGGGGCGGATCGGCGATTCACACGATCGTCGAAGGCATGGATACGATTCGCTCGACGATCGGCGAGCTCGCGGGCGACATCGCGCAGCTCGGCACGAACTCGGAGCAGATCGGCGACATCGTCAAAGTGATCGATCGAATCGCCGAACAGACGAACCTGCTCGCGCTCAATGCCGCAATCGAGGCGGCGCGCGCGGGAGAACACGGCCGCGGTTTTGCGGTGGTCGCCACCGAGATCCGCAAACTGGCCGACGGCAGCGTCCAAGCCACGAAGGAGATCGCCGGCCACATTCTCTCCACCCAGAACGTGATCAATGAAGTCGTCCGTGCCATGGAGCGTTTGACGGAACGCGTGGAAGAAGGCGTCACTAGCACGACCTCTGCCTCGGGCGCGCTGCGTGAGATCGTCACGGCGGTCCTGAGCGCCAACCAGCAGATTGCGGAGATCTCGTCGGTCGCGCGGGAGATGAGCAGCAACTCTTATCAAGTGATCCGCTCGATCGAGGAGATCACGCGCTCGGTTCAACTCAACGTTCAGGCGACGCAGCAGATGTCGTCGCATTCGACCGAAGTAAACTCCGCGTTCCGCAACATCTCCGAGATCTCGCAACAGAACGCCTCGTCCGTCGAGGTGCTCACTTACGTCAACAAGGAAGTCACCGACGCAGCACAGCGCATGCAGGCGTCGGTGAACCAAATGAACGATTTTGCCGGCCGCATTGATGTCCGGCTCTCGCAATTCAAAGTCCATGAAGCCGCCCAGGGAGAAACCGTATGAGCCTGCGTGTTCGATTGCTGGGAACGATCGCCGGAGCGATCTTCCTATTTTTTGTCATCAGTGTAGGAGCCGCCCGCCTCGCGCTTACGCGCGATTTGATGGCGCAAGGGCGCTCCGAAGTGACGAACGGCTCGAATGCATTCTCGGGCTACTGGGATTCGCATAAGGAGCAAATCCGTCTGCTGATCTCGCAGGACGCGGTCTCCGACGCGCTCCGCCACAGTCTGCAGACTCATGATTCGAAGACGTTGCAGGACCAACTGGCGAGCATCGAGCGCACGTCGGGGCTCTCCTTCCTAACGATTGTCGACACCGACGGCAAAGTGGTGGCTCGCGCGAATGGCGGAGACGGCGGGTCGTTTGCGGGCAACAAGTACGTGCAGCGCGCGCTCACGGGTGAATCGGTGAGCACGGCCGCGCTGATACCGGTGCAGGATCTGCAGGGCGAAGGGCTTGTTGCGCAGGCCGGAGCCGACATCATCGACGGTTCCAAAACCGTCGAGCACATTACGAACGGCCTAGCGCTGGTAGCAGCGGCGCCGATGAGCGACGCCAACGAACGGACGCTCGGCGCAATCTACGGCGGCGTTCTGCTGAACCATTATTACGATCTCGTCGACGACAGCACGCATTCGCTTGGAGCGCAGACAGCGATTCTCGAAGGCGACGCCGTCGTGTCCAGCACGATTGCTCAGCCGGACGGCACGCGTCTCATCGACTCGCGGGTCGACGCCTTTGACGCAAACAACCTGCGCACAGGTCAGCCGTGGGTCGGGGCGGATCGAGAAGGCGGCACGGAGTACTTGACGCGTTTGGATCCGATTACCGACGATCAAGGCGCCGTTATCGGTGCGCGCTGGTACGGCGTCCCGATGTCGCAGATCAGCGGCATCATTAACCACATGACTGAGACCTTCGCGCTTTGGGGCTTCATCTCGATGATGGCGGCGCTGCTCGTAGCCATTCCCATCGTGCAGCGGATCTCGAACCATCTGGCGACGCGCAGCGAACAGGTCAGCGCGGCGGCCAAGGAACTCGGCGTCGCAATCGTCGGCGGGGAAGTCTCGGGCGATCACGTCGCCGCGACGAAGGCCGCGGTGGAGCGCGCCGGCGAGCTGATCGAACAGCTCGGCGCCACGGATTCCGGCGGAAAGGTCCGCGAACTCAAGGCCGTCAACGAAGAGCTCGTCGGCGATATGATCGTGATTGACACGCTCTCGCAAGAGATGAGCAATCGCTTGCAGCAAGCCGTCACGCGAGTCTCGGAACTGAACGACGTGGCTGCGGCATTGGACAAATTGGTGCACGGAGCTTCAGCGAAGTAGGCGCAGCGTGGCAGACGTCATCCTCTTTTTCTCGAGCAATGCCGACACGATGATCGCCACCAAGGCGCTCAAGGATGCCGGCGTTAGCGCGAAAATGATTCCGAAACCCTCGACCGTCAACACGGCGTCGAATCTATGCCTGAGCATCGACGGCGGCGCCGAAACTGCGGCGGTCAGCGCTCTTCATGGCGCGAACATCTCCATCGGCGGCGTCGTAAAATAGAATAGGCGCGGCCTACTCTCTCAAAATACGCGCGTCGGCGAGCGCGATCGTGCGTTCGACGCCTTCGTGCTTTACCATCAGCGCGCCGCCGGTCATTAGGCGAAGCGCCTCTGCTTCAAATGGCTGTTTTTCGCCGTCGAGAGCGATGCGATAAACCATGCCGGGAATGCCGGCTGCGGTTTCCCAAGCGCGGGCGATCCGTTGCGGTGAGGACAGATCGTCATAGGTTGCCTCCGCTTGACTCAGTACTGCATCCAAGACCGCATCGCGATCCGCATCCGCATAATCGGAGAGATATGCCGGCGGCGGCGCGATCCGTGGCTGCTCCGGATCGTCCTTGGGGCGATGCACGTTCACGCCGATTCCGCTTGCAGCCCACGCAGATACGCCGGTTATGCGCGAGATGCACAGAATTCCGGCGATCTTGCGGCCGCCGGTCAAGACGTCGTTGGGCCATTGCAGTTGTGTTTTCAGTCCGAATTCACCGAGCGCCGCGCGCACCACGAGTGCCGACCAGAACGGCACGATCCACAGGTTGCTGCTCGGGAGCGGGTCAGGAAGCGCGACCGTGCAGAGCAGCGCCGTGCCGGGTGCTGCAATCCATGAGCGGCCCTTGCGTCCGCTTCCGTGCTGCTGATAATCGGCCACGAGCGTCAGACCCCTCGCGCGCTCCTCGCCCAACATCGCCGCCATGTCTTCGTTGGTGCTTCCCGTTACGGGAACGCGCAAAATCCGGCTGAAACGGCTCACCGCAGGCCGCTTCGGGGTGCAGGCCTGCTTCGCCCGCGGCCCGTATTGAGGGCGCGTTATGGCAATACAGCGTACCTTGATTTTGTGCAAACCCGACGCGGTTGCTCGCGGGTTAGCGGGTGAAGTCATCTCGCGCATCGAGCGCCGTGGCTACGTGATCGTCGCGATGAAGCTGATGCAACTCGACGGAGAGCGCGCGCGCCGTCATTACGGAGAACACGAAGGCAAGCCGTTCTTCCAGGGCTTAGTCGACTTCATCACCAGCGGGGCTCTCGTTGCAATGTGCGTCGAAGGTGAAGACGCGATTGCCGGTTGCCGCCAGCTGATGGGCGCCACCAATCCGCTCAATGCGGCGCCGGGTTCGATACGCGCCGATTTTGCCTCGACTATCGGCCGCAATCTGGTACATGGCAGCGATTCGCACGAGAGCGCCGAGCGCGAACTCCAAATCTTTTTCGAACCGGATGAATTCGTTTCGCGGCGGCATGACCTGGAACGCTGGATCGTGGAGAAGTAATGTCGCTGGAATCGCTGCGCGGCGGCGGACGGCCGCTGATCGAAGGAATACACGCCCGTGAGGTGCTCGATTCACGCGGAAACCCCACTGTTGCCGTGAGTGCGGCGACGAGCTTCGGGTCGGTCGAAGAGGCGATGGTTCCTTCGGGTGCTTCGACCGGTGCGCACGAAGCCGTGGAATTGCGCGACGGCGACAAATCGCGTTATGGCGGAAAGGGCGTACTCAAAGCCGTTGCCGCGGTGAATGATCTGATCGGCCCTTCACTCGAAGGTCTTGACGCGACGGCGCAGCGCGAGATCGACGAACGGCTCCAAGAGCTGGACGGAACACCCAACAAGGGCAAACTCGGCGCAAATGCGCTGCTCGGCGTTTCGCTTGCCGTGGCGCGTGCAGCGGCCGGCAGCTTCTCGCTTTCGCTCTACCGTTATTTGGGAGGACCGACCGCCGCGACGCTTCCGGTTCCGATGATGAACGTCATCAACGGCGGAAAGCATGCGCAGGGCGCGCTGCAGTTTCAGGAATGCATGATCGTCCCGGTCGGCGCGCCTTCCATTGCGGACGCCGTGCGCTACGGATCCGAAGTCTTTCACGCGCTCGGAGCCCTACTGCACGAGCAAAATCAGCCGACTACCGTCGGCGACGAGGGCGGCTATGCACCCCGGCTCGATACGCTCGATCAGGCAATGGACTTGCTGGTCCAAGCGATCGAGCGCGCGGGATACAAGCCCGGCGAAGACGTCGCGATCGCACTGGATCCGGCAGCCACGGAGTTCTTTGAGGACGGAAAGTACTATCCGCTCACCAAAGATCGTCCGTTCGGTGCTGAAGAGATGGTCGCTTTTTATCGCGATCTGATTGCAAAGTATCCAGTCATCTCGATCGAAGACGGCCTGGCCGAAGACGACTGGGAGGGCTGGGCCAAATTGACCGCCGCTATCGGTTCCGAATGTCAAATCGTCGGAGACGATATTTTCGTCACGAACACGGATCGTTTGGGGCGCGGCATCCGTGAAGGCGTCGCCAATTCGATCCTCATCAAAGTCAACCAAATCGGCACGCTGACCGAGACGCTCGACGCCGTGGAGATGGCGCACCAAGCCGGTTACACGACCGTTATCTCGCACCGCTCGGGCGAGACGGAAGATACGACTATCAGCGATATCGCCGTCGCCACCACCGCGGGCCAAATCAAGACCGGCTCCCTTTCGCGCAGCGATCGCGTCGCAAAGTACAACCGGCTTATGGCAATTGAAGAAGAACTCGGTTCGGCCGCGCGCTACCCCGGAAAGAGCGCGTTCAAGAAATAGAGGCTCACGAACCGTGGAGGGCGTGCAAACCCGCTTGCGAGAAGTACCACCGGCAGTAAAGGCGGTAGGCCATGCAGGATGTAGTCGACGCCCATGCGCAGGTGCGAGACGACCTTCCCACGCCGCGCGGCGAATTAGGAACGTGGTGGAATGACCATTTGCGTCCGCTCCTAGACTTCAAGGCGTTCCTGCGCCAGCGCGACACCATCGTCAGGCATCCCGAGAGTTCGTACTGCACGCAAGCCCCGTACGAAGGTTGGAAAAATCCGTTTGAATTCGCCCTGAGCGCCGCGACGCTCACGTTTTCCATCGTCGCAATCATCGGATTCGGATTTCACTTTCTGTTTCCCGATCCCAACGTAAAGAGCGACTGGATTTCGCACGCACTTCAGACCCAGATTCGCAGCGTCAATAGTCAGCTTGCCGCTCAACCCGGCCCCGAACAGCGCCAATCGCTGCTCTATAAACGCAGCCAATTGGAAAACGACCTCACCGATCACGACAGCGAACTGACGTTACCACACGAAGGGCTGTTATTGACGGTCGGAGCGCCTCTCGTCGTCTATTTCCTCGGCGTGTTTTTTCCATGGTTCATCAGACGACGGACGAAAGCGGCCGAGCACGCCGGCAAAGCGCGGCAGATCGTCTACTACTACTTCACCGCGCGAACGTTTTGGCCGATGTTCTTTCTGGTGACGGGCGGTTCTATCTACTTCTTTCTGCTCAGGTACAGCCTGCTCTCGACCTACGATGAAATCCCGCAGACGTTTCCGGTTTCGTTCGGCATACTGTCGGGGCTGCTTTGGGCCGTCGCCTTAGTCGGGGGCGCGCCATTTGTCTACGCAGTCTTTGCCGGTCCGAAGGCATTCCATCATTGTGCAAAAGATATAGCGGGCATCATTGGAGTGACCGACGCGCATGCTCGCCACGCGGTGTACTGGGGCTTGATTCGCAGCATTGTTTTTGCCTTGATCGCGGCAGAACTGCTGACGCTCGTACTTTTCGTCGGGTACACTGCGTACGACACCGGCTCAAAACAGTTACAGACCTATGTTGGTCACTCGCTCTCCACGATATGAGCCGCCGGCCCGACGTGGGGGGAGCCTGCCGCCCGGTACGTTGGATTGGGCGCTCTTTGGGAATCGGTTCTATCTGAAAGAAATAAGGAGGCCGATATGACCAGTGTACGAGTTGCGGACGTCATGACTGAATCGGTCGAAACGGTCCGCGAGAACGACACCGTCGCAAATGCCGCGCAGCGAATGGCGCAAGCCAACGTCGGAGCAATTCCCGTAATCTCGGACACCGGCGAACTGCGCGGAATCATTACCGATCGCGATATCGTCGTGCGCGCAATAGCCGAGCGCAAAGATCCCTCGACCACAAAAGTCGGAGAAATAGATTCGTCGGATATCGAAGCGGTTTCGCCGGACGATCCGATAGACCGCGCTACGCAACTGATGCGGTCGCGTCAGGTTCGGCGATTGCCGGTAACGCGTGGGAAGACGCTCGTCGGAATGGTGAGCCAAGCCGACATCGCGCGCCAGCTGCCGTCGGAAGAGACGGGGTCGGTCGTCGCCGATATTTCCGAAGGCTAGCGTTTACAGTCGAAGTTCCCAAGTTTGGCCCACGAGCGGGGTCCCGAACCGCTCGTGCGGCTCTTCTTTTAACAACGTGAATCCCGCTTCTTCATAGAGATGACGAGCGGCCTCGAGGACGTGATTGGTCCAGAGCGTTATCTTACGGTAGCCCGCCGTTCGCGCGAATTCGATGCATCGGCGAATAAGGGCACGTCCGATGCCCAAGCCGCGCGCATCCGGCTCTACGAGCAGCAGCCGAAGTTGGGCGACAGAGGCATCTTTCGCCACGAGGAAGATGCAGCCGGCATTGCGTCCGTCGAGTTCTGCGATCCAGCAATGTTCCCGTTCGGCATCGTGCTGCTTCAAAAAGCCGCCGGCGATTTCTGCAACGAGCGCTTCAAACTGCTCGTTCCAGCCGTACTCCATCGAATAGATCGCGCCATGCCGCTCGACGACCCAGCCGATGTCGCCCGGACGCGGGTCGCGAAGCACGAACGGCGTGCCGTTGAACTGTCGGCGCTCCAAAAGATCTTCGACTGCTCCGGCGGCTGCCAGTAAACGGCGACGATCGGTTTCATGGAGATCCTGCAACATCGCCGCGACTTCATCGTGCTGACGTTTATCCAGACGTTCGAAGACGCGACGCCCTTTTGCAGTGAGCGCGAGCATGCTGCGCCGCGAGTCGGTACGGCTGCGCTGCTTGCGGATCAGGCCTTGTTGCTCGAATCCGCGCAGAATCCGGCTCAAATATCCCGGATCGACGGTTAATTCGTCGACCAGTTCCGATGCGAAGACGTTATCGCGGTGGGCAAGTTCGTACAGAACGCGAACCTCGATGAGCGCGAAATCGCTGCCCAAAAATCCCTTATCCAGAATGCCGAGCCGCCGGGTGTAGAAGCGATTGAAGCGGCGCAAACGTTCGACGTCTTGTTGCATAGATAGTTGACATTATCAACTAAGTATTTGACGAAGTCAACTAAAGGCGGGCGGTAAAGATTTGCTCGGCCGGACGGTGCACGCCGTAAGGGAACGGCGACCCGGTCTTGGAATACGGAGAGGCCCACCGGGCCCGTAGCTCAGCGGTAGAGCGGCCGGCTCATAACTGGTTGCGCGTAGGTTCGAATCCTACCGGGCCCATGCGGTTTAGCGCCGGTCGGGCGGGGAATGACGCAGGCATGCAAGGCTTCGTCCTCCTCCGTTCGCTGGGCGCGCTTTTGATCGCGTTCGGCCTTACCGCGTGCAATGCGAACAATCCATCGTCGTCCGGACAGACGCCGCTGCCCGGTCAAACGACGATGGCCCAGGCAAATTCGACGAACGCACCGCCGGAACAGGCGCTTTCGAAAACCCCCGGCGATCGCTATTATGCAAAGACCAGCGCCAAGACCCATGGCGTGACGTTTAGCATCTGGGCGAACGGCCGGCCCATCACGTCCATCGTGACGTCGAAAGCGACCGTTGAGATCACGCCGGATATGCGCGGTCACGCGAACACGATCGCGGTGCAGTGGGAGCGAACGGCCAAGAACGGATCCGGTACCGTGACCGTCGGTACGCTGAAAAAGGCCGTCATGACGGTTACCGTCACACCGCATTCGCCCGCTAAAGGCCAAACCTCGAAAACCTTCATCGCGGCACAGGCTCCGGTAGGCCGCCAGTAATCCAGGCCGGCCGCTTCGGGCGGGCGAAGTGGTTGACAGCCTGCTCGAGGTTATGGTGAATTAGGCAGGGCCACGGCGCCATCGTCTATCGGTTAGGACATCGCCCTTTCAAGGCGGAAAGACGGGTTCGATTCCCGTTGGCGCTACCAATAGAGCTGCGTATTTACGCGGCTTTTTTATCTAGGATTGCCAGTTCTACTTGAAGTTCTACTCAGCGTCGCGGAGATGCACGAGTCTCCGTATGGCGGTTGCACCGGGCAGGCAAAAGCCCAGGTGACAGTTGCAGGCAGATCAGCGTAGCCGAGGGCAGCCATTAACATGTGGGTCAAGCGTACGGTACAGGCAGAGTGCTCCGGAAAACCGAACGCGACGTGCAATGGCTCGCAAAAAGGCGAGCGGCAACTCCGCACAACCGGCGCCCTCAGAAAACGACTACGTCGCGCATGTTGCGGCGGAGCTGCGCCGGCTTTGGCCCATGGACGACGTCATTCTTGAGGAGCGTGAAATTGGATCGCGGCGCCGCAAAGACATTGTGGTCCGCCATTTTGGCAAAGTCGTTTTCATAATAGAAGTCAAGCGTCCTGATAAATTCAAGACGCCGACACAACGCGAGAAGGCAAACAAGCAGGTCGTCGCTTATGCGAAAGCGGAGGGGTGCGTCGAAGTCGGTATTACCGACGGCACAACGTACATCGCGATCAATGTGAACACGGGCAAAACTCAAGAACGTGAGCTCCTGTCATTCGCGAAGAGCGCTTTACGGATCGGTTTCAGCCCTACACTGGATCGGCCGGGATGGGTATCGGAAGAGTTCTTGCTGTTTCCGGAACGGCAACGGCAAAAGCACCCGCTGTCAATCCCAGCGAATCTGTATGTACCGCGCCGCTTTCCGAGCGGCTTCAGTTTCGTCGCCCTTTTTCGATCGCAAAATCCGGTTCACATAATCCTTGGCGTTTCCGATATCGGTAAATCGGCTCTTTCATGGACCCTGGCTGAATCACCACATTGGAATGCTATAAGGCTTGACGGCGCCGCGCTTACGGACGGCGTAGAGGCAGTTATCCGACGTGATATTGTAGCGGTCTACGAGCGGTGTGATGACGTCATGGCGTTTCTGCAACGCGTCGCCGAGGTTTCATTGGCCGAACGTGGGGTGCCGCTAGGCGTAGTGCTCGACGGATTCGACGACTGGATGGCGGTATCGTCTGAGCTGCACGATCTGCCCGCGATGATAGATCGCCTAAGTGCATTCAACTGCAAGATTATCATACTAAGCCGACCGAGTGAAAAGCATCGCCTGTTGAATAGCACCTTGCTTGCCCGCTTCACCAATGAATCCGAAGTTATAACCCTTGGCGAGCTCGAAGACGAGCAACTCGACGAATTCATCCAGAAATACTTCACTGTATTCCAAATCGGTGGAACGCTGAGCGGTAATGCACGGAAAATCTGCCGCAACCCAGCGATGCTGTCGATCGTCAGCGAGACATTCGCCGGTAGTTCCGAGATTCGACGCGGACTTGCAGGCAAGTGAGGTATATGAGAATTTCATTAAGCACAAAGCCACAAAATTAGCGCTTCGGTGCGGCGGTCAGCCAGAACGCTATATTTGGAAAATTCAGGAAATTGCGAACTATATGCGGGAGCACGACGTACTCGCCGCTAGTTATCTGCAATTGAAAAAGTCTGTTGAGCGACGCTGAGATCGAGGTGCTCGTGGACTCAGGTCTATTAGAGCCGGTCGCCGGCTCACACTTGAATGGAATGCTACAATTTCCGTACGGAAACTTGCGAGACCATCTCGTGTGGGATGTCGCCCGCAGTCAACGGATGGGTATCGAAGATCTGCTCTTCGGCCCTGCGAAAGAGGAATAATGGGCGCGAACGAGTCCGCGCGCAACAAACTGTCCCTCGTCGGGCGTAGCGCGGCAGAGTACGCCGCAACGTACGATGAGTCGACGCGCTTTGACTTTTCCGGGCGCTGCTCAAGGCCGACGACATCGTAGCGATAGACCTGGCGCAGTCACACGACTGGTGGCGCGATCTCGACGCCGTAATAACAGAGGAGCTTCGTCCTGAAGCGGCTCACTTGGCGATGCGTCTCCTAGATCGCCGCGCGTCAACTTACAGTCACATCTTCAAGGCGATTGCTGGCGCTATACCGGAAGATGTGGCGTTTCGAGCGAGTATGGGGGCGTACGACGACAACCTTCCATTAGTGTGGGATGTGCTACGAACTCGCGTGCGTGATCTGCCATCCGACCTGCTTGCGACCTTACTTAAACGCCTACTGGAGCACCAGGTGGTTTCGCCTGAAGAGGCAGCTGAAGTAACTGAGCCCATGGCCTCGGCTGCGGCGAATATCTCTCGTGATGACCTTTTAGAAGCGAAATTCGAAGATTTTTTGCGCTGCTTCCCGTGTTGCTCAAGCGGCTGGATATCCGCAACTCAAAGCGCTATTTTTGCCGTTCGGTGAGCCCATTTGCTATATCAAGTAGTGCTCGGCAGCATACGGAAATGAGCGGCGTATGCCGGACTTTATTCATGGGGCCGGTCAGACGCTTTATGATTGTGGAAACCTTATTTCGCAGCGGCTCAGCCCCCAAGCCGCGCTCGCATGGTCATTAGCAGTCCTTCAATACGCAAACGTAGCGGAGTGGGAGCGCTACGGCGATTATAGCGGGGCTGAATTAAGCGGCCCTGGGCACTCTCAAATTAGTGGTGCATTTGACTACGAAGATAACGGTTGGCTTGTACGAGTCGTTATCCCGGCCATGCAACGCTAGCTCCGGGAAACCAGGGTCGACTGCCGCAAGCTCCTAAGCAGATTACTTACTACGCCAGTTGGCCCGCTTCATCCAGCGTTTCGCATACGCGCAGCTCATGCTTGCATTTTCCGATAACGATCTCGATGAACACGCGCAAAATATTATTGCGTTAATAAACATTCGAGACGGTATCCCCTCCATACGGGATGCGATCGCTCGAAGGGCTAAGGAAAGTATTGCTCTTGCGAAGTGCTATCTTGAGTGGCTACAATCCGGCGACAATTCAGATATCTATAGCCCTGATGAATCGGCTTTGCTCCACCTGCTTATTAAGTCGAGTGATGTCGCGTACGACGCATACCAATACGCCATTAATATAGTCAAGCGCCCCTTTTTTGTGCAGCATGAAGAGCTCGACTCTCGGCTTCTTCGCTCAACTGGATTGGGCGGATGGAAGGCCGGAATGGGCGTTGGATTTATTGCAAACGGCAATTAGAAGCGGATACGAACCACGCCTCGCAGGAGAACGTTACTTAACTTCGATCGTCGCGACGGCACTGCAGTATAAACATTTGCGCGATCGAGTTTTGGATGATTCACGGCTAAAGCAGCTCGTCCCTGACGTAATTCAGCCTTCGGACGCCACGTTTTCCAGCTATGCGTTAAAGGAGTTTTCGAGATTATCTCCCGGAGGAAAGGCGGAAATTGTTCGCAAGAGTGAGGAGGCAGATCGATCGACAGTACTTACGATTCTCCGACTCGGATATGGCGATACAGACCCCACTGTGGAGACAGTGAGAAAATACGACGATGGGACGTTTTCCTTCTCGTCAATTAGTGGGGTTCGTGTTTGGTCTTACTGGACCACGGCACGCTTAGTATCTAAAGACGGGCTTAGGTTCATCAGGCCTTTACTTGACGACCTGATGCAAGCCGTTGGCCAAGAAACCACGGCATATACCATTCATTTCGGGCTGATGGCAGTCACCGCCATCTATAGTGCAGCAGTTCGCGCTAATGAATTTGAACTGGCTGGCAACATGGTTCGTTTCGCAGCCCAGTTGTCGATGCGTGTAGAAAATGAAACTGTCGCGGAACAAACCGCGTATTTTTTCAGGCTATACTGGCCTAAACTGACGGACGACGAACGTGTCATGTTTTGGTTCCGCTTTGGCACGACGAAGTGTGCATTAGGTATGCGCCTTGCGGACGTAGTGTTCAAGGGCGATGAGCCATCACTTGAGGCTTTGCTGAGTGTGGTGCCATCGCTTCCTGAAAAATCTGCAGACTGGCTGGCCTGGGCGCTCTGGCGAGTACTGGAACCCGACCAGCAACGAAAATATTTCGCTTCAGCCTCCGGTTAGAAGGCTGATTGCGTTTTTTATTGCTTGTGGGAGCGCTAACGCAGATTCTACAATAAGCCGTCTGCTAAGCGAGCATATCGCTGAGGACCCAGAATACGCAATGGGAGCCATTGTCGATCTGTGTGAGCGGGCTCTTCGCAACTGCGTTTATGTTTATGTCGATTTACAAGCGATTGATTCGTACGCAGCATACGTACCACCAAAGCGCGCGATGCAATTCGCAGATTCAATGATAGCGAACGGCTATAACAATCAGATGTGGCAGCTGGCGAATTTCGCCGGTTTATTACTAAGCCAGATACGGGATGAATCTTACATTGGTGACGTGCACAAACACTTTGAACGTTTGCGTGATTGGCCATCGGTACTTGATTCGTACGAAAGGTGGCGGCGCGCTGTTTCCAACTAGTGCGTGCGTGACTCCACCGATAGGGCCACGGATATGCCCGACGGATAAGGACCGCGGTTAGCCGCTTGTGGCAGAGCCAACTCTGTTCTTGTGACGTTAACTAAGTACGAAATGCAGGAGTTTTGCCTGCGCCTCATCGTCTAGCGGTAGGCCTACGCCAGTTCCAGCGACGTTGCTGCCGATGTAGCGCACATGCCCAGCAATTCGTGATGGTGCTCCGTAACCGGGTTACACCTTGAATGAATTCCATTTCGCGTGTGGCGATTACAGGACTGAAATTCTCCTGCTTTGTGACATACGCCATGCAAAACGATTCGCCGTGAAGTCTGGCGCTTTCATATAGCCATGCGTTGATATGCGGATCAGAACCGCTATAGCCGCGCACAACGATTCGCTTAGTCCTCATCACTTCTGCAACTGCCGCATGATACCGCTGCACGCAAATGCCGTAAGTTCAGGTGCGCCTTATGCGCGATCTCTTCTCGGGTGGCACGTGCGCCCAGGGACTGGCGTCGCTCCTGGATGGCCATGGGCAGCCAGCGCGGATTTGGTTCGGGGTTCCCACCGGAGGAGATTGTCCGTTATGCCGCGGCATTATGACCACGGTGAATATGCCGCGGCATATGCGCCGTCCCAGGGGCCAGTGCCCAAAGGCCTACCAGCCCGCCGGGGTGCGGCCGCCTGGCTGCGGCAGCTGGGCGCGCCAACGTCTGCGGGTGTCCGACCCTGCCAGCCGGCGGCGAACCGGGGAAAGACTCTAAAAATTTGCGGAGCCTACGAAAATCTACGAAGGTATACGTAGATTGCCGTATACGTTCGCATACTCGCGTCTTCAAGCATCGAACGTCGGTGCAATCGTAATCGTAATGCGGGGCGCGAAGGCAGCCATGAACGCGAGGCCGACCGACTAGGCGGCTCGGACGGCGCAGATCACGAGGAACAATCGCGTCACTTGGCGGTAACATAGCACTATGGTATTCCAGCACTCGCAGGCCTTCGGGACTTCTTCCAGATGTTTTTCAACCCGGAGGCGGTCTATCGGCGACATCATAAAGTGCCGCGCGGCTTAGACGCGCCTCCCGATGACTGGAGTTACCCGCGCTAAGTTTGTGAACCTCGGGCTGGAACTAGCGCAACCCATTGGCGGACTCGTCGGGCAGGATGGGGACACGAGCAAAGAACGACTGAAAGAGGGCGGCTAAAAACATCATGGCGCTTAAGTCCGTCGGCGACATCACGCTTACCGTCATCTGCGAAGTTCCTGACTGCGTAAACGCTGGCAACATCATAAATACGGTGACGTTTGGGCCCGCCGACGAGATCGACGCATTCCTGGAGTCTTATGGCCATGGGTCGGAATGCGCCAGTGACTTGCGCGAGTCCCAAAACGCTCGGCAGATCTTTCCAACAGTTAAATCCAGCCTGGAAAAAATAGGTGGCGTGGATTCTTCCTAGGAGTCAGTAAAGTAGCCGGCACTTTTTGCGTCGCGCGTATCAATAATTCGATCCGATTTTGTCAGCCTAATCTGTGTCGCGCCGCCCTCGAACGTCAAAATCTTAACTGATCGCCACAGCCCGCAGCCGCTGTCTATGGGCACATGTTCCGCGATCTCGTCAGGTAACTTGATGACGAGCGTTGGCACTTTTCCCAGAAGCCAAAGGTGAAGCACATATTTGCCGTGGCCAGTGGCGCACGACCACTCGTTGCGGGTCAGGTAAAAGGCTTGTTCATCGACACGCTTTACGGCCTTTACCTCAATTTTCAGCGGGTCGAGTCCTCACGGGCGACCGTCGAGAGTAGGTCATAGCCAGCGACGTTTGAATCGATCGCCTTCACCCCGGGACACGGCCAGTACGTTCAGTTTCGTACGCGATACTGAGCCGCTCGCCCTCACGTCCGATCTGCAACAGAATGTCGTCAGTGCGTCCGCGTGATAAATTTGCCGCGCGATCCCAAAAGGCAACAACCTGTTCGTCGTATCCGGAACTCAGGTACGCCTCGTTGAAGCACTGACGCACATCTACGGGAAGATACGCCAATGTCTCCCTTCGGCCGCGTGGGATCAAGCTCGCCCACGTCGGCTTAACAATCTGCTCAATGAAATCCATAAGCTGCAGCCGCAGAGCCGCGACCGCATCCGGCAGTGCAATATGCGCCGTCCTCGTTCGGTGAGGCGTAGTAGACCGTCATCCTCAAAGTGGTATCCAATTTGTGGCCCGGATCATATCGAGCACTGCACCTATCGGGCTGCCTCATAACGGTGCTGGAAGGCCTGCCTAACGTCATTGAGTGCAAATGCCCGTGATTCGCACAGTTCGATGAATTTCTGGCAATCGTACAACACACCCACGGAAAGGTTCATGATGCCGCTTCCGTGCTCACGTCCTGTAGAAAATCTCGTAGATCGTCGACGGCAACGTCCTCGTCATCATCCGGAATCCTCATATTCAGGGTCAATGTGCAGAGCCGGATCATTTAGCACACGGCTCATGGTCGCTACCTTTTGGATCAACCGCCGGTTCACAGACTCGTCAATCGTTCTCGGCGCAACAAGTATCTCGACCTCGGTAACGGTATCCTTTGACAAACCGACACGATGGATTCGTTCTTCGGACTGCAAGAACTGTGCAGCGTTGTACGTGCGATCAACGTAAATCGCGTTGTGGCAGACCGTATCAAACTGATCGCTTCCCCAGCCGCACTGGGTTTGCTACCAGAACAAAGCGGTCATCGTCTTCATGAAATTGTTTGATCCGTCGTTCGCGAGTGTCGTCCTCTTCTGAACCTACGCTAACGTCACCGTGTATGTACTCGGCACCCAAATCGGACAGCCTTCCGGCTATGACTTCGACATTGTCTATGAATGAAGACCAAATTATGCATTTGCGGCCGTTGGCGGCGAGCTCTCTCGCACGGGTTACGGCGTACTCGATTTTTCGCGAATCCTCACTGAGGAGAACGTCACGTAGCGCCGCAGCTTGCTGCGCTTGAAGTTCCGCAATCAGCAATGCCGGATTGGAAACAAACTTGAGTAGCCTGAGGACGCTTTTGCCGACTCTGACGAACAGAGACGCGCTCACGCCGGCTCAATGCCATCTGTATTTCTTGGGAAAGCGATGTTGAGAGAATCTCGTACAGATTCCGTTGGCCGGGTCTGAGCGCGACCGGAACAGCCCGCCGGATAACCTCCGGAAGCCCAAGTTCGTCTTTGGTCGTACGGACGAAAATTGGCTGAATCAGCTGCGTTACGTTTTGCTCGTCGATATCTTCTTCATAGTGGAGGAAGCGCATCTGCGCCACAAGATCGGCTTCCGAATTCGGTAGCGGCGTGCCAGATAAGACAAGCTTGTACGTGGGCAGGTGCGCAATGCTGAGCACCACGTTTCCCCAGGCACCATCCTCACCCCGCTTTATTTTATGACTCTCGTCGAGGAAGACGAACGTTCGCTTCGCAGCAATGTAATCTGCAAGGACACTGTGAACCGCGGCTTGCGAAAACTTATGGTAATCGATCAGCGCGACGTCTGGTTCGTAATTAAGCAGTTCTTGGATATGCTGGACGCTTCCAACGAGGCGTACGGTGCGCAATTTGCCGACACCAAAGCAAAATTGGATTTGTTCTTCCCATGGAGCAAACGCGTTCAGAGGCGAAATGACGACGAGACCTTCCCTGGCCCTGCGTTTTAGCGCGAAGAACGCCAAGGCATCGGTTGTCTTGCCGGCGCCGGGAACCGAAAAATCCGCGCCGGCCGAATAACGTTGTAGCCGCGCGACGTTGCGTGCCTGCTCAGGTGTCAGAGTTCTGATGAAACCGGCGGCGCGCAGTTGTTCTTGCACCTCGGTGGCGGTCAACTCAATTGGAGCAGCCCGCTCCAGCGCTCTTGACGGCTTGCTAAGCCGTTTCTGAGTATGGTTGCGGTCCCACTGTCAGGTTCAAATGCCAAGCGACCGACGCGCGCGTAATGCCGAAAGGTCGAGCCGAGACCGAACAGCAGCCAAACCGGGATCGAAATCTCGGTGAGGCTCTCATCGTGCACGTCGTCCGAAAGCTCGTGGCGTTTATCCCAAATAGCCATCCACGCTGTGGATGGTGCGTCGCGACTCAACTTCACGCGCGCGCTTCTCGACAGATACGCGGCGCGAACTAGGCTTTTGGTGTCGCCCACTCCCGCAGTCTCTCGATATATTCTTGTGCTTCAGCGAGTTGCTCGTTCACTCCAGCCTGGCTCGACCCGTCGCGAATGCCGTTAAATGCCTCCTTCAGGATGGTGGTGGCCTTTTTGACCTGCTGATACACAAAGTTTTGCTTTTTGGTATCGCTCTTTATCCGCTCCCGTTCTTCGACGACCTCTTGCGCAATTGCGCGAAGCGCTTCCGCGTGCTCGAATTTCGTCGCATATTCGGCCACGGGTGCGAATTCATTGTTCTTGTCTTTTCCGAAGAACTCGTCAACGGCATTGGCACCACCTTCGGTCGCATGTGTAGGGGCTGGTATCTCTTTTGTGACGTACGCGAAGTACTCAGCGATTTTAGGAATTGTTTCATACGCTCTACCTTTTCGTTTGGAGCTCCGCAAAGCAGGCGTAGATGAAGGCCTCTTTCTCCGCCGCATCTTTAAATTTGGTGCGGTTCTTGAAAATCACTTCAAACGCAAAGAAGCCATCGCCTCCTCCAGCCTTGGCTTCACTCAATAGCGCGTATCGAAGCCGAGCGCCCCGATATTCTAGGTATTTTTCCGCAAGGTCAAGCATCGAAATGTACTTGATGATGTGTTCCTTGCTAACATCTTCCATTGCGGCGACTTCGGCATCGCCGAATTTCCTTAACCGTTTTCGATACTTGACTGCATCGGAGTACCACGGATAGTCGGCGCGGAGATCGCGCTCGCGTTGCAGCCGGGACTCGAGGCGGTCGTGGTCCTTTTCGTCACCGTATGGCAAAACCACAACAGAAACATTTGCGAAGTTGGGGTACGTCTTCGGCGAGTCGTAAAATAAGGTCCTAAAAACACAGAGCCGCCGGTTGCCGTTCAGTACGAAACCGTCATGCGTCAGGATGAGGGGTTCTTCTTGCTCGTGATCCCGAAAGTCAGGGAAGTAGGTCCTTTTCGTTGATGAGTGTGGAGAGTATTTCGTGTTGTGCGTTCTGTGCGGGCTTCAGATTCGAGATCCTTTGTGAAGATATCGGGATCAAATTCGGGATGCATTGCGAGGTATTGAGATGCGCCGCCTCAGTTCTGCCGTTGTCTAACCGGTACTTGGGCATCTCGATCGATGCGGTTCTGATAGGTAGATGCTGTAGTGTACCTTGGAATGGCACCGGATACGTGGTAGCCGCTGGTTGCGTGCTCCACTCCTGAAGCGTCGTCAAGCGTCGTGGTTTTTCCCAGCCGAGCTTCATGATTCAATTACTTCCAGGCCAAAAACAAGTGCCGGCACGGTTATTATCTCCTTGAAAAGTTCGAGCTCTCTCGTCAATCTGTCGAAGTGTGCAAGGTTTTCGCCTAATTCGCGTGCAGAAACTTTCGAGTACAGCAACAGAATTGCGCCAGCAATTTTCTTGCGGCTGAAGAGCAACTGCAATTTCAACAGGTCTGCGTACATTCTGCTTGTGTTGCCCGTCTGAAAACACAAGTCCGACGGAGTTTCGAACACTCGTCACTGTAATAGCCGAGCCCAGGGTCTAGTTTCGTTTCATCCGACCAACCCGCGTGATGCAGCCCTTCAAGGATTCGGGCCCGCACTCTCTGAGTTGTCCGCTCTCTTTTCGTGAGCGCCACGCCGTTTATAACGCTTTTCACCGATTCAACGCAAGATCGATTCAATACCGCTGCTCCGCCGCGATGGTCGTACAGCAGAAAGTTCACTCCGAATCCCATTCCGGTGGGACTAGCGCCAGTCGCGACTTGGTGTGATCGTATAGTGGCTTTGTGTGCGGCCGATAGGAAGCGAGACCTGCTGCGGCGCCTTCAAGCCGCTCGCGCGCGATCGCAATGTATTTCGCATCGATCTCGCAACCCCAGAAGTGCCGGTTGTGCAGCAACGCAGCAACGCCCGCCGATCCAACGCCGGCGAACGGATCGAAGACGAGCGCTCCTGGTTTAGTGAGCGCAAAAATCAGCCTCCTCAATTAGGCCAACCGGAAACTGACATGGGTGGTCGGTTTTTTCGATGTGATTTGATTTGACGTTAGGAATGTTCCGCCAGACATCGTCAATTTCTGTGAACGGAAACTCCCATACATCCTCCGGATTTTTGCCGAGGGGGTTTCCCGAGGGCATGCCCTGGCGCGGGCCGCGAAAAGATCTCTTACCCGGGTATTTCGCTGGCACGCGGACCGCGTCGAGGTCAAATTCGTATTCGTCGCTCCTCGTGTACCACAAAATGACTTCGTAACGGCCGCTGAACCTTCGCCTTGTGTGCAATCCGTGTCCGAAAGTCCAGATGATTCGATTTCGCAGTCTTAAGCCGAGGCTTTTCATAATCGGGTGAAAGAGAATATCAAGCGGCAATATCTCGTTATCGGCAACGTAATTCCCGACTTGCCAGCACAAACTGCCACTCGGTGATAGGCGCTGGACCATCTTGCGCAGCACCCGCTCCTGCCATTCTTGGTATTTCGCCATATCCGCCCTCCATTCGTAAGCCTTTCCGATGTTATAGGGCGGCGAACTCACGATGAGATCGAAGAGCGGTGCTTCGGGAAGGTCGTCGAGCAAAGCCTCGACATCGCCGTGCCATAGAAGATCCTCCTGGGACTCTTCGAGGCAGCGTATCGGTTACGGGGATTTTAGGGCTAGACTTTCTTGCCAGCATTGCACGTGTTAAATATGCCTGTCACAAAAAGATCCTTCTAGGCGATCTTCGCGGTGCGTTCGCGGCTAAGCATAATTTGGTGTGATGCTAACAGTATGGCATTGTGGAGATCGGTCGGGTTCGCTCCGCAGAATACATCCGGATTCTCGCGCTATTAAGGACGTGAATCGATAT
The DNA here is from genome assembly GCA_963714015.1 of Vulcanimicrobiota bacterium. Lineage (GTDB taxonomy): Bacteria > Vulcanimicrobiota > Vulcanimicrobiia > Vulcanimicrobiales > Vulcanimicrobiaceae > DASRDE01. The sequence goes on along the minus strand of OY970223.1, from coordinate 429,416 downwards.
TTGCCTCGGAGGGTTGAAATAGTCATATAAAATCGATATAATATTTATGTGAAGGACGCGGACTCATGCATTGCGGTCCTGACGAGCCGCAACATTGAACGTATGCTGCGCGATGGTGGTTCTCAGGCGTGGAAGATTGGATCATCGGCGCGTCGCTGTCGCTACCTTGTGTGCATCTGGAATGCCCAGGGGGAATTCGCCTCCGCGAACGAGCCATACGATCACGGGGAGGCTTTCCTCGTGGCGCCGATTGCGTCGATAGAGCCGGCGGCGGCGCCCGAGCCGGTAGGACGCTCGATAATTCGCTTCACTTCTGTCGCGCGTATCTCGGTACCGCAGGCGTGGAACGCGCAGCGAAATCCAGTATGGTACACTTCCCTATCCGACCTCGGTATTGAGGTAACGGCGCTGAAGTTTGAACCGGTCGAAGTCCAGGTCGTCGACCACTCCTCGGTGACCCCGCGAGTTTGTACCCTTGACAATCGCCACCGCAAAACAAGGATTGTCCATGACGTATGGAGTCGACCCCAGCGCAATCGAGATTACAATCCATGGGTGATTACACTAACGAACAGAACGATCATCATGAAGTGCGGCGCAGCATGCTTCCGTGCGCGCATGATGGCAGCAATGATCGGTATGACGTCACATCATGCGCCGAGTGCGGAAGGCTGGCTCCTTCAGACCGAGTCGGCGGCTTCCCACTTCACGGCGATCAGAACGGGAACGCGTATTGCCACCTATGTGCTGCTCGCTCACAGCAAGCCGTATTCGGACGCGCTTTTGGCGAGCCTGGCTGAAGAATCGAGGCGCGCAATCGAACAGCGGTCGCGTAGGTAACGACCATGCCGTTCAGAACGTGGGGCGGTTCACGTCCCAGACCGGACTTGACAAGCGTGATACGATAGCGAACTTGGCTCTGGGAGGAGGAGTACGTGACCTGGTGGGACACGAATGCGGTCGCGCTTTCGGATTTAGTACTTGGGCTTGAAGCATTTAGCCTCGCCTGGAACGATCGCGACACGCGCCACGAATATCGCGATCTCGCAACGGCGTTTGCCGCATTCGCGAAGGGATACGTGTATGCCCGTTTTGGTGGTTTATCTGGCGACTTCGTTGACGTCGGAGGGAATGTAAGGGAAGGCCAGACCATCCGTTATTATAGCGGGGACGGTCTCTCAAAACCGATGCTGCAGCACATATTAGCGAGCAAGAACGTCGACGCTCTCGCTGCATTGCAACCGCCGATCTACAACGAAGCGTATGTGGCGCGAATGATGCACAATCTTGGTGTTCCAAAAGAGCAGCTTGCCGCCGATGTATTTGAGCAGGCTCGCTCACTGCACCGTGGATTCGTCGCCGCGCGCAACACGGCTTTGAAAACCGGCGCCGAAAACAATCTTCGAATGGCCATGCGTCGCCTCGCGGCTTTGTTATATCTTGTTCGGAACAACCTGAGCCATCCGGGTAAATCCGAGTTCGGATATGATGGTACGAAGCCTCGCCGCGATCTTGAAGTTGTGCCAGCTCGCGGCACCTGTATTGCGTGATCTTTTTCAATTCGCTCCTCAATATGCCAACTACCCGCCTTGCGGTCTACGGATCGCTGCGCACTGATGGTGCGCATCACGATCGCGTCGCGGACCTCGGCGCCCCCGTATTTGAAGGCCTGACTTTTCGGCCAAGTCGAGCAACCAGATGGCTATCCCGTGCTCCGATGGCGACGAAATGGTCCGGCTACTCCGGTGCAGGTTTTTGAATCGCACCTACTTAGTGTCGCGCGGTGGGAAGAAATTGATGAATGGGAAGGTTCAATCACACCCTCGCATCAGTTCCAATACAACTCGGAAGCGGCGACCATGTCGTGGCCACAGACTTACATTGGTGCCGATCGCATTCCGGTGTGACATCTAGGCTGTACCTCAATAGCATGGGCATCGTGGATGTGCGTGAAGTAGATTGCGTCGTAAACAAAAACCAACGTAGATCGGAGTACCAGATGCCAGCCCAGGACGATTCCTCAAATAGATTAGAGCGAGACAAGGCCGAGTCCGCTGTCGCATTCCGCCAGCACGTGTGGCCTATTTTGCGCAGCCACCTTGGGCGTGAAGTGCTCATGGTTGAAGGCCGACAAGACGAGCTCGCAGAGTACCTAGACAAATGCGGAATCGATGCGATTCAAGTTGAGAAGCACGGCGGCCTGATTGGCATTGCAAGTCGCACGTTAGTGGCGAGGCCTCAACCCTTCGGCACGGGTAACGAGTGGCATGTCTATACAGGCTTTTCGCTGCGGTACCGAAGGGGGAATAACAGCAATGTCGAGTTCGAACGATTGCGACGGTACTATGTTGAGTTGGATGGCGAACGAAATATCCGGCCTTACTTTTGCGTGCAGGCGATATTTTTGAACTCTCGGGAAAGCCCGCCGGTGTACGTAGCGTGTATCGCAGCACCAGAGCCTATCCGGATCGTCGATCGACTTCGGACTAACCCTGCCATGGTTCGGAGCATAGAATACGATGGTGCGGCGTTCTACACTATATCGACGGACATTCTGCGAGCCAATGGAGCACGGTCGCTTTTTGAAGTGTATCAATGCCCGAACGAATATATTGCGCACGGCGTGGTCAATGATACACGCAGTGCGGGGTTCGACTCGGGCCGCATTCTCGCACATGTGATAGTAGACCAAGCGCAGCAAGACTATTATGACGAGAGTTATGCTGCGTGGCTGGCGGCGACGGGACAGAGCGCCTGAACCCCGGCGTTGCCCGGGCAACGATGGCCGGGCCTTACGGCGGAATGCTCCCGAGGTGCTTCTACTTGAAGTTCTACTTAATAGTCGCAGCAGACCGCATCAGACCGCAGTACCCGATTGCGAAAATCGGCGAAAATAGGCCAAAACCCGTACAGGCCGCATTAGCCGGCAGTGCGGAGAAGGGGTTCGATTCCCGTTGGCGCTACCATAGTTCCACCGATCTTATCGAGCGTTTTTATGGCACGCTTCCAGCAATCCACGATTACACCGCCGTCTTTTCATCTTCCGGCGCTAGGCTGCCCGGGAAATTCGCCCGCAACTCGAAACGAGCTCCAGCGACGATCCGATCAGGGTAAGGAAGCATAGGCATAAGACCTTCATAATGTTCATGGCTGAACCGCCGCAAAGTTGATTATCACGAAACCGTTGGTTACCAAGATGTGGTGAGGGAATGTCGTGCTTAAACATGGGGCGGAATTGCTTCCGATGGATGTTTGCGTAATCACGTAGTGTTCGTTAACGTTCGGCGTATCGGAGCCAACGATATCCGAAAATCGTCCGTCTTTGTCGGTTGTCGTGCGTGATGCATAGAATGCCGTTGGGTCCTCTGCACTGACCAGAAGTTCGTATCCGTCCGTTTCAGTTTCGCGTGAGACCATTCGACCGGAATAAATTAGTCAGGGCATAAAAGGTCTCATGCATGCAATCCAATTCTAATCGACCCTGAGGTCGCGGCAAAAGCTACACGGGCACTTTTCTGCCGCAGCAAGGCGCGTATTCTGGACGAGTACGAGCAAGGTTCGTCGATCGAGTCTGCGCTCTTGCGCCGCGAGCACATCTACTCCTCGCACATCCCAACTAGCGTAAGCAAGCGGCGGCGCCAAACAAGCTATCGCTAATGCACCGAGGCGGGCCTGACACATTGAAAGACCGGACCTGGACGATCCCTGAATCTCCGCCGTAGTTTCAAACCTCTTTCCGGCGGTTCGTTACCGGAATCGCGCCGCTCTGGAACGCCCCACTTCCCTTCGACTATTGAAAAGTTGCTGGTTGTATAAGATGTGAAGTACTGAGTGCACGGCGTTCGCTTTTTTATTCAATTCAAGCGGGCCAGCGCCTGGATCATCCGCGTACCGCATAAGATTCCTTAGCGTGTCATCGCACGCCAAATTTCCGGCCGCGCTTTTGCATCTTGGATGCCACCATCATGAATCAAAGCATACGACATTGCGTCGCGTATGCGACGTGAGGGCTTTCCGCACATTGTGTTGCAACAGGATCCTACGCGTCGACAAAAGCGTACCGTGTCGACGAAGGAAACGCTTGGAAAAGGGCAAAGCGCGAGCTAACCCTCGGTTGATACCTTACCCTTGGTGAAAGCGATGCCCAGCAGGGTAATGTTTAATGTGCCCATATACGACCGTCCGGTTAGAGAGCCTCTTTCGCGAGTTCATCGGCGATCGCTCTATTGGGTACGGACAAGTCTTCTCTAAAAACGACCTGGCCGCGTGGTTTCGACAGAAGTATCCGAAGGTAAAACCGAGCACGGTTCAGGCGCAAACCATAGCCGCTTCGACGAACAATCGGACGCGCGTTTATTACAACGCGACAAAGCGCAACGATATTTTCTTTCAAGTGGGTCGGAATACGCTAAGGCTATATGATCCTGACAACGATCCCCCGCCGATCTATATTGGAACCGACGGCGCAACCGCCGCCGAGTCCCTTGACGTCCATGACGAAGCGGACAACGTAGCGGAAGACGGGCAAGCGGGTTTATATGACGCGGGCGAATTTGCTTACGAGGCGGATCTCAAAAACTACCTGGCCGCTAATCTCTTCCAAATTGAGGACGGTTTGACGCTGTATGAGCGTGACGGCGCCTCTGGTGTGGAATTTCCCGTTGGTGGGCGATATGTCGATATCCTCGCTACCGATGCGCACGATAATATGGTCGTTATCGAACTCAAGGTGTCGCGCGGCTACGATCGCGTGGTTGGTCAGATCGCTCGATATATGGCGTGGCTGGAGGAGAACGGATATGTTGACGAAGGCAAACGCATTCGCGGGATAATTATTGCGCGCACGATATCCGCGGTATCTGATACTGGCGTGTCGTAAGTTTCCCGACATTGAACTGTTTGAGTACAACTTATCGGTAAAGGTTGAACGCATCAATGCATAACATCGACAATGTTTGGAACAAGATCGTCGCCTGCGAGGGTCAAGTATTCCTTCAGGTCCGCGGCAAGCCGTTCACGTACAGCATTCGTGGGAACTCGATCGTACTCCATACCACGAACCGGCAAATACCGAAGAGCGACGTCGCTAAAGCCGTTCCGTTGCTGCCGTTGAAGAGTACCGTGCCGCTCCAGAATCGTCAGGCGCCGTCGTATCTCTTTGCCCTCTTGACAGATCACCGTATCGTCGGATAGGCCTCGATGACAATGTGCAGTATAGAGGCTTGAGCGGCCGCTCGTCCGATCTCGCGCAGTGATCAGCTTACCGAGTCCGAGCGTCATCCATTTACCGACTAGCCGCAATAGAACGAATAAAATCGCAGTCATACGCCAAATTCGTCGAAAACATAGGCAGAAAGTATGAGCGTGCATTAGCCGCAGTGCGGACGGGTTGGGTACCTTGTTTTTGTTGCGGCGCTGTCGTCGCGCACCCATCGCTGATCAGGACGTGCTCGTACGGTTCGATGCGGGTTCCTAGTGGAAAAGTGCTCAAGCGGAGTCGCCAAAACGATAATTGATCTAAAGCGTCGACTACACTGTCGTTCGGGTGCGCGCCACGGCGCCCAACTCGTCAGCGACATAGCCAATACGCGGTCGGTACAAACGCTGCTACGTGGGAGTCCTGCGACATCATCGTCGCGCTGGCCGAGGAACTCTCCTTAACTCGCTCAGCACTTTCGGAAAAACCGTGCACCTACACGCTGCTCGCTATACGCACTAGCATAAGCGCGCAGCCTTCACTGCCTGCCAAGCCGGTTATCGACGCGATGATCGATCGGGTCGTTTCGCAAGCGAGCGGAGCGCATTAGCAAGGCCGCGAACATAAAACTGCGTGGCGATTGATCGGGACGTGCGGGGTCCGTTCGTCGGACGCGCAGATGAGCTCGCGAGTCTTGCGCAGATGCGGCGGGATTCCCATCGCTATGGCCGTGTAATCCTGCTTACCGGCGAGCCGGGCATCGGGAAGTCGCGCCTGGTGAAAGAGTTTCTGCGCGACGTTCCGCGCGGGCGCTCCGCAATCGGCGTCGGTCACGGTTTCGAACATGTCCGTTCGCCCTTTGCGCCGTGGATCTCCGCGCTTCAAAGCGTAGCTCCGGAAGCCGCTAAGGCCATACGGCCGAGCGATTCGGCTTTTTCGGATAAGGCGGCAATGTACGAAACGGTGGTTACGGCACATTGCGCGCGTGCGCGCAGCGCCGTTCGACGATCTTAGTCCTCGAAGATCTGCAGTGGGCCGATGCCGGCTCTCTCGATCTGCTGCAAGTGCTGCTCCCGCAAGTGGGCGCGCTTCGGCGCCTGCTCGTAATCGCGACGGTGCGCTCGTCGGAGGTGACGGACGCACTTCGAAACATCTTCAGCAGCCCGCACGCGACGGTGCTGCAACTTCGTGCGCTGTCGGCGCCGGACTGCACGACGCTCGTGCGAACGTTGGTGGCTGCGCCGGCGAGCGCTTCGGCGAGTATCGAGCGAATCGCGGCCTTGTCGGGTGGAAACCCATTTTTCGCGACGGAACTCTCGAAGAACGCGCAGACGGGGGACATACCGCTTACACTCAGCAGCGCAATCGAAGTGCGTATCGCGCGGCTAAGCATCGCGGAAGCCGGAGCTTTGCAAGCTGCGGCCGTTCTGGGCGAAGAGTTCGAACTGCAATTGCTCGGCGACGCACTCGGGTGCTCTTCCGCTAAGGCAGCCAAATTGATGGAGAATGCGCAGAAAGCGGAAATCGTCGTAGAAGACACAAGCGCGCGTTTTCGATTTGCTCATGCCTTGACCCGCGCGGTCCTTTCTGCGCAACTCACCTCGGCACAGCGGCTCGATCTTCACAAACGCGCTGCTCGCGCACTCGAGCGCCGCCGCCGCTTCGATGCACTGGGATTCGCTCAGCTGGCGCATCATTACGCCGGTGCGCACGATCGCGAGAAGGCCTACGCATACCTCATGCGCGCCGGAGGAATGGCGTACACGGTGCACGCGTACGCTGATGCCGCCACGTTCTACGCCGATGCTGCCGCGTGTGCAGATAACGGCTCGCTCGAGCGGGCCCGAGCCCTTGCACGTCAGGGCGACGCGCTCATTAGAACCGCGACGGTCGCCGACGCTGAACGCGCCTATACCGAAGCAATTGCGATCTACCGCGCCTCCGGTGCGGTAGAAGAACCGGCAAGCCTCTATCAAAGCCTCGCGCGCTGTCTCTTCAATCAAAATCGCATCCGCGATGCGCTGGCAACTATCCAGCATGCCGTAGCGGAGCTCGACGCTCTGCCGCGGGGGCTGCATACGGAACTGAGCCTACAGGCTGCCTTCTACGCCTCCGATATTACGCCCGAGCTGGGATTGGAGTGGCTCAGCCGCATCGACGAACAGTCCATCAGCCACACGCGCGCCGGCGGAAGCTACTACGCGATCGCCGCTTCCGTTTACGCCCCTATGGGAAACGCCGACGGTTGGAAGGGCGCGCAGGCGGCACTCCAAAGGAACGCAGCGATCGTCGGCGCCGACCCGCAGTACATCGCGCATTTCGGTAATCTTGCCGCGCACGCAATGTTCCTGGGCTTGTCCGCCATAACGCTGTACGAGCAATGTTTTGCTCTTCTTCGGCCACTGAAGATGGACGTTTACGAAGCCGCCTTCAGTTCGCACGCGGCGTACGATCGATGGCTGCACGGCGACCTCGGCGCGTTTGCGCGCTACGCCGAGTTTGCCGCGGCGCACGATGCGCCGATTCCCGCGCTGCACGCATACGTGCTTCTGAATGCAATGCTTGCCGAAACCGCGCGTCTCCCGTCGCTGCGCGAGGTCGAGGCGGTCGTCTCGGGCGGACATAACGAATTTTTTGGACCGCTGGCGGGCGTGTTTGCCCGGCGGCTTGCCGGTAAAGGCGATCTGCGCGGGGCGGTACGCATTCTCGATGCCGCGGCAGAGCGGCTCGAGCGTCCCTACGCCGCATGGGAAACGTTGAGCGCAATGGCGGAATTCGGCAGCAGCGCGGCGCGGGACAAAGCGCTCGGACTGCTTGCGCCTTACGAAGATTCCCCCGCGCCGGCATTCGCGGCAACTGCCGCAATGGTGAAGGCGTTGTCCGCCCACCGGGTTCGCGATACAAACACCCGCGATCGCTCTGCCGCTCGGGCCCGCGAGCTTTATAGCGCGATCGGCTGGGTGCATCACGAGCGCCGCGCATCGGAACTCGGCTGCGTGCCGCAAGTGGAACGCTTCTCCGAGCGTGAAATGCAAATAGCCCATCTCCTGCAAGAAGGGCGCAGCAATCGCGCGATGGCGGCCGAGCTCTTCATAAGCGAAAAGACGGTAGAAAAACACCTCGCGCGTCTGTACGAAAAACTTCAGGTCAACAACCGCGCTTCGGCGGTCCGGGCGCTGGCGCAGCAAACCGCACCGAAGTAGGGATTCACCCCATACGCGCGGCGCATGGCACGCCGTACGCTTAGCGGCATGATAGCTTTGGACTTGCGTATACGTTCGCCGCGAAGCCCGCGAGAGCGGCTGGACAACCTGCTCTTCATGCCTCGCACGATCGACAAAATCTGCGCCACGCTCCCGGGAGGCCACTTAGGCCCGTACCACATCGTGCCGGGAATGAGCCAGATGCTCCTGGACGTAATACGCGTCGATCTTCCGAAGTTGCGCGTTGCCGTGTTCGAGGCAGGAGGCGAGGAAGAGATCGCGGCCTGGCTTCGTGCGCATGCCGACGCGACGCAATACGAACGCGCCAACGCGCTGTTGTCCGGATTCCGGCATGATACTCTCACGGACGATTATCGCGCGAACTTCCAGTCGCTCTATCCCGACTATTTGCGCAGCCGCTACCCCATTGCGCTGGACCTGCTCGAAGCGGACGACTGCGAACTCTACCCGGCGATCGGCAAAGGGTAGGGATTCGCCCCATCCTCCCGCTCGCGGCATTCCTTTAAATTTACAGTCATGAAACTGCTTCGCATCCTCTCATTGCTGGCCGTCTTCGGCCCGCTCGTCCAAGGCTCCAGTTCGGCAGCGCCGGCTCCTCCCGCCGGCATGCCCGCCGGCGCAGTACAGATCAGTCCGTGCGTCGCCCGAATGGGCGAGCACTGGGCAAATCCGCGCGATCTTCCGTTCGGGCCGATCTACGGCGTGTACAACGGTCGGATCGTCTTCACCGAAGTCATGATCGATCAGAAATCGCTCGTACAAGGGAAGGGATGGCACGATATCCTGCGCCCGCTTCCCGGTTATCGTATCGATCACGTCGACATCGGATTCAACCCGCACGGTCATCAGGGATACCCCGTCCCGCATTACGACGTGCACGCCTATTACGTACCTCACGCCGTGCATGAAGCATATTGCCCGCACGGCATTCCCGACCCGGAGGTGGCATCATGACGAAACGCGCTCTTCTTTTGGCGGCGGCTCTCTCGCTGGCGCTGGCCGGCTGCGGATCGAGCGGCACCGTAGCACCGGCCGGCGCAAATAGCGAACCGCAGACCTGGAACGTTCAGGCGGGCGGTTCAGATCAAACCGGAGCGATCCAGGCGCTGAGCTTCTATCCGTCGTCCATCACGATCGATGCGGGTGATTCGATTACGTGGAGTTATCCAGCGGCCGAACCGCACACCGTCACGTTTCTGGGACCTAAGACTGCGCCACCGCCCCCGAACGATCCAAGCGTCCAGATTCCTGCGGGTGGTTCCAGCTACGACGGCAGCACGTACACGAATTCCGGCTTTCTCTTAGGGGGCAAAAATTATACGTTAAAGTTTCCGAAAGCGGGGACGTACACATACTACTGCTTGATCCATGGCGAGATGATTGGCAAAGTCGTCGTTCAACCCGCGGGCACACCATACCCGATGACGAATGACGCAATCCTCCAACAGCTTCCCGGTGCCATGGCGGCGGACTTGAAAACGGCAAGTGATTCGGTTGCGCAATTTCCGTACGCGAACGGCGGACCACACTTATCTGCGGGTATTTCAGCCGGGCTAGGCCAGCCGCCGCTCACCAACGCGAGCATCGTGCGGTTTCTGGACGGCGACTCGCTGAGCGACTCCACGGTCACCGTTGCGACGGGCACTACGGTAACCTGGACAAATCTCGATACGAATCTTCCGCATACCATAACATTTCCCGTCGCGGGCCAGGCGGTGCCCAACTTGAATCCGTTCTCGCCGCCCTCCGGAGGGAACACGTATGACGGCTCCGCTGTGGTAAACTCCGGACCGCTCTTCGGACGGCAGAGTTTCAGCCTGACGTTCACCAAACCCGGAACGTACGCGTATGGGTGCCTCTTCCACGACGGCGGCGAACACATGCTGGGCACCGTGATCGTAAAGTAAGCACAACGCTTAGCACGCGCAGAGCGCGCCCGCTCGCGGGCGCGCTCCGGCCGGCGCTCAATTAAGCCGGAGGAGGACATTCCGTAGGAATGGAGCCTTCGATCCGCACGGGCGGAAATCCGACGATGTCGTACGTTCCGGATGCCACGCTGATGCCTTCTTCCTTGAACGCGCGCAGGATGTCACGATACATTGCGTCCTTGATCTCTCGAATGCCGCGATCCGGCACAATGAATCGCAGCGCTAACTCGACCCAATTGTCGGTCATGCGGTAGTAAACGCGCGGACGCACCGATGGTTCGTCCAGATCGTAGATGCGGTGCAGGTGCTGCCGGCTGGCCTCGGTCATGTCTTCGATCTTCCGCACATGCTTGTGGGCAACGTCCAGAAGGATCTGCTCCGCGCGTTCGTATTTGTCCGAGTAGCCCACGCCGACCTGAATCTCTTCCCAAATGAACGGGAAATCGCGGGAGTAGTTGTAGACGGGCTGCGTGAAGATTTGACCGTTACTGACGACGACGATCCGCCCCGTGTACTGCCTGGCCATCACCCACATCGCCGGATCCGTCTGCGACTCCACGGAAGGAGGCTGACCCATTTCGAGCACAGTCGTTTGAATGAAATCCAGGGCGATAACTTCGCCGCGAACGCCGCCGATGATGATGCGATCGCCGATGCTGTAATGTTTTCCGCGCAAAATGACGAAATAGCCGGCGATGGCGATCAGAAATTGCTGTAGCGCGAAAGCTATGCCGGCTCCAATGAGGCCGCCGACCGTTGCCAGGTGGGAGTTCGGTCCAATCCAAATGGAGAGAAGCGCTGCGATGAAAAACGCTGTGGTGCCGAGATTGATACCCTGGTGCGCCCAAAATCGGAACCGGTCGAGCCTTTGGATAGGCCGCGCCGCGCGGACCAGGTAATGCAGCGAGTACCGCACGATCGCGACGATCGCGATGAGCGCGAGCGTGAGCAGAACGTGCTTCCCGGTCAATTGGCCGGTGCCCACGAGGGTCACGCCATAGAGCTTCACGACCTTCTGATTCCCCTCGAGCCTGCCGTTGCGCGCGGGCGTGTGCTCGGCTGTTTGCCGTGAACGATTTTTTGTGCGCTGCCCAAGACGAGCGCAGTTTCGAGCACTTTCGGAACCTTGCGTTGGAGTACGAGGACAGCTTGGACCCGGACTTGCGCCATCGAACCTTTGAAAACGAGTTGCAAGATCTGCCGGCGTTCTACGGTCCCCAGAATCTGGCGCTGGTCGCTACAGTCGACGACGAAGCCGCAGGCTGCGTCGCGCTGGTGCGGCTCGATCCATCGACCGCGGTGATCCGTAAACTCTACGTTCGTCCCGAGTTCCGAGGCGCCGGATTGGCCCGCAAGCTCATGTCCCGTGCAGTCGAATTCTCGCGGAACGCGAAGATTCGTCGGTTGGTCCTGGACACCGACAAGACGAGGCTGACGGCGGCATACCAACTGTATCGAGCGCTGGGATTTCGAGAATGCGAGCCGTACGGCGAAGTCGATTATCGCTGCCCAACCTTCATGGAACTCGCTTTGGATTAGATGCAGTGCCGGCGAAGGGTCGCATGCGCTTGACGGCAAAGTGCCATTTACAGCGTTTCGACGCCGGCGGGAGCCGGCGCCGCGCTTGGAGGACCGTGGTGCAGCAGGCCTTATCAGGGCCGCCTAACGGCATTGGAAGCATAGAAATCACTGGTGGCGACATCATAGAGCGACGCCGAATTCTCAATGCCCTCGCGGATGCAACCGCCTATCCGATCGCCGTTGTAGCGGCGCCCGCCGGTTTCGGCAAATCAACCGCGATTCGTCAGTACCTCGATGCCAGCCAAGCATCGTGGATTCGATACGGCGTCACGTTCGAGGGAGTCAGCCTCGCCGGTTTTGTGCGGGGATTCATCGATTCTCTGCTCCCGGTCGCGCCCGGGCTGCAGATGGTGTACGACAGCGCGCACGCGAATGTCAACGCACCGCCGGTGGAATGGCTCGTTGCCAGCATTCGAGAGCATCTGCAAGGCTACTCCGGATATATCCATATCGACGATCTGCACTTCACCGGAGCGGATTCGGACGTCGAGAAGTTCCTGATGATGCTTCTGGACGCGGCGCCGTCGAATATCCGTTGGATACTTGCCGCGCGGCGTGCAAGCCGCTTTCCTATCGCTTCGTGGACCGCGTACAATCGGCTGCGCTCGGTCATCGACGAGCGTATGCTCCGCTTCACGGAGGAAGAGGCGCAGGAATGCGCGCGCCGCCTGATCGGCGCCGAAGGGGAACAGGCCGCGCGGGAAGCTTATCGGTTAACCGGTGGATGGCCGGCCGGCTTCGTGCTGGCGGTTCGCGCGAATCGCATGACGCCGAGTGTTTCGGCCGTTGAATCGAACGCCGGATCTCGCGAGATGATCTACGAGTACCTCGCGCAGCAAGTCTTCCAAAATCTGACTGAGCGGCAACAGCAGTTCTTGTTCGATATCTGCCACTACAAGGCAATTGAGTTCGACCTGCTTTTGGAGGAATGGGAAGATGCGCAGGCATTAGTCGACGATTTGCGGCGCTACGTGCCGTTTCTGCACGTCGAATCCCACGCGGTCCTGCACTGCGACGGTCTCTTCGCCGACTTCTTGCAGAGCAGATTATCGTTGCGCGGAAAAGCGGCGGTTCGTGCTTCCTCCGTGAAGGGGGCAAAACGGCTGGAGCGCGGAGCCCGGATCTCGGAAGCGCTGGTTCTCTACATTCGCGCGGGTGCGCGCCAAGAGATTCGCGAGCTGCTCGTGCGCAACGGAATGGCGCTTCTCGATTCCGGACGCTCCGACATCGTTCAAGCGGCGCTCGACGCCGAAAGCGATCGCGCCGAACAGCAACCTACCGCCCTGTTGCTGCTTCGCGCCGTGCTGGCTTCCAAATCGGCGGACTTCGCCCGTTGCGATGCGTTGTTCGAACGGGCAGTCGAAGCGGCCGCGGACGATTCGGAGCGGCTCGCCGCTCACTACCGGTACGCGCTCGAATTGATTCGCAGAAATCGATCCGTCGACCGGGTGCGGCTGGAAAAAGTTATCGATGCGCTGATTCGAGCGACCAGCGCCAAAGCGCTCGTGGCGGACGGCGATGCGCTCATGATGGGAACGATCGCCACGGGCTGCGCCATAACGGGGCGTCTTGCCGAAGCGAAAGACTACGCTGAGCAGGCCCTCCAGCTCGCAAACCGCTCCGATTCGACTCCCGTTCGAGCGACCTTGTACCATCAGGCCAGTTTCGTCGCCTACGCGGCCGGCGAATCACAGCAAGCCATGGCGCTTTCGTCAAAGGCCATCGATTTGGCGAAACTGCACGACTTGTACGCGCTGGCGGCGCGCTGCCACAGCGTACGGTATTCGATCTGGCTCGGCTTCGGATACGACACCGCGAAAGCGCTCGCGGAACTTGAGAGGATGATCGAGTGCGCGGAGAAGGCGGGAGACGTGTTTCTTGCCGCATCGGCCCTCGCCGGTACTTATGCGCTGCGAACGGAGTTCGGAGAGGGCGACGATCTGGACGAACTGCGCAGCAGAATACTCGAGCATCCGGGACACGGCGAGCTCAGTTCTTCTGCGATGGCGTCGGCGGATGCGATGCGCGCCGCGTGGTTGGGCCGTTTCCGCGGCGCATTGGATTGCGTGTGGGGCACCGCGCAGTCGCAGATCAGCGATGGACGGCGCGGGCTTCGCTGGGCGGAGATTGCGCTCTATGCGTCGGCCTGCGGACAGCGTGAAGATGCCGACGAAGCCATTTCGCATGCGCTCGCTTTGACGCAACGCGGGCTGCGAGGAAGGTCCGACGAGCGCCGGCGATTTGCATTCGCGCACGCCTACTGTACCTTGGCCTGCATCATCATGCATCAACTTCCGCGCGCCAACGCGATCCTTAGTCCCGTCGAGCAGGTTGGCCGCGATTTGGGCTCGGTGGAACGAGCGGTAATGAAGGCGAGCCGCGCGGCATACCTTCACGTGGAGGCCGGAGAGAGCATGGAACCCGCGGTTTCGCTCTTACGTGAGTCCCGTCTGGGCGGCATCGCAAACCTCTTGACGGCGCTGCCGATGCCCGGATTAGAATCTGCCGTCTCGGCGCTTTCCGCGCTGACCAAAACGGAAGTTACCATCTTGCGCGAGATTGCGCGCGGCTCGACGAACGCGAAAATCGCCCGCGATCTCGGCCGCAGCACCTATACGGTGAACGCCCACGTTGCATCCATTCTGCGCAAACTGCACTGCCGCACGCGGCAAGATGCCGCCGAGTGCGCCCGCGCCCACGGCATTTAGCCAGTGGTGAATCGCATATAGTCAGGCCCCTAGTTAACTTCATAGTTAGCGCTCTGCCTAAGAATTCGCTAGATACGCAGTAAGTCTGCCGCTCCTATCATCGCATCACAAAAGGAGTGATGACGATGCAAGCGTTTCTGTTCTTATTCTTACTGCTGGTCCACCCGCACGCCGCCCAAGCGCAGTTCACGGTCCATCCGTACACCGGACACGCCGGTCATGTGCTGCGGCCGTTCGACACGGTCGAGCCGAACCCGTAGGCTTGCTGTGAAAAACTCGCGCGCCCACCGCCTCGGCCGGATCGCCGGCATCGCCGTCCTCACCTGGACGTTCGGCGGCTCCGTCGCGCTCCCAACGAGCGGCCTGCATATTCTACCGAGCGGCACTGGGACGTCGGCTTCGTACGTGTTCGACTTTTCAGCCGATTATGGCGGTTACTCCGAGCGCTATCTCGGCCTGCTCGATCTCAAGCAGATTGCGCAGGGCGCCGTAATCGTCAGCGGGCGGAACGACCGCGTAACGCAGGACGAGATTCTGCATCTGGGCGTGAAGCGCGAAAGCCGCACCTCGAACGCAATAAAAGCGCATTTCGGCTCGGCTGGAATCGTCGTTCCCGACACCGCCTCAGGTGTTGC
This sequence comes from Vulcanimicrobiota bacterium, assembly GCA_963714015.1. Classification (GTDB taxonomy): domain Bacteria; phylum Vulcanimicrobiota; class Vulcanimicrobiia; order Vulcanimicrobiales; family Vulcanimicrobiaceae; genus DASRDE01. The sequence continues at coordinate 414,143 of OY970223.1, read as the reverse complement.
GGATCAAGTCTTCGATTACAACGAGCTGCTCTCGCTGCTCGGGCATTCGGATTCGACGGTCGCCGGTTCGACCTGGCGCGCAACGACCATGTGCTGGATATCCAATACGCTGACGGCGCCAGTTCCGGTCAGAGTTTCCGTGCGCGAGGACGGCAACGTTCAAACGCTTACGGCACAAGGCGAACGCCGATTGCAAGCGGGGGCGGCCGGAAGCCCGTTGACTGCGGACATCGCCGTCTCCGTCAATGCGGTTTTTCGTGCCGGCACGCTGACGAACGCGGCTTTGTACGCTCGCGAGACCTACGGGCGCCGCAACGTACCGGCGGGCGGCGGCGTGTATCACTGGACAGTCAATCTGAAAGGAAAGAACTCATGAACGCCCTCACGCGAGGCGCGAGCGCAACGCTCGCCGGGTTGCTCGCAACCGCGGCAGGTTCGGTCGCCGGCGCCCCACACATACTTTTACCGTCTTCGCCGGGAGTCTCGATTTCGTACGACCTGCAGTTTGACGGATCGTTTTGGAACGGTCAGCGCGTAGTCTTCGATCGCACCGCGACGATTACTGTGGGAAACGCGCGCTCGGTTCGGATCGTCACGGCCGGAAAATCGTCGACCGACAACGCCAGTGCGGCAGGCAAACTCGCCGCCGACGGGACGATCGATTCGGGCGATGCCGGCAACCGCATCGATTCATTCAACACGGTTGCGGGTCTGCTTGCGAGCGCGCCTCCTTTGCTGCAGCCGGGTGCGACGTGGAACGGACAGGTTCCGATCGAGACCGGTGACTCCGGGCAGATTGGCTATCTGCCCGTGCAACTGAAGATCGTCTCGGCCGGGTCGGGCGGAGCGGTCATTCAGGGGACCGGTTCGCAGACGCTTACTGCGTCCTACGCCGGATATACCGTTCCAATCGACGTCACCGCCCAATTCGCGCTGCGCGTCGCGCCGGCCGGATTCGATCGCTGCGATTTTGCCGCCAGTGAACTCGTTAACGCCGGACCTCAGACGCAAACGATGCGCTGGAGTGGCATATGGCGCGCACCGCGCCGGAACAGGAGTAGCGTCATCATGAGAATCTCTCCCGTACTTTTGGCCGCGGCTCTTCTCGGAACCGCCGCGCCGCAAGCGCTGCGTCCGCCCGTAGACGCCGCCGGCGACTCGGTCGCACTGAACTTCCACTATGTCGGGCACGTTTCGCCCGACGGAGGAGCGACGACACTCTCCAGTCCTCTGCATGTCGCCGAGTCCGGTTCGAATCGCGCAGTGGTTTCCTATCGCCGAACGGACGGAACCACCAATACGCTCGACGCTTCCGTAAGCGCCGACGGCGAGATCGTATCGCCCGGAACGCCGTCCGACATCGTAACGATTTACAACACGATCCCGCTCGTGCTGCGAACGAATATCGCCAACCTTAGAGCCTGCGCATGCCGTCTGGAGCGCAGTCGTGCCGGTCAAAGTTTCGCAAACCGAGTGGAAAAACGTGCCGGTCAAAGTCGTCTCGCAGAATGCCGGCGATCGCGCCAGCCTGACGGTATCGGGAACGTACTCTAACATCGTGATCGCGCATGGATTCACCGTGGGCGAAGACGTCAAGGTCAACGGACGACTCGCTTTTCTCAACGGCGCTTTTAGCGCTACGCATTTCGACGTGCATGAAATCGTGCACACGTACACCGACATTCCCATCAACTACCAGTGGGAATTGTCGCAATAAGATGCAGGATCAACGCGCTCCGAGCGTCCGGCCTGTAAAAAACCCCACAACACAACTGAAGGAGAAAACCATGGAACAAATCACCGAGAACATCGACCAACTGCTCGACGTAAGCGTAACCGAAATCGGCGGTGACGAAGATGCAACGGGTCTGGCTGCCAGCAGCACGTGCACGTCGTCCACAACCTGCAAAGTGTCGCTTCTCTAGGAAGCAGCACACTTCAACCGGGGGCACAAGTTTGTCGATTATCGCGGCAAACTCGCGTCCCCCGGGGCCCGGGTGTCAGCTCTCTTATACCCCGTTTCACCGAGGAGTTATAACGTGACGGATCCTATTGCGCCAACCAAAGCCTTCAAACCCTGGTATCGCGTCTACAAGCATGACGACCAAGTAATCTTCCACTACGGCGACTCGGTCATCTGCCTCAAGGGCCGCGCTGCCGGCGCGATCCTTCCAAAGTTGCTGCCCGTGCTGGACGGGCGGCACAGCGTCGAAGACATCGCTTCGATTTCCGGAAGCGATGCGCAGGTCGTCAATGCCGCGATCGGTTTGCTGGAACGCTACGATCTGCTCATGGACGGAACGCTTCCCGCAGAAAAGGATAAGCTGACGCGCACTTCCGTCTTCTTCTCATCGATCGGGGGTGCAAGCTCGACCGAAATCGTCCGCGATCGCCTCGCAAGCGCGCGCATCTCCGTCATAGGGTCCAGCAATGCTGCGAGCGAGGTTCTCCGGGGACTCTTGTGCTCCGGAATAGAGGGCGCGCAAACCTCGAGTTTCTCCAGTTTTGACGACGAGGAAGTCGATCTCGCAATCGTCGCTCCGGCGACGGGCGAGTTGAGCCGCCTGCGGGAAATCAACAAGGCCGCGATCCTCAAAAAGCAGCCGTGGCTGCAGATTCTTCCATACGATGGACGGTTCTCCGCAATCGGGCCGCTGTTCGTTCCGGGCGAAACCGCGTGTTACGCCTGCTTTCAACTGCGGCGCGCTTCCAATGTGAAGTACCCCGCGGAGTATCTGAGCTCGACGAAGCCGAGGCGGCGTTCGAGCAATGCATGCCCATTGATATGATGGCTGCCGGCCTCGCCGTCACGTACGCGTTGCGCTGGATCGGTGCATCCGATCCAGCGCTGGTCGGAACGCTGATTTCGCTTGCGCCGCTCGGCGATCGCGGGATCTCATCGCACGACGTCTTACGCGTACCGCGCTGTCCAGAATGTTCCGGCCGCGTGAACGTTGCCGCCCCGTCGCCCTGGTACGAGAGCTAATCATGGATACGTTGAAGCGGCCCAGCGGCGTGACCCCGCTCGAGCAATCGCTGCCGGTCCTCAAGAAATTGCTCTCGCCGTATACCGGCATCGCGCATCTGCGCTTTCACATGATGGCCCAGCCCAGCGATCCGCGCATGTGGCACGTCACGTGCTTGGCGGCGGATTCGCAGTTGACCATCGGCGCCTCGGTTCCGCTGTATAGCGGCGGAATTCATCCGCACCGCGACCGGGCGTTGGCCGCTGCGCTTGGAGAGGCGGCAGAGCGGTACTCGCTCTCGTACGTTCCGCTCGAAGACTCCACTTTTCGACGGCGCGCGAGCTGGAAGGCCCGCATGTGCCTACCGCGCATTTGAACTTCTTTTCGAAAGCGCAATACGAAACGACCGACAAGTTCGTCGCCTTCGACGACGACACGCCGGCGCACTGGGTGCGTGGAACCAACCTGCGATCGGGTGAGGCCGTTTGGATCCCTTCGGCGTTTTGCTATCTGCCCGAACATCGCCGGCCGGAAGAGCCGCGCGTAGTCTACAGCACGAGTTCCGGCGTTGCCTGCGCGCCCACGTTTGAAGAGGCGCTGCTGTCGGGCTTATACGAACTGGTCGAACGCGACGCGTTTTTGCTGATGTGGTACACGCGGCTCTCGATGCCGATCGTCGATTGTACCGGAGTTGCCGAGATGGAACTCAATCACGATACGTACTATAACGTCAAGGGGTTGCGCTACACCGTCGTAGACTTGTCGCCTTTCTGCGACGTGCCCAGTGCGATGGCGCTCGTGCGCGACGAAACCGGCTATGTGCAACTCGCGACCGGCGCCGCGAGCGCGCGAACCATGATCGACGCTGCCGGCAAAGCGGTGCGCGAAGCATTCCAGACATATGCCTGGGCGCGGCAAATGCGCTTTCTCAATCCTGATTGGACCGAGCCCGACGGCGATTTTTCGCAAGTCCGCGATTTCGAAGACCATGTGGCGCTGCACGCTTTTGGCTCGCATGGCGAAGAGTCGGCGTTTATGGACTCGGCGACGCAGAGCCGGCACGTGAGGGAAGTCCCGCCGGTAAGCGGGCCCTCCGTGTGCGAGCAGATTGACGCGATCGTAAACCGCTTGGGACAGCGCGGAATGGAAGTCTACGCCGTAGACGTCACCGCCCCCGACTTGCGGCAACTCGGTCTGCGCGTTGTGCGAGCGTTCTGTCCTGAGCTGTGCCAGATAGACTCCGAGCACGCCCACCGTTTCCTTGGAATCGATCGCATCTACACCGGCGGCGTGTCCGAAGGTTTACTGGGACGGCGGCTCGACCCCCACGAGATCAACCATTTTCCGCATCCCTTTCCTTAATAGGCAGAGAAAATGACGAAATACAGAACGATCAACGCACTCGAACTGGTTTACGGCAGTGAAGACGTCGCGCAGAAGACTGTTTGACGATCCGGCCGAGTGCTATCACGAGGCCTCCAGCCTCTACCGTTCGCGCGCGTTGCGTCAAACCAATGCATACTTGATCCAGACCAATCCGAACGCGCTGATTAGCACCCTGCGGTCCTCGAAGCGAATCCGGCATCTTCCTCCGTGGATCTGCCGGCGCCCGAATCGGGGACACGACGCTCGGCGACCTCTTGCAGCGGCGCAGGTCAAGTCAATCATTCTCTCCAAGCCGATAACGCTCGTGCAAGTTGCGACGATCTTGTCTCGGCCTACGGCGTGACCAAGCGCGTCAAACTCAAGAACGGTGCGGCCAGCAGCTTCTCCGCACGGCGCCTTCCGGCGGCGGCTGTTCCCGCTGGACAACTACGTCGCGGTGCATCGCGTCGACGGCCTGCCGTGCGGCATTACTTCTACGATTCGCCCGATCACCGTCTCGTGCGAATCTCCGAGATCGCCTACGCAAGCTGGCCGAAGCGTGCATCTATCCGGAGGCCGTTGACACCTCGTCCATCACTCTGCTGATAAGTGCGGCGTTTTGGCGCTGCCGCTCAAATACCGCCTGCGCGCGTACCGTTTACGATCCTCGAGGCCGGCCATGTTGCGCAAAACGCTCTGCTGACTGCGATATCGCTGGGCTTGGCGCGCTTCCGCTCGGCGTTTTTACGAAAAAGACATCGACGCGATGCTCAACAACGACGCGTCAACGAAGGCATCATCTACAGCGTAGCATGTGTTCGGTAATGCTGCCGCAACGAGCAACGTCGTACTTGCCGGATTCGTGCTGCAGGCGATCGTCGCCGCCGCAATTTTGGCGATCGACGCAAGCGTAACCGCACGGATGTCTTCGGATCTGCCGCTGCTGTTGCTCGGCGCTCTGATGGGCGCGGCGCTCTACGCCGTGTTGTTCGGCGGCTTCCGAAGCCTCCATACTTTGCGGACGCCGCAACGCTTCGAAAGTTTGCCTTGACCGGAACGGCGCTTGCGGTCGTTGCGGCGTCCGAAGAGATCATCTGGAGAGGCTGGCGTGAACTGCGCGGCCATGTCCGCAGCTGCCCTGCTGCTGACGACCGCCGGATTTGCGTGATGCACGCGTCGTCAATCCGCGCGCGTCGCACCATCCGGCGACGGCTTAGTCTTCGTCTGCTGCGCTGCTCACCGTTCGGTGGGCGCGGCGATCGTCGCGCACGTCACCTATAACGAGATCGTGCTTGCGCAAAGCGCGCGCCTAAATCTGAAAGGGGACCTATCCCGTGTATATCGCTCAAAACTGAAACAGTCATCGCCGTGCGCAATTTGCACAAATCCTACGGCGGAGCCGCCGCCGTAAAGGACGTCTCGTTCGACATTAAAGCAGGAGACGCGTAGCGCTTCTGGACCTAACGGCGCCGGTAAGACAACGACGATCAGCGTGCTGGAGCTGGCGTTCGACGGCGGTACGTGCGCGTCTTTGGAGAGCGGCCTCTTTCCATGCGCACGCGGCGTCTGATCGGTTACGCAGCAAAACAACGACTGCCGGCCGCCATGACGTCTGCGAGTCGCCGGCTACGTTTGGACGCTGCGCGGAATCCTGTGCCGCTCGGCGCGCTGCTCGAGCGTTTCGTCTTTCGAAACTCGCGCGCCGCCAAGTTGCGGCCTAAGCGGCGCGAGCAGCGGCGCTCAGTTCGGCGCTCGCATTACCGGAAACGCAGCTCGTCGTCTTGGACGGCCCACAACCAGTTCGACGTAGAAGACGCGCGCGTGTGGCATGCGATTTCCGAATCGTCGCAAGCCGAACAACCGTTCTGCTCACGACGCATTACCTGCAGGAAGCCGAAGCGTTGGCTTCGCGCGCGATAGTCATGTCCTGTGGACGCGTCTTGACGACGCGCCGATCGCCGCGATCCGCGCAGTCCGGCGCTCGCAAAGTTTCCTTCACCAGCGATACCGTTCCGGCGCCAATCGCCAATGCGACGATCGCCGGAAACCGGTACAGCATCGTTACTTCCGACCCCGACGCGGTCGTGCGCGAATTGTTCTAGAGAAATATCCCTTATCGCGATCTCGAAATCGCCGCGCCTTCGCTCGAGGACGTCTTCTTGAGAATGGTTGGAGGGCATCATGAGTGAGACGCTCAGAAACTTTTGGCTCGATACACGATTTTCTACTTTGGAACTGCTGCGGGTGCCGGCGTACTCCGTTCCGTCGCTTGCCCTTCCGACGATGCTTTACGTATTCTTCGGATTGGCGTACTCGAAGAACGCGGATCTGCTCGTTACGCGCTGGCATCGTACGCTGTGTTCGCGGTAATCGGCGTTGCGCTCTTTCAATTCGGCGTCGGAATCGCGCACGATCGCGCGTCCGTCTGGATTCATATCTTCGGACGCTGCCGCTGGGCGCCGGCGTGCGTGTCGCATCGCGCCTCGTCTGCGCATTGATCTTCGCGACCGCGACGGCGGCGCTGGTCATTGCTTGCGCGATTCTGCTCGGACACGTTACGTTATCCGCCGTCGCTTGGCTCCGGTTTGCCGTTGCACTACTGATTGGCGGAGGCGTTTTCGGCGTCATGGGCCTTTCAATCGGCTACTGGACCAGCCCGAAGACGTCGGTGCCCATTACCGATCTCACCTACTTGCCGCTTGCGTTCATCGGCGGGCTGTGGCTTCCGCCGCAGTTTCTGCCGCCGGTAGTCGCTGCGATTTCACCGTTCAGCCCGACCCGTCAATACGGCGAGCTGGTGTGGTCGGCCGTTGGCGGAGACCCCTCGACCGTGACGGCATTCGTGACGTTGGCGATTTACGCAACGCTCTTCGGTGCACTGGCTATTTGGGGATATCGCCGTAACGAAAACGCTTGCTATGGCTAGGCTTCTTTGTTACGTGCTGAGCGCCGTTGCTCTCGCAGCTTCTCTTGCCGGGACCGCATCGGCAGGCCAGGTTCAAAGTCCGCAACTGATGACGGTGCAAGTCTTCGTGCGCGACGCGACGGGCCACCCCGTTTCCGCGGCGTCGATTTACGCGAAGGACCGCGACGCCGAGCGATATATCGGCGTCACGGGATCCGACGGGCGGGCGACTGTCGAAACCGTCGCAGGCACTCCGATCTTTGCACGGCGCAAAGACGGCGCATCGCCGGTACAAGTCGCCGACAGTCCGACGCTCGATTTGACGTTCGGGCTGCGAACGATTGATTCGGTCGTCGCCAAGCTCCCGCTCGGGCGCTGCAGACGAACACCGCGAGCGTCGCCGCAATCATCAGCGGCAGCGTGACCGATTCGCTGAATTTCGTGCCGAATTACCGCTCTGCATCCGAAGGCGGATCCGGACCGTTGGAACTGAACGGCACGCCGCTCACGCTCCCTACAGGCCAGGAATCGCGTTTTACGGTTCCAAGCGATCTCGTCGAATCGTTCACTCCGGATCAAGCCGATGACGGCTCGATTACGCCGAACCTTCATCTTCAAAGCCCGACGGGCACGCCGCAGCAGCAGCTCTCGATCCTGAGCGGATCGCAAGGCGATGAAGCGCTGAAAGGAACGCTGACGGGGCCGAACTATGCCTTCGTGCTCTCCGATCGCTTGGGCGAAGGCGCCCTTGCGGGCCAAACGTTTTTCGATCAAAGCGGAGCGGCCTACGATCATTCGGCGAACGAACACGAGCTGGCCGCCTCTGCGGACGTGGAATTCCGGTTGGGCGGCGCTCGCGTGAGTGCAGTGGCACTGGGCAGTGACCGGCGTAACGCACAACTCTCGCTGGTCGATCCCGGCGGGATTGCGGAAGGTTCGGGCCCGGGCAACACCGAGCGGACGCGAATGCTTGACGGCTATATTCGCGCGGCGCAAACGCGCGGACGTGACGATTGGACTGCGCTGCACGTCGCGTATGCCGGTTCGGCGGACGATGACGACATCGATGCGCTGGCGGAAGGAACGCCGATTCCGACTACACCGGGTTCGGATACTCTGGACGCTACGACATGTTGAATTTTACGCGGCGCTTCGGGCAAAACAGCGCAACGCTCTCGCTCAGCAACACCGAAACGATAGCCGATGCGTACGCACAGCCGTTTGAAACGGTCTCGAAAAGCTCCGGAACGACGGCCTCAATGAGTTACAATCGCACCGGCCGTTCGTCGTCGGTCACCGGGACGGTCAGTTCGGCGCGAGAACCGGAGCATTCGCGGCTGCGCACGTCAATGCATCCATCGAAGGTTCGGCTTGGAGTAACGCTACGCGCTTAAAGTGGGACGCATATACCGCGCAAACACAGACCATCGAAACGTATTACGCGCAGGCGCTCCGCCTTGCCGTGCCCGGAGCTGCCGATTTCGACTGCAGCTCGCACGCCGCTTACGCCTCCGGCCCGAGCCAGGTCACGCCCGACCCCCCGCACAGCGCGGGAGTCACGGCTGCGATAACGCGACGCCTGCGAAGGGCGAACGTCACGCTCGGCGGATTTTACGACGCGACGAAGGATGCGCTAGTTGTCGCCGCCCAGGCCGGGGGCGCCGCATTGCCGTCCGGCTATTTGCAAGCACTCAACGAGCAATACGCTTACTTGTGCGGCGGTGGCCCGCTGACCGCAAGCGATTTGTATCTCATGCACTACGTAACCGTGCCGCTGCGCGTCGACAAGGAATGGTACGCCTCCGTCAACTCGCCGTTAGGCGCTAATTTCAATCTTGCCGTGGCTTATGAGACGTATGCGGCGACGGCTGCCGGCGTGCCGGCGCTCCCTGCGGGCGAGAATTCAACGCTGATCCCAGGCTCGCAAATCTGGAACGTGCCGCTGCATCGCGCGAGCGCGATATTCTCATACCACACTCCGGCGGTAACCGTTGGAGTAGGAACGGCTTTCGTCGACGCAAATAACGCAGCGCACTTGCCGGCGTACAGTAGTACTTCGGCCGGCATTCGTTTCAACGTCAATAACGGAGCGATCGTGTTTTCGGTGCAAAACTTGTTCAACGAGGATGCCGGAAGGTTTACGTCTCCGGCGTTCGCTGCCGCTTCCCCCACGACGAGCGGATCCGTTCAATTCCTCGGAGTCCCGATTGCGCGCACGTGGTCGATCCGTTACGAAATTCGCAGCGGCCGGGGGACGGTGCGTTGAAAGTGATAGGGCGCTTCCTGCTCTGCTGCGGTTTTCTGGTCTTACTGTTCTGGGGACCGTTGGCTCTCCACGGCCGCGCGAATCAAGACTATCCAAGTGTTACCAACGCTCGCCTTCTCGAGGCCGGCGGCGACGACGGATGGCTGATGTATCGCCGTTCTTACGACAGCCGCGCGTACGCGCCGTTCACTCGGATCACTCCCTCCAACGTTCGATCGCTTCACGTCGCATTCACGTACGTAACCGGCTTGCCGCAGGGGCACGAATCTCCGCCTGTGGTCAACGGGAGCACGATGTTCATCACCACGCCGATGGATACCGTGATCGCGCTGGACGCAGCCGGCGGACGCGTACTCTGGAAATACGTGCCGAACATCTCCATGCAAGCGCTGCGCGCGGTTTGCTGCGACGTCGTCAACCGCGGTGTAGCACTCTATGGAAACGATGTTTTCCTCGGAACGATCGACGATCGTTTGATCGCGCTCGACGCGCAAAGCGGTCGCCTCGTCTGGAGCCGTCAAGTCGTCGCGGTCGGAAAAGATCACGCCATCACCGGCGCGCCGCTCGTCGTAGGCGGACGCGTTATCACCGGAGTGGCCGGAGGCGAATTCGGCGCGCGTGGGTTCATAGCGGCATTCGACGCGCAGACGGGCCGGCGGTTATGGAAGCGATGGACCGTTCCGTCGCCCGGCGAACCCGGAGGAAATACTTGGCCCGCTGGTGCGTACAAACGCGGCGGCGGCGACACGTGGGTTACCGGTTCATACGATCCGCAGACCAACACGTTGTTTTGGGGAACCGGAAATCCGGGTCCGTGGTTCGGCGGAAAGCGTCCCGGCGCGAACCTCTTTACGGATTCGCTGCTCGCACTCGACCCGTCGGACGGTGCGATGAAGTGGTATTACCAATATACGCCGCACGATTCTTGGGATTACGACGGCGTCAACGAACTGGTGCTCGTTACACTGCAGCGCGGCGGACGCCGTATTCCGGCAATCGTGCACGCGGATCGCAACGGATACTTCTTCGCCATCGATCGCCGAAGCGGCAAACTCATTTACGCTCGGCCCTTTGTAAAGAACAACACGATTCTCGGATACGACTCGCAAGGCAAGGCAATACTGGATCCGCAAAAATACCCGCAAGTCGGCAAGACGGTGCTGGACTGCCCTAGTTCGGGCGGCGGCAAGAACTGGTATCCGATGGCCTACAGTCCGGTGACGAAACTTGCGTACGTTCCGATATTGCACCTGTGCGCGCAAGTAACCGGAACGGGGAATTTACGCGAACGGTTCGGCTATTTCGGCGAAGTGTCCCTGACCGTTGCAGAACCCGGTGCGCACGGTTTCGGCGAATTGAGCGCCATCGACACGCTGACCGGGCGAAAAGTGTGGACGCACCCCAGCGATTATCCTTGGACCGGCGGCGTGCTCGACACAGCGAGCGGCCTGGTATTTAGCGGAAATGCGGGCGGCCGTTTCTACGCCTTCGATGCAAAGACCGGTAAGGTGCTCTGGCATCAGCAGCTCCAATCGGGAATCGTTGCGCCGCCCGTAACGTATATGGTCGACGGTAAACAGTACGTGGCCGTTTACTGCGGATATGGCGGCGGACTCGCGGCTTTCGGCGGGCCTGCTGCGCAATTGACCGCGCACGTGCCTCGAGGCGGCAAACTCTACGTGTTCTCTCTTTAAAAGAAAAGGCAGGGATCGTTCGTGAAAATACTTCTTTCGTCCATCGCCGCGGTGCTGCTCCTAGCGGCCGCTCCGGGTGCGTCGAACCACCACCATTACGTCGTACACATCGCGGACTATAGTTACCATCCCGAAAACCTGCGCGTTCACGTCGGTGATTCGGTGACGTTCGTCAACGAGGACGAACAAGCGCACACCGTGACCGCGCAAGCGGCGGAATCGATCGATTCGGGACCGATCGACTGGCACAAGTCCTGGACGACGACCTTTCACAAGGCCGGCCGGTACGACTATTACTGTGAACCGCATCCGTACATGCGCGGAAGCGTGACGGTGGTCGGTCCTTAGATGCGCAAGAACCGGATCGTGCTGCTGACCGGACGGGTTCCGATGTTCCCGGCACGCGTTGCGCGCGACATTTTCGCTGCGGCGGATCCGCTTGAGGCAACGCGCGATCTGCTGCGCGAGTCCGGACTGTTCGATGCGGCGATCGCTCTGGCGTCGCCGAGCTTGCATGAAAGCCTCAAAAGGTGGAGCCGCGGCGGCGCCGCAAAGAAGAAACGCGCGCCGCTGAAGGCCCTCGCCTATGCGCTTCGGATGGCGACCCGCAGCACGCCGTTCGGCCTGTTTGCCGGCACGGGTGTTGTGCAGCAAGGACCCGCGTCCACGTTGCAGCTTTCGTCGCGGGCGCCCGAACTATTCGTGGCGACCGATCCGGCCCAAACGCATGCAGCACTGGCGGCAAGTGAAAGCGATCGGACGTTACGCGAAGATCTGCCGGTCGTCGCCAATGATTTGCTGGTCTTGCGGGGCGACCGGCTGCACATACGGCACCCCGAGCGGCTGCGTCGAGGCTTGGATACGGCCGATCCGGTTATTCTGCACTACGAACCGCTCAACGTTCGCTGGTCGGCTCAGCTCGAGGAGATATTGCGGATCGCGTCGATCGACCGGCCGCTGCGCGATCTGCGCACCGCCTTGTGCGACAGGCTGCAAATGCCGCCGGCTGCCGCCGAACAGCTCTACAAACAAGCTGCTCGATATCGGGTGTCTGATTTTTACGCGGCCTTCCGGCTGCGAACCGCCCGAACGAGCGCCGCAAGCCGCAACTGAAATTTTCGCTGCCCGCGTTCCGGCCGGCACGCAAGTCAACATGATTCAGTCATTTGAAGGAGCGCTCGGGGAACGAGTGATCTCCGACGCAAGCGTTCTTGCTTCATTGATGACTGCAAATGCGCGTCCCCGGGTACTCGCCAAATATCGGTCCAAATTCATGGAGCGCTACGAAGGCGACTCCAGGCGCATACCGCTGCTCGAACTCGTCGACCCCGATTCCGGAATCGGAGCACCGGACGATCCGATGGACCTGCCCGATGCGCCGGATGCAGTAAAGGACGATCTGCGAGCCCGCCTGATCGCCCGCGCACTGCGTGACGGATGCCGAGAGGCCGTGCTGAAGCGGCAAGATCTGCAGCCTCTCGGATTGCAGCCCGAGAGTTCATCGTGCACGAACGGCTGCGAGATCGGTTTTCAAATCGCGGCGAAGGATCGGGCGGATCTCGATGAGGGAAATTATCTGATTCGTCCCGTTCACGGACTGGCCACGGACGGCACGTATAAAACGGTCCACCGGTTTGCCGAAGCGCTCGACATCGACGCGGGCGCACTTCAAGAGTCCTCGGACGCCGATCCCAATGCGCCGCTTCCGGTCGAACTCGTATTCACGCCGCACGATCAGCACTATGCCGGTTTGCTGCAAGTGCCTGCGAGCGGCTATGCCGTGGCCGGCCGGCGCGAGCGATTGCCCGCCGGTGTCGTCCGCATCGAGCCGCGCGATATTCTGATTGGCCTGGAAGGTACGCGATTCGTCGCATATTCGCGCACGCTCAAACGCAGGCTGCTCATTAAAGAAAGTTACATGCTGCAGGTGACCTACTTCGGGCCGCCCCACATGCGGCTGCTTTCGATGATCGGAAAACAAGATCACGTTCTTCCGCGCTTGTGGTCATGGGGTTTCGCCGCTCAAATGCCGTTCACTCCGCGCGTCCGCTATGAAAGGCTCGTGCTCGCTCCGGCCGTATGGACGCTCACGAGAGAAGAACTGTTCGCGCATAAAGACGATTTGAACCGGTTCCTGCAGCACTGGCGCGAAAGCTGGAACGTGCCGCGATGGGTCTATCTCGTGGAACGGGATCTCGAGCCTGCTTTTGGATCTCGACTCGCCCGTATCGGTTGAATTGATTCGCGATCAAATGGGTTCAGGCAACGACGGCTATCCAATCGGGTCCAAGCTGCGGTTGGAAGAGATGTTTCCCGACTTCGATCACCTCTGGCTCGCTAAGGACGGCGAGCGCTATTTGCACGAGTTCGTCGCCGGTATTGCGCCGCAGGCCGCGCCGCGCCCCGCCCGCAGCGCCGCGTTCACCGAAACGGGCCCGGCGGAATCCTTTGCTCCGGGAAGTGAGTGGGCGTTTGCGAAACTTTACTGCCCGGCATCGGAGATCGATGGGCTGATCCGATCGATTCCGCTGCTGTTTGCGTCTTTGAACGGAGCCTCCATCGACCGTTGGTTCTTTCTGCGCTATGCCGACCCCCAACCACATCTGCGCATTCGATTCCACACGCCGGGCGATGGCAAAGCGTTGCTGGCAGGGCTCGCCGGCGCTTTGACGGCCTTGGTCGGTCGCGGTCTGATACCGCGCTACGCGTTGGATACGTACATCCCGGAGCTGGAACGCTACGGCGGCGCGGCTGCGATGCCGCTCGCAGAGCAACTCTTTCACGTCGACAGCGGACGTGCGCTGGAGTTTATCGCTTCCGCTCCCGCGTTGACTTGGGAGTCGCGCGTCACCGCGTCGCTCCTTTTCGCCGGCGCTTTCCTCCAGCAATGGTTCGAACATTTTGACGGCGATCGTTGGATGGAGCGCAATCGGGAAATCGCGCGCGCGGCCCGTAACGTTCAATGGCCTCGCGTCCGGCGAATTCGCGGGATGCTGACCGATCCTCCGGAATGGCGAAAAGAAGAGAGGGGCGCCTCGCCGTCGATTCGGACGAGCTTTGCGCCAGCTTGCTCCATATGCATTTCAACCGCATCGGCATTCCCATGGCGGCCGAGGACGGGCTGATTGCCACGGTATGGCAAGCCTTTCACGGACTTCGGCGCGAGGCGCGCGCCGGATGAACTGTATCGGCTAACTGTGCGGGTGTCGATGTCGGGCCGCCCCTCGCCCGGCTAGGATCTCCCTAGAGCAGAAGCACGGCCTGGGCCGTGCGCACGGGGGGCAGCGTTGATCGACTATCCAAACGTCCGGATCCATCTTTTTGGCCGGGCTCATCTGAGCGACGGGAATGCGCCCTTGAAGTTCAAGGCACCGCAGCGCGCCTTGTCCCTCCTGGCTTACTTGCTCGTCCATTCCGATACGGCGCTCTCCCGCGACGCGGTCGCCTTCGCCCTCTGGCCCGACCACACGGAGAGCGACGCCCGCGCCGATTTGCGCCGCCACCTCTACTACTTAGTCAACGACGCGCTACCCCCGGCGCCCGCGGACGCGCCCTGGATACTTTCGGACAAACGGACCGTTCGGTGGAACCCCAACGCGCCGGCATGGTGCGACCTCACGGCGTTCCGCAAGTGCAGCGCCGAACCGTCGACGGCTGCCGATGCGGTTGCCTTGTATCGGGGCGAACTGCTTGAAGGCTTCGAGGACGAGTGGCTTTCGGAGCATCGCGATCGCTTCCGCGAGCGTCAGATCGAGCTGCTGCTCAACCTCGTCTCCGTAAACCGCGAACGCGGTAACTTCGGCGAAGCAATTGCGTACACGAAAAAATTGCTCGCCGTGGATCCCTGGCGCGAGGACGGGATCCGTGCGCTCATTGCGCTGCGTCACGCGAGCGGCGATCGGGCGGGCGCGCTCTCGACGTATCAGGAATTCGCAAAACGCCTCGAAGAAGAGCTCGGCGTTTCTCCCATGGCCGAAACCACCGCTGAATATCGCCGCGCCGCATCGGCGGACGAACTGCAGGGCGCCGCGCCCCGGCAGCGGCCGGAGTCGATCGTGGGAACGGACGCCGTTCGCATCACGCCGAGTTTCACCGGCCGTGAGGACGAACTGAGCGCCATCGAACATGCGTTATGGAATCAAGGCAAGATTGCCGTCGTTCACGGACTAGGCGGAATCGGAAAATCCGCGATCGCTCGTGAATACGCGCGGCGCAATCGCGATCGTTATAGCGTTATTTGGTCCCTTAATGCCGAGGACGAAGCCGGCATCATCGAAGGACTCGTCCGCCTGGGTTCGCAGATCGTTCCGGACCTGGAAAAAGCCGGCGATCGCCGAGCCGCTGCCGCACAAGTGATCGCAAACGAATTAGATACGTTCGGCAAACCGGCGCTGCTGATCTACGATAACGTTCACGACGATAGGCTCCTGCGCGAATGGGCCGCTTCCGGCGCGCATGTTATCGTGACCTCACGATACTCCGCCTGGAGCGGCGACGTCTGTCCGATCTGGTTGGACACGTGGCGTGTCGAAGAGACGGTAAATTATTTGTGTCGCGAGATTGGACGCGCCGACATCGGCGCGGCCGAAGCCGAAGAGATTGCTCGCCGGCTCGAATGTTTTCCACTTGCCGTCGCGCACGCCGCGGCATACTTGCGCGCGACGCCGAACGTGACCGCCCGCCGGTACCTGGGTCGTATCGGCGATCATCTGGCAATCGCTCCGCGCGGAGCCGACTACCAGCAAGCCGTTTTGGCCACGTTCTGCGAGGCGATCGTGCGGGCCGAAGAAGAGGCTCCCGGCGCCGCGGCATTGCTGGTACTCTCGTCGTTTTTCGCGCCGGATGCGATTGCCGAAGAACTCTTCGTGCAACCGCCGGAAATTTATGCAGGCAGTCTTGCGCCGGGCCTGGGAACCCAAACGCCGGCGCTGGATTTGCGATCCTGCATCGCCAGCGCGGCCCACACCGATGACGCGCTCGGCGCGCTCCACCGTTTTTCGCTGCTCGTCTTTTCACCGGAGACGCGCAGCTACCGGATGCATCCGCTCGTTCAGCAGGCGGCTCGCAGGTTTGCAGGCAGCGATCCGCAGCCGTGGATTCAAAGCGCAGTCGGCGCCGTCGAATCTGCGTTTCCGCCGGTCGACTTTGCGACCTGGCGTTTGTGTGAACGGCTGTTACCGCACGGACGCGCGGCGCTCGCTTCACTCGATGCCGGGAGCGGGTTCGCGCCGGGCGCGCGACTGGCAAACGCTTGCGGCAACTACCTCGCTAAGCGCGCGGCATTCCTCGACTCGGAAAAGCTTCTTCGGCTGGGTTTGGCCATAGCGGAACGCTCGAAAGAAGAACGGGATCCGCACGTCGCAGCAAATCTCAACGCGCTTGCGAAGTCTCTTGCGGGATACGAACCGCCATGCCGAAGCCGCCAACCTGCATCGCCGCGCCCTGGAGATTTACGAAAACGAACTGGGCTCCGATCATCCGATCGTCGAGGCAGTTCTGAACGAGCTCGCGGAATTGCTGAACGGCGCGGCCGACGTGGATGCCGCGGCTGCCTAAGAGAGCCTTAGCGCCCATTAACATTGCGCAAGCCGACCGGATACGCACCATCGGAATCGTTTCCGAAGGCATGTAAGATATGTTCTACGCCGTTCGTCGTAAGGCTGTAGAGCATACCCTTTCCGTACTTACCGCCGGCGTAGGTTACGCCGTATAAGACGCCTTTCACGATGATCGGGATATCGAATGAAGACGCACTGTCGCCGTTCTTTCCCGAAAAACTATGACGACGTGCTCCTCACCGTTCAATGTAACGGCGAAGACCGCTCCCAGCCCGTAGACGCCGCCGGATTGCCCTGCAAGCGGGTAGTGGGCATCGCCGGAGCTTTTGAAGGACTAAAGGATCTTGATTGAACCGGCCTTCGTCATTGAAAAGACAGCCCCGTAAACGCACCTACCACATAACCCGCGCCCTACAGCCGCAGTCGGGTAGTTAGCAAGTTGCTGTCCGGCTTATCGTTAGAATAGACGTCGCTATGCCGACGACGTTCGCGGCCGGCGTGGGACCGAAATAGCGGGAATCCCAACTGCGCGCCACCGGCGCATAAAGCCAAACCTCGCCGTTGGGAATGACGTAGCGCCCGGACGGAATTCGCGGAAGCGAACGTCCCGCGCAGTCGCTTTGCAGACGAACGCTGTTCGGCAGCGGCGTACCGTTAACCACGACGCCGGCGTCGGACACCTCTACGCGATCTCCGGCAACGGCGGCGACGTGTTTCAGTAAAGGCTCGACGTTCCCGGCGCAGTGTCCCGGCATCAAGTAGCGGCGCGGAATCGCGACCGCCAGTGCGCGTCTGGACGGACAGATTGCAACGATTGTCCCCCGTTGCAGTTGTGCGCCTCCAGCCGGCTGCACGCGATAGATCCCCATCGGCATGCTCGGCGTCGTGTTGAGGCGCAGGCCCAGGGCATGCGCTCCAACCATCATGCCGTCGGCTAGCGCGGCAATCGCCAGAACGAGCGCGCCGCTCCGGCCGATTCGGCGCATCTGTGGAGCATTCAATTTTCGTACGGTGCCGCCAGGACGAGATCGTGGTTCACCAAGATGTTGAAGATGTACCCGGGTCGTACCTCGATCGTCGGACGCTGCTGGCCGCTCGCGTTGTTCGATTGCGAGATCTGCTGTTGAAGCCTGCTGCCCGGCTTGAGTCGCCGCTTGCTGTCCGACTGAGGGCTGCATGACCACGGCTCCGCCGACGGGCCCGGCGATGACGACGCGCGGTTGCGAGACGATCGCGGTGCCGATGCCGATAATGCTGCTCAAGATGGTATTGAAAATATTCGTGTGCTTGTCGACTTTTCCGGTGAAGCCGGAGTAGCCGGCCGCATCGGCACCTTCGGCGCCGCTGATGTCGACCGACGTTCCATTCGGATAAAGGATCCGGTTCCACCCGACCATCACGCGGCTCTGTCCCTGGACGACTTGCGATTCGAAGCGTCCGACGAGCTTGGAGCCGGCTGGAATCAACCGGTATTTCCCGGTCTGAGAGTCATAGACGTCGTGATTGACCATCGCAATCACCGTTCCCGGCAAATCGGAATTGAGCCCGGTCAGCAGCGTTGCCGGAATGACGGAGCCCTCTTGCACGACGTACGGTGATGCATCTTGCGTCTGGGAGCTTGCGGGAGTGGACGCAGTCGCCGGCGCTGCATTCGATGCGGCGCCGCCGATCAGGATTGACGACTGCCGTGCGTTGCGCTCGACCTCTGCGACTTGATCCTGCTGCGACCGTTTCACCATTGCCAGCTCTGCGGCTTGCTGCGAGCGCATTTCGGCCGCTGTAGGCTGCTGCGGAAGCATCGCTTGCGCCATGGCCGCCGCATTCTGAATCTGTGCAGCCGCTTGCACTTGCGGCGCACTTTGCAATTGGGGCGGAGCCTGGTTTTGCCCAGCCGGTTGCTGTTGCCCGGTTTGCTGAGCCTGCGCGGCCTGCTGCGCTTGTTCGGCCTGCTCCTGTTGCGGCGATTGTCCCCTTGCCGGCCGGTGCGGTTCGTTGTCGCGCGAGCCGTTCCCGCGAGGATCGGCCGGCGCTGCTCCGGCGTTGGCGCCCGGGATGTCGTCGATAATCGGCACGTCCGTCGAGATTGCTTGCGGTGTCGGCTCCGCCGCCGCAACGCGGTTCGAATTCGAGTGTGCGGTATTGGACGTGACGCCGTAAAAGATCGCGAAGACGATTACGGCCAGCGCGGCGATCGCGATGAATCCGGCGCGCGAGCTCATGCGCGTTACGCCGGTGACTTTTCCTTTCAGTCCGCCGGCAGCCAGCGGCGTTGCAACGGCCGGTGATTCGGGCGCCTTGGGTTTGCCGTCGATAATTCCTGACATGATCGTACTCCTTATTGCTTGCGGAAGACCTCGGCGCGCAGCATGTTCTTGCCGCTTCCGAGAACCAAAGCGATGCGATTGGGAACCGCGTCGACGATGTACTCGTCGCCGTCTTTCACGCGATAGTTTACGAGTTGGTCGCCGTCCGGTCCGACTTGGAACAGCACCGGCAGCGCCTGAATGTTCGGGTCCAGCCGAATGTACGTGTGCTTTCCGTCGTTATAAACGGTGACGGGATACAACTCGTGCGCGCCCGTGCTCTGATATTTGAAGTCCAGCGGTGCGACCGGTCCGGCCCCCATCGCCATGTTGGCCATAGCGGGAGCGCTCGCGTTCTCGTGGGTTGCATCCAACGCTTGCGGATAGGTGAAGCCTACGCGGATCATCGGTTTGACGTTCGCCGAATGAAGATCCAGATAGTACGCGCGCTTCGTCGTCGTGACGATGAGGTCGGTCGAGAGGTTCGCTTGGGTCGGCTTGATCAAAATGTGCGGGGTAGAGTTGACCGTTCCGCTTGTCGCGGGCGAAACCAGCCAGCGCGTCGAGTCGCCGATCGCCACGTTGATCACGCTCTCACCGGGTTCCAGCACGATGTCGCAAACGTACAGCGGCCGGCAGAAGAGCGCGGGAGCCACCCGGTCCTCGAACGGAAAGCGCAGGACGCCGTCGCTGCCCATTATCGGGTGCGCGTAGGCCGCGAGCGGAGCGGCAGCGATTACGGCCGCTGCCGCCAGTATCGAAAGATATCGCTTCATGATCGTAGTCCTCAATTAGATCCGCTGCGTCCAGCTCAGATCGGTAACGTAGAGTCCGGTGGGATTGTGCAGGATCGTCGCTTCATCGGTCGGCGGATTGACTCCGACGGTAACGTTCGCGATCCAATGAGTCGTCGTGACGCGCGTGTTGTCGAGCGAGCGCTGTTCTTCAGTCCATTGAAGTTGGTACGTCTTATCGCTTTGCGGCAAGACCGCGTCGACGTTCACGTTGACCGTGTTCTTGCCGCCTTCTTCGAACGGCGAGTGCCCGCGGTACCAATCGTCGAGATACGGCTTCGCGCTCACGGCAACCATGCCGTACACCCGCGTGAGCGCGGCGCGCTCGGCAACCGGATCGGAACTGACCGATCGAGCGTCCGAGATCCACTGCGCGAGCTGCGCGCGAATGATTCGCTGATCGGGCGTGAAAGCCCGATCGGCAGGCCCTACGGCTACGGCTCCTCCGAGCTTGTCGACTTCGACGACGTACGGCACGAATTTTGTCTGTGCCGCGAGCCACATCGCGCCCAGCGCGAGTATCGCGGAGATTGCCAGCGAGAGAATCGCGGCGAGCCGCCAATTCTTTGCTTGGGCGATGTAGTCGCCGTACCGCTCGTTCCATTCGCGGCGCGCGGCGATGAACGGCGACTCCACCTCTTGCATGACGGCAGCAGCGGGCTGCCGGTGATTAATTCGGAGTTTCATTATTCGTGTATCCTCAATCCAATCTGGGCAGTGCCTCCGCCGCCGCCTTCGTGCTGCTCGAGGCTAGTGATGGGTGATGCCGCCGCCATTGCGGCTTGTGCTGTTCCGGAAACCGTCGCGGTCGCCGCGTTGAATGCATGACCGAGAACCGGAACGCCGTTGACCGGCGAAGACGATGCGGAACCGCCGCTCGCCGAAGATGAACCGGGACTTGAAGCGCTCCCGGAACTGGATGCAGCGTCCGCGCTGCCGGCACTTGCGGCGCTCTCCGCTCCCCCGCCGCCTGCAGCCGAAGCGCCGGCACCGCCTGCGCCGCCGGCACCACCGGCTCCGCCTTCGCCGCCCGCACCGCCGCCCGCGGCTCCGCCCGCGAGCATTGCAGCGTCGGCGACGGCCAACGCGCCTTCTTGCGCAACTGTTTGAGCGGTGTTGACGACGGCGCCCACAGTACCGACGACGGCGTTACCGACGGTTTGGAACGCCGAGACCATGCTGCCGAACGAGAGACTCGGCGATCCGTTGAGCATCGATGCGGCAAGACTCGGCAAGCGCGTCATCAGCATCATGAAGATGATGGCGGTCGCTGCGACGATCAAATAGTTCACGATGACGCCGCCGAGACCATTAATATCCGAGGCGTGCTGGAAAACGGTGCCGCCGATTCCGTGGAGATAGCCGCACATGCCGCTCGGGTCGTTTCCGCCGCCGTTTTGCGGGCAGATGACCGTGCCCGGCTGGCCGCTCGGGAAGAGCGAGAGTCCGAGGTCGATAATCAGATACGTTACGAAAAGCTTCACGCCGATCGAAATGGCATAGCCGATCCACTTCTCGGCGAAGTTCATGGTCCAGCGGCTTCCCGCAAAGCCCAAGAAGATCGCACCGCCGCCGACCATGACGTACGCTTCGATCAGCGTCATGATCAGTTGACCCGCCGCGATGAGAAACGCGGTAAAGAGCGCAAAGCAGACGATCGAGGCGAAGACTACGCTGACGAGCATGCAAAACGCGATCGTCAAGTCGTCCGAAATCGACTGATTCCAATTTAGAACGTTGAAGTAGAAGTCGCCCTGCGGCAAATAGCTGAAGACCGCATTGCACATGTTGATGCCGATGTAGAAGATCGACTGCGGGTCCAGCGGGACGTTCATGTCGCCTGTCACCTGCCCCGCTTGTCCAATGAAGCCGTTGATGATCGCCGGAATCCAGGCTTGTCCGAAGCCGAGCGCGATGAGCCCGTAGAAAAACGAGACGCCCATCACTTTGAGGACGAGCGCCGAGAGCAACTCGCCCATGCTTTCTTTTTGGAAGACCCAGAGAATCGCGCTCCACGCGAACTCGATGACGACGAGCGCCGTAAAGAAATACCTGGCCGCGGCGAAGCCGTTCGTCAGCCACTGGAGGCTTACGTTGCAGAAAACCTGCGGCAGAACGTTCAGGCCCGTGTTGTTGGGGCAGGCGCCTAGAACGCTTTGCGCGTGCACGGCGCCCGGCTCGACGACTGCGATGACGGCGTACGCCAAGAGCGCCAGCGGCGTGGTGATCAGCAGATGTTTGAAATAGCGCTTCACGAAACGGCCTCCAGGCGTTCGCCGAGACGCAGCCATGCATTGGCCCAATCGTTGCGCCCGCGCGCCGCCAGCCATTTTGCCGGCCACGAGTTCGGCGACTCCGCGATGAGGGAACGAATCGCTGCGATGTCCTCGCGTCCGCTCGCGCCGATGAAACTCAGCGCAACCGGTCCGAGACCGAGTTCGAACACGCGCCGGCCGAGAGGACTTACGTAGAAATACTGGCGTTTGGGAATCAACTGCGAGAGAATCTCGATCTGCCGGTCCGTCAGGCCCATCGAGGCATATGCCGTGGTGGCAAACTCATTGCGTGCCTCCAGGTTCGGCAAAAAGATCTTGGTCGGGCACGACTCGACGATGACGTCGCGAATCTCCGAGCGCATGACGTCGCTGATGCTTTGCGTGGCGAAGACGACGGCCGCATTGTTCTTGCGCATCGTCTTGAGCCACTCGCGAATCTTGTCGCGGAAGATCGGAGAGTTCAGCATGAGCCACGCCTCGTCGAGCACGAGCAGCGTCGGTTCACCGTGAAGCCGTTTTTCGATCCGGTGGAACAGATAAAGCAACACCGGAACGGCGTTCTTCTCTCCGAGCGCCATCAAGTTTTGCATCTCGAAGACTTGGAAGATGTTCTCGCGCAGGCCGTCGCGGTCGGCGTCGAGCAGCGTTCCTAAGCTGCCGGACAGCGTATAGTGCGCTATCGCGCCGCGCAGTTCGGGTTCGGAAAGCGTGTGCGCCAAATCAGTCAGCGTGCGTTTGGGGCTTTGCGCGAGCAGCTCCAGCGCGCGATGGACGTCTTTGCGCAGACCGGGAGTCATCACGACGCCTTGCAGCGCGAAGAGCGTTTCCAGCCAGTCCGCCGCCCAGGTACGTTCGTTCGGGCTGTC
The DNA here is from genome assembly GCA_963714015.1 of Vulcanimicrobiota bacterium. Lineage (GTDB taxonomy): Bacteria > Vulcanimicrobiota > Vulcanimicrobiia > Vulcanimicrobiales > Vulcanimicrobiaceae > DASRDE01. The sequence continues at coordinate 391,150 of OY970223.1, read as the reverse complement.
GATATCGGCGAGCGGATAAAACGCCAGATCGCTGTGCTCGCCGGCGATCTCGTAGTGGTCGCCGCCCGAAGCATGCGCCAGCGCGAACGCCGAGTTACCGATGTCGAAAGCGAATATCTGCGCCTTTTCGTAGCGGAAATGCGAGGCCATCAGAAAGCCGAGCAGCGTGGATTTGCCGGCGCCCGTAGGCCCGAGGATCAGCGTATGCCCGACGTCGCCGACATGCAGATTCAGCCGGAACGGCGTCGCGCCGCCCGTCGCCGCATACGCGAGCGGGGGACTCCCTTTTGGATAATACGGCGACGGGTTGCCGGAAAACCCGGACCAAACGCTCGTGAGCGGAAGAAAATCCGCAAGGTTGAGCGTGTGCATCAGGGGGCGCCGAACGTTCGCGTACCCGTGTCCGGGAAGCGAGCCCAGATACGCTTCAATTGCATTGACGGTTTCCACTTGCGCGGTAAAGCCGGAATGATTGATAAGTTTAACGACGTCGCGCGCTGCCAGATCCGCGCGTTCGGCGTCGTCCTCCATCAACACCAGAACGCCGGTGTAGTACCCGAACTTGACGACTCCGCTCGAGAGTTCGGCGAGCGCGTTGATTGCGTCACCCGCCATGCGATCGGCGTCGGCGTTGATGTGCGTCGCCTGGCCGCCCGATTGTTCGCGCAGCACGTTCGCCAGCGATTTACGTTTTTGAAACCATTTTTTGCGGTACTTGTCGAGCTGCTTTTCGGCGATGCCGTCGTCCAGAAAGATGAAGCGATTCGACCACCGGTAGCACATGGGAATACGGTTCAAGCCGTCCAGGATGCCGGGAAAGCTCGATCCCGGAAAACCGGTGAACGCGATGCAGCGGATGTGCTTCTCGCCGATGCGCGGCGTGAGCCCGCCGTAGAAATCCTTGCCCCCCAGGTGCGCATCCAGGTACATCGGGACCGCCGGCACTTCCATGGGATGACGCACGCCGGTAAGACAGTAGTTGAGATGCTCGAGGAGCTCGTCTCGAAGGTGCTCGTTGCCCCATTGATCGCGGTAACGAATGCTCTTCAGGCGGCGCAAGTGCAGGGACGCCGAGAGTTGATCTTCTATCTCGCGCGCGCCGATCCGGAAATTCTCCAGCGTGCGGTTCAGCGCCGCATCGCCGCTGGGATGCTTTTCGTCGCCTTCGATTAGGAAATTTTGCACCTTGCCTTCGACGTCGGCCGGCGGCAGATAAGTGACGGTCATGATGAAGGACGTTTCATAATGCGCGCCCTCGGCTTGGTATTGAGAGCGCCGTTCGGCGTCGATGAGGGCGGTCGTCCGATCGGGGAATTTGCCCTCGGCCGGGTAGTTGTTGGCCGGAATGCGCACGGCGTCGACGTGGATCATCCACCCGCTGCCCAAACGCAGGAACGCCTTGTTGACGCGGGCCGAGACCGCCGCCAATTCCATCGGCGCGGCCGAGTCGAGATCTTCGCCGCGATATTCCCAAGCCGCCATGAGGCTGCCGTCCTTATTCAAAACGACGCCGTCGTCGATCAGCGCGGCATAGTTCAGCAGATCTGGTAACGCTTTCGCACGGTCGCGGAATTCCCGCAGTCGTAACATCGAAATCCTCGCTTACTGTTGCTTTTTGATGTTTGGCTCGATCGCCGCAAAAGACGATTGAGCGGCGTAGAATGTTTTGTAACGCGTGTGCCGGATGTACACTTTGCTCATCTCGGTATCGGCCTTGGCCATGCGTTGTAAGACCGCGACGGCGAGCACCCAGAACGCAACCCCGACGATTGCAAACACGATCTTCCCGAGCACGAATACCAGCGTCGCCGCCAGCGTGGCGGAGATGAGCAGCGGCTCGCGTTCGCAGCCCATGATGAGCAGCGGCCGGATCAGCGCGAGATGGACGTCAACCTTGCGCGGCGCGTTCTGTTGCGTTGCCATGGATCAGATCGTGTAACCCGACAGGCCGATGCCGCTGAGAAAGTGGCTTCCGGCGATGAGCAGCGCGAGAGCCATCACGCCGATCAGCACGCGGCGAACGAAGTTGCTCATTTCGTCGCCGAACACGAGCGCGGCGCCGGCGGCGAAGAGTGAAATCACTGCGATTGCAGTTGCCACGGGCCCCGTCAGACTGGCTTGAATCGTCGAGAGCGGGCCTTCCCAAGGCAGTCCGCCGCCGCCGGAAGCGGCTTGGGCCGGAAGCGTGTTAATGAACATGGCGATTGCCGTGATCGGCGTGACCGCCTTGAAGTACTTGATGATGCGAGACATTGTTTTTGAACCTCCTAGAGTTGCGTTAGCGATGGGATGATGTCGTAACCGCGATCCGGCGAGTAGCCGTTTACGCGGACGATTTCATTGATGCGGCGCCCAGACGGCGTGCGCACGATTGAGACGAGCACGTCGACGGCTTCAGCGATCAGTTGCGGCTGCGCCGGCACGTTGGCTTCGGCGATCAGTTGCTCCATGCGCACGAGCCCGGCGACCGCATTGTTGGCGTGAACCGTAGCCACGCCGCCGGGATGTCCGGTGTTCCATGCCTTGAGCAGCGCGAGCGCTTCGGCGCCGCGGACTTCGCCGACCACGATCCGATCGGGACGGAGCCGCAAGGTGGTGCGCAGAAGCCGGGTCATGTCGACGCCGTCGCTCGTTTTGAGCGTCACGTAATTCGGCGCGCTGCACTGCAGCTCGGCAGTATCCTCGATGATCACGATGCGCTGGTCTGCATGGGTCTTGCTTATCTCATCCAATAATGCGTTGGCGAGCGTCGTTTTACCGGAGCCGGTCGAGCCGACGACGAGCACGTTTTCGCGCGCGCGCACCGCCTCGCGCAAGATTTGAGCTTGCGCTTCGGTACAAATTCCGCTCTTGACGTAGTCCGCCAACGTGAATATCAAGCCGGCGCGCTTGCGGATCGAGAACACCGGGCGGCTCGAGACCGGAGGAAGGACGCCGGCGAAACGGCTTCCGTCGATTGGCAGCTCGCCTTCCAAAACCGGATGATCGCCGTTTACCACGACGTCAAGCGCCGACGCTATCGTGCGCAAGAGATTCTCGGCCTGCAGTTCGCTCATGCGATCGCCCGTGCAGCGCATGCCTTCGCCGAGTGCGTCAATCCACAGCGCGCCGTCGGCGTTCAGCATGATTTCGACGATCTTCGGATCCGCAAGCGACGTCATGATCGTCTGGCCGAGTTCGCGCTCCAGTTTTTCGTGAAGCCGCTTGGCGCGCTCTTCGCTCGCTGTCATTGTGCTAAGCATGGAGCGCCTCGAGTTCGACCTTGGCGCGCTCCGAAAAGACGCCGTCTTCGTAGTACTTGATCTTGCGGCCGTAAATCGGCGCGTGTCCGGCGACGAAGATGAGCGCGTCGTCGGGCGGCAATCGCCGCGCTTCGTCGGGCGTAAGCAGCGGACGCTCCGTCTCGGCGACGCTTACCTGGACGTTGCTGCGCCAGCCGAATCTTCCGCCGGAATAACTGCGCTGTTCCGTGCGCACGGTCGACTGGCCGGCCATCTTGGAGAGCAGACTCCATCGTTTCGATCTTGTTTGGAGCATAGGCCACTTGCACGTGACAATTGGCTTGAATCGTTTCCGTGGAGTTCGCGCCGCCGTACGCGGCTTGCAGTTGCGCGACGTCTTGCGTGATCAGGTAGCCTTTGATGCCGTACCCGGCCATGTAAGCCAGGGCGTTTTGCAGGATCTCCAACCGCCCGAGCGAGGGAACTCGTCGATCATCATCAGCAACCGGTGTTTGTAGCCGGCAACGCTGCGGCCGCCCTCGAACTTCATCTCCGACGTCAGCGCGCGAAGAATCTGATTGAAGATCAGGCGCGTGAGCGGCTTGAGCCGATCCATGTCCGAAGGCGGGATGACCAGGTACAGGCTGAGCGGACGATCGTCGTGCATCAGGTCGCGTACCGTGAAATCGCTCGAAGCAACGTTATTTGCAACGATCGGATCCCGAAACAGCGTCAAAAATCGAATCGCGGTGGAGAGGATGCTGCCGCCTTCTTCCGGGCCCTTGTTCAGCATGTCGCGCGCCGCCATCGCGACGACGGGATGCGTCGCCGTGGGCTGCCCCGAAGCGTCTTTCCAATTGCACTCCAGGTTCGGATCGTGCGCCGTGTTCAGCATGTACTCGAACATTTGCGCGGTGGATTCGAACATGGGGCTCGAGAGAAGCGCCGCAACGGTTCCAAGCGACGGCTGTGGCTCGGCGTACAGCACGTGCAGCACGATCCCCGTCAGCATCGCCGAAGCCGAGACAATCCAATGCGCGTCGTCGCCTTCGGCGCCTTTTCCATCCGGATCGACGAGCATGTTCACGATGTTCTGAACGTCCTGCACTTCGTAAGGCGTGCGAAGACGCACTTCCAGAAAGCGGATTGAATTTGCAGGACGTGCCGTCGATCGACGTCGCTTCGAATTTGAGGATGCGGCTGCGCAAATCGCGCCCGCGCCATCCCGCCGTCAACGCATAATTCTCGCCTTTGATGTCGTGAACGACGACCGAGTGCGGCCATGAAAGCAGCGTGGGAAGCACCAAGCCGACGCCTTTGCCCGAACGCGTCGGCGCAAATGCCAGCACGTGCGCCGGTCCGTCATCGCGAAGATAATGAACGGTGCCGTTGTGCGCGTCTTTCCATGCGCCGACGTACACGCCGTCCGAGTTGCCGATCAGTCCGGTGGCTTGGATCTCGTTCTTCGTCGCCCAGTGGGCAGAGCCGTGAGCGTCGGTTCCGCGCTTTGTTTTCGATTGAAAGCGCGCGCCGCTGATTATCGCGGCCGCCAGGCCGAGCAGCGAGCCGCAGCCCGCGCCGATCCAGAATCTGGACAAGACCTCGCGAACCCGCGGGTCGGCGACGCCGTGGAAGCGGAGTTCCCAAACCAGGCCATCCCAAGGCGCGTAGACGTGCGGCAAGAGCGGCGTGCCGAGCGCGTGTTGGAAGCCGAATTGGACCGCCACGTATTCCGTAGAGACCCAAAGCGCCAGGAGCGTCAGGATTACACCCGCGCCCAGGGCTCTCAGCCACCCGTTCAGCGGATCTTGCTGAACGTATGCGCGGCTCGCTATCGACTGACTCGTCATGGACGTATCGTACGGATCGAGCGTCTGCGCAGCGTCGAAGGTGCGTCGGATAATGAAACTTCCAAAAAAATCGCCGGCCCTGGAAGATCCGGAGCCGGCAATTGGGTGTGGAGGCAGAGGCTTTGGTCTATTTGCGGTTGGACCGGCCCCCCAGCGACTGGTCTCCTTGCTGCTGGTGCTGCTGGTTCTGGTCCATCTGCTGGACGCCCCACGATCCGCGGCCGTTGTCCACGGAGAAGGTGACCTTCACGTCCTTTCCTTGCGAACCGTTGCGCATGGAATCGTCGATGAGATCCTTATTGCTGGCGCGCAGCTGCATCGTTTGAGCGGGCGTGAAGTGATGCAGTCCCCCTTCGCCGTCGGTGCGCTTGAAGATCAGCCCTTGCGTGTCGTCGGCGTAACCGCCATAGGCCGAGACGAACTTGCCCGTCCAGGCAACTTTCGTACCGCCATCTTTGGAGAGGTCCGGCTTGGGACTGGGACTGGGACTGGGACTGTGGCTGGAACTCGGATTTGCATAGGAGACCGATGACGGCTGCGCAACCGCGTGGCCATTTTGGTCCACTTGCCCGTGTGCGGGATTGTTTCCGAACACGGTTTGCGTGCGGTCCCGTGAAGGCAGGCGCCTGCGGCGGTTGAGCAACTGCGTGACCGTCCTGGTCGACTTGCCCGTGGGCGGGATTGTTTCCGAAGACGGTTTGAGCGCGGGTACGCTGGTCTAACGCTTGACGCGTCTGCGAGAGAAGATTCTGCTGGTCCCGACCGGTCTGCGCAGGGGTCGGCTCCTTGTTGCCAGTTTGATTGGTCGGCTTGGTTTTTGTCGTACACTTGTGTCCTTTCGTGGAACGGTTGTGGTCCTAGTGCCTTCTCCCGGAGCGTTTGATCGCGTGACGATCCCCGCAGAGCTCCGGATCGATTTTGAATTTTGGTACGATCGCGTCGTAGAGATCGGTCTGCTTATCCGTCGCATTGACGTTTTGCGATTGCTGCCGGCCGTCGGCGTCGCGGAGCTTGCCGTCGATGCGGTTCGATGCGGTCGCATCGGTATCGCCGGCATTGCGCTGTGGCTGTACCATGCTGCGATCGTACGCAGGCGGCATCGGGCCAGCGTCGGATTTACGTCCGCTGCAAAGAAGTCTCGCGAGAGAGCCCTCTGCCTTGCCGGTAAAGCGCCAACTCCATCAGATCGCGGCCCGAAAAAAGGCGCCCTGAACCGTCGCTTGCGATGTTGTTCGCGCTTTTCATGAAGCCGGCGGCGAGCGCAGTAACGAAAGCGTCGGCTCGACGCAGCTCCAGAGCAGTTCGTTCATCTTGCGGATCGCCCGGCGCGGCCGTCCCGAAGAGAACCGCGGTGCTGACGGGTTTCCCGAGGAGTGCGCCAACGTCGGGGCGCCGCTCGTCCGGGCCCTCTCGCACGCCGACCCAAACCAAAGCGGCTTCATAGAAGAATTTGAAGAGGCATTGCCACTGACCGGGCGGTTCCCCGTTCGGTTCCATGATGCTTATCGAGTCCGGAATCCCGGGGTCGACGCTCTCGGCGGCGGCTCTCCCGAACAATTCCAGCGATTGGCCGAGCGCTTGCTGGACCTGCGCCGCCGTCCACGAATCACTGCTGAAGACCGTGAGCTCGTCGCAGAACTCCTCGAAAAGAGGAGCGCTTTCGTAAGGGAACCGTCGTTGAGCGGCAGACGCGACAAAACCGAACCAGTCGCCGCGCATGCCGTTGCTTGCTGCCAGAGCGTACAGGCGCTCGGTTTCAAAAGCGGCTCCGGAATCATCGAAAGCCGTCGCACCCGTACCCGGGGTCAAGAGTGCTGCACAGAGTATGAGCGCGCATTCCGCATCTCGCGCTTCGTCCGGCCGGTCCGTTCGAACGCAGACTTCCACACGAGCGCGCGTTCCATGTTCCGGAACCGTGCGTACCCGTAGTTCCGCTCCGCCGGAAAAATCGAGCACGCAGCCGCCGTCGATATCTTTGATAGCGGCGGAATAGCGGCGCGCTACCGCTTGAGCCGCGGCGGCGATCTCATCAGGCTCCACGCTGGTGTCGCGAACGATCTGCATACCGGACGAGGCTTGCCTGGATCCGCCCGAACCGAGACGATTGGGACCGATACGTTCGATCTGCACCGAGTCGCGGCGAGGCGAAATCCGGATCTGATCGCCCTCTTGCGGCAGCGTATCTCCGAACATCGCCGGGTCGTAAGCAATCCAGCTGTTCCGTCCGACGTACTGCTCGATCCGATCCTCGCGCGCATAGGTTATCGTACCGGATCGGATCGTTCGCCCGTCCCAGAAGCTCGCCGGCTCATGCCGTTCGCCGTAGCCGAACATTCGCTGAGCCGGATCGGCCGTAGAGATCGGAGATCCGGGCTTTTCGATTTCGTTGAATTCTGCCGAAAGAAAAGCAGCGGCCAGTGCGCGTTCGCCCGGCGGCGCGTCTCCCGTAAGAACCCTTAGCGCGCGTTCAAAGTCGGAAAGCGGCATTAGGACAAGAGCGTAGCGCCTGCCCCGTCTTGCTTACGTCGGATTTCCGTCGAGGTCTCCCAGCCAACGATTAAACCGTTACTGCGAATGTTTCGTTCAGAATTTGCCGCAGCGGCGCGCAGGCGCCCAATCGCCGTTCCTGGGCGAAGGCTGCATCTCCCAATTCGTCGCGAATCTCGCGGACGCGCGATCCGTAGTCCGCAACTTGGTGCGGCCACATCGGCGCCGATATCGCTTCGCGAAGCGCTTCGGCCGCACCGCACATGTGCGCGGCTTGGCGATAATCGCCCTGGCGGATCGCTAAAACCATTAGGCCTTCGAGCGCTTCGGCGATCAAGGACTTATTTGCGGCTGCCTCCAGCAACTCGAAGGCCTGGCGCCACCGCTCGCGCGCAACGTCGTACCGTCCCAGATCCGATGCCACCACGGCGAGCCGGTCGTACGAGTACGCCATGTTCGCCTTGTCGTCGATCAGCATTTGGAGCGCCAAGCTCTCTTCGAACATCTGGTTCGCGCGTTCGTAATTGCGCGTTTCGTGCAACAGTCTTCCCAGCTTGGTAAGTGAAATGGAGAGCGCCGAGGCGTTTTCGAGCGATCGGAAAATGTCGATACTCTCTTCGACGGCAGTAATTGCCGCCGCGGTGTCGTTCCCGGCGTGCGCGACCGAGGCGAGACTTCCGAGCGAGGTGGCGATCCCGTAACGGTCACCGATGCGGCGGCGAATCGACAACGCTTCTTCGTGCGTTCCCCGCGCTTCGTCGTAGCGCCCGAGCATTTGCAGCATGATGCCAAGTGAGTTGAGCGAGATGGACAACTCGCCGTCGTCACCGATTTCACGCCAAAGTGCTACAGCGCGTTCGCAAGGCGCCATCGCTTCTTGGAAGTCGCCCATTGCGTTCATCAATAGAACGTTCGCCTGCAGCACTTTCGCTTCGCCGAAAGAGGAGACGGCTTGCACACTTGAATTCATGCCGTCCAGGAGCCGATCGCACCACGAGCGTCCTTCGCTGAAGTAACCGCGCATCCACCAGAAACGGGCCATCGTGCCGGCTAACCGCATTCCGGTCTCGAGATGTCCGCCGTGCACTGACCAGTCCAGCACGGCCCGGATATTCGCGTATTCCCGCTCGACGCGAGCAAGCCAGTGCACTTGATTCGCGCCTTTTAACGCCGCCTCAGCGTGAACCGCGAATTCCAAGAAGTGAGAGGCCATTCGCGCTTGAGCTTGCGCGGCTTCTCCGGCTTGCTTAATCCGTTCGAGCGCGAACTCGCGAAGCAGCTCCAGCATAGCGATGCGCGGTTCGCCTTCATCGTCCTCGGATAGGGAAAGCAAGCTCTTCTCCACGAGCGCCGCAAGAATCGAGAGAATGTTTTCCTCGCGCTCGGCGTAGACCGCGGACGCCGCTTCGATCGTTGCTCCGCCGCTGAAGACGCCCATCGCCCGAAAGAGCCGCTGCTCGTGCGCGGACAGCAGATCGTAGCTCCACTCGATGGCATTGCGCATCGTTTGCTGGCGCTGCGGAAGATCCACCGGCCCGCTCTCCAGCAGCGGTAAACGGCGCTCCAGGCGAGCGAGCAGCGCTTGCGGCGTAAGGAGAACCAAACGCGGCGCCGCCAATTCGATCGCGAGCGGCAGTCCTTCGAGCCGCTGAACGATGGACTTGATGACGGGCTCGTTTGCACTCGTTAGTGCGAAGTCGAAATTCACGGCGCGCGCGCGTTCGACGAAAAGATCTACGCCGGCGGAGTTCTCGAGCGGACGAATAGCATACGCGTGCTCCATCCGTAAGTGCAGACGCTCGCGGCTGGTGACGAGCGCCGTCAGAGCCGGACATTGCGTGAGGAGTTCGCCGAGCCAAGCTGCAGCCGGCAGAACCTGCTCGAAATTGTCGAGCACCAGCAAACGCCGTCCGTTTCCCAACTCGGCCGCAATGGCCGCAGGAAGCGGCGCTTCACTCTGCTCGCGTAGTCCCAGTTCGGTCGCAAGCGCCGAAGGAACGAGCTTCGGGTCCGAGATCGGCGCCAGCGGGACCATCGTAACGGAGTCGAAACGCTCGGCGCATCGTGCCGCTGCGCAAGCGCAGAGACTGGTCTTTCCGACGCCCGCCGGACCGGTGAGCGTCAGCAGGCGCGCCCCGCCCCCGTTCAGCTTTGCCGTAATATCGGCAATCTCGCGGTCCCGGCCGAAGAGCGGGATGTGCGGCAGCGAAGCTTTTGCCGGAGGTGAGGTGCCGTCGTCTTTGGCGCCCCGCTTCGGAAGCGCCCCTTGCAGGCACGCGCGGTCTTCTTCGTTTAGCTGCAGCGCTTGCGCGATGAGCACGATCGTAATGAGGCGCGGGGACCGCTGAAAGCCGGTCTCGATGTCGCCAATCGTGCGGACGCTCAGGCCTGAACGCTCCGCCAGCAACTCCTGCGACATCCCCGCGCTCGAGCGGTAGGTCTTGACCAACCCGGCTAGTGTTTCGGGCAAATTACGCTCCAGAGAATGTGGGGAACTTCGTGGCGGCGGCAACGCCCGACCTGTTAGGATCGGCTGGTGAACTTGCCGCTGTGTCCGGATTTGGCGCGCGAGGTGGAGCGTCAATCGCAGATCTCCGCCTTTGCTCAATCGCTGACGAGCGATCTGCTCCTCAAGGGCGGCGTTCGTCCCGGGATGACCGTGCTAATTGTAGGGTCTCGTACCGGGGATGTCGCGTTTCTCGCGGCAGAGCGCGTCGGGCAGAGCGGACACGTTCTGGGAATCGAAGCCGACCGGGAGCTCGTCGCCGTTTCTCGCGAGCGCGCAAACGAACAGTCCTTCGACAATGTCGCGTTCGAGTGCACCGCGTTGGAAGAGCTTCGCATGAGGGCGCCCGTCGATGCGGTCTTCGGCCGCTTTTATCTTGACGGAGTGCCCAATCCGGCAGAAGCGGTACGGCGCGCAGCGGCGCTGGTTCGGCCCGGGCGGATCGGTGATCTTTCAAGAGTGGGATTATCGTTCGATGCGCGGTCCTGATGCGAACCTTCCGCTCTACAGCAGCTTTATCGAGCGCGCGATGAGTGCACTCAGTTGCAACGGCGTGCGCATGGACATGGGGTTGCGGTTAGTCGACGCTTTGGTCGAAGCGGGTCTGCCCGTTCCGGCGATACGAACCGAGTTACAGCCCATAGGCCGCGACGGCGCGAGCAGTTACCGGTTGCTGCAAACGCTGTTGAACGCTGATCCCGCCGCAGACCTGGCAGCCCCGCTCAAGGCCGAGGCTCTCGCTGCGCACGTCCACGCCTACTTTCCGCTTCAAGTCGGGGTTTGGGCGCGCAAGCCCCGCGTGGACGCACTTGATTAGATGAAATATTTGCTCGGAGAATTGCCCAGGGCTCGTTGAAACATCACGCTGAAGGAGCTCGGGCTCTTGTATCCCAGATCCAGTGCCACCGCCGTTACCGCTTCGCCCGCCGCCAAACGTTCCAGCGACGAGAGTAACCGCACTTGCCTGCGCCATTGACCGAACGTCATCCCTACCGCGCGAGCGAAACTGCGCTCGAGGGTCTTTGCGCTCATTCCGAATCGCGCGCCCCACTGGGCGGCACTTTCGTTGGACCCGGGTTCCGAACGGATCGCGTCGCAGACTTCCCGAAGCCTGCGGTCTTCCGGCAATGGAATGTGCAGCGGTTCGACGTCGAGTCCGTTCAGTTCGTCCAGCAGTACTGCGACGAGACGCGCTTCCCGGCGCACGTCGCGCGTCTCGGATTGCATGTCGATGAGACGAAGAATCAGTTCCCGCAGCAGCGACGGAACCGCTACGACCACGTAGTCCTTCGGAAGAGCGGTGCGCACGGCGGTTTCGACATAGAGCGTTCGCATGCTGACCGCGCCGATGGTGCGAATCGAATGTTTGGCATACGCCGGAACCCAGACTGCGCGATTGGGCGGCACGACCCAAGCGCCGCGCTCCGTGTGAACGCTCATCACGCCGCGCGCGGCGTAGATTAGCTGATGCGTCGTATGGCTGTGCGGGTCGATGAGCATTCGTCCCGGATAGTCGAACGACGCACCAAGAATGAGTCGACGCGGGGCTGCGTCAGGGGCCGATGCGCTGATAGATGCCTTCAAAAGCGGTGCTCCAGACTCTGCCGTCGCGTGATTTCTGCCAGAGTTGCGTCATCTTGTCTGCGCCTTCACTGCGAACGACGAGCCGGTTGAGGTACGTCTTTCCATCCGGCTCGCGGCTGGTCCCGCGGTACTCGATGCCGTTCGGACCTGCTGTCCCTTCGAAGGTGTGAACCTTGCCTTGGCTGTCGACGAAAAAGCGATGCCAATGATGATCCTCGGAGTTATAAGCGTCGACGTTCATGCCCGCGTCCGCTCCGCCGCTCCACTGCTCGACGATGGCGCAGCCGCGCACCTGACGGCGAATCTCACTCGATGATTTTCCGGCGAACCCCGGGACGTTTACCACCCACGCGCCGATGGAAAAATCCAACCCGCGGTATGCCGCCGACCGTTGGCAGGACGTCGGCATTCCAGCGCCGGTTGCCGGCGCGGGACGAAGCGGCACAAACGTCAGTACCGCAATTGCACTCAGCGCCGGAACGGACCATATAACGAACTTGCTGCGATTCATCTGATGCCCTCCTTTTGGGCTACGATTGCTCCCCAAGTGTGATAGAAATGGATGCGGCCGTCGTGAATGTGCGGCCGGAATCCGGTAACGGGTCCTCCGCGAATCTCGGAATCCAATGCGGCTTTGACGCGCTGCTTCTGCGGCTCAGCAGGTGCCAGATGACTCTGCCACAACTCGAAATCGACGCGCACGTCGCGCGTTAAATCGTTTTTCGGCGCCAATCCCGCGCTGCGCATCGCGAGAAGCATTTCCGCTTTGGTCAGCATGCGCGTGTGCGTGCCGTCGACGAAACGTTCGAGAACGTTTTGCCGCGCTGCAATGTCGCGATCGTCATCCGAAAGCATGTCCACCACGACTACGTCGCCGCCGTTTCGCACGACCCGGCTCATCTCGCTCAGAACTGCCTGCGGATCGAGGACATGATGCAAAGCAAAGCGCGTGACCGCCAAATCGAAAGCGGCATCCTCAAAGGGGAGACTTTCGGCCGCAGCATTGATGAAGTCGACGTTGTCCAGATTCAGCGCTTGCGCGCAGCGTCTCCCAATCTGGATCATCTTCGCGCTCAGATCGGCGCAAGTGACGCGATCGACGCGCCGGGCGATCGCACACGCGAACGCCCCCGTTCCTGCAGCAACGTCGATTGCGCGCATGCCGGCATGTAGTTCCAGGCGCTCGACCACCGATTGCAGCGGCTCGGTGACGTTGTCATGCCTCCAGAACGGAGCTGTTTGTCGAACTCGGCCCTGACGGCCTCTCGGTGTTTGAGCACTCCATCACGCTAGCACGCAAAACGGAGCCTGGCGCTCGAAAAAGCGACGATGTTCTTTGAAAAACGGACAGACTTACCGAGCGTCCGCGGCGCAAAGTTTAGATACTGCCTGCTTGAGCACGGACGGAATCTTCTCTTGACGGCGTCCGGCGCGCAGCATTTCGTACGTCTCGAAGCTGGTCAGTGCGTACAAGACGTCCGGCAGATCGTTGCTATAGGCGGCGTTGGGCAGGCGGCGAAGGAGTTCGCAGAGCGCTTCCCGGCGCCAGTTTCCGCGTTCGTTCAACGCGGCGCCCACTTCCGGATCCAGTGCCGCCATCGCTGCGAGTCGCCGGAGCAGCGGCGCTTCGGTTTTCCAAAGGTTACAAAAGACTTCCACGAGCAAAGCGAGCGATTTCGAAAGATCGGCTTCTTCGAAGACCTTTCTCATGTCGCGGGCGTTCGAGCGCTCTGCGAGATTGTCGAAGAGCGCTTCTAAAAGCTTGGCCTTGGACTTGAACTGATAGTAGACGGTCATGCGCGCTACGTCGGCTCGTTCGGCGACCGCGTCTATGCTGAAGGCAGCCGTATCCGCGTCCGAGAGCAACGCGCGAGCCGCATCGATGATTTTACCGCGCGTAACCGCGGTGGCAGCCAGCCGGCGCTCACCCGCTTGGTACTTTCGAGGACTCATAACCGGGCATTTCGACGAACCGACGTCTTGGCATTTTTGATTATACCGTATAACCAATAGGCGTGCTCATAGTCAGCGGGATTCTCAGCGCTACCGCGTTAGGGCGGCTCGATTGCGCGAACGTGTAGCTGCTCTACACCATGTACTCATGTCGAGTAGACTACAAGAAATAGTTGGTAGTTAAGCACGGTGCGCAGACTGCAGGTTCAATTCAGCGCCCGCATAACGAACGATGCCCCAACCTATACAGATGGAGGCATTCTTATGCGTTTGACGCCTATGATACGCGGACTCGCAGCCGGTGCGATAGCCACGTTCGTGGCTGGATGCGGCAGCGGATCGACGCCGTCGGTCACCACAGCCCAAAACAGCCATACGCTCTCGATCCAGCACGGCGTGCCGATGCGCGCGCTTCCCGGCCCGGCCGTTACGGGTGTACTGATGGTTCCCGCGATGGTTCCGAACGAAGGGCCGGGCTACATGGCAGCCGGAGTGACGAAGAAAGTCTTCGTCGCAGATATCCAGCACAATCAGGTCCTCATCTTCAACGCCGTAACCGGCAAACAAATCGGCAAGATCACCCAAAGCGTCAACGCGCCGGTTGGTTTGGCAATCGACACAAAGGGAACCCTCTACGTGTCAAATCTGGGCAACACCACGATCACGGAGTATCCGCTCGGAAAGTTCAAACCGAGCTTCACCATCACAAGCGGACTTTCGAGCAACTACGGCATCGCAGTCGATTCCAAGGGCAACGTCTTTGCGAGCAACCTCGGGAACAACACCGTGACGGGGTTCCATCCCGGTAAGAACGCAGCATTTGAAACGATTACGATTAACGGTCAGCCGGTGGGAATGGGCGAGGACAGCAACGACACCCTTTACGTCGCAAGCGATTCGACCAACCAAGTCTTCATCGTAAAAACCGGCACCAAGATCCCCAAACCGCTTTCGCTGAGCGGACTAAGCGGACCGATTTGCGTGACGATCGGTGCCAAAGACGACGTCTACGTCTCCGACTTCGCAAGCAACGTCGTGACGGTGTACCCCGCCGGCAAGTCCACGCCGTCCGAGACGATCACGAACGGCATCAATCAACCCACATTCAACGGTATCGTAGAAGGCCAGCTGTTCTTCCAGTCAGATCAGACCGGCCCGGTAAACGGATATAAAGGCACGGCGACGTCTCCGTATGTCACCATCAGCGGAATTACGCAGCCGATGGGCATAGCGGGTTGGCCGCGTCAGCCGCAATAGACACGCCCTAGCTCCGGCGTAAAGAGCCCGCGAATTCGATTTGCGGGCCTTTTCGCGTCCCGCAAGAAAGCGGACGGTAGCCCTTTCGGGGACGGGATTTTGGCAAACCGAACGCGCAACAACGTGCTGTGAAAAATGCGCGTTGCGCGGCGCTTTTGCTGTTCGCCGCCCTGCTATTTCCCGTTGCACTCGCGGCAGCGCCGATTGAAAATCCGCTCCTTTCCGTAAATCCGTTCATCGGCACCTCGCAGAGTATCGACGGCACCGACGTAATCGACGATTTTCCGGGAGCCGACGTGCCGTTCGGCATGGTGCAATGGAGTCCGGACACGCCATCGCAAAACGCCGGCGGCGGTTACGAATATGGCGACAAGCAGATCACGGGCTTTAGTCTTACGCATTTGGCCGGACCGGGCTGCTCGGTCTTCGGCGATTTCGGTATTCTTCCGACGGTTGGTGCGCTCGCAGATCCGGCAAAGGCGGCCCAACCGTTTTCGCACGCCGGCGAAGAGGCCGCACCGGGGTACTATGCGGTAACGGTCGGCAGCCCCGGTATTCGCACGCAACTGACGGTGACCAAGCGCACCGGTTTGGGCGAGTTCGATTTTCCGGCAAGCGACCGCGCGAACTTGCTGTTCAACGCTTCGTCCGATCAGTCCGGCGTGGACGATGCGCATATTCGCATAGTCGGAAATGACCAGATCGAAGGTTCGGCGACGACCGGACACTTCTGCGGGATGCCGGACGCGTACACCGTTTACTTCGTCGCGCGGTTCGACCGCCCGTTCACATCGTACGGTACGTGGAAGAATGCGTCCGTCTTGCCCGGTGCTGCCAGTTCCGACGGTGCCGGTACCGGCGGCTGGGTAACGTTCGACACGCGTCCCGATTCCACAATTCGCGTAAAAGTGGGCCTTTCGTTCGTAAGCTACGACGGTGCTCTGGCCAATCTGCGTGCCGAAAACACCGGCTGGAATTTTACGCAGGTTCGGAATAGCGCGGCCGCTGCGTGGCAACGCGTGTTGGGCCGCGTCGCCGTGCAAGGCGGATCGCCGGACGAACGCGCGATCTTCTATACCGCGCTATATCATGCACTGCTTCATCCGAACGTCGAGAGCGACGTAACGGGAAACTATCCCGGATTCGACGGAAGAACTCACCGCGTTCGCGCCGGTCATGAAGAGTATGCGAATTTTTCAGGATGGGACATCTATCGCACGCAGGCTCCGCTCATGGGACTGGTCGCGCCGCGTGAAGCGAGCGACGCGGCCCAGTCGCTCGTCGATGCCGCGCAGCAGGGCGGCTGGCTTCCGAAATGGGCGCTCGTGAACGGCTACACCGCGGTTATGGCAGGAGATCCGTCCGATACGATTCTGGCTTCGTACTATGCATTCGGTGCGCGCGACTTCGATCTGCACGGTGCGCTCAACGCAATGGTCAAGGGAGCAACTGCGGTAAGCGGAGCACCCGGTCAAGGGTGGTATCCCGAGCGTCCCGGCATCGACGAATATCTGCAGCGCGGCTACGTGACGGACACGCACATGACCAACGTAGCGCCGGTCCCCAACGGAGCTTCCGAAACCGAGGAGTATGCCGTCGCAGATTTTTCGATCGCTCAATTCGCGCGCAGTTTGCACGAACGGCAAATCTATCGGACTTACCTGAAGCGCTCGCAAGACTGGGCTAACGTTTTCGACAAGGCGACCGGGTACATGGCCGGCCGCGATCTCGACGGCGCATTTATGCAAAAGCCCATCACCGAGGACGGACAAAACGGATTTCAGGAGGGCAACTCCGCGCAGTATACGTGGATGGTTCCGCAAGACTTGTCCGATCTCGTCGCCGGAATCGGCGGTCCTGCAGCAACGTCGAAACGGTTGGACGCGTACTTCAGCATGCTGAACGCCGGACAGGACAAGCCCTATTCATGGATGGGAAACGAGCCGAGCGTGAGCGATCCCTTCGTCTATCTTGCCACCGGAATGCCGGCGCGCGAAGAGGCGGTCGTTCGTAAAGTTCAGCGTACTCTGTGGGCGAATACGCCGGTCGGACAAGGCGGCAACGACGACCTTGGAACGATGAGCGCATGGTACGTTTGGTGCGCGCTCGGATTGTTTCCACTCGATCCGGCGGTGCGCGGATTTGCGGTTACCACGCCGCTCTTCAGCCACGCCGTCATCGATCCGCCGGGCGGCCCGAACATCGTCATAGACGCTCCTGCAGCTTCGGACGCGAACGCCTACATCGAAAGTTTCAGCGTAAACGGCAAACCGTGGAACCGATCGTGGATCGACTTACCGTTGCACGGCACGCTTCATTTCAAATACGCGTTGGGAGATTCGCCCGGCGATACATGGGCAGTCTCGCCGCAGGAGGGCCCGCCGTCGTTCCATGCCACGGCCGTACAGTTTCCGCGAGCCACGCTCGCCGCGCTGCAAGCACCCGCATCGGTCACTGAAGTGCCAAATGCCGGTCAGTCGATCGAAATTCAAGCGTCGCTTCCGCAATCAGAGGCACCGGTCTCGCTGAGATGGCGCGCGCTGGCTCCGGCCGGTGTGCACGTCCTGCCGAGCACGGGGACGATCGATCTTACGCCGGGGGCGACAAACGCCATTTCGACAAAAATCAGCGTCGACGCCGGCGTGTTACCGGGCTACTACGACGTCGTATTTCAAGCAAACACCGCCGACGGTGCGATCGTTCCGCGGGCGACTGCGGTCGTCCGCGTACCCGGCGAGCATTCTGCGTTCTACGTCCTGAACGAGCAGTCGCACACAATCACGCCCATCGATCCGGTCTCGCACGCGTTCGGCCCGTCAATCACGATCGGAAGTGGTTCCCGATCGATTGCGCTTAGCCCGGATCGGCGCAGACTGTACATGTTGAATTCGGATGACGGCACCATCGCCGTCATCGACACGGACTCGCAGAACACCATCGCGAGTGTGGGAGCCGGAAAGGGCAACAGCCGGATGGCGATCGCGCCCGGCGGCCGAACGCTTTGGCTTGCGAACAGCGACGACTCTACGCTGCAGACGCTGGATGCGGCTTCACTTCACCTCGGCGCGCCCATCAAGCTTGCAATCGCCCCGGACGGCATCGCAATCGCGCCCGACGGAAAAACGCTGTATTACAGCAACCGGCAAACCGGCGTCGTCGTGCCGTTCGACCTGTCTTCGCGAACCGCCGGTACACCGATCGCCGTGGGAGGGCATCCTTCGAATTTGGTCATCTCCCATTCGGGGCGAATGCTCTATGTGAGCGAGCCGCCGAATCACGTCGTCGTTCCGGTGAACCTGAGCACGGCCACGGCGCTTTCGCCGATTCAAGCGGGAGTGGAAGCGGGAGCAATCGCCATATCACCGGACGACAGCATCGCCCTCGTTTCCAACTACTTCGCCGGCACGGTTACCGAGATCGATCTTGCAACGAACGCTCCAATTCGCACTATTCCGGTCGGCGGCGGCACCGAAGGTGCGGCGTTCTCGAGCGACGGCAAAACGGCGTTCGTCGTCGCGCACGAAGATCAATGCGTCGTTCCGATTGAGGTTTCGAGCGGCGTTCGCGGGGAGCCCATACCGGTCGGCGTCGCTCCGGTTGCCGTCGCCGGGCCGTAGCCTACAGAACGCCCATCGCTTTGGCTTGGACGAGCTTCTGTACCGTCAGGTTCTTGAACCCGTGTGCTTGCGCGCGCCGAACGAATGCAGCGTCGATGCCGAGCGCGCGCATCTGGATCAGCTCGCCGGCGGTGAGGTGGCTGTAGCCGACTGATGCCATTTCGTTCACGTACGTGTTGTCGACGTTGAGAGCACGCAGCGGAACGATGGTCTTGCTATCGACGCCGGCGATCTGCTTGCGCATCGACTGAATATACGATGCATCGATACCCAGCGCCCTGAAAGCAATCAGGTTGCCGAATTTCACGTCAGTAAAGCCCGCCGCAGCTATTGAATCCATGTACTCCGTCGAGATGTCGAGCAGCGTTGCCGGTAACAGCAACCGCGGCGAATCGAGTGAGTACCCACGACGCCGCAGCTCTTGAACGTACCGCGGATTTGCGGTGAAGAGGAAGTGCCCGAAGCCGCTGCCTCGCGAAGCGGTACCGGTGCATGCGATTTCACCGGCCTCTCGCCGAAATGTAAAATTGAGCGGCGATCCGGTTCGATCCAGCTGCGACTGCGCAAGGCCGAGGTCACTCAGGGACCTGGTATCAGAACTCTCGCTGTGCTTGGATCCGTCCGCATCGACGGTGCGAAGCTCGAATCGTACGCGGTTGGCTTGTCCCGAAGGCGTAATGGACCACGAGCCTTGCAGCGTCGTCTGTGCCGCCGCCGGCGCAACTGTGGAGATCAGCGTCCCCATGACAACCAGAAATGCCCAACGTTTCATAACGCTCCGCTCGCTTTCAAGCCGAACCCGCTCATCTACTAAAGGTTTAGTAGATAGTAGCATCCGCGGCGGGCCCTGTCAACTAAAATATTAGTTAGGGGTATGAAAAAAAGAGCCGCGACGCAGCGCCGCGGCTCTCTTTGTCTACGCGACAGTTAGTTGCAAGCGCCCTGCGCGGTCGTGAATGTTCCTCTGAACGAGTACTTGCCGCCCGTGCCTTCGGCCGGCGTGCGGAAGAACCAATCGAAGAATGCGAGTTCTTGCGGATGGTACGTGAAGCCGTTATATTTCTTGATAAACGGAATGCCGGTAAGCGGGTCGCCGACTTCCAGATTGTTCTGGCAGCCCGAAACCTGACCGACGTGGCCCCATGCGGGCGTCCCGTTATTGACGAACGGATCGTTCATCAACTCGCCGATCTCGTGCGTCCATGCGTGGATGTCTTCAATCGGTACGTTAAAGAAGCCCGGATCCATGTACGATCCGACGGAGTACACTTGCGTGCCGCCGCTGCGGCCGAACGCGCTGTGGTAACCGATGACGCAGCAGCCGCCTTCCGTCTCTACGACGTTGTACGAAAGTACCAGCGGCACTTGGTTCACCTTGGCGTATTTGGTCGCGAGCGACTGCACCAGCGAGTCGTAAGCGTTGATCGGAATTTCACCCAAATCGTGGCTGGCGCCCGAGCAGACGCCGGCCTGAGTCGTCGAGCCGGACGGAGCCGTGAGGTTGACGACGATGGGCGACGAGACCGACGCCTTGAGAACCAGGTGATAGTTGCTTCCCTGGACCAATTTCCACCACTGCGCGCGCATATCGCCGTCGTTGATCTGAACCTTGCCGACGTTCACGCCATTTGAGGATAGGCTTGTCGGAACGAAATTCGGCCCTTTGTAGAAGCGGTCCGAGACGGAGACGCTGTCGTTGCAGCCCGGTTTCGTCGGGTCGAGCGTAACGCCGCCCGGGAACTTGATCACGGCGACGATCGGAACGTACACCAGATTGGTCGAGACTTTGTTCGTGCTCGGATTCGTGCCGGCGATGGAGTAGGTGTACGTGTTACCGTCGAGCGGCGATTTGATCTTTGCCGTGAAGTACGGAATCGTGGTCGAGGCGCCATGAATGAGCGCGTCGTAGTCAACATTCTTGGGCGGCAGCACCGTGTAATACGGATGCATCGAGCTCCTGTCGACAGCGGAACTCTGAACTTGACGCGATCCCAAAGTCTGGGGCAGCGTCGAAATCGGCGATTGCGGGCTACCGCCCGAGCACGCCGACAAGACCAGCGACGCCATACATGACGCGACGCCGGTCCAAAGCGCAAAACGTTTCAAGGAAAAACCCCTCCTAGCAGAGTGTAGTAATCGTTTCCAACGACTATATGTCCAAAGCAGAGTTACGGTTCAGACGACTTAATTTGCCTCTGAAGCAGTACGCTAAAGCGTTGCATCCGTGCCGAAGAGGCGCAATAGGCCATAAGCCTCAGCTCTTACTGTGCCCTATGCGAAAGATTAAGACTTCGTTGCGACACGAGCAATCAATTTAGCTCAGGCTAATGTTCGCCCGATCGGATGCTACGCCGATTCAGCTCTCGGGCTTGCTGATTGAACGCCGCCCCCAGCGACCTTTGCACGGTACATCGCAACGTCCGCTCGCTCCAGTAGTCCGTCGACGGTGCGCTCGTCTTGCGGAAAGCGGCACGTGCCCATGCTGCATCCGATGACGTACTCGTCCCCCTCGAACGTGTACGACCGCTTCACCGCATTGCGCAGCCGTCGAGCGATGGCGTTCAGGCCCTCCGCCTCGCCGGGATCGATGACGATCGCCAGAAATTCGTCGCCGCCCATCCGGCAGACGACGTCGTCCTCGCGCAGTTCGCCTCTCATTCTGGATGCGACCGCTTTCAGAATCGCATCCCCCGCTGCGTGCCCGTAGCGATCGTTGATCTTCTTGAAGCCGTCCAGATCGACGAAAACGATCCCGAAAGGCTTTGCGTCTCGTTGCTTTACCAGTGTCTGAAGTTTGGTGAGCGCGCGTTCGCGGTTGCCCGCGCCGGTGAGCTGGTCACGCAAAGAAGAAGCGCGGTATGCTCGAGACCGTTCGGCGATAAAGATAAACGCGACCAGCAGCACGACGACCGCGCCGCAAACGATGAGGCTGATGCTCTCACCCGATCGCGAGAGCAGAAGCGTGGACCGCCGCTGCGCGTTGAGGCGGCCGGTCAGCAGCGCTTGAAGAGCAGCGTCGTCGCGGCGAAGCTGATCGAAAAACAATCTCCCCCGGCTCAGGCGGCGTAGCGCCACACCCTGCCGCCCACGCTGTACCAAGCCGATTTCGGACCGAAAAAAGCCTTCAACCCGGCGGCGATCTTGAAAATAGCGCGCGAACGTCGCTTGCGCACTAGGATCGTCGCGCATGGTACGGCCGAGGCTCAACGTAGCGATCGTCAACGGCCGGCGCGAGTCATAGAATATCTGCAGAAACCGCTGGTCGCCGGTCGCCACGTAACCGCGTACGCCGGTTTCTTCGTTGATCAACTGCAAAAGCGCACCTTGCGCGGCGCCCAGCGAGTCGGCATAGGCGGCCTGGCGCAGAACGCTCTTACCGATGGTGAAGAATTGCCAGGCGGCGAGCAAAAGACCGGTGAGCAGCAAAACGGCGGCTGCATACGCTGCCGCGGAAGCGCGCTTTTCGGACGTAAATGCCGCACCCCGCGTCATACGTCCGCTAATCGGCCTTGGCACTTCCGCCAGCAAAACGTAATCGTTTCCGTCGCTGCGTTCGTACGAAGACTCGCCTTGTAGACCGGATCAGGGACATGCCGATTTACCAGCTTTCCGGAGCGGAGGGGGCAGGTGCCGTTTTACTTCACCTTTCTCGGCATTTTACCAACCGGTCGGGCCCCGGCGTCGATGCTGCCGCCCGCTCGGCATCTGCTGGACCGGGCGGCCCCAAGCGGTGCTCCGGCGCTCGAACCGAATTTTGACAGTGTTTGATGCGGCGGTGATGCACCGGTTCATTTTTTCGTTTACTATGGAGCCGGGGAGTTCTTCGTTATAGGACTGCCTGCTCGCCCGGGGTATTTATACCGTCCAGGGGCGAAATGTCGATGACCTAAGGAAAGTGAAAGCGAGGTTTTCTTCCCTGATGCAATGGTATTTCCGCCGGTTTGCGACGGCGCTGGCCGTGCTTTTGGCACTGCCGGCTATGGCCGCGGCTGCGCCGGCCGATTCGGTACAGGCGCCCGCGGACGATCTTCAAAGAAGTTTCGAGCTGCTCTCAACGACCTACTACTCGAAGATCGATTCCCAAAAACTGCTCGACGGCGCCCGCGTTGCATTACAGGAAGCGGCCCAAAAGAAGGGCGTCAAGATCGCTTTCCCGGCCTTTCACGACAGTGGAGCGGTTGACGGAGACGTCGACGAGATCGCTGCGGCCATCGAGACCGTTCAAACCCAAACCCACGAGTCCGCGACGGCATTGACATACGATGCAATCGACGGCATGGCCAAGGCCGTCGGCGATCGATGGACCACGTTCTTCACACCGGACGAGTACAAAGAGTTTAATGAAGCGCTGGATCCTGACAAGATTTCGGGTATCGGCGTGCTCATTCAGCCGGACGAAACGACAAAATTCATTCGCGCCTACTACGTCGTCCCGGGAACGCCGGCGGAACGCGCGGGATTGCAATCGGGTGATTTGCTGGTCAGCGTCGACGGTAAATCTACCAAAGGCTTGAGCAGCGACGACGCTACCAAGCTTCTGCGCGGCGAAACCGGAACTGCGGTGCATATCGTCGTGCAGCGCGACGGGAAATCAGCCGGCGATCTTGCGATCACCCGTTCCCAGGTGCAGCCTCCGACGGTCATTTTCAAGATGTTGCCGCAGCAGGTCGGCTACATCTGGATTCTGGCTTTCGGAAAGGATACGCCCGACGAGTTTGCGCTCGCGCTGGATCGTTTGGAAAAAGCGAACGTGCGCGCGTACGTACTCGATTTGCGTGACGATGGCGGCGGCTATGTGAACTCGGCGCTGGATATCGAGCTCCAAGTTCATCAACGACGATCCGCTTCTGACGATTGAAGAGCGCGGCGATCACAGCACGACCATCGACGCTTCGAGCGATGCGCTGCCGCGCAAACCGATGGCCATCTTGGTCAATCGCAATACCGCATCAGCCTCTGAGATCACCGCAGGCGCGCTCCAGGATGACGGCGTAGGCGTGCTGGTCGGCGAGAGGACGTTCGGCAAAGGCGTGATGCAGTCGCTGACGCCCCTCTCGGACGGTGCTGCAATCAAGATCACGACGGCGCACTATCTCACGCCGAAAAACCGCGACATCAATCTCAAGGGAATCGTTCCCGACTTCAGCGTCACGGAGAACAACGACGCGCGGTACGGCGAACTCGGACACGACGCGCAGCTTCAGGCGGCGCTGAACATCCTGACGAAAAAGATCGCCGCCGTCAGATAAGTAGAGCTTAAACGGGCTCGAGTTTCTTCACGAGGCGGACGCGGGTGCCGCCTTTTGAATATGAAACGTCGTTCATCAGCGAACGCATGATGATGGTGCCGTAAGAGTTGGCTCCGGCGGTGATTTGACCGGTCTGACTCTCTTGGATCTCCACACGCAACTCGTCGCACTCAAACGCGCAGTGGACCGAAAAACCGCCGCCGCGGCGGCTGCGGCTGTTCTCGGCCGAAGCAATGAGCGCCTCGCCTGCTGCAAAGCGAATATCGGCAACGTCCGGCTCCGAAAAACCGCAGATGCGCGCGAATCGTCCGATCGCATTGCGGGCGAGCACGACACTGCGCGGATCGGTGGTGAACGTGGCGTGATACGTCGGCATAACCTCCCAATTACCATAGTTCGAGACCGGCCGGCGGCCAAGTCCCCGAGTCCTAAAGCCGCCTAGTCCTTGCGGCCCCTTCCGGTGGACAAGGGCTTTCGAAAGAGTACCTTTCTGCCAAAATTCGCCTTGGTTTGAAGTAGCCGAAGGCCGCCGGCCCGCATGCTTGCAAAAGCGCCAGACGATTCATCACTCTGGGAGGTCAGCCATGCGGTTTGCCATTCTAAGCGCGGGCGTCATTCTTCTAGCCGCCTGCTCGGCGGCGTCTACGGTTACCCCTTCGCCCGGATCCGCCGGCGGAAACAGCATGGCCGCGCGAGGCGAACACGTCGTGCAGGCCGGCGGAGCCGTGTATCGCTTCGGCGGTATGGTTCGTCCGTCTTCGAGCAACCCGGGCTGGATCTCTCACGAAGCCGTGCTCAAACCAATTCTCTACGCGGCCTCGTACAACGGCGGCTTCGTCAACATCTATCCGGCCGGCGGCAACAATCAAGCCCCGATTGGACAGTTGACGAGCGGCTTGACCAGTCCACAAGGCGTCGCCGTCGACAAATACCATCGTCTTTGGGTTGCGAACACCAACGCGTTCAACGTCGTCGCTTTTAAGCGCGGCGAGACGACGCCGTTTAGAACGCTGAGCGATCCGAATTATTATCCCACCAGTGTCGCCGTCGACAGTAACAACACCGTGTATGCCGCGAATGCGGAAAGTACGACGGGGCCGCCGGGAAACATCACGGTATGGGCGCATGGCAGTACAACGCCGACGGCAACGCTGACCGATCCTTCGTTCGAGATCGTCACGAACATCGGCGTCGATGCCAAGAACAACGTGTACGTCTCCTACATCCCTACGAGTGGCCCGCCGGCGCTGATGAAGTTTGCGGCCGGTTCGAGTAAGGGCAAAGCGATTGCGATTCAGGACGCCAACCTCGGCGACATCACGTTCGACACCTCGAAGAACTTGGTGATGGAGACGCTCTCGAACACTCTAGGCGTTTGGGCGCCCCCGTACACTAGCGGTCCGGTGCGTCAGATCAACGCGTTCGGCAACGAACCGCAGTTCGACGCAAGCGAATATAAAGTCTGCGTAGCGTACGCGAACCCTAACACGCCTGACGTAGTTTGCTATAACTACAAGACCGGCGCACTGGTCGACACGATAACGAACGGCTGGTCGAGCAACGCCATTCCGTACGGGATCGCCTTCGATCCGGCAGCGCCGCGCTAAACGAGCGGATGAAACCGGCTGCCCTCCTCTTTAACCTCAGCGCAGCAGCGGTGATTGCGGGGTGCGCGCAAAGCGCCCCCGCGCCGCTTCCGATACAGCCAGTCTACGAGCACGCGAAGGCACAACGGCCTGCGTGGTACCGGGCCGCCCCGTTCGATATAAAAAACGTAGTCTACGTCGCGGCGTATTACAACCATACGCCGATCGAAGGCTACGACTACTGGAAGACGCGTCAAAATCTGCCGCCCGTTTGTCAGATCTCCGGTTCTTACGTCGTCAACGTTGCGGCTGATGCGTCCGGCGATTTGATAGACCCCGACGGCGGCAGCCGAACCGTCAAGGTTTTTCGCGGTCCCGGCGCCTGCGGACCCAAGCTTGGCGCGTTCCCGGATAAAGACGGGCAACCGTCCGACGCTGCCAGCCGCAACGCGAAAACGGGAACCATATACGTAGGCAACATTCAGGCGACTAAAGAGCACTACGGCACAGTTTCCATTTGCAGCCTGGCTTCCGGATGTACCGCAGTGCTCTCGAATCCGGCGATCGGCGGTCAACTTTTCGGAGTCGCTGAGGATAAGGGCGGCAGCGTCTATGCCAGCGGCCGCGCCAATGCGTCGGGAACCGGCGCTGCTCTCGTCTACTGGAAAAACGGCACCGGGCCGGGCGTGCGCATTGCTGCGTATCACAATTCGTCTCCCGGAGGTCTAGAGATCGATGGGAATGGCAATATTCTAGCGTTCGACACGTCCGCCGGCGCTCTATGGATTTATAGCGGATGCCCGAGCAAATGTTCGGCTCACGGTCCGTTTGCGCTCAAAGGCCAATCGGTGTACGGAAGAGTCAACGCGCCGGACTCGACGCTCGAAGTTGCGGACTTTGAATACGGACAAGTCGACGTCTACAAGTACGCGGGCCTGGGCGGCATAACGTATCTCTACAGTTACTCTTCCGGACTAGATTCCGGAGCCGACGTTGAGGGGATCGCGATCGTTCCGGGCGCGGATTAAGGCCGTCGCGTTAGATTGGAATCTCTTTGGAGCGGATCTTGCCGGTTATCCGCGCCAGGACGGCCTGCGCTTGCGCAAGAGCATGAGCGCTGGAAAAGTGCCGCGCGCATTCGATCGATTCCTCGATCGCGCCGCGCGCGGCACGCCGGTTTCCTTCCGCAAACAGCGCTTGCGCATTGATCCGCTGGGAGAGCGAAACGATCCGCGCAAATCCTGCCGCTCGCGCGGCATGCGCGGAAGAAGCGGCTTGGGCTCCCGCTTCGGCGACCCTTCCCAAACGTAGAAGGGCACCCGCGGCGAGGCCGTGCGCCGATATGGTTTCGTACGCATTCGTAGATACCAACGCGGAAGCTGCCGCCATGTCCAGGGCGCGCTGCGGATTGCCGATCGCAGACTCGATGTCGGCCGCCGAAAAAGTCAAGTAGGATCGCAAACGAGGTGAGAGCGATCGGTCGATCTTATCGACGAGTGCCCGGTACGCGCTGCGGTCTGCGGCGTTGCGCGTATGTGCCCACCGCGTGATCTGCGATTGATGACGCGCGTAGAGTTCACGTCCATGCAGACCATTCGCTTGCGCAGTTGAGATCGCGCGTTCGAAGAGCACCTCGCTGAGCAGCGGCGCTTCGGCGGTGAAGTCGGCGAGCTCGGCCCGCAGGATGAGCAAGTCGACGCTGCTCGCCGCATCCAGTGCGCCGAATTCAACCTCGGAGTTCTGGAGCAGCGCCGCGGCGTGCGGCGCGTCGCCGGTGCGAAGGAGGGCCGCGGCTTGCAGAAGCGTGACGTGGGCGCCCGGCCGCCGCTCCTTGTGGCCGTTGTGCAAAGATCCCGGACCGTTTCGAAACCAGCGCAGGCGCAGTTCCGCTGCTTCGAAAACGTCGCGCAAGCGCTGTTCTTGATCGGTGGAAAAATTAGCCCGCGCGAACAGGGCCTTTGCATCGTTTAGATGCGCCTGGGCGCGTTCGAGGCGGTGTCCCCAGGTTTCCGATTCGGCGAGCTGCGCGAGGGCCTCGACGCGGGTGCCGTCGTCGGCGCTTCGCGCAACGTCCAGCAGAATAGCTTGAGCCGAAGAAACTTCACCCGAGTCGGCCAGCGCGACGGCTCGCTGCAATAAGCGGCCGTCAAACTTGTCTTCCACCAAGATAGGTGTTTGTTGCGATTGCGTCGTGCGGTAGGCGGCGATGAACCGGTCGTGAGCATTGCGCCGCTCGCGATGAAACTGACGGATCGATAGACCCAAATCCGAAGCGACGGCACTTGGATCGTGGCGCTCTACGTCGACGCGTACGAGAATCGTTACCCAGCGCGCGGCCCGGCGCGCATACTGCGCTTCAAACGCATCGATGACGTCGAAGGCGCGAGAAATCCGATGCCTGATGCGCGCGAGCGCGCTATGGTCGTCGTCAGCTGCAAAAAATCCCGCGGCCAACGGATTGCGCCGAAGGCGGCGTGGTTGGTTCAAATTCCGAAGCAGATGGCGCGATGCGCAATAATCGGAGCGCGCCGGATCCGACCGGGCCATCACTCAGGCTTAACCGGATCCGGTGGCGCCGCCCTTCAAGAAGCGGTGGGACTTATTTCCGCGAGTGAGCTGGTACTAATGCATTACCCGATAGCTCAGGGTCCGTTCTTGGCTGCGGGACTGAGGGAGACGCCCGTTGCGGAAGTGAGGCTGTTCTGGATTACAAAGCCTGGCTTACCCGACGTGTAGGCGTACGTTACCACGATGCTGTTCTCGATGTCCGAGACGTATAGGCGTTTCTCGCTCAGGTTCAACGCGAATTTAGCCGGATCGTGTCCCGTCACGCTGATCGTACGCAGCGGTGAGGTTTTACCGGGTGCGTAGACATTCACGGCCGAGTTGGTTTGATCGCCGAGGACGATATTTCCCGCGCTGTCGATGGCAAGTCCGCCGCTCTGGCCCGCTGCGATGCCTTGATCCAGGCACACGGCTTTCAGATGTTCGCACTTGCTGACATGTCCGGTCAAACCGTTCCCGTTGTTGACGTTCCAAGCGGCGTACAGGTCGCCTTTGCTGTCCCAGGCCAAGCCTTCCGGGTACGTCAGCAGCGTCATGGTCACCGACGGCGAGGTTGCACCCGGTTTGTACTCGACGATCGTGCCGGCGGGAAACTCGCTGACCGCGACGGTTCCGTTCGTGCTGACCGCAACTGCGGTTGGGGTGCTCAGCCCATTCGAGATTGTTACGCTGGGCGACGTCACTCCGGCCGGATACTCGGTAAGCGTGTTGTTCGAAGAATTCGTTACGTACAACGTACCTTTTGAGTCGACGGCCAATCCGTCGGGCCCGGCGATGCCTTCATCGATGGACCCTATCGGGGATGGACTAGCGACGCCGGCGGGATAGATGCGCACGACGTTCGATCCAAAATCCGAAACGAAGACCTTTGGACCTGACGGCGCCGCTTGCGCCCGGCGAACGGCGTAGAACGATGTGGACTGGGAGGGCAGCGCGCTTTGCGAACCGCCCGCGCAGCCACCGAGCGCGGCGGCAGCCGCAGCGGCGGCAAGCATGGCAGAGATGCGTGAAGTGTACAGCATGCTTAGGAATTCTTCCAACGCTCTCCATCGCCGTCGGACCGTACCGAAAAAGCCGCGGAAACGGCAAAAAGGAGTATTTCGCCGCGTACGCGCCATAATTGCGGTTCTTGAAGAGGAAAGGCCCTGTAAATACAGGGCCTTTCCCAGGCGAAGTGCGGTGCGAGCGTTACAGCGCGTTCGCTAGTGCCCAGCCTTTCGGAGCGCCGATGCCGGCGGCTTGATTATACTCGCTGGCGTTGCACGAGTACGCGCCGTTACTTCCCGAAGTGCAGGGCGTGAAGTAATCGTTATACCCAGTCGACGAGAACAGGCTGTAGATCGTCTGATTGAGCCATCCGAGCTTCGAACCATGCAGTTGATCTGCTTCGATGAAGAGTGCGACCGATGCGGGTGAAGACCACGACGTGCCGAGGTAATCCCCCCACGCGCCGCCGGTGTAGACCGCAACCGGATCGAACGGCAGCGAAATGTCGGGCTGGTTACGGCCGGACGTGATCATGCCGGCGATGCCGCTCTGCCAGCTCGGAAGCGGAACGATCGTCGAAACGCCGCCGCCGCCGGAGTAGCCGCTTTCGCTGCCCATGGTCACGCTGGTCAGTACGCCGCTGCTGTTGTACGTGAAGTTCACGCCGCCGATGGAAGTGAAGTACGGATCGCCGGCAGGTGCGCTTACGCCCTTGCTGCCGCTGCATTCGTTGCTTCCGGAGTCACCGGCCGATGCGGAGAATTCGACGCCTTCCGACGCGCCTTGCTGCGCGATGGAGTTGGTCGCCGATTCGAATGACGGATCGCTGGATTCGCATCCGCCGAACGAGGAGTTCACCGCGCTCGCTTTTCCGTCGCTGAGCGCCTTGTTATAAGCGTCTTCGATGTTCTGATCGGCAAGCGATCCCATGTCGTAGACGATGATATTGGCGCCCGGCGCCAGTCCCGAGATCGTCTGGACGTCCAGGTCGGTCTCGGCGTCGTCGCCGCTGCCGCCGCCGTCGACGGCTTCATTGGTGATCGTGCCGGTCTGCGTCACGCCGGCTGCGGAAAGATAAGTCTTCACGTAGCTGGTGTTGACCGGATCGTCGATGATGACGGCCGCGGTGTAGCCCGCGCCGTTACATCCGTGCTGAACCGGGAAGTCGAACGGATCCGCCACGCCGGTCGCCAGCGTTCCGGAAGAGTTCGTGAAGGGTCCGCTGTCAGGCGCCGAAGCGTTGCAGCCGCCGGACGGAGTTGCCGTCGGCGAAGGTGTGGGTGAAGGGGAGTGTGTCGGTGAGGGCGTCGGCGACGGTGAGTGTGTCGGTGAGGGCGTCGGCGACGGTGAGTGCGACGGCGAAGGTGTCGGCGACGGTGAGTGCGTCGGCGAGGGTGACGGCGACGGTGATCCTCCACCGCTCAGTGTCACCGCGGTCGTGTCGATGAAGAAGTTCGTCGTTTGCGATCCGTTTTGGACGCCGTAGAACTTGATCGTCGCGCTGTGTCCGGCGTAGGACGAGAGGCTCACGCTCTTCTTGACGTAGCCGCCGCCGGTGTTCGTCGTGTTATTGAACGATTGAACCGTCGTGCCGTTGACGGTTACATAGAAGTAGTCGGTCGGTGTATTGGGTTCATTGCTTCCGACGAAGAGATAGTAGCTTAGCGTTGCAGTGCAGCCCGACGGAATGTTGACCGTCTGCGTCACGCCCGGATCGGTCACCGGATAATCGTATCCGTCGATCCACGTGAACCAGTTGCCCTGGTAGGCGTAGGGGTAGTAATCGTAGATGTCGCCGTTCGGATCGCTCCAGTCGACATCGCCGGATTCGAAACCCGGATTGAGCAGCAACTGTCCGCTGCAGCCCGAGGCGTACTTGCGCATCGATGCGGGCAACTCGTTCGGGTTCCCGGGGTTCTGCTGCTTGGTACGCGTCACCACAATGTTTTGCGGGTTGTGTACGACGCCGCCGTCCTGATCGACTTGAGTGCGTGCGACGACGAGGTTGCTGAGCGAAGCAGTCAAGATATAGGGCGATATGGAGGCTGGCACGGTCGCCGGCTTGACGTTGGCGTACCGCGTGCCGTACTTGCCTTGCTGCATCGTGTGGATTTCGGTGCTGAAGAATCGCTCGACCGTCCCGCTTGGAGCCGTCGCGTCGACGATCGTACGGTTCGGATAGCGCTGCGTAATGGTGAAACCGGCACTGCGCAGTGCTTGCATTACGCTTTGTTCCTGCTGCGCCGTCGGAGCGTAATACGCATTGAACTGCGCGGGCGTCAGGAAATGCCGGTACATGCCGGAGTGCGGATTGCTGACCTCGGCCACGAAGCGGTCGAGTTCGGCCTGATGGTTATAGCGTAACGTCAGCGCTATTCTGACCGGCTGATTAGCGGGCCGGCGTCCACTATCGCTAAATGCAAGAGCGCCGAACGTTCTCGGTACGGATATGACGGGGGACGCCGGCGTGCTTGGCGTTTGAGAAACGGACTGGCCCGTTGGGCCGCCCGGAGGGGCTGTTGGTAGCGACGAATCGTGGCCGCCGCATGCAGTAAAAGACAGCGTCAGCATAAGCGCCGACGCCGTCAAGCGAGAAAAACTTCGCATGAGCCTCCTAAATCGCTGAGTGCAGCAAGAACAAAAACCGGCCGGGCGCCTCCACGCCCGCCACAGCCAGTGTAATTATGACTCTACGGCGGCATTAAGAGCGAGTAAAGGGTGCAATTTGCATATAGCCCCGGCCTTAAGCCCTATGGACCATGGAAGGGCATTATCGCTCGGTTCCATACGGCCGCCCAGGCCCGCCGGTTACAGCACGCTTTCGATTTTCGACCCGTTCGGCGATCCGAGGCCGGTACACGCGTCCCACCCCTTCGCGGCCGAGAAGCTGCCGTTGTTTCCACTCGTGATGTCGTTGAAATCCGTTTCGTCCCCGTAAATCTGAGCGTTAACGAACCCGACCGTCGAACTGCGCGAAGCGTTGGCAATCGCAATGAGTGCGCTCCAGAGGGGCGCAACGGCACTCGTCCCGCCGAAAACTGCGTCTTGTCCGTCCACGCGCACGTTGTAACCGGTATTGGGGTCCGCATTTCCGGCGACGTCCGGAACCCCGCGCATCTGCAAGGGCGCCGCCGTGCCGTTTTCGGTTACCGAGAGTTTTTGCTGCCAAGCAGGCAGCGCAAAAACCGTGCTTACGCCGCCGCCCGTCGCACCGCCGGAGGCCCCGTCGTTCCAAACCGTTTCCGAAGTGATCTTCCCGCCGGCGCTCTGCAGACTCGTGCCGCCGCACCCAAGCACGTGCGGACTCGACGAAGGAAAGTCGACCTGATTGCCGCTCGACGCGCCGTCGCTCGAGCCGCTGTCTCCCGATGAACAGCAAACGGTGATTCCCAGCGTGCCGGCATCTTGAAAGGCACTGTCCATCGATGTCATCGCTTGGGACGTCCACGACGATTCGGGTCCGCCCCAGCTGATCGATACCACCGACGGCTTGTTCGTCGTATCGTGCACCGCAGTGGTGATCGCGTCCAAGAACCCGGCATCCGTATTGGGAGCAAAGTAGACGGCGATCTTGGCGCCTTGCGCAATGGCGCCGGCGACCTCGATGTCCAGCATCACCTCACCGTCCGGACCATCGACTTGGCCGGTCGGAGAATTTTGCGCCCCGTCGACCGGTACGGCGACGATCTCCGGTACCTTGAGACCCAGTCCCGAAAAATACGTCTGCAAGTCGGACTCGGCGTAGCCGCCGCCAAGCTCGATGATTCCGATGCATTGACCTTGTCCATTTGAAGACGTTGGATAATCGTACAACGATGCCACCTGTACCGGCGAATACGTGGTGGCCGGCGAAACGGCAACTCGGAAGTGCGTACGCGCTTGCGGGCGGTTGTCTAAGCCCAGCACCGCAGTAACGATCTCACGCAGATTTTGCGGCACGTGAACGGAGCCCGTTCTGCCGCGATACGAGCCGGCTGCATGCTCGAAAATCCGCAGAGCGACGTTGAACGCCTTGTTAAACTGCTGCACCGTTCCGGCAAGACGGACGATGTGCCGTTCGGGATGCTCGCCGAGGATTTGCAGCCCCTCTGCTGCAGCAAACGCTCGAATCGCTTCCAGGTCTTTTGCATCAGCGCAGCATTGCGAAGCAAATTCGTGGTGCGTCATGCGCTTTTTCTTGGGGCTCGAACGGCGCCGTAGAACAACGGTAGCCTCGACCCGCTCCTGCGGATCCGCCTCTCGGACGGCGCGGGCGCCATGGACCGGTTTTCTCTCGCTGCCTGCAATGGGATGCATAGTACGCCAAGTTTACCGCTGCAGATGTTTGGAATCCCACGCAGCGGCTTAACTATATTTGTAGTACTCGAGCGCCCGAAAGCGATCGTCAATGAATTCTACGGGGGCGCCGGCAAGAGCACCTAATCAAGCCTTGTAGTCGGCGCGAAACTTGGCTATTCTTCCGATGAGGCGGTCCGGAACCGGATCGGCGTACGAGAAGCGAAGCGTTCCTTTTTCGATCTTGCACGCCGTCAACTCGTCCTTGAAGACTTCGACCACCGGCTTGGTCGACAGATACAAACCATAATGCTGCTTCCAAGCCGCGAACTGCAAAACGGTCACTCCGCCGATTTTGTAGGTCGGCATATTGTAGGAAATGCCTTCAGCAGCTTGGGGCAGCGCTTGACGAATGGCATCACGCACGCGCCTTAGCGCATCCTGCGCGCGCGCCGGCTGAGCTTTGATGTAATCCTCGACCGAAAAAAACATCGGACTACTCGCTCAGGGCACCATCGGTGCGGTAACCTCCCGCTCGCCGTTGGGACAAAAACGCTCATGAACAGCGTGCGGGACGTAATAGCCGTGCAAATCATAATGCGGGATCGGATATCCGGCATGACCATAGGGAACGTAGTCGACGTCCACGTGGTCGATGTGATAGCCGGGCAGCGCCTTCAACAAGTTTACGTCACTGCGCCCTGCCGCAAACGCTTTCTTGTCGATCATGATCTCGGTGAACACCGGCTTGCCCTGGTAAGTGCCGTAGATTGGTCCCAGGGGCAGGTTCTTGGGGTTCGCCCAGTGCTCGCCCATTCCGCGAACGCAAGGTGATACGAGCATCGCATCGGCCGGAATGCCGGCGGGGTGGACCTTCGGCTGCGGCGGAAGCGGCGGCGCCGCGTTGCCCGCGGCCGCAACAGCGGTAAAGCCGAGAATAAACGCAAGTGACAGGACGGCAAAACGCATAACGACTCCCCTTAGCGACTGTTAGAGCGCATCAGAAAATTGCGTTTCGCGCCGCGTCCGGCGCGTTCTTCCTAAGAACGCCTTGGGGCACCTCGGCAACGGGCGCCCCAATCAGAGTGAGATCGATAAATGCGTCGACCACGTCCTTCACTTGATACGAGTGCCCGCGTTGTCGACCGGCGGTGAGTGTCGCGATCGCGCCGGCGGCCTCGAGACGGCGCATCGCTTCGATGACGCTCGACTTACTGCCGCCGGTTAGGCGTTGCGCGTCCGCAATCGTGATGATTGGCGAACCCGGAAGAAGATCGATGATGCGCAGGACGACGGAATGCCGGTTGACGCGGCCGAGTCTCTCGCGCCACCTGTCTTGAATCGCCGAGATCCGTTGTTGAAAGGCGATTGCATCGCCGGCAGCGCGAGTGCACGCGGCAGCGAAAGTGCCAAGCCACACATTGAGGCCATCGCGAGCTTCCTTTGAATCCGGTTCGCCAATATAACGCGTAGCACCCAATCCGGCAATGTAGTCTTCGACACGCGTAGCCAAAACAAGCGAGACCGGCGGTGAAACCGTTGTCGTGAGCTTCCGGCGCCGGAAAATGAGGTGGATGAGCGCGCGTCCAATTCGCCCGTTGCCGTCGATAAACGGGTGGATTGTCTCAAATTGCGCGTGTGCGATCGCGGCTTGCGCGACAGTCGGCAGCGAGTCATCGTTGCAAAACGCGCAAAGATCATCGAGAAGCGGATCGACCACTTCCCACGGCGGGGGAACGAAGGATGCGGAGCACGGATTGTAACTGCTGCCGCCGATCCAATTCTGCAGCTTACGCGTCTCGCCGCCGCGATCTTTGAGCGTTGTTGGTTCAAACAGGCGCCGATGCGTTTCGCGCAGGAGTGCCGGCGTGATAGCGCCGCCGGCGTTCACCGCTTGCATCGCATAAGCCATAGCGTCAATATTTGCGAGCACTTCAGCCGCAGTGACATCCCCGGAATCGTTGCCGTGTTGCCGTGCAGCATCGGCTCTCAGTAACCGGCGCGGGCCGATTACCAAGCCTTCAATATGCGATGATGCAACCGACTCTGCGCGCAGCAACAGACGCGCCAAACCTTCCGTATGCGCTAGCGTCGTTGCGGTTCGATCGAGATCCGAGATAACGCGCTCCGCGTCGGCCACGTCCGCCGCTTCTTCGCCGCCCAGAGAAAATGCACGGTCGACGAGTGTGTCAGGAATGTAGACGGAATAGGAACCGCCCTGGCGGTCGCGCCGCGGCAGTCCAGTTCGGAACTCGGGGAGCCAGGATCGACGCTCGAACTTTCCCATAGAATAAGTTGCACTTTAAACATAAAAACGATAATTAAACCACAAGTAAGTATGATTTATCTCTCAAAACCTTACTTGTGGCTCGCTCGCGTTTTTGTGCCGTACCGCCGGGATGCACCAATGCATGCCGGGGTAGTAATACGCAATGACATCGAGCCGAGATAGTATCAAGGACGTTTGGGGTGAACGCACGCCTTACTTCGGGGATTGGCCCGTTCGCACGGACGAGCGAACACTTGAAACTCCGGAGCGCTGGGTGCAATCCGCTTGCGTTCTTTGCTCGAACGGATGCGGAATGGATATCGGCGTCCGGGACGGACGCATTGTAGGCGTACGAGGACGCGAGATCGATCGCGTAAACCGGGGCCGGCTCGGGCCTAAGGGCCTGCACGGATGGGAAGCCAACCTCGCAGCCGATCGGCTTCGGGCGCCGCTTGTCCGAAGCGGCAAGGCGCACCGGGAGACGACATGGGACGACGCGATGAACGCGATCGCGGAGCGCACTAAAGAAGTTCTCGCTACATCGACAAGTGCCGGGATCGCGTTTTACAGCAGCGGTCAGCTGATTTTTGGAAGAGTATTATACGCTTACCCTTATCGGTAAAGCAGGCCTCGGCACGATTCACATGGACGGCAACACGCGCCTGTGCACGGCAACGGCCGCGGCAGCCTTGCGAGAGAGCTTCGGCTCTGACGGGCAGCCCGCCAGTTTTACCGACATGGACACGGCCGATGCACTCTTTTTAGTCGGCCACAATATGGCTTCGCAGCAAACGGTATTGTGGTCGCGCATTCTGGACCGGCTTTGCCGGCTCGAATCCGCCCAAATTGGTCGTCGTCGATCCGCGAACGACCGAAACCGCATCCAAAGCGACGGTGCACCTGACTCCGCGATTAGGAACGAACGTCGCGCTGCTGAACGGTATTATACACATCATCCTCGAGCGCGGCTGGTTCGACCGCGATTACGTTGAGGCGCATGCAGTCGGATTCGACGGCTTGGAAAGAACCGTGCAATCGTGGACCCCGCAACGAGCGGCACAGGTCTGCGAAGTGCCGCTCAACGATCTTCAGCGTGCCGCGGAAATCATCGGCACGTCGCCGCGACTAGTCTCGACCGCGCTGCAGGGCGTGTATCAATCGCATCAGGCCACGGCGGCGGCGTGTCAGGTGAACAACATCCACATTATTCGCGGGATGATCGGCAAGCCGGGATGCGGCATTTTTCAAATGAACGGGCAGCCGAGCGCCCAAAATACGCGTGAGACCGGGGCCGACGGCGAATATCCGGCGTTCCGCAATCCGCAAAACGCCGAAGACATGGAAGATCTGGCGCGCATCTGGAACGTGGAGTCGAAAAATATCCCTCACTGGGCCCATCCGACCCACATCATGCAGATCATGAAGTTCTGCGAAGAGGGTTCCATAAAACTGTTGTGGATCGTTGCCACGAATCCGGCGGTAACGTTGCCCGATTTGAACCGCATTCGGAAAATCTTGCAGAAACGCGACTTGTTCGTTGTCGTGCAAGACGCGTTCATGACGGAGACGGCGCAGTTCGCGGATGTCGTGCTGCCGGCGGCAATTTGGGGCGAAAAAACCGGCACCTACACGAACGCCGACCGCACCGTTCACATTTCGCACAAAGCCATCGATCCGCCGGGGCAGGCACGTTCGGACCTTGACATTTTTCTGGATTACGCGCGACGCATGGATTTTCGGGATAAGGACGGCGCGCCGCTCCTAAAATGGGACGACGCAGAAGGCGCTTTCGAGGCATGGAAAGCCTGTACTGCCGGACGCTTTTGCGATTACACCGGCCTCTCGTACGCAAAACTCTCTGAAGGTTCCGGCATCCAATGGCCTTGTAATGGAGACGCGCCCGGCGGAACCGAAAGGCTGTACACCGACGGTATATTCAATACAGCATTCTCTAGAGCGGAAGACTACGGCCACGATCTCACGACCGGGGCGCTCGTGACGCCGCAGAAGTACAAGGCCTTCGATCCGGGCGGCAAGGCAATCATCAAGCCCTCTGATTATGAACCGCCGATCGAGCAGCCCGATAGCGACTATCCGTTCTACCTAACAACGGGGCGAATCGTGTATCATTTTCATACGCGGACGAAAACAGCGCGGGCAAGTGAACTCAACGCGGCGGCGCCCGATGCGTTTGTCGAGATCAGCCAAGAGGACGCGGACCGGTACGGTGCTCGAGAAGGTGCGCTGCTGGAGATTCGTTCCCGGCGAGGACGCGCACGAGCGCGATGCCGCATTGCAATCATCAAGCCCGGCACGCTCTTCATGCCGTTCCACTATGGGTACTTCGATGATGACGAGCACAGCCCGCGCGCGGCTAATGAATTGACGATTGCCGAATGGGATCCGGTCAGCAAACAGCCTTACTTCAAGTACGCGGCCGTCCAAATTTCATCGGTGGAGAAATAGCATGCATGCCGGCAACCATCTTCGTCTGCTCGCGGAAAACGAAAAGGTTTTGACGGATTCGTTCACATCGGTAGCCGAGCGCCACAACGATCAACCCGACGTGACTGCGATACTGCACATATTCTCAAATTGGTCGCGGGAGCATCATGCATCGCTGGAACCGGTCTTAAAGCGCTTTCCCGGCGTACCGGCGCTCAGCACGCACATTCTTGCCGGCGTTTTGTTCAAGGGACAGCGCAAAGGCGGACTCGGATTGCTGCGCGACCTGCAAGATCTGCACTTGCTGGTCATCGACGCCCATGGCGGTTGGACGATCGCGGGGCAGCTCGCTGCAGCGCTGCGCGACGACGAGCTGCTGGAGTTGTGCAACACGCTGCCTTCTCAAACCGTGCGTCAAGCAGAGTGGCTGGAGACGCGCATCAAAGAGCTCGCCCCGCAAGTCCTGATCGCGACGTAAAAGCCAAGTCTTTCTACTCGATCAACGAGACCGGCGTTTGGTCCCCGTGCCGGCCTTGCGCACGCGCTGATCCGCGCGCTGAGCAAAAGCATCGACGGCGTCCGCCGTTTGTTGAATGACTTCGCCGACCGTCACAACCTGCTCGCCGAGCACGCGGGCTTTGCCGGCGGTATCGCTGACGTTCGCCGCGGCCTTCCTGACGGTTCGCCGCGGATTTTTCGCTGCCCGTTTTGCCGTAGCGGTTACCTTCTTGGTTGCGCCTTTGGCTTTGCTGGTGACGGACTTTCCGGCTCCCTTCGCAGCCGCCGCGACCTTCTTAGTTCCGGCTTTCGACGCCCGCGAGACTTTCTTCGACGCGCCTTTCGCAGCGCGCGTGGCCTTTCCGACGCCGGACGTCTTCTTACTGGACTGCTTTTTCGAACCGGCCGTCGATTTGCGCGTTGAGCGTTTGGCTTTACCTGGCATGCATACTCTCCCTTGTCGTCGATGCAACGTTTCCCACAGTGCCGCACGATTCAAACAACGGACAAGAGCGGCTACCGCGGTGTTAGGGTGACCCAGCCCCTTGGGTAGATGCCCCCGGAAGAGTCGACAGGAGCTTTGCAACGACGATGAACGGAGAGAACGCACAAAATAATGAAGGCCTGGCGGGCTCCATAAAGCAGCTTTCCCAAGACCTGGGATTGCTCGTACGCCAAGAGCTCGAACTGGCCCGCAGCGAAATGGCGGAAAAGGCCAAGACCGCGGGGATGGGTGCGGGCATGCTCAGCGGCTCGGCGATTACGGCGGTTCTGACGCTCGGTTCACTGACTGCGCTGCTGATCATCGCAATTGCGCTCGCACTGCCGTTGTGGCTTTCCGCGCTGATCGTCACGCTGATGTGGGGAGCCGTCACCGCGATTCTGGCTCTCGCCGGCAAAAAGAAAATCCAAGATGCAGGGCCCCTCGTCCCCGAACAAACCATTCAAAACGTGAAAGAGGACGTGCAATGGGCGCAAAGTGGGATACAGTCCGGAAAGAAATAGTTCCGGTCGCAAAAGAGTCTTGGGCTGATTTTCAAAGACATAACGGACAATGGCTTGCCGCCGCGCTCGCGTATTTCGCCGCGTTCGCCGTTGCCCCGTTGATCATCGTCCTCGTCGAGATCGCGGGCCTGGTCATCAAGGATCACCAGCGCGTGCTGAACTTGATATTCGGTTATCTGCAGCGTGACGCAGGCGCCGGCGCAGGCGCGGTCAAGCAAATCGTCGCTACGACGTTCAATCAGCCGCGTAAGGGCATAGTGGCGCAAATCATCGGATGGATTGTCTTTATCGTGGCCGCGATAGGGTTGTTCGGCGCCGTCCAGTTCGCGCTGAACGCGGTATGGGACGTGACCCCGAAAAAAATGACCCTCAAAGACACGATCCGGCAGCGCCTCTCGAGCTTCGGCGTGATGATCGGCATTGCGCTGCTGCTACTCGTGTCAATCGGCGTCAATGCACTCTTGACGATCATGGCGACATACTTCACGCACGTTTTCCCGGGCTTCGCTACGCTCGTGAAAATCGCCGACTTCGTCGTGTCGTTCGGCGTCCTGTGGGCCGCGTTCGCACTACTTTACGAGTATCTGCCTGAATGCCGCGTCGAGTGGCGTGACGTCTGGGTCGGCGGCGGCGTGACGTCTTTCCTGTTCGTCATCGGTCAATTCTTGCTCGGGTGGTATCTCGGGCGCGCCGGAATCAGTTCCGGATACGGAGCGTTCGGTTCGCTCGTCGTTTTTCTCATTTGGGTAAACTACTCCGCGCAAATCGTCCTGTTCGGTGCAGAAGTGACTCAGGTCTACGCGAAACGGTACGGCTCGCAATCCGAGGCGACGTCGACGCGCGATGAGGTTCCTACTCGCCGGAGTTCCATAGTTAGAGGGGAAGCACATGTTTAACGAAGTCGAAGGGCTGCTGCAGCGAGTGACGACCGGCGACCCCAAGTCAAAACGCATCCGCCTGGCTTTGGTCTTGGCGTTCGCAATGATCGCCGGATAGCGGTTTGGCGAAACGCGTCGGATAGTCGGACCGTGCAAATGTGATGCCTCGGAAGCCGACGGGCCAAACGCCCGCTCAGTATCTTGACGGCAGCATGGTGTGCGCCGGTTTCGGTCTGGTTTATGTCGGGCATTACCAAGTCAATAGTCATAATTACGAAAGGCAGGACTGCTTTGGACGCACTGGCTCTTTTGAAGGCCGACCACAAAACCGTGAGCGGCCTCATCGACGAAGTACAGGGGTGCGAGCCTGGTGACGAGCGGCTCAAAGAGCTCGGCCAGCAAATCGCGCAAGCGTTGACCGTGCACGCCGAGATCGAGGAGCGGCTGTTCTATCCTCAACTTCGCGATCGCGCCGAGCAAGACGAAGAACGCGTGGACGTCTTCGAGGCATTTACGGAGCACGACGTCGTCAAGCATTTGATTACGCTGTTGAAATCCACTCGGCGAAACGACGAGCGCTTCAAAGCCGAACTCCAAGTGTTGGGCGAAAACGTGAAACATCACGTGAAGGAGGAAGAGTCGACCATTTTTTCTCTAGCCCGGGAAGTGCTCGAACAAGAAGAATTGGACGAGTTGGGGGAGGAAATGGCAGAGGCGAAGCAGCGTCTGATGCAAAGCGCCGGCAAGAGGGGTGGCCCTCGCAAGTCGCCGGCGCGCAAAACGACTCGCAAAACCTCGGGATCGTCGCGTACTACGGCTAAGAAAAAGCGCCGCTAAGTCGAGATCGGCATTCGGATTTGACGCGCTAGCTGTTACGGGCTGCGTTGTCCGGTCTGAAGCGGGTTAAAGAACGACTGCGCAGGTAGCTGACGGCCAGTCCTTCATTGAGAGCGCAAACTGCGGCTGCTCGAACGTCGCCGTGCATTTCGAAACGTCCAATCCCTTTGCGGAACCGGTTCGCAGAAATTGGAGACGTAACTCGTCCGTGCACGCATTGTCCGCACCGTGCCCTGCGCCTTCAACGACGATGGCGCGACCGTTCGGCAGGTACCGCAGCGCTTCTTCGCCGTACTGCGGCGGCGTGGCCGGGTCGTCCGAGCCCAGAATCATGAGCACGGGCGCGTTGCTGCGCACCGGATCGTTGAAGCTTGCGGGCATCGCCGGCACGTTCCATGACACGCATGCTTGCTGCTGGGCGCGAATACGCAAATCGCCCGCGAATGTGTGTTCGCGCGAAAACGCGATCTGCTGCGGTGTGATAAACGGCATCAAGTCCGCGCAGCTGTACGAGAGAAACGCCCCCATCGGCATGCCTTCAATACCTTGCACGACCGTCTGGATCATTTGAGCGAGGGGCGCATAGTCGCGATTGTAAGCGCGTTCGACGATGTACGGCAGGTACGCCTCTGCTATCGGATCGTAGAGCATATGCCGGAGTTGATCGACGAGAACGCCTTTCGAAAGCTCCAACGAAAGCGCATCGTGAGCCTTGGACTGGAAGAGGGGTACCGCGATCGGTCCGGCGTCGAACCGGCTTACGAGCGCTGTGAAATGTTGCGCGAAGCGCGGAAAGTGCGAGTTGCAAACGTTGTCACGCCGGCACTTGACGAAGAGATCATCCAGCGCTGTCTGCGCGCCTTCGGGCGAGCCTAGATCCGTTTGGAAGTGTGGTGCGGTGACGCCGTCGAGGATAGCGGCTTGCACGTGCTGAGGATGGCGCCGCATGTACACGAGCGAGAAAAACGTCCCGTACGAACCGCCGTCCAGAATAATCTTGCCATATCCGAGTGCGGCCCGCACGTCGTCGAGGTCGTCTACCGCAATATTCGTGTTGTAGAGCGGAAGATTGTGCGTCTTCGCATTACGTGTACGGCATTGCCGCACAAGGTCCGGCGGGAATAGATAGCGGAAGTAGCTTTGCGGGCGATCTGCGGGCGCCAAATCGCACGTGAGCGGACTCGAGTCGCCCATCCCGCGGTTGTCCACGAACAAATAGTCGTAATCGTCGTGCGATGATTGTCGTGCTTTTCCGAAGTCACCGTCCAATACCCAGGGCGCAAACGAAGCCGCGCCTTCGCCGGGGCCGCCGCCAATCTCGGCGATGACGCCTCGCGCATGATGTTTCGCTTTCACGAGCACGAGGTTGAGCGGTATGATGCGTCCGCTGTGAGCGGCGCGGTTTTCGTAAACACCGAACGTACCGCAAAGTGCGGGTACTTTCCCGCGGCCTTGCACGCACGGTGCCAGATGCAAGCCCAACTGCGTGGCGGAAAGGCTCTGCGCAGACGGTAAGGTTAAGCCGAGGCACCATATGAAAGCAGCACAAACAAGGCTCGCCGCCGCGGCTGGACGAGGGAATCCGATCATGGTGGTTAGTCCTTTTTGCGTCTACGGATGATTTGATAGAGACCCGCACCGGCGCTCATTGCAGGAATCGAGCCGACGATGAGGACCCACTCATAGAGTGGAAGGCGCGATGAATAACCGAGAAGGGTCGGAATAGCTATGCCGGCGACAAAGAGCAGCGCGGCAGTGAATGCCAATCGAACGCCGCCGGATCGAATAATCAACGCGAGTATGGCGCCGAACACGACGGCGTCTAACCAGAGCTGCGGCGAAGAGCGCCCATACGGGGCTGCGTTGGTGGCCGAAAATTGCGCGCAACAGATCGTTGATCGGTTCGATTGCGAGCATCATGACGAACAATACCGCTGCGACGATAAGAACAGTGCGGGCCGCCGCTCCGACGGAGCGCTGCGCGCGCGAATAGGAAAGCAGCGATGGAATCGAGCGTATTACTTGCGACCAGTACCAGCGATTCGCCGCGCCTTGCCCTGAAAATCGAGAAAGCCGGACGTATTCCTCGTGAAGATCGCCGACGACGCTTTCGTAATCGTTCGGAGGCGCGGCTGCGGCGACGAGCGCCTGGGCTAAAAACGGCGGCATCATACGATTGCGGCGCGCAGCGACAAGCCGGCGTGGAGCCGTTCGAGGGTTTGCCGTGCTTCTTTGAGCGCTGCAAGACCCGCTGCTTCAATTTTGAAGTGACGCTTGGCTTTGCCGCCGCGCTCAGCCGTTGGTTCACCGATCCAGGATGACATGAAACCTTTGTGCTCTAAACGCTCGAGCGTTGCGTGCACGGCGCCGATTGCCGGAGATCGCCCCGTCGTCGATTCGATTTCTTCTCGAATCATCGCGCCGTAGGCTCCGTCACCCAATCGAAGTACGGCTAACAGAACGATGTGCTCGAACTCGCCGAGGTATTGACCCTTCCCCATAACATCTACATAGTAGATAATATGGGTTCCGTTGTCAACCATCAGTTGAGAGATTCGTGACCGACTCGGCCGTGAGGTCGATTGAAATCGGTCGTTGTTGCCGTGTTGTGCGCTATCGGCGCACGTTCACAGCAACTGGACCCGATCCACTCAGCGTCCTTCTTATCGTGTTGACGACGCTGCATGTCCTTAACGGCATACCGCCAGGCGCCCAATGCTACTGCAGGCGCGGTCCCGGCGCTGTCTTTCCCTGGATGAGGGCTCTTGTCCATGACGTGCTATTCGAAGCGCAATGTGGAGCGAGCGGAGCCCGCCGTCAAAAGATTGCAGAAACCTTTAAAAGCTTTTCTAATTTTTCGTTTCGCAACTAAATTGACGTTGCACGGTTCGTAGGTACGGAATAACAATTCCGGAAGTATGGAAAAAAATGGATCTTACCCAAACAACGCCGCGTAGCGTTCGAGAAAAACTCCTCGGAATCGTGCAACTTGCGCGAACCACCGACAAGGCGAAAGCCTTGGCGCACGGCACTCTCGGAGAATACGAGTATCCTTCCACAATGGATGAAGGCCTCTTCGAGTTTCTTGGTATGAAAGGCTCCGAATTTCTGGAGTTCGTCAAGGTCGCCAAGAACAATGCCGAGATCGAGGGCTATACAAAAGGGTTTCTCGAAAAGAAATCGCCTGAGGAAATCAGGTCGTTCAACGAGCGCTGGATGACCAAAACTCCCAAAGGCGAGTCACTCGAGCATTTCACAACTCTGCGCGCGCACATCGCTCCCGAGCGAACCGATGTTACGACGTGGCCGGACCTTCTGGATCTCGATGAAGGCCGTAGCGTCGCCCGGCGCGAGCCGGCGAAACCCCAGCTCTAACGAAGCAGCGTAGTCGCTGAGTCAAGCCGCCCCGAAAAAAAAGAAGGGCCTGTAAGCCCTGAGTCTTAAGGCTTTTCTGCTTGACTCCGTTTTGTTTGCTAAGCCTGCTGTTTTAACAGCATGCTTAGGGATACGCTAGGTGCT
Organism: Vulcanimicrobiota bacterium; assembly: GCA_963714015.1. GTDB lineage: Bacteria > Vulcanimicrobiota > Vulcanimicrobiia > Vulcanimicrobiales > Vulcanimicrobiaceae > DASRDE01. Next base: position 346,562 of record OY970223.1, on the reverse strand, counting down.
AACCCCGTCCGGAAATCACTTGACCGCACGATGTACCTTTAGAAAGAGAATTTGTGCCGGACGCGCATCCTGAGCACCAACCTCCCCCGGTCAACTATGATCGGCGGGTGGGACGGGCTTCGGACGGAAATTCACAATTATTACCCGGATGATCCCAGCGACCGGCACCGCGAGCAACAGACCTGCGATGCCTCCCAGTTCGCCGCCGGCAATGAGCGCGAGCACTACGGCTAACGGCGTTAACTCCACGCTCTTGCTCACCACGTTGGGTGCGATGATGTGCCCTTCGAGCTGGTTGATCACGACGATGCCAACCGTTACGAATACGGCGTTTTCGATGCCATTCGTAAAAAGTGCGATTGCAAACGCGGGGAGCCACCCGGCAATTGCGCCGACGTATGGGATCACGTCGAGTATTCCCGCTACGACTCCGATAAGCAGAGCATATCGCACGTGTAGACCGAGCAGTAGGACCGTCACGAGCGTTCCGACGATTGCCGCGACGATGAGCTGACCGCGAATGAAGCCGCCCACGACGTGGTCGAGATCGCCGATAATCTTCACCGTCTTATTTTGCGCGCCCGCAGGTACGAACCCTAAAAGCGTGCGCTTGAGCCCGTCTGCTTCGAGCATGAGATAGGCGGCCACAACAGGTATAATCACGAAGAGCGCGCCAATCGTCACGACCGACAATAGGACCGGCAAAATTGTCACAGCGACGCCCCCGGCGTATCTTGCGACATTCGTCTGCACTTGCGCCGGCAGAGCGATCAAATACGCGCGCACTCCGCCCGGCAAGTGCCGAACTAACGGATTCGCTGGATCCACAAGGGCGTTTTGGGCATTGTGCACGAGCAGCGGCGCGTCGTGCACTAAACGCTCCGCATCGTCGGCCAATATTGGCACGACCACGGATATCGCGAAGGCGACCAAGACGGCGATGCAAAGATACACGATGCCGAGTGCCGCGCCAAGGGGCATCCGGCGTTTCAATCGGGAGATAGCCGGATAGAGCAGGTACGCAAAGAGCACCGCTCCGATAACTACGATCGTGACGGTGCGCAGGTGTCCGAGGAACTCGAACACTTTGAAGAGGATGAAACCGCCGAGAATCACCAGCCAGCAGATGCGGACCGCGAAAAGAACCTGTTCGCTGCGCCGCTTCGCTGCAAACATATCGTCTTGCACGGCAGTCTGTATTTTATCCGCCATAAGTGAACCCGCACTACCCTCCAAAGACCAACGCGCAACACCTCGCGGCCTGCCGCACCGTGGAGATACCCAGTATCCCAAACGCTACTTTTGGTCGATCACGATCGCTCTAACCCTCATCCTGGGCGCCGCCGGGCTGAATTGTGCGGCCTATCCGAAAATACGTTCGCGAGTCAACGGCCATCGCGGTCTGCGAAATCGTTGCTATGTCCGTGCCGACCTCCCGATCCCATTGGGAGGCGCTCCACTCTTGGCGCGACGTCCATTCGGTTATGACGAGCACGCGTTGCCGGTCTTCGCTCTTGAATATTTCACCTTCGAGAAACCCGGGAAGGGTGCTCTTGTTTTGCATCAAAGCAGTTGCCTGGGCGGCAACGGCGTCGCAGTCCGGCGGATCGACGCTGATCACGAGCACCGAGACGAGATGCGCGCCTGAATCCGCGAACATGCCGGTCAGGCGAACCGCGCGACCGCGATGGCTATATCATCTCGCGGGCGTCCGCCGCAAAAGTCTATCGTGGAGGACATCAGCCGATCGGCCTGCTCCTGCGCGCCCGCCGTGCGGTTGTGATCGATCCACTGCATGATTTGATCGAATTCAATGAATGCGCCTTCTTGAGTTCGCGCTTCCGTAATGCCGTCCGTCGTGGCAACTAACGTCGAACCGCCGGGCGGCAAATAAACGAGCCGCTGATGAAAAAGCTTCTGCGACTCCGCAAACACCCCAACGATCGGCGCTGTAGGCGGCAGCAGTTCGGGCGGGCAGTCCGGACGTAAGATGATCGCAGGCTCGTGCCCCGCGGACGCGTAGGTCATAACGCGATGTTCGGGATCGATGACGCCCAAGAATACGCTTACAAACGAGTCGTTGTCCACTTCATCGAACGCGGCCGTTTCCATGTACAGCACGTTGAGGTTTCGCAATACTTGAGCGGGCGTGAAACCGGCAGACACGAATGCTCGCAGCCCATATTTCACAAGCGCCGCACGCGATGCCGCTTCTGCGCCCTTTCCGCAAATGTCGGCGATCGATATCGCAACCGAACCGTTATTGAACCGATAGACATCCAGGAGATCTCCACCAACGCGCACATCGTCTTGCGAAAGAAGGTACGCTGTTCCGATGTCGACGCCGGGAACGGGCGGAAAGCGATGGGCATACAGATGCTCGACGAGAATGCGCGCGGCGCTGTCCGGATTCGAGTTGGGCGCGATTGAGAGCACTTCCAATCCTAATTTCCGTTATGCCGCGTCGAAAATTCAGGATCGGTATAGCATCCCGTGCTGTCGGCACACCGCAGCGCTGCGGCCATACGGTGCGGAGCGCTGCGGCTCGAAAGTACCCCGTTTGCGCCTGCCATGTGACATCGCCTAGCCCAATCATCCTCAAAGTTTGACGATACGACCGCGATTGCGCACTCCGGCAGCACAAAGCGGAGCTGCCTGATAGACTCGAGTTTATCGCTGTGAAGGTGATCGAAATCGACCACAAGGACCTGCGGCTCGTACTCTCTCAGGCTCGCCACGCGCACCTCTCGAGAATGCTGGGGACGATCGTAGCCGGCCTGAACGAGCACGTTGCCGAGCTCGATCGCAGCGTCCTTGTCAAAGCTCAGGACGGCACATCTCTTGTGAACCATGGTTTCTTGCCTTGCTGCCCGATCTATTCTGATGGAAAGCCATAGGTGCGAGCATACCCATTCTTTCATGAATCTGGTATATTTACTATCGTGATAATGGTGGAGCGGCGTCACGAAGAGCCTTGACAGTCAATAAGCGCATCCCGCTCGACGGGTCGGATCTCGAGGTGCTGCAAAGCCTTGCAAAAGACGATCCGGCCCGCGATCTCATAGGCGAAATCTTGTGCGTGGTGCCGGTTTCCCATTGGAGCTTCGCGCGCTTTGGAAACGGCGTCCGGACGGACGAATTATTGTCGTCCGATACATCTGACGACCGGCGTGGGCAATTCGAGCAACTGCGTAAAGAATTGCTGCTTCAGCGCGGGCAGACGACTGCAGGACCGCGGCTCGCTGCGACGATGAGTGCACTCTCGCAGCCGTATGTAAGCGGCGTCACGCTCGTTTTCTCCGACCGCCGCAGGGAATTCGGCGTACTGAGTTTGCTGCGCTCCGAAACATTAGGCGCCTTCACCTCGGTCGAGATCCAGTCGCTCGCGCTTGCACTGGATTCCTCGACTGACCGGCTCTCGGGCTTGGCGTTGGCACAGGACTCAGGGGCTGACCCCGGCGATGCTGAGGGCCCGCCGCTCATGCACGTCCTCGATCGTAACCTTACGGTCGTCCTGACGTGGGATGCCGGGGAAGCGCGTCAGGCGGCGCCTACTTCGATACACGCGCGCTTGGCGACGCGTCTGCCTGCAATTATCGAACAAACCGTTCGCGATCTCATCGCATCGTGGACATCCGATCCCGCTACTCAGAGCAGCGGCGTCGCATACCCCGTGCCGTTCTTGACAGTGCGCACACAGCCGCTGTCCGGACCGATGGGCTTGTTCGTCGGTGTGCTGCTTGAGCGGCCGCCCGGCGGCAAAGTATTCGGTAAGGCGGCTCGCGCGTACAAACTCTCACCGCGCGAGCTCGAAACGCTCGCTCTGCTGATGCCTGGAGCGACGTTGAGCGAAGTTGCCGATCGCATGCAGATATCGTCGTCCACCGTGCAAGATCACATAAAGAGTCTTGCTGGACAAAACCGGATCTCGCAATCGAACCGAGCTGATCGCAAAGATTTTGGATCCACGCCCCGGCGCGCCCTGACGGAAGATATCCCCGTTTAAATGTACGGTAAGAGATCGAAGTATTCATCGTCTTCGTTCTTCCCACCGTAACCTTTGCCCACGTCAGTCGCCGTTTCAACAAAGCGGATCTCGCGTATCCACTTGACCATCTTATAGCCGAGCTGATTCTCAACGCGAAGTCGCAATGGTGCACCATAGACCTGGGGGAGCGGCGCATCATTCATCTCGTATGCGAGCAGGCACTCCGGCTTGACGACGTCTTCTAGACGCTGCATATCGTAGTAGACGCCACCGAAAAGGCCATCGGCGAACGAAATGAACTCGACGGCGTGCGCGCTCGCGAGCGGTTTGACCAGATCGATCAGCCGTACGAGCGAGATCCCGCCCCACTGCGCGACCCCGCTCCAGCCTTGAATGCAGTGGTGCAAGGCCACGTGCTCGTCATGGCCAAGCGCACGCAGATCGTCGAGGGTTAAATCGACCGGGTTCTCGACGCAGCCGCTGACGCGCAGGCGGAACTCACCGAACTCGCCCGCCGCAAGACTGCTTCCATTCATCAGAGTCCGGCATCTTGCCGTTCGGCCAGAAGTACGGCGAGATGTCTTTGCGCGTATAGCGTTCCGCCGGGTTGAAGCGCTTCCAGCCGCTCACACGCAATTCCAGCGGCAAGATCAGCGCCCGGTGCAACCGTTGGATCGCACGCGGATAGCGCCAGGCGATGATGTATGCGGCGATCCAGGAGCCTACGACCACCGCTAGACCGATGCAGCCGAGGATCAGTCCGAGCGGCCGGGTGTTATCCGTGCCCAGAACGACATGGTTGAAATTCCGCTGCGCGCCAGTGGCGAACACCAGACTGACGTGGACGATGGTGAACGCGATGTATCCGCAGAGCAATAAAAAGTGGACTGACCGGGCTCCCTGTCGGCCGCCGAAGATGCGAGGATACCATGGGAAGGCACTGTCGAGAGCCGGCGACATTGCGATCCCGCTCAAGATCGAGAGCGGCGCCATGATGAATACGACCGCGAAGTACGTAAGCTGCTGCAGCGCGTTATACGCGTAGAAGCCATCGGGCTCGATTGGAAAATGGAAGGTCGCGTAATGGACAAAGGTCTGCCAGCCGAACGGAAAGATCGCCCACGACGTTGGAACCAGACGCGGCCATTGCCCGCTGATCAGGAGCATGATGACGTACACGGCGCCGGTGAGAATGAAGCCGTAGTCGGTGATGAAATGCCATGAGCGGCCCATCCCGATCGTGTGCCGATACCCGGGCAGTGCGATGAGCGGCGAAATATAACGGGCATCCTCTTTCGCCGTCCAAACGCGATCATCGGGAACGGTCACCGGCGTGAAACGTAGCCATTCCGACCCCGGTGTGCAATTGTTGTTCCAGTATAGCCGCGGATGGTCCATGAGGATCGAGAGGCCGCTGCGCATCAGCAAGAACAGGAAGAGCAGATTCGCAAAATGCGTCCAGCGAATCCATACGGGAAAGCCGCGCGGGACGCCGTTCGGCGCGTTGCCGGTGATGCCGGCGACCGGTGCAAAGGCCGAATGGATTCCGAACGCGAGAACCTGGATCCAGGCGAGCACGATGGGAATGGCGATCAGCACGACGAGCCAGATGAGGTACGGGCGACGCAAGATGGCAACCATCCGCCGATCGTCCGGCAGATGAACCCGTTTGTGCGCGTCGTCGAAATGGACCACGTGACCCCTGTCCTTTTAGGGGATCGGTTCTAGGTACGCCGCGATCGTGTCGGTTTCGCTCAGGATGCGGAATTCAAGATCGTACCGGTGGCTTTCCCGGGGTTCCAAAAAATGAAGCGTTCCAACTTCTTCCGCCTTGACACGGGCTTCAATCGTCGCGCAATTCGCCGTTTCGATGCCCATCGCGTACCTCCATAGCCGAGCATTCTCCATGCTGACGTTACCCCATTCATGAGCACAGCTCTAACCGTGAGTTTAGGGTCAGGCGCAATCGGATGCGTCACGGCTACTGCAGCGGCGAGCATCGGCACGGCCCGCGGAATGTATAGCTCTGAGCTATTGAATCCCAAGGAGTTCGCCAAGAGCATCCAAATCGCTCACTTATCCGACGCGGCCCGCTAAGCAATTGGTAAAAGAGCTCGGGAAGCAATTGGACGGAGCCAAGCGAACGGCATCCTCGCGGTCGAAACCATCCCTGAATGGGGTTCGTTCGCAAAGAGCGCTAAAGGCCCAACCTGAAGATCTAGACAAACTAACTGTGCTCTTCCGGGTATCGCTCCGCGCGCTCGACAAGTGTAAGGGCAAGAGTACTACCGGCGCACGGCCGAGACCGGAAAACGCAGGTAAGATGAAGCCTCGAGCGATTAGCTCGACTGGGAGAGCGCCTCCCTTACAAGGTTAATCCTCACTGAATTGGCGGAATCGGCGTTCCCCGCCGTGACGGCAAAACCTGAGGGATCCCGATAGAATACGGCTTTCTCATTCGGACGCTTTCCACAGCGTTCCGTGTGTTTTACTGCATTCCACAAAACCGGGGGGAAAATCTGGTGATACTTTGGGGGACGCGCACGCCTAAAATGCCAACACCTACTACGTTGTCACTGCCGGGGCGTTTCGCGATGCGATCGCAAAAACGTGGAATTGTTCTGCGCGCAGTTCAGAAGCAGTGCATATCGCTGCAATGCCGTGCCGTTCACGCCAAACCGGTACGCAGCCGCTTCGCCTGGAGTGCGGCAAAGCTGCGAACGACGTCACGCCGGTATCCGTGAACTGCCATAGCTGAGGAGGGCCTTTAAGACCTTCTTCACTACTCAGACTGGGTGATGAGGAAATATGCCTACACAATCGTTACGACGATTGTGGTCCTTGTCTTCGCCGCTCTGGAGTGGTTGGTCGAGAAAAATATTGCCGACCACTCGCGCATTGCGGGCGCAGCCGTCGAATTGGCCATCGTTCTGGTCGCGGCGCTGGCGTTCCGGCCGATTCATCGCCGGGTTGAAGGTGCAGTCGAAGCGGCATTTACAAAACGCCGTCGTGAGGCCCTCGCGGCGCTGGCCGCGCTTCGCGCTGAATTGACGTCATTCAATGACGTCCGACAATTACTGCGCCGACTCATTGAAAGCATCGATCGGAATTTGCATACGGCCGGAAGCGCGGTATACCTGCGCCGAACGATCTACGTGGCCGAGGCATCAACGTTCGACCTTCCTGCTCCCGGCATCGCGGTTGATGATGTCCTTGTCGTGCGCTTGCGCTCGTCGTCGCACGCTACCAATCCGAAGGCGATCGGCTCGAGCGCGCCGGGCGCGATGGCGCTTCCGATCATGCTCGGCGGCGATCTCTTCGGCTTTCTCACGACTACGCGGCAATCGAAAACGTTCGAGCGGGAAGAGCTTGCCGGTTTGGTGGCGCTGCTAGAAGCGACCGCCGTTGCACTCGCCGGGTTGGATCCAACGTCGCAGCGGTCGGCGTCTGCGGCGCGCACAAACCTGCCGGCGCAAATCACGGCGTTCGTCGGCCGGGATGAAGCGCTGAATGCGATCGTTGCGCTCCTCGGCGATCGTCGGCTCGTAACCCTCGTCGGCACAGGCGGCGTGGGAAAGACGCGAGCCGGCCTTGAGGCGGCAAGCGCGGTTTTGGATCTTTTCGTTGAAGAAGTCTGGCTCGTCGAACTCGCAACGGTCGCGCCAAATTCCACTTTGGCTGACGCAGTAGTCCGCGCGTTGAAGATTGTCCAGCCGGGAAATGTTGCAGCCTTGGACGCCATCATCGCATTTCTCAGGAGTAAACCGTGCTTGCTCATCCTCGACAACTGCGAGCACCTCATCGGAGAAGTGCGGCAGCTCGCATCGGCGCTTTTGCGCCGGTGTGGCGCATTGCGCATTTTGGTAACGACGCGCGAGCCTTTGAATATAACCGGCGAACATGTCTACCGGATCCCTTCCTTGGGAACGCCGATTAATGGCGAAGACGCAAACGCGCAGCAAGTGGGCAATTATGCTGCCGCGCAGCTGTTTGTCGAACGCGCGCGCGCCTGTGATTCGGCGTTCGAACTTACCGACGAAAATGCGGCCGACGTCGCTCGCATCTGCCGGCGGTTAGATGGAATTCCGTTGGCGATTGAACTTGCAGCGGCACGGACGAAGATTCTTGCTCCGGCAGATCTGGTACGCGAATTGGACGATCGTTTTCGGATTCTTACAGGCGGCGACAGCACTGCTCTGGCGCGGCATCAGACAATGCGCGGCCTTATCGATTGGAGTTACGATTTACTCTCGGAAGCGGAACGGTCGCTACTTCGAAGGCTCTCTGTATGCGCGGGGTTTACCCGCGAATCCGCCGTGGCCATATGGGCTGATCCGGCAAGTGGAGTACCACTGTTTTTTTCGCTCCTCGATAAGTCGCTTATTCAAAAAGAGCAAACGCATGGCGGGGTGCGTTATCGACTCTTGGAATCGGTGCGGGCGTATGCATACGAGAAACTAACGGGCGAAGCCGAAAGTGCCGCCCGTAGTCACGCTGCGGCATACTGCGCGTTAGCGCAAGACCTTGCGCACGACGACGAATCAACCCCCGATATGCTCTGGCTAATGCGCGCTGCGCCGGAAATGGAGAATTGGCAAACAGCACTCGAATGGACGCTATCGGCTTGCAACGACGTCCCCCTCGGGCAGCAGCTTGCAGCGGCGCTTTCTTTAGTGTGGGTGAGGATAGCGCCGCAGGAAGGGCGCCGATGGACGGAGGCCGCCTTGAACGATCCTAGCGGTGTCTCGCCCGCGCTAAGCGCGGAACTCTGCCTCTCTCAAGCACGGCTAGATACGATGTTCAACCGCTTCAAGGAATCGGGCGCCTGGGCGCAGCGGGCGCTGGAGGAGTTCCAGGTGCTTGGCGATCGTCTAGGAGCAGCCCATGCGAGACGGCTTCTGGGCGTCTCGCTCGTCATGCAACACAGAATTGAACCCGGCGAGCGCTTTCTGAACGAGGTGGCGGCTGCGGCGAAAGCGCTTGATGCCGGAAAGTTGTACGCAGCGACGCTAAATAATCTGGCTTGGGCGCGACAGTTCTCGGACGATTTTGAAACGGCGCGCACGTATTACGCAGAGGCGCTCGTTGTGGCAAAGGAGTGCGGCGCAGATCGAACGCGGCTAAACGTCTGCGCTAATCTGGCGGAACTTGAATTTAACAGGGGCGATGCGCAAACGGCAATCGCCCTGCTGGAAGAAGCGCTCAAGGGCCACCAGACGCAAAACGACACGTTGAATGTGGCGCGTACCCGATGCAATCTCGCGGCTTACCAAACCTCAATTGGGCGCTATGACAACGCACGCGTACTCGCACGCGACGCCTTACCTGTGGTCCGCGATATGAAATCGCACGTTTATGTGCTATTCGCGCTTCAGCGGCTGGCGGCGGTCGCGGCGTTCCGTCAGAATGAAGATTTGATTCTGGCAACCCGTCTGATGGGCTACGTCGACGTGGAACTACGAAGGATCGAAGCGCTTCGCGAGTACCCGGAACTTGTCGAGTACGAGGCAGTGATGAATAAAGCGCGCGGCAAATTGGGCGAGGCTGAAGTTATTCGCTTGCTTGAAAGCGGAGCGCAGTGGACGGAAGAAAAGGCCGCGGAATCGGCGCTGCTTGCATGACCTTTCTCGTGTAAGGTCCATATTTGAACCGCGTTGCGAACTTTGAGCCGCCTATGTTGAACGCTTTGCGATTTTGGCATGGCTCCGGTGTGCTCGAATTAAATACGATCTCCGTGCATCTGCTAGTGAGGCAAATACGGATCAACACCATTGCACCATCGTCATTGGAGAGAGCGTAATAATCATAACGATTGGATTTTTTCGTGGCTAGTGGCCGATCCGTAGGCCGGCCGTGTTTCTAGAACGGGCAGCCCGGGACGGGCTTCCAGACAAGAAACCGTGGGCGCCTCGCTCGGATGTGCCCATTATCTCACGTGCCCTTGCCCTTTGAGCGCGGGCCTCTTAGAGGATTGAGTTGCTGCCTCTTTTGCGGCATGCCGCCAACTCTCTGCGCACATGTAGCGGGGCGGCACGCGCGCGCGGCAAAAACGAGGAAAGGCGCGGGATACGGCAAAGGCTGACGTGCCGCCAGTGGCAAGAACGGAGCAGATGTCATGTCAACCGACGCGAAACAGGCACTCGACGAGCATGCGCGTTCTATCGATACGCTGCATCAAAAATTGGCCGCCATGCCCGGCGCGGACAAAGAGCATTTGAAAGAAGTCGTCGGCAAATATAAGGCGGCGCAAAAGCAGTTTGAAGACGACGCCCTCGGGTGTATGAACTAACGGTGCAGCAGCGCCTCTAGCGCGATCCCATCGGGGCAGCCTAATCCCGTGCACGGATTCCACCCCGCTTGCGCGTTGTAGACGCCGTTGCTTCCGCCGACGACCGCCCGCATGGGTTGTGGATTCGAATCATAAAGCAGCGGCGCGAAAAAGCCGATTGGTTTCGAAAGCCGTTCGTTCAGCCGTGCAGCGAGCGCAGCCCACACCGGAGCGACTGCGCTCGTTCCTCCTGCGGCTATTTCCTCGCCGTTGAGATAAACCAAATACCCTGGCGATTCTTGTGCTGCAACGTCCGGCACGCCGCGTCCCGGGGCCACACCCAGCGCGGCGGCAACTTCTCGTGCACGATTTTGCCACGGGGGCAGACTCAAAATACTCGCTGAATCCGCCGCCCGTATGTTCCCAAGCAATCTCAGTGTTTCCGGGCTGGATTTGCGTCGCTCCAGCGGCGTGCGCGAACGGCACCGATGCAGGTGCGACGGCGTGCGGCTTTCCATCGAGCTGCAATTCGGCGCCATGATCTCCCGATGAGCAAAAAACGGTTATGCCGAGTAATGCCGCCGCAGCGAACAAGTCGTTTAAAATATCGAGTGCGCAAGGCGTCCACAGCGGCTCGGGCCATCCATAGCTGACGGATATAATTGAGGGGCGCATTTCCTCATCGAAAATCGCTGCACGCAGCGCGTCAAGGAAGCCGCGCTCGTCGTCGGGAGCTTGATACAGCACGACGCGCGCATCGGGTGCGAGCGCTGCGGCGATTTGAACGTCGAGCGCCGCCTCCAGGTCTTTGACCGTTTCTACCTTATGGACGAGGCTCGCATCGTCCAGCCGTTTCACATGCGGCTGTTGCACTGAAACTCTCTGTGCCTGCATGCATCGTGCGAAATCGTCTTCGCGAAACTCGCCGCGAAATTGCAGGATAGCGATGGTTTGGCCACGCCCTGTGGCCTGGGGAAAGCGATAGCGCTCCGCTGTTTCGACCGCGCTAAGCGGCGTCTCGTGGCGTTGCAAAGATTCCAGCCTTTGCGAACGCGGCCACTGGTGAAATCCGAACACGCCATGCAATAACGCCGCAATTTCCCGCGGCGCATGCAGCGAGCCGGTGCGATGACGGAAACGGTATCCGCCCGAATCCTCGAACATGGCGACCGAAGCTCCGAACGCCTCGATGGAACGATCCAACGGTGCGCGCAAAACCACGCAACGCCAATGCTGTTCGAGGGTTTCAATGCCGTAGCGAGCGCAATAACTCCGTAGCTCGTCGAAGGTGCTCTCGGTGGCCGCGGTTGCCTCTACAAGGGCGGCGCGTTCTGAATACGTTCGCGTACCGATAGAAGCACGGCCGATCTCGTACGCCCGGTTCGTATCCAGCGCGTTCTTCGGGTCGGGCCGCAGCCAGGCAGTCAGTAGGACATTGTTTTCGGTTCGAACGTCTCCTACGCGCGTGCTGGCCGGCCATTGTCGGCGCCTCGTTCCGGGAATGGCGACGGTCGTCATGCGTAGGAGGTTGGACAAGGGCAAAACGGGACCCCGCCGGTCTGCGCGCGCGGCGGAGGGCAACCGCCCTAGCACGAAGCATAGTCGTATGGCTACGCAGGCTCGGTGGGAACGCGGATTCTCCGCTCGCCCTACGGGTACGGTGACGTTGCTGTTTTCGGATATCGAAGGCAGCACCGTGCGATGGGAAAGCGCCCCTGGTGCAATGGCGCTTGCATTAGCGCGCCACGATGCGCTCATGCGCGACGTCATCGAAGCGCACGGTGGCTACGTGTTTAAAACGATGGGCGATGCTTTCTGCGCGGCCTTCGCAAGTACGTCTGAAGCGACTGCAACCGCCCTTGAGGCTCAGCGTGCCTTAATTACCGAAGATTTTTCGGGCGTCGGCGGATTGCGCGTGCGCATCGCACTGCATTGGGGAAGTTGCGACGAGCGCAGCGGTGACTACTTCGGTCCTACCGTCAATCGCGTTGCGAGGCTGCTCGCAATCGGTCATGGTGGACAGGTGCTGCTCTCTCGCGCATGCGCGGAATGCCTGCAAGGTGAAACGCCGCAATACGCTTTGCGCGATCTCGGCAACCACCGGCTCAAGGACCTCTCCCAACCGGAGTACGTTTATCAACTGGTAGCGCCGGATTTGCCGGACGCATTTCCACCGCTGCTCTCGCTGGATTATCTATCAAATAATCTGCCGTCTCAATTAACATCGTTCGTCGGACGCGAACAGGTGATGGGTGAAATCACGGCGCTGCTCGCGCATCACCGGCTCGTGACGCTCTCTGGGACGGGCGGAGCGGGCAAGACGCGTTGTGCGATTCAGATCGGCGCAGAATTGCTGGACGATTCGGGCGACGGTGTATGGTTGGCCGAACTAGCGCCGATTTCCGACGCATCACTCGTGACCAGTGCCATTGCGCGCGCATTGAACGTACAAGCATCTCCGAACAGCCCGCTACTCGAGATGCTGATCGGCTATCTCAAACGTAAACGGCTGCTGCTGATTTTGGACAACTGCGAACACGTCATGGAAGAAGCGCGAACCGTTGCCGCTTCAATACTGCATGCTTGTCCCGAGGTGCGCATTCTTGTTACGAGCCGTGAGGGGTTGAACATTGACGGCGAACAACTCTTTCACATGCCGTCGCTGGATCTGCCTCCCACAAGGCAGGCCTTGTCGCCGCAGGACGTCCTCGGATTCGGCGCCTCATTGCTTTTTACCGATCGGGCCTTGTCCGTTAACAATCGATTTGCGTTGACGGATGAGAATGTCCCGCATATCGCGGAAATCTGCCGAAGGCTCGATGGGATTCCTTTGGCCATCGAACTGGCGGCCGCGCGGGTGAAAGTACTCTCGCCCAAGCACATCGCGCAGATGCTCGACGAGCGTTTCCATTTGCTGACCGGCGGCGATCGGAATGCGTTGCCGCGACAACAAACGATGCGCGCGCTGATTGATTGGAGTGTACGATCTGCTCACCGGCGCCGAACGAGGGCTTTTCCGCAAACTCTCGATCTTCGCCGGCGGCTTCACCCTGCAGGCTGCCGCGACCGTGTGTAGCGAGAACGAGATGGAGGAAATCGCCCTGCTGGATCTCCTCTCGTCGCTCGTCGACAAGTCGCTCGTGCAAGCCGAGCAAGGTGAAAGCGGGATGCGCTACCGGCTCTTGGAATCCACGCGCCAATATGCGCGGGAGCGTCTTGCCGAGCACGCAGAGGACGCAGCAGTCGCGCAGGCGCATGCAGCGACATTTCTGGCGCTTGCCGAAAAACTTGCGCGAAGGTGGGAAACGACTTCCGATCGCGAGTGGTTCGCCGAGGTGGAGCCTGAGCTGGAGAATTTCCGCACCGCGTTGAGCTGGACGCTCGGAGCGCGAGGCAATGTTTTGCTTGGCCAGCGGCTAGCGGCCGCATTGCATCAAGCGTGGTGGTCGCTCGCGACGGCAGAGGGACGAAGTTGGGTGCAGCTCGCGCGTAATCTTACTGACGACCAGACGCCCTCGCCGGTGATGGCCGCACTCGAGCTCACCGAAGCCGAGCTCGCCGCTTCGCTTGTACAATATACGGCAAGCCGTACGGCGTGCGAACGAGTCTCTGGCGCGCTACCGTGAGATTGACGATCCCATGGGAATTGCGTATGCGCAGCGATGTCTGGCCCTCGCACTGATCTTTCTGGGAAAGATCGAAGACGGTGAGGCGCTGCTGGCGCCGGCCCTGTCGCAAGCTCGAGCGCTGGGAGCGCGAAGGCTTACGGGAGTCGCGCTGCAGACGCTGGCGGACGCGCGCCATTCAGTTGGTGACTTCGCCGAAGCTCGACGGCTGCACGCCGAGGCATTGGCCCATCTTCGAGCCGTCGGAGCGGAACGCGCGGCCGGAAACGTCTGCGTAAATCTCGCCGAAGCAGAGTTCCATGGCGGGAATGCGCACGAAGCGCTTCGATGGGCAGGCGAGGCGCTCGCTACGCACCGGGCTTTCAATGCGACGCGCGGTGTTGCGTTCGCTCAGATCAACATGACGGCATATTTGACGGCGCTCGAACGGTACGATGAGGCGCGCCTTTCTGCCCGGGCGGCAATCGGTGCGGCGCGCGACGCGCAACTCCAAGTCGGTACCGCATGGGCCCTGCAGCATCTTGCCGCGACAGTTGTGCTGCGTCCGGCGGATCCGAAGCATGCGCAGGAGGAAGGACGCCGCAGCGCGCGGATTTTGGGCTACGCCGATGCGCGCTTGACTGAATTGGAATCGATGCGTGAATTCACCGAGCAGCAAGAGTACGAAAAAATGCTTGCCGCATTAAGCAAGGCGTTAGATCCCGATGAAGTTGCGACACTCATGCGGGAAGGTAGCCTCTGGAACGAAGATCAGGCCGTCGCCGAGGCGATGCTCATTTAACCGAACGAGGCTAGCGTCGCCGATCTGCACGCACATCAGCGACCGAGCCAAGCGCGAGGCCATCGGTCGGATCGGTCGCCTCTTCGCTCCAATGTTTTCCGCGGCATTACCTGGAGTAGTGGGCTTAGTCAGCGCCAAAGCACGGGCGGTCCGCGAAATCCCCTACTGCTTTCCACCAACTATTTGAGCCATCGTTGGCTGCATTATATAGAGACTCCGCGGTCGATTGGGAAAACGCGAAAAGCCGCACTGCTCGTAGTATTCCACTAAGCTGTCGGACTTCGCATCTACAAGTAACGTCACGAAACCGACAGATTGCCGCAGTCTTAGGCATATAGAAAACGCCTCTTCTACGAGAATTGTGCCGAAGTCTTGACCGCGGAAACGATCGTCCACCGCCATTCGACCAATCTTCAGGGCTGGCATCGGCCGATATAAAGGCAGACCGCGACGAACGTTTTTGGGAAGTTCTTCTATTTCTAAAGTGGCGGTCCAAAGTGTGAAAAAACCGCATATTGTATGCGGATCACTTTCTCGAACCATTATCCAAGCCGTGGTGACGTTGCGCTTATGTTCGCGGAGTGCTCTTCCGTCATTTCGAAGATATTCTTGAAGAATTAACCCGTCGTCACCGGAACAAGTAAAAGCCGCTCGATTGTGATAGCCCTCGAGCGGCTCAAAGATTAGATCCACGATCACTTGGCTCGATGTTTTCTCGCCTTATTGAATCGTTCGATCACTTTGTTGCTTGCAGCAGGCGGATTTTCAAGCGCCTCTACAAACGCGATGCTGTCTCTTTGAGAAAGCCGAATTACCTCGTGTGCCTCGATAATCCGCAGTGCCTCATCGTGAGCGGTTCCAAGAACGAAGTCAGAAAGGGACACACCCTTTAGATCGGCGGCCCGTTGGAGAATTGCTTTTTGCTCTTCAGACAGGCGCGCATTAAACCGCTCCTGCTTTACTTGTGGCTTGGGTGGCCTGGGAAACATTGCGCTGCCCTGCGCTTGCCGGATTGTACACAACCATACTCAGATGTGGTTTTCCATCGACGGCGAACGCTGAATACTCCATCGTGATCGCGCCGATCTCCGGATGCGCGATGTATTTGGTTCCCTCACCGTGCGTGATGACATCGTGAACGCGCCACATCTTTCTGAATTCCGGAGACGATAAGCTTAACTCGTCGACCAACTCCTTCGCACGGGCCGAGAAGCACTGTTCTCGCTGTCTCGGTTCGAAACGCCGCGACGACAAAACGTGCAACGCCTTCCCAATTCGGTATCCGTGTGCGCGCGCGTGGGTCGAAAATCATCCGAAGAAGATTGCGCCGCCCGTCCGGTTGCGCGATCAAATTGGTAAACACTGCTTCGGCGGCGCAATTCCACGCAACGACGTCCCACTCGTCCGGTACCTCGCCGAAGACTGAGGCGCACAAGCCGAGTCCCAAGGCTACAGCTTCGCCTCCTGGGTCGGATCGGTCTACTCGAATCGGCCGGAAAGGCGCTTCAGCTCTTGAATTATAAAGTCACGGTCTTGTCGCACCTCGGCGCGCACCTTTGCCAGTTCGATGAGAACGAGAGCGCTTGGGTTGTTCGCCCGGCTCGAAAGCGTGTCATAGGCCGTGCCGACCCCGTGCGCGAGCGCGAACAATGCTTCGGCTTCATCGGGCGCATACATCTCACCGTCGCGCTTCATTCCGCAGACGAGCGCGCCGACAAGCGTGCCGCGCGAAATCATTGGGAATGCCAGTTCGCCGTGCAGAGACGATTTGCGAACCGTATGCAAGTCGACTGGTTTTCCCCACGCACGTAAGGAAACCAAAGCAGGGTCGTTTTCGCTAAACGCTTCTGCGACGCCGTTACCCGCGGACGCATACATCGCGGATCCGTCGCGAATAAGGATCGTCGCTTCGGTCACGTTCGTATGCTGCTTGACTTCCTCGACAGCACGCTCCAGCAACAGGTCCGGATCGGTGATGTAGGACGATTCATGAGCGAATCGTCGCAACGCTGCCTCATCTTCATGCCGTTTAGTAAAAAACGCGCGATCGACAAAGTGATCCACATACTTGTGAATCATACGCAGCGAGAGACCAAGCACGAGCGCAACGGCCATTCCGGCGATAGCACTCGTGCTGCGCGTAGCTCCTTTGAGCCATTCACTTGCCGCCCATTCAACCACGATGAACGCGCCGACTACGATGGCCGTTATGATTGCAAAAATGAGCGTGCGGTTCAACGCGAAGCCGATATCGATGAGCCGCCGGTTCAGCGCAATATACGTCAACAGAACTGCCGCGATGAAGGGAATAGAGTCGCCGATTGCTACTAGGAGGATGTATGCCGAATACGATGGCTGCGGAAGGAGCAGATTATTGGTAACCGTTGGTGCTACCAGAATCACCCCAAGAAAAGTCAGCGACCAGGCCGCTCGCTGCCGCTCACTGCCGTGCGATTCCCGAATTGCTAAGGCGCTAGCTATGATTGCGGCGACAATTTCCGCCGGTCCGAGCGGCGGCAAATACTGGAGCGCGGGGACGCGAGCGCTAAGCAAATCGGGCCACCGGGCTAAGAGCAAAGTTTCTCCGTATGCGCCCAATACGACGTCCACGCCGACCAAGACGACGCACACCCATATAGCGGCTCGGCGAAGTCTAGATGGCGGTGGCGAAAAACAGCCGGCAAACGCGGCCCAGCAAGCGAGCGAGATCGTTTGGAAAACAGCCCAATAAAAGCTGATCGCGTAAGGCCATGCCCAGGGTGCGCCTAAGTTTCCGGGATTCGCATAAAAGATGAGCGCCGCCGCTAGAAAAAGATTCCCCGGGGCATTCGGCCGGCGCCACAAGATCAGGCCGGCCAATAGAAGCAGCGCGAGAGTCCCAAACGTCAAGATGAGACTGAACCACCGTAGCCCGTGCCGCCCCCAAACTAAGCTGGCGGGTACGACGGTTATCCGCTTCGATTGGTTACCGCGACGAACCAGCAACGTAACGGGCCGCCCGCTCAAGGGCTGCGCGTATATGCCGTAACGTTCTACGGCCGAATTCCGGCTAAGATCGAGAATATCACCGCTGCGAAGGCCGGCCCGTCCGCTGGGGCCATCCGGATCGACGGCAATCACGTCGACGGTCAGGGGCGAGGAAGTGAAATTAAAATTCGTTCCCCATACTCCATACCACGGCTGAACTCCAGGGAAGCCGGTTTTGTCAACGATAACGCCGAGCGTAAAAACTATGGCGCCGGTGCAAAGTATCAATAGAAAACTGCGCCAAGTCGCCCGCGCTATACGGAGTTCCGAAGCGTTGCTAAGTGCGGATCGCCAGCGTGGCCACATGCAAGCTCTGATCGATCATGCAAAGCATGTTGTCATTATAGCGCAATCCATGCAAAGTCGCATTACCTAGTCTGCGCCGTTTCGACCACAGTCGATCCCTGACGTGGCTCGATACGTTAGAAGCGCATGCCGCGCGGCACGATCCGGGGCTTTCAATCTTACAGCCCTTCGGAGATAAGCGGACGACGGTGCCGTACTGTACGAAACTTGGTGCGTCGAACAGAATTGCTTCAATGTTGGTGCCGACTTTGAGTCCAGGCGGTTTTCCCCATCGCCAGCCGGCGATGTTATCGTTTAAACCGTGTATGATCTTCTCGAGCGTCCCGATATCGTAGCGGCTTGCGTTGTTAAGTACAACGCCGACGAAGGACTCATCATTCATCTGGACCTTGCTGTTGCCGGCGGACCCATTCCGGACGATAATCGATCGGCTCGAGCATGTCGGCGCCGCCGTCGTTGAACGTGACGTTGCAATCCGCGCATTCCCATTCGCGCGAACGCGCGTCTATCACGCACCCGCCCATAGCGATCGTGCCATGCTCCGTCGCTTCGTCCGCGTCGGGCCCGGGAAATCCATAAGCGATTCGACGAATGTGGGCGCTTCCGCACTTTGGGCACTTCTCAGTCTTGACGTCGCTCCGCGTGCCCTCCGGACGGCCGTCGCTGCCGCTAAAGTACATGCGACGAAATTCCGGCCCCGCGCCGCCCGTCCTCGCTGCCATCAGACGCGTCGAAAAGAGCGCGAGAGGCTAAGCGTCGCGCCGCGGACAAGCTAGGCGTCTCCCATGGGCCCGCGCAGATGTCATTTGAGTGGCACAAGGGTAATGGCGAGGGTCTAGGATGCGCCCAAAATCGCGCACGACGGAAAAACGTATATAGAATAGAGCCACGGGCGATTAGCTCGAGCTGGGAGAGCGCCTCCCTTACAAGGAGGATGTCGGCGGTTCGAGCCCGTCATCGCCCACCACTTTTCTTCGATCCGGAATTCGCGTTTAGTGCTGAACGAGCTGCGGCAGAGCGGGGACGCTGCTCTCGGAAGGAAGGCCCCAAGCCGTGAGATTTCCGGAATTGTCCATAACGTACACAATGCCGTTTGCGACAATCGTACCGGGTTTGCCGACCCCTGCAAGCGGCGTGCTCCAGAGCTGCGAGCCGGACTGCGCGTTGAATGCAAATTCGGTGTCGCCGGTCGAATTGCTCACGTAGACGACGCCGTTCGCCGCGGTAACGGACGACCGCGGCACGCTCTTGGACGTCGCACCGTCCGGGCCGAAATCCGCGTTCCAGACGGGCGTCGGATTTATCGTACAGTTGGACTGCATGGCGAAGGCGCCCAACCCCGGCTTGTAAATGCTGAACGTCGCCGGTAATCCGATGTAGAGATAGTTCGTGACCGGATCGTAGACGACCTCATTTTGAAAATCTCCGCTGTCGGTCGAAATCGACATTTGCACGTATTGGACCGGGCCGTCGGAGATCGTTGAGACGTCGTACAATTCGAACATTCCGGACTTGTTCAAAGCCGCAGTCATTTCCGGACATCCCGGCGGCGTGAATATCACCGGCGTCGAGCCGAAGTCGAAATCGTCCATGCCTTCGATGTGCGGAATGTTCGCCGGATAATTCGCCGCTACGACGGAGCTCAAGTCAGGCGACAACTCGACGACGTTCTCAGCGTAATCGTAATTCTGCGGCAACCCGACGGATGCGTCCGCGTTTCCGGTGGAGATCAATACGTCGTTGGTGCCGGGATCGATTGAAGCGCCTCCGCTCGCCCAAATTCCGCCGCCGCCTTGCAGCGGGTGTCCGGCTTGGGTGACGATATAGAACGTTCGAACGACTTTGCGGGTCGCCGTGTCGATCGCGACGATGCGTCCGCGCCACGGCGTCCAGTCGCAGGGCGAGCTCGTTTCCACGTAGAGCATTCCGTTGGCCGAGTTGTACGTGAGGCCGGAATGGATCAGGTCGTGGCCGCTCTCGCTGTTAGCAGACTAAGATCGGCCAGCCCGCGACCGCGTCACCGGTTGCGAGGGAGAATGCATGGATCTTTCCCAGACCGTCGGCGACGTAAATTCGGCCGGTCTTACGATCGATGGCGGGCGTCGCGCCGTCCGACCACTGACGCGACATGCCGACACCATCACATTTATATGAAAGGGGCGGAATGGGCTGCTG
This sequence comes from Vulcanimicrobiota bacterium, assembly GCA_963714015.1. Lineage (GTDB taxonomy): Bacteria > Vulcanimicrobiota > Vulcanimicrobiia > Vulcanimicrobiales > Vulcanimicrobiaceae > DASRDE01. The sequence continues at coordinate 326,391 of OY970223.1, read as the reverse complement.
CCAGATCGCGGCACCCGTCCGAGCGTTGAGGGCGTCCAGCGTGGCTCCGTCGTTCGAGCCGACGTAAAGGACGTTCGTTGGTTGTCCTTTTACGGTGACGTTGCTTGCCAATGCGGGCTCGCGCATGGGCAATACACCGACGTTGAGAGACCAAAGCTTCTGCAGCGATCCCACGTTACTTGGCCCCACCATGGTTTCACGCGAATTGTAGCCCGTGCGCTGAAGGTCGTATGCGAACGAATCCCAGTCGGTCTGGCTCACCGGCCTGCCCGCGGCCGTTCGGAGAGGAGCGTTGCGCGCCGTCTGAGTCGCCGGCGTGGAAGGCAAGCTGTGGCTCGTCCCGCTGCACGACCAAAGCACGAGCACGGGCAAAATAGCAGCCAGTTGTGCATTTTTCAGCTAGGCGCATCACGCTGTTACGATACCAGAGCCGCCATGGGCGTAAAAGAGTGTCTTTTGCACTACCTTCGGTGAGGGCGGCATCATTTTTTGAACGGAAACTCGGGCGCGTCGCCGAAGCCGTTCAAATCATGCAGAACGTATCCATGACCCGCGAAGACGGCATCGCGGTCCTCACGATGAATCGCCCGGAGAAGCGCAACGCGCTTTCGCTCGACGTCATGCGCGAATTGATTGCGGCATTCGAGGAGATCGCCGAAGAACGCGATGTTCCGGTCGCAATTCTTCGGGCCGAAGGGCCGGCTTTCAGCGCGGGGCACGACCTGCGGGAGCTGCAGTGCGGTGACGTTGCGGCTTACGACGAGATCTTCGACGTCTGCGTTCGACTAATGGAAACGATTCAGGGCATTCCGCAACCGGTGATCGCCGAAGTTGCCACGGTTGCCACCGCCGCCGGTTGCCAGCTCGTGGCGACGTGCGATTTGGCGGTAGCGGCAACGGAGGCGAAGTTCGCTGCGCCGGGTGTGCGGATAGGACTGTTCTGCTCGACGCCGATGGTTGCGCTGACGCGCGCCGTGGGAAGAAAACGCGCGATGGAAATGTTGCTGACGGGCGATTTTGTCGACGCGCAAACAGCTGCTGAATGGGGACTCGTCAACCGGGTCGTTCCTGCTGCCGAGCTGCACGAGCAGGCCATGAAATTGGCGCACAAAATCGCCGAGGCAAGCCGGTTGGTCCTCTCTCTGGGAAAATCCGCGTTCTACCGGCAGATCGAGATGGATCAAGCCGACGCGTACCGCTACGCGAAGGGGGTCATGGTACGGAATGCCCTGGAAGCGGATGCCCAAGAGGGCATCGGGGCCTTTTTAGAGAGACGAACGGCACGGTGGCGGCACGAAGAAAGTTCTGTTAATATTTGAGCAGGCATAGGAAACTGCGCAGGGGCGTCTTCCCCTTCGCGCCAATGCCCTGTACACTCGCCGCAAATCTTGTGGGCTGTGCTGCGAGCGCTGCGAAAAGACGTCGCCCACACCCGGTATGCGGGAAACCGCATACGCGACGGCAGTGAAGGCTCGCCTACGGCGGGCCTTCCTGTTTTTTGCTCGAAGTGCAGGGCTCGTGAATCGGATAGATCGCCGAACGCGGTACGCCGCGTTCTTGCTTTTCATCGGGCTGTTGGCTTGCATCTGCGTCGCCGGGTTTCGTCTTCGGGTCGAACAGCGCACCCAGCGCGTCGAGATCGCGATGGACTACAACGATTTTCTGGCGCTGACGCGTTCGTACAATTATAAGCCGGTCGATCTGTTGGTGCAGCTGCGTCGCGCGGGCCTTACCTCGCTTGCCTTATCCGAGGAACTTGGTAGTTCGTTGAGCGGATCGGCCAGCCCGACGGCCTATGCGATCTCCGGAATAGCGCTGAACGACGCCGCGCGCGTTTCTTCGATCGCAAATCCGACCCTCGCGGATCTGGTGCGCCGCGGTATGGTGCGCTCCGGGTCGGTCTACCTGCTCGTGTACGACAAACCGGCGTTCGACCGGTACCTTCAGCAGTTGCCGCTGCACTACGAGCGATCCGGAATCCGGGTACTGCACGCAAGCGTGCCGTACGTCATCGCCCTGCGCACGCAGAGCGACTTCTTCAATTCGACGTCGTTGGGTATTCCGGGCGACCAAGTACAACTCGCTCGCAAGCTGGGATTCTTCGTCATTCCGCGATTCCAGAACGACGAGCGGCTGCAGGATGGTCAGATCGCCCAGATGTTCGACGATCTCCATGCCGGCAAGTGGATCTCGACGGTAATTTTCTTCGGTCTGCGCAATCAAGTGCTCGGTTTCCCGGACCACGTTGCCGACACCGCGGCGGTATTCAAAGCGCGCAAGGCGACGAATTTCGGCGAAATCGAAACGTACGACGCCGGTCAAGTGCAAAAGGGCAACGACGAACTCGCTCGCGAGATTCCGGGACAGACGGTCCGCGTACAGGCGATCAGCAAGCTCGAGCTGGACAAGCTCGACGGTGCCGCAAATCGTCGCGCGCTACGAGCTGGGGGTGCGCGAGCGCAACGTACGCGTCGTCTATTTGCGTCCGTTCGAGCATCAATACAACAAAATGTCGATCGAGAAGACCAACGTCGAGATCGTGAAGGAGCTCGCGTCCGATCTGCGCGCCCACGGATTTCGGCTGGGACGTGCCGCCCCCGTCCCGCTGTACCGGGGAAACAACCGCGTTTTGGTCGGGATAGGCGCTTTGGCCGTTCCGTCGATCTTTGTGCTGCTTCTCGGGTGGTTCGGGTGGTATCGACCGTCGTGGGCGATCGTGGCGTACGCGGGGACGATTGGTGTTTATCTGGGCGGATTGCTTTCGGGACACGACCTGCTCGGCACGATCGATCATCGCCCTCTGCGGCGCGCTACTTTTTGCAGCGGCCGCATTCACCGTACTGGCTCCGGCCTTTTCTCGCGATCCCGAAACCCGAACAGGGCCGGTGCTGGGCAGCAGCGTTCTTTGGACGCTTGCTGCAACCGGCGTCGCGCTTTTGGGCGCGCTCACCGTCGTAGGCTTGATGAGTTCACCGCTCGTGATGGAGGAAGTCGAACCATTTCGCGGCGTGAAACTGGTCCTTGCGCTGCCGCCGCTCATAGCGCTCGCCGTCTACCTGTTTACCGATCGTTTCGATTCCGGAATCCAGACGCCGCGTGACGCCTTTACTGCGCCGATTCGCGTCTATCAGCTGCTGCTGGCGTGCGCAGTGCTCGGCATCGGGGCGCTCGTCCTGGTTCGGAGCGGCAATCAAAGCGACATCGCACCGTCGAACTTCGAACTCGCGCTGCGGCATCACCTCACCGAATTGCTGAGCGTTCGGCCGCGCTTCAAAGAATTCGTGATTGGATTTCCGCTGCTTATGCTGTTGCCTGCCCTGCGGCGCGAGCATCGCCGAGCTGTAGGAATATTGCTGGCGCTGGGCATCGGTGTCGGAATCGGCGACGTCATCGACACGTTTTCACACATTCACACGCCGCTGCTCATCTCACTCCTGCGGGTCTTCAACGGTTTGGTAATCGGCGTAATTATCGGTGCGATTGCCGTTGTAGTATACCGGTGGGCCGATCGTGCGTTTTCTCATTAGCGGATATTACGGGTTTGGGAATTTGGGCGATGAAGCGCTGCTCGAGGTAATCGTCTCGCAACTGCGGACGCGCCATCCGTACGCCGAGATCGACGTGCTGTCCGCAAATGCCCCGGACACGGCGCACGAATTGCGGGTTGAAGCAACGCCGCGCTGGGATGCCAAGGCGGTCCGCGCCTCAATTCGGCGCGCCGACGTTGTGCTGTCGGGCGGCGGAGGCCTGCTTCAAAATGCCACCAGCTTACGAAGTTTGGTCTATTATGCCGGAATTATTCGAGCCGCCGCGGCGGCTGACCGCGGCGCCATGATCTTTGCGCAATCGATCGGTCCGCTGGATTTTTGGGGAAAGACGATCGTCAAGGAGTGCTGCAAAGGCATCGACGCCGCAACGGTGCGCGACGCGCGATCGCAGGGGCTGCTGTCATCGATTCTTCCGGAGGCCCGCGTGGAGCACACGGCAGATCCGGTCTTTCTTTACGATGTTCCCGAACAAGACGTCGACCTGACGGCCGAGGGGCTGGGCGCGGGAAGCGATCCGCTGGTGGTCGTCAGCGTTCGAAAAGCGAGCAGCATGCGGGATCGCATGGATGTGGTCGTTCGAGCGGTCGATCGTCTCTCGGACCGGTACGCCGCACGGGTCGCGTTCTTGCCGCTTGGCGGGGCGCCGGATGCGGAAATCTCGACCCAGATCATCCGTAAGTGCAAAAGCGCGCCGGTACTCTTGCCGGAGTGCACGCTCGCGCGAGCAGCCAACATCATCCGCGAAGCGAAAGCCGTGATCGGCATGCGACTGCACGCGCTGATTCTCGCGGCCCGCTATGGTGTGCCGTTTCTCGCGATTCCGTACGATCCGAAAGTCTCGGCTCTTTGCGAAGATCTGGAATACCCGCTGCCGCCGCTGATTCTGCCCGACTCACAGGCGGGCAGACCCAGCGCAGAAGCAGCCGACACGCTCGTAGACCGGCTCTGGAACGAGCGCGAGTCGCTCCGCGCGCATCTTCTCGGTGCCGGCGAACGTTTGCGCGCGGCGGCGCGCCGCAACTTCGACGTTCTGGACCAGGTCGTCGAAGGGAGAGGACTATGACCGATACGACCGCGCAGCGGGACTACCGCGATACGCTCAACCTTCCGGTGACGAGCTTTCCGATGAAAGCCGATTTACCCAAACGCGAACCCGATCGCGTAGCGTGGTGGGAGCAGCATCGCACGTACGAGCGGCGCTTGGCGCGCAACAAATCGCGCGAGCCGTGGATTTTGCACGACGGTCCTCCGTATGCGAACGGTCAGCTGCACATGGGCCACTTTCTGAACATGGTCTTAAAAGACGTGTTCGTGAAGATTGCCCTTCTCGACGGCCGCTGGGCGAAGTTCGTGCCGGGCTGGGATATGCACGGGCTTCCGATCGAATTCGAGACGCTCAAGCACTTGAAGATCAAAGATTTTCACGACATCGATCCCATCGATTTGCGCAACAAGTGCAAGGAACGCGCCCTCTACTGGCTCGATCAGCAGCGCGGCACGCGCATGCGCATGGGCAACTTCGGAACGTGGGAGAAACCCTACCGCACAATCGATCCGCAGTTCGAAGGAACGATCGTCGATGCGCTCGCCGATTTGGCGCAGAGCGGTCAAATCTACAAGGGCCTGCGCTCGACGTTGTGGTGCGTGCACGATCAAACCGCGCTCGCCGAAGCCGAGATCGAGTATAGCGAGAAAGTCTCGCCGTCGATCTACGTGCGCTTTTCAGCCTCCGCCCAGCAGCGCGTCGCTCTTTTGAGCCGGCTGGGAAGCTCGAGAGAGGCGTTGGAGGCGTTGGCGGCGGTGCCCCAACGGGTGTCTTTCTTGATCTGGACCACGACGCCGTGGACCTTGCCCGCTAATGTGGCCGTCGCGCTCAAACCCGACGCGGACTACGGCCTGTACACTCACGGCGAGGATGCATTCATCGTCGCGGAGGCGCTCGCAGCACCGGCGCTGGGCGAGCACTTCGGTCAGTTCAAGAAACTCGGTTCTGCCCGCGGCGACGCACTCAGCGGCCTGGCGGTGCGGCATCCTTTCATGGATCGCGATTCGGACGTCGTTACCGCGGATTACGTCGATTTGGAAACGGGCACGGGCGTCGTACACACCGCTCCCGGACATGGCGCCGACGACTTCGACACCGGCCTGCGGTTCAATCTGCCGATTCTCAATCCCGTCGATGCGCGCGGGGTTTTCACGGATGAAGCCGGTCCCTACGCCGGCATGCACATCTGGAAGGCAAATCCCAAGATCGTCGAGGATCTGCGTGCGAGCGGAGCGCTTTGGAACGCGTTCGAAATCACGCATAGTTATCCGCACTGCTGGCGGTGCCATAATCCGGTGATCTTCCGCGCGACGGCCCAGTGGTTCATCGCGATGGATCAGAACCGCTTGCGCAAACGGACGATCGAAAACATTCGCGACGTCGACTGGACGCCGGCATGGGGCGAGAACCGCATCGAGCAGATGCTCGAGAATCACCCGGAGTGGTGCATCTCGCGTCAACGAACCTGGGGTACGCCGATTCCCGCGGTCGTGTGCCTTGGATGCAACGAGTCGGTGCTCGATGCGCACGTCGCCCGCAACGCTGCCAAACACTTTCGCGAGTTCGGCGCCGACACGTGGTGGAGCGACCCGCTGGACGTCTTTCTTCCGCCGGGATTCCGCTGCCCCAAATGCGGCCGCAACCGCTTCGAGAAAGAGAAAAACATCGTCGACATCTGGTTCGAGTCCGGCGTAACGCATTTGGCGGTGCTCGGCAAGGACGGCATTCCGTGGCCGAGTGATTTGGTACTGGAAGGCGGCGACCAATACCGCGGCTGGTTTCGCAGTTCGATCGTCACGTCGACGGCGGTTAAAGGCACGGCGCCGTACAAGCACGTTTTGAAAAACGGCTGGGTCAACGACGAGCATGGCCGGCCGATGAGCAAATCGCTCGGTACCGGCATCGACGCGAACGACGCGATGTCCAAATGGGGCGCCGACGTCTTGCGCCTGTGGGCCGCTTCCGTCGAGTTCATCGACGACGTGCGCTTCGGCCCCAACGTGGTCGAACAGGTCAGCCGCGTCTACCGCAACATCCGTAATCGCGTTCGATTCATGCTCGCCAACGTCGACGATCTCACGCCGCATCGAACGATTCCGTTCGAGCGCATGAATTGGTACGACCGGCTCGCCTGCTCCGTCACGGATCAGTGGGCGGCGCGCGTCTACGAGCATCTGTTCAACTACAGGCTGCACGACGCGTATCTGGAGATCGTCCGCTTCGATGGAGACGATCTCTCGAGGTTCTATCTCGATGCGCTCAAGGATCGGCTGTATTCGAGCGCCGCTGATTCGGATGGCAGGCGCAGCGCGCAGAGCGCCGTTCTGCACGTGCTCGAAAGATTCTTGACGGTGCTCGCGCCGGTGCTCTCGTTCACCGCTGAAGAAGCCTGGCAATCTCTTCCGCAACTGCTGCGCGGCGACCGCGAAAGCGTCTTCGATCTGACAGTCGGCGCAGCTAAGCCTGTCGACGGCGACGTCCAAACCTCATGGAACGAGTTGAAGCGCTGGCGTTCGGTCGTCGCGGCAAGCGAAGGAAAACGCGACTACGAATTGCAGGCAACACTGACGTTGCCCGAACCGCTGTACGATCGTTTCAAGCCGCATGCCGAAGACGTGCGTGAAGCGCTGGTCGTTTCGGCAATCGAGATTGTAAAGGGCACCGATGCGGCGATGGATTTGCGGCCGTCGGACGGCGGGAAGTGCGCGCGCTGCTGGAAATACCTGCCGCTGGGCAGCAACCCGAAGCATCCGCTACTCTGCGCGCCCTGTGCGCAAATTGTCGGTTAACGTGAGGCTATCTTTTCAGCCGCCAGAATCCCGCGGCGAACTCTTCAACGGCGCCGCGGACGCTTGGGCGGACGGTCTTCGGCGCGGATCACGGTGAGCTGTTTTCCGTCGATCTCAAAAAGGTTGAGCGTCTTGACGGCAGCCTCGGCCTTTTGGTCGTCGCCCACGGTGACGTACGCGTAACCTTTCTTTCGGCGGCTGCGCCGGTCGCGCGGGAAGGTGACGTCGTCTTCGCCGGCGCCGAATTGGCGGAAAAGCAGCGCTAGGTCGGCCTTCGATGCCTCGCGCGGATAGCCGGCGACGAAAAGTCTACAACTCATTTCTTAGCGGATTCACGCAGGACGCTATCGCGGAACGTTTGCCAAGTCCCTGCTTCGATTGCAGAGCGCGCCTCGCGCAGCAGATCGTTCAGCAGATACACGTTGTGATAGGAGAGCAGCCGGGGCCCCAGCATCTCGTTGCAGCGGAACAGATGCGAAAGATAGGCGCGCGTGTGCTCACGGCACACAAAGCAGCCGCAGGTCGCGTCCAACGGCGAGAAATCCCTAGCGTACGCCGCGTTTCGAATCGCAAATTCGCCCCGGCGCGTCATCGCTCGTCCGTTGCGCCCGCAACGCGTAGGATAGACGCAGTCGAACATGTCGATTCCGCAGTCGACCGCCACGAGCAGGTCACGTACGGTTCCGACCCCCATGAGGTATCGCGGCTTTTCGGCAGGCAGCAAACCGGCGGTAAAACGCGCGATTTCGTACATCTGCTCTCGTGTCTCGCCTACGGAGAGCCCGCCAATTGCATAACCGGGAAGGTCGAGTGCCGTAATCGCTTCAACGCTTTGCTGTCGCGCCGCCTTCTCCAGACCGCCTTGTGCAATCGCAAAGAGCAGCGTCGCTTGCCGCCTGCGCGCATTCGAAGTGCGGCGCGCCCATTCGGCGGACAGCCGAACCGATTCGTCAATCGCTTGACGATCCGCGGGAAGCTTGACGCAGACGTCGAGCTGCATCGCGATGTCGACGCCGATCTCTTCTTGAAACGACAGCACGTTTTCGGGCGTAAAGCGGTGGCGGCTGCCGTCCAGATGCGAAGCAAACGTTACGCCGTCCTCGTCGAGCGTGCGCCGCGACTCCAAACTGAAAACTTGAAAACCGCCGCTATCGGTCAGAAGAGGGCCGTTCCATCCCATGAACGCGTGCAGTCCGCCCGCGGCGAGCAGAATGTCGAGTCCGGGCCGCAGTGAGAGATGATAAGTATTGGCAAGAACGATCTGCGAGTGGGCCGAGCGCAGATCGTCCGTCGTCAGTCCTTTAACCGTCGCCGCAGTTCCAACGGGCATGAACGCCGGCGTTTCGACGGTTCCGTGCGCGAGCGTCAACGTTCCGCGCCGGGCGCTTGCATCGCAGCGACGCAGCACGAAGCTGCTCATCGTCCCAGGAGTGCTTTCGCGCTGGTGTACTCCGCCGGAGGATCCGCTTGAAAGACCATTTCGCGGCCGCTGCGCGGATGGCGAAACGACAGGCGCCACGCATGCAATGCTTGTCCGGGCAAATCGAACCGCGGATCGGTCTTTCCATAGACTGGGTCGTTCACGAGAGGATGTCTCATAGCGGCCATGTGCACGCGAATTTGATGCGTGCGGCCGGTCTCCAAACGAAATAGGAGCTCCGCCGCGTTGTGGAGTCCTTGGCGAATCTCGTAGTGCGTGATCGCCGGTTTGCCTTCGGCCGTGATCGCATATCGGAGCCGGTTATGCGGGTCGCGCCCAATCGCTCCGTCGACGGTTCCCCGCGGATGCTGCGGCACTCCCGTGACCAGCCCTAAATATTCCCGGCTGATATGACGCGCTTTCATCGCTTTGCCCAATGCGCTGAGCGCTGATTCGGATTTCGCCACGACGATGAGCCCCGAGGTGTCGCGGTCGAGCCGGTGGACGAGGCCGGGCCGCAGCGCGTCGCCGGGCAGCGATCGAACGTGCGCCAGCAGCGCGTTCACCAGCGTGCCACTCGTTGCCCCGTGCGCCGGATGCGTCACCATACCCGCGGCCTTGTCGATGACGATGACGTCGTCGTCCTCGAAGATGATGCTTAGATCGATCGCTTCCGGTTCGACCGCAATTGCCGGTCTTTCGAGAAGGACATAGTCGATGACGTCGCCCGAAGCGGCGAGATAACTGCCCTTTACGGCGTTACCGTTGACCCGCACCTCGCCGCGGCGCACGGCGTCTGCGACAAGAGACCGCGAAAAACCGGTATGATGCGCGACGATGACGTCGGCACGTTTGCCGGCTTCGTCAGGCGTGACGACGTGCTGCAAGACTCGAGAGGATCAGTAAAATGACGCCGACGGTGATGCAGGCGTCGGCCACGTTGAAGATGTTCGGCCAAATCCGGTAAAAGTCGATGAAGTCAACGACGTAACGATAGTGTACCCGGTCGATGATATTGCCGATGGCGCCGCCCGTGATCATGCCGAATGCGATCCGCACGAGCAGCGATTGCCGCGCCTGATCGCGGAACGAGTACCAGAAGATCGCAAGAACGATGAGCGCCATCACAATCAGCAGAAACGGCGAAGAGCCGAACATGCCGAAGGCGCCGTGTACGTTCTGTTCGTACGTCCAGCGCAGAAAACGCGGAATCGCGAAGCGGCTCTCGCCCGGAAGAAACGTCGAAGTGACGATGTGCTTGGTGTATTGATCGAGCGCGACCACGATCGCCGCGACTACGACCAGCTGCGCGATATCAGAGACTTTGGCTGCGGGATGTACTGATAGAACCACCCGGCGATTCGTAGGAACGAGTTTGTGACAAGTATGGCCCCCGTGAAAATCATGAACACTCCGGCCGTGACTTCGATGACCGGCATGACCCGCTTGATGCGGTTCAGTGCGGGCAATATCGCGCCAACCGCCAGGGCGGTGATGAAAAACGGCACGGCCAAGCCCATGGAATAGACGAACAGCAGCCACGCTCCCTGCCGAACCCCCTGCTCCTGTGAGGCCAGGGCCAGTATTCCGGCCAGAATCGGCCCAATGCACGGCGACCAGCCGGCGGCGAACGCCAGACCGACGATTCCCGAGGCGATGAGGGAACGGCGCTTGGTCTGCACCTGCACCCGAGTGTCCCTGGCCAGAAACCGGGCACCCAGGCCGAATGCCTGAAGAATCATCTGCAGGCCGAGCAGAATGACGACGGCCCCGCCGATGCGCGCCAGCAGCACTTGATTGGCGCGGAAGGCCGCGCCCAAAGCACTCGCCGACGCGCCGAAAAGCACGAAGACGATAGTGAATCCGGCGATGAAGGCGATCGCGTGCGCCAGCGTCGCGGCACGCGAATCGAGCCGTGTATTCTCGCGCAGCTCTTCGACGGACGATCCGGTGAGAAACGAGAGATACGCCGGCACCAGCGGAAGGACGCACGGAGAGACAAAGGAAACGAGCCCCGCCAGAAAGGCGATTCCGACCGTCAAGTGTGCTGTGCCCACACCGCTCATTTTAGACGAGGCCCTCTTTAGTCATGCTGTATCAATGAATCACTGGTTTGTCTATCCCAATCTTAGCCCGATAGCGTTCCGGTTAGGACCGCTTGCCGTCCATTGGTACGGCATCTCGTACCTGATTGGATTCATCGCGGTCTATTTCTGGATGAGCCGGCCTTCGGGAAGGCGCCGGCTCGGTTTGACGCGCGAGCAAATTCAGGATTTTCTCGTCTATGCGCTGGTAGGCGTCCTGATCGGCGGCCGCACGTTCTTCGTCATCAACGACATGATCAGCAAGCACGACGCGGGGATGTATTTCAGCAATCCCATCAACTTCGTCGCCGTTTGGAACGGCGGCATGGCCTTCCACGGCGGGTTGGTCGGCGTAATCGTGGCCCTGCTGCTGTTCTTACGCAAGCATCCCGGGCTGACGTTTTCCGTGCTCGGCGACGAAGTCGTGATGCTGCTGCCGGTCGGGATCACGCTCACGCGCTGCGTCAACTTCATCAACGACGAGCTCTGGGGCGACCGGTGCGTTCCGGATCATCCGTGGTGCATGATCCCCGGCAATACGGCAGATTGGGGCTCTTACTACCGCCATCCCTCGCAGATTTACGAAGCGATACTCGACGCGATTACGCTTCCCATTCTGCTGATCATCTACAAGCAGCGGCCGCCGGACGGCGTCGTCGCCTGGAGCTGGTTCACGATGTACGGAATCACGCGTACGGTCGCCGAGACGTGGCGTCATGCCGATTTCGTGTGGCACGGGATCACGGGCGGCCAGCTTTACGCAATTCCGATGATTCCAATCGGCATTATCGGAATATACGTGTGCATGAGAAAGCACAAGCACACGGACGAGCGCCCCGTTGGAAACAATAGCGCAGCGGTATCAGCGCCTTCGCGCTGAAGTTCCGGCGCACGTCCGCATCGTAGCGGTCACGAAATTTCACCCGGCTTTCGCCGTGCGCGAAGCACTCGACGCGGGCGCAGAAGAGGTCGGCGAAAACTACGTCCAGGAAGCGCGCGCGAAGTACGGCGATCCGGATTTGGGCGAGCGAGTCGTCAAGCACTTCATCGGACACATTCAAACGAACAAAGCCAAAGCAATAGCGGCCACGTTCGATTGGGTGCAGAGCGTCGACCGGCTCGACGCCGGAGCGGCGCTTGCCAAAGCCGCCGAAGGGCTCGGCAAGCGCTTGCCCGTCCTCTTGCAGCTCAACGTATCGCCGGCCGAGCGTTTCGGCTGTGCGCCCGAAAACGCGGAGAAACTTGCCGCCCAGCTCCAAGCGCTGGAGCATCTGGATTTGCGTGGGATCATGGCGATCGGCCCTATCACCGGCGACTCGGACGAAATCGCGCGTTCCTTCGACCTGGCCGCGCGGGTCTTTTCTCGCATCGGCGGCGACACGCTGTCGATCGGAATGAGCGGCGACTGGCCGCTTGCAGTACGTGCAGGCTCAACGATGATACGCGCCGGCAGCACGATTTTCGGACCAAGACCCGCGCCGCGAACGTCGAAGAACGCAGTAATGTAGCGGCGCAATTGCCGCGGTAAACGAGGTAGTGCCATGAGCATGTTCAGCAAAATCGGCTCCTTTTTCTCAATGAACGATGAGGACGACGAACTCTACGAAGACGAACCTGCGGGGTCCCGGACCGTCGTTCCGCTCAGCAACGCGGGGCGCCGCGGCGGTACCGAGGTCAGCGTCTACTCTCCGCGCTCGTTCGGCGACGTCACGGAGATTGCGGATGCGCTGCGCAGCCGCCAAGTCGTGATCGTCAATCTGCAGAACGCCGATCGCACGCTGCTGCAGCGGGTCGTCGACTTCACGTCGGGCGTTGCGTACACGATCGACGGGAAGATTCAGAAACTGGCGGAAGCCATCTACTTGGTCGTGCCGGCGGGCGTTGTGGTAAACGCGCAGGGATTGCGCGACTCCATGATGGCCGACGGCTCGTTGGATTTCCTCTCCAACCGGGGATGACGCCGTGCAAAAGATTACGCCGATAGACATCCAGCACAGAAGCTTCAAGAAGGCGCTGCAAGGCTATGACCGCGCCGAAGTGGATCAGTTCCTCGACGAGATCATCGAAACGCTGGAAGACGACGCTCAGCACGTCGCTGCCCTTCAAGCGGAGGTCGCCGATCTCAAGGAACGCATCAGCCACTTCAAAGCGATGGAAGAGTCGCTGCAAAACACGCTGGTACTTGCCCAGCGCACAGCCGACGAGGTGAAGGCATCGGCGCATAAAGAAGCGGATCTGATCAAAGAAAAGGCGCGCATCGCATCGGAGCGCGAGATTGCTTCGTTCACCGATGCTGCGGCGGACGCTCGGCGCGAGCATCAGCGTGCGCTGGAATCCGCTGAAAAAGCCAAGAGCGAGCTGCGCAGCCTGCTGATGACGCATCTGGCGTTGCTCGAACGCGCCGTTCCGAACACGAACGGCACGACGCTCCACGCCGAAACCGATGCGTCGCCGGAACCGCAGCCCGCGCCGCAGACCGAAACTACGCGAATAACCGTGTACTGATCTTGGCGCAGGTCGTCGCGGTATTGCCCGGTGACGGCATCGGGCCTGAGGTCACGCGCTCCGCCGTGCGCGTGCTCTCTACCGTTCGCCCCGATCTGGAGTACCAGCACGCCGATGTCGGCGCCGGGCCGCTGCGCCAAGGTAAACCGCCGTTGCCCGATGAGGCTCGCGAGCTCTGCGAACGCAGCGCAGCTATTCTGTTCGGCGCGGTGGGACTTCCCGAATACGACGGAAAGCCGCTGGCTGAACGCCCCGAGTATGCCTTGTTCATCTTGCGCGGCAGCTTCGAACTCTATGCGAATATTCGACCGGTTCGCGTCTTTGCGGGACTCGAGGCGGCGTCGAGTCTGTTGCCGGAGCTGGTGCGCGGGTTGGACCTCGTCGTCGTGCGCGAACTCACGGGCGGCATCTATTTCGGCAAGCCCAAAGAGCAGCGAATCGGAGCAGACGGAATCGAAGAGGCCGTCGACACGATGATCTATCGCGCGCCCGAGATCGAACGGATCGCGCGCGTGGCGTTCGATTTGGCGCGCGGACGGCGCAAGCAGACTCACGTCGATCGACAAACAAAACATTTTGGAGACTTCACGCTTGTGGCGGCGTGTCGTCGAACGCGTTGCGGCCGATTATCCGGACGTGCGCCTCTCGCATCTTCTCGTCGACAACGCCGCAATGCAGCTCGTTCGGCGCCCCGCCGACTTCGACGTCATCGTCACGGAGAACATGTTCGGCGACATTCTCTCGGACGAAGCAGCGATCTTGACCGGCTCGATCGGAAACTTGCCGAGCGCGAGCCTCGGAACGCGCGGCAGCGGAAACCGGCGGTTCGGACTCTACGAACCGATCAGCGGCAGCGCTCCGGACATCGCCGGGCAAGGTGTCGCCAATCCGACCGCGGCAATTCTTTCCGCCGCCATGCTGCTGCGTCACAGTTTGGACGATGCCGCCGGCGCCGCGCGCATAGAGCGCGCGGTAGAGCGCGCGTTCGCATTAGGGGCTCGCACAAAGGAACTCGCGCGCAGCGGAGAGCCGGCGCTGAATACGGAAGAATTTACGCAACGGGTCATTGCCAATTTATGACCGTGGGGGCCTAGGATATTAGCCGGGGCCGATAATCCAGTGGCGGAACCACATGCGCGATTGCCACTGCGCGTAGCTGATATGATCGCCGGCAAGAACGGGATAGAAGTACACGAACATGATGAGGCAAGCGGCCAGAAATACGCCGATGCCCCAGCGCGCCAAGAGCTCTTGCTGAAAACCGGAAGTCTTCGCTCGATCGTACATCCACTGCAGCGCGATGGTGTCGGCGAGCAGAATGATGGCGTCGTTCGGAAAAAAATGATACTCGAAGAGCATGCGCGGTGAGGCGATCCACGGAAGCCACTGCGCGAAATACGCGACGAACAGCAGCAGATACGCGCGGCTGCGCCTGATTAACGCCAAGTAGCCCAGAAATGGTATCGAGAGCAGCCCGAACCACCAGCTCATTGGGTTCGGCAGAGCCATGATCTCCGCAACGCAGCAGCCGGCGGCCACACGTGCGGCAGGCCCGGTGCGATAATCCTTATACCAGTACGCAATCGGCTGATAGAGGAGCGGCCACTCCCACCATTTCGAACTGTACGGATGCGGCGTATAATGCCTAAGCGTGACGTCGTGATAGTAGTACATCTGATACTGCAGATCCATCAAACCGGTGAGATCGTTCCGCGCTTCGTACGAGGCCGGATGCGGCGTCAGAAAAAACGGAATATAAGACGTCAAATACACCGCGATCGTCACGGAAAGCACGGCCGCCAAGAACGCGTCCAGCGGCAGTCGCCACTCGAGACGCGGAAAGAGCACGACGCCGCAGGCAAAACCGCATATGACGATCAGATCGAACAGATCGTTCCACTTGGAAGCGGCGCCAAGACCGCACCCGAGCGCGGTAATCCAGAGCCACAGACGCGGACCTCCGGGCGGCGCCAGACGGAACCGCAGCACCGTGTAAAAAGCAAGCGTCAGGAAAACGCTCATCAACCAGACCGCAGCACCGGATTGACCCGCCAGCCGTCCGATCAACAGAATGCCGATTGCAAAACCGCCGGCGATCGCGTACGAGGCAAACGCTTCGATTTTCGGAACCGGCGGCGCGGGTTCGGCCGGCCGTTCCTGCAGCGAATCCAAATAACGAGTGAACGCGTAGAGGATCAGCAGCGAGAAGAACGCGACGGTGATCTCCGGTGTGGCGATGCGCGACTGAGCGAAATGGAATCCGTCCAAAACCAGCAGTCCGGCGGCAATAATCGAAAATGCCGTCGATCCGGTCAAACGCTTGGCAAAAGCGTAAAGCAGAAACACGGTCGCAGCGCCGACGACCACGTTCAAAAAACGCCAGCCGTAACTGCCGTTGCCGAGCGCAGAGTGCGCGCCGCCGAACAGCAGCATCGATACCGCGATGAGCAGTTTGGTCAGCGGGGGATGCGTCCATTCGTACTGAGGCTGCCGCAACAAATACTCTACCGCCGATTGCGGATAGTAAACTTCATCGAAGTATTTTTCAGGCGGATACCAATAACGGATGCCGCAAAGGATGAACGAGAAGAGCGAGATGCTCGTCGCGTACCAGTAGTCCTTGCGCGTCATCGTCAGATGCGCGCGGATGCGGAGTAGATCTCTTTGCCGTAGTAATCGCGGACCGACAGACGCAAAAGCGCGTGCTTATGCGCATGCGCCGAAGCCCAGACGCGCTTCCATTGCGCCAAGGCGTCCGCTTTCATTGCCGCTTCGGCGGCTTCGTCCATCGAGTACATATTGTCGACGTTGACGTAGACCGCCAGGGTACGGTTCTGTACGTCGGTACCCATGATCACGTCGGGGTAGCGTTTCTTGAGCGTAGCGGCTTGCTGCTGTTCGCGATCCAAGGTTGGATTCGCCGAACTGCTCGTGCCGCCGCTGCAGGCAGGCAGCGCGAGAGCGCAAGCAGCCAATGTGAAGCCGATCAGGATGGATGTGCGAGCCGTCGACATACGCCGTTCAAGGTTCGGACACAAGCTGCGTCTATCATGCGCGCATGGATGGAATTGGATGGGCGGCCGGTGCGATGTCCGCGGCGCAAGCCCGCCTGGACGTGGCGGCGGCGAACTTGGCGAACGGATCGACTGACGGGTTTCGAAAGTGCGCGCTGAAGGGGTCGCTGACGACAAACGGCGTACGGCTGCAGCGGTTTATTAGTGATGAGCAGGGGCCTTTGCGGCGAACGGGTCGTGATTTGGATCTCGCCATCGTGGGGAAAGGCGCATTTTCCGTTCGAAAGGCCGACGGCTCGGTAACTCAGACGCGCAATGGTGCATTTGAGCTCGACCGCTTCGGGAGGCTCGTCGATGCTGGCGGCAACCTCGTTTTGGGATCGAAAGGAGCAGTGCAGGTTCCGGCCGGTTCGCGCATCGACAAGAACGGCGCGGTCGTTCGCAACGGCGTTGTGCTGGATCGCCTTCGGCTTCACGCTGGAACGATCGTTCGCAGCGGGTTCTTAGAAGGTTCGAACGCCGATGCGATCGGCGAGATGCTGGACGTTCTGACCGCACAGCGCTCATTCGAAACCGCGCAGAAAGTGCTTTCCGCAATCGACCAAACGCGCGAGCGCGCTGCCACACAAGTGGGCGCGCTGAAATGAACCGCGCACTTTACGCCGCAGCCAGCGGAATGGCTGCGCAGCAGCAAAATCTGGAGACCATCGCCGGCAATCTGGCCAACGCCGACGTCGCCGGCTTCAAAGGCGCAACGATGCAATTTGCCGGCGTCGCTTCACCGGACGGCGAAATGCTCGGGACTTCGAGCTCGGGAATACGCACCGAATTTGCGCAGGGACGGCTCACTCACGGCGGTGGACCATTCGATCTGGCGATTGAAGGCGAAGGGTTCTTCGCCGTTACGAAAGACGGGCAAACGGCGTATACCCGGGACGGCCAGTTCTCGCGATCTGCCGACGGTAGATTGCGAAATGCGGACGGCTGGTGTCTGCAAAACGTTCGCATTCCCGCCGACGCGCTCTCCGCAACCGTATCGCCGGAAGGAACCGTGTTAGCGACAAACGCTAAAGGAAAAATCAACTGCGGTCATATTCAACTCGAGCGCTTTACCGCGCCGGAGTATCTGCAGCCCTCGGGAGGAACGCTGTTCTTCGCGACGCATGAATCGGGAAAGGCTTTGCCCATTCATGCGGATGCATCGAGCGGACCACACATCCGCTTCGGCATGCTCGAGCAGTCGAATGTTTCGATCGTCGAGGCGATGATGCAGATTCTCGCCGCCCAGCGCGCGTACGAAGCGAATGCGAAAGGCGTCCAAGCGGCGGACGAAATGATGCGTATTGCGGATAACCTGCAGCGAGGGTAACGGCGATGGCAGATCAACGCCGAACTCGAAGATCCGTGATGCATTACTTCGCGCCCAGAGCGCCGAGGCTCGCGCGGGCGACCAATACCACGATGGCCGAGATCCAGGCGATCCACTATCGCCAGTAAAGCGCGAGCGGTTTTTCTTTTTGACCTATTCGCTTCTTGAATCGAGGTCCGCGTCGTCCTGATCGTAGTCGAGGATGTCTCCCGGTACGCAATCGAGCACGAGGCAGAGCTTGGACAGGGTGTCAAAGCGCATGCCTCTGACCTTGCCCGTGCGCAACAAACTTACCTGAGTCTCCGACAGGCCGATCTTCTCCGCTACGTCGCGGGCGCGCATCTTACGCCGGGCCAGCATGACGTCCAAGGTAACGCGCACCGGCATTAGACGAACTCGTCCAGCTTCGATTTCAACGTCTGCCCTTGGCGTGCCAGGAGGATGAGGACAATCCCGATCAGGGCGAGGGTGAGATTCTCGACGTCCAGATCAAATATGGCGAAGCGCATTGTCGTGAATCCATTGCCGATGAGAAAGATCAGGCTGGGCTGCACGACAGTGGCGGCAAATGCTCCGAGCAATAGATTGAAACCGATTCCCGTCAGCCCTTTGACCATCGACGGACCGAAGGCGTCGCCCCGGCCGATGCACGCAAATGCATTCGACGCCATCCACAAGGCCATGAGGAAGAACGCCGGTGCCAACAGGCTGAACCAATAGACGTAGGAGGCCGTCAGCGGGCCGGCTACTCCGTCGAGGTGCAGCAGTTGGCGCGCCCCGGCCTGGCCGGAAAGTAAGCCGAGACCCATCACTATGACGGCGACGCGGGTAAGAAGGGCGGATACGGGCATGGGCGGCTTGGACGAGGCCGACAGGGACGAAGCAGGCTTCGACATAAAAACTCCGGCTAATAGCTAAAGTGATTTATACAAAGCACAACTTACATTAAGTAAAACATAAAGTCAAGCGAAAGGCCAGAGCGGTCGAGGCCATAGGCGAGTAGGCTCCCCCCTATTAAAGCGGCGACCTGGCTTGATTCGCTTCGCCCTGTGCGTCGGGTTGGCGCTATTGGGAGATCCTTCCCTACGCCCTTTGGGTGCCGACCTCGCCGGCGTTATGACAGATCGCAGTCTACAAGGGGAGCCACCGCGCTTGAACTGCGGCGCTCGTCTACTTTTTGTATGCACTCCTAAAGGCGTCCAAGCGGCGGACGAAATGATGCGTATTGCGGATAACCTGCAGCGAGGATAGCTTAAGGGCTAAGCAGCTTTCTGAATCCTCGAAACTGCACCATAGTGGCCATCGCATTGCGGCACGGCTGTAGATTCGTTATCCGGCGCGCTTTAAGCGGCGCGGTTTGGCGAGAACCTCGTTCTTGCTCACTGGACCACACTGCTTGCAGATCAATTTTTGCTCGATCGCCCCACCGCACTCGTGCACGAACGTGACGGGCGGCCCATCCGGCGCGCTCCAGCAATCGCCCCACTTCGTCAGTGCAACAATCACCGGCAGAAGGTCGCGCCCCTTCTTGGTAAGACGATACTGTGAGTAACCGTCCTCGCCAGTATATTTCTCCATCAGACCCGCAGACACGAAGCTTATCGAGGCGCTTTGCGAGTACGTTTGTCGCGATCCCCAGGCTGCGTTGAAAATCCGCAAAGCGCGTCATGCCCCGAAATAGCGCGTCACGGATGATGAGCAGGCTCCAGCGTTCGCCGATAACCTCCAGCGTACGAGCGGCGGAACAGTTTTGGCCCTCATAAGTGCTACCCAGCATAGAGATAGTATATCCGAGGTACTTGCATGATGCAACAGGTCTTGGTATTATGCTTGCATGATGCAAGCAGTAAATGCAAGCGAACTCGTTTCTCGCTACTTGACGGTATTTTACGGCGGCGACTTCGAGGCAGCCGGCGTCATGCTCGCCGAAAACTTTGAATTCAACGGTCCATTTGTTTCCGTTAAAGGGCGCGATGCGTTTTTGCAAAGTGCGCAAGGCTTAAAAGCCACCAGCCGCGGCCACCTGCTGCTCAAACAGTGGGCAGACGGCTGCGACGTCTGCTCGGTGCATGAACTTGCACTGCAAGGGCCTCAAAAGAGCGGCACGGTAACGATGGCTGAGTGGCATAAAGTACGAAATGGCGAGATCGCTTCGGCGATTGTACTGTTCGACAGCGCAGCGTTCCGGGCGATTGTAGCACCGTCACCCGATCGTTAGACCCGTTAAGCGCGCTTCAGTTTCGCTTCATATGACCGTCAAATAGCGGCAACAAGACCGCGCTACGGTCTGGGCATGGATTCGTCGCTCGCGCGCGTGCGCGCACAATTCGAAGCCCTGCTTTTCGAGCCGATGCTTGGGCCAATGCAATCCGCTTTCGGTGAATTCGGAGCTATTGCCGCGCAGGGTTTTACTGCTGCTTTGGCATCGCTCTTGGAACGCCGCGATGGCTAGCCCGATGGATGAACGCGAATCGACGATTCGCCGGCTTTTTCCGCTCGTCAAGAAGATTGCGCGCCGTGTTCAGCGCGTTGTGCCGAGGAGCGATCTGGATGACTTGGTCGGCGAGGGCAGCGTCGGGTTGATCCGCGCCGTGGACTCGTTCGATCCGTCGCGCGGTCCGACGCTGGAACGGTACGCTGCACATATCGTTGCCGGCGCAATGCTCAACGGTTTACGAAAACTTGACCCGGTCTCCGAACGCGTCCGCCGCGAGGTTCGCGAGGCGGAACGCGAGCGTTACCAGGTGGCCAGCACTACCGGCCAGCTGCTTAGCCAAAGCGAGCTGGAAGCGCGCCGGCCGGCGCTGCGGCGCGCCACGTTGCATGCGTATTGCCACGCTCCCCTCTCGCTCGACGGTCCCCTTCCGGCCGGCGAGAGTCTGTCGGGGGATTGGAGTGGGGATCCGGCATTCCTCGCGGGGCGGCGCGAGGAGCGCGCCGGCGTACGCGCGGCGCTCAAGCGGCTTCCCGTACGGCAGCGGTACGTCGTAGCGCTGCACTACTTCCGAGGCCAATCACTGCATCAGATTGGCCGGGCGATGGCGATATCGCCGCAGCGAGCCTCGCAGTTGCATTTGGCGGCCCTTCGGAACCTGCGTAAGGAGATTCATGGCGCGCATCGATCCGGAGAGTAATCTCCTTTATCCCCAGCCGGCGGTTACCGGCCCCCTCCCAATTCTGCCTCTCATTCCGGAGGATGAGCTCGACACGCCCCCACTCCCGCGCGAACATCCGAAATGGGTAAAGGATGCCGTCGCCGTCTCGCAGCGCGCGCGCATCATCATCGCCGGGCTGCGTCCTGTTTTGGTACGGATACTTACATTTTGGGACCACCATGTCCGCAGCATTGCTGTAGGCGGGCGCCGTTTGGAGGTAGACTTGAGCGGGTCCTATCGTATAGAGTAGGACCTTCGAACCATATTCCGACTCGATAGTCCATGCGGACTATCCTGAAAGGGAGCCTAGGCAGGTTGCAGCTAAATGTAGCAGCGCGGCCGGGGGACTTGGCCGCAAGAAGGACCTGGTAATTGTTGCAGGAGTCTGCGGGACCACCACCACCGGCTACAAGCTCTGTGGGAATTGTCATTGGGCGCGGATACATCATCCGACGCTCAATTGCGCGCGCTTTTAGGTGAAGCTGCTTCAGCATTGCAGTGTGAATACGTCGAGCTCTTCAACACCGAAGATCGTTCGTACGTGAGCGTCGGCTTGCTGGATGCCGAGCACGTCGTTGCCTTGGCAGCCGGAGCACCCGAATACGCGCTGGGCGCACTTGCGACCGATATCGACAAGCCGCTCGTGCTCGACGATTTGGATCAAAACGACATCTGGAGCGTCCATCCGCTGGTTACGGCAATCCCGCTGCGTTCGGTGCTGGTCGCGCCGCTCACCGTGTACGACAAGACGCACATCCTGCTGTGTGCCTGGAAGGCGCGGCGTGAGATCGGTGTTTCGGACGAAGAATCGCGCTACGTCAAGTTCTTACTCGCGTCGTTGCGCGCCTGCTGGAAAAAGTTCAAAAAGAGCGGGAGATCTCCAGCCGAATCATCACCGACCCGCTCACCGGATTGCATAACCGCGCCGCCACGCTCGAGCAAATCGCCGTGGCGGTTTCTTCGGCCGAGCGCAACAACGGCGAGATTGCGCTTTTCTACGTCGACCTGGACGGCTTCAAAGAAGTCAACGATACGTACGGGCATGCGTTCGGCGACGTGGCGCTCGCGCAGACCGCGCAACGCATGCGCAGCGTGCTTCGCAAACACGAAATGGCCGGCCGCATCGGCGGCGATGAATTTGCGCTGCTGGTGACCTCGTTCAGCGGCGAGTCGCAGCTGGTGCAAATCGTTCGGCGCGTTCTTGCAGCTTTGCGCGAACCGATTTTGCACGAAGGCGTGAAAGCGGCCGTTCGCGCGAGCGTCGGCATTGCAATTTACCCGCGCGACGGCGTGAATGCGGAAGAACTCCTTGGCCACGCCGATGCGGCGATGTATCAAGCCAAACGTCATGCCGGCGAAGGCTTCGTCTTCTACGGAGCCGGAGGTGAGAAGAACGGCCACGTCCAGCACTTGTTCGCAGCGCAGCTCGCGAACACGGACATGGAGCGTGAGTTCTTCCTTTGCTACCAGCCGATCATCGACGCTCGGACCGGACGCGCAATCGGCGCTGAAGCGCTTATTCGCTGGCTGCACCCCGGCATGGGCATGCTTTCCCCGCATGCGTTTCTGGACGCGTCACGCGACCAGCGCGTGCTCAACCGCATTGAGGAATGGGTCTTTTCAACGGCAATCGAGAAGCACTCGAAGCTGCGGCGCCTGCGCCAGCCTCTCGCCATTCACGTGAACGTGAGCGAGCCCAACGAAGAACTCTTGGCGATTTCGCACGAAGGCCGCGGCGACATCATGGTCGAGATTCCCGAGCAAGCCGTCGCCAACGATGAAAAAGAGTACACGCATTTTATCGAAGCGTGCCGCGCACGCGGATTTCGCGTCGGTCTGAGCCGCTTTGGTTGCGGGGGGCTCTCGCTGCAAGTACTTGCGCGTCTTCCGCTGGATTTCGTCAAAGTCGGCCGCGGGATCATTCCGGATGCCCTTCAAGGCCAAAACATCTTTTCGTCGATTGCGGTAATCGAAACGGCAAACCGCCTCGGGTGGAGCGTAATTGCCGAAAACGTCGAGGAAGCCTGGCAGCAAGAATGGCTGATCTCGCATGGCGTCAGCGCCCTTCAGGGATATCATATCTGCAGCCCGCTCACGGAGTCCGATTTCGATAATTGGCTCCAGTTTCACAGGACGTAACCATGGCGCTGCTCGCTAGGCCGCGCATCTTGGACGCGCTGTTCGACACGAACAGCGGAGCGACGCTTATCACGGCGAGTTCCGGATTCGGCAAGAGCGTCGCCGTTCGGCAATTCTTAGCCGCTACGCCTAAGACGGCGATTCATTATGAAGCGCGCGCGAGCTACAAGACGTTCGTGCCCTTCGTTCGCGGATTCGTCGAGGCCGCTGCGCGCGTCATTCCCGGCCTGCAGACGACGTTTCCAGGCGCGATCGAGTACGCAATGCAGTCGCCCAAGCCGTACGAAGAGATCGCGGTCTGGCTGCTGGATCACTTGAGCGGATCCACCGCCGAAGTGATTGCAATCGAAGACGCGCATCACGCTGGTTCGGACGAACAGGTTCGGCAGCTGCTGGCGCGCCTGATTCAGAGCTCCGCCCCGAAGACGCGCTGGATATTCACCAGCCGTGACGCAGACAGCGTGCCGCTGGAAGAAGTGGCTAAAGCGGGCGTGCACATATCAACCATCGATGCGGAGCAGCTGCGCTTTACCCGCGCCGAGGCGGAGATCATTGCGGGCGATGCGGGTCTCGCGCGCGATCTGTTAGAGCCGCTTTACAACCTGACCGGCGGCTGGCCCGCGGCCTTCCACTTGGGTGCGCACGTGTTCGACGGCGGCCGCGTTCCTGTGGACCATACCTACGCATTTTTCGCGCAAGCGTATTTCGTCCGCTGCCGCGAGGACGTGCAGAGTTTATTGATGGGCGCCGCCGTACTCACGGACATCGATGAGGAGCTGCTCGAAAAAAGCCCCTGGGCAACGTGCATCGAGCGCGTGCGCGATTTGGCACGCAATGGGTTGGTTTTCTCCGCACGCGCGGGGGGCCGGTATGTGTTCCACGAGCTTTTCCGCCGCTTTTTACTCGAGCGCATCGGCCCCGCCGGCAGCGGCGGCCGCCGCAGCGCCATGACCTACGGCGCCTCGCTTTTGGAACGATGCGGGCGTACCGCCGACGCGCTGAGCCTATTTGCCGCCGGCGAAGATGCCGCCAACGTAGTCCGAATCTGCGTTCAGCACGGGTTCGATCTCGTCGATAAAGGCCATCTGGACCTCATTCGTCGTGCAATCTGCCTGGCCGGCGACGAGCGTTTGCACAAGAGCGCGACGCTCATGGCCTTACGCGCGATCGATGAAGCACAAGCCGGCCGGCACGACACGTCGGACTCTTGGTACCTTCACGCTCTGGACTTGGCCGTTGCTCCGGAAATTCGAGCGACGATCGCCTACCATCACGCCCTCGATAGAATTCGTCAAGGGCGAGCCGGCAGCGTCGAGATTTTGGAACGCTATATCGAGACGCCGGATCTCCCGACCGAATTACTGGCCTCAATGCTTTCAGCACTTGCTACCGCTTACGTAATTGCGGGCCGTTTTGACGACGCGAATCAAACGATCGCGCAAGCGCTGCGCTTGATACCAGCCGCATCGACCACCAGTTTGCAAGCGAAGATCTATCAGCATTCCGCATGGGTGGCGCTCTTCACCGGTGATCCCGTGCTCGCCAAGCAGTATGGCGCACGGGCCGTCTATCTTGCGACCGAGTGCGGTCTTTACGACGTTGCTGCGCGAGCCTATAGCGTGCTGTACAACGTGGCGTACGAAATTGAAGACGACATGAAATCGTCTCTCGATTTGATGAACAAGATCTGGGATTGTGGTCTTAAGTGTGGCGAGCAGAAGCTGCGGCTCTACGCTTTGCTCGGCACCTTCGATATCGCCGCCGACACGGGCGACTTACAGACGTTGCTCCGCGTCGAACGCATGATGGATTTGTACGAAGTCGACTATGCCGATCAAGCCATCGACGAGGCGCTCCTTCCGGGACAGGCTGTTCGATTGGCCTCCTCGGGCGATTTTCTCGAGGCGTTTCGTCTTCTGAGTCCTACGGTGGAGCGCCAAACCAACGATGACCGTCGTGCCCTCCGCTTAGCCGAAATCGCATTCTACGCGGTGGCTGCAGGCCGCCCGGACGAAGCTTCAAAGGCAGTATTGGAAGCAGAAAAATGCATTAAGGCGATTCAATCTAATATCTGCCGCACAGTGCGTTCGAAAGTAATGCTGCTTATCGCTCTTTACTTGCTCGGCCGGCGTTCCGAAGCTCGGCTGTGGCTTCGCAATGTCGTCGGCACCGCCGCCGGGAGCTCGCCCAGAGCTCAGGCACTTATTCATGCGGCGCGAGCGCTTTTGCATCGTTGGGAGAACGAAAGCGGCTACAATGAACTCCTGGATGCGCTAGAAGTCCTCACTGAGAAAGACTTCGGCGGATTAGCCGCCGTTTTCGCCGCTTTGCCTCTCCAACCGATCGTGAGCGTGGCATGAGCATTGATGCGCATTGGGAGGATCTCTCGCTCGGGCGATCCTTGGAGCTCGACCGCCGGCGAATCGTCAGCGTCGCTTTGAATCGATCCGTGTCGCCGGAACGCCAGACCGTTCTTGCGGACGCGCTTTGTAATCGAGCACTGGACTACCTGATTAAGACGATAAGAACTTCCGACGATGAGGACATCGTATCCTGGATCTCCGCATCTTTGCGCGGATATGCCCGTGAACAGGGCCTTTTCGGCGTGTTCACGAGTACAGTGAGCGCCGCATTGGACCACCTTATCCAGGATTTTGGATCGGATAGCGAGGTCATTCATTCGCTCGAGCGGCTTCAACATCGTATCGATGTAACCGTCAGCGCGTCGCGGCTGAATTTCCACGAAGAGCACTTCGCTCTGGATTCCATCGATGCGAAAATCGATGAAGTGCTGTTTCAGCTATCGGAGCGCGACACGATTACCGCAGAGCATTCGCGAGCGGTCGGAATGTGGTGCTCCCGTATCGCGAAGAAGATGTCGATGAGCCGAGAGGAGACGCTGTTGGCATCGCGCAGCGGCTTGATCCACGATATCGGTAAAGTGCGCACGCCTTTGGAAATCCTTACCGCACCGAGATCCTTGAGCGACGCAGAGTGGCAGATTATGCGCCGTCACACACTCGATGGGGTGGACGCCATAGAGTCCTTTCCGGAACTCCAGGATTTTTTACCGGCCGTTCGATGGCATCACGAACGAATGGACGGACGGGGATATCCCGACGGCCTGGACAGACTCGAGGATTCCATTGACGGCCAGGATAGTCGCCGTAGCCGACGCGTTTAATGCAATGGTAGCGCGCCGTCCGTACCGCAAGCCTCTATCGCCTTCCGTGGCGGTGGAAGAACTCAAACGGCACAGCGGCGCGCATTTCGATCCCGCTGTAGTTACTGCGATGATTGAGGTCGTGCTCCCGTGAAACGGAGCGCCGCTTTAGCGGTGCAGGCTGAAGAATCTGCCGCTCCAACTGGCCGAGACGCTGCAGAACCAGAGTGACGACGTTCTCCGAGGAGCTCTGCTTGACGGTTTGCGGCTTCGTTTTTGCGGGCAGAGCGCTCAGGCCCTGACTGCTAACTACGGCTTGCTGTGGGCCGGGAAGTGCACTGAGGCCGCTGGCGACTGCGGGAGCAGACGCGCTGATTACTGCGATAGTTCCAAAAATGAGGGTGCGATACGAAACCATAATAAGCGCTCCGTCATAAATAACGAGGTGTCGATGTATGTCAATGCTAACTAAGTGTCCCAGCATTTCTAACTCTCAGAACTGCGGGTTATGCAACTGAACAGTGACTCGTCGCCCCTCGACGCCCTCTCATTAGTGGGAGGCGACTCGGAACAGCGCCAGGACCGCATCGCGGAAAATGAACTTGACCTTCTCCGGCGTCGCGCGACGCCGGCATTGTACGTTGTGGATGAATTCCTCAACGTGCTGCATTATCGTGAGGATCCGCACGAACGCCGGCGCGATTGCCGCATGCCGCAAGGCGGAACGACGCTGCCGCCGCTGATCGAACGCACGGTCGTGGCGTTGCTGCGCCGCACGCTTTCGACGAACGGACAAGCCGACGTGCTCAGCGCGGCGCCGAATCGATCGATCGTCGTTCGCTTGCTGCGCTTACAAGGGACCGGGAACGCGGCGTACGCGGTGATCGCGGAGCGTGTCAAGGTTCGTGCGCACATGGATGCGCTGGCCGCGCGCTTCAAGCTGTCGGCGCGCGAGCGACAGGTGCTGCGCCTCATTAGCCGGGGCGCCAAGAATAGCGAAATCGCCGAACAACTCCACATTGCCGAGTCCACCGCGATCTTTCACGTGAAGCAACTTCTTGCCAAGACGCACTCCCGCAACCGTACGGAACTGGTCTCGAAGATTATCGGCTAACCGCAGTTCTATGGCTACTGCAGAGCGCGCTCAACGTAACCAAACGCCGGCGAATATAACTGCGGCGTTTCTTCCCGGCGATTGCCGTCGCTCTGCTTCGCGTTGGCGAATCTCTTCGTGCGGCGGGACGGCGGTTGTGCCGCCTGCGCCGGTTTCGGTGGGAATCTTCGATCGCGCCGATCAGTCATGCGACGTTTCGTATGATGGAGTCCTCTGGTACACCGTTCCCGCCGGCGCGTTCTCGCCGGTTGACGTCAAGCGCAGTCGCTGCGCGTCCGTCAACATTGAGCTCGGATCCGAATGCCGTCGTTCCGGCGTGGGCGAAGCCGTCCGGGCCGACCAGCGCATTATTTGTCGCCACGTCGCTGCAAGAAGCGTATTCGCTCGCGGGTATGGAGTCAATCGAGCAGGCCGCTTCGGGTACCCACACGCCCATTACGTGGATGGTCGGCAATCCGCTTTACTTTGTAAACAGTACGCTATACAACACGTATCATTCTGCGAACGGCGACGACGTAGAAGTCGAGCCGCCCGAAAGTTTGCTTGAAGAAGCGGAGAGCGATTTTTCCTGGTTTCATCCCATGGTAAGCGTCGAAGGCGCCGGACACGAGCGAAATATTCCCGCGGCGCTGGCGCGCGGTGAGTCGGGCTTTTGGGGGATCGCTTGGAATCAATCCAGCGTAGACAACACCGACGATGTAGGCGCACCGTGGGGTTCGTATTGCGCCGATGTAACCTCGTACAAACGACCCGCTCCCGACGGAAGTTGCGCGATGCTCGCCTTCGAATGGACGGCCCGCGATCTTACGCGAGCCTATCTGAGCGGGTTTTCGTACTACTTCTCGACTGATCCCGACGACCTGCAGCTGCGCGCCGGCTTCACGACGGACGGGGCGGAACGCTACGCGCGCAGCCTTGTCGACGCGTATGCGGCAGCCGGAGAGACGCAAGGTCTCGTCATGATGTCGCAGCAGGAGAGCGATGAAGATCTCGATCCGGGAGACTCCTCGATTCTCCACGCGCTGTATTCCCAAGCCGCGGCCGACGGTATGAAGGCTGAGACCCTAGCTCAAGCCGACGTCGACGCCCGGAAATTCTCCGCCGCTCCACGCGCCGTCGCGTTCCCCTACATTCCGGG
The DNA here is from genome assembly GCA_963714015.1 of Vulcanimicrobiota bacterium. Taxonomy (GTDB): domain Bacteria; phylum Vulcanimicrobiota; class Vulcanimicrobiia; order Vulcanimicrobiales; family Vulcanimicrobiaceae; genus DASRDE01. The sequence continues at coordinate 297,908 of OY970223.1, read as the reverse complement.
CGGAACCCCGGTGCCTTCGCCCATCCTTGGAGGGCAAACACTTTATCCGGCGACGATCGACTACCACGATGACGTAGCCGGCATGACGTTTATTGCCGGTCACTCCGTTCCGGCCAGGCTCTTCCGTTACTCGGACGACCCGGTTTCGATCTTCAATGTGGGATTCAGTCCTTTGCCTCCCGGCGAAATGGCAACTCTAACCAATGCGGCGGTGAGCGGCGGCCGCATCAACTTCGTTCTGCAAGCCCCGATCGCGGAGCATTACGGACTTGCGATTTGGGCCAACAATGCAACGCTCCAAATTTCAGGGCCGGGCGTTACGCCGGCCGGGCGCGCCGGCGTGGTGTTGACGTTCGATCTGCAACCGGGCCAAAACAACGTCTCCTTTGCTTGCTCCGGCTGTTCTTCCTCAACGTTTGCATATTCGACCTAACGAAACGCAGCGCCGGGGCTCGAGCTACTTCGTTACGAGCGGCGTCGATGCAATGCCGGTCGGATTCGGAATGCCGCGTATCGTGCTGAAGGGCGACGTCGCACCCTTTTTGTATCCCACGACGTCGTCGTTTTGATTCGATTGGAAATAATAGTCCGACGCCGTGAATCCGCTCCACGTGGGTCCATCCGTTTCGATCCCTTTTAGAATCAATCCCCACGGCGTGGTGTTGCCGTGCTTGAAGATACTGACCGCCGAGCCGGCAAAATTTGAAACGTACATGACGTCTTCCTCACCGAACGCAATGTTTGCCGGCCCGTTGATCCCGGATAGTCCGGCGTTCTGCGGAGTAGTCTTCCCCGCCGGAATCTCGTAGACGTAGTTAGCAAAGGCGTCGGCGATCCAGAGATTACCGCCGGCATCGGTACCCACTCCGCCCGCTTGACCGTATGGGCTGAAGGAGATTGTCTCGAACGGTGTGGTCGCGCCTGCCTTATAACCGGCGATGGTATTGTTGTCCAGATTGCTCACGAAAACGCTGCCGTGGCCGTCTACTGCGATTCCGAGCGGATTATCGAGGCCTTTGCGGATCGTCAAGCTGGGAGAAGTGGAGCCGGCTTTGTATATTGAAATCGAACCGGTGTCGGGCTTTCCGCCCTCCAAGTTCGCGACGTAGAGCGTACCGTTTTTGTCAACCGCCAATCCGAACGGGTCGTCTATGCCGTCCGTAATGGAACCTTTCGGCGTTGGATTCGGCGTCAAGGGATCGTACATTAGAATCTGATTGTTTTGAGCGTCGGCGACGAACAGCACTTCGCTTTGCGCGGGCCAAACATGTGGAAGATTCCACGGACGCGGCAGCGTCGTTGCCGGAGCGGCCTTCACGATAAAGCCGCTCGCGCCGCGCATGCCGGGCAGCATCGGACTCGCACGCAAAACCGATGACGACGAGGCATGGTTAGAGGGAGGCAAGCTTGCGTTCGAACACCCGGATGCAATAACGAGAGCGACGGCTGCAATTGACGCGCGGAATGGAACGGCAGACATGAAAAACCTCCGGTCGAAAGTCAAACGGAAACGCCGAGTCTAATACGCCGTTGGAACGGTTGCGATTCCTTCGGGATTGCTGAAGCCTCCGGCAAGAAAATATTGGAATACGCCGGACGGGTAAGCGAAGCGGTCCACCACGTTGCCGATTGAATCGCTTGCGAAGAGCGCCGAATCATCGGCGTTGAGTGCGATGTTGAACGGCTCTCCGCCGTTCGGCAACGTTATCGTCCGTGACGGCTGCGTTTTTCCAGGCGGAAAAATCAGGATCGCGGGAGGCTCCGATTGCTGGACGACGATGATATTTCCGGACGAGTCGACCTGTATGCCGCCGCCGTCGCCGAAGTTCAGCTTCAGGTCTCGTCCGGTTTTCACGCCGGGCTTGTACTTCTTGACTCCGGAACCGCCGCCGGCTTCGTAGGCCACGTAGAGATTCTGCTGCCGGTCGAGCGTAACGAATACGGGGGCACCGCCGCCGAAATCGGAAAGGCGATATTCCTTGGAGACGTCTCCTTTGGGGTAGACGGCAACCCAGCCTTCCGCCGAATTATTGAAGTTGGCGGTGTAGATCGTTCCGTCTTTGGCAACAACGGTGTCCGACGGCGTGGAGAGGTCTTTGGTGTATGTTTTGCCGGGCGATGTCGCGCCGGGCGGATAAAACTGGACGACCCAGTGTCCGTTATACTGCGAGGTATCGTCGACGTACAAATTCCCTTTTGCGTCAGTCGCTAAGCCGCCGGGATGCGATATGCCGTCCGAAATCGTTGCAATCGGCCGTTGGGCGCGTCCGCTTTGATGGAACTCTTCGACGGTATTTGCGCCGATATTGGAAACGTACGCGAATTGCGTCGAACAGTACGCATCATAGGACTCGGTCCCGAAGGCCGACGAGTGTGACGGGAAGAGATGGGTCGCCGATCCCGCACAGCCCGAAACGATTGCCGCCGCCGTAACGATTCCGAGCGCGCGCAACAACCTGAGCCTCATAAATCGCAAGCCTTTCCGAGAAATGTTTTCACGCGGTTATCTTTAGAGCAGAGGTCGCGTCTTTCGACTGCTCCCGCGCGAATTCTCGTTGGAACCGACGAAATGGCACCAGAATGGCAGTTTTGTCACACCGAAGGATTAGATTCGCTCGATGAGCCCTTCCAGTAAATCGCCTAACCGCGGTGCTGCCTCGCCGGCGGCCTGGGTTACGTCGGCGTGCGTCGTATCGCTGGATGCGACCATATTGGTGATCAGACTGATTCCGAAGACTTCCATTTTGCGGGCGCGGGCGGCGATCGTTTCCAGAACGGTCGACATCCCCACGGCGTCGACGCCGATCATTCGCAGAAAATCGGCCTCGGCCGCCGTTTCATATGTCGGGCCGAGCATGCAGGCGTAGACGCCCTCAACGAGGTCGTCATCGATGCTACGCGCGATCTCACGCAAACGCTCGCTGTACGCGCACGTCATGTTGATGAAAGGATTGGAAAGACCGCTGCCGACCAGCGGATTGAGGCCGCTCAGGTTGACGTGATCGGCAATCATCATCAAATCTCCCGCGCGAAAGCCGGGATTCAAAGCGCCGGCGGCGTTCGTGAGGATTGCCGTTTTTGCGCCGCAATCTGCTGCGACGGAGATGCTGCGCGTGATGTCGCGCGCGTCAAAGCCTTGGTATGCGTGGACGCGGCCGGCGTAGGCAAGAACGCGCTTTCCGTGCCAGCGGCCTATGAGTGCGTGACCGGCGTGGCCCTCAAGCGGTGCAAGGGGAAGTCCGATCTCGCCGTAAGGAATGCGATCGAAAACCGCGCGTTCACCAAGTACGTCCGAAAGACCCGAACCGAGGACGATCGCAACGTCGATCTCGCCGATCCGCTCCATGCGGTTAATGCAAAGCGGCTGAAGCCGCCGGCGTGAAAAGGTTGTCGCCCGTCATGCGATCCGGAACGGGAAGCGCCATGATTCGCAGCAATGTCGGCGCAACATCCCCCAGTTTTCCGCCTTCGCGAAGCTTGCCGGCGATGTCCCCGACGAAGATGAGCGGCACGGGATTGGTCGTGTGCGCAGTAAGCGGGTTGCCGTCCTTGTCGATTTTCTCTTCGGCGTTGCCGTGATCCGCGGTGATCGCTAATAAGCCCCCGGCCTTTAAGACCGCGTCTACCAGCCGCTGCAGACATGCGTCGAGGATTTGGACGCTTTCGATCGTCGGTTCCCACATGCCCGTATGGCCCACCATGTCGGCGTTCGCATAGTTCATAATGATCACGTCATAGGTGCCGGCTGCAATCTGATCGACGGCATAGTCCGTGATTTGGCGAGCCCGCATTTCCGGCGCCAAGTCGTACGTCGCAACGGAACGGTCGGAAGGAATCAGCTTGCGATCTTCGCCTTCGAATACGTCCTCGCGACCCCCGTTGAAGAAGTACGTCACGTGCGCGTACTTTTCGGTCTCCGCTAGGCGCAGTTGCCGCAGCCCTTGCGCCGAAACGATTTCCCCGAACGTTTCGAATTGCGGCCGCGGGCCAAACAGCACCGGGTTCGGGAATGTTTCATCGTACTTCGTCATCGTCGCGAAGATGAAGTCGCAGAGCGCTGCGACGGGGAAGCCTTCCTCTCCGCCGGCGCCATCCTGACGCTTCGTCAGGAGGCGGTCCGGCGCTTGCGCACCGGGAGTCTGCTCGGGATGACAAGCGTCGATCGACGCGTTGAAGGCAAGGGTCAGCTGGCGCGCACGATCCGGACGGAAGTTAAAAAAGATGCACGCGTCTCCGGACTGAATTGGGCGGCGCAGGCCGACGATCGTGGGCTTTACGAACTCGTCGTTTTCGCCGCGATCGTACCCGGCTTCCAGCGCTTGAAGGGCGGTTGCGGCATGAAATTCGGCTTGGCCCAGCACCAGTGCGTCGTACGCGAGCTGCGAGCGTTCCCAGCGTTTGTCGCGATCCATGGCATAGAAGCGTCCGATGACAGTGCGAATCGCCCCCGGCTCATTCATCTGCCCGAGCGCATCTTCCACTTGCTGCAGATACTTTGCCGCCGAACGCGGCGGCGTATCACGGCCGTCCAAAAACGCATGAACGGCAAACGGTGCAGACGCGGCGTGCGCACACTTCATCAATTCCAGCAGGTGGTCGAGCGAGCTGTGTACTTTTCCGTCGGACAGCAGTCCCAGGAAATGCAGCGTTCCGCCCGTGCGTTTTGTGTGATCGATGCATTGACTGAGTACGGCGTTGCGCGCAAAGTCCCCGGCGGCGATATCGGCGTTGATGATGACGACGCCTTGCGGAACGACGCGGCCGCTCCCGAGATTCATGTGACCGACTTCGCTGTTGCCCATGATGCCTTTCGGCAGACCGACCGCCTCACCGCTGGCTTCGAGCATCGTCCAAGGATATTTGTCGAAGAAGGCGTTCCAGTGCGGCGTCCTTGCAGCGGCAATCGCGTTGCCGTAGGTTTGCGCGCTGCAGCCCCAACCATCAAGGACTGCAAGCACGATGGGACGGTAGTTCACGCCGCTTCCTTTGCCAGCGCGGCAAAGCCGTCGGGCGTGAGCGATGCTCCTCCGACCAGACCGCCGTCGATATCGGATTGCGCGACGTACTCGGCGATGTTTTCGGGTTTCACGCTGCCGCCGTAGAGTATCGGCACGTTCTCCAGGCCCGGCACGCAGCCGCGCAGTGTGCGCATCACTGAGTTCGCTTCAACGGGATCGCAGTTTTCGCCCGTGCCGATCGCCCAGATCGGCTCGTACGCGATCGCGATCCGCGAAAGTTCTTGAGGGCTCAATCCATCCAGTGCGCTCTTGATCTGCATCGTCGCGTGATCGATCGTTCCGCCCGCGCGCCGGATGTCCAGCGACTCTCCCACGGCGACGATCGGCGTAAGCCCCGCCGCAAGGGCCGCAGTCGTCTTTTTGCGCACGTATTCATCGGTTTCGCCGAAGTATTGACGCCGCTCCGAATGGCCGAGAATGACGTACTCGACACCCAAATCCTGCAGCATCGGCGCCGAAATCTCGCCCGTGAATGCGCCCGACGATTCCCAGTGCATGTTCTGCGCGCCGAGTTTGATTCGGCCGTCGTCGCCTTGGATTTGCCTCAGCGCGACGCCGGCAGCGTCGAGCGCCGTGAACGCCGGGCAGACAACCAATTCGACGCGTTCCGGAATGCCCGGCGCAAGCTCGGCGAAACGCTCGACGTACGCGACGGCCTCTTCGGCCGTTTTGTGCATCTTCCAGTTGCCGGCGCAGATCCGTCTTCTCACCCGCGCGCCCCTTCGTGCGCGCGCCCGGCGGCTTGAACTAACGCCCTAATGCCCGGAAGCTCTTTGCCTTCCAGAAACTCGAGCGTCGCTCCGCCGCCGGTACTGACATGCGTCACGTGCTCGGCAAATCCCAACTCATCCGCTGCGGCCGCCGCATCGCCGCCGCCGACGACCGTCGTTGCACCGTGCTCGGTGGCGCGTTTCATGGCCTCACCGACGATCCGCGTGCCTTCGCGATATGCTTCCTTTTCGTACACGCCCATCGGTCCGTTGAAGACGACGGTCTTAGCCGTCTCGATGATGCCCGCGTACTCGTTAGCGGTCTTCGGTCCGATGTCGAGGATCGTAGAGTCGCCGACTTGCGAAAGATCGACGACGTGCGCGCCGGCGTCATTGTCGAAGCTCGTGGAAACGACGGCGTCGAGCGGAAGCAGAATGGAGACGTCCCGGCCGCGTGAGAACTCCAAGATCGCTTTTGCCGGTTCGAGATCGTCATCGCGCAGCGATTTGCCGACGTCAACGCCGCGCGCGGCGAGAAACGTGTTCGCCATGCCGCCGCCGACGCAGAATGCCTGCACCCTCTCCATCAGTTTGGTGAAGACGCCGACTTTGTCTTTGACTTTTGCGCCGCCGATGACGCAGACGTACGGGCGAGCGGGGTTGTCGATCAGTTTTGTGAGCGCGGCAATCTCCGCTTCCATCAAGAAGCCTGCCGCGCTGGGAAGATAGCGCGCGACGCCCTCCGTCGAGGCATGCGCGCGATGCGCCGTACCGAACGCGTCGTTCACGTAGACGTCCGCGAGATCGGCCAGTTTGCGCGCGAACGCGGGATCGTTCTGCTCTTCGCCCGGTTCAAAGCGAACGTTCTCGAGCAGCACGATTTGCCCGTAAGCGATCGCGTCGATCGCTTCATGGGCCGCCGGTCCCACGACGTCGGTCGCAAACGTCACGTCGATGCCCAGCCGCTGCGAGAGCGCGCCTGCAACCGGACGAAGCGTGTATTTGGGGTTCGGCTTGCCGTCGGGCCTGCCCAAGTGCGAGATAATGATGACCTTGGCACCGTGATCGGCCAAGTAGCGGATCGTCCGGAGCGATGCGTCCACGCGCTTGTAGTCGAGGATTTGACCGTCCTTCATGGGCACGTTCAGATCTTCGCGCACGAGGACGCGTTTGTTCCTGACCGGGATGCCGGTCAGCGTTAGAAACGGAAAACGCATGCGAATGCCGGACTAAACGTTCGCCGGTATCTTTTCCAGAATCATCGACGTCAGGTCCGCCAGACGGCACGAGTAACCCCACTCGTTATCGTACCAGGCGGCGATCTGCACCAAATCGCCGTTGGCGCCCGTCAATTTTCCGTCGACGATCGAGCTGTACTGCGAATGTTTGAAGTCGCTGGAGACGAGTTCTTCCTCGGTGTACTGTACGTACTCTTTCAAGTCGCCGTCGGCAGCGCGTTTCAGAATCGCATTGAGCTCGTCTTTCGTGGTCTCTTTCTTGACCTGCGCGACCAGATAAATCATCGAAACGGTGGGCGTCGGGACGCGCAGCGCAAAACCGTCGAAGGTGCCCTTTACCTCGGGAATCGTCAGGTACAGCGCTTTGGCGGCGCCGGTCGAGGTCGGAATGATATTCGTCGCAGCGTTACGGGCACGCCGCAGATCCTTGTGCGGAGCGTCCAGAATGTTCTGATCGTTGGTGTACGAGTGGATTGTCGACATGAAGCCTTTGACCCAGCCTAAGTTGTCGACGATCGGTTTCACCGCGGTCGCCAAGCAGTTCGTCGTGCATGACGCGTTGGAGATGACGTTGTGCTTTTCCGGATCGTACTGCGTATGATTGACGCCGAGAACAACGGTGATGTCTTCGCCTTTTGCCGGCGCGGAGATGACCACTTTCTTCGCGCCGCCGCCGTCGATGTGCGCGCGGGCTTTGCTTGCATCCGTAAACAGCCCGGTGGACTCGATCACGATGTCGGCGCCGAGCGACTTCCAAGGCAGCTTCGCGGGATCGCGCTCGGCTAAAACCTTTATACGCCGATCGTCGATCTTTATCGCGTCGCCGTCGACCGAAACGCTCCCGTCGTAGGGTCCATAGTTGGAATCCCACTTGAACAAGTGCGCGCACTCGGCAGCGCTCGTCAGATCGTTAACCGCGACGATCTCGATATCCGGATGCCGCTCCATCAGCGCCTTGGCAAAGTTGCGGCCGATGCGGCCAAACCCGTTGATACCGATACGCATGCAAACTCCTCTACGGAAAAGACTAACCTTTACGTGCCTGCCGGGAGGTTTCCCCGCGTAACCGCGCGGCCAAGCGCCCGAGCGCCGTCAAGCGGCTGTTGATCGTCGGTTTGGAGACCGGCGGGTTACACCGCCGCCCGAGTTCCAGCAGACTTTCATCGGGGTAGTTCAACCGCAAGTCGGCGACTTCGCGCAGACGGGGCGAGAGCCGGTGGAGTCCGTACGCCGAGGCAATGAATTCGATCGTTTCGCGCTGAGCCGCGGCCGCCGCGGCGGTCCGTTCCAGATTGGCTGCTTCGGTGTTCACGAGGCGATGGATGCGGTTCTTCGTCTCTTTGAGCGCGCGGACGTCTTCTAAGCGCAGCACGGCGCCGTGAGCGCCGACCACGGTCAGCAGCTCCACGATAGCTTCGAAGTCCTTGTAGTAGAGGACCCGCCTCCGTTTGCGCACCATCGACTTAGGCTGCGGCCCCACGGCCCGCAGCATCCAGGCCAGCCGATCGGCGTGCTCCTCCCGGACGAGCACGAACTCCAAGTGATAGCCCTGCGTCCCGGCCGAGACCGAACCGCAGGCCAGAAACGCGGCCCGCGCTTCGGCGATACGGTCGCAGCGGCGAACCGGCTTTCCGGGCGTTTGCCGAAGGTCGCGGGGCAACGCGATGCGATAGACAGGCACGCGATTGAGCCGCTTGCCGGGGATCTTTTCGATGGAGGCTTCGGACTGGGCGGCTTCGCCGGGGACGCTCCGCAACAGCAGCTTGAACTGGCGCGCCACGGCGTTGCGCTGGGTAACGAATGAAGTGCCGTCGGGGCTGCCCCCGTACAACGCCAAGCCGGCGAGGAGCGCCTTACGGCAGTGGGCGGCATCCGGCAGAATTCGCGCCAGCGCGTCCTTGGCGTCGGCGCTCAGGCTTACAGCCATTCCGCCGGCTCGTCCCGGCGCTGCTCGAGTATCTCGTAGAGTTCGGAGGGCTTGACCCCGGGCGTCATTCGCAGCGGGACTTCCATGACGCGCACGGTCAAGAACTTGGTGGCGTAGTGGATCTCGAGCACGTCGCCGGGCTTGACCTGATAGCCCGGTTTGAGCGCTCGCCCTTCCTTGGTGATTCGTCCGTGCTCGAGCGCCTCGTGCGCCTCGGAGCGGCGCTTCGAGAGCCGGGATACCTTCATGAACTTGTCCAGCCGCATGGCGCCAGCTTCGTCACTCGCCGGCGTCATCCTGAGCGAAGCCCCTTTCGAACGCGATACCGTTCGATCTGGGGACTTGACATATTTCGATATATCGATAAATATAGCGATATGGATTTTGAAATGCATCTTGAACGCGGCCGTCGTGGCACGGGCTGGGGACCCATGGGCGGTCATCGCGGCCATCGGAGATTCAAGCGGGGCATGTTGAAGTGGGTGGTTTTGAAGCTGCTCGAGCAGGAAGAGCGCCATGGATACGGCTTCCTCTCGGCGCTGCGGGAGCATGGATGGGGCGCCGGGCCGGGGGCGCTCTATCCCGTGCTCGCCAAACTGGAGGAGGCCGGCTTGGTTGCAAGCCGTGAGGAAAACGGTAAACGCATCTACAGCCTCACGGATGCCGGACGCGAGTACCTGCGCGAGCACGGTCCGCACTTTGATAAGGCCGACTTTGAGGCAGAGCCGGATTCCGAAGAGGCCAACCCCGAACTGCGCGACGCGACGCGCAAATTGATGGCCGCGGTCATGCAGGGCGCGAATGCGGCCAAGCCCGAGACCATCGCGCACATAGTCGAGCGAATCACCTCGCTCAGAAAAGAGATCTACACGCTGCTTGCAAACGAGTAGCGCGTGCAAGCGAGACGGGGTGCCGTAAACATCTTCGACGAGAGCCGCCCAATGTGGCGGCTCTTTCTCGTGTTTCTCATTCCGCTGATGCTCAGCAATGCGCTGCAATCGGCATCGCAGACCGTCTCCAGCATATTTTTGGGCCGCTTGATCGGCGTGCACGCGCTTGCCGCCGTTTCCGCGATCTTTCCGCTGATCTTTTTACTCGTTTCATTCCTGATCGGGCTCGCCAGCGGCAGTACGGTGCTGATCGGTCAGGCGCACGGCGCAAAGAACGTTACGGCCATGCGCAGCGTCGCCGGAACGACGGTCTGCGCCAGTTTCATTCTCGGCGTCGTCGTCGGCGCGTTAGGACTCGCCTTTACGCATCCGTTGCTGCGTCTTGTCGGAACGCCGCCGGACATCATCGACGATGCTGCGATCTACTCGAAGATCATCTTCGCGTATCTGCTCGCCTTCTTTCCCTACATCGCCTACACGACGTTTCTGCGTGGAACGGGTGATTCTCAGACACCGTTTTATGCGCTGATCGTCAGCACGGTAATCTCGACTATCCTTACGCCCGCCTTTATTTTGGGCTGGGCCGGCTTGCCGCGCTTGGGCATTGCCGGAGCCGCGGTCTCCAATTACATCGGCACCGCCGTCGCCTTCGTGGCGCTGCTGCTCTACTTGGAGCGGCGAAAAAACACCCTGCGGCTGACGATGGACATGTTCCGGATGGATCCGGTCTTGCTGCTGAAGATCATGCGCATCGGCGTTCCGGCCGGCGTTCAAACGATCATGGTCGCGCTCGCCGAGATCGCCGTCATTTCGTTCGTGAACCGCTTCGGTTCGGACGCCACCGCGGCGTACGGCGCCGTCAACCAAATCGTCGGGTACGTCCAGTTTCCGGCGATCAGCATCGGCATCACGGCTTCAATTTTCGGCGCACAGAGCATCGGTGCGCACCGCCAGGACAAGCTCAACAGCGTGATTCGTTCGGGCGTCTTGTTGAATTACGCCATCGGCGGCATTCTCGTGCTGATCTGTTACCTTTTTGCCTGGAACATCTTGGGCTGGTTTATCACCGAGCAGCACCCGCTCGATATCGCGCACGGCCTGCTGATGATCACGCTTTGGAGTTACCTCATCTTCGGCAACAATTCCGTGCTCAGCGGCGTCATGCGCAGCAGCGGAACCGTCCTGTGGCCGACGTTAATCGGCGTGTTCAGTATTTGGGCCGTCGAAGTGCCGTGCGCTTACGTATTGATGCATCACTTCGGAATCGACGGCGTATGGATGGGCTATCCCATCGCGTTCGCAGTCGGCCTGGCCCTGCAGTTTATCTACTACGAATTCTTCTGGAAGAACAAAACGCACCAGCGTTTGATCTTAGGTTCTTGAGCTTCTGCGTTTCTTGTCCTTTGGGGTCACGCAGGTCCCCGACGCCCGGCAAACTGTGACGGGCGTCTCCAAAACGTCCGCGGCGCTGTCGTTCACGTCAGGACGGGCGCTGATGACCTTGCGCGCCTCGAAGCGCATTTTGCGCGAGGTGTTGCCGACGCTCGCGATCCAGCCCTCGGCCTCCACGTAGTCTCCGGCGAAAACCGGCGCCAAGAATTCAACGCTATCGTAAGCGACGAAGAGTCCTTCGTCGCCGTCCATGCGGATGAGCAGCTCCGTAGCCACATCGCCGAACAGCGCGAGCATGCGCGCTCCGTCGACCAAGTTTCCGCCGTAGTGAGCGTCGTGCGCACTCATGCGCAGCCGGATTAGGCTGCTTGCGTTTTCGCCAGTTGCCACAGTTCCTCGAGTTCGTCGATGGTCATATCGGATAGCGACTTGCCGTCTTTGGCCGCGCGCTGCTCCATGAAGGCGAAACGCCGGTAAAACTTCTCGTTCGCCTCGCGCATGGCGGCTTCGGCATCGATTCCCATGGCGCGCGCTAAATTGACGAGCGTGAAGAAGACGTCGCCGAGCTCTTCACGGACGTGCGCGTCGTCTTGCTTCTCGCGCTGCGCATCCGAGAGTTCCGTCATCTCCTCGTGCAGTTTGTCCAGGATGCCGCGTAGCGCCGGCCAGTCGAAACCGACGCGCGCCGCTTTCTCCTGCATGCGTTGCCCGCGCTGCAGCGCGCCCAGGTGCCGCGGAATTCCGTCGAGCCGGCTCTTGCGTTTCTGCCCGGTCGCCTCTTGCGCTTTTAATTTCTCCCAGTTCTTCCACTGCGAGTCGACGTCTTCGATTACGGCGTCGCCGAACACGTGCGGATGCCGCCGGATCATTTTGTTGGACAGCGCATCGACGACGTCCGCAACGGTGAATTTACCGGTTTCCGATCCGAGCTGCGCGTGGAAGACGATCTGAAGCAGCAAGTCTCCCAGTTCTTCGCAGAGCGCGCTCTCGTCCGCGTTTTCGATTGCTTCCACGACTTCGTACGTCTCTTCGATCAAATACGGCACGAGGGTGCGATGCGTCTGTTCCCGGTCCCAGGGGCACGAACGGCGCAGGCGTGCCATGATTTCGATCAGGTCGTCCCAGCTGTGGTGCGACGACGCGGGCGGCAGCGGAACGAGCGGCATGGTAATTGCCGCCGAAAGCGTCGCGCGCGGCATTCCGGGTACGATTTCGGTCCGAACGTCTTTCGCCTCGAGCGCGCGCAGTAAGGGCGGAAGACCCGGAAAATCGGAGAGCGGATTACCGAGCACGCCTATAGCGAGATCGCTGCCGTCCAAACGATCGACGAAATGTTGAATGACGTCCATGCTTCCACGCACGAACAGGGGCGGATCGTCGACCAAGTCGCGCACGATCGACACGCCGCGTTCCGTCAAATATTTCGTCAAATCCGGAGGAGCAAGCAGCGCGACCGCGCGGCCGATCTTGCGCAAAGCCTCCACGCTGCCAAGCGTGAGCAGTTCCGGATCGCCCGGTCCAAGTCCGACGATGCGCACCTTCATGATCGCGCCCAGGCTTCGCTACAAAAGGAAAAGGCCCCGGCCAAACGGCCGGAGCCTTCGCTCTCGCGCTGCGTGCGCTACTTCGTGGGTGCTGCGGAAGGGGCGCTCGAAGCCGCTGCGGGTGCGGCCGCCGGGGCGCTGGACGGGAATACCGAGGCGAACTTCGGATCGTTGACTTGGATGTTGCCGTTGCCCTGAAGCGTCTGCAGGAAGCTCGGAATGAGCGGATTCTCCTGCTGCTGCTCGAGCTGCGTCTTGATTTGATCGTGCGCGCTTGCCAGCGTCGCTTTGACGGCAGGCTTGCGTTCCAGCACTTGGATGATGTGGTAGCCGAACGGCGACTTCACGGGCGCGCTGATCTTGCCGATCGGACCGTTGAAGGCGTAATTCTCGAAGGCCGGAACCATCTGGCCTTTTCTGAACCAACCGAGGTCGCCGCCTTTGTCCTTGCTGCCCGGATCGACCGAATACTGCTTGGCTTCGGCCGCGAAATCTTTGCCGGCTTTCAAGTCTGCTTCGACCTTCTGCGCCGTCTTCAGATCCGGAACCAGAATATGGCGCGCATGCGCTTCGGCGGGCGTGTCGTACTGCGCGTGGTTCTTCGCAAAGTAATCCGCAATCTGTTTGTCGGCGACGTGGACGTTGCTGCCCACGGCCTTCTCGAGCACGAGCTGGCGGCGGATCAAATCTTGAACGTCCTGCTCGGTGAGATCGCGGGATTTCAGCAAATCTTGCCACCCGCCGTTGGGATATTGAGCCTTGTACTGGTTCTCCGTCTTGTCGATGTCCGCTTGGCTCACTTGTACGTTGTGGTCCTTGGCGTACTGATCGATGAGGACGTTGGTGACGAGCGTCTGCAGCACGCTGCGCGCCGCCGGGCTGTCTTCGAGCTTCGAATCCAGCTGCGCGTGCGTGATTGACTGCCCCTTCACGGTAACGACGGGGGAACTGTTTCCACCCCCGCCGCACGCGGTGAAGGACACCGCCAGAAATGCGGAGGCAATACCCATTAAAAGCCGTTGGCCTGTCGACATTATAACTCCAAACTAAAGGGGAATAACGGCGCCACGAATTCGCGGCCCGGGCTGGCGGTCCTTCGCGAAATGGCCTAAAAGGGCGGCCCTCTTAGAGATTCCCTGCGATATTTTTACATAGCGTCAAGCAGCCGGCGCAGCAGAGGCATCCACACTTCTTCCGGGCGCTGACTATGCCGCAACGGCGGCAGATCGACCAGCACCTTCCCCTCGGCGAAGCGGAAACGGTTCTTGGTCAACGATTGGAACAAGGGAATCGCGCTGGCCTGCAGCTCGAAGCCGGTTCCTACGCCGAGCGTCAAGCGCTTTTCGTCGACCACGACGCGCGTGACGTGCTTCCTCAACGCAATCGTGCGCAGTTTGGTGAGCTCGACCAGATTTTCGAGCGGTGTAGGCAGCGGACCGAAGCGATCCCGCACGCCGGCGGCAATCTCCTCGACTTGTTCCTGGCTGCGCGAGCGCGCCAGCTGCTGATACACCGCGATCTTTTGCGAGACTTGTGGAATGTAGTCGTTGGGAACGTACGCGTCGATCTTGACGTCGATGACGGCTTCGCGCTGTTCCTCGAGCGAAGCCTGACGGCCGCGGCGCTGCGCGATTGCGTCGGCGAGCAGTTGACAGTACGTATCGAATCCCACCGATGCGATGAATCCGGATTGAGCGGAACCGAGCAGATTGCCGGCGCCGCGGATCTCCAAATCGCGCATGGCAATCTGCAGACCGCTTCCCAAATGCGTGAACTCGCGAATCGCTTCCAGCCTTGCCTTAGCATCTTCACTGAGCGCTTTGTGCGCTTGATAAAGCAGGTACGCATAGGCTTGGTGGTTCGAACGGCCGACGCGCCCGCGCAGCTGATAGAGCTGGGCGAGCCCAAAGCGGTCGGCGTCGTTGACGACGATCGTATTGACGTTGGGAATGTCGATGCCGTTCTCGATGATCGTCGTCGCTACCAGCACGTCGATCTCGCCCTCGATGAACGCCGCCATGATCGGCTCCAGCTCGTGCTCGTGCATCTGTCCGTGCCCGACCGCCACGCGGGCGCGCGGCACCAGCTGTTCGATCGCGTTCTTCACGGCATAGATCGACTCGATGCGGTTGTGCAGGTAGTACACTTGGCCGCCCCGATCGAGTTCGGCCGTGATGGCGCGCTGAACCACTGCATCCGCAGCCGGCACGACGACCGTCTTGATCGACATACGGTTCTTCGGTGCAGTCTGAATCAGCGACAGATCGCGCACGCCCATCAGCGACATGTGCAGCGTGCGCGGAATGGGCGTGGCGGAAAGCGTGAGCACGTCCACGCTGGCGCGCAGCTGCTTGAGACGCTCCTTGTGCATGACGCCGAAACGCTGCTCCTCGTCGACGATGATGAGGCCCAAGTCGGCGAATGCAATGTCCTTTTGAAGCAAGCGATGGGTGCCGATTACGATGTCGACTTTGCCTTCGGCCAGATTACCGACGATCTCGCGCTGCTCTTTCTTGCTCTTGAAGCGTGAGAGCTCTTCAATGCTCATAGGGAAGCCGGCGAAGCGCGCGCTGAAGTTGCGATAGTGCTGGGCGGCCAGCAGCGTCGTCGGCACGAGGACCGCAACTTGCTTCTTGTCGGCGACCGCTTTGAAAGCGGCGCGGATCGCGACTTCAGTCTTCCCGTATCCCACGTCGCCGCAGACGACGCGGTCCATCGGGCGCTGCCGTTCCATGTCGCCTTTCGTGTCGACGATGGCTTTGAGCTGATCCGGCGTTTCGTCGTACGGAAACGCTTCTTCGAGCTCGGCCTGCCAAGCGGTATCAGCGCCGAACGCGTGTCCCTTGGCGAGTTCGCGCTCGGCGTACAGCTCCACCAAGCCTTCCGCAATCTTTGCGAGCGATTCCGAAACCCGCGACTTGGTGCGCGCCCAGTCCGCGCCGCCCATGCGCGAGAGCCGCGGCGTGCCGCCTTCGCTCGCACTGTACTTGGTGACTTGGTGCATCTGCGTGACGGGAACCAGCATGCGATCGGTTCCGGCGTAATGCAGATCCAGATAATCTTGCGTCGCGCCCAGAATCGTCTCGGTGCGCAGACCCAAATATTGACCGATGCCGTGAACGGCGTGCACGACGTAATCGCCAACCTTCAGATCCGCCAGCGTAACGGGCACGCCTTCCTTGACCGCGCGAATCTTGACGCGCTTGGGCGGCTGGCCGTAGATTTCGCGATCGCCAAGCACGCGCAAACGCAGCGACGGTATTGCGAATCCGGTTTCGATGTTGCCGTGATCGACGAACACGGATCCGGACGGCTGTGGAAGATGCAGCATGTGCGGCGCACCGCGACGTGCTTCCAAACCCGCCGCTCGAACGACGTCGCTCGTTCGCCCGGCGCCCGAGGTTACGAGAATCACCGTCTCGCCCGAGGACGTCCATTCGCGTAAGGACTGCGTGAAGAGGCTCGATTTGGCGGTTGAAATGTTCGGCCGGATGCGTTTCGAACACGGCCGTATCGGCCGGGGCCGGCAGCCATTCCGAGCTTTGCGCGCTCTCGATGCCGCCCGGCAAAATCAATACCGCGTGCCGGCGCAGCGCCGGACCGAGATCGTTCAAATGCGGATACGGCGCCGAGACTTCCGCAAGCAGCGCTTCGCCGATTTCGGAGTCGCTGACCGAGAGTTCCCCGGACTCGACCGCCGCAAGCAGCACGCTTTCTTCGCGGGATCGTTCTTCGTCGAGCGCGCGTTCGATCGTCGCCAGCATTCCCGGCTCGTCTACGACGATTACCGTGCGATCGTTCAGATAGTCGAGCACCGTCTCGCGCTGCTCGAATGCGAGCGACAGCCACGGTTCCGGAATCTCGGCGCCGCTCTCCAAATACTCGCGAAGCGCGCCCGCGACGTTCGGCGGACCGCCGTAACGCTGCAGTAACGCCGCGCGAAGCTCTTCATCGCGCGGAACTTCGGTCCAGGGCACGATCTCGATTGCATCGATGGTCCCCTGACTGCGCTGCGATTCAAGTTCGAACGGACGGATGCTCTCGACGGTATCGCCGAAAAACTCGATACGCATCGGCGTCTCGGCCGATGCCGGAAAAACGTCCAAGATTCCGCCGCGCACCGCATATTCGCCCGCCGCGCTCACCACGTCGCATCGCCGGTAGCCCGCTCGATACAAGCGTCGAATCGTCGCATCCCAGCCGGGCTCGTCGTTGATTGCGATCAGAAACCGCTCGGCGTTGAAAAGCGCTTTCGGCGCAACGTACTGACGCAGGGCGCCGAGGGTGGCAAGGGTGATGCCGCCCTTTCCGTCCGCCAAATCGGCCAGGAGAGACATTCGGGCGCTGCGTTCGGACGGACTTTCGATTGCGCCGACGGTCTCTTCGCGCGAGCGGAGCAGGCGAATCGATCGCGGCTCTTCCTCCTCGAGGAAGTAGAGCAGATCGGCAAACATCCGCTCCGCTGCATCGGCCGTCGGCATTACGACGAAGAGGTGACCGCCGATGGCCCGGTAGAGCGAGGCAATAAGGGCCGGCCTCGCGGCCGCGATCGTCTCGTGAAGGGAGTGCGCCCCGATCCCGCGCCGGAGCCGCTCGATCGTTTCGGCCAGAGGCCGGCTCGACGAGGGCAGAGCGCGCACAAGGGCGCCGGCCAGTCCGTGCGGCGGGCCGCCGGCCGGGGCCTTTACGGAAAGCGTGGAGGTCACAGCCATAAGATGATACCGCCTGCGCGCAACCCTGGCTTCGGCCCAGCGGTTTTGAGGGTTAGCAGTCTTGACAATAGAGTGCCAATGGCGCTAAAAAATTATGGGAGGTCTTTCTAACGTATGAGTAATTTACTGACGCGCGAGCGTGGAAATGGTCAGGGCAGCATGCTCGCCCGGCCGTTCGCCGACATCTGGGGATTCGACCCGTTCCGGAACTTCTCGACCGGCGTCGAGATCGTTCGCACCGATACGGGCTATACGATCGAGCTGGCGGTCGCCGGTTTCAAGTCCGAAGAGGTTGAGATCAGCCTCGAGGACAGCTTGCTTTCGGTGACCGGCAAAAACGAGAAACGCTCGTTCACGCGCACGTTCAGTCTGCCGGAAGAAATCGACGCGGAACGCATCGAGGCGAAGGTCGAGCATGGGATGTTGACGCTGACCTTGCCGCTTCAGCCGAAGGCGCAACCCAAGAAGATTCAGATCAAAGCCGGCTGATTCGCTGCAAAGCATAACCACATGAGGGTGCGAAAGAACGCACCCTCATGTTTTTTTTCGCGGGTCCGCCCCTGCCGTGTAACATTCATCCGGTTTACGCGCTTGCAGCCACCGTCACGCGCGTGAAGGTCGCGCGCAACGGACGTCAGTTTCACGCGAGCGCGACGATCGGATTCACCCTTCGCGAAGTCCGATCGGCGATGATAGTTTCGATCGAACAGGGCTTGCTGGAGCACGTTCGCGGTCATCAGATCATTGCGCAGCGCGTGGCGCGCTCGTCGAACGGTCTCGTCGTCGCAACGGGATCCAGCGCGGCACTAGCGCGCGCGCAACTGAACTCGACCGTACGTAAAATGACGTCGGAGCAGAACGCGGAACTAGCTCGGGAGGAGCGCGCCTACGACAACGTCACGCAGAACGGTGCGGAGCAGAGTCAAGGACCGTCGTACGGATTTCCCGGCGGTCCCGACGTGACCGATCCCGGATGTACGCGGTGAGAAGCAGAATCGGTACGGCAAATTCGAGAAGCGCCACGGCGAGGCCGGACGCAATGGGCAGTACCGGAAACGTCGCATCCGGATAATAGCGGAAGACGATGAGCAGCGTCGCCGCGATGACTGACCAGCCGGCGCGCGTGTTCCAGGCAAGGAATGCGCACGGCAAGATCCATAGCGCGTACCACGGATAGGGATTCGGCACGGCAAGCCACGCAGCAAAAGCCAAAAAGATTCCTCCATCCGGCAGCCCGATCGCCAGACGGCGGATTCCGAGACCGCCGAGCGCGCACGCAAAGATGCTTGCAACCGCGATGACGGCCCAGATCGGCATGAACGATCTCAATAGCATCTGCAGCGAGAATTGCGGATTGTAACCGCCGGCTCCGTTCGTTGCGTGCACGGCTGCGGCCGAAACAAGCGGCCATGAGGCGAAGACCGCTATGGCTAGCGCCGGCGCCGTTGCGCCGAGCAGCGTGCGAAACTGCGCGCGATCGCGCCATGCGGCGGCAAGGAGCCCGGCAGACGCGGCGAGCGCGGGCGCTTTGAGCAAAGAACTCAGAGCGATTACTGCAGCGCCCGTGCGCAGGTGGGCGTTGCGAATCGCCGCAAAACCTGCCAGTACCGCTGCTACGGCCATTACGTCGTTATGACCGGAGGCACTCTCCCAGATCGCGATCGGATTGAGCGCGATGCCTGCTGCGGCGGCCAAACGCAAATTTCGCGAATACCCGCCGAAGGCCGCATATGCAAGCGGCGCACACCCAGCCAGCGCTAAGCACGCCAGCAAACGCAGAAGCCACAGCGGTGCAGCGGTTCCGAACGGCAGAGCCGCGGCGACGGCGCCTTTGGCGATCCAAACGAAGATCGGGCCGTAAACGCAGATTGGAAAGGTGCCGCTCCATTGCCATGCCGCTGCGTCGATCAGCGAATCGTGCAAATGCGGCGGCGCGTGTGCATACGGACTCAATCCGCGCAGCGCTAGGTCCCCGTAGGCAGCATACGCGTAGACGTCGCTGGAGAAGATCGCGGGCCATGCGAGCGCCGCGACGCAGCCGAGCAAGCTGAAGAAGACGATCGCCGTCAGGGCGCGGCGCGGAGCCCTTGCGAACGCAGCGGAGATTTGCCGGAGCGTTGCGATGTAGCCGGCTGACGCGACCGCTACGGCAAAGAGCAGTATAAGAAACATCTGCAGTCCGAAGATTTTCCAGTACGTCACGACCGGAATCGGCTGCGCCAAATCGACATCGATGCTTTGCGGATGATGCGTAAGGAGCCCGCGGCATAGCAGCGCGCCGATCGCAAAGCCTGCGGGGATAAGCGCGGCTAAGCGCACGCGGTCTTTTGCAAATACGTTGCGGGGACCGCGAGCTCCGCCGCCGCGAGCGCGAGCAGGATCCACCATTCGGCGCCGACTTTTGGATAAAAAGTCAGAAAATCGATGATCTGATGCAGCATCAATGCTACGCTGCCGGCAATCGCGGCCGCGACGAACGGCGAGCACGCGCGTTCGCGAACGAACGCGGCGATGGATGTGTACGTCAGCCACAGCGTCGCGGCAAAGAGCGGGATTCCGCCTTCGACGAGCGACTGCAAGTAGAGACTATTCGCGTGCGTGCGCACACCCTTCAGGCCGGTCAGCGGAATCTCGAGTTCGAAGTTGCCGGCGCCGATTCCGAAGATCTTGTGCGTCTTCCAAAGCGCGATCGCCGCATGCCAGAGTTCCGAGCGCGTGCCGACGCCGCCGCCGTAGGTCGATTCGACGTCGTCGACTCGAAAGACCGGCCAAAGGCCGCCCAAGTGCAACTGCAGCACCCATGCGGCAACGACGAGCAACCCGGCGAACAACCCGCCGGCTAGCGGTTTGATCCACAGCAGCAGCGGACGGCGCAAGATCCACGCGACGACGACGCAGGCGATCGCGCCGGCGATCAGGCCGCCGCGCGAAAACGTGAGGAAATCCGCAAAGGCGATGAAAAACAGGCCGGCCGCGGACAAGGCGTCCGGCTGGTCCATAGCCAGCGCCAACGTCAAAGGAAGTGCAACGTCGAGATAGCCGGCGAGTTGGTTGGGGCCTTCCAGCGGTCCGGCAATGCGCGGAACTTCGTGCCCGTTGATCCACAATCCCGAAGGAGCGCCGACGAGCTCTTGTCCCAATGCGAGTATCGCAACGGCAATGGCGGCCCAGATCACGGCGATGCGAATGCTTCTGCGGTCGGGATCCAGCCGGTAAGCCGCAATGACCGCACAAAAGATGAGAAGATATTCAACGGTCTTCAATGACTCGCGAATGACCGGTGCATGGTAGGCTGCGTGAGCGAGCGAAAGCAGCGTCGCGGCCAAGACCAGAAGTCCGGCAGTGAACACGCGCGACGCCGTTTTTGAAAGCAGCGGCGCGAGCGCGTTGGGATAGACGGAGACTCCGAGCAAAACGCCCAGCAATGCGACTTTGGGAACCGTAACGGTCGTATCGAACGCTTGGTGATAGAACGCGAACGGCTCGAGCAGAATGAGCGCGCATACGCCGTATGCCGGCTGGCGCGTCGTTACGAGCGAAACGCTTACGAATACCGTAACGTAAACGACGAGTGCCAGCGGGTCGACGGGAGGATAGACCGGCACGGCGTTGATGACCGGATGGCCGAAAATCACCGGGCGGGCTTCGCCGCTAGGCGGGACGAACCCCGGCCGAGATGGATGAATCGGCGGTCCGCGCTTTTATCGAACTGAAGCGTGACGGCGGCGAGATTCCCGCAGGCGGCTGGCGGCAGCTGGTTGCGTCGTACATGTCGACGGACGTAGACGACGCGCAGATGGCGGCGCTTTTCATGGCGTGCGTACTGCGCGGAATGTCGATCGACGAAACGTACGAGCTTACGGCAGCGATGGTCGAAAGCGGAGAAGTTCTTCAATTCGATCGCGCTGCCGGAGTCATCGTCGATAAGCATAGCAGCGGCGGCGTTAGCGACATCGTTTCGCTAGCCGCTGTTCCGCTCGCGGCGGCCTGCGGAGCCAAGGTTGCCAAACTCTCCGGCCGCGCGCTCGGCCATACCGGGGGCACGATCGACAAACTCGAAGCGATTCCGGGGTTCGACGTCAATCTCACTTCGGAACGGTTCGTGCAAACGGTCGAGCGGATTGGCTGCGCGATTGCGGCGCAAAGCGATCGGCTGGTTCCGGCGGACAAACGCCTTTACGGCTTGCGCGACCGTACTGCGACGGTTCCCGCCGTGGGGCTGATTGTTTCTTCAATCGTGTCGAAAAAAGTAGCGGGCGGTGCCGAGGCATTCGTCTTCGACGTAAAGACGGGCGCGGCATCGTTCATGCGCGAGGTGCTGCAGGCCGCCGAACTAGCGGCGATGCTGGTCGAGGTTTCATCGCGATTCGGTAAGCGCGCGCAGACGTTTGTCACCGACATGAACGAACCGCTGGGACGCTGCATCGGCACCGGAATCGAAGTCATGGAGGCGCGCGATTTCCTTCGCGGCGGGAGCGATCCGCGTGCCGCTGGATCTGGTAAGGACGATCGCTGCAGCAATGGTTACGAGCGGGCAGATCGATGGTGCCGAGACGCGGGTGCGCGACGCGCTCGAGTCCGGACGTGCCTACAAAAAGTTCACCGAGATGATCGCGGCGCAAGGCGGCGACGTTGACGCGATGGAGAGCATGCAGACCGGCGAAGGCTTACGCATCGACGCGCCTGTAAGCGGTTTCATCGAAACGATCGACGTCGTCCGGCTGGGCAACCTGGGGCGAAAACTTTCGCAAGGCGAACCGACGGGCGGCTTGCGGGTCATGGTACGAGTTCGGGATTTTGTCGAGAAGGGCCGGCCTCTGGTGTTCGCTTACGGACGCGCGCGAGCCGATGCGCGCGGATTGGAAAACGCCTTCGCAATCGCGCCGGAACCGCCCGCTGCGCGGCCCTTAATCTACGAGCGTTCCACGTCGGCAATGATGTAAAGCGGCCGAGCTTTGACCTCGTCGTAGATTCGGCCGATGTACTCGCCCAAAATACCGATGCCGATCAGTTGTACGCCGCCCAAGAACAGAATGGCCACCATCGTGGACGCCCAACCGCGCGCGTACTCCGGCGTGCCCCAATGGAACGCTTTGAAGAGAATGATGACGATCGCATAGATGAACGCGGCGGTGCTCACGGTGAAGCCGAGGTACGAGGCGAATCGCAGCGGCACGTCCGAAAACGATGTTATGCCGTCGATGGCAAACGTGAGCATCTTGCTCAGCGGATACTTGGTCGTGCCGGAGTAGCGTTCGTCGCGATCGTACTCGACGCCGATCTGGTTGTAGCCGACCCAGCTGACCATGCCGCGCAGAAAGCGGTGCCGCTCGCGGGAATGTTTGAGCGTATCCACAACGCGCCGGCTCATCAACCGAAAATCGCCCGTGTCGACCGGAATGGCGACGTTCGTTAGGCGCTTGATGGTCCGATAGAAGAGTCCGGCGGTGAACAGTTTGAATTTGCTCTCGCCTTTGCGCGTACGGCGAATCGCATACACGACGTCGGACCCTTCTCGCCAGCGCTCCAAAAAGGCCGCGATCAATTCCGGAGGATCTTGAAGATCGCCGTCCATTAACACGACGGCGTCCCCCTGCGAGACGTCCAGTCCGGCCGTCGCCGCCAGCTGGTGACCGAAGTTGCGCGAGAGATTGACGAGCACCAGATTGTGCCGGTGCTGCATCTGCTCGCGAATCGCGGCGAGCGTTCCGTCCGAGCTTCCGTCGTTCACTAGGACGATTTCATGCGTGGGTTTGCCGGGCAAACGATCGAGTATGCCGATTACGCGATCCAGCAGCGGCGCAACGTTGCCTTCTTCGTTGTAAAGCGGAATGACGACGCTGAGCGTAACGGCCATGGGCGCCCTCGTTCGCCGCGCATCGAGCGCCGGGCCTCTCGCAGAAGGGAACGTCGCGCCTTGCCCGGCACGTTATGCGCTGGTAAGGATGACCCGTTCCCAAAAAATCGCCGCGCGGGCGGGCGCGGCCGTGCTGTTGATCGCCGCGGGCGCGTACGCATGGTTTGCCCGAAATCACACCCCTCGACCCGCGCCGCACGGCGTATCGACATTGTCGCCCTCGCCATCGGCGAGCGCTGCGGCTGCGCCTTCGCTCGCACCGTCGAACGCGCCCTCGTCCAAGCCCGTCGTTTACGTCGTCTCGCAGAACTCCGGCAGCGCCGCAGGCCCGCAGGTCGTGCACGGATCGGGAACGGGCGCCGTTTCTACGCCGAGCGCGGAACCGCTCGCACCGGGCGCAACCTCGATTCCGGCGTACTCGGCGAGGGCCGAAGCCGCTTACGTGCCTCCGCCCCCGATCGTGAAGTCATCCAATTCGGCGCCGCAGATCGTCAGTATGTCGATAAGCACGGCTACGGTGCACAGCGGACAAATGGTTTCCGGAAGCGTGGAAACGTCGACCAACGTTGCGAGCGTCGAAGCGCGAATCGGCGGCTATTCCTCGAGCCTCCACAAAGTTTCGGCCGGCAAATTCGCTTTGACCTATCGCGTGCCGTGGTTGCCGTTCTTTTTCCGAAAAACGTACACGGTCGTCGTCATTGCGCGCAACACGCGAGGAGAAGCGGTGTCGACCACGTTCCCGATAACGGTGAGATGAGATGAATCGTATTGCTTTTTGCTTAGCTTTCGCTGCCGCCTCGACGCTGGGTGCGTGCGCACCGCATGCTCCTTCGCCGGCGGTATCTCAGGCGGCGGTCTCCGGTGCGCTGCCCACGCCGCTCGTTCTCCCGAGCGATGCGCCGCCGCAAATCCTGGCCGTACAACTCAGCGACCCCGTCTTTCACAGCGGTGAAACCATTACCGGAACAGTGGTTACGTCGACGAACGTTTCAAGCGTACAACTGCACTTCGAAGGGCGCGCCGCACAGATTCCGCAAAGCAGTCCCGGAATTTTCGCGATCAGCTACCAGCTGCCGCATATCCCGTTTTTCCTGGACGGCACCTACACCGCCCAAATCGTGGCATCGAATGCGCTCGGCGTTTCCGCGCAGCGCCCCGTTACCGTTTCGATTCGTTAGCGAAAGAAATCTAAACTTCGTGTAAAGAACCGAAAGCGCAGTAGACGAGCGCCGTACGTTTGCGGATAATCGGAGACGTTGTCCCGGTGTGGGTACTCGTCAGCAAAGGCACGAAGTGAAAATTTTGAACATCTGCGCCGCCGCACTCGGCGCCGGCGCCTTACTTACCGCATGCGGCGGAGGATCGGGAACCAGCGGAGCAGCGCCCCCGCCGACGGCCACGCCGTCCGCGACGCCCACGTCTTCCGGCGAAAGATTTACGGCAACGGGCGAGCTGGTAGATCATGAAACAGGCGCGCCTCTCCAGGGAATACGTGTCGGAATCGCGCCGTGGACGGCAGGTGCAACGCCGGTGCCGCAGCCCACGACGGACCCCTCAGGGAAATTCACGATCTCGGCGCCGGCGGCCGGCAAGTATTTGCTGATCATCGGTTCGGACTCGCCGAACGATCCGGACAATCGCCCGACGATTCACGACGCGATTACGCTTAGTGCAAGCATATCGCCGCAAGTACTCGTCGCGCCGACGATGCCGCCCGTCCCTTCCACGACACCAAATCCCATCGAACAAAGCGGCAAATTCCGCTTAACGACGCTCACGTCGAACGAGCAGGCGTGTTTCGCCCTCGAAAACTCTAAACGAAATTCCCTAAACTACGCGCCCGTCGTCAGCGACGAATGGCTGGTCGAAAACAATCGAATGGGTTTGCAACAAGAGATTAATGGCGGCGGAGTTGGCGGAGGAGGAACACTAACGAATTATAACGGACAGGCCGGTTTGGGTTGTCAGAGCATGATTGAAAACGACTATTCTGAGTTCGACTGAATATGGGAGATCCGAAACCTCGTCTGGTTTGGGGCATCTGAAATATCTCCTAATGACGGTGCCGTGGATGAGGGTATGGTTGATCCAAGGGGCCCAATGCCGGCGCCAACTCCGCCTTCGGCTTGGCCGTAGTTACTAAGGAATCGTCGGTGGTTTTGACGGGGACCAGTTGCTGCTGGAACTACTCCTTCCGGTTTGCATATTTTTCCAGGCGTCTTGTGTGCCCTCGTACGCGTAATCTTGTTGAACTCTAGTGGGATTACAGACTCGTTCCTCCAGGTGCTGGACCGAGAGTCGTCCAGCTCAGGGGTCCTACACAGTCATATTGCGGGCCAAGATCGTTCCAGCTATCTCCGCCGTCCGTGCTTGCGTACTGATCGCGCGAATATGAATCCCTCCATAGCCAAGAGCCGCCAAACGGACAAGGCGGACCCTCGACTCCGCCGCCATTGCACTTCATAACGTAAGTTTCAGTTGTGTCGACGAAGTCTGCATAGCACGTAATCCCCGTGATGCAGGGCGACGTATTCACGATGGTTGCTACATTCGCGGCCTCCCCGTTTGCCGGTGTCTTGTCTTGCGAATAGACAATTAGGGTACAGCCTTGAGTGTTTTGAACCGGAGTCAGGACGCTGTACTGAGCCGCGTACCACAGTTGTGAGCTGACATTGACGTAGTTTCTGCAACCGCCGCTTGCGGGATTGAGCTGCGCCAAACGGCGCGCCCGCTGGGTAATGAGTCTTCAGATGCCCAGAGGCGGACGCTGCCGTTGGTGACGCATCCGTTCGAGTCGGTTTCGTTGAACCCGTCTTGGCTGTTTGCGTCGGGGCTGCCGTTTTGCAAAAACAGTCTGCGCGTAACTGCAAGTGGTGGCCGCCTCCGCGACTGCGCCGCCGAGTATTGCGTTCAGGCCGCGCGCGAGCCGCTGTGCGGGCTCATTGTAGGCTAGGCTGTCCGGCTCGAAGACGATCTTGCCGAGCGTTACCAGCGGCCCCGTCGCGGGCGTTGCCGAAGGGGCCGGCGTGTACTGCAGCACGACGGTGAATCCGCTGGGCGCGGTCTGCGTGGTGAGTTCGAGGCGGCGGATTTGACTGGCGGTTTGTAGATTAACGTACGTAATCTGATTTCCGCCGGCGACCCACGGCGCGGTACTCGCATAAAAGCGAACGCTTCCGGCTTGAAGCGCTGCGTCCGAATACGCCGGTGAATACACCGGCGATGTGGGGTCTTCGAGCGCCGTAACCGGATAGGTTTGCGCTGTGAAGGCGGTAACGCCGGTAAAGATTTCATCCTGCGAGGGCGCGCCGCCCGGGGCGGGGTACCGGAAGCGCGTCAACGTCTGGGCGCTCTTGTCATACGTGTAGGACCAGAAATACGAACGGTTCTTGCCGTCGCGCGTAAAGAAATCCAACTCGTGATGGTCGCTGTTCGATTTGCCGTTTACGTCGGCCGGCGGCGTAAAGATCGCCCACGCACTATCCGCGTCGGTATTCCAATCTTGCGTCAATGCATCGGCCGTAGCCGAGTCGCTGTCGCGAGAGGCCTGCAGCAGACTCCAATGCAGCGCGCCCGAGCAGATCCTCAGCGCGAAAAGACAGAACACCGCAAAGATGCCCAAGGCCACGACGAGTTCGATAAGCGTGAATCCACGCGACGCTCGAGTGTTCACGGCGCGGTGAGTGCCCCGTCATCGCAAAAAACCGGACGGCTTTGACCGGCTTTACGGGTGCGGAGTCGGCAGACCGGGAGGCGACGGCAATCCCGGGAAGGGCGCGGGATTATATGGCGTCGGCAGCGCTTGCGGTATGCCTTGACTCGTTCCGCTTTGCTCGTCGCCCCAGCGGTAGACGATACGCGAAAAGAGCTGAGCGTTCTCGTCACCGACGCACAGCAAATACGGTTTCTGCTCGATGCCGTTCTCGCCGACTTGAATCGATTGCGTCGAGCCTCGGTCGAACAGCACGTGCATCACCGTCCCGGACGGGAGTTTGAGTACCGTTCGGTAGTGCAGCGCATCGATGCGGTCGAGACGATACGCTTGAGCGTTCCAGCCGCTTTGATCCGTCGTCATGTACACGGTGTCGGTCGCGCCGGTGGTCGGAGGAACCTGTGCCGTGACGACGACCGTGACATACCGGCCCGCTTCAACGGAGCCGCAGTATCCCGGTTTGGGCGACTGCACCAAATCCGGATTGGGCTCAGGCGTCGACAACGTCACGGCGAATCGCGCAACCGCCGCCAGATCGCCCTCGGCCGGTAATTTCGCGTGTGAAAGCTCGATGCGCGTCACTGTTCCGGACGGATCGAACGTTACCCGGGCATACTCGCGCGCCGCCGGCGTGCCGTTCACGATCGCCGCGTTCGAGGCGACGCGAAATCCGTCGCCGGTCGTGAAGAAAATGTATCCCTTCTCGTAATCGAGGATCTGCGCGGTGACGACGGTAGAAGTCCCGACAGCCGCCGCGCCGGCGGTGCCCGCGGCGAGTAAG
This sequence comes from Vulcanimicrobiota bacterium, assembly GCA_963714015.1. GTDB lineage: Bacteria > Vulcanimicrobiota > Vulcanimicrobiia > Vulcanimicrobiales > Vulcanimicrobiaceae > DASRDE01. Next base: position 270,127 of record OY970223.1, on the reverse strand, counting down.
AGGGCGGCGAGGATCCGCTGCATCATTGCGTCACCTGAATTACGAATTCGGGACTCCAGCCGTGGTTTTCAAAGTTGAAGAAGTAGGAGCGCGAAAGATCGATCGTCGTGTAGTCGTTGACGCGGGCGCGGATGTCGGCGGTAAAGTCGTACGGAGGTTCGCCCAGATAGGCTCGAGGGCGCGGTCGATTGCCCTAAGACGTTGGTCTCGAAGACCGGCGCTAGCCCCGGATATGCTGCGGGAAAGTCGCGGTGCTGGCGCGCGAGGAACGACGCCGAAAAGTTTCCGTTGTTGGTGTACGTTAAATCGAGCGAAAGCGTGCGGAGGGTCGCAAATCCGTTAAAGGCTGCATAGCCCGGATACGGATTGCCGCCCGCAACGGGAACATACGATGGGTAGACCGCAGACTGAAGCGCGCCGTAGTAGTCCCCCGTATTCAAAATGGATTCGCTCAGAAACCCCATAAAATGCGCGTCGAAGGTTTTGCTCAGGCTCAGGTTGGTCGTCGTCGTGTCGATGTAGTGGGGCAGAGAATTCCACTGGCGGTTCTTTTCAACGGAAAAGTTGACGTAGTAATTCTTCGTGATGATCGGGTTTCCACCGAGTTTGAGCTGCGGAATAAATGCCTGCAGATCGACGTTGTGTTGCCAAATGGTTGGATAGACGACGCCGCCCAGCGTTTGCAGGCCGTAGGAATTATGCTGAAGGCCGAAGCCGTAGCTCAACCGCTCGTACAGCGGCAGATGCGCGATCTGGTGGTTGAACGTCGTTGCGCTCAGACTTATCGACGTCGGATGCTGAACGGCCGGAAAATTCGGAACCGCCGCCGCAGAGCCCCCGTTAGCCAGCATCGAGTAATTTACCAACTCCGCATTCAACTGCAAAAACGACTGGGTGAGCGCCTGGGTCGCTTGCAGCGTGGTAAATTGAGACGAGACGCTCGGCTGCGCCAAACCGTGCTGGAACGTATTCATCTGGGTGAACGTCTTGACTTGAAAACGGTCCGATGGCTGGTCCGAAAGTATCAAATCCCAAAACTTGTTTGGACGCGTAATGGGGTTCAGTGAAAAAACGGCGTATGCTTTGGATCCGCTCAAGTGCTGCTCGAACGCCAGGTACGCTTTGTTGATCGTGTCATAGCGAAAATGCAGCGCGCTGATCGAGTTCGCATTTCCCGCCAGAGACCACGTGGCGTCGAAGTTCGCGCCGGCCAGGGAGTTGGTTCCCAGGTGTTGATCCGTCGAGAAGTTGACGTAGTAGGAAGGCGTCGGAACGTAAGCGCCCAGACCGTTGAGGATGTCGAGCTCTATTTCCGCCGAAGCGCAGAAACGAACGCTCTCCCACGACGGCACGATTGCCGTAAATGTACGGCCGCATACCGCTCAAATCCGGAAAGTCGAAGACGTCGCCCGGCATGGTGCGTCCTTTTGCCGGATGCGCAAAGTCGCCGTTCAGGAAAGTCCAGCGATCCGGCTCGCCCGTGATCGGTAAGAAATAGATCCGTTGAAAGTCCAAAAAATCCGAAAGCGCCGCGCCGTCTTGTGAGCCCGACGGATTCTGCAAGTGCACGTGTCCGGCGAGCAGAAAGCGATTCAGCTTCAGGTCCATCGAGAAGGCGTCGCCGGTCATCGTCATTCCGTCGCTGGTCGTTACTTTGACGTTTCCATCGGCTTCCAGCAGAAACCGGTTGTAGTAGAATGTGACCTTTGTCGCGCTGACGCGGACGATCGTCATGGCCTGCGACTGCGTCCAACAGCACGATGCCAGAGCTGCCGCCAGTACCAAGGTTCTCCGTAGCACGGGCGCTCCGATTCACGAACCCGCCGCATCTCTCATGCTTTTTTCATTGAAGCAACCGGGCCGGCGAGGCAGACTAATATGGGCAGGCCAGAACACTGGCCGCTGCGAATCGCGTGAGGTTAGATGACCCGATTTGTGACAATTGTTCTCGATTCGGGGGGTGTGGGCGCGTTACCGGATGCGGATCGATATGGCGACGCACCCGGCGCGAACACCCTCGGGAACGTTGCCCAGCGGCTTGGCGGATTGCATTTGCCCAATTTCGAACGATTAGGGCTTGGTTGCTTGACCGCTATTCGCGGTGTTCCGCCGTCACCATCGCCTGCAGCGCGAGTAGCGCGGCTCAAGGAACGCAGCAAAGGCAAAGACACGATCACCGGTCATTGGGAAATGGCGGGCATTATCACGGACGTGCCGTTTCCGACGTATCCGGACGGCTTTCCGCCGGAAGTCGTAGACGGATTCACGCGAATTACCGGCAAGGAGCCGCTCGGAAACAAAACGGCCTCCGGAACCGAGATCATTGAGGAACTCGGGCCCGAACATCTGTCGACCGGCCGGCCGATTCTGTATACGTCGGCGGATTCGGTCTTCCAAGTTGCGACGCATGAAGCGGTCGTTCCGTTGGAGCTTCTGTACGACTGGTGCGAGCGCGCGCGCAACATGCTTACGGGTCCCCATGCCGTCAACCGCGTAATTGCGCGTCCGTTCGTCGGTGAACCGGGCGCTTTTTTGCGAACTGCCAATCGCAGGGATTATGCTATCGAACCGCCCGAGAGTCTCCTCGATCAGTTGGCGGGCAGGGGAGTCCCTATTCACGCCGTTGGCAAAATCTGCGATATCTATTGCGGTCATGGAATTCAGAGCAGCGTCCGCGTTGCCGATAATCAGGAAGGTATGGGCAAGACCTTTGATCTGCTCGAGCGAGTGGAACAAGGTTTTATTTTTGTAAATCTCAATGACTTCGATTCGAAATATGGCCATCGCCGCGACGTTCGCGGGTATGGCGACGCACTTGCACGTCTGGACGTACTCATTCCGAAGCTCGAGTCGCTTTTGCGCGAGGGTGACGAAGTGATCTTCACCGCCGATCACGGATGCGACCCAACTGCTCCCGGCAGCGATCACACGCGCGAATACGTTCCGTTCGTACATCTCAGTAGGCGGCCGGGCGCCGAATTGGGCATTATCGAAGGCATGGATTGCGTCGGCAAAACCGTAGCCGCCGCTTTTGAGCGCGTGCTATGCAACTAGTCGAAAGCGATCGCGTTACGGTTGCCGAACTCTGGGTCACTCCCCGTGCGCGCGCCGTCCCTTCGTCGTGGAGCACGATAAAGCGCCTGACGGATGTCGCCGGCGCCGGCTTGGCGCTTGTGCTGGCGCTGCCCATCATTGCGATCGCCTGTGTGGCCATCGTGCTCGTCGATCGCGGTTCGCCGTTCTTTAGTCAAGAACGCGTCGGTTTGAACGGGCGGCGCTTCCGCATGTTCAAACTGCGGACGATGGTCGAAGGGGCGCACGACATGCGACAGGATCTGCTGCACTTGAACGAACTCGAGGGGCCGGTTTTCAAGATCAAAGACGACCCGCGGCTGCATCGGCTCGGATCGTTCCTGCGCCGGACGAGCATCGACGAATTGCCGAATCTCTTTAACGTGGTTCGCGGCGAGATGTCGCTGGTTGGTCCGCGTCCGCCGCTCCCTTGTGAGGTCGAGCACTACGACGCTTATGCCATGCGGCGTCTCAGTGTAAAACCGGGAATTACATGCCTGTGGCAAATCGCCGGACGCTGCGGGGTGGCATTCGACGAATGGATGCGCCTGGACAACGAGTACATCGATAGCTGGTCCCCGGTGCGCGATCTCGTCATCTTGGTCAGGACCATACCTGCGGTGATTCGTAAGGACGGCGCCCATTAGAGCACAGCTCCGGCTGATTCAGCCCACGCAACCTTCGACGAGCCAGACCCTTGCCGGGTCCGCGCTTTTCGTCATGGCTGCGACGTTGGCGTCCACTTTGCTCGGCTTTTTTCGGGAGGTCGTGAACGCCCGCTACTACGGCACTCAGTGGGAAATGGATACCTTTCTCGCCGCCGCCGTGGTGCCCACGATCTTGTTCGGGGTATTCAACGGCGCTTTGGTGAGCGCGCTGGTGCCCACGTTCAGCGGATATATCGCTCGAGGCAAGGACGACGAGGCGTGGCGGCTGGCCAATACGATTATCAACGGCCTCTTCCTTATACTGGCGGTCGGCGCAGTGCTGGGCTACGTTTTTGCGCCGCTGTACGTGCCGCTGATCGCGCACGGTTTTCCGGCGCCGCAGATGGCGATTGCGATCCGAATGACGCGGTGGCTCATGCCGAGTATCGTCGCGGTGAGCCTCTCGGGCGTCTTCAGCGCCATCCTCAACGCCCACCAGCGGTTTCGCTCGGCTTCCCTCATCGGGATCGCCCTCAACGTTACGACGATTGCCTGCGTCGTGCTGCTCAACGCGAAGCTCGGCATCTATTCGCTCGTGCTGGGCACCGCACTGGGTCTGTTCGCGCAGATGCTGATTCAGGTCCCGGCGCTGCTCTGGACGCGCAAATACCGGTTCATGCTCGACCTCAAGCATCCTGGGCTGCATTCGATGTGGGATCTGCTCGGACCGATCATCATCGGTTCGGCTGCCGGTCAAATCGCACTTTTCTTCGATCGCTATTTCGCCTCGACGCTAAGCCCGGGCTACATGGCCGGCATGAACTACGCAACGAAGCTGGTGAATTTCCCGCAGCAGATCTTTGCGGCGGCGATCGCGACCGTGATCTTCCCGCTGCTGGCTTCACATTTCGCGCGCGCAAATCGCCTCGCGCTCGGCAGCAGCGTGACCATGGGCTTGCGGTTGGTGAACTTCATAACGATTCCGAGCGTCTGCGCGCTGATCGTTCTCGCGCACCCCATGGTCCAGACGCTGTTCGAGCGCGGGACGTTCAAAGCGTCAGCGACCGATCTCTGCGCGGGCTTGCTGCCGTTTGCGGCAATCGGCTTGGTGGCGCTCGCAGCAAACGTCGTGCTGACGCGATGCGCCTTCGCATGCAAAGAGACGAGCTGGACCGTGGCGATTTCGGTCTTCACTGTGGTCGTGAACGTGCTGCTCTCGGTGACGTGGCTTCCTACGCTCGGCGCTCGCGGCCTTTTGCTGGCAAATTCCCTGAGCCAGTCGATGCAAGCCGTCATGCTGCTCGTGCTGGTGAGCCGCATCATTCATCACATCGACTGGCGAGCCCTAATCGTATCGGCGTTGAAGATCGGCATCAGCGCCGGCGTGATGGTTGCCACGCTGCACTGGATTGCCGCATTAGGCGCAACGCCTGAAGCGACGCTGATCTCCCGCGCGTGGTATTTGTTTGGTCAAGTCGCGATCGGCGGCCTGGCTTTCATCGCCTGTTCGCTCGCCTTGGGCGTTGAAGAACTGAAGATGGCGCTCAGCCTGATCGTTCAGAAGTTCGTGCGCAATCTGCCGAGCCCGCCCGAAAATAGCGAGGCGCCGATCGCATGACGATAGCGGTCTTGGCTGAAGCCGGCTTCGCCGCCCCGATTAGGCGGGCGCTTCGGAACGATTTCTTGCGGCACAGCGCCCTCGTATTCGGCGCTTCGATGGCGTGCAATGTCTTCAATTATGCGTTCAATTTCGCGATAAGCCGCCGAATCGGCGTCGAAAACTATGCTGCGCTCTCGTCGCTGATCAACGGCCTGATCATCGTTTCCATTCCCGCAGCCGTTGCCAACCTGGTCATCGTCAAGTACACTGCGGAGTTCCACGCGGTCGCCGATGATGCGCGCTTATGGAGGCTCTCTCAACTCTTACTGAAGTGGACTGCCGTGGCCGCCGTAATTCTGTTTGCAGCAGGAATGATGCTGCGCTCGGCAGTCGCTTCGTTCTTGCACATCCCGAACGACGCGACAATCACCCTCTGCGTCGCGATCATGGCGCTGGGTTTCCTGATGCCGAGCGTGCGCGGCATCCTTCAAGGCGAACAGGACTTCCGTCGGTATTCGGTATCCGTGACGCTCGAAGTGCTGTTCAAAGTGCTCTTGGGTGTAGGTTTAGTATACGCAGGCTACGGTGTCTTCGGCGCGATGGCCGGATGGCTATGCGGAACCACGTTGGCGCTGGCCTACACGATTTGGGCGGTGCGGGTTCATCGCGCCCAGCCTGGTGAGCTAGTACGCTTGTCATTGGACTTGCGGCGCCTCGTTCAGACCTGTTTGGGCGTAGCAGTCGCAACTGCGGCAATGACGCTGCTGAGCTTCATGGACGTCGTGCTGGTCAAGCATTACTTCAATGCGCACGAAGCCGGGCTCTACGCCGCCGTCAACCTCACCGGAAAAGTCATTCTATTCCTCGTAAGTTTCTTGCCGATGATCCTTTTGCCGAAGGCGGTTGCACAAGCAAAGAGGAGCGAATCCACCACTGGTTTGCTTGCGCAGGCAACGCTGGGGACCGTCGTGATGGCCGGCACCGTGCTTGCAATCTTCGGCATAGAACCGGCGCGCGCGCTCTCGCTTCTCGCCGGACACGCTTTTTCGGCCGGGGCCGCTTACGTTTTTCAATACGACTTGGCAATTGGTTTACTTGCCTGTCTCTCGGTCGTCGTCAATTACAAGATCGGCTTGCATCGATTTGATTTCCTCGTCCCGTTGTGCATCGTGCTCTGCGCCGAAGCCGCCGCTATCGTTTTCTACCACCGTTCGCTGTGGGAAGTAATTCATATTCTGCTGATCGGCAACGCGGCTGCGGTGATGGGGTGTTCCTTCAAATTGAGGTTCGTGAGCACAATACGCGCAAATAGTGAAGAAGCCGTGGCCGCGTGAGTAACGTCAAGCCGCTCTATTCGGTAATCATTCCGGCTCACAACGAGGAGGCTCGAATCGGCCCGACGCTGCGGTCCTACGCGCGTGAGTTTGCCGACTCGGAAGTGATCGTCATTCTCAATGGATGCACGGACGGCAGCTCGAGACTCGTTCGGGAGATCAAGAGCGAATTCTCCAACGTGGAGTACGTCGAGATCGATCATCCGGTCGGCAAAGGCGGTGCAGTGAGGGCCGGATTTCTCGTGGCTCGGGCGGATGTTATCGGCTTCGCCGATGCGGACGGTTCGACGTCCGCAATCGAGATGAGGCGGCTGTTCGGCGTTCTCGGCGATCGCGACGCCGTCGTTGGGTCGCGATGGATCCGCGGATCGCGGATACGTCAGGCGCAGTCTTTGAAACGCCGCATAGCGAGTCGTAGTTTCAATACGCTCGTGCGCGCATTCTTCGGACTGCGGCTGCACGACACCCAGTGCGGCGCTAAGGTCTTTCGCAAAGCCGCCTTGCGCCGGATTATGGGTCACCTGGAGACGTCGAACATGGCGTTCGACGTCGAGCTGCTGTTCGCACTGAAACAGGCAGGGGTTCGCGTCGACGAAGAGCCGACCGAGTGGGCCGACGTGCTGGGTTCGCGCGTCCAGCTCTTTGACCGTTTCGGCTCGAATGTTTGCAGCGCTCGTACGGCTACGCTTGCGGCATTCCGTGCTGCACTATGCCGTTCCGATCTTCGATCGCCTGTTTCCGACCAAGCCCATGCGCCTGCATGACGGATTCTCCATTCTGATCTTCAACTGGCGCGATCCGAAAAACCCGCAAGCCGGCGGTGCGGAAACCTACTTGTTCGAAATGGCGAAGCGTTGGGTCTCATGGGGAAACCGCGTCGTTTGGCTGACTGCCGGATTCAAAGAGGCGCCTCATTCGGAAGTGTTGGAAGGCGTGCATATTTGTCGAGTCGGGAACCGGTTTACGGTTTACGCGCGCGCCGCCTGGACCTATCTCACGCGCTTCAGAAATCGATTTGACGTAATCGTCGACGCGGAGAACGGCATTCCGTTCTTCACGCCCTTGTTTAGCCTCAAGCCGAAGATTTGCCTGATATTTCACGTGCACAAACGGGTGTTCGAGACGCAGCTTCCGAGGTTAATCGGTTGGCTCTTCGTCTGGCTGGAAACGCGCTTTATGCCTCAGTTGTACCGCGGAGCCAGCTTCGTGACGATTTCTAACACGACGCGCGACGAGATGGTCGCCAACCGCTTTTCAACGCGGCCGATCGAAATCGTCCACAGCGGCGTTGACGTCGATTGCGTTCCGGGCGTGAAGAGCCCTTATCCGCTCGTTTCGTACGTCGGACGCTTGAAACGGTACAAACGAATCGATCTGCTCGTTCAGGCGTTCGCGAAGGTGCGTGCCGAGGTTCCGGACGCCCGGCTGGTCATTGCGGGTTCGGGCGATCAGGAAGGGCCATTGCGCGAGCTCGTACTGAATCTGGGCTTGGAGTCATGCGTTGAGATTGCCGGTTACATCGACGATCGTAGTAAAGTGGATCTTCTGCAGCGCTCCTGGTGCTTCGTAACTCCGTCGTCGATGGAAGGCTGGGGAATCGCCGCGATTGAAGCCAACGCGTGTGGAACTCCCGCAATTGCGTATGACGTTCCGGGACTCCGTGAAGCGATCGTGGATGGCCAAAACGGCCTTATCGTCCCCGAGGGCACCGATCTCTCCGAGCCTATCCTGCGGGTAATTCAAAAGAATCCGTTGTTGCAGCAGTTGCGCTTCGGAGCCGAACGGCGAGCGGCGCAATTCTCATGGACAGACTACGGCCGAGCGTTTTTTGGATGCGATCGTACGTGCGGCGGCTGCAGATACATTCAGTCTGGTTCGAGTTCGGGATCATTGGCAGGTCATAGACGGCTCTCGCATGCGAGCGAGTCGTATGGAACCTTCGGAAATCCGTTTTCGCGAGTTTGAAGAAGTCTGACCGGGCCGCAACGCTTCGTGCGCTCGGGGCGACCGCGAATCGCCATCATTGCGAACTCTTTCGATCCCGTTTTCGGTGAAAGGGCGGGCGGCCACGTCCATCTGGTCGAGGTTGCAAAGCGCTGGCAGGATTTCGATCTCGTCGTGTTCGCCCCCGAGCAGGCCAGGGCGGTTTTCGAGCGCGACTTGCCTACGGCGGAATTCGTACCCGTACCCTCCTGCGATTCACTGACGAATAGCAAAGCGGCGATCTTCCTCTATAGAAGCGTCGCTGCGGCCGGCGTAGCCCCGAAGGTGCGATCGTGTGATGCGATCTTGTGCTCGTCGCACTTCTTGCCGGACGTCGTCCCTGCGGTTCTTTCAGCGTCTGCGCGCGCAACCGTCGTGCTCTGGCATCTTGTGGAGCCCCCGTGGAAACGAGAGGGCTCCGTCGCGGCGAATTACATCGCTTACGCCGCGGAGAAACTCGGGCTTTTACTTATTGAGGTATTCTTCAAGCACGTAATCGTCGGAAGCGAACTCTTAGCGCGGCAAATGCGCCTAGCCGGACGCAAATCCTATTGCGTAACGACCAACGGCATCGAACACCTCGCCGCTCCCAATTCAATGACCGAGCGCGCAGGGGCGATTTACGTGGGCCGGCTTCATCCGACGAAGGGCTTGGAAGATCTTCTGAAAGCTTGGGCGATTGCAAAGCCTCAGGCCTCCGATCGGCGGCTCACGATCGTCGGCGGCGGTTCGGAAGACTACGAACGCAAACTGCGTTTTCAAGCGATGCAGCTGGGAGTTTTAGACTCAGTTGCCTTTGCAGGACCGGTATCGGACGAAGAGAAGCGCAGACTACTGCAGTCCAGCGCTGTTTTTCTGTTTCCGAGCAAGGAAGAGGGATGGGGAATTGCCATAGCAGAGGCTATGGCATTCGGACTTCCGTGCGTAACGTATGACTTGGAAATCTTTCGAGAGATCTTTACCGGCGGGCGCATCGCTGTGCCCATCGGCGACGTTGCCTCCTTTGCGCGCGCGACGGCGGCGCTGCTAACCAATGAGGAACTCCGGACAAAATACGCGGCCGAAGCGCGGGAACTTTCTCGCTCATTTTCTTGGTCGAAAGCCGCCGAAATCGAAGGCCGAGCACTCAACGCTCTGCGCAGGCGCAACGGCGCGTACGGCCGCGCGCTTTGAATTCATAGCGCAAGCCTGCGCGAGCATCGCCCTGTCGGCGTGGATTGCCGTGCCGTTCGCACTGCGCCGCGGCGTGCCGGGCTTGCGTCAGGACTGGCTGTGGCCTGCGCAGTCCGTGGGATTCGATCGATGGTTCTTGGACGGCCTCTCGACGTGGTTGCCGAACGGCTTCGGCGCTGCTCAGGACTCGCCGACCGTAAACTTCGTTTTGTTTTTTTTCGCCGTGCTCGTGCATTTACACGCCTCTACGCAGGTCGTGCTGCTTATTTTTCTTGCTGCCTGCTTTACGTTAAGCCAGCTCGGGATGCTGGCGCTGCTGCGCGAGCTCGGTATTGCTCCGTCCGCTTTCAGCTGTTGGGCCGTTGCAGCTGCCTATGCCGCGGGACCCGTTGCATTTCAAAAGACTGTCGCGGGGCACATCTATTACATTGCCGCCTATTCCCTAATGCCGTATTTTGCGTATTACTGCCGCCGGGCTTGCTGTGGGAAACATCCACTGATCGCGGCGATAGTTGCCGGGCTGCTCCTTGCGGTCGCCAGCGCGCAGATTCAATTCGTGTTTTTTGGCGCACTGCTCGCGTTCTTGATATGCGCTGCTTCCGGCGTGACTTGGCGTACGGCATCGGTCTTCGGCGTCATTGTCGCTTTGGCAATCGTTCACAATATCTGCCTCCTCGCAAATTTTGGGCCGGGGGAAGTCGGAGGCCTCATTGCCAGACACGCGACGACGCAATGGGAGATAGACCAGAGCGGAAAGTTCGGCGATCTCGTCCGCATCGGCGGGTATCTGCACTACGATGTCAATGCGCTTCCTGCCGGCGTCCAAGCGCCGTATCTGTGGGCAAAGATTGCGTTCGTGATCCTCGCAGTGCTTGGAATAGCGGTTAGTCTCGTCCAGCGCGTCTCGCGCAGATGGGTGGCGGCATTCGGCGTTTTCGCGCTTGCCGGACTTCTCATCGCAAACGGGTGGCATGGACCGCTTCAGCCGCTGCTCCAATTTGCGCTGTCACGGTTTGAATGGTTCACGATTTTCCGAGAGCTTTATCACTTCATGGTACTGTATGCGTTCGGCATTGCAATCCTCAGCTGCGATCGGGATTGCTTGTTTACCGCGGCGCGTTCAGTACGTTGCTTCAGGCGTTATTCTCATCGTGTGTGCGCCGTTTGTGTCAATGGGCTTACAACGCATGATCCCCGCGATCGAAGCGCCGGCTTTTACCTCGAGCCCCTGTGCTTCCCAAAACCTTCAAGCGTTGCTCCCGAACGACGAGCCCGTTGCGCGGGCGGCGTCACCCGATTCATTCGGGGCCGACCCGGGCAGGCTGATTGTCAACGACGGCGTCGTGGCGGGCTCGCCTGCGTTCACACAGGCGGCACTTCTGCGCGCCGCTCGTACCGGGGACATGAGTTTGCCGGCAGCGCTCGGATTCGGCTGCGCGTATTGGCGAGACGGAATTGTTTCTTCTTTGCCGCGCTCTTTTGAACCGGGCGTCGGGGCGCGTTACGCGGCGTTCGAGCGACGTCAGTCCGCGCTGCAACGCCGGTTTTCAGTCGCTCGCGCGGCGCAGGTGTATCGGCCCGCGGCGTCCCTCGAGAATATTGGGGCTGCAGATGCACTGATGCGGTTTTTCGCCGATGGATCACTGCCGCCGGGTATGGCTTTGCCCTTTACCTCGTCGATAGAAGGCAACAACCTGCATTCGTCGTGGGTCTCCGGACAGACTCTGGTCCTGGTACGCGCCCCAGCTCACGAACGTCTCCTCCGAACCAGTCATAACCGAGTCACACGCAGCGCTAACGGTTGCGGTTCCCCGCAATTACCGCAACGTGTACGCGCTGATTGCCGGCACGCATGCTCAAATCAATGCGGTCCCCGGAACGCCGCTGCCGGCGAAGCTTTACGGATCCTACCGGTGGTGGAAGTGGACCGCCATTTCGAGCGATTCACCGTTGCATTTGGTCGTCGGCGGCGAAGCGGCCGTCGCCCGAATTATCGCATCGAACAGCGCTGGTTGGCACCCTGTGGCGCAAACGGCTGGAACTCCGTCGCCCATGGTTCCCGTAAGCGCAGATCCGATTCGGCCGTGGCTCGTTCGGCTGGTAATTCCGCCGTTGCAATCGCCGCGCGAACTGGTGTATGCGCGCACATTCGATGCCGGCTGGGTGTTGTCGGACGGCTCGCGTTCAGAGCATGCACATCGCGTACACGTGATCTTCAACGGCTGGCCGGTTCTCCCGAGCTCGCACCGCAGGACCGTCTATTTGTTTTTCTCGCCGCAGACCGCTGCCACGTCGCTCAACGCAGCCGCAACCTTGTTGCAAGCGGCGGCCTTGCTGGCTGTGATCGGGACGGCGCCGTTGCGCCGAAGGCAAGAATCGTGAAAATCGGCCTGCTGGCAAACACGTTCGAACCGACCTATGCTTTGAAAGCCGGCGGTCACGTGCACTTTATCGAGGTGGCTCGCCGCTGGCGCGAACACGAGCTCGTTATCTTCGGCCCGAAAGCCGCAAGAGAATCGTTCTTGAGCGCACTGCCTCGAGCGCAGTACGTTGCAATGCCCTCGTTATTGCGTGCGGGGCCTTACGCGAAGCTCGACTTCGTTCTGCGCGCAATACTCGGAATTTTGCGGCGGCGCCAACTTCGCTCGTGTGACGTCTTGCTCTGCACGTCTCATTTTATTGCTGACGTGCTGCCCGCCGTCATGAGCAAACCGCGGCGAGCAGCCGCAATCATTTGGCACGTCATCGATGCTCCCTGGAAGCGCCCCCGCGGGATGGGCTGGAACAACAGCCTGGCATACGTCAGCGAACGCTTCGCGCTGCTACTGATTCGCAGCCTTTTCGGCGCGAACATCGTCGGGACCATGTGGTTGGCTCGGCGGCTTCGGCTCGACGGGCGACGGGCTCCGATATTCGTGACTACAAACGGAGTAGACGTACCAGGGGGAGGAGCCGGCGAGGTTCGCGTTTCGATCGCGCGTAAAGACGCTGTTTTCTTGGGAAGGCTGCATCCGGCCAAGGGTGTCGAGCATCTCATCGATGCATGGGCGCGGTTGCCGGCGGCGTGCGGAGGTTCGCGGCTCTTTTTGGCCGGTCCAGTCGATTACAATTATTCCCGCGTGCTCTCGAAGGCGATTTTCGAGCGCGGATTATCGGAGAGAATCGAGATCTGCGGTGAGGTCGACGAGCAGACGAAATGGCAGATGTTGCGGTCGGCCGGCGTGTTCGTCTTTCCAAGTCTCGAAGAGGGCTGGGGCATCGCACTGGCCGAAGCGATGGCGGCCGGCCTGCCGGCGGTAACGTACGAATTGCCGGTATTCAGCGAGATTTTCAGCGGGGGACGGATCGGCGTACCCCTGGGAGATACGGCCGCATTTGCGAATGCGTGCGCCGCATTATTTACGAATGAGGACCTTCGCCTGAAAATATCGGATCAAGCGACCGCGCTTTCAAGGAGCTTTACGTGGGAGAAAGCGGCACAGGTAGAGATGTCCGCCCTTCTTTATCTTACACGGTGCTGAGAGTTCGCGGCGCAGTCGTTTCGATCGCCGCTTCGGACCGCGCTATCGCGGCTGTGGTCGCGTTATTCGCAGCCGTGCTACTTGCGTGGCTATGGGTGTTCGTGTTTAGCGTCGGCGAGCCGTTCGCGTTTTATAAAGACCTTGGCGTAAATTACATCACCCTCAGCTATGCGACTCGCGACATCCATACGCTGCGGGACTTCGTGGATACCCTTGCGTGGAGCCCGTGGTTCGACCAGCCTCTTTTCAATCTGAATCCGTACCTTTCATACGTACCGGCGCTTCCGCTGGCCTTTGTTTTCAAGAGCGTATGGTTTGACATCAAAATCCTTGAAGCGCTCGAGCTCGTCATATCGTGCGCCGCTTGCGCATGGCTTTGCCGGGTGCTCCGTTTCAGGCCCATTTGGTCCGTGGCGTGCGGCCTATGTTATGCCGTCTTGCCGGTAACTGCGCTTGCGATTCGTGGTAATCTCGACATGGGATGGACCGCTGCCTGTGCGCCGGCGGCGCTGGCGGCGGGGCTGCTGATGTTGCGTCGCTGGTCCCTTGCGGCGTTACCGCTTGTCGGAGTCGTTTGTTCCCTGTTCGGCTTTTGCATCGGCGTCGAATATTTGGTTTTCACGTCGATTCCGATTTACGTTGCGCTTGCTATTTCCATGTATGCTCGCGAGCGGCGCGGCTTGTGGGCGGCGTTCACGGCTCTTGGTTTCGTTACGCTCGTTGCGACGGGGTCGTATTTCTTATTTCCGTCACTGCTCGGGGCACTGTTCAGCGATTCCGCCGTGCGCGCGAATCAACTCACGACCGATCAGATCTTGCCCCTGTTCAGCGAAACGCCCAACGAGTTCGCCGGCTTGGTTCCGCGAGAATCCGTTGTGTCGCCCGTGCAGATCTTCAACGCGATTCGAAGCCTTTGGGTCGGCCAGATCGCGGGTTGCGCGTTGATTTTGTTTGCTATCGGGTTTAGTGTAACGAGCGCCGCGCGCTTGCGTCAGAACCGCGCGTGGATCGCGTCCGCCGCTGTAGTGTTCATTTGCTTGTACTTGAGTTTTGGGACCAACGTGCCGCTCGGGCCTCAGCTTTGGCGGCTTCTCGCTGCTGTTCCGCTCCTGGACGCGATAAGGACGCCCGACCGTTTTATGCTCTTCCCGGCGCTGGCTATCGTCATCCTGGGCGTGAAGGCAATTCAACGACTGGAATTGGGCGCAGGCGGGAGGCGATATGCCGCAGCGGCCGTTACCGCCATCCTCCTAACCTGTTTCACGTCGTTCGATTTCGCAGAGCATTGCTTTCAGAACCAGTATTCTATCGGTTCCGCGGAACCGGACCTTTTTGCAGCGAACGACGCGGCAGCAAAGCTGGGATCGAAGAACGTTGCGCTGGCCCTCGTCAACGGAGGCTCGCCTCAAGACTATCCATCGTACGGCGTCCCCGTCGATTCGGTGAGTGCCGTGACCGACTGGGCGTCCCGGTATGTGGAAGACGGAATCGGCGGCGTAGGCTTGATGCAGCGAGCCGGCGCCCGCAGCGTCGTCGCGACGCCGATGTGGGCTACCGCCGACGCACGGGATTTTCCTGATTTTGCATCGATTTTCCGGAACTCCGCGCTAACGACTCCTCTATACACCGGGCCGCAGGGCGTCGTCGTGGCTCGCATACCCCATCCCAGGAGCGTTGCAACGCTCACCAAGGTCGTCTGCTTGCGCAGCGGCCCCGGATTACTTGATCAGTTACTCGCTTTACCGGCGATGTCCGCGGTATCTCTGCAAGCGTCCGCAGGTTGCGGCGCTAAGATGAATCTGCTCGCGAACTTCGATCCGATCGATACGGCGTTCAAACGATTTGCAGTAGTGCGAATACCGGCAACAGCGCTCTTCGGAAGCTCCTCTCTCGAGGATGCGGACTACGATTATCCCGGGAACCGCGCGCTGCTCAAGGACTTGTGGTATCGCAATTCCGTGGATGGGGACGCGCCGGTATTCGATCGCAACGGCGCGATACTCGTTACCGGCGTTTCTTCCGGTTCAGCACCATTTACGGTCGATCGCGCGGGGAAATATGTTTTCCTCGCGAGGGTATGTGCACACGAACGCGGCTCGCTCGAGGCGTACATAGATGGGTTTCGTCTTTCCGCACCGCTCTTGCCCGCATTGGGAATGCGATGGCTCCAATTGCCGGTCGATTCCCTAGCGCGAGGCCCCCATACGCTCTCGGTTCGCATAAGTACCAACGCACGCGGTGTAAATCCAAAGGAGCGCTGGGACGGGATTGCGGTCGACGGAGTGGCGCTCGTTTCGGCAGCGGATCTTCGCGGCGCCGTTGCAAGTGCAATGCCGGACTCGAGCGTTGCAGTAACGCTCGACCGCCGGCAGCGGGCAGCCGCTCCGATAATGGAAGTGCCGCTCGCGCCGGGGCCCGGCGGCGTTTCGCCCATGCAACGTACGAATGTACGTCGAGAATCCGTCGGCGGGGCATCCGTGTATGCCGCTACGGCGTCCTTGGCAGAGTTGACGTATTTGTGGCGCGGTGGGACGGGCGAGTACGTCGTCGACGCCGCCGCGCACGTTTCGCGGCCTGGAGACGCCCTGACCGTTGCGCTGCTGCGGCCGGATGGCTCAACGCAGGTCCAACGCACGCAAATCTCCAGTGACATGTCGCGCGTCGAAGTTCAAATTCCAGCTCGTTTGCAGCCGGGAGACCGCATACGAATTTCGATGGATTCCGTTGCACCGGGCGAAGACGAGCCGATCGAACTCGTTAAGGCGGTCGTATCCCAGAGTGTGGGAATCGAACTCGCGCCGCGGCGAGGCTCATTACTGCGCGGCAATCTTCAATTCACGGGTTCGGGCCCCGTAAACGTTTCCGTCCAAGGTTTGAACTCGGTTCAGTCGACAGCTCGACGGAGTCATCGGCGTTCCGTACCAGAGCGTTTCTTTCCCGATCCGCTCCTGGCGCCCGGTTCGATCCGTAGATCTGGCGCTGGACCTAAGCGGCAGCGGGGCGGTGCGAGCTGACCTTGACTTGCGGCACGTCGCAGGCTTCCCAAACGTTTGCCGGCGATGGTGACGTCGCTCTTCACGGACGGTTCACGCAATGCCGCGCCACAGTGACTTGGATAAGCGGCGCATCCGCCCTCAAAGCGGTGACTGTTAATGCGACGCCTGCATCGTCGGACGCCGCAATCCGGATCTGGGTACCGGCCGGACATTATAACGTCGAACTGAGATCCGTCGAAGGCGCCATCCTCTCAGACCGTGCCATATCCATCGAAGGTGCCCGCATCGCCGGCAACGACTCCATCGCTTTTTCGTCGAGCGGCTATAGATGGATACGCGTCGGCGGAGTTCCCGTTGATGCCAATCTGCTGGTTTTCGTGAACCGGCTTTGGCCCGGACAGAACGCGCAGAAGATAACGTATAAGCCTATCTCCGCACTTCGCGGGCAGCTCCGCATCCCTACGGCCGGCGACGTTGAGGTTACACATTTGAATGATGGGAACTGGATTCTCGTGGGGAACGGTCGAACGTTGGTCGGGACGCGCTGCGATTTGCTGAATTCATGTTTTGTCGGCGTTTCGCCGGGCGTTTACCAACTGCTCCACCGCTACCCGCCGCCTTTGGTTGCCGGAATCGGGCTCACCGCGCTGGCGCTGCTGATTTCGCTGGCGTCGTTACTGCTCGCCGGCCGTTCACGCCGTGAAGCGGCGCCCTGAAGCGACGCAAATAACTCCGTCGCACCAGTCGAGTTCCTGAACCGTGCAAACGGCAATGCGCGGCAGCAAGAACAGCAGCCGCGGCAGAGTCCAAATATAGAACGTGCGGAAGATCTCGACTGCGCTGAACTCAAGGCGAACGATTGCATAAAAGTCGTACCAGGGGTAACTCTGAACGTGCGTAAAATCCCGAGCTATGCCGGCCGGTGCGATCGGATTCGGCACGGATGCAATGAAATACGCCTGCTTCGACAGCCGGCCTCTGAGCGGCAGCAGCATGAACCGGTAAAGATCGTCGGCCGGCATATGTTCGAATACTTCGCTGGCAAGTACCAAATCGACGGGAACGTTCAAGTCGGCGATGCTGTCTATACGCTCGTAGCTTCCTTGTACGTTTTTGTCGCGTTCCAGCCCGAAGTAACGTCCGATCTTTTCCGGATAGACTCTTCGGAGGTGCGCCGCAAACTCGCCGCTGCCCGGACCAATCTCCAACACGTTGATGGTACCGCTCATTGCCGAAATAAGGCCTTGAACGTGCCGCCAAAAAGGCGGTTGATTAAGCAGCGTAATGGGGCCAATGCGCGTCCCGCCGCTTTTCACGTTTCGAGACGGCTTAACTAACGGTACGTACGCGCGAGCCGGCGGACCCTTCATCGTGCTCATGACGTTCGATCCATACTTTTTGAGCGCTTCCGCACGCAAAGCCATTAGTTCGTGATAGCGATCGGCCAGCGCATCTACGGGATGCCCGAGGGTCATGGACGGCGTGATTCACGCATTGTCAGATAAGTTCCCGGTACACGGCCGCGGTTTCAGCTGCACATCTATCCCAGGTAAAGCGACGTGCCCAGGCCGCCGCCTCCTGCGCTTTCGACCGGAAGCCTTCCGGGGAGCGGCAAACGGATTCCAGGATTGCCGCGAGTTGTCGTTCATTCTCCGCTGCGAACGTCGTGGCGTGGTCGCGCAATACGAGCGGTACGCATTGCTCCGACGCGATTACCGGCGTCCCCAGCACCATTGCCTCGAGCATCGGAATACCGAAGCCTTCGGTTAGAGCGGGGTGTACGTACGCCAGCGCGCTGCCGTAAAGTCCCCACAGTTGCTCACGAGGCACGTTACCCGCGTAAACCAGCGTGCGGCCATTCGTTCCCGATCTCATGTCCACGCCTTCAGGATGTCCCGGTCCGGTGATTACCAGGTCGACCTCAATGGACGGCGGGAGCATTTCCCACGCTTTGATCAGCCGGTCGACATTTTTATGCGCGCTGCGGTTGCCGGAATATAACAAATATGGCCGGCCGGCGAGTCGTTCCAAGCCTTTCGTCTTGAGAAGTTCATCGTCGTACCCCAACGGTACGACGCGGCAACGTTCGCGGGACACGCCGAGCAGCCGTTCGCAGTCGTCGATCGTCCGCTCGTCGTCGACGATGACTCGCGCCGCGCGCGGAACCACCCACTTGGCCATCCATGTGAAAAGCCGAAGCGTAACGGGTCTGAGCAAAAGCGGAAACCGCAGAAAGATGAGGTCGTGCACGGTAACGACATACGGGCACGCGATCGCTACGGAAGCGAACGTCGTCGTGAAGTGAACGAGGCTTCGCTTCTTGGAAAGAGCGTCCCACGGTATGAGGACTTGCTCCGTAAAGTTGATATCGAACGTATCCGGATAGAAGTAAAAATCCAGGTCGGGCGCTGCAGACGGGAGCCTGCGCGCGAGTTCCTCTGAGTACGTTCTCATCCCGGCCGACAGCCGGCGCGTCAAACGCGCATCTACGGCGACGCGAGGCGAGGCTATCTTTCCGGGCTCAGTAATACCTTGCGAATACGAGATGAGCAACCCGTCCGATATGAGGATTTCCCGTCGTCGCAGCCCAGTAATTCATCGATAGGATGACCATGCGGCCGTCGATCTGCTTCTTGTGGCCGAAATAGGTTTCGCCATTTGACCCGACGCGGGTATTGTTTGCCGTGGAAACGGTTCCGTCCGGCAAGATGTTTTTGGTCTCGCGCTGTGCGCCTGAGTCGATTGCCTTCCAAAGATCCGCATGAAGCGGATCGCCGGCACCGAGCTGCAAGTACAGAACCTGCAGCCAGTAGAGCGATACCGCTTGATAGCTGCTGTCGAATCCACCGGCCTCGGGCAGGGTGCCGTCGGATTCTTGGCGGTCCAATCCCTGACGCAGGAAAGAATGTCCCAGAGAAACGGCGGCCGTGTTGCCGACCGCGGCTCCCAAAAGTGAGTACGCTGCAGCGTAAATGAAGACCCGATTCAATGCCGCGCGATCCGTCGACAATAGTTGCGAGTGCTGAACGAGCCATGCTGCCATAGGCTTCGCTTTTTCCTCAAATGATTCAACGCTCGCGCGCTCGGCGTTTAGATCGGGGCTGGTCTTAAACCACGACGACTCTTGGAGAAGCCGAAGCGTGTGACCAAAGTCGCTTGCAAAGAACGCTTCGGCCGACGCCTCGCCGAGTGCCGTTGCCGCCGCACCGGACGAGACTACGCCGTTGCTCTCCGCGTAATCGAAGCCGCCGTCGTTATGCTCGTGCTTCAAGGCGTAGGAAATGATTTGCAGCGCGTTGTCCAGAGTCTTCTTATCGCGGTGTTCGACCGCCGCGGGGATTTGGTCGACGGACTCCCGCTGAAAGCCGACGTTGATGTATCCGCCCGTCTTGTTTACGCTTACCGCCCCGTCTGCATTCTGTCTGGCCGCTGAGGCCCACATATTCACGACAGCCGGATTCATGGCTTGCAGAACTTGCCACTCGCTCGGCGCCGGAGAGTCCGCGCGCGCCGGAACGCTTTGCGTGACTACAAGCACGAGAAGTAGACCGGAAGCAATAGTACGCATTTTTGCCTTTACACCTTACGCCAGGATTTGTTTTGCGATTTTTGAGGCAACGTGAACGCATAGACTACGCCGTTCGAGTCGACGGTGTAAATCCCACTGGGAACGACTACGGGTGAGGCATTGATGAGCCCGGTGGTGGTATACGACCACAGTTTCGTTCCCGTTTGTATGTCCAGCGCTTCAATTTGAGCGTCTTGATCTGCAAAAGCGATGCCGTTGTTGATCGCGACGTATCCGATATTTTGGGCTTGCGACTGCTGCGACCAGCGTACGTTTCCCATGAGATCGAGCGCATACAACGCCCCTTGCGGTGGGCCGGCCGGAACGGCCATACGACGAACCGCGAAGAACGATTCACGGCCGCGGGAACTGGGAGTGGACGCCGTCCCGGTCGGTACGAAGATCGTCGTTCCATCGGTCGTCGGCGTACCGTAACCGGCGGAGCCGTCGACTTTCGAGTCGATTTGCTTTTGCCATACGAGCTGCCCGTTCGGCTGCAGCATCGCATATACAGTGCCGTTCTTGTTCAGTTCTATTACGAGGCCGTTCAGCAGCAGCTCGCCGCTGCCCGTATCGAAATCCAATACGGGATTTACGTTCTGAAGGTTCCAGATGATTGAGCCCGTCGTGCTTATGGCGACAATGCCGTTCGCAATCATATTCGGCACTTGCCCGCAGGTGTTGCCCGTGCCGAAAAACAGATACGATCCGTTGTAACTAATAGGCGACCAAACCGACCCGCCGTCGTTTGAGTGCGGGTCTACGACCCAGGACCATTTTACGGCCCCGGAGAGATCGTCCAACGCGTAAAGGCCGCCCTGAATGCAGGCGGGTTCGTCTCCTCCGGAGACACCAACGTAAATCGTGCCGTCGATTACCGCGGGATCGCTGCGCACGTCGCCGGGAAGATTTTTCTGCCAAACGATAGAGCCGGTGGTGAGGTTCAATGCGTAAAGGGCAGATGGAGCGCCGAGAATGTCGCCGTTGGAATCGACA
Source organism: Vulcanimicrobiota bacterium (assembly GCA_963714015.1). Classification (GTDB taxonomy): domain Bacteria; phylum Vulcanimicrobiota; class Vulcanimicrobiia; order Vulcanimicrobiales; family Vulcanimicrobiaceae; genus DASRDE01. Next base: position 249,237 of record OY970223.1, on the reverse strand, counting down.
GTGAATAAATGCGTTCCTACGAAGAGCAGACCGTCGGCGATGGTGGGCGTCATGCGCACTTGGCCCCCGAGCGACGTATGCCAAAGGATCTGGCCGCTCTTCTCGTCGAGTGCGTATACCGTTCCGGTGTTGTGCGTTACCGTGTACACTACGCCTTTATAGACGACGGGGCTGGAGAACGAGAGCTCGCCCAGATGCGTCGCCCAGCGGAGTTGCAGAGTGCCGACGTTGGACTTCGTTATTCCGGTGTCCTGAGGCTGGTAACCGCTCCGGCTAAAGTCGTGCGCGAACGTGGTCCAGTCGTCACCCGTTATCGTCGGCCCAACGGGCGGCTCGGGTGTGGGTTTAGGTCCGGATGGTGAACTGGAAGTCCCTTGTCCGCCGCATGCGGCAACGAGGAGGGCGCATAGGATCGCCGCATAGAGTAGGAAGAACCGCACTCTAAAGTCTGGGTTTTTCACCGGCCTGCTGAGGTTTATAAACGGGCGAGCCGCGGCTGCCAAGTGCTCGGCCATCGTGCTCCTTTGGATGGTTGGAGAGCTTCCAAATTTTTGGGCGCGGCTGTTTGGGACCTGCGCGTTCGAGCTCAGCCGCACACCCGCAAAGAGGGTTCACGGTCGCCTGCGGGATGCAGGGCCCCGTCGTGAAAACGAATGCGTGGTCCGATCCGTTGCGTCAGCGCCTTATGGTGGCGCTTGCTTGGAGGGCGGAAGCAGTACATCCGTTCACATGCCCAAGTGCGCACCGGGGACGGCGCGCCGGCTCAATTTTATATGAGAACCGGACTTACTTCGTTTCGAACGTCTTGACGTTCTTGAGGCCGGCGTCCTTGAAGCTTTGTTCGACGCCGGGTGCTTCTGCTTTATCGGCTTTGTAGACGACGACGCTGCGTCCGGCTTCGATTGCGTCGTTGTAATTTTGGACTTGATCTTGAGGAATGGCGTAGTCGGCCAAGTGATCGATGATGTGCGGTTCGGCAAAGAATCCGACGTAACGCATGTCGGCGCTGATGTTCGGCACTTGCGGATCGCCGAAATTGGTGAGGATCGACTCTCCGCCGGCGATCACTTCGTGCTGCACGTCGCTCGTGGCGTGATTCGCGCCCACATGCAGGAACGTTAGTACCGATTCCTGATGGTGATCCGTCGGCTGATCTTTCGTAATAACCGCCATCTTGTCGCAGTCAACTGCTTCGTTGCCGCAAAGGGTGGTCTCGAGATGGGCGGGATCGGACGTCTGCGCGATGCCGGTCACTAGATGTTCAGCCATTGGTGCTCCTCGTACATGAATTGACAGGCGGGCATTTATGCGAGGCCCCGCTGTTTCCTGGCTTGCTAGCGCGGCCGCCGCCCCTAGCGTGACATTGAGCGGACCGCGTTGGCCAGGCGCTCGATTCCCGTGCGGATCTTCTGCGGGCCCGCGTTGGAAAAATTCAGCCGCATTCCGTCCGTGGAGTCCCGCGCCGGATAAAACGGTACGCCCGGTACGAAGACCACTTTCTGCTGGGCCGAAATGGCGAGCAATTCGGTCGTGTCCACGCCCCTCGTGCGCGCCCAAAGGAACATCCCGCCCTCCGGATTGTTGAACTCCACGTTCGAAGGCATGTACTGGGTGAGTGCTTCGTGCATCACGTCGCGACGCTCGCCGTAGACCCGAACGATCGTGGCCACATGCCGCTCGAACGCCTCAGCCTTTGAAACGTATCGCGCAAAGACGTATTGCGCGAGCGTGCCGCTTTGCAGATCGGCGCCCTGCTTTGCGAGGATGAGTTTTTCTTGCACTTCGGCATCGTGCATGGCAAGCCAGGCGATCCGCATACCGGGAGCCATGATCTTGCTTCCCGTCCCGCTGTAGATGACCGTCCCGTTGCGGCTGTACGATGAGAGCGAAGGCAGATGCGTTCCGGTGAACCGCAGTTCGCCGTACGGATCGTCTTCGACGATCGGCACGCCGAAGTGCTCGCAGATGCGCACGATGCGCTCGCGTCTATTCGCGGCCAGCGTGCGGCCCGACGGATTTTGAAAATTCGGCACCAGATAGACGAACTTGGGGAGCGGTTCCGCATGCGCGAGCACGCTCTCGAGCGACTCGGGAATCATTCCGTCTTCGTCGGTCTCGGCCGTCAAATATCTGGCTTGATACGCATCGAAAGCTTGAATCGCCCCAAGATACGACGGTTTTTCCAGCACGATATGGTCGCCCGGATCGACGAGGATCTTGGCAATCAAGTCCAGGCCTTGCTGCGAACCGTTGACGATGAGCACCTCGGCGGCCGTATAGGTCGCTCCCGTATGGCGCGAGAGTCGATCTGCGACCCAAGCGCGCAGTTCGGGAATGCCGTCGGTAACGCTGTACTGCAGCGCCTGCGGCCCGACGTCGCGCATGACTTCGGCGGTACACTCGGCGATTTCGGTGGTCGGAAAGAGCTCCGGCGCCGGCAAACCGCCGCCGAACGAGATCACGTCCGGCTGCTGCGTGACCTTGAGCATTTCCCGGATGGTCGAAGCGCGCATTCGCGCGGTCCGCGCCGCGAAACGAGCGGTGCGCGAAACGATAGCCATACGCTAGCCGTATTCCCCGAAATCGGGGAGGGGCCCGCTTATGCGGCGGTCATCGGCGGTCCGCCGATGGGCGGCCGCGCTTGCGGAGCACCGCCTGCTCCCATGAACGCGGTCTCGCGAATGAACGCGAGTACAGCGGCTCCCAGACCAACGAGCGCGACGAGTGCCGTTACGACGAAGCCGACTACCGGAAGAATCTCGGCTGCGCTGATGACGACCAGTCCCAGAATCAGCGCCGCAAGCGGCGAGGGCGTCGTGTGCGGATGGACCAGTTCCATCAGACGCCGTCCGATCAGGATACCGAGAGCGGCCTGACCGATCAGGACGCCTGCAACGTACGCGACGAACTCGAGCGGCAAGAGCGGCCATCCGACGAAGCTGATGAAGAGCAGCACCGCGATCGGCACGCTTGCAACCAGCGCGACGGCCCCAACGGCTGCGGAAAGACCCGGGTGATGCTCCACGCGGTCGAGCGCCGTGCGCACGCGCACCGGAAAGATCAGGAACACCAGCAACACGATCACGCTGTAGGCGAGCAGCGTCATCATTTTTGCGTTCTCCGCCGCCATCGCGCGCATGCCCATGGACGGAACCCACGGCATCGCATTGGCCCACGAAGAACCATATTCGTGCACTTGTCCCGTGATTACCGATCCGTTCTCTTCCCGGACCGTGCCGCCGTACACGTCGACGTCGCCGTCCACGGTGCCCGCGATGTCGGCGTCGCCGTTGAAGACGGTAATGCTGCCCTGGACCTCTTGATCCGGACCGACGTAGACGCTCGTCCAGTACGTCCCCCCATGATCGATCGTCTGCGGCGAACTTGCGGACGCGTGCCCGAGCGAAGCGATAAAGACGCAAGCGACAATTGCGAGCAAAACGACATATCTCATGACGAGGCCTCCGAAACCGATGCCAGCCGCGCTGCGAGGCGCGGGCGAATGACGAAATAGACGGCGGCGATTGCCGCCGCGACGGCCGCATCCAGGACCAGCAATCCGGCGCCGAACGCCGCTAAGGCCGGCGTGCTTTGCCCCATGCTGTGCGCGGCGGCCGCCGCAAGGTGCTCGAAACCGCCGCCCGCCGCGGCGAGCGCGCGATAGATTGCCTCGAGCAGCGTGCGCGGACTCGTGCCGGTATACGCGATGCCGAGTACCGCGGCAACCCACGCCGCTGCGGAGTACAGCGCCAAGAAGCTCCAAACCGGATGCTGCCGCGCGCGCGGCGCGGGCATCGAATTGACTTCGGCCATCACCGCAAAGGTGAAGTTCTCCGGCAGATCGGGCACCGTCGTCGTAAACAGCAGTCCGTCGACGGCGCGCAGCTCCTCCAGCAAGGCGCTACACGATTTACACGTGCGCAAATGAGTAGAGACGTCGCGCATCTGCCGCGCAGTCAGCGTGCACTCGATGTAGCGATCGAGCAGAGGTTCACAGGACGAGCAGCGCACGTGCACCTCCTTTGTCGGGCGAAACGTCGGGTGTTGTCCGGGCTTGCGCCTCTTCGAGCTGGCGCATCTTTTGAGCGAGCGCAATCTTTCCCCGATGGATCAACGTCTTGACGTTGCCCAGCGAGAGTCCCAGCGTACTGGCAATTGTGTGGTATTCCATGTTGTTGTAATAGCGCAGCGCTAGCACCGTGCGCGTCCGCTCCGGCAACTCCGCGAGCGCTTGGCGCAATTCGCGCTCCGCTTCTTCGCGAAGGACGCCGCCGGCCGGATCGGCGTCGCGTGAAAGGTCGGGAAGGGCATTTTCGAGTGTCTGGTCCTCGGGAAGCTCTTGAGTCGCAACGCGGCGCTGGGCTTTCCCCAAGTGCGTGCGCACGACGTTGCGCGCAATCTGATAGATCCAGGTCGAGAATTTTCCGAGCGAGGGATTGAAAGTCTCCAGGTGGGCGTACGCCCGCAGAAACGTCTCCTGCGAGAGATCGGCAACGTCCGAGGGGCACCGGACGGCGGCGCTGATGAAACTTGCAATGCCACGCTTGTAACGGTCGACCAAGACGGAGAAGAGCTCGCGCTCGCCGTTACGGACCCGCCGCACCAGAGCCTCGTCGCTCTGCTCTCCGATGACCATACTCCTTTGAGTTCGGATTTCTGAGGGGTTCTACCGCTCGGGGCAGGCGTTTGTTACAGGGGCGGGCCGAGGGTAATCCGCGGCCCTGCGCCGATTAAGCCGCATGATGAGGAGCCTGTTCCGTCTGGCCGCCGCGTTCGCCATGGCGCTCACGGCCTGCGCCTCCAGTGCGCCGTCCCAACTGCCCGAAGAATGGCGCGCGTTCCGCCTGAACCCGGAACTCAACGCCGTCGTCGCGACCGGCAGCGACATTGCGGTTCGCTGGACGTTCAAGACCGGCGGCGGAATCTCGTCGAGCCCGACCATCTCCGGCCGGACCGTCTTCGTGGCAAGCAATGACCGCTCGCTCTACGCTCTGGATCTGCTCTCGGGCCGGCTGATATGGAAATATACCGCGTCAAACGATTTGATGACCGCGCCGCTCGTCATCAAGAACACCGTCATCGTCGCCGAAGGCAACAACTACGGGACCAACTTCTCACCGAACGATTACCTGCTGCTGGGTTCCGGCTCCAACAGCATCATCGGCGTAGACAAGGCCACCGGCAAGCAGCAATGGCGGTTCTTCGTGCCGGGCAGCGCCATGCCGACCGGCGCGATAGTCGGCGGGATGTACGTGCACCACGATGCGTCGGGGATGCTCTTCGCGCTCGATGCGAACGACGGAAAGTATCGCTGGCGCGAATATCTGCGTTCGACCGCGACCATGGCGGCGGCAAACAACTTTCGCGGCGATGCGGTCGTGACTTCGGGCGACTATCCGAACGACGTGCTCGCGTTCGACGGCTTGACGGGCAAGGTGCTTTGGCGAACGCACTTCTCCGATCGGGACGCGTCTTTCGACGACTGTCCGCCGGCGAGCGACGGCCGCAATATCTATGCGATGTACTTGGCGCATCCCGCCGGCAGCAAATATGATTTCGTAGGATACACGACGCCGGGAATCGAGCATGCTTACGCGCTGGACGGCGTCACCGGCAGGGTTTTGTGGGACGTGCCGCTCGCGCGCGGAGTCGTTCCGATAAACAACACCGCTTCGATTCCGATGATTTACGACGGAACCATGTATCTGGGCAGCGCCGTCGTCCCGCAAATGTTTGCGTTGGACACGCGGACCGGAAAGCGCCGATGGGCAGCTGAAAATCGACGCACCGGCGAAAGGCGGCATTGCCGCGGTCGGCGGCGAGATCTATTTCGGCGACGAGAGCGGAATGCTTTGGGCGGTCGATGCGGCACGCGGCAGACCTTTGGGCCGCAAACGCATGCCGGACGGATTCAACGTCGGTTCTCCCATAGTCGTCGGAAAAACGCTCATCATCGGAAGCAAGAAAGGTTACGTGTTCGCCGTGCCGCTGAAGGATATTTAGCGCAGTGGCTTCAGCGCGGCGCGTGCTCCTGTTCGGCGGCTCCGGTCAACTCGGATCCGAGATCCGGCGTCGTTGGACTGAATTGCAGATTGTCAGCCCGAACCACGGCGAGATCGACATTACCGACCGGGAGGCGATCGGTCGCGCGATCGAGTCCGCGCGGGCGGACGTCGTGGTGAATTGTGCGGCGTTTCATAACGTCGAACGCTGCGAAGTCGAGCCCGCGGCCGCGTTCGAAGCGAATGCCCTCGCCGTGAACGCGATTGCGGAGCGCTGCGCGCAAGCCGGCACGATTTTCGTAACGTTCAGCACCGACTACGTGTTCGACGGAACGCTGGGGCGCTCGTACGTCGAGAGCGATCCGCCGCATCCGCTGAGTGTCTACGCAGCCTCCAAGTACGCCGGCGAGCTTCTCGTCGAACGGCTGCGTTCGAATGCCTACGTGATACGGACGTGCGGGGTATACGGTACGCACTTCAGTCCGACCAAAGGCTACACGTTCGTGGATCGAGTCATCACGCAAGCGCGCGCCGGTGAAAAGTTGCGCATCGTACGCGATCAAACCGTCTCTCCCACGTATGCGGGCGACCTCGCAGCAGCCGTGCTGCAGCTCCTCGGCGCGCGGCGCTCCGCCCGGTGTGTATCACGCCGTAGATGAAGGCCCGGTTACCTGGTTCGATTTTGCATCCGAAGCGCTTCGGCAAGCGGGAATCGATTGTGCCGTCGAGCCCATCTCGTACCGAGAATGGAATTCGCGCGTGCGGCGGCCTGAGTTTTCGGCGCTTGAAAACGCCAAGCTGCGCGCGATTGGAATTGCTATGCCCGGCTGGCGTGACGGCATAGCAAATTATCTGCGCGACAAAGCCGCGCTTGGGTAGCAGCGGCGTTCCCGTAGGCTCAAATCTTCGGCGAGCGCTCGACGCGGGTCTATTGTGCGCATCGTTTTTGGTTCCCGTGCTGATCTGCTGCGTGTGGGGACAGCATGAAGTGAAGTTTTGGGACACCGGCGAGTTCCAAACCGTCCCGTACATTCTGGGAATCGCGCACCCAACCGGGTTTCCGGCATACGTCTTGCTCGGTTTCTTGTTTTCGCACGCAGCGGCAATAGGCACCGTTGCCTTCAGGATGTCGCTCTTTTCCGGCATTTGCGTGGGCGTAGCGTGCGCGGCGCTCTACGCATCGCTGCGCGCGCTTGGGGTAAATGCAATTGCCGCCGCGCTCTCGGCTTTGGCTTTTGCGTTCGGACCGGTTATCGTTACTTACACGATTCGAGCCGAGGTCCACACACTCGCCCTGGCTTTCGAGTCGTTGGCTTTATTGTTTTTGTACCGCTGGGCGACGGCATCGCGAGTCCGCGATCTTCTTCTGAGCTGCCTGTTCGAAGGGCTCGCTCTTGCTACGCATCCCGTGGCGATGTGGCTTCTTCCCGCGTTTTTAATCGTCGCTCCGGCAAACCGCAAGTCGTTGGACGCGGCGCGCTTTGGGTGGGCATTCGCATTGCTCGTGCTGCCCCTGCTTCTGTACGCGTATCTGCCCATTAGAAGCGCAATCGTCACCGCAGAAAGGATCGATCCGAACCTCGCGCTCGGTCTTCCGGCCGGACGGCCGTTTTGGGACTACGGGCATCCCGCGGTGTTGAGCAACTTCCTGTGGATGGTTTCCGGAGCGCAGTTCAACAAAGAAGCCGGCATCCTCGGAATGTTGCGCCCAAACGGCTACCCGAAGTATTTTAGCGCGTTTGCAAACCTCGAAGCCGAGCAGTTCGGTTACGTCATCACCGCGTTTGCTTTGGCTGGAATGGCAGCCTTTTGGAGAAAGAGCGGCGTTCTGGCCGGCGCAACGCTACTCTGCGGAGCGCTCTTCATTCCGTTCGCCTACGCGTATTTGGAAGAAGCAGACAAAACGCGGTACGTGATGACGCCGCTATGGATAACCGCGCTCTTGATCGGCTTGGGACTGCAAGCCGTCTGCGAGAATTTGAACCGCTTGAGACCGGGGCTGCGTGAAGCAGCGATTGCGGCCGCGCTTTCGATCGTGGTGCTTCAACTCTGGGGCGATGGATGGCCGCACCGACCTGAAAATCCGGCAGCGCACCGCTACTTTCAGCGCGTAGTCGCGGTTACGCCCGATAACGCAGTGATCGTCGCACCTTGGATCTATGTGACGCCGCTGGCGTATCACGCATACGTCGTGCACGATTTCGGCGCGCGCCGGGCCGTCGCTGCGGAGATCAAACCCTCGGTTGCAACGATCCGGTTTTTGGCTCGGCGGCACACGACTTACGTCGTCGCCGAACAGCGAAGCGTGCCGGGCTTGAAACTGAAACTCGTCAGTGCGGGAATTCCGAACGTCTTGCGCGTTATTGCACCGATCGAAGCGACGCCGCGATAATGGCGCCTATCTTAGGGTCGTTTCAGAGTAGGCCGCTGGCCTTTAGACGCACGAGTTGATGGATCGTCAGATTGTGAAAGCCATGCGCCGCAGCCTCGCGAATGAAGGCTCCATCGATACCCAGCGCGCGGCATTGTTCGAGATCGGACTTTGAGAGATTCGGGTATCCCGCGTCGCGCATGGCCTTGACATAAGCGCCATCTACTCCCAGAGCGCGAAGCGACGTAAAATCCGGCGCTGACAAATTCTGCATGCCGTAACCGCGCAAGGAATCGACGTAGCCCGGCGTTACTCCGACGGATCGCATGCTCTCGAGATCCTTAGGCGAGAGGTTTCCGAATCTGGCGCGCATCTCGGCGATATACGATGCGTCGACGCCGACGGCGCGAAGGCCTTCGACTTCATCGGCGGTCAGCCCGGAATACCCTGCAGAGCGCAGCGCGTCGATGTATGTACCGTCTACCCCGACCGCTTTGAGCCCTTCGAGATCGTGCGCCGAAACGTCCGGAAACAGACGGCGCATCGCACGAACGTAATCGGGCGTCACGTTGAGACTTGCCAAGCCTGCCAGATCTTCCACGGATGGATGCGTCAAACCGGCGTCTTCCAATCCTCGAATGTAGCCGGCACTGACGCCGACGCTCTTGAGTTTGATCAGCTCGTCCATTGAGAGGTTGCGATATCCGGCGGCCGCGAGATCGTCGATGTAATCACCGGAAGGTGCTTCCGCGACCACGGCGCTCTTTAGCAGCGTTTTGTTCACCTTCGCGAAGAGGCTCGCCGGAGTTACGGAGCCTTTGGGAAATGCGGTGAAATGTTCGAGCGCGACGAACGTTGGGGCGACGTGCGTGGCGTGCGCTTCTGTGGTCGTGTATGCGATTGAGGGCGAGACGAACGCGGCCGCGATACACAATGCAGCAAATATCGACAAGGCTAGGCCGGCGGGACCCAGGCGACGTGCTGGTGCGAATGTCGCGTCCGGCTTGGAGCAAGCGCTCGACGCGAATCGACATGCTGCGCCGCGTAACGAACGCGCCCGGCGCGCTCATGGCGCGATACGGCCACGCCGTTATCTCGGCCACGCGGGCAAGGCACGTAGCGTACTGATGAATCTCCGTCGTTTGGTTCAAGACCCAATCGTCGCAGACGACTTCCCGTTCGAGATCGAGTTGCCCAACGATCCATTGAATGCCGGGATTGAAGAAGAAAAGGGCTTGGGTGATCCGCTCGATTGCGTTGATCCAGTCGTCGCCGCGGCGCAAATGCGCCAGCTCGTGAAGCAGAATGCGGTCGACGTCTTCGGGGCTGAGTTCCTCAATCAGCGTTTCGGGAACGAGAATCATTGCGTCGAACAGGCCAACGGCAATCGGCACCGCGATTTCGGGAGAGCGGCAAAGCCGTACGCCGCGACCGCCTTTGGATGCTTGCGTCCAGCGTGACATGTGCGAACGGTAATCGACGGCGAGCGGGAGCGCATCGTGCTTCAGCCGCTCCAAATGCAATAGGCTGATCGTCAAGCGTACCAGCGCAACGAGTGCGGCGAGAAGCCACAAGCCGACGATCGTGACGATCGCAATGCGCGGAATGTTTATCTGCATGCGCCGGAAAGGAACGGTTGCATCGCCGTTCATGCCTTGCACGCCTTGCACCGGGTACGCTTTCAGCGCGGAAGTTTCGCGCCGGGGAGAAACCGTTATGTGCGACGATGTTTGAGAAACCTTCGCCGGCGCATGAATTCCGATGGTGATGAACGCCGTTGCGAACGGCAGCACGGCGCAGGCTAGCAAGGCGCCCGTAAGAACGCTCGCCCGTGTCGTCGCGTTCGTGGCACGCGTAAACCGCAGAATCGCCGCGCATAACAGCGCGATTGCGATTCCTTCCCAGAGGCTGTTCAAGAGCACCGAAAACGCAAACTGTACCGCGGAATCGAGGGAGGCGTTCATGATTGGCCCTCCTCGAAGCGCGCGATCAACGCCTTGATCTCGTGCAGCTCATTTTCGGACGGGCGCGAATCGGCCATCAAGCGAAGCGCCAGCGCCGTTTTGCTGTTCGCAAAGAAGGAGGCGAGGACGTCGCCGACTGCCGAGTTTGCCGCTTCGTCGCGTTCGACGAGCGGAAAATACATGTGCGCCTTTACGCCGGCTTCGTGCCTTACGAAGCGCTTTTGTTCGAGAATGCGCAGCATCGTGAGGACGGTGGTATACGCCAGCGGCGGACGCGCAAGCGCAGCAACGACGTCGGCGACCGTAGCCCGGCGCAACTGCCAGAGCACGTCCATAATGCGCAATTCGGCCTTGGTGAGGGGCTTGCGTTTTTCTCGCCGCATGGGGGTCCTTTCGGGTCATCTACTAATGGTTTAGTAGATACTACCGCGGCGGGCGAACCTTGTCAACTAAAGTCTTAGTAGGGACCGCGATCAGATAGTCGCCGCTTCAGCCGCGATCACGTACGGTCCGTCCGCGACGAAGATCGTGTCGCCGACGATAACCGGCGGTGAGGTCGCAAAGGGCTGCAGGTACGATGACATGTGAACGACGCGTCCGGTTCGGCGGTCGACGCGATAGAAAATGCCTTCCGTGTCGCCGAAATACACAGTGTCGTCTTTGACCACCGGACTCATCTTCACGTCCCCGGCAGTACGGACGCTCCACAAAACGCGGCCGGTGCGTTCGCCGAACGCGATCAGTTCGTTCGCGTTGCCGATTGGCTGGTAGAGTACGCCGTTTGCGGTGGTCGCCGCGATCTGGCGTTCGTTCGATCCGACGAAGGTGTACGGCCCGGGTTCCGATTCATGCGTCCAAACGGTCCGGCCGGTTCGTTCGTCGATCGCCGCAGTGATGTCGTAACCGCCCGTGTGGTAGCGCCGCGTATCATCGCGATTTGCCGTTACGAAGATCAGACCGGAATCGATCGTCGGAGAACAATCGCTTCCGCCGTACTCGTTCGTCCATAGGGTGCGGCCGTCGCGCACGTCGAGGGCACTCGTTTCGCACACGTACGGCGCGTTGTGACACGTCTCGAGGATTACTCTCCCCCCGTTAACGTTGGCCGAAGCCATTGTGTCGACGCCCTGCAACCGCATTTGCCAGCGCGGCTTTCCGCTCGCAACGTCAAGGGCGTACGCATGCAGATCGCCGTTCGCCAGAATTGCCACGCCGTTCACGATCGCCGGCGAAGGCATGTCCTGTCCGGCCGTGTGCAGTTTCCAGATCGGGTGTCCGTCCGCTGTCGAGAACGCTAAAATGTCGTCGCCTTGAGCGCGGCCCCAGACCTGCGAGTCCGCGTCGTCGGGCTTCAAGAATCCGTTGTTTCCCGTGCCGACGATCACGACGCCGCCGTCGACTACCGGCGTGGACATCAGCGTGTCGTCGGCTTGCGCGCTCCACCGGACACCGCCCGTTTTCAAATCGAGAGCGTAGAGTCTTTTGTCGAAGCTGTCGACGTAGAGCGTATCGCCGGCAACGGCGAGCCCGCCGTTGATGCGGTCGCCCAGTTTTGCCAGCCAGTTGGTCCGGAAACCGGGCCGGGCGATCACCGCGTTGTGCGAAGGAACCTGCTGGTACATCAGCCAGCTTCCTCCGGGCGTCGATTGCGCCGCGGAGTTCCAGTCGGCGCCGTGGAGGGCCAACACGAGCGCAGCCGCCGAGACGCTGCCGGCAGCGATTGCCGGCAGTCCGAGCCTCCGGGAAACCATATCTGCGTCATACATCGCTGCCCGGCGACATAACCTCTTGAGGAGAACCGGGGGCTTGCCCTTAAGATAGAAAGGCCATGGAATTGACCCTGGATCGCCGGACCGTCGATCGCTGCCGGGACTTGGCGGCTGCGATCGTCGCGCCCGTCGAGGAATTTATCGCCGGCCACTCCACCGCGGCGGTGGAGCGCTCCGTGCTTCGCCTTTTAGGCGTCGACGGAGTCGGCGGTGAGGAAGTACCCGTTCCCAATCTCATCGTCGATGCGCTCGACGCCGACGAACGCGGCCGCGGCGTCGCGCTCGCATTCGGACGGGCGCTGGCGCAGACGGGCCTCGAGCCTAAAGCGCTCGGCGAGCGCATCGCTTCGGGCGATTTGACTCTGAAGCAGTTCGCGGACGTCCCCGCCGGCGCGGCGCGCGCGCTTGCGGAAAAGTTTGCGAAACGCTCGTTCGAACGCATTGCGAAGCGCCGCGCCGAACGCGCGGAACGCCTGAGCCGTTTGCCGCAAGGTCACACGCCGCTGCTCTACGTGATCGTCGCCAGCGGCAACATTTACGAAGATCGAACCGCCGCCGTTGCGGCCGCCGAGGCCGGCGCGCAGGTTATCGCGGTGATACGATCCACCGGACAGTCGCTGCTGGACTTCGTTCCGTTCGGTCCCACGACTGAAGGTTTCGGCGGCACATACGCGACTCAAGAGAATTTCCGCATCATGCGTGAGGCCCTGGACGAGGTCTCCGAGCGACTGGGCCGTTACGTAATGCTCACGAACTACGCCAGCGGATTGTGCATGCCCGAAATCGCGACGATGGCGGCGCTCGAGCGTTTGGACATGCTGCTGAACGACTCCATGTATGGCATTCTGTTTCGCGACATCAACATGAAGCGCACCTTCATCGACCAGCACTTCAGCCGCATGCTCAACGGGTTCTCGGGAATCATCATCAACACGGGTGAAGACAATTACCTGACGACCGCCGATGCGGTGGATCAGGCGCCGGCCGTCTTGGCATCGCAGTTCATCAACGAACAGTTCGCGCACCGCGCGGGCATGCCGGACGAGCAGATCGGTCTGGGCGATGCCTACGAGATCGATCCCGGCTTGCAGGACGGGTTCTTGCTGCAGGTCGCGCAAGCTCAGCTCGCGCGCCAAATTTTCCCGCACGCGCCGCTCAAGTACATGCCGCCGACCAAACACATGACCGGCGACATCTTCAAAGGCCATCTCATCGACGCGATGTTCAACCTCACGTCGGTGATGACGCGGCAAACGATACACCTGTGCGGCATGCTCACCGAGGCGATTCACACGCCGTTTTTGGGCGATCGCGCGCTTTCGCTCGAGAACGCTCGCTACATCATGAACACGGCCCGGCACTTCGGCGATGATATCTCCTTCAAGCCGGGCGGCCGCATAGAGACGCGCGCGCAAGAGGTTTTGAGTGCGTGCGAGCAGCTCTTGGATCGCGTCTCGAAACAGGGGTTGATGCACGCGATTGAAGCGCGGGTCTTCGCCGACGTTTCACGGCCGCCTGACGGAGGCCGCGGGTTCGACGGCGTCTTCGAACGGGCCGGCGATTACTGGAATCCTTTTGAAGATGCCCTTCGGCAAGCTCAGCCGGCCCTAGCGGCTCTATGACCCGCATCATCAAGCCCTACGGCGATACGATCGGCGACGGCAAGATTCAGCTTTCGTTCACGCTGCCCGTTGAATGGAGTGAAGCTGCGGACGAAGCCGCGCGTCAGCTTGCCGTCAAGATGGGGCTGAGCGACGTCCAGGTGGTCGAAGGCCGAGCTATTGCGAGCGGCTTTTCGTTCTTCGTGCTTTACGCGAGCACGCCGCAGTCGGTCGACTTCTCGACGATTGCAGCGCCCTCCCTAAAGGCGCATGCGATGGAGATGGACGAGATCGATCGGCTCATCGCCGAACGCATCGGCCGGAAAGTTCGCATCGCAGGCGCATGCATCGGCACCGACGCGCATACCGTCGGCATCGACGCCATTCTGAACATGAAGGGCTACAAAGGCGACTATGGCCTCGAACGATATAAAATGTTCGACGTCTTCAACTTGGGCAGCCAGATCTCGGTCGAAGAGTTCGTGCATTTCGCCAAGGAAAAGCAGATAGATGCGCTTCTGGCCTCGCAGGTCGTAACGCAAAAGGGCAGCGACGTCAAGAACTTCACGGCATTAGTCGAGTTGCTCGAGGCCGAAGGGTTGCGCGACCGCGTGGTGCTTTGCTGCGGCGGTCCGCGCGTGACGAATCTCATGGCTGCGGAGCTCGGCTACGACGCCGGATTCGGTCGCGGGACGGTTCCGAGTGAGGTCGCAGCGTTCATCGCGACTCGCCTGGCAAAGATTCCCGCCTAAAACGCCCTGCCGCTTCGGAGGCGGAACAATGCGCGCACTGCGCGAAAAAACCGGCCTATGCTGCCAGAGCTGCTGGCATGGTTTACCGGCAAAGAGCCAAACCGGCGGAAGTATCCGCGAAAGCGCAAGCCTTACCGGGCTTCCTTTTCCGTCGATGCCGGGACGACCCAAAAGCCGGCAATCGGTCTCGATATCAGCGGCGGCGGTCTTTGCGTGCTCACGCAGGAGCCCGTCGGCAAAGATGAATTTGAGGTGCGCGCGACTATCGAGGCGCGCGTGATTCGCGTCCGGGCGCGATCCGTCTGGCAAGACACCGTCACGCATCAAGGCAAATCGGTTTGGCGCTACGGCATGCGATTCACCGGTATTTCGGCTGACGATTGGGACGCAATCATTCGCTACACGACCGACCGCCCGATTGAGGAAGGCAACAAGGCGCAGGAAGAGCTGACGACGGTGCGCATGACGCCGGACGACGCAAACCGGCTTTTGCCGACGCGCCTGCAGTACCGGCTGCTGCAACTGCTGGTCGAGCGCCGCCGCCTCGCGCCGCTCAAAGAAAACAAAACGCCTCTCGTTCAGTATTTCTACTCGGGCGTCGTGCGTCACGAAGGCAAGTTGATGCACCGCCTGACGATTCAGTCGAAAGTCGTAACGCCTGAAGGCGACGAGATGTTCGAAACGCGCTTCGTCTTCGACGACAAAGGCGAAACCGTCGTCGTTTTGAACTAGAAACCCCATGACGAAAACGGCGCTCATTACCGGCATTACCGGTCAGGACGGCTCGTATCTGGCGGAGTTGCTGCTGGAAAAGGGCTACCGCGTCGTCGGGATGACCCGCCGGACGAGCACGGACGTTCACGAGCGCATTCAGCACATCTTCGACGATATCGAATTCGTCTCCGGAGATCTGCTCGATCAGACGTCGATAACGAATTTGATCGCAAGCGTCAAGCCGGACGAAGTCTATAACCTCGCGGCCCAGTCGTTCGTGCCGGCGTCTTGGTCGCAGCCGGTGCTCACCGGCGAATTCACCGCGCTGGGCGTAACCCGCGTGCTCGAAGCGATTCGCGCCGTCGATTCGAAGATTCGGTTTTATCAGGCGTCGAGCTCGGAGATGTTCGGCAAAGTCCAAGCGGTACCGCAAAACGAGTCGACGCCGTTTTATCCGCGCAGCCCCTACGGCGTTGCGAAAGTCTACGGTCATTGGATCACGGTCAATTACCGCGAATCATACGACATGTTCGCGGTGAGCGGCATTCTGTTCAACCACGAGGGACCTCGCCGGGGCAAGGAGTTCGTCACGCGGAAAATAACCGACGGCGTCGCGCGAATCAAGTGGGGATTGCAAAAGGAACTCTTACTCGGTAACCTGGATGCGCAGCGCGATTGGGGTTTTGCGGGTGACTACGTGCGAGCGATGTGGCTGATGCTTCAGCAAAGCGAGCCCGACGATTATGTTATCGCAAACGGCCGCACGCATAGTGTGCGCGAATTCTGCCGCGTCGCGTTCGAGGCGGCCGGTCTTAATTCGTTCGAGTCCTACGTAAAGCTGGATCCCCGGTTCATGCGCCCCGCCGAAGTCGATTTGTTAGTCGGCGATCCCTCGAAGGCAAAACGCGTTTTGGGATGGCAGCCGGAAGTTTCGTTCGAGCAGCTGGTAGCGATGATGGTCGAGGCCGACATCGATCGGCTGCGCCCGCTCGCGAGCGTCTAAAAGCGATGCGCGCGCTGGTTACCGGCGCGAGCGGATTCGTCGGGACGTATCTCGTCGAAGCTCTGCGCGCCGAGGGTCACGACGTTTTGGCCGCGGGCGGTCCCCGCGATGCTTCCGAAGGCATCCTTCCGATCGATCTCGGCGATCCCGACACGTTGAACGCTGCCTTCGACCTTTCCGAACCGGATGTCGTATTTCACCTGGCCGCGCAAGCGTTCGTGCCGCGCGCAATCGAGGCGCCGCTCGAAACGTATCGCGCCAACGTTCTGGGCACCGTCAACGTTTTGCACGCGTTGCGCGACGCCCGGCGGCGTTCCGATCGCAGGATTCGGCTTCTCTACGTTAGTTCAGCGGAAGTCTACGGACCGCAGCCGCCCGATGCGATGCCGCTTATCGAGACGACGGCGCCGAATCCCGCAAACCCTTACGCCGCGAGCAAAGCGGCGGCGGAAGCGATTGTTCTCGGCGAAGCGCGTGTTTTCGGCGTCGACGCCGTGATCACGCGGGCTTTCAATCACATCGGGCCCGGTCAAAGCGATCGTTTCGTCGTGCCGTCATTTGCGGCGCAGCTGGCCGAAGATCGCAAACGGCGCGGACCCTGTGCTGCTGGCCGGAAATCTCGAAGCCAAGCGCGACTTTTTGGACGTTCGCGACGTCGCGGCGGCATACGTGCGGCTCGCGGAGGTTGGAAGAAGCGGCGAGATTTACAACATCAGCAGCGGCACGGCGGTTTCCGTGCGCGAGATTCTTTCGGAGCTCATTCGCATTGCGCACGTGCCGGTCGAAGTGCGCGAAGATCCCGCTCGCATGCGCCCGGCCGACGTTCCGCTGCTCTACGGCGACAATCGCAAACTGCGAACGGAGACGTCGTGGGTTCCCGGTATTCCGCTTAGGCGTTCCCTGCAGGACGTCTATGCGCGGGCGCAAATGAGCGGCACGTGACCGATCCGCATCAAGACGACGATATTCGAGCATTGGTTTTCAAAAACCGCGGCGCACTGCTTGCCATACCGGCGGTATTGCTTGCCGCGTTCGGAAAACCGAGCGCGTTCAGCATCGCCGTCGGCTTACCGCTGGCGCTCGGAGGCGAGCTGCTGCGTTGCTGGGCTGTCGGATACTCCGGCGTTACGACGCGCGACGATCGCGTCATTGCGCCGCGCCTGGTGACGGCCGGTCCCTATGCATACGTGCGCAATCCGCTGTACGTGGGAAATTTTCTCACGGCTGCAGGCTTTGCGATCGCTTTCACGGGCGGGGTCTCCGCGGGAAAAAGATTGCGCCTGATCGGTGCATCGCTCGGCACGATGGCCGCCGTGTATGCGACGATCGTACCGCATGAGGAGCAGTATTTGCATTCGCAGTTCGGCGAGGCTTTCGAACGCTATTGCAGCAGCGTTCCGCAGATCGTTCCCTCGCTCGAACCCGCCGGCGCAAAAGAAGGCACGTGGAACGCGGACGTCATCGCGAGCGCGGAATCGAATACGTTTCTCACGTTCGGCGCCATGCTTGCGGTCCTGGCGCTGAAGGCCCTCAAGAGCTAGCCGGTCATGACACGGATCTCATGAACGCGCGCGGACGGTTAGTCCTCGCGATATTTCTGCTTGCGTGCGTTGCGGCGCTCGAATTTTGGGGCGGCCTGCGCGCGAGCTCTTTGGCGCTCGTGACGGATGCGCTGCACGTCTGTATGGATTTGTTCGCGCTCGGCGTCGCGCTGTTTGCGGCGATGGGCAGCCTGCGGTCTGCAACCTCGCGCAAGACGTTCGGTTTCGGGCGTTTGGAAGTGCTGGGCGCGCTGATTAACGGGAGCGTCCTGCTCGCAGCGACCGGGTTTATCGTGTATCAGGCGGTGCATCGCTTTGCGCAGCCCCAACACCCGCAAGGCGTGCTCATGAGCCTCTTCGCGGCTATCGGTCTGATCGTCAACGGCGGCATCGGTCTTATGCTCTCGCGGGAAGCGCATGCGAATCTGAACATGCGCGCGGCGCTCTTTCACGTTGCGGGAGACGCGCTTGGAGCGTTCGTCGTAATCTTGGGCGGAATCGCCATCGCGCTGAGCGGGCCGGCGTGGATCGATCCGCTGCTCTCGCTTTTCGTTGCGGCGATCATCCTGATCGGAATCTTCCGCGTCATGCGCGACGCTACGGACGTGCTGCTCGAAGGCGTACCGCGAGGCATTCGCGTCGATGAAGTGCGCGACGCTATGAACGGTCTGGACGGGATCGTTGCCGTTCATGATTTGCACGTCTGGACCATCGGCACCGGAGGGGCCGCGCTCTCGGCACACGTGCTTATTGAAGATCGCCGCGTCAGCGAGGCGACCGCAATTCTGGAGGAAGTCGACATGTTGCTGCGCGAGCGTTTCGGAATCGCGCACGTAACTCTGCAGTTCGAATGCAAAAACTGCTCGCCGGACGAACGCGTGGTCTGTACGCAGCCAATCGCTCCACCTAAAGCAAGCAGGCTTGAGCGACATAAGTAGGAATGAGGGACGCGCTTCGGGCGCCTCGAATCGTCCCGGGCTATGACTTTTCAAAGTTCCAACGCCGTGGTTCTCGGCCTCGCGCGTACTCCGTTTGGGCGTCTGGGAGGCGGCCTTTCCGCGCTTGAGGCAACGAGTTTGGGCGCCGCTGCGTTGGTTGCAGCCATCGAACGCGCCGGAATCGATCCTGCCGACATCGAGCATGTGGTCATGGGGCAAGTGCTCCAAGCCGGCGCGGGCCAGAATCCCGCACGTCAAAGCGCTTTCAAAGCCGGCCTTGCCAAGACGACGACTGCCGAAACCGTAAACAAGGTTTGCGCATCGGGGATGATCGCGGTCGTAAATGCGGCGCGTTTGATCAACGAGGGCAGCAACGCGGTCGTCTCGGCCGGCGGAATGGAATCGATGTCCAACGCGCCGTACCTGCTCAAGGACGCGCGCAACGGATACCGTTTTGGCGACGGAAGATTGATCGATGCGATGATCCACGACGGCTTGTGGGATTACTATTTTCCGATGACGATGGCAGCCCAAGGCGCGAAAGTCGCAAACGAACTTGCCGTGACGCGCGAAGAGCAGGATCGTTTTGCATACGAGAGCCACCGTCGAGCCGCCGAAGCGCAAAACAGCGGAAAGCTTGCCGATGAAATGGTGCCGGTGCGCGTCGCGACCAAACACAAAGGGAAGATGGTCGTGAACCGTCTGCCGGAGCCGGCGCGCGAACGCGTACCCGTTGCCGCCGGTTCCTCAAATGAAGGCGCCGATGCGATTTGGGCGCACCGGCCGTCCAAAGAATTTACGCTGAACTATGCCCAGTGGGCGCCGTTCGTCACCGGTGACGTGCCGCACGTAACGGTCGACCGGGACGAAGCGGTGCGTATCGACGCAAGCCTCGAGAGCATGAGCAAACTCAAAGCGCTCGAAGAAGGCGGAACGATTACGGCCGGCAACGCGCCCGGGGTGAACGACGGAGCAGCGGCATTGGTTCTGGCAAGCCGCGAATTTGCAACGCAGCGCGGACACGAACCGCTGGCGACGATTTTGGATCATGCCACCGTCGGGTGGGACTCACCGTACATCGCTCTGACTCCCGCAATGGCCGTGCAGAAATTGCTGCAGAAGACCGGCATCGGCAAAGAGCAGATCGACGTTTGGGAGATCAACGAGGCGTTCTCCGCGGTGGCGCTTACGTCGGCTCGCGCAATCGGCATAGATCCCGCTCAAGTCAACAAGCTGGGCGGTGCCGTCGCAATGGGACATCCGATCGGCGCGTCCGGTGCGCGGCTCGCCGGAACGGTCATCAATCAGCTGCGCAAACGCGGCGGCGGCCTAGGCATCGCGGCGATTTGCAGCGGCGGCGGCCAGGGCGACGCGTTGCTGATCCGGGTAGATTAACCCCGCCTCGTGCGCATTGCAGTTATCGGTGCCGGACAGATGGGCTCCGGCATCGCGCAGGTAGCAGCTTCGCATCATCATTCCGTTACGCTGGTCGATCGCGACGAGCCGACGGTGAACCGCGGCGTTTCGGCGATCGAACGCAACCTTTCCCGGAGCGTTGAAAAGGGGCGACTTACCGACGAGCAGCGCGGGACGATTCTCACGCATATCAATCCGGTCGCCGGCATCAAAGACTTTGACGTCGACATCGCGATCGAGGCGGCGACGGAGCACTTGGACCTGAAACTGGAGCTCTTCCGGTCGCTCGATCAATCGACGCCGCCCAGTGCGATTTTGGCCAGCAATACTTCGTCGATCTCCATTACGAGGCTGGCGGCGGTCACCGGGCGCCCAGGCGGCGTCATCGGCATGCATTTCATGAACCCCGTCCCGGTGATGCAGCTGGTCGAGATCATTCGCGGAATCGCTACGACGCAAGCAACGTACGATCTCGTCGAATCGCTCGCTCGCGGCTTAGGGAAGACGCCCGTCGAAGTGCGTGATTTCCCGGGGTTCGTTTCGAACCGCGTGCTCATGCCGATGATCAACGAAGCGATCTACGCCGTCTATGAAGGCGTCGGAACGGCCGAAGCCGTGGACACGGTGATGAAGTCGGCATGAATCATCCGATGGGGCCGTTGCAGCTCGCCGATTTCATCGGCTTGGATACGTGTCTGGCTATTATGAACGTGCTCTACGACGGGTTCGCCGACACGAAATATCGTCCGTGTCCGCTTCTCAAGCAGTATGTCGCCGCCGGTTGGTACGGCAAAAAGTCCGGACGAGGCTTCTACAGTTATGAATAGGCCGCGGCGGTAACCATGGAAACGACGTCTCGCGTGTCGTTCGAGCTCACGCAAGAACAGCGGGAGATCGGAGATCTGGCCGCAGAGATCGCTCAGCGCGAGATCGCACCCCACATCGCCAAATGGGATCGCGAGCATCGTTTCCCCCGGGAGGTGTTCGGTAAGCTCAATGCCGCCGGCGTTATGGGACTGCTCGTGCCCGATCAATACGGCGGCGCCGGAGCCGACTACGTTTCGTACGCGCGTGCGATCGAAGAGTTGGCTCGGGTCGACGCCGGCACGGCGGTGACGGTTTCCGTACATTCGATGATTTGCATGGCGATCCTCAAACTCGGCAGCGAGGAGCAGAAGCGGCGCTATCTTCCAATGCTGGCGCAGGAAGACAAAATTGCCGGATTCGCGCTCACCGAACCCGATGCCGGTTCCGACGCCGCGAATATTCGCGCGACGGCCCGCAAGAACGCGGAAGGTTACGTCCTGAACGGCCGCAAGCAATGGTGCACGAACGGCAGTTATTCGATGGTGCTCATGGGGATGTTCCGTACCGGCGGTGAGGGCGCTAAGGGCGTGAGCGCATTCCTGGTCGACAACGATACGGAGGGCGTGACCGTCGATCGCGTTACGGAGAAGCTCGGAATCCATACCAGCAACACGTGCGACATTGCGTTCGACGACGCGCAGGTACCGCTTTCGGCGCTGCTCGGCGACGAGGGTGCGGGCTTCAGTCACGCCATGACGGCGCTTACCGGCGGGCGCATCGGCATCGCCGCGCAAGCCTGCGGCATTTTGGCCGCGTGCTTGGATGCCTCGGTGAAGTTCGCGCAGGAGCGCGTCGCATTCGGAAAACCGATCGGCGCTTTTGAGGGCGTCTCGTTCAAGATCGCGCAGATGGCGACCGACCTGGACGCGGCGCGGCTGCTGACGTATCGCGCGGCCGCACTATACGATGCGGGAAAAGCGTTTGCGGTCGAAGCCAGCAAGGCCAAATACTTCGCATCGACGGCGGCGCGCAAGCACGCGGCGGAAGCGCTGCAGATTCACGGCGGATACGGATATACCACCGAGTTTCCGGTCGAGCGGTACTACCGTGACGCCAAAATCACGGAGATCTACGAAGGCACCTCGGAGATTCAGCAGATCATCATCAGCCGCGCGTACTTGGGAAAACTTTAAGGATGCTACGAAGTTTCCGTTTGGCTGAACGTTTTTTAAAATAGGAGATGAGAACAACCGAATGAACCTCATGGAGTATCAGGGAAAGGAATTATTCCGGCGCGCCGGCATTCCGATTCCACGCAGCAAGCACGTCACGACGCCCGAAGAAGCCGCCGAATTCGTCGGCAAAAATCCGGGCGATTGGGTTGTGAAGGCCCAAGTCTTGATGGGCGGCCGCGGCAAAGCCGGCAAGATCAAATTCGCGAAGACCGCGGATGAAGCGCGCAAAGTCTCCCAGGCGATCGTGGCGACGCCCATGCCGCCGAACCGGCAGAATCCCAAGGGCGAGCCGATCAATTCGCTGCTGATCGAAGAGAAGCTGCCCATCGTCAAGGAAGCTTATTGCGCAATAGCGATCGATCGCACCACCAAGAAACCCGTCGTCATGGTCAGCAAACACGGCGGCATGGACATTGAAGAGGTCGCCGAGCAGCATCCCGACTCCATCGCCAAGGCGTTTATCGATACCGCGGGCGGCTATTGGCCCTTCATCGGACGGGATCTCGCTTTCGCGAGCGACCTCGATCCGGGTTACCGCAAAGCGCTTCCCGGAATCATCTCAGGCTTGTACGATCTTTTCTTCCGCTACGGTGCCAAGCTCGTCGAGATCAATCCGCTCGCGCTGACGCAAGACGGAAACGTCGTCGCGTCCGACTCAAAAGTCGAGCTCGACGACGACGCAGTCTACAAGAATCCCGAGTTCAAGCAATGGCAGACGGCGCTGCCGCTGGACGAAGACGAGCAGCTCGCCGTTGCGGCCGGATTGGGTATTCGCAATTTCCGGCGTTTCGACGGAAACGTCGGGACGATGGCCAACGGCGCCGGTTTGGCGATGGGCACGATGGACGCGGTCAAGAACGCGGGCGGCTCGTTCGCGAACTTCCTTGACGTCGGCGGCGGCGCAAATGCCGAGCGCGTGCGCAACTGTTACGAGCTGGTGATGAACCATACGCCGGCGAAAGTGTTCTTCATTAATATATTCGGCGGAATCACGCGCTGCGACGAAGTTGCCAAAGGTATCGTCGAAGCGCTGAACACCACGAGTTCGCGCAAGGTCCCGCTCGTCATCCGCCTCACCGGCACCAACGAAGAAGAAGGACGCCGCGTTCTTTCCCAAGCCGGCATGAAGCCCGTTGAAACTATGGACGAAGGGGCTGCCGAAGCCGTCAAACTCGCAGGAGCCGCCTCATGAGCATCTTCTTAGACAAAAACACCAAAGTCATCGTTCAAGGGATCACCGGTGCGGAAGGTTCGTACCATACGACGCGGATGCTCGCCTACGGCACGAACATCGTCGGCGGCGTGACGCCCGGAAAAGGCGGTCAGAAAACCGAGCATGGTCTGCCGGTGTTCAACACGGTGCACGACGCCGTCGATGCGACCGGCGCGACACATACCTGCATCTTCGTACCGCCGCCGTTCGCCGCAGATGCGCTCTTCGAAGCGCACGATGCCGGTATCACGTTCGCTGTCTGCATCACCGAAGGCGTGCCGGTGCACGACGTGCTGAAAGTCGTCGGCGCGACGCCGAACATGCGGATCATCGGGCCGAACTGCCCCGGATTGATCTCACCGGGAAAATCGTCGATCGGGATTATGCCCGGCCACGTGTTCAAAGAAGGAAACGTCGGCCTCATCTCGCGCTCGGGGACGCTGACGTATGAAGTAGTCGACTTGCTGACGCGCGCCGGTTACGGGCAATCAACGTGTGTCGGCATCGGCGGCGATCCGATCATCGGCACGACGTTCGTCGACTGTCTGCGCGAGTTCAAGAACGACTCGCAAACGGAAGCCGTCGTCGTTTGCGGCGAAATCGGCGGCTCCGACGAAGAGGATGCCGCGGCGTTCATCAAAGAGCACATGCCGGATATGCCGATTGTGGCGTTCATCGGCGGCCGCAATGCGCCGGCGGGCAAATCGCTCGGACATGCCGGCGCAATCATCTCCGGGAAATTCGGAACGCCGCAAAGCAAGATCGAAGCGTTCCAAAACGCCGGCGTTCCCGTCGCCGATCGCCCCTCGCAGATCCCCGCACTGCTGGCGCAGCGCATGCCCGTTCCGAGCATGTCGTCTTGAGAAGGGCTAGTCGTCTATCCAGTTCAGGGCTTTGGCGAGCATATCGGCACGGTTGCGCGCATGGGTTTTTCGCAGGAGCGCTTTACAGTAGTCTTTGACTGTGACCTGCGCAATTGTCAAGCGCTCGCCGATCTCGAAAGTGTTGAAACCGTGCAGGATGAGCGAAAGCACTTCGACCTCACGATGGGTGAGGTTGAAGCGCTTGGCGGTTGCGCAGAGGTCTTCGCGCCGCGCGATCTCTTCGATGAAGACGCCGATGTAAGACCCGCCTGCACCGCGCAGCCTCGCTACGCGAAGCATGATGTTCGGCTCGATCCGAACGATCCGTTCGCGATCGCTGTAGTCCGGAATCTCGGAAAGCGCCTGCGCAACGGCGGCTGCAACAGGTTCGGGCAGCTGCATCGTGTTCGTCGTTGTCAGATCGAAGCTGCGCCACAAAGTTGCGCAAGCTTTTGCCTCGGCGAACACGATCTGCATGGAAGCGTCGAGAAGAATCACGCGCGGTTTTGCGCGCTTCAAGATGAACGAATCCAACGATTCATCCGAGCCGGAGTGGGAGACTACTTTATGCGGCGTCGGTTCCAGCAAATGCTAATTACCCATAGAGATAATCGCGGAGGCAGGTGCTACAGTCGCACTTTGTTGCTTCAAGCCGGGCCGCTGTCCTGCGCGTTTTAACTTAAAAACGGCCGATTTGGGCCATTTTTCCTATTATTCTTATAGGTTCTTTCGGCACGCGATGGTTGCGTTGCGGCCGCAAATGCTTGTAACGGCAGGCGGGTTAAACGGCCCATGCAGTCAGGTCCGTTCTTCCCCGGCGGTAACGGCGCAAAGAAATCCGGCGCGCAGTCCCTGGTCATAATGCGCCTTACCCTGCGCGTATCCGAAGACTAAACTTAATAGCGATGGGTCAACTGCGGCGACACCTTCTCCTCATCGCCTGCGGCAGTCTTCGCTTTGAGCGGTTGCTGGGGCGCCTCGACTGCGCCGTCGCCCGATGGCAAGACGCACGTAGCGGTCCGTATTGCGCCGTGGCTGCTCGGCTCCAACGGAGCGGGCCGGGCGATCGTCGTGGTTTCGCGCGCGCCGGGGCACGTGCTGCAATACGATCCGCAACCGATCTACGAGCGTCGCAGTCTACTCCGAGGACGTACGGTCAACCGGGCCAGGCAGCACGATATCATTTGATGCCGCAGGTCATTATTTTCCGAATCCCCCGGATCGGCTGCCGGCCGGCAAGTACTACGTCATGGCGCTGCTGGACCGAAGCGGCTCCTACGGCTACTCCGGCGCGGGAACGGGGATGGATCTGAGCGCCGTTTCGCAAGTAAACGTCACCCCGGGAACGCAACTGACCATTACGATCTCACGGCCGGCGTTTGGACACCGTTTCCCGTACAAAGACTCCATCGACGCCGTCGACGTTCCCAGCCCCGAGCCTCTCGCGTTTTTGGCGCAAACCCGTGAGTATCCGGGCCGTCGTCGTCTTGCCGCCGGATTACAAACGGAACGCAGGCCGTTATCCCGTCGTTTACGTGATTCACGCCTTCCACGCGACGGCGGAAAGCGCAGCGTTCGACCGAGGGCCGATGGACGCGCGTCAGATTCTGTACGAGATGCGCGCCGGCATGATTCCGAAAATGATTTACGTCTATCCCGACGCGCATTGGTCGCTGGGACATACCGAATTCGCGGATTCCGCCAATAACGGTCCATGGGGAACGGCATTCGTAAACGACGTCGTCGGGTACGTTCAGCGCAGCTACCGCGTTCGTTCCGACGCGCAATTTCTCACCGGCCACTCTTCGGGCGGCTGGTCCGCGCTCTGGCTGCAACTGCGCTACCCCGGGCTCTTTGCCGGTGCGTGGGCGGTTTCGCCGGATCCCGTCGATTTCCGGAGTTTTTTGGGGGTCGACATCTATTCGCGGGGCGCCAATCTCTATGAAGTAAGAGGCCGTGAAACGGCCTATGAACAGCAGCATGGGCATACGCTGATGACGACACGGAATGCCGCCGCTCTCGAGTCCGTCGAAGGACGTTTCGGCGGACAGCTCGCTTCGTTCGAGGCCGTTTTCAGTCCGCGGGGGTCCGATGGTGCTCCGGAACCGCTTTTCGACCGCCGGACGGGACGCATCTTCGCGCAACGTCGCGTCAGGCCTGGAAGGCCTATGACATCTCCGCGATATTGGCAAAGAGCGGCCGGCCGTTGCGACGAGAACTGGCCGGCAGATTGCACATCGTCGTCGGTACGGACGACACCTATCTGCTGAACGAGCCCGCGGCGCTTTTCGAGCGGCGATTGCGAGAGCTCGGTTCGGCCGAACCCTTCGATTTCGTTGCCGGCCGTAACCACTACAATATCTACGCCGGCGGTTTGGTGCAGCGCATTGCTGAGCAGATGCAGCGCGCCGGATCCTGACATGACGGATGCGCGAGAGCGGCGGCCATCGCTTGCCCTCACCTTGATCGTCGACGACGACTTTCACGTCCTTGCGATGCACGCACCTCCCGCATTGGTCGTGGACAACGCCACCGATGCGCCTTCCATATCGCGTCACGTCGAAAGCGCCGCAAAGCTCCTCGGACCCGCGGGCGGAGTAGCGGTGCTCAATCTTTCCGTCGTCATGCGTATAACGCCGCTGGTAGGGGAGAAGCCGCTGCGAGTCATGACGTTCGAGGAGTTACGCACCCGTTCCGAAGATTCGACGAACTAGCGCCCGGAAGTAAACGCCCAAAAATCCCCCCGCGGCCCCGCACAGCGTATCGATCGCGTTCCAGTACAATCCTTCGCGTTCTCCGTGCAGCCGCTGCCCGATTTCGATCAACGCACTGAACGCGCCCACGATGAGTGTAACGGGGAGGACGTCCCCGCGTCCGCGCCCTCGCAAAGAGGCGATCAGGTACCCCACCCCTGCGAATGCGCCGATGCTGAAAACCTTACGCAGATAGATGTGAACGAGCGCTCCATCCGTACTCGGCGTCGTGTACTTTTCAAAGTTGCGGCTCACCGCAAGAGCGAAAAGCGCCGCGAGCAGGAGCGCAGTCAGGACGGAAATGAGCGGCCGCATGCGTCCGAGCGCGAGGTTCACGAGCGCAATCGTAGCACGGGCAGTTTTGCCGTAGAATGAGACGTCCACCGGCGCGGGCCTGAAGCATCCGGCCCATGCGAGCCGTCCTACACGCCCCGTATACTTGAACGCGATGGCTGTCTTGGCAACCACCGAGTTTCCGCCGCCCGGCTACGGCGGAATCGAACGCTACATGTTCCGGCTGGCGGGCGAGATTGCTGCAGCCGGCCATCCGCTGACGGTCGTCGCGCCGTGGATGCCCGATTGCGAAGATTTCGACGCGCAGCAGCCGTATCGCGTCATGCGCTTTCCGTTCCCGGGACACGATCGGCCCGAGCCGCTGCCCCTTTGGTCGTTTCGTGTGCGGCAAGCGGTTGCGCAAGCGCATCGCTCGATGCCTGATAAATGCACGATTGCATCGTCCTGGCTGCGCAGCGGCTTGGCATGCGCAACGCTGCCGCGCAGCGTGCGCGGAAAACTCGCGATCGTCGCGCACGGTTCCGAGATACTCTCGCAGCAATCGCTTCTGCGGCGAAGTATGATGCGCGCCGTCTTCGCGCGAGCGGACGTCGCGGTCGCGAACAGCACATTTACGGCGCGCTTACTGCGCGAAGCGGGCATCACCAGCCGCGCCGTGCTTGGCCGGTGCGGCATCGATTCGAAGGACTTTACGCGCCGGCCGGCGCCGGTTCCGACGATCCTCTCCGTCGGGCGCTTGGTGCTGCGCAAAGGATTTGATAAAACGATCGAAGCCATTGCCCTGATGCTTGCCGAGTTTCCCGACCTGCGGTACGAGATCGTCGGTATCGGTCCGGCGGAGGGGTATCTGCGCGAACTTGCAAAGCGCGTAGGCGCCTCGCAAAACGTGCATTTCCTCGGCGACGTCAGCGATGCCGAACTCGAAGATGCATACGCGCGCGCTTGGTGCTTCTCGCTTGCGACCCGGCGCGTCGGCGCAGGCGACGTTGAGGGATTCGGAATCGTCTACCTCGAGGCGGCAATGGCGCGCCTGGCGTCCGTCGGCGGAGTGGATTCCGGAGCCGAAGATGCCATCGCCGACGGAAAATCGGGATTTTTGGTCGACGGCAACAGTCCGCAAGCGATTGCGACCGCACTGCGCACGCTCATTACGCAGCGCGCGTTAGCGGCAGCGATGGGCACCTATGGACGTGAAAGAGCGCTCGGCGAATTTGCGTGGCGCAATGCCGCGCAGAACATCATGACGGCGCTTGGACGAGATCCCCTTTGCGAGCTCCGTTCGAAGGCGATGCCGGATGAATTGCCGGCGCCCACGTTTCGTCCGTCGTCACCCAGCTCGTAGCGCCCTGATCCTCGAACTGGAAGTCGATGATGCGCGCGCCGGCCGCCTCGAGCGCGCCGCGAACCTTTCCCCGTTTGTTGAACGGCGTGAAGAGCAGCAAATGCCCGCCGCCCCCGGCGCCGAGGATCTTGCCGCCGATTGCCCCTGCAGTCTTCGCGGTATCGTACAGCTCCTCGATATGAGGATTGGTGATTGCGGACGCCAAGCCGCGCTTGAGGGCCCATGCCTCGTCGAGCAGGTGTCCGAAGTCGAGGAACTGCGCTTTCAGAAACGCCCGTTTGAGCGCATGAGCCAGCTGTTTCATGCCTGCCAGGCTGTCCATGACTTCCGGCCCGCTCTTGAACGACGTTGGCGGTTTGCTCGGCAAGAATGTTGCTGGAGACGCGCGTCGTCCCGGTATAGCACAGCAGCAGATGATAATGCAGTTCGGAGAGCAGTTCGGGGCTGCAGCGCAAGCGGCGTCACGTAGACGCCGTTGCGGTCGAACTCGATGAAATTGAAGCCGCCGAACGAAGCCGCATATTGATCCTGCATCCCGCCGACGATTCCGAGATCCCCGCGCTCGATTTGAAAGGCGAGCTCGGCCTTCTGATACTTCGAAAGCGTTACGCCCTGCTCGCGGCAGAGCGCCTCGATGAGCGCGACGATCATGCTCGAAGACGACCCGAGTCCGCTTCCGGGCGGCGCGTCGGCTGCAATGTGGCACTCCAGTCCGACGCTCGAAAACCGCCGGAAGATCGCCTGAGCCAAATCGAGGCGTCCTTCGAGCCGATCTCCGCCGTTGGGCTCGAAGTAAATGTCCAGCCCTTGATCCTCGGAGATGACGTGAATCTTGCTGTTCACATACGGCCGTACGGAAACGTAAGCGTATTTGTCGATCGTGCACGAGAGCACGCAGCCGCCGAACTTTTCCGGATACGGCGGAACGTCGGTGCCGCCGCCGCAGAAGTCTGATGCGCAGCGGCGAGCGGCTTCGCACGACGGTATACGCATTGCGCAGCGGAAGACTGTTCAGAAACTTCATGCGGCGATCTCCGGGTTTACGAATGCGAACGCTTCTTCGAACGCACTCCTGAATGAGTCGGAATCGTCGCGCCGCACGAGGATTCCCCGGCATCCGGCGAGCGAGGCAGCCTCGACGTCGGTTCGGGAGTCGCCGACGAGCGCGCACTGCGCGAGCGTCAATTCGAAGAGCGCCGCGGCCGCGTAAATTAATCCGGCCGCGGGCTTGCGGCAGCCGCACCCGGTGGTGGGTTGATGCGGACAGACGGCATAGCCGGAAATCTCGATCTCGTAAATTTTCAACTCCTCGATCATGCGCTGCATGATCCCCACCTCTCCCGACGCCGAAATCAAGCCGCGCTCTATGCAGGCTTTGATTAGAGACAACGATGAGCGGGATCCGCGCGCGTGAGAAACGGCGCACTGCGGAAAGAAAGGCCGGCTCGAATCGAAAATCCCGATCGTAGTCGAGCACGTATCCGCGGTCGATCTTCCGGTTGATTACGCCGTCGCGATCCAACAGCAAAGCGCGCGTACCTGAAACGGCATCGGCGGCGCGCCGCAGTATCGGCTGCATCCAGTCAACGTTACGGCTACGGAGCGAGCGGCAGAAGTGCCACGCGGCCCACGCCGACGCGTTCACCTCGGCATGGTGCAATGCGACCATGCCGAGCGTACCACACACGGGCGGCGTTCTTCTCTCGCGGCCTTGCGGACCAGGCCTCTATAATCGAACAGATGACTTCCCGCAACGGGCGCCTCCGCGTAGCGTTCGTCGATCAGACCGGCGACGAAGCGGGCGGAGCTCAGGAGAGTTTCGCG
This sequence comes from Vulcanimicrobiota bacterium, assembly GCA_963714015.1. GTDB lineage: Bacteria > Vulcanimicrobiota > Vulcanimicrobiia > Vulcanimicrobiales > Vulcanimicrobiaceae > DASRDE01. Next base: position 218,835 of record OY970223.1, on the reverse strand, counting down.
CTGCTGTTGACCCATCTGCCGTCGTCGATCGATCCGCGCGTCCTGGTATTTCACGACGGTAAGTACGCGCAGCGGCTGCGGGACCTGGGGCTGAACGTTTCGGTGCTTTCGGTTTCGGCGGCGTTAGCCGCCTCTAAGCGCGAGAGGCCGCGATTGGGCGGCATGGTGACGATGCCTTCGGCGGTCATTCGTCTGGCAGCGTGGCTGCGCGCGAACCGGATCGAAGTCGTTTACACGCACACCGTCAAAGCGCACTTCGTCGGGGCGCCCGCATCGCGCCTGGCCGGTACGCGGTGCGTGACGCATCTGCGAGATATTTTAGAAGGGCGTCCGCTTGCCGCTCTGCGGACGATCTGCTCCTTTTGCGCGCAGCAGCACATTGCCATATCCGATTCCGTCGCGCGCGCCTACGCTCTCCCGCTAACGACAGTCGTGTTCAATCCACTCGATCTGGCTGCGTACCGCGCAGTACCCTCGCGAGCGCAAGCGTGCGATGCAATGCAGATCCCGGACGAACCGCACGTGCCGCACATCGGCATCGTCGGGCGTATCAATCGCTGGAAGGGCCACGACCGGTTCCTGCGTATTGCTCGCGCCGTGCGCGACCGCATGCCGGCGCGTTTCTTCGTCTTCGGCTCGGCTGTGTTTCGCGACGCGGAATTCGTGGACGAACTCCATTGCTCCGTGCGGGAACTGGGGCTCGAGGATTGCGTACGCTTCATTCCATGGACCGACGACGTGCGCAACGCATACGCCGTATTGGACGTGCATGTGAATTGCTCGGACCGGGAGCCGTTCGGAAGATCCGTTATCGAAGCGGCCGCTTGCGGCGTTCCAAGCGTTTGTTTTGCCGACGCGGGCGTAAGCGAAGTCCTCCAGGACGGCGTCAGCGGACGCGTGGTGCCGTGCGCAGACGAACCGGCGTTCGCGCAGGCGATAATCGATCTGCTCGCACAAGACCGGCGCCAAGCCTATCGCGATGCCGCCAAGGCTTGGGCGCAGCAGTTTGCGGCCGAGGCGCACGCGCAAAGCGTTGCGGACATCTTGCTGCGAGCGGCAGCATGAGACGCTCGCCGCGCGTTGCGATTGTCTCCGACCCGCTGGTTCAGCGCGGCGGCGCCGAACGCGTCGTCGAGCGTCTTGCCGAAGTTTTTCCGGATGCGCCGATCTATGCGATTCTGTACTCGGAGAAAACCGGTCCGGCCTCGCTCAAAGATCGCGTGATACCATCGTTCCTGCAGCGCATTCCCGGCGCGGCACGACGCCACCGCTTATTCGTTCCGCTGTATCCGGCTGCAGTGGAGTCCTTCGATCTCTCGGAGTTTGACGTGATCGTTTCCTCGCATCACACCGCCGCGAAGGGCTTGCTGCGCCATGCCGGGCAGCGCCACATCTGTTACTGCCACACCCCCATGCGGGCGATTTGGGAACGCCCGCACGAAGAGCTTCGAACGCTGCCCGCTCCGATGCGTCCGTTCGGCGCATCAGCCATGCGGCGAATGCGGCAGTGGGACGTCATGACCGCGAATCGCGTCGACCTCTTTCTGGCCAACAGCGAGATTACCCGAACGCGCATCTCCAAACACTACGCGCGTATGAGCATGATCGTCTATCCGCCGTGTTCGGTCGAGAGATTCACGCCGGCCGCTCAGTCACCCGGCGATTATTATCTCGTCGCATCCCGGAACGTGCCTTATAAACGGATCGATATTGCAGTTCAGGCAACGCGGCTGGCGGGGCGAAAGCTGCGGATCGCCGGCTGCACGTCGCCCGCATTTGCCGCTTCCCACGTGACGCAGCTCGGACACGTAACGGACGAGGAACTTTTGACGCTGATGCGCGGCGCGAAGGCCATGATCTTCCCGGGCTACGAAGACTTCGGCATGGCGCCCGTCGAGATGATGGCCTGCGGCCGTCCGGTGATCGCATTCGGCCGCGGCGGAGCGCTTGAAACGGTAATCGACGGCGTTACCGGCATTCTGGTCGAAGAGCAAAGCGCCGGTGCGTTCGCGCTCGCGATTCGGCGCTTCGAATCCACGGATTTCAATTCCGCCGCAATCCGGCAGAACGCCGAGCGTTTCTCGACCCAGCGATTCAAAGAGACCATTGCGGATCTGGTGTACGGATCGTCGACGCTCGATGACGTCGCGCAATCGGTGCCTGCCTTATGAAAGCGGCGGTGTTCGCGGCCGCCGTTGCGTTGCTACTTTCGCTTGCACCCACCAGCGCCGCTCCCGTGACGACGGCGTCTTCGGCGGGACGCTACTGCGTCATGGGACATTCCTGGACGCTGCAAGAGCAGACAATGCGCGTCGGAAACCAAAACGTTCCCGTGGAGTCGCGCAATGCGGCGATCGACTCGGCCGAAGAAGCGGCCGCCCAAGCCGGCGCAACGTGCGCCCGGGTGGAGATTCAGGCTTCATTCATTTGGGGCGGTCTGCAGGGGAGCTTGAGCGGGGATCGCGCCGGCTTCGGGCGCTACGATTACATCGCCGATCATCTCGCGCAGCATGGCATTGCCATGTTTCCGATCATCCTGCAGTACGGCGGCGCGCGCTTCGTTCCCACCGCCGATGGTGGAAACCGTGCGTTTACGAGCGCCGGCGATTACGCTGAGTTTGCGCGCACCGTCACGAATTGGATCCTCCGCCACAACGGCGAGATGGCCGGCGAGCACTTGCCGCAGATTACGCGCGTCGAACTGATGAACGAACCGAATCAAAGCTACTGGTTCATGCAGCCCGACGACGCGCCCACGATCGCGCAGTTCCTGAAAGCCGGATACGCAGCGGTAAAATCGGCGGATCCGGATCTGTTCGTTTTCGCACCGGGGCTTGCCGACGGCGGCCGCCATCACACGAACATGTTTGCCATTTTGAGCGGCTTGTACGCCGCGGGTTGCAGAAGGGGCGTGTGCTGGGACGGGATCTCGGTGCACAACTTTGCTTGGCGAACGAATCCTCAAGAGTACCGTGGCCCCGACTACGAAAATCAGTGGCTAAACTATCGCGGCGCTGAAGCGATCGCTGCGGCGAACGGCGATCGCGGCGTAAAGATCTGTCTAACGGAAACCGGATTCGCGAGCGGGGACGCCTCGTGGGGCGAAGACCCCGCCGTTGCTGCGCAGCATATGGCGCAAGCGTACGCGATTTCCGCCGCCGATCCGCAGGTTGCGTGTATCGTCAATGCGAGCATTTGGAATGGCGACGACGGCGGCGGCCCCTTCGGCGCAATTGGTTTGGGAACGCTGCAAGACGATCGTTTCGTACCGAATGAGCGCTACCAGGTGTTTGCAAAATTCGCGGCGCACGGCGCCACGGCGTCCGCTACGTTACCGTAGAGCCCTCGAATAGGCGCCTCTTTTACGAACACGTAACATAAAACGCTTGCCCGTTGACGCATTAACGTAACTTAAACGGCGCCAAGTGCCGACATTGAGGGGAGATTCCTTGCTGCATTTTTAGGAGACCTCCCCCGGTGAAAATCAATGGTTCCGCTTTCGCGCTGCTCTTGGCCGTTTCGGCTGCAGCGCTAACCGCTTGCGGAGGCGCAGGCGGCGGACTTACACCTCCCGCGAACAGTGCGCAAGGAGGCACCGGCATCGCGAGCGGCACTCCGACGCCTCGTCCATCCGTTTCGCCCTCACCGTACCGCACGCCGTACCCGACCGGATCGCCGTTTCACACGCCGTACCCGACCGGATCGCCATATCACACGCCGTCTCCGACCGCCAGTCCGGTGCCGACGCCTTCGGCAGTACCGACGCCGTTCGGCGTTTTGTCGGCGTGCGTGCAAACCGGCCCGAGCGTGTGCGCACCCGTTTCCAACGCGTCGGCAGTTCCTTATGACGCGCCGCTCATTCTGCACTTGGCAAAAGGCCCGGTTCAAACCGTCGCCAGTGTCTCGCCTTCCGAAACCGTTTACGCTTACGGCGGCGTCGGCGCCAACAGCGTCGGCATTCGCTGGCGCCGCACGCCCGGGGTCATGTACACTATCACGACCAATGGTGCAACGTTCAACGTGACGACGCAGTCGCCCGTTCCCATGCCGCAGGTGAACCATCCGCCGTCGCCGCGCAGCCGCTACTGCGTCATGGGGCACACGTGGACGTTGCAGGAGCAAACAATCCGCAATTGTGACCAGAATCCGTGCCAAAACATTCCGAACGGTCCGGCGAACGCGCTCATCGATTCAGCGGAACAAGCCGCGGCGAACGCCGGCGCGACGTGTGCCCGCGTAGAGATTCAGGCTTCGTTCATTTGGGGCGGCTTGCAAGGCAATCTCAACGGCCTAGACGCAAACTGGACCACTTACGACTACATCGCCACGCATTTGGCGCAGCACGGCATCTCGATGTTTCCTATTATTCTCCAGTATGGCGGAACGAGATTTCAGCAGACGGTCGGCATGAACAAAGCCTTTGCAAACGTTTCGGACTACGGTACGTACGCCGGAACGGTGACGCAATGGATCGTGCAGCATAACCAGCAGATGGCGCAGCAGAACCTTCCGCAGATCACCCAAGTCGAGCTGTTGAACGAGCCGAACCAAAGCTATTGGTTCTACGATTCGGATACCGGACCCGGAATTGCCGCCTTCCTCCGAGCCGGTTATGCGGCCGTAAAGGCGAACGATCCCAGCCTATTCGTCTACGGCCCGGCGCTAGCCAACGGCGGCGGCGAGCACACGAACATGTTCAGCGATATGACGAACATCTACGCAGCCGGATGCCGCACCGGAAACTGTTGGGACGGGATTTCGATTCACAACTTCGCCTGGCAGATGGACCCGACGGTGTACTGGGGACCCACGTTCGAAGGACAATGGCAGAACTACAAAGGCATCGAGGCGATCGCGAACGCCAATAACGATTCGGGGGTCAAAATCTGCCTGACCGAATCCGGTTTTGCCAGCGACCAAAACGATGCGTGGTCCGAGGATCCGCAGGTCGCCGCGCTCGACATGTCGCTCGCGTACGGCACGGCTTTTGCCGATCCCCAGATCGCATGTATCGTCAACGCCAGCATCTGGGACGGCGACGACGGCGGCGGCTCATATAGCGCGATCGGCCTGGGGTCTACCACGAGCGGCTCCTGGGTGAACGATCCCCGTTACCAATCCTTCGGGAGCTGGGCCCTTTAGTATCATGCCTTCATAGGCACCTTGCAGGTATAAGGGTCTAAACCGTTCCCTGTATTCTGAAATCGGATTATGACGGCTTCCGCCCCGGTTTCAGAAGACCTCGACGTCTTCAGGTCTCTCGGCGACGCGGTTTCGCGGCGTTGGGAGGCCTGTGCGTTTGATGCAGCCCTCTTCCCGCGCATCGCGCAGGAAGCTTTGCTCGAAAACGGCGACTGGCGGTCGATCCCGCTCGATCGAATAACCGATTGGATTTTCGGACATTGCGGCGTTCCCCAGCGGCTCGGATTCAACGCTCAGCCGCCGGTCTTCGTGTACCGCACGGATATGATGGTGATGCAGTTGCTGTTCTGGATCGACGCTCCCACGGCGATCCATCAGCACCAGTTTGCCGGAGCCTGGGGCGTCGTTCGGGGATCGAGCGTTCACGCGGAGTACACCTTCGATCGGCACGAGCGCGTCACGCCGCAGCTGGCGCTGGGCGATCTGCGATTCAAACGTGCGGAACATCTGCGCGCGGGGGACGTGCGGACGATCGAACAAGGCGGAAAGTTTATACACGCGCTTCTGCATTTGGACGCGCCTTCGATCAGCCTGGTCATCCGGACGCTGCACGACCTCAAGTACGAGCCGTATAACTTTATCACTCCGGGTCTGGCGTTCGATCCGCAATTTGAAATGGAACCGCTGCGCACGCACCTGGCCCTGCTGCGCACGCTGTACAAAGCGGATCCTCGCTTGTACGAGCGGGAAGCGCTGCGACTGATCGATTCAGGCGATCTATGGGCGGCGCAGCGGATTGTTCGCCAGCGGCTTGAGGCCGGAGGCAGCGGGACCGAGCCTTCGATCCTCTCCGGTTTGATCGCACACATCGCACCGCATCATCGAGAGCTGGCCGCTGTGCTCGATTCGGCACTCTCACAACGCGTTAGGCTGCGGTTCGTCAAGGATGCAATGAACGCCGTGCGGGAGCCGGACCTGCGTTTCTTCCTCGCGCTCGTGAGCAGTGCGCCCGATCGCCCCGTGGCCTTGAGCCTCACCGCCGATCGTTTTCCGAAGGCAAGTCCGGCAGCGAAGCTCGGCGAACTCTTCGAACAAATCGTCCGCCTGCGCGGTATTCCGTTCTCGAGCGATCGCCCCGGCGTTTTGCTCGAACTGGCATTGCAGGACATGCCGCTCGAGATTGCAGTGGAGCAGGGCGCCGCCCGTGCCGGATCGCGCAACGGCGAGGCTTTCCGCCGGGATTGGTACATTCTGCACATGACGGAGTGGCTGCGGCCGCTTCTCTCCGGCGGCCGTGCCGCGGCTTAATCCCGCGCTCTTCGCGCTGGTCGCAATCTGCGCGGCATTTGCGCTGGGCGGTTTCGCGCTGCGCGTCGCCGGCGAACATTCGCGCCTCTTTTGGAGCGACGAAGCCGTCACCGCTCTTCGCATTGCGGGCCACACCCGCAGCGAATTCTTGGATGCGTTGCAAGGCCGAACCGCGACTGCGGCTGAAGTGCTGGCGTTCGCCGGGCGCAGCAGCGAGCGGGAGCCTATTAGTAAGACGGTCTCGTCGCTTGCCGCTGAAGACGCGAAACATCCGCCGCTGTACTACGTGGTCTCCGCGTTATGGACGCGTATTGCGGGCACGTCGATCGTCAGCCTGCGCTTGCCGGCGCTGATCTTCGGATTGCTCGTCCCGTTTGCCGCGGGCTGGCTGTGCTTGGAGATCTTCGGAAATAGACTCGCGGCGCTGCTCGGCTTTTCACTTGCGGCGGTCTCGCCGATGCTGATCGTGTATTCGCAGCAGGCAAAGGAATATAGTCTCTGGGCGCTGCTATTCGCAGTCGCAACCGCGGCGCTATTGCGGGCGCAGCGGACAGGAAGGCCGCGGTGGTGGATTCTGTACGGCGTCGTCGCGGTGTTGGGAATGTACACCGACGGCCTTTTTGTGATTACGCTTGCCGCGCATGCCGTTTACGCCGCGTTTCGGTTGCGCGCCTCCGATCTGCGCCGCTTCGCCATAGCGGCCTGCATCGCCATTGCCGCATTCATTCCGTGGGCGGTCGTCATCGCTCGCACGCGCACCGGCTTAGCGGATTCGCTTTCGTGGAGTGCCGGTGCTTGGCCGCTGGTCTGGTACTTGAAGAGCTGGACGTTCGAAGCGGGCGCGACCTTTTTCGACCTGCAGTACGCGCACGGTAAAGCTGCGCTCATGCTCTTGCCTTTGGCGCTGCTGGTCTGTGCGGCGATCTACTGGTGCGTCGCGCGAAGCGGGGCAGCAAATCGGACGATGATCGCGGCGCTCCTGGCGGTTCCCGTACTTGCGCTCGTCATCTCGGACCTCGTGCTGCACGATCATCGCTCGACCGTGCCGCGGTACGGGACGCCGATCTGGCTGATGCTCATCGTATGCGTCGCCGGATACCTTGCCTTCGAGATCCGCAGGCATGAGGGCGCGCCGCGTTCGGCTTGGATCGGCGCCGCAGCGCTGCTCATGGCGGCAGGAGCGCTCTGCGGCTATACGGGCCTGCGCGCGCCGGTGTGGTGGGACAACGACTTCAACGGCTGGGTCCTTGCGGACAGCAAGCCCCTCGACGCGACACGCAATGCGCTCGTGATCGTTCCGCAATCCTCGGGTCGCTGGGCGGACGCGCTCGATTTGGCGTTCTATCTTTCTCCGGACGTGCGAATGCAGCTTGTCGCGCAGAACGCATCCTCGATACCGCTACGGACGAACGCTTATCTGTTGGGCGACATGCACGACGCGCTCGAACTTTCCGATTCCGTCGGCTGTTGCGTGCGTCAGATACCGATCGTGCTTCCGCGCGAGCGTCCCGACGCGATGCTGCTTTGGATCAAACGCTCTTAGGCGTTCGTGACGTGGCTTGCCGGCACGTATTCGAGCATCTTGCGCTTGTCGAGATCCTCGACCTCGTTCTGCTGCGCCGTTAGCCGCTCCCAGCGTTTGGCGTGGATCATAAAGCGCAGGATAGCGTAACCGCCGCATGCGACGATCCCGAGGGCGCCGTCCTTGTACCCTTTGCGCTTGATGAAGAAGACCAGAAACTCTTTGAGCGGTCCCCAGAGCATCGCCCAGGCTTCCCGGCGAGGGTCCAATTCGCCGCTCTCCATTCGCTCGGTGTCCATGTCGGTGTAGTAGTTGTTCTTCGCAATGTAGTGCGAGAACGATCGAACCGAATAGTGATCGTAGCGGTGCTTCAGATACTCGCAGCGGCCGTGCACGGTGAGATCGGCATGCGAGAGCTCGGATTCATACCGCCCGGCGCCTTTGCGGAACAGGCTCAAGCGGAAGCGCTCTCCGGGGATTGGCGAACGTTCGTCGTACGCGGGGCCGTACCGCAGCCAGCGGTTGGAGTAATAGGTGCGATTCGGAATGTAGAAACCGCATAGATCCGCGGGAGCGGTTTCGATGCGTTCCCGAATTTCGCGTCCCATCTCAGGAGTCGCTACTTCATCGGAATCCAAGCGCAGCAGCCAGTCGCCGGTTGCCGCATCGAAGCCATGGTTCACGTTTTCGTAAATGTGCCCGTTGCGCTGGATCAGCCGCCCTTTGGGGTGCGCCTGCACCAGCTCGGCGGTGCCGTCGGTAGAAAACATATCCACGACGACGATTTCGTCCGCAAAGTCGAGCGCCGCGAGCGTTCGCCGCATGAGCTCGACACAGTTCTTGGTTGGAATCACCACGCTGAGTTTCATCGCTCTCACCGTATCAAGACGCCTTCGGACCCGGCAGAGACGCTTTGCCTACGCCCAAATGAGGCGATTGGCCCGGGAAGCACGCGGCGGGCGACCTCCCAATCGGAGGGCCCGAAGAAGCGCGACGCGAGTGTTCCGGCTGCAAAGAGCACGACGTAGAGCACGCCCAAGATGAGCACTTCCAGCGCGCACTGCACGCGTCCGTGAAAGTGCGGCGCCAAATGGGCGGCGGCAAAGGCCGTGCCGGCGATCGACGCAGCCGCAATGACGCAAAGCGGGACGGCCCAATTCAGCAAACCACTCCGGACGTCCAAGCGGCGCAAACCGTGCAGCACGCGCAAGAAGTAGACCGTCCCTATGGCTGCTCCGCCCGCGATTCCTGCGAGCACGCCCATGAGACCAAAGAACGGTACCGTCGCAATCATCAGCGCGATGCTGGCAACGGTCCAGACGATGTAGTAATACGCTTCATAACGGGCTAGCGCGACGGCGCGCAGCATCGTCGTTCCGACCATGGTCGCGTTGATGAAGATGAACGAAAGCCCGACGCACGCGCAGATCACGCCGATGTCCGGATAGACCGTTCCGATCCAGACGTACGAGATCGGCGTACCGGCCGCGATGATGAAGCCCACGAGAAAGAGCGTTGCGTAATTGACGTAGCGGCTTGCGCGCACGTAGGTCTCGTTGAAGCGGTCGTCGGGCAGCGAGGCGTTGCGCGCCGAAACGGCCGGCAGCAGCGCCACGATGAAGTTGAAAGGCAACGAGCGTGCGGCGCGAGTCAAACGGCTGGCGACCTCAAAGTACGTAACGGCCGAGGTTGAAACGAATGCCGAGATGATGAAACGGTTGCTCTCAACCACAATCGTGCTGCACGTGTTCGTTACCTGAACCCAGCCGCCCAGCTTGAAGAGGCCGGCGATCACGCTGCGTTCCCACTGCCAAGGCGGACAGAAAAGCGGGCCGAACAGGCGCCGTGCTGCGATGTAGGTTATGCCGGCAAAAACCGCGAGCTGCGCGAACGTGGCGAACACCATGCCGTCCAGTCCGAAGCCTAAGGTGCACGCGATTAGGGCGGCTATCGAAAAGACGGTACGGCTTAGAAAATTACTCGTCCAGACGGTACGCAGCTTGCCGAAGCCGCTGAGCACCGATGCGATCGCGCCGGCCGCACTAGTCAGAAAAAGCGAGAGCACGACATATCCGAAAATCATCGGTCCGCGGCGCGCAAGGCCGGGATCGAGGTGCATCACGCCGATCGCGTACGGCGCAGCAGCGGCGGCCGCCGGTGCTATCAGCAGACCCAGCACGACGTAGAATGCCGTGCCGAACGTCGTAACTTGGCGGATTCGCGCCGTCTCGTTACGAGCGGCGTATTCCGCCACGTATTTCATAAAGGTGCTGTTCAGCCCGCCGTCCAGCAGGCCCGCGTAGTTGACCATTGCGGTAACGACCGCCCAAAATCCGAACTGTTCTACGCCGAGCTTTGCGATCAGCAGCGGCGTGACGATCAACCCGACGATCGCCGAACCGCCGTTGCTGGCAAGGCCGGCGAACGTATTCAGAAAGACTTGCTTGGCGCTGTGGTGCTTGGCCTGCATTCAGCTGGCCGCGCTGGCCGCTCGCAGCCGCAAGACCCGCGCCGGAACGCCCGCGACGATCGCGTTCGCCGGAACGTCGCGCGTCACGACCGAGCCGGCGGCGACAATGACGTTCTCGTTCAGCGTAACGCCGGCGAGGAGTGTGGCTTTCTCGCCGATCCAGCAGTTGCGCCTTACGACGACTGGGGCGACCTCGAAAGGCTGCTCTTTCATGTCGCTCGCGGGATCGGTGCCGTGATTGTTATCGACGATCGACACGAAGTTTCCGAACATGCAATTCTCGCCGATCGCGATCGAAGTCCGGCAGTTGAAGTCGAAGTAATTCCCGACGTAGGTTCCGCTTCCGATCGAGATCTCGCCCGTTCCCTGAAACACGCCGTTGCGGCCTAAATACACGCGTCTTCCCAAGCGGACCGCGACCTCACCCGTCGCGGTGACGCCGGGGCTGATTTTCGCGAGTCCCTCGCGGGTTCCGATGAAAAGATCGTAACGGAAAAGGCGCGCAAAGAAGCCGGCATCCTGCGCGAGTTTGAGAACCCCGCGCGCGATGCCGCGCTTAGGCATGCAGCAAAACCTGACTCTCGGGCAGCGCCCAGCGCTCGATCGCGTTCACGGTGCGAATCGGATCTCCGGCAACGACTCGAGCGACTTCGACGCCGCGCAGCGCAGAGGCGATTCGTGATAAACCATCCAGTAAATCCGGAGGCTGCCACACCAAACTGTTGAGGTCCGGTATGAGCGACCAAGGTTTACAGGGCGTAATCGCAGGTCCCGAAGCGTTGCGTTCAATCATCACGAGCAGGCGCGATAACCGGGCGCCTTGCGACCAAATTGCCTCGGAATAGCTGTCCGCCGGATCGACGCCGGAGAACACCAGACCGGGCCAGTCGCCCATGCCGTACCACGGCGACGATTCAACGCATTTGCGAAAGCTTCGCGGGATATGCGGAAGTGAGGACGATCGCACGTACAGCAGCTTCGGAAACGGGACGACACGGCCGCCGGCCGGTTCGATGAAAGCGTACTCGTCGCTCAGGACTCTCCAGCCGCGGGAAACCAGGTGCGAGGCCAGCAGCGTCTTTCCGGTGTGGCCGCTTGCGGCGATGCACAGCGCCTGCCCGTCGCGTTCGACGGCCGCGGCGTGGAGAATCATGAAACGCGAATGCCCGGCTACGCCGGTGATGATCGCGTTCGAAAGTTCTAGTCCGATCAGCCCATGGCCGGCAGCGGCGGAAAGGTTTTTGTAGTGAACGTTACCGATGGTTAAGGCGAGTTGACCGTCGTCTACGAGCGACGCCCTGACGGTTACATGCGGGTGCGTGCGATTCTTCGTCATAGGAAACCGCCGGTACGACTCTACGATGATCGAGAGAATCTCGGCGGGCGCTTCGATGGCGATGTCGACGTCGACGATGCGATACTGTAATGTTTCGGACACGGTTACTCCATGACGCAGGTCTGAATGTATCATAACGTTCGAAGCGCATCGTGCGTGAGCGACAGATCGCTCATGAGCAAATGGTCCGCAATGCCGTGGGACCGGGACGCGGGGGAGCGAATGGCCCGGAGAATCGTCGATATTTTAGTCCCTTTTCCCAAAAAATCCCGCGAAAGCGGGATGGCTATGGGCTTTTCGGTGTGGCATGATTTGCGTCACAACTCGCCGTTCTATCGGCGAGTGAAAGCCTTTAGTACGATGGTTTGCTATGAAGCAGACGGAGGTTTGCTATGACCGCTACGGCAGTAAGAGTCAACGATACGGAAGCCGCCCCCCGCCCAACGCGAGTGGTAGTCGTCGCCGGACAAGGAATCTTCGCCAAGGCGCTTTGTCAGTTGCTCTCGCTGGACTCCGAACTGGAAATCGTCGGCGATGCCGAGTCGCTTGAGAAGGTCGCTTTGCGGTCGTTGGTACCGGATTTGATCGTTTTCGACGTCGATGGGCAGATACTGAAGATGGACGAGGCGATCGCATCGTGCGGCCGCGAGGTTCCCGCGGTGAAGATTTGCCTGCTCTCCACCCAGTTGCAGCCCGAGGTTTTACAGCGTGGACTCTCGGCCGGAGCGAACGGCTATATCATCAAGGACATCGCTCCCAAGGAGCTCATTCGGGCGCTCAAGATCATCGCGACCGGCGGCTCGTACGTCGATCCCCGAATCGCCGGTGAACTGTTGCGCCGCCGCTCGTCGACCAGCCGCGCGCACATGTACGAACTGACGCAGCGAGAAAACGAGGTGATTCGTCTGATCGCGCAAGGACTCTCGAACAAAGAGATCAGCGAGCAGCTGCGCCTGTCCGACAAGACCGTCAAGAATCACGTGAGCCACATCTTCTCGAAACTCAGCATCACGGCGAGATCTCAAGCCGCGGTGCATGCGGTTCGGGCAGGCCTCATCTAAGCACCGGGAGATTTCTCTATGCACCGGCGTTTAGCGCGCACGCTCACGGGCGAGCGAAAATTCATGCTCGCGTGCGCTCGACTGGACGCCGATCCGTCGGCGGTCGCGTCGGCAGCGCGCGGCGTCGATTCGTGGGAACGGGTAATTCAAGAGGCGCGCCGGCATCATCTGCTGCCGCTGCTCTCGCGGTCGGCCGATGCCGCGCCCTACGCGCCGATACCGCAGCCGGTGCGCGAGCAGTTGCGTTTGGCCAGACAGAAAACCGTTGCGCTCAACGCGGTGTATCTGCAGCGCGCCGGAGAAGTGCTGCGGGCCTTCGCGCGCGACGATTTGGCACCGGTAGTGCTCAAAGGCGTCGCGCTCGTAGAGAACTTGTACGGCGACATCGGCTTGCGCGCTTTCTGCGATCTCGACGTTCTGCTTCCGATCGAAGATCTGGACCGCGCCGAACGCGTGCTCGAAGACCTCGGCTATCGTTCTGAACCGACGCCGCACACGCGTGAATGGTACTTCGTCAACTACTACCAGCTCCCGCGCTACGCTCGTCCGGGCGCGTCTTTCTGCATCGAACTGCACTGGGATCTAGGCCGCCGGCCGAATCCTTTTCGAATCGACGTCGCGGCGATGCGCGCGCGGGCCGTCGCCGCCATGGCCGCAGGCGTTCCCGTTCACGTTCTCGATCCGGAGGACCAGCTGCTGCATCTCGCGGTGCACCTTGCTTGGGGGAACGGCTTCGATGGACACGTCCGCGGCATCGTCGACATCGCCGAAGTTTTGCGCCGGGGCATCGATTGGAACGTCTTCGAAGAGCGCGTGCGCGCGAGCAATACCGCACAAGTCGCCGTTCCGGCGATCGAGCTCGCGCACTGGCTGCTCGATGCCGGCATAGACGAGCGCGCGCTCTCGCGGCTTCAAAGACTGCGCGGCGGGCTGCTCTCGCGTTCCGCTACGCGCATCGGACAGTCGCGGGTGCTCACCGGCGGCGAAGGCCACCGCACGCTGATGCGTCTTTTCTGGATGGAGCGCCTCGGAGAACGGTTGCACCTGCTCAAACAAAACTTCGGCTCCGTGGAGTTTGAAGAATTCGACAAACGTCCGCCGCTCGCAAAGCGTTTGGCGGGCGGTCTGCGCCGCGCGGCGGCTCCGTTCATCCATCATGCTTGAGGCGATCGAAGTCCGCGGGGTGAGCAAGGCCTACCCCGTCGACCAAGGCGTGAAGCAACTCTTCCGCCGGCGCGAGCGCCGCCCGGCGTTGGACGACGTTTCGCTCACGATCCACAGAGGCGAATGCTTCGGCGTGCTGGGAATCAACGGGGCGGGAAAGACGACGCTGCTGAAGATCATCTCCACGCTGATCATTCCCGATACCGGCAGCGTGAGCGTCCTCGGATACGACGCCGACAAACAAGCCGCACCGGCACGCGCATCGATCGGGATTTGCAGTTCCGACGAGCGGGCGTACTACATGCGCTTGAGCGCCTGGGACAACATGGCGTTTTTTGCGCGCCTCAACGGTCTGAGCGAGCGTGCCTCGAAAAAGCGCATCTCGGAACTGGCCGAGTGGCTTGGCATCGCCGATCGCATGCACTCCAGCGTGCGATCGTTCAGCACCGGCATGAAGCAGCGCCTGGCGCTGATTCGAGCGATGGTGGCCGATCCGCCGATCCTGCTGCTCGACGAGCCGACGAAGGCCCTCGATCCGATTGCCGCGTTGAACTTCCGGCAATCGGTGCGCGATCGGCTCGTCGTTCAGGAGCGCAAGACCGTCCTGCTCGCTACCAATCAGCTCGACGAGGCGTGGTCCATGTGCGATCGAATGGCGATTCTTCACGAACGCCGCGTCGCGGCGGTCGGAACACCAATTGAAATCGAGGCGAAGGCGCCCGCCGGAACGCGCGAGCATCCCTTGTTCGGATACTTCCGCCACGTCGCCGGAGGCGTCGGCTGATGCGCATCCTCGCCGCGTTCATCTGCCGCGATTGGGCGTTTCAGACGATGTCGAAGTTTGCCGTCGTCGGGCAACTCGCATCCGTTCTGATCATGTGCGCAATGATGTTCTTTATCGGCAAGACCTTCGGATCCAGTTCGAGCGCGCTCAAATCCATTCACGGTCCGTACTTCGAGTTCGTGCTCATCGGCATTGTGTTTGCGCGATTTCAGTCGGTAGCGCTGCACTCGTTTGCATCCGCGATTCGCCGGGATCAATCGTCGGGCACGCTCGAGGCTATTCTGGTTTCGCGGGCTTCCGTGCCGGCATTCGTCTCCGGCGCGGCGGCGTCGGCTTTCATCTTCACGGCGGTGCAGGCCGTGCTCTTCCTGATCGTCGGCGCCTCGGTCTTTGGGGTCAACCTCCACCACGCCAACGCGTTGTCGGCGACCGTCGTCCTCGTGCTCTCTATGCTGGCCATCTCCCCGATCGGCATCTGCGCAGCCGCATCCGTCATCGCGTTCAAGCAGGGAGACGCGGCCGTCGCAATGGTTGCGAGCCTCACCAACGTCCTGGGAGGCGTATATTTTCCCATCGCCGCGCTGCCTGCGCCCTTGAAACTGCTCTCGGCAGTCTTTCCGATAACGCACGGCCTATCGGCGCTGCGCGAAGCGGTGCTGCGCGGGGCGAGCTTGCCCGAGCTGGGCGGCAACCTGCTCATTCTCGGCGGCTTTGCGGCAGTGGGGATTCCTTTGGCTCTTGCGCTCTTCGTTTTTTCGGTGCGTTACTCCAGACGCGTAGGCTCGTTGGCTTATACGTAGATGAAGCCGACGGCACGGTGCTCGAAGTGTCTTCCTGCACTTTGGACCTTGGTTGCTCGCAGATAGAATAAGAGAAAGCCCGGAAAGGACCACCGCCATGCGCTATTCGAGACCGGCTCTGGTAGCCAGCTTCGATCTCTCAGCATTATTCGCCGAAGTCTCCGGCAATTTTTGCTCTCCGCCTGAGGTATGTTCGTAATGCAAAAATCCGAATATGCCCGGCCGGCGATTGTCGACACGGTCGACGTGCGCGATTTGTTCAAAGATGCATCCGGCTTTGCGTCGATCATCTGCTTCGAGCAAGGCCCGCCGAATCCGCAATGTGACATCACTCATCAGTAAGGATTAGGAATGTTTCAAGCGATCGAAGGTTTGGAGATGCGCGAAGTCGGCACCGAGATGCTCGTGTACGATTCCGCGCGTGAAAAAGTTCACGTGGTCAATCAAACCGCGGCCGACTTGCTGCGGAACTGTTCGGGGAAGACGGCTGGAGAGCTCGGCGACTATCTGCGCACCTGTTATGACGCGGATGGCCACGACGTCGATCAGGACGTGAGCGACATCATGCATGTCTTCATCGAGCAAGGTTTGGTTCGAGAAGTCGTAGCGTAGGACTGAGCGGAGGGTTCGGTCATCGCACGCCTATCGATCGCGGGCATTCCCGTCCAAATTGGGTGTGACGACGACCGCGTTACCGAGCTTATCGAGCGCCGGTATGCGCGCATGCTGAACCGTTCGACAGCGGATCCGGTACTTAGCGCGTATATTATCACGCACGGGCGAT
This sequence comes from Vulcanimicrobiota bacterium, assembly GCA_963714015.1. Classification (GTDB taxonomy): domain Bacteria; phylum Vulcanimicrobiota; class Vulcanimicrobiia; order Vulcanimicrobiales; family Vulcanimicrobiaceae; genus DASRDE01. The sequence goes on along the minus strand of OY970223.1, from coordinate 202,464 downwards.
CCGCCGGCGTTTTGATCGGCGACGAGTTCATCCGCGTGTTCGACGACGAACCGTTTGCCTCGGGGCGGCTCTCGCCCGCGTCGATCGAAGGGCGCGCGATGCTTGCCATCAACGCGCGCATTTTCCGTCTGCGTCCGGAACTTGTGGTCTTTCACGCCGGAGCGGTGGCGCTTGGCGACCGGGCTGCGGTGATAGTCGGGCCGACGACGAGCGGTAAGAGCACCACGTCGATGGCGCTCATTCTCAGCCTCTCCGGAGAATCGTCCGCTGTCGGACGAGTTTGCGTTGGTCAATACCGCGACCGACGAAGTCGAAGCTTTTCCGCGCCTGTTTTCGGTCCGCGCCGGCGCCCGGCGGCTGCTCGGACTGACGTCGCTCGATCTGAATTGGGAGAGCGTCGATCCCTCCGGAACGCTGACCTCCGAGTGGGCGGCAACCGCTAAGCGAACGGCCTTCTTCTTTGTCGTCGGCAGAGGACGAAGCGCGCGCGCGCGTCCACTGCCGCTTTCGGAAGCGATTTTCATGGCCGTCGGCAGCGAGATTCAAACGACGATCGACAGCAATCGTCTGCGCGTCGTCGATCGCGTGATCAACGCGCTCTCGAAGTGCCGGCTCTACGCCTTGACTCTAGGGGCGCCGCAGGACAGCGTCGAGCTCGTCGGGCGGCTCACCGCGGGCGCCGAATCCGCAGTAGCGTAGTAATGCTGGCCGAGGTTCTCTCGATGGCACGTCCCACGCAGCCTTGGCGCATGCGTTTGAGCGGCAAGAGTATGGCGCCGGGAATTCGTGACGGCGACGAGCTGCTGGTCGATCCGCATCGCAAGGCGCGTTTCGGTGACGTTGTGGTGTTTGCACACCGCGATTTGCTGATCAGCTCACCGGCTCGTCGGAACGGGTGCCTCACTGCTGACGGCGGGAGACGCGAGCGTGACCGTTCGCGAAACGGTCGACCCCCGGATGCTGCTGGGCACCGTCATCGAAGTGCGGCGCGGCGGCCGCATAATCCGTTCGTCTCTGCGATCGCCGTTTCGTGCGATGTTTTTGCGCGCGCGCTTAGCGCTGAAGTATCACCTGAGCATACGCCGTTAGTCTCATACGACTCGCGCCAACTGCGCTGTGCGTCGTCGTGAGATACCTATTGCCGGCCTGGTGCAGGCCGCTCTTATGCCGCAGCCGGCCTTTGGTTATGATTCTTAAATCTATAGATGCCGGAGAATTTTATGCATAAAAATGCTTTCTGGTTAGGGTCGGTTGCTCTTTTGCTCGTGCTTACCGGATGCAGCGGAGGCGGCGCATCGAGCGCCATCTCCAATGCCAACTCCGGCGGCAGCGGTAGTCCGCAGAGCCAAAGCATCACAGCCGAAGATCTCTTCAGCCTGGACGGTTCGGACGTGCTCAGCGAGCTGGAGCAGGACGCCGGATACACCGCGCAGCCGCTCTCTGTGCGCTCGATGCAATCGGTCCACACGCTCTCCCAAAACCCGGGGCCGAAGTTCAGCCTGCAGGTCACCGGCGGAACCGCTTCAATTTTGCGCGCGAAGAACAAGATCGAACCCGCAGTCGCTTTCTTGATGACGTTCCGGGACTCGAGCGGTTTGTGCGAGTGCTCGAACGACAATCCGAAGCTCCCCAAACCGTATAACATGACGGTCAGCAATCCGTTATGGATCAAGGGCCAGCCGTTCCCGGCTAAGGCCTCCACGACAGTGTTGCTGATCGGCGATAAAGCAAATCAAGACTCTTCAAACCACGGCGGCACGTACGCCGCTAACGTTCCCAAGCCGGCCGGTTCTGCGTCGTTCCTGCTCTCCCAGAACGCGCCGATGTTGGGAGGACAAACCGCGGCCTCGGTAACGTTCAAAGGCAACGCGCTGGCGGGATGCCCTGCGGGCAGTGCTTACGTTAGTTGGAACCCGGTGGCCGGATCCGACGAATACTTCTTGGATTTCCTTACGCACTTCAACAACAATCCGAAGAACGGTTTCATCACGGTCGGCTTCGTGATCACCAATTCGACGAGCGAGTGCGTCGAGGCCGGCAATTTCTACTCGAAGGCGCAGTACCAGGTGATGCTGATCTCTTCCGACGTTCCGTACATCAACGTCTACACGTCGCAAGGTGCCGTTCAGGCGCCGAAGCTTCCCGGAGAGATCGACTTCGCCGTCTCGCCGATCACGACGTTCAATACACCCTAAACCGAAACGGGATTGATGAATCATGCAGCTCTGGCGTACCGCAATTGCCGCAACCGTGCTCGCGCTCTCGATGGGTGCCGCCGCCCAGGCGGCGCTCCATCCGGGCGACACACTTCGAATCTCGGTCTATAACCATCCCGAACTGGCGACGCAAGCAGTCGTCAATGCGGAAGGTTTGGTTTCCATTCCGCTCGCCGGAGAGGTGCCGGCGGTCGGAGTAACCGAGAAGGAGCTCGCGTCGAGGATTCAGGATCGACTCGCATCGTACGTGCGCTATCCGGCCGTCGACGTCGTACTCATCTCTCAGTCGCTCGACATGTCCGTCGTCGGCGGCCCCGGCGGAATGCTGCAGTATCGCCCCGGCGAGACGCTGCTCAACGCTATGGGCGAGATCGAGAAAGAGTGTACGTGCTCGCTGTCCGTCTCGCGCGGCGACACGACACGCGTCAAGGTCGTCCGCGACGGTTTTGCGCTCGGCCCATACGATATCGAAACCCTGAAATCCACCGGCGATGCCGGCCCCTCGCTGCAGCCCGGCGATCGTATTACGTTCGTCGATCGCCCGATCGGAGTCTCGGTCAAAGGCGCAGTCAAAGCACCCGGTATGGCATATCTAAGCGCCGGACAGCCCCTCTCGGCAGCGATCGATCAGCTCGGCGGATTGACGGACAGTGCGTCGTACGGACAGATACTGCTCAAGCGCAACGGTACCGAAATCGACATCGGGCAGTCGAGCCCGGAATTCAGCGCTCCGGCGCAGCCCGGAGATTCGCTGGTGATTCCGTCCGAAGAGCACGTTCAAGTGATCGGAGCGGTGAACGGCGGCGGAGAAGTCGTCCTGAAACAAGACTTCACGCTTGCCAGTGCGGTCTATGCCGCAGGCGGACCGAACAAATGGGCCGACCTCAAGTCCGTTATGGTCAAGCATAACGGCGTAACGCGCTCGTACAACCTAGCGAACTTGGAGCACGGCAATCCGGTGAGCAATCCGGCAATCGAGGACGGCGACGTCGTGTTCGTGCCCGAAGGCCACAAGATCGATTTTAAATCGTTCTTCCAAAACGCGGTCTGGGCGCGGTGGCTGCTGCCGGGTGGACGCCTCTAGAATGCACGTTCGGACGCTCGTCTACCGCGAACGGCGGGTTTACATGCGGGCGCGGCGTTTCATGAACGTCGTGCTCGCGAGCCTCGCGCTATGCGCGGCTGCGCCGGTGCTGTTGCTGGCCGTAGCGGCGATCGCGATGGAAGATGGATTTCCGGTCGTCTTCAAGCAGCGCCGCATCGGAAAATTCGAGCGTCCGTTCGTCATGTACAAACTGCGCACGATGCGCAAACAGCGCTGCGGCGACGAACTCTCGCCGGCAGACCCGCAAGACGAGCGGATCACGCGGGTGGGGAAATTGCTTCGGAAGACCTCGATCGACGAGCTGCCGCAGCTCGTAAACGTCTTGCGCGGCGAGATGTCGCTGGTCGGGCCGAGGCCCGAGATGCCCTTCGTGGTCGAAAAGTACGCGAAGTGGCAGCATTTGCGTCATCTGGTCGAGCCCGGCGTGACGGGGCTTTGGCAAATCAGCGAGCGTTCGAATCTGCCGCTGGCGCTCCCCGAAGCGACACTGCTCGATCTTCACTACATCGAAACGGCCTCACCGATCACGGACGGAATTCTTCTGGCCCGTACTTTCAAAGCCGTCATCTCTGCCAACGGAGCCTTTTAGAGAACGCATGGAAAGCAAAATCTGTATCGTCGGCACGGGTTACGTCGGCATGGCTTCCGCAATCGGTTTCGCCGAACTCGGCTGCAAAGTCGTCGGCTACGACGTCCTGCGCGATAGGATCGCCGGACTGCGTGCGGGCGTTACGCCGTACCACGAGGCCGGTATTACCGAGATGCTGCACAAACATCTCGCCTCGGACCGCATTTCATTCGTAGACGATCCCGCATCGGCGCTCGAGGGTGCGCGCTTCATCGTCCTGACGGTGGGGACGCCCGCATCCGAGGACGGTTCGGCGGATTTAAGCGGGCTCGATGCGGCGATTCAAGCCATTTTGGACGCGCAGCTTCCGAAGTGGTCGATCGTCGTCGTTCGTTCCACGGTCCCGGTCGGGACCAGCGATCTGATCGAACGGCGGCTGCATGGCCGGCACACGGTCCTCTACCATCCGGAATTCCTGCGCGAGGGCACGGCCCTCAACGATTTTCTGCATCCCGATCGCATCGTGATCGGCTGCCGGCGCAACGGAGCGGCAATCGCGTATGCGCGGCTCTTCGAGGCGCTGCACCGCCCGATCTTGATCACGGAATTACGGGAAGCGGAGCTGATCAAAGGGTGGTCCAATGCATTCTTGGCGCTCAAGATCAGACTTCGCGAACGAAGTCGCGAACTTTTGCGCCAAGACCGACGCCAGCGCCGACGACGTGCTGCGCGGCGTCGGCTACGACAAGCGTATCGGGTCGTTGTTTCTGAATCCGGGAATCGGTTTCGGCGGCCCTTGCTTCGAAAAAGACGTGAAAAGCCTGCATCACGTCGCCACCCGTTTGGGCGCCGGCCGCTCTTTGCTCACTGCGATTCTAGAAGTAAACGATCGGCAGCCGAACGTCGTCGTCCAAGCGCTGGAGGCGGAACTCGGGGATCTCGCGGGACGAACGATCGGCATTTGGGGACTCGCGTTCAAAGCGGGTACTAACGACGTCCGCGACTCGCTGGCTCTGCGCATTATTCGCGACTTGGCGGCGCGCGGTGCGACGCTGCAAGCGTACGATCCGGGCGTGCATGCACTTCCGATGAACGTTCCCTGCAAGGTTCTCAACTCGCCCCTGGCCGTCACCGATGCGGACGCGCTGCTCGTGCTCACCGAATGGCCGATGTTCGCGGCAATCGACCCGGCCGAGTATGCCGGGCGCCTGCGCGGGCGTTTGGTGGTGGACGGCCGCAATCTCCTGGATCCCGAACGGATCGCCTCGGCGGGATTACTTTATCGCGGAATCGGTCGAAGCGTACTCAACGAACAGATCTCACTTGCCAACGCCGTTTGAAAGTAGAGCGTCATGGATTTTGGAACCGTAATAGACATTCTCAAGCGCCGTAAGTGGCTGATCGCGTACGTCGTGGTCATCGGCTTCGTGCTCGCTGCGGCGATCTTCGCGACGTCGCCGAAGCAGTACACGGCGACGGCGCAAGTTCTTGCGATCGGCGTGCACGCAGGCGGTTCTCCGATCACCACCGGGATCGACTTGCAGACGCTCGCTACGAGTTCCGTCGTGCTGGAGGGCGTCAAGCGTAACCTCCATGAGGACGTGCCGTTGCCCGTCATTCAGGGCCGAATCGTCGCGCACGTGAATTTCGGCTCGAACGTGATGCCGATCGCGTATAGCGATCGTTCACCGAGAGAGGCGGTCCGGGGCGCGAACGCAGCGGCCATAGAACTGGAGAAGTATTACAAGCAGATCGCCTCGCAGCGCTTCGACGTCGTTTCGAGTTACTTGCAGAAACAAATGGACCTGAAGCGCGCCCAGATCGAGAAAGTCGATGCGAAGCTGCAGCAGGCGACGATCCAGGACCCGTACAATGCCGACAGCGACGCGGCGCAGGCCCTCGCGCAGCAGATCGTCGGCCTGCAGAGCCAGCGTGACAGCCTTCAGGCGGAGATGATCGGCGACCGCGCGCAAGGGGCAGCCCTAGCCCGGCATCTTGCCGAGATCGCACCGGTTATCGAGCAAGAGAAGGCCGCGAGCGATCCGTACTATGAAAAGCTGAAGGCGCAAGCATCTTCCGACGAAGCAGAGCTTGCGACGATGCGGTCCGACTACAGGAACGGCTACCCGGGCCTGCCCGGTCTTCAAGCGACGGTTGCGCAAGAGAAAGCTCAGCTGGCGGCGGCGCAGCAATCGGCGCTGACATCCAAGACCACTGTCAGCCCCTCCTACGTCGCGGCGCTCTCCGCTCAGGGTAGCGTCGACGCCAAACTTGCGTCCGACACCGCGCGCGTGAACGCCATCGACAGTCAAATCGCGCAAACCGAAGATCATCTTCAAGCGGTGCCGGGCATGGGCGTGAAGCTCGGTGATTTGCGGCGCCAGCGCGACCTGATGGTCACCGAGTATCAAACGCTTGCCGGCAAGTACGTCGACGTTCTCGCGACGACGGCGCAAGAAGCGGACGTTGGTTCCGTCGCCATCATCGACCGCGCGTCCATGGCCTTTCAATCGATCGACAAACGCACGATGGTCGGGATCGTCGGAACCTTCGGCGGATTCGTCATCGTGGCATTCGCCTTAGCGTTCCTGCTCGAACTGATGGATCCGCGGATCCGCACAGTCGCAGCAGTCGAGAATCTCTACGGACGTCCCGTGCTCGGGACCATCACCACCGACTAGTCAGGAGCCATTCAACATGAAACCCGTAAGCGAAGAATACGCGGCACTGCGCGTCACCCTCGAAGCGGCACTCACGATGCCGGCCATTGTCGTGGTGGGGGCCGCGACCGAAGAGGACGATCCCGGGATGGTCGCGGGCAACTTGAGCAAAGCGTTCGCCGAAGCCGGCTATCGAACCGTCGTGGTGGATCCGTACGGCGGCGAAATGCTCAAGGATGAACTCGGACTAAAGGTCCCGGCTGCCTCGGAGATCGCGGCTATTCCGAAGAGCGCCGTCAACGGCACGATCAAGAATTTGTCCGCGGTGGCCGTTGCGAAGAATGCGCCGCATACCAACACCTCGTTCGTTAAATTGTGCTCGATCCTGGGCGACCTGCGCAGCAGTTACGACGTGACGATTATCAGCGCCGGCGTCATCGCCAACAATCCGATGGCAATGCAGTTCGCCGCCGGCAGTCAAGGGGTGATTCTGGGCTTCCGCTTCGGACGCAAACCGGCGCGCGCCGATCAAGAACTCATGGCGTCGCTGCGGCACGTAGGCGGATCGATTCTCGGCGTCGTCGCTATCGGACGCGCGACCGATCGACGTCCGGAACCGGCAATGCGCGCCGGAGCCGAAGCGCCGGCCGTGCCCGAAACGACGGTAGAACCGGTGATGACGCTTCCTACGCTCCCCATAGTGGCGACGGCGGGTGAGGTCGTTGCAACTCGTTAGTCAACGACCGAACCGCAGGGTGATGGCCACGGCGGCCGTCGGCATCTCCCTGCTGTTCATTTCGTGCGTCGACGGGTTTCTGAAAAACACGCACGGCAATCCGGTCTTCTTCGTGCTCAAGGACAGCGCGCTCGTCTTTCTCCTCGTAGCGGCGTTGCTGACGATCGCGCTCAAGCCGTGGGACCGTCCGCAAGGGAAATGGCAAGGTCTTTGGGCTTGGGGCCTTTACGTTGGGTACATGACCGCGCAGATCATCAATCCGGCACAATCGGATATGATGTCCGGCGTTGCCGGATTTCGCGCGCTGCTGCTGTTTGCGCTGCTGTTCGTGGTCGGCGTCGTCTACTTCACCAATCCCAGGCGGGTGACGAACACCATCAATGCGGCGATCCTCTTCATGATGATTCCGGCGCTGGCGGGAATCTTTCAAAGCATTGCGCCCGACACGTGGAACTCAATCTCGCCTTCACTCTTTGCCCTCTCGCAGAAGTTTTCGTCATACCAAACGCCGGACGGCGGGGGGTTGGCGGCGCAGTTCATGCGCGCGTACGGAACGCTCGTCGATCCGGCATCGCTCGGGCTTGCGATGTGCGCCGGATTTATTCTGGCGGCCGGTGCGCTTGCGCGGTCGCGCGGTTTAGGGCGGCTTTGGTTCGCGATCTGCCTGCCCTGCATGGCAATTGCGCTGCTCTTGTCGGGCTCTCGCGCGTCGTCCGCCGCGTTGGGCGGCGGCCTGCTCGTCTTCTTGGTCCTATCGTGGCGCCACCGTTCGATGCGCGTGCCGGCCGTGCTCGCGTTCAGTATTCTGCTGCTCGCGATTCCGCTCGCCCTGCGCGCCGGAGGCGGCCTTCTGAGCACGCGCTACGGCTCGGCGAACATCGATTACAGCGCGGAGACCCGCCGGCGCAGCGAACACATCGTGCTGATGACGCTGCCGCGGCATTTGTTCGGGATGGGCTTGGGATCCACCGGAGCCGGAGGCCGTCTGAACAAGAACAGCGGCCAACCACCGTTGCTCGTCGACAATTTATACTACGCTACCCTGTATCAATCGGGGATACCGGGTGTGGTGGTCTTGCTGCTCTGTCAAGGTACGTTCTTCATGCTCGCCGTTCGCGCTTCGCGAGCGGCCAAGTCGATCGAATCGCGCGCCGCCTACATCACCTTTGCATCGCTGCAAGGCGCATTGCTCGTGAGCGGGATATGGACGCAAGGATCGTTCGAGTACGCGCCGGTGGCGCAGATCTTCTGGCTACTTTCAGGCATCGTCGCACTTCCCAAACGCGTCGAGGGAGAAACAACGTAACATGGCTGTCTTGGTTACCGGCGGTGCCGGGTTCGTCGGAAGTCATTTGGTCGATCGGCTTTGCAAAGACGGAAAGCACGTCGTGGTTATGGACGATCTCTCAAGCGGCTGCATCGGCAATCTGGAGTGGGCGATCGAACGCGGCGGCGCGACCTTAGTCTACTGTGACGTTGCCTCGCCGGCCGAGCGGATCAAAGCCGAGTTACTCCACGCGAGCGGTGAACCGCTCGAAGCGATCTATCATTTAGCCTCTCCGGCCAGTCCTGAAGCCTACGGTGCGCGCCCGTGGGAGACGCTCGCGGTAAACGCGCTCGGCACGATGGCCTTGGTAGAGGTGGCGCTCGAGCAGGGCGCACTGCTCGTTTACACGTCCACGTCGGAAGTCTACGGCGATCCGCTCGTCAATCCACAGCCGGAGACGTACTTCGGCAACGTGAACCCGGTCGGGCCGCGCGCATGCTACGACGAAGGCAAGCGTTTCGGTGAGGCGGCGATATCCGTTGCCGTCGCCTCCCGAAACCTCAATGCGAGGGTCGTGCGTTTGTTCAACTGTTACGGGCCTCGCATGAAGGCCGATGACGGGCGCCTGATTCCGGCGCTGATTACTGCGGCGATGGAGCGCAAACCGCTGCCGATTCACGGGACCGGCAAGCAAACTCGTTCGCTGACGTATGTCGACGACGTCGTGGAAGGTATTCTGCACGTCGCGCAATGCGCGATGCCGAAGTTGACTCCGGTGAACCTGGGCAACGACGAGGAACTCTCGGTGAACGAGATCGCCTCACGCGTGGCGCGAACGCTCGGCGTTCCGTTTGAAGTGGAGCAGCTGCCGCCGCGGCCGGAAGATCCGTCTCGCCGCCGGCCGGATCTCGCGCGCGCCCGGCAGTACGGATGGGCGCCGTCGACCAGTGTGGACGAGGGCATCGCCAAGACCGTCGCCTGGTTCGTCAGACAAACCGCGATTTACAGCGCGGCATAGATCGGGACGTCGTGCGCCGAGTCTCGCGCGATGGCGTCCGCCATCCGGGGCCAACCGAACTCGCGCTCGTAGAGTTTGCGGCAAAGTCCGGCGCGGCGCTGAAGCTCTTCGGCGTTCGTTAAAAGCGCACGCGCTGCTGAGGCGAGTGCATCCGGATCTGCTTCGGCGATAACGGCAGCATCGGAAAACAGCGCATCGTCGGAATCGGTGCGAGCACAAAGGACCGGAACGCCGTGCGCAAGCGCGGCCAGCAAACTTCCGGCGGACGGAATCGCTCCTTCGGCGGCGGCGTGCACGAATAAGTCGGTCTGCGCGAATTCATCCGCCAATTGCGGTCCGGGCAGCGGGCCGCTGAAGCGCACCCGTTCGCCGACGTGCAGGCGGCGCGCCAAGTTTTCGCATTCTTCGCGGTACTGCGGCTCTTGTACGCGTCCGACGACGGTCAGCTGCGCATCGAGGCCCGAGATCGCCAGGGCGGCAATCGTGCGCACGAGCAGTTCGATTCGCCGGCGGGCCATGACGATGCCGAACGCCGTCAGCCGGTAGGGCGCATAGGGCACGCGGCGGCCGGCGAGCGGCAGACGCGGCTCCACATTTGCGCCGAACGGAACGACCTTCACGCGAGAGGCGAGCGCGGGCAGCTTCTGCAGTAAAGCATCGCGCCGTGCGGTGCCTGCCACGTAGATCCAATCGGCGGCGCTCAGGGCGGCCTTGTCGCGCAGCGCGAGGTAGGCGGCTTTTGCGCGACCCCGCACGGCAACGCTCTGCGCGGAATAGAAGAACTCGTGCGCGTACAGGATGCGGCGATAACCGCGTAATCCTCGCAATGCCAGCGCCGGATACAACGACCGCGGCGGATAGAGAAAAGGCGTATACTGCATCATCACCGCGTCGGGCCGGAAGGCCGCCACCGCGCGTTTCGTTTCGAAGAGCGAGCGCACGCCCCACCCGCCGACGCTCTTCATCGGAAAGGGATGCAGTACGCCGGCGACGTCGTCGGTAAGCACGAGCGTTTCGTCGCCGCGTTCCCGGAACTCGCGCACAAGCCGATCCGTTGCGTCTCCGCATCCGTTATAATGCGGCGGAAGCAAAGGACAGACGAAGGCGATGCGCATGCTCTTTTGATAGTAAAGCCCCGGCGTCGTGACTTCATGGGCGTAATGGCTTACGGCAGAATGAGACGTTTGCATGCGGGGAGTATCGGGCTGCAAAAAGAACCTTCGAGTATGGTAAGGCTTTCAGTACTTGCTCTGCTCGCCGTTCTCTGCGCGTGCAGTCATGGCGCGACCGCGAACGTGTCGCCATCCGACTCTTGGGCGATGTTTCAACGCACGCCCGATCACAACGCCGTCGTGCCTCTGGACGGTTTCAGCACGCATTGGAAGCTCGACGTCGGTCAGCAGGTCAACGGCGGATTCGCGGTGGCGGGCACGACGCTTTTCGTCGACACCTTTGCGAACGAGCTTTTGGCAATTAATGCCAAGAACGGCAAAGTGCTGTGGCGCACTCATACAAACGACGTATTGATGTCGACGCCGGTTCTGGCAAACGGCATCGTGTACGTCGGTTCCGGGACGAATGCGCGAATCCCCAATCCGAAACTCTCGACCGATCCGGAGCACAGCGGAAATCTCGTCTGGGGGCGGCCCGGCGGCGATCGTTTGATCGCGTTCGACGCGCGCACCGGCGCGCAGCGGTGGGCCTTCCCGACTGTCGGCGAAGACATGCCTTCTCCGGCGATCGACGGCGGCACGATCTTTTTTGCGAACGGTGACTTTCACGCCTACGGTTTGGACGCAGCATCCGGCAACCTGCGCTGGAAAGACGCGCTGGTCGGTCCCGCTACCATGGCCTCTTCGACGCTGGCCGGCGGAGTGGGCTACGTTTCCGCATGCGACTACACGTGGCCTTATCATTGCCGCACGTATGCGCTCGACCCGGAATCGGGAAAACAGCTGTGGAGCGCGCCCTTCGGCAATTCGGATTGCTCGCCGGCCTACGGCGCGGGATCGATTTTCGTAAGCAACGTCGAAAACGACGCGAGCAACTGGTCGAGCCGCAAGGAAGGGCGCACGATCGTGACCGCGCTGGATGCGCATACGGGCGCAGTTCGCTGGACCTACCGCAGTCCGCGCACCGGTCCCTACACCGAAGTCGGATCGTCGGAGCGCGCCATCGCCGGCACCTATGCCGCGGGCATGTATTTTCAAGCAATGCCCACGAGCGACGAGTTGATCGCCTTCGACGCGCGATCGGGAGCCGTGCGCTGGCGCTTCACGTCGATCGCTCCGATTAAGATGAGCCCCGTGACCGCCGGAGGGCGTGTATTCGTCGGCGATACGGCGGGAATGTTCTACACATTGAACGCCGCAACGGGAAGCGTGTTGCGCGAGCAGCCGTTCAATGAACCGTTTTCCGTTTCGCCGCCCGTTTTGTTAGGAAATACGATCTTGATCGCCGACGGTCACACGATCTACGCGATTCTATAGCGGCGTTCGCCGCCGAGCTCCTGAATCGCGAACCCTTCCTGAATCAGCTTGCGCACCGCTTTGAGCGCACTTTCGTCTTGTTCGCAGAGTGCGGCGACGTCCAGTTCGGAGGCCGCTTCGAGTTTGCGAATGACGACGGCCGCGGACTTGGAGAGTATCACCGTTTTTCCCGAAAACGTGAGCGTGACGCCGCGCTCGGTCTCCATCCACTCGTAAGAGAGGTTCGGACGCCTGCGCACGATCGACGCTTCGTTCAGATGCGGCAGCGCGGCGAGTTGTTCGAGTTGTCCTTCGAGGCCGTTGTCGCGATCGTTGCGCCAGCTTCGCCGGGCTGCGCGCAGAGCTTCGGTCAGACGCGCGGGCGCAAGGACCTGCGCGAGCTCGGCCGAGATTGCCTCCGCTGCGTCTTCGTCGGCCGCCTGCCGCAGCGATGGAAGCGCCTCCGCCGCCCTCATCAGCGCTTGCGCGGCGACGTGCGTCCAAAGGGTCGGATAGAGTCCGATGGTTACGTGCAGCGAAAGCTCGTCATTGGCCTTCGCCTCGTGCAGGCAGCCGCGCGGAATGTAAAGGAAGTCCCCGGGCCGCATCTCCATATCGAGCACCATATTGCCGGCGGGGTAGAGTTTCTTGTCCCAGTATTGATGCTCGAGCGGCAGCCGGAATGCGGACTCGTACACGCGCCAGTGCTTCGATCCGCGGATTTGGACGATCAGCGCGTCATGCGTGTCGTAATGAACCGCGAAGCCTTGATTTCCCGGCGGCGTCATGTAGACGTTCGGGTTGACGTGGCAGCCGAAAAACATCTCCAGATCGCGGCACAGCGACGCCATCGACGCGGAATATTTGTTGACGTTGTCGAGCACGACCGTGCACCCGCTTGCGAAGAGGGCGCTCGCGCGGTCGGGGTTCACGATTTCACCGGCGGCCTGATCGAGCGGATGTTTCGGTTCGGAATGCGAGCGAGTGTAGGTCTCGGGGCGAGCGGCGGTGCCGTCTTTGATGATCTGCAGATCCTTGACGTTCAGCTCGCACCCGAAGAGCACGCGCTCCATCTCCTGCAAACTGAAATATCGATCGTAGCGTCCGGACTCGTTGCGCGATATGTGAAACGGCGCGCGCTCGTAATGCCCGGCGAAATCGTCGATGGAATGAGGCGCGACCAGCCAAGAAAAAACGGCCCGTTCGGCTGCCGATGAGCTCCACATAGCGGCAGCTTAGCGCGGAAACCTTCGGGAGCCATCAAACCGGCGCATCATGCCGGAATGGGCCGATCGGGCCGGGCCGTCCGGAGCCGCTTCTTCGGCGGAAAATCCAAAGTGAATCGTGGGAGTTGAAGAAGCGCGGAATCGCGCTCACTCGCCCCGCGACGCTCCAGTTCGCCGAGCAGTTCGTCGTAGAATTCGTAGAAAATCGTTACGGCCGCGAGGCTCTCCGACGAACACGATTGTGCCGCCTTCATACGTTTGAAGCGTGCGCGCCGAATAGAGCCAGCAGATGAGCAGCGCCGGCTCGGCTGCCGTACTGTCGCGATCTCTTTTCCGTTTACCGGCTCCATCGGCCGTCCAGGGCGCGTGAGATTGGGCGCGAGCGGGCTGCGGATCGGAGCTTCCAGGCCGGGTTTGAACCGCTCTCAACCGGAAAACGGTCGACCGCAACGAACGGCATGCCGCGGGAGCGCAGCAGAAACGACCAGTAGCCGTTTCCGGCGCCGACCTCTAAGACTCCACCCGGCGAGCGCGTGCGATTGCATCGAGTGCTTCACGCGTCGGTATCGACCAGGAATAGCGCAACGTGAACTCCATGCGAACCGCGTCCTGCGCGCGGCCGACAAGGGATGCCTGCTGCGACCTCGCCTCGGAGATACGATGCGCTAGCCAGCGATGGCAGTCCGGCTCACGCTCGTCCGGAGAAAGGAGCGCTCCCAGGGAGCCGGGCTGCAGCGCGCGGGGCCAGGGATTTGCTCGCGCCTCTAAAGCGACGGCGTACTCTTTAGCCCAATCGGACGCGCACTGCACCGGTCTTCTCCGGCTCCGCGGACATCATTAAGAAGCCGCTCTTGAGCAACGTGCGCGCGATTGCAAGCGCGTTTCCGTCGTACTTGAGAAACGCCGCCACGGGCATCGGGCCGTTCAATTCGAGAGCTCGGACGATTTCCGCTGCACTCCGCGGCAGCTGAAGGACTTTTGCCGAAAAGCGCACCGTTGCGGTCAGGTCCGATTCGCTTAGGCTGTACAGCGACCCGGCGCGAATGGAGATCTGCGTAAGCGGCGTGATCCGATCGGCATCCAAGATCTGCTGCAGCTGCCCGCTGCCGTCGTTTCGCCGCGTCGTGTAAAAATCGAGTTCCAGCTCGTCCTTGGCGGTTTCGGATCTCACCCGTGAAAAGACGCGCCTTCCGATGACTTCCAGCTCCTCCTCGTTCAGCGGAGTCGCCGTGCTGCTACGGAGCGGGAGTTCTTCCTTCGCAACCTCCGACAGCACGCGGTGAAATACCGCTTCCCATCGCAGGGGGTCCGGCACGATCGACAAGTGCAGCGAGGCTTCGTCGTCCGCTGCCGCTTCGTGAAACGTGCCGCGCGGCATATACAAGAAGTCCCCAGGGCGCAGCACGGTATCCAGAAGCAACGGGCCGGGTTGCATGTCAGGCGTGTAAAACTGGCTCACGAGCGGCAGCGGAAACATCGTTTCGGACACGCGCCAGCGTTTGGAGCCGTGAATCTGCAGAATGAATGTATCGTACACGTCGTAGTGAAGTCGAAATCCCTTACTGTGCGACGGCGTCAAGAATGCGGTGCATCGGATGCGATGGCCGAAGAAACCCTCGAGCTCGCGGCAGAGCGCTGCTGCTTGTGGACTATACGAACGTATATGATCGAAGTGCAGCGTATGGCCGCGGGCAAAAAAGTCGCCGACGAGACCCGGGTCCAGTATCGCCGCCTGGCCGCTGGTATGCGTAACGGGATCGGAACGCGGAACGTTGCGCGAATACTCCGCGACGGGTGTCCCGACGCCGTCTTTTAGGACATGCAGAAAAGAGGCCGAAATCTCAACGCTGTGAAGGAATCGATCGACCTCGGCCAGACTGAAATCGCCCTGAAAAAACTGCGCGTCATTTCGCGGAAGGTACAGAACTTTGCGCTCGTAGTATTCGGACAGGAAACGTTCAAGCGGAACCGGGGTCAGGAAACGGCGCAGCACTTGGTCATACTTAAAGTTCCACATAACGCTCCTATGCGATTCGCGCTTTCATCGCGCGCAGACGCCGGTAAGCTGCGCTTGCGGGGAGATACTCTCCAGGATCCATTCGTTCTGCCGTAGTGCGGCGGCGCTCGTAGTCCGCTGCCGGCGAGAACGTCATGTTCTGGGTTGGCGAGGCCTTCGAGTAGCGCCCGAATGTTGTCGAGACTGCAGCCTTGTCGATGTCGCCACTGTTCATTCCCAGGTGGCACATCAACTGAACTGCGCGGGTATCGTTCAGATCACAGTAGTCTACCATAACCGTGTTCGGCGCTACGGCCGCCCGCAGACACTCGGCCTCGTATATTGCTGACCACCAGGCCGTCGCGGAAGGCTCCCAAGCCTGATCCTTCCCGAGCAAGGCTTTAATGTCGGGCGCAGCGCTCAGACGCAGATCTTCCGGCACCTCCTCAAGGTTCGAGGCAATGACGTGGCTGGGTTCGCGATAGATGAACACAAACGGGACGGCCGGAAACATGCGGCGCAGCGTCGGTAGCGCAAGGCTGGCCAAGTCCATGAACTTAAAAAACACGTAACGCTTTGGCGGCCCGTTCAGAGCGTAAGCGTTGACGGCGCCCAGGATGAGCGCCTCGAGCGTAGATCGGCCGAACGCCTTTCGTGCCGAGGGCGACAAAAGCTGACCAGGCGTCATCAACGCCGGTTCCGAGATCACAACTGCATTTGCCACGGTTTTCAACGCATTTGCGAGAAGCGTCGACCCGCAGTGCGAAACGTGAAAAATAAAGGCGGTCTTCACGTCGTGCGAGCGTTCGGCAAAGGCCGTCAACTCGTCGGCTCCGGTGAAAACGTAGCGTTCTCCGGCTTCCCTGAGCCGTTTTACGGTCTGAAAGAAGAACGGTTCGGACATGTTCGACGCAGTGAGCCGGAGCCAATCGACGCCGATTTCTCCTTCGCGGCGGATAAGACGGATCGGCACGGCTGATTGGGGGATCATTTTATGCGCAGTTCATGGCCGCTCAGGCAACCGATGCGCTGTGGTTGCGCTCGGGCCGCAATTGAACGGCAAAGCCTTCCTGAATGAGGCGCCGGACGATGTTGAGCGCCTTAGGATCGTGCGCAACCAGCGAGGAAACGGCAACGGCCGAAACGCTGTCGAGCTCGTTGACAACGGCTTTTGCAGAGGCTGGAAGACCGACCGTCTTGCCCGCGAAGGTCAGGCGCACGCCGTTCGGAGTTTCCTCGACGTCATAGAGAACGCTAGGCCGTTTGGAGATAAACGAATGCTCCGAGAGATCGTTCAAGGCCGCAACCTGGCGCAGCTGGCCGTCCAGCTCGCTGCGGTACACGGCATGGAATTCAGCGCGCAACCGGTCCAGCGCGGCTTGCAGCAACTCCGGGGTCAACGCCGCGGCGAGGGCGGCCGGGACGTCGGAAGGACTATCGACCGCGAAGCGGCGCAGGCGGACGTCCGATTCCGCGGCTCGCATGAGGGCTTCGATTGCAACTTGCACCCAGCGCGGCTGAGCGATGCTGTATGTGACGTGGAGTGAGAGTTCCTCGTTGGCTTTCCCTTCGTGAAAGAAGCCGCGCGGCAAGTAGAGCAAATCGCCGGGCATCAAATCGGTTTCGAAGAGCAATGGACCGGGCACCGTATGTCCGATGCGATGATAAATTTGATGGTCGAGCGGCAACTCGATCGTCGGCTCGTATACTCGCCAGCGCTTGGATCCCTCGATCTGTAAGATCATTGTGTCGTGCGTGTCGTAGTGGGCGCCGAACCCTTGGTTTCCCGGCGGCGTCAGATAGACATTTGCGCCAACCCCGCTCTGAAAGAACGCGGAAAGATCGCGGGCGAGCGACGCCGCGCCAGGCGAGTAGCGTTCGATGTTGTTCATGTTGACCGTGCAGCCGTGCGCGAACTGCCCGGCCAAGCGGTCTGCGTCCACGACGCTGCTGCGATACGTTACCGTAGGCGGTGTATACTTTTTCGGAGCTTCCCAGATGTAGGACTCCTCACGCACCGGCGTTCCGTCCTTGATCATCCGCAGATCATCGGTCGTGATTTTACAGCCGAATATGACGCGTTCGAACTCGCTCAGGTTGAAGTATCGCTCATAATACGCTTCGACGTCCCGTCGGACGTGCAAAGGCGATCTCTGCGCGTACCCATTGAGGAATTCGTCGATCGAAAGAGGCGCAAGCAGATACGCCAGGGTCGTGCGATCGCGCGAAACAGCGGCCATCAGTCGGCTCCTTTTCCTCTAGCGTAGTCCGCGAAGAGCGAGCCGCCAACGGGCGCCGGCCTCACGTAGGCGTGACCTGGAACACTTAACTCACATAGGCCGGATAGCCCATGCAAAAACGAAGACCCGGCACGAACTTGCCGGGTCTTCGTCGATGGCGGCGCCAGCCGCCGGTAATCCGTTAGTCGTACGGTTGGTGCCAAACGATGTTGGCGCTTGGGTTGCAATTCGGGTAGTTACCCAGATCGCCACTCCGGTTCGGGTCGCAATACAGCGGGTCGCTGGCAAAGCCTTTGGCATCGCTGTAAAGATCTGGAACCGCATACGACGTCAGGAGTTTGGGTGCGGTGTACTCCATAAGAATAGTGCCTCCGTTTGTAAGCACGCCGGTGTTGCGCATACACCGGCACAACCAGAGCATAACGCACCGGTGGAGAGAGCCACAAACGCCCTGCGCACCATCTTGCGCTGGGGCGTCCGCTGCTGAGAAAGACCTGAGAAACACGTGAAATGTTCGGCGTGAGGGCCGATCGGACTATGCGTTATGTGGTGCAGCCGGCGCTAAGGTCGGACGGCGGCTAAACTGCAATACCGGCTGTATTATCCCGGGTGGTTGCGCGGCACGTGCAGAACGGACGTTTCGGCGAGCGTGCCGGTGTTTAGTTAGGCTACCGTTCGCGCTGCGCGCTGCTGCGCGGGAGGAAGTTGAACGGCAAAGCCTTCCTGAATCAGCTTACGCAGGATCGCCAGCGCTTTGGGATCGTGCTTGAGCAGATCGCCGGCCCGCGCGCGAAGCCGCGCCTTCGAGTTCCCGGATGATGCCGCTTGCGCCGGCTCCGAACACCAAATTCTTTCCGGAGAACGCCAACCGCGCGGTTTTCTCGCTCTCGGTCAGCTCGTACAGCACGTTCGGCCGCAGCGCAACCAGCGATTCCTCGCCCAGCTCCCGCAAGCGGGAAATCTGATTCATCTGGCCGTCCAGCCCGTTTCGCCGTTCTCGCACGAATTGGTTTTCGATCGCGACTTCGGCAGCGCAGAGCGCGCTATGCGCCAAGATGCTTTGCAGCAGTGCGTGCAGCGCCGGAACGCTCTCGGCTGTGGCCGTCTCTCGCAGCAGCGCGTTCTCCGCTGCCTCGCCGGCATCGTCCAGCGCTTTCTTTAGCACCTGGATCCAGCGACGCGGATATAAACCCAGCGTCAAATGAAGCGAAAGGTCCTCGTTCGCCTTGGCCTCGTGCAAAAAACCGCGAGGGATGTAGAGGAAATCGCCGGGGCGCAGGTCTGCCTCGATGCAAACTTTTCCCGGAGTGTGTAGGCGCTTATCGAACGTTTGATCGTCCAGCGGAAGCGGAAACGCCGACTCGTAGACGCGCCAGTGCTTGGTTCCCTCGATCTGCACGATCGCCGTATCGTGCGTGTCGTAGTGCGCGTCGAAGCCCTGATTACCGGGGGGCGTAAGATACATGTTGGGCGAGACGCGGTGATGAAAGAGCATCTCCAACTCACGGCAGAAATTTGCCGCGGGAGCCGAAAGCGAGCGCACGTCGTGCATGACGATAGAGCACCCGCTCGCAAACAGCGCACTGATCCGATCGGCGTCGACCCGATCGGTATACGGCTCGAGCTCGTTCTCTTTGCAGACCGGCTTCGGAACCAGGTATGACTCCGGCCGCACCGGCACGCCGTCTTTGACCAGGCGGATATCGGCTTTGTGAAGCTCGCTGGCGTAGAGAATGCGTTCCACTTCGAGCAGATCGAAGACGCGCTGGTAATATCCAGCTCGGTCGCGGGCAACGTGCATCGGCGCACGCTCGTAGTACTGCGATTGAAACTCTTCAATCGAAAGCGGCGTGAGCAGCCATGCCAAAGCGGCGCGCCCCGCAGGCGAAGTGCTCCACATAAAATGAGCGTATCCGAGGGCAACGGACGGCCATACGTGCCGTCGTACTATAGAGCGCTGAGCCGTCTGCGGTCGGATTAATGGGCCGTTTGGCGAGATGCCGCAAAAGCGGCGGGCTAGTCGTACCCGCCGCGAGGCACGAAGGTATACGTGCAGTCCGGATAATGGCCCGAGTCTGCGCGCTCGTCACGATCGCAGAAGACGGGATCGCTGGCAAAGCCCCTTGCATCCCGAGAGAGCTCCGGAACGAGGTAAGACGTCAGGACGTTCGGTGCGGCGTACTCCATGAGATGGCGCCTCCGTTTTAGTACGCAAGCCGGCGTGCGTAATGAGCCGGCAACCATCTGTGTTTGCGATTCAGCCGTCCGCACCTTCGGCGGAGGAGCAATTACTATTAGTAAAAAGGTTCAGCAGATCGTCCAGAGCCCGGCGAATTTCTGCAACCATCAGTCTCGTTGGAATGGCGGCATTCGATGCCGGGCATAACGGTGACCACCAGCCGATCTTCTAAGAGGTGATAATGCATCAGGAATCCGCCGGTGCTGCGCGTTCGCACACCCGAACGTCCCACGAATCGGACTCCCGGCGCGAGCGCCGGAGAGGAGAGGGTGACGTCGGTCGGCGGCACCGAAAGGCCCAGCCGTCTCAGCAAGGCGACGCACCCGTAGAGCTTGCGATTGAACGTCTTTCGGCCGCGCGTGTCTAGGGTGCTCCGGAAGAGATCGATCGCGGGAAGAATTGCCAAGACGGAGCGAGCATTGCGGCAGGCCTGCGCCCGTTTCGCGCAGGCGTTTTCGAAAGCGGCCCGCGCATGACGAACATCTCGCTGGGGTAATTCTAATGCCTCGAAAAAACGTAAATGTTCAGGAGTGGTCGTTACGATTGACCGGACGCCCATGTACCGGTATCGCGACTGCGTAAGAAACTCCGACACGATGGGTGCTCGGCGGAGTATCCGGGACGCCGCAATATTGACCGCCATGACGAAGGCTGAAACCGGTTCCAATCCTCGGGAATGGAATCGCGCGCTTCCATAGCCTGGAAGTTCAAAAGTGAACTGCGCGCTGTCGGCGAGTTGTGCGAGATCGGATTGCGCCCGTTTGATAACCTGCGCATCTATGAGCCAGCGGAGCCGCCGCGCTTTCGGCGGGGACTCCCCCATCCGCTCCGCACGATGCTCCGCCTGGGAAGTGTACCGAGCCGCACGGGCGCGCAGCTCGCTTGCGGTGCGCATCATCACGTTGCCGTCGATGCAAGCGGAGAAATTGAAAATCCCGCAAGACCGCGCGTTACCGAAAACCACAATTTGCGTGCTTGCGTTGAACCAGCGATTCGGCGTGTTTCCTCCATGAGCAATCTGCAGCGCTTCAGCGTAGGATCGCGGCTCCGCATCCAAATCTAGACAAATCGTCAAGAAGGTATTCTGGAGCTCCGCGAGCGATTGGCGATTCGTCGCATGACGGAGGGTCGTTTCGAATAGCGATCGCTGCAGTTTATCGTTCGTCGCCGATACTAGACCAAGGCTCGCTCCGCGATTGGCTGCATCCGATGCGTACGATTCGCTCCACGTTTTCTTGAAGGCGCTCGCAATATCATCGATTGCCAGATTGGCCCAATCCCGGCCGAAGTCGAGCACGAACGTTTGTCCGCGCGCAAGAACCAAAACTCGAGAAACGGCGGCGCTCTTGCGCCGGCGGATCGCGCCGTTCTCGTAGCAGGACGTCGTTCCGAACACGTTCGGATACTGCCGCATCTCGAGCGGCACTCCGTTGAGTTCGTCGGGTGCAAAGCGGCCGCTGAAGATGTCCGCATACATCGACCAAGCCGCTTTGAGAAGACTTGCGCTTCGGACAAACGCATCGGCGCAGGCCGGGTCATCCTCGATCGCTACCGTTGCGGCGTTTTGAATGTCCCCGGCCGACCGCCGAATATCCACGCTGTTCAACAGCTCCGGGAGCCGCGCTGAAGCACTGCGCAGGAACGCCGAAAGGCCCGTTGCGTTGAACGCCGAGCTGGAGAACCATGCGGGAGAGCGGCGTGTCTTTGACACCGAGCGAACGCTTCGCCAATGCGTCGACTTTCTGGGGGAAGGGAAATCAGCGGCGGCTGCGGGCAGCCTGGAAAGTCTTCGTAGAACGAATACGGCTCGCGGCGAATTGGAACTACGTCAAAAGCAATTGAGGGCAGCGCCACTTCACGAGCGTATCGAACTGCATCGGCAAACTATACGTCTCCTCGCACCATGAAGCGCTGAGACGTCTGCCGCATGAATTGTAGTCCGATTGGAGGACGCTCTTTTTGCGACAGCGCAGAGTGGGCCATGGCTAACGGCTATCAATGCGAAGATTGCGAGGTTGCTATTTGGCCGCCGACGACTCGCTCGGAACTGGCCTGGCTCAAAGATCGCATTCACGTCGTGCGCGAAGTAGCCAAACATTCGCACGGAGGCCTGGACAGCTGGATCGTCGAGGGACTCCAGTTCCTGAACGATCACCAAGGGCACAGCATCATCGTGGTGTCTAGGAGGTAAGCCATGGTTACGTTGTACGATCCGCCGGAACTCGAATATCTCGACGGACGGCCCTATCCCAAAGTGAGCCCCCGGCGGACGCACGCCTTGGTGCAGGCGGCGCTCTTACGCATTCTCGATCGTTGCGCAGCGGAACGTGGAGAGTTTGGGCCCGAGTGGCGCTTCTGCGTGGGGGCCGCGGATAATAGCGAGAGCGAATTCGTGCCCGATATCGCGTTCATTTCGAAGGAACGGCTGGGGCGGCTAAGCGACGAAGAAGCCGAAGAGCCGCCATTCGCCCCCGACATCGCTATAGAAATCCGCTCTCCATCGGTACGCGTGCTGTACCTTCGGCGCAAGATCGAGCGCTATTTGGCAACCGGATCCATACTGGTGCTCGACGTCGACCCCGCTTGCAAGGCCATCGCGGCACATTCACTCGACGGCGTCCGCACGTTCCACGCCGGCGAACGCTTTGCGCACGCGGCCGCTCCCTGGCTGACGTTCGAGGTTTCCGAAGTCTTTCCAAAACCGCGGAGGCGTTAGGCAGGCGCCGCAGCTGGGTCCCGGTCTTGGATGGGCATGCTCGGCTATGCGCCTTCGGCAGGATGACCACGCCGGAGATGGGCCGGCGACACGCTTGCGGCGCTTCCAGTGGTGTTATCATCCGCGCATGGGGTTAAGCGCGCCGCGACTCTCCGTTCAGCACGTGCGTCCGCTGGCTTTTCGGCTTCTGCAAAAGCTATCCAACCACGCGCATCGCTACTCGACCGCCGCAACGCTCCGGCGTTTGCCGAAGGATCCGTACGGCGATCGGTTCGCCGATTACGGCTGGATCAAACTGATCTACTCGGACGACGGCGACGTGCAAGAGCTGACCTATCATATGCACGACGCGGAGTACCATCAAAACGATCTGCCGGTCTACTCGGCGATGCTCAAGCCTGGCGATGCCGCAATCGACGTCGGCGCAAACCTCGGGTGGACCACGGTCCTGATGGCGTCCATTACCGGCCCGTCGGGGCGGATCTTTTCGTTCGAACCGTCGCCGAGAACGTTTCGGAAGCTGCTTCGCACCATCGACGCAAACGGACTTTCCGGATGCGTCACTCCGCTGAATATGGGCTGCGGCTCGAGCCCTGCCACGCTTACACTCAATCGGATCTCCGGCTCGTCGGGAAACGACACGCTGACGCATGACGTCTCGGGCGCACAATCGGAATCCGTTCAAGTAGTGCGTCTCGACGACGTTACGCAACTGCGCGAGCGGCGCATTGCGCTCATAAAGATCGACACTGAGGGCTACGAACCGTTCGTACTGGACGGCGCCCGGGAGTTGATTGCCCGAGACAGGCCGCTAATTTATCTGGAAATGGGCGGCGAGTATCCGGACTCAACCAAGGAGTCGCTGCGAATTCTTACGGAGATGGACTACCGCCTGAACCTGCCTGAGGGATTTCGTTGGGACGACGTGGGCAACGGCTCGAATTTCTTCAGCTACCCCCTCGTCGATAGGGGCCCGCTTGGAAAGCGGCTAAGCGGCCGCGCGGGCCAAGCCGTTCCTGCGTAGAAATAAGGCACCGAGGCGCTGGTATGCAGATGTCTTCGGAACGTCTTTCGCAGCGCGCCGCTTCCGCGACGGCGCCCGCGGTGACGTTTGCCTTCACCGACATCGAAGGCAGCACCGTGCGGTGGGATCGCAATGCGGCGGCGATGCAGGAGGCGCTGCGCCGCCACGATGGGATCTTGCGCGCCGCAATTAGCGAGCACGGCGGCCACATCTTCAAGTGCCTCGGAGACGCGTTTTATTCGGCGTTTTCCCGGCCCGCTGATGCCGTCGCGGCGATGACCGCCGCGCAGCGCGCGCTAAGCACCGAAGACTTCAGCTCCATCGACGGACTGCTCGTTCGCGCCGCAATTCACACCGGTGCTTGCGAAGAGCGGGATGGAGACTTTTTCGGCATCGCGGTAAATCGAGCGGCTCGATTGCTGGCGATAGCGCATGGCGGCCAAATACTGCTTTCCGGTGCGACGAGCGATCTCCTGAGGGACGCGGATGCAATGCCGGAAGTGCTCGATTTGGGGGCGCACCGGCTTAAGGATCTTTCGCAGCCCGAACGCGTCTACCAACTCGTTGGAGACGGCTTGCGGAGCGAGTTTCCGCCGCTTCGATCGATGAGCGCGCTGGCCAACAATCTGCCGCAGCAGATCAGTTCGTTCATCGGGCGCGATGAAGAGGTGGCGCAAATTGCGGACCTCGTTGCGGCGCACCGGCTGGTGACGGTTGTCGGCGCAGGCGGCGTAGGCAAAACGCGCACGGCACTGCAAGTCGGCGCCCATCTGATCGACCGCGCGACGGACGGCGTTTGGTTCATCGAACTTGCCCCGCTTACCAGCGGCGACTACGTGGCGCCCGCAATCGCGCAGGCGATTTCATCGACGGCAGGGGGCGGTGGGGAGCCGCTCGAGGCGCTCGTGGCAGCGCTCAAAGAGCGGCAAGCGCTGTTGATCTTGGATAACTGCGAACATCTCGTCGATACCGTGAGCCGCGTCGTTTCGGCGTTGCTCAATCAGTGCCCAAATATCCGCGTTCTTGCGACGTCGCGGCAGAGTCTTCAAATTGCCGGCGAATCGACGTACCGGCTCCCCTCACTGTCGCCGGAACAGGCGTCTCAACTCTTCGCAGACCGCGCGGCCGCGGCGAACAACCGCTTCGCATTGACGCCGAGCAATGCGGCAATCGTTGCGGACGTTTGCAACCGCCTCGACGGCATTCCACTCGCCATAGAGCTTGCCGCCTCCCGCGTCAAAATTCTGAGCCCGCAACAGCTGCGCGATCGGCTCGACGAGCGCTTTCGCATGCTTACGGGAGGCGCGCGTACGACGCTTCCCCGGCAACAAACGCTGCGCGCCCTCATCGACTGGAGTCTACGACCTTTTGACGGACGCCGAGCGATCGGTATTTGGACGTCTTTCGATTTTCGTAGACGGGTTTACGGCGGACGGCGCGGCCGCCGTCGCCGGCGACGAACCTCCGGACGAGCTCGAAGTGCTCGACATGCTGCAATCTCTGGTCGACAAATCGCTCGTATCGACCGTGCCCGACTCCGATCCCATGCGGTATCGGCTGCTGGAATCGACGCGCGCGTACTGCCGGGAAAAGCTCGAAGCGGCAGGAGCGCTAGAGCAAACCGCGGAGCGGCACCTCGAATATTTTCGCGACCGTTTCAAAGGCGAATTGGAACGCGCGGAGCGCACGGGCAATCGCGTGCCGTTCCGGGACGCCGTATTTTCGCAACTGCAAGACCTGCGCGCGGCTCTGAATTGCGGTCTGGAGCACAGTCCGCTGCGCGGCGCAGAACTCGCCGCCGCGGTGCTGAGCGTCTGGGGACATCTGAATATCGTCAACGAAGCGATTGAGTTTCTGCACCGCTACATCGCATTGATTCCCGATACGCATCCCGAACTGAAGTATCGCCTGTGGGTGCAGGTCCGGTATCTGCCCGGCGCCAGGGGACAACTTCACGCCGCATCGGAGGCCTTGCGGTACGCCCGCATGTGCGGAAAGGCGGCGTACGTTGCAAACGGTTTGCGCGCGTACGCGTATGCCGCGGCAATGGTCGGCAAAGTCGATGAAGCGCGCGCCGCCATAGACGAAGCGTTCTCCGTCGCGCCGCCCGGCGAGACGCGGCTGCAGATGGTACTCATGAGTACGAAGGGCTTGGTTTGCGCTGCGTGCGGTGATTACGAGGGGGCCGTGCAAGCCTTTGAGATAACGCGGCGTTCGCAAGTCCAGGCCGGCGATGCGGACAACGTCATGATTTGCGATCTGAATATCGCAGATATCGAATTTCTGCGCGGAAACGTCTCGCGCGCGATCGACATTTTAAAGGAAACGATCCCGCCGAACGAAGACACGAAATTTCGTTTGGCCGCTTTGATGCAGCGCGTCGACCTCTGCGGCTATTTGGCTTTTTCCGGCCGTGCCCGAGAGGCTGCGGAAATCGGATGCGCCATTCTGCGCGACGCGGGCGTCCATGCGGAGAGCGTCATGTCGGTGCGCGCAATCGAGAACCTCGGATTCGCCCGCACGCTGGAAGGCGACGCCGTCACCGGAGCGAGAATCGCCGCGTACACCAAGCGCGCGTTCGAACGAATGCAGTATGATTCTCAGCATGCCTCGAGACGCATTCGCGAGCGCTACGATGCGGCGCTGCGCGGGATGCTCCCCGAACAGGAACTGGCACAGCTTTCAGACGAGGGCGCAGCACTTAGCCACGGCCGCGCAGCGGCGATCGCCTTAGGCGAGGCTAAGGCCCATTGACGCCGATTCTGGGGTGTGGCTTCGCGCCCAGTTACCGGATGACGTGCAGTGTGCCGGCCGCGGCGTCGCTGTTCGGCCACCGCAACTGCAGCATCGTGCCGTGCATTGCGCGCGCGATTTCCTGGATGGCGCGATCGTTGATCGCAGCGCTGGTGGTGGCCTGGGTCATCTGATCGCCATTTCGCCAGGCGAACTGGTCGTATCGAATGAGTACCGGATTGCCCTTGCGGTCGGGTCCCACATCCTCGAATATGTACCGCCCGGGTAAATCCGATGCGTCATACCGTTGAATGAGGACGTTGAAAAATTGGCTGCGGCCACGGTCGTATCGGAATACGACCTCGTTCGGCCCGAGTTGCCACGCCTTCGTCGCGCGGTTGTAGAGGCCGATGGCGCCGAGTTCGATCTTCGATAGCCGCGCGTCGCTCGGCACACCCGCCGGCGGCAAAAGCGCAAACGTCAGCCCAAGTCGCGCTTGCGTCAGCGTAACATCCTTCGGCTTCAGGCGCGCGAATAGCGATGCGGGCGGCGGCGGCGGTGCCCATCCGCCGCGTGCTTCGAGCGCTTGGCGCGAACGAGTCTGGTACGAGACGATCGAATACGCGAGAAGCGGAAGCGCGGCGAAGACGATAGCCGCAAAGGCTAGTGCCGGACGCGAGAGTCGCGGTGTGCGCGATCCGAGGGCTTTCGCGCCGCGCCGTTCCATCGATTGTTTGATGTGGGGCATGGGCAGCGGCGGTACGTCGATCGACCGCCACAGCACGTCCGCTGCGTTACGAATCTGCAAGTCCGTGAGCATTTGAAAAGGCCTCCGAAGATGATGATGCAGTCGAATCGGCAAGTGCGCGGCGAAGCGCGTTGCGCGCCTTCATGAGATGGAATCGCACGGTCGAGGCGGGGATGCGCGCCGCCTCCGCGATCTCTCGGCTGTTCAAACCGGCAAAATAATGAAGCAGTACGATCGCACGCTGTTCGGGCGATAACGCGCGAATCGCAATCGCCAAGTCAAGAGCGTCCGTGGAATCGGGCGCGGCCGCAATACATATCTCATCAGGCGGCGCAGCCACCTCGCGGCGCCGGCGGTTCGCGCTGATCGACTCGTTGACGACCAGGCGGCAAAACCACGAACGAAAAGCTTCGGGCCGATTGAGCGAATTCAGCGACATTGCCATCGCCGCGCACGCCTCTTGCGCCGCATCCTCCGCCAAACCGCGGTCGTAGAGAATCCCGTACGCCAGACGATATGCGTCAGGCCAAACCGCGCCGATCAGCGCTTCCAATGCGCCGGCTTGTGAACGGGCCGCCTCTACGAGCGAAGCCTCGATGGTAAATGCCACACTCATAAGACGCTCGGAACCCGCCAACTGTTGGCAGACGCCGATCGAGCATGCAATCTCGGGCGCTCGTACTTGCGGCGTTCGCGTTCCCTCGTTGCAAAACGCCATGGATCCGCTTCGCGCTTAACAGATCGAGAAATACTCCGGGGGGCACCGGGCACCGTGGATGGCTAACCGAGCGCTTTGCGCAAATCGCCGATGAGGTCGTCTACGTCTTCGATGCCGACCGAGTAGCGAATGAGCGTTTCCGGGATGCCCATAGCGGCGCGTTCTTCCGCCGAACACTCCACGTGACTGGTCGTAGACGGTAATCCGGCCACCGTCTCGACGTGCCCCAGCGAGGCAGCGCGATGAGCAAATTGCAGCGCATCGAGCACACCAGCCGCTTTGGGCCCGTCTTCCTTCAGCATGAAGCTCAGCATGCCGCCGAATCCCGACATCTGACGTTTTGCCACGGCGTGCCGCGAGTGCGACGGAAGACCGGGATAAAAGACGCGCTCGACGGCAGGATGCTCCTCGAGAAATTGCGCGATGGCCAGCGCACTGGCATTTTGGCGCTCGACGCGAATGGATAGCGTTTTCATGCCGCGCAAAAGTAAGTACGCCGCAAACGGATCGAGCGCAGCCCCCGTTATCTCGCGATAGTGGAAGATCTGCCGAATCAAATCCTCGGTGCCGCATACCAGGCCGCCGAGCGCGTCTCCGTGTCCGCCGAGGAACTTCGAAGCGCTGTGAATCACGAGATCGGCGCCCAGTGCTATCGGGCGCTGGTTAATGGGCGTAGCGACGGTATTATCGACCACGCATAATGCGGCCGAAGCATGCGCGGCGCGCGCGAGCCTCTCGATGTCGAGCACCTTGAGCGTCGGGTTTGTCGGAGATTCAACGTACAAGACCTGCGCTCCGTCGTGCAGCGCCTGCTCGACGGCATCATCGCTCGTCTCGCAAAGGACGACGTCGATACCGGCTTTGGGCAAAAAATCGATGAAGAGCTGATTCGTTCCGCCGTATGTATCCTGAACGGCGACGACGCGGTTTCCGGGCGCCAGCAATGCGAACAGCGTGTTGCTGATCGCCGCCATTCCCGAAGAGAAGCTCGTGGCGGCTTGGGCGTCTTCGAGCTGCCGGATTTTTTCTTCCAGGGTCGCGACAGTCGGGTTGGTGTTTCTAGAGTAGATGTGGCCGGCTTGCCCATGGGTCGCCACGGCGAGCCACTCTTCCACTGATGGAAATCCGAACGTGATGCTTTGAACGATTGGAACTTGCGAAGCTCCAAACGGCTGCGGAGTTTCCTCTCCCGCCCACAAAGACAGCGTTGACCGGCCGGGCATATTGCGTATCCTCCGTTAGCGTTGCGGCGACGGCGCCCTTGGGGCCACGCACTCGACCGAACCCTGCTCTCTTAGTATAGTTACTTTCCGCTGACGTTTGAGCGCGAGGGGATCTTCGCCCAGATGATACGATCGAGTTTCGGAAAGTTTTGCTGCAGGTAGCTGCTGCCCGACGCCGTGATGGCGTCTTGGTTCGGCTGCTCGCCATAACCGCCGTACAGTTTGCGTACGATATTCATGCCGGAGCTCACGCTCCCGATTGGCGCGAATCCCAGACCGTCGAGCCGTTTGTTATCCGCAAAATCAATGAAGAGCTGCGTCGTGCGTGAATTGGGTCCGGAATCGGCGAACGTGACGGAACCCGCGCGATTGCTCGTCGCCACGGGATCGTCCGGGATCGTCGCATTCGCCCAAACTTGGTTTACCGCGGGATCCGGGCTCAGTCCGAATTGCGCGACGAAGCCGGGCAGCACACGAAAAAACGCTGCTCCGTTGTAAAATCCATGCTTCACCAGATTGTAAAACCGATCGGCGCCGTGCGGCGCCCATGCCCGCGTCACGTGAACCACGAACGTGCCGGCGGTCGTTTTGAACGTAACGTCGTACTTTGCAGGCGCTTGCGCCGTCAGCGTACCCGGGTGCAGCAAAGCCGGATCGATCGTTGCTGCGCCGGCAGAAAAAGGCAGTGCCGCTGCTAGAGCGGCGAGCAAGCCTGCGCAAAGCGAACGGTTCCATCTCTGAAATCTCATGGACATCGCTTCGGCGCTGCTCGTCAAGGTTTCTTCCGGTTGGCCCGCGGCAGTGCGCAAGCGTCTCTCCCCGGAAGAGAATAAAAAAGACCGCGGGAGGGTGCGGTCCTTTTTTTGTTTTTACGCGCTCACTCAGGGACGCGAAGGCGCTGTCCGGGCTCGATGGCGGAGGTGGTAAGGTGGTTCACTTCGCTGATGCGATCGACGGTCTCTTGGACGTCGTTACCGGTGGACGTATGGGTTGAGGCGATGCTCCAAAGGGAGTCTCCGGAATGGACGACTATCGTGGCAAAATGCTGAGGCGTTGCCGCGTAGAGATGCATACCCGAGAGAGCCGGAACGGTCACGACGGCGCTCAGGGTCGCCAGGGTGATGAGCGGCATCAGGGTAAATCGTCTACGCTTGACCATGGCTTTCTCCTCGACTATATCTTGCGACGAACTGGTGTTTGGTATACTACCCTGCCTATATGTTGTGCCAAACGCTTGTTCGTCCCCTAGATTTTACCACAGCCTTTTCGCGTAGTGTCAAGGGGTTCTCGAACATATGTTTGCCATGCAGGCGCATTTGTGATAGGGTTTACCAGGAACTTGTGCCATACGGGTGTCCTTTTGCGGGCCCCGGCGGCTAAGGCAGGGGGAGCATGCAGCAAGCCACGGAAAAGCAGCGCCGCATTTTGGACGTTATCCGACAATTCACGGCCGAGCGGGGCTACCCGCCGTCGGTCCGCGAGATCGGCGAGCGCGTCGGCCTTTCCTCGTCCTCGACGATCCACGCGCACCTCAAGTCGCTCGAAAAGCACGGGCTGATCAGCCGCGATCCCACCAAACCGCGCGCCTTGCGCAGCCAGATGAACCCCCCCGGGCCGCCGGCGCCTGAAACGATCGTAATGCCCGTCATCGGCAAAGTGGCAGCCGGCGTTCCGATTACGGCCGAGGAGAACGTCGAAGGTGAATTCGTGCTGCCGGCCTCCTTCACGCGCAGCTCGGACGGCTTCATGTTGCGAGTTCAGGGCGACTCGATGGTCGACGCGGCTATTCTGGACGGCGATCTCATCGTCGTACGCCCGCAGAAAAGCGCGAATAACGGCGAGATCGTCGTTGCGATGCTTGACGGCGAGGCTACGGTGAAGCGCTTTTACAAGGAAGACGGGCGCGTGCGGCTCCAGCCGGAGAATCAGTCGATGGCGCCAATCTATTCGAACGATGTCACGATCGTCGGCCGCGTCGAGGCCGTGGTTCGCAAACTCTAGCTTTATCTGGTTCGACCGGCGCGTGGTGCCGGTCTTGCGCGCTTTTGGCGATGCTCCGGCCATGGTTGCCGTGCGCGACGCGCTGCCGTGGAGCATCATCGGTCTTGTCGCCGGCCTGATCTTTTTCATGGCCGTCGTCCCGGTGCATCGGCCATTTTTCTCAAGTTTGCTCGATCGAATCTCGCTGGCCGAGCTGCCGGCGTTCGGCGTGATGGCGGTCACTCTGGCAATCGTTCTGCCGTACCGGCTTGCGCTGCAGCTCAACCTGAAGCGTGGAATACTCGTTGCCGGAACCTTCGTCGCGTTCACCCTCGCATTGCCACGCCCCGTCACCTATGCGGATCCGCTGGCCTATTTGGGACGCGTTGGGCAGAGTGGACTTTTTCTCGCGCTGATCGTCGCGCTTGGGATCGCGGGCGCCAGCGTATTGCTGCAGCGCGTCATTCGACCGCGGCTCATCGCGCAGACGCTCGCCGCCGCACTCGCGATCTTGTTGACAGCGGCCCTTTTCGACGTACACTTCTCGCTCGGCAACGCATTGATTTGGGCGCTGGCACCGATGGGGCGGCTGGGCGACACGTATGCCGCGCTGATCGTCATAACGCTGGCGGAAACGGTGTTGTGGATCTTCGGCGTTCACGGACCCGCGACGCTCGCCGCGATCGTAACGCCCGTATATCTGGCGCTTCAGCAGCAGAATACCGCCGCCTTCGACGTGCACCAGCCGCTGCCGCATATCGTCGTCGTCTCGCTCTTCCTGTTCGTCTTTCCCGGGGGCGCGGGCGCGACGCTTCCGCTCGTCGTATTGCTTGCGATGAGCAAGGTGGATCGCCTGCGTAAAGTCGGACGCTTGACCTTAGTGCCCGCGCTCTTCAACATCAACGAACCGCTCGTGTTCGGATTACCGATCGTGTTGAACCCGTTCCTCGCGATTCCGTTCGTCGTCGTGCCAATCGTTTTGGCAACGATCTCCTACTTCACAATCGCCGGCGGGCTGGTAGCACGGCCGGCCCTGTGGATTCCGTCGAGTATTCCGACGTTCGCTTCGACGTATTTGGCGACTTCGGACGTTCGCGCGATCGGCCTCGTGTGCGTGAACCTAGTGGTCGCGACGGTGCTGTACCTGCCGTTCGTTCGCGCATACGAACAACACGAAGCTCGCGCCAACGCGTGATCGAGATTCTTTGCGACCGCTTCGGCATCCGCGGCGACGTACGCGATGCGGCGCTTCTCGCGCACGCCCGGACCCGCGACTTGAAATATCCGGCGCAAGATCGAGTAAAGGCCAACGTCTTGGCGGCCTTCCTGAAAGAAGGCGTCGCCGAGCACGATCTCGCGGGATCGACCGGTTACGGTTACGACGATGCGGCGCGGGAGCGTTACGAGTCCCTGTTGGCGCGAATATTCGGCGTGCCTCGTGCGCTGGCTCGGCTGTCGTTCGTCAGCGGAACGCACGCAATCGTTGCTGCGCTCTTTGCATGCACTCCTCCGGGCAAGGTTCTGCTGAGCGTGACCGGCCGGCCTTACGATACGCTGCACAATGCGATCGCGCAGGCACCGCATTGCTTGACGTCGACCGGCGCGATCTATCGCGAAGTTGCACTGCGATCGGCAAGCCCGGCGTTGTTCGACGAGCAGTCGATCGCAGAGCAGCTGGAAGATCCGCGCGTCGCGACCATGTTCGTCCAGCGATCGCGCGGTTATGCCCCTCGACCGTCCGTCGACGTAACGCAGTGCGAGCGAATCTTTTCGCTCGCGAAACGACTGCGTCCGGACGTTGCAATTCTGGTGGACGATTGCTACGGCGAACTTGTCGAGTCTCGGGAGCCCACGCATGCCGGCGCTGATTTGGTGATGGGATCGCTGATCAAAAACTTGGGCGGATCGCTTGCGCCTGCAGGCGGTTACGTTGCCGGCCGCGAGGATTTGATCGAACGCGTTGCCGCGCGCTTGTACGCGCCCGGATTGGGCGACGCGCTGGGACCGACGCTCGGCTTTGGGCGCGCGTTGATCCAAGGCTTGTTCATCGCGCCGATGATCGTGGAACAGACGCTGCGCGGGCTCGATTTTGCGGCTGCGCTTTTCGCCGCGCTGGGGTACGAGGTGGACCCGCAGCCGGGGGACACGCGCACGGACATCGTGCAGTCCGTGCGTTTGGGAGATGCGCAAAAGTCTCCGGCGCTTTGCCCAGGCTTTACAAACGGCGCTGCCCGTAAACGCGCAGTTTCGACCCGAGCCCGGAGCCGTGCCGGGATACGTCGATCCCGTCATCATGTCCAGCGGGGCGTTCGTCGGCGGCGCCACAATCGAACTCTCGTGCGACGCGCCCCTGCGCGAGCCGTACGAAGTCTATTTGCAAGGCGGCGTCATGGCCGAACATTCGATGCTGGGCGCCCTCATTGCCGCGCGAGCCGTTGCCGAATGACGCAGGGCGAACCGGACTTCTCAAGAACGATAGAGCCGTAGTGACTACCGATCAATCCGGCACTCCGCAACAGCGGCGCTTCTTTAGGGCTCCTGTCGATTTCCCCGTAACGGTCATCGTTCCGGGCGGTGAACTCGTGATGTACGGTAATGCGGTCGATTTGAGCGGCGGCGGCGTGCGCGTCATTACCAAAAACGATTTGAGCTCCCGGACAAAACGTGACGTTGCGGTTTACGCTCCCCGACGACGAACGCGAGATGATGATCCGCGCGCGCGTCGTGCTATCGTTCTTCGATGCGGGAAAACAACAGTTCGCGCATGGTGTGGCGTTTACGCAGATCGCCGCAGCCGATCAGAGCGCCATCGTGGAGTTCATCCACGGTCTTCAGCAAAAAACGCGAGCCTAGACGGCTGCTAGCTGCCTTCTCCTAAGAATCCGTAGAAAAAGTATTTGTTGCCGTCGGACGTCGTGACTACGATCCGCGTTTCTTCGATTTCGGCAGTGGTAATAGTTTTGCCGATCATCGTGTCGAGAATCGCTTGCGCCTGCATGAATTCGGCCTCGCGCAGTGCGTCGGGCTCGACCTCAATGAGATGCAGCAACTCGTCGATCCTGTCGTTCATCCGTTCCGCCTCAGTGCCCGGTTCCGATGTCCATAACGTCACTTACTGAATATCGTCCGGTGTCATGGAATTGTTAATGCCCCGGAATAAGCATCATACCCAGTGTGCGCCAACCGTTGCCGCGGTCCTTCGTCCGCAGCCGGCTCGGCTACTGTAGAGGACGCCGAAAGAGCGAGAATGAAAGCGCCTGCGCCATGTCCGCCACCTATCTCTTAGAGGTGCTGAGCGGTCCCCTCGACGGCAAAACATGGCCGTTCGAGGACGAGATCGTCATCGGTCGCGACGAAACGCTCGCCGACGCATGCATCACGCTGGACCGCTACGTTTCCCGCAGGCACGCGCGGCTTCGATCGCAGGCCGGCACTCTGCTGCTCTGCGACCTAGAGAGCAGGAACGGGACCCGCGTCGACAATCGTCCGGTTACCGACGAAGAACCGCTGCAGATCGGTACGCCGTTTCAAGTGGGGCGAACGGTTTTACGGGTGACGAAGCGCTAGGCGCGATGCGGGTCTACGAGACGGCCGCCGCCGCTCGTGAGGGCCTGGCCCGGCTTGGGCGTCCGATGGGTTTTGTGCCGACGATGGGTGCTCTCCATGAAGGTCACCTGAGCCTGGTCCGCGCGGCCCGCGAACGCTGCGCGTCGGTGGCGGTCAGCGTGTTCGTCAATCCGGCGCAATTCGGTGCGGACGAAGATTTCGAACGCTATCCGCGCGACTTCGACGCGGACCGCGCGAAGGCTGGAAGCCGCAGGGGTCGACGCGCTTTTCTCACCATCCACTATAAACATGTATCCGCCCGGGTTCTCCACTTACGTTGAGGTCGGCGAATTGGGGACGACGTTTGAAGGCGCCGTTCGTCCGTCGCACTTCCGCGGGGTAGCTACCGTGGTGACGAAACTTCTCCATGTCGTAGGGCCTGACGTGCTCTTTCTCGGACAAAAAGACGCGCAGCAGACCGCAGTTCTTCGCAGAGTTCTGCGCGATCTCGATTTGGCAATCGAGGTCGAGATCGTGCCGACCGTTCGCGAGCCGGACGGTTTGGCGATGTCGAGCCGCAACGCGTACCTTTCCGGCGAGCAGCGCGCGGCCGCGCCGAGCCTGCATCGAGCGCTGACCGTAATGCTCGAGCGTTTGCGCGCCGGCGACGATGCGTCCGCGGCGCGTGCGAACGCAGCGCGCCAACTGCAGGCGCCGGGCAAGTGGGATTATCTGGACGTCGTCGATGCGCTGACGTTCGCGCCTCTCGCGCGGCTCTCGCATCCGGCTTTCGTCATCGGAGCGGCGCGATTCGGCACGACGCGGCTCATCGACAATCTGTACGCTGCGGCTGAGACGTCATGAAGGGGCTTGTAGGCGCGCGCATTCTGCTGGGCGTGACGGGCGGCATCGCCGCATACAAGTCCGCCGCATTGACCAGTACGCTCGTCCAACGCGGAGCGATTATCGACGTCGTCATGACGGCTGAAGCGGAGCGTTTCATTGCGCCCCTCACGTTCGCATCCTTGACCGCGCGCCCCGTGTACACCTCATTGTGGGACGCGCCGGAGCGCATTCCGCACATCCGGCTCGTGCGCGAAGCCGACGTCGCGCTGGTCGTTCCGGCAACGGCGAACGTCATCGCCAAGCTCGCGAACGGCATCGCGGACGACCTGCTCACGACCGCGCTGCTTGCGGCGCGAATTCCGATCGTCCTGGCGCCCGCAATGAACGATGCGATGTTTCGCAATCCCGCAACGCAAGAGAACCTGCGTGCGCTGCGCGAGCGGGGGTGCGAGTTCGTCGAGCCGGAGCGCGGGTTCTTGGCCGAACGCGAGCATGGAGTAGGACGCCTGGCATCGGAGGAAGCGCTGATTGACGCGCTGGAAGCCGCGCTCGCGCGATCGCAATCATTAGCGGGACTGCGCGTCGCAATCACCGCCGGTCCGACGCGCGAAGCGTTCGATCCGGTGCGGTTCGTCGGGAATGCGGCGACGGGCGAAACGGGAATCGCCTTGGCGCGGGAAGCAGCCCTGCGCGGCGCCGATGTCACGCTGATCTTGGGCCCGACCCATTTGGATCCGCCGGCCGGTGCGCGGACCGTGCGTGTTGAGAACGCCGAGCAAATGCTGCAGGCGGCTCTCGAGCACGCGCGCGGCGCCGATCTGATCGTCGCTACGGCGGCAGTTTCGGACTGGCGTCCCGAACGTCGCGAAGAACAGAAGGTCAAGAAGACCGGCGAGGATCAAAACGTCCGGATGGTTCGAAATCCCGACGTGCTGGCGGAGATCGCGAAAAACAAAGGACGGAGTTTCGTCGTCGGATTTGCCGCCGAGACGCAGAACCACGAGTCCAATGCTCGCGAGAAGCTTGCGCGTAAGAATCTCGACGCGATCGCCGTGAACGACGTTTCGGGGAACCGCGGCTTCGGCGCGCAGACGAACGAGCTGACGGTATTGTGGGGACGCGAGGGGCGCCGCGAGCTTGGATCGGCTTCAAAGAGCGTGCTTGCTGCGCGTCTTCTCGACTGCATCGAGGAATTACGTGCTTCTCGTCATTGACGTCGGCAACACCGAAACCAAGCTCGGCTGCTTCGAGCCGGGCGGCGGCGAGCTCTTGCAATTTTGGCGCGTCACGACGGATTCGCGCCGCACTGCCGACGAGTACGGCGTGTTCTTCTCGCAACTCCTCGCGACCGCAAATCTGAAGCATTCGGACGTCGAAGAGGTCGTGATTGCCAGCGTGGTCCCGCAACTCGACAACGTGCTCGAGCAAGCTTCGGCGCGCTATTTCGGTTGTGCGCCGCAATTGTTCAAAGCGCACAGGCAGAACCTCATGGCGATCCGCACCGAGCGGCCCGGTGAAGTAGGCGCCGATTTGGTCGCATGCGCCATCGGTGCGCGCGAGCGCTATGGCGCGCCTTTAATCGTGATCAGTTACGGAACGGCGACGGTCTTCATGGCGATCTCCGCGCAGGGCGAATACGTCGGCGTAGCGATCGCCCCGGGAATCAACACTTCGATCGAAGCACTCGTCGAGCGCACCGCAAAGTTGCCGCAAATTGCGCTGGAGGCTCCGAAGCGCGCGCTCGGCACCGATACGGTATCTTCGTTGCAATCGGGCATCGTCTACGGTTTCGTCGGCCAGACGGAGAGCTTGGTGCGCCGTTTCCGCGAAGAGCTCGGCGCCGACGCCCGCGTGATCGCGACCGGCGGCATGGCCGACGTCGTTGCGCGCAACAGCGACATCGTTTATGAAGTCAATCCGCACCTCAGTCTGCTGGGCTTACGCCGGTACTACCAATCCCTGTCGTCATGAAGACGGACTCCCGGATCACCTGG
Organism: Vulcanimicrobiota bacterium; assembly: GCA_963714015.1. Lineage (GTDB taxonomy): Bacteria > Vulcanimicrobiota > Vulcanimicrobiia > Vulcanimicrobiales > Vulcanimicrobiaceae > DASRDE01. The sequence goes on along the minus strand of OY970223.1, from coordinate 165,197 downwards.
GGCGGCCCGAGGCTTCGTGCCTTACGTCGAAGCGCTGCTGCTCGGCGATGACAACCCGTGCTATACTCGCTCCGTATGGCTTGCGCCGACCCAATTCAGACCGTTCGTCCGGTCGCTCCCTTAACGATTGGCCCGCACCGGATTTGGCCGCCGCTGATTTTGGCGCCGATGTCCGGCGTGACCAACCGCACGATGCGGGCGCTCTATAAGCCGTTCGGTTTGGGGCTCACCGTGACCGAGTTCGTCTCCGCAAATGCGCTCCAGTACGCCTCGAGCGCAAAGCGCACGATGGAGATGATCGATCAGCACGGACTGGAGAAGCCGGTCAGCACGCAGCTTTGGGGTGACGATCCCGAGGTGATGGCCAAGGCGGCGAAGGTCGTGCGGGAGTGCGGCGCCGACATCGTGGACATCAATTTCGGCTGCCCCTCACCGAAGGTCACCAAGATCAACGGCGGCTCGGCTTGCCTGCGGGACGTCGAGCGCTGCGAGCGGATCATGGATGCCGTGGTGCGCGCAGTGGATTGTCCGGTCACCATGAAAATGCGCTTAGGCTGGAGCGAGGCGGAGATCGTGTACGTCGAAGTCGCGCGCCGCGCGCAGCGCGTGGGGATCCAGGCGGTGACGCTCCACGCCCGTACCGCAAAACAGTTCTATAAAGGAAGCGCGGATTGGGAGCACATCAAAGCGCTCAAGCAGGCGATCGACATTCCCGTTATCGGCAACGGCGATCTGGACGAACCGTTCAGCGCAATGCGGCGAATGCGGGAGAGCGGCGTCGACGCGATCATGCTGGGGCGCGCGACGCTGGGGAATCCGTGGCTGATCTCGCAAATCCGGGACCTGATGGAAGGCCGCCCCGAACAGCCCGTGCCGAGCGCTGCCGATCGGCTGCGCTACGCGATTCACGTGCACTATAGGACGATGGTCGACGAATTGGGCGAGCCGCGCGCGGTTCCGCAAATGCGCAAGCATCTGGCGCTCTATTTGAAAGGAATTCCAAACGCCGCCGTTCTTCGCGAGCGCATTATGCACTTGGATCGCGCGGCCGACGTCGTCGCGGTCGTCGAGGAAACCATCGCGTCGCTCGAACGCGCGGCAGCCGCATGACCGAGAGTATCGCTTTCGCGGTAAGTGCCGGTCAAGACTTGTACGACGAGACGTACGAGAACTACAAGAATTACGTGAATCCGCCGCTCGCGCGAGTCATGAAAGTCTCCGGAAGCCCGGTCGAAGTTCGCGCGAAAGGCTGCACGATTTGGGATCATAACGGCAAAGCGTACTTGGACTTCGCCGGCGGCTACGGCGTCTTTACGCTCGGTCACAGTCACCCGAAAGTGATCGCAGCGGTCAAAGAGCAGATGGAGTTGATGTCGCTCTCCGGCAAGACGATGTTCAACGTCATGCTCGGACGCGCTTCCAAACGCCTTGCCGAGCTCGCGCCCGGCGATCTTCAGATATCGTTTTTCGCAAACAGCGGTACGGAAGCCGTCGAGGGTGCAATAAAACTCTCGCGTGCCGCGACGAAGCGGCGCAAGATCGTCGCAACGTACAATGCCTACCACGGCAAAACGCTGGGCGCGCTTTCGGCGAGCGGACGCGACTACTTTCGGAACGCCTTCGCTCCATTGCTCGTAGACGTCGAGCACGTACCGTTCGGTTCCGTCGACGGGTTGGAAGCGGCGCTCCGGGACGCCGCGGCGTTCGTGGTAGAACCCGTTCAAGGAGAGGGCGGCGTTAACGTTCCGCCTGCCGGGTATCTGCGCAGCGTTCGCGAGATCTGCGATCGAACCGGCGCGCTCTTCATCGCCGACGAAGTCCAAACCGGTCTTGGCCGCTGCGGATTCCTTTTCGGCTGCAATCGCGATGACGTCGTTCCGGACGTGATGACGCTGGCGAAGGGATTGTCGGGCGGCATCATTCCGGTCGGCGCGTACATTGCACGGCCGAGCATCTGGAATGCGGCCTACGCCAAGGATCCGGTGATTCACACCTCGACGTTCGGCGGCAACGAGCTTGCGTGCGCGGCTGCGCTTGCAGCGATGAACGTGCTTTTGGAAGACGATCTCGTGCGCAATGCGCGAGAGCGTGGTGCGCAGCTGCTCGCGGGCGCCGATGAACTCGCCCGGCGTTATCCGGAGATCGTCAAGGAGGCGCGTGGTTTGGGGTTGCTCGCAGGCATCGAACTCACGAGCGAAGGCTACGGCGGCTGGATTATTCCGGAGATGGTCAAGCGGGGCGTAACGGCTGCATGGACACTGAACATGCAGCGCGTCATTCGCCTGGAGCCGCCGCTCGTGGTTACCTCCGAAGAGGTCGACCGCGCGCTCGCGGCGCTGCAGGCAGGGCTGGAAACCGCTCGCGAGAAGCTCGGCGCCCTGTAACGAATGCCTTACGTCGAAACATCCATCGTGATCGCCGCTTCAGCTCGTGCCGTGTACGAATTCAGCTAAAGAACAAGAGCGCTTTCCGCAGTTCATGCCGGACGTGGAGTCGATCTCCATTCTGGAGCGGCATCCGGACCGCGTGCTCTCGCGGTGGAAGACCCTCGTCGAAGAGGCGCCGATCGAATGGATTGAAGAAGACCGGTTCGACGACGAGGGGCTGCGAATCGACTACAAACTGCTCGAGGGCGACTTGGACAAATTTGAGGGCTCCTGGACGTTCAGCGAAAACGGCGGCGAGACGCACGTCATGCTCGGCGTCGACTTCGACTTCGGCGTACCGACGCTCGCCGAACTGATCGGTCCGACGCTCGAGCGGAAGGTGCGCGAGAACAGCGAGATGATGCTCGCCGCTCTGAAAAAAGAGGCCGAACGATGAGCGCAAACGCGGCACCGAAGTTTTGCTTCGTGGTTCATCCGCTGTCGCTCGAAGACATCGAGCGATACGAACCGAGCGCCAAAGGCAAAAGCCCCGCGATTATCCGCAAGATCATGGAGTGGATGCCGCCGTGGGCCGCCGTGCACGTTACGGGCGTGCGAACGCCCGACGGCCGCGAAACCGAAGGCTGGTTCGTCTCCGCGGCGCTGTTCCCCGAACAGATCATGGAGTTTCCGCGCGAGGAAGTTTACAAACGCATACTGCGCGCCATCGAAATTGGCGCCGAACTCGGAGCGCAGGTAGCGGGCTTGGGTGCGTTCACCGGCGTCGTGGGCGACGGCGGCATTACGGTCGCGGAGCGCTCGCCGATTCCGGTAACGACCGGCAATTCACTGACGATTTCTGCCGGCATTCAAAGTTTATTCCGCGGCGCGAGCGAGATGGGCGTCGATCCGGCAGAGTCCACCGCGGTCGTCGTCGGCGCAACAGGTTCGATTGGCTCCGCGTGCGTGCAGCTCATCGCGCCGAAGGTCAAGCACGTCGTGATGGTCGCGCGCAACAACACGCGCCTCGCGAAATTTCACGAATCGATCGCTGCGGATCTACCGTGCAGTTCTTCGTTCACGACGGACATTTCCCAAGCAGTGCGGCAAGGTCAGCTGATCCTGACTGCGACCAGTTCCACGCAAGAGGTCATTCAACCCGAAGATCTTCAAACGGGCGCCGTTGTCTGCGAACTCTCGCTGCCGCATGACGTCAGCCGCCGCGTCGCCCAAGACCGCCCCGACGTGCTCGTGACCGAAGGCGGAAACATGCTCGTTCCCGGTAACGTGCGTTTCGAGCGCGTCCGCGAACCGGGTCTGGACTGGGATACGAATTTGCCGCCGCGCACCGCGCTGGCATGCATGAGCGAGACCATGGTGCTCGCGCTGGAAAACCGCTTGGAGTCGTATACGCTCGGCCGCGGCATCGAGCTCGAAAAAGTGATCGAGATCGAGCGGATGGCGACGCGGTGCGGGTTCACGCTTGCCGACATGCGCGCATTCGACGCCGCAATCACACCTGAACAAATCGCGGCAACCCGTGCCGCCGCCGAAAAGCGCCGGACAAATCCCGATCCCGCGGGCGCCCTCGGGGAGGCTTTGAAGTGGCAGAACGCATGAGGCGCCTTGCGGAAATGGGGGCCCCACGCTTTAGCGTGGGGGGCGCGCAGGCTAGGCCGGAGCGCCTCACCCGTGTGTGCGCTGATCTTTCCGGCGCCCTCGGGGAGGCTTTGAAGTGGCAGAACGCATGAGGCGCCTTGCGGAAATGGGGGCCCCACGCTTTAGCGTGGGGGGCGCGCAGGCTAGGCCGGAGCGCCTTTTCAAATGAAACGCGTAGTGAGCGTTTCATTGGGGAGCAGTTCGCGGGACCACCACGCGATGGTGGATTTGCTCGGAGAGACGTTCGATATTTCGCGCGTGGGAACCGATGGCAAACTCGACGCGGCTATCGCGAAGGTGCACGAACTAGACGGCAAAGTCGACGCCATCGGCTTGGGCGGCATCGACGTGTATCTGTATGCCGGGAAGCACCGCTATGCATTACGCGACGGAGTGCGCTTGCTGGAAGCCGCGAAAGTAACGCCCGTGGTCGACGGCAGCGGCCTGAAGAACACGCTCGAACGCGAAGCAGTGCGCTTCATGCAAGAAGACCTTCACATCGATCTCAAAGGCAAGAAAGTGCTGATGGTGAGCGCGCTCGACCGCTTCGGCATGGCCCAGGCGCTCGTCGACGCCGGCGCCGACGTACTCTTCGGCGACTTCATTTTTGCGCTCGATCTCGACAAACCGGTCAAAGGTCTACACGAGTTCGAGGAGATGGCCGAGAAGTATCTCCCCGACGCGTGCAAGCTGCCGTTTCAATTCTTTTATCCGACCGGGAAGAAGCAAGACAAACCGCCGGAGCCCAAGTATCCGCAGTACTATCACGATGCCGACATCATCGCGGGCGACTTTCACTTCATGCGGCAGTTCATGCCGGACGATCTGCAAGGCAAGATCGTTCTTACGAACACCGTGACGCAGAGCGACGTCGAAGAATTGCGCAAACGCGGCGTCAAGTTGCTCATTACGACGACGCCCGAGTTTCAAGGGCGCTCGTTCGGAACGAACGTCGTCGAAGCGGCACTGCTGGCGCTTCTGGACAAGAAGTGGAGCGATGTGAAACCCGAAGACTACGAAGGCGTCTTGCAGCGGCTGCACTTGCGGCCGCGCGTCATCGAGTTGAGCGGAGCCGCTTAGAACGTTAACTTTCCTCGGATCGTAGAGAGCGGCGCTAAGACTGAAAAGTGACGACGAAGTACCCATCGGAAGGGACGGCAGAGCAGTCTAAGATCCTCGGAGCATAACGGCTGTTCTTCGCCGCTTCAATCGCAGCCCGATCGAGCCGCTGATTGCCGCTGGAGTTCGTAATCTGAGCCCGTGACAATTTGCCGGTCTCGTCCACCCAAACGTGCACGACGACACGAATAGAATCGGGATCGATAAGCGGCCGCGTCGAGATCGGTACCGGATCGTCGCTTTGCGGCTGATAAACGCCGAGCCGGCGGTCGCACAGCGGTGTCGGCGACGGCGAAGGCACGGGCATGACAAGCGCGTACAGCAATGCGATGGGAAGCATCTATCCGCGCTTCATGTACGGCGCACGCCTTTCCTTCGATGCATGGCGCACACACTCGCTCCCGCAACACGGCTTTGGAACGACCGAGGAGGGTTTCGCGGTATTTCCCCGACACGGCAGAACCGACGGTGACGCCATGCTGCTCGTCGTCGCCGCGATAGATCAGGCCAAATGCGCTCGTAAGAACGCTATAGCGCGCCGCCAAGAGTCCTCCGAAGCGAAGCTCTTTTGGCAGCGGCGAAGCCGTGACCGGCGTCCGGATAGATGTTCATGTCGTTCGGGACTTTGGCGCCTTGGGCGGGGCCGAACGCGAGTTCCCTTCCGAGGCGAAGTGACGCGTGGCTATCGAGATATGACCGTCGCTGCCGAATCGCGCTCGGATAGTGCCAGCTCCATTGCCTGTGCATCGGAAAGGTTTGCTCCGCAAGCCTTTTCACGCTCGAGTAGATCTTGCGGAAGGGTGCTTTCCAACTTCGCCATGGTCCATTGTTGTGCTGCACGTTCGGAGAGATCCCGCGGCGTTCCGGAACGGCCGTACCATGCGTCCGCGTAGCCGATCAAACGGGCGGCGCGCACAGAACTCGCATCGGCGTCGGCCGCGGCAAGATATTCTATCGCAATGACGATGAGTCTGGAGTTGTACGCGTCCCGCGCGTACAGCAACGCTTGGCGGCCTGCGTCGCGGACATCCTCCATGCGCTGCAGCGATAAGCAGCAGGGAGCGATGTTGGACCACGCAAGCGCCACGCCGATGCGGTCGCCTTTGCGCCGGTATAATTCGAGCGCGTCTTGCGTGTATTTCAGCGAAGCGTCCCCGTCGCCGGCGCCTAGTTCGACGATGCCGGCGTAAATAAACACGAGGCCGAGCAGCAGATCGTCGCCGAGTTGCTTTGCAATTTCCGCCTGCGGCGCAAGTTCCGCGCGTGCGTCAGCGAAGAGACCGGCAGCGGCATCGTTGAGCGCTTGCGCCCATTGCAGCCACGCGTGCAAGCGTGTCGCCTGTAAGGCCTCTGCAATCTTTAGGCCTTCTGCGCAATGGCCTCGTCCTGCGCGCGGATCGTCCATCAGCGCGCACGCAACGCCGAGCACCAGTAGGCTCCAGCCAAACAGCCGTCTATCCTCGCCGTCGCGTGAGAGTTCGACGGCGCGCTCGGCATTTTCGCGCGCGTCACGACGCATCAGCGTCGTCGAATTCAGCACTCCAAGGCCGTACCGCAGACGCGCAATCGTCGACGCCGGCGTCGGACACACATCGACCGTCCTAAACGCCGCTTCGTACCACCGCATGCCTTCCGCTTGGCGAGCGCCCGTCCACCAAAAACGCGGCAGATACGACACGAGCCGGATGCCGGTTTCATGGTCATTTGCCCGTTCCAGCGCCCAATTCAGAGCCGCGCGGAAGTTGTCTTCCTCAGGCAGCATTTCATCAAACCAAGATTCCGTCGGCGTGCCCTCCCACGCCGAGTCCTTTTCTTCTGCGAAAAGCGTGAAGTAGTGGGCGTGCGCCAGTTCGAGCGCCGCCCTCTCCCCGCTTGCGCCCAACTGCTCCAACGCATATTCGCGTGTCGTTTCGTACATTTTAAAGCGTTCGCTCGAGGCGCCGACCGACGCAACGACGAGCGACTTGTCCACAAGCGAAGACAGCGCGTCGACGATCTCCCATTCGGGTACGCCCGATCCGCACACGGCGCAGGCCTGCTGCAGCGTCCAGCCGTTCGCGAACACCGCCAGGCGGCGAAACAGCGTTTGCTCCGCGGTTTTCAGCAAGTCATGGCTCCAATCGAGGAGCGCGCGCATCGTTTGATGACGCGGGAGCGCCGTGCGGCTCCCGAACGTCAGCACGCGGAAGCGCTCGTCCAATCTTTGATCGAGATGTTCGAGCGAAAGCGCTTTCACGCGTGCGGCTGCCAGCTCGATGGCGAGCGCGATGCCATCCACGCGCCTGCACAGCTCACTATTTGTTCCCGTGTTTTATCGGCGACGGTGAACTCCGGATTTACCGCCGATGCCCGGTCGATAAAAAGCGCAACGGCGTCCTCTTGCGGAAGCGAGGAAACGCGAAACGAACATTCGCCCTCAATATGCAACGGCTCTTGGGAGGTGGCAAGGATACGAATGTCCTTGCATTTTTCCAGCACTTCGCTCGCCAGTAACGCCGCTGCGCCGGTCAAGTGTTCGCAGTTGTCGAACAGCAAGATGCTTTGCCGTTCCCGCAGATAGCCGGCGATCAGTTCGGTAACCGAGACGTTCGGCATTTCGGCAAGGCCCAAGCTCTTGGCAGCGGTCAGCGGCACGAATTGCGGGTCGCGTACCGGCGCCAAATCGATGAAGGAGACGCCGTCCGGAAACTCCGGGGCAACTTCGCAGGCGATTTGAAGCGCGAGCCTGGTCTTTCCGACGCCGCCCGAACCCACGAGCGTCACCAAGCGATGCCGTTCGAGCAGCTCGATAACCGCGCGGATTTCGTGGCGGCGTCCGATGAAGCGCGTTATTTGTAGCGGAAGATTATTCGGTTGCGCCTGCTCCGAGCGAAGCGGCGGAAATGCGGATCGCAGATCCGGCGCCACCAACTGCCGCACCTGTTCGGCCTGAGCTAAGTCCTTTAAGCGATGGGTGCCGAGATCTATCAGCGTTGTGCTCTCGGGAAGCTCCTCCGCTGCGAGGAACGCAGCCGCCCGCGAAATAAGAACCTGCTCGCCATGCGCGAGATCCAGAAGCCGCGACGTGCGGTTGAGGACCGGTCCGAAATAGTCGCGTTCTCTCCGCTCGCAATCGCCGGCGTGGAGCGCCATGCGTACGCGTAGGCCGCCGATCTCGTGAAAGTCGGCCTGCTGAAGCGCCCGCTGCGCTTCGAGCGCCGCCGCGATGGCGTGCGGGGCGCTGTCGAAGGCTATGCAGAACGCGTCGCCGAGAGTCTTGAAAATGTAGCCGCCGTGTTTTAGAGCGGCCGATCGAATCAGGGCGTCGTGGCCGCGCAGCGCGCGCGACATGGCCGCGCCATCCGACTCCCAACGGCGGCTGGATTCCTCGACATCCGTGAAGAGAAAGGTTACGGTACCGGTAGGCATTTGGTGGGCTCGCTTCACACCTTGCACCTCCCAACTACGTCAACTGTACCACGCCGCGTCACGGGCCGTACAATTGGACCGCGAGTCCCCGAACTTCCGTCGTTGCGGACGTCACGGCGCCCGACGTCGAGGCGATCGGCCGGGCGCCGGTTTTGGCTTACGAAATAGCCCCATGACGCCGAAGAATCTCGCGAACGCGATCGATTGGAATCGCCTCGACCGTGTGGCCTTGCGACCGAACCGTCGTCGCTTGCAGCAGCGAATTGTAGACGGCTTCCTCAGTTGCTTCAAGCGCCGCTTCAAAGAGCGGCGACATTCCGTCGGTCGAGACCGTTTCGAATGACTGCACCCCGAGATCGCCGTATTTGATTCTCGCCGTTTGCGCCGTCGAAAACGCGATGGCAAAATCGCCGCTGCCGTTTTCATACGACGAGCCCGTGCGGGCAAGTCCGTACACGGCGCGCGCGGCGAGACGCCGGCATTCGTGGCCGGTGAGCGGAGCGTCCGTTGCCACGACCATCATGCACGAGCCCTTGCCGTTCCCCGGCTTGTAATCGTACCGGCCCAGTTCTTTTCCAACCGGTGCGCCGCCCATAGTCAGCACCCCGCCGTAGTTCGTTTGCACCAGAACGCCGACCGTATGACCGCCGAAACGATCCGGTATCACGCGTGAGGCGGTGCCGATGCCGCCCTTCCAACCGAAGCAAACAGTGCCGGCGCCGGCGCCCACGGTTCCTTCTTGCACGGCGCCGCCCTTCGCTTGCGTAATCGCAGCAATGACCTGATCGGTCGTCACGTGCATGCCGCGAATGTCGTTGAGCCACGAGTCGTTCGTTTCGCCGACAACGGCGTTTACCGAAACGACGTCTTCGTTCCCGGGCTGCCGCAGAGTCCAAGAAATCGTCCCGAGCATACCGGTCCCCACGTTCAACGTGTTCGTCAAAACGATCGGGGTTTCGATCGAGCCCAATTCCTGCACTTGCGTCGAGCCGGCGAGTTTTCCGAATGCGTTGCCGATGAAGACGCCGCCCGCAACTTTCTCTTGAAAGATATTTCCAGCGTGCGGCACGATGGCGGTGACGCCGGTGCAAATGCGGTCGCCGTCGATCAGCGTCACATGTCCCACGCGCACGCCTGCAACGTCGGTGATGGCATTGAGTGCGCCGGGCGGAAAAACGCCTGGCGCAAGCCCCAAAGCTCGCGCTCTTACGCGACCTTCGGCGCCTGCCGCTTGCGTCGAAACCGCTGCAGCCGCCACCGTAGACATTGAAGCGACAAGTAATTCGCGTCTGCTAATCGTCAATGCAGTCCGCCTTTCAGCCTCGGGGACGCCGAGCGCCTCGCCGTTTTCAAGCGCGCTCTTCGGTAAGCCCCCTTAGGGTTATAGCATGGAAATCTTGGATACTGTCTGCGCAAAGCACAACGTTGAAGCCTATTCGGAACTGCTTGCACCGAATGGAGCGCTCGTCTTGGCCGTCATCGGCGTTCAAGACGTAAACCATGCATACGAGCGACGCTCAAATCGAAAAAATCTTCGGCCGCCGAATCCCAAAGATGACCGAGCGCGACCTTCGCGGAACCTACCCGCATGGAGGCCGCCTCTCCGCGCTCGACCCGCTTTTGGCGCGCGATCCTTCTCACGCTGTGCTTTTTGTGTGCGGCGTTGATTGCTTGCAGCCTCTTCACCGACGCCGTTGAATCATCGTCCGGCCTAGGCTTTCAGACCGAGCTGACGCCGAATCCGGCGCTCGTGCGCATCAGCTCCGTCGATGCGGGCGGTCCCGCGCAGACGAGCGGCTTGCGGGCCGGGGATCTCGTTCATCTGCGCGAGCTGTCACCTGCGGATCGCTACCGGCTGCTGATCGGCGTCTATCCGCACGAACGTATTCCGGTGGCCGTCACGCGAGGCACGCGCACGTTTAACGTTCTTTATCGCGCGGGCGGGAAGCCGGTGTGGCGCTGGGACATTTGGGTGTTCGCAGCAGCGTCGTTTTGGATGCTCGCCTTTGCGATCGTCATCGCGTGGCGGCGTGCCGATTTGCCGGAAGCTCGCATTCTCTGTGTGATTCTTGCCTTGAACGTCGGGGCATCGGCACTGCAGGCGGGATCCTGGCTCACGCCGTCGGCCTTCGCCGATCTCGTTGCAGCGGCTATGGGCTTCACGGCGACCGTCGTGGCCAGCGTACTTCTCGTGAACTACGCACTGCTTTTCGGCCGTCCGGTCTCCGGCGTGCGGATTGCATTGTCTGTTTTAGCATGGGCATCGGCAATTGCGGTGGCCGTCTACGAGGTCGTGCGTCTGGCAACGTTTTGGAACGGCGGCGAAGCGTGGGTTGCTCAAACGCTGGGCCCCGATTGGAATTTCGAGTGGTCCGCGGCGCCCTACATTCTTTCATTGCTTTGTGCCATCGCCGGCATAGCGGCAACGCAGGGCAAAGAGCGCGGCCGCATCGCATGGACCACTGCGTCACTGGGTCTGATGTATCTAGCCGACGCAGGTATGCAGCTCGCGCCGGCGATTTTTCCCGAATCGTCTCGCGGCACCGCGCTGATCGTCGCGTACCAACTGGTCAACGTCGGGATCTTTTTCGCACCGCTCGGCATGACGTACGCACTACTCAACCGGCGGCTGCTCGACATCGGCTTTGCACTCAACCGCGTCGCGATTTTTTCCGTCGTGTCGCTGATCATCGTCGGCACGTTCGTGCTGGTGGAATGGGCGGTCGGCGCGTGGCTGCAACAGACGAACCATACGGCCAGTCTTCTCGCCGGTGCTGCGGTTGCGCTCGCGCTCGGCTTGTCGATTCATTTCGTACACACGCGCGTAGATTACGTGCTGGACCGCGTGTTCTTCCGGAAACGGCACGAAGACGAACAGGCGATTCGCCGCTTCGCGCACGAGGCCGCGTATATTACCGATGTGCAGACGTTGATCGGGCGGACCATCGGCGTGCTCGAACGCCATGCGGACGCGCTCTTCGTGCGGCTCGCGTTGGACGACGGCGCCGGCTGCTACGGGAGCGTCAGCGAGAACGATGGGGCGATCGTTTCTCTGCGCACGTGGCATCGGGTGCTCGATTTACATGGAATCGAGACGTGTCTGCAAGGCGAGTTCGCCTATCCGATGATTGCGCGCGGACGGTTGGTCGGTGCGCTCGTACTTGGTCCCAAGCGCTCCGAAGAGGCATATGCGCCGGACGAATCGCGCGCCATTGAAGAAGTCGCCCACGGCGTTGCAGGCGCGCTCGACATCCTCGCGCAACGCGCCGCCGGCCTGGACGACGGCATCGTCGCGGAACTTCGCGCTGTGCACGCAGCGGTCGCGGAGGGCTTCGCGTCCATTACGGCTCAATTGGAGCGCGTCCCGCGCTGAGTGAGACGGCGGCCGGCAGATACTCCGGGTCGGCCAGAACTGTGAGCGCTGCGCAACGACGACTCGATCGATCTGCTGCACGCCTTGAACGACGCGGGCGCTAGACTCTATCCAACAAAGTGGCGATGCTCTTTCTCACCATGACCCATACTAGGCGCTCAGGGCCAGCGGGAAATCACGACGCGCTGCTGCGTATAAAAAGCGATGGCGTCTTTGCCGTGGCAGCGCAAGTCGCCGAAGATCGAATCCTTCACGCCGCCGAAGGGAAAATACGCCATGGGGGCGGCAACGCCGATGTTGACGCCGGCCATCCCGACTTGAATGCGCTGCGTGAACTCGCGCGCGCTTTTTCCGTCTTTAGTGAAGATTGACGAAGCGTTGCCGTAACGCGAGCGGTTGGCGATTTCGATCGCGTCCTCGAGCGTCTTCGCGCGAATGACCGCGAGCACCGGTCCGAAGACCTCTTCGGTTGCGAGCTCGTGGCTTGGGTCGACGTTGTCGACGATCGTCGGTGCGAGAAAGTTGCCGCCGTTGCGCGACGCGCGCCCGTCGAGCAGCACGTTATGACCCGAAGCTTCGGCGCGTTGAATGTAACCGATGACGCGCTCGCGCGCTTGGGCACTGATGACCGGACCCATATCGGCGCTCTGGTCGAGCCCGGGCCCCATACGCATTCTTTTCGCGCCCTGTACGAGCATCGGCAAAAACCCGTCGGCAGCATCGCCGACCGTCACGACGACCGAACCGGCCAGGCAGCGTTGTCCTGCACCGCCGAACGCTGAAGAGAGAACCGCGGAGAGCGTATTCTCGTCGGCAGCATCCGGCATGACGATCAAATAATTTTTCGCGCCGCCGAGCGCCTGAACGCGCTTGTGATAGCGCACTGCCACATCCTGAACGATGCGCGCGACGTGCGACGATCCGACGAAGGAGACCGCCTGCACGCGCGGATGGGAAATCAACGTCTGCACCGCTTCGGAGGCGCCGTTGACGATATTGAAGAGACCTTCCGGGAAACCGCATTCTCGAGCGATCGTCAGCAGCATTTGCGCCGTCAGCGGAGTCTGCGGCGAAGGCTTGAGAACGAAGGTGTTCCCGGCGGCGAGCGCCAGCGGCATCATCCAGAGCGGAATCATCGCGGGGAAATTGAACGGCGTGATGCCGACGCAGACGCCCAACGGATACCGGACGCTCACGCAGTCGACGCCGCCGGAGATGTTCGCCAGCGAATCGCCCATCATGAGCGAAGGCATCCCGCAAGCAAACTCGACCGCCTCGATGCCGCGCCGAACTTCCGCACGCGCATCGGTCATGGTCTTACCGTTTTCGCGCGAGACGGATGTCGCGAGCGCCTCGAAATGCCGCTCCAAAGCGTCCGCGTAACGGAACATGAGTCGCGCCCGTTCGGCGACCGGTGTTGCGGCCCACGCCGGAAATGCCAGTCCCGCAGCCTTGACCGCCTGCGCCACGTCGCGTTCGCTTGCGGCCTTTACGCTGCCGATGGCTTCGCCCGTTGCCGGGTCGCGAATGTCGAGCACTTCGGCCATTGCTAAGCTTCGCTCTTTTCCAGGTCCGTCAACGCAGCGTCCAAGATCTCTATCGCCTCGGAAACCGTCTCGCGTTCGATCGTGAGGGGCGGTGAAACGATCACCGTATTGAAGCGCGCATAAACGTAGACGCCGCGCTCGAGCAGGTCGCCGGTGAACCGGTTGAGCGCGCGCGGGCCCTGCCATTCAACGAGCGGCTCCCGCGTGCGGCGGTCCTTTACGAGCTCCAATCCGAAGAACGCGCCCGTTCCACGCACTTCGCCAATCACCTCATGCCGCGAGGCGAGTCCTTCGAGCCCGGACCGCAGCCACGATTCGACTTGCGCAACGCGCGGAAAGACCTGCTCATACGCCTTGAGGGCGGCAACGCCCGCAGCCATCGCCAGCGGATGGCCGGAGAACGTGTGACCGCACGGAAGCGGGCGCGTATCGAAATACGAGGCAAGATCCTCGCGCACGGCTACGCCGCCAAGCGGCACGTACGCCGACGTAACGCCCTTAGCGAACGTGAACAGATCCGGGGTCACGCCGAACGTCTGCGAGGCAAACGGCTTTCCGGTGCGTCCGAATCCCGTCATGACTTCATCGAAGATCAGCAGGATGCCGTAGCGCGTACAGAGCTCGCGCACCCGTTCCAGGTAGCCTTCCGGGTAGAGGATCACGCCGTTCGATCCGACGATCGGTTCGATGAGCAGCGCCGCGATGCGGTCGCGGCCCTCGTACAACACGACGTCTTCCAAATGGGCGATCGCGCGCCGCGTCTCTTCGGCGGCATCGCGCGTATGGAAAGGGCTGCGATACGGAAACGGCGCGAAAAAGTGCACGACGCCGGGAATGCCGGGCTCGTTCGGCCAGCGCCGGTTCTCGCCGCTGAGCGTTCCGGCGCCCGGCGCCGATCCGTGGAACGAACGATACGCGGCGAGCACCTTGTGGCGGCCGGTAAGCGTGCGCGCGATCTTCAGCGCATCTTCGTTTGCCTCACCGCCTCCGGTGGTGAAAAAGACGCGCGCGCCCTCATTCCACGGCGTCAAATCGGAGATTGCGGATGCCAGCGCCTCGCGCTTGTCGTTGCCGAGGCTCGGCGCCGCATATGCCACCGCAGCCGCTTGTTCCGCAATCGCTTGCGCCAATGCCGGATGCGCGTGGCCCAGGTTCACCGCAACCAATCCCGCTGAGAGGTCGACGTACCGTTTTCCGCTTTCGTCAAACAGATACGAGCCGTCGCCCCGAACGATCGTTGGAACGCTGCGATTGGCTTGCGTCGACCACGGCGTGAGAACTCGCGACGTACGCGCAGCGGTCATGCTCATGCGGTGAACCAACCCGACGGCTCGACGGAGAGATTGACGTTGATCTGCTTGACCTCCGTGTACGCGTCGTAGCCGTACGTGCCGAGTTCCCGTCCGATTCCGGACTGCTTATAGCCTCCCCACGGAGCTTCGTTGTACGTCGGATGGTACGTATTGATCCACGTGATGCCGGCCCGCATCTTGCGAATGACGCGATGCGCCTTTGCTGCGTCCTGGCTGAAGACGGCGCCGGCAAGGCCGTAGATCGTGTCGTTCGCGAGCGCTATCGCTTCGGCTTCGTCCTTGAACGTCTGCACGACGAGCACGGGACCGAAGATCTCTTCCTGCACGATGCGCATTTTTGGATTGGTCCGCGTAAAGATCGTGGGCGCGATGAAGCAGCCGCGATCGCCGATCCGGTTGCCGCCGCATTCGATTTTGGCGCCTTCTTCGATGCCGAGCGCAATGTAGTTCTGCACCTTGTCCGTGTGCGCGCGTGAGATCAACGGACCCATCTCGGTCTGCGGATCGAAACCGTCGCCTACGCGAATGTTCTTTGCGCGCTCGACCAGGCGTTCCACGAACTTTTCGTACAACGTGTCTTGCAGGATCAACCGCGAACCGGCCGAGCATACTTGACCGGCGTTGGCGTAGATGCCGAAGAGCGCATAGTCGACCGCCGTATCGAAATCGGCGTCCGCGAAAACGACGTTGGGCGACTTGCCGCCGAGCTCGAGCGAGATCTTCTTCAAGTTTCCGGTCGCCGCGCGCATGATGGAGCGCCCGGTTACCGTGCCGCCGGTAAACGCGACTTTGCTCACCTGGTCGCTTTCAGCGATGGCCGCGCCCACGGTTGCGCCCGCGCCCAAGACGATGTTCACGACGCCTGCCGGAAGCTCGATCTCTTCGAAGATCGTCGCCAAACGCAAGGCGGAGAGCGGCGTCAGCTCCGACGGTTTGAGCACGCAGGTGTTGCCTGCAGCGAGTGCCGGCGCAAGTTTCCACGCCGCCATCAGCAGCGGATAGTTCCACGGAATGATCTGTCCGCAGACGCCGATCGGTTCGCGCACGACGAACGTTTGCGAAGGCGCCGGCACGTCGAACGTCTGTCCCGTCGGCTTCGTGGCAAGGCCGGCGTAGTAGCGGAAGCAATTTGCCGCATCGGTGACGTCGTACTCGGTTTCGCGAATCGGCTTGCCGTTGTTGAGCGTGTCGATCCGCGCAAGCTCGGCGGCGTACTCGTCGATTTTGTCGGCAAGGCGCAGGAGCAGCTTTGCGCGATCCAGTGCCGTACTCTCGCCCCAGGGCCCGCTGTAAAACGCGTCGTGCGCGCTTTGAATCGCTCGGGCGGCATCCTCGCGCGTCCCCTCGCAGACCGTCGCTACCGCCTCGTCGTTCGAGGGATTGATCAGCGTGCGGGTTGCCCCGTCCGAGGCGTCGCACCATCGGCCGTTGACGTACATCAGCAGCGTACCGTTAGCCGAGCGCGGCAGATTGCGGAGCAATTCTTCCGGAGAAGCGGTGCGATTGAGAGTTTGCATGGATCACCTCATAGCGGCGGCGCGTTTGAGCGCGCGCAGTGAATCGGCAAGCGCGTCGCAGACGTACTCGGCCTGGGACTGGTAAATCGTAAGCGGCGGTTCGATTCGCACCACGCGCGCATTCACCAACGTGCCGGAGACGAGGACGCCGCGTTCGAGCATTTGTTTGCCGAGCTCGAAGCCCGTACGGTCATCGATGAATTCGAGGGCCATCAGCAGCCCTTTTCCGCGCACGTCGACGACGAGGTCTTCGTGGTCTCGGACCGCGCGGCGAAGGCCATCGAGCATGTACGCGCCCATGGTTGCGGCGCGCTCGGGCAGCGCCTCTTCGATGAGCACGTTGATGGTTGCAAGCGCAGCGGCACAGGCAAGCGGATTGCCTCCGAACGTCGTGGTGTGCAGGAACGGGTTGGTGAAGATGCGCGAGAAGACTTCGCGAGTGCCGACGACCGCGCCCGCCGGCATCACGCCGCCCCCGAAACCTTTGGCCAGACACATGATGTCCGGAGCGACGCCCCAGTGGTCGCAGCAGAACATCTTCCCGGTACGGCCCATGCCGGTCTGGACTTCATCCAAGATCAGGAGCGAACCAAATTCGTCGCAAAGCGCGCGAACGCCCGGCAAATACTCGTCTCCGGGAATGTTCACGCCGCCTTCGCCCTGGATCGGTTCCAGAATGACGGCGCCGACGTCTTCACCGACCGCCTTACAGGACGAAAACATATCGCGCAGCGCGGGGAGATCGTTGAACGGAACGTGCTCGATATTCGGCAGCATCGGTCCGAACGGCCGGCGGAATTCGGCCTTGGCGCTGGCCGAGAGCGACCCGTAACTCTTGCCGTGAAAGCCTTTGGTCGCCGCGACGATCGTCTGTTTCTTCGGATCGAAGATTCGCGCGAGTTTGAGCGCTCCTTCGACGGCTTCCGTTCCGCTATTGCAGAAAAAGCAATACTCGAGCTTGCCCGGCGCGAGCATTGCGAGCGTTTTCGCCAGCATCGCGCGCAGCGGATCCAGGAGGTCTTGGCTGTGCAGCGGCTGACGCCGAAGTTGGTCCCTGACGGCTTTGACGACTTTGGGATGCTGATGTCCCACGTTGAAGATGCCGAAGCCGCCCAGGCAATCGATATACTCTTTGCCGCTGACGTCGCGATAGACTGTTCGGCCCCGCGTCCTCCCATTCGACCGCAGCGGCTGCGTGTTCGACCGACGTCGCTTTTCGATATTCGAGAAAGCCCGGATTGACGTGATCGCGGAACGCGTCGACGGTCTCGCGCGTAATCCACGCCGCGTCGTCCGGCGTGATGCTGGGTTTGGCGATTAAATCTAGGACGGACGACGTATAGGCGTATGCGTCCTGCAACGAACGTTCACTAATTTTAGGACCTCACTTCAGGCGGAAAGCGCGGCCTCGCAACTTTCGCCCAGACGCGCGAACGCCGTCTGTAAATCGGCGTCGCTGATGATGAGTGGAACCAGGATGCGGATGACGTTGCCCTTGCCGGCGAGCAGCAGCAGTAATCCGCGTTCGCGCGCCTCGCGGACGATGGTCTCGCAATCCCGGGGATTGCGCAGTTCCATGGCGACCATCGCGCCTAACCCGCGTACTTCGACGATTGCTTCGTAGCGGCTCTTCAAATCGCGCAGCGCCGCGAACAATCTTTCGCCGATGACGCGTGCGCGCTCTAAGAACGCATCGTCCATGATCTCGAGCGTGGCCAGTGCCGCCGCGCACGCGATTGGATTGCCGGCGTACGTCCCGCCCAAGCCGCCCGGTTCCGGAGCGTCCATAATAGACGCCTTCCCGACGACCGCCGAGAGGGGCATTCCGCCGGCCAGCGACTTTGCGACGGCAATCAGATCCGGCTCGATACCCGCGTGCTCGCACGCGAAGAAGCGTCCCGTGCGCCCAAAACCGGTTTGAATCTCGTCGCAGATCAGCACGATCCCCTCCCGGTCGCAGACGCGGCGGAGCTCCTGCAAGAACGGCGCCGGCGCCGGAATGAATCCGCCTTCGCCCAGCACGGGCTCGACGATAATCGCCGCCACGCGATCCGGGGCGACCTGGGTCGCGAAGAGATCCGTCAGAGCTTCGAGTGCGCGCTCCACGGTCCAGCCGCGCAGTTCGTAAGGAAAAGGCGAGTGATAGATCTCGGCGCAGAAGGGGCCGAAATGCTGCTTGTACGGCGCATTCTTGCCCGTCAGGGAGAGCGCCAGCAGCGTTCTGCCGTGATAACCATGCTGAAACCCAATCACTGCGGGCCGGCGCGTATACTCCCGGGCGATCTTCACCGCGTTCTCCGTTGCTTCGGCGCCGGTCGTCAGCAGCAGCGTTTTCTTAGGCGACGGTCCGGGCGCGAGCCGGTTGAGCTTCTCGGCCAATTGCACGTACGGCTCGTACATGCCGACTTGGAAACACGTATGCGTGAACCGCGCGGCTTGTTCGGCAATTGCGGCGACGATCTTCGGATGGCAATGCCCTGCATTGAGGACGCCGATGCCTCCGGCAAAATCCAGGTACTCGCGGCCGTCCACATCCCAAATTCGCGCGCCCTCCGCCCGGTCGACGAAGATCGGATGCGCGTTGCCGACGCCTCGCGACACGCTGTCGGCGCGGCGGCGCAGAAGTGTTTCGGTCTGGGAGCCGGCCAGCTGCACGCTCAAGGTCCTTTCGGGGCAGCCGCGAGCCGCCCGAGGAATGGGCTGCCTTCCAGTTTAACGTTCCTCGCGCGGCGGCTCTAGGTGGCGAATGCACAAAATTCAGGCGATTTTTGGTCTAGGAATCCAGCAATGCCGGCCGCCCCTCGCGAGGAGCGCCCTTTAGAATGCAGTTGAAAGAAGTGCTCGAGCTGCCGTCGCTCGCTGCCGCGGCCGTGGTTGCGGGACGCGGGGGGCTGGACCGCGAGGTATTGTGGTCGCACGTGGTCGACATGCCCGACCCCGTTCCGTGGGTGCGCCCCGGCTTTATGATCTTGACGACCGGGTACGCGTGGCCGAAGGGTGAGCCGGCGCAGCGAGGGCATATCGCAAACCTCTCCGCCGCAGGAGTTGCGGTGCTTGCAATGGCCGTGCCCAAATACGTCGACCATTTTTCCGAGGCCGCGCGGGACGAAGCGGATCGCTCCAATCTTCCGTTGCTGGAAATTCCGTGGGAAGTGCCGTTTGCGGCAATTACGGAAGAGCTGCATAAAGCCGTGACTGCTGCGCCCTACCGCATCATCGAGCGCTCCGAGCAGATTCACCGCGCCCTAACCCGCGCAGCATCGCGGGATGCAAGTTTGGACGATCTCGCCAAGAGCCTCTGTTCGCTCATCGGCCGCTCCGTTACATTCGAAGATCCAACCGGAAAGCTGCTCGCGTACTGCTCCGTCGAGGGCGCGCAGGACGCGGTGCGCCGCGAAACGCTGGAGCAGTCGCAGACACCGCAAGCGATGATGCGCGCGTTGGAACGATCCGGCATGGCGCGCCACATTCGCGCTTCGGACAAGCCGTTACGCGTGCCGGCCATGGCCGAGGTCGGATCGGCGGCACGGGTGGTTTGTCCGATCAGAATCGGCTCCGAACTCGTCGGCCTGGTTTGGATTATCGAAGGACACGCGCCGCTCAGCGAACTGGATCATCGCGCTGCAGAACACGCCGCGCTCGTTGCCGCCATACACATCGCCCATCAGCGGGAGCTCGCTTCGGTAGAATCACGCTTGGGCTATGCGTCGTTTCTCTCCTTATTGGAGTCCGAGCCGGGCGAGAAGCCCGTTGCCGAAGAGCGCGTGCGGTTGTTGGGATTCGATCCGCGCGGCCGCTATCGCGTCGGCATCGTGATCGTTCCCGAAGAGCTGCCGCTCGAGCGTGACGCGGTGCTCCGGCGCGACCGGATCGCGGCACGCGTTCGCGACGCGCTCAAGCAGATGTCCGTCGAGCAGCTCGTCACCGTGAACCTGAATCACGTCGCCTTTCTGCTGCCTGAAGGAAAGTCGGTCGAGCCCGTTCGTCAATCGCTCGGGGAGCCGTCCATGCCGATGGTTTTCGGCCGCGTTCACTCCGGCGCCGACGGCGCCAGACAGAGCTACCGGGAAGCGCTGTCGTTGCTCAGCTATCGCTATCGCGGGAACGTGTGCTTCTACGAGGATTTACTCGTGCCGCGGGTCATCATGGGTGACGCAAAGGCGCGCGAGACGTTCTTGGACGATCTGTTCAAGCCGCTGCGCAGCCGCAAGAACGGCCGGCAGCTGGCCCAGGCGCTGCTCGCGCTCGCGCGCCAAGGCTTTCACTTCCGGCGGACTTCTCAAGTGCTCGGAATCCATCCCAACACGCTGCGGTACCGCCTCGACCGGGCGACCGAAGAGCTCGGCGTGGACCTCGACGACGCCGACGCGCGTTTTAGACTGCGACTGGCGACGCGGCTCCTGGACATCGAGAACCGCGAGTGGTGATTGGTGCGCCGAGACAGAAATCCCCGTTGAAATTGGTGACGGCGCACGTGGAAGGGTGCTCTACGCGGGCGTAGACTTAACTCCAAATACGCGCTTGCTTACGAGCGAGGTATCGGTATTGGGCAAATTGCGACTGGTTTGGGCTGCATGGGCGGCCGCGCTTTTCTTGACCGGCTATCCGCTCGCGGTAAGCGCCGGCACGACCGGAGCGTTGCGCGGGCGCGTCGTCGACGCGCAGACGCACGCCGCAATTCCCGGCGCCAAAGTGATCGTGTCGTCGGCCTCGCAGAACGCGAGCGCTTCGACCGACTCCGGCGGCAACTTCGCCTTCATTTCGCTGGCGCCGGACACGTATGTTTTGAGCGTTGAGAAAGACGGCTACGACTCCCAGTCGATACCCGGAAACTCGGTGCTGGCGGATCAATCGACCGACGTTAACGTTTCACTGCAAAAGTCGATCAAGACGATCGCGCAAGTGCGCTCGCGGTCCGTGCAGAGTCTGGTTCACCCCGGCACGACGAGCGACGTCTATTCGCTCAATCCGTCCGGCCAGCACGCCGCTACGGCGCTTGCCGGATCCGGTTCGCTGAATCAGGCGTACAGCGCCATTGCCAGCGCGCCCGGTGTATCGATGCCGACTGGGCAACAAGGGTGGTACCAGAGCGTTTACATTCGCGGCGGCGACTACGACCAAGTCGCCTATGAGTTCGACGGCGTTCCGGTGCTGCGCGATTCCGACGAAGCGCCGATCGTCACGCTTTCGTCGCTCGGCCAGCAAGAAGTCCAAGTCTACACGGGCGGAACGCCCGCAACGTCGGATTCGCCGGGCTTGGCGGGATACATCAACCAAGTGATCCGCACCGGCACCTATCCCGGTTACGCGGACGCGGATTTCGGCGCCGGCGCACCGACGTTTTATCACAAACTCTCTGCCGAAGTCGGAGGCGCCTCGCCAAATCATCTGTTCTCGTACTATTTGGGCACGCTGGCGGATAATCAAGCGTTCCGCTACGACAACCAGTTCAACGGCGCCGGCGATCCGTTGTACTTCTTTCCGCTCTACGTTCCGACGAACAACTCCGTCTACCACATTCTTGACGGCAGCGGCGGCACCGCAGCGAACGACTGGGGGGCGTACTTCGATCCCGGCAGCGTCAACGGGCAAGCGTATCAAGAAGACCGCGAAACGATCGCCAACGTGCACTTCGGCATTCCTCATCATCGCAACGCGGGACGCGACGACGTTCAGCTGCTGTATACCGTCGGGCAGATATTTACGTACTTCAACAGCTCGGCGAACGACATCGGCGCGCAGAACGTCACGGTCTGCAGCAGCGGAACGTACTGCAATCCGTCGTCGACCGCAAACTTCTGGCCGGGATACCCGTTCCCGTGGCTCGACTCGATCTACTACAACGGGCCGCTCATGCAGACGCCTAACCAGAACTTGCTGGTCAACAGCGCTTTCCCGAGCAGCCCGCAGCAGCGCCCGCTCGATACGGTGACGGCACCTCAATATGAATCGTTTCTCAACCCCAACGAGCGCGACTCGTCCAGCAACGCGTTCGCGATAGAGAAGCTGCAGTACCAGCGGAATATCAACAACGATTCGTACCTGCGGCTGGTCGGCTTCGGTGAATACACGAACTGGTTCATCTTCGGCGGAAACGCGGCGCAGCTGACGTTCGGCGCCTCACTGCCCGACTACGAAGTGCTCGGACACATCTACGGCAGCAATCTCACATACGCCAATCAACTCTCCGCGCAGCACGAGATCACGGCGAAGGTCTCATACGAGACCCAGCGCCTGCAGACGTACAACGCGCTCTTCGGCAGCACGGGCCTCGGGACGCTGATCTCCAACTACGCCGACCGGAGCGGCAACTGCTACAACTACACCACGGGGCAGCCGTGGAGTTGCTACGATCCCGGAAGCCAAGGCGGACTTACGCCGAGTTTCACGATCGATCTGCAGCCCGGTGCAGCGCCCGCAGGGTCACCGGCCGCAAACGCCGGCGCCGCTTGGTATATGACGGAAAACGGCTATGCCGCACAGGTAGACAACGTCGCGCCGTATTTTTCGTCGATCGCTTTGACCGACGTCTATCATCCCAACGAGCGGCTGAGCGTGAATTTCGGCGGACGAATCGATCGCTTCGCCTATCGCTTGGATAACCTGCAATCGAATTATCCGGCGCGTCAGTTTTGGTTCAACGCCTTCGATCGGGAGAATTGCGGTGCGCCCGGCTTCGCTCCGGTGTCGACCTGGAATGCGAACACGGGAACGTTCGGCACTTGTCCGGCGGGTTTTACGCCGATGTGGAGTAACGGCGCGCCTACGCCTGGAGTCGGACTGACGAACGTCGGAGGCAGCACGACCGCGACCGCGGTTTTTCAACCGCGCGCGGCCTTTACTTGGACCCTCAATCCCGATACGGTGATTCGCGGCTCGGCGGGGCGCTACGTCCGTCCTGCGGCGACTTCATATCAGCAGTACAATACGTGGCAACAAGATTTGCCGTCGTTCATCTCGCAGTTTTACGCGTTCGGCTACACGACGCCGGATCACGCCGTACAGCCCGACACCGCGAACAACTTCGACCTCTCGCTCGAGAAGCACATTCGCGGAACCGACCTCTCGTATAAAATCACGCCGTTCTTTCGCCAAACGCATAATCAGCTCCAGTATCTGGCGATCAACCCGCTGCAGGGAACTCTAGCCGGTCTGAACGTCGGCACGCAAATCAACGACGGCGTCGAACTCTCGCTCCAAGGCGGCGATTTCTCGCACGACGGCTTCTCGTTTTTGGCCTCGTACACGCACACCGACAGCAAAGTGAAGTACGCGGCCGTCTCGAACGGCGCCAGCGTCATCGACACGCTGAATAATTACATCGCGCAGTATAACTCGTACACGTCCGCATGTAATCCGTCCGGCAACCCGGCTGCGGGCCAGCCCGGCACGGCCGCTTACGCACAGTGCGGCACCGCGGTCTGGCAAGGACAAAATTCCGTCGCGAATTTCAACAACGGTACGGTTACGGTTCCAAATCCGTACATCAACGACGCGCCTCAGCCGCTGCTCGATCGCAACGGATGGTATGCGCCGTACGACGTGACGCCCGCGCCGTTCACGGCGGCCAACGGCTTTGAAGTTCCCGACGTCGCCTCGCTGATTCTCAACTACCGGCACGGGCGTTTCTCGGTGACTCCGTCCTTCAGCTACGACTCCGGATCCGTCTACGGGTCGCCGCTGGTTTATCCGGGCTATGTTCCGCAATCTTGTACGGCGCTGCCGTCCGCGACTCCGCAATCACCCGGCGTAAGCTGCACGGGCACCTATACGACCGCAGGCGGCGCAACCGAAACTCCGGGCGCGCTCTTTCTGCCCGATCCGTATACCGGAAAATTCGACGCGCCCGGTTCCTTGCGCGAACCTGCTCAACTGATTGCGAACCTTCAGGTCGGCTACGATCTCAATTCCAAAATGACGCTGACGCTGATCGCGAACAACGTATACAATCACTGCTTCCAGCGGGGCTACGCCTGGGACGATGCCGGCACGTGCATCTACTCGAATCTTCCCTCGAACATCTTGGCACCGTCCGGAAACTTTCTTGCGCCGGCCTACACGCCGATTCAAGTAACCTATCCGTACGGCACGTGGTTCAACAACACTCAAGTCGGCTACACTTCGGAGATTCAACCCTTTCAGATAACGCTCGACTTGAACGTCAGGTTGTAGTGCCGCTGCTGCGCAGAACGCTCACGCGCGGTCAATTCGCGCGCGGCATGCTCGGCGCGGCGGCTTCCCCCCTGCTCGTATCGTGCGGCTTGGGGGTGCGGCGCAACGAGCCGAGGATCGCCGTTATCGGCGCGGGCATAGCCGGCTTAACTGCGGCGCTGCAGTTACACGACGCCGGCCTCTCGGCGACCGTGTACGAGGCATCCAATCGCATCGGCGGTCGGATGCACTCCGAGACCGGATATTGGAACGACGGACAGCACACGGAATGGTGCGGCGCGATGATCGACTCGCATCATACCAATATGCACGCACTCGCCCACCGCTTCAATCTGCGCCTGATCGACACGTTTGCGGCTATGCCTGCTCGTTCGCGCGACACGTCGTATTTTCACGATCGCTACTACCCGATGCGCCGCGCCGATCGCGATTTCGCAGCCGGTCTACCGGGTGCTCAAGGCTCAGCTGACGCAGATCGGCCCGCAAACGACGTACGACCATGCTACGTCCGAAGCGCGCCGCTTGGACGCCATGTCCATGAAAGACTGGATCGAGCGGTACGTACCGGGCGGCCTGGAATCGCAGATGGGCCGGTTGATCGTCGATGCGTACTGGAACGAGAACGGCGCGCCGATCGAGCAGCAGAGCGCGCTTGAACGTCGTTTACATGCTGGGCATCCAGCATTCGTACGAACGCACCGGCGAAATGAACGTTTTGGGATACTCCGACCAGCGCTACATTCTCGCCGCCGGAAGTCAGCGGCTGCCGCTTGCGATTTCCGCCGCACTGCCCGGCGGCTCCATCAAGATGCAGCATCGCCTGATCTCGCTGCGCAAGCGGCCTGCGGGCGGATATGCGCTGCAATTTCAGATCGGCACGGGCGCAGCGGTTACGGAATACGCGGACCGCGTCATTGTCGCTATTCCCTTTATCGTTCTGCGCGGTTTGGATTTCAGCGGCGCGCAGTTCGACTCGCGCAAGCTTCGAGCGATAAACGAGCTCGGCTACGGCATCCATTCCAAGCTGCACGTCCAGTTCGACCGGCGTCCTTGGACCGGCAGTGGTCCTTGGCCCGACCCGGTCGACGGTCAGATTTGGACCGATCTGGGATTTCAGTGCTCGGTGGATTTTTCGTGCGGTCAGGCAGGCCGATCCGGAATCGTCGAGTTCTTCACGGCCGGTGCGCAAGGTCTCACGGACGTGCCGCCTACGCCGTACACGTTCGCGAATCAGTCCCCCGCCGTGGCTCGCCACGTTCGCAAATTTCTCGCGCATGCTCGATCGCGTGTGGCCGGGAACCGCTAAAGCGTACAACGGTAAAGCGACATTGGGGAACGCGCAAGTCGATCCCAATATTCTCGCGAGCTACTCGACCTGGCTGGTGGGGCAGTACACCGGATTTGCAGGTTACGAACAGGTCGCGCAAGGCGGCATACACTTTGCGGGCGAGCACACGTCCGTCGAGTATCAGGGCTTCATGGAGGGCGGCGCTCAGTCCGGTATCCGCGCGGCGCGGGAGATTTTAGCAGATTATGCGGTGCGTCTGCGGCCCGCGGCGGTAAAATAGATCCAGCCTCCGAGCATGTACGCCACGAAAATATAGGCAAAGGCGTTCGTAGGCGGCGGAGGCGCCGGGACGAACAGCGTGACCGCAGGCACCAGCAAAAAAATCAGCGCCAAGGCGGCTATGACGTAGTCGATCGTTTTGTGATCGCCGATCCGCCGTAAAAAAAGAGGCGCCGAAACGGCGATAAACGCGTAGATGACGATGAACCCAAAACTGCTCAGCGTACCGCAATAGTTGAAAATGTTGATTGGGGTCACGCCCGCGAAATACATCGCAAGCGCGGTGACGAGCATCGCCCCCAGTACCGCCGAAACCGCAACGTAAGGCGTGGCGAAACGCGGCTGAATCTTCGCCGCCGCAAGCGGAAAAAGACCCTTACGCGCCATCGGCAGGATGATTCGAGCGCCGGTCGTTACGCACGCGAGCGCAACGGAGAACGAACTGAAGATGGCGCCGATGCCTATCGGTATTTTGAAATAGCCGGCTCCGTAGAGGTCAGCGAGCGTCCAGAGCGGCGCCGAGAGCTGATCGAGCGGAGTTTTCGAGTGGCGAAGGCCGACGATCTCGGCGTAGATGCAGACGATGAAGAAGACGCTGGCCAGCACGACGCTTGCGAGAACGGCGCGCGGTATGTTCACCAGCGGACGTTTTGCTTCTTCACCAAACGCCGTCGCGCTCTCGAATCCGACGAAACTGAAGATTGCGAACGCGATTCCTACACCGATTCCCGTACCGCTGATTCCGTGCAGGTGCAACTGAGCCGGATCGACGGCGACGCCGTGACCGAACAGCACGAAGACCACCAAGATCGAGATAATGGAAACGGAGATCGTCTCGAGTGCCAGCATGACGATCGTCGAGAGTTGAATGTCGCGGTACGCGAAATACCACCACACTATCGTTGCGACGCCGAAGACGAGCAGAGCGGGAACCTGCCATCCGCCCAAACCCAACAAATTCTTTACGAAGAGCGTCATCGCGCCGAACTGTGACGCGCCGACGAAAACGTACGCCCAGATGAGCGTCCACCCGGCCAGCGCGCCTGCGGCGGGCCCCAGATTTTCCGCTGCGTATTCGTACATCGAACCGGCGCCGGTGAAGCGCTTTGCGAACTGATTCAGATTCAGCGCCACGAACAGCAGCATGATTCCGCCGAAGACGTAAGCGAGCCACGACGCGTTCCCGGCGTTCTGATACATGTACGGCGCGATCAGAATAGGCGTCATGCTCGGCCCAATCAGGGCAACCGAGGCCGCCAGGACCTCGGGAAAGGCGAGCGATTCCTTACGAAGCCGCGAGGCGTCGGTTTGCGCCATTCCCGAAACTGTAGCGGTTTTCTGCCGATTACGCTATGGGGGCAGGCGCCAAAACGGCTGCTCGCATTTGTGCCCGCAAGCCAATGATTGAGAAGGCCGGCCGTGGGTATGATTCGGGGTACGTCCGAGGGTAGCAGGCAAGGGTAAGCTGTCGGAAAAGCGGCAGGCTCGCCCCCCGGGCATTCCGAACCAACCGCGCTGGCGCTCACTCCGGGCGCCTCATTACTAGGCAGACTGTGCGCTTTGGGGGCGGGCGGTCTTTCATCCGAGGGTCTGTACTTGAACGACAAAGAGATCGTCCTTACCAGAGAGGGCCTGGAGAAACTCGAGCGAGAGCTCGACGATCTGAAGACCGTCCACCGCAAAGAAGTCAACGACCGGATCCGGCAAGCCAAAGAATTCGGGGATCTGAGCGAAAACGCGGAATACGAAGACGCGAAACAAGAACAGGCATTCATCGAAGGACGGATTCTCAAGCTCGAAGCCATGATTCGAAACGCCCGAATCATCGACGATCTTGACTACGCCGGCGACGAAGTGCACTTGGGCTGCAGCGTGAAGGTCAAAGATTTGAAGGGCGCCTCGAGTCACGAGTTTTCCATCGTGGGCTCGGCTGAAGCGGACCCGGTGAACCAGCGCATCAGCAACGAGTCGCCGCTCGGCCGCGCGCTGATCGGTCACAAGAAAGGCGAGACCGTCGACGTCTCGACCCCGCGCGGAATCGTCAAATACAAAATCGAGTCGATCAAGAGCACGAAGAAGGCGGCCAAAAAGGCTTCCTAACGGCGCGTCTCGAGCAATAAATGAAGGCCTGCGTTTGCGCGCGGGCCTTCGTTATTATAAGGTTCCGGGCAGCCCGGCTGCGAAAGGGTCCGGGCTTATGAACGAGGACTTGGGAAGAACCGAAGCCGCGCTCGTAGACGCCCGGCGCGAAAATCTGGCTGCGCTTCGCGCGCGCGGCGGCGATCCGTTCGGGAAGACGCGGTATCGCACGGACACGAACATCGGCGAGCTCGTCGAGAAATACGGCTTCCTCGTTCCCGAGCAGCATGCGGAAAGCGAAGACTGGTCCCTCGCCGGACGGCTGATGGCCAAGCGCCGGATGGGGAAGACCATTTTCGCCGACCTGGCCGACCGCACGGGTCGGCTGCAACTCTACGTCCGGAAAGACGAAATCGGTGACGATCGCTTCGCCGACTGGATCGATCTGGACATCGGCGACATCGTCGGAGTCAGCGGCTTCATGTTCCGTTCTAAGATGGGCGAGCTCACGCTTCACGTGCACGCCTTCGAAGCGTTGGCGAAATCGCTGTATCCGCTTCCTGACAAGTGGCACGGATTGACCGACGTCGAGAAGCGGTACCGCCAGCGCTACGTCGACTTGATCGTCAATCCGCAAGTCCGGGACGCCTTCATCATGCGAAGCCGTCTGGTTGCCGAAGCGCGCCGTTTCATCGACAGTTACGGATTCTACGAAGTCGAGACGCCGACGCTGCTGCACGTCGCCGGAGGCGCTGCCGCCCGGCCGTTCGTAACGCACGTCAACGCCCTGGACCAGGTCATGCAGCTGCGGATCGCCACAGAGTTGAATCTCAAGCGGCTGATCGTGGGGGGCATGGAACGCGTGTACGAGATCGGCCGGATCTTCCGCAACGAAGGCATCGACACGACGCACAATCCCGAGTTCACGATGCTCGAGCTGTACGCGGCCTATTGGAACGTCGACGACATGCGCGAGTTCAATGAGGCGCTCATCGCGCAGCTCGTATCCGTTGCAACGGGCGGCGCAGAGGAGCTCGCCGTCAACGACCGCACCATTTCGTTCAAACGGCCGTTCAAACAAATCGACTATTTAGACGCCATGCGCGAGCACGGAGGATATACTCGCGAACAGCTGCTCGACCCGGCGGGAGCGGCTGCGGTGCTGCGGCAGCTCGGACTTCCCGAGTCTCCGACGCACGGCCATGCGCTCGACAAGATCTTCGAGCGCGTCTTGGAGCCGCACCTGATACAGCCGACGTTCGTGATGGGATATCCCGTGCTGATCTCCCCACTCGCAAAGCGCCGCCCCGGCGATCCGCAGATCACCGACCGTTACGAACTCTTCTGCAACACCATGGAGATCAGCAACGCGTTCACGGAATGCAACGATCCGGACGATCAGCGCGCGCGCTTCGAGGCACAGATCGAAGAGCGCGCGCAAGGTGACGAAGAGATTCCCGAACCCGATTGGGACTTCGTTCGCGCTCTGGAATACGGCATGCCGCCGACCGCAGGAATCGGAATCGGCATGGATCGGCTGATCATGCTGTTGACCAATAGTCCCAGCATTCGCGACGTCATCCTTTTCCCGCTACAGCGTCAGCACGGTTAGGCGCAATGGATTCCACGATTTGTGCGCACGAACCATGCACCTGCAGCGTGGACGCCGGCGAAACGTACTGCTCGAACGCTTGCCGCGAAGATGGTACGAGCGCCGCTATCGATCCGCAGCGTTGCCGCTGTCACCACGCGCAATGCGAGGCGCGGTAAGGGTCAAAGGCGGCCGGGCAGGCGCGATCGCGCGTCACACGAATCACCTTGTATGCGTTGCGGTATATCGAACCGCCGGTTATGCCGTTGCCGAGAGGAAATGCCTTGTTGAACAACCGGGTGTGCGTATTGATATTGTTCTTGGGTGCGATGACGGCACCGCAGGCAGTGCGCGCGGACGACGGCACGACCGCCGGTCTCTCGATCGTCGTCGTGCACGGCCAGCATGCCGAACAGGGCGGTACTGCGACGGCGCCGCTCATTCCGGCGCCGCTCATTCAAGCCTCACACCGCTCCGGCAGGTTTGAGATCGTCGCCGAAGGCATTCCGCCGCTGCGATCTTTTCCCGTCGGGAACAACGGCCTCGGCTTGCAAAACATTGCGCTCTCGTATTTGTCCGGTTCGCTGCGCTACTGGAACAAAGCCGGAACGTTTGCGGCCGGTATCGGCGAAACGCTCTACAACCAGCGAACCGAATATCTTGGCTACGTCTCACCGGTATTTACGGAAGGACAATACGACAAGTCGCGTGTGGCCGGATCGCTGTATGAAATCGTGAACCGCCTTCCGCTTCGCGGCGGGAGCGTGCTGGAGACTTGGCTGGCCTACAATCCGGCGCTTCATGGGCACATGACGTGGACCAATTTCCAGACCGACCGCAACGGCACGTTCGACCAAGAATTGCTTCCGGATTGGGAGCGCGGTTCGCAGATCCAGGCACAAGTGGAGATCGAGCGGCCGGCAGGACCTTTTACGGTGTCCTACGGGGTGCGGTATCTGAATTATCAGGCGAACTTCAACGGCGGATTCTTCGCCGATCGCAACACGTTCGTAATGCCCTTCGTCGGATTCACGCGGAGGCTGGGCCGCTAGCGGCGCCAGAGCCCAAGACCGGCCGCAACCTACTTTTCATAAGCGGGGTTTCGGGGGATGTACTTACTTTTCGTAACCAAAGGAGCCTCACTCGTGGATCTGACCCAGACTTACCCGCGAAGCGTCAGCGAGCAGCTGTTCGGCGTCGTTCAAATCGGCAGAGCGATCGACAAAGGCAAGGCGTTAGCGCACGGCAACGTCGGCGATTACCACTATAACTGCGGCATGGACCAGGCGGTGTTCGCATTTCTCGGGATCGACCATGAAGCACTTTTAGACGTCATCAAGAACGCCAAGAGCGATGCCGAGACCGAGGCGTACGTCAAACCATTCATCGAGAAGAAATCGGCCGCCGAGATCGAGCAATGGAACCGGGAATGGCTGACGCGCAAGCCCGAAGGCGAATCGCTGAAGTCCTTCCTGCAGCTGCGCAACTCGATCGCGCCGGATCGCTCGGACGTGACGAGCTGGCCGGACCTGCTGGATCTGGACGAGAAGCGGACGGTTCCGAAGCGGGAGACGGCCGCAGTCTAACGACGCTTCGCGCCGTCGTCGAATACGACGGCACGAGTTTTTGCGGGCTGCAGTACCAGCCCAGGCTGCGCACGGTGGCCGGCGAACTCGAGCGGGTCTTTACCCGGCTGCTCGGATCGCCAGTGAAGATCACGGCTGCCGGCCGCACCGACGCGGGTGTGCACGCCACCGCACAAGTCGTCTCCTGGAAAACGGAGACGACTTTTCCTTTTGAACGCTTTGCAATTGCGGCAAACTCGCTGCTGCCCGCCGACGTGAAGATTCGCGAGGTGGTCACTGTGGACGATGCGTTCTCGGCCCGCTTTTCGGCAAGGGAACGCGCGTACGTTTATGCCGTCTACAACGCGCCGAATCCGTCACCGCTCCTGGCCAAGTACGCCTACCACGTCTGGTGGGCGCTGGACGTCGAGGCCTTCCGCGAAGGCGCCCAACGGCTCGTCGGCGAGCATGACTTTCGCTCGTTCTGCGGCGTGCTTCCCGAGAGCGGACCGACGATCCGCACGATCAAATTGCTCGAGACGAGGCGCCTCGGCGATTTGCTGCGGATCGAGATTCGCGCGGATGGTTTTCTGCACCGCATGGTGCGCACGATCGTGGGAACGCTGCTCGAGTGCGCGGCCGGAAGGCGCGATCCCGCCTCGATGCAGCAGATACTTCGCGCCCGGAGTCGATCTGCCGCGGGACTGACCGCCCCCGCGCGCGGACTGTATTTGGCCGGAGTGCGATATGCCGACGGGTTCGAAACCTTCCGCGAACCGCCGGTCACCGCGCCGCTCCTCTAGGAATAGTCGTAGCGCAGAAACGTCATCGCGTACGCGTTGCGCTCGTCGGCCGCGTGCGTGCCGATCGTCTCAACGGTATGTGCCCGGTTGGGCGCCGCGTAACGCACGTCGCCTTCGATCTCCGTTTCGACGCGCGTGACGAATGCAGTGTCGACGTAAGGAGAGAATGCGTTGAAGATTTGGGCGCCGCCGATAATCGCGATCTCTTCGGCTCCGCTGCACAATTTGAACGCTTCGTCCAGCGAACGCGCCGTCTCCATGCCGTCCGCCGAGAAGCTGCGGTCGCGCGTCAATACGATGTTGCGCCGGCGCCGGAGTGGGCCTCCTATCGAGTCATAAGTGACCCTTCCCATGATCACGGGCTTCTCGAGCGTGAGCCGGCGAAAATGCTTGAGATCTTCAGGCAGGTGCCACGGCAACTTGCCGTTCTTGCCCATTACGCCGCGCCGATCGTGCGCGACGACGAAGATCACGCGCGGCATTTTCGTTAGACGGCCACTTCTGCGCGAATCGGCGGATGCGGATCGTATCCGACGATGGCAATGTCGTCGAACCGGTAGTCGTACAAGGAGTGAGGGCGGCGCTTGAACGCGAGGTGCGGCAGCGGACGCGGATCGCGCTGAAGTTGCAAACGCGCCTGTTCGAGATGATTGCGGTAGAGATGGCAGTCGCCGCCCGTCCAGATGAAATCACCGGGTTCCAGATGCGTTTGATGCGCCACCATATGCGTGAGCAGGGCGTACGAAGCGATGTTGAACGGAACACCGAGAAAAGCGTCCGCGCTGCGCTGGTAGAGCTGGCAGGACAGGCGCCCATTACCGACCCAAAATTGAAAGAGCACGTGGCACGGCGCGAGCTTCATCTCGTCGAGCTCGCCGACGTTCCAAGCGCTTACGATGAGCCGACGTGAATTGGGATTGCGTTCGATCTCTGCCACGACGTTGCCGATCTGATCGATCGCGCTTCCGTCGCGGGACGGCCACGAGCGCCATTGCCGGCCGTAGATCGGCCCGAGCTCGCCTCGTTCGTCAGCCCATTCGTCCCAGATAGTCACGCCGTTATCGTGCAGATACTTGACATTCGTATCGCCGTTCAAGAACCACAGCAGTTCGTGCACGATCGAACGCGTATGAAGTTTCTTCGTAGTGACGAGCGGAAAGCCGGCATGCAGATCGAAGCGCATCTGGTAACCGAAGATGCTCTTCGTGCCGGTTCCCGTTCGATCGCCCTTGTCGATGCCGTTTTCAAGAATGTCGCTTAAAAAAGTCTGGTATTGCTGCACGAAGAGTCTACGATTCGACGCTGGTGCCGCCCGATGCTTTCATGGCTCAGTAGCCGAGACGTTCCACCAAACCGACAAGGGTAAGACGATCGGTTCGGGTCAGTGAAGCGAGCGTTTCTCCGACGACGCTTTCCACCGTCGGCATTGCCTCGCGCACACGGGTTTTGCCCGCTTCCGTGAGTGCGACGTAACTCGCGCGGGCGTCGCGCTCATGCGAGACGCGTTCCACCAGACCAATCTTTGCCAGCGGTATGACGGCTCGGGTTACTCCGCCGGGCGTCAGAAGGAGCCGGTTCGCCAGATCGATAGGGCGGAGGCGGCCGCCGACGACCGAATCGAGTTCGGCCAGGATCACAAAGTCGGTGTAGCCGATACCGTGGACGCCGCCAAGCGGCCCTTCGAGCCGCTTGCGCAGGAGGGCGTCGGCACGCCACAGACCCACCGCCAGAGCAGCATTTTCGGTCAGCATGGAAGGGAATATACTTGAGCAATCAATAATTTGTCAAGTAAAGTTCTGCTTAAAATCCCTTGACGGGCCGGAGATTTTCCTTTAGACTTGCCGGGTTATGCGGACCTACCAGCAAAAGACGGCGGAAACGAAACACGATTGGTACATCGTGGATGCTGCCGGGCAACGCCTCGGCACTCTGGCCGTGCGCATCGCCCGCGCCCTCTCGGGCAAGCACAAGGCCACGTGGACGCCGCACATCGACGACGGCGATCACGTGGTCGTGATCAACGCCGAAAAGATCGAGCTCGGCGGCAAGAAGTGGGACAACAAGGTCTACTACCGCCACAGCGGTTATCCGGGCGGACTCAAGATCGAAACCGCGCGTCAAGTCAAAGAGAAGCATCCCGAGCGCCTTATCGAGCGCGCCGTTCGCGGTATGCTTCCCACCAACCGTACGCGCAACGTCCAACTCACCCGTCTGAAAGTTTATAACGGCGCGGCGCACCCGCACGACGCGCAGAACCCGCAGCCGCTGGCGTAGGAGCAAGTAGTGAACGAGAATTTTCAAGGTACCGGCCGCCGTAAGCGTTCTATAGCGCGAGTGAAGATCTCGCTTGGTCAAGGCGTCATCACGATCAACAAACGTCCCATAGACGACTACTTCCCGCGTCCCACGCTGCGGCAGATCGTGCGCCAGCCGCTCGAAGCCACGCAAAGCGGCTCGCGGTTCAACATCGACGTCAAGACCGAAGGCGGCGGAATCGCCGGTCAGGCCGGCGCCGTTCGGCACGGTATCGCGCGCGCGCTGATCTCCATGGATGAATCGCTGCGCGAGGTCCTGCGCAAGCAGGGTCTGCTCACGCGCGACCCGCGCGAAAAGGAATCGAAGAAGTACGGCCGCAAGCGCGCCCGCAAACGCTTCCAATTCAGCAAGCGCTAGTCCAGGGGTTCCCGCCTTGCCCAAGCTTCAGAAGAGAGTCGCGTATCAACGCGGCTCTCTTCTGTCTTTCACGCTGCCTATCGACCTCGCGTTTATCGCTTTGGGAGCAGCGGCGGCGTTTCTGCGTCCTTCTCCGGCATGGGTAGAGGATGAGTTCACCAACGGTTATTATCCGGGGTGGCAGCATTTTTGGTCGTCCGTAACGCCGGCGGCGCCTTTTTGCTTAGGCGATGCGGTTATCGTGGCAGGCGTTTTGGCGCTCGTTGCATCTTTGGTCTTCGTTCGTCCGTTCTGGCGCGGACTGCTCGGAGCGCTGGCGCTGCTGGGATTTTACTCGCTGTGGTTTTACGCGGGTTGGGGCTTTGGGTACGATCGCGCGCCCGTGCAGGCTCGCGCCGCGTACGATTCGGCGCGCGTAAATCCCCGCGCCATCGACGCGCTGCGCGCGCGCGCAATCGCGCAGATGAACCGTCTGGCGCCGCAAGCCCACCGGCTCCAAGCGCAAGACGCTGCGGACGTCGAGCAGCTGCGCACTGCATGGCTTCCGGTGGTGCAGCGATTGGGCGACGGATGGGCGCCTAACGTACAGCCCTCCAAACCCGCGCTCGCCGGATGGTTCATGGACAAGACGGGGACCAGCGGTTTTACGAATCCGCTCACGCTGGAGACGCAACTGGCGCCGGACCTGCTTTGGTTCGAACGGCCGTTCTCGCAAGCGCATGAATGGAGCCACGTCGCCGGCTACAATCGCGAAGACGAAGCGAACTACATCGCGGTCGTTACATGCCTGCGCGATCCCGATACGATTGCGCAGTACTCGGGATGGCTCGAGCTCTTCCTGTATCTGCCGCCGCTGCAGCATTACACGCACAAGATGTTCGTTCCGCAAGTTTGGGAAGATTTCGCGGCCATTCGAGCCCGAAATGCCCAATTCGTCAATCTCAACCTCTCGCGCTTCTCCTGGCGAGTGTACAACAATTACCTCAAGAGCAATCATATAGCATCAGGCGTTCAGAATTACGATCAGGTCACGCAGCTCGTCGCGGGTATTCCGCTGGACGCTCAGGGATTGCCGGTAGCATCGATCGGAATGTCCGAATCCACACCGCGCGGGAACAAGTAATACACCGTTATCGCGCAGTACAGCACGAAGCTTAGCCGCCGGTGCGGCGAACGATATGAGCGTAGCGGCGAGATAGACGACCAATCCGACCCGATAGTGAAAGACCGTTTGCGTTATGGCGCTGCGGTTGATTGCGGCCGAAAAGGCATTATGCGCGATGAGGTAATGAAGCAGTGCGTTGTACGTAATCGACGCGGCGGTCAGCGTCAAACCATAGAGCAGATCCGCCGGGCGCAGCAGCGGATAACTGCCCAGGACCGCTGTAGAAAACGGAATGAACGCGGTGATCCCGAGAAGCAGCAAATTGAGCAGCCACGTCGTGCGGTCCAGCTTGACCACCGTGCGGAACAGCATCTGGTGGTTGTTCCACATAATGCCGATGACCGCGAAGCTCAATGCATAAGCCACGAAATTCAGCCGGAGATTCAACAGCGCCGACGCGAGCGTTTCGTCCGTGGGACGGCGCAAGACCGGCACGCTCAGCCCCAGGACCAGGAGGGTGACTGCAATGGCGAACACGCCGTCGGATGCCGCCTCGAACCGCGATTTGCCCATGCGGCAATCTTTCGCCAATTGCGCGGAAATACTCCGCGCCCATGCTGACCCAATGTTCGACATTGCAAATACGCTCGAGAGCGCCTTGAGCACCGCTAAAGACGATCTTGCGGGCGCCGCTTCCCGGACGGCTCGCGCGCAAACGCCGTTCGGCGGCCCGCGCACGGACCAGGCGATGGCGCAAGTCGCTGAAAGAGCCGTTTTCACCGAGGCGCTCCTGAATGCGGTGCACGCGCGGCTTGCGGAGATCAAGAGCGCTGCGCGATGAAGGCCGTCTAGTCGGGCGCCGTAAGCGTGGTGTATGGATTGTCGCCGGGCTCATAGAAGCGCCGGCCGTCCGGATTGTCATTCAGCAACGGATAACCGCCCGCCCAATTCGCGCATACGCCTCGAGTGGCGTTGAATACTACCAACTCGGCCCGCTCGGGCAGCAGCACGAACTGAAGGTGGGCGCTGCCGAATGCGCCCTCGATCATCCTTACGCTGCGCAATTGCGTTGGTGTTAACCTCGGGACGCCCGCCTTTCCAATATCGCGTACGCTGTAGATGGCGGGCGGGGGTGGTAACGCCGCATTGCTTCCCGGATCCACATAACCGCTGCACCGCACACCGGGCCGGCGTGCAATTCTTTCATAACAACTGTAACCCGGCTTCGATCCCATGAATCCGGTGCAATGCACGCCGTTCGGCGCGATGACACTCCGCTTCTCAGGTGTCGCTTGCCCCGTGACTCCACGGTGCTGCACGTTACAGCCCAGAAGCAGCACACCCATTAAGAATAAGATCGACGTCGAGGTCATACTCCGGAAATCATTGCGATCTTTGTTTGCCATATTCGCGCACTACCCTAAACGCTATGTTGAATGTAGCAGCGTATCGCGGTCGGCGCAATGGATAGCCTCGGTTTGCTTGCGACCGCCGCAAGCGGAATGGACGCACAACGCGCCGCATTGGACGTGGAGGCGCGGAACGTCGCGGCAGCCGAAGCGGCGGGACCCAAAGGCTCTTATCCGCGTTTGATTGCGGATTTTCGGCTCGTGCAAGCCGACGGCCGATCACCGCAAGTGGTCTACGCGGGCGCGCACGTCGATCGCGGGTCCAGCGTCGACGTTCTCACTGAGATGGTGGCGGTGCTCAATGCCACGCGGGCATACGAAGCGAACGCTTCGGTTTTCGACGCCGGAAAACGCCTGGCCGAGCGCACGATCGACATGGGCAAGCTGATGAGGATCGAAAATCTGCTCCCCGATGCTCCGGAAACGGCTGCTCCTCTGCACGCCTCGGACGCAAGTGCATTCGGCAAACTGCTCGATGATCTCGGATCGGTTTTCACGACGGCGCAGGGCGCCGAAGATGCATTCGCGTCGGGTGCCGGCGATCTTCAAACCGCAGTGTACGAGCGTGCCCGCGCAGACGTCGCACTGTCGGTTGCGAGCGCCGCCGCCGGACGCACCGCGCAGGCATTGACGTCGATACTGAACATGCAGGTATGACGAGGTGACCGATGCGGCCGCGCTTTTCGCGCGCTGGAACACCCTGCCTGCGCGCACGCGAAAGCTGACGGCCGCAGCTTGCATCGCCTTGGTCTTCGTCAGCATCGCAGCCGGAGTTCTAACGCATTCGCAGCGCGTTCCGCTCTTCGCCGGCGCCCTGCAGCCGGACCAGCTCGGTGAAGTCGAAGAACGCCTAGCGAGTTGGAACGTTCCCTTCACGCCTTCCGCCGACAACGTGCTCATCGACGGCGCGCGCCGCAGCGATCTTTTGCTGAAGCTGTCTATGGCGGGTACGCCCCATGCGCATGTGCAAGGCACCAGTGACGTTCTTGGGAAACTGGGCGCGCTAACCCCACAATCAGTGATTGACGCCCAGACGCGTGACGGTTTGGCCGGCGACATCGAACTGAGTCTGCGCGGAATCCAAGGCATCCAGGATGCGCGCGTCATTATCGCTCCGGCGCGGGAAGGGTATTATGCCGACGACGCGTCGAGCGCGGCGACGGCCAGCGTGCGATTGACGCTGCAGCCCGGTGCGCGGCTTTCCGCGCAAGCGGTCGGCGGTGTTCGCTCGTTCGTTGCGGCGAGCGTTGCCGGACTCGATCCGCGCAACGTGAAGATCGTGGACGATCGCGGCGTTGCGCTGGAGGAAGGAGCATCGGACGCCGGCGCCTCGGATTTGCAGCATTCGCTGCAGAGCGCCTTGGATTCGACGCTTGGAGCGGGAGCGGCATTGGTTCGCGTGCACATCGAATACGACCGCAGCAGCGTGATGCGAAGAAACGTTCGGCGCGTTCCCTTATCGGCGCTGCCGATCGCGGCAAACACTCAAGACGAGCACTATTTCGACGGCGGCAAGCGCTACGAGAAATCCGCTCAGGACCTCGATCGCGGAAGCGATACGAGTGAAGAGACCACATCCGCGCAAGGAGGACGCATTGCGAGGATAACTGCTGCGGTCTTCGTCGACTCTGCGCAGATCGCGGACATCGTCCCCGTCCGCGCTCTGGCAGCCGCCACCCTCGGCATCGATCCGCGCCGCGGCGACGTCTTGGAAGTGCAGGCGATGAATTTCACTCGAACGCCTTTGGCAAGAAAAGACGGCTGGTGGCTGGCGTACGGCGCCGTCGTTCCGGTCTTGCCTGCGCTCATTCTCGCAGCCGGGGCTGCAATCGGAATGCGTTATGCTTCCCGCCCGCTGTCGGCGGCGCTGCAGGCGATGGGTCAACGCGCCGCAATCGCAAGCGCTGCGGAGAAATCGCGCGACATTCCGCCGGCCGGCGTACGCGCATCGCTGGAAAACGAGCCGCCGCATACGGCCGCGGCCATCATCAGCGCCCTTCCCGCAGCGACGGCTGCCGCCGTACTGGAAATGTATCCGGAGCACGAACGCAGCGCGATCATTCGGCGCATGCATCGTCCTGGTTCGCCGCTACTGCCCGATGCCGAGCGCTTCATAACGCATGCCTGAAACGTTTCGCTCGCTGGCCTCGATGGTCAGGCCGCGGGAACCGGCGCCCGGCATCGCTCAAACTGAACCGTTCCCGCAGGCGCCACCTCCACGTGAGGATGAAGGCGATGCCGGAGAGACCGCAGCTTTGCTTAGCGGCGTGCGTTTGTTCAAAGCCGCCGTTGCCGAAGGCGTAGACCATGCTGTGCGGCAGATTTGCGCGGATTTGGCCGCTGAAGTTCTAGCCCGGGAGCTGCAGATAACGTCCGTCGACATAGATGCAATCGTGCAACGTCTTTCGGCGCGTTTCTTCAACGACGATCCGTTGCGCGTCCGTCTGCATCCGAGTGAAGCAACGCTGGTAAACTGCGGTCTACCCGTCGTCGCAGACGGCGCGCTGCTGCCCGGCGATGCGGTCCTCGAACTGCGCAGCGGATCGATCGAAGCGACGCTCGGCGTTCGCTTACAGTCGATTCTGCGGGATTTTGCATGATCGCTCGGGGCAGTGTGCTCTCGGCGTGCGGCGGCTTGGTCCAAGCGTCGATTCCTGCGGCCGAGCTCGGTGCAGGCGTTCTCGTACGGACTGCCCGCGGCAAAGTGACCGGTACGGTCGTCGCATTGCACGACGCGCGCGCAGACGTGATGCTTCACGGAGATTGCGAAGGCGTGGCGTCCGGCGATCCGGTTCTGAGCGATCCTCGATCCGTAGTAATGCCTCTCGGAACGATGCTTCTGGGCCGGGCACTCGATCCTTACGGCAAACCGCTCGACGAACGTGGAGCGTTGCGCGGACTTCCCACGCCGGTCAATGCGGACGTTCCGCTTCCTTCGGCGCGATCCGAAATACGCGAACCGCTCTGGACCGGTATTCGTACGATCGACGCGCTGCTGACAATCGGCCGCGGCGCGCGCGTCGGATTATTCGGTCCGCCCGGCGCCGGGAAATCGACGCTCCTGCACATGCTGGTGCGCGGCGTTTGCGCGGATGCCGTCGTCGTAGCGCTCGTCGGCGAACGCGGACGAGAGGCCGAGGAGTGGATGCGCGTCGCGCCGGGTAACGCCACCGTCGTTTGCGCGACCAGCGACAGGAGCGCGGCCGAACGCATCCGCGCCGCACACGTGGCAATCGCTCAAGCGAGCGCGCTGCGCGGGCGAGGTTTGCACGTGCTTTTGGTTTTGGATAGCCTCGCGCGCTTTGCATCGGCTTTACGCGAGAGCGGCGTTCTGCGCGCAGAGAGCGTTGGGCGAGGCGGATATCCGCCCAGCGTCTTCGCGCAGATGGCGCACTTTCTCGAGGCGGCGGGAACCGGCCCGGCCGGCTCGATAACGCTCATCGCAAGCATTCTCTCCGACGGCGACGAGCGCGATCCGGTCAGCGATGCCGCTCGATCGCTGCTCGACGGGCACGTCCAGCTTTCCGCCGAGCTGGCTCGCGCGGGACGGTTTCCGGCAATCGATCCGCTGGCCAGTGCGAGCCGCACGATGCACTTGGTTACGGAACGCGAGCATCAGGATTGCGCCTCGGTGGTTCGATCTGCTTTGGCGGCCCTTGCACGAACCCGCGATGCTCGCGACCTCGGCATCATGCCGGCCGGCGCGGGCGCCCTTCGAGCCGCGGCATGCGAGCCGGTGCTCGAAGACTTCCTGCGCCAAGACGAGCGGCCGATTCCGCCTGAACAAACCCTATCGGGGCTAGCCGCCCTTGCCGATACCTTGAGGTGAACGTATGGACATCACCGCCGACCTTGCCGCCGTAACGCGGCGAATCTCCGAGATCACGCAGCAGATCGACCCGGGCGTTGCCGGCCCGAGCCCGTCTTCATCTTTCGCGCAGCTCGTGTCCACGGCGATGGACAATCAACAAGATCCGGTGCTGACGGCTCAGCAGCAAGAGTCGTCCGCGCAGGTGCCGGCAATCGTACCGCCGCCGCAGATCGCGCAGCTCGCGGGCGCAAATGCCGCCGCTTGGGGAGTCGATCCCGCACTGGTCAAGGCGATTATCGCGAACGAATCCGGATTCGACGCCAACGCCACTTCGAAGACCGGTGCCCAAGGATTGATGCAGCTCGAGCCGTCCACTGCGGCGGAGCTCGGTGTGTCCAACGCCTATGACCCGGCCCAAAACGTCTCGGGCGGCACGCGTTACCTGCGCGGCTTGCTCGATCGCTTCCACGGCGATGTGCCTCTCGCGGTCGCGGCGTACAATGCAGGGCCTGGGGCCGTGGAGAAGTATGGCGGAGTTCCGCCTTATGCCGAAACGCAGAATTACGTTCAGAACGTCATGCAAAGCTACGCAAAGTACAAAACTCCGTAGCGCTACGGCGCTGCTTGCCGTGGCGATCGCCGCACTGACCTTTGCGCCCGCGCGCGCACAGACGCTTTCTTTACAAACCATTCTGCAAGATCGGCGCGCCGCAATGGCCGCGCTGCCGCTGCATCCCGCCCGATCCATCGAGATCTCGGGGCCTATCGTTGCCGGCGATCTCACCGGTTCTTTCCGGCGGTGGTCGATGGGCAGCGACGCGCGTGAGGACGACGAAACCGTCTCACACACGACGGCCTCATTGCGCTTGAACGATCGGGAGTACGCGATAAATGAAACGGGTGACGTGCGCGAACTGCACGGAATTCTGGCGAAACGGCAGCTGACCGAAGATTTCGTGGATTCCGAGTCTTTCGTTTCGACGCCTCGATACGATACGCTCAAAAACGCAGCCACGCTGCCCGACGGACGATCGACGTACGCCATCGAGGTTGCGCCGCCCGGCGGTCAACCCGAGACATTGTATCTGGACGCAAAGACCTTCATGATCGATCGCGTCGCGTACGACGAAGATGACGGCGTATCCACCGAAGACTATTACGACTATCAGGTAATTCGCGGCACGCTGGTTGCAATGCGCGAGGTCGACTCCAACGGCGATCGCGTGTACGATCTCACGCACTTGATCAAAGACGTCGTAATCGACGGCGCGGTCGATCCTAAGGTGTTCGCGCTTCCGGTCTCCACGGTGATTCAAACCGACAAACCCGTCACCGTTCCGCTGCACGAGGAGCAGGGGCACTTTTTCGTACAGGTCCGCGTCGGAACGCGCGATTACCGGTTTCTCGTCGACACCGGCGCGCAGATGATTGCATTGGATACCCAAGTTGCTGCGCAGCAAGGATTGCAGTACCAGGGCCATTTGGAGGTCGCGGGCGCCAAACGGGTCGGCGGCCTGGGTTTTGCCGCTCTGAATTCGATTCAGATCGGGGGCGCTGCTCTCCCGGTCCATTCCGTATCGGTTTTGGACCTGCGCGCTGCCACCGGCGCGGACGGCGTGCTCGGCTATCCGTTCTTCGCCTCCGCGGAGGTGACGATCGATCCGGTCGCTCGCACCATGACGTTCGGAAAACCCGGCACGCTGGATCCCAAGGGCAGCGCCTTCAGCATCGACAACGACCGCCAACTGGTCGAGTTGGACGGATCGGTGAACCGCATTGATGGAACGTTCGTCGTAGACACCGGAAACAGCACGGAGTTGCTGCTGTACTCGCCTTTCATGCAAGCGCATCCGTACGTCGTCCCCCTGGAAGATCGCGAACGCGCCGCTAACGACTACGGAGTCGGCGGTTCTGCACGGGCGTCCTTCGGCTACATCGACGAACTCGATTTCGGGCCGTTCCATTTCTATAACCGCTACGCGAACATCATCATGAGCGATCGCGGCGCTTTCGCGGACCGCTTCGACGCAGGGAACATCGGCATGGGCGTACTGAAAAACTTCGTCATCACGTTCGATGAAGCCAATTCCAAGATGTATGCGCTCAAATCCGCAGCGTTCGACGACGGGCGTTATCGTCAGCGCGTGCAAGACCCCGGGGAAATGTTTCAATAACATTCTCGAAGCCGCCACGCCACGGCGGCTCGCTATGCTCCGGGCATGACGATCGACGAGCAATTAGGATTCAGCGTTCTGAGCGCACCGGTGGCATCGTACGACCGGCGCGCGCTTTCCCAGGCGTGGTACTCCGCGCTTTACGGCTCTCGGGGCGAGCAGTCTGGTACTGCAAAATCCGCCGGTCCGCAAGCGCCGACTTGCGCATTATCCGAAGTCCAGGGCAAATCGGAGCATCACGCTACCCAGTCGACGACCGATGCCGAGCGCGCCTGGTGCAACCGCACTCAAAAGTCAAACGCAGCTACGCGTTTGAGCTCGCAAATCGCCGATCGGCGATTGCCGCGATCGCCGCTTGCAAAAGCGATTGCGCGCAGGTTTTCAAAACAGGCGGCGCTCCCGAACAAGGCGGCGTTCGCAATTGAAGGCGAAGGCGGCCGCGTTCAAATTCTGCTGCGTTCGCGCGGGAAGCGCGTCGATTTGGTGGCGGTGTGCGCACCCAGAGCAAATGCGCAGGTTGCCGCTGCGCTGGCGCAGGCCCGCTACTCACTTGCCCGTTCCGGCATTCGTTTGAACGCAGAGACGCGCGCCGAGGCCGGATGCTGACGGCAGCGACTGCTCGCGCAATTGACGAAATTGCGGCGCGCGAGCGAGACGTACTTCGGGCGTATGTACCCGGCGCGGTCCCGGAAATGAGCGACGTTGCGCGGGCGGCGCGCCCGTTGCCCGCGACAGACGGGCTTTGCGCGACTGCTCCGGAGCAGAGTTACTTCGTCGTTGCGAGCGAAAACGGCAAGACGCTGTTCACGCAAGACGGCACGTTCGCTTTTCATGACGGAAAATTGGTCGACTCGAACGGAAATGCCGTGCTTGGATATTCCGGCGAGGGTGCGGCGCTGGAAGCGCTGCATGCCGATCCGGTGGACGTCGCGTTGGGTGTGGGCATAAATGCACGGGTCGACGCCGACGGCACCGTTGTCTACGATCGTCGCGCCGTCGATCCGCGGACGGGACGAGCCGAGCTTCAAAGGATTTCCGTCGGGCGAATCGCTCTGGCGCGCTTCGCTCCCGGAACCAAGCTTCAGCGCGTCGATACGCGGCATCTTGCGGCGCCGGCCGGAATCTTTCCGCACACCGGTAAGCCGGGGGACAGTGCTTTCGGCAAACTCGCGCCCGGATACAAAGCTGCCGGAACGATCGATATCGATCTGGGCTTGGATCGCCTGCAAGAAGCTTACATTGCGCTGGA
Source organism: Vulcanimicrobiota bacterium (assembly GCA_963714015.1). Taxonomy (GTDB): domain Bacteria; phylum Vulcanimicrobiota; class Vulcanimicrobiia; order Vulcanimicrobiales; family Vulcanimicrobiaceae; genus DASRDE01. The sequence goes on along the minus strand of OY970223.1, from coordinate 120,697 downwards.
TGCGATTCGCGCGGCTAACGTTGCCGGCGCAGGCGCCGAAAAAATTGCGATGGACCTTTTGAAATGAGGTTTCTCGCGTTCGAAAACGCATTGCCCGACGAACGCGAGAGCGGTGTTCGCCGCGCCGTATTCGAGCGGCGATCCTCGCTTCCGGTCAGTGCAGCCTGCGTCGTAGCGAACGGCGTTCGAGAAGCGCTTTGCTCCCTTTTGAAAACTCCGGTGACGCTGCGGCTGCTCGAACCGCTCGTTCCGGACCCGGACGCTTGGGCCGCAATCTCCGCGGACGCATACCTTTACGCCGTCCGCGGATCCGTAAACGACGCCGCTTTGGTCTTGCGGCCCGCCGACGCGCTGGCGTTCGCAGCCGCCGCTTTCGGCGAGCAGCCTGCCGGCGATCGGCCGCTATCCCGCCTCGAAGGCGAGGTCACCGTCCGCGCGCTGAGGGCTCTCGCGGGCTCCTTAGCGGCCGTGTGCGGACCAAACCCGACCGCACCTGAGCCGATCGATTCCATCGGCGGCTTTACCACATATTTTGAAATGCTCGTCGAGCAGCCGGCGCCGCTGAGAATCGGCGTGGCGGTGGCCCGCGACCCTGCCGCGGCGCCATCCGGTCGCTTGGCCCCCGAGAATCTTGCCGACGTCCTGGTCGAGCTCACGGTCGACGTACTCCATGGCACCATCCTTGCCTCCGCACTCCTGGACTTACGCCCTGGCGTCATCCTGCCGATGAACACTAGGATAGGAGAACCGGGTCTGCTCAAGCTCGGAGCGTCCGTCATCGGACGCGGCGAGTGCGGCGCCGTTGGGGAGCACCACGCAATACGTCTCCAAAGCTGCCCGTTACAAGGATAGACAACGACGATGATGGCTGAACAAAAAAGAAACGGCGCCTTGGTGGCGGATCAACAGAATCTCGATCTGCTTATGAACGTGCCGCTCCAAGTTACGGCGGAACTCGGCAAATGCAAGATGGCCGTCTCCGAGATCTTGAAGCTGGGCACGGGTTCGATCGTCGAGTTGGATCGTCTGGCCGGCGGTCCGGTGGACTTGCTCGTGAACAGCAAATTGGTCGCGCGCGGCGAGGTCGTGGCCATCGACGAGAACTTCGGCGTTCGCGTTACGGAACTGATTCAAAAACCCGGCTAAACTGCGGCAACATCGGCGCCTTAGAGTAGCGCCATGGACGCGCTGCTCAAGATAGCCAATCACGCCAACGCCACTCTTCCGCTAGACGTTCTAGCCGCGCTCACGCTGCTCTCGATTGCACCGTTCGTCTTGGTGATGTCCACCTCGTTCGTGCGGATCGTCGTAGTGCTTTCACTGGTGCGTTCGGCGATCGGAGCCGCGGCGCTTCCACCGAACAGCGTTCTGACCGGACTAGCGCTTGCGCTCACGTTCGTGGTGATGTCGCCGACGATAGCGCAGATTTCCGCCGATGCCGTAACGCCGTATTCCAAAGGCCGGATCTCTCAGTCCGTTTTTCTGAGCCGCTCGACCGCCCCATTGCGCGATTTCATGCTGCGCCAAACGCGCTTGAGCGACGTGAGCCTGTTCGAACGGGTCGCGCGCCGCCCGGCGGAGCCCGTGAGAGCCGTGCCGCTGATCGTTCTGGTACCGGCCTTCGTCGTAGGCGAACTACGGGACGCGTTCGCTATCGGGTTCGCGCTTTATCTGCCGTTCGTAGCGATCGACCTCGCCGTCGCTTCCATCTTGATGGGTCTGGGCATGTTCATGCTTAGCCCGCCGGTCATTTCGCTTCCGGCAAAGTTGCTGCTCTTCGTGATGGTCGACGGCTGGGCGCTCGTCTGCGGAGGCCTCGTCTCGACGTTTCGATAAGAGGCGATTTTATGCGAATCAGCCAGACGCTGGCGCGGCAACGGCCGTTTTTCTCATTCGAATTCTTTCCGCCGCGCACGGACGAAGCTTACGTCCATCTCATTGAGGCTGCGAAAACTTTACGCGAACTTCGTCCGGCGTTCGTCTCGGTGACCTATGGTGCGGGCGGCTCGACGCGAGCCCGCACGATTGAAGTCTCGAAACATATTCAGAACGAAATCGGCATCAACGTCATGGCTCACGTCACGTGCGTCGGCAGCTCCCGCGCGGATTTGCGCACCGTTCTCAACGACCTCGAAGCCGCCGGAATCGAGAACGTGCTTGGCCTGCGCGGCGACCCGCCGAAGGACACGGCCGTTTTCAAAGCGCCCGCCGGCGGCTTCGAGCATGCTTCCGATCTCATCGCGATGATCGAGCGCAATTACCATTTCTGTATCGGCGGAGCGTGCTATCCGGAGAAGCACATCGAGGCAGCTGAGTCTAGACGAAGACTTGCAATTCCTCAAGCGCAAGGTCGATGCGGGCGTCGAATTTTTGATCACGCAGCTGTTTTTCGAAAATGATCGCTACTTCCAGTTCGTCGATCGCGCCCGCGCCGCCGGCATCCACGTCCCCATTCTGCCCGGGATCATGCCGATCACGAACTTCGAACAGATTCAGCGTTTTACCGCAATGTGCGGTGCCACCATCCCGCCGAAATTGCTCGCGGAACTGCAGGTCCGACGCGACGAGCCCAAGGCCATCGAAGAACTCGGCGTCGCCTATGCGACGCTGCAATGCACGGATCTGCTGCAGCGCGGCGCTCCGGGCATTCATTTTTACACGCTCAATAAATCGCCGGCTACGCGCGCGATCGTGAGCGCGCTGCTTGCCGCAACGGCGTGGCGAGCCTTCAGAGTTTTGGAAGGCGCTCCGCCCTAGACGCGGAGTTTAAAAATCGGTGTCGACCGGTTTGTTCGAGGGCGGAAGATGGATGAAGTAACTTGCTTTGAAACGCGATTGAATCGTGTGAAAAGCCAGCGGCGGCTGCGAAAAATCGAAGCAGTCCTTCAAATCGTCGGCTCGCGCATCGGTAAATCCGAGCGAGGAGAGGCCCAGCTGCTCTTCCGTGAAATGCAAGATACTGCCGAACTCATGCTGCACGTGCGAAACGTAAGCGGGGCGAGCATACGGTGAGATGACGATGAGCGGCACGCGAAACCCCAGCTCGTACGCATTGAACTGCTGCGGTTTGACGTGATCGTACCATCCGCCCCAATCATCCCACGTCACAAAGATCGCAGTGTTCGGCCAGTATTGCGACTGACCGACGGCATTCACGACCGAGGCAACCCAGGAAGGACCAGTCCCGTCATTGCCGTCGGCGTGATCGCTCTCTTCGGCAGTCGGTATTACCCAGGAAACCGCGGGCAGCGTATTTGCAGTGATGTCGCTGAAGATCTGCTTGTCCGGCTCGACCACCCGCGCCCAATCGGAACCGAACCGGATATGCGATATCGCATCCGGCGCTCCCCACAGCCCGTCGACCGTGGACGTATAGTACTTGTACGATACGCCCGCTCGATCCATCACGTCGAACATCGTCGCATGATCGAAGCACGGGAATTGGGTTGCGTTTTCGACTCCGGTCAGAATGTCGATGAGCGTGACGCGGGAATTGGGATCGCCGTCGCAGTCTCCCTTGTTGCCGTTTGCGTACACCGGATTTTCCGAAGCGTAGAGATTACTGCCCGTCGAAACCGCGGAGGTGCCGCTCAGCAAATATTGGTGTGCCGGGAAGCTCGGCCCCGCATTCGATTGGAACATGCGATCCGCGAACGTGTAAGTCTGCGCCATGTGGAAGTACGGCTCGGTCTCCGAGCGGGGTACGTAACCGTATGCGGTGACCGTATTGCAGTTATGCAAAGGACAGCTCGATTTCTCTTTGTCGAATCCGTTCATTTGGCCGCCGTTGAATTCGGTGAGAAAACCGGTGTGCGTGTGATCCAGATCGTACGGTGCCGTAAGACTCACCGGCTGAAGCGGTACGGTGTTGCCGTTGGAGTCGAGTCCGACGCTCGAGATATCCGCGCCCGGAAGGCCTTGAAAGAGATTATCCGGCGAGCGGTTCTCCTGAATGATGATGACGACGTGCGTGATTTTTCCGGCGGGAGCAGGAGAGGGCGAAGGCGGGATCGTTGCCGTGGGCGTCTGCGTGGGTCCGGGAACTCCCACGCTCGCCGGACCGCCGCCTCCGCAGGCCGGCAGCAACGCTAAACTCACTGCCGGAATCACAAAGCGCCAGTTCATCGCCTCCCTCTTTTGTCCAAGCGCGGCGCGACTCTTGCAACGACAACGGACCGGTAGCAAAGCGGAAATCTTCGACGCGTATCTTGGCGGCATGGCGGCATTCGATGCGCTCTTGCGCGAAACGCTCATGGACGCGGCGCTCCTGTGTCTCCCCGTGCTGGCTGTTGCAACCCTCATCGGCACCGCAGTCGCAGTGTTTCAGGCGGCTACCCAGATTCAGGAACAGACGATATCGCTGCTGCCCAAGCTGCTCGGCGTCGGAATCATGGTGGCGCTGGCGGGATCGTTCGGGATGCATCTGTGCGCCGGACTCTTCAACGACGTCATCACTCAGCTCGACAGCCTTACCCACCTGTGACGGCAACCGCACTACTCGTTTTCGCTCGCTGCGCCGGATTCGTTTTCCGAGCGCCGGGATTCTCGCACCCAAGCGTGCCGTCTGCCGTAAGAGCTGCTTTCGCTCTGCTGCTTGCAGCGGCGCTCACGCCGGCGGTGCAGCCGGCGCGGCACGTTGACGGAATACTTCTTGCTGCATCGGCGGCGAGCGATTTTGCCGTGGGCGCCGCGATCGGAATCGGCGCGTCGATACTTTACGACGGTGCTTATGCCGGCGGGCGCGCGCTCGACGATTACGTCGGGATCCGCGGCAGCATGCCGAACGTTCAGATCTTCGCTGCGTCCGCCTTCGGTCGTATCTGGTCGATGGTCTTCACCGCAGGCTATTTTTTGCTCGGCGGATACCGCGTTGCCCTCTACGCGTTTGCGCAGAGCTTTCGAAGCGTGCCGCCGGGGGTTCTTCCGGCATCGCGCGACGTGTACGAATTTGCCGCGGCGCTGCCGCTTTCGATCGTGGAAGCCGCACTCTTGGTAGCCGCTCCTGCGATCGCACTCGCCTTTGTGGTGCAGGTGACGCTGGCGGCGCTCTCGCGCGTCATTCCTCGCTTCGCTACGTTCACGCTTTCATTTCCGCTCGTCTTCGGCACGGCCGTATGCGCCACGCTCCTTAGCATTCCGATCGTTTTCGATCGGAGCGCCGCGCCGTGGCTGCAAATTCCATTTTTGCCGGCGCATTGACGTGGCCGAAGAAAAACCATTTGAAGCGACCGCTTCGCGCATGGAGAAGGCCAAGCGCGAGGGCGACGCCGCTCGCTCGACCGAACTGGCCGGAGCGGTTGCGTTCGGTACCGGTTTGGCCGCGGCAGCTTGGGCGATTCAGCAACTGGGCGCCGCGGCGGCCGCAATGCTGACTTCAGCCGCGCACGGAATCGTCGACGTCGCCGCATTCGTTCGCACGATCGCCTTCGCCGCTCTGCCGCCGGCTTGTGCCGGCGCCGCCGCCCTCGCCGCGAATGCAGTTCAAACCGGAGGCATTCGCTTTTGCGCCATCAGCATAAAAACCGAGCGCCTCAACGCGGTGGAGAATCTCAAGCGTGCTTTTTCCCGCGAGTCGCTCGTCACGGTCGCACGCGCGGGAGTGGCTGTCGCCGCGTCCGCTTGCGCGATCGTCCCCGTGTTCGGTGCAATCTTTGCGGCGGCGCTGCACTCGGGGGACCTGCGCAGCGTCGGGGAAGCAGCCTGGTCCGGTGCGATCCACAATTGCATCGCCGCATGCGTCGTCGGCGCGATCTTTGCAGCAGGAGACTACGGCGTGCAACTGGAGCGCTGGAGGAAGCGGCTGCGCATGTCGCACGAAGAGCTCAAACGCGACCAAAAGGAGAACGACGGCGACCCGGCCGCGCGCGGGCGCCGGCGATCGCTGCATCGTCAGATCTCGCGCGGTTCGCTTGCCAAAGTCAAAGACGCGGCTTTCGTCGTCGTGAACCCCACGCACGTCGCAGTGGCGCTCGAGTACCGTCCTCCCGATGTTCCGGTGCCGCGACTGCTGGTGCGCGCCGCTGATGAAGCCGCGCTGCGCGTCAGAGAGCTCGCGGCGCTTCACGGCGTGCCGGTTATCGAGGACGTTCCGCTCGCGCGCGCTCTCTACGGCGCTGCCCGCAGCGGCGATTTCATTCCGCGCGAAACGTATGTCGCCGTCGCCGAGATCGTCGTCGCGCTCCAGGGAGCCCGATGAACCGCATTCCAACGTATACTTTTGCGGCGGTGCTCCTGTCGATTGTCGCTATCCTGATCGTTCCGCTGCCGCCGCCGTTATTGGACTTGCTGCTCGGCGTCAACGTCTTCGCGTCGGCGCTCGTCTTGCTGCTGAGCGTAACCGTAGAGGAACCACTGGAGTTCTCCGCGTTTGCGCCCGCACTGCTCATGGCAACGCTGTTCCGCCTTTCGCTCGACGTTTCCGCAACGCGTTTGATTCTTACGCAAGGTCACGAACCCGGAGGCGCCGGCGCGATCATCCCTGCGTTCGGCGAGTTTGTCGTGCGCGGAAATCTTGTCGTCGGTCTGATCGTATTCGCGATCCTCATCACTATCCAGTTCGTCGTGATCGCGAGCGGTTCCGGGCGTGTCGCCGAGGTTGCCGCGCGCTTCACGCTCGATGCAATGCCCGGCAAGCAAATGGCCATCGACGCCGACGTGCACGCCGGCGTTCTCGATGCGGAAGGCGCGCGCGCGAAGCGCCAATTGGTGCAAAGAGAAGCCGATTTTTACGGCGCAATGGACGGCGCCGGAAAGTTCGTGAAGGGCGATGCGATCGCAGCGCTGATCATCGTCGCGCTCAATCTGGCGGGCGGTGTGATCGTGGGTGCGGTCTACCACGGCATGGCGCCGTCCGATGCCCTGCGCACTTATGCCCTGCTTACCATCGGCAACGCGCTGGTCACGACGCTGCCCGCGTTCTTGATCTCCACGGCGATGGGCATGATGGTCACTCGCGTCGCTTCGGACGGCTCGCTCGGATCCGACTTGGCGGCGCAGCTCTTCGCGCGTCCGGAGATCCTGCGGGTGGCCGGCGGCCTGCTCTTTGCACTTGCGCTCGTTCCGGCGTTGCCTCGGCCGGTGTTCATCGTTTTGGGTACGTGCGCGTTCGCCGCCGCCCACTTTGCGCAAAAGCGCAATCAGTTCGTCTTGCAGAGCGCAAGACAGGAGCGCGAACTCGCGAAGCGCCAAGCGATTCGCCGTCCGGAACTCGCGTTAGGATTGGTCGGCGTCGACGCGGTCTGCATCGAAATCGGCGCGAACCTCGCGCAACTTCTCGCCCCTCCGCTTGCGGACGCACTGCTCGATCGCGTCGGTGAAGTGCGCCGCGCGCTTGCGGCCGAGATCGGTATCGTTTTGCCCGGCGTGAGACTGCGCGACGATCTGGCGCGCGATCCGGATACCTACGGCATTCGCGTTCGCGATGAGCTCGCCGGTGAAGGATGGCTGGATCTGACGCGCATGCTCGCCGTCGCCGACGACGCGGTGCTGGAACGTCTGGATGGAATTGCCGCGCTCGAGCCTGTCTACGGATTGAACGCCAAGTGGATCGAGCCGGACCACCGTGAGGCGGCACTGGAAGAAGGCGCGCTCGTATTCGATCCGATCTCCGTCGCGGGCTCGCACCTTGCCGAAGTCGCCCGCAGCTATGCGGCGGTGCTGCTGGGTAGGCAAGAATTGCAAACGTTGCTCGAACATCTGCGCGTCAGCGTTCCGACCGTCGTAAAAGAAGTCGGAACCGACGCGCTCCCGCTGGCCGCGGTGCAGAAAGCGTTCGGCCTGCTTCTTCGAGAGCGCGTTTGGCCGCGCGACCCGGTGGCGGTGCTCGAAGCGATGATCGAAGCCTGCGCGACGAGCCGCGATCCTCGCGACCTCGCCGAAGCGGCACGAAAGGTGCTGCTTCCGGCCCAGCTCCGCCGGCGGGGAGTCGAGACGGTCGAGCCGCTGCTCCTGGACCCCGAGCTCGAGCGGCGGCTGGCCGAGTCGCTTCACGCAGGCCCGCTGGGAGTGGAACCGGAGGCAGCGCTTTGGATCCGCGACCAAGCTGCGGCCTATGCACGGTCCCTTCCCGAGGGGCACGGGATGCTGCTCTGCACGGGATCCGTTCGCCCGTTGCTCGCCGACTTTTTCCTTCGTTCAGGCTTGCGTCTGAACGTCTGCAGTTATGCCGAGGTGCCCTCGGAAGTGCGAATCGTTCCGGCCGGAATCGTTAAGGATGATCCTTTTAAGGAAGGAGCACAAGGGCCGCAGGCGGCCTAGGAGAATTCCGAGAGGCCCCAATTTGACGGTCCAACCCCGGGCTGTTAGACTCTTAGGGTTTGACCCGCCCATGTGGCGGGCACCGCTTTTTCTTATGGTATGCAATGAGCTGGAACAAGTACAGGAACTACGTTAAGGCAATTGCCGTCGTGGCAATACTCGCCCTGAGTCTGTGGGCTGCCCTACCGATCCAAAAGAAGATCAATCTGGGACTGGACCTCGTCGGCGGCGCGCATTTGCTGCTTCAGCTCAATCCCACGGGCGACATCAAGACGATCACGCCGGAGATCCAGCAAGAGACGATGGACACGATCGACCGGCGCATCAACGGCTTGGGCGTTGCCGAGCCGCAGATCGCCAAAGTCGGAACCGATCGCATCTCGGTGGATCTGCCGCATGTGAGCAATCCGGAACAGGCGGAGCAAGCCATTAAACAGGCTGCAGTTCTGGACTATAAGATCGTTCCGCCCGACATCAACGCCAAAGCCGAAGCCGCGGAAGCCGCCTGCAAGGCAAATCCAAAAGACGTCAAGGCCTGCCAGTACTATCATGAAGGCGCGTATCAGGCCAGCGGCCCCGTAGTATATGAAGGTAAGGATCTGCGCAATGCGCAGGCCGGCTATGACACCGCCGGCAATCCCGCCATCGACTTCTGGACGAAGGATCCCAAGAAGTTCTACGATCTCACGAACAAAAACATCGGCAAGCTGCTGGGAATGTTCTTGGATCACACGTACCTTTCGGCACCGGTCATTGAAGCGGCGATCTCCTCGCAAGGCATCATTCAAGGACAATTCACGCAAGACGAAACCATATCGCTTGCCGACAATCTGAACTCGGGCGCCTTACGCATTCCACCGGTAATCATCGAGAACGATACGATCGGGCCGACGCTGGGACGGATCGATTTGGCGATGTCGCTGCGTGCATCGATGCTCGGACTGGGACTCGTCCTGCTGTTCATGCTGCTGGTGTACCGCCTGCCGGGCTTCTTGGCCGACGTCGCGCTGCTGATCTACGTCGTCATGATGCTGGGGATACTTTCCATTTCGCATGCCACCCTCACGCTGCCGGGCATCGCGGGCTTCGTGCTCTCGATCGGCATGGCCGTGGATGCAAACGTGCTGATTTTCGAGCGCATCAAAGAAGAGCTGTGGTCCGGCAAGACGATGCGCGCCTCGGTCGCAATCGGCTTTCGGCGGGCGATGTCGGCCGTTTTGGACAGCCACGTGACGACGATCGTCGGTGCGTTCGTCCTGTTCGAACTCGGAACGGGAACCGTGAAGGGCTTCGCTTTTACTCTGATGTGGGGAACGATTCTCTCGCTCCTCACGGCCGTACTCATCACCCGCTTCTTTATCGACGTGCTCGTCGACAACGATCTGGCGACCGGCCCGGCACTTTACGGCGTGCGGACCGAAGACGTCGGCATCTTTGCGAAGGCGGGGGCATAGCCGATGTTTTTCCGCAGACTGAACTGGAACATCGTCGGATGGTTTCGTACCGTCTCTCTCATCTCGTCTCTGCTCATTGCGGCCGGCCTCGGTTCGATGTTCTATCACGGCTTTGCCGGCGGCCACGGCTTTCAGCCCGGCAAGATGATGCAGCTCGGCCTCTCGTTTACGGGCGGCACGTCGATCAGCGTGAACTTCACGCAGCCCGTTACGCAGCAGGCCGTCCGATCGACGTTCAATTCGCTTGGCGTCACCGATATGGAACTCCGCACCGTCGGCAATCAGACGGGCAACGGCTGGATGCGCTACGACGTCGAAGAGACGCAGGTCGCCTTCGGCAACAGCACGCCGCAACTGTGGACGGCGCTCGGCAAACTCGCACCGGTGGACCGGCAAAGATCGCAGATTACCTCCGTAGGTCCGACGCTCGGGCGCGAATATTTGACCAAGGCGATCGAAGCGCTCGTCATCGCGCTTGTCATCCAATTCATCTACATTGCGTTCCGGTTCGGATGGAACTACATCTTCGGTCTGGTCACCGTCATCGCGCTGGTTCGCGATGCGTTCATGATGGTCGGCATCTACGCGATGGCCGGCAAGAAGGCCGACGACGCGTTCCTGGCGGCCGTGCTGACCGTCATCGGTTACTCAGTCATGGACACGATCGTCATCCTCGACCGTATTCGCGAGAACACGAAGGTCATGGCGGGCGCGCCCTACGAGAAGATCGTCAACACGTCGATCTTGCAGACGATGACCCGCTCGTTCAACACCTTGGCGACGGTCGTCATCACCTTGGTCGCGCTGCTGGCGCTGGGCGGCGGATCGCTCAAGAACTTCGCCTTCGCGCTGCTGGTCGGCATTTGCTCCGGCGGCTACCACTCGATTTTCTTCTCGGCGCCGCTGGTGCTCGGGTTCCGCAAACGTCAGCTCGTGCAGGCCGCGCGTAAGCGGGCGGCCGGGTTGTCTTCGGATCGTACGCGTTCGGCGCGCAGCGTTGCCGAGAGCAAGGCGCTCGGATCGCATGCCGGCATTGCGCGCGAAGACATCGTCGCGGCGCGCAAAGCGCGACGGGAGAAGGCCAAGACGCCGCGTCCCGTTTCGGCCGCGCCCACAAGATACAAACGCAAACGGACGGACTCGGCGTCGCCCACGGCAACGACTGTCATCGAGGAAGCGCCGGAGTCGTACGATGAAGAGATCGATCCGCTCGACGCTCAACGTTCGGGACTGCACGAAGCCGCGATGGATCAGGGACATGAAGAGATCAGTTTGAACCTGGACGAGTTCGAACCGGAGCAGCCGCTGCCGCCGCACGATGAATCGGCGCAGCCGGACCGCCAATAAACCTCTGCCGCCTCCGACTAAGTCGGAGGCGGCTTTCGAAAGACTGCTCGAGTCTTTCGACGCGTCATCCGGCGCTGCGCCGTCCGGGGCGGAGCGCTCCCCTGAAACACAATCGTTCGTCGAGAGCATGTTCGCGCAAAGCGCGAAGTTTTTGCAGCGCGATCCCTTTGCGGGAATCGGCGAACGCGATTCGTTTCCCACAAAGATTGTCGGGGTCTCATTCGAGGGACGTCAAGATACGATTGCGGGCCTGGTTCCGGGACTGGAGCTGGAACTGCGCCGTCAGCCGCAAAATCCGGTCGACGAAAACGCCGTCGCGGTGTATTACGGTGCGCTTCAGCTGGGCTTTCTGCGCCGGCAAATAGCCAAGCACCTGGCGCCGATTATCGATGCTGGGGGACGCTATCGAGCCCGCATCGAGCACGTCACCGGCGGAACGTCATCGCTCAAAGGCACTGACCAAGTCAAAAACTTCGGTGCGAACATTCGGGTCGAACGCGAGGTTCAACGGCCTCCCGACGCGTTCGCCGTCCAGTCGCGGGCGCAAGCGGATCACGAAACGGTTCGCAGGGCGCTTCTGGGCGATGCTCGTGCGCGGGACCCGCAGCTTGCCGTGCTTGCGCGCATAGAGTCGGGAAGAAATACCTTGGCCGTAATGGGAACCGGCCGCGGCAAGTCGTTCTGTTTTCAGTATCCGGCCGTATACCGCGCACTCGAATCCGAGCAAAAGACGCTGGTCATCTATCCGCTCCGGGCGCTGGCGAACGACCAATTCGACGCGCTTTCGCGGCGCCTCGACTCCTTAGGACTGCGCATTCTTCGCGCGAACGGATCGATCGGCGCGGACGAACGCAGAGCGCTGAACGAGGCGTTGGCGAGCGGCAGTTGGGACATCGTCTTGGCAACGCCCGAATTTCTGCAGTTTCATCGTGAGGCATTCACCGGCCGAAGCTCGCCCTCGTTTCTGGTTGTCGACGAAGCGCACCACATCTTCGAGTCAAAGCACCGCCCAGCGTATGGCAAACTCGGAGCGACGATCGCGTCGTTCGGCGGCGCGCAGGTGCTCGCGCTTACGGCAACCGCGGGCGACGATTCGTTCAAGCAGATCGTCCGGGATCTGCGGATCGATGCATGGGTCGTCGATCCGACCGTGCGCGAGAATCTGCACGTTGTCGATGCACGCGCGACGCGCGACAAAGTGAAGTACCTAACCGATCTTTTCGACGACGCAACCGGAAAGGGTATCGTCTACTGCAATTCGCGCAGCGAAGCGACCAAGACCGCCGAGGCGCTGCGCCGCCGTTACCGCGACGAGGTGATGTTCTACCACGCCGGGATGCCCTCGAGCGAGCGGGCTGAAGTCGAGTCCATGTTCCGCAGCGGAGCCCTGCGTATCATCGTTGCGACTTCAGCGTTCGGAGAAGGTATCGACCTGCCCGACGTTCGGAACGTCGTGCTCTATCATCTGAACTTTGACTTTACCGAATTCAACCAGCAGGCAGGTCGAGCCGGACGCGACGGCGTTGACGCGCAGATTCATTTGCTGTTCGGCCCGAGCGATCGCCGCATCAACGAGTTCATCATCGATCAAGAGACGCCGACCATCGCGGTCCTTCGTGAATTGTACAAGGGCATGCGCGAATTGGCGCGAGGCGGCGAGCTGCGCATGACGTTTACCGATATCGCTCGGACGCTCGATTTGGACAAGGCCAACGATCGCACCGTTAGCGTAGCGGCACGAATCTTCGAGGACGAAGGGCTCCTGGAAAGCGGGATCGACGACGACGGCCGCTATTTGCGGTTTCGCGCCGTCAACGGTAAAGTGGATCTGACCAAAAACGAACGCTTTGCCGAAGGTGAAGCGGCGCGGGAAGATTTTGCCCGTTTCTGCGAATTGATTCTCACCGCGGACGCCAAAACGCTCGAGCGCATCATCAATCGCCCGATCTATCCCGAGCGCGTAGTACTCGAGAAGTAGCCGGAAGGCTCAGGCTTTTCGGATCGGCCGCGCAGGCGGGAGCTGCACCGTGCTGCCGGACGGCTGGGAGCCGTTATTCGGCCGCGTGACCGGGCGCGGCGTGACGTTGCGCTCGATCGCGCGCGCGGCAATCTTCACGAACAGCATGGCGAGCAGCGTCAGCAAGACCGCGTCGTCGAGCAAACCCAGAATCGGAATGTCGCCGAAGATGTCCAGCGGCGAGATGATGAGCAGCGCCATGGCCACCGTTCCGGCTTTGAGGCCGAACGGCACCCGAAGGTCGCGCATCAGCGGCATCACGCGCCGGAAATTCTTCATCGCGGAGAACAGGACAGGGGGTGCAGGCATCATCTTCCTATATCGGTCGGCGACCGCGGATGTTTCGGTCTGGCACAATCAACGGATGGTATTGCTTGCCTTCGCCATCGGGTTCGTAGCCGGCCTAAGGGTTTTTACCCCGGCTGCGGTGCTTTATCTGGCTCTGCGCGGCGGCTGGGTTGGACTAGCGCTGGCGGCCTGTGCCGTAGGCGAGTACGTCGTTGACGCGCTGCCCAACGTGCCCCCGCGAACGTCGTTCCCCTCGCCCTTCGTCCGGATCCTCAGCGGCGGATTCTGCGGGGCAATGCTCGCGGGAGCGGCCGGCGACGTCCCGAGTCTGGGTGCCGTTCTCGGTATCGCCGGAGCGGCCGCGGGAACGTATGTCGGATTTGCTATGCGCGAGCGGCTCATCTCGGCGATTCATGCGATTCCTGCAGCGATCGTCGAAGACGCCGCGGCAATTTTGCTGGCAGTAGCGATCGTCTTGCATTAGAACCGCTATCGTCTGTATTGCCCCATTACCTCGAGCCGCCGATCCATTCCGTCGAAACGCTCGTCCATCTTGTCGAACCGCCGATCGACTCCGTCGAAACGCTCGTCCATCTTTGTCGAACCGCCGATCGACTCCGTCGAAACGCTCGTCCATCTTGTCGAGCCGCCGATCGACTCCGTCGAAACGCTCGTCCATTTTGTCGAGCCGCCGATCGACTCCGTCGAAACGCTCGTCCATTGTGTCGAGCCGCTCGTCGACCCCCTCCAGCCGAAAGTCAATCGACTGGAGCTTGCGATCGTGGCGGTTCAGCGTTTGAGAGTGTTGCTCCAATACGCGAGAATGTTCCGCGAGCGTCCGATCGACGAAGTCGAATCGGTTCGAAACGGCGTCGCGGAAGTCGAGCAGCACTTCGAGGATCTCACCGGTCGTCGGCTGCGGATTCATGGACGCTTTCGTTTCTGTGTACCGCTAAAGGTCATCCTGCAAGCGGCGTTATGCGACGACGCGCTCTGCGGCCGCTGCGTCCGTCTCTTTGAAGAAGCGGTTGTTCGTTTCGCTCACCCGCGGCGCCCACGGATCGATTTGGGCCGGCTTGACCGGGAAGTGCGTCGTAGGACCCGCAGCATCGGAATAGCTCGATCCGCCGAACGGCGCGAAGCTCTTGCTCTCTTTGTGAGCGATTACGACGCTGGACACTGCATCTTTTGCCGCCGCTGCGTCGTGCCGCAGCGTCGGATCCAAGCGCGAATCTCTAGCGAGCGCGTCGTAGAGCGCGATCGCCGGCCGGTCTGCGTGCCAGGGCATGTTGGGTTTGGATTCAGGAAACCGGACCATGCCGTCAACGGAACGCGCGTCTTCACGAACGGCACGAATCTCGGCAGAGTCGTTGCCACGCGCCGCTATGGCGTCGTCCAACGATTTGACGGCGTGCTCGACGCCCTTCATCTTACTGCGGTCCAAATCCAAAACGTCGAACGCCGCTGCGGGGCCCCACGTCTGGTCGCCGGCGCCGTACTTCTGATGCATTACGTCGGTGACGAGCGCGTTCGCCATGCCCTGCGGATCGTCCGAGTGTTTGACGATCGCGTCGGCGACGCTGCTGGGGACTCCCGGTGAAACCATCGTTTCCGGACTGGCGGCCAAATATTTTACGCCGGCATGCGAGAGTGCGTCCGCAAAGCCAAGGCTCGACATCAGACACTGATTGGCAACCACGCCGTCGACGTTGCGTCCGGCGTCTTCAGGGTGTTCTTGCGCGTGCAGCTTTACGCCGTCGGCGATGGCCTGCGCCATCTTGGGCATCGGCATGATTTGGCGGGCGCTGTCCGCTTCGAGCCCGCCGCCGTCACCGGCGCCGTGATCCGTCAGTTCGATCCACGTTTGCTTCGCGCCGCTGCTCTCTGCGTTGTCGAGCACGTGCGCGACGAAGTGCGCCAGATTCTTTTCGGACGCCATGTCATGCGGTGAATCAATTGCGGCCTGACCGACGCCGCCGTCGGCTATCGTGAACGAATCGGTGCGCAATTCCCCCGTGCCGATCGACGTCGTATCCTGGACGGTGTACTCAATCCCCGAATCCTTGGCGCTGCTCTGAAGCGCTTGCCGCAACGTTACGCCTTGCGACTGGTCCAAATTGTTGTCGCCGTCTCGGTAGATGCCGAATTCGACGATCCGCTGCCCTGACTGACGAACTGATTCCATAGTAGCCTCCCATACTCCCGATTGCATCGGGCTGCTCGGCTATTCACGACGAACGGAACCAATGAAAAGGCGGGGAAGCAGGCGGACGTGTGCGAGTAAATCTCCTGTCAGTGCGTTTCATTTGGAAGTATCGATATTCGGAAATGCGTACCGGGGCCAATCGTTACATCCGAACCCGGGTTCTGAACGCCGCCGATTAAGATCACTCCCGGTAACGGAACCGGAAACGGAAAGAGATGCCTGCGAGCCGCGTACGCGGTCGAGTCGACGGCCTGCACGGGTTCATGCGTTCCGCCGGCGAGGATTAAGTACTGCGGCTGCAGCGACAGCGTGCCTCGGTGTGTTCCGGCTGCGGCAGAGACCGCGGTCACGACGCCGTGGCCGAGCGTCCCCGCCGGAATATGCAAGCCGTTCACCTGAACCGGTTGGACAGTTGTGAATGTAAAACTATCGCCTACTTTCGCCGTGGCGGAACTGACGCTGCCGGCCATCGTTGCATCCACCACGGCAGCCGGCGAAGGTGTCGACGCCGCAAGCATTGCCGCTGCGGCCAAGGTCTGCAGAAGCATGCAATTGTGGTACCCGTCCGGGCACAGCTCAATGCGTTCGTGCGTGGAGCCGATTGATGAGTAGTGGCACATCAACTTGAGGACGCCGTAGGCCTCGCCGAGGCCGCGCAGAGCCTATCCGCCGAAGGACGGCATCAGCAGGCAAGCGAGTCTGCTTTTGTCTGCGGTTGCGCATCACGGGCGAAATCCGGTGATCCACGCCGAACTTGCGAGTGTGCTGTCTAAGCTGAACCGGCATTCGGAGGCGTGTGCGCATTTCGAAACCGCGCTGGCCTTAGAGCCCAATCTGCTCGGCGCGCATTTGGAGTACGCGCAACTGCTCACGGCGATGACGAAATTTCCGGAAGCGGTCGAACACGTTCGAGCTGCATATAAACCGGTGAATTCCTACGTCGCGCGTTACACCGGAAGCGGATCGCCGGTTCGGGTTTTGCAGATAGGTTCCGCATTAGTGGACGGCTTGACCGCCACCGACGCATTTTTGGATACCGCAGTCTTCGAGACGACGACCATTGCAATTCAGTATTGGAACCGCTCGCGTGCCCTCCCGCCGCACGACGTCGTGTTCAACAGCATCGCGGACCCCGACTTGTGCGGTCCCGCTTTGGATCTGACCGACTGGATTCTATCGCAAACGCGGGCGCCCATCGTCAATCCGACGCAACGCATTCGCGCTACCGGACGGCTCCCGAGCGCGGAGCGCTTACGATCTATTCGCGGCGTCGTGACGCCCGCGATGGCGCTGATCCCGCGCGACTCTCTGCTTTCGTCACCGGCAGACCGTGCGCACGAGTCGGGTCTGGTTTTTCCGTTGCTGCTGCGCGCGCCGGGGCACCACAACGGCAAGCACTTCGTCATGGCGCAAAACGCCGAACATCTGCGAGAAGCGCTTGCGGCACTGCCCGGTTCGGACGTACTGGCGATGCAGTTCGTCGACACGCGTCGCACGGACGGAAGATTTCGCAAGTATCGCGCCATGTTCGTTGAAGGCGCCGTCTTTCCGGCGCATCTCGCGGTTTCCGAAAATTGGAAAGTCCACTACTTCAGTGCGCAAATGGGCGAGGCGGAGCGCGCCGAGGAAGAGCATTTTTTGTCGAATATGCGTGACGCGCTGGGAAACCGGGCGGTGCAGTCGCTCGAAGCGATCGCCGCGGCTTTAGGACTGGATTACGGCGGCGTCGATTTCGGCCTTGACGGACAGGGAAACATCGTCGTCTTTGAGGCGAACGCCGCAATGACGGTCTTCATGCCGCCGCCCGCGGCCGAAACGAATTATCGGCGCGCCGCCGCTCAGCGAATCTTTGCGGCCGCGCAGCAGATGCTGCTGCACCGCGCTTCGTCTATTGCGGCTTGACCATGACGGCTCCGCTGACGGCATTGACGTCGATGGAGGCACTCCCATTTCCTAAGTGGGTGTGGACGCGTTGTCCGACAACTCCTTTGTCTTTTGTAAGCGGGAAGAACGCCGTAATGTCGCCGCTTAGGGTCTTTACGTCCAGGGTTACGTCGCTGTTGCGCGCGATCTGCAGCGTCGTGCCGCCGCTAACCGTGTTGATGCGAATGTCCCGTTCGCCGGCAACGCGGCCCAGCGAAGCGCTGATGGCCCCGCTCACTTCCTGAATATCGAGTGGGCCGCTCACATCGCGAATCGTAATCGGCCCGCTGACGTTCGCTAGATGAAGTGACGTTCCGGATGGGACGCCCACGGAGTAGTCGACGCCTCCTCCGCGACTGCCGAACCAGCTCGTCTTCACGTAGTTCGTATGCGCGTATAATTGGCCGTCGTCGTTTTCGACTATGGCTTGCGTGTTATCGAGTGAATCGCGATGTCCGGCGAACTTCGTCGTGTCGATCCAGGCTTGCGGCGCGTTGGTGCCGGTAACCGTTATCGAGCCCGTCACGTTGTCGACGCGCAGCGCGTGAATTTGCGCCGCGGCGAACGTGCGGTGAGCATGTTCGGTAAATGCTCGGCCGTCGTCGGTTATACTGCCGGAACAGCCGCAAAGCACCAGAGATGCAGCCGCAACTACGATGGAGCGCTTCATGCGCACCTCTACGGCGTTCCGCCGGGGCAATCCCTTAACTTCGTGAACCCTTGTGCGTCACTGTGCGTCATGATGTACTGCACCACCGCCGGCTCGGACGCGCGTTGATTTACGGGCGGCTGTTGGAACAAGGCCGGTAAATTGGAGTTTTCCGGGAAGAACGGATCCGAAGCACGGTTTGGAAAGTACCACGGATAATCGAGTATGACGTTCTGCGCGCTTCCGTCCGGGAAATGCACGGTTGCCGAAACGTGCTCCCAGATTCGACCGGTGGACGAATCGATCGTCGGCTGTTGCGTCGGCTGAAACTCGACGTAACCGCAAGGTTCCTGACCCTCGGGTGCGCCGCCGGTACCGTTCGCATTGCCGCTCTGCCCGGTTCCGGCGCCGGTCGTTCCGAGGCCGCCCGTTTCGACTTTTGCCGCCTTGCTCGTTCCGGCGCCCTGTCCGCCCATTGGAACGTGGATGTCGGCCGGTTTGCTGTGAAACCGCGTGCGAACCAGGGGACGCGCCGAGGCAACGCGCTTGATCCGGGCGTGTTGCGACGGATTGCCCGGATTGACGATCGCTGGGCGAACGTGCGTTTCGGCAACGACCTTGGTATGCACGACGGGTTTTGGCGTCGGCCGGGGCGTCGGCGCGGGAGTCGGAGTGGCGCGATGTTCTATTCGAATCATCTTCGCAATCGTGATCGTCTCCACGGACGGCTCGAGAACCGAACGGCTATGCCACGGAAAAATTCCGGCGATCACCTCGTGAACGGCAATCGCCGCTGCGAGCGCGACGATGAATCTGCGCCGGTTGTCCTCTAAGAACTCCGAGAGCCACCCGGTTTGCGCGGGTGACTCTCGACGGATCACGCGAGCGGTTTCGTGCTTGAACAACTTATGATGTTTGCGGAACTGCTCCGTACGTCTGCTTGTACCAGTGGGCGAATTCCATTTGGCTGGGATAGTAACCGTATTTTCGGACGTACCAGTCGCGGTACGCTGCTTGCCGGCGGCGCACTTGCTGCTCCTCGGCTCGCTTTTCGCGCAATTTGTGGTTGTAGTTGGGAATCAAGAACGCCGCGACGGCTCCCAGCGCCGTGAGAATGTTGCGGGTCCTGACTCTGCCGTTCGCCAACGCCGAGCCGGTGGTCCCAAGCGCCATGAGGACCGCAAGTGCGGCCGCAAGGACTCGCTGCTTCATCTCCTCGCCTTCCTCCACCTGAAGCGTTCCCACGATCAACGAAAAGGCAGCATAGAGTGTTCCTAGAATGCCCGCCCGGTGGACGTCCAGACGTATATACGCGCCATCCCGGATTTTCCGATCCCGGGGATTCTTTTTCGAGACATTACCCCACTTCTGAAGGACAAGCAAGGCTTCAAGGCGGCAATCGATCTCTTCGTCGGGGCCTATCGTAACCGCAAGATCGACCACGTCGTGGGGATTGAGGCGCGCGGTTATATGCTTGGCGCGCCGCTCGCGTACGCCATCGGGGCAGGGTTCGTCCCCGTTCGCAAGCCGGGCAAACTGCCGTATGACAAGTTGAGCGAGTCCTACGCACTCGAGTATGGAACCAACTCTCTGGAGATCCACGCCGACGCGCTGGGCAGCGACGACCGCGTCCTCGTCGTAGACGATCTGCTCGCTACAGGCGGCACGGCCGCCGCGACACGCCGCCTGCTCGAGCGGCTGGGCTGCTCGGTCGAGGGCTTCGCGTTTCTCATCGAGTTGGAAGCGCTCAAGGGGCGCGACGCTTTGATGGGCGTCGACGTTACTACTTTCATCAAATACTGAGCTCACGCCGGGGAACCCGCTATGCCGCTAAAACGAACTGCTTTCGCGCTGGTCCTCGGGGCTGCAGCCGTAGTCTTCATTCAAACCGGTGCACCGGCCCAACAGACCGGCGCAACCGCTGCGCCTTCTCCCTCGGCGCCGGCCGCCGACACAGCGCCGCCCATTCCGTCGCCGCAGCCGGCCGCCGACGACCCCAGAGTGCATAAGATCGCGGTACAGCAGTTTCTCGCGTGGCAGCAAGGCCAGATCAATCGCAGTCTGTACGGAGAGCAGATAAACCAGGAGATCACGGACGACGTCGTCTCTCGAGGCTCGGCCACGCTCGCCAACATGGGCGCGTTGCAGAGCGTAGCCTTCCGCGGCATCAGTCATTCAAAACAAGGCGATCTCTACGTCTACCACATGACCTGCGACCGCGGGGCGATCGACATGGATCTCGGCCTCGACCCCAAGGGTCTAATCACGGCGATATTTTTCGAGTAAAACGCGCTGCGCGAGGCTCCGACCCCAATCGCAAGCGGTGGGTTCCACCTAAATATTTTGCGTCCGAGCCCCGGTCTGTGGCATGATAACCGGAAGCATGATGATTGGTGAGCTGGTCCACAAGGTGAAGGCCTACGACCCGTCCCTCGACGGGTCGTGGCTTATGCGCGTGTACCAGCTTGCCGACCACGCGCACGAGGGGCAGCGCCGCGCATCGGGCGAGTCATACATCGAGCACCCCCTCGCCGTTGCCGGTATCCTGGCCGACCTGGAGATGGATCGGCAAACGATCGCCGCCGCGCTGCTGCATGACGTCGTCGAAGACACGAGCGTCACCACCGAAGAAGTTGCCGCCGAGTTCGGCGAGGAGATCGCCAGCCTCGTAGAAGGCGTGACGAAACTGACTCGCATTCCGTACCAATCCAAAGAAGAAGCGCAAGTCGAGAATCTGCGCAAGATGTTCATGGCGATGGCAAAAGACATCCGCGTCATCATCATCAAACTCGCGGACCGCCTGCACAACATGCGCACTCTGGGCAGCTTGCCGGCCGCAAAACAGCAGGGCATCGCGAGGGAAACGCTCGATATCTACACGCCCATCGCGCATCGTCTCGGGATATGGAAGATCAAGTGGGAGATGGAGGATCTGTGTCTGCGGTACATCGATCCCGAAGGCTACCGCGAGATCGTCGAGCGCGTCGCCAAGACGCGGCAAGAACGCGAAACGGCAGTGGCCGGCGCAATCGAGCGGCTCAACGGCGAATTCAAAGAACTGGGCATCAACGCCGAAATTCAAGGCCGGCCGAAACACTTCTATTCAATTTACGCGAAGATGAAGAAGGGCCGGGACTTCGCGACGATCTACGATCTTACCGCGATTCGCATCATCGTCGATTCCGTCAAAGACTGTTACGCTGCACTGGGCACCGTTCATGCGCTCTGGACGCCTCTCCCCGGACGCTTCAAAGACTACATCGCGATGCCCAAGCCCAACATGTACCAGTCGCTGCATACTACGGTGGTTGGCCCCGAAGGCGAACCGCTCGAAATTCAGATTCGAACTTGGGAGATGCACCGCACCAGCGAATACGGCATTGCGGCGCACTGGCGCTATAAAGAAGGCGGCAAGGCGGACCAGTTCGAGAACAAACTTTCCTGGCTGCGCGCGCTGCTGGAGTGGCAAAAGGACATGCGCGACTCGCGCGTGTTCATGGAAAACCTCAAGCTGGATCTCTTCGATTCGCAGGTTTTCGTCTTCTCGCCGCGCGGCGACGTGTTCAGCATGCCGGCGGGCGGCACGCCGCTGGATTTTGCATACTACGTGCACACCGACGTCGGCAATCATTGCGTCGGCGCCCGCGTAAACGGGCGGATCGTACCGCTCGATCACTCGATGCAGAACGGCGACATCTGCGAGATCCTGGTCAACAAATCCAGCGGTCACCCATCGCTCGACTGGCTTTCTATAGCCAAGACCAGCAGCGCGAAGCACAAGATCAAACAGTGGTTCCGCAAAGAGCGCCGCGAAGAAAACGTTCTTGCCGGCCAGGAAGGGATCGAAAAAGAACTCGCGCGGCAGCATATCAGCCTCTCGACTCTTAGCGGCGAAGTCATCGAACGCATCGCCGCCCGTCTGAACTATTCGACGCCCACCGATTTGTTTGCCGCCGTGGGCTTTGGCGATCAGTCGGCGCAAGCGGTCGTCAACCGCATCAAAGACGAACTCAAAGCCAATAACGTCGTCGAGTTTCAACCGATTACGCGGCCGCCGTCCGTTTCACGCCGCGTTGCGCGCAAGACCAGCGGAATCCGCATCGCCGGCGTCGACGACGTTCTCGTGCGGCTCTCGAAATGCTGCAGCCCGGTGCCCGGCGACCCGATTATCGGTTACGTAACGATCGGCAAAGGCGTCTCGGTGCATCGGGCCGATTGCCCGAACGTTGCTTACATGACTGCAACGCCTGAACGGATGCTCGAAGCTTCGTGGATCGGCAAGACGGAGATCATGCACGCAGTCGACATCGAAGTCGAAGGGCTCGACCGCCCGCAGTCTGCTGCAAGACGTGATGGCGGTCTTCGCGGAGCTCAAGACGCAGGTCAGCTCCGTCACCGCGCGGGTCAAGCGCGATCGGCATGCGCTCGTGAGCCTGACCGTCCAAATCCGCGATCTCGACCACCTTCATCAAATTCTGCGCAAACTCGAAACGCTCAAAGACGTGCGCCGCGTTTATCGCGTGACTAAACGCGAAGCCCGCTCTTCCTCAGCTTGTCGTGGTGAGCAGAGTATCGCCCTAACGGCGATGAACGAGTGATCCAACCGCACTGGCTGCTGCTCCTGGGCGCGGCGTTTGCGGGCGGGGCGATCAACAGCGTGGCGGGCGGCGGCAGTTTCCTGACGTTTCCCGCGCTGCTGTTTGCCGGCGTGCCTGCGATACCGGCGAATGCAACGAACAACACGGCCATGTGGATGGGCGTGCTCGCGAGTGCGCGCGGCTACAAGGAAGAGATTCTCAAATACCGCTCCGTCATCATACCGGCACTGGCAATCAGCCTAGTCGGATCGCTTGCGGGCGCGGTGCTGCTGCTGCATACGCCGCCGAAAACCTTCGAACGCATGGTTCCGTGGCTGCTGCTCTTTGCCACGCTGGTGTTTGCCGTTAGCCCGCTGCTGGTTACATCCGGAACGCGCAAGCACGTGCATTCTCCGGCCCAGCTCGCACTGCAGTTCGCAGTTTCAATTTACGGCGGCTATTTCGGCGCAGGCATGGGAATTTTGATGCTGGCGATTCTTTCGTTCTCCGGCTTGCCGAACATGAACGCGATGAACGGCGTGAAGAATCTGCTTTCGGTCACGATAAACGGCGTGGCGGTCGTGCCGTTTTTCATCGCGGGAGTCATCGACTGGCCCGTCGCGCTGCTGATGGCCATCTTTGCGATGGCCGGGGGCTACGCGGGCGCGCGGTTCTTTCGCAAAATACCGTCGCGCGCCACGCGCGCGGTCGTGCTGTGCATCGGAGCCGGAATGTCGGCCTACTTCTTCCTAAAATAAGGGGCGCTTTCGCGCCCCTGAGCTTGTTAGGAAGTATGGACCGGTTCCGGATGCGGCGGCGCTTCCAGAACGTGCGGCCGGCCGTTTCCGCCCTTGGCGTGTTTGCCGAAACGCGGCTCGATGTGATTCGCTACCCACAGATACAGGGTCGGAATGACGACGAGCGAGAGCATCGTCGAACAGAGCAAACCGCCGATGACGACCGTACCGAGCGGCGCTTGCGTCTCGCTTCCCGCTTCAATGCCGGCCGCGATCGGAAGCATGCCGCCGACGGTCGCCAGCGTGGTCATCAAGATCGGCCGCAGCCGCAGCGGCGCGGCTTGCAGCACCGCATCGCGCGCGGATAGTCCGCGATGACGCAGCTGATTGGTGAACTCCACGACGAGAATCGCATTCTTGACGACGATACCGACCAGCATGAGCAAGCCGATGAAGGCCGTCAGGCCGAATGACCGTTGCGTGATCACCAGCGCCAATACGACACCGGCGAGCGAGAGCGGCACCGCCATCATGATCACGATCGGATGCAGAAGCGATTCGAACTGCGAGGCGAGCAGCATGTAGATGAGCAGCACTGCCAAGACGACGATAAGTCCCAGGCTGCTGAACGTCTGCCCCTGCTGGGTGACGGACTGACCGAAGCCCCAGTAGTAGCCCGGCGGAAGCGCAATTGAATTCATGATCCGCGTCGTCGCTTGTACGGCGCTGCCGAGCGTCGTGTTCGTCAAGTCGGCGGTGACGTCGATCTCGCGCTGTTTATCCTGGCGCGTGATCTGCGAGGGGCCTACGCCGGTGGAGATATCGGCGACCTCGCCTAATGGCAGCGTCTGCAGCGTAAAGCTTTGACCAGGTGCGCTGGAACTCGATTGCGTCAAGCCGCCTCCGCCGCTGCTTGCGCCGGTGCCGCCCGACGCGCTGGGGACGAATGGGCCGCTCGACGCCGCTCCTACCGACGCGGAACCGACGCTCGAGACCGGCACCTGCAGGTTCTCGATCGTCTGCAGCGACCGGCGTTGATCCGCGGGAAGCTGCACGATGATCGGGTACTCGGTTCCGTTGACCTGGAAGAACGACGCCGTGCTGCCTGCCGTCGCCGTGTCGATCGTCTGCGCAATCGACTGCGTAGACAGACCGAGCTGCGCGGCCAACGTTCGATTTACCGAGATGTTCAGCAGGGGCTGCGAGGGCGTGATGCTGGTGTTGGGACGAGTAAGACCCGACACTTGCTGCAGCCTCGGAATTACCTGATCCTGAGCGATGTTGTACAGCTGGTTCATGTCGCCGCCGTAGATCTGGATATCCAAAGCGTTCTGGCCGCGAGCAATGATCTGCTGCAAAATGTCGATCGGATGACCGAAGGCCATCAAACCCGGAATCGGGGGACCGAACATTTTGCGCATCTGCGCGAATTTCGGATTCGGTTTGCGAGGCGCGGCGCCCGCGCCGCGTTTACCGCCGCCGAAGCTTCCGTTGAGCGCGCCTTGCCATTGCTGCACGAACTGAGCGACGGCGCTGCTGCTGAGGGGTTTGAGGGTGATTGCCAAATTGGCGACGTTCGAGACGGCCGTCGCGCTGTATCCTTGACTGCCGACTTGCGCGCCGACGTCCAAAACGCGCGGATCCTTCCGGATGCGATTCTCTACCTCGCGCGCCACGCCGTTCATGACGTTGAGGGCAGTACCGGCCGGCATTTGCAGATTGAATCGCACGTAACGCGAGTTTGAGGCTGGAAACATTTCGGTGCTCACCGCTCCCAATCGCAGCGCCAGCAGCGTGACGATCAGGATAATGCCGGCGGTTGCCAAGACCCGGCCGGGATGATCGACGGACCATGCGAGGCGCTTACGATACCAGGCGGCAAATCGTTCGTACGTTTGGTCGAATTTCGCGACGAATCTCGCGTAGCCGCCCTTGTGATGGCCGTTCGTATGCGGTTTTTCGTCGCGCAGCAGTATCGTCGAGAGCATCGGCACCGTGGTCAGGGCGACGAGCAGCGAGATCGCTACGGCGACCATCACCATCAGCGCGAACGGCATGAAGATGAGGCCCTGCAGGCCCGGGATCAGCATCAGCGGCACGAATACGGTGATGACGGTAATCGACGAGGCGAGGACCGCCGTGAAGATTTCGGTGACGGCGCTCTCTGCCGCTTCCTTCACGTGTTGACCGCGCGACATGTGCCGGTAGATGTTTTCGATGACGACGATCGCGTCGTCGACAATCAGGCCAACGGCGAGTGCCAATCCTCCCAGCGTCATCGTGTTCAGCGTAAAGCCGAACATGTACGCGGCGAAGAGCGTTCCCAGCACCGAAATAGGAAGCGAGATGCCCACGATCAGCGTCGAACGCCAGGAGTGCAGGAAGAGCAAAATAATCAGAATCGCCAAGACTGCGCCGTAGATTGCCGTGTGCTCCAGTGCGGTCACCGCTGCGGTGATAAAACCGCGCTGATCGAAGACGATCGACATCTTCATGCCCGGATAAGTCTTCTCGAGCTGAGCGATCTTCTTATAGACGCCGGTTCCGGTTTGAACGACGTTCGCGTTCGGCTGCGCGATGATCGAGACGCCGAGCGAAGGCTGGCCGTTGATGCGCTGGAACGAACGCTGCTCTTCAATCGAATCCGTTACGCTCGCCACGTCGTGCAGAAACACGGGCGCGCCGTTCTTGGTGGTGACGACGATGTTGCCGATCTGCTGCGCATTTTGAAAGAGCTCGTTCGCCTGGATCTGATACTCTTTGTTCGAGATCTGCACGATGCCGGCCGGTAGATTTAGGTTTTCCTGGCTTACTCTCGAGGTCAGCTGGCTCACAGTCAGACCGTAGCCCGCGAGCTTGCCGGCGTCGGGCTGGATCATGATGGCGCGCTGCTGGTCGTTGCTGATGCCGACCGACGCGACGCCCGCGACGCTTGAGAACTCGTCGGAGAGCGTGTTCGTCCACAAGTCGCCGAGGTTGCGCAGCGTCATGTTCGGATCGGTAACGTACATGCGCACGACCGGCAGCGAGTTCGGGTCGAACTTGTTAATCGTCGGTTGCGAGAGGTTCGGATCGTTCGGCAGGCTGGACCAGATGCGCGAAACTTGCTCTTGAACGTCCACCGCAGCGGTGTCGATGTTGGTGCCGTAGTAAAACTGCGCCGTAACGTTGCTGGAGCCTTCGGAGGACGTCGAGTTAATCTGCTGAATCCCCGCGACGCGGCTGACCGCGTTTTCTATGGGGCGAGTGATCAACGTCTCCATTTGCTGGGGCGCAACGTTGGTATAGCTGACGCTTACGTTGACCACCGGCGGCGTGAAGCTCGGAAGCAGATCCACCGGTAGGCGCGGAAAGGCGAAAAGTCCGAGCACGATGATCGCGGTCGCGATCATCGCTACGGTGACACGGCGGTTTACGGCGAAGCGAGCAATTGACATTTATTGGCCTTTGAGTGTTCCCATGGGTCCATGAAGCATCCCATGGGGCGATTAAAGGTCACTGAGAGCCCGCTTGCGCCGGCCCGGCAGCGCCGATGGGCACTTGTCCTTGCCGGGGCCTAGGCGCTGTGGTAGACTATCGCGGTTCCGGGGCGCGAGCCCCCAACCCGCTGCCCGCCGCGTCCGGTGGGCCACCCCACCGGGGTGTCCGTAGAGGGCTACCATGGCTATCGACTACGAAGTCACGTATATTCTTCGTCCGAACCTCGAAGAGAACGAGGTCGGTGAACGCACGGCCGCTATCTCCGAATCCCTAAAGAGCAACGGCGGCGAGGTTCTGAACCTCGAGGTTCTTGGCAAGAAACGCCTGGCGTACGAGATCAACGATCTGCGCGAGGGCATTTACGCCGTCATGCGTTTCCGAAGCGAAGCGCCGGCCGCGCACGAGCTCGAGCGTCAGCTCGGCCTGAATGAGGATGTGATGCGGGCGCTGCTCATTAAACTGGACAAACATGCGGTCGCGGCCGAAAAGGCCGCCGCGGCAATCGCGCCGCAACAATAATGCCATACCCCTGGCACGGGCACGCCGTAGCCTAAGAGCATCCCGCACAGCAGTTTGATTCAAAGACGAAGAAGAGAGTGACGCATCATGGCAGGATCGTTCAATAAAGTAATTTTGGTAGGGCGGCTGGTTCGCGATCCGGAGATCCGCTACGTCGGTTCCGGCGCCGGCGTGACCAAGTTTTCCATCGCGGTAAACCCGAACAAACGCGACGCCAAACCCGAGGATACGCTGTTCGTGGACCTCGTAGCTTGGGAGAAGCTGGCAGAAACCTGCAACACGTATCTCAAGAAGGGCATGAACGTGCTCGTCGAGGGCCGCCTGGTGATCCGCTCGTACGACGACAAGGACGGCAACAAGCGCAAAGCCACCGAGGTCGTGCTGAACACGATGCAAATGCTCGATTCGCCGCGCGATCGCCAGGAATCCGGCGACTCGTACAACGGCGCACCGGTCGGCGTCGGCGGCGGAGGCGGCCGCATGGACGAAAATCTGGACGACGAAATTCCTTTCTAGGGGGAACCAAAAGCATTAATTAAGTTCCTCGCGGAGAAGCGGGCAAAACTCAAACAACATCAGGCATTTGTATAGCGGATGCACCTCGTTTATCGGGG
This sequence comes from Vulcanimicrobiota bacterium, assembly GCA_963714015.1. Lineage (GTDB taxonomy): Bacteria > Vulcanimicrobiota > Vulcanimicrobiia > Vulcanimicrobiales > Vulcanimicrobiaceae > DASRDE01. The sequence goes on along the minus strand of OY970223.1, from coordinate 92,630 downwards.
GCATCCGTTTCTTTATGGGTTCGAATGTTAAGTTAAGCCTTTGATTCTGCTCATGCAGGTTGGCCACTCATCGGCGAGCGATTCGGCCACTATGATCGAAGGGACCTTAGGGACTTCCAGAACAATCCAAACCGCGGATAGGCTACGGCAAGAACCCGAGGCTAGAGCGGCCTTGTAAACTTACTCTCGCCCAGCCGCCGTATGATCACCCGCACATTCTCGACGGACCGCTGCTGCTGCTCTTCAATTTTGTCAAGCCGCCGCAATAAGGCCAAGCGTAACTACAGGACAAAAATCTGGGAAGACATTTATGACGATTCCGGAAGCGGTGAAATCAACGGCGGCCAAGGTTGGTCGATGTTCGAAACGCACTACCACAATGTCGGTGAAACCTGCAAGCAAACGCCGTGGATGGAGTCCGACGACATTTCGCTCAACGGATCTCACGTGAATACGACCGAGACTCAATTCTTTAATTGGGGTGATGGCTTAGCCGCCCGAACGCCATTTCGAAGTTCCCAAAACCACCGCTGCGATAAGAACGAAAAAGTCCAGTCTAATTGATGGAGCTTTTCAGACTTTGACGCCATGGCTTAGAAGTCATGTAAACTAACGACGTTGCATGTACTCATCGCGACGCTGAACTTACATCGAGCAGCCTAGGTAAGGACGAGGGATTGCTCAGCTCGAGCGATTGCCGGCCAACTCGTCCGCGAATCGAACCGCACAATCTGCCGTAGTCGTACTTAGACTTACACCGGAAAATGACCGTTTTCAATCATCGCAGCCAGGCGGTCAATGTCCACGCCCAGATTGCACTCCATCTCATCTTCGCCCCAGGCCAGAACACCGCTTGCCGTCATATTAGCGCTTCTTGCGGGAGGAGAACTCGCCGGGATTCCGGGTTTGTTGCTCGCAGTGCCCGTTGCGGGAATAATCCGCGTCTTGATCTTGAACTTTCGACCAACGCCCGTCGAGCCTATGGCAGCGGAGCCGGCGCTGCGCAAAGCACCGCGGCCGCCGCTTCTCACCGCCTCGATTCAGACGAAACGACGCAAGAAATGATGCATGGCTCAAGCCTAGCACTACCGAATACGTCGCACGAGCCGTCCCGGGAGGTATAGATGGCCGGTGTTCGGGCAATTACGGTCGTAGCGCTGGCGGCGATATTTTTGCTGCTGGTAGGTTCTCCGATGTTCGCCCATCCCCCGACCGTATACACGGGCGTACATTTTCATCGCACCGGCGCGGCGTTCCAGCGTAATGTCGTCGACGTCGATCGGGGTTCTCCCGCGTACGCAGCGGGGTTGCGTTCGGGTGACGTGATCTCGTGCTTATCCAGGAGGGACCACGCGTTGCTGTTCGCGCGCGACGTGATGGGATTTCCGCCGGATACCTCGCCGGGACGCCCATCCGGGTATGCGTCCAACGGCCGCGAGGCGTGCGCGACGTGCAATTCGCCGGCGCGGTACGGCCGCCCGCGGCGTCGTTCTACGGCAACGACATCGTTGCCATGCTTCGCCTTCTCGAATACGCGGTATTTCTCTTGAGTGGTATCGCGCTGGTGTTGGGGCGGCCGGGCACCATGACATGGACGTTCTTTGCGTACTGCCTGTTCAGTCTGCCGAACGTCGCCATCTCCTTAAACGAGACGCTTCTCCCACCGGCCGTGTACGCACTGTACGAATCATCTTTCGTTGTTCTCGGCGCAAGTGCGTCGGGATTTCTGCTGTTATTTGCACTACTCGTGCCGGAGGATCGTCCCAAACAGCCTTGGCGACTATGGGGCCTTTGGATCGCCGGGGCGGCGACCGCGGCACTGATGGCGCTGTTTACCTTCGCAGATGTGCAGACCGCCTGGTGGGTCTCGCGCGCTTTGTTCGGGACTGTTGGTCACGTTTTTGCAGCGGGGACCGTCATCGTCGTCATCGCCCGGCTTGCTACGATGCAGCGCCATGAACGCGCTCGTTTCGGATGGGCCGCGTTTGCGATCATCTGGGGAGCTATAACGAACAATCTGCGCAGCGTCTCCGTGTTGCCGGGCAGTGCCGGCACGATCGCCGCAATGCTGACCGTCGTCATGCCGGTCGCGCTCATGTACGCGATTCTGAGGCGGCACGTGATCGACGTGCGGTTCGTCATTAGCCGCACCGTCGTGTACGCGACGATCACCACGATCGTCGTCGGTCTGATCGGGGTAGTGGACTGGGCCACCAGCGCGTATCTGCACGAAGCTCGCGCCGCGATGGCGATCGAGGCGCTGGTAACGATCGGCCTGGGGTTCGTTCTGCATCGAACGTACCGCTGGCTCGAGTATGCCGTTGACTTCTTTCTGTTCCGGCACAAATACGAAGCCGAGTCCTATCTGCGCCGCCTTGCGAAAACGCTGCGCGTTGCCCAGCGCGAGGAAGCCGTCGACAACGCGCTGGTTCACGATCCGTACGAAAAGTTCGACCTCACGGCCGCAGCGCTGTTTCGACCTCGCGGCGCGAGCTACGTCCCGGTACGTGTCGTCGGATGGAGCGAGATCGATACGCCGCCGTTCGATCGAGATCACGATGTCGTGCGATTCTTACTGACCGAGCGAACGCGACTGGCTATAGGCGATCTTCGCGCGTACGTTGCAGCGCCGTTCCGCGAGCACGGTGGCTCGCCGGCCGTCGCAGTTCCCATTTTCCAGGGCGACTCACTGATGGCATTCGTGCTATACGGCATCCACCGCAGCGGCACGAAACTCGATCCCGACGAGATCGAAACGCTGGAACATTTATGCGAGTCCGCGGCCCAGGCATACACCGGAATCGAACTCTCCCGTTACCAGGCCATCGCACCGGCGACCGCCCTAAACTTGTCATCCTGAGCCCCGGAAAACCTCACGGCCAGTCGCGCCCAGCGCAAATGGGACGCAATGCCGTAGTATTATAGCCTCATGAAAATTCCGCCGGTAATCCTCGCGGCTGCGCTATTGCTCGCCTTTCCGCAGGCGTCCCGATCCGCGGACTCCGGCGCACCCCGGTGAATTCGCGAAGAATTGTCGTTGACGACAACGTCGTTGCGAGCCGCGTCGTAGAGCAGATTGTGAAGATGCTACATCAAGACGCTGCGGAAAATCCCGATAGTCGGCAAACGGAGTATCTGCGCGGTGGCCTTTGGGGCGCAAAATGGATGTTGTCCGCCCTTGCGGGCGATCGTACAAACGACGAGGTGCTCACCCAAGTGCGCAAGCGAACCGGTCTTCCAATACCGGACATTGTTGGACTAGCAAAGGACGGCCACCGCTATGGCTGGGATTCGGACGCGGGCTAGACCAACAAGCGTATGGCGTGCTTTTGCAGTACGTCGCGTCGCACACCAGGATCATCGCAAAATGCTGTTCGGAAGTTAACGGATTTTGGTTCCCCCTTCCGTTCTGACGTTCTGACGTTCTAGTCAAATCAAGAGCCTGGCGACTCATCGCGAGGCTTCTTCTTAGCTTCCCAGGCGGAAGGATGCACCTCGACAAAATAGTTCACCCATGGGATGGGATGAAATCAGTGCGCTTGCCGCTATTGCCGGCGCGCTCGTCGTGTTGGTCGGAGCCGTCGCTGCGATCGTGCAACTCAAACATTTGCGCCTGACGTACCAAATCGGGACATACGTAGATTTGATGGGGCGCCTGAACTCTCCAGAGATGGTGGCCGCCCGCGAGTATGTCGAAACGTGCGACTTTCGCGATGCTGCGTTGCTGGAGAAGACGCTGCGCGAAGGCATAGATCACCGAGTGCTGATGTACGGTGGGTTTTATCAAACGGCAGCAAGGCTGATAAATTACGGCATCGCAGATCGTGATTTGTTCGCTCCAATTATCATGACGTCCCCGGACGTATGGAAGAGACTCGGTCCGCTCGCATACGCATGGCGTGAACGCCATCCGAGTAATCCGCGATGGGCCGATTTCGAATACCTCGTTTTCGATGCCCTCAACAGGCGGCCATTCGATGTCCGCAAGTACAATGCTCCGTTCAGAAAGCGCGTTCAATTCGAGAGCGCCTTCGAGGCTTGGCGCCTCGAGGCGCAGGAGTCGCTTGCGCCGTAGTTTGCAGTTAAGAGACAACGCCGTTCTAGCGTTTTAACATTCTGACGTTCTGACGTTTTTGACCGTTCTAGTGCGGACTCACCTAACTAACGGAAAATCGCGAGTTACGAAATTCGTCTTAACATAGAAATGTAATTCATTCGCATACGATGATGCTGAAACGCCCTGTGTTTACAGGGCGTTCCAGCGCTTAGGGATCCGTGCGCGTCTGCGCTCATATCCAGTTCTTGCAGGACCGCGGCGTTGTCGTCAAGCGCATTGGCAAGTATTCCGGCGTTGCCCAGCGTGCTAAATCGCATACTCGAGGGCTACCGTAAGCGCACGAAACGTGCCTATACTGCACCGAATTTTGTCCGTGAGCCCCGAACACGCGAGCGGTGAGGGAGCGCTAATTCGAGCCGGGGATAGCCTTCTGCTGACCGAGCGGCTCGTCGCCGGCCCTTAGTAGGCCAGCACCTTGCCTCTTGCGCGGCAATTCGATCTGCTATATACTGAACTATATGGTTCAGTATAACGAACCCCGCCTCGACGCTTCATTCGCCGCGCTCTCGGACGCGACTCGGCGCGGCGTGCTGGAGCAGCTTCGCCCACTCCGACGCCTCGATTACGGACCTCGCCGGAAAGTTCCGGATGACCCTCACGGGCATGAAGAAGCATGTTGCCGTGCTGGAGCGGGCAGCGCTCGTCACTACTGAAAAGACCGGGCGCGTCAGAACCTGCAGACTTGGCATGCGCGCGCTGGAAGAAGAGGCCGCCTGGATCGAGCGGCACCGCCAGCTCTGGAGCGCACGCTTCGACGCGCTGGACAAGATTGTCGAGCACTTGAAATGTAAGGAGAAGTCAGATGCCTGAAGCAAAAGAAACTAGTCCCGCCACCATCAACCGCACAGTGGTGGAACGCAAGTCCGACCGCGAACTCGTCGTGACGCGAACGTTCAATGCCCGGGCGCACATCGTCTTCGAAGCGTGGAGCAAATCCGAATTGTTCAAGATTTGGTGGGTTCCGAAGTCGGCAGGCATGTCGCTGGTCTCGTGCGACATGGATGTGCGCACCGGGGGCGCGTATCGCCTCGTGTTCCGCCATCCGGCCTTCGATCAACCGATGGCGTTCTTCGGCACGTACCGAGAAGTGACGCCGAACAAGCGTCTCGTCTGGACGAACGAAGAAAGCGATCAGGGCGCCGTGACCACTGTGACGTTCGAAGAAAATGCCGGCAAGACGCTGGTCATTCTACACGAACTTTACCCCACAGAAGCGGCCCTCGACGAAGCCCTCGCCGGTTCGGCGGAAGGCCTGCCCGAACAGTTCGCGCAGCTGGATGAGTTACTCGCAGGCAGGGTTTGAGGCGCGAACACGTTCACATTCAAACGTGCACTTTTCGTTTTCAATCCGAAGCGTTTAGGAACTTTTCGGTGCCATTCCACTGACGCGTATAAACCGAGTGTTTGTTCCCAAGATAAACGACTTTCCGGGTGCCAAAACGCGCACGTATCCGACGACGCCGAACAATCCGCGGTGCATCGACGCTCCCGGCGGCTGGCCGGCGTACCACAAGCACACGCGCCGACAATGGACCTTTCATTCGTGCCAGCATCCCGCATGGCGCAGGACCAACCGGCCTCGCGCGCAGTTAGGACGAAATTTATGCAAAAAGCGCTAGTTAGGGTGAAATTCCCGTAAGAGGTGAGACAACGACGTTCTAGCGTTCTAGCATTTTGACGTTTTAGGTTCTAATGTTCTAGTGAAGATCCAAAAGATTAAGACCAAAAAGCCCCGCATTTGCAGGGCTTTTTTACGCAGTCGCGCCACACAATGCTTCGATCAGGCGGACACGAAGTGCCGGACGCCTAAAAGGTGAGATAACGCCGTTTTGACCGTTTTAGCGTTCTGACGTTTTAGCGTTTTGACGTTCTAACGCTCTAGCGTTTCGAATTAAAAGCGCGGCGACTCTTCGACTGCGCTTTTTTTACAGCGGAGCACGCATTGCGCGAAGCTCGGCCACCATGGTATCGCGAAAGTCGCGCAGTTGTTCGGACAAGGTTTCTAACGAAACGCCCGCATTGAGCGTCAGGATGTCCAGCGCGCCACCGACCCCGTGTGCAAGCTGCGCGATCGCGTCGGATTCATCTGGCGCGTACGACTCACCGGTGCGCTTCGGCCCGACGATAAGCGCACCCACTAGACGGCCACGTGCGATCATCGGATAGGCGAATTCGCCTTGCAACCGGGTTTGCACGGTATGAAGATCGAGCACCTGGCGCCATGCTTGCAAGGCGACGATCGCGGGATCGTTTTCGCTCACGTCGCCGTAAAGCCCAAGGCCGTCGTCTAACGCTAGGTTGGCGAACGCGGCGTCGGCATGAGCTTCGAGCGTCTGCTTCGCGCGCGCGATGAGCGTTCCAAGGTCCGTTATGTACGAGGCCTCATGCGCAAACGTTCGGATGGCTTTCTCGTCTTCATGCCGCTTTCGGAAAAAGACCGCGTCGAGAGTGCGGTCCACGTGTTGGTGAATCGCTCGCACCGAAAAACCTAAGAAGAGTGCCAAAGCAGCGCCTATAGCCAGATTTGCCGTGTGGCTCAGGCTTCCGAACCATTCCGATAGCAGCCACTCCACCAGTACGAAGATGCCCACGACGATGATCGACACGCCGGAAAACACCGCGGCGCGGTTGATGACGAATCCGATGTCAAGTATTCGTCGTTTCAGCACCGCGTACGCAAGCCCGATTGGGAAAAGAAAGACGCCGACGTCGACGATCGGTTCGTCAAATGACACGGGTATAACGCCAAGCCGAACAAGAGGTTGGACGATCACCGCTGTTCCATACAGGACTGCTACCGCGGCCGTCGCCCAAACGATACGTTGCCGCTGCGCCCCGCGAGAGGCGGCGATCGCGTAAATGCCGCAGATCAGCGCGAAGAGACGTGCAAAGAAATAGTGAGAGCTTTCTGCGAATAAGTAAGACGTCCACGGCCATCGCGAGAGCCAGAACGGATCGGGACGGGCCGTCGCTGCTCCCATCAGGAAGAGCACTGTCAACACGCTGGCCGCAAGGAAAATCGCGCTGCCGATGCCTGTCGCAAGCGTGCGTGCCTTAACGTTGGTGACGAAACGCATCGCGAAGAGACCAAATAAAACCGCAGAGAGAATCGGACCCAAATTCGCGATGTTCATCAGAATCAGAAGCGGAGCCCAGTTAAGGCTCAGGTTGTACAAACCGTTTCCGACTGCGTAGGTCAGCAGCACGAGACAGATATCCCGTACGTCGCGGTTTTCCGGTTTGCGCGTGCCGATGAGGAGCGCAACGGCTAACATTAGCAGGTCGCCGATGAGGACGAAGTAATTGGCGAACAGCGTCTCTAATGTAGCCGCGTCGGCACGGGCGGCGAACGAAATTCTGTGCGTACTGCCGCTGCGTAAAACCGGCAGGTCAACACGCAAAGGATCTACGGACGGCTGTGTCGGGCCTGACAAAATTATGCGTTGCGATATATCCAAGTCTTTAACGGCAAGCGCGTCGCCGGGACGCAAGCCAGCACGCCAGGCCGGGGTGGCCCGGTCAACGGAAGAAACAAAAACATTCCGTGATGCTGCGTCGACGCGCAGGTCAAAACCGAGATCGGGGAATGGCACGCGTTGAATGTAGGCGGACGCGAGCACGGCGGCAAGACCGATTACAACGCATGCTACGAGGCATCGTTTCCAAGTGCCGATTGAAGGCGACTCGGTCTTCATGGCAACGTAATATCTTAGACGCACGGCCTAATTCCACCCCTAGGCGTAGGCCGCGCGCACGCCGCGTTCCTGGAACCGCGCTACTAACCGAGAAACTCCATTAACCGGTTATGTGGTCAGAGGCACTTCACCGTTGAGTTGGGTTAAATGCGTGCAAAAATCGCTAGTTACGGAGAAATTCGCTTAAAACGTGAGACAACGCCATTCTGACGTTCTGGCGTTTTAGCGTTCTCATCTTGCGCGAAATTGAAAAGCCCGCAATAACCGAGGGCTTTTCTTCGCTGCGTGCTCTAAGTGCTGTAAGCCTCATCTGCTGCGGCTGTTTTGTGCTCCGTCATCCAAAGTAATGCCGTTGCGGCTTCATGCGCAAGGCGCGTAAGCAATGTGCGTTCGTCCGGATCTAGCCCTTCTCCATTTGCGCGCGCTGCAACGTATAGACAGCCGATTGCACGCCCCAACACGTCGAGTGGAAACGCGTACCCGCTCGATCCCAATTGTGTTTGAAAATCATGGCAGTCTATCGGGCTATGCTTGGATCGCAAACGAAGAATAGCGGGATCGGTATCCGCAACGGGCGGGCAGGATAAGAGGTCGGCGCCCGCAGCGCCTTCAGCGACGTATTCGTGCCCTTTCGCGAAATACAAAACCGCTGAAGGTACGCGCAGCTGGCGGAGTACTTCGCGGACGAGATGATTGGCCAGCGCGGTCCGATCGCGATGAAAGGGGAAATCGTCGGTCAAAGCGCCCAGCGCCTCGGCGGCCCTCAATTTGTCGCGGTAAAACACCTGCTCCACGGCGACGCTGATGCGGCGTTCCAGCCACCGGAACGACAGCGCCACCAGCAGTGTCGCACCGAGTTCGACCACGAAAATCGATTCACGCCCGAGCGCGAATGATTCGACGAATTTCTCAACAAGGGCGAGTACGCCGGCAATGACACCCGCGAGAATGGTAAACACCGCCGCGCGGCTGATCACAAAATCCAGTGCAACCAGGCGGCGCGCAAAAAAGGCATAAAAGTAGCCGACGAACAGTACGAGCTGACATACGGCCGACACCAGCCGCGGCGGCGTGGGCACCAAATGGAACTCGGCCAAATACGTACAAGCAATAGCGCCCAGCCCGATGAGTGTGGCGACGAAGAGCGTACGGACTGCTGCCGCATCACTTCCTCGCGTTCGAGCCGCCGCTAACGCAAACGTCAGAATGGTCACCGATATCCACGCAGTGGCCGCGTACGGATAAACCAGTTGACCGCCTTCGGTGTGGCCGGTGAACATCCACAGGCCGTAGTCGAAAGACCAGACGAAGGTTTCGCTCCCGATCGCAATAGACGCCGCAATAATGAGCAATGCCCGAACAGGACGCGAGACGCTCTCGCGCAATAGCAACATGCCGAGTACGAACGCGCAAACCGCAAACGCCGGTTGGCACCAGACTCCAGTTCAAATAGCGCGACGCTTAGCCAAACCGGCGTAATCCATGCACCGATCGGCGCTAATGTTATGCCGAGCGTGAGCAGCATCAGGCCTGCGGTGAACGACGCCTTGCCGCGGCCGCGGGACATCAGCAGCAAGCCTGCGACGACCCCGAAACACAACAGTCCAAACCAGATGTCGTCTGCGACCTGCGTCTGCGGATCCCGCGCCGGCACCGTGGCGTACACGGTCACGGGCTTACCGTTGCGGAACAGCGTGACCGCAACCGTCGCACCGGCGCGCGATTCTCCGTTCCAATAGCGCGAACGCTGTTCGACGGTGAGCGCCCGCGTATCGAGAACGTCGCCTACTCGTGCGCCCGAGGTGCTACCCCGTGGAAGCTGGGAAATGCGGAAATGATCGGGCGCGACCCGCTGTGAAATCCCCAGTCTTATACCGGCGCTCGCCTGGGGAAGACTCGCCCCTATGGCGAGGACAAAAATCAGCGCAATGGCCGCGCAGAAAACGGCAGCGATATGCCTTGGCCGCATTTAAGGGTTTTCGACGTGGCGGGTTCGGGAGCCCTATTTTCTTGACTGGCAACGTGAAAAAAACGCAGTTAGGGTGAAATGCGTGCAAAAACGGCTAGTTAGAGTGAAATTCTCCTAAAAGGTGAGAGAACGCCGTTCTAGGACCTCGTAATTCTATAAATGTCAAGATAGAGGCGCAAGACACCCAAAACTATCTGGCAACACGGGGCTTTTTGAAGGCTCGGCCGTTTTTGGCCGGCCCTTCTTATCCAGTCTCTCGCGTGCGCTCGTATCGCTCGACCGCACCAAAGCAAATCCTGCACCATCTGTCGGTCGCGCTACATCAGAACGTGTCTAGCGGTGCTGTGGCATTTCGGCGCGTAGTGCGCGTGCATCGCCCTGGAATGCTTTCGCGCGCAGATATTCGTACGGTCGGGACAGCGGCTTGCGTCAAACATTCGAGCACTCGCTGCTCGTCCGGGTCGACGGCTTGGCCGCCGTTGTGCGCGCCCTAAAGCAAAAAGCCCTCGACTTCATGTCGAACCACGAAGGTTCTCACCGGCGGTTGCCACTGCGTGCTGCGAATCCATCCAAGTGAAGTAAATCGCTTGAAGTGCGTTCGCCGTCTTTGCGGAATACTGCAGCCGACGAAAGATCCAGCGCATCGCACGTTTCGATCGTGACCTCGGCGAGATGCCGCCGGCGGAACAGTACGCGGTCGACGAAGTGATCGATGCCGTTATGCATCGCGTTCAGCCAAATCCCGAAGCCCAAGGCGACGCACACTTCGAGCAATAAGAACGAAGGCGCCGACGGCGAGCGAGGTGATGATCGGTAGACCAGCGTCTTGCTGACGGCAAACGAAAGGTCGAACACCCGGCGCTTCAGGACCGCGTAGAGCACTGCAGCGGCAAGCGCGAGCCGTGCCGCGCTCACAAGGTTGGTAGGGAGAGAATGGCTGTTAAAGTGAAATAGCGCTAAACGTGAGACAACGCCGTTTTAGCGTTCTAGCGTTCCGGCATTCCAGCGCTTCGATTGCCTACTGGTTACGGTTTCAGTGCGATGTCGCTAATAATGCACGGAGCTCCGAATTTTCTACATGATCGAATGCGGAGCACGCGCGATCGATGAGATCGACCAGATGCTGCTCTTCGACCGAATCGATCTTGCTGTGATCCGTATGTGCGCCGTAGAGCACAAATCCCGCCATCTGCTCGCGCACAATCAACGGGATCGCAATCACCGGCGCATGGCTTCCCTGGGGAACATCGCTGCGTGACCAGCGGGCCTCCCGTATCTTCAACGGCGAGCGCGCGGAGCGCAAAAAGCGCACGAGCTGGTCGTCGGCCTCCAGGCACCCCGCATCTGTTGGACGCCAACCGGCGGCGGCTACGCGGGTGTATTCACTGCCGCCGTTGCGGCGAAACAACGCTGCCGAGGCGAGCCCCAAAGATTCCGAGGCCTGAATCGCCAGGGCTTCCTCGATTATGGATTCATTCGAAGCCAGGGCCAGCGATGCGCCAAGGCGGCGCAGGTATCGAGCTGCGTCGTACCTCGAACGAAACAAGGTTCGCTCCACAACGGTCTCAATGCGCCGGTGCACCGTATTCATTATGAGCGCCAGCACGATTGTCGCAATCGCCTGCAGCGCAAGTGCCGTTCCAGTCTCTGTAAGGTAATGTTCAATGAGCCAATCGACGCCGGCGATGGACGCGCCGAGCGAGACTGCCGTCGCAGCGAATACCGTAGCTCGATTGAGGACGAATAGTGGATCGATGTAACTGCTTTTGACGAGCGCATATGCCGTGCACGCCGGAATTATGGCAATGGCTGCCGACCCGAATCCTGCCCACAATCCAAATGCGGTTCCATAGCCGACGACCGGGACGCGAACGGCGATCAGAAACATCGCGTATACGAGATAGCACAGGCCGGCGACCATGCCAAAAAGAGCGAGCCGGATTTGCATTTGCGTGCGCCCCGCGCCCTCCCGGTAACGGGCGATGAGGATGCCGCCGGCGATCAGCAGCCATGCCGCCGAAAAATACGCCATCACGGACTCGCCCGAAAAACTGCCGTGGAGTGTTTTCGGATACTCGTGGAGCTCGTTTGCGATGAGAAAGCTTTCAGCGGCAATGGATACTGCGAACGCAAAGCGATCCGCACGAACTCGCCATCCTCGCGTATTGTCATCGGGGAAGCGAAGAGCAAAAATAATTAGAGCCGGCCAGAAGCCGTTATGCGTCAGAATCGTGGAGATGAAATGGATGGCATCGCTGGCCGCGGGCGATATGGGGAGACCTCCCAAAAAGGAATCGGCGGCGTTGAGCGATGCCAGGAATAGCGAGAAAGTCATCCATCCCGGACGAACGGTGACCAGCCACGCCGCGATCACGATTGCGCAGCTCGCGAATAAGGCGTCAGTGAAGCCGTAAAAGCCGAGGAACTTCTGCGCAAGCGTGACGTGGCCGTCATCGTAGGCAAAGAGGGCGATCTGATTAGCGATCTGAGTCGAGACGACCACAGCACCCAGGAACCACGAAATAAGCGGCAGCATGCGGTTCCACATGACGTAGCCTTCGCGTCGGCGTTTGAACTTTCATCGCGCCGGCTGACATGGGCCAAAGGTCCTCGGGGTGGGGCGCCGGTCGTTAGGGTGAAATCCACGCCAAGACTGCTAGTTCGTGTGAAATGCGCCTAAAAGATGAGACTACGTCCCTTTTAGTGCTGCCTAGCCTAACTGACGAAAAACCGTGCGTTAAGGGAAGTAGTCTCAAAGAGTAAACTGGGCTGTTCCCAAATCGATCAATCCAGATCGATCATTATTCAGCACAAAAAATAGGTGCAATCATCCACGGTTGCTGGTCCGCCCTTTGGCCGTAGGGCGGAGGTCCCGTGCAACCGAATACCGTGCTGTATGGCCATCCGATCGGCAATCTTAGCGCTGTTCGCATGCTGCGTTGGGTTGTGCATTGCCGTTGAGCTCGGCACTTGGAACGTCGCATACGGCCCGCTCGGCTGGAATGTCGGGAGCGATGCCACGACCGTCTCGTATGTGACGCGCCGCGGCGCAATTGCGGACGCCGGCGTGCGGGCGGGCGACAAAATCGATTGGTTGCGTTTGCCGGTAATGGGCCGCGCGAACGCCGTGCTCGTGCAGCAGCTGCGTCAAGGGCAGCGCCTCACGTTCAGTATCGCGCACCCGGGCAGCGAAACACGCACAATTTCCGTTCCGGCGCGTGCGTGGGACCCCGCGGTAAACGCGGTGCAGCACATCTCGCATCTTGTCGGTCAACTGTTTGCGCTCTTCGCGCTCGCGCTCGTGTACTTGCGGCCATCGCGCATGACGTGGGCATTTTTGCTTTCCACGCTGGTCTTTGCACTTCCGCAGGCAGCAGCCTTCGATTACGGACACCGCGGTGTGGGCGCATATTTGCTGGCGAATGTTGCCGTCGATCTGATTCGCGGATTATCCGCGGCCGGAATCATCATCTTCGTCTGCCGTTTTCCGTACGACCGGCCGCGCGGCGCGATTGCAGCACTGGACCGCGCCGCGCCGGCCATCGGCGCCGCGGTAGCACTCGAGACGATTTATGTAACGCTTGCCTTGCTTGGCCCCGTCCCGCCGCTTGCGCTAGCCGTCGCGGTCTACCAAATCTACCTTGACATCGCGCTGACGATCGTCGCAATTTGCGTGCTTGCGATGTCAGCGTATGCATCCGTCGGCAGCGAACGGCAGCGCATCATTCCGGTGCTCGCGGCGTACGCGCTTTTCGTCGCATCTCGCATGCTATATCAGATTACGCGCGCCGCCGTGACGGAGCAAGCCGTGATGTTTTCATTGTGCGCGATGATGGCGCTAGCTATGATCGCACTCGCTGCGGCAGTTGCTTACGGTATCGTGCGCCACCGCGTCATTGATGTGTCGTTTGCGGTCAGTCGGACAGTCGTGTACTCGATACTCACCGGTATCGTTGTCGGCGCGTTTGCGCTCGTTGATTTTCTTTCATCCAGATTTTTGGAGCATCTGCAAATCGCACTGGTGCTCGAGGCAGTTGTGGCGCTCGCGTTTGGTGTCTGGCTCAATACGCTTCACGCGCGCGTCGATCGGTTCGTCGATCGCGTGCTGTTCCGCCGGCGGCACTTAGCCGAAGCGCGCGTCCAGCGTGAGGCGCGCGCTCTCTCGCATGCCGAAACTGCGGCGTTCGTCGACCAAACGCTGGTGGATGAGGCCGCGGACGCTTTCTCGCTCGCATCGGCGGCAGTTTTCCGTGAGGTTACGGCCGGACGGTTCGAACGCGTCTGCTCGCGCGGATGGGCGCACGGCGATGCGCAATCGTTTTCATCCGGGGATCGTCTCGCACTCACGCTTCGCGCGGAACTGCAAACGATCGCGATAGCGGACCTTCGAACGGACAGCCTGCCCGCCGGCCTGGAGCATCCGCTTTTGGCTGTACCGCTCATCGTACGTCACCGGCTCTGCGGCTTCGTATTGTACGGCGGCCACGCCGGCGGCGAGGCGATCGACGGTGACGAGAAACGCGTGCTCGAGCAACTCTGTCAGGCTGCCGCAGGCGCATACGAACATATCCGTGCCGCCGCGCTTTCCAGCGAACTCAGCGAAATGCACGCGGAAAACGTTCTGCTCAAGCACGATGCAGCGTTAATGCGCGAAGTCCTCGACTCGCTTCGCCACGCCGGAATATGAACCGCGGGGTATGCCCGTCTAGAATGTGGACGCGCTATGAGGCGTTCATGAGTCAGCTCGGAGTACCGTATAAACATCACGGACGCTACAACGGCCGCGCGGCGTCCTGAGTAACGTTCCGTGCGTGTCGCCGACGTAGTGCAAGTGGCCCTTGCCGTGACCGATTTAGGCGCCTATCGTTGAAGCAAATGCGCGTTCGAATTCACCCGCTCTTCACCGCTTTCGTGTTGATCGCGATTGCCGTTTTTGGAGGCCGCATCGCGTACGCCCAAACTTCCGGAGCGGTTCGCGTCGTCAATGCCTTTTACACGTGGTATTTAGCCACGCATGGAGATTGGACAAACATTTCCGGCGCACGCGCTTACTTAACGCCGTCGCTCTATGCTTCGCTCGAGAAACTCGTCAGCAAAGAACGTCAAGAACAGGCGCAAATGCTCGATTTCGATCCTTTCAGCGGAGCGCAGGCCGAGCCGGCTTCTTACGCGATCGGCAGCTCTTCCAATCGTGGAACGAGCGCGGTTCAGGTGCGCGTGCGGCTTTCGGGCGGTAACGGCAGCACCATGGTGCGGGTTATAGTGGTTCATACTTCCTCAGGGTTGAAGATCGATAACTTCGTTTATCCAGGCATGGGTGATCTGAGACGCGCGTTGCGCGACGCACTTAAGTAGCCGGACGACGCGTTCGCAAAGGCGCAGCTTAACTCGTCGACGCTCCCTTGCCGCTGTTTCTAGAGGTCTGGTTGGCGCCTTTGGTTCCACGCCGGCGTGGCGACGCTCCGAAAACTCGCCGCACCGTAGAACGCGAGTATTGCGATTGCGGCAACCAGCGTGACGACGACCGCGATGCTGCTTGTCGTCCATACGCCGTGCAGCGCGATAGCGCATCCGACGATAAGGAGGGCGTTGACTGCAATGGCCGCCCAATCTCGTACAGGGGCGACCCTCGGCAGCGCAAGGATCAGCAAACCGGTAAGCGCCGTCGCGCCCGTCGCGATGATCGCGAAAACGTACAGGGGATGCCATGATGGCGTCATTACGAACGCGAGCCAGGAGACTCCGAACGACGGAATCTGAAGCAGCAGCAGCAGTGCGATTGCGTTGAAGAAGAATGCGGCAAACCCGCCTGCCCGCGCGTTGGACGGATGTGCTGAATAGGATGCGGGAAGACGCTGCGGGTCCCAATCGCAGCCCAGCATGCCGAGCCGGTGCTCGTATTGAGGAAGGCGCTCGAAGACCGCGAAGAGGATCGTTACGATCGCCGAGATTAGAAGCAGCGATTGCCACGCCGTTGAGAAGCCTTGCCAGAACCACGCCATGTCACGCGTAGCAACGGCGATTGCCGTGAAAATCAGAAGTTCGGCTGGAATGGCAAACGAGAGAATTTTCGTCAAGACGTCGACATAAAAAGGGAAGATTTCACGATCGACCAGCCCATGCTGCTTTGCATAACGCGCCGCAACCGATCGCGGATGGCCGAAGCCTTTGATGAAATGCGAGACCTCGTCATCGGTAAGCGTCCGTCCGAGTAGCGCTTGTCGATCCTCTAGATCGGAATGAATGGCGTCGGCGAGCTCGTCCACGATACCCTGCCGATCGTCGAGCGATTCGGGAAGATGCTGCTGCACGGCGGCGAGATAACGGTCAAGCGTGGTCACGGTACTCAAGCCTCCTGAATGATGCGTGCAAGCGCCGCATTGAGGCGAGCGAATTCGTCTTCGAGCATGGTGAGCACGCGTTCACCGCTCAATGAAATTTTGTAGAACCGCTTGCGGCGCTTGTCGGTCTCCCGCCACTCGCTCTCGAGTAGGCCCTGAGATTCGAGTCGGCGCAGCAGCGGGTACAGGGTGCCTTCGTCGATCTCCAGACCGAGATCGTCGAGCGCCTTGCGCAACGTGTAGCCGTAATGCTCTCGGCGCAGTTGTGCCAGGACGGCCAGCGCCAGGCAGCCCCGCCGCAGCTCTTGACGCAGCGCCTCAAAGCGTTCGGATTCCCCTGGTGCAGAAACGGCCGTAGTGGTTACCATATAGTGTGTGTGGCACAGTATACATGGCATGGTATGCCTTGTCAAGCAGCGTTCTAATGCGGTCTCATTCGAGCTGCCTAAAAAGTACTAATCAGGGCGAAATTGCGTGTATAGACACCGAGGGGTCCGCGGCGTCGCGCTCGCTTTGCGAGTCCGTGGTTTGGAGAATTTCCCGCCTTGATAAAGGTTGGTAGGGTGTCCTCCACTGACTTGAAGCGGCGTCCATATCGGGCCGGGAGCAACCGCATTGATCCTAATTCCGCGCCCGGCTAATGCGAGTTGTTTGGCCATCGCTTTGGTGAAATTCGCAATAGCGGCCTTGGTCATTGAATAATGAAACAGGTTCGGCGACGGATCGTAGGCCTGAATCGACGCAGTATTGATGATCGCGGAACCCGGACCCATGTGCTCGAGCGCCGCTTTGGTTAGCCAGAACATCGCATACAGATTCGTCTTCATCGTCCAGTCGAACTCGTCCGTCGTAAGATCGGCAATGGATTGGCGCGATTGCTGGCGCGCAGCGCAATTGACGACGATGTGTAGTCCGCCCAGCTGCTATGCGGCGCGATCCACAAGGTTCGTGCAGAACGACTCGCTTCGAATATCGCCGGGCAGTGCAAAGGCTCTGCGTCCGGCGGAGCGGACATACTGCAGAACTTCCGCCGCGTCAGGCTGCCGCAGCGCGAGCCCATGCCGGAATCACCGCCGGTGATAAGTGCTTTGCGGCCCGTTAGCCTGCCGCTGCCGCGATACGAGAGTTCGCCGTGATCGGGGCGAGGCGTCATGCGGCTCGCAAGACCGGGCCATGGCTACGACTGCTCCGGATATGGCGGTTTCGGATACTCCGTTTGCGGATTGCGTTTGACTTTCTCGCTGACCGGACTTGCGGCATCTGCCCGTCCCAGACTGAAGACTGCCGTTAAGGCAGCGCTGGCCACGCCCACGAATGTTTTTCGTTCCATCATTTTTTTGCCGATCCCGGTTTCGATTCTTGCGCGTGCATGGCGGCGCTCGCCTTGTCGGGAAGCGCGCCCATAATCGCGCCCTGGATCTTCGTCTTCATCGATCCGGCGATGACGTGGTCCTTGCCCGACATCAGGGCTTCATAGCCTTGTTTGGCAACCGAGCTGCGGATCGTCTTTCGGCTCTTGCCCGAGTTTTGTATCCTCCGCGTGCGCGCGCGTGAAAAAATTTGTTTCGGTAGGACCGGGCATGAGGGCCGTTACGCTGATTTCGGTTTCTTGAAGCTCGTGACGTAATGCAAGCGCAAATGAATAATCAAAGGCCTTGGAGGCGGAATAGACGGCCTCGTAGGGGCCCGGCGCGAGTGAGGCTATGGAACTGGTCACGAGGATGCGGCCTTCCCTGCCATTCATCATCTGCACCACGCGCTTTGCCAAATGCACGACGGAGCGGCAGTTCAGATCCACCAAACGTAACTCTTGCTCCAGCTCCGTCTCGGCGAATCGGCCGCTGCTGCCGATGCCCGCATTGATTGCCACGGCATATGGCGGACCGTACTGCCGCAGCGCGGCCGCAAACTCTTCCACGCCCGCTTCTTCCGTAAGATCTGCCCGAACCGGATAGACGCTGCATCCCAGCGCCCGAAGCTCGTCCGCTGCTGCGTCGATGTTTTCGTCTTCTGCTGCGATGACTAGATCGAACCCGTTTTTCGCGAACTGCTCCGCAAGCGCGCGTCCGATGCCGCTGGAAGCACCGGTGACACCGGCGATTGGGCGTGAATTTTGCGTTCCAGTGTTCATGCTGCATCTTCTCGACGTCGGCATTTGAACCGTCGCTCTGCGCTCGCACTAATCCGACAATACGAAAGAATCTCATAGCAGTTACCTCGTGCTACTAAGGTACCCGGCCCTGGCCGCCGGTACGCCGGGCGCCGCCTTGCCGCAAAACTCGCGACTCATCTCTGCTTAAAACCGCCAAGCATCGCTATACGCCGGCAAAATCCGAATCGCGCTTTGGGCTGCTGTTTCTCCGCGAAAACGGCAACGGTCGCTCTCAGCGACGACGTCGCTGCGGGTAGCGTTATGCTTCCGCGCTTCGTGAGTTTATTGTCAGAGGTTATCGTCCGCACACGCTAAATCCAACCACAGCATGGCGCCGCCGCGCTGTGAAAGGTGCGAAATGCGTTATATTAGCCTCTTTCTTCCCTTTTTGGTCCTGGCCGTTATCATAGCGGCCGTGCTCGCCGCAGCACCCAAGCCGCAAAGCGGCCACGTCCGGACGTACTACATCGCTGCCGACGAAGTCGTCTGGAATTACGCGCCCCTCGGCAAAGACGCCATGATGAACATGCCCTATACGAAGATCGGCGACGCGTATACGGTGCGTAGTCGCAACGAAATCGGCGCCAAGTACTGGAAAGCCGTTTATCGCGAGTACACCGACGGCACGTTCAAGCACCTCAAACCGCGCCCAGCTAATCAGCAGTACCTCGGCATCCTTGGGCCGATCATCCACGCCGAAGTCGGCGACACCATCAAGGTCGTATTCAAAAACAACGGGTCGCATCCGTACAGCGTTCATCCGCACGGCGTTTTTTACACGAAGGCGAATGAAGGCAGCGCCTACGACGACGGTTCGAGCGGCGCCAGCAAAATCGGCGGCGCGGTTCCGCCAGGACATATCTACACCTACACGTGGCAAGTGCCCGAACGCGCCGGTCCGGGGCCCGAAGACGGGAGTTCCGTCGTGTGGTTCTATCACTCGCATACGGAGGATCAGCGCGACGTCGATGCCGGCCTCGTCGGCGCGATGATTATTTCCCGGCGGGGGATGGCGCGTCCGGACGGCACTCCCAAAGACGTCGACCGCGAGTTCATTGCGGATTTCGAGATGTTCAACGAGAACCAGAGCTGGTATCTCGATCGCAACATGCGAACATTCACGCCGAATCTTACATCGAAAGACAAACTCCAAACGTTGGCCTTCGACGAAGACGGCGGCGGCGTGTCGTTGACGGGCCACGGCTTCGCCGACGGAAACCTCAAATTCACGATCAACGGCTATCTCTATGGCGAGGGTCCGAAGATGGTGATGCGCCGCGGGGAGCACGTTAGATGGTACGTGATCAGCCTCGGCAATGGTTTCAACCTCCACACGCCGCACTGGCACGGGAATACCGTGCTCTTCCAAGGACACCGCACTGACGTGCTCAACATCGGCGCGGCGCAGATGCTCGAAGCCGACATGGTTCCCGACAATCCCGGCATTTGGCTCTTCCATTGCCACTATTCCGACCACATGGCCGCGGGGATGCTCGCCTTCTACCAGGTCTTATAACGCTTGATTTAGTTTAGGAACACAGTGAAAGGCTTTGAAAAGCGACCTTAGCGTCCAGCGGTTGCGGATTTCAGTTCGTCGAGCGACTCGCCGACATGGTATGCGATGTTGCGCTCTTCCGGATCGCTGAGCCAACGCTCGAATGCAATCTTGAAAACGGCGACACCCATTTCTGCAACGAGTGTAGCGGTTGACGCTTTTGCGCCCCGTTGCTGCAATGCGGTTGCAAACGCAACAGCAAGCGACGCGAGCTTTTTGCGCTCACGTTCTTGAAGCTCCGGATTTGCATCGATCACCGCTTGGCGCCGCAATGAATGCGGGCGGCGATCTGCAAAAAACGTCGAAATGCTTTGCAGCGCCACGCCGACGGCATCAATCGGCGGCAGCTCCGCAGGCGCTCGCTCGAGGCTTTCGATCAAAGCGCTTTGAAGCGTCTCCGATCCAAAAAAGAGCACCTCCCGCTTGTCCGCAAAGTACCGGAAAAATGTGCGCTCGGTGAGTCCGGCCCGGTTCGCGATTTCCGCAACGGTCGTCTGCTCGAACCCGCGCTCCCTATAGAGTGCTAGCGCCGCCTCAATCAGGCGCCCTTGCGCATTCGGCTCCCATCTCCCCATAGTCACGAGTATAGCAGGTCATGACAGTGGTTGACATCAGGTGTATCATGGTGATGACAGAAACTGACATCACCCCACCAGGAGGCATCTTCAATGCGTGTTTTTATTACCGGAGCGTCCGGATTCATCGGCGTGCCGGTCACGTCGGAACTTATCGCCGCGGGTCACCAGGTAATCGGACTTGCGCGCTCTGATTCGTCGGTCGATGCGCTAGCAGCCGCCGGCGCTGAGGCGCATCGCGGTTCGGTTGAAGATGTAGAAAGCTTGCGCAGCGGCGCTGCAAAAGCCGACGGCGTCATTCATCTCGCGTTCATTCATGAGTTTTCGAAGTTTCAAGAAAATTGCGAGATCGATCGGCGCGCTATTGAGGCGATGGGCGCGGGAGCTCTGCGGGCTCGAATCGTCCGTTTTTAGTCACCTCTGGAATCGGCACGTTGACGCAGGGCCGAAGCGCAACGGAAGTCGATCCGCATGCGTCCAGTGCGCAATTCCCGCGCAATGCGTCCGAAGAGGCAGCCGACGCCGTTGCGGCTCACGGCGTACGCGTTTCGGTCGTACGCCTTCCGCAGGTGCACAATCCGCTCAAACATGGATTGATCTCGATGCTGATTGGGTTGGCAAAAGAGAAAGGCGTCTCTGCCTTTGTAGGTGACGGCGCAAATCGCTGGCCGGCCGCACACGTTTTAAACGTTGCGCATCTTTACCGACCTCGCGTTGGAGAAAAATGCAGACGCCGGGACACGCTATCACGCCGTGGCCGAGGAAGGCGTGAAACTTCGTGACATCGCGGAAGCCATCGGCAGGCGTACCGGTGTCCCAGCGAAGTCCATTACCGATAAAGAAGCGGCAGAGCATTTTGGGTGGCTCGCGCCTCTTGTCGCAGCGGATCTGCCGGCGTCGAGCGCCTTGACCAGAGAACGGCTCGGATGGGATCCAACGGGACCGGACCTTATTTCCGATCTCGATCGGATTCGCGAAGATGAGCAGCCGCCCGCGATGATGGCCTTAAGTCACAATTAGCGTGAAATCAAAACGCCCCCAGTTAGGATGAGGTTCGCCTGAAGGCGAGACGACGCGTGACTGAGTGGAAATATGTAATAGATCTCGATTCACGAACGTCGAGAAATCGTCGTGGATATTCGTCAGCGGGCTTGTCGTCTACGGCAAGCTCGCTTTTTTAAAATTGCTTGCAATGCCGGTACCGAAAATACGGCCGAAACTTAACGGCGCGGGTTCACTCGGCTTCCTCAAGCGGCCTTTGCCGAAAAACGGCGGTCCCGAAATGAATTTTCCCCTGATGACGCCTAGGATCGAATTCCCCGTGATAGCGTCGTACGCATAGGTCGCGATTCCGTGCGCGAATCGCGCGGAAATGAATTGACGTGGCCGCGAAAAACGTATGGTTACAACCCACACCTGGTGCGCCGGCAGAATCGTGCAAGGACTGTAAATCGGCCTTCTATTTAAAAACCGTGAGAACAGAGCCATGGACTCACGCTGCGCTCCGAGTATCCTCTCGCCCGGCGCAAGCCGTAAGCGGCCGGTAATCGTTCGTTGGGACACGTACATCCATGCGGGACCGTTGAAGTACGCCCACGGGAAGCTGCGATCCATACCACGCGCAATGCTCCAACAGCGTGCTTCGACGTGCGCGCCATCGGAGCGCGCTTCCCAGGATCGCACCCCGCTGGCGCACGCGCAAAATACGGCAACGATTCCCGCTAACGCCAGCGATGTCTTCACGATCCTATTGCGGCGTTCGAATTTGTTGGGCACGACGTCGTTATGGCCCGAATCCAGCGAGTTTTCGCGGTCCGCTCTGCGTACACTCGAGAGGCCGTGCTTCGAAATGCCGGACAACGAAGCGCCAGTGCATTATTCGGGTGGTTCGTCTGAGAGCGTACGCCCTTGGCCGACGAGCGCATCCAAGCGAGTCATGACGTCGTTTCGGAGCGACGCGAAAGCGGCTAGCATCGATTCCATCGGGTCGCTGACCGCGCCTTTGAGAGCGCCAAGTGCCACGCCCACCCCGTACGCGACCGCCTTAAGTGCGTCAATTTCATCCGGTGCAAAGGCCTCACCGCTCCTTTTCGCGCCGCACATGAGCACACCGAGCAGCGAGCCACGCCCAAACACGGGGAAAGCATATTCTCCGCCAAGAGCCGTATGGTAACGATGCAGTTCGAGGGCGTCATGCCATGTGCGCATCGCGAGGATCGCCGGGTCGTTCGGATCGGTTGCTCCGGTCCCGTCCAGCATCGTTATCGAGACGCTTGACGCCTCGGAATGTTCCAACACCTGCGCGTGCGTTCTCTGCAGAAGAGTCTTACGATCTGTAATAAACGCGGCTTCTTGCGCGAATCGCTTGAGCGCGGAGACGTCCTCATTACGCTTTTTAAAAAACACCGTGTCCACGAAACGATCGACTCGCCGGTGTATTAAGCGTAGCGAGAGGCCGAACGCGAGCGCAAGCGCAACATTTGCGGCGAGGCCGGCCTCGCGACCGGCCTGATCGAACCACTTTCCGAGCGCCCACTCCAACAAGACGAACGACCCGATGACGATGCCGGAAATGGTCGAAAACGCCACGGCGCGGTTGATGATGAACCCCACGTCATACAGCCGGCGGCTCAGCGCGGAATACGTGATGCCGATCGGTATGACGAAGATTGCTAAGCGCACGAGTGCGTCGAAAACGGCCTGGGGCAACGCGCCGATGAATCCGCCGATCGATGCCACGTAGAGCACTCCGAACGATGCGAATGGCCATCCCACACGCTGGCGTTCTTCGTTCTGCGATGCTGCAATCGCGAGGATCCCACAGAGCAGTACGGCAAACCGCGGCACCGCGTAGTGGCCGAGATCGGTAAAAGCGTAAAGCCATTTGCTACCCGCAACAAACGGCATGAGCCCGGCGGCCAGCACGGTGCCCACGATGGCGGCGTAAACGAGTATGAGCGACCAGCGACGTAGCCCGTTGAGGGGCAGCGCAAACTGCGATGCGAACTGCGCCATAACTAGGCATGAGCTGATGGCGATACCGAATTCCCCGAGGGTAACAATAAGGCTGCCGTGAGCTCGGGCGCCGGGCACGGCTTCGCCGACGACGAGAATACCATCGAAGAGCGAATAGAATAGCAAAGCCGCCGAGAGTAACCGAACGGTATACGATTCCGGCCGGCGCCAGGCAAGTAGCAAGCCGAACCCGAGCGTCCAGAACTGGCCACCGACACGCAGCCAATCGTACCAGAACAGCGTCTCGCTGCGCGATGCGACCGCCGCATAGAACAGCCACACAAGGCACCCGCCAAGAGCGCATACCACCGCAGCGAGTCTCCATTGACTCGCAGTATTAAACGGACGCGCACGGCTCGGAAGCGCATCGCCGGCGTTCATAAGACGCTCTTAGCGGCCTTACGCAAACGTCCTGCACGACCAAATCTTGCGAAGAGGCAAATATTTACGCGCTTGGCAGCGTCTGTAATGGTGACGTCAACGTAAGCAGCGCGTATGCGCTGCGGCGCGATACGGGAGAAGTGCGAGCGCTTCGATCTTTTCCGGCAGATAGTGCATGCGATCGCACTTGGGACCAGAGATGACGAAGCCGGTTAATTCCGCACCCCGCTAATAGCGATGATTTGCGAGCCGGCCTGACTTGTGAACCATCATGCTCGGTCAAGAGGAGACCTTCGTTTTGCGATCCGTCGCAACGACCAGTTCTTCCATGCGTATCAACGTTTGAATGAACTCGGATGCGTCAACGAGTTGACCAAGTGCGTAAGCCCCCGCACTCTGGTGCGGATTTTCACAAATGCGCTCGACGGCCTCGACTACGATTGGAGCCGTGATGGCGTAAATGTCGCGCCCTTGCGCCGTAACGCGGTGCTCTTCGTCGGCATTCCGAACCGTGACGTCGATAAGAAAGCGTTGGTTCGAGCGGCCACGCTCATCCGCTGCGACGGGTGCAGGCGTTGAGGGATCCCGAAGGTCGCGAAGGGGAGCTTGATTCATGTAGTTGCGAATCTCGCGTACATGCAAGTGGCGCGCCATAAGGATCGTCTCGGTGAACGGCAGCTCGATGACCTGTTGCGTTCCGAATGGTTGAGGAAAACTCCATGGCGCAGGCGTAGACGGCTGCATTTGTTGAAGGTTCCCATCCGAAACAATGAGTCGCGGTGCGGTATTTCTGTGCCCAGTGTGGCGAGTGCCGCGTGTGGGCCACCAGCTGTCGAGCGCGATGGCAATGTCGATCCGGTCTGCCCGTGCCCAGCCGCTCATCGCGTGGGTCGCCAAGAGATCGCCCAGGCCGCCATAAAACCCGGCCGCGGGAACCACGAAAACGCCGCGCTTGCGTGCCGGCGCATCGAAGAGCTCGAACGTCGAAGAAGCACTCCCCTGTTCCGCAGTGAGATCGAAGTAATGCACTCGGCTGCGCAGAGCGGCTTCTATAACCGGCCGAGCCGTATCGAGAAAGGGGCCTGCGCAGTGGATGACCGCATCGACGCCCCACAGCGCGCGATCGAGTGATTCCGCTGAGTCGAGACCGGCAATCCTGGTCTCTATCTTCACATCGTGAGTGGCAACCGCCGCGGTCACTTTAGATTCGTCCCTTCCGATTGCGATGGGCGTGTGGCCGCGCCGGAGCAACTCCGCCAGGACGAAGCGCGCCGTGTGGCCCGATGCTCCATAGACCGCGATTTTCATAGATGCTCTCCAGTACAGACCGGTACGTATTGTTGCATTAAAACAGACAGGTCTGTATTATGTCAAGCATGGCAAGTCGTATAAGGAAGGTCCACGAGCCCGAAGCGGGCGTGGCCGACCAGGTAAGGGAGCGCATCCTGAGAACGGCGTCGGAACTGTTTTACCGTGAGGGCGCTCGCGCCGTGGGCGTGGACCTCGTCGTCGAGCGAGCCGGCGTAGCCAAGACAAGCCTTTATCGGCATTTCCGAACCAAGGACGATCTGATCGCGGCTTTTCTCGAGCGAGAAGACGAACAGTTTTGGCAGCAATGGGATAACGTCGCCGAGCGCCATCGCTCCGACGCACATGCTGAACTCGACGCGCACATGCAATGGATTGGAGAGCGCGTCGCCCGGAAAAACTATCGGGGCTGTCCGCAGTTGAATATGGCTGCGGAGTTTCCGGAGGGAGATCATCCCGCACGCGTCGTCGCTGTTTCTCACAAGCAAGAACTTCGTAGCAGGCTAAAAGGAATTGCGGATCGGTTGGGCGTGCGCCGTCCCGACCATCTCGCCGCACAATTGCTGCTGCTGATAAATGGCGCCTTTGTCAGCTCGCAGGTGATTGCCGCCGAGGAAGCCGTGCCTGTCCTGCTCGCCGCGTCCCATGCACTGATTGCAGCGGCAGCGAATATCGAATGAAATGCCGCTCGAAGCTCCGACACTCAATCGGCAAGAATTACGCAGGCCGCAGCCGTTCCCGTTATCTTACGTGCTGCCGTCACGCCGTGCGCGGATCTGCACGTTTTTGTCAAGTACGCTGCCTTTTCATTGCAGCAGCTATCGTGGTCTGTCCGTTAGCGGCGCGCGCGTCTTGTGATACGGCTGCCCCGCCGGCCTATGAAGATATTACATATATCAAAGTCTCTCAGTACGCATTGGTCGGTCAGCAGCACCCATGGTACACGTATGAGGCGGCGTATTACATCGCCGGGCACCATGCCAACGTATCGTTAAATGCACATCGCGCGGTTGGGATCATAGGGTCGTTTGTTTCCACGAAACCACTCGATTCGTTCAAGAACGTCGTGCAGGCACTAGAAAGAGACCGCTCTTTTGCAATGCGGCTGCGGCCGGCAGCATCGTTGTATCTCGACGGACCCGAAGACTCGGTTACAGTCAGCCGTTGCGGCGTAACCACAACGCTTAGTTCCGTCACGTCCTCACAAGAACTCAATCTTGACGACGCTCAAGGCAAAGCGTTCTTCGCTCTCTTGTCGGACTTACGCGAAACGATCTTCCGGCAGAAATGGGAAACGCCGCCGAGGCAACCTTAACAGGCGCCTAGCCGCACAGGCCATTCTCCGTCGTGTCTCATCGGATGGGCCGGATAAAGAATTATGGACGTTTCAGGAACCGCAGATAAAAGGCTGCGAATACCAAAACGATTCCTATATTCACAATCAGCCGTTCCCAGAAATGATTCCGGAAAAATAGAATGTCGACCGCGACGACAACGGCTCCCATCAGCACTATGTACAGGATGGTAGTAGTTTGACTTGACATCACTACGTCCTTGACGGCGCCGACCACAAAAGCCACTGTTCCGCCGTGTTCAGTGCGCTCTCCAGATTCCATGTCCTTCCGTCGCTCATGGCTGCGGCCACCGCCTTTTCGTCTAGAGAATCGTTTAGCGCATGCAAGGCTCTTTCATATTCTTGCTGTTCGGTATATTGGCGAGCGATGTCATGAGCGGAAAATTGCGCATCCACAAACCCCAGGAGCCGCGCCGCCTGTGCGCTTGCAGTCGCGTCGCTCGAATTCCGGTGCATCAGCGCTGCCGCAGCTGCGACGTGCTGCAGCGCGAACACAATCGGTAATGCCGCCTGAAGGTCGCGCAGAACTCCAATTGCTTTCCAGGCAACTGCCAAAGCGGCTTCGTAGTCGTCGAGCGCCACGAGGTACGCCGACAAATTTGACGACGCCAGCGCGGAATCGAAGTGTGCGTCGAATCTGAGAAAGCCTTCCACGGATTCGTTTGCGAATTCCAGCGCCTTATCGATGCGCCCCTCAAAGAATTCCAGTTCTGCGAGGGAAGCGGCGAGAGTTGCGGATTTGCGTTCCCATCCCGCTTCGTCGTACAGGGCGCGTGCCTCTTCATACTCGCGTCGTGCCGAGGCCGCATCGCCTTGTACTTGCAATGCAATGCCGAGGCTCTGCCTAAACTGTCCCTTCATGTGCTTCGGAGCGGCATCGCCTGCGGTTTCAATTGCGGCACGTGCAAGTTCTACTGCACGAGCCGGCGATGTATACATTGTTGCGGACGCCGCGCAGTTTTGAGCCCACGCCAGTCTGAGGTCGTCTCCGAGCGGGCGATACGCTTCGATCGCCAACTCCGCCGAAACCCGCGCCACATCGTAGCGCTGCGACTTGTACTCCAAACTCGCTTGGCAGAAAAAGAGTTTGGCGGCAATTTCACCGCGCGTCTCGCCGGAAATTTTAGCGACTGCGGCAGCCGCCCACCGGCCGCCTTCGACGGCGCCATGCACGAGCCACACCGGTCGAAGCGTACCCGCCAGGCGTTGCCCCATCAGCACGTCGTTGCCGTTTACCAACGTAAACTCCAATGCAGCGCGCCAATTGTCGAGGTCATCTTTCGCCGCGGCGTACCATGACGTCGTAGGGGAAGTATCGAAAAGGTATTCATACTCCGAGGCGCGTGCGAGAAACGCCGCTGCATGTGCCGCTGCGGCGCTTTCATATTCACCGCAAGCGAGGAGCTTCTCACGCGCATATTCCCGCGTCGATTCCAAAAGATGGTAGCGCACTTCGCCGGCGCCCTCGACGACCTGCACCAACGACTTTTCTACCAGAGATCCGACGGCGTCAAGGACGGCAACTTCGTCGAAATCCGCGTCGCCGCAGACTGCGCTCGCGGCCTTCAGATTGAAGGTGCCGGCGAAAACCGAGAGCTTGCGAAACGCCGCACGTTCTTCCGCGGAGAGCAGTTCGTAGCTCCAATCGATTACGGCGCGCATGGTCTGATGACGGGGCAGCGCGCTCCGATCTCCCCCCGTCAGTACGCGAAAGCGTTCGTCCAGTTTCTTTACGAGTTGCTCCGGAGTCAGAATATTGATGCGAGCGGCGGCGAGTTCTATAGCAAGCGGCAAGCCGTCGAGGCGCCGGCAGATTTCTGCAATGCACGGCAGCTGCTTTTCGTTCGGCGAAAATTGCGAATCGCGAGCGGCTGCACGATCGATAAACAGCTGCGTAGCCGATGCCGAGCCGAGCGAGGGCATGCGATAGACCCGTTCACCCGCGACGTTCAGCGCTTCGCGGCTGGTCGCCACCATTCGTACGCCGGGACAATCGCGCAGAATAGTTGAAGCGATGACTCGCGCCTCGTCAATGAGGTGCTCGCAATTGTCGAGCAGCAGCAACAGCTGTTTTCGCTGCAAGTATTGCGTGAGCGTCTGCAGCGGCGGTTGATTTGGCGACTCGCGAACGCCGAGGGCCGCGGCGATTGCGCTCGAAACCATCGTCGCATCCGTCAATGGCGCCAGTTCGGCTATCCAGACACCGTCGCGCATCTCGTCGAGAAGTTCGGCCCCTGCCTGAATGCCGCAGCGCGTTTTTCCCGAACCGCCGGTACCGACGAGCGTCAGCAGCGGTGACCGCGCGGACAGCTGCTTGATATCGTGTAATTCATCGTCGCGTCCGACGAACGATGTGAGTTGACGCGGAAGATTGTTCGGCTTACCGCCCAATGATTTGAGCGCCGGGAAGGTTTCGGGCAAATCCGGCGCCACGAGTTGGTAGACGAGCTCCGGCTGGCCGAGATCCGGTAAACGATGTGCGCCGAGCTCCTGCAGTGAGATTCCGTCAGGCAACGAGCCATTCAGCAAGTCGACTGTTGACGACGATAATAAGACTTGTCCGCCGTGGCCGATCGACAACAGGCGCGCGACGCGGTTTACCGCCGGTCCGAAGTAATCACGATCGCGTTCGTGTGCCGCGCCCGTATGGAGCGCCATTCGAACGCGAATGTCGCCGACCGAGGAGAAGTCGTCATTCGATAGATCGCGTTGCGCCACGAGAGCGGCGTGAACCGCATCGCCGGCGCGCGAAAAGGCAGCGCAGAATGCATCGCCAACCGTCTTGAAGACGTGGCCGCCGCGCTTCTCGATTGCATCCCGCATCAATACATCGTGGCGAGCCAAAGCAAGCGCCATCGCATCGGGATAGGCTTCCCAACGTCGCGTGCTGCCCTCGATGTCGGAAAAAAGGAACGTTACCGTACTGCTCAACGGACCCATGTGCGATGCTTCTCGCCGGTGCACAAGAATCCGCTGAAACGCGCGATTTCCTCCGAATCAAGCGCGAATCTGTAATAGAACGTACAATGTGCCGGCGTGCAATTTTAACGGGTTGGAGCGGTGCCGAACGTTCGACTGAACTCGTCTTCCACCTGAAAGAGTCTGCGGGGTCGAGCGGAATTCGCGCCATTCCAGCTTTGCGACCAAATTGCGAAATTGCTCGTCATGCGCAGCTTCAAATTGTTCGGCCGACTCCCAATCCGCGATGTTGACGAAGCGGTAAGGCGCTTGTGGCGAAACGGCGCGGTGAAGCCGGTGACGAAGATAACCAGGCTTTTTTCGCATGTAATGGTTCACTTCGGTCCACAGAGCAAGGAACGCGTCCTCCCGGCCCTCGGCGACCTCGAAGCAATTGATGAGTGTGATCAACGTTCTGCCTCCTTCGAGGACAAATTGCATACCTGTGCAATTACGAGATTGCAATAATATGGCACACGAGGGTAGCGACAGTCAAGAGGGCCGCCCGGCTCAGCGCGGTCGAACGCGCAAAGCGATTCTTTCGGCGGCGGCGCGCTTGCTCGAGGCGGGGCAGGCGCCTTCGGTCAATGAGATCGCCGCGGCTGCGGGCGTGTCGCGCCGCACCGTTTACATGTACTTCCCGACGATCGAGCAGCTCCTCATCGACGCAACGCTCGGAACGCTTTCGTCCACTCGCGCTGTGCCGATCGCCATCGAGCAATCCGGCGATGCTCAGACGCGCGTCGAAACACTCGCGCGTAGTTTGATAAAGGGATCCGCCGAAACGCTTCGACTGGGCCGCACGTTGATTCGCCTTACCGTTGAAGCGCCGAACGCCAAGCGATCAACTCCCCTCAGAGGTTATCGCCGCACCGAATGGATAGAGAATGCACTGGCGCCGCTTCGGGGCCGGCTGAAAAAGAAAGAATACGAACGGCTCGTTTCTGCTTTATCCGTTTTTCTGGGATGGGAAGCGATGATCGTTTTGGCCGACGTTCGAGGGCTAACGTCGCGAGAACAAGAGGACGTTGTCGTTTGGGCAGCTGCGGCGCTGGTGAAAGCAGCGTTAGCGACGATCGAGCAACCCGAAAATCGACAGAGGCTTCGGTGAAGTCGGAGCGATCCGTAGCTTTATACCGTCGTGGGCTCCGGGAGCGCCGATGCTTCTCCCGTTCCGGCCGGCGCGTTTGATACGGTGATCTTGTCGGGCGCGAACCACATGTAGACGACGGGTATCAGCAGCAGCGTCAGCACGAGCGAGCTTGCGACGCCGCCTATGACGACGACACCCAAGCTCGAGTGACTGGACGTTCCCGGTTCGAGCGCCAGCGCCAGCGGCAACATGGCAGCGATGATCGAGCAGCTCGTCATGACGATGGGGCGGAAACGCGTGAAAGCGCTCTCCTTGATCGCCGCAAGCTTATTACGGCCGCGAGCGCGCAGCGTGTTCGCATAATCCACGAGCAGAATGCCGTTCTTGGTGGCGATGCCGATCAGCAAGATCGTGCCGATGAGAGAAAAGAGATTCAACGTCTCACGAGTGATTAGCAGAGCGCCGATAGCTCCGACGGCCGCGACCGGAACCGAGAAGATGATGATGAAAGGCGAGCTGTAGCTGTTGTAAAGGGCGACCATCAGCAAAAACACGAGAACGATCGACAAGATCATCGACATGCCCATTCCGACCAACACCTGATGCATGTAGTCTTGCTGGCCCATCGGTGCGGGCCGGACTACGACATTCGGGGGCAAGTGCAGAGACGGAAGCCGCTTCTCGAAGGCGTTCTCCACGTTCGAGAGGGAGTCGCCGGGCGCGACGTTCGCGTCGACGTGGATGACCGTGTTGCGGTTCGTTCGCGTAATGAACGGCGGCGTCGGGGTCAATGCAAATGTCGCAATATCACCGAGGTGGACGATTTGCCCGTTGTTCGCGCGTATGGGAATTGCGGAGAGTGTCGTAAGGCTCGTCTGGTCCGACTGCGGGTAGATGACCTGTACCTGCTCCAAGCCGGACGCCGTTTCGAACTGAGTGGCGACGTCGCCGCCGAACGCCGCACCGGCCGCGTTCGCCGCCTGCCCCAGATCGACGTCCAACGCCTCTGCTTTTTGACGGTTGAAGATTACGGAAACTTCGGGCGCGAGCTCTTGAGCGGAGCTGTTCACGCTCGTCGCGCCGGGCGTCGATTTGAGCAGCGCCAAAGCGCGCTGCGCGTAGGGCGTCGGATCGCCGCCGGTCAGATCGGAGACCAGGAAATCGATAGGCTGTGCGTTGCCGCCGCCGGTCCCGCTGGACGGCACCACCGATCCCGTGACGTTCGGTAATACCCGGTGAAGCATTTGTTGAAATTGCGCGACCCAATAATAGGTCGAGTGCTTGCGATTGTCATTCAGAAACACGTGGATCTGCGCGACGTCCGGTTGAACGACGAAACCGCCGAACGAAGCCGAGTACGCACCGGCGACCGTCGTTTCATGTTGCAGATCCAAAGTCTTGTCGATGAGCGCCTCGAGCTTGTACGCGCTGGTCCGCACGGCCGCGATCGGCGTCCCTTCCGGATATTGCAATTGGATGTAGATTTCGCCGCGATCGACCGAAGGGATGAACGTTTCGCCCACTACGCCCGTGCCGACGAGCCCGATGGAAAGCACGAAACTGAGCATGCAGCCGAGGAGGACGACCGTCCGATGCTCCAGCGCCCAAAGCAGGGCTCGATGCGCGTACCAGTCACGAAGTTTGTCGAAACCGCGCCCGAAAGCATCGACGATTCGCCACGGCTTCCAATGTGATTGCAGCGCCCAAAGTCCGGCAAGCGTGGGCGTGACGGTGAACGAGATGAACAGGGACGTTAGTGTCGAGATGACGATGATGAGCGCGAACTCGACCAAGAATCGCCCCACTTGTCCCGACATGAACGCTATGGGAAGAAACACGACCACGTCGACGAGGGTGATGACGACCGCTGCGGCGCCAATCTCCATGCGGCCTCCGTACGCGGCATCCTTTGGGTTTTGCTTTAAGTCGCGAAAGTGACGCTCGATGTTTTCCAGGACCACCGTGGAGTCGTCCACCAAAATGCCGATCACGAGGGTCATTGCCAGCATGGAAATCGTATCGACTGTCATACCCGTCATTCGCATGACGGTGAGCGCAATCGCAAGCGAAGTCGGAATGGCGATGCAGACGACGATGGCACTGCGCCAAGAGCGCAGAAAAAAAAGCATCGCGAGTGCCGTTAGGAAAATCGCTTCGAGCAGCGTGTGCAGGACTGCGTTCATCTGCTGCTGCGTGAAGCGCGATGCAATGTTGACGATCTCAAAATGAATCGCCGGAAACTCACGCTCCAGCTGCGGCAGCTGTTTCATGAAGTTGTTTGAAGCATCAACTTCACTCGCATCGGCCGTCTTTTGGACCGAAAGAAAGAAGCCGCGGTGGCCGTTGATTCGCGCATACTGCAGCTGCGGCTCGTTGCCTTCAATGACGTTCGCAACGTCGCCGATGCGCGTTGCCTGGCTGCCGGCAGTCCACGCGTTGACACCGCCGGGAAGGCTGGAGAGGCCGCCCGTGTACGATTCCACCTGACCTGCGGTTTCGTTGGACGCCGCCCCGCCGGAACTCGCAATGATCGGCAGGTCCTTGACCTGCTGAATCGTCTGAATGTCGCCGCGCACGTCGATAATCGTTTGGCGTCCTGGCTGGTACGCGTAACCTCCGGGGACGCGGTTGTTTTGCTCGTTTAGCGTGTTGATGACGTCATTGAGCGTGAGATTGCGCGCAGCGAGTTTCGCGGGATCGACCTCGACCTCGTATGCCGGCGTGACGGCGCCCCCCACACTGGCGTACGAAATACCGGGAATCTGCTGGATCTGCGGGACGACGACGTTGTTTGCGTACAGGGCCATCTCGCCCGGCGTCAACTTCGACGAGTACATCGCCAGCGTTACGACCGTCTCTTCCGCAGGGTCGCGAATGTTGACGGTTGGTGCCGGCATATTCGCGGGCAACTGACGCTCCGCGGCCTGCACCGCCTTCTCCGTCAGCGCAAGATCCGTTGCCTCACTGGAAGTGATGGTGAAGGTCGCTGAAATCTGCGCCTGTCCCTGTTGCACCACGGAATTGATGTTCTGCAAATCCGTCGTGCCTGCAAGGTTTTCTTCAATAGGCGCGACGATGTTGTCGCGCATCTCGGTGACGGAGGCGCCGCTGTAGTTCGCGGAGATCGTGATCGTGGGCTGAGACACGTTCGGAAAGAGTTCTTTGACGATTGTCGCCAGCGATATCGCGCCGGCCACGATCATCACGCAGACCAAGACGAAAACGAGCGGGGGACGCTCGAGGAAGAGTTTAGTCAGATTCACTGCAGTGAGACTTTTTCGCCGTTACCCACGCTCGCCATACCGTTGGTAACGATCCGCGTCCCCGGGGCCACTCCGGTGACGACGGCGGTCGTTCCGTCGTCACCGATCTCGGTTACTTGCCGCACGCGAACAACGTCTCGCGGGCTGACGGCCATGATTTGCGAGTGGTTTTCGTCCGTAAATGCGGTGAGGGGAACGCGGACCCCGTGCAGCGCCGGCAGCGCGACGGTGGCTTGGACCGCCATGCCGGGCCTGATTCTGTTTTGCGGATTCTGCAGCAGAATCTTTACCATGAAATCCGTGGACCCGGGCACGATCTGATTGAGCACGCCGACTACTGTTCCCGCGGTGCGTTCGTTCAGATCTGAAAGTGTGACTGTCGCCGAAGAACGCTTCGCAATTGCCGCGACCTCGGCACCCGAGCCGTGAACTACTGCATAGATCGGATCGACCTGCTGGAGCGTAAAAAGCTGCCGGTTGCCGGGATATTCGCCGGGGTTCAAGTTGCGGTTCACCACGACGCCGTCGATCGGCGAAACGATGGTCGCCTTTGCGATTTGAACGCGGACCTGGTCGGCTTGCGCCTCTGCCTGAGCGACAGCGGATGCGGCCAGGCCGGAACCGCCGATCGACCCGTTTTGTTGTACGGTCGCCTGATCGGCGGCCACGGTCTGCTCGTCGTTGCGCACCGTTTCCATCTGTGCGTCGAACGCCTGCTGGGCGATATAGCCTTGGCGCAGCAGCATTTGATCGCGCTGCAAATTCAAACGATCGGCGCGAAGGGTCGTTTCGGCCTGTCGCAGCGCATCGGATCCTTGCGATATCGTTAGGTCACCTTGAGCGTAGGTGTGGTGCTCGCTCGCGACGTCGGAGTTGAGCTGCGCCTGAAGATCCGCCGTATCGAGACGAGCCAGCACCTCGCCGCGGTAGACCCGATCGCCCTCTTGAACGTACACCGCGTCCGCGGGTTCGACGAGCGTCGTTTGGATGGCGACGTTCTCGTAGGGCGCGATGATGCCCGCAAGCTGCGAGCCCGCGCGGATCGTTCCATAAGAGGCGATCGCCGTTGCAACATAGGGTGCGGGGGCTGTCTCATGACTAGGATGGCTGCAGGCCGCGAATGCGGCGAGCGAAGCGGCGGCAACGCAAACGCGATGGACGCCTCGCCACGAATGGCAAACGAACGAGCGAGTCAGTGATTCGTACAAGCGATTTTCCCGTGCTAAGACTACCGGCCGTACCTGGACGCAAGCTGAGCGCCCTGGCCACCAAAACGACACACGGACGGCCGCGCGTCAATGCGGTTTGGCCGCGGCACGTGCGCAGTACCTGCCGGCGGAACCGGACCTTTACGGTTCGTTGGTCCGACGGTGCCGGTCGATCACGTCCCGGGATGATACGTGCGTTCCGTATGGCCGACGAGATCGCCGGGATAGAAGTACACCGGCCGCAGATTTCCGGTGGCGTAGCGCAGGGCTTCGTCGTCAAAGTGGGGGGAATGCGGATCGCCGCTTTCGCCGCCTGCAGTCACCGCTATCGCCCGAACTCGTTTGCCGAACTCTACGATGGCGACGAAACTGTTGCCGGCATCGCCGTACCAACGCTTGGTGTTTGGCGCCGGATCGGCGTAAAACGCGGCGAGCGAACCCCAGGTTCCGGCAACGAAGGGAACGGGAATGCTGGGTTTGCCGTCGTCGAAGTCGCCTTCGATATTGTCGTCCAGGCGTTGGAAGCGGTTGATCTGCCCCCAGGGGGTTCGCCAAGTTCCGAAGTCCGCGTCCAAGCGATCGACCGCATATGCCAAGCTTTCGAGTTTCTCGCTAGCCGGCGCAGCGAGCAGAACTTGACGCTTTACGCTGCGGTTCGTTCTAGCGAGGTGGTCGGCCCAAAAAATTGCGAGCGACGTTGCAACGGAATCCGCCGACCACCGGTCATTCCACGTCCGCAGAATGTCGATCGGATCGCGCAGTTTGGACTTGAGCGGATCGTTCGCGGGGTCACTGTCATAGGCGTGCACGAGCGTTGGAACGAGCGTGGCGAAGAAAGGCAGGTTCGGATCGAACGCCGTTTGCCGTAAACGCTCCAGCGTGAAGTCATGGCGGCCTCCAAGCAGCAACGTCTCGTGGATTCCGCGTTCGTTTTCACCTGCGGTGTCCATGTAGCGCGGAAAATCCCGGCGCTTCGGGCTGTCGGGGCCGGCAGCGGAATACGGCCAATCGTTCGAGTTGAAGATCCACCCCACAGCGGGATTGAGAACGTGGGGATCTCGATCCAGCGGCAAAATGCCGTGCCAGTCGGTTGCGGGGTCGGACCCGTCCACCGGCTTGGTATAATCGAAGCGATCGTCGCGGCGCGGCATGAATTGCGGATGCATGTACGCGATTTCGCCTTTGTCGTCGGCGAAGATCGTGTTGTTGGACGAATTCGCCTCCAGCTCGGCGATTTTGCGATACGACGCAAAGTCGGATGCCTTCGTGCGCAGATAGGATTGTTCGAGGGCGCGAATCGGCCGATACATCAGCGCTTCGGCGATCCACTTTCCGTTTTCGGACCGTACGATCGGTCCGTGGTGCGTATGGTAGACCGTGAAGGTTCGAGTTGCCAATCCGCCCGCCGTCGTGCGGTACCTAATCGAAACGGTCGAGACGGTGACGGGACGCAGCGCATTCCCGTACCGGTAATATAGGCGCCCATCCTTGCGGACTATCGTTTCGGCAAATTGATCGACGTTGTCCGCGCCCGTCGACGTGTGCATCCAGCCGATGTGCGGATTGAATCCTTGATAGATGAAGAACTGCCCCCACGTCGCCGCGCCGTACGCATCCAGCCCCTCATCGCTCGACATCTGCAATTCGGAGCGGAAATAGAATGACGTGTGCGGGTTGATCAACAGCAACGCATTGCGATCGACGGTGTTCTTCGGCGCGATCGCGATACCGTTCGACCCTTGCGGATCCGGAATAGGCGCGCGCGGATCTTCGGACGGTGCTCGCATCGAAACCGAACCACCGCCGTAGAATGCCTGCAACTCGGGCAGCGAGACGCGCTCGACGTCGCCGCCGATGCTGCCTTCGGTGAAGCTCAGCGCCATCCACGGTTCAAAATGAGTGAGAACTCGAGGATGCACTTGCGGATGCGTTTGAAGGTAATAGTTGAGGCCGTCCGCCCAGGCATCCATCAATTGCCGGAGCCACTGCGGGCTGCGCCGGTAGCGAGCCTGCAGATCCGCATCGTCGACCCATAAACATTGCCGCAGATCTTGATAGATAGCGGTTTCGCCGTCCGCTTCCGCCGTGCGGCCGAGAGCGGTTAGATAATTGACCTCCACCCGGTTGAAGTCGTCCTCGGCTTGCGCGTAAATCATCCCGAACACCGCGTCCGCGTCGGTCTTTCCGTGCACGTGCGCGATGCCCCAGTCGTCCCGCGCAATTGTGACGTTAGCGGCTTCGGGGGGAACCGGCGTGGCGCCGACAGGGGCGATCAGAAGCGTGGCCAGGAGCAGAAGTGAGAGACGCATGGGTCGGTCTTTCGACGCGGGAACAAAAACTAATATTATAGTTGACACAAAAGTGTGCGGCTGCTAGTATCTCTTAAAGAATTAGGATTAATGAATTAGGAGAACGCCCTCGATGCTGGCTTCGATGACCGTCCCCGTCGTCCAGAGCGCCCCGTCCCTTTCGACGGGGGCAACAGCAGCCGGCTGGGGGCAGAATACGCCGGTGGCGCTCAGCTGGGACGTGGCCCACGGCCATCCGGCAACGGACTCCACGACTGTTCACGTCGAGACGGACGGCAAGTATCTCTACGTCCGATTCGATGCCGTTCAGCGGGAGCCCGTGATTGCGTCTCAGCATAGCAACGACTTAGTTGCCGGCGGCAGTAACACCAACGGCGGCATCGCTTGGCCGGACGATGCTGTTTGGGTCGATCTCTGGCCGACCGGCCCGGGCGGCTTTCAATACGAGTTCGAGTCCAACCCAATAGGCGCGCACAATGAAGCCTCCTCCGAAAATTCCGATTTTGCTCCGCAATGGCAGTCGCGCGGCAGTATCGGCGCCGGGGGATACACCGTGACGATGGCGATCCCGCTTGCGGTCGTTCATGGCGCTCACGCCGGGACTTGGCGCATGCAGTTCGTCCGCTACGTGCGATCGACTGGAGAACTGAACGTCTGGTCCTACGACGGCGCGCAAACGAATCCCGACGATGCCGCGCGAGCGGCGACCGTAAAGGTCCCGCTGGTGGCGCGTCCGCCGCTTCCGAAACCTCGCGTCGGCGTCTACGGGCTGGGCCGCGCCGCCGCGCCATCCGTTGGCGGATCTACCTCGCGCACGGGACTCGATTTCTCGATACCGGTGACTCAAACTGCGGCGTTCTTCGGTACGCTCCATCCGGACTATTCGAACGTCGAACTGGATCAGCAATCGATTTCGCCGACCGTTTATCAACGGATCTTCAGCGAAGTTCGCCCCTTCTTCACGCAGGCGAATGCCTACTACGGAAACTTCAACTGCAACGTCTGTAACGGCTTTCGAACCACGTTGTACACGCCCGCAATTCCGACGCCGCGCGAAGGCTACGCATTCGAAGGACGTCAAGGTAATTTCGGGTTCGCCACATTCGATGCAATCGGCGACGGGCGCGACGACAACGCGAGCGCGTTCGATTACACGTCCAGCGACAATCGCTGGAACGGCGCGTTTCAGCACGTCAGCGCCGACATACCGGGTCTCGTAGACGACACGAATCAAGCGGGCATAAGCTGGAACAACGGCAAGTATCTTTCGGCTTATCTGAACTATGCGCGTGAGTCGGGCACGCTCGTCACCGACAGCTCCCAAGCAGGGTGGATCGACACCGGCGGCGGCTGGGGAAACCAGCATTTCGCATTATTCGGATCGATGCGCAAGATGGGCGCGCTGTTCGACCCGGTCGACGGTTTCGATTCACATCCGGGAATAGCGGGCTACGCCGTTTACTCGGCCCGCATTTGGACGTTCTCGCCCAACGACTTCTTTTCGTCGGTAGGCGTTGACGGCGTGGTCGATCGCTACAAGAGCACGACGTACAACGGCATTCCCGGAGGCTTTGGGCAGAGCGACAACTTCGCGCTGCTCGATCTGCTCACGAAGAGCACGCTCGATTTCCAGGCCTCTACCGGTTCGAATTACTGGCTGTTCAGCTCGCGCCTTCCGGGCTCCGGCATTGTGCCCGGGTCACCCTTTGACGGCGTGCTCACACCGATCTCGCAGAACGCCGGATTCTCCCTGACCTACCACAGCGGAATGCAGAACAACATCAACAACTTCCCGACGCACGGGTCCTCGGCTACGCCGACGTCGATTTCGTTCAATACCGGACGGTACGGCGAAGGCCGTTTGGATTCGTGGTTTCGCAATTCGACGATACGTCTGGGAGATCGCGGGTTCGTGACGCTGACGGTGGACAATACGGCGCAATACTTTCCCGATGCGGCGCCGAACGTCCAATGGTTCGACGGCGCTTCGTACGCGTATCAGGTCAGCGCTAATTCGTCTTTCGCAGTGGGTCTGAGGCGGGTCATCGGGTTCCCGCCCCAGCCCAACGGCGGCGGCAATTGCGAAGGTGTCTGTTCCAACATTTCAATTGCCTACCACTTGCGTCTCGACAATGAAGAGTTCTATCTTGCGTACGGCGATCCGAATACGCTCGTCACCGTGCCGCAAGCAATCTTCAAAGTGATCTTTTACGCAGGCGGTCAGAAGGGGACGTAGGTTACAGCACGTTATCCGGGCTTGCGGCAATCGGCCAGCCGTTCACGTTGGATGTCATTTTGTTCGTGAACGCTTTGCCGTTCGGATACGCGAGCTGCTGGATTACCCAGTCTGCTTCCAACGATTTCGCTGACGTAAAGTTCCGTCTCCGCGCCGTTCATTGCAAGCGAGAACGGGAATCCGCCGATCGGGAACGTCTTGGAAGGCTTCTTTTGGCCCGGCGGAAAGATGTCGAGCGTCGATGCATTCGCATCGATCAGCAGAATGTTTCCGGCCTTGTCCAGTTCGATGGCGCCCGCGCTGCCGACTTGCAGGTTCAGTAACGTTCCCTGCTTGGATCCCGGCTTGAACCGCATGACGTTTCCGCCCAAGAGCGAGGCAAACAGATCGCCCTTGGGGCCGATCGAAAGATACTCCGCTGCATTAGAGCCCAAGTTGATCGTTATGGAAGGCGAGGTTTTGCCTTCGGGATATTCCGTAATGGTGTCGTTTCCGACGTTGGCGCAAAAGATGGTACCGTTGGCATTGACCGTTAATCCCGTCGGATTGCTCACGCCGTTGGATATGGTCAACTTCGGCGACGGTCCCTCGGGACCGTATTTGACGATCGTCGAATTTCCGAGATTCGTTGCGTACACGTTCAGTTTTTTGTCCACGAAAAGCCGTTCGGGATTGTCCAGACCGTTGGTGATCTGTCCGAGCGGCGGCGGATTGATCCCCTTAGCCGAAAAATATGTGATGTCGTTGTTGTTGAAATCGCCCGAATAGATCAGATTGGACGCCGGGGCCGCTCCGCCGGCCGCATTGTTTTCGCCCATGCGCAACCCCAGAGCGGCATGCAGCGAAACCGACGGAAATCCGTTTGCGGCGTTCACTTCGTCTTGAAGTGAACTCACCGCTGCACTCCTTTGCGCAACGCGCTGCGGAAGAATCTGCGACGAACTGCTTCCTCCGCCGCCGCTGCACGCCGTCATCAAAAACCCTAGGCCGAGTAACCCTGCCCCCGCTCTACGTAAACCGCGAACCATTGGATGAAGTCCCCTTTCCAAACGTTGCAAAGATCTAAAGAGGCAACCTTAGGCCAAAGCGAGCGCGCCCCTACGAAGAAGGCGCGACCAAACTGCCATTCTGGGCCGTTTCAGCCGGCATTCCGATGTTTCTGCCGGAAGGGTGCATCGTGAATGGCCTTCTGTGCCAAAATGACTCCTCCGCGTCGCATTAAGATTCGATACGTTCCCTTGCGTACGGCGGCCTGGAGCAGCCCTTTGTCGCGATCGTCCCAGGTCGGATCTCCGAGCGCAGGATCGGCGATGTAATAATCGGCGACAAAGTCGCTGCGCAAACTGGGCATCGCATTCGGCCGCGTGGCCAAGTGCGCGTAAATGACGTCGGTTCCGCCAATCGCCGAAGCCGGCGGAATGGAAGCGCTTATACGCCCAAGCAAAGCATCGTTCGCATCGGGTGTCCGGTAGAGGTAATACCAGCGCGACATCGGATCGCGAAAGGCGAGCACGCCGACGCATGCCGCCGCAACGCATACAGAAGTGAGGCCGCCCGCGACTGGACGCGCCGCAACGATCCGCGCGGCCGTCGCTGTAAACGCTGCAAGAACGTACCCCGACCAAATCATGGAGTAATGCGTATCGTACGCCATCGTGATGTGCTCGTGCGAGAGCAGGACTTCCAATAAACCTGGAATCGCAAGCAAAAACAGCCGCGAGCCGAGCGGCAGAAACAGCAGCGGCAACAGCGCCCAAAAGAGGTAGTAAACTCGTGCGGGCAATGTGATTCCGTAGAAACCGGCCATGCCGCTTAAACTCGGATTCCACAGGTACCAGCGCAGCGGTCCATAGGGGGTTGCCGCCCCAAGGGCTTGCCGCACGAA
Source organism: Vulcanimicrobiota bacterium (assembly GCA_963714015.1). Lineage (GTDB taxonomy): Bacteria > Vulcanimicrobiota > Vulcanimicrobiia > Vulcanimicrobiales > Vulcanimicrobiaceae > DASRDE01. The sequence continues at coordinate 51,216 of OY970223.1, read as the reverse complement.
TCCAAAATACACAAATCCACAGGCAATCGCCGCCACGAAAACCCACGCACCGAAAGTGCGCTGCTTTGAATCGCGCCGGCCCATCAGCGCAATGATTGCTCCGACGCCCGCCAGCTGCACAAACTGATCCTCTTTGACCAGCAGCAGCGCTATTACGGCGATCGCACGGAGTCGCCAACGATGCGCGGCGACCGCGAGCGCAAGCATAGCGCTCAGCGCGGGCACGAACGCATTTTCATGAAAATCCGTGAACGCCTGAGCACACAGCACAGGGTACAGCATCGCAAGGCACGTCAACGCCGCGGACATCAGCGAGCCGCAATACAAACGCGCGAGAAAATAGAGCGGGAACGCGGTAGCGCCAATCGCGCCCGCTTGAACGACGATAAGACCCGGAGCGCCGCCCAGAAACTTCGCGAAAGGGTATGCAACGCCGATAATCGGCGACCAGTGCACGCGCAGGTGATTCACGCCGCCTTCAGCCGTGGCACAAAAGCACGATCCGAGCGAGAGGACGACTTGGGTAAAAATGCCGGTGTCGACGCCGGCACGGTAAATCGCATATCGCCACAAGCCCAGCCAGGTGAGCACCGCCGCGAAGCACACGGCGATACCGGCGACGGCGACTATCCCTCGCCTTGCCGGGTCGATGCGAAGGGTGGCGAGCAGATGTGCTACGTCAAGGCCTCCTATTGAGCCGGTATCGTTCAATACAGTCCTCGCACGTGTAACTTCCTTCGGCGCTGGGAATAGCAAGCCGGGAGGACCTGGTTTGGCGACTGTCGTCGAGAACCGCGATCAAGAGCGGCTCGATCTTCTCGTAAGGTCCGGTGAGATTTTTCACCGGTCTCTTGACGTTACCGCCACTTTAGACAACGTCGCGCGCCTCGCCGTCGAAACATTCGCCGAGATCTGTCTTTTCGACCTTATCGACGAGCGATCCGAGCGTCTCTTCGTGACCGCTTCGGCGCATCGCGATCCGCGCAAAGAAGAAGCGCTTGCGACGGTATCAACGATCCTCTACGTCGAAGAGTTCGGCGTCCATCCCGTCGTGCAGGTGACACGCACGGGCCGGCCCTTTTTCCTTCCACACATCGACGAAGAGGCGATCGCAGCACATGCCGCAAGCCGGCAGCACGAACAGTACATGCGCCGCTTCGGATATCGCTCGAAGATCGTCGTGCCCGTTGTCGCGCAAAATCACATCTTCGGTGCGCTGACGTTCGTCCGCACCAGCTCAAACCGCGAGTTCGATCAAGCGGACCTGCTTTTCGCGCTCGAACTCGGACGCCGCGCCGGATTGGCGGTAGCCAATGCCAAGCAGTTTCATCGCGAGCAGTACGTCGCTGAAACGCTGCAGCGCTCGTTTTTGCCGCGGCGCTTTCCGGTCTGCGAGGGGATTGAAATCAGCGCGCATTATCGTCCCGGTTCCACCGAGGCGGACATCGGCGGCGACTGGTACGACGCTTTCGAGAACGATGCCGGCGAGATCGTCCTCACGATCGGCGACGTCACCGGTAAGGGCGTCGAGGCTGCGCGTTTGATGGTATTGATGCGTCAAGCGATCCGCGTCGCGGCGCTCGACGCGCGCGATCCGCGGAAGATTGCCGACGTCTGCAATCGGCTGCTGCTGAACGAGCACGGCGAACGGCTGGCGAGCGCTTTCATCGGCATATTGGATCCGCGGACGCGTTGCCTTCGGTACGTTTCCGCTGGCCATGCACCGCCCATGTTTCGGCTGCCGGGCGGGCGCGTGCGCAAACTGGAAGCACCTTCACCGCCCCTTGGCGCGTTCCGCGACGCTCAGTTCGAGGAGCATTCCGAAACATTCCTCGACGAGAGCATGCTGGTCCTGTACACGGACGGCGTCATCGAAATCACTCGGGACGTGGTTGCCGGAGAGGCGATGCTCGAGCGGGTGCTGGCTTCGGAGGCCGTACTCTACTCGGTGAATCCGGCCGAGTTCATCGAACGCGCGATCGCCTACGAGGCGCCGCGCGACGATATCGCAATCATCGTCTTCAATTTCAAGCGCGCGCAGATGCGCTGGCAATTCGAAGCGGCGGATGCGAGGGCCGCGTATACCCTGCGCGACGAGTTCTTTACGCGCCTGCGTCAGTTTTGTCCGATCGACGCAGAGACGATGTCGATTTGCGGCGTCATCTTCGCCGAATTGATCGGGAACGCCGTGCGGCACGCTCCCGGGCCGCTGAGCGTATCACTGCAGCTTCGCGGAACGGATGCGATGCTGCACGTCATCGACAAGGGGCCGGGCTTCTCGTACAAGCCGGCGCTGCCCAAGGATCTGTGGGCCGAGTCCGGCCGGGGCCTTTACTTGGTTTCGATGCTCGCGCGCGATGTCGAAGTCGAACGGGTGCCTGGTCTGGGCAGTCACATCAGCGTGACGCTGCCCGTGACCTGTCATCGCGAACTCTTCGACTCTTACGCTACGACTTAGAAGTCGTACTCCAGCTGCGTGCGGTTGTACTTGAAGACCGGAAGGCCGCCGTAGTACTGCACGAACGTGTTGTCGCGATCGCCGTACCGGTGGCGCAGGAGCAGCCCCTTGTACGGACCGTTCTTCGTAACGCGGTTGAAGAAATACGTACCGTCGATATCGACTTCGTGTGAAGGGGCGACGCCCGTCGTGTTGTTGCCGTACGCGTACAGCGCGAAGCTGGTGATCAAGCGAATTTGCTTGTTGTCGCCCCACCACGTCGCAGCTATCTTACCTGAGGTGCCGGAACTGCGCCGCTCGATCATACCGGCAGTCATGCTCGTGGTGAACAGCGGATCGCTCGTATACGAATCGGTGTACGGACTGGCCCAGCCCCCATAATACACAGTCGTCGTGCCGTTGGCATTGTCGATGCAGTCCGGGGTGCCGCCCGTAGGCAGGAAGTACATCAGCGGAGTTCGGTTCGTTACGACGATCTGATTGCCCGCCGGCGCCTTGACCGGAGGCTGCGCCGGCACCGCAGCGCACGCGATACCTGCGGGAAGCGCGAGCGTATCGCTCTTCTGCGGGATGAAATCGAAGCCCAGCGTCACGTCGAGATTCTGAGCGACCGTCGCGCCGCCCTGAAGGCCCACGACTTGACTGTTGATCTTGCCTAGAACGCCGGAGCCCGCATTGGCTTCGTTGCCGGCTTGAAATGCGACGTAGGGTTTGTAAGCAGTTTCGGCAGCCGGCGAGTATTTGGCATCGAGCCACTCGACGTCGGCAATGTTCAGAAAATCGTAGACGTGCAGATTGGCCGCCAACGGTCCCGAACTAAATCCGAGGCGCCCGTACGCAAAGCCGTTCGTCGTAACGGCGGAGTATTTAGGAATCAGCAAGTTTGCGCCGGGGCCGGGTGCGTCGGCTTGATTGGTCGCGGTCAGCAGCGTCGAATTCACGAACGCTGAATCCACGCGGCTCTCGAAGCGATCGATATACGCCGCTTCCACCGTCCAGCCGCGATTGACTTTGTACGAGAAATCGCCACCCTGATACGCTTCCGGCTTTAGGCGCGTGTCCGAGCTGTTGGCCCACGGCGTGTTCAGCAGCTGATCGCCAATCTTTCCGTAGAGCGTCGCGTCCTTGTACTGCAGGTACGCTTCATACAAAGTGCTGAGTTGAAACCCCGGCAGCGTGTTGTCCGGATTGGTAGGCACCGGACTGTACGGATAGCTCGACGCCGCCCGATTTGTACGTTGCGGTTTTCCCGCTGCACGGACCACCGCTTTCAACCTGATCGGCCGCGGTCGTACAGTTGTCGAGCGGATTAGCGTACAGATAGGTGCCGGCAACGGTCCAGTTGTCCACGTTGTACGCGGCGTGCAGCGCCAGCGCAGCGTTGAACGTCGCTTGATTGACCACGCCGGTCGACTGCGGAAGTCCGTATTGCGGAGAAGCATTCGTACGCGCGAAATAGTATCCGCGGAAGTATCCGCCCAATGTCAGCGGATGAGCGGTCGGTGCCGGCGTAGGATTTGCTTGGGCTACGATTTGTGGATTTTTGGACGATTCAGCGAGCGCAGTACCAGTGAAGAGAATGACGAGAAAGGCGGCGAGCGCCGCTGACCGATTCACGCTAGATTAACCTCGATCCGGCGATAACTAAGACCATGGCAACGGCCGGACGAAGCCAAATCTCCGAAAGATTTCTGCATAGGCGGCTCCCGATGAACACGCCGGGAAGCGAGCCGATCAGCAGCGAGAGTGCTACGCGGTAATTGACGTCGCCGAGCGTAATATGGCCGAATGCCGCTACCGGAATCAGGAATGCCGCAAAAGCGATATCGGTTCCGACGAGCCGGCGCAACCCTATTAAAGGAACGATGAGGAGAAGCAGCGGCATCGTGATCGCTCCCGAACCAATCGAAGTCAACGCGACGAAGAACCCGACCAGTGCGCCGGAGGCGGCCAGCGCCGGGGTGCGACGGCGGATTAGATCGCTCGAATCTCCTTCGGCCGGCGTGTCGGCCTTTCGATACATGATCGCGCCGTAAACGAGTGCGATCGCGGAGACGATGAGCGCGATGCCGACGGCGCGTTTGACGATGGCGTTCAATAGCTGCGCGTCGACGCTGTGCCGCAGCGCATAGAGGGCGATGAGGCCGGCAATCACGCCGGGAATGCCGCCCAGAAGGAGCCCGCGGGCGGCGCTCCAGTCCATAGTCCGCTGCTTGGCGTGGACCACGGCTCCCAAGATTTTTGTCGGCACGCTATACAATAGGTCGGTCCCCACGGCGACCAAGGGATTCACTCCGAGGAGCAGCATCAACACCGGCGTCATGATCGAGCCGCCTCCTACGCCGGAAAGGCCCGTGAATGTCCCTATTACCAGCCCCGCCAATACTAACTCGACGAACGTCGTCATTTTTAATGCCATCCCCTACGAAAAAGAGCGACTGAGTTCACTTTACATGGGGACGCTACGTTGCTCTGAGTGACATTTGGCGGGTTTTTTAGTGAGGCTTTATTACTATGCCGACTTGGTACCGGAATTGCCCTCGCATTAGAGGGAGGAGTCTGACTCGGCACGGCACGGAGCGAAGCGGCGCGCGTGGGAAAAGAAACTGCGGACGCCGCCCGCTACTTCATAATAAAGAGCCTCGCCGACAACAACGCCTTCGGCGAGGTTCCGGCTCGGGTTCTACAGCAGCTGGCCGAACTCGCCTCGGTCGCGGAAGCCCGCAAAGGCACGACGATCTACGCCGCCGGGGAGCGGTGGGAACACTTGGGCTTTCTGGTGGAGGGCAGCATCGCGATGCTGGTTCCGGGTGAAGAAGACAAGGAGCGGCTCTACGACCACGCTCACCCGGGGCATTTCTTCGGCGTTTCCTCCATGTTCGACGGCGCACCCGAGATGGCCCGAACCGTAGTCGTCTCCCAAAAGGCCGTCTACGCCCTCGTCGACCGTTCCGCAGTCGTCGATCTTTGCAAGCAGCACGGAACGCTGGCTCTAGCGTTCGCCGTGACGCTGGCCCGGCGTGTCCGCCGCACCACTTCGCTGCTCGCCGAGATGAATTTGACGGCGCAACAGCGCATTGCGCGGTACCTTCTGGAATTCGCGGCGGGTCCCGGTCTCTCGCCGGCGCTCGATCCGCTGCCGCTGATGACTCAGAGCCAGATCGGCGCGGCGGCCGGCACGGTTAAGGAGGTCGTCGGGCGCGCAGTGGCGGTCTTCGAAGAAAAGGGCGCGGTGAAGCGCGAGCGCGGGCGAATCCGATGGATCCATCGCGAGCGTCTCATGGAAATGGGCGGCGTTTCGGCCGCCGCCGAATCAGCGCCTTAGCGATTGACGTCGCGCTAACCGCCGGCCATAGCGCCGACGATCAGCAGCGGTTCCGTTCCGCCGGCGACGGCGTCCGGCAGCGGCGCGTCGGGCACCTCGTGCGAAAGGTCGCGTTCGCACGCAAAGAAACGTACGTACGGCCGGCGCTTTTGAGTAGCGCGATCGCGAATCGTCCCGCACAAGACCGGATAACGCGCTTCCACTGCGTCGAGTACGGAGCGCTGCGTGACTGCTCCATAAACTTCTACCGTTATCTCGCCGCCGACGCGCGCAAGGACGCGAAGATGGGCAGGCAGTACGACGCGAATCAATGCAGCGTCTGCACTTCGACTGAGAGTACCGCCGGCAAATCGCGCACGATCGCGTTCCAGGTTTCGCCCGCATCGGCGGACACGTACACTTGTCCGCCCGTCGTACCGAAATAAATGCCGCATGAGTCCAACGAATCGACGGCCATTGCATCGCGCAGCACGTTGACGTAGCAGTCCCGTTGCGGCAAACCTTTCGTGAGCGGTTCCCACTCCTCGCCGCCCGTGCGGCTGCGGTAGACGCGCAACTTTCCCTCGGGCGGGAAATGGCGGCTGTCGCTCTCGATCGGCACGACGTAGATCGTTTCCGGCTCGTGCGCATGCATCGCGATGGGAAAGCCGAAGTCGGACGGAAGATTTCCGCTCACCTCGCGCCAGTTTTCTCCGGCATCGTCGCTTCGCATCACGTCCCAGTGCTTCTGCATGAAAAGCACGCCCGGACGCTGCGGATGCATGGCGATGCGATGAACGCAGTGGCCGACTTCCGCATCCTCGTCGGGAATTTGCGCAGAGCGAAGTCCGCGATTGATCGGTTTCCACGCCGCGCCGCCGTCGTCGCTGCGGAAAGCGCCGGCCGCCGAGATTGCGGCGTACAAGCGCTGCGGATTGCTAGGATCGAGCACGATCGTATGCAGGCACATGCCGCCGGCACCCGGCTGCCACGACGGCCCCGAATCGTGGCCGCGCAATCCCGAAAGCTCATTCCATGTCTGGCCGCCGTCGATCGATTTGAAAAGGGCCGCGTCTTCGACGCCGGCATAGACCGTGTCGGGATCCGTCAGCGACGGTTCGAGATGCCATACGCGCGCAAATTCCCACGGATGCGGAGTCCCGTCGTACCATTGATGCGTTCCGGGGGTCCCTTCGTACGAAAAGTCATTTCCGACGGCTTGCCAGGTCTTGCCGCCGTCATCCGATCGCTGCATGACCTGGCCGAACCACGAGCTGGTTTGGGAAGCATAGATCCGGTCGGGATTCACCGGCGAACCCGCAACGTGGTAAATTTCCCAACCGCCGAAATGCGGCCCGTCGACCTTCCAGTCGCGGCGTTTTCCGTCGGAAGTCAAGATGAACGCGCCTTTGCGCGTGCCGGCCAGAACGCGTATCTCACTCATGTTTGCCTCCCCAGTCGAGCGCTGTCTTCGGCTCTGCGCAGGAGCAACGCCCGTTCGCGCGCATTCTGCGTCAACTCTGCGGCCCGCTCGAATTCCGCGCGAGCTTCTTCAAAACGGCTCAGTTGCCGCAGCAGATCGCCGCGGACGCTGGGCAGCAAATGATAGGTCCGCAGGGCGCGTTCGGAAGCGAGCGACTCGACGATCTCCAATGCGGCTGCCGGACCGAAAGCCATTGAAACGGCAACCGCGCGGTTCAGGTCGACAATCGGCGAAGGCGTCAATTGTGCGAGCGCGTCGTACAACGCGACGATGCGGTGCCAATCGGTTTCCTCCGCGGTTCTCGCGCGCGCGTGACAGGCCGCGATGGAGGCTTGCAAAGCGTATGGACCGAGCGCTCTGCCGAATGCGGCCGCACGGTCGAGCGCGTCCAGTCCGCGTTTGATCAGGATCCGATCCCAGCGCGTGCGGTCCTGATCGAAGAGCAGGACGGGTGCTCCGCCGGCATCGACGCGCGCGCGCGATCGCGACGCTTGAATTTCCATCAGCGCGACGAGGCCGTGAACCTCGGGTTCGCGCGGCATCAACTGCGCTAAGACGCGTCCCAAACGGAGTGCGTCTTCGCAAAGGGCGGGCCGCATCCAATCCTGACCGGCCGTTGCGGAGTATCCCTCGTTGAAAATCAGATAAAGGACTTCCAGAACCGAACTGAGCCGCGCTGCGCGATCGGGACCCGCAGGCACTTCGAACGGTACGCGCGCTTCGGAAAGCGTGCGTTTTGCGCGCACGATGCGCTGCGCCACGGTGGGCACCGACGTCAGAAACGCCCGGGCGATCTCTTCGGTGGTAAGGCCGCCCAGCAGCCGAAGCGTCAACGCAACGCGCGCATCGGCCGCGAGCACGGGATGGCACGCGATGAACATCAACCTGAGCAGATCGTCGCCCACGTCTTCATCAAGCGCCGCGGCAAAGTCGGGTTCTTCCAGAGCTTGCAGCGCTTGAAGATTTTGCGCTATCGCCTGATGCTTCTCGCTTTGCCGCTTGGCGCGCCGGAACGCGTCGACCGCGCGCAGTTTGGCCACTGCAGTAAGCCAAGCGCCGGGGTTGTCGGGAACGCCGGAGCGCGGCCAGCGTTCGAGTGCCGCGACCAGCGCCTCTTGCGCGAGGTCCTCAGCCAGGCCGACGTCGCGCACGATTCGCGTGAGCGCGGCGATCACTTTTGCGGATTCGATGCGCCAGACGGCGTCGATCGCGCGGTGTGTTTCCGACCCGGTCATGCGCGTTACGCTAAAAGGTCGCCGAAATCTTCGGCCTCGAAGATCCGGCGGATCTCCACCTGAGCATGCTCGAACGGCGCGCGCGAGATCCATTCAACCGCTTCTTCTTTGGATTTTACTTGAATGATCCAGTAGCCGGCGACAAGCTCCTTCGTTTCAGCGAACGGTCCGTCGACCACCGTGCGCTTTCCGCCGGACCACGCGATCCGCGCGCCCTTGGAGGACGGATGAAGTCCATCTCCGGCCAGCATGACGCCCGCCTTGATCATCTCTTCATTAAAGCTGCCCATTTCCGCCAGTCTGCTCGCGCGTGGGCAGCACTCCGGCCTCGGATTGCTCGTTCGCTTTTACCAGCACCATAAATCGCATCGCACTTCCTCATTTCAGTCGGCAAGGGTTCTACCTGCACGTCGAACGAGGGGGCCGCAGATCGACAAGCGGCGTCCAGCGACGCATCGCTCAGCGTGCGGTTGCGCCACGAATAACCATCAGGGAACGCGCAGGAACGACGTAGGCCGTCTTTCCGCCGGGCGCGCTGCCGAACGCCAGGCCTTTGTCGGGATTGGGACGATCGCCCGGGCCGTTACCGCTCCACCGGTACCGGGCACTGCCGAACGTTATCGTGCGCACGCTGCCGGTGAAGCGACCGGTGCCGCCTCTTTCCGCAAAGTCGATCGTAACCGGATGCGCCAGTGTGTCTTTGTTCACGAGCATGAGGGACCACTTACCGTCGGGACGCCGAACGGCGTACGCCGTGACGACCGCATCGTGATTTCCCAAACTCGACGTTACGGGGTACACGCCGTGCTCGCGATCTCCCGGCAGCACCCATTGCTGCGCGATCAGCTGCAGCGCGTAATAGGCGGCCCCTTTTGCACGCACGTTGAAATCCCGATCGACGATGTAAGGATTATAGGCGCCCCAAGTCTTACAGCGATCGTTACGCCCAACCGGCTCAGGCTCGGCTTGGTAGTACGTCATGTACGAGATGCCCGAGGCAAGCGAAGCGCCCATAAAGTCGCCGGTCCAAAGCGCTCCATAGACGTGCTGCGGGGCGCTGGTGCCGTCGGGAGAGAAATTGTTCTCGGTTTCGAGCAGCGGGAGATTTTTCGGCAGTCCGTCCGCGTGCCACTGATCGACCATGCGGCGCACGAATGACGGTTCGTCCAGCAGATCGGCTTGACGCTTTGCGCCGGCATCGCAGTTGTGGTACGGGTAGTGCTCCCACGACATGAACGAAAGATCGCCCAGCCGGCCTCGCCGCCGTAAATAAACTAAAAAACGGTGCAGCCAGGAACCGTCACCCGCGGCATTGCGCCAAGCCGGAACGTCCTTGCTTACGCCTTCGAAGATTGGGCCTCCCAGTTTAACTCGAGGATCGACCGCGTGAATCGCTCGCGCGAACTGCACGTAGAGTGCGGCGTAATCTTCGGGAAGCGCGTACTGCCCGTCGACTTCTTCGCCCATCTCGATATACGAGATCGGGTAGCCGCGTTTCTCCAAGTACCGCACTTCGTTCGCGGCGTTTTGCGGAGTGCTGTAGAAAACCGGAACGGGATAGATAGCGGGAAGGCCGCGCGTAATGGGGCTTCGCGCAATGCGGTCGAGACCGGTTTGATCTTGATCGCCCGTTACCTCATCCGCTGCGCTGTGCCAGGGATCGTCCGAAGAAGTCCACATGAGCGTCTGGCGCTTCGGATCGAACGTGCAGAACAGCGCGCCGTGACACGATCCGTTCTTCTTTCGAACGACCAGGTCGTGAAACTTTCCCGAACCGTCGATCGTACCGGCGCCGATGTCCTGAATTGCGTAGCCGGCGCAGTTGCGAACGTCGCTGTTTCCGTGCGTATCGCATGTACCGGATGAAGCACTCATGAGCACTCGAACGGCGGTGGTCGAAACCGGCGCGCCGGAAAGCCGGAGCAGCGCGCGGTTGCCTTTCCCCGCGCTAACGTTGCCGTTTGCAAAAGTTCGCCACACGCCGGCGTCCTGCTGGACGATCGCGTCTCCGTTACCCGCCCAGTATTGCACCGCATACCGAGTCGCGAACGGATTTGCCCATGCGATTCTGATTGCGTCGATCGGCTGTGGCCTAAGAAACTGCACGACCGCCCATTGCGGATTGGCCGAGTCCGGCTCTCCGGTAAAGACATGGGTCAGGTAAGGGTTACTCTTCCAATATGTCGACGGATCGCCGTCGTCGATACGCGAGTAGCCGTCATCGTCACCCTGATCGCGCGAGTCCCCGCGGTGCGGCAGCCGGTAGCCGAATGAATCGCCGATTTGCGCCGCTGCGGGCATTGCGCTGCTCGTCCAGTAACCCTGCTTATGCCGGGCGTCGGAGTACGCGCCCGCCGGATTCCAATGCCAGTCTTGTATCGAAAGTTCCGTGTACAGCCGGTACGTGAGCATACCCAAGCCGGTGCTCAGCATCAACCTTGTGCGTGACGGCGAATAGAGCAGCGAGACTTTGTCCTTGGGGTCGGAGTCGACGGCCGTGCCGAAGGTCCGGATCGGACGGAACGTTTGGATGCGATGCGTCGCGTCGACGTGAACGGCCACCGGTGCGCCGAGCGTCAAGGCAAAGATCAACCCGAGCAACGTGAACGTGCCTCCTGTCTGCGGACGCCGCTGCATTGGCTATCCTTGCGTGCCATTCATCTTAGCCAAATGCACAAAGGCCCCTCGGGCGCGTTGTGTAACCGCTCAAGCAACTTCCGGCCAACTATGGAGGCGAGACGACGATGGCGATCGAGATGCGTGATTTTCTGATGCTGCCGTATTCCGAGCTCGAGGATTTGAACCTGAAGGCCAAACAACATCGCGGCCAACGTACGGCCGCCGGCAAGGTTGAGGAAGAGCGCCTCAAGTATCTGACCGACGAACGCCGGATCAAGGCCGTGACGGTGCTGTTCAGCGACCTGGAAGGCCGGCTGCACATGCTGGACTACGACAAGAAGTTCTTGCTCAAGTCCTACGATAATCTCACCTTCGATGGCTCCTCGATTCGCGGGTTCACCGCGCAGCGCGAGAGCGACCTGCGTTTAGCATTGGATTGGGCATCTTTTTACTGGGCGCCCGCCGATATTTTCGGCCCCGGTAAAGTGCTCGTCTTCGCCGACGTGCTGGATCGTCAAGGCGCGCCGTTTTCTGCGGATGTGCGCGGGCTGCTGAAGAAGCTCTGCGAACAGTACTTCAAGAGCGACGGCTATACGCTCAATGCTGCAAACGAGATCGAGGGCTTTCTCTTTCAGGGCCTGGATGCCGAGCAGCGGTTCCACGAAACCGAGCGTTTCGAGTACGTCAACACCGGCGGTTATTATCATTCGCTTCCGGGCGATCCGCTGCGCACGTTCATCGATACGGTGGCCGAAGTGCAGCGAGCGATGGGTTTTCAGAACGAGAAAGATCATCCGGAAGTGGCCCCTTCGCAATTCGAAATCAACTACAGTTACGGGGACGCGGTCGCGGCTGCCGATCAGATTCAGCTCTACAAGCTCATCTGCAGGCAAGTTGCGACGAGGATGGGACTCACGGCTTCGTTCTTGCCTAAACCCGTCGTGGGCGTCAACGGCAGCGGTATGCACACGAACGTTTCTGTCAGCAAGAACGACAAGAACCTGTTTTGGGATCCGTCCGGCGACGAAAGTTTGAGCGCGTTCGCTTGGCAGTTCGTGGATCGCATTCTTACCCACGGCAACGAGCTGTGCTTGATGCTCAACTCCAGCGTCAATGCGTACCGCCGCTTGGATCCGCACTTCGAGGCACCGAACCAAATCAAGGCCTCTGCAGTGGATCGCGGATCTATGGTCCGCATTCCGATCGGCAACGAACGCAGTTCTCGCGTCGAAGTGCGATCGGTCGCGCCGGATGCCAACCCGTACATGGTGATGCTGGCAGTCTTCAAGACGGGGCTCCAAGGCAGCATCAGCGGCGAGCAGAATCTGCGTCAAGCCGAGCGCTACCTGCCCGACAATATTTACGACGCGCTCGCAAGCTTTCGTGAGTCGGCATGGACCACCGAGCTTCTCGCTTCGGATGTGAAGGCGCGTTATGCCGATCTCAAAAAGGCAAGCGCCGACCGGTGCCCGCGGCTCCTCGGTACGTTCGTGAAGCCGCCGGAAGTGCAGTATCACCATGAGGTCTACAACCAGTATCTTTGGAACCTGTTTTAGACGCGGTGTCTCGAATCGCGGGGCGGCCGTCTACCGTAAAGCAAATGCAAACCCCGCGTTTCTCACCGCCGCTTAATTCGGCTCTCGGCCCGCTTTCAGGAAACGCGCCTATCATCGGTACAAATGATAGGCAAACTTCAAGCACCTCTCGACGGCAACTCTTTAGCCGGATCTCTCCCCGGCGCAGCCGGCATCGGCTCCAAACTGCGGCAGCGCTGGCTGGGCTTCACGCTCGGCGGGCTCGCTCTCGCAGGTGCGGTTACCGGCGGGGCGGCGGTCGCGCGTTCGCACGCAGCGACCTCGTATGCATCGGCGCCGGTGGCTCAGCAAGATCTAACGCAGTCCGTCACTGCTTCGGGAACCGTAAATCCGCAAAATACGGTTACGGTCGGCTCGCAAGCCTCCGGAACGATCTCGGCCGTCTATGTCGACTACAACAGCCGCGTGGTCAAAGGTCAGGTTCTTGCACGGATCGATCCGAGTCAAATGCAAGCTCAGCTCGATCAAGCGCAAGCGCAGTTGGCACAGGCACAGGCGCAGGCTCAAGCTCAAGTCGAAAACGCTGCGGGGGCTCAGTCGGGAGTGACGGTCTCGCAAGCCGGTATCGCGACGGCGCAGGCCAGCGTGGCGAAGGCGCAGAGCGCGTATCAGTTGGCCGAGCAGACCGTCAGCCGCGACAAGAGCCTGCTTTCACAAGGCTATATCGCGCAGAGCCAATATGACTCCGACCAGAGCAGTGCCGTTGCTGCGCAGAGCGCTCTAGCTTCCGCGCAGGCGGCAGCGCTGCAAGCAAAAGCGCAGACCAGCCAGAGCAGTGCACAGGCTGCCGGTTCACAGGACACGGCGCAGGCACAAGATGCGGCGGTTCAAGCCGCGCAAGCGCAGGTAGCGCAGGATCAGTATAACCTGAGCCGCGGCGTCATTACCTCGCCCGTCGACGGTACCGTTATCGGCCGCAATATCGCGGTCGGCGAAACCGTCGCCTCGAGCTTCCAGACGCCGACGCTCTTCACGATCGCTCAAGACCTGAAGAAGATGGAAGTCGACATCTCCGTCGGCGAGCCGGACATCGGCAACGTCAAGCCGGGCGACAAAGTAAACTTCAGCGTTCTGGCCTATCCGAATCAAACGTTCAACGGCGTGGTTTCGCAAGTGCGCGTCGATCCGACCACGGTCAACAACGTCGTAACGTACGACGTCGTCACGCTCGTGAACAATCCCAACGACCAGCTTCTTCCGGGCATGACCGCGAACGCTTCGATCGCCGTAGCAACGGCGCACAATGCGCTCGTCGTGCCGCAAGCTGCGCTGGCATGGCGTCCCGCGAGCGGCGGAACTAAGCATCGCACGCACAACGCAACGGCCTCGAACGGCTCGCCTTGGGGTCAGACGGCTGCCGGCGCCGGCGCGAACACCACGAGCGGATCCGGCGGCATAGTGTTCGTCGAGCGTAATGGCAAACCGGTGCCCGTCCGCGTCAAGATCGATTTGACGAGCGGAACGCAGGTTGCAGTAACGCCGCTGCGCGGCTCGCTCCAAGCCGGAGACGACGTCATCACCGGCGACTCCTCGCAAAGCACCACGCGGACTCGCACCGCGCAAAGCGGCGGCCCGGGCGGTCCCAGCGCCATGGGCAGCATCGGGAGAGCAATACGATGACGCCGGTCGTAAGCGCTCAGAATCTGCAGAAGCTCGACGAGCTTGGCACTGAGTTCGTCGTAGGCCTGGCAGCAGTCGATCTGACGATCGAACCGGGCGAGTTCGTTGCCGTAATGGGTCCTTCCGGCTCAGGTAAGTCGACGTTCATGCACATCGCCGGACTGCTCGACGAACCCACATCCGGACGCTATTTATTCGAAGGCGTGGACATTGCAACGCTCAGCGCGGATGACCGCGCCGACATTCGCAGCCGCCGCTTGGGCTTCGTCTTCCAAGCGTACAACCTGCTTTCGCGCACGAGCGCACTCGAGAACGTTGAACTGCCCATGATCTACTCCGGCATTCCGCCAGCCGAGCGTGAAAGCATCGCGCTCGAGAAGATGGAGCTCGTCGGCGTAGCGCATTTGCGCGAGCATCGCTCCAACCAGCTCTCCGGCGGTCAGCAGCAGCGCGTCGCTATTGCCCGCTCCTTGGTCAACGATCCCGGATTGATCCTCGCAGACGAGCCGACGGGCGCACTCGATACGAAGAGCTCGCGTGACGTGATGGAGCTGTTCGTGCGTCTGAACGAAGAACAGGGCCGCACCATCCTGCTGGTCACCCACGAACCCGACGTCGCCGCGTACGCCAAACGCGTCGTTACGTTCCGCGACGGACGGATTCTGTCCGATACCAAGAAGGCCGAGGTTGCGGCATGAACTTGAAAGCTACGCTGCGTCTTGCAATCGACGCACTGCTCCGTAATCGAGCGCGGTCGCTCATGACCATGCTGGGAGTCATCATCGGCGTGGCGGCGGTGATCGTCACCGTCGCAATCGGCGCCGGCGCTCGCCAGTCGGTTCAGCAGCAGATCGACAGTTTGGGCAGCAACATGCTGGTCGTTCTTCCCGGAAGCGTCACAGCGGGCGGCGCAAAAAGCGGATACGGCGGAGCATCGACGCTCACGCCGGACGACGGAATCGCTATTGCTCAGCTTCCGGGAGTCGCGGCGGTGTCGCCGAGCGTCACTGTGCGTGCGCAGGCCGTCGCAGGCGACAACAACTGGCAGACGAGCATCACCGGCGTCGCGCCGACCTTCACGTTCATTCGGAGCTGGCCGCTCGCATCGGGCACGTTCTTTACGCAGAACGACGTGGCGTCCGCGGCGAAAGTATGCGTGCTCGGACAAACCGTCGTAGAAAACCTCTTTCCGGACGGAACGTCTGCGCTTGGGCAAACCGTCTTGATCAAAGGCGTGCCGTTCACGGTGGTTGGAACGCTCAGCCCGCTGGGCCAAAGCGGCGTCGGACAAGATCAGGACGATACAATTTTGGTACCGTACAGCTCGGCGATGCAGCGCCTCACCGGACAAACGACGGTGGGCACGCTGCTCGTATCCGCGGTCGACGCGCAGCACGTTACCGCGGCGCAGAGCGCAATCACGGCGTTGCTTGAGCAGCGGCATCACATCGTTCCGCCGCAGACGGACGACTTCTCCGTGCGCAATTTGCAAGATATCGCAGCTGCGGCATCGTCGACGGGTGCGGTGATGGAATTCCTGCTCGCCGGCGTCGCCGCGGTCTCCCTCATCGTGGGTGGAATCGGAATTATGAACATCATGATGGTCTCCGTAACCGAGCGTACGCGGGAGATCGGATTGCGCATGGCCGTCGGCGCCCGCGCCAAAGTGATCCTCAATCAATTCCTCACGGAATCCATCGTGCTGGCCACTTGCGGGGGACTCGCGGGCGTGGTCTTCGGACTGACTGGCACCCTGGTCGTCGCATTGCTGGCGCACTGGCCGATGCTGATTCCGCCGATGTGGATCGCGCTTTCGGTACTGTTCTCGGCGATCGTGGGCGTGTTCTTCGGATACTATCCCGCGCGCAAAGCAGCAAATTTGCGGCCGATTCAGGCGCTGCGATTCGAATAAAAAAGTACGCGCGTTCGGCGTTTCCTTGGTCTCATGCCTAGCGTAACGTCGGACGCACGCTTACTCGCTCATCTGATTATCAGTTTGTGAACTTTTTACGCTGGACCGCTTAAGATAGTCGGCGCGGGACCCGACTCCAAAATCGTGAGCACTAAGACGATTTTTGGAGCGATCACCGCTCTCGCAATTTCACTGACGCTAGCAGCTTGCGGCGGCGGATCCGGCGCCGGCGGAGCTCTTCCGGCCCCAGAACAAAGCCCTACGCAGAGTTCGACGCCTTCGCCGAAAGGCAAAGTTCTTCCGATGGCCGTCATTTCTTACCAGCCGAACAACGGCGCGCTGGTGATTAGCGGAACGGTCGTTCGATTGATGTCGAACGGCGTGCAGATTCAGGCCGGACGCGGCGTCGGGTACTTCGACGTTTACACGAGTTCTTCGACGCAAATCGTCGGACCGGCGCCGTTCGTCGGTGAGTACATTCAAGCGACCGGAACGGGCAATCCCGCTTCGGTTATGAGCACCACCTCACAGATAGAGCAAGTTCCGATTTGGTCGGTCACGGGGCCCATCGTTCTGCTGAACGACGCGGGCTTTCAAATGCAGGGCGGCCCGCACATCGGCTTCATCAATATTTGGCTGGGGTATTACACGACCGTCAACGGTCCGAAGCCTTACGTCGGCGAGCAGGTCCAAGTTTGGGGCACCGGATCGCTGCAGGCGTCGCTGAACGCGGTCGTCGTCAACGAGATTGACGGATCGCCGTCACCTTCTCCATCGCCTTCGGGATCGCCGGCGCCATCGCCCACACCTGCACCGACGGGAACGCCGGCAGGGACACCGGTCCCGTCACCGACACCCTCGTCGAATCCGAATTTCACGCCGCCTCCGACGACCAACTTTATGCCGTCGACGTGGGGCAAGATCAGCGCGTTCCAGGTCTTCGACGACACCGGCAACGGTTATATCAGCGAGGCCGCCGCGCAGGCCGACGGCTACCGGTACTCCGGGGTTTGGGGAGCGCGCGACAACATCGGAACGTCTTGGTTGCAAAGCAATCCGTCGTTGCGCATGGGATACTACTCAGCGATGGAAACCGATGCGAGTCCTACCGCATGGGGCGCAATCGGCCATACCCTAGCGTGGTGGCAGCAGAACCATCCGGACTGGATCCTGTACGCGTGCAATTCGTCAGGTCAGCCGACCAATACGCCGGCGTACGTTCCAGGTTTGGACAGCATTCCGCTCGACGTCCATAACCCGCAAGTCGTGCAGTACCAGCTTAACCTGTGGGCCACGTTCGCGCATCAGGTCGGTTACACGTCGCTCTCGGTGGACGAAGTCACTTTCTGGCAAGCCGATGAGGGCGTGCCCGGCGGATACGGATGCGGCATTTACGAAAACGGCCAGTTCGTTCGACGCTACACGGGAACAAACGATCCCAATTGGGAGAACGACGTCGTGGCGTGGGTTCAAGCGGCGCACCAGCTGTTGACGCAAGATCCGGTACTCTCGACGTATCACCTGAAGTTCATGGTCAACCATCCCGCGGACAACTTGACTGCGAATGAGGAGACGCTGCTCGGCAACGTCGACGCCGATCTTGACGAGACGGGCTATAGCGACTACGGCAGCTACAAGACGGGCAACACGTCGAACTTCACCGAAACGACGAACTGGGCGAAGTATGCCCAGGATCGCGGTACCGCCGTACTGATGAACGACAACTGGGGCAATACGCAACTTGGAACGCCGCAGCTCGAGTACTCGATCGCCACGTATCTGATGGGGAACGAGCAAGGGGAGTCGCTCTTCGCCTCGCAAGGCAACGGCTACGGGCTCGAGCAGTATCACAGCCAGTATGCGACCGCCGTGGGCGCGCCGTGCGGCGACTACTACTCGGCGAACGACCCGAGCAACCCGGCGATCTACTACCGGCGCTTTGCGAACGCCATCGTCGTCGTGAATGCAGGTTCGGGATCGAATAACGAAGTCGCTCACCTGCCGGCCAACCACTCGTACTCCGACGTGCTGGGCCGGCCGGTGTCCAATCCGCTGACAATCGACTCCAACGACGGCTACGTACTCTTGACGAGCAACGGCTGCCAGTAGCGGGTGAGGGTCCCGCTCGCGGGCGGGCCCCTCTACCTACGTACTAGCCAAGAGGCTCGCCAGCGGCTATACTCGTCCTCGGTCAAATCCAGCCCTCCGGCTGGTAGTGGCGCGCGTCAGGCGCGTCACTTCGCTAGGGTCGCGCACGTATGCGGCACGACCGTCAACCACCTAGTGAAAGGACAATAGAGTGGCCACCAAAACGAAGCGCGCCGTCAAAGACCGGCGCCCCAAGCGCAAGCCGTGCAATTTCTGCGCCGACAAGGCCCTGGACATCAATTACAAGGACGTCGGCCGGCTGAAGAAATTCGTCTCGGAACGCGGAAAGATTCTCCCCCGCCGAATTTCAGGAAACTGTGCGCGTCATCAACGCCTGCTTACCGTAGCGGTCAAGCGCGCGCGCGTTATCGCTTTCCTTCCCTTCGTTACCGAATAGCGGTCCCAAGCCGTGAAAGTCATCCTTCTGAACGACGTCAAGGCGCTCGGCAAAAAAGGGCAGATCGTCGAAGTCGCCGAGGGCTACGCCCGGAACTTTTTGCTGCCTCGAAACCTTGCCACCGAGGCGAGTAAAGGCGCGATTACGATGCTCGACGAGCAGAAGAAAGCGCATGCAAAACGCGAGGCGCAGGTATTGGCCGAAACCCACGAACTCGCCAAACTGTTGGAGAGTAAGCCGGTAGCGGTGCGCGCAAAAGCCGGCGGCAACGGCAAGTTGTTCGGCGCCGTCACCAACGCCGACATCGCGGACGCCATCACACAAGCCTTCGCCGTGTCGGTCGACAAACACAAGATCGAAGTGAAAAACTCCATCAAAGCGCTGGGAACCTACCCCGTCGAGATCCGCCTGGGTAAGAACATCGTCGCCAAAACGACCGTCAGCGTGGTTTCGGCTTAAGCCTAGGCCATGGCCGCCGCAGGCGAAAACCAATACGTCACGCGCTTTCGCCGCAAATTCAGCAGCGAAGACGAGACCTCACGCTACGTCTCGGCGCTTTACGACGTGCTTGCCAACACCATTGGCCCGGACAAGCTCGTCTTACGCGCCGGCAAGATGAACGCGCTCAAAATGATGCGTTCGCAGGCATTGCCCGATCGCGTCTGCGCGCTTGCGCGTTTGGTTTGTGAGGACCCGACGCTCGAACGCGTCACGGGCCGCGCGAACACGCGCCGCGTGATCGCGGACATCGAAGAGCGTCTGGCGGACCTCATCGCGCAAAAAAACGTCGAAGACTCAATCGAGCAGAAGATTAACTCCAAAATGGTCTCACGCCATCAGGAGTATCTGAAGGATTTAAAACTCGAGGCCCTGCGTGAGGACTCGGGTCCCGAGACGCCGGCTACGCAAAAGAAGCTCGAGGAACTCGACCAGCTCGGTGCGCGCGGTTTGGCCGCCTCCGCGCTGCAGCTGCTGCGCCCGCAATCGCTCAAAGAGGTGGTCGGTCAAGAAGCCGCGATACGTTCGCTGCTCTCCAAAATCTCCTCGCCCTATCCGCAGCATGTGATTCTCTACGGACCGCCGGGCGTCGGAAAAACCACGGTCGCACGGCTTGCGCTCGAAGTCGCGAAAACGCGCGCATATACGCCGTTCAAGAAGGACGCGCCATTTGTGGAGGCGAGCGGCACGACGCTGCGCTGGGATCCGCGCGAGACTACCAATCCACTTCTCGGCAGCGTTCACGACCCGATTTATCAGGGAAGCCGCCGCGAATTCGCCGAGAGCGGCATCCCCGAGCCGAAGCTCGGGCTGGTCACGAGGGCGCACGGCGGCGTGCTCTTCATCGACGAGATCGGGGAGATGGATCCGCTGCTGCAGACCCGGCTGCTCAAAGTGCTCGAGGATAAAAAGGTCACGTTCGAATCTTCCTATTACGACGAGAGTTCTCCGAACATTCCCGCTTATATAAAGCGCCTATTTGCGCAAGGCGCGCCGGCAGATTTCATCCTGATCGGCGCAACGACGCGCGAACCGGAAGATATCGATCCTGCCATTCGCTCGCGCGCCGCGGCAGTGTACTTCGAGCCGCTTACGCAACATCAAATCGTCACGATCGTAAACGGCGCGCTCAAGCGTCTGAGCGCGAAGGCTGCGCGCGGCGTCGCGCCCCTAATCGCATCGTACACGATCGAAGGCCGCAAAGCGGTGCAGATTGTAGCAGATGCTTACGGGCACGCATTGTACCGGGCACACGCGCAGCGCCGGCCCGGGCGGGAGAGCAAAGACCTCGTGGGCGCCGTAGCGGTAACGATTACCGAAGAAGACGTGTCCGACGTCGTGCAGTCGGGCCGCCTGGTGCAGCATACGATCGTCAAGGGCCGCGCCACGCGCGAGGTCGGCAAGACCTACGGTTTGGGTGTGCTGCATTATTTGGGCAGCATCATCGAAATCGAAGCCGTCGCGTTTGCGACGGGAACTGCCGGAAAGGGCACCGTCCGATTCAACGATGCGGCCGGTTCGATGGCGAAGGACAGTGTTTTCAATGCTGCAGCCGTGCTGCGCGCCGTGACCGGCATGGATACCGCAAACTACGATCTTCACATTAACGTAATCGGAGGCGGCAACATCGACGGGCCGTCTGCCGGACTCGCGATTTTCCTTGCGCTCTACTCGGCGCTTACGAAGGTTCCGCTGCCGCAAGACGTAGCAATTACCGGCGAACTCTCTATTCAAGGCAAGGTTCGCCCCGTAGGCGGTATCGTTGAGAAATTATACGCGGCGCGGCAAGCCGGAATGCGCGCGATTCTCATACCGAAGGAAAATATGCGCGAGATTGACCGCTCGCTCGCGGGCATCGAAGTTATTCCGATCGCATCCGTCGAGCAGGCGTTCCGGGCGCTCTCTCTCCACAAGAAATCCACAAGGCGAGGGGCGCGCGCACGGCGCAGTAGTGCTGCTCGCCCATGAGCATCACCAACCTGCCCGTCATCGACCGTATTCCTCCGCAAAACATCGAGGCGGAGATGGCGCTCATCGGGTCGGTGCTCGTGGATCGAGAGATCATGGGCGTCGTCAGCGAGATCGTGCGCCCGAGCGACTTCTATGCGCACGTGCACGAGTCGATCTTTGCCGTGCTGCAGCATCTTTACGACCGCGGCGAGCCGCTCGATAAGATTACGGTTGCCGAGGATTTGAAGCGCCGCGGCGATCTCGAGAACGTCGGGGGCCTGTCGTATCTCAGTTCGCTGATGGACACGGTGCAGAGCGCTGCGTCGGCAGCGTATTACGCCAAGATCGTTCGCGAGAAATCGGTACTGCGCGGACTGATTCATGCCGGGACCCGTATAACGCAACTCGGTTACGAGAACGAAGAAGACGTCGACGGCGCGCTCGACCAGAGCGAACAGATGGTTTACGAACTGGGAAATCGTCAGCTGCACGGTGATTTCACGCCCGTCAGCCGGCTGCTCAAGCCCGCGTTCGAGCACATCGACAAGCTGTTTCACAATCGGGGCGGCCGCACCGGGCTGACGGCGGGATTCCACGACATCGACGAGATGACGACCGGCTTTCAGCCGGGCAACTTCATCATCGTCGCCGCGCGCCCGGGCATGGGAAAGACTTCGTTCGCACTCAACATGGCCGTTGCAGCAGCGCGGGAAGAGAACGCGCCGATCGCTTTTTTTTCGCTGGAGATGTCCAACGATGAGCTCGTTCAGCGGTTGATTTGCGCCGAAGCGCAAATCAGCATGCATGACATGCGTCGCGGCAATATCAAGAACGAACACTGGGAGAAGATCTCCGACGCGATGGGCGAGCTCAACGAGCTCTCGATCTACCTCGACGATGCCGGCGGACTTTCCGTCTCGGAGATTCGCAGCCGTTGCCGGCGGCTCAAATCAGGGCATGGGCTGAGCGCAGTTTTCGTCGATTATCTGCAGCTGCTGCGTCCCAGCGTGCTGAGCCGCGGCGCAAATCGCAACGAAGAGCCTCTCCGAGATATGCCGTACGCTCAAAACGACGGCCAAAGATCTCCAAGTGCCGATCGTCGCACTGGCCCAATTGAATCGCGGCGTCGAGTCGCGGAACGACAAGCGTCCGATGCTGAGCGACCTTCGTGACTCGGGCTCCTTGGAGCAGGAATCCGATATGGTCGCATTTCTATTCAGGGAGGGATATTACCATAACGAGGTGCCCGAACCGGATTTGACCGAATTTATCATCGCTAAGCACCGCAACGGCCCCACCGGTACTGTTAAGCTGCGCTTTTTGCGCGAGTACACGCTCTTCCGCCCCTACGCGGACGCCTCACACTACCCGGCACCATGACGTTGAAGATTTCATATCTCAACCTTGGCGTAAGCGATCTTGCCGAGTCCGAGCGGTTCTATGCCGATGCATTGGGCCTGCAAGTCGAGCGGGTCGATCAATGCGTCTGCGTGCGGTGGCCGGATTTGCTGCTCGAACTTACCGAAAACCCCCCCTCGGCTCGCGGCAAGTTTCATTTCGGATTCCAAGTTGATCGGCCGGCGGACGTCGACGAATGGACGCGTAAGCTGCGCGAAAAGGGCGTGCGAATCATTGCCGGTCCCGCGACGCATGACGGCGCCTATCAGGTCTTTCTACTGGATCCGGATCAGTACGAAATAAAAATCTACAGTAAGTAACTTTACGGTTATTTGAAGCTTTCCATGAGCGTGTCCCATTGATCGCGCGACGGACGCAGGTCGTCCTCGCGCAACTGCGCGAGCGGTACGCTGGAGAGGCCCTCGCGCGAACACAGATCGCGCGCGGAGGTGTCCACGAATAGTAGTCCTGTCACGAGTTCCCCGCGAGATCGCGCCTCGTGCATCACGCGCATCGCAACCGATCGATCCGTCGCGTCGTAGTCGACGTCGAGCTTGCGCAGCAGCACCCGGTTGCCGTCCTCGAACGTAATTTCCTGAACGGTCCCGGGCTCGTAGTCGACCGTGATCTCTTTTGCGTTCGCGATGAAGTCCGGCGTGTGGAGCATCGCGTGATGCTCTTTGATGTAGTTGTAGCTCTTGGTCGACCCTTCGTGGTCGTTGAACGTCACGCACGGGCTGATCACGTCCAGAACGGCGATTCCGCGGTGCGAAAATGCGGCCTGCAGCAATGGAATCAGCTGTTTGCCGTCGCCGGAGAAGGAGCGCGCAACGAATGTGGCCCCGACTCCAAAGCGAGTCCGCAGACGTCGATCGTTTCGAATTCATTGACCTGCCCCTTTTTGAGTACCGAGCCGCGGTCTGCCGTTGCGGAGAATTGTCCTTTCGTTAGTCCGTAGCAGCCGTTGTCCTCGATGATGTAGGTGCAGTCGACGTTGCGCCGGATCATGTGACAGTACTGGCCAAGCCCGATGCTCGCCGTGTCCCCGTCACCGCTGATTCCCAGCATCATCAGTTCGCGGTTCGCTAGTTTTGCGCCGGTTGCCAGCGAGGGCATCCGTCCGTGAACACCGTTGAACCCGTGCGCCCGTTCGACGAAGTATGCGGGCGTCTTCGAAGAGCAGCCGATGCCGCTCATCTTCGCAAGCTTGTACGGGTCGACGCCGTAATCGTAGAGCGCCTTGATCAGATTGTTCGTAATCGAATTGTGGCCGCAGCCGGCGCACAGCGTGCTGGCCAACCCCTTATAGACGTCCCGAGAGAGACCGATGCGGTTGACGTTGAGGGGCGTTGTCTCCGTGCTCATACCAGGACTCCTTGAAGTTCGTCGAGGACGACCGACGCGTCGATCGGGACGCCGTTGTAATGACGAATGGAATAGAGACGATCGATCAAGTGCGGCGGCAGACTCTGCGCGCAGCAAGCCGTACAGTCTGTCCATCGCGGTTCTGCTCGACGACGTATACGCGCTCGTGCTGCTCGATGAAGTCCAACACCTGTGACGAGAGCGGCAGCGCGCGCACGCGCAGATAGTCCGTTTGGATCCCTTGCTCCCTCAAGCGGTCGCGCGCCTCCACGACGGCGTGATGGGTTGTGCCGTACGCCAAGATCGCCATCGAAGAGCCGGCGGATTCGATCAGCGGCTGCGGGACGGCGCTCCTAGCGGTATCGTGCTTGCGCGAAAGCCGATCCAGATTGTTCCGGAAGACCGCCGGATTCTCGGAGTACTTGGCCTCGTCGTCGTGTCCCGATCCGCGCGTGAAAAATCCGGCCGAAGGATGCTCGGTTCCCGGCAATGTGCGGTACGGAATACCGTCGCCGTCGACGTCGCGGTACCGGCCCCAGCCCTCGACTTTCGCTAAGGCCTCGGCGTCCAGAACTTTGCCGCGGTCGAAGGGCCGCTCCGGGTAAGAGAGAGGCGGCGTCATCCAGAGGTTCATGCCGAGATCGAGGTCGCTCAGCACGAAGATCGGCGTCTGAAACCGATCCGCCAAATCGAACGCCTGCATCGAAAATTCGTACGCTTCGAGGACGTTCGCGGGGAGCAGCACGATGTGTTTCGTGTCGCCGTGGGAGAGCGTATAGGCGAAGGCGACATCACCTTGAAGCGTTCGCGTCGGCAACCCCGTCGACGGTCCGGCACGCTGAACGTCAAAAATAACGCCGGGAAGTTCGGCATAATACCCCAGGCCGGCAAACTCCGCCATAAGCGAGAGGCCTGGTCCCGACGTTGAGGTCATCGCGCGCGCGCCCGCCCACGTTGCGCCGAACACCATGCCGATTGCCGCCAATTCATCCTCGGCCTGAACGATCGCGGCCTTGCGTTCACCGGTTTGCGCATCGGTCCGGTAACGATTGCAATATTGAATGAACGCTTCGCAGAGCGAGGACGACGGCGTGATCGGATACCACGCGGCGACCGTGCATCCGCCCATAACGCAGCCCAATGCAGCGGCGTTGTTGCCGTCCATCAAAATGGAATGTTCGGTTTTGCCGGTCATTGGTTCCAGACGGTATGCGTCGCTTTTCGTAAGATGCTCGCGCGCGTACTCGAAACCCAGCCGCGCAGCGTCCAAGTTGGTGTCGACGGCCTTGGGCTTGGTCTTGAATTGTACGCGCAGCGCGGTCTCTATGTAAGAAAGATCGATTCCAAGCAGATATGCCAGAACGCCGACGTAGATCATGTTCGTCAAATACTTGCGCAGAGTGCCGTCGGCGACGTGCTCCTTGGCCAATTTTGCGAACGGCACTGAAAAATACGTCAGGTCTTCGCGCTGGACGGAGCCGGTAACCGCATATGACGACTCGTGAATGACGAGCCCGCCGCTCTTTACGTCCGCAACGTCCGTATGCCACGTCGCGAGATTGAGTGCGACCAGAACGTCGACGTCGCGACTGCGGCACTGGTAACCTTGGGGGGTAACCCGAACGTCGAACCACGTGGGAAGCCCTTCGATGTTCGACGGAAAGACGTTCTTGGGCGCAACCGGGATGCCCATGCGAAAGATAGCATTGGTCAAAACCAGATTCGCCGATTGACTGCCCGAGCCGTTGACCGTTGCAGCGCGGATCGTTAGATCGTTGACGGTGCTCACGTGGGAATCTTCTTTAAATTAGGAGCCTGACCTATGTAGATTGCCGGAAAAGCCGTGTGTTGCGCCTTGCTCTATATAGGCGCGCGAAAGTTTGACGTACTCCGCCGCACTGACGTCGATCCAGGTGGCCGCCTCGCCTTCAATGTGTTTTTTGACTTTTGCAGGCGAACCGGCTGCGAGGACTCCGGGGGGAATCTGCGCTCGCTCGCCCACGACGCTCCCCGCTGCGATCAGCGAACCTTCGCCCACGACCGCGCCGCCCAGGACGACGGCGTTGCTGCCGATCAGCGCTTTGCGCTCGATCCGGCAGTCTTCCATGACGGCGCAGTGCCCTACCGTGACGTCGTCGCCGACGATCGTTTCGCCGTGCTCGCTGACGTGGACGACGCAGTTGTCTTGTATGGAGGTTCGATCTCCGACCCGAATCGGGCCGTTGTCGCCGCGCAAAACCGCGCCGAACCAGATGCTGGACTCGGCCCCCACTTCGACGTCGCCTATCAGGACGGCGGTCGGCGCCACGAACGCAGTAGGATCGACCTTAGGCACGCGGCCGCGGTATTCAATGATCATGCAGAGCCTCCGCCGAAGCCGTTTCGGATGCATCGCCACAACACCCCGCTGCGAGGCGTAAAGGCTACTCCGCACCCGAAGGAAGGCGACCCCAACTACGCGCCGATCAACTTCGAGTACGCCGGCCGCACCGGGCGCATCCACGAAGTGATGAACGTCGGCGGCCGCGAGCTGGCAAAGGTGGGCTTCGACGATCGTAAGATCGTCTACTATTTTCTGGAAGATCTCACCTTAGACGACTCCGGAAAGCGCCGCACTTTTCACGACGGTTAAAAGCCTTACGCGAGCTTAACTCGGCGTTTACGCGGGCTGCGTTGCGTGACGCTTGCTTTTTTCCGAACGTTAACAGTGATGGCCATAGGGGTGATGGCGGCTTATGTCGCCGTGGCGCTCGCGTTCGCTGTTTTAATCAGCGTTCATTTTTCACATCTCCGGAACCGCCGCGACATGCGCAAGCTGCTCGACAATTACCACCGGGCCGACATGCTCTCACGCGAGAGCGAAAATCGGTTGCGCTTGCTGCTCACGCAAGTCCCTGCGGTCCTCTGGACCGTCGACCGTGATCTTCTGCTGACTTCGGTTTCCGGCGGGAAGCTGAGCGAGCGGCATCCGGAGCAACTCATCGGCAAGCCCGTCGATGCGTTCATCGTCGACGACGAGCAGCGCCTTCAGTCCCTCGACGCTCTGCGCCGCGCGATCGAAGGAGAGACCGTTCGCTATGAGTCTCTCCATGACGGGCGCTGGATGCAGAACGACGTGGAACCGTTGCGCGACGACTGCGGCGACGTCGTCGGGGCCGTTGCGGTCATGCTGGACATCACGGACATGCGCGAGAACGCCGAACGCTTCGCGCGGCTCGCGCGGCAAGATGCGCTTACCGAACTGCCGAACCGGCTGGCGCTCAACGAGCGGCTCCCGAAAATGCTGGAAGAGGCGGTCGAAAATGAAGACGGCGTCGCGGTGCTGTTCGTCGACGTCGATCGATTCAAGACGATCAACGATACGCTCGGGCACCACATGGGCGACGAACTGCTCAAACAAGTCGCCTCGCGGCTCAAGCAGCGCCTAACCGCTCATGCCACGATCTTTAGGCCCGGCGGCGATGAATTCGTGGTCGTCGTTCAGGCTATCAAACACAAACGCACGGTTGCTTCCGTCGCAATGGACGTCTTGAGCGCGTTCTCCGAGCCGTTCGACATTCATGGCCGCGAGCTGTTCGTAACGGCCAGCGTCGGCACGAGCATCTTTCCGCAGAACGCCGAAACGGCCGACGAACTCATCGCCTTTGCCGACTCGGCAATGTACCGCGCAAAAGAATCCGGCCGCAACAATGCCAAGTTTTACGACGGCACCATGCACGCGCACGTGCTCGAACGTATGGGATTGGAACAGGATCTGCGCCAGGCCCTGGCCCGCAACGAGTTGACGCTGCTGTATCAGCCGATCGTCGAGGTGGAGACGCGGCGCGTCGTGGGCGCCGAAGGGCTGCTGCGCTGGCGCCATCCGCTGCTGGGAGAGTTGATGCCCGGCGCGTTCGTCCCGATTGCCGAAGAGACCGGCATTATCGTCGACATAAGCCGATGGGTGCTCGCGCAATCGTGTTCGACTGCCGCAGCTATTCGCTCGAGCCTGGCGCCGGACTTCCGAATCGCGATCAACCTGTCGCCGCGCGACTTCTACGAGCAAGATTTTCCGGCCGTTCTGGAGGCCGTGCTCGCAGAGTACAGCCTGCCGCCTTCGGCCGTCGATTTGGAAGTTACGGAGAACGTCATGCTCAACGATCTCTCGCTGGCGACGCTTTCCCGCGTGCACGCAAGCGGAGTGAAGATCGTGGTCGACGACTTCGGAACCGGTTACAGCTCGCTCGGCTACATCAAGAAGCTTCCGGTAAACGCGATCAAGATCGACAAGGGCTTTATCGACGACGTCACGCGCGATCCATACGATCAGGGCATCGTGAAAGCCATACTAACGCTTGCCCAAACGCTGGGTCTGCGCGTCATCGCCGAAGGCATCGAGTACGAGGCGCAGTGGGAATTCGTGCGTTCGCTCAAGTGCGATCACGCGCAAGGCTATTATTTCCATCATGCCATGCGCCGGGACGATCTCATTCAACTGATCCAAGACTCGAAGCCCGTACGCCCAACAGCGCGCGTCATTTCGATGTACGGTACGAAGTAGACCGCAGCACGCGGATCTTCCCGGCCGTGCAGATCAAGGCAAACCTCCCCGCTTTTTGTGCATGCTCCAGTGCCGGCAGCACCGCACTTCGCACATGCTCGTTCGGCCAGTCGGGCGTATAGACGACGTATCCCCGGAACTGCGAGGCTTTTTCGTCGAGATTGGTCGAGTGCGGGTATGCCGCTGCAACGTGCGCGAACCATTCGTCGTGGGTCATGAGGGGCGCGCTCCTGGGCACGCAGCTCATGGCCGAAACGACATTTGACGGCTGCTGTGCATCCGGATTGTGCAGATAGTGCAGCGGGTGCATGGGATCGAAGAATACGAGGACGAGTGCGCTCAGCGCAATCGCCGCGATCCACCATCGTCGCGCCTGCGGTTCACGGTCGTCCGACGTCAGCCGGCACAATACCCAAACCGCGCCGAGAAGCAGCCAAGGCGTCCAAAGCAGCGAGTAGTGAAAACCCATGCGCCACACGATCGGATCGCTCGAGAGAAGAACGCCGAGCAGCCCGGGGATCGCGAGCAGCGTCCAGCGTGAGAAAAGCGGCAGCATCGCCAGCGGTACGAACGCTTCAAGCAAATACGTCAATCGCCCGAACGTCAGCACTGCGGCCGCAAGGGCTCCTGGATGCGTCAAGATTGCGAGCGCCGTTTGTCCCGGACCATGCGCGAAAGGATAGTCGTAGAAGTGCTGCGGCGCCCAGCGCCCGGCATGGGGAATCACCACGCCGAAGTACATTGCCAAAGCTCCAGCGGAAAGCGCCGCCAATCCAAATCCCGCGACGGTCAACCGCTCGGGTTCGATGGGATCGCCGGCAAGCAGCCCGCGCGCAGAGCGCCTCGGCGCGCGCATTCCGAGAACGCCCAGCACGATTCCGATAACGATGAGATCGACGCACACGTCTTCGCGCACCATCACGATAAGAATGGAGCATACCGCGAACCAATACCAGCGCGCTCGATCCGCAGCCCACACGAGTCCTAGCGCGAGCACCGGATAAAATGCCAGCTCGTGAAATTCTTCAAAAGCGACGGAAAGCAGCGGAGGATAAAGCAGCGCCAGCAGCGCGCACCGAGCGCCCCACTTTTCGCCCGCATAACTGCGGACGAGCGCAAAAAGCGGAACGGCCGTCAGTACGATCGCTTCAATTTGCACGAACTGCGCCGCAAGCGGCGAGTGCGTGAGCGCCACGTACGGATAGAGCAGCACCAGAATCGGCGACCAGTGAAAGGCGAAATGGGTGCCGCCCTCCGGTCCGTCAGTGAATCCCCGGAACGCATTCAATCCGATTTGCGCGAACGTTCCGGTGTCCGTTCCGAAGCTCCAAACGCCCCAGCGAATAAGCGCGAGGGCGCTCATCGCCGCCGTAATAAGAAGAATCCCGGCGGTGAGAGATGCCGGGATCGTGCGTTCGCCGGAGACCCGCATGGCGCGAGTCATTCGTCTAAGGCAGGATAGCGCCCCGCAAGTCGGCTCCCGTCATGCGCGTGCGGCTCAAATCCAAGTGGCGCAAATCGACGCCTTCGAAGTCGCAGCCGACGAACTCGGCCGAATCGAGACGAGCGCCGTCGATCTGAGTGTGGGCGAAGTCTACGCCGGTAAATCGCGTTCCCGAGAGATTGGCGTTACGCAAATTCGCGCGTGAAAAATCCGCACCGGTGATGCGGAGATCGCTCAGATCGCGCCCCTGCAGATCCGCATCGGAGAGGTCGCAGCCTACGCAGTCGCGCAACAGCGCGCGGACTTGGTCGTTGCTCACGCCGGAGAGCGCGTCTCCGGAGAGGCCCAGCCCTTTGGAAGCCGCTCCGTCGAACCGCGCGCCGGCGAGCTGGGCGCCGCCCAAGTCCACGCCTTCAAGGCGGGTATCGCGCAGATCGGCATTACGCAGATCGGCCCCACGCAAATCGACGCAGTTCAGATCGGCATCGCGCAGATCGGCGCCCCGCAGATTGGCGCCGCGCAGATCGGTGCGCTCGAGCGAAGCGTTCTGCAGATTGCGGCCGTGCCAGTCCGCGTTGCGCGAATCAGTGCGAATGCAGTCCATCTCGTCCTGGGTGTACGTTGAATCGCGATCTTCGAACTGCGCCGGAGCCGGAACCGGCAGGACGGCAAACGCGAGCACCAATACGGCAAACAAGGGGCGGAACTTCATACCGGCCTCCAGTCTTAATTCTTTAAGAGAGCATAGCCGATGCGTGCGGACTTGTCAACTAATTCCTTAGGAGTGGCGGTGCGGGCGGCTTCGGGCCATAACGAGGATTTTACGCCGTGCGGAAGGCGAACGACTACGCGGCTGGAACCCTCGTCGGCGCACTTGTGGCCGCAAGCATCGCGTCGCGCCGACGTAGCTCAGTTGGTAGAGCAATTGTTTCGTAAACAATAGGTCGCCGGTTCGAGTCCGGCCGTCGGCTCCACGCGAATGTCGTCCGGTGGGAGTACCTGCCGGTGCGACGAAGGCAGCCCGATGCGATTAGCAGCTTTTTTTGCGGCGGCCGGCTCCGCTTTGGCGTTAGCGGCCGCGCCTGCGTACGCTGCTCCTGCCCCGAATTATCATCTCGTGCACCGGTTCGTCTTGGGCGGTGACGGGGGCTGGGACTACCTCACGTACGATCCGGCCGGAAAACGGCTTTTCATTTCGCGCGCGACGCACGTCATGGTCGTCGATCCCTCGACCGGCGCCGTCGTCGGTGATATTCCCAACACGCCGGGCGTGCATGGAATCGCTCTCGCGCAAGACTTGGGCAAGGGCTTTACTTCCAACGGTAGAGACGGCACGGTAACGGTCTTCGATCTGAAGACGCTTCGGACGCTTGCAACCATTCAAACAAACGCCAAAGGTCCTGACTGCATCATCTACGATCCGGCGACCAAACGCGTCTTCACCTTCAACGGAGAAAGCACGAGCGCGACGGCGATCGATGCGAGGACCAATGCCGTGGTGGCGCAGATTCCCCTCGGCGGACGCCCGGAATTTGCAGTCGCCGATGGGAAGGGAATGGTGTACGACAATCTCGAGGACAAGAGTGAGATCGTTGCGATAAACGCGCAGAGCGGTGCCATAACGGCGCGCTGGCCGCTTGCGCCGTGTCAATCGCCCTCGGGGCTGTCGATGGATCGCGACCATCGCCGCTTGTTCACCGCATGCGAGGGCCAAATGGGCGTCGTCGACGCGGACAGCGGCAAAGTGCTGGCCACGTTGCCGACCGGTAAAGGAACGGACGCGACGCGTTTCTCTTCGAAGCTGAATCTGGCGTACGCGCCCAACGGGCGGGATGCGACGCTCACGGTGGTGCAAGAAACGACGCCGCAGAGCTTTGCCGTGATGCAGACGGCTCAAACCGAAACCGGCGCCCGCACGATGGCGCTGAATCCCGATAGCGGAGAAGTCTATTTGGTGACGGCCAAGATGCAGATCAATCCGAATGCCTCGTCCTACCGCGATCGCTATCACGTCATTCCCGGAACGTTTACGCTGCTCGTGCTGGATCCTTAAGGGGAGGAACTTATGGAACAAGCCGTCATGCATTTGGTCCACATCGCCGCGTGGCTCTTTTTTATCATTTTTCTGCTGGCGCTCATCGGTTTGATCGCCATAATCCGCTGGGTTGCCGGGCTCTTCCGAAGGACCGAAGCAGCGGTCGAGAGCGGCGTACAGAACGTCGAGCAGACGTTTAACCGAAGGTAACGGCCGTGCAGCGCGACGTCAAACCCGAGGTCGACAAAAGCGAAGCGGACTGGCGCTCGGAATTGGGAGATGAACGGTATTACGTTCTGCGCCAAGCCGGCACCGAGCGGCCATTCACCGGCAAGCTGCTCGAGGTCACCGAAGCGGGAACGTATGTCTGCGGTGCTTGCGGGAATCCGCTCTTTCAATCGGACTCCAAGTTTGAATCGCACTGCGGCTGGCCCAGCTTCACGCACCCCGAACAGCAGCAGAACGTCCGGCTCTTGGACGACTACAGCCACGGCATGCGTCGCGTCGAAGTGCGCTGCAAGCGCTGCGATTCCCACCTGGGTCACGTTTTCGACGATGGTCCCGGACCGGAGGGGACGCGCTACTGCATCAACTCGCTCTCCCTGGACTTTCGAAGGAAGGACGACGAGCCGTCCGGCAACGGGGTATAGTGAGAATACCGCCATGTTGGGACCAGCCGCTTTTGCCATCGCGCTCGGAGCGCACTCGTTCAGCTTTAGGGTGACGATACGCCCGGAAGCGGGACCTGCGCCCGCCGCTGCTGCGGTTCACCATAAACTGCTCGATCCCAGCACCCTCAAAGAGATTACTGCCAAAGAGGCCGGAGAGTTCGTCCTTCGCACCGCGGTGCGCATTATCGCCGGACACGCGCCCGTGTCTCCGTCGATCGCAGGCTATGCCGGATACGCAGTCAAGCCGTCGCTCAAGGATTTCCGGCTTCCGGCCGAACCGGTGGACCTCATAAGGCAACCCGAAGAGTCCCGTTCGGGAACGGTCTGCCTCCAGCAGTCGAATACCGCGATCGCCTCGCGCATCTGCGGGCACTGATCGAGCCGGTTTTTCGTCATCGCAGAAGGACAGGCGTATGGCACCGCCTGGCGCAATCATGCGATCATGGCCTTCGCCTTGGATGCAATCGGCGCAGCCCCGCTTGCGCCGCCGCTGAAATGGGCAGGCGGTAAACGTTGGCTCGTTCCGGAGTTGGCCAAGTATTGGACCGGGAACGAAGATCGCCGTCTGGTGGAACCGTTTGCAGGCGGCCTGGCCGTAACGCTGGGTTTTTTGCCGGGCCGGGCATTGCTCAACGATGTGAACCCGCACCTGATTTCGTTTTATCGCTGGCTGCAGCGCGGACTCAATACGGAATCCGCAGCAATACGTTTCCTCAACGATCGAGCGGTCTACGCGCATAACCGCGCGCTGTTCAACGACCTCATCCGCAGCGGATCGAGCGAAAGTGCGCAAGCCGCCGTGCTGTTTTACTACTTGAATCGCTTCGGTTACAACGGGCTCTGCCGCTTCAACGCCAAGGGATTCTTCAACGTGCCGTTCGGGCGCTACAAACGCCCGCCCTATCGCACGGATTTCACGGAGTACGCGCAAGTGCTTGCGCATTACTCGTTCACGAACGCAGACTTCGCCGATCTCCGAATCGAACCTCAGGATTTCATCTACGCCGATCCTCCGTACGATGTGGAGTTTACGTCGTACTCGGCGGGCGGCTTCACTTGGCAAGACCAACTGCGCTTGGCCGAATGGCTGGCCTCACATCCCGGTCCCGTCCTCGCGTCAAATCAAGCAACGCCGCGCATCTGCCGGTTATACCGCGGTCTGGGCTTCTGCGTGCGCAAGCTTGCCGCGCCCCGAAGGATCAGCTGCGACGGCAACCGCGACGACGCCGAAGAGATGCTCGCCGTTCGGAATCTTTAGAATGGGAATGCTCTTTCCGGGAAGCAGCGGCACGAAAACGGGCTCGACGCTCGAGGTCACGGTCGAGGCGGTTTTGCTCAACAACAGCTATGCCGTTCAAAAGCAGCAGATCGTCGGAACGAAGCCCGGCGGCGGACGGCATCGCGCCGATCTCATCGGCATGCGGCCGAATGGAACGAAGTTCTTGGTCTCGCTCAAATGGCAACAGACCGCGGGAAGCGCTGAGGAGAAGATCCCCTTTGAGGTGATTAAACTGCTTCACACCCTCCGCGAAAATGCGGCGGTGTACGACAAAGCGTATGTGGTCGTCGGCGGCGACGGCTTCAATCCCGGCTTGGTGGATTTTTATCTGTCCGAAGAATTCCGGTCGTATATCCGCGAGTCGGAGAAGATCGAGGTGCTGACGCTCAACGACATTATTACCCGCGCGAATCGGGGACTGTTGTAGCTCCCGGAACGAAATTCAGCGCGATCCCGTCGATGCAGTAACGCAGTCCCGTGGGCGGCGGCCCGTCGTCGAAGACGTGTCCGAGATGTGCTTTGCACCGCCGGCAGTGCACTTCCGTGCGCTGCTCGACCAGTTCATAGTCGTTGCGCGTGGCGAGTGCGTCCGGAAGCGGCGCATAAAAACTGGGCCACCCTTCGCCCGAGTCGTATTTCGTCTTCGAGGAAAAGAGCGGCAATTCGCAGTTGGCGCAGTGATAAATTCCGGCGCGCTTCTCGCCGAGCAGCGGGCTGCTGAACGG
Source organism: Vulcanimicrobiota bacterium (assembly GCA_963714015.1). Lineage (GTDB taxonomy): Bacteria > Vulcanimicrobiota > Vulcanimicrobiia > Vulcanimicrobiales > Vulcanimicrobiaceae > DASRDE01. The sequence continues at coordinate 16,540 of OY970223.1, read as the reverse complement.
CGCTTCCGTACCGTTCTGCCACATCACCCAATTACGCTCGTCGCGCTCCGTGTCACGCGGCGTTGCGCCGGTGAGCGAAGCGGCCGCAAAGACGGCCATTGCGCGCAGCCAAGAAGTGCGCGTCAGCGAGTCGGAATGTGACATGCGGCACCGCCGTTCTTCTCAAAGTAGCGCTGGTGGTACTCTTCCGCCGGATAAAAAGCCGCCGCATCCGCTATCTGGGTGACGATGGGACGCGAGTATCGCGGCTGCTCTTCGGCTTTGCTGCGCTCCGCGGCTTCGCGCTGCGCGGGCGAATGTACGAAGATTGCCGATCGGTATTGCGTTCCCGCGTCCGGTCCTTGGCGATTCAGCGTGGTGGGATCGTGAAGATCCCAGAACGCGCGCAGCAGGTCGTCGTACGAAACTTTATCGGGATCGTACGTCACCAAAACCGCCTCCGCGTGACCGGTGTTATCGCTGCACACCTGGCGGTAGGTTGGGTTGAGCGTCGTTCCGCCGGTGTAACCGCTCACCGCGTCGAGCACTCCGGGAACCTGGCGGAAGGCCGCCTCGACTCCCCAGAAGCATCCGGCTGCGAACGTGGCTCTTTGCGTCGTATCCATGCATCCTATGAACGCCGCTCGAGGGCCGGCGGATGCATCAGGGGTTACTGCTCCGCGACCGCCGACAGAATGGCGGCTCTAGCCTTTGCGACCGCCGCCGCGCCGGCGTCCCGGTCGTCTCCCACCCATTCGTTTATCAAGAACGAGAACGTCACCGGTCCGTGCGTGCGCGTCTGCACGTATCCCGAAAGCGTCGTTGCGTGCGTCCAACTTCCGGTCTTTGCAAAGACTGCGCCTTCCGCCGGCGTCCCGGCATAAGCGTACTTCAGCGTTCCGCGCACGCCGGCTATCGGCAGTGCGTCCAGAACGGTCTCGCGATATGGGCCGTTCCAATCGGATTGCAGTATTGCAACCAGATCCGCCGGCGTGATGCGATCGTACGCGGAGAGCCCGGAGCCGTCGGAGATCGACACCGTCGCCGGATCGACGCCGGCGGAGCGTAGATAAGTTCGAAGCACCCGAATCCCGGCGGCGCTCGTTCCAGGCGTTGACTGCTGGGCGCCGAGTTCTTTCAGAAACATCTCGGCCATCAGGTTGTCGCTGGGAAGCCACATGTTCGCGAGCAGCTTCGGCAACGCTGCCGATCGACGATCCCAAAGTTCTCGAGCGCTCGCAGGCGTGTCACCTTGCCGAACGCCTTCCGCAACGTCAATCCCATGCGCCGCAAGCGCGCGAGCAAAAACGTCACCGGCATAGGCAGCCGGATCGGGAACGCTGGGGGCTAAATCGTCGGAGATTGCGCTCCCGAGCGGATAGCTTCCGGTCAATTCAATCGTCAAAGGCCGGTTCCACGGGCGGACGACGTCCGTTGTGTCCTTCGAGCCGCGCGGTCCGGTGATAATTCGATTGTCGATCGAATAGGCGCCGGATTGCGGCGAGACGTCGAGCTGCGCGGGAGCGCCGATCTGCGAACCCGGAGTTACCCGCACGTGTACGACGCCGTCTTCCAACTCCAGCGCACTCAGCGCCGGGGCATAATAGTACGGCACGTCATCCAATTGCCAGCCCGGGCAGAACCGTGCCGCGTCGTAATGCGCCGTATCGATCAAGAGCGCGCCCGTGACGTGCTCGATCCCAACCGCTGCGAGCGTTTGCGCCGCGTTCTCGAGGTCGCGAACACTCAGTTGAGCGTCTCCGCCGCCGCGCAGATAAAGATTGCCCGCAACGATGCCGTTTACGGGATTGACGTCGGCCAAAACGGCGGTGTCGAATGAGAACTGCGGCCCGAGCTGCTGCAATGCGGCGGAACCCGTGAGCAGCTTCATGTTCGAAGCGGGCATGAACTCTTGCGTTGCATTCTGCGAGAAAAGAGGCACGCCGCGCTGCGTGTCCACGATATCGAGCCCGACCTGAGCTCCGGCAAACGCAGGCGATCCGAGATCGCCGCCGATCGTCTGCTGAAGAGCCGTTATCTCGGAAGCGGTCCACGGATCTCCGCCCGGCGCGGGCCGCTCGATTGCTCCCGTCAAAAGCGCCGCTAGAGCGAGTGCGATGAGTCGAGCGCTAAGCATCGGCGTCGGCATAGAGCAAGTCGTCGACGTTCTCCCGGCGCGCAATGAGCGCGTGGGTGCCTTGCCGCACGGCGATAACCGGAGGCCGTGAAAACCGGTTGTAATTGCTCGCCATGCTGTAGGTGTACGCGCCCGTCGTGCACATCGCCACGAGGTCGCCTGCTTTCAAATCGCCGGGCAGCTTTGCCGTACCGAGTTCGTCGTTTTCGCACGTTCGTCCGCACACGCGCATTTCGACCGTTCGTTCACTGCTATCGCTCGCCGCGACGATGTGGTGGTAGGCATCGTACAACGCAGGACGGGGATTCTCGTATATGCCTCCGTCGACGATCGCGTAAGCGCGATCGAATTGGCGCTTTACCGCCATAACCGAATACACGGACGTGCCGGCAGCCGCAATGAGCGCGCGTCCTGGTTCGATTCCGATGCGGGGCGCCGGGATGCTCCGCCGTTGGGACTCTTTGGCCACCATCGAAGCAATCTCGCCCATCGTCGCGCAGAGATCGATCGGCTCCGGCCGCTCCGGATGCATCGGCACGCCGAAACCGCCGCCCACGACGACGATCTGGGCGATCAGTCCGGCATGCGCGCAATATGCGGCGCGTTCGATCAGCACTCTGGCGTTCGCCGCAAAGGCGTCCGGCTCGTAGATCTGCGAACCGATGTGCGCGTGCAGGCCAATAAAGCGCAGCGCCGCGGCGGCTTTGAGGATGTCGATCGCTTCGGGAAGCGAGGCGGGATCGAACCCGAACTTCGAGTTCGGCCCGGCTGTACGGACGAAATGGTGCGTGTGCGCCTCGATTCCGGTATTGATGCGAAGCAGAACGGGCACCGGTGAGAATTCCGAAGCGCGTGCAGCGAGCCGTTGCAGTTCGTGCAAGTTATCCACGACGATCCGGCCAGGCGCGCCCCGCCGCTGCAGCATCGAGCTCTTGATCGGTTTTGCCGCAGCCGTGCAGGGTTATCCGATCCGCGGGAAACCCGCCGCGTTCGGCGGTGACCAGTTCGCCCAGCGAGCACACGTCCAACTGCAGAACCGTATGACGAAGATGATTTGCCAGCGCGACCAGCAGCAGTGCTTTGGCCGCGTACGCGATTTCAATGCCGTGCGGCGCGCACGCATGGGTGAAGTCGCCGATAGCCCCGTCCAACACGTCGTAGTCGATCGCCAGGAGCGGCGTGCCGTATGCGCTTGCAAGTTCGGCCGCCGATACTCCGCCGATGCGAATCATGCCCGCGTTGTTGCCTCAGAGGCATCGCCGAGCCTGCTGAACTATTCGTGCACTATGGAAGAGTACGACGTGGCAGTCTTGGGCGCGGGCGCCGCGGGACTTGCAGCGGCGGCCGATCTCGCGCAGAGCGGCCACAGCGTTGCGGTCATCGAGGCGCGCGACCGCGTCGGCGGAAGAGTCCTCACTCGTTTCGATCCGCGCACATCGCATCCCATGGAACTGGGCGCTGAATTCATTCATGGCGAAGCGCCGGTTACGCTGCAGCTGCTTCGCGCTATCGGGGCCGGGCCCGTAGGAGAAGGCGGATCGAATTGGGAGCTGCGCGACGGCAGACTTCAATCGTCGAGCGGCGATCCGTTCGATGCTGCGGCTCAGTTGATGCAGCAAGTCGATTTGAACGGGCCCGACGAAAGCGTCAGCGCCTTTCTCGCGCGTTTCGAGAACGATCCGCGGTTCACCGAGCCGGCGGAGTGGCTCAGGATGGTCGTCGAAGGGTTCGACGCAGCGGATCCCGCGAAAGCCGGCATTCAGGGTATCGCGGCGGAATGGACCGGCGAAGCGGGCATCGATCGCGTGCAGGGGCGGCCGTCTTGCGGTTATGCGCCGCTCATGAATGCGCTCGGCGCATCACTAGAGCCGTCGCGTGCGCGGATCTCTCTGCAGACAATCGTCGAAGACGTTGTTTGGGGAGAGGCCGGCGTGCGGATTCGTGCCCGCAAACACGATCGCGCCATCGAATTCCAAGCGCGGCGCGCCGTGATGACTTTTCCGATCGGCGTACTCGCATCGCGCACGGTAAAATTCTCGCCCGATCTTCCGCGCATATACTGCGACGCTCTCGCCAAGATTGCGATGGGCCCGGTTACCAAGGTCGTGCTGCGTTTCTCGCGGCCGGTTTGGGAAGCGGCGCACGACCACAAATTGCGCGATGCGGCGTTCTTTTACGATCCGGCCGGAGCGTTTCCGGCGTACTGGACGACCTACCCGATCGTTTCACCAATCGTCGCGGCATGGGCCGGCGGGCCCCGTTCCGATTTGCTGTCCGGCGAAACACCCTCGGCCATCTTCCGTATCGCCGTCGAAGGCTTTGCGCGCATGCTCGGCATTGCGGAAAACCGGCTCTACGCTGAACTCGAAGGCGCTTATATGCACGACTGGCAAAGCGATCCCTACGCTCTGGGCGCATATAGTTATCTTCTCACGGGCGGACTCGACGCGCATGAAACGCTGCAGCGTCCCGTCGGCGATGTACTCTATTTCGCGGGAGAGGCTATCGTGGGCAAGGGCGAAAGCGGCACGGTGGGCGGCGCACTCGAGAGCGGAAAGCGCGCGGCGGCTGCAATTCGCCGCAATTAGAAGTTACCGCACGGGAGTCAATGGCGCGAATTGCGCTAAAAAGCGATCGATCTGCGGCAACGCCACGCCGGCTTCTTTGAAGCGGCGCGCAACCTCGTCGATGCTTGCGGGCGGCGTAACGTACATGAACGCGGCGCTTTCTCCTGGGGTTGAAACGGCAGCGTGACCCGCGGCAGCGGGGATGAGGGCCGTTTGATATGGCTGCAGTTCCGCTTCGCCGCCGTCGCAGGCCACTTTCAACGGATCGCCGAGCGCCATCACGATCAGCGGCCGCCCGTGCGTGCTCATCGTCGCGGCCGTTTCCGTTGCGGTCACTCGCTCGACCAGGAAATGCCGGTCGGCGATGAACGCCGTTCGCGTGAAGCCCTCGAAGGCATACGGCACCGGCTCGATCGGACGGCTCTGCGATTGCCGGTAGTCCAAAACGTCCGCCGCCTTGGCGACGTGCAGCTCGCGCGGTTTGCCGTCCGCGCCCATGCGGTTCCAATCAAAAATGCGGTACGTCAGATCGCTGGCCTGCTGCGTCTCGAAGAGGACGATTCCCGCGCCGATTGCATGCAGCGTGCCGGCGGGAATGTAGAACGCCTCTCCCGGTTGCACGGCGACGCGATGCAGGATCTCGCCTAACGTGCCGTCGGCAACGCGGCGCTCGTATTCCTCGCGGCTCGTTTCGCGCTCCCAACCCATCACAAGCTCCGAGCCGGCTTGGGCATCCAAAATGTACCAGCACTCGGTCTTGCCGTTGGCCTGGTGTTCGACCCGCTGCGCGTATGCGTCCCCGGGATGAACCTGCACGGAAAGGGATGCCCGCGCATCGATAATCTTGGTGAGAATCGGAAAAATCGCTCCCGAATCGATATCGCCGAGCAGATCCGCGCCGAGCTGCGAGCGCAGCTGCGCGACGGTGCGGTCCTTTAGCGCACCGTTCAAGACCGCATTCTCGTCCCAGCACTCCCAAGACTCGCCGATTTTGGCGTTCGCATCGCCATTTTTGCCGAAGTCCCGAACCAATGCATCCCCGCCCCAGATCGCAGGCGTCAGCTTGGGCTTCAGAATGAACGGATAGAGCTGTTCTGATTGCATCATCTCACTAATCGTGCGGGCGGCAGTCCCCGAGCAGAGTTTCCGGCGAAAAGCGCATGAGCTGGAGTGAGATCCCGGGGAACAGCACCCGCTCAACGGCCTTGCCTTGGGATACCAGCGCGGAACGGAGGATTCCCGGCAAAACTCCGCACGCCGGCGGCGGAGCGAACCCGGCCGCAACGCGCAGCCTCATCTGCGCGGGGATTACTGAAGGCTTGCGTGCTCCCCTCGTTCCACGATGCCTTTGAACCGGCGCAGGTCATCCGCAATCTGCTTGTGCGGCTCTTCACCGAGAATGCGGGCGAGCGAGGCACCCACGTAGCGTGCCGGCGGCGCGTATTCGAGCACTACGCGGACCTCCGTGAGGCCGTCGCGTTCGTCGAAGTGTACCGACCCCGCGTGATGCATCGCCGAGCCGGGCAACGAGCGCCACCCGATCAGTTCGTCGGGCACGTCGTTGATGATCTCGGCCTCCCAGCTGACGCGGCTGCCGATCGGCGCTCGGACGCGCCACCGCGAACGCGTGGGCGTAAGTACGGTGACTTCTTCGATGTGCTGCATGAACTGCGGAAGCGATTGGAGATTGCGCCAAAACCGGTACAGTTCGGCGGCCGGGCGCGTGACGGCGATCGATTGTTCCACGCGCACGCCGCGACCGTATGGAACGCTCGCGCGCGGGTTCTTCGATCGATCGTGAGCGGCGGTGTTCATGCCGAGCGCTCCGTACACCGGACACGACCCGGTGACGGCACGATAGATGAGCTCGCCCGCCAAAGATGCGGTTACGGCGCCGAGAATTCCGCGCCGCCGCAACGCAATGGCCAGCAGCAATCCGCCTGCTCCCAGCGAGAGTGCCCGTTCGGCGCTGCCGACATTTCGCACGTCATGCATGTCAAAATGCTCCCCCGGTCATTATCTCACGAAACCGCCCGTGTGCGGCAGGTTGCCTTTTACCGCCGAGCTCCTTGCCCGGGGCGCGGACGCCCGAGCGACGAAGGGGCGGGCGTGCGCATCTATATCGGGATCGGTTCGAACCTGGGCGACCGCCAGGCAAACATCCTGAGCGCCCTGCAGCGGCTGAGAACCCGCACCTTGGTTGCCTCCGTCTCCTCCTTTTACGAGAGCGATCCCGCCGGGGGCGCAGAGGGGCCGGCTTTTCTAAATCTCGCAGCAGCGCTGGACACGGAAATGGACGCCGCAGCATTCGAACGTTTTGCATCCGGCGTGGAGGCGGCGGTCGGCCGTTCGAGCACGCGCAAACTCGCTGCACGTCCCATCGACATCGACGTGCTATGGTCCGACTCCGCAGTCCATCCGCAATTGCTCTCGCGCGGCTACAATCTGATCCCGCTTTCGGAAATCGCTCCGGACCTGCGCGAACCCTCGACGCAGCGAACGCTGCGCGAACTGGCCACAGGTTACAAAGAAAACGGCGTGCGCCGCCGCACGCGCTCCCTTCACTTTGACGCGAACCGTCAGGAAGAGGCGCCGGACGTGCGGCTTTCGCTCAGCCGCGTCGGCGTTTCGCGCGTGCGCCGGATCGTGCACCTGAACATTGACGGCAAAGATCGGGTGTTCAACGGCGAGTTTACGATGGTCGCCGATCTCGCGCCCGACAAAGCCGGCGTGCACATGTCGCGCTTCAGCGAGATTCTCGAAGAGGCCGCCCTCGACGTGCTGGCGCGTGAAACCGGCAATGCGCGCATCGAACGCACCGTCGAAGCGATCGCGAAAGAAATCGTTCGCTCCCAGCGAGCGATTCGCGCGGACGTCCGTCTGCGGGCAGACTTTGGACTGGAGCGCTGGACGCCCGTCAGCGGAAAGCGCGGCGAAGAAACGTACACGCTGGTCGGCATCGCTCATGCCGATGAATCGGGCACCCGCAGTGTCGTGGGAATTGAGGCCGAAGGGATGACGGCTTGTCCGTGCGCGCAATTGATGGTGCGCGAGCACAGTCTTCAGGAACTCTTGGATGCGGGATTTTCGCTGGGGGATGCGCATCGGGCTCTGGACGCGCTGCCCGTTGCAACGCATAACCAGCGCGGAAGGGGCAGCGTCCTAATCGGGGGTTCACCCGACCGGATGAAAGCGGTGGACGCGGAAGATTTGGTCGAGATCGTGGAAGGCGCAATGTCGAGCGAAACGTACGATTTGCTCAAGCGCCCGGATGAATTCTTTATCGTCAACAAAGCGCATCACAACCCAAAATTCGTCGAAGACGTCGTTCGCGGAATCTTGGCGAGCGTGCTGGACATGTACCAGGACTTCGGAGACGACACGTTCGTCTCCGCAAGCCAAGTCAACTACGAGTCGATTCACAAGCACGACGCATTCGCCGAGGCCTACGGAACGTTCGGCGAATTTCGCCGGGAGCTCGGCAGCGGCGAATACGTCACGCAAAAAACCGATCTCGCGTCGTGGCTGGGCACTCGTCCTTCACCCGTACTACTGGTGTCATCATAGTTGTGCGGTTACGGCGCTGGGGCGGCCGACTCCAAAGCGGCGATGCGAGCGCGCAGTGAAGGGTGCGTGGAGAAGATGAACTCGAACCACGCCGGCTGTTCGTCTTCAGACAGATTCTGATCGCGCAGGCGCCGGAACGCCGAAGCCCCGGTAGCTGGCGCGTTCGTTGCCCGCGCGGCGAAGCGATCCGCGGCCCATTCGCGCGAACGGGAGTAAGCCGAGATAGCGGGACGCAGCATCTGCGAGATTGCCACGGCGGTGAACTGGATCTTTGCGAGCGTGCGCGGTTTGCGCAGCTGCTTGGGCTTCGCGGTGCCGACCGACAAATAACTCCCGAACAGCGTTGCTGCCGCAGAGAGTTCACCCAGGGCGATGAGCCGCCAAGTGTCCTTCGCAACGTAATGACCGATTTCGTGAGCGACGACGAACTCAATCTCCTCGGGCGTGAAGTTTTCCACCAGCGTGTCGCCGACGACGATGCGGTGCGTTTTGCCGATCCCGATTACGAACGCGTTGGCTTTCTTCGTCTGCTTGCTCATGTTCATCCGCAAAATCTGCGCGTTGCCGACGCCGTAGCGGACGGCCAGCGCGCGCAAGCGCCGTTCGAGCGGCCCTTCCAGCGGCACGTAAGTGTTGAACAGCGGCAGTATATAGATAGGAACGATCAGATTCGCCAGTACGAGGACGCGGCAACGTTGCCGCCATTGCGATGTACGGCCAGGAACGCGGCCACCGCGGCAGCGCGTTTCCGAGCAACCCGGAAAGCAGTCCGGTTATCGCGATCCCAATCGCCTGCTGCTTAGCGTAGTCTTCTAACCATGACCCGGGCGTCTGTTCGCTGAGCCCGTAACGCCGTTCCAGCTCGTGGCCCTCGACGAAGTCAACGGGAAGCTCTACGAGCGCATCGACGAGTGCGGCCTGCACCGCAAAGGCGGAAGGGCGAAGCCATATCGGGACGCGATCGGCCCGGCGTTCGAGCGTCTTTCCGGGAGAGCCGTACGCCAGCAGCGCTGCGGAAGCGAGCCCGCGCGCAATTCCCGTTACGGCCAAGCCGCGCCGCGTCGCACCGTACCGCGCGGCGTCTTGCCCCAGCGGCCGCCCCGGACGCACGAACGCCCAAGCGGCTTGAACCGCGCGCCAGGCCGCATATCCTGCGCAGAAGACGGCTGCGCCCGCTAAAAGAGTGTCGCGTTTCTTCATAGTATTCCGTTGCGGTGAAGGTTCTGACGAACGCTCGCGTTTACCGCTACCATCCGTTTGAGCAGACGTATTCCCGCCACGCCGGGATGATACTCGAAGGCGGCAAGATTCTTTCACTGGACCCATTGCAGGCGGGCGCCGGAATCGATCGGATCGATCTTCAGGGCACGACCGTTCTACCGGCATTCGCGGATTGCCACGTTCATTTGACGGACACCGGATATTTTCTCGAGGAACGCAACCTCGAAGGCGTGCGCAATTACGCCGAGTTTTCCGACGCAGTGGCGCGCCTGCCGCGCGGCGAGTTCATCCTGGCGGGGCAATTCGACGAAAGCTCGTGGCGCGACGGCTCCAGCGCGGACGCTGCGCCCTTGGAACGCAGTTTCCCGGACTCGCTCGCGCTGCTCGTACGCATCGACGGACATTCCAGCTTGGTGAATCGCAAAACGCTGAACTGGCTGCATCTGCCGAGGCAGATGCGCGGAATCGAGCGCGATGGCGACGGCGTTCCCACCGGCCGTCTGACGCTGGAAGCCAACTGGCAAGCGCAGACGCGCTTCATGAAAGAGCTTCCCGGCCGCGTGCGGCGCGAGGCCGAACGGCGGGCCGCCTTGCTTGCGCTGCAGCGCGGATATTTGCATTTGCACGTGCAGCTCGTCGGATTCGGGCGCGACGAGTACGCCGGAGAAATCGAAGCCTTGAAATCTTTGCCTTCCGCGAAATGGTATCCGAAGATCTGCGAGCCCGACGCGGCACTGGCGCGCGATGCGGGATTGCCCTACGTTGGCGGCGACGTCTTTTTAGACGGCTCCATCGGCAGTTGCACGGCTGCGGTTACCCGGCCGTTCGCCGGCACGGACTCTCACGGTGAATTACGCTACAGCGACGACGAGGTCTACGTTTACTTCGCCAATGCCGAGGCGCTCGGGATATCGGCCGGCGTCCATGCCATCGGGGACCGCGCAATCGAACAATGCATCGCGACGTGGGAGCGCGTGCTGGGAGGAAAGCCGAGTTCCCGCGGCTGCCGCCACTTCATCGAACACTTCGAGATCGCGCTTCCCGAGCATATCGAAGCCTGCGCCCGGCTCGGAATCTACCTCTCGATGCAGCCGCAGTTCGATGCGCTCTGGGGCGGCGGAGGGCGCATGTACGAGGCGCGCTTGGGTAATGCGCGAATGCGCACGATGAATGCGCTCGGGCGAATTCAATCCGCCGGCGGCATTCTTTGCGGCGGCGACGATAGTCCGGTGTGCAACCTTTCGCCGCTGGAAGGCCTGCAGGCAGCCGTCGGGCATCACGAGGATTCCGAGCGCCTCACGCCGGCGCAAGCGCTTACGATGTACACGTACAATGCTGCGCGACTGGCTCATGCGGATCGGCACACCGGAGTGCTCGCGCCCGGATTCCAGGCAGACTTTGTGATTCTCGATCGTGACCCGCTTGACGGAGTCTCATTCAAAGAGTGCACGGTCCTCGAAACGTGGGGCGACGGAGAACGGCGAAGCGAAACCTCGGGCATTTTCGACGATAGGAGATCCGTATGAACCGTTCGACCTTTCTGGGTATTGCAGGAGGCGCATTGACCATGTGCGGGTTGCCCGTCGGAGCCGAGGCGGCGGAATCCGATATTTCGCTCGCCACTGCGACAGGCACGCTCTACGGCACGCTCACCACGCCGGCGGGCGCCGGACCATTCGCTGCGGTGTTGATTATTGCCGGGTCCGGCCCCACCGATCGCAACGGCAATAATCCGGGGCTGCCGGGAAAGGACGACACCTATAAACTGCTGGCGTCGGCACTCGCCGCAAACGGCCTCGCGAGCGTTCGATACGACAAGCGCGGCATCGGCGCAAGCGCGGCCGCCGCGCCGGCCGGCGGCGAAGCTGCATTGCGCTTCGACACGTTCGCGGACGATGCGGCAGCATGGCTGCAAATGATCCATGCCGATCGGCGCTTTTCGCGTGCAATCATCGCCGGACACAGCGAAGGTTCACTATTGGGAATGCTCGCCGCCCAACGCGCGCCGGCCGCCGCATACGTCAGTCTCGAAGGCCCCGGGCGGCCCGCTCCGGCAGTCCTTCGCGAACAACTCAAACCGAAGCTTCCGCCCGCGATGTACGCGCAAGCCGATGCAATCATCAGCTCGCTGCAAGCCGGAAAAACCGTACCCTACGATAACAGTTCGCCGCTCGCAGCGCTCTTTCGCGAGAGTATTCAGCCCTATCTCATCTCGTGGTTCAAATACGACCCGTCGGTGGAGATCGGTAAATTGCAGATTCCGGTGACGATCGTTCAGGGCACCGCCGACGTTCAAGTCTTCGTCGAAGACGCGCAGGATCTGCAAAAGGGCAATCCCCGGGCGAAGCTCGTGATCGTTCAGGGTATGAATCACGTGCTCAAGCACGCCCCGGACACGTCCACGCAGTCCGCGATCCTCGCCGGATATTCGAATCCCGATCTGCCGGTTGAGCCGCAGGTCGTCCAAGCCGTAGCGTCCGCTGCTGCATAATTTCCGTTTAACGGGCGGGACTCAAATCAGAGAGATCGTTTCCTTGGGTTTCGGATGCGCGGCTATGGACTCGATGAGCGCCGAGGCAAGCCGATCGCAGACCGGATCGTCGATCTCCTCGACCCGGCCTTCGTCGGCGAGCAGCGCTTTGCGCGGATCGATCGGAAGACGAGCGAATACAGGCGCCTTTGCCAGTTCCGCGACCCGATCGGCGTAGGACGGCCCAAAAATCTCGTACTTGGTTCCCGTGTCGGGAGCGACGAAGTACGACATATTTTCGATGACGCCCAAGATAGGTTTGCGCAGTTGGTGGACCAAATTCGCCGCCTTGCGGACAATCATGGTTGCCAGCGCCTGCGGCATCGTCACGAGCACGACGCCGTCGATGGCCAGCGACTGAAGGACGGTCAGCGGCGCATCCGAGGTCCCGGGCGGAAGATCGATCAGCAAGTAGTCGAGATCGCTCCAGAGCACCTGTTCGTAAAACTGACGGATGACGCCGGAGAGAATCGGTCCGCGCCAGATCATGGCGGTGTCTTCCTTGTCGGTCAAAAGGTTGGAGCTCACGATCTCGATCGCCGTGCGCGATTGCGCCGGAATCATCAGCGGCTGCGGATTGCCTTGCGCCGTCTTAGGCGCGTTCGGATCCGCCTCGATGACGAGCGGTTTTGAGAGGCCGAATATCTTGGGAATCGAGGGTCCGGTGATGTCGCCGTCGAGTATACCCACGCGCAGGTTCCGGCGCCGAAGACCAAGTCCGAGTAAAGCCGTCACCAACGACTTGCCCACTCCGCCTTTACCCGACATCACCGGCACGACGTGCGAGATCCGCGCCTTGCCTTTGAATTCGCCCGGTGCCCGGCGCGCCGGCGTTCGGTCCTGTGCACTGATGTTCGGAACGAACCCCGAGAGCCGTGCTTGCACCAGCGCGGCGACGATCGGTTCCACGCGCAGGCCATGAGCCAGTGCGCCTTGTTCGATCGTTTCGTATTTGTTGACGCCGCAGCCGGCGCAGTGCAGACCGAATCGTTCAAGGACGTCGGCGGCGATGGGCAACTGCGCGACCAGCTCGCGAATATTGGTCCGCGAGCCGATCTCCATTTCGATGTGGGGCATGAGCCGGGAGTTCGCGATGCGAAGGCGTCACTCTTATGCGACCGATCTCGCAGGCGGAGCTCGTCTTGCTGGCGGCAGCCTATATGCACATGCCCGCCAGGCGCTTGCGCGCCTTAGCCCGGGGTGAGGATCCGTCGCTGGCCGAATGGATTGCGGCCGAATCGGGGCGTAAGGTCGCCCACGCAAGGCACCAAGCGCGCGAAGGCGCATCTCGCCTCGCGCGACTGAATGCCGTCATCGTCACGATCGGCGATCCGCTCTATCCTCAGGGACTGCACGATTTAGAAGATCCGCCGGCGTTTTTATGCGTGCGCGGCATTCTTCCCGAAATGGGCATCGCGATCGTGGGAAGCCGCACGCCTCCGCCGCAAGCACTCGAGTTCGCGCGTGAACTGGCCGGGATCTGCGGCGTTGCGGTAATCAGCGGCTTGGCATCGGGAATCGATGCAGCAGCGCATCACGGAGCTCTTTACGCCAAGCTTCCGACGCTGGCGTACGTCGGCAGCGGACTCGGCGTGACGTATCCGCGCGAGCATCAGGAACTGGAAGAAGAGATCGTCGCGCGCGGCGGAGCGGTTGCCACGGAACGGCTGCCGGACGAACCCGTTACGAAGTGGGCGTTGGTTCATCGCGATCGCCTGCAAGCCGCGCACGCGGCGGCTACTGTGCTCGTCGCGAGCGAGCGCGACGGCGGGGCAATGCAGACGATGCGGTTTGCGAAGGAGCTGGGACGCCCGCGGTTCGTCCTCGACGCCCAGGGCGTCCAGGAGTGCGGAGGGAATGTGCAGGCGCGCGCCGATGGTGCCCTCGCATTGCCGCCCGATGCGAGCGCCGCGATGAAAAAAATCCGCACAGTGCTGGCAAAGGAACCTTCGAAACGTGCAGTTGCAAACCGGGCTCGCTGAGCGCGCGGCACGAGTGCTCGCCGGCGGATGCGACTCCCCGGTACGCTCGGGCTGGGCTGTAGGCGGCGATCCGTTCATCCAAACACGCGGCGAAGGTGCATACGCGTACGATGAAAACGGCGAGGCGTTCGTCGACTACATCATGGCATACGGGCCGCTTCTCTTCGGACACAACCATCCCGCGCTGACGGAACGGCTCGACGAACTGGCGCAGCGCGGCATGCTTTACGGATCGACGCATCCCGAAGAAATCCGGCTCGCGGAGCGCGTACGCCGGCATCTGCCCTCGATGGAGCGCATGCGCTTCGTCACGACGGGCACGGAAGCGGTAATGAGTGCGGTGCGGATCGCTCGCGCATATACCGGCCGTAATTTGATTTTGAAATTCGCCGGAAATTATCACGGGCACTTCGACCTGGCGCTGCTCGATGCCGGAGCTTCGGCCCATACTCCGGACGCGCGCCGCAGCGGAATTCCGCAGGGCGTTATGCGACGACGTCGCGGTCGCGCGCTACAACGATCTGCAGTCCGTTGACGAGACTATCGCCCTGCGGTGCAGCGATTTGGCGGCGATCGTCGTCGAACCCATCGTAGGAAACATGGGCTGCGTTACGCCGGCCGACGGTTTCCTGGAAGGCTTGCGCGAGCGCGCCGGCCGCTATGGCGCGGTGCTCGTTTTCGACGAGGTTATTACGTGGCTGCGTTTCGGCCTAGGCGGCGCGCAGGGTCGCCTCGGCGTTAAGCCCGACATGACGGTCGTCGGCAAAATCCTGGGCGGCGGATTCCCGATAGCGGCGTTCGGCGGACGCGAAGAGATTATGTGCGTGCTCGCGCCGGGCGGCGGCACCTTTACCGGCGGAACGCATGCCGGCAATCCGTTTTGCGTGGGAACCGCGCACCGCGTCCTCGATCTGCTCGAGTCGCATCCGGAATACTATTCGCAAATGGATGCGCTGGGCAGACGGCTTGCGGGCGGTCTGCGGCGGATCTTCGGTGAGCGCGCGCTTCCGTACGCAGTCGTGCAGCACGAGTCCATCGTCGATTTCAAATTCCGGCCGGGTGCGCCCAGCCGGAACTACGACGACGCGCTCGCCGCCGACAAAAAGCGCTACGCGAGGTACTATCACGAGATGCGTCGACGAAAGATCCTGCTGCCGCCCTCGCAAAACGAAGTCATGTTCGTTTCTACCGCGCATACCGCCGATGACGTTGACCGTACGTTGGTTGCGGTCGCGCAGTCGCTCGACGCGATGGAGGTTGCATGACGCCCTGGTCGCGCCGCGCGTTTCTGGGGGCCTCTGCGGGGGCGATTCTGCTGCCCCCAGCTCGCGAACGCGCAGGAGCTGCCGCCGCCGGAAACGATCGCCAAGCAGGTCCGCGACGAATTCTTTCACGCTTGGACCGGCTACAAGCGGTTTGCTTGGGGTTACGACGAGGTTGCGCCGATCGCCGGAAAGCCGAAGGATTTCTTCGTCGACGGGCACTCGTTCGGGCTCTCGATCATCGAGGCAATGGACACGCTCTACATCATGGGGCTCGACGGCGAGCTGACGGCATGCGTCAAATGGCTGCGCTCGAACTTGAATTTCGACGTCGACGGCAACGTGCAGATGTTCGAAGCAGTGATTCGCATGGTGGCGGGACTCATCACCGGCTACTACGCGACGGACGAACGCTTTTTGCTGGACGCGGCGCGGGATCTGGCGGATCGCCTGTTGCCGTGCTTCACCAAATCGCCGAGCGGCGCGCCGTACCGTTTTGCCAATCTGCGCACGGGAGCGGTGAGCGACCCGCAGTCGAATTTGGCCGAGATCGGCACGAACATCCTGGAGTTCGGCGACCTCTCGCGATTGACGGGCGATCCAAAGTACCTGAACGCTTCAATGAAAGCGTATGAGACGGTCATATCCAAGCGTTCCGCCCTGAATTTGCTCGGCACGAACTTCGACGTGGAAAAAGGCGAGTTTGCCGGAACGGACGACGTCGCTCCGGACGAACCCGTGGATTCCTTTTACGAGTACCTCTGGGGCGGATGGCAGATGCTCGGAAATCCTCAGACGCGAGACTGGTATCGCATGCTGACCGACGCTCTGCTCGAGTACAAAGTCGAGCGCATCAACGGCAATCTTTGGTTCCGGACGGTCAACTACGAAACGGGCGCCAAGACCGCCGATACGACGATGAGCGAACTGGCGTCGTTCTACGCCGAGCTCGCGGCCAAAGGCGGGAATCGCGACGTGGGCGAGGCTTTCTACGACTCGTGGACCGTACTGCTCGACAAGTACGAGCTGATTCCCGAGGTCATAAATTACGCGGACCTTTCAATCGTCAGTCCAAAATACTGGATGCGCCCGGAGTACCCGAACTCCTCATTCGACCTTTGGTTCTTGACGCGCCGCCAGAAATACCGGACGACGGCTTACCGCTACTTTCAAGCCCTGCGGGCCAATTGCCGAACCCCGTATGGCTACACCGTCCTAGACGACGTGCGGACGCGCCCGATGAAGCAGAACGACTATTTTCCGGCTTACTCGTTCTCCGAAAACTTCAAGTACCT